>NZ_JH594425.1:0-12445 GCF_000242835.1 Sphingomonas sp. PAMC 26617
GTGCGCTCAGTATCGCTACTCGTCGTTCGTTGCTCCGAACGAAGCCGCGCTGAACATCACGCAGTCGCTCTACACGATCCGCCTCGGCGCGCGCTTCACCTTCTAAGCCGCGTTCCGAAGCTTCCTGGATCAACTGGCCGCCGTTCCTTCGGGAACGGCGGCTTTTTTTTGCCTGGAAAGGGCGGTGCGCCCGCCACTATGCCGCCCCCCGTTCGCCCTGAGCGAAGTCGAAGGGCCTGCGCAACGCACAGGGCTTCGACTTCGCTCAGCCCGAACGGAAGCTGGGACTGCACGGAAGGCTTGCGCCTCGCCTAAAACGCCCCCGCCTCAGCCGCCGCCTTTGCATAGATCGAATTGATCGGCCGCGAGAACAGCCGCCCGACCATCGGCTCGAAGAACGACAGCGGCGCGCTTTCGAACGCGGGGTCAAACGCCGCCTGGTCGTATTTCTCGCAAAATTCCGCGCACGCCTCGAAATGCGGATGCCCGCGATACGCCTCACGCAAGTCGCGATCCGCGCCGATGTAATGGAAGAAATAATAGCCCTGGAACACGCCGTGCGTATTGGCGATCCAGTGGAGTTCCTCCGAAACGAATGGCCGCAGCATCGCGGCGGCGATCTCGGGGTGGTTATACGTCCCCAGCGTGTCGCCGATGTCGTGGAGCAACGCCATCACGACATACGCCTCGTCGCGGCCATCCAGATGCGCGCGGGTTGCGGTCTGGAGCGAATGTTGCAGCCGGTCGACCGGAAACCCGCCGTAGTCGCCATCGAGCAGCTTGAGATGCGTCAGCACGCGTCCCGGCAAGGTCTTGGCGAAATCGCCGAAATGCGACCCGATGATCCGCCAGTCGGCCTGGGTGCCGTGCTCCATCGCGGTGAACTGCGCGCGCTCGGGCATGTCGTTCATGGCTATCCTTTCCAAGGGTACGGGCCGCATCTGCCGCGCGGCATCGTGCCCTGATCATAGCGCGCTTTGCGCTTCCCGCCAGCCGGGCTAGAACGCGCGCCATGCCGCTGACCACAAAGCCCACCGTCTTCTCGCGGCCGTTCTTCGAGGACAAGAGCCGAGCCTTCTGGACGCTGCAGGCGGCCGGCTGGACCGGCTATCTCATCCTGCGCGGCGTCTCGAGCGTCTCCAACGCCAGCGAAGTCTCGGTCATCATCCCGGTCGTGATCGAATCGATCGTCGGCTACAGCATCACGCTGCTGCTCTCGACGCTGTACCAGATGTACCGCCGCCAGCCGCGACTCGCAATGGCGCTGCTGACGATCGCGACACTCGCGGTCGCCACCCTGCTCTACGCGGTGCTCGACGCCTTCTCCTTCTCGTTCATCAAATCCTCGACCCCGGGGCTGACGGTCAGCCTCGTGCTCGGCACGATCTTCCTCAACTTCACCGTGCTCGCGGGGTGGACCGCGCTGTATTTCGGGATCAATTTCTATCTGATCGTCGAGGAACAGATCGACCAGCTCGCCACGCTCGAGAACACCGCGTCGTCGGCGCAGCTCGCGATGCTGCGCTATCAGCTCAACCCGCATTTCCTGTTCAACACGCTCAATTCGATCTCGACTTTGGTGCTGCTCAAGGAAACCGAGCGCGCCAATGCGATGCTCGGGCGGCTGTCCGCCTTCCTGCGCTACACGCTCGCCAACGAGCCGACCGCGCATGTCACGGTGCAGCAGGAATTCGAGACGCTGAAGCTGTATCTCGAGATCGAGAAGATGCGATTCGAGGAACGGCTGCGCCCGCATTTCGAGGTCGACCCGCGCGCCGCGCGCGCGCGGCTGCCCTCGTTGCTGCTCCAGCCGCTGGTGGAAAACGCCATCAAGTACGCGGTGACCCCCCAGGAAGATGGCGCGGATATCAGCGTCAGCGCGCGGCTCAACGGGGATCGGGTGCAGATCGTCGTATCCGACACCGGTCCCGGGTTGAACGAAGCCAAGGCTCGGACAAGCGTTTCCGCGAGCCAACCCCTTTCCACCGGGGTCGGGCTTGCCAATATCAGGGAGAGACTGGCCCAAGCGTTCGGGCCGGACCACAAGTTCGAGACACGATCGATCCCGGGGGGCGGATTCGGGGTCGAGATTGAAATCCCGTTCCAGCTCGAGGAACCGAAGAAAGAGGCCGCATGACGATCCGAACCATCCTCGTCGACGACGAGAAACTCGCCACCCAGGGGCTTCAGCTCCGGCTGGCGGCGCATGAAGACATCGAGATCATCGACACCTGCCAGAACGGCCGCGAGGCGATCCGCAGCATCAAGACGCACAAGCCCGACCTGGTCTTCCTCGACATCCAGATGCCGGGGTTCGACGGCTTCTCGGTCGTCCAGGGGCTGATGGAGGTCGAGCCCCCGCTGTTCGTCTTCGTCACCGCTTATTCCGACCACGCGCTCAAGGCGTTCGAAACGGATGCGGTCGATTATCTGATGAAGCCGGTCGAGGAGAGCCGCCTCGCCGACACGCTCGACCGTGTCCGCCAGCGCCTGTCCGAGAAGCGCGGCGCGGTCGAGGTCGACCGGCTCAAGGAAGTGATCGCCGAAATCGCGCCCGATTCGGTCGAGAACCTCACCGACGGCGGCGAGCAGGTGTCGGCCAACCGCTTCGAGAAGCTCATCAACATCAAGGATCGCGGGCAGATCTTCCGGGTCGATGTCGACACGATCGAGCGGATCGACGCCGCGGGCGACTACATGTGCATCTACACCGGCGACAACACGCTGATCCTGCGCGAGACGATGAAAGATCTCGAGAAGCGCCTTGATCCGCGCCGATTCCAGCGGGTGCATCGCTCGACCATCGTCAACCTCGACCTGGTCAAGGAAGTGAAGCCGCATACCAATGGCGAATGCTTCCTGGTGCTCCAGTCGAACGCCCAGGTGAAGGTGTCGCGATCGTATCGCGACGTGGTCGCGCGCTTCGTGCACTAACTGAAAGCTCCCCTCCCCTTCAGGGGAGGGGCTTGAGAAGAAGAGTTTAGCCCTCTGCGCCCTCGGCCGGCCGCTCGAACCAGGCCTCGACCTCGCCCGAGAGCTTCAACGTCAGAGGCTGCCCATGCCGGTCGACCTTCTTGCCGAGCGCGACGCGGATCCAGCCTTCCGAGCGGCAATATTCCTCGACGTCGGTGCGCTCGGCACCCTTGAAGCGGATTCCGATCCCGCGCGCCAGCTTGTCCTCGTCGAAGAACGGGCTGCGCGGGTTGGAGGAGAGGCGGTCGGGGGGGAGATCGGTGTCGGTCATGATGGTCGCGCTCATGACGCAAAACGCAGCAATAGGCCAGACACGAAAACGGCGCGGACCTAAGCCCGCGCCGTCTTTCAGCCCCCGTCTTTCAACTTCCGCGCCCGTCAGCGTTCAATCGCAGACGCGGACCCGGACGTAATCGTCGTAATAGCGATCATAGCGCCGCTCCACCCAGCACCGGCCCCAGTCGCGCTGCGAGCGATAGGCGTAATAGCCGTCGTTCGGATAATAGCCGTGGCTCCGGTAATAGCCGTCGTCGTAATAGGGCTGATATCCGCGCTGGCGGTAATAATCGTCGCGGTAGCGGTCGTTCCGGTTCGACGTCAGCGCCGCGCCGATCGCAAGTCCGGCGATCCCGGCAACGACGGCAGTCCCCGCACCGTTGTTATAGCCGCGATACCCGCCGCGATAGCCACCGTAACCACCATAGCCGCCGTGCCAGCCACCGCCACGCCAGCGCTGTGCGTCGGCGGGTGCCGCCGCGGTCAATGCAGTCGCGGCGAGCGCGAGGCCGAGACCGGCTTTCTTCAAAAAGCTGTTCATGTCCAATCTCCTCAATCCAGCAGGCCCTCAGTCCGCAACCAAACGCATGGGGGGCTAGCGTGTTGCAAGAGATGCCGGAGTCGGCCTTAACCGACACGGAATACACCGTTTAGCGGGCGTTCACTTTGGCGACGCCGCCGCGCACGCCCGTCAATGGGGCCACTGTGCGCTACCGAACGTTTCCGCTACAGTAACACCCGAAACGGAGTCGCCGGATGTTCGTAGATTTCCAGAATGGCTGGCCGCCGCCCGAACCGTGGGAACCCAAGCCCGCGCCGCCGCGCATGTCCAAACGCGCCGAAACGCTGACCACGTGGATCATCGGCTTCAATCTGGTGATGCTGCTCGTCGGTCCGCTCGCAGGGGCGACGCTGTTTGATGCGGTGATGGTGCTGTTCCACCGCTGAGCCTCGCAACGCCCCCCGGCGCGACCGCCGGGGGAACGAAACAATCTCGCGATCAGAAGCCGTACGACAACCGGGCGTAGCCGAACTGCCCCGGCAGGTCATAGGTCGTGGGGTCGAAATTGGCGCTGTCGCAGGTGAAGCACTGCGGCGGAGCCTTGTTGAAGATGTTGTTGACCCCGAGCGTCAGCCGCCAGCGATTGTCCATCCACGACGGCGAGACATAGACCTGTGCATCGCCGTAGAAGGTCGCGCCCATCGTGTGGATCCCGTCGCGCTCGTCGACCTTGCTGATGTAGCGCCCGGTGAAGGACACGCCGTAGTTGCGCGTCGACCAGTCGAGCGTCGCGTTGACCTTGCCGCGCGGATAGGCCTGGTCCGGGCTCCCCCGCTCGGTCCCGGCATATTCCTGGACCGGCGCGCCGAGATCGGCGGGCGGCAGGATGTTGTACTTGATCAGATACGCCGCATTGACCGTCAGCCCGATCGTCCCGCCCCGAACGGTGGGCGAGCGGAACAGGAAGGTCCCGTCGAGCCCCTCGGTCTGGATCGCATTGAGGTTGAGCAGCCGTCCGTTGATCCCCGCGATCTGCCCCGATCCGGTGCGCCGCACCGCTGCGCAACTGACCGGATCCGCATTGAAGGCGCACCGCGTGAGCGTCAGCGTCGCGGGCACCGAGTCGATCGCATTGGCGAGGTCGATCTTGTAGTAATTGACCTCGAGGCTGAGCGCGCGCGAGAAACCGCGTGCCCAGGACGGGCTGTAGACGCCCCCCGCGGTCCAGGTCTTGGCGGTTTCGGGGCGCAGCGCGGTGTTCCCCTGCGAGAAGACGCCAAGCTGCCCGCCGGTGGGCTCGGCATAGCTGCCGCTTGCCGGGACGCCGTTGGCGATGCAGTTCGCCCGGACGGTCGCGTTGGTCTGGAACGCGCCCCCCGCCGCGCTGGTGCACGGATCGTTGATCGTCGCATCGAACCGTGACGGGCCCGCGTACAATTCGCCGATGCTCGGCGCGCGGAGCGATTCCGCATAGCCACCGCGCAGCAGCAGGTCGGCGACCGGCTTCCACAGCCCCGAGGCGGTAAAGGTGGTGTTGCTGCCGAACGACGAATAGTTCGAATGCCGCACCGCGCCGTCGAATTCGAGCCGGTTGAAGAACGGCTGGTCCTTGAGGATCGGGACACGCAACTCGCCATAGATCTCATCGACGTTGAACCCACCCCGCGCCGGGCTGGTCGGCACGTCCGCACCAAGCCCCGCGACGATCAGCGGGTCGGGATCGTAGCTCGCATATTGGTCGCGATGTTCGTAGCCGATCGCCACGCCGACCGCGCCCGCCGGCAGGTCGAACAGCTCGCCCGACAGGTTGGCGGTGAAGTCCCACAATTGCTGGAAGCTCTTGTCGCGTTCATCGAAGGTCACGTATTTCAGCATTGCCGGGGTGATTGACCCCGCCCCGCCGACCGTCGCGCCGCCGAAGATGTTGAACGGCACGCAATCCCCGGTGCAATTGGCGACCGGCCCGAGTGCGCGCGCGAGGTTCGCCGCGTTAACGTTGCCCGTGAACAACTGATGCGCATCGTTCAAGCCGTAGACGCCGTTGACGTCCCAATACCATTTATGGTCGCCGACATGGAAAGACCCGTCGAGCCCCATCGTTGCCGAGAAGGTATCGACGTCCTGCGTGAAGACGCGCTGGCCACCCTCGACGAAGCGCCGGCGGATCGTCGAGTAATTGGCGGGCGTCCCATCCGCGCCCGACGACAGGGTCACCCCGAACGGGTTGTACGGATTGGTCCGGTCGATCGAGATCGTGTCGAGCAGGTTGCCGTTGCCCGCATCCGGCCCGACGAACAGCGGCAGGAACGCGGCTTCGGTCGTCGAATGGCGATGGGTGTAGACCAGCTTGGTGCGGAAATTGATCGTATCCGACAACGCCTGCTTGAAGTTGAGGAACCCGCCATAGCGTTCGGACGGGGTCAGCAGGTAATTGTACGGTGCGAAGTTCCAGCTATCGGTCGACGAGGAATAGCGCCGGAAGTCGGTCGGGAAGACGCTGTTGCGGCCGATCACGGGGGCATTGAGCGTATAGCTCCCGCCCAGCACGTCATACCGCCCGCTCGGCGTCGCGCTCGAACAGCCCCCTGCCGCGCAGCTCGTCGCGCCCGGGGTCGGCCATTGCGAGATCGCACGGTTGGCGGTGCTCACCCCCTCCTGCTTGGTATAGTTCCCGCCGAACACGACCGAGGTCCCGCTCGCCTTGTTCTGGATGCCGTAGCTCGCCTCGTAATTCTGCGTGTGGCCATCGCCCTGGCGATAGGTGCCGAATTGCCCCGATGCCTTGAGCCCGACCTGCGATTGCTTGGTGATGATGTTGACGACGCCCGCCACCGCATCCGACCCGTAAAGCGGCGACGCGCCCGACTGAAGCACTTCGATCCGCTCGATCATGTTGGTCGGCAACGTGTTGAGATCGACCGACGCGGGGATGCCCCCCGCCGCCGATCCGTTCACGAAGCGCAACCCGTCGACGAGGATCAGCGTCCGCTTGGCTGCGAGATAGCGCAGGTCGACTTCTGCCGACCCCGAGCTGACCCCGGTGCCATCCGGCGGCCCGCCGATATTGCCGGCATTGTTGGTCTTGGTGTTCAGCCCGCCCGCCGCGCTCGGCAGCCGCTGGAGCACATCGGCGACCGAGGTGAGCCCGGTCCGCGCGATCGAGGTCTGGTCGACGGTGACGACGGGCTTGTCGGAATCGAGCGGACTGCGGCGGATTCGCGATCCGGTCACGACGATATCCCCGTCGGCGGCGGCCGCCGTATCGGCGCCAACCGGTGTCGCGGTCTGCGCCTGCGCCGGCAGCGCGCCGAGCGCGGTGACGAGGGCGATTGCAGTGGTCCCCAGAATATTTCGTATCGTATTGTCGCGCATGGTTATTCCCCCTGTTCACGCCGATCCGACATCTTCCCCTGATATCTTTCGTTAATTTGAAACATTGTTTCTGTTTATGACAAGCAAGATCGCCAAATCGTCCCGTTTTGGGGCCCTACTGTGGTTTATGGGATACACCGTTCGCCGCCCCTCGGAGGTCCGGGATATTCCGGCCCAAAGACCGAAAATCCGCGTTTTCCGGGGGTCGCGGCGTCGCGCTGGCGATGACCGCATGATTCTATTAACCCCTGAACGATATCAGGCATTTGCGGAGAGGATCGAGCGAACGGAGTGTCTCGATGCGTACGACTCACGAAGTCGCGAGGCTGGATGCCTTGCGGCAACTGAACCTGCTGGATACGCCGGCGAGCGAAAGCTTCGACCGGATCACGCGCATGGCCGCGCAGATCTTCGGCGTGCCGGTCGCGGCGGTGTCGCTCACCGACAGCGACCGCCAGTGGTTCAAGTCGCGCGTCGGCGTCGCGGAGCCATCCATGCCCCGCGCGGACGCGCCCTGTTCGGAAGTCGTGGAAACCGCCGGGATGGTGATCATCCCCGACCTCGCCACCGATCCGGTCTATGCCGACAGCACGATCGGCCGGAAGGGCTTTCGCTTCTATGCCGGCGCCCCGCTCGTCACCGCGGACGGCCACGGTCTCGGCGCCTTGTGCGTCCTCGGGACCGAACCGCGCACCGCCACCGAGCCGGAGATCAAGGCGCTCCGCGATCTTGCCGCGATGGTGATGGCGCAGATCGAGATGCAACATTCGCTGGGCCGCACCGATCCGGTCACCGGACTGCCCAACCGCTTGCAGTTCTTCGAGAATCTCGACGATCTCGCGCGCGAGCATCCCGGCCAGCTGCGCTTCGTCGCTCTGGTCGACCTGGCGCGCGGGGATCAGGTCGACAGCCTGATCCGCGTTCTCGGCACCAACTTCATCGACGAGTTCGTCAAACTCGCGGCGCGGACCGTGGCCGGGCTGATCGGCACGCACCGAACCCTCTATCACGTCGGGGAAACCCAGTTCGCGTTGATCTCCGAACCCGGGCATTCGCTCGATTCCTATCACGCGATCCTCGAGGCGGGGATGAAGGCGTCGGTCGTTTCCTCGAGCGCGCGTTTCGTGACGACACTGACCGCGGGGATCGCGCCGGTGACGCTCGGCACGATGCGGTCGCGCGACGCGCTGCGCGCGGCGCACAGCGCGGCGCAGGATGCGCGCAATAGCGAGGGCGCGATCGGCGTCTTCTCGCCCGCGATGGATGGGCCGCACCTGCGCAATTTCGATCTGCTGCGCGCGTTCGGCACCGCGCTGGAACAGGACGACGAGCTCTGCCTCGCCTATCAGCCGCGCATCGACCTCGCGACCGGGCGCTGCATCGGCGCGGAGGCGCTGCTGCGGTGGTGCCATCCCTCGCTCGGCAACGTGTCGCCCGCCGAATTCATCCCGGTCATCGAAAACACCGCGCTCGCGCGCGCGACGACCGCCTTCGTGCTCGACACCGGGCTGGCGCAGGTCCGCGCGTGGCAGGTCGCCGGGCTGCGCGTCCCGCTCGCGATCAACATTTCCGCGGCCAATCTGGAGGAGGAGGATTTCGCGCTCAACCTCCAGCTGCTGCTCGCCAAGCACCAGGTCCCCGCCGCGATGGTCGAGCTCGAACTGACCGAGAGCGCGGTGATGGCGGATGGCGACAACGGGCTCGCGCGGCTCGAGGCGTTGCGCGCGATCGGGGTGCGGATCGCGATCGACGATTTCGGGACCGGTCACAGCAGCCTCGCCTATCTCCAGCGGCTTCCCGCGCAGATCATCAAGATCGACCAGTCGTTCGTGCGCGGCATGGGCGAAGGCAATGCGCGCGACCGGATCCTCGTCCGCACGATGATCTCGCTCGCGCGCCAGCTCGGGCTTCAGGTCGTCGCCGAGGGGGTCGAGACCGCTGCGGTCGACGCCGCGCTGGCGGCGATGGGGTGCGAGGAGGCGCAGGGCTATTTCTACGCGCGCCCGCTTGCCGCCGACGTGTTCGCGACGTGGTACCGCCGCTTCAACGCGACCCCGCGACCCGCGCACCGCGCGGCCTGACCGCGCGCCACCACGGCAGGTTTGGCACTGCTTCGCTTTATTCGTTCGCGGCGCTTCCGCACGCCAATTCAAGCTGATAGCCTCATCTTCGGGGTTCGATAACGGGGGTATACAATGCAACGGATCGGCAAGTGCTGGCTCTTTCTCGCAGCAGGCACGGCCGCGCTGGCGAGTGGCACCGCCGCCGCGCAAACCCCGCAGGCGCAGTTCAACGCCGCGCAGGCCGCATTCGCCAAGGCCGATTACGCCACCGCCGTCACCGCCTATCGCGCCGCGCTGGCGGGGATCCCGCCGACCGCGCGATCGGCCGCGGTGATTCGCGCGCGGCTGGCATATGCGCTGCATAGGGCCGGGGAGTTCGAGCCCGCGATCGCGGAGGCAACGCTGTCGGTCCGCGCCTTTACCGCGCAGAAGGTGACGCGCGACGACGATCTCTCGACCGCGCTGTTCCTCCTGGGCAGCCTCCACCTCGGGGGCGCGACGAATGCGCAGGCGATCACCGAGCTGCAACAGGCGATCGCCGCGGAAACCAGTTCGGCGGGTCCCGAGGCGCTGACCACCCGCTACACGCTCGCGCTGGCGGCGCTGACCGAGCAACCCGATCTCGCCGCCACCACGATCGACGCGATCCGCGCCGATGCGCCGCGCTTCGCCGGATTGCCCAGGACCGACCAGGCCAACATGCTCAGCATCCGCGCGGTCGCCGAGCTCAACCGCGGACAGCCGAGGCTCGCCGCCGCGCTCATCGAAAAGGCGCTCGACCTGACCGGGCGGACGACGACCCAGGTCACGATCAGCCAGGTCCGCATCCGCGGCAACGCCGCGCTCATCTATGCGCGGCTCGGCAACCAGGAGAATGTCCGGCAGTATCTGACCTATTCCGGCGCGGGGCATTTGCCCGACAGCAGCTGGCTCCAGGATTCGGACCGCGACCTCCCGGTCTGCGGCGGCGATATCGCGCCGCAGGACGTCGCGGTGGTCGAATTCGCGATCGGCGACGACGGCCGCGTGATCGGCGCGACCCCGGTCTTTGCGAGCAAGCCCGGCCCGCTCGGCAGCGTGTTCGCCGCGAGCGTGCAGGGCTGGCGCTGGCAACCCAGCGCGGTCGCCAAGCTCAACGCGTTCTGGCGCCAGTCGGTCCGGCTCGAGCTGCGCTGCGTCAAGCGCCCGCCCGCGCTCGCGCTGATCGATCCGTTCCGCGAGCGCACGCGCGACTGGCTGACGGAAATCCACGCCGACCCGGACGTCGTCTCCCCCGCGTTCGACCCCGAGAAGCCCGGCCCGGGCGCGATCCCGCAGGGGCTCGCCGCGGTCTACAATTCCAAGGACCCACGCAGCCGGGCGACCGCGCAGGACTCGCTCGATTCGCTGCTGGTTTCGCTCAACGCCCCCGTCGAGGTCCGCGCCTTTGCGCTGGTCGCCGGATCGAGCGGCGGCAAGCGCTTCGCCACGCGCAGCGGCTACGAGGGGGACAGGGCCCGCCGGTTCGCCGCCGTGCTCGCCAGGTTCGAGACGCAGCCCGGCGCGGAGCGCGTGCGGGCGTGGCTCCGCACCGAACAGGCGCTCGCGCTCGAGGCGGCCGGATCGCTTCCGCCCGCGCGCGCGCTGCTCGAGACCGTGATCGCGACCCCGCCCGCGACGCTTCCGCAGGACGACCCGATCCGCAGCCTCGCGCAGCTCCATCTCGCGCTGATCGACAAGCGCAGCGGCGCGCCCGCGGTCGCCGACCAGCGGCTCGCCGCCGCCGGGATCACGCCCGAGCAATGTTCGCTGCTCGACGTCCGCCCGGTCGCGCGGAACACCGCGATCTCGGACAGCGCCTTCCCGGCCGAGGCGCAACGCTGGCGCTTCGAGGGGAGCGCGCGCGTCGCGTTCGACATCGCCGCGGACGGGCATGTCACCGACGTCCGCACCGTGATCGCCTATCCGCCGTTCGTGTTCGGGCCATCGTCCGAAAGGGCGGTCGCGCAGTTCCGCTATCTGCCGCCGACGCTCGGCAACGAAGTGCTCGGCTGCGTCGGCCAGGCGCAGAACGTCATCTATCGGATGCCGGACTGACCCCCAGCAGCGTATCGACCAGCCGCGCGATCTCGCCCGGCCGGAACGCGCCCGCCTGCACCGTCACGATCCGCCCGCGCGGGTCGATCACGAAGGTCGTCGGCACCGCGCCGCCGCGCGGGCGATACGGCTCGGTGATCCCGGTCGCGACGGGCACGCGCATCGCCGCCGCCTGCCGGTCGAGCAGCCGCGGCTCGGTCCGCGTCCCCGCATCGATCGCGAACACCGCGACGCGTGCGCTGCCATGATGCGCGAGCACCGCATCGAGCTCGGTCAGCTCGCGCTTGCACGGCGCGCACCAGCTCGCCCAGAAGTTGAGGATCACCACCCGGCCCGCCAGACTGCGCGAATCGACCGCGCCGCCGCCGTATAGCTGGACGGTGAAGGCGGGGGCCTGTTCCCCCGCCGGGGCCGCCGCGGGAAGCGGCGCCGCAAGCGCGAGCACGACCGCGACGGCACCGATCCTATGCTGCACCCCTGCTCCCCCCGCTACCGCGCCCCGGCGATCCACCCCCGCGCTGACTCGACCGCCGTAGCAGAGCCACAAGCGCCGTGTCGCGCAAGCCGTTGGTTCCAGGCGCGGTCGAACCGTCGGGCGGCGTGCCGGCGCCCCCGCCCCGCTCAGTCCGCCGGGTCTCCGCCAGCCGCGCCCCCCGGCGCCTCGGGCAGATCCACCCCCGCGAGCGACCACGGCAGTTCATGGACGAAGCGCGGGTCCATCCCCGTCCCGTCCGACCCGTCGACGTCGTCGAACGCCGCCGCATCCCCGAACGCATCCGCGGCATCGCGCCAATAGGGCGGCTCGAGCTGCCCCCAATGCTGCTCGTCGCGCCAGTCGACCTTGACCAGCCCCGGGCCATTGTCGTCGAGCCGCTGCGCGATAGCATCGTCCCCGCCTTGCGCGATCCGCGCATCCGCCGCGCGCCGCCGCAGCGCGCAGGCCTCGACCGCCTCGGCAATCGCGGCGGCGGCGGTCGCATCGAGCGTCACCCCGGCGAAATCGTGGAGCGTCGCCGCCAGCGCATCCTGCCGCGCGGCCCCGGTGGCAGCGTCGGCGTCGTGCGGTTCCGCCACGTGCTCGGCGGCAGCCCCTGCCACCGCCCCAGCCGCCGCCCTGCGCGCGCTCCCGCGCCGCGTGACCGTCCGCACCGTGGCGGAGGCGTGCGCGACCGCCGTGCCCGCG
>NZ_JH594425.1:12969-388918 GCF_000242835.1 Sphingomonas sp. PAMC 26617
CGATGGTGGTGCGCCGCCCCTCGGCGTCATGGCCATAATGGCGCAGGCAGAACATCAGCAGCGCGTCGTTGGTCTTGCGGCGATAGCCCATCAGCTTCCCGCCGACGAACACCGGCACCTGATACCCCTCGATCGCGCGTTCGAACGCAATGTCCTTCAGCCGCTGCAACCCGAAGTCGAGCGCGGCATCCCACGCGCGGCGGAACTCCTCCGCGCCGGGCGCGCGGCGCAGCGTGTAGCAATTGGCCTGCGCCATGTTGACCATCGCGGCGGCGCGGCTGACACAGCCGGTATCGGCGAGCGCCTCGATGAACGCCTTCTGCCGCTCGGGCGTCCAGCCATCATGCCGGTATTTGCGCGGCACGGGCGCGCACTCGGGAAGATCCGGCCGATCGCTGCGCGCGACGGGGGTGCGGTTCTGCATGACGCTGCCTCCTGTTGGGGTGGTGGCGTGCAGGGTAGGCAGGATTGGGGCGTGTAGGACAGAGGTTTGTGCGCGTTTTGTTCTCACTGCGCGTTGGTTGTCGACGACAAGCTTGGTTAGGAGCCCAAGAAAGAGCTAAATCATTCGCGACTTTTTGGATACGCGAACGGCTCGCGCTGCAGTCGAGCTAGCTCAGAGAGACCTAGAACCTGCATTTTCGTAGTAGCCGGAACATCTTCTCTAACGGCGCGATAACACCCTAAATAACCGGAAATTCGTTCAGCGATCCGCTGATCAATGCCTTGGAAAGTCTGCCCATCGTTGCAGAACCAATAATGCTTGCCCCAACCGTCGATCATACCATCCACACGCTTGAGAGTAGCTATCAGTGATCGATCACGATGCAGCAGCGCCCCTCCGTTTTTCATCGACAGCATTGCTTTTTGGGAATCAGCAAGTGTTTTTGCAACGGACTCTATAAATCGTGCCTGTGCTTTATCGCTCGGTCTAATCAGACCAGGGTAGATTGTTATACCCAAAAACTCGACGCCTTCAGAAACGGGGGCACCGCCTTTTGAACTTTTCTCTGGCGACAACTCCATCTTCATTTCAGACAATAAGGCTGTCGCCTTCGTAAGCCTTGCAGTCGCCGCCCTGCGTGTTGGGGCGAGAATTATAAAGTCATCAATATAGCGAATACAGCGACAGTCACCTTCATTCATTAACTCGTCGAACTTTGCGAGAGCTATGTTTCCTAACAGTGGCGACAGCGAGTTGCCTTGTGCAACTCCGATCTCCTCTGTCGGAAACTCGGATACTTTTTCCTTCAACAACGCAATATTATCTAATTCTACAGTAATCGCACTAAGCAAGAATTCACAGAACTCTTGATCACCGTCGACTGCGTGTTGGATCACCTGCATCACGTACGGTTTTGATATGGGGGTAAAGAATGCACGTATGTCCGCACTCGCAAAGAAAACGCGCCCTTGCCCGATTTCATGCAATACTGCTTTAATGGCGGCGGGGACAGCCGACAGTTCGTCTCCACGCACCTGTCCGCTTCGCTCGCGATTACTTCGTATCCCGCCAAAGCTATATGGCGTTTTTACGTAGGGTTTGAGCGCTTCAATCTCCACGAGCACGTTAAGAACTGCCCGCTGCACAATCCTACTCTCGACGGGCGCGAGTACGATAGGGCGAATTTTACCGGTCGGGGTGCCCTTAGCGTCGAGCTTTGGGATTGGAACGCCTTTCGCCTTCTGAAATTTGAAACGCCCGCCGCTTAGTTGGCCTTTCAAAGAACGAATATTACGTGGCGCATCTTCGGCGAAACGCTCTAGTTCGAGGCGAACCGCCTCAGACTTTGAGGAACGCCCGTTTTGTTGGATAACGCGCCATGCGCGCTCCAAGTTGTCGAGCTTTCGTACAGCTGTGATCAGATCAGAAGTCAGAGTCCTATGGGTCCTGTCAGTTCGCCTCACCCGTCCGACGGGGTGCTGTACTCCGCAGCGGTTCCTTTCGGCCCGTGCCGCACTAGCGAGGTAACGACCTTCGCCGTCGCCTCGCCGTAGCAGGTTCGCTTGGTCCCGACGGTCATCCCGCCTGCCAGGCTACCGGCTAAAGCCAGTCCGATCAGGAGGCGCGAGGCTCCCCAACCGGCCCGTGCCGAAGTGGCACGTTTTTGCATGTCTGACGCATCTTCATCACCTCCGCGAAAGCCTAGCGTTTTTGGACGCTTAGGCAACCGCCGCGATGAATTCGCGCCCGGCTCCCGCCCGCCCCTCAGAATAATGCCACTAGCCGCCTGACAGGTACCCGAAACGGTAAAGGTTGCAGCTAGAGTAAACTCTTCGGACGAGTGGGTGCTGTACTCCGCAGCGGTTCCTTTCGGCCCGTGCCGCACTAGCGAGGTAACGACCTTCGCCGTCGCCTCGCCGTAGCAGGTTCGCTTGGTCCCGACGGTCATCCCGCCTGCCAGGCTACCGGCTAAAGCCAACCTCAATACAGTAGCGAAACATTCAGGACGCGGTCAAGCTCAACGTAATCGACACCCAAGTTGTAAAAGAAAAAGGCCGGGTGCTTTCGCACCCGGCCTCCCTCCTAGCCCCTAAAGACCAGCAACCTTACCCGGCCTGCTTCGCCCGGCTCGCGCGCTTGCGCTCGTTGGCATCCAGGAAGCGCTTGCGCAGCCGGATCGACTTGGGCGTCACTTCGACCATCTCGTCGTCGTCGATATAGGCGATCGCCTGCTCGAGCGTCATCTTCTTCGGCGGCGTCAGGCGCACCGTGTCGTCCTTGCCGCTGACCCGGAAGTTGGTCAGCGCCTTGGTCTTCATCGGATTGACTTCCATGTCCTCCGGCTTGGCGTTCTCGCCGACGACCATGCCCTCGTACAGTGCCTCGCCGTGGCCGACGAACAGGATGCCGCGCTCTTCGAGCGGACCCAGTGCGTAGGTGTTGGCTTCGCCCGACCCGTTGGAGATCAGCACGCCGTTCTTGCGGCCTTCGATGTTGCCCTTGAACGCGTCATACTTTTCGAACAGCCGGTTCATGATGCCGGTGCCGCGCGTGTCCGACAGGAACTCGCCGTGATAGCCGATCATCCCGCGCGACGGTGCGGAGAAGGTGATGCGGGTCTTGCCGCCGACCGACGGACGCATGTCGGTCATCTCGGCCTTGCGCAGGTTCATCTTCTCGACGACCGTGCCCGAATATTCCTCGTCTACGTCGATGATGACGGTCTCGTACGGCTCGGTCTTCTTGCCGTTCTCGTCCTCGCCGAACAGCACGCGCGGGCGGCTGATGCCGAGCTCGAAGCCCTCGCGGCGCATCGTCTCGATCAGCACGCCGAGCTGGAGCTCGCCGCGCCCGGCGACTTCGAAGCTGTCCTTGTCGGCGGCTTCGGTCACCTTGACCGCGACATTGCTCTCGGCTTCGCGGAACAGGCGCTCGCGGATCATGCGGCTGGTCACCTTGCTGCCCTCGCGGCCCGCCATCGGCGAATCGTTCACGGCAAAGCGCATCGACAGCGTGGGCGGATCGATCGGCTGGGCGTGGAGCGGCTCGGTCACGGTGATGTCCGCGATCGTGTCGGCGACGGTGGCGACCGAGAGGCCCGCGAGGCTGATGATGTCACCTGCCTTGGCTTCGTCGACCGGCACGCGGTCGAGCCCGCGGAACGACATGATCTTGGAGGCGCGGCCGGTCTCGATGATCTTGCCATCGTTGTCGAGCGCGTGGATCGGCTGGTTGACCTTGACCACGCCCGAGTTGACGCGGCCGGTGAGGATGCGGCCGAGGAACGGATCGCGATCGAGCAGTGTGACGAGGAAGGTGAACGGCACGCCGGCGACTTCGACCGCGGGCGGCGGCACGTGCGCGACGATCGTCTCGAACATCGGGATCAGCGTGCCTTCGCGCGCGTCCATGTCGGTCGAGGCGTAGCCGTTGCGGCCCGATGCGTAGAGCACGGGGAAATCGAGCTGCTCGTCGTTCGCGTCGAGCGACACGAACAGGTCGAACACTTCGTCGAGCACTTCCTGGATGCGCGCGTCGTTCCGATCGACCTTGTTGACGACGACGATCGGCTTCAGCCCGAGCGCGAGCGCCTTGCCGGTGACGAACTTGGTCTGCGGCATTGCGCCTTCCGACGAATCGACCAGCAGGACGACGCCGTCGACCATGCTGAGGATGCGCTCGACTTCGCCGCCGAAATCGGCGTGGCCGGGGGTGTCGACGATGTTGATGCGGATGCTCTCGTCTGCACCCGGTGGCGTCCAGTCGACCGAGGTCGGCTTGGCAAGAATGGTGATGCCACGCTCTTTTTCCAAGTCATTGGAATCCATGGCTCTTTCTTCAATCCGCTGGTTGTCGCGGAAGGTCCCGGACTGGCGGAAGAGCTGGTCGACCAGGGTCGTTTTGCCATGATCGACGTGTGCGATGATGGCCACATTGCGGAGGCTCATGGGTGTCTCGTTACAAAATCGGGAAAAGGATCGCGTGCCCCTAGCGGAAACCGTGCACTGCAACAAGGGCGGGGGCGAAACGAGCTGCGGGCCGGGCGGCGCGAACGCCACCCGACCCGCCGCGCTTTGGTCGGACAAGGGTCAGATCCGCTTGATCCGGCGCCGGATCACCGGCGGCACCCAGTCGTCGATCAGATGCTTGCTGCGGATCCGCCAATCGACCTGATCGGCCGATTTGGGCCGCACCTGGAACGCGGTCGTCCGCTTGGGCAAGGTCGCGAGCCCGCCCTCGACCGCCTTGTAATAATACAGCGCCATCGACCGGCGCGAGAGCTCGGGCGGGCACGTCACCGGGTCGGGCTGGCCATGATAGCTGTCGAGCGTGGTCGTGAACACGACCGCACGCCCGAGCACCGGCAACACGCTGACCTCGCGCGTCTTCATGCCCTTGTCCCAAAGTTCGAGATTGCCGCCGTAACTCTCGTCCCAATCCTCGTTGAGATAGACGAGCAGGTTGAGCTGGCGCACCACGTTCAGCCGGACATGCTGGTTGAAGTCGGCATGCACCCCGAGATGCCCGCCGCGCTTGGTCTCGTGCAACCCGCCCCCGACGAACGACGGATCGACGATCAGCCCGCTGATCCCGGTCATTTCCTCAAGGAAGCCGACGAACGCGTCGCTGTTGAACGCCGCGAACAGGCTGTGCGTAACCGGCCCGGACCATTCGCTTGGCGGATATTGATATTTCAGCCGTTCCTGCGACCGGTCGAAATGCGTCTTGCCGTCCGACCTTGGAAATTCCGCGACAACCTTGCGCAGAAGGTCCGGATCCAGAAAATCGTCGATCACGATGCTGGGGAAAGGACTGGCCGCTACATATTGGTCGTGCAGCGCCTTGCCCGCGGCGCGACATGCCGCCTCGTCGAAGACGACAACCCCCGAATCGACCTTGAGATCTAATACAGCCATCAAACGCCCCCGTTTATAGAAGCGAATGTCTATAGTATTTAAGGTGTATCGGCAATTAGGCATTCTTCCCGGGACTTGGGGCTTCAGTCTGCCAAGTCGCTCTGAAGCCCCATAACTTGGCCTTAGAACCGGCCGCTCACCTCCACGCCGTAGACGCGTGGCTCACCCCGGATGTAGGTCGGGATTCCGAAGCCGCCGCCGGTGTTGCCCGCATCGATCAGATACTTGCGGTCAAGCAAGTTGCGCGCGAAACCGCCGATCGAATAGCGCCCGTCCGCCAATTCGACGCCGGCGCGGATGTTGGCCAGCGCCTAGGCACCCTGGCTGATCGCGGGGTTGTTGGGCAGCTCGAAGAACTGGCTGCTTTGATACGTCGCGGACGGCGTAGCGTAGAAGGTCACCCGCTGTACCGGCACCCGGATCGTCGCCCCGCCCGAGGCGGTATATTGCGGCTGCAACCGGAAGCGATCGCCCGAGAAGACGCCGTAGCTCGCGTTATTGGCGATCTTGCCGTCGACATAGGCGAAGTTCCCGAACAGCTGGACGAACCGCCCGAGCTTGAGATTGCCCTCGGCCTCGACGCCGGGGTTGCGCGCCTTGCCCGCGCTCTGCGTGGTGGTGCGGCCGCTGCTGTCGGTCACGCTGACCTGGAAGCCGTTATAGGTCTGATAGAACACCCCGACAGACCCGTTGAACGGCCCCACCGTGCCCTTGATTCCGCCCTCGTAATTCCACACCACTTCCTCGGGCACGATCTGCAGGTTGGGGATCACGCCCGCCGCCGAATTCATCGCCGCCAGCTGAACGACCGGCGAGCGCCGCCCCTTGCTGATCGTCGCGTAGAGGTTGATGTCGCTGGTCACGCGGTACAGCGCGTTGAAGCGCGGCAGGATCGCCTGGAAGCTGCGCACCGCGGTGAACAGTTGCCCCCCGGTACTGACGGTCGGCAGCAAGGGAACCCCGCCCAGCACCGACTTGGGCTGGACCGAGCTGTAGCCCGACTTGCGCTGCTCGATCAGTACGCGCGCGCCTGCGGTCAGTTCGAGCCTGGGGGTCGGGATCCACGTCCCGTCGGCAAACACCGAATAAGTGTCGTTGGTCCCGTAATTGGTGAAGACCGAGGCGTAGGGAATTTGCGTTGCCGCGCCGCGGGTCAGGATGCCGGTGGTGCGAGTCGCGGGGATCGTCCCGTTGGGCAGTACGCACCCTGCCCCGCTTGGGATTCCGGCGGCCGCCAGCGCGGTGCGTGTGGCCGCGGGCAGCGCGCCCGCGCAGGTCAGGTACGTCCCTTCCTCGGTCGAAAAGGGAACGCGCTGCAGATTGTTCTCGAAGAAGGCGTTCCAGCCGAACGACGCACGGTATGTGTCACCGGTGAAGTTGAAGCGGCCTTCGTGGCTCCACTGGTCGCCGCGCGCGTCCTCGCCGAATTCGAGATACCAGGCGGGCCCGCCGTCCGCGTCGAACACTTCGTTGCTGTTGAACTTGCGATAGCCGTTGACGGTCGTGAAGGTCACCCCGGGGGCGAGCTCCGCGACGACGGTCAGGTTCGCGTCATAGACATCGCGCTTGAGCCCGAGCTTGCGGGCGCCCAGCACGCTTTCGCTGAACGGCGAGCCCGACAGTTCGGCGTAGCTGTAATCGCCGCCATTGCCGCCGGTCGGTGCCTGCGCGCGCGAGCGGAAGGCGGTGCCCGGGTTGCGCTGGCCGTCATAGCTCAGCACGAGATTGGCAGTCAGCCGGTCGGTCGGTGCCCAACGCAGCGAACCGCGGATGCCGCGCTGGTCCTGTCCGTTGAGATCGTCCTGATTGACCTTGCCCTGGTTCTGGTTGGGCACCTTGGGGTCGCCCGCGATGTTGCGGACGAACCCGTCGTGATATTTGTACGCAAACGCGACGCGCGCAGCGAGCGTGTCGTTGCCGACGTTGAGGAAGCCAGACGCCTGCCCGCGATTGTAATTGCCGTACGTGCCGATCAGCTGCGCAGACGTCCCGGCGCGCGCCGGCGCGGAGATGAGGTTGACCGCGCCGACGGCGGAAGCGGTGCCGAACAGTGTCGCCTGCGGCCCCTTGACCACTTCGATCCGCTCGAGATCGTAAAGATCCTGATACGCGCCGCGCGTCCGCGAAATGTCGACCCCGTTCGCATACAGCGAAACGCGCGCACCCTGCTGCGACGAACCGCTGTCCGACGTGATCCCGCGAATGACGAAGCCCGGATTGTTGGCGCTCTGCTCCTGAATCCGCAGCCCCGGAATATAGAGGGCGACTTCGGCAAGCGAATTGACCCCCAGCTCGGCCATCCGCGCGCCGGTGACCGCGCTGACCGTGATGGGAACGTCCTGGATCCGTTGCTCGCGCTTCTGCGCGGTCACGACGATGTCGCCGCCTTCGGCGGTCGGCTCGCTCGGTTGCACGGTTGCCTGCGCGATCGCGGTGGACGAACAGCAGCCGAGCAGGATTGCACTCGTTACAAAGGTAATATGGTTACGCATCAAGGACCCCCAGTTTTGTGTTGCGCCGCAATATGGAGGGGATGCGTCGAACGCGTGGCTGAACCGTTACGGTTTCGTTACAACCTGCGGGAATTACGTGTACTGTTGTTTTAATACACTTGAAGCGACGGAAGATCGGCGGCATTTATCGTCCGCGTAAGTGGGAGACTGACCGATGGCGACGACTGCACCGACTGATACGGATGCCGCGGCGTCCGGGCTGGTCCTGACGCCCCCCGATCCCGTTCCCGTGCTCGCGCCCGAAAAGGCGATCGGGCTCGTGCCCGTAGAAGATGGCGTCCGCAGCAAGTTGCAGGACAAGGTCGCGGGCTTCGTCGACGATCTCGTGGCGCAGGACGTCAACTCCCCCGAATTCGGCAAGCGCGTCGACGCGATCGCCGCGATGGGCCAGAAGGAAATCCGCGCCGCAGCCGAGCAGTCCAACCGCTTCCTCGACCGTCCGGTCAAGGCGATGGACGGCGAGACCGGAGTCGGTGCCGACCTTACGGAACTCCGCCGCACGATCGAAAAGCTCGACCCCTCGACCAACAGCAAGCTGATCTCGAGCCGGGGCATCATGTCCAAGCTGTTCGGCGGCGGACTCAACACCTATTTCGACAAATACCGCTCCTCGCAGTCGCACATCTCGGCGATCCTCAAGACGCTCGCGCGCGGCAAGGACGAGCTGCTGATGGACAATGCCGCGATCGATACCGAACGCAGCAACCTGTGGACCGCAATGGGGCGGCTCGAGCAGATGATCGTGTTGTCGAAGGAAATGGACGCACGGCTCGAGGACAAGGCGAACGACCTCGACCATAGCGACCCCGCCAAGGCCAAGGCGATCCGCGAGAGCGCGCTGTTCTACGTGCGCCAGCGGACTCAGGATCTCCTTACGCAGATGGCGGTGACGGTGCAGGGGTATCTCGCGCTCGACCTCGTCAAGAAGAACAACGTCGAGCTGATCAAGGGCGTCGACCGCGCCTCGACTACCACCGTGTCCGCGCTGCGCACTGCGGTCACGGTCGCGCAGGCGCTCGCCAACCAGCGGCTCGTGCTCGACCAGATCACCGCGCTCAACACCACCACCGCCAACATCATCGATGCGACCGGCAAGCTGCTCAAGTCGCAGACCGCGACGATCCACGAGCAGGCCGCCGCCTCGACCATCCCGGTCGAGACGCTCCAGCGCGCGTTCCAGAACATCTACGACACGATGGATGCGATCGACTCGTTCAAGCTCAAGGCGCTGGATTCGATGAAGACCACGGTCGGCACGCTGTCGAACGAGGTCGAGAAGTCGAAGGGCTATATCGCGCGTGCCGAGGGTGCCGCGCAGAACCGGCTGTCCGGCCCGGGCGACACCTTCAAGCTTGAGGCGGAGTAAGCCGATGACCGACGTCGATCGCCAGGTAGCGCGCGCGGGCGAGGTTCTCGACCGAACCCGCGCGGCGCGCGCGCTCCAGCGCGGACGGCGGCGTGCGGCGACCGGCATCGCGAAGCGGGTCGGCTATGCCGCGGCGGCGGATCTAGCGATCCTGGTCGTGGCGGTCACGCTCGGATGGTTCATTCCGCTCGGCATGGGCGGCGCGTTGCTCGTCTTCGCGCTGATGGCGGTCGTGACCGCGACCCTGCTGTTCGCAAGCCTGACACCGCAGGTTCGCGCCGAACAGTTGACCGCGGTGCCGCTCAAGACCCTACCGCGAATGACCGAGCAATGGCTCGAGACACAGCGTGCCCTGCTCCCTGCCCCTGCGCAAACGCTGGTGGACGGAATCGGTGTCCGGCTCGAGGCGCTCGCGCCGCAACTCGCCACGCTGGACGAGCAACAGCCCGCCGCGACCGAAGTCCGCAAGCTCGTCGGCGAGCAATTGCCCGAACTGATCCGCGATTATGCCAAGGTTCCCGCCGGATTGCGCACGGTCGAGCGCAACGGGCGGACCCCCGACGCGCAGCTTGCCGACGGCCTTCGCCTGATCGACGAGGAGATTTCGCAAATGTCCGCGCAACTGGCGCAGGGCGATCTCGACCTGCTGGAAACGCGCGGTCGCTTTCTCGAGATCAAATACCGCGACTGACGTGTCTGCCGATCCGTTACCCTGAAGCGACCCGGCTTCGGACGGCTTGGCGACCGGACAAAAAAATACCGCCGTCCCGAAGGACGGCGGTACCTTTAGACGTTGGTCTTACGCTTAGGCGTAGGTGACCTTGGTCGACTTGCGCTGGTACGAACGCAGGCCGAAACCGATCATGCCGAAGCCGACCAGCATCATGCCCCACGTTGCGGGCTCCGGCACTGCAGCGACCGAAACGGTGTACGAACCGCCGTTGTCACCGAACTGGTCGTCCAGCACGCCGAACGACAGCAGGCTCGCCTGCGACAGGCCGGTGTTCAGCACGAAGCTGTAGGTGTTGTTCGCGCTGTACGTCGGCACGACACCGCCGAAGATCGAGTTCGAAACAGCCTTCAGCGCCGCGCCGTTTGCCGCGAAGCCGAGCTGGTACAGACCCGAGTTACGGTTCTGCGTCGAAACCGAATAGAAAGCGTCGTTCACGGCAGTGCCGTTCGAGAAGCCCGTGCCGCTGACGGTCACGCGAACCAGACCCGAGAAGGCCTCGGTGGTTGCAACGCCGGTCGGCGCGGTGAACGGAACGTTGATCGGCGTGGCGGCGAATGCCGGCGCTGCGGTGGCGAGCAGTGCAACCGTCGCTGCGCTCAAAATCTTCTTCATAATAGGAACCCTTTTCCTCTGATCACCCGGGGGGGGCATGAGCACTGGTTAACAAGAGTCGTGCCAACCGCGGATTTCCGCCACTTTCTATGATGCATTGCAGCAAAACGTCCGGATCTGTGATCAGGAGCGGCAGGGCACCTTGCTGCGCCGACCGGCGTCGAACAGGTTCGGGGTCACGCAAAATGGTCGCGGGCAATGGCACTGTAATTGGTGTAACCGATACCGACAGGTCGCCTGCGATCGTAGTCGCGCCAAGTGGACAACACGCGGTTTCCTTCGTTTTTCAAGAAAGATACGGCCAACACCTGCCAAGTCGGGAAACGATCCTCCGTCCTCGGACGGGAATTTCCACCAAAAGGATTGTAGACTTTTCACGACTTTGCCTTGCCCCGAAACGACCGCGCCGACGGACGGGATCGCCCTCGAGCCCGCCTTGCGCACTCGTTGCCGATCGGCTATGCGCGCTCCCTTCCGACGAGACATCGCTGGGATTTGCGGGAGGCGGCTCTTTATGGAGGCGTCGCTAGAACCGCTAAACTTGAACCGGGCACGGCACCCTCGCGGCGCCCGCGCCCCATGACAGAGTGAGACCGCCTTATGGCAAAGAAGATTACAGGCTACATCAAGCTTCAGGTGCCGGCCGGCAAGGCCAACCCGTCGCCCCCGATCGGTCCTGCGCTGGGTCAGCGCGGCGTCAACATCATGGAATTCTGCAAGGCGTTCAACGCGTCGACCGGTGACCAGGAAGTCGGCACGCCGCTCCCCACCGTCATCACCGTCTATGCCGACCGCAGCTTCTCGTTCGAGACCAAGACGCCGCCCGCGACGTTCCTGATCAAGAAGGCCGCAGGCCTCAAGTCGGGCTCGAAGGAGCCGGGCAAGACGGTTGCCGGCAAGATCAAGCGCTCGCAGCTTTCGGAAATCGCGACCGCGAAGATGAAGGATCTCAACGCCAACGACATCGACGCGGCAACCCGCATCATCGAAGGCTCCGCCCGCGCAATGGGCCTCGAAGTGGTGGAGGGCTGAGATCATGGCAAAGCTGACCAAGAAGGCAAAGACGCTCGGCACCGCGATCAACAGCGAGAAGCTGTACGGCATCGACGAGGCAATTGCGCTCGCCAAGACCCACGCAACGTCGAAGTTCGACGAGACGATCGAAGTCGCGATGAACCTTGGCGTCGATCCGCGTCACGCGGACCAGATGGTGCGCGGCGTCGTTACGCTGCCAAAGGGCACCGGCAAGACGGTTCGCGTTGGCGTGTTCGCCAAGGGTGCCAAGGCTGACGAAGCCCGCGCCGCTGGTGCAGACGTCGTCGGTGCGGAAGACCTGATGGAAATCGTCCAAGGTGGCACGATCGATTTCGATCGCTGCATCGCGACCCCGGACATGATGGGCGTCGTCGGTCGCCTCGGTAAGGTGCTCGGTCCCAAGGGCCTGATGCCGAACCCGAAGCTCGGCACGGTCACGATGAACGTCGCCGAAGCGGTCAAGGCAGCCAAGGGCGGCCAGATCGAATATCGCGTCGAGAAGGCCGGGATCATCCACTCGGGCATCGGCAAGGCATCGTTCACGAACGAGGACCTGCGCGCGAACTTCGACGCGCTGGTCGACGCCATCGTCAAGGCCAAGCCGACGGGCGCCAAGGGCAAGTATGTCCGCAAGGTCGCCGTCAGCTCGACGATGGGCGCCGGCATCAAGGTCGACACCGCCGAGGTTTCGGCGGCGTAAGCCTGCGTTCGACGAACGGAATGCGAAAGGGCCGGGGGAAACCCCGGCCCTTTTTCTTTGCGCGGCGGGGCGTGCGGACAGGTTCCGACGCCCTCCGCGCGACGGCAGGCGGCGGTATACCCGCCCCTCCCCACACCGTCGTCATGCCGAACTCGTTTCGGCATCCACCGTGCGGCGGGCTCCCGCACCCGTTGGATCCGGACCGCGGTGGATCCCGAAACGAGTTCGGGATGTCGGGTGCGTTGGGCGGGCGCAGTGCCCGTTCTGCGGCACCAGTGGTCTACAACAAAGCCATCTCCACGCACCCCGCCCCACCCCGCCCCACCCCGCACCAATCTCGATCAACCATCTTTCACGGAACCTAGCCGCCCCGCATTCGTCGTCTGCCCGAACCCCCAAGAAGGCTCCCTACATGGCAGATTTCGACACGGTCACCGGCAACGGTGGCGAGACGCATCAGCAGGCGCAAGGCGATGCGCCCGTCCTGACGACCAACCACGGCGTTCCCGTTTCCGACAACCAGAACAGCCTCAAGAGCGGTTCGCGCGGCCCCACGCTGCTCGAGGACTTCGTGCTGCGCGAGAAGATCTTCCACTTCGATCACGAGCGGATCCCGGAGCGGATCGTCCACGCGCGCGGTTCGGGCGCCCACGGCTATTTCGAAGCGACCGACGACATTTCGGACCTGTCGCGCGCGGCGGTGTTCAAGAAGGGCGAGAAGACCGAGGTCTTCGCACGCTTCTCGACCGTCGCCGGCGGTGCAGGCTCGGTCGACACCCCGCGCGACGTGCGCGGCTTTGCGGTCAAGTTCTACACGACCGAGGGCAATTGGGATCTCGTCGGCAACAACATCCCGGTGTTCTTCATCCAGGACGCGATCAAGTTCCCCGACCTGATCCATTCGGTGAAGATGGAAGCCGACCGCGCCTATCCGCAGGCCGGCAGCGCGCACGACACCTTCTGGGACTGGGCATCGCTGATGCCGGAAGCGACTCACATGCTGATGTGGGCGATGTCGGACCGTACCCTCCCCCGCTCGCTGCGGATGATGGAAGGCTTCGGCGTTCACACCTTCCGCCTCGTCAATGCCGAGGGCAACAGCAGCTTCGTCAAGTTCCACTGGAAGCCCAAGCTCGGCCTCCAGTCGACGATCTGGGACGAGACGCTCAAGCTCCAGGCCGCCGACAACGATTATCATCGTCGCGACCTGTTCGAGGCGATCGACGGCGGCGATTTCCCCGAGTGGGAGCTCGGCATCCAGGTGTTCGACCAGGCGTTTGCCGAAGCGCAGCCGTATGACGTGCTCGATTCGACCAAGCTGATCCCGGAAGAGGACGTGCCGGTGCGGATCATCGGGCGGATGGTGCTCGACCGCAACGTCGACAACTTCTTCGCCGAGACCGAGCAGGTCGCCTTCCTGCCGACCAACGTCGTGCCGGGGATCGATTTCTCGAACGATCCGCTGCTGCAAGGGCGCCTGTTCAGCTATCTCGACACGCAGAAGTCGCGTCTGGGGACGACCAACTTCCACCAGATCCCGATCAACAGCCCGCGCTCGCCGGCTGGCAACTTCCAGCGCGACGGGATGATGCAGACCAAGGTCCCCAAGGGCCGCGCAAACTACGAGCCCAACAGCCTTGCCGCGCACGGCGAGGATGGCGGACCGCGCGAGAGCGCGACCAAGGGCTATGTCACGACCAACGCCGCGACCGGCGCCGACGAGACGGGCGACAAGCTCCGTGTCCGTTCGGAACTGTTCGCGGATCACTACAGCCAGGCACGGCTGTTCTTCCATTCGGCAACCGAAAACGAGCAGGCGCACATCGCGTCGTCGTTCGTATTCGAGCTGTCGAAGGTCGGTTTGCTCGATCAGGTCCCGCCGCGGATGGTCGCCAATCTGCGCAACGTCGATGAGGGTCTAGCGCAGCGTGTCGCGGACGGCCTCAACATCGATTTGCCCGAGAAGGCGAAGGCTGCGCGCGAGCCGGTCGACATGAAGCCTTCGGACGCGCTGTCGATCCAGAAGAACATGAAGGAGACGCTGGAAGGCCGCGTCGTCGGCATCCTGATCGCGGACGGCACCGACGCCGCCGAGCTCGACGCGCTGGTCGCGTCGATCAAGGACGCCAAGGGCAAGGCCGTGCTGGTCGCGCCCAAGGTCGGCGGCGCAACGCTGTCGGACGGCAGCAAGCGCAAGGCCGACGGCCAGCTCGCCGGTACGCCGTCGCAGATCTTCGACGCGGTCGCGATCGCGCTTTCGGCAGAGGGTTGCGCGATGCTGCTCAAGCAGGGCGCGGCGGTCCAGTTCGCGATGGACGCGTTCGGGCATCTCAAGGCGGTCGGTGCGAGCGCAGCGGCACAGCCGTTGCTCGACAAGGCCGGCGTGGAGAAGGACGAAGGCGTGACCGATCTTGGCGCGGGCTTCGTCAAGGCAGCGGCGAAGCGCTTCTTCGCGCGCGAGCCTAACGTGCGCGATCTCGCCTGATTGCTGAGGCGATAGGGTAACGGAAAAGGCCCGGTGCGCTTCGCACCGGGCCTTTTTTGTGTTTCGCCGGTATGCGGGGTGAAGGTATTCGCCTGGGTCGTGGACGAGCGGACGGACAGGATGAATTTCAGAGCGCTGGACGGGGACGCTATCCTGCTGCGGGTTCCTGATCGGAAACAGAACGCCTGCTATTGCTCGACTGATTCGATCCCGAAGTTGAGTTTCAATGCGAGCGCGCCGGTCCACGTGAGCGAGATCGCCCGCGAGCCATCGGTGCGGCGCATCCAGTCATGTTCGAAGCATGCCGTCAACAAGGCCGCACCAATCGTACCGGCGATGTGCGGGCGACGTTCGCTCCAGTCGAGGCAGGGACGACAGAACAGCCTGCGGGCGGTCGTACGGCTTAACGCAGTATCGACGTCGATGCCGATCGATCGGAGGAACGCCACCCCTTCGGCAGTTAACGCGCCACCGTCCGCCAGATCGGCGATGTAACCCTGCTCACCCATGCGATCGGCGACGGTGACCGCAATACTGCCGGCGAGGTGATCGTAACAGGAGCGGGCACGACGCATTGCCGCATCACGCGGCCCCGTTCTTACCGTGCGTTTGGACCTGTTGGCCGGCTCGGCCGCAACCGCCATGATTCCCTCGATCATGGTCGCGACGGTCGAGGATGCGAGCCGATGATACCGATGGCGTCCTTGTCGTTCGACGGCCAGCAATCCCGCAACCGTCATGCGCCCCAGATGGCCGCTCGCTGTCTGGGGCATTATGCCTGCAACGTTGGCGAGTTCGGTTGCGGTGAGCGCGCGCCCGTCCATCAGCGCGACCAGCATCGCGCTTCGGGCAGGATCGCCGATCAGGGCGGCGATCTCGGCAATTCCGGTCGTGGTAAGCATCGATCGTCCCTTCGGAATAAGCCCTCTTGCACGACTCATCGCACAAAGGGGCGTCTTCACGCTTCGGTGGCGACCGAAACATCGTTCGATGCCTCGAGTCTACGGCGGTCCGGTAACGATCCCGGAAGGCCAGCCATGATTACATGTTTCATCCGCTACGAAATCGACCAGTTCCGTGTCGACGCGTTCGAGGAATATGCCCGCAATTGGGGAGAGGCGATACCGCGGTGCGGAGCCGATCTGATCGGCTATTTCGCGCCGCACGAAGGCTCCGCCACGACCGCCTATGGCCTATACAACATCGCGGACCTCGCCGCCTACGAGGCTTACCGTGCCCGACTTCGCGACGATCCGCTCGGCCGCAGCAATTACGACTTCGCGAAGCGGGAGCGCTTTATCCTGCGGGAGGATCGGATGTTCCTCCGACTTGCTTCTGCGCCCCATGCACCGTTGATGAAACCATGATCGCCGTCATCTTCGAGGTCGAGCTCGCTGAAGGACAGAGGGATCGATATCTCGCGTTCGCCGCTGCGTTGTGCGACGAGCTTGGAAGGATCGACGGGTTCCTGTCGGTCGAGCGCTTCCAGAGCATGTCGGTGCCCAACAGGTTGGTGTCGCTCTCCTTCTTCAGGGACGAAGACGCTGTTCGGCAGTGGCGAAACACCACCGCGCATCGCGCCACGCAGGCGCATGGACGAGCGGGCATCTTCATGACCTATCGGCTACGGGTTGCGTCTGTCATCCGTGATTACGGCATGGTCGATCGCGCTGAGGCCCCGGCCGACAGTTTCGATTTTCACGCGCCGTAGCGCATGCGGTCGGACGACGGAAACACGCAGTCCTTACCATGTTGCGCCCGCCCCTATCGCAACGCCGCCGCCACCGCCGCCGAGCAATTCACCGTCGTCGGCGGACGCCCCGCCGCCGAGGGCGGCGTCTTGGTAATCCCCAGCGCCTGCCCGATCGACCGCCCCAACACGCGCAGCACGCCGCCAGCGGTCGGCTTCTCCGACGCGCCGAGCCCCGCGACGGTCACCGTCGGCGACCCCAGCGTGCCCCGGACGTGGATCGGGTCCGCGATCCGCAGCAGCGCATTGCTCTTGCTCGCGCCCGCCAGCGTCAGCTCGAGCCGTTCGCCATCGAGCAAAATCCGCCCCGACCCGCGCCCGACCGAAGCGCCCGTATCGATCGCCAGCGGATTGGGCGTCAGCACGCCGCCGCTCGCGCGGAAATTGGCGACGAGGCAGCGCAGCGGCACCGTCTCGCTCGGGCCGCCGATCGCATGCGCGACCGCGCCGCTGAGATTCTGCCCGAGCACGTCCGCGACCATCCGCTGGACATGCCCGTCGGTCGCGACGATCGCGGCCTTGCCGCTCGCATGCGCCATCGCCTCGCGCACCGTGTCGCCCTGCCCGGTCATCACGATATGCCCGCGCACCGGCCCCGAGATCATCCTTGGCTGCCCGACCAGCGCATCCAGCGTCAGCCCCGCCAGCCGCAGGTCGATCGCGAGCTTGGGCACGCCGCTGCGGTGATCGACCTTGACCGTCCCCGTCATGCGCCCGCTCGCCAGCGTCGCGACCACGTTGCTGACCGTGATCACGCGGTGGTCGAGCGTCAGCGAACCCGACAGGCTCTTGAACACCGTCCCCCCGCTCGACAGCAGCCGGTGCGCGACGAACACGATCCGCCCGTCGGTCTTGCCCATCTTGGACAGGTTGATCCGTGTCGGCGGGATCACGCGCGGGCCGAGCGCCGCCTTGCGCGCCGCCGATTGCGCGCGCCCCTCGGCATCCGCAAGATCGTCGAAGTCGAACTGCCGCGCATCGACCTTGGCGTCGATGTTGGTCCGCCCGCCATCCTTGTGGATCGTCGCCACGCCGCTGAACAACGACCGCCCCATGCTCCCGGCGATCCGGTCGACATACCAGTCGCGCCCGTCGTGGCGGATCTTGCCCGCGAGGTTGATCGGCTGCGACCCGAACAGCCCCGCCTCGATGATCCGGTCGAGGTTCTTGAGCGTCGGCGCGCGGGCGGTGATGTCCGCGCTGAAATGCCGTGTGTCGAGCACCCCACGCATCTGCCCGTTGACCGCCATCCGCAGCGCAGGCGAAGCGAGCGTCGCCTTGAACGGATAGGGTGCGGTCGGGTCGATCCCGGTGATCTTGCCGCCGGTAAGGTTCAGCGTGGCGGGGGTATCCTGGAACGTCCCCGTCGCGGCATAGCGCAGCCCGTTCTGTGCATCGACGCTGAGCGGCCCGCCGACGATCAGCCCACGCTTGGCATCGCGGATCACGACCTGGCTGTTGGTGATCGTCAGGTCGGACAGGCTCGGGCGGCTGTCACCGTCGCGCTTGGGCTTCTTGCGTTCGGGCTTCCAGTTCTCGCGCCCCGTGGCGTCGCGCACCAGCGCGATCCTCGCGCCGTCGATGCTGACCTTGTCCGGGCGAAACTTGCCGAGCAGCAGCGACAGCACCGGCACGCGCACGCTTGCGGTCGCCACGCGGACGAAATCGCCCGGCCCGACCCAGGCGGGCTGCGCGATCCGCATGTCGCGGACCGACACCACCGGGGTATAGGAAAACACGCTGTCGCGCGTCACCGATCCGACCTGCACCTTCGTATCGAGCGCGGCGGACAGGCGGTTCTCGATCGTCCCGCGGAGCAGGCCGAACGGAAACGCCCCCAGCGCGACGACCCCGACCACCACCACCGCGCTGCCCACGACGGCGCTCACGAGCAACCGCGATCGCAGGCGCGATCGCGGCTTGGGGGTGAAGGAGATCGCGGGCTGCTCGGACGGGGCCGGAACGGGAGGATTGGTCACGGCCAATCAACCCGAAAACCGGCAGTTGGTTTCACTCGCGTATCATTATGTGTCCGGGCTTACCCCGCGTCAGGCGATCACCCGGTCGAGCGCGGTGCAGAACGCCTTCATCTCCGCCGCCGACCCCACCGTCACCCGGCTGACCGTCGGCCAGATCGGCCACGACCGCCCGATCTCGACGCTCTCCTTGCGGAACGCGACCTGCATGTCCTTCGCCTGCCGGGTCTTCCAGTCGATCATGAACATGTTCGCGTTGGTCGGCTTGACGCTGATCCCCTTCGCCTTGAGATGATCGAGCGTCAGTCCCCGCGCAGTCTCCATCTGCGCGCGGCGGGCGGCGATCAGCGGCGCGGCGGTCAGGCTCGCGGTCGCGCAGGCGATGCTCGTCACCGGCAGCGCGCCCGATTGCATCCCGCCGTCGTAGCGCATCATCCTGGTGATATTGGCCGGATCGGTGATGATATAGCCGACGCGCAGCCCCGCCATCCCGAACAGCTTGGAGAAGGTCCGCAGCACGATCACGTCGGGATGCTTCACCGCAAGATAGGAGGCGACCGGCACGCCCGCGAAATGCGTGTACGCTTCGTCGACCAGCACCATCGACCCTGCGGGCTTGTTCGCGATCAGCCATTCGATGTCGGCGAGCGGGGTGATCGTGCCCGTAGGATTGTTGGGGGTGCAGATGTAATAGAGCCCCGCGTTCGGGTCCGCGGCGAGCATCGCCTTCACGTCGTGCGTATACTCGGCCGTCAGCGGCACCGCCTTGACCGGCGCGCCGAGCCACGCCGCGGTCCGCCCCGCAAGCTCGAAGGTCGGATCGGCGGTGACGAGGCCGCGGGTCGGCGAACAATAGCTCACCACCGCGCGGCACAGCGGATCGCTCGATCCCGGCCAGGGCGCGACATGGTCGAACGGGACCTGCTCGACCGTCATCACCGCCTTGATGAAATCACCGCGCTGGTCCTGCGGCGAATAGCGGTTGCCCTGCCCGATCATCGTCGCGGCCGCGGTCGCGCCGGGCGCGAGCGGGCCGGTCCAGCATTCGTTCGCGCCGATCCGCACCTTCGCGCTTGGGGCGGGATCGGGCACGCCGCCCGACGCCCAGGCGGGTTGCCCGATGCTCGCCGCAACCGCGCCGGCGCCGAACACCGCCGCGATTCGCGCCAGATCGCGCCGCGCGAACCCGCGCGTCAGCAGGTCGTCGTCGGTTTCCGGGTTCAATAAAATGGTCTGTGTCATCGGTCGGCTCCTGTTGGAGGAAGTCCGTCCACTCCTGCGCGGGCTCACCGGCCCTTGGCGACAGAGTGTTCCGTAAAACAGCCCGAAAGGGAAGGTGGCAAATCGTTGCGTAAACAGATTCGCAACATTGTTTCTTCGGCCGCCGTTCACCTTCTAATTCCGTCATCCCCGCGGAGGCGGGGATCCATACGGGCTGACCTCGAATATCAAGCGTAACGCTAATGGATTCCCGCGGTCGCGGGAATGACGGTGGTGGGGACGGCGCAACGCCCCCCGTTGACTTTCCCCCGCATCCAGCTATCAGCGCCGCTCTCCCGACCCGAGTTCGCTTGGGGAAGGACCGTCCGAGACAGCAGGTGGCCGAATTCCGTCGGTCTTAATGCCCTGCCGAGACGGGGACAGGATTTTCGCCGCAACCGGGTTCGCCCGCGTTCCGGCTTGCCGCCCTCCTCCTCGCCCTTGCGGCGATGACGGGCGTCGCTCCCATTCCCCATCGCTGGACACTTCCGGGGTGCATCTGCGCCCTGGTTCGTAACCGGTCGTGCCGTTCGCGGCATGGCCAAAAAAGTGGAGAATGGCATGGATCGTGCTCAAAAGACCGAGCTCGTTGCAGAGCTGAACCGCACTTTTGCCGAAGTCGGCGTGGTGGTCGTCACCCGCAACCTCGGCATGACCGTTGCCCAGTCGACAAAGCTGCGCAATGCGATGCGGGATGCTGGCGCGAGCTACAAGGTCTCGAAGAACAAGCTTGCCAAGATCGCTCTGGACGGCACCGACTACACCCCGCTGGGCGACATGCTCACGGGTCCGGTCGGTCTCGCCAGTTCCATCGACCCCGTCGCGGCCGCCAAGGTGGCCGTGGAATTCGCGAAGACGAACGACAAGTTCGAAATCGTCGGTGGTGCGATGGGTGCGACCGTCCTCGACGTGGACGGCGTGAAGGCACTCGCGACGATGCCGTCGCTGGACGAACTGCGCGCGAAGATCGTGGGCCTCCTGGTTGCACCTGCAACCAAGCTCGCGACGATCGCCCAGGCGCCTGCGGCTCAGCTCGCTCGTGTGCTTTCGGCCTATGCCGAGAAGGACGCCGAACAGGAAACGGCGGACGCCTGACATCTGTCGGGTATTCGAGATCTTTTGAACTGAAACCATGGGGCGATGCCCCTGTTACTGGAGACTACACATGGCAGACCTCAACGCGCTGGTTGACCAGCTTTCGGCCCTCACCGTCATCGAAGCAGCAGACCTGTCGAAGATGCTCGAAGAGAAGTGGGGCGTTTCGGCCGCAGCAGCAGTCGCAGCAGCTCCGGCAGCTGGCGGCGGCGCAGCAGCACCGGTTGCTGAAGAGCAGACCGAATTCGACGTCATCCTCACCGGCGACGGTGGCAAGAAGATCAACGTCATCAAGGAAGTCCGTGCGATCACCGCGCTCGGCCTGACCGAAGCGAAGACGCTGGTCGAGTCGGCTCCCAAGGCCGTCAAGGAAGGCGTTTCGAAGGACGAAGCAGCCAAGATCAAGGCGCAGCTCGAAGCAGCTGGCGCGACCGTCGAAGTCAAGTAAGGCAGGCGAAGGGCGGCGGGCAACCGGCGCCCTTCCCTTCCGGACCTTGGTTCGAACCGAAAAGGGCGGCCCCTCTCGAGGGGGTCGCCCTTTTTGCGTCCGGCGGGTGGTGGAGCCGTGCGTTTGCCCCCGACCGTTCGCCCAACAAAGCGCCCGTCTCCCTTAGCCCCTCCCCTTCAGGAGCGTCGGGTGAACAGCGCCCCGCGCTGTTCAGGTCATGCCGGGGGCATGACCGACCCGACGCTGGGTTGGGGTGGGGAAGTGCCTCGCAGAGAACACCCCCTAGACCCACGCCACGCCAAACTGCCCCGAAACGACCGCAGCCAGGCGGTCCGCATCCCGGTCGAATGCGAACGTCCTGCGCGCGCAGCCCCCTCCTGGCCGCCGGGGATGCCTAAACAGGCGGCGACAGGGCCCGGGCGCCCTACCGCGCGGCGACGAAGCTGCCGACGATGGTTCTGGTTCCGCTCCTGAACTGGAAGACGCCGCCGACCTGCAGCGCGTTGACGCCGTAGGTCTGCCCCTGGAACGTTCCGGGTAGCGGGCTCGTCTGGCCGAAGCCGGTCAGCGTCAGCGACGTGCCCTGGAGCACGCCGCTCGCCAGCGCATCTGCGACCAGATCGACCGTGAACGGCTTGGTGGTATCGCTGAGCGCCTGGAACTGGCTGACCGTGATGTGGCCTAATGCGCCCCCTGCGGTCGCGGCATAATTTACCGTGATCGTAACCGGCCCGATGAACTGCGTGGCTACACCGGTACCGTCGCCATAATCATAGGCATAGCCGACCGCTTCGCCGGTATAGGTATAGGTGCCGGTCGTCGGTCGCGTTGCCGGGGCAGTCGGATCGCCGATCACGCTGAACGCATGCTGGTTGCCGAGCGAGCCTGCGCTACTGGCATAGCCGATGAGATAGACGTTCTTGACCGGCGTGTTGGTGCTCGTCTGGCCAGCCGCGGGCACGCCTTGCTCGGCGCTGTAAATGTCGATCTGATCCCCGGTGCGCGTTATGCCGCCGTTCGAGAGGACCGAGACGGGGATGATCCGCTTCGTGCCGTCGGCGCCGATATAGGTCTGCGGCGCCTGGAACGGGATCGCCGGATCGTTGCTGAAGCTTTCCGTAATGCCGTTGATCACCAGCGTCGCGGTCTCGTTGCCGTTGATGTTCAACCCGGCGATCGTGCCATTGCCATCCGGGTCGGTGATCGATCCGGTCAGGCTGCCAAGGCCGGTCGCGGCCACCGCGCTGACCGGCGACGAGAAATTTGCGACAGGCGTCGGTGTGGGAGTGGGTGTCGGCGCAGGAGCCGGTGTCGGCGTTGGGGTCGGAGTGGGTGTCGTCACCGCAGTCACCCCGCCGCCGCTCGCTCCATTGCCACCGCATCCACTGACGAGCGCCAACGCCGAACAGGCACCGGCGAACCTGACAAACACCTTGCTTCGGATCATACCAATAAATCCCCCTGAAACGTACCACAGTCCTGCCGACACAGTAACAACAGTCTATAGGATCGAAGTCGAGGGAGCCGCAACGCCGTTATGCGTATCAAATAATGGATGTTTGTGCCTGAACGGTCGAACCCGGTCGATATTTGCCTGACCTATTCTTCCCCCCGATAGCTGCCGGTTGGTTTTCCCGAGACGGTGGCTTGCAATCGCGTGCGGAACGGCGAAAAGTGGTGGGAAAGCGACGGTCCGGTTTGAGGTGGCTCTTTCGAAAAGAGGACCTCAATAAAGTGGCAACAATGCTCTGCGTAAGACGGATTTCATGACAATCCGCGGGCACCTTGTCAGGGCAGCTTTGTGCCTGCTCCTCGTCTTTAGTCCTGTCGGCGCGCCTCTGATCGGAGTGTTCATTACCGAAATATGCCCCGTCGATCACACAGTCTTCGCAGATGGGCCGTTCGCGTTGGACTTGGCGTATTGCGGTATCAACAAACCCATCGAGTTCTTTTATCAACGATCGCTATTCCTTCCGGTCATCCCAGTTTTTTTCTTTGACCCCTTGGTGGGAGGTCTCCTTGCGATCGTCTGGTGGCTCTGCGTTATCGCCGTGGCTGGTCGGTGCGTCTGGCATGTGTGGCGAACTGTATCTGCGCTAACGATTGCGCGTATCTGAAGAAGTCGTGTCCGCTTTCGGCGGTAGTATTATGGTTGATCTACGGCAGCCATTGGGCGACCGCGGAAGGGCCTCTTTCCGCCCGATGGCCGGTGCGCCTTCGGAAACGGCGGTCGCGTTCATCGCCGCCGAACGTCGCCATGCGGCGGAAATTGGTCTGGCCACTATTCGTTGGTGAACTATAGTATGAAGCCGTTCATTCCCAACGCCATATCGACAGTCTCGGCCCGGCTCCGTCAAGCGCGATCACAACTTGCATCCAGCCCCGCCGCGGCTTTGTGCGGGCGCATGCTAGCGCTTGGTAGCAAAGGCAAGGGTCAGCACGAAGTCAGGCCGGCTCGGATCGACATCCTTCAACCGGAAACCGACGCCACCGGCAAGTTCCTCGCTCGCAGGGCCGTAGGCCGTATATGCGATCTGACCGGTGCCGCTCGTAAAACGACCCGACGCGCTCATCTGCGCAAGCGTACCGTTCTTCATGATGGTGAAACTACCCAAGGTCTCGGTTGCCCCGGTAAGGTCGTTGACGCCGGTCAAGGTGATCGTGCCGGACAAGGACCCGCTCGCAAAGTTGACGATCAAGCTCGCCTGCCCGCTTAGCGCGTAAACCGGAACGCCGCTCGTATAGGAATCCCGCAAGCCGACCCCAGTTACGATCCCTTGATAAGCGGTGTCGCTGCCGGGAAGCGCTGCGCCTGCCGATGGTGCAATGCCGTAAGAGAAAGCCTGCAGAGTATCCGGCGAAAGCAAGGGGGGCTTTCCCGGTAGCATGCGCACTTCGTAAATTCCGATCGAAGCGTAAGTCAGCGCTATCAGCGAGTTCGTCGGACCGGGATTGAGCAGCCGCAGGCTGTAGCTCGGGAAGCCGGAACCGGGCACGCTGTAGACGGAATAGTCCGACGTCGATTGCGCCGCCACGCGCTGCGCTTCGCCGAAATCGGTGTAAGTGATCGGTACTTCCGTGGCCGGATTATAGGTCGGGTCAAACACACGATAAGTCTTGGTTGCGGCGAAATATTGGACGAACGTAGCGCTTGATCCCGCGCCCACCGCGTTCACGCTATTTTGGTTCGCCGCGTTACGCCCATACTTCAACTGGCCATACGGGGTGACGAACTGCTGGTCGTAGCTCAGGTCGGTGAGCGTCGTGTTGGTTGGCGTCGGCGCAGGGGTCGGCGTTGACGTTGGCGTTGGCGTTGGCGCCGGCGTCGGACCGGGGGTCGGGCTCGGGGTCGGGGAAGGCGTTACGACAGGAACCGACGTCGGATCCCCTCCGCTGCAACTGCTCAGGAACAAGCCGATAATGGATAGTGCGATTTGACGGTGACGCATGGTTCCCTCGTATCTCTTTCACGCACTTTCGGTACACGTATTAGAAGGGAAGAGCGCCAGCAACGGATATCACCAACAAGTTAAATCTAATTCGTTTGAAGGAGATATTCGTGACATTTCGTAGCAGTCCCGCGTCCTTAGCAAAGCGTCACTTTGAAAAGGAGTAGGCGGCTGGAATAGCTTTAGCGGCCACCCGCTCAATCCAAGGCTACTATGAGAAACGAACGAGTGACTGGTTTTAGGATACAGACGTGGGGACTAAACGTCCCACTTGGGCGTTTCCGGTCCGTCCGATCTTGGGCGTTACCAGTCGTCAACCGCGACGAGTTTGCCCCCCCCCCGTCCGGCACCCCCCTCAAGCCACCGCCACCCCCCGCGCGACCTCCGCCAGCACCCGCACCCCCCGCCGCTCCGCGACAAACCCCGCCGCGCGCAGCTGCACCGCCGCGATCATCACCACCATGATGCTGACGAGCACCGCGTCGAGCGCTAGCATTCCCCACATCACACCCGCCGACTGCCCCATCGCATAGCGGTTGAGCGCCTGATGCGCCGCGTTGAACGGCAGCCGGGTGACGAACACCATCAGCAAGACGACGAAATACCACCACCCTGTCGCACGCGCCGAAGCGACCGGGCCAAAGCCCGTTGTCCCGATCGCGGCGTTGACGAACCACAGCAGCAGCAGCGGCTCGAGCAGTTGCTGGCCGAGCCCGAAGACGAGCCGCACCCCCATCACTGCCGGTGCGGTCGGCGTGGTCCCCAGCGCCGCGAGGATCGGCTCGGCATAGATGATCGCCAGCGCCGGGACCAACTGGAACACCACCACCCCCGCATAGCGCCGCCACGCCAGCGCGGGCACGCGCAGCGCCGCGCGCGCATCGTCCAGCACGAGGAAGCGCACCGCGAAGAAGGCGAGCGCCCAGGTCGCGACCATCTTGGGCCAGCCGAGCGCCATCCGTACCGGCGTCAGGCTCGCCGCCTTGCGCACCGCCGGATCGAGCGAGAAGAAGCCGGTGTGGACTTCGATCACATGCTGCACCAGTTCGAGCGCGATCATCCCGGCGACCAGCCACGGCAGCGCGCGCAGCGCCTTCACGCCATCGCCGAACCCGCCCGCCCAGTTTGTGAAAAAGCGTTTCATGTCGTTTCCCCCTCTGCTTCGAACCGCAAGATGTCCCCCGGCTGGCAGTCCAGCGCCGTGCAGATTGCCTCCAGCGTCGAGAAGCGGATCGCGCGCGCCTTGCCCGTCTTGAGGATCGACAGATTGACGACGGTCAGGTCGACCGCGGCGGCGAGCTCGGTCAGCGTCATCCGCCGGTCATGGAGCATCGCCTCGAGCGTGACGACGACCGGCATCAGACCGTCATCGCCAGATCGTCGCGCATCTCCGCGCCGCGCTGGAACACGCGCGCAAGCACGAACAGCATCAGCACCACGATCCAGCCGCTGAAGGTCGGGGTCCAGCTCGGCATCTCGAGATGCCGCGCCATCGCCCAGGCGGTAAAGCCTCCGAGCCCGAGGTCGAGCAGCTGGATCACCAGCATTGCCCAGGCGATCGTGTGGAGCCGCTTCGCACTGGCGGCGGTGAACGGGTCGCCCGCGCGCACCGTCGCGACGATCGCGAGCAGGGCCTTGAAGATCTGGTGGAGCGTGACCCCCGAAACGATCCCCGCCACCGCGAGCAACCGAAGACCCCAAATGATCGCGCCGACATCCATCGCCGGCCCGTATTTGCGGGTCAGCTGCGCCGTCAGCGCGCCGTCGAGCGGGAAGGACACGAGGATCGCAACCGCGAACATGACCGCTGCAGCGATGTTCACATAGAGAAAACCGCGCAGCACCAGCCGCGCTGCGCTTAGAACCCGGTCCTGTCCCGCCATATGCCACTCATATCGTTTATCGATGTCAAACGTATCGATAAACGATATGGCGTCAAGTGGTAACGCCATCCGTGTACGCGATGATCGCCACGTTCTGGACCATCCGCGCCCCGGCATCGAGGCGGAACGGCTGCAACCGCCCCCCCGTCCCCGGGTCGATCCCGATGACGAACGGCCGCGCGGTCTGGCCCTTCCCGCCATTCGACCCGTCCCCCGCCAGCCCGTAGCGTAGGTTGACCGCGAGCAGCGGCACCACCATCGCCCGCCCGCCGATCTCGACCGTCTCGATCGTCTCCTTGGGGTGCATCGCCATCCCACCGAGATCGACCGCGGTCCCCGGCGGCAGGTCGAACGGCGCGGCGATCGACTTGTCGATCGGCATCGCGAACAGCGCCGCCAGCAGCGCATCGTGCTGCGTCCCCATCCCGAGCAGGCGGATATCGACCCGGATCCCGGTCGCCAGCGCGTCGCCGACGTTGCGCACGACGATCTTGTAATCGACCGCCACGCTCAACAGGTTGGTCCCGCCGCGGGTCGCGACGCACTCGATCTCGATCCGCGCGCGCGCTGCGGTCGCGGCTGGCACCGGTGGCGGCGTCGGAGCGGTTGGTGCCGGAGCGACCGCCCCCCGCGGCGCGGCGACCGGGAGTTCGGGGGGCGCCGCATCCTCGGGCGCTTCACCCGCATCCCCGCGCTGCCCCCGACGCCACACCAGCAGCGCCACCCCTGCCAGCGCCGCAGCCAAGATCGCCAGCGCCACCCAGCCCCAGGACGAGCGCGTCTCGGTTACCGGCGCGGCTTGCGAAGAGGTTTGCGGCGTGGCCGAAACTGCGGGCGTCGGTGCGGCGGTTACGGGTGTCGGCGCAACGGTAGCAGGAGTCGGCGCCGTCACCGGCTCGGGCAGCGGCCCCGTTGGCGGCGCTGCTGCGGTCGGAGTCGCGACGGGCTCGGGCCGCGCCGGTACAACGACGCGCGGTGCCGGGGTCGGCCGCGCGACCGGGGTCGGGCGGACGGTCGGAACAACCCGCGGCGGTTCGACCGGTGCCGTGACAACAGGCGCGGCGGGGCTCGGCGTCGGGCGCGGCGCAGTAGCGCCCGTCGTCGGCTCGGCATCGGGCGCGACGCGTGGGGTCGGCCGCGACGACGGCAAGCTGAAGCCGCCAAGATCGGGCAGTGGCGTCGCCGGCGCGGAGGTCTGCGCAGAGGCCGGAGCCGCTAGCGCGGTGGCGAGGGCGAATGGAACGGAGCGGGAGAGGTTCTTCACAGTCCCGGCCATAGCGACAATATGACGTGCGCCAAAGCATACCGTCCGACGCGCCCCACGATCCACCGCGCGCGACAGTCGGCTCGCCCGATCGGACTCCGCCCGCGCCGCGTGTCAATCCATGATTTGACACCCCGGACCACCGTCCCTATATGGCGCACTCCACCACAGTCTTCGGGAAACGACGTGCCGTCGCGCAGCTCGTCGATCGTATTGGGATTGTGGTTTCACGAGACGCATGAAAGCTGCTGTCGTTCCACTCCTGTGGAGGACATGCGGCTTTTTGCGTTTTCGGCGTGCCCGCCCGGGCGTTTCCGGGCACGAATTTAGAGCTTGAGGGCAAAAACTCCATGGCGACCAAGGCAACCAACGAGGGCACGGCCAAGCCGCGCGCAGCAGAAAGCGGCACCGCCAAGCGCCGCATCCGCAAGGTTTTCGGCAACATCCACGAAGTCGTGCAGATGCCGAACCTGATCGAGGTCCAGCGCGAAAGCTACGAGCAGTTCCTGCGTTCCGACCCCGCGATCGGGTATGTCTCGGGTCTCGAGAAGACGCTGCGCAGCGTCTTCCCGATCCGCGATTTCGCGGGCACCGCCGAACTCGACTTCGTCAATTACGAGCTCGAGCCCCCCAAGTTCGACACCGACGAGTGCCGCCAGCGCGGCATCACCTACGCGGCGCCGATGCGGGTCACGCTGCGCCTGATCGTGTTCGAGGTGGACGCCGACACCGATTCGCGTTCAGTCCTCGATATCAAGGAGCAGGACGTCTACATGGGCGACATGCCCCTGATGACGGGCAACGGCACCTTCATCATCAACGGCACCGAGCGTGTCATCGTCTCGCAGATGCACCGTTCGCCGGGCGTGCTGTTCGACCATGATCGCGGCAAGACCCACGCATCGGGCAAGTATCTGTTCGCCGCGCGCGTCATTCCGTATCGCGGGTCGTGGCTCGACTTCGAGTTCGACGCCAAGGACATCGTTAACGTCCGCATCGATCGCAAGCGCAAGCTGCCGGTTACGGCGCTGCTCTATGCGCTCGGCATGACCGGCGAGGAGATCCTCAACCACTTCTACAACCGCGTGACCTTCGTCCGTGGCCAGGGTGGCTGGATCATCCCGTTCCAGCCCGAGAACTGGCGTGGCCAGAAGCCGATGTACGACATCATCGACGCCAAGACCGGCGAGATCGTGTTCGCCAACGGCCAGAAGATCAGCCCGCGTGCCGCCAACAAGGCAGCCAAGGACGGCCTGACCGACCTGCTGATCCCGACCGAGGAAATCTTCGGTCGCTACAGCGCCTATGACCTGATCAACGACAACACCGGCCAGATCTACATCGAGGCGGGCGACGAAGTGTCGGCCGAGAACCTCGAGCTGCTCGACCAGGCCGGCATCGATCGCATCGAATTGCTCGACATCGATCACGTCGCGACGGGTCCGTGGATCCGCAACACGCTCAAGGTCGACAAGGCCGAGGAGCGCGAGCAGGCGCTGTCCGATATCTACCGCGTCATGCGCCCGGGCGAGCCGCCCACGCTCGAGACCGCAGAGTCGCTGTTCAGCGGCCTGTTCTTCGATCCCGACCGGTACGACCTGTCGGCGGTTGGTCGTGTGAAGCTCAACATGCGTCTCGACCTCGACGTCGAGGACACCGTCACCACGCTCCGCACCGAGGATATTCTCGAGGTCGTCAAGACGCTCGTGAACCTCAAGGACGGTAAGGGCGACATCGACGATATCGACAACCTCGGTAACCGTCGTGTGCGTTCGGTCGGCGAGTTGCTCGAGAACCAGTATCGCGTCGGTCTGCTCCGCATGGAGCGCGCCGTGAAGGAGCGTATGTCGTCGGTCGACGTGTCGACCGTGATGCCGAACGACCTGATCAACGCGAAGCCCGCGGTTGCCGCGGTCCGCGAATTCTTTGGCTCGTCGCAGCTGTCGCAGTTCATGGATCAGACCAACCCGCTGTCGGAAGTCACCCACAAGCGACGCGTGTCGGCGCTTGGACCGGGTGGTCTGACGCGTGAGCGCGCAGGCTTCGAAGTCCGCGACGTTCACCCGACGCATTATGGCCGCATCTGCCCGATCGAGACGCCGGAAGGCCCGAACATCGGTCTGATCAACTCGCTCGCGTCGTTCAGCCGCGTCAACAAATATGGCTTCATCGAGACGCCGTACCGCAAGGTCATCGACCACAAGGTAACCGACGACGTCGTGTACCTGTCGGCGATGGAAGAGGCCAAGCACACGATCGCACAGGCCAACGCTGACCTGAGCGCGGACGGCACCTTCACCGAGGAACTCGTTTCGTCGCGTCAGGCGGGCGAATTCCTGATGGCGATCCCCACCAACATCACGTTGATGGACGTCAGCCCCAAGCAGCTCGTCTCGGTCGCTGCATCGCTCATTCCGTTCCTGGAAAACGATGACGCCAACCGCGCGCTGATGGGCTCGAACATGCAGCGTCAGGCGGTTCCGCTCGTCCAGGCCGAAGCGCCGTTCGTCGGCACCGGCATGGAAGAGACCGTGGCACGCGATTCGGGTGCGGCGATCTCGGCCAAGCGGGCGGGCATCGTCGACCAGGTCGACGCGGCGCGTATCGTCATCCGCGCAACCGGCGAGATCGATGCCGGCCAGTCGGGTGTCGACATCTACACGCTGATGAAGTTCCAGCGCTCGAACCAGAACACCTGCATCAACCAGCGTCCGCTGGTGAAGGTGGGCGACGTGATTACCGCCGGCGACGTCATCGCCGACGGCCCGTCGACCGAGTTCGGTGAGCTCGCCCTCGGCCGTAACGCGCTCGTCGCGTTCATGCCGTGGAACGGGTATAACTACGAGGATTCGATCCTCATCTCCGAGCGCATCGTCAAGGACGACGTCTTCACCTCGATCCACATCGAGGAATTCGAAGTCATGGCGCGCGACACCAAGCTCGGGCCGGAAGACATCACGCGCGATATCCCCAACGTCGGTGAGGAAGCGCTTCGCAACCTCGACGAGGCTGGCATCGTGTACATCGGTGCAGAGGTCGAGCCGGGCGATATTCTCGCGGGCAAAATCACGCCGAAGGGCGAAAGCCCGATGACGCCGGAAGAAAAGCTGCTCCGCGCGATCTTCGGTGAGAAGGCGTCGGACGTGCGCGACACCTCGCTCCGCCTGCCGCCGGGTGTTGCCGGGACGGTCGTCGAGGTCCGGGTGTTCAACCGCCACGGCATCGACAAGGACGAGCGTGCGATGGCGATCGAGCGCGAGGAAATCGAGCGCCTGAAAAAGGACTCGGACGACGAGCGCAGCATCCTCAACCGCGCGACCTGGTCGCGTCTGCGCGAGATGCTGATCGGCCAGACGGCAACCGCCGTCCCCAAGAACGGGCCGAAGAAGGGCGTGGTCATCGACCAGGACGTCCTCGACAGCGTCGATCGTCACGAGTGGTGGAAGTTCGCGGTTGCCGACGACAAGACCCAGAGCGATCTGGAAGCGGTCAAGACGCAGTATGACGATGCCGCCAAGCTGATCCTCGACAAGTTCCACGATCGTCGCGACAAGCTCGAGCGTGGTGACGAGCTGCCGCCAGGCGTGCTCAAGATGGTCAAGGTGTTCGTCGCGGTGAAGCGCAAGCTGCAGCCGGGCGACAAGATGGCCGGCCGTCACGGGAACAAGGGCGTCATCAGCCGCATCCTGCCGGCGGAAGACATGCCGTTCCTCGCCGACGGCACGCCGGTCGATCTCGTGCTCAACCCGCTGGGCGTGCCGTCGCGCATGAACGTTGGTCAGATCTTCGAGACGCATCTCGGTTGGGCTGCCCGTAACCTCGGTCAGCAGGTCCATCGTGCGCTCGAGGAATGGCGCGATGCCAATCCTGAGCCGAAGCCGGGCGACATGCCCGACGCGGTCAAGGCACGGCTGCTCGAAGTCTACGGCGATCACTATGCCGCAGACATCGAGGCGCGGACTGCCGAGCAGATCATCGAGCTCACGGACAACCTGCGCACCGGTATCCCGATGGGAACGCCCGTGTTCGACGGTGCCCGCGAAGCCGACGTTTCGGCGATGCTGGAACTGGCGGGTCTCGATACGTCGGGTCAGTCGGATCTGTTCGACGGACGCACCGGGGATCAGTTCGACCGCAAGGTGACCGTGGGCATCATCTACATGCTCAAGCTCCACCATCTGGTCGACGACAAGATCCACGCCCGGTCGATCGGGCCGTACTCGCTCGTCACGCAGCAGCCGCTGGGTGGTAAGGCGCAGTTCGGTGGCCAGCGCTTCGGCGAGATGGAGGTCTGGGCGCTTCAGGCATATGGTGCTGCGTACACCTTGCAGGAAATGCTCACGGTCAAGTCGGACGACGTCGTCGGGCGCACCAAGGTCTATGAGGCGATAGTCAAGGGTGACGACACGTTCGAGGCCGGGATTCCGGAGAGCTTCAACGTTCTCGTCAAGGAAATGCGCTCACTCGGCCTCAACATCGAGCTGACCACGACCGAGCATTTCGACAGCGACGGCGTCGCGATCGCGGCGGAATAACAAGAGCCTCCCCTCCTGCTTGCGGGAGGGGATTGAGGGATGGGCTCCCGGCCCGCGGCCGACCGCACGGTCGCTACCGGGTGCCCACCCCCTCCCAGCCTGAAGAGGCTGGGTCCCTCCCCCTCCCGCACGCGGGTGGGGGTAAGATTTCGAGGAAAGGTTCATCTCCATGAACGAACTGACCAATTTCGCGAACCCGGTCGTCAAGGCCGAGACCTTCGACCAGATCCAGATCGGCATCGCCAGCCCGGACAAGATCCGCAGCTGGTCGTTCGGTGAGATCAAGAAGCCTGAGACCATCAACTATCGCACGTTCAAGCCTGAGCGTGACGGCCTGTTCTGTGCGCGCATCTTCGGTCCGATCAAGGATTACGAGTGCCTGTGCGGCAAGTACAAGCGCATGAAGTACAAGGGCATCGTCTGCGAGAAGTGCGGCGTCGAAGTCACCGTCTCGAAGGTCCGGCGTGAGCGCATGGGCCATATCGAGTTGGCCGCCCCGGTTGCGCACATCTGGTTCCTGAAGTCGCTGCCGTCGCGCATCGGCCTGCTGCTCGACATGCAGCTCAAGCAGCTCGAGCGCGTGCTGTACTTCGAGGCGTATATCGTGATCGAGCCGGGCCTGACCCCGCTCGAAAAGTACCAGCTGATGACCGAGGACGAGCTCCTCGACGCACAGGACGAGTATGGCGAAGACGCCTTCTCGGCCGGCATCGGCGCGGAAGCCGTCCGCATCATGCTGCAGGACCTCGATCTCGAGGGCGAGCGCAAGGAGCTCCTCGAGGAGCTCGCGGTCACCAAGTCCGAGCTTAAGCCCAAGAAGATTATCAAGCGCCTGAAGGTCGTCGAGAGCTTCATCGATTCGGGCAACCGCCCGGAGTGGATGATCCTCGAGGTCGTTCCGGTCATCCCGCCCGAGCTGCGCCCGCTGGTGCCGCTGGACGGTGGTCGTTTCGCGACGTCGGATCTGAACGATCTGTATCGCCGCGTGATCAACCGCAACAACCGCCTCAAGCGTCTGATGGAGCTCCGCGCGCCGGACATCATCGTCCGCAACGAGAAGCGCATGCTGCAGGAGGCCGTCGACGCATTGTTCGATAACGGTCGCCGCGGTCGCACGATCACGGGCGCCAACAAGCGTCCGCTCAAGTCGCTGTCCGACATGCTCAAGGGCAAGCAGGGCCGCTTCCGCCAGAACTTGCTCGGCAAGCGCGTCGATTATTCGGGTCGTTCGGTCATCGTGACCGGTCCGGAACTCAAGCTGCACCAGTGCGGTCTGCCGAAGAAGATGGCGCTCGAGCTGTTCAAGCCGTTCATCTACGCGCGTCTCGATGCCAAGGGTCTGTCGATGACCCTGAAGCAGGCGAAGAAGTGGGTCGAGAAGGAGCGCAAGGAAGTCTGGGATATCCTGGACGAGGTGATCCGCGAGCATCCGGTCATGCTGAACCGTGCGCCGACGCTTCACCGTCTTGGCATCCAAGCGTTCGAGCCGGTGCTGATCGAGGGCAAGGCGATCCAGCTTCACCCGCTGGTCTGCTCGGCGTTCAACGCCGATTTCGACGGCGATCAGATGGCGGTCCACGTGCCGCTGTCGCTGGAAGCACAGCTCGAAGCACGCGTCCTGATGATGTCGACCAACAACATCCTGTCGCCCGCGAACGGCAAGCCGATCATCGTGCCGTCGCAGGACATGGTGCTGGGTCTGTATTATCTGTCGATGCTCAAGGAAGGCGAGCCCGGCGAGGGCATGATGATCTCCGACATGCAGGAGGTTCATCACGCGATCGAGGCTGGCGCGGTCACGCTCCACACCAAGATCATCAGCCGCGTCCCGCAGACCGACGAGGACGGCAAGCAGTACCTCAAGCGCTATGAGACCACCCCCGGTCGCATGCTGCTCGGCGAGTGCCTGCCGCAGAACCACAAGGTGCCGTTCGACATCGTCAACCGCCTTCTGACCAAGAAGGATGTCGGCGACGTGATCGACGAGGTCTATCGCCACGCCGGCCAGAAGGACACGGTGCTGTTCGCCGATGCGATCATGTCGCTGGGCTTCAAGCACGCGTTCAAGGCGGGGATCTCGTTCGGCAAGGACGACATGATCATTCCGGACGCCAAGATCGCCCTGGTCGACGAGACCAAGGGTCTGGTGAAGGACTTCGAGCAGCAATATCAGGACGGCCTGATCACGCAGCAGGAGAAGTACAACAAGGTGATCGACGCCTGGAGCCGTTGCGGCGATCAGGTCGCGAACGCGATGATGAACGAGATCAAGGCGGTCAAGCATTACGACGACGGTCCCAACAAGGGCCGCGAGAAGCCGATCAACTCGATCTACATGATGGCCCACTCGGGTGCTCGTGGTTCGCAGGCGCAGATCAAGCAGCTTGCCGGTATGCGTGGTCTGATGGCCAAGCCGTCGGGCGAGATCATTGAAACGCCGATCATCTCGAACTTTAAGGAAGGCCTGACCGTCCTCGAATACTTCAACTCCACCCACGGTGCCCGTAAGGGTCTCGCGGATACGGCATTGAAGACCGCCAACTCGGGCTACCTCACCCGCCGTCTCGTCGACGTGTCGCAGGATTGCGTCATCATCGAGGAGGATTGCGGGACGACCCGTGCGCTCGAAATGCGTGCGATCGTTCAGGGCGGTTCGACCATCGCGTCGCTCGGTGAGCGCATCCTCGGTCGTACGACCGCGGAAGACATCGTGGACAGCAAGACCGGCGAGATCGTGATCCCGTCGGGCACGCTGCTCGACGAGCCGATGGTTGCGCGGATCGAGGCAGTCGGGACGCAGTCGTGCAAGATCCGCTCGCCGCTGGTCTGCGAGACCAAGATCGGTGTCTGCGGCAAGTGCTACGGGCGCGATCTCGCCCGCGGTACGCCGGTGAACATCGGTGAAGCGGTCGGCGTCATCGCCGCGCAGTCGATCGGTGAGCCGGGCACGCAGCTGACCATGCGTACCTTCCACATCGGTGGTGCGGCGCAGCTCAACGAGCAGTCCAACCTGGAGGCAGTGGCCGACGGCACGATGGAATATCGTGATCTTCGCACCATCACCGACCAGCGTGGCCGCCGCGTCGTGCTCAGCCGTTCGGGCGAAATCGCGATCGTCGACATGGACGGCCGCGAGCGCGCGGTGCACCGCATTCCGTACGGCGCGTACGTGCTGTTCGACGATGGCCACATCGTCGAAAAGGGCGATCGTCTGGCGGAGTGGGATCCCTTCACCATGCCGGTGATCACCGAGAACCCCGGTGTCGTGAAGTACGTCGATCTGATCGAGGGCAAGACCCTCACCGAGCAGGCCGATGAAGCGACCGGTATCTCGCAGCGTGTCGTCATCGAATATCGTGCCACGACCAAGGCCAAGGAAGATCTTCGTCCGCGCCTCACCCTCACGGGTGAAAGCGCAGAGGAAGCCGGCCGATATATGCTGGTTCCGGGCGCGACGCTCTCGGTCGAGGATGGGGCGACGGTTTCGGGCGGCGACGTTCTGGCCCGTGTCAGCCGCGAGAGCGCCAAGACGCGCGACATCACCGGTGGTCTGCCGCGTGTTGCCGAGCTGTTCGAGGCCCGCAAGCCGAAGGAGAATGCGATCATCGCAAAGGTCTCCGGCCGCGTGGTGTTCGGCAAGGATTACAAGGCGAAGCGCAAGATCGGTATCCAGCCCGAGGACGGCGGTGATGTCGTGGAGTATCTGGTGCCGAAGTCGAAGGTCATCGACGTGCAGGAAGGCGATTACGTCAAGCGCGGCGACAACCTGATCGGTGGTTCGCCCGATCCGCACGACATTCTCGAAGTGCTCGGCATCGAGCCCTTGGCGGAATATCTCGTGTCGGAAATTCAGGAGGTCTATCGTCTCCAGGGCGTGAAGATCAACGACAAGCACATCGAAACGATCGTTCGTCAGATGCTGCAGAAGGTCGAGATCACCGACGGCGGCGACACCACGCTGCTCGCCGGCGAGCAAGTCGATCGCGACGAGATGGACGAGATCAACTCGAAGATCGACAAGAAGGAGCGTCCGGCACAGGGCAAGCCCGTCCTGCTCGGCATCACCAAGGCGTCGCTGCAGACCCGCAGCTTCATCTCGGCGGCGTCGTTCCAGGAGACCACCCGAGTCCTTACCGAGGCTTCGGTGCAGGGCAAGAAGGACACGCTGACCGGTCTCAAGGAGAACGTGATCGTGGGTCGTCTTATCCCGGCGGGTACGGGAGCGGGGCTTAACCGCCTGCGCGTCACTGCTTCGTCGCGCGATGCGGCGCTGCGGGTCCAGCAGCGGCGTCTCGCGGAGGTTGCGATCGTCGCGCCGAACTCGGCGAAGGAAGAGCATGACGCAGAGCTCGCGCGCTCCACGCGTGACTCGGGCGGTGCCGGGAGCGATCCGCTCGCGGCCGTCACCACCAGCGGTCATGGCACCGATGCCGATGCGGGCGAGTATCTGAACAAGGAGTAAGCTCCGCGTTCGGGTGATCTGCCTGATCTGAAAAGAGCCGCCGTCCGGGACCATTCCCGGGCGGCGGTTTTTTTATGTGAGCGGAACGCGTAAGGCACGGCGATGGCGCGCCTGATCCTGCTCAACAAACCCTATGACGTCCTGTCGCAATTCACCGACGCGAAGTCCCCCACCCCGCGCGCGACGCTGTCCGCCTATGTCGCGGTGCCCGGCGTCTATCCCGCGGGGCGGCTCGACCGCGACAGCGAGGGACTGATGCTGCTGACCGACGACGGCCGGTTGCAGGCGCGGATCGCGGACCCGAAGTTCAAGCTGCCCAAGACCTATCTGATCCAGGTCGAGGGTGATCCCGACGACGCGGCATTGGCGCCGTTGCGCGCGGGGGTGCTGCTCAAGGACGGGATGACGCTGCCCGCCGAGGTTGAGCGGATCGACGACCCTTCGCTGTGGCCGCGCGATCCTCCGGTGCGGTTTCGCAAGAGCGTGCCGGATGGGTGGATTTCGCTGACGATTCGCGAGGGGCGTAACCGGCAGGTGCGGCGGATGACTGCGGCTGTGGGGTTTCCGACGCTGCGATTGGTGCGGTGGAGGATCGGGGAGTGGACGATCGCGGGGCTGGCGCCGGGGGAGATGCGGGAGGTTCTGGTTTAGGCACGTAGGCCGGGTTCTCGGTGAGACACGGCCCCACCCCAACCCCTCCCCTGAAGGGGAGGGGCTAAAAAAGAAGCGCGCGTGGAAAGCCCCTCCCCTTCAGGGGAGGGGTTGGGGTGGGGCCGTGCAGCAAAACCAACCTCAGTTGGCGGCCTCACCCATCACCGCGACAAAACCGTCGCCCGCTCGCGCAACCGCTCGATCGCAGCGGCATGGATCCCCGGCACCGACGTCACGACGCCAAACGCCTGCGCCCGCGGCGTATTGAAGGAAAGCCCCTGCCCCAAGGCATCGGAAACGCTAGCCCCCGCCTCGGCGGCGATCAGCACTGCTGCCGCCACATCCCACTCCCAGCCCCAGCGCAGCGTCGCGACCAGATCCGCTTCGTCCGCCGCGACCATCGCGATCCGCAGCGCGATTGAGTTGGGCTTGGCCACCGCGACGAGATCGCGATCGACCTTGGGCAGCGCATCGGTCGGCACCCGCGACCCGCTGAACACCGTCCGGTCGCCGACCCGCAGCCGGACGCCGTTGCCCCACGCCCCCTGCCCCAGCTCGGCGCGGAACACCTGCCCGCGCGCGGCGGCATCGAGCACGCCGATCACCGGCTGCCCCTGGTCCACCAGCGCGACCGAGACCGCCCAGCCGTCGCGCCCGCGGATATAATCGCGCGTCCCGTCGATCGGATCGACCACCCACAGCCGCGAACACGCCAGCCGGTCCGCATTGTCCGCCGTCTCCTCGGACAGCCAGCCAGCGTCGGGGAGCAACGCGGACAGCCGCTCGCGCAACAGCGCGTTCACCTCCAGATCGACCGCGCACACCGGATCGCCCGGGCTCTTTTCCCAGCGCGCGAAGTCGGTCCGCCACTGGCGCAACGCCAGTGCTCCCGCTTCCGCCGCAATCGCCGCGACCGCATCCGCCAGGCCGGGCTCAACCACTGGCGATGGTCATCCCCTCGACCCGGAGCGTCGGCACGTTGGTGCCATAACGGAACTCGAGGTCGTTGGCGGGGGTGAGGTTGCGATACATGTCGCGCAGATTGCCCGCGATCGTGAACTCGGCGACCGGCCCCGCGATCTGCCCGTCGACGATCCGGAACCCCGCCGCACCGCGCGAGTAATCGCCCGTCACGCCGTTGACGCCCATGCCGATCAGCTCGGTCACGAACACGCCATTGGCGATGTCTTCGATCAGCGTCGAAACCGGCACCTTGCCCGCGACCATGTGGACGTTGCTCGGCGAAACCCCCGGCGCGCCGGCGACGCCGCGTGCGGCATGCCCGGTCGGCTCCAACCCCAATTGCCGCGCCGAAGCGCTGTCCAGCAGCCATGCCTCGAGCATGCCATGCTCGATGATCGCGGTGGGGCTGACCGGCAGCCCCTCGCCGTCGAACGGACGCGAGCGCAGCCCGTGCGGGCGGTGCGGATCGTCGAGCACGGTGACGCCGTCCGAGAATACCTGCGTTCCGAGCGCATCGAGCAGGAAGCTCGTCTTCCGCGTGATCGCCGATCCCGAGATCGCGCCCATCAGATGCCCGAGCAGGCTCGACCCGACACGCGGATCGTACACCACCGACATCGGCCCGCTCGCGAGACGACCTGGATTGACCCGCGCGACCGCACGTTCGCCCGCTTTTGTCCCGATCACCTCGGGGGCTTCGAGCGCCCGGCGATGCCGTGCCGAGCTGAACGCATAATCCCGGACCATTTCGCCACCACCTTCGGTCGCGCCCGCAAGGACGCTTGCCGAGAGACCATACGCGCTGGTCGCATAGGCTGCGGCGAAGCCGTGGCTCGTCGCCAATGCCCAGATCGACCGGGAGGCACTTGCCGAGCCGCCCTCGCTGTTGGTGACGCCCGCAACCGCGCGGGCCGCGTCCTCGGCAGCGAGCGCGACTTCACGCAGGCTCTCGGGCGAGGCTTCGCCACCATCGTCGAGGTCGAGCAGCGGCGGCGCGCCGTGCATCAGTCGCTCCTTCGGGGCGAGCCCGGCCCAGGCATCCTCGGGTGCCTCGCGCGCCATTGCGACAGCCCGCTCGACCAGTGCGCCGATCGAGTCGTCCGACAGGTCGGATGTGGAGACACTCGCCGACCTCTTGCCGACGAAAACGCGCAGGCCGAGGTCCGCGCTTTCCGACCGGCCGACGTCCTCGAGTGCGCCGAGCCGGACCGAAATGTCGAGCGACATGTCGGCGGCATAGACGGCATCGGCGGCATCGGCGCCAGCGGCGGTGGCACGGGTGACGATGGCGGCGGCGCGATCCTGCGCCTGATCGGGGGTCAACATGGCGTGGACTTAAGACGTCGCACCGCTCGATGCTAGAGCGGTTTCGCGGTCTTCACGGGTGCAACCGCTTCGGACCGGGCCGTCAGAGCGTCGTTCCGACCACGACGCACGCCAGGAACATCAGCAACCCCGCAAACCGGTTCGACCGGAACCGCGCCAGCGCGCCCGCGCTGTCATCGGGGCGAAGCGTCGCCACCTGCCACGTGAAATGCAAGGCGACCGGGAGCAAGGCCACGATCGCTAGCCAATCCGGCCGCAAGACCCAGATCGCGCCCGCCCACAGCGCCAGCGCCGCCATATAGAAGGCTGCGACGCCCGATCGCACGCGGCTTCCCATGCGCAACGCCGACGAGCGCACCCCGATCAGGGCGTCGTCTTCCCGGTCCTGGAGCGCGTAGATCGTGTCATAGCCGACCACCCAGCAGATCGACCCCGCGTACAAGAGTAGCCCGGGCCAGGAGAGCGCGCGCGTGATCTCCGCCCAGCCGACCAGCGCCGCCCACGAAAAGACCAGCCCGAGCCAGATCTGCGGCCACCAGGTGATCCGTTTCATGAACGGATAGGCCGCGACCGGCGCGAGACTGCACAAGGCGACCACCGCAGCGAAGCCGTGCAATTGCAGCAACACCGCCAGCCCGACCAGGCACAGCAGGACCAGCCACACCGCCGCCGCCGTGACCGAGACCGCGCCACTCGCGAGCGGTCGACTGCGTGTCCGCGCGACCTGCCGGTCGAGATCGCGGTCGATGATGTCGTTGAACACGCACCCCGCGCCGCGCATCGCGATGCTGCCCAGCAACAGCCACAGAATCAGGTCCCAGCGGTCGACCGCGCCCCCGGCCAGCGCGACGCTCCACGCGCCGGGCCAGAACAGCAGCCACCACCCGATCGGGCGATCGAACCGCGCAAGCAGCGCGAACGGCCGCGCGGGCGCGGGCAAGAGGCCGATCATCCCGCGATGCTCGGTATCGGGGGTGAGGAGCGGAGCGGAGGGCGGGATGGCGGACATGCCGCCGCCGTAGCCCAAGAGGCCTCGCCGGGGAAACATTGCGCCTCGCTTTTGCCATCCGGGGTCGGCACAGAGGTGACCACACCCGCCCCTCCCGTTCGGCCCCGCTTGGCGAACGCCCCGGAGACCCCCGCTCTTGGTCCATCTTTCCGTCGCGATCGGGCGCTTCTTCGAAGCCTTGCTTTGGGCGGTGGCGCGCAGCGTCGGGATGGTCGCGGCCTGGGTCGTGCTCGGCGCGATCGCGGTCGCGCTGCTCGCGGTACTGGTCCGTGCGGGGTTTCGGCGGCGGTAGACGGAAGCGGTGGCACGTCATCGGTAGCGCCGCCCCAAGCCGCACTGGCTTACACCGGTGACCGGCCGTGTGAAAATGCCGGGAAGTCGTCACCGGTCGCGACGAGATCGCCGCGCGACCGCCGCGCAAATGGGCGGGTGACCTGAAATATTAGCTGGTCTACGAAGCGCGGGCACCCGACCGCAACCGGATCGTGCTTCGCTCCGCTTAAGCCACTACGGAAGCACCTAGTGGTGGTGCGCCACCCATCGATCACAACCTGCCGGTCGCCCCTCCAGCTGGACACCGGGCAAAGCGCCCCGCGGGCCATCCGACACCTGGCGGCTTCGGGCTCTAGGCGCGCGTGCGCGAAGGCTCGGCTGGCCCCAGCAGCAACGCGAACCCCGCCAGCACGGTCGCCACGCCCGCTGCGCCCCACAGGCTCGCCAGGCCAACCGCACGATACGCCAGGCTGCCTGCCAGCGCGCCCGCGACCAGACCCACCCACAGCGCCAGATACGGCACCCACGCCCAGCGCGCCCCGCCCAGCACCGCATCCGCCAGTCGCTGCCCGAACTTGACGAGCGTGCCGGTCATGTACGTGACGCCGATACTCACCTCGCCCGCGCGCTGGAAGGTGGTGTTCACGCAGCCCATCGCCGCCGCCATCAGCGGCGTTGCCCATCCCGCCACGCCCTGCGTATCGAGCCAGCCCGCCATCGCAAGCAGTGCGCCTACCACCAGCAGGATCACGGGCTTGCGCCACCGCCCTGCCGCCGCCGCGATCAGCGTGCCGAGCACGACGCCCCCGACGAACGCACCGAGCAGCCCGATCGCGACCCGCGCGACATAAGGGTCGACGACCAGGCCAACCGCGAGCCGGGTCGAATTGCCGCTCATGAACGACACGAACAGCCCCCCGAGCTTGAGGAAACCGATCGCATCGACATAGCCCGCCATGCTCGACGTTCCCGCCGCGAGCAGCCAGACGCGCGCGCTGTATCGTGTCATGGTCGAGTCCTTAGCTTCATCCCCGGCGAAGGCCGGGGCCAGTGGCGCAGAGTGCTCAATAGGGCATTCCGTCCAAACGCCTGCACGTCGACTGGGTCCCGGCCTCCGCCAGGGAAGCAGGGTTCGAATGCGAACGATTGTGCAGCGGCGGCAATACGCCCTAGGAGGCGCCATGCCCGCAACCCCCGCATGGCCCCCGCAATCCACCCCGCGCCTGTTCGTCGAGCATCGCCTCGCGCGCGGCCCGCTGCGCGTCGAGGGCGCGCAGGCGCATTATCTTGCGACCGTGATGCGGATGAAACCGGGGGACCCGGTCAAGCTGTTCGATGGCGAGTCGGGCGAATGGCTCGGCGTCGCTGCGAGCGTCGGCAAGCGCGACCTGATGCTCGACGTTACTGACCAGTTGCGCACGCGCGAGCATGTCCCCGACCTGTGGCTGTGCGCCGCGCCGATCAAGAAGGGCCGGATCGACTGGGTCGCGGAAAAGGCGTGCGAGCTCGGGGTTGCGCGCCTCGTGCCTGTCCTCACGCGCCGGACGATCGTCGACCGGCTGAACGGCGAGCGGCTTCGCGCGCACATGATCGAAGCGGCCGAACAATGCGGCCGGACCGCGGTTCCCGAGCTTGCCGAACCGGTGAAGCTCACCGCCCTGCTGCGGGATTGGCCTGCCGGACGCGCGCTGTATTTCGCGGACGAAACGGGCGGTACCCCCGCCGCCGCCGCGATGCGCGACGGGCCGCCATGCGCTGCAATCCTGATCGGTCCAGAAGGCGGATTCGATGATGCCGAACGCGACGCGATCCGCGCCGTGCCGGGCGCAACGGCGATCACGCTGGGCCCGCGCATCCTCCGCGCGGACACCGCCGCGGCGGCGGCGACCGCGCTGTGGATGGCCGCGCGCGGCGATTGGTAGGTAGCGGATCGAAACCCGCTGGCGGGCGACGCATCGCGGCGCTAAGGCGCGACGATGACGACCCGCTCCGACACCATCAAGACCTCGCCCCTGATCGAGTCGCGCGACCAGCTCGTCGCCAGTTTCGCCAGTGGCGAAAAGCCCCCCGAGCGCTGGCGGATCGGCACCGAGCATGAGAAGTTCGTCTATGCCGACAGCGACCATCACGCGCCGAGCTACACCGAAAAGGGCGGCATTCGAGACCTGCTCGACGCGCTGACTGCTTATGGCTGGCAGCCGGTGGAAGAGAATGGCAACGTCATCGCGATGACCGGGAGCGACGGTTCGATCAGCCTCGAACCCGCCGGCCAGTTCGAACTGTCGGGCGCCCCGCTCGAAAACCTGCACCAGACCTGCGCCGAGACCGGCCGGCATCTGGAACAGGTCAAGGCAATCGGCGAGAAGTTCGGGATCGGTTTCCTCGGCCTCGGCATGTGGCCCGACAAGACCCGCGCCGAACTGCCGATCATGCCCAAGGGGCGCTATGCGATCATGCTGCGGCACATGCCGCGCGTGGGCACGATGGGCCTCGACATGATGCTGCGCACCTGCACGATCCAGGTGAACCTCGATTACCAATCGGAAGCCGACATGGTGCAGAAGTTCCGCGTCGGGCTCGCGCTGCAGCCGCTCGCGACGGCGTTGTTCGCCAATTCGCCGTTCACCGAGGGCAAGCCGAACGGCATGCTGTCGTATCGCAGCCATATCTGGTCCGACACCGACCCGGCGCGGACGGGCATGCTGCCGTTCGTCTTCGAGGACGGGTTCGGCTACGACCGCTACACCGAGTATGCGCTCGATGTGCCGATGTATTTCGTCTATCGCGAAGGTCGGTATATCGACGCGGCGGGGCTGTCGTTCCGCGACTTCCTCAAGGGCGACCTGTCGGTGCTGCCCGGCGAGAAGCCGACGCTCGACGACTGGAACGACCATCTCTCGACCGCCTTCCCCGAGGTGCGGCTCAAGACGTTCCTCGAGATGCGCGGTGCCGATGGTGGTCCGTGGGGACGAATCTGCGCGTTGCCCGCGCTGTGGGTCGGGTTGCTCTACGACAATCAGGCGCTCGATGCGGCGTGGGACCTCGTCAAGCACTGGACGATCGAGGAACGTCAGGCATTGCGCGATTCGGTGCCGAAGCTCGGGCTCGATGCGCCGATTGCCGGAGGGCGTACGCTGCGCGCCATTGCCGGCGAAGTGCTCGACATCGCCCATGCGGGCCTCGTCGCGCGCGCGCGCCTCGACGCGGGCGGGAGCAACGAAACCGGTTTCCTCGACCCGCTCCGCGAAGTCGTCCGCAGCGGAAAGGTGCCTGCCGAGGTTCTGCTGGAAAAATATCACGGCGTCTGGGGTGGCGATGTGTCGAAGGTTTACGACGAACTGCGCTTCTAGCCTGACCGCAACGCGCACGCGGCGCTTCGGGGCGGTCAGGCGCTCGGCCCGCCGCCCTTCGCCTGCGCGACGCTTTGTTCGATCAAAACGCCGATCCGTCGCCATGTCTCCGCGACCGGAGGCTGGTCGGTAGCGGCGGCTTTCGCCTGCGCCTGCGCGACGGCAACCGCGCGTGCGCCAAAGGTATCGACCATCACCTTCGCCATCGCTGCGATCTTGTCGTCAGTCTCGGACAGGACGGTCGTCATCATGCAACGCTCCCAGAGAGGTCTGCACTGCCGGATACGCGCCGGTTCGACGGTGTTCCATAGCGCATATCACTCTAATATGGCATTGATTCTGCACCTTAGGTTTATGCGAGCGGCGATTTTGCACGATTTCGTTCATCCGGCGCGCCCGATCGCGCATGTCCTGACCGACCTTGCCGGTACGTATCTGGCGGTGGACGACGCCTATTGCGAAATTCTCGGGCGCGAGCGGGGCGCCTTGATCGGTGAAGGCGCGGTGCAATTCACCAATCCGGTCGAACAGGCGGAGCATGTCGCGGTCATCGCGCAGTTGTGCGACACCGGGATCCCGCTCACGATCAGCAAGAGCTACATGCGCCCGGACGGCAAATTGATGCGCGTTCAGAACCATGCATCGGTCATCACCGACGGCATTGGCCCGCGACGACTTGTCGCGACGGTCATGCCGCTTGCCGACCTGACACCCGTCACTGCGCTGGAAAGCAATTTCGCGACCGTGACGCGGATGCTCCGCGCGCGGCGTGGCCGTGCGCTGGCCTTTGGCGAGGATCGGTTCGCCGGGCACAAATGGGATATCGCACTCGCCTGCTACAAGCTGGAATGCACCGGCCCGCGGCTGACGATTGCGGATCTTTGCCGCGAAGTCGGGCTCGATCCCGCGGGCGGCGCGCTGACTGTGGTGGAAATGGTGGCGCGTGGCGATCTCGAGATCGAACATGCCGGACGCGGGCTCGCGGATTCGGCGATCCGCAGTTCGATCGCGCTCCAGCACGAACTGACGCGGTATTTGTCGTCTTATGGCGGGGTGCCGGGTAGCATTGCAGAAGCAGACGCGGTTTCGCCTGGTCCTTGAGCCGACCCCGGCGACCGACGTTTTCAGGCGGGGCGTGACTGCCCGCACGGGATTGCAGCAGACACGATCAGTCTCCCCTTTTTCAAGCAAAACCGGCATTCTGGCGCACCGAACGCGCCTTTCCGTTCACCCCATGTTCTCACTCTTCGCTGGTGTTCGGGGCAATCGCCAGCTATCTTTCGTGTCTGAAACCCCGTCGATCCGGGCGTGGCGGGGTCAGCGGTGCGAAGTGCCAAACCCCTGATGAGTAAGCTGGATAAGCCGTCGACCATCCGGAAGATCATTCACGTCGACATGGACGCCTTCTTCGCCTCGGTCGAGCAGCGCGATGATCCGGCGCTGCGCGGCAAGCCGATCGCGGTCGGGCATGCCGCTGCGCGCGGCGTGGTGGCGGCGGCAAGCTACGAGGCGCGGGTGTTCGGCGTTCGCTCCGCCCTGCCCTCGGTTACCGCTTTGCGCCGCTGCCCCGATCTGGTGTTCGTCCCGCCACGTTTCGATGTCTACAAGGCGGTCTCCCGTCAGATCCAGGCGATCTTCCGGGACTATACCCCGCTCGTCCAGCCGCTGTCGCTCGACGAGGCATATCTCGACGTGACGGCGAACCTGCAGGACCTCCCGACCGCCTGGGCGACCGCAAAGGCGATCCGTGCGCGGATCCTCGAAGAAACCGGGCTGACGGCTTCGGCAGGGATCTCGTACAACAAGTTCCTCGCCAAGCTCGCCTCGGACCAGCGGAAACCCAACGGCCAGTTCGCGGTCACCCCGGACATGGGGGCGGCCTGGGTCGAGACACTCCCGGTGTCGCGCTTCCACGGCGTCGGGCCGGTCACCGCGAAAAAGATGCACCGCCTCGGCATCACGACCGGCGCCGACCTGCGCGCGAAGTCGATCGATTTCCTGCGCGCCAATTTCGGCAACGCGGCGGACTGGTATCACGCGATCGCCCGGGGCGAGGATCACCGTCCGGTCGACCCCGACCGGATCCGCAAGTCCTCGGGATCGGAAACCACGTTCAATCGCGACCTGCTCGACCCCGTGGAAATCGCAACGGGGGTACAACAGATGGCGGACGATGTCTGGGCATGGTGCGCCAAGGCGGAGGCGTATGGCCGGACCGTGACGGTCAAGGTCAAATACAATGATTTCCAGCAGATCACCCGCAGCCGAACCTATCCGGGGCCGATCGACACCGCCGCGAAGCTGAGCGCGGCGAGTGCCGAGTTAATCCGGTCGGTCCTGCCCCCGACCAAGGGAATTCGGCTGGTCGGGGTTACGGTGTCGACGTTCGATACGCTGGGCGACGGGGCTGCTGCATTGCCGTTGTTCGAAACGGACTAGCAGGAGACGGGATTCCAAGGACCGTCACCGCTTCCCGCTTAGAACAGCCAGTTGCTCCACTGGCCGATCGCGATCCAATCATCGTTGCGGCGCTGGAACGCATAGGTCGTTCCCCAATGCTCGATGTTCACCGTGACGAAGGCGGTCGTGTCCGACCACACCGGATCGGATACGACATATTTGTAATTGCACTTCCGCGACAGGCGGACGAACGGCCACCACCGCGCGTCGACACCCGCGACGCCAAACCCGCCGACGAAATCGACGATCTTGGTCTGGCCGGTTCGCGATAAGACCATCGCGGCGTTGTTCAACCGTTGCTGCTCCAGGAAGCCGAGCGAGGCGGTCGTGTTCCCGGGGTCGGGGATATGCGACGGTCGATTGACGATCGTGTCCTGATAGAGTTGCTGCGTCGTCAGCGCTTCCTTCGAGCGTAGCGGCGCAACGACGTGCCACGCCAGCGGACGCCGCGAGGGTGCGGGTGCGACTGCCATCGTCGCAAAGATCGCCAGCGGCCTGCCGTTGGTACGATTGTCGACGCAGATCGCGTTGCCGTCGTTGGTCAGCACCTTGAGCGTCGCGCGCACGAGCTTTTGCGAGTCATCGAACGGCGGCTTCGGCGCTGCGGCGCAGGCGGAAACCGACAGCGTTGCCAGCGTCACCACGACCCGAGGGATCGACCGGGATGGCCGGTGCTGGCGTTCACCCATGGTTCCGTCGCCGCATTGGTATCACTCCCCCTGTTTACACGACCCACACCCCCGAGTGGGAAGTGCGGCGACTTTGCGCGCCGGTCCTCATGAATAGGTCGTAGCCGGTCCCGTCGGGGGATTCCACCCGTTCAAATGTATCGCTATTTTCATGCCGACGGCATATCAGCCAGTCATGGCTACTGAGACATTCGATTTCAAAAGCGGTGAAAACAAGGCCCGCTCGCTGATCGTTGGTTCGCTTGGCGCGACCCTCCTGCTGGCAGCACTGGCGCCGCAAAATACACGCGCAGTCTTCATCGTCGATGGCGGTCTGCCGGGCGCAAAAGCGTTTACGGCAACCGTCGACGCTGACGGCACAGGGCCACGACCTCCAAGTTTCCTTTCCGGCCTGGCCGGTCCGCGTCGCCCCGCGGGAGTGCGATCGCGAGGCATCCCGGGCGTTGGTCGTCCTGGTCCGGTTGGCGCAGGTGTACCGAACGGCGGTCCCGTCGGACCACAGGGCGCAAGCGGTGCCATTCCGCCGGTTGCGCTCGCGGACAACGCCTTCACGCCCGCCGGTCGCGACGCGGCAGTCGATGCTGGTGTCGGATCAGGCCCGGCTGGTGGCGGCCAGCCATTCGCGCCATTCATCTCGCAGCCGGTCGCTGGTTCGGGCTTTGGCGGGACGACGCCGGGCAATGCCGGAACGCCGTCCACGCCGGGAACGCCAGGTACCCCAGGCACGCCTGGAACTACTACGCCAACACCCGTGTCGGCTGTGCCGGAACCATCGACCTGGGCCATGCTGGTGGGTGGGTTCATGCTGATCGGGCTAGCGCTTCGTCAGCGTCGACGGGGTGCAACCCACCTCGCCTGACCACGCGTGCTGCGACCGCAGACACCGTTCACTTCAGTTCGAGGGAATCCCCGGAGATCGTGACCGGGCCAAGGCGCGACAGCAGGTCCTGACCAAGCAACGACACCTTCAGGCCCTGGCGGACGACCGCGGCATCGACTTCGACGACGTGATGCCCTGCAATCGCGACATGGTTCAGCCTGACGCGATCGATCGCCGAGGGCCCCGAGGCCGTTTCCATCATCACCGCACCGCCATGCCGCGCTGCCCCGACCCGCGCCGCGTCCGCCTTCGTCAGCACGACCATCGTTGCCCCGGTATCGATCAGGAATCTGACCCTGACACTATTTACGCGCGCCGTAACGTAGAACAGCCCGTCAGCGGCGCGCCGGAACCGGCTTTGCGGGTCGGCGAGCGCGCCCTCGGCTAGATCCGGGGCCGCTGGAACGGTGACCATGCGGGAGGCCGCGGGGGCCGGGATCGCCGCTATCGATCGCGCCGCCGGTACGTGCGCGCTGAGCGAAAGGCCGGCAAAAGCCGCCATTCCGACTAGGCCGGGGGTCGCCAGGAGGAGCTTGACCGCGAACATGCCGCAACCCTGCGGGTCACGGCATAAAGATCGCGTACCCTTAAGTAGTTAACGTCCAATCAAGCGTCTGCTTCCGCGACCGGTCGCCCGTCGCGCGCGATGAGCCGACGACGGCGAAACCATTGCACCAGCGCCCCTAGCGCAATCAGGAAAGCCCCCACCGCGAATTCGGACGCCCAGACCCAATACGGCCAGCGCATCGTCGCGGCCGATCGGAACAGGACGTAATGCGTCGGCGTGACGCGAAAGCCCGCGTAGCGATACAGTCGGAACAGCTCTCCCGGCAGCGCATCCTTGACCAGGATGCCCTGGCGCGGGCTGATCGTTTCCGCCCGTTGTGACCCGTCGGTGGGCGACAGCTCGATGAAGTAGCGGACTGCCGACGGGTCCGCGCCGGCATCAACCATCGGTGCGAAGCGGATGTTACGCCGCGTCAACCAGAGATCCTCGTCGAACGCCGAAGTCCGGGTGTAGAGGATCGCGCCGCGGAGCTCGGTCAGTCCTTGCGACGGCGTCTCGGGAAGAGTCGCGCTTGCGGAGATCCGCTGGATTGGCCCCGCGGCGGTCGGCAGCATCAGGATCATCCCGCACGCCAGCAACGCTGCAGCAAGGCACCCCACCGCAGCCACCAGCAGGACGTTGAGAAATCGGGTCGCCTCCCCGATGGCGCGGGACAGGTCGCTGCGGACCGGAACAACGTCGCTGGCGGGGACCGCGGCGGAGGATGCCGCCGGTGACTTGCGGTGGCGGCGCGTAAACAGGAATGGCAGGGGTGCCAGGACCAGGACGAACAGCAGGAACGTCAACAGCGGGTGATAGACACCGAATTCATTGAACTGCCATTCAGCCAGCAGCGCGATCAGCCCCCGATATGTCCCAGCCTGCCATGTGAAGAACGCGACGACGAGGACGATCCAGAGCGGCAGAAGCACCTGCGACGGGTGCTGGCGCACCGAACGAAACCGTACGCGCATTCGACTTCCTACTCATGTCACAACAAAACTCTTAATTTCCAGTTCATAAAGCGGCAAACGGGGGTGTCAAAACGGATTAACGCAATTCGCGCAGCCCCCTTGCGTCCGATGGACCCGGCATTTTCTCTCAGAGTTCTGAACATCTTACGGTTCGGGAGAATGGTGTTGGGGCAAAACGCGACTTCGGCTGACCACATCCGTACCAGAGAATCGGTAAAGATCGCGTCGCTGCGGTATCGTAATCGCGGCCGGGACTGCCTCGACGGGTGTACTGAAAAACCTCCGGCAGGCGAACGCTGGAAAATTGTCGTTCAATAACAACGACGAACCGCACCGGCCGGGACGTTGACCGGACGCGGAGGCTGGACGCCGCTCATCCGAAGTATCGAATGACGCAGCGTTGCTCTGCCATTCCTGATCGACCGCGGCGTCAGGAAAGCTTGCGGATCGTCTCGTCGAGCACTGCGACACGGATCCCGAACTTGCGAACGACGAGGTGGTTCAGCACCGTACGGCCGTCGGGCTGCAGTCGCATCGTCTGCTGGATTTTGAAACCGCCCTTGGCGTGGAAGGAGATCCTGAACACCGCGCCCTGCACTTCGCCCGACACCGGGCCGACGGCCTCGCTCAGCACCCCCGTGTATCTACCGTCGCCAAGCGCGTGCAGCGTCCACCGCCGGTCGGTCGGCGGTTTGCCCGCAACCTCGACCCGCTGCTCGAGCAGGATCGTATCCCCGCCACGCACGGTGCCTCGGCCGCGGACATGAACCGCGCGGTGGCGCGCGGCGATGCGGCGAAAATTGCCGTCCCCGACGGTGTCACCGGAGAAGAACGCCAGCGGCGAGAACGGCGCCGCGCTCGTCCCTCGCCCTATATTGGGGGCCGAAACGCTCGACAGCGTCAGGACGATTAGAAGCGCGCCGTTCACTGCTCCGTCCTAAGCGGAAGTCGCCGTCGCGACAGTATCCGCGACGATCCGCACGGGAACCGACTTGCTCGCGGGCGTCTTCGACAATTCGTCGTGATGCGCGACCGGCACCAGCACGTTGCATTCGGGGTAATAGCCCGCGATCGTCCCGCGTGGCAGCTTGTACGCCGTCAACGTCAGCCCGCCGAGCTGGCGATCATGGCCGTCGTCGACATCGGTGATGAGCCGGATCTTCTGGCCGTCCTGGAGACCTGCCTCGGCGATGTCGTCCGGGTTCATCAGCAGCACCTCCCGCGTTCCCTCGATCCCGCGGAAACGATCGGAATAGCCGTAGATCGTCGTGTTGAACTGGTCGTTCGACCGCATCGTGATTAGGCGGAAGCGGCCCGGTGCGTCCTGGAACCCGATCGACGTCAGCTCGCCCGGCGTCGTGAAGACCGCCTTGCCCGACTCCGTCTTCCAGATCCGCTCGTGCGCCGCATTGCCCCGCCAGAACCCGCCCGCCTGATACATCCGCTTGTTATAATCGCGGAACGCATCGGGATAGGTCCGCTCGATCAGGTCGCGCACTAGCCCGTAGTCCGCGGTCCAAGCATCCCACTTCAGATGCGCGCTCGGCGGAAGCGTCGCCTTGGCGATCCCGGTTACGATCGCGAGTTCGCTCATCACCTGATCCGAAACGGGGGTGCGATAGCCGATCGATGCGTTGATCATCGAGAAACTGTCTTCGGACGTGATCGTCTGTGGCCCGCCCGCCTGCTCGTCCTCCTCGAACCGCCCGAGGCACGGGAGAATATAGGCAAGCTTGCCCGGGAACAGGTGACTGCGGTTGAGCTTCGTCGAGACCATCACGGTTAGGTCCTGCGCGGCCCACGCCTGCTCCATCCGTTCCTGATCGGGAACCGCGCGCAACAGGTTGCCGCCCAGCGAGATGAAGGCGCGCACCTTGCCGGCGAACAGACCCTCGGCTGCCTCGACGATGTTCATGCCGTCCTTCGCCGGAGGATCGAAATCGAACAACATCTTGATCTTGTCGACCGGGATCAGATGGATCTTCTCCGCGATGCCGACGGTGCGCTGCCCCTGCACGTTGCTATGCCCGCGAACCGGGCAGCAGCCTGCGCCGGAACGCCCGATGTTTCCGCGCAGCATCAGCAGGTTGACCAGCATCGCGACATTGACCGACCCATGCGCATGCTGGGTCAGCCCCATGCCGTAGACACCGATCACCTTCTCCGCGGCGATATAGACGTTGCCCGCCTCGCGCAGCGCCTGCTCGGTCAGGCCGCTTTCCTGCACGATCTCCGCCCAGGTGACATCGCGGCACTTCTGCAGGAATTCATCGAACCCGATGGTATGCTGTGCGATGAACGCATGGTCGATCACCTCGGCCTTGCCCGCCGCCTTGGCGGCGTCATCCGCCTCGACCACCACCTTGCACATGCCCAGCATCGCGGCGATGTCGCCGCCCGCCTTGAGCTGGTGATACTGGTCGGAAATCTTGGTTTCCTTGCCGGTCAGCATCGCCACCGGGCTTTGCGGATCGACGAACGAGACCAGACCCTGCTCGATGACGGGGTTGAAGGTGACGATCTTGGCGCCACGATCCTTCGCGTCCTTGAGCGGATGGAGGAAGCGCGGGCTGTTGGTGCCCGGATTCTGCCCGAAGAAGAAGAAGGCGTCCGCCTCGGCGAGATCGTCCCACACGATCGTCCCGACCGGCGACCCGATGACTTTCGTCAGGCCGACCGACGTCGTCTCGTGACACATGTTCGAACTCTGCGGCAGGTTGTTGGTGCCATACACGCGCGCCAGCAACGCGTAGAGATACGACGCCTCGAGGCCGGCATGCCCCGAAGCGTAGAACACCGCACTGTCCGGATCGAGCGGCTTGAGTGCGCCGGCGATCCCGGCAAAGGCTTCGTCCCACGTCGTTTCGACATAGCGATCGGTGGCGGCATCGAAGCGCAACGGGTGCGTCAAACGGCCGGTCTTTTCGAGATCATGGTCGCGCCACTGCCGCAGTTCGGTGACGCTGTGGCCGTCCTTCGCCCAGAACGCCGGGGTGCAGCGCGCGCTGGTCGATTCCCACAGCGTCGCTTTCGCGCCATTCTCGCAGAATTCGAACGCGGAATAGTTGACCGGCTTGGGCCATGCGCACGACGCGCACATCACGCCCTTCGGCTTGTTCATCTTGCCGAGGCTGGCGAGCGACGCCGGGCTGGACCACGTCTCGCCGAAGATGCTGGCGATCCCGCGCATCGATCCCCAGCCTCCCGCCGGACCCGGCGAATGCGGCAGGTCATCGGGGAGTTTGGAAAGGTCAGCGGGCGCTTGCGTGTGGTCTTCGTTCGGCATTTTCAATCCCATCTCGCGCGTCAACGTCCGGAGCTTCTGTCGAAGCGTGCGGCGCGGCGCTAGGTTCCAACCCGATGCGCCAGCGGGCACGATTAACGATGCTTCCACCGCCTGTCTCCGTGCGTTAGGCGGAACGATGCCTTTCCCTGCCCCCGCTAGCGACCCGATCCGCCCTGCGCTCGAAACGATCTCGACCGACGGTGTTCGACTGGGATCGCCGCGCCCGATCGCGCAGGAAGTCGCCGTCGCGATCGAACTCGACGGTGTCGGTTTCGCGGTGATGATGGCGACTCCGCATGATCTCGAAGATTTCGTTGTCGGCCTGCTGCTCGCGGAGAACGAGATCGCATCCGCCCACGACCTGGCGAGCATCGATGTCGCGACCGTCGACGTCGGCGTGATCGTTCGTGCCGACCGACGGCATCCGGATCCGGTCGCGGTGCTGGAACGGATGCGCCCGCGCACCACCGATTCCGCCTGTGGCCTGTGCGGACGCGACAGCTTAGACCGCGCGTTGCTGCCCCTGCCCGCCGTCACTGCGCAAAGCCGCGCCGACGCCGCTGCGGTGTTTGCGGCCGCGAGTGCGTTACGCGATCACCAGCCGCTCAATCGTGCGACCGGCGCAGTGCATGCGGCGGCGCTGGTGGACGCCGACGGCGCGATCCTGCTGGTTCGCGAGGATGTCGGGCGGCATAACGCCTTCGACAAGCTGATCGGCGCGATGGCACGCGACGGGCGCGGCTGGGACGGCGGGTTCGCGCTGCTCAGTTCGCGCTGTTCTTTCGAGCTTGTCGACAAGGCGGTGCGTGCCGGTTGCCCCCTGCTCGCGACGATCTCCGCCCCGACCTCGCTCGCGCTCGATCGCGCGGCGGATGCCGGGCTGACGCTGGCGACGCTGGTGCGCTCCGACACGCTGACGTTGCAGCTTTGCCCGGCCTCCGCGCCAGGTCTGATCGCGTGACGGTGCTCGGCGCGGTTCTCGCGGGGGGCGAATCGCGGCGGTTCGGGAGCGACAAGCTCGCCGCGCGGCTCGGCGACCAGTCCCTGCTCGACCATGCGCTTGCGTGGGTGCGGTCCCGGACCGAAGCGGTCGTCCTGTGCGGACGCGACGTGCCCGGGACCGCATCCGTCGCAGACTGGCCTACCCCCGGGCTGGGACCGCTCGGGGGGCTGGCGGCGGCGCTGCGCTTTGCCGTCGAACACGGACATGACGCGGTCTTTTCGATCCCCGGCGATACGCCGGTCCTGCCGGATTCGTTGTACGACCAGCTCCGCGCGATCGGCGCCCCTGCGTTCGTGCGCGGATGCCCGGTGATCGGGTTATGGCCCGCGTCGGCGGCGGCCGGACTGAGCGCCTGGCTTGAGCACAGCCCGGACCGGTCGATGCGCGGCTGGGCGCGAACGATCGAAGCGCGCGCGCTGGAACTTCCCGAACCGATCCCGAACGTCAATTTCGTGGCCGATCTGGCAACGTTGAACCGCGGATAATTCAGCCGGACGGTCCCGAAGGCCGCTTCAGCGTTCGACGACCCTAGTGCGCATCAGAAGCGCAATGTCGGCACGAGCGTTCCGGCGGCGAGCGCGGGCCCGTGGGCGGGTCGGGCCACAAGCCGATCCGCCGCGGCCAGCATCACCTGCCCCGAGACGACCGTGCGATCGAGCAGGCGCACGGTGTCGCCCTCCGCCATTGCACAGAGGAAGGAGTCGCGATTGCCGGTCGCGGCGGCCGGTCCCGCCAGCGGCAGGTCTGCCCATGCCAGCGCGGTATCCGCGTCGCCCCCGCCAAGCGAGACCAGAAGCGGCGCGAGCAGAAGCCGGGCAAGCGTCATCGCAGCCGTGGGATTGCCGGGCAAGGCAAGCACCTGCATCGCACCGATGGTCCCGTACCACGTCGGTCGCCCCGGCCGGACCGCCAAACCGTCAAAGCCAGGCACGAGCCCGAGCGGTGAAAGCGCCTGACGGGTTGCCGCGCGCGCACCATGCGCCGCCCCGCCAACCAGCACGATGACGTCCGCGACATCCCGAAGGGCGTCGACGGCGCCGACGAGGGCCGCCGTATCGTCCCCGACGCGGATCGATCGGACCGGCATTCCGCCCCAGACGGACGCGAACAGCAAAAGCGCCTCGCCCAGGCTTTCGGGCACCGCCGCATCCGCCGCCGCCGCAGTCCCGGGTTCGACCTGTCGACTGCCGAGGACCACGATCGCAACGCGCGGCGCGCGCAGCACCGAAACCCGTCCGACATCCGCCGCCGCAATCGCGACGAGCGCGCGCGGGTCGATCCTGCGTCCCGCGGCCAGAACCATCGCTCCCTGCAGAAAGTCCGACCCGGACCGCCGGACATGCAGGCGCGCGCCTTGCGCGCGGTCGACCGCCACGTGATCCCCGGTCTGGAGGGCGTCTTCGATCGGCAGGACCCGGACCGTCCCCCGCGGCAGCGGCGCGCCCGTGGTGATCCGGATCGCGCATCCTGCCGCGAGCGCCGAGTCGCCCGCCCGGTCCAGCACGATCAGCCGCCAGCGCTGATCGGAACCCGGCGCGAGCGCTTCCCCCAAGGCGAAACCGTCCATCGCGGCCGCGTCCCGCCGGGGCGAGTCGATCCTTGCGTACACCGGTTCGGCGAGCGTTCTGCCCCCCGCCTGTGTCAGGCTGACACATTCGATCCCAAGCGGCGGCGCGGTCCGACGCAGCATGGCGGATGCCGAGGCAAGGGTTTCAAGCGCCCGCGAGACACCAGGCGGATCGGGACGGTCGGACGATGGCATCGCGGCGCTATACCGAACGTCCTGCGCTGCGGCGAGCGCAGAGCAGCCTTGCGATGTCATGGGATCGGATGACTTCATCCCATGTTAAGGCGGGATTGCGATATTAAGCATCGTTCGCACTGCGGTGATGCCGTCGTACGACCGTATGATGGTCCTTCCGGGAATTCGCACATGCAATACGAACGACGATCGGTTACAATACGTATCATCGCGGGACTGTCGTCCCCGGTTTAGTACGTGCGTGAACGATCATCGGTCCCGAGGGACAAGCTGGAATGAACAACCTGCAGGGTCGCGATATCGCTGTTGAATACCATATCCCAAACCCTTAGTCCCCATGCCCGCCTGCCCAGAGGGTTGCGCGTGGTGTAGAGGAATTTCCGCGAAGCCATTCGAATTGCGGGAAAACCGATAACCATCCACGCCTAACTTGCACCGGAGTCTGCCAGAGACATGCTGCAAAAAGCAGACGGCGAAACAGAATTCCAACGCCTTCATGCCGGGGCGAAACCCATTTCGAAGCAGACCCGTCGGTTTCAGCTTTATGCCTTGCTGACGGTCTTCGACGTCAGTGCGATTCTGCTCGCGTTCCTCGCCGCCGGCCTGTTGCGGTCCGAACCGACGTTTGGCGCCAACGGTCTGCGCCTCGCCTTGCTGATTTCGCCGATCTACGTGCTGGTCGCGTCCAATGGTCAGGCATTCGGCTATCAGGCACTGCTCAACTGGAAGCGCGGCCTTGGCAAGGCGCTCGGGGCGCTTGCATTCGCGATGGCCGCGGTCCTGTTCGTCGCCTTCTTCTCGCGCGCCACGCTCGAGTTCTCGCGTCTGGTGTTCGGCACCGGCGCGGCTTGTGCCTTCGTGCTGATCGGGCTTGGCCGCTATGCCTTCAACAGCGTGGTCGAGCGCACGCTTGGGTCGGTCTTGCGAACCGAATTGATCATCCTCGACAATTGCGACCTCCCGCCGCTTGGCGACGTTCGCGTGATCGATGCGGCGGCCTATGGCTTGCGACCCAATTTGCGCGACCCGAACATGCTCGACCGACTCGGGACCGCGGTGCACGGCGCCGACTTCGTTCTGGTGTGCTGCGCGATCGAGGATCGGGCGGCCTGGTCGCTGCTGCTCAAGGGGACCGACGTCCAGGGCTTCGTGCTCGCCCCGGAATTCGACGAGGCCGGCGCGAACAGGATCATGCGCTATGAGGGGCAGAGCGTGATGCAGGTCGCGTCGGGCCCGCTCGACGTGCGCAGTCGCGCGGTCAAGCGCGCGATGGATCTCGCCGTGACGCTCCCCGCGATCATCGCGCTTTCTCCGCTATTGCTGACGGTGGCGCTGGCGATCAAACTCGACAGCAAGGGGCCGATCCTGTTCCGGCAGCAGCGGCTTGGCCGGTCGAACCGTCTGTTCTCCGTCTTCAAGTTTCGGTCGATGCATGTCGAGGATTGCGACGCCGACGGCAATCGATCGACGACGCGGGGAGACCGTCGCGTGACGCGAGTCGGCGCACTGATCCGCGCGGTCAGCATCGACGAACTTCCCCAGCTCTTCAACGTACTGCGCGGCGAAATGAGTCTGGTCGGGCCGCGGCCGCATGCGCTTGGGTCGCTCGCCGGGGCCGAACGCTTCTGGGAAGTCGATCAACGCTATTGGCACCGCCACGCGCTCAAGCCGGGGATTACGGGGCTCGCGCAGGTCCGTGGCCTGCGCGGTGAAACGCGCGAGCGCGACGATCTGGTCAAGCGCCTGCAGGCGGATCTGGAATATCTCAACGACTGGTCGCTCGGACGCGATATCGCGATCATGCTCGCGACCTTCCGGGTCATCGTTCATGACAAGGCCTATTAGCCGTTGCGGTATCGCAACCGTTCGCTTGCACGATAAATTACCGATGTATTCGTCGCGGTTATGACGCTATTTACCTCATGCGTCGTAACTAGACAAAATCTGCTGACGTCCTCTCCGCGGCTCTCATGTCCCGGGGATTGGGAGGGAAAACTTTGGAAACGCCGTACGACTGGCTTACGCTGGCGATCTTCGCAGGGTTGATCATCCTGTTCCTGCAGCGCTCGACCGCCGAGACGCCGAGCGATCGAATGATCGAATACGCGCCGCCGGCGATCGGTTGCGCGGTCGCGAATTATCTGGGCAACCACGATCAGCACGCGCTGGCGATCATCGCGATCGTCGCGATCGTCGTGTATATCTGGTTCGTGCTCAAACCCCTGCAGCGGACCTGATGACACCAGACCGCCCCCGGCCTGTCTCGGCTTGCCGGCCCAACGAGGGATTCGTGCGATAGAAATGATTCCGATTCTGACGGGTCCGTCCGGGCCCGTTTCGTCGTTCTTCCACCGCTCGCGCCAAGGCAAAGTGTGATGCTGACTACCCTATCCGCACCCGAGGTGCGGCAAACGCGGACCTGGTCCTGGACGCCGGCGACAATTCTGCTGGTCGTGGCGGCGCTTGCCTTCACCGTTCCGACGATGCTCGATGTCGCCCGCGAGAGTTGGGGGACGGAACAGGGCGCGCATGGTCCGCTGGTGCTGGCGACGGGGATCTGGCTGATCGTGCGCGAGCGGGAACGGATCACCGCGGTGGCGCGGCCCGGTTCCGCGCTGCTGAGCTTCCTTCTTCTCGTGCCGCTCGCCATTGTGTTTGCGGTCGCGCGGATCACCTCGATCATCGAGATCGAATCGATCGCGATGTACCTGAGCCTGATCGTCGTGTTCTACGCCCTGTGCGGCGGGGCCGCGGTACGGACGATCTGGTTCCCGCTGGTGTACCTGCTGTTCGTCTTCCCGCCCCCGGACTCGCTGTTCGCCGCGCTGACCCAACCGCTCAAGATCGCGATCTCCGAATGGTCGGTCGATATCCTGTACCTGCTGGGGTATCCGGTCGCCGGATCGGGCGTGACGATCCAGATCGGCCAGTATGAAATGCTGGTGGCTGCCGCCTGCGCCGGCCTCAATTCGCTGATCAGCCTTACCGCGCTGGGGCTGTTCTACACCTATCTGCGGCACAGCTCGAACTGGCGGTTCATGCTGCTGCTGGTGTGCTGTATCGTCCCGATCGCGATCCTCGCCAATCTGGTGCGCGTCTTGATGCTGCTGCTGATCACCTATCATTTCGGGGAAGCGGCCGGTCAGGGCTTCTTCCACGAACTCGCGGGCATGACGATGTTCATAACGGCCTTGCTAGGGATCTTCCTGATCGACTGGATCTTCACGCCGCTCCGGCAACGCTGGGCACCGGCAGGACAGGACGCATGACCAAGCCCATTCCACACACGTCGACGCACGCCACTGCCGTTTCCCGCCGACAGGTGGCTGCGGGCGTGACACTGCTGGCGGCGGCCGGCGCGGCCTATGCCTTCACCCCGCGGACGGTGCTTCGCACGCTCGGCACCGCAAAGCTCGACACGCTCGTTCCGCACGCCTTCGGCGGCTGGCGCTTCGAGGCCAATAGCGGGCTGGTCCTGCCACCCGCCGATCAGCTGCGCGACCGGATTTACAGTGAGTTGCTGACGCGCGTATACCGCCATACCGACGGCAGCGTGATGATGCTGCTGATCGCCTATGCGGGCACGCAGGACGGGTCGATCCAGGTCCATCGCCCGGAGGTCTGCTATCCCGCGAGCGGCTTCCGGCTGACCGATATCGAGGATCACGACGTCAAGCTGGCACCCGGCGTCGACGTGCCGTCGCGCTATATCGTCGCCGAGACCGAATTGCGCAGCGAGAAGATGATCTACTGGACCCGGTTGGGCCATCTCTTTCCACGCAAATGGTCCGCACAGCGGCTCGCGGTGATGGAAGAGAATCTCAAGGGCATCATACCCGACGGGGTTCTCGTCCGGATCTCGACACTCGGGCAGGGAGACGGCCGGCCCGGCCTGGATCGCTTCGCCAGCGCCATGTTCAGCGCGGTCGGTGCGCAGATGAAGTCGGTGCTCGTCGGCCCCGCCTGACACCCGCATCGAACGACCAGACATCCTACATTCAACAAGGGGTACCAGAATGACGATCAAGAAGACGATGCTGCTGACGGGCGCGAGTGCCCTGCTCCTGCTGGCTGCAGGCTGCGAGAAGAAGGTCGGCGGTCAGGTCGTTGCCGTGGTCAACGGCGAGGAAATCACCCAGCAGGAAGTGAATGCCGAACTCCAGGGGGCCAACATTCCGCCGAGCGCGGACAAGAAGGCGATCATGGCGCAGGTCGTCCAGCAGATCGTCGATCGCAAGTTGCTGGTGCAGAAGGCCAAGGCAGAAGGCCTCGACAAGTCGCCGAGCTACATCGAGCAGCTTCGCCGCGGTGAAGATGCGCTGATCATCAACCTGTTGACGACCAAGGCCGCGAAGGGCGTATCGCTGCCCGACGCGAGCGCGGTCGACAAGTTCATCGCGAGCAACCCAACGCTGTTCAGCGCCCGCAAGCGCTACACGCTCGATCAGATCACTTTCTCGCAACCGAATGACACGGCGGTATTGCGCCAGCTCGAACCCGCCCACTCGCTCGAAGCGGTCGCGGCAACGCTGTCGGCGGCCGGCGTCCAGTTCACGCGCGGGACCAACACGCTCGACACCGCGATGCTTCCCCCCCCGGTCGCTGCCAAGATCGCAGCGCTTCCGGCCGGCGAACCGTTCATCACGCCCGACAAGGGCCGTTTCATCGCCAGCGTGATCACGTCGAGCACGGCAGCCCCCACCCCCGAGGCGCAGGCTCGCCCTGCCGCGCTCGAACTGCTGCGCCGCCAGGCGCTTGGCGATACGATGCAGAAGCAGTTGCAGGCAGCACGGTCGGCGGCGAAGATCACCTACCAGCCCGGCTTCTCGCCGCCCAAGACGCCGGCCGCTGCCCCGCCGGCAATCGCACCCTGAGGCGAAGAACCGCTGATCCGGGCGGATTCGTCCGGCCGGATCAGTCGGTTACGGTATTGTCGCAAAGGTGGAAGGTGGCCAGCACCGCCTGCGCGCGCGGGCTGATCTTGGCGGCCTTCGCCATATCGCGAAGGACCGTAGCAGCCTCGTCCTTCTGCCCCTTGGCGATCAGCATCTGCGCGAGACGAGTCGCCGCCCGCGGTGAATCGGGAACGATCCGCAGCGCTTCGCGCATGTTGCTCTCGGCAAGTTCGGGCTGATTCTGTGCCACCAGGATATCGGTCAACGCCAACCGCGCCGTGATGTTGGCGGGGTCATCGGTGACGAGCTGTCGCCCGTCCGACAGCGCCCCCTCGAAATTGCGGGTTGCCGCACGCAGCCGCGCGCGCGTCAGCAAGGCTCTCGGCTGTGCGGAATCGACGTCGAGGATCAATTCGGTGCGCGACAAGGCATCGAGCATGCGTCCCTTCAACCCGAGCGCAAACGCGTAGGCCGCCTTGGCGTTGGAATTGGCGGGGTCCGGCGAGGCGCCGGGTTCGTCGCTGCCCAGCACCTGGAGCGCAAGATCGGGCTGCCCGGTCTCATTGGCGAATTGCGCGAACAGCGCCTTGGTTTCGAGCGAAGCCCCGGTACTGCCGCGCATGATCTGATCGCGGGTGACCGCATCCCGCCCTTCATCGAGCCACATTTCCAGAATCGTCGAGGCGAGCGCTATATTTTTCGGATTTTTATCCAGCACCTGCCGGACGATCCCGAACGCCTGATCGGCGCGGTCGGTCTGATACAACCAGTCGGCATAATCGAGCTGCATCCGCGTATCGCCAGCGTTGCGTTCCGCCAGCCGTGCAAGCGTGCGCTGATAGCCGGCGCTGTCACCCGACTTCAGATACAGGTCGCGCAGGAACACCAGTCGCGAGGTCGGGTCGCTTTGCTGGTCGAGCGACTCCTCGATCAACTTCGCCGCGGCCGGGTTTTCGCCTCGATACGCCAGCGTCTGGCCCTTGAGGATCAAAGCGCTGACGTCCCGCGGATTGCCGGCCAGAACCTTGTCCGCGAAGGCCAGGGCCGTCTTGGAATCGCCACGCTGCAGCGCGGCACCGCCCTTCATCGTAATCGGCATCGGGTCACCCGGATTGATGACGAGCAACTGATCGGCGTAGCGATCGACCTTGTCGGCCTGCCGGACGTTGAGGCCGAGCTGGCACAATTGCCGAAGGGCCTCGATATTGCCGCGGTCGAGCTGGTAGACGTTTTCGTAAGCATCGAACGCGCCACCGAAATTCTTCGCGGCCAGCTGGATCCGGGCCAGGGTCAGCCAGTAATCGCTGACGTCGTCGCGCGCGTCGATCGCCTTCTGGATGTTCTGGCGGGCGCCCTGCAGGTCGCCTTGCTGGAGGGCCGTCTCCGCAAGGGCGGCGGCTGCGGCGGCGCGATCGTCCTTAGAGGCGCATCCCGCCACCCCGCCCATCAACAGAAGTGGCGCAGCCCAGACCGTTGCGAACCGTAGCGACAAGCATTTCATGAAACGACGCAATCCAATACCACGAAGGGATGAGACGGACCGGCTGAGACGGACGGGATCAAAGGAGGCAACCGTGCCGGGCCGTGACGCGCCTTGTCAACGGCTTCATCCCGCAAAGCCAAAAGCGGTATAGCGTCAGCAACGCTTAATCCGGCCGGCGTTACCGGTGCTTTAACCTAGCGTCGGCTAGGACAGTTGCGCTAGGGACCGGAAAACCGGTCAGCAGGGAAAATTCTATGATGTTTTCGGTACAATCCGTGCGGTGTTGTGTAGCGTTCGGACTTATGGCGCTCTCGGTCCCCGTCATGGCGCAAGGTGCGTCCAGTGCGCCGGCCCAGTTGCGTCCGTACCGGATCAACCCAGGCGATGAGCTCGAGGTTTACGTGTGGGGCGAGGAGCGCCTGCAGCGCGCCGTCAAGGTTCTTCCGGACGGTACCTTCGCCTTCCCGCTCGTCGGTCAGGTCGATGCGAACAACAAATTGCCCGCCGATATCGAAGCCGCAATAACGAAGGGTCTTCGCTCGCAGTATCGCGAGGCAGTGCCGCAGGTGACGGTGTCGGTTCGCACCCCGATGGGGCTCCAGTTCAGCGTCGCGGGCAAGGTCAAGACGCCCGGGGCGTTGACGGCTGGTCGCTACATCAACGTGCTCGACGCAATCGTCATGGCGGGCGGCCCGGCCGATTTCGCCGACGTCGGCAATGTCACGATCCTGCGCAAATCGGGCTCGGGCCTGAATGTCATCAAGGTTCGCCTGACCGATATCCTGAAGGGGAACCCGAACGCGCGGGACCTCGCCGGTCTGCCGCAGCTGGAAAGCGGCGACACGGTGATCGTACCGTGAGGGCGCGCGCGTACCTCGCCTTGTGCGCCGCGACCGTGGCGATGCCTGCGTTCGCGCAGACGACCGAAACGCGGCTGAGCACGGACGTGTCGAGCACGCTCGGCTATTCGAACAATCCGTTCTCGATCAACGGATCGAACACGGGTGCGGCGTTCGTCTCGGTCGATATCCGGCCGCAGCTTCGGCTGCTGCGGGAGCGCAGTAGCCTGACGATCAGCGCAGACGCGAACGTCCAGCAGTATGTCAACAAATACAACCGCTCGGACAATTACTCGGCGGGCGCAGTCTACGCCTTCACCCCGTCCGAGCATATCAATGCCAGCCTGAGCGCGGCGTTCCAAAGCTCGCTGATCGGGTCGACGAACGCACCGTCAAACCAGTTCGCGGTCGTGACCCCGATCGATCCGACCGCACCCGTCGCTCCGGGGACCGGCGCGGGTACGGGCGCCATCGTCACCAACCCGGTCGACACTTCGCCGATCTACAACGGCACCGACATCGGTCTCTTCGGAACCGGCGCACGCCGGCGCACGATCAACGGCGGCGGTGCCATTTCGGCTGTTTTGTCGGCACGCGACATCGTGAACGCAAGCGCGTTCATCATCAACTCGCGCTATTCGAACGGCGCCAACACGACCAATGTCGGCGGGCTGCTGGGCAATCGCGACAATTACACGGGGTTCGGCGGCACGGTCGGGTACAGCCGACAATTCACCGCGAATATCCAGGCGGGTCTGCAGGGGTCTGCGTCTAAGTACAATTACGACACGACGAACGGCGACACGACCGTCTATTCGGTTCAGGCGACCACCACGGCGCGGGTCAATGCCTATTGGACGGTCAACGGCGCGATCGGCGTGTCCTTCATCGAACGCCAGACCGGCAAGTCCGACCCGGCGCTTTCAGGGAGCCTGGCGTTGTGTCGGCGCGGTGTCCGTTCGGCCTATTGCCTGAACGCCAATCGCTCCGTTCAGCCGACCGGGATCCTCGGGACGCAGATCTCGACAACGGTCGGCGGCAATTACACCTATCGCCTGACGGAACGAAGCAATATCGGCGCAACGGCAGACTATAGCAGGAATACAACACCGCCCGGTCTCAATGGTCCGATCAATACGCTTGGCATCGGGAACGAATATGGCCGGGCAATGGTCAATTACGATCGTCAGCTGCGCCAGCGGTTACGGTTCATTGCCTCGGCAAACTACCGTCAGATCTTCGGCGGAAACCTGAACCGGCCGAGCGATTTTGGCGGACAGGTCGGCCTTGCATTGCGCCTCGGGGATTATCGATGAATGATATGACGACCCTGGCGCATGACCAGGAACCGGATACCTCTTCGAACTTCATCGGCAGCCTTCCCGTGATCCTGTGGGAACGGCGCTGGTTGATCATCGTGCCGTTCATCCTCCTGAGCATCGCCGGGGTGGCTGCGGCATTGCTTCTGCCGCGTTCCTATCGCTCGAGCGCGACCTTGCTGGTCGAATCCCAGAACCTGCCGACCGACGGGGCGGCGTCCGGCCCGGGCGATACCGTCATCGATCGGCGCATGGCGAAGATCCGACAGCAGATCCTCAGCCGTCCGGACCTGGTTGGCCTGATCCAGGCGAACAACCTGTATGACGCCTCCGCCCGCCGCGAGCCACTGTCGAAGCTCGTCGATCGGATGCGCAACGCGACCAACCTTTCGGCGGTCGACGCAAATATTTCGCGCGGCGGCAATTCGGGGTCGATCGCTTTCGCGCTGACCTTCGACTATCCGACCGCGCCGCAGGCGCAGCTCGTCGCGCAGACGTTCGTCGATCGCCTCCTGAAGCTGGACGCCTCCGAAACCCAGGCGCAGGCGCAGACCAACGCCCGCTTCCTGGAGGACCAGGAGTCCAACCTGCAGACCCAGGTCAACGCGATCGAGACGCAGATCAACCGCATCACCGGCCAGAACGGCGCCGCGCTCGCGGCGGGCACTGCGGGCATGACGGTGATGACGGGCGGTGGCGATTATGACGGCCAGATTGCCGGCCTTGAGCGGCAGAACGCCGAGCTGCAGGCGCAGACCGGTCGGCCAGCGGTCGGTCGCGACCCCAACGTCATTGCCGCCGAAGCGCAGCTTGCCGCGGCACGGGCCCAATATTCCGATGACCATCCCGACGTGAAGCTCGCCGAAAGCCGGCTTGCGGCGGCGAAGTCGACTGCCTCTGCGTTCCAGACCAACAGCGTTTCCTCGGTCGTGCAACGTCAGGTCGCTGCCAACAACGCGGCGATCGGCCGGTTGCGCAACGCCAAGTCGATGGAAACCAGCCGCGCGACGACGATGGCGGCGGCGCAGGCCCGCGGGCCGCTAGTCGCACAACAGGTCGCCCAGTTGCAGTCGCGTGCGGACGTGCTGCGGGCCAACCTCGCCCGGATCCAGAGCAGCCTGCTCAACGCGCGGTCGGTCGTGAAGATCTCCGACGAGCAACGCGGCGAGCGGCTGACGCTGATCGATCCGCCGGTCACGCCCGATACCCCCACCCAGCCCAACCGGCCGATGCTGATTCTGGGCGGAGTCCTGGGTGGCCTTGCGGTCGGGCTTGGTCTCGCGCTGCTGCTCGAGCTGATCGCACGGCCGATCCGCAGCGTGGGAACGCTCACGCAGTTGACCGGTGCCCCGCCGCTCGCCGTCATCCCGGTGATTTCGAAGAAGAAGGCGCGACGCCGTTCGGGCGCCGCCAAGACTCCCGAAATCAGCGCCTGACCTCCTGACGATCTAAGGTAAGCCATGCCCAGTTCCTGGAACTCCTCCGCCGGCGACGCTCCTGCGCCCAAGCTGGTGCTGTCGCCTGACAGCATCGCCGAACCGCTCGACCGGTACGATTCGCCGCGTCGGGGGATCTTCGGCTTCAACAGCCGCGATCGCCGCTCGCGGCCCTTCAACCTGCTCCGCTCGCAGGTCGTCAAGATCATGCAGGCGAACAAGTGGAAGGTGATCGGCATCACCTCGGCCACGCCGCGCGTCGGCAAGTCGTTCATGGCGGCCAACCTCGCGGCGTCGCTGTCGCGCATCCCCGGGACGCACACGTTGCTGTTCGATCTCGACCTGCGTCGCGGGTCGATCGCGGACATTTTCGACATTCCCGAAGGCGTGGGGATCAACACCTTCCTCGCGGGCGAAGTCGATTCGCTCGACGCGGCGTCGCGGGAGATCACCGGCACCGGGCTGACCGTCTTCCCGTCCTTCCCGACCGATCACAGCTCGGCCGAATTGCTTGCTGGCGAGCGGTTGCGGACGCTGGTGCAGGCGATGCGTAATCTGCCGGATGACGTGATCTGCATCTGCGACCTGCCCCCCGCATTCGCCAATGACGATGCATCGATCGTCCTGCGCGAGATCGACGCCTATCTGATGATCGTCGAAGAGGGCAAGACGACCGCACGCCAGGTCAAGGACACGCTTGAGATCCTCCGCCCAGCCCCGTGCATGGGCACCGTGCTCAACCGCTACAAGGGCGGTATTGGCGGGGACGATTACGGGTTCGGCTACGGCACGCAGCGTTATTACGACGCCTATTACTCCTGATCGCCCGGGCCGGACCGGCGATCTGACAGGGAATTGAGATGGGACCGTTCGATGTGGTCGCGGGCCTCGCGCTTGCCCCGATCGCGCTGGTCGATGCAGCGTTCCTGCTCGAGACCGGGCTCGGGCTGTTCCCCGGTCGCGCCCCGTCGCCGCCCTCCCGCGACAAGCGTGTCGTCGTGCTCGTTCCGGCGCATGACGAGGAACTGACGCTGGCGGCATCGGGTGCTGGCCTCGTTCGGCTGGTCGGGCCGTCGACGCGGGTCGTCCTCGTCGCGGACAATTGCACCGATGGTACTGCGGGCGCTGCGCGCGCACTCGGGCTGGAGGTGGTCGAACGATCCGATCCGGTCCGACGCGGCAAGGGGTATGCGCTGGCGTTCGGGCGCGACCACATCGCCACTTCTCCGCCGGATGTCGTGGTGGTGGTGGATGCCGATTGCGAGATCGACCCGGCCGGACTCGCGCGGCTGACCGACTCGGTCATCGCGACCGGACAGGCGGCGCAATCGGCGTATCTGTTCCGCCCTGCCCCGGACGCACCGCCCGTAGTGCAGATTTCGAACTTCGCCTTCTTCGTCAAGAACCGGATCCGCCAGCGCGGGATCGCGCGGCTCGGCGGCGCTGCGATCCTGACCGGATCGGGAATGGCGTTCCCGTGGTCCGCCTACCGCGCGCTCGATCTTGCGACCGGCAACGTCGTCGAGGATCTCGCGATCGGGATCGGGCTGATCGAACTCGGCCAGCCCGCGCGCTATTTCGACGGGGCGACGGTCCGGTCGGACTGCAGCAGCGATTCCGGGTCGAGCACCCAGCGCGCGCGCTGGGAAGGCGGCTTCCTTGCGATGGCACGGCGGCACGGCTTCGGGCTGCTGCGCTCGGGGATCGCGCGGGGCAATTGGCGGCGGTTCTGGATGGGGGTGCACCTGTGCGTGCCGCCCCTGTCGATGCTGCTCGCCGCCAACATTGCGGTGACGGGAGTGCTGGCGGTTGCCGCGCTGCTCGGGGCCTCTCCGCTTCCGCTGGTGGTCGCGGTGGTTCTGCTTGGGTTGCTCGGGCTCGTCGTGACGCTGGCCTGGACCGGCGAGGGTCGGATGCATCTGCACCCCGCCGCCGCGGCACGGCTCCCGCGCTATTTGGTCTGGAAGCTTGCCATGTATGCCCGGTTGCTTACTGGCCGCCAGAAGGTCACGTGGACCCGCACGGAGCGGATCGACCCCTGACGACGTCCCTCAAAGCGGCTACCGGGACGCCATCCAGGCAGGCGGCTGGTCGATTGGATCGTCCCACCGCGCGACATGCGGTTGCAGATCCTGCACCGTCGGAAGGATCCCGTGGCGCAACAGATCGCGCGCCTCATTCGCGATTGGAAGGTGCTTGCCCCCGAGCCCGACGGCACGGCGCGCGACAAACAGGCCGTGGCCTGCCATCCACAAGCCCCCCGCCAGAATCGCCCCGGTGCGCCCGCGGGTCCGCGCGTACATCCGTCGGCGCGCCTCGAACCAGTAGCGTGGCAGCGGCGGAAGCGCGCGCTTGACCTTGCGGTCGTAGTTGATCCCGGTCGATGCCCCGCCGATATGCCGGACCCGGCTCGCGGGTTCGTGGCGCATGCTCCAGCCCGCGTTGGCGAGCCGCCACATCAACTCGACCTCTTCGAAATAGAGGAAGAAGCCGGTGTCGAACAAGCCTGCCTGCTTGAGCGCGGCCGCGCGGAACATGACGCTTGCGCCGGTCACCCACGCCGCCTCGCTCGCTTCGGTGACGAGCATCGGCTTGATCCCGAGCATCCGGCGCATCATGTCGAGCCGCGCGCCCCGCACGAGTTCGCGCAGCGGCGACATCTCGGCGAAGGCGGAACCGGAAAGGCTGCCATCCTCGTTGAGCAACAGGCTGCCAACCGCCGCGCAGCGCGGATATTGGTCGAGCACCCGGCGCAAGGCGGTGACAGCGCCGGGCTCGACCTCGGTATCGGGGTTGAGCACGTGGATATAGTCGGGTGCGTTGCTCGACTGGAGCAGCCGCTGGATCGCCTGATTGTTCGCCCAGCCGAAACCGCCGTTGATCGGCAGCGCGAGGACCTCGACCCAATCCGCGAGCGCGGGATCCGCCACCCCGGCGTGCAATACGTCCGCCGACGTGTCGCCCGATCCGCCATCGACGATGATGACGCGCAAACCCGAATTGTCCGCGCGCTCGGGAATCAGCGCACGCGCGGCCGACAGGGCAAGCGCCGGGGTCCGGTAATTGACGATGATCACCGCAACCTTGGCGGGGTCGGCGGCACCGGTCATCGACTGTCCTTTGGTATTCTGCTTTTTGCGGGGATGCCGACCGCAATTGCCCCCGGCGCGACATCGTCGAGCACGACCGCATTTGCACCGATCGCGGCCCCGGCACCGATCTCCACCCGCCCGAGAATCACCGCCCCCGCCCCCACGTCGACGCGCGCGCCTAGAATCGGCGCGTCGGCAGGCGCATCGATGCGACGGATCCCGAGGGTACAATTCTGACGGATCACACAGTCATCGCCGATCACGCTGTTGCCGTGGATCACGATCCCGCCCTGATGCTCGATCACGACGCGGCGACCAAGTTGGACCGAATACGGAAGTTCGATCCCATAATGGTTGCGGCACCGCCGGAACAGCAGGCGATACATCAGGCTGAACGGGATGCGCAGCGGCTTCGGGCGAACCGCCATGCGCCACACGCCGAACCGATGCACCGCGACCGCGCGGAACCCGGGGCGAGTCCAGTCGCGCCCATGCGCCACCCAATCCTCGCGGATCTGCGTCCATAGGGGCAGCGCCGTCATCCGCGCGCGGGGCCGCGATGATATTCGATCAGATCGGACCGGCGACCGGTCAGCTGCCCCAGTTTATACCGGGCCAGACCGATGGTTTCCGCGACCTTCCCGATGACCAGGAATATGCCCGTCAACATCGCCTGTCGCGGCGGCAGCGTCGCGCGACGCCGTTTCGCGATCCGCAGCATCTGCACCGGCCACAGCAACGCCAGCGCGATTGCGGGAACCGACCAGATCGCGCCAAACGCCATCGCCGCGATGAGCAATACCACCACGGCTGCGGGAAGAATGCCGCCCCACAAAGCGATGCTGCGACACTGCCGCCGGTAATCGGGCGCGCGCAGCCCGGGGTGCCGGTCGGCAAGCTCGCCAAAGGCGTGACCCGCCCGCTCGGTCCGGCGCCACCACTGCCCGAACCGCAGGATCGCCGCGTCGTGAATCGTCATCGCATGGTCGATCCGGAACAGGCGCCATCCCGCCTTGCGCAGCCGGACCGCCATATCGGGATCCTCGCCAGCGATCATTAGAGAATCATAACCCCCAACCGCATTGAGTGCATCGACCCGGACCATCACGTCCCCGCCGGCGGCCATCGCCTCACCGACCGGGCTGTTCCATTCGTCATCGCAAAAGGCGTTATAGATCGACCGCTCGGGAAACCGTTCGCGCCGACGACCGAAGACGAGCGCGAGCGTCGGATCGGCTTGCAGCGCCGCACTGGCGGCATCGAGCCAACCGCTCGCCAGTTCGCAATCGCCGTCGACCATCTGGACGCGCTCGAGCTGCGGATAATCCTGCAGCAGACGCTCGAGACCCGCGTTGCGCGCGCGCGCCGCGGTAAATTTGGGCGGGACTGCGAGTTCCACGACCACGACCCCTTGCGACCTAGCCCAGGCCACGCTGTCGTCGGTCGACCCCGAATCGACATAGACCCGCGCCGCGACGGTGCTGGTCGACGCGATGCATCGCCGCAATCGCTCGCCTTCGTTGCGACCGATCATCACGACGCCGACCAGCGCCGCGCGCGATTCCGTCTGGGGCGTCACGATTCGATCCATACCGTCCGCTAGCCTTACCCGACGCATGGTTGTCAACCGCTTGACGTCGCGGCGTGCAAGCTGTCACGCGCATCGCAGAGCAGCAAAAGGGAATGATTGCGGTGACTCCGACGCGACAGGCGCCCGACCGAAAACGCTCGTCGTTTCCGAGGACGAATTTTCTCGGGCTCGATTTCGATACGCCCGACGCAGCGGCCGTCGTCGCCTTCCTGCAGGGCCGACGGGCAGATGATTCGTTCGGCTATATCGTCACGCCCAACGTCGATCACATGGTCCAGATCGACACGCATCCGGATCTGCGCCCGGTCTATCAGGGTGCGTTGTTGTGTCTCAACGACAGTCGCGTGCTGGCGCGGCTCGCGCGCTTTCATGGTGTCTTGCTCAGCGTGGTGCCGGGGAGCGACCTGATCGTCGCGTTGTTCGGATCGGTGCTGCAGGATGGCGACCGGCTGTGCCTGATCGGCGGAAGCGATACGCTCGCAAACGAATTAAGAGCGCGCTATCCCCGCATTACGCTCGTGCATCATGTTCCACCGATGGGGTTGCGCCGCAACGTTGCCGCGCGTGCCGAAGCGATCGCCGCCGCCGCTTCCGCCGATGCGCGTTTCACGCTGCTTGCCGTCGGCGCACCGCAACAGGAGATCCTGGCGGCGGAGATGGCGGCTGCGGGAACGGTCCGGGGAACCGCCTTCTGCATCGGTGCCGCGGTCGACTTCATCGTCGGCGCGCAGGTCCGCGCGCCGCGGATCGTCCAGCGGGCCGGCATGGAATGGTTCTGGAGACTGGCCGGAAGCCCGCGCCGGCTCGGGCGGCGTTATCTGGTCGAGGGACCGAGGATCTTCCGGATCGCGATGCGGTGGAAGCGCGATCGAGGCCGCTCGGCTGGTTGAGCCAGGCTGCACTGCCGGAGACGCTTGGCCCCCGGCAGTGCATGCCCGATCAGAACACGAAGTCGGTCGCGCGGATCCCGTTGGACGATTGGACGGTCAGCACGATGTCCGCAATGCCGTCGCCATTGGTATCGGCCAATACGGTCCAGTTGCTGCCACTGCCCTGAACCCGCAGTTCGCCCGCGCGCTTGGTGAAGTCGGCGGTGCCGACGAAGCTGAAGGCATCGCGCAGCGTCGTTGCCGAATTGGCGTCGATCGCGCTGAGGTCGATCTTGTCGGCCTGGTCCGCACCGAGCACTACGCTCGCCGAGGTCGCAGCGGTTGCGCCGAGGTTTCCAGGAAGGAAGCGATAGGTGTCAGCCCCCGCGCCGCCGTCCATGACATCGCGCCCACCGCCGCCGTACAGCACGTCGTTGCCGGCATCGCCGAACAGCTGGTCGTCGCCGGTACCGCCATAGAGCGTGTCGTCGCCCGCGCCACCGCGCAGGATATCATTGCCGCCGCCGCCGGTCAGAATGTTGTTGGCGGAATTGCCGGTGATCGTGTTCGCCGCCGAATTCCCGGTTCCGTTGATCGCCGCGGTGCCATCCAGCCACAGCGACTCGACATTGTCGGACAGCGTGTAGGTGACGGTCGACCGGACGATGTCGTTGGTCCCCTCGCCGGGCAGTTCGATCACCTTGTCGTTGACGTTGTCGACGAGATAGGTGTCGTCGCCCGCGCCGCCGTACATGGCGTCCGCACCAAGGCCGCCATCGAGGATGTCGTTCCCGGCATTGCCGTACAACGTATCGCTTCCGTCCCCGGCCCACAGATAGTCGTTGCCGGAACCGCCCGTCATGACATTGGCGCTGCTCGTGCCCATGCCGATGAAATTGCTCGATCCCAGATAGCGCAGATTCTCGACGTTGTTCGACAGCATGTAGAGCGTAAGCGTGGTGTCGACCTGGTCGGTCCCGCCATTGGCGAGCTCGGTCACCTGATCCGCGTAATTGTCGACGACGTAGGTGTCGTTGCCTGCACCACCGGTCATCTTGTCGGCCCCGACCCCGCCGTTGAGATAATCGTTGCCATCCCCGCCAAGCAACGTGTCGTTGCCCGCGCCCCCGGTCAGCGTGTCGTTGCCCGCGCCGCCCGACAGCGTGTCGCTCCCGTCGCCACCGGTGATGACGTTGTCCGAGGCATTGCCGGTGCCGACGAAGGCGGCTGCTCCGGTGTAGGTCAGATTCTCGACGTTGTCGGACAGCGTGTAGCTGGTCAGCGCGGTCCGGACCTCGTCGGTGCCGCCACCGCTGAGCTCGGTCACGACGTCGCCGGCATTGTCGACGACATAGGTATCGTTGCCCGCGCCGCCCGCCATCTTGTCGGCACCCGTGCCGCCGTCGAGCAGATCGTTGCCGGCACCACCGACCAACGTGTCGTTACCGGCACCGCCCGACAGGGTATTGCCGCCTGCGCCGCCCGTGATGACATTGTCGAGCGCGTTGCCCGTGCCCGTGAAGGCGGCCGAGCCGGTGTAGGTCAGGTTCTCGAGATTGTCGCCGAGGGTAAAACTCGCGAGCGTCGTGCGGACGAGATCGGTCCCGCCGTCGGCCAGTTCGGTGACGACATCGCCCGCGTCGTCGACGACATAGGTATCGTTCCCCGCGCCGCCGGTCATGCGATCGGCACCCGTCCCGCCGTCCAGCGTATCGTCGCCGTTGCCGCCGACGAGCGTGTCATTTCCTGCCCCGCCCGAAAGTACGTTGCCGTACTTCCCGCCGGTGATGACGTTGTCGAGCGCGTTGCCGGTGCCGGTAAACGCCGCTGCGCCACTGTACGTCAGGTTCTCGACATTGTCGCCGAGGGTATAGCTGGCCAGCGTCGTGCGGACCTCGTCCGTTCCATCGCCCGCCAATTCGGTGACGACATCGCCTGCATCGTCGACGATATAGACGTCGTTGCCAGCACCGCCGAGCATCGTGTCCGCCCCGGTTCCCCCATCGAGATAATCCGCATCCGCGCCACCGACGAGCCGGTCCTGCCCGGCTCCACCGCTGAGCGTGTTCCTCGAGGCGCCGCCGACGATGACGTTATCGAGCGCATTGCCGGTACCGACGAACGCGCCCGTGCCTGCGAAGGCGAGGTTCCGCGTGGTTGCGTCGAGTACATACTGGCCAAGCGTCGTCGCGACATCCATCCGGTCGGTCGAGAACACCGTGTCGGTCGGTGCCGCTGCGACCTTGCCGGCCTTTGCAAGGGCGACCAGCGCGTCGTACTTCACGCTGCCGGTGTCGTAGGTGCTCGTCAGCGCTCCCCATTCGCCCCACTTCGAATCGTAACCGACATTGTTGAACGCGTTGAGCAACTTGCCGCCGGCGGCGGAAAAGTCCGCCACCGCCTGTTGATAGGCCGTCGCCATCCGCGGATCCTTACTCAGCTTTTCGAGGAAGGCCTGAATCTCGGGCTGCGCTGCGGCGGAATATTGATAGGATGTGGTGTGGACACCAGCCTCGTACGAAACCAGATCCAGCCCCCATTTCGCGGCCACCCCCGCCTGATAGTTGACCGTCGATTTCAACGAACTGATGTCGTTCATGATTGCGGCGAAACCTGCCGCGAGCCCGTCACTCCCGGCCCGCGCCCAGCCTAGCACCGTATCTTCACTCACGTTGCCGAGATTGAAATAGTTGGTGATCGCATAGTCATCGAACAGCGTCGACACGTCCCCGACGCGCTGGACCCCCTTGATGATCGACGACTCCAGTCCGCGATAGCCGGTCTGCGTCGATAGGACGGTTCGGGCGCGCGTTTCATCATCGCCGAAGACCGACTTCGCAATCGCTGCGATCTGCGCGGAACGATAGCCGTAGAATTGCACCCAGCCGTCGCTGACATGCTCGGCGGGGTTGCTGGAATCAATGACGCCATCGCCATTGACATCCTTGCCGAACAGTTGGTCACCCATGCTCAAGGCATAATGGGATTGGGAGAACTGCCAGTTCCAGACCTCATTCGAATATTCGATCTGGACTTTAAGCCCTGCGTCTAGGTGATCATGCACATAAGATAATGTCTTGGCCACATAATCGTCATTGGCCTGGGTCGGGATGTTGATCCACATATCGGTACGTGTCTTGTTCGCCAGCGCGACCAGCACCTCGATCGGGGCGCTGCTCGTATTGCCGTTCGCGCTGTACGACGCGCTCGTTGGCGTTACACGGTCGGACCAGTTGACGACATTCGAGTTGTTGGTGTTCGACCAGTCCATGTACCGCAAGGTGGAAAATGGCGCCACTTTCTCAACGAAGGCCGGGTTAAAAATTTCCCCCGAATCGAAAAGGGCGAGCTGATCCTGCCGGACGATATTGATTTTCGTAATCGGGTTTGCCGGATCAACCCACCAATTGGTCAATTGCTCCTGCCCGGTACCCGAGTACTGGAAGACGATCTCTCCAGGCTTTTGACTCAATATCTTGGAATACAGGAAAGTGAAGCTGGCATCTCCGGTATATCGCATGACATAGATGTCAGACGTAGGAAGCGCGGATGGGTCGAGCTCGAGCATCGTGTACTGATTCATCGCACCTGCCGCCAGCGCCGTCGGGTAGCCATTGGCATCCAGTGTCGGACCATTCACGGAAGCATATTTACTATCACGCGCCACCCACGTCGACGACGTCTTGAACCGATCCAGAAACGGAAACTGGTTCCCATAATAGCTCAGGCCATTCAGGTTCATACCGATTTCAGTTGCGGACATGGCTAAGACCCTCGAATAATTGCGCTTTCTTCTTCGGTACACTAGGGTGCGTATGAGATTTGATAGTTTCTATGGTAAACAACGGCTTAAGCACTTGGCTAGAGCAATATGGACGATGTCACCACTCGTCTCATTCCGATACCCGCGGCCGTCTCAGACGGCGCTTGGCTAGGCCTGCAAACCTCCGTAGGGTTTGCGGCAACGCCGCATTCCGTCGGCTTCCGGATGAACGAGCGAGCTCATGTTAATAGCTGCAAAGAACTTTGTCTACCTGCAAGCAATGCTCCTCATCGGCTGGTCGATATTTTACTATTCCTTGCAAAGTTCAAAGCGCTCCATAGTCGGCCACTTTCCGGTTTTGGTGATGTCGGCAATGGCTGCCATTTTATTCCTTTCTCCCTTCTACAGTCTTACAAGTCTGGCGTTTTTTCTGTTTCCGATCGTGGCATGCCGGACGCGCAAACAGCTACTGATCGTCATGATAATCGGTATCCTGGCCACCCCCGGTCTCCAGACCCAAGTCGAGGCGGGAGGACTTTGGTTGTTTGCCTGGTCAATCCAGTCGACACTCGGTCTCGGCGGCTTGATTGCCCTGTTTACGACACGCAAGGACACCGCGACAGGACGATCCGGGGTAAATATTCCTCTTCTTCTCTTTCTGATGCTGCTGATTGCAATTGCGACACGAGAGTCCGCTCTCTCGAATTGGTCGCGACAAACCATCGCACTTTTCTGCACGTACGGGGTCCCGGCATTCGTTATCGCCAACTGCTTGCGGTCCGAGACCGGTCGACAGACGCTGCTCGCCACTCTGGCGGGCCTGGGCAGCATGCTGGCGGTGGTGCTTGCCTACGAAGCCCGCGTCCACTGGCCTCTGTACGCTGGCCTTGAAGACCGTTACGGATTGATCCGGGGCGGAGCATTTGTCGTCAAGTTCCGGGGCGGGGCGATGCGGGCCTATGGACCAATGGACGAAGCAACCAACGCAGGTTTCACGCTGGTTATCCTCTTCGCCGCCGCGCTAGCGTGCAACGCTATCTTTAAAAAGGGTGGTTTCCGGTACCTCATTCCGGCGGTCATATTGTTGGGCGTGGCAGCACCGCAATCCCGCGGCGCATTGATCGGCGCAGGCGTCGTAATCTTGGCACAGGCATTCTACCGTTTCGGGCCTGCTGGGCTGGGCAAGGCTGTCGCCATCCTAGCCCCAATTGCGGCAGCCTATTATGCCCGACGGTCTGCCACAGGACCACTTGCCGACGCCGAAAGCACCAGCGATTACCGTTCGCAACTGTTTACACGCGGGATGCAGGAATTCTGGCATCATCCAATCGCTGGTGACGCGATGGTCCGGGTGTACGCCCAAATGGAAGATCTCCGCCAAGGCGAGGGAATCATCGATTTCGTGAATACCTACCTGTATTTTGCACTTGCCACCGGGATCATCGGTCTTGCGGTCTTCTGCATCGTCCTGCTTCTGCCGATGGGGCAACTGCTTGCAAAGCGAAAAAACTTGATTGCCGACCCTGCCACGGGAGCGTTTGCGGGGTTTGCCTTCGCGACGTATGCTGCCTGTAGCGTGATGCTTATCTTCACTTCGATTCAACAGCGTCCGATGATCCTGATGCTTGCACTTGCCGGCGCCGCTGCCGTAATCCAGCGCCCGCGCCGCGTTCCTCTGGGCCGCCAAGTCAGCCGCACGCCGGCGATACAGGCTTGGCCAGTCCTCTAACCTCGCCACAACCGTCGGCTGCCGCGCGGCTGTGATATCTGGCGTTCAACGGCGTTAAAACCGGCCGCCCACGGGGCCAAACCCCTTATCGCTCTGTCGACGGTCCGTCTGAGCACGAGCTTACCGCGGACCGGCCGATTTCCCTGGCCTTTACGCTTTCATCCAAACTGGAGCCGGCACTCCGCCAATCAGAAATACAGATACCAGACCACGCCCCCCATGGCCGCGATCGTCGCCAGGCAGATCCCGTCGACCTTGCCCGAGAACAGCCCATCGCGCGCCGCGACATAGGCCACGTAGGCATAGCCGACGAAAGTCGAAACCGCGGCACCGACCAGCATCCCGACCACGCCCCCGGCATAAAAGCCCGCCACCGTCCCAAGGATCTTCGTGACCATGAAGACCGCCATGAGATTGGCATGCAGCCGCACCTTCCCCAGCGCCAGAAAGGCGCTCTGGTAGCCCGACGATACGACCGCGATGGGTCCCGTGACACAAAGCAGCGCCATGTATCCGGCGGCCGCGTGATAGCGGGAATCGTACAGCGTCCAGATCAATGGCCCCGACGCCAGCGCGAGCAGGAAAAATACCGGGAGCGTCAAGAGCAGGACGCGCAACCGGATCTTGGCGAACGTCCCGAGAAACCGATCATGCCCCTCCCCGCGCGCCTCCGCCAGCGCCGGGAACCCGACCACGCCTTGGACCTGGCCCGCCAAATCCGACGGCATTGCCGCAAAGGTCTGCGCGATCCCGAGGATCCCGAGCGTTTCGATCGGGATCAGGCCGCCTTGAATCGCACGCAGCCCCTGTCCGCCGAGATAGGTGAACATCGTCGAGACGAAGATCCAGCGCCCGAAATTGAAGAGGTTACTGACGGTCTTGGGGTCGAGATAGAAGCGGTGGCGGTGCCCCGGGAGCAACACGAAGCTCAGCACCGTCCAGATCACCGAGCCGATGATCGTGCCATAGGCCAACGCCCAGACCGAACCCATTTGCCATGCCAGCAGCGCGGTCACGATCAGCGTGACGAACTGGCCGACGACCTGAACGGTCGTCAGCGCGCCGAGATGCAGGCGCTTTTCACGAACCGCGAGCATCGTCGACTGGAAGCCGGTGATAAAGGCGGACGACCCCATGACGATCATCAGGCCAAACAGCGTCGGTTGCTTGTAGATCAGCGCTACTGGCCAGGCCAGCAGGCAGCAGACACCCCACAGGATCGCGCCACGAATGACCTGAACCGTCCAGGCGGTGTTCAGGAAATTCTCCGTCGCGCCATCCGCACTCTGCACGATCGCCGGCTTGATGCCGACGTCACTGAACATCCCGAGCCCGATCATGATGACATTGGCCAGCGTCATCAGTCCGAAGGCCTCGGGAAACAGCAGCCGCGTGAGAATGATGTTGGAGGCGAGCTGCATGACGCGCTGCGTCCCGAACCCGGCCACGGCCCAGGCGCTGGCGATGGTGGCCCGTTGCCGCAGCGTCTCCGCATTGGATACCAGGCTCGTCAACCGCGCTAAAATCATGAGGGAACCCGTCGCTGGAAGATGATTGGCAAGGCAACCGTCCGGCTCTGCCGTTCCACCCGCCCGCGTATCGGGCGTGCTGGAAAGGCAATGCGCACGAACGCCAGGATAGCCATGGAGGCCGCCCGCCTATATAGCCGGGGCATGGTCATCGATAGACGAAATATGCTGCGCTGGTCGGGTGCCGCCACGGGCGCCCTTCTTTTCGGATCCTGCGGCCGGGCGTCCGCGGACGGTTCGGGCTGGCCGGGCCCATCCGTCCCGCCGACCACGATACCGAAATTGCCGATCGGCATGAACCTCGCGCCCTTTTCGGACTATGCAGGCGGCTTTCCCTTTCGCAACCTGATGTGGGGTGCCCGCCCCTGGATGACGCACAACGCCGATGGCGGCGGCCCCTGGAGCACCAATCAGGAGCAGGCCTTCACGTTTGACACCAATGGGTATCCGCTGGAAGTCCCCGTAAAGAGTGCTGGCGGGCTTCCGCGACAATCGGTCTTCACACTTCTCCCGAATACCTTGAAGCCCGGCAAATATGTTCTGCTGTACGACGGCGACGGCAGCATCGCTGGCGTGATGGAAACTCGCGTCGTCAGCCAGAGCAAGGGTCGGGTCCTGCTTCAAATGTCTCACAACGGGAAAATCGTCGAGGGCATTTCGATCGCGCGCTCCAACCCAGCGGACCCGGTGCGCAACATTCGCATCGTGGCGCTGGCCGACGAGCATGTCGATCTCGCCGCGAATCCCTTCCTGCCCGAATTCGTCAAGTTCTGCAGTGCATTCCATGCGTTGCGCTTCATGGACTGGGGCGCGACGAACGGGTCGGTCGAGGAGGAATGGGCCAGCCGCCGGCGTCCGACCTTCTATACGATGATCGGGACCAGCGGCGACCCGGGCGAAACGGGGGAGCATGCGATGACCCCGTACCAGCGTCGCTTCTCTGGGGGTGCAGCGCATGAAGTAATGATCGCGCTGTGCAACAGGGTCGGCGCCGACGCCTGGTTCTGTATTCCGCACCGCGCGACCGACGAATATATCACCGAGTTCGCGAAGCTGATCCACGCAAAGCTCGATCCCAAGCTGAAAGTCTATATCGAGGTCTCGAACGAGATCTGGAACTGGCAGTTCAAGCAGGCGCACTGGATGCTGCACTCGCGACGTCTCGGCGACCTGGTCGAGGCGAAGGGCGGCAAGGCCTGGGAAGATCCCGCCAAGACCAAGGGCGCGAACCATCCCGAACGGATCGGCATGCTGTTCGGGCACGCGTTGCAGACGTTTCACACCGCATGGCCCGCACGCGACCGTGGACGCGTGATCCGTGTCTGTGCCACGCAGACGGGATGGCTCGACGTCGCGTTGCGGACGATCGACACATGCGTGGCGAATGGCGGTTGCGATGCCGTCGCACAAACGGCCTATTTCGGCCCGGGCGTCCCCGAATACGATCGCTGGCAGGCGCGTGGCGCGGCGTTGACGGGCGAAGAAGTCATCAACGACATGCGCAGCGTGGTACACCAGCAGACCCTGGGCGGCGCTGCCCTCGACGCCGCGCGGCATGCGCAGAAACTGGGCCTGAAATATATCGTCTACGAAGGCGGGCAGCATATCCAGCCGAAGGGGCAGGCCGACCTTCCCTATAATCCCGCATTGGGGGCCGCACAGTCGCTTCCCGGGATGGAGGATCTGTATCTCGATATCCTCAGGACCGAAGTTCATCTGGGCTGTTCGCTGTTCTGCGCATTCAACAGTGTGGGCGGCTACGGGTCCCGGTTCGGGAGCTGGGGACATAAGGTCAGCTATGACCAGCCCGATTCCGAATCACCGAAATTCCGCGCGTTGGTCGCCGCGAACGTTCCCCGCACCTAGCGGGGAACGGGTCGACGGTATCCGGCGCAGCGTCAGCGTTCGCGCAACGCCGATGTCCGCGCTTCGTCGATCGGGCTGGTAAGGTAGCTGAAGAAACTGCGGTTGCCGGTCACGATATCGGCAGTCACCATCATGCCGGGGGTGACCGGTACGGTACGGTCGCCGCGCGAAATCGTCATCCGATCGAGCGCCACGCGCAGCACATAGACCGGGCCGAGCTTCTCGTCGTCGACCGCATCGGGACTGACCCCGAGGACATGCCCGGGGATCAATCCGTAGCGCGCGAACGGGAAGGCCTCGAGCTTGACCCCGACCTTCTGGCCAGCGCTCACGAACCCGGCGTCGCGGTTGAGCAACCTGACCTCGGCGACGAGCTTCCCGTCGCCCGGCACGACCGTCATGATCGGCTTCGCCGCCTCGACCACGCCGCCTTCGGTATGCACCGAAAGCTGCCCGATCGTCCCCGCGACCGGCGCGCGCAGCGCCTGCAGCGTCGCGCGCTGCGTCGACTTGAGCAGCTCGTCCTGCCGCAACCGCATCTCGGCGGTGGACTTGACCAGTTCGTCGAGCAGCGCGGAGCGCGCGTCAGCGCGTGCCTTTGCCGAATTGCTCGCGGCCCCGCCCGCCTGCGCGGTTGCGCGGCGGATCGACTGCAGCGCCGAATCGCGGTCGCGCACCTGCCCGATCCGCTCGCGGCGCATCTCGAGCACCTTCATTTTCGAGACATAGCCCTTGGCGAGCAATTGCTCGTTCGCCGCAATCTGTTCGTCGAGCAGCGGAAGCGTTTCGGTCAGCTTGGCGACGGCGGCTCGTGCCGCGCCGATCTCCGCGCTGGCAACCGCATTGCCCGCGACCTGCGCCTGGATCGACGCCTGCACTTCCGCCAGTTTGGCGCGCGCGAGCGATTCCTGCAGCGCCGCGGCAGACGGCTCGGTCCCCGCAGGGGCCGCAAAGCGGAAGCCCTTGCCGTCGAGCGCATCGACCACGGCGCGCGTCCGCGCGACCTCGAAGGAGACCGTCTCGAGCGACTTGCGCGCCTGTGCCGCTTCGGTGGCGGAGAAGGTTGGGTCGAGCAGCACGAGCACCTGCCCCTTTTTCACATGGTCCCCGTCATGGACGAGGATCCGGCGCACCACGCCAGCCTCGGCGGGCTGGACGAGCTGGACCGCGCCGGTCGGCACGATCTTCCCTTGCGCGGACGCGATGATGTCGGTCCGCCCAAGCGTCAGCCACAGGCCGAGCGCAGCCACACCGGCGAGCAGTACCTTGGCGGTGATCCGCGCGGTCGGCGACACCGGCCGCTCGATCACCTCCAGCGCGGCAGGCAGGAAGGCGGCGTCGTCGATCCGCAAGCGGCCGGCGGAACGCGCCTTTTCCTCGGCGAGCGTGGCGGTGATCATCCGCCAGTTGGTGGTCAGCCTGTTCATGCGGCGATATCCTTTAGACCCGATTGGCGACGGTGGAGTTCGGCGTAGCGCCCGCCCAGCCTCAGCAGCTCGTCATGCGTCCCGACCTCGACGATCTTGCCCTTCTCCAGCGCGACGATGCGGTTGCAGTCGCGCACGGCGGACAGGCGATGCGCGATCACCACGACGGTGCGCCCCTTGGAGATTGCACTGAGATTGTTGCGGATGATCTCCTCGCTCTCGGCATCCAGCGCGGACGTCGCTTCGTCGAGGATCAGGATCCGCGGATCGGTGACCAGCGCGCGCGCGATCGCGATCCGCTGGCGCTGACCGCCCGACAGGTTGACCCCGCGCTCGACGATCGGCGTGTCATAACCCTGCGGCTGCTGCAGGATGAAGCCGTGCGCCCCCGCAAGGTTCGCCGCGCGCATCACGCGGTCGAGCGGCATCGCCGGATTGACCAGCGCGATATTCTCGCGGATCGAGCGATTGAACAGGATGTTCTCCTGCAGCACGACGCCGATCTGGCGGCGCAGCCAGGTCGGGTCGACCTGCGCGATATCCATCCCGTCGATCAACACCCGACCGCTTTCGGCGAGATACAGCCGCTGGAGCAGCTTGGTCAGCGTCGACTTGCCCGACCCCGACGACCCGACGATCCCGATCGATTCCCCGGCCGCGATCTCGAGCGACACGCCCTCGAGCGCGGGCGGGCTGTCGACTGCGTAGCGGAAGCGCACCGCATCGAAGCTGATCGCGCCCTTCATCGACGGGAGCGTGACGCGCGAGCTCGCCTGCGGCTCGACCGGATGGTTGAGGATGTCGCCGAGCCGTTCGACCGAGATGCGGACCTGCTGGAAATCCTGCCACAATTGCGCGAGGCGAATGACCGGCCCCGATACCCGTTGCGCGAACATGTTGAACGCGACCAGCCCGCCGAGCGTCAGCGCGCCGCCCATCACCGCTTTCGCGCCGAAGAACAGGATTGCGGCAAAGGTCAGCTTGGAGATGAGTTCGACCGCCTGGCTGCCGGTGCTGCCGAGGTTGGTGACGCGGAGCGACGCGGCGCTGGTCGCGGCAAGCTGGCGTTCCCAGCGGTCCTGCCACTGCGGCTCGACCGCGGCGGCCTTGACCGTCTGGATCCCGCTCACGCTTTCGACCAGCAGCGCATTGCTCGCCGCGCCGCGTTCGAACTTCTCCTCGATCCGCCGACGAAGCGTTCCCGTGACGGCGACGGACACCACGACATAGCCCACCAGGCTGACCGCGACGATGCCGAACAGCGGCGGCGAATAGATCAGCATCGCCACCATGAACACGCCGATGAACAGCGGATCGACCAGCACGCTGAGCGACGCGGTCGTCAGGAATTCGCGGATCGTCTCGAGCTGGCGGACGCGCGTGACGGTGTCGCCGACGCGACGCTTCTCGAAATAGCTGAGCGGGAGCGCGAGCAGATGGCGGAAAAGCCGTGCGCCCAATTCGACGTCGATCTTCTGGCTCGTTTCGGAATAGACCCGGCTGCGGATCCAGCCGAACATCGTCTCCCACACCGACACCGCGACGAAGCCGATCGCGAGCACGTTGAGCGTCGTCTGCGCATTGTGCGCGAGCACCTTGTCGATCACGTTCTGGAACAGCAGCGGGGCGGCAAGCCCGAGCAGGTTGAGCGCGAAGGTGATCAGCAGCACTTCGCCGATCAGCCGGCGATACCGGACGATCTGCGGTACGAACCAGCTGAGGTCGAACCGCCCCTTCCCCGCGCCCCGCGCCTCGCGCGTGGTCAGCAGGATCAATTGGCCGTCCCACAATTCGTCCAGTTTCGCGCGATCGACCTTTTCGACTTGCTGGCCGGGGCGCTGGATCAGCACGCCATCGTCGACCAGCCGACCGATCACGAACCACCCCCCCGGGCCGCTGGCGAGGGCGGGCAGCGGCTGCCGCGACAGGCGACCGGGTTCGACCATCACCGACTTTGCCTTCGCCCCATCCTGCCGCCGCGCAAGACGGACGATATCGCCGGCCGTCAACGGATCGGCGTGACCGAGCTCGTGGCGCATCTGTGCGGGATCGACCGAGACGTTGAGGATCGCGAACAGGATGGCGAGCGCGCGCGGCCCGGTCTCGGGATCGATCGCGGGTGCGTCCGCAGGGCCGTAAGCTTCGGTCAATCGACGTTCGACGCTATCGTGCAGTTTCATGGATGCGGACCTGACAACCTTGGGATGCCGCGGATGTGCCCGACAATGGTAAAGATTGCGGTAACGAAGCTGCCAGGCCGCACCTAAATACCGTATTTTTCGCGAGTCTTGAAGCGGCCACGACGGCCGGCGCGCGTGCGTGGGGCGTTTGCGCAATTTTATTTGCGAAATTGCCCTTTCCGGGCGTCGCTGGCTCTTTTCGTTTGAGGATCGATATGCCACGATCCGAAAACGGCGCACATAACGATGTACCGGAAAAGAAGTTCCTTTAGGAGAGTGAGAGAGTTGATGATGATGGCCGCCACGCTTTCGTGCCCGGGTCGCGCCGCTCACCGCATTCCAGCCGCGCGTCCCGCGACGCTTCGCAACGCTGATCGACAACCGATCGATATCTTCATCGAAAATCTCTCCGTCGTCGGCTTCGGCATGTCCACCACCGCGGATCTTTCGCTGGGAACGTTCGTCAGCTTGCAGCTTGCCGGCATTGGACGACGGGACGTACGGATCGTGCGCCGTCTGGGCCTGAGTTATGGATGCGAATTCGTGGCTCCGCTCGACGCCTCCGAACTCGCATCCGCGGTCGGGGCGGGCGCGGTGCTCAGCGGCAAGTTCGGCGCCGATGACGCCAGCATCTCGGGCCGGTCACCGTCGACGCGGTTCCATCCGCTTGGTCGCGTGGCCGTTCTCCTCATGGTCAACCTCGTGCTGTGGAGCACGATCGTCTGGGGCGTTCGCACGATCCTCGTATGATCGGTCGCGGGGGGTGGCTATTGCGTGCCCGTCCCCGTCGTCCGGTCGCGCTCGCCGACCGAGGCTGGACGCTCTCCGCACCGGCGCGGCGTTGCACCCCAACAAAAGCGTGCGCGATCGGTGTGACAACGGTGTAGGCAGACTGCGTGCTTCTCTTCTGGATCCTCGCGGCCACTGCCGCCGCCTACGCCATCCTCGCCGCCTGGCGAATCTCGCTCGGCACCGGCACCGAGCGGGCACCGACGCTGGTCCTCGCGTTCGTCGGCATGTCTGCCTGGGCGGTCTCCGGGCTCGTTCAGGATCCGGTGGTCATCGTGCTCGCGCAACTGCTGCGCAACCTCGCCTGGCTGGCGTATCTTGCCAACGCGACCCAACCGCTGGCCGACGCACCCGGGAGCCGGTCCCACAGCGCAGCGCTGCTTGCGCTGCTCGCCGTCCTCGGTGCCGCGGCCGCGATAACCAGCGCGGTACAGGTCACGGATTCGTCGAACGGCTTGCCCTGGCTGGTCGTGACGATCGCCCTTCGGCTGCTCTTCTCGATGGGCGGGGTCATCTACCTCCACAGCCTGTACAATGGCCTGACCAGCAGCAGCGGAACCGGCTTCCGCCTGATCCTGTTCGGGTTGGGCATGTTGTGGGCGTACGACCTCAATCTCTACACCGTAGGGCTGCTGGGGTATAAGGTCGCCGAACCGCTCGCGGCCGGGCGGGCAGTCGTCGCGCTGCTGCTCGTCCCGCTATTCCTGCTCGCGGCGCGCCGGCAGGAACATTGGAAGATCGCCCTATCACGCAAGGTGACGTTCCAGTCACTCTCGCTGGTCGCGATCGGCCTGTATTTCGTCAGCATGTCGCTGATCGCCCGGTCCGAAATGCTGTTCCAGGGGTCGGCGGGGCCGGTCCTGGCGATTGTCGCCGTCGCCGCTCTGTCCGCGGCAGGCGCGCTGCTGCTGTTCTCGACCCGCGCGCGGGCGTGGTTCAAGGTCATCATCGTCAAGAACCTGTTCAGCCACCGCTACGACTATCGTGCCGAATGGCTGCGCTTCAGCGCGACGATCGCCGATTCCGCGGGGACCGCGCTATCGCTCGAGGAACGGGTCGTGAAGGCGGTCGCGGACGTGACCGAATCCCCCGCCGGGTTGCTGTTGCTGACCAGCGACCGCCGCAGCTTCGACGTCGCCGCCGCCTGGTGCTGGGGTCACCGTGCGCCCCCGCCGAGCGGCGCGGTCCGCTTCCCCGACGCCGAACAGGACCTGCTCGAACAGGGCCTGATCGTGACGCTCGACCCCGAAGCGCACCGCAGCGACGCCTCGGTCGACACGATCGCGGACGCGTGGGTCGCGGTGCCGCTGATCTGGATGTCGGCGATGATCGGCGTCGTCATCCTCGCCAAGCCACGGTTGCAGCGCGCGCTCGACTGGGAGGATTTCGATCTGCTGAAGGTCATCGGCCAGCAGGCCGCGGTCCATATCTCGGATTCGCACAAGCAACTCGAACTGGAGGAAGCGCGGCGCTTCGAGGAGTTCAACCGGCGCTTCGCGTACATCATCCACGACATCAAGAACGTCGTCAGCCAATTGTCGCTGCTCGCCAGCAATGCGCAGCAACACGGCTCGAACCCCAAGTTCCAGGCCGAGATGAACCGCAGCCTGACCAGCGCGGTGCAGAAGATGAACGTCCTGCTGTCGCGGCTGTCGCCCGACCGGGTGCTGCAGACCGCGCCACCCGCGAGCATCGATGTCGACGCGCTGATCGGCGCGGTCGTCGGCGGGCGAGTCGGGCAACGCTCGCTGTCGGTCGGCACCCCTTGCGCCGCGCACGCGCGCGGGGATCTCGAAAAGCTCAAGCTCGCGCTAGAACACCTCGTCCAGAATGCGATCGAGGCGAGCCCGGTCGACCAGCCGGTGGTCGTCGCCGCGACGCGCAACGCGACGCACTGCCATATCACGGTCACCGACAGCGGCGTGGGCATGTCCGCGGACTTCATTCGAAAGGGCTTGTTTAAGCCTTTCGTGTCAACGAAGGGCGGCGGCTTCGGGATCGGGGCCGCCGAGGCGAAAGCGCTCGTGACGGGGATGGGCGGATCGTTGCGCGTGGCCAGTACCGAGGGCCATGGCAGCGTCTTCACGATCGAACTTCCGCTCAGCGACGCGCGCGATTAGGTAAGCACGGATATGGCCGACACGAGCGAAAAACAGAAGCTGCTGATCGTCGAGGACGACCTCGACCTGCAGGCCCAACTCGAATGGGCGTTCACCGAATATGACGTGGTCGTCGCCGGCGACCGTGCCGCCGCGCTGACCGCGCAGCGGACCGAGAACCCCGCGGTCATCACGCTCGACCTCGGCCTGCCGCCAGATCCCGACGGCACGTCGGAGGGCTTCGCCACGTTGCGCGAGCTGGTCGCGCAGAACCCGGCGGTCAAGGTGATCGTCGCCTCGGGGCACGAGGCGCGCGAGAGCGCGCAGAAGGCGATCGCGCTGGGGGCGTATGATTTCTACTCCAAGCCGATCAACATCACCGACCTGAGCCTGATCGTCGGGCGCGCCTTCCACCTCGCGCAGATCGAGGCGGAGAATCGCCGGCTTGCCGAGCAGGCGGACCAGCTTGCGAGCGCGGAGGGGATCATCACCGGCGCGCCGCAGATGCTCACCGTCCTGCGCACGATCGAGAAGGTCGCCGACGTCGATGCCTCGGTGATGCTGCTCGGCGCATCGGGGACCGGCAAGGAATTGCTCGCCAAGGCGATCCACACCAAGAGCGCGCGCGCGCGGGGCAATTTCGTCGCGATCAACTGCGCGGCGATCCCGGAGACGCTGCTCGAATCCGAACTGTTCGGCCACGAGAAGGGCGCGTTCACCGGCGCGGTGAAGGCGACGGTCGGCAAGATCGAGATGGCCAATGGCGGCACGCTGTTTCTCGACGAAATCGGCGACGTGCCCTTCGCGATGCAGGTCAAGTTGCTGCGCTTCCTGCAGGAACGCGTGATCGAGCGAGTCGGCGGCCGCAAGCCGATCCCGATCGACGCGCGCGTCGTGACCGCCACGCATCAGGACCTGACGACGCTGATGCAGGAAGGCCGGTTCCGCGAGGATCTGTATTTCCGGCTTGCCGAAATGGTGATCCGCATCCCCTCGCTCGCCGAACGGCCGGGCGATGCGGTGCTGCTCGCGCGCTTCTTCCTGCGCAAGATGAACACGGGGAAGCAGGCGCGGATCAAGGGTTTCGCGCCGGATGCGCTGACCGCGATCAACAACTGGCCGTGGACGGGGAACGTCCGCGAGCTCGAGAACCGGATTCGTCGCGCGACGATCATGGCGGAAGGATCGATGATCACCGCGCAGGATCTCGATTTCGAGCAGACCAGCGTGGCGATGGAGCGCACCGAATTGCGCGTCGCGCGCGAACGGGCGGATCGCTCGGCAATCGCGGCGGCGATCGCGCTCAACGACGGCAACCTGTCGGCGGCGGCGCGTGACCTCAACATCTCGCGCCCGATGCTGTACGATCTGCTCAACACCTACGGCATGGCGAAGAGCTAGAGCCGCCTCCCCCGTCACCCCGGCCTTGTGCCGGAGTGACGGGGGTTGGCGAAGCGCTTCGTTACCGGTTGCCGAGCTTTGCGCGCTCGAGCATCGGCTGCCACCACGCTTCGTTCGCAAGATACCAGCCGAGCGTATCGGCAAGGCCACCCGCGAAGTCGCGCGCCGGGGTGTAGCCGATCTCCGCGCGTGCCTTGCGCTCGTCGATCGCATAGCGGCGGTCATGGCCCTTGCGATCCTCGACGAAGGTCTTGAGCGTGTTCGTCGGCACGCCGCGCGCGGCGGGCGCATCGGGGTAGCGCGCGGCAAGCGACGGATCGGCGGCGAACGCCGCATCGACGCTGCGGCAGATCTCGTCGATCACCGTCAGGTTGGGCACTTCTTCCCCGCCACCGATGTTGTAGACTTCGCCCGGGGTCCCGCGCTGGAGCGCCGCCTCGATCCCGCGGCAATGGTCCGACGTGTGGAGCCAGTCGCGCACGTTCATCCCGTCGCCATAGATCGGCAGGTTGCGCCCGTTGAGCGCGTTGATCAGGAACAGCGGGATCAGCTTCTCGGGAAACTGGAACGGACCGTAATTGTTCGAGCAATTGGTCGTCGTGACATCGAGACCGAAGGTGTGGTGGTACGCCCGGACGAGATGATCCGCCCCCGCCTTCGACGCCGAATAGGGCGAGTTGGGCGCATAGGGCGTCGTCTCGCTGAACGCCGGATCGTTCGGCCCGAGCGAGCCGTACACTTCGTCGGTCGAGACGTTGTGGAAGCGGTGCGGCGTACCGCTGCCGCTGTCGAGCCACACCGTCCGCGCGGCGCGGAGCAGGCTGTGCGTGCCGAGCACGTTGGTCGTGACGAACGCGTCGGGGTCGAGGATCGAGCGGTCGACATGGCTTTCCGCCGCGAAGTGGACGACCGTGTCGATCTTGTGGTCGCGCAGCAGCGACGTCACCAGATCGGTGTCGAGGATGTTGCCGTGGACGAACTCCACTGAATCGAGCCCGCCGAGGTTCTCGCGGTTGCCCGCATAGGTCAGCGCGTCGAGCACGACGACCGCGTCGTCGGCGTGGTTCTCGCGCCAGTAATGCACGAAATTCGCGCCAATGAACCCGGCGCCGCCGGTGACGAGCAGATTAGCCATTCTTGCGGATCTCTTCGAGCATGAGGATCAGATTGTCGCGCCACGGGGTCGCCGGGCGACCGAGCAGCGCATAGGTGGCGGTGCAGTCGAGCACCGAATAGGCCGGGCGCTGCGCCGGGGTCGGATAGTCGGCGGTCGGGATCGCGAGGACCGGCACTGCCTTTTCGAGCAGACCAGCCGCCAGCGCTTCGTCCTGGATCGCGACCGCGAAGTCGTACCAGCTCGCCTGTCCGCCATCGCTGAAGTGGTAGAGGCCGGTCGTGCCCTGCGCCGCGAGCGACCACAGCGCGGATGCCAGCGCCGGCGCATAGGTCGGGCAGCCGATCTGGTCGCCCACCACGCGCAACTGCGGATGCGCCGCCATCAGCCGCAGCATCGTCCGGACGAAATTGCCGCCGACCGGGCCGTAGAGCCACGCGGTCCGAACGACCAGCGCCTCCGGCCCCGCCGCCTGCTCGCCGGCGCGCTTGGTGCGGCCGTAGACCCCGAGCGGAGACGCGGGCGCATCCGGCGCATAAGGCGTGGTCGCGCTGCCATCGAACACGAAGTCGGTCGAGACATGGACGAGCCGCGCTCCCGCCGCCTTCGCCGCGGTCGCAAGATACCAGACCGCATCGGCGTTGACCGCCTGTGCGGTCGCCGCATCGCTCTCGGCTTTGTCGACCGCGGTATAGGCCGCGGCGTTGAAGATCACATCGGGCGCGACCTCTGCGACGAACGCCGCGACCCGCGCCGCATCGGTGATGTCGACCGTGTCCTGATCACAGGTGACGATCTCCACGCCCTCGGGCGCGGTCGCGACGAGCGCATGGCCGAGCTGCCCCCCGGCTCCGACGATCAGCGCCTTCATGCCGCAGCGATCTGTTCGAGCGTCCGGCCGACGCGGTCCTTCGCGGACAGGATCGGATCGATCCCGTCGAGCGGCCACTCGATCCCGACTGCGGGGTCGTTCCACAGCAGCGCATGCTCATCCGCGGGCGAATAGGCGCTGGTGCACTTGTAGAGGAAGTCGGTGTTGTCCTCGAGGCAGAGGAAGCCGTGCGCGAGGCCCGGCCCGATCCAGAACATGCGCTTGTTCGCAGCGCTCAGATGCACCCCGACCCATTGGCCGAACGTCGGCGACCCTTTGCGGATATCAACCGCGACGTCGTACACCGACCCCGAAACGACGCGCACCAGCTTCCCCTGCGGGTTCGGCTGCTGGTAATGCAGCCCGCGCAGCACGCCGCGCGACGACCGGCTGTGGTTATCCTGGACGAAGGTCCAGTCGAGCCCCGCCGCCTTGAACGACGCCGCGTTCCAGCTTTCGAGGAAAAAGCCGCGATCGTCGCCAAACACCTTGGGCTCGAGGATCAGCACGTCCGCAAGCGCGGTTTCGATGACGTTCACCATTGCGCGTGATCCTCTTGCAGCAGGCCGAGCAGATAGTCGCCATAGCCGCTCTTGCGCAACTCACCGCCAAGGCGTTCGAGCTGGGCTGCGTCGATGAAGCCCTTGCGCCACGCGATTTCCTCGGGGCAGCAGATCTTGAGTCCCTGGCGTTCCTCGATGATGCGGACGTAATTGCCCGCGTCGATCAGCGAGTTGTGCGTGCCGGTGTCGAGCCAGGCGTAGCCGCGCCCCATGATCTCGACGTTGAGGTCGCCCGCGTCGAGGTACATGCGGTTGAGATCGGTGATCTCGAGTTCGCCGCGCGGCGAGGGTGCAAGCTGATGCGCAAAATCGACCGCGCGCTCGTCGTAGAAATAGAGGCCGGTCACGGCATAATTCGACTTGGGGTTCTTCGGCTTCTCCTCGAGGTCGATCGCTGCGCGCGTCTTGGGGTCGAACGCGACCACGCCGTACGCCGAGGCATCGCGGACATAATATGCGAAGACCGTCGCGCCGGTCGTGCGCGCGTTCGCCGCATCGATTAGCCCCGGCAGGCCGTGGCCAAAGAAGATGTTGTCGCCGAGCACCAGCGCGGACGGCTTGCCGCCAACGAAATCGGCGCCGATCAGATAGGCCTGTGCGAGGCCGTTCGGCTCGGGCTGGACCGCATAGGTGATCGAGATGCCGAGCCGGCTGCCGTCGCCGAGCAACCGCTGGAACGCCGATTGCTCATGCGGGGTGGTGATGATCAGGACCCGCCGGATCCCCGCGAGCATCAAGGTCGACAACGGGTAATAGATCATCGGCTTGTCGTAGACCGGCATCAGTTGCTTCGAGGCTGCCTGCGTCAGGGGATGCAGGCGCGTGCCCGAACCGCCCGCCAGGATGATGCCGCATCGTTCCGCCGTCATGCTGTATCTTTCTTCCGTTGCCGCAAGGCGGCGCCGCATTGGCGGGGCACACCGTTGGTTTGGGCCTATCCAAGAACGGCGCGGCGTCCAAGGCGATACTGCTTGGCGGTGGCGGAAAAGTGCCCGGTTCTGGCGGCGTCCGTCCGGTTTGCTACCCATTTCACCGGACGCTTGCGACTTGTACGCGTCCGACGGTCTTCGCCGGTCAGATAGGATCGGAAGTCCGCGGCCGCTTGAGCACGATATACAAGGCTCCTGCCCCGCCGTGACGCGGATGCGCCGCGCGGACCGCAGCGATGGCGGCGGCGTGGCGCGATCCGGCGAGCCAGTCCCCGGTTGCGGCGCGGATCGCACCGCGGGCATGCGGTCGCTCGCTGGCTGGACGCGGCGGCTTGCCGGTGACGAGCAGGATCGTGCGATCCCCGCTGCGGATCGCCATCGCCAGCGCCGCGTCGAGCAGGTCATAGGCACTCGCGAGCGTATGGCCGTGGAGATCGACCGTCCGATCGGGTGACACCAGCCCGCGCGACAGCCGCTTGTCCCACGATCCGTCGAGCGTGTTCGACGGGGTGGCGGCTTTGGGCGGCGCAGGCCGGGCCGCGGTCGACCGAGGGGGCGGCGCAGGCTTAGCGGTGACCACGAGACGGTGCGGCTTGGGCGGAATGGTGGTCGGCGCCGCGGTAGCGACCGGTTGCTTCGGCGGCGGCGCAGGTTCGGCGGGGCGTCGGACGATCGGGCGGACGCCGGACATCACGCGCACCCAAAGCGCGGCTTCGTCAGGGCTGAGCGATCGGTGCCCCATTGGCCCTCTCCCCCGTCAGGCGCGCGACCGTGCCAATCGGCAATAGCAGGAACGCGGTGCCGCGCGCAGACATCCCACCCGCGGTCGCCTCGGCGTCCGGCCCTGCGCCCCAGAAGGTGTCGATCCGGTTCGCGCCCTTGATCGCACCCCCGGTATCCTGCGCGACCCACAACCGGCTGGCGTCGGCGCGGTCCATCGACAGGAGGATCGGCGCGCCCAAGGGGACGAATTTCGGGTCGGCGGCGGCACTCACTCCGCCCGTCACCGACACGCCGAGCGCACCCTTCGGCGCCCCCGTCTGTTCGCGGAAGAAGACGTAGCTTTTGTTCTCGCGCATGATCGCTGCGCCGTCTGCGGGATGGTCGTGGAGCCAGCCGACGATCCCCTGCATCGACGTCTGCCCCGGGCCGAGCAACCCGCGCTTCTTCATGAGTGCGCCGATGCCGGTGTAATCGCGTCCGTTCTGCGAGACATAGCCAACCCGGATGATCGACCCGTCGGGCAAGCGCAGCCGGCCCGACCCCTGGACCTGGAGGAAGAACAGCGCGACCGGATCCGCTGCATAAGCGATGATCTGGGCGCGACCGTTGAGCGATCCCTGTTCGATCGCAGTCCGGTCGTCATACGGCACCAAACCCGTGCCGGAGACCTTCCCGCGGACCTTGCGCCCCTTGAGCGTATCGCTGAACAAGCCAAGGTCGACCTCGATCAGGTCGCTCGGGCGGGCGTAGATCGGGACATCATAGCCAGGCTGGCGATCGCGCGCCGCGGCGATTTCGGGCTCGTAATAGCCGGTCGCGAAGGCTTGACCGCTACCGACCTGCACCGCCTCGAAATATTGAAGGAAGAACGCGCGGGCCGCGCCGTCGGCAACGCTCGCTGCCGCGGTGCAGGCGGGTTGCCAGTCGGTCCCCCGAGTCAGGCCGGAGGCATCGGTCCGGCGCTGCAACGCGGCACAGGAGGCGCGGAATGCCGACAAGGCGCGCGCCGCATCGTCCTCGCGGATGGGCAGCGTGGTCAACGCGGGGCCGGCGACAAACCCGGTACTGGCGGCGGTCAGAGCGCCTGCAGTCGGGGTTGCAGCAATCGCTGGCAGCGGGGTCGCCGGAACCGGGCGCGCCACCGGTGCCGGTCGCACGACTCCGACCGGCCTTGCCACTTGCCCACCACAGGCAGCCAGCAGAAACGCCAGGCCAAGCCCGAGCGCACGACGTCCCCCGGTCCTCACCTGCCTCACACCTCGTCGGTGTCGGCGAGCTTCCAGTTCGGATCATTGCTCTTGAGCGCCCGCGTAAACGTCCAGACGTCGTGCGTCTCGACCGCGTCGGTCATCGAGCCTGCGATGACGACCGAATCGGCATCACGCGTGATCGCCGCGATATCGGCGTCGAACCGGACCGTGATGCGCGCAAGCTTGCCCTCGAGCACGGCGTCCGCGATCACCGCGCGCTCGATCGAGACCAGACGGTTCTCGAGGCTGTGCCCGGCATCGTCGCGTTCCGCGATTGCTGCGACGAACGCATCGCGCACACTCTTCTCGGTCAGCCAGTCGAGCTGTTCCTGGTCACCCTGCCAGAAGGCCTCGAGGATCATGCGGTACGCGGCCTGCGCGCCTTGCAGGAAGCGCGCGACCTCGAACGACGAATCGGCCGCGATGATCGAACGAACCCCGGCCTCGGCCTTGGGTTCGACCAGACGGCTTGCGGGTTCGCGCGCGTCGGCGATCGCCTCGACCGGACGCGGGACGAGCGTCAGCGGCGTCCGTTCCTCGGCCGGCTTGGGCAAGGGCTGTTCGTGCCCGGTACGCTTACCGAGAACTCGATACAGTTGGAGCGCCATAAAACCGGCGATCATCGCGAGAATGACTAATAGGAACACGCGGCCTCCGGCGGGTTGGCAGACAGGGATACATAGGCGCAACGCACGAAGGTTTCAAATGATGCGCATTACCTAGCGGATCAGCGCCCGTTGAACTCCGCTCGCCCCCCTGCTACGCGCGCGGCTTCGACTGCGCCACCCGTGGCGACGTTATGACGGACATATTAAGGACGCGTTGCATGAGCGAGCAGGATGACGGCTTCATCACTTCCACCGGGATCTCCGGGGACCCCCTCGCCAATGGCGCCGATTCGGCCCCGGCCGCGGGCATGATCTCGCAGTACATCAAGGATTTCTCGTTCGAGAACCCGAATGCACCGGCGATCTTCCAGAACCAGACCGCGCCTGCGATCGACGTGCAGTTCAACATCGCGTCGGCGCAGGTCGGCGAGGACGTCTATGAAATCGTGCTGCGCATCGAAGTGAAGGCGGATGCCGACGGCCAGGTCGCGTTCCTCGTCGACCTTTCCTACGCCGGGCTGTTCGGCCTGCGCAATTTCCCCGCCGAGCATCTCCAGCCGTTCCTGCTGGCCGAAGCGCCGCGGCTGATGTTCCCGTTCGCGCGCCGCGTGCTCGCCGATGCGATTCGCGACGGCGGCTTCCCGCCGCTGCTGCTCGAGCCGATCGATTTCAGCGGCATCTTCCTTGCGCAGCAGGAAGCCGGCGCGACCGCAAACCCGCTCGGCTCGGCCTAAGCGGACCCTGTCCCCCCGGCACCGCGCCGGGGGGACGATCGGGCCGCGATTTCCCATGCTCTTCGAAAGCGCCCCGATCCGATGAACCTCACCCGCGCGCTCGGATCGATCGGCGGCCTGACCCTGGCGAGCCGGGTGCTTGGCCTCGTCCGCGATTCGCTGTTCGCGCGCTATGTCGGCGCAGGCTTCGCCTCCGACGCCTTCCTCGTCGCATTCCGCCTGCCCAACCTCTTCCGCGCGTTGTTCGCGGAAGGGGCGTTTTCGGCGGCGTTCATCCCGATGTTCAATCAGAAGGTCGGCGACACGGCGGGCGACGGCCTGCCGACCGGGCTCGCCTTCGCGCGCGACGTGCTGTCGGTGCTGCTGCCGATCCTGATCGTCATGACGGTCGTGCTCGAGCTTGCCGCCTGGCCGGTCACCTACATGCTGTCGGGCGGGTTCAACGACGTTCGCGCCGACCAGTTCGATTTCGCGGTGCTGCTGTCGCGGCTGACGATCCCGTATCTCATGCTGATCAGCCTCGTGTCGCTGCTGGGCGGCATCCTCAATTCGCTCCAGAAATTCTGGGTCAACGCCGCCGCACCGATCCTGCTCAACCTCACGCTGATTGCCGCGCTGTTGCTGTTCCACGCAAGCGACCCTTACGGCACCGCGCGCAACCAGGCGATCGCGGTGAGCATTTCGGGCGTGTTGCAGCTGCTGTGGCTGGTCTTGGCGTGCCGTGCCAACGGCGTCCGGCTCGGCTTCCGCCTGCCGCACGTCACCCCCGACGTGAAGAAGATGCTGTCGCTGATCCTCCCCGCCGCCGCGGGCGCGGGCGCGGTGCAGATCAACCTCGTCGTCTCGACCGCGCTTGCGGCGTCACTGCTGCCGCACGGGTCGGTCACCTATATCTATATGGCCGACCGGGTGAACCAGTTGCCGCTCGGGCTGATCGGGATCGGGCTCGGCACCGTGCTGCTCCCGCTGATCTCGCGCCAGCTTGCGGCGGGCGAGGATGCGGTCGCGATGACGACGCAGAATCGCGGCCTCGAACTCGCGCTGCTGCTCACCCTCCCGGCGACCGTCGCGCTTGTGCTGTGTGGTGCGCCGATCGTCGCGGCGCTGTTCGAGCATGGCAAATACAGCGCGCTCGACACCTATTATACCGCACAGGCGCTCGCCGCTTTCTCGATCGGGCTGCCGAGCTACATCCTGGTCAAGGTGCTGACCCCGGGCTTCTACGCGCGATCGGACACCAAGACGCCGGTCCGCTTCGCGACGCTGTCGATGGGGGTGAACCTGCTGCTCAACCTCGCGCTGATCGTCCCGCTCAAGCACATGGGTCCGCCGCTCGCGACCGCGCTCGCCTCGACCTTCAACGTCGTGCTGCTGTATCGCACACTGCGCCTGCGCGGGCATTTCGAGCCCGACGCGCGGCTCAAGCGGCGCGCGTGGCGGCTTGCGCTCGCAGCGCTGGCGATGGGGATCATCCTCTGGCTGCTCGAGGGGCTGCTGACGCCCTATACGCATGGCGGCTGGGTGATCCGGACCGGCGCGATGGTCGTGCTGGTGGCGGCTGGCGGGCTGGTCTATGCGATCATGACCTTCGTCCTCGGGGCGTTTACCCGCGACGATCTTTCCTTCCTGCGGCGCAAGCGCGCCTGACCTACGAGACCCTATCATGCGCGTCGTCTCCGGCATCCAGCCCACGGGCAATCTCCACCTCGGCAATTATCTCGGCGCGATCCGGCAATGGGTCGCGATGCAAGATGCGATGCCCGCGGGCGACGACTGCCTGTTCTTCCTTGCGGACCTGCATGCACTATCGCAGCCGGTGGTCCCCGCCGAGCTCGACGCGAACACGACCGAGATGGCGGCGACGCTGCTCGCCTGCGGGATCGATCCGGCCCGCGCGATCCTGTTCAACCAGGGGCGCGTGCCGGCGCATAGCGCGCTCCACTGGATCCTGGGCGGGACCGCGCGGATGGGCTGGCTCAGCCGGATGACGCAGTGGAAGGACAAGGCGGGCAAGAAGGGCGAGACGCAGAGCGTCGGGCTGTTCACTTATCCCGTCCTCCAGGCCGCCGACGTGCTGCTGTACCAGGCGACGCATGTGCCGGTCGGCGAGGATCAGAAACAGCATCTCGAGCTCGCGCGTGATATCGCGGTCAAGTTCAACGGCGATTATGGCGACACGTTCGTTCTGCCCGAGCCGCTGATCTCCAAGGCGGCCCCACGGATCATGAGCCTGCGCGATGCGAGCGGGAAGATGTCGAAGTCGGATCCGTCGGATGCGTCGCGGATCAACCTGGTCGACAGTGACGAGCTGATCCTCGCGAAGTTCCGCAAGGCCAAGAGCGATGCGGATGCGCTGCCGAGCGAAGTCGCGGGGCTGGCGGAGCGGGCCGAGGCGCGTAATCTGGTGACGATCTATGCGGCGCTCGAGGGGTCGACGCCCGATGCGGTGCTTGCGCAATATGCGGGCCAGGGGTTCGGCGCGTTCAAGCCCGCGCTGGCCGATCTGGCGGTCGCGACGCTTACGCCGATTCGTGAGCGGCTGACCGGTTTGCTCGATGATCGCGCGGCGGTGGGCGCGGTGCTGGCGGATGGTGCTGCGCGGGCGGCGACGCTGGCGGCGCCGACGCTGGCGGCAGCGCAGCGTGCGGTGGGCTTGCAGGTCTGAGGCTGAACGACCTCACTGGCGCTTCCCCGGCGAAGGCCGGGGCCCAGTCGTGGAACCGAAAAATGCTGGCGACTGCGCGCGGTTACCGCCGCCATCGCTATTGGGCCCCGGCCTTCGCCGGGGAAGCGCCTTTAGGGGGGGGCTTATCTAGCCCCCCAGCCTTACCCCTCGAGCTGCCGCATCAGCGTCCGCACCGAACTGTCGATCTCGTTATCCTTGTCGCGCAGATCCTCGATCCGGCGCACCGCATGGATCACGGTCGAATGATCGCGCCCGCCGAACTTGCGCCCGATCTCGGGGAGCGAGCGCGTGGTCAGGCGCTTTGCGAGATACATCGCGATCTGCCGGGGCCGCGCGACGACGACCGCGCGGCGTGCCGACACGAGGTCGATCGGCTTGATCTCGAAGTGCGCGGAGACCGCCTTCTGGATCTCGTCGATCGTCACGCGGCGTTCCGCACCGCGCAGCACGTCGCCGAGCGTCGCGATCGCGAAGTCGAGGTCGATCTCGACATTGCTGAGCTGCGCATAGGCAACGACGCGGTTGAGCGCGCCTTCGAGGTCGCGGATGTTCGCGCTGATCCGCGACGCGAGCAGGTCGAGCACCGCAACCGGAACGCGCGCGCCCGGCATGTCGGCGAGCTTGCGGTCAAGCACGCGGCGGCGCAGCGCCAGATCGGGCGCCTTGATGTCCGCAACCAGACCGCACGACAGGCGCGAGGTGATGCGTTGTTCGACGCCATCGAGCCCCTGCGGGCAGCGATCGGCCGAGATGACCAGACGCTTCCCCGCGCCCATCACCTCGTTCATCGTGTGGAAGAATTCCTCCTGCGTCGCATCCTTGCCCGCGATGAACTGGAGATCGTCGATCAGCAGCAGGTCGGCGGCGCGGAGGCGCGTCTTGAACGCATGCGTCTCACGGGTGCGCAGTGCCTGGACGAATTCGTACATGAACCGCTCGGCCGACATCAGCAGGACGCGCGCATTCGGCACCGCCGCCAGATAGGCCGCGCCGATCGCGTGCATCAGGTGGGTCTTGCCCTGCCCGGTGCCGCTGTGGAGGAACAGCGGGCTGAACCGCGGCACCCCCGGCTGCGCCAGCGCCATAGCGGCATTGTACGCGACCATGTTCGACGGATCGACCACGAAGCGGTCGAAGGTAAAGCGCGGGTCGAGCGACGGCTGCTCGATCGTCGGCACCGCGTCGGCGGATGCGACCGGCGCGGGTGCGGCGATCGTCTCGACCGTCACGACCTGCGGCGCGCGCGCGACCGTCTCGATCGAGACGCTGCGCACCGCCGGGATCAGGACGCGAAATTCCTGCAACAGCCGGTCGGCGTAATGATTCCGTACCCAATTCGTCATGAACGCCGACGGCAACCCGAGACGCACTGCGTCGAGATCGCTGTCGGGGATCAGAACGATCGGCTTCAGCCACTGATCGAACAACCGTACGCCGGACGATTCGCGAAGATTCGTCCGGACCGTGGCCCACGCGTGTGCAACCATGTCGTCCTGCGTCGTGCTGGCGCTATGGTTGTTCGCGATCGCTGCCCCCTGCCCCAAAGATGCCACGACAAAACCCTTCCTCGGCCCCCCAGCGATGCCGGCGGAGCCCTAACGTATTAAAGACAAAAACCCCCACAGCCGGAATCAAGTCCGCCTGAACGTGCCATTCGAATTGAGTCGCGAGACGATCGTCTGCGCGGTGGAGGGCCAGTTATGAAGAACGGCCCGAGTCTATCAAGGCCTGCCCCTGTCAGATTTTTGAAATAATCAGCATTGACTCGGATTCAGCCAAGGATTCGCGTCAAAAATCGCATAACGCACAGAAAACACGCGATTATTTATCGTTACACTTCCGTGAAGGTTATGCGAATCGCAGTAAAACGGGGCTTTCCAAAAACCATCCCAAAGAAGTTCTTGTGATGTTCTTGATTAGCGGAAAAGTCACCTTTTTGCAGTGCACAAGGCACGACAAAAAGCCCGCCGGACACTGTCCGACGGGCGAATTGTTGCAACGGCGAAAGCCGATTAAGCGAGCGCGGTAAGGCGCTTCGTCAGGCGCGCGAACTTGCGCGACGCGGTGTTCTTGTGGAGCACGCCCTTGGCGACGCCGCGCATCAGCTCAGGCTGAACCTGCAGCATTGCGGCAGCGGCTGCTGCCTTGTCGCCGGACTCGAGTGCCGCTTCGGCCTTCTTGACGAAGGTGCGGATTCGGCCGACGCGGTTGCCGTTCACCAGTGCCCGTGCAGCGTTGCGACGGATACGCTTTTTCGCCTGTGGCGTGTTCGCCATGAAGCCCTCTGACTTTAGAAATAAGAAAGGGCGGGAGATGTCTCCCGGCCCCGGAAGCCGCTGCCCTTACCGAGAAGCGTGTCCCCGGTCAATCACTATGCACAGAATTAGCGCTGACAAACCGGGCACCAGAACGTCGACCGCCCCCCTTCGGCATAGCGCTGAACCAACCCGCCACAGGCGCAGGGCTGCCCGTCCCGGCCATAGACCGCGAACTGCTTGGAAAAATATCCGAGCTCGCCGTCGGGCTTGGCATAATCGCGCAGGGTCGATCCCCCCGCCTCGATCGCGGCGAGCAGCACCGTGCGAATCGCAGGCACGAGTCGCTCGAGCCGGGCGCGCGACACCTTGCCCGCCGCGCGCTTGGGAGAGATGCCCGCAAGGAACAGCGCCTCGCACACATAGATGTTGCCCAGCCCCGCGACGATCCGCTGGTCGAGCAGCATCAGCTTGATCGAGGCGATCCGGTCCTTGAGCATCCGGTGGAGATAGGCCGCGGTCAGGTCGGGTCCCAAAGGTTCGGGCCCGAGCGCGAGGAACGCCGGAAACGCCGCAAGCGATTCGGTCGCGACCAGATCGACCGAGCCGAACCGCCGCGCATCGTTGAGCGCGAGCCGGTGCTGCGCGGTTTCGAGAATCAGATGATCGTGCGGCAACAGCTCCGCCGGATCGACTCGCCAGCGCCCCGACATGCCGAGGTGGAAGATCATCGTATCGCCGCGGTCGGTGTCGATCAGCCCGTATTTGGCGCGCCGCCCGAGCGCGGTCACGGTCGCGCCGGTCAGCCGTTGTCCGAGATCCTCCGGGAACGGCCGCCGCAGGTCGGGACGACGCAACTGGACCGCGGTAATGCGCTGCCCTTCGAGTACGGGGCGCAGGCCCCGCACGGTGGTTTCGACTTCGGGCAATTCTGGCATCGCAATCAGCTAGGTTGCGTTTGCCCGCGCCACAAGCACTGGCTAGAGCAGGCCGCATGACCGACCCCGCGCCCAGCACCGTCTCCTTCGGCTACGAAGACATCCCCGCCTCCGAGAAGACCGCCCGCGTCGGCGGCGTTTTCTCGAGCGTCGCGGCCCGCTACGACATCATGAACGACGCGATGTCGGGCGGCATGCACCGCGTGTGGAAGGATCGCTTCGTCCGCCGCCTCAAGCCGCGCGACGGCGAGCAGATCCTCGACATGGCGGGCGGCACCGGCGACATCGCGTTCCGCATCGCCGAATCGGGTGCGAGCGTGACGGTTGCGGACATCAACCCGCAAATGCTCGAAGTGGGCATGGAGCGCGCGGCAAAGCGCGGGATCGACGGACTCGTCTGGACCGAGGCGAATGCCGAGACGCTGACCTTCCCCGACCGCTTCTTCGATGCGTACACGATCGCGTTCGGAATCCGGAACGTGACCGACATCCCCAAGGCCCTGCGCGAGGCGCACCGCGTGTTGCGGCGGGGCGGGCGGTTCTTCTGCCTCGAATTCTCGACCACCGTGTGGCCGGGGTTCGCGGACGTGTACGACGCCTATTCGCACAAGGTCGTGCCGCAGCTCGGCAAACTGCTCGCACAGGATTCGGAGAGCTATCGCTATCTGATCGAGTCGATCCGGCGCTTCCCCGACATGCCGACCTTCGAGGGGATGATCCGCGACGCGGGCTTCGTCCAGACCGGGGTCGAGCCGATGCTGGGCGGGCTGGTCGCGATTCACCACGGCTGGAAGATTTGATGCGGCCGACCCAAAAAGCCCCTCCCCTTCAGGGGAGGGGTTGGGGTGGGGCCGTAGTGGGTCATTGCGCCTACGCCTGCCCAATCACCCAGCACTGCCCCACCCCCAACCCCTCCCCTGAAGGGGAGGGGAGAAGAGCATGACCGCGCCTGCCGTCCATCTCTGGCGCCTGCTGAAATGGGGCCGCATTCTCGCGCGCCACGGTGCCCTGCAAGGCATCGAGCGCGACCTCAACACCCCTGCCCCGGTGCGCCGCCTCGCGCGGATCGCACGGTTCGGTGCGCGCGTGCCCAAGGTGCCGCGCTATGCCGATGCGCTCCAGGCGATCGGTCCCGCCGCGATCAAGCTCGGCCAGACGCTGGCGACTCGCCCCGACATGGTCGGCGACGCCGCCGCGCTCGACCTGATGCGGTTGCAGGATGCGCTGCCCCCCGTCCCGTACGAGACGATCCACGCCGCGCTGACCCGCGCGTTCCAGCGCGACCCGGCCGAGTTGTTCCGGTCGATCGAGCCGGTGCCCGTCGGCGCCGCGTCGATCGCGCAGGTCCACCGCGCGGTGACGACCGATGGCCGCACCGTCGCGATCAAGGTGCTCCGCCCCGGGGTCGAGGAAGACTTCACCCGCGCGATCGACACGTATGAATGGGCCGCCGCGCAGGTCGAGGCGATGGGCGGCGAACTGTCACGGCTTCGCCCACGCCTGACGATCGAGACGTTCAAGCGCTGGACCGCGCGCGAGCTTGACCTGCGGCGCGAGGCCGCGTCCGCGTCCGAGCTCGCCGATTCGATGGAAGCGGAGCCCGACTTCAAGGTTCCGACGATCGACTGGCAGCGCACCACCGGCAAGGTGCTGACGCTCGAATGGATCGACGGGATCAAGCTGTCGAACCGCGCCGCGCTGATCGCGGCAGGCTACGACCTGCCCAAGCTCGCCGACACGTTGGTCCACGCCTTTTTGCGCCAGGCGATCGCGGAAGGGTTCTTCCATGCCGACATGCACCAGGGCAATCTGTTCGCGCTTCCCGGCAACAAGATCGCCGCGATCGACTTCGGCATCATGGGCCGGATCGACCGGCGTGCGCGGGTGTGGCTGGCGGAGATCCTCTACGGGCTGATCACCGGCAACTACAAACGCGTCGCGGAGATCCATTTCGAGGCGGGCTATGTGCCCTCGCACCACAATGTCGCCGAGTTCGCGACCGCTTTGCGTGCGGTCGGCGAGCCGATGCGCGGGATGGCGGTCAAGGACATGTCGATCGGGATGATGCTCGACGGGCTGTTCAACATCACGCGTGATTTCGACATGCAGACCCAGCCGCACCTGCTGCTGCTGCAGAAGACGATGGTGATGGTCGAGGGCGTGGCCACCAGCCTCGATCCCGAGATCAACCTGTGGGATGCCGCCGCGCCGTTCGTGCGGGAGTGGATCCGCACCGAGCTCGGGCCGGAAGCGGCGGTCGCGGACCGGATCGTCACCGATCTGCGCACGTTCGCGCGGCTGCCCGACCTGATCCGCAACATCGAGCTGCGCTTCCCCAACCCGCCGGGCGCGCCGCCCGAGCCGCCGCTGCGGCACATCGAGATCGTCCGCTTCGGCGGCGGCTGGCGCTATGCCACGGTCGCGATCGTCAGCGCCGCCGCCAGCCTCGGTATCGGATGGGTGCTGTGGGGGTAGCCACGCCGCCGCCGACGACCCCGCGGCCGCCGCTCTGGCTTGCCGGACCGTCGCGCTTCGCGATGCTGAACCGGACGCAGGCGCGCTGGGGGTTGGGGGCATTCGTGCTGCTGCTCGCCGCGACACTGCTGGCGCTGGCGAGCCCGCCGCCGGCTACAGTAGCGGGCGACACGACCCAGACCGACACGGCGTTATACGGTGCGATCGTATCGGGGATCCGCGGTGGCGGTGACTATTACAGCGTCACCGCCAACGCGCTTCGGCGTGGCGATTACCCGCTGCGGCCGTTCGTCACCTTCCGGTTGCCCGCGTTGGCGGTGGTCGAGGCCCATGTCCCGCAGTCGGTCATGGAGACGCTGCTCTACGCCCTGGTCGCGGGAACCGCCGCTGCGTGGTTCGTCCGGTTGCGCCCCGCCTTCCTGCGGACGCTCCCGCTGACGTGCGCGATGCTGTTGCTGGCGGGGGGCATGGCGGCGTTCGTCCAGCGCGACCTGATCGGCTTCCACGAGATCTGGGCGGGTTTGCTGATCGCACTGTCGCTCGCGTTGCGACGCGATGATCGATGGTCGGCCGCCGTCGCGATCGGGCTGGTCGCGATGCTGATCCGCGAGACGGCGGTCCTGTATGTCGGCATCATGGCGGTGCTTGCCTTTGCCGAGGGCAATCGCCGCGAAGCGTTTGGCTGGGGCGCGACGATGGCGGTGCTGGCGCTCGTCCTCGCCTTTCATGCGCATGCCGTCGCCGACGTCGTCCGGCCGACCGATCCTGCATCGCCAGGTTGGGCGGGCCTGCTCGGATTCGGCTTCTTCGTCCGGGCAATGGCCGCGTCGACCGCGCTCACCCTTGCGCCGCTGGTGGTCGCGGCCCCGCTGGTCGGGGTCGCGCTGTTCGGCTGGGCGAGCTGGGTCGAGCCGCTCGCGCTGCGCACACTGACGGTCTTCTGCGGCTATGCCGCGCTGCTCGGGCTGTTCGGGCGAGCCGACACCTTCTATTGGGGCCTGATGATCGCGCCTGTCCTTCTCGTCGGCCTCGCCTTTGCGCCCGATGGCCTGCGCGACCTCGTCTCGCGCGCGCGCGACCGGCGGCGGATCACGGTCACGCGGCTGGTGCGATGAAGATCCTGCTGATCATCGGCGGCGGGATCGCGGCGTATAAGGCAAGCGAACTGATCCGGCTGTGTCGCAAGGCCGGCATCTCGGTCAAATGCGTGCTGACCGACGGCGGCGCGCATTTCGTCACGCCGATGACGCTCGCCGCGCTGTCCGAGAACCCGGTGCACACCAGCCTGTGGGACCTGAAGGACGAGGTCGAGATGGGGCATATCCAGCTCAGCCGCGAGGCCGATCTGGTCGTCGTCGCCCCCGCCACCGCCGACCTGATGGCGAAGATGGCGGCGGGAATCGCGGATGATCTCGCGACGACGCTGCTGCTCGCGACCGACAAGCGAGTCCTCGCCGCCCCCGCGATGAACTTGCGGATGTGGCAACACCCCGCCACCGTCCGCAATGTCGCGACGCTGCGCGGCGACGGGATCACGGTGCTCGACCCCGACGAGGGCGCGATGGCGTGCGGCGAATTCGGCCCCGGGCGCCTGCCCGAGCCACCCGCCATCCTCGCCGCGATCCTCCAGTTGCTGAACGGCTGAGGGACGCTGGTCGCGATGCTGGACGGCAAGCATATCCTGGTCACCGCCGGGCCGACGCACGAGCCGATCGATCCGGTCCGCTATCTGGCCAACCGATCGTCGGGAAAACAGGGCTTCGCGATTGCTGCCGCGCTCGCGCGACGGGGTGCGCGGGTGACGCTGGTGGCGGGACCGGTGACCCTGCCGACGCCAGCCGGTGTGGAACGGATCGATGTTGAGACGGCGCTGGAGATGGCGGCGGCGGTCGCGGCCGCGCTCCCGGTCGATGCTGCGGTGATGGTCGCCGCCGTCGCCGACTGGCGCGTCGAGGGTGCAGCGCAGAAAATCAAGAAGGGGGCGGAAGCCCCCGTGCTGCGGCTGGTCGAGAACCCGGACATTCTCGCAACGCTTGCCAGGAGCCCGAACCGGCCAGGACTGCTGATCGGTTTTGCCGCGGAGACCGAGCGCGTGGTGGAACATGCCAGCGCCAAGCGACTGCGCAAGACGGTCGACTGGATCGTCGCCAATGACGTGTCGGGCGATGTGATGGGCGGGGATGCCAACAGCGTCCATATCGTCACCGCAACGGGTGTCGAGACTTGGGCGCGGATGCCGAAGGATCAGGTCGCCGACCGTCTCGCCGAGCGCATCGCCAGCGCCCTGCTTGCGCTGGATACCGCCCGCCGCCACCCCTGAGGTCAGGGATGGCGGTCCGGGCAGCCCGGGCTCAGTGCCCGAGCTTCTGCTTCAGTTCGTCGATCATCTTCGATGCATCGGCCTTGCTCAGGTCGGCGCTGGGGGCCTCGACCTTGGCTTCTTCGCAGAGGGTGGTGAGGTAGGACGCCTGCGCCCCGGTCATCGGATCACCGCCCGAGACCCAGTCCGCCGGGTCTTTCTCGGTGTTCGAATCGGGATGTTCGTCGAGCTTCGGATTGTGCAGCTGTTCGGCCATGATGGGTCTCTCGATGTTTCTCGTATGTTCCGAACCCGCGAATGACTTTCCGGTTCCAGAATAACGCAGCGACGCGATTTCTTCGCCGCCACTCGGGGAATCCCGAGCCGCCGGTCGCGGGACATCAGCGATAGCGGAGGCGGGCACATCACCGCTGCCCCTGCCGGATCCAGATGACACGCATTCCGACCCTACGAGCCTCCGGCAGCCTGATCGGTGCGCCAAAGTGCTGATGGCGCAGGACCTGCGCCGTTGGCTGCGGCGGACCGTCGACGGCGCGGATGTCCAGCGTCATGTGATCGGCGCGCTGATCATGCGGGAAATCCAGACGCGCTACGGACGCGCCAACATCGGATACATGTGGATGCTGGTCGAACCCGCGATGCTCGCGGCCTCGGTCGCGCTCATCCACGTCGGCAGCGGCGGGACTGGCGGTGGGCATTACACCTCGGACCTGCGGCTGATCCCCTTCACGCTCATCGGATATTGCACCTTCATGATCTTCCGGTCGATCGTGACGCGGGCGGAGACGACGCTCGATGCAAACAAGGCCTTGCTGTTCCACCGCGCGGTTACGATCCTCGACATGCTGCTCGCCCGCGCGATCCTCGAACTGCTGGCGACGATGGCGGCGCTCGCCTTGCTTCTGTCCCTCGCCATCGCTTTTGGCATCGCGGACTGGCCCGCCCGTCCGCTGCGGTTGCTTGCGGGCATCGTGCTGCTGACCTGGTTCTCGCTCGCTTTGTCGATGGGGATCGCGACCGGATCCTATTTCAGCAAGGCCTTCAACAAGCTGGTTCATCCGGTGACGTATATCGCGATGCCGCTGTCGGGTGCGTTCTTCGTGCTGCAGTGGATCCCGCAACCCTATCGTGGCTATCTGTCGTGGTCGCCGCTCGGTCAGCGGCCGGTTGCCATAGAGGCTGCGGCGCACCTCGACCTCGTCGATCCCCTCCTCGTAGATCCGCCCGAGCGGTGATCCAGCGACGACCGCGACTTCGCGCGGCGAAATTCCCGCGACGGTCTTCACGCTGACCAGCTGCTCGTGCATCGCCCGGAAGCGCTTCATGAACGCGGCGTTGGCGCGCCGCGCCCGGCCGACATAGCGGGCCTTGGCCGCCATCACCGCGAGCGCGACCGCGAGCATCAGCAGGCAGATCGCGATGATCGCGCCGTCAACCGCCTCGATCTTGCCGATGATGAACATCAGCGTCCCGCCACCCGCGCTCTGCCGCTCGGCCGCATCCGCGACGCTCAGCAGCTTGTTCGACGGGCCTTCGCCCTGCGCGCTCGCGAGGATCATCGCCGCCGGCAGCGCGGTCCGCGACAGACGAGTCTCGTCGAGCTCGCCGCTGAACGGCCGCCCTGCCGCGCCGCCGAGCGTCATCGGTCCATCGAGCGCGGGCAGCGCGCCCGCGCCCTGTGCGGCCTCGACCCCGTTGACGTACAACCGATTGGCCATCCCGTCGGCGACGAAGGCGAGATGCGCCCAGGCGCCCGGCTGGACCGGCGTCGTTCCCTGCAGCCGCTGCCCGCCGATCTGCGCGAACGGCAGCCCGTTGGCGAAGCCGAGGACGAGTGCCCCCCGCGCAAAGGTCGCCTGCTCGCCGTCGAGCTTGTCGAGCTTGACCCAGCTTTCGATCGTCAGCGGCTTGCCCGCCGCCATCGTGAGCGAGGGGCTTGCCGGCACCACCAGTTCGCCCTGCCCCGCGAATTTCGCGGCGCGCGCGATGATGCCATTGTCGTCGCGCCCCGGCGCAGCGTTCTGCGCATTGTTCTTGTAGGCGGTCAGGTCGCGGACCGGCTGCCCGGCATTCTCGCTGAAGTGATAGGCCGCGATCGTGTCGGGATCATAGGTCCCCGCGACATCGCTCGCGGCGGTCGCATTCTTGTTGCCGAAATAGATCCACAGCGTGCGCTTCTCGCCGCCGGTCAGCTTGGGGACCGCAACCCACAGCGCCGCGATCCCGTTGGTCGCGTCGAACCGTTCGATATGGAACGGCAGCGGCGTCTTGCCGTCGCTGTCGACGACGCGGAGGTCGGCGCCATTCTCAAGCGCGTCTGGGAAGGTGAAATTGCCGTTATGGAGCCGGACCAGCAGCACCGTCCGCCCGATCGCGCCGCTCAGGTTCGCGCCCGACGGCGCGGTATCGACCGTCACCGCCTTGCGATACGGCCAGTCCTTGCTCCACCAGCCGGTGGCCTGCTGCGCATGCGCCGGTGACGTGATCGTACAGACTGCAAGCACCAGCGCCAGAATATATCGCCGCACGGTCGCTATCCCCCAAGTCAAAACCATGATCAGAACCCGCCCTTGATAGAAAAACTGTAGCGCGGGTCGTACCGTCGCGAGACGGGCCCTCGACGCAATGGAACGCCGACCAGCGCTTCGCCGCTGATCGTCTTGAAGATCTGCACCCGCAGCCCCCCGCCGGTGCTCGAAAGGCGGAACAGATCGGCCTGGGATGCCAGCGGTGCGCGGATTCGCGCGTAGCCGGCGTCGCCGAATGCGAAGAGGCGCAGATCGTCGACGAACGACCCGAACACCGGCGCGAGACTTGGCGAGCGCAGTTCGAACGACGAGACGAAGCCGTCGTCGCCGACCGCCTCGGACACGTAATAGCCGCGCACGCTCGACATGCCGCCGAGCGAGAATTGCTCGTTGGTGACGAGGCTCGCATCCGCCAATTGCCCGGTGAAGCGCAGCGCCGCCTGGATGTCGGCGGGCAGCAGCCGGGTGTAATTGAGGTCGAGGTTCCAGTGCAGGAAGTTCTCGCTCGCATCGACGCCGCGGCCGGTGAACTGGTCCGCGACGATCCCGGTCTTGCCGCCGCCGAGCGAACATGTCGCGACGTCGGCCGGGGGCGCGCTGCCGAACGGATTGTCGAAACAGGCGTCCCGCCGGACGACCCGCACCCCCGCGGTCGTTCCGAACGACAGGCCATAGCTCGAGTGCTCGTCCGCGCCGGTCAGAGTATATTCCGCGACGACCGGGACATAGCGGATCGTGGTCGGCTGGAGCGCCGCCCCCTGGAACGAGATGTTTTCCTTGAACGCCTTGAAATCGGGGCCGAAGCTGATCTGCTGGAAGGTCTTTTCGCTCGGCAGCCGGTACGTCGCGCGCAGCCCGATCTGATAGCCGTTGCCGAGCACGTTAGTCCCGCCCAGCGCGGCGACATTGCTGTTCGAGCGATAGCCGTAGAGCAGGAACGACCAGGGTGAGCCGAGGATCGGCGCATTATACGATCCCGAGATCACCGCGCTCTGCCGCGTATCCTCCGGCGCGAGCGATCCCGTGACCGAGAGCGTATGCCCCAGCCCCAGGACGTTGGTGTAGCGCACCGTGCCGCTGAGGCGGAGCGGCTTGGTATTGGGGCTGTTGTCGTTGTTGAGTTCGAGCGAGGCGTGGACCGGCAGGCTGTCGTCGACCTTGAGGTCGACGTCGATCGTGCCGGGAACGCTCCCCGCCTTGAAGCGCGGGCTGATGAGGCGATCGGGGAAGCGGTTGGCGTCGCTGATGTCGCGCTGGAACGCCTTGAGGTCGATCGGCTGCCCCTCGACCAGCGACGGGATCTGCGCCCGCGCGGTCGCGACCGAATGATGCCGCGAGTCGACGACCTGCACCTTGCCGAGCGGCGTCTCGCTGACCGTGATCTGGACGATCCCGCGCGCGAACAGATCGTTCGGCTGGATCGGGATCGTGACGTCGACCGCCTCATAGCCGCGTGCGGCATAGGCCTCCTGCAACGCCTTTTGCGCGGCGATCACATCGGCATTGGTCCGGTCCGGGCCGAGATGCGGATAGATCAGCCGTTCGACGTCCGCCGCCGTCAGCTTCGTCACGCCGGACACGTCAATCGCGCTGATCAGGAAGCGTTCCGGCGCGCTCGTCGGTTGCGCCTCGCCGCCCGGCGCCCTGGGCGGACCGGCTTGCGCGACCGCGATACCCGGTACCGCCACGGCGCAAACCGCCAGGAACAGCCCGCTGGAGATCGTCTGGAAATGGCGCATGTCAGGCCCGGATGGGTCCGGCGAAAACCATCGCCAGCAGCGTCGTCACCGTCGGACGGAGCGACCCGACACCTGCAACCCAAGCAGTCGTCGCGCGAACAGAATGCGTAACCGGGCCGATCCACCGTGTTGCGACACCGCCGTGGCCAATCCCGCCCGTGACGTGACGCACGAACGCACTGCTCGATACCATGTGATCTTACCCCCCGGAACAAGCTCCTGCTGAAAGGACACAGCCAGGCGGTAAAATGGCAAAAGTTTTTTGTTACAAAATGGTGACGACAACTGGCCCGGACCGGCCTTCAACCTGTTGCACTCTCTATATCTTTGACAGGATTCTGGCGTATCGAGGCGGCTGACAGCACACGGCCTCTACAACCGCGACAATCGATCTTGCCGGATCGCGCGGCGTCATCCAGGCAGCCCTCCGTTCCGGCAACGGGTGGTCCTATTTTCATGGATATCGCGATCTTGTCTCGCCACAGGGTGCCCCGCCGCTTACCGTATTCGGCGATGCCGCGCCTGAAGACCTTTCGCATGGTTGCGGGATCGCTGCTGCTCGCCGCCGCCGGCGACGCGACACTGCTGCGAGACGCAGCCGTAGCGCAGCAAGCCGCCTCCGATCGCGCGATCGCGTTCGACATACCGTCGTTGCCGCTCGACGCCGCGCTCGACCGCTATTTCCGCGTGACCGAGGTCCAGCTCCTGTATGATGCCGCGCTTGCCACCGGGCGGCGGTCCAGCCCCGTCCGCGGCAGCTATACCCCGCGCGAGGCGCTGCGCCGGTTGCTGGCGGGGACGGGGCTGATCCCCCGCTACACCCGGCCAAACGCCGCGATCCTGACGCTCCCCGCCGCATCGCCGCAAGCCGCACCGATTTCGCTCGGGCGGATCGTCGTGCGCGAACGCGTCGCGATCGGACGCCCCTCCCCGGTGGCACGGCTGGCCTATTACGGCATCCTCGAAACCGCGTTCGAGGAGCACCTCCGCGCCGACCGCCGGACCAGCGGCCTTGCCTTCACGGTGCTCGCCGATCTCAGCATCGACGACCACGGGCACGTCGTCGGCATCCGGCTGTCCAAGGGAACCGGACAGACGCGCGGCGACCGGGCGGTGGCCGCCGTGCTCACCGATACCGTCGTGCCGCCCCCGCCCGACGGCCTCGCGCAACCCTTGCGCCTCAGTCTCAGGGGCCGGACGCGCTAGTCGCGCCCGCGGCGCTGCACATCCGACACCTGCCTGCCGCGCCGCCCTGCGGATTACCCCAGTCCGGCACGCCGCGATCAATCCTAGAACGCAGAGGCGGGCGGCCACAGCGCGGGGAAGGACGATCGGGACGTCATGATACGCTTACCCCAGAAGCACGAGACCGACCCGAGCGGGGCAATCGCGATGGGGCGCCGCACAATCGCGACCGAGGCGGAAGCGCTGTGGGCGCTCGCCCAGGGGCTCGATCAGACATTCGGCCGGGCGGTCCAGCTCATCCAGGCGACCGCAGGACGGCTCATCGTCTGCGGACTAGGCGGGGCCGGGCAGATCGCGGACAAGATCGCCTCGACCCTGATGGCAAGCGGGACGCCCGCGTGCTTCCTGCATGCCGGCGATGCGGTCCACGGCGATATCGGGACGATCCTGCGCGGCGACGCGCTGCTGATGCTGTCCAACTCGGGCGACGCGCGCGAGCTCGGCATCATCGTCCGCCGCGCGGCCATGCTGGCGGTGCCGATCATCGCGATCACCGCCACCGGTCAGTCCGCGATCGCCGATGCGGCGGACGTCGTCCTAATGCTCCCGGCGCGCGCCGAAGCCTGCCCGTTCGGCCGCTCCCCGACCACGTCGACGACGATGATGCTGGCGCTGGGGGATGCGCTGGCGGTCGCGCTGCTGCGGCTGCGCGGGCTCGACGCGCGGGATCTGGTCGACCTGCACCCGGGAAGCCGCCTCGGGCTCGATCTCGTCGCGGTCGAGGGGTTCATGCACAGCGGCGACGCGCTCCCGCTGGTCGCGCCGGATTGCCCGCTCCCCGCCGTCCTCGCGATGGTTTCGGAAAAAGGGCTCGGACAGGCGATCGTGATCGATTCGCAACAGCGGCTGCTGGGCATCATCACCGACGGCGACATCCGGCGCAACGCGCTGCGCCTGACCGACGCGACCGCCGCGGACGTCATGGTGCCGCGACCGCGGACGCTCTCGCTCGGCGCGATGGCGCGCGACGCGCTCGTGCTGATGGCGGGCGCGCGCATCACGTCGGTGGTCGTGATCGATTCCGAGGCAAGCGGCCGTGTCCGCGGGCTGGTGCATATCCACGATCTGCTGTGGCTCGGGATCGCGTGATGCTGACGCTGGTCGGCGGGAGCGATGTCCCGCCATCCCCACCGCGCGTCGCGATCGTCGTTCCCGCGCGCTTTGGCTCGACCCGCTTCCCGGGAAAGCCGCTCGCGCCGCTGCGCGGGGCCGGCGGCGCTGTCAAATCCGTGCTCGAGCGGACGTGGGAAGTCGCCTCCGGCGTCGGCGGGATCAGCGAGATCTGGATCGCGACCGACGATCACCGCGTCGCCGAAGAGGCGCTGCGGATCGGCGCGCGGGTCGCGATGACCGCGCGGTCCTGCCGCAACGGAACCGAGCGCTGCTGGGATGCGGTTCGGTCGGCGGGGATCGACGCGGACGTCATCGTCAACCTGCAAGGGGAAGCACCGCTGATCCCGCCGCTCGCGATCGATGCGCTGCTCGACACGATGCTCTCCGATCCGACGATCGGGGTTGCCGCGCCGATGGTCCGCTGCTCGCCGCTGATGGCCGCGCGGCTTCTGGCCGATGCACGCGCGGGGACGGTCGATGGCACGACCGTCGTTTGCGACCGGGCGTGCAACGCGCTGTATTTCTCGCGCCAGATCCTGCCGTTCATGCCGGATCGCCTGCGCGACCCCATCGTCCACGTTCCGCTGAGCGTCTTCGCCGACCGTCGCGCGGCGCTCGCCTGTTACGCCAGCGAAGCTCCCTCCGCACTCGAACTTGCCGAGGGGCTCGAGCAACTACGGTTCCTCCACATCGGGATCACGATCCGCATGATCGAAGTGTGCGATCCCCCCGGGGGGTTGCGGGCGGTGAGCCACCCGGCCGATATCGCAAGCGTCGAGGCGGCCCTCGCCGAACGCCGCCTCGCCTGATCCGGCACCGCCGCCGAAGCGAAGCCCTCAGGCCTGCGCCGCGACGATGCCAGTGCCGAACGCAAGGACGACGGCGCGGATCTTGGTCGGCGCGCCAAGCTTGTCGAGCGCGTTGCGCAAGTGGAACTCGACCGTCCGACCCGAGATGCCCAACGTCTGCCCGCTCTCGTTGACGTTCTGCCCGAAGGCCGCGAGCCGAAGACACTCGATCTCGCGGTTCGACAGTTTCGGGCCATGCCCGACCCAATGCGCGACCGGGACCAGCGCCTTGGCGCGCGCGTGGAATTGCGCCGCGGTGAAGGCCAGTTCGGCTGCGCGCGCGTCGATGAGATCGCGGACGGCGGCCTCGTCGATCCCGAACAGGTTGAGATACGCGGGACACCCTTCGCTGTCCTGCACCGGGATCGTCAGCCCGGCATCGATCCCGCGACTGCGCTCGCCATCGAGCCACGCGCGCTGTTGCGGCGTCACGTCCTGCCCCGACCGCGTCGACCAGGCGAAGGGGGCGAAGGCGTTCCGGATCTGGCCGATCGACGGGTCCGCCCGGATCCATTGCTCGTCCTCGCGGTCTGCCTGGCTCGAGGTCGACAGATAGCGGATTGGCTGCGCGCTGTCCGCGTCGCCAAGCCCCCAGCACAGCCGCCTGAGTTGAATGTAGCGCGCGCCGTAGAAGCCGAGTCCGCGCGCGAACTTGAGCAGCCATGTCCGCAATTCCGCTGCCGTCCTACAGGTTTCGATGACAGCCGACGAGTCCTTCGCGGGCGGAACGGCGCGCGGGACAGTCTTCGCGATGAACACATTAGAGAATGTCTGCCCCACATCGTCGTGCGGTACCCGGCTTATCAACATCGCTGCCCCCTGACTGTTCCCCGCTTCAAGGACACGTCGAAAGCACAGGTTTGGCAAAAGTTTTTTACTGCAGTTTTGTTACGATACCGCCCATTTGCGCGCGCTCGTCCTGCCGATCATGTCAGTATGACGACATTGCCCGGAAGCCGGTAAATCCTGACGCCCAGGCCCAGTTCCGCCTGGTCGAAGAAGGCGTCCAACCGGTTCATGGCGTACGTCCCGCTCAGCCGCCGGTCGGCAAGGCGACGGTCGGCCAGGAAGATCCTGCCGGCGCGGTAGCGGTTGAGCTCGACCACCACGTCGCGCATCGGCATGTCGTGGAAGATCAGCGTCCCTCTCTGCCACGCGGTGAGGACCGCCGGGTCGGCCCCGCGCTCGACCGCACCGATCCCGCTGCGATCGTACCGGACCGCTTCGCTCGGCTCGAGCCTCCGCGTCTCCCCGGACCAGGCGACCGCGACGGTCCCCTCGAGGCAGGTGATACAGACCTGGTCGCCGTCGCGCCGCGCGCTCATCCGGCCTGCGGTCACGGTCCCCTGCCCCGGCCCCGCCAGTACCGCGGCGCGCGCCGATGGCCCGTCCGCGATGATCGCCTCGCCGTCGATCAGGTCGATCGCAGGCATCCCCAGCCCGGTCCGCAGGCCGACACTCGTCCGCGTGTTGAGATCGGCCAGCGCGCCACCGGCCAGCCGGATCCGCCGGCGTTCGCCGGGTCCGGTCCGCACGTCTGCCGTGAAAACGGACGGTGCGGGAAGAACGTCGAGCGTCCGCCCCGCGAACACGGCGCCCCCCGCCACCGAGGCGGCGAGCGCACCGCCTAGGATGCCGCGCCGGCTCAGGGGCCGACCGAGGACCCCGCGCGACGCCACCGCCGCGCCGTCGTCGTTCGCCGCCGGGCAGGTCCGGCTTGGCTGACCGGGCCGGGCGTGCGGGATCAGGCGAGTCAGGCGGATCGCGGAGCGAAAGGCTTCCTCATGCGCCGGGCTCGTCGCGCGCCAGGTGATGAAGGCGGCGGCGTCATGGTCGGTCGCCTCGCCCGAGCGAAGGCGAGTCAGATGATCGAGCCCCTCCAGCCGCAGGCGCGCCAGATCGTCTTCCCAATCCAGGCGTTCCGTCATCGTGACATGGTACCCAATCGCTCAAGGGCAAACGCGCTGCCAACCAGCATCGTACTCAATCCCTACAGTGATGACACTTGGGCGAGCCGTTTTTGCAACTCCGCCACACAAAAATTCGCGGTCGCGGCGTGAACGTAGCGGTTTGCGAGCAGCAATTCGTGCCGCACCGTCCGTTCCGACACGTTGAATTCGATCGCCAGATCCTTGTATCCGGATCCTTCGACCCAGAACCGCAGGAACATCGCGCGGCGCCGCGGGGCCAGTTCGCGCAATGCGCGTTCGACCGCCGCGAGCTCGGACCGCGCCTCCAGCGTGCGCAACGCATCGGGTGTCTCGTCGGGGATATCGATCAGCGGATCGATCTCCGCCGAGGACAGGTGGCGCGCTTCGGGGCGTGTGTTGTTCTTCGCGATGTTGAGCGCGGTGACGAGGATATAGGAGCGCGGGTTGCGGATCTCGCCGAGATTCTCGGCACGACTGAGCCGGATGTAGGTGTCCTGCAGCGCCTCGTTCGCCAGATCCGCCGAACCCAGCCGCCCCGCGAGCCGTCGCCGGAACTCGGGATAGGCCGAAATGAGGAGGCTGACGAGCCCGTTGCGGCTGGTCGTCACGCCAGCGCTCCGGTCATGCAGGATCCCGCGAAGGAACAGACAGCGTCCATCGGCTTACCGTGCCGATCCGCTGGCGACCTGCTGGATGGCGGCGGAGTCGAGTTCGATCACGAAATCCATCCGCGCCGGCAGCGCCACCGGGATCGGCGGCAGGGGTTGCGCCCGCGTCAGCGCGTCGGTCGCGGCGGTGTCGAGCACGTCGGACCCCGAGCTTTCCTGAATCCAGCTGGTCAGCACGTTGCCGGCGCGGTCGAGGCGAAAGGCGAGCTGCGTCACGCCGGACAGATGCAGCCGGCGCGCGGCGGCGGGGTAGCGGCTGTTGCGCGCGATCGTTTCGTACAACTGCCGTTGATAGGTCGCCAGCGTGTCCTGTGCTGCGGCGCCATCCGGAACCCTGGGTGCGACGGGCGCGGCGTCGGGCATGGAGGCCGCATCGGCCGCGCCGGCCGGTGCGACGGTCGCGTCCGGAGTCGCGCTTCCCGTTTGGGAACGCGGTGCCCCGGGGGGTGCGATGGCCGCCGCTGCCGCCGCGCTGCGAATCGGCGGCAGGCTCCGCTGCGGCGCGGCGGCGCGCGGCACCGGGGCGAACGAAACCGCCATCACGGCACCGTGCGGCACTGGCACGGTCGCGCCATGCGGCATGCGATAGCCGGCGAGCAAGCAACCGCCAAGGATTGCCGCATGCGCCACACAGGAGCAGACCATACTCAACAAGTTGATTCGGTTGGTGGCGGGCATGATTACTCGCATGGAGTCGCGGTGACACTCACTATCTAGACCATCGTTTGGGACGTTCGTGTGACATGGTGTAGCTGGTGACTTTCCCAGCTAGGGATTTACCGAGTTAAGATTCCCCTTGTGCGCTGAAAACACCGGACTCACCGCCATTGCCGAAGCGCCGGACAGAAACGCGGACGGCCCCCGTCGGCGGTTGGCCCGCCGCGGACTTGCCGGTATGGCACGCGCTGCACCACGGGGCCGCCAGCACCGCCGCCGCGGTTGGGCATGGGAACAGACACAGATGACAGACTCGGCCCGGATCGACGTCGAATTGCGGATCCTCGACGACCGGCTCCATGGCTGGGGCCTGCCGCGCTACCAGACCGACATGGCGGCGGGGCTCGATCTCCACGCCTGCATCGCGGAACCACTGACGCTCCAGCCACAGGCCCCCGCGGTCCTCATCCCGTCGGGCATCGCGGTGCTGATGAACGACCCCGGCATGGCCGCCATCCTGCTCGCGCGTTCGGGCCTCGGCCACAAGAAGGGGCTGATCCTCGGCCAGTCGGTCGGGCTGATCGACGCGGATTATTGCGACCAGATCTATATCAGCGCGTGGCTGCGAACGCCCCCCGGCTCCGAACCGCTGGTGATCCAGCCGGGCGACCGGATCGCGCAGCTCGTCTTCGTGCCGATCCTGCGCCCGACATTGCGCGTGGTCGACACCTTCAGCACCGGGACGACCCGCGGTCTCGGCGGCTTCGGCTCGACCGGCATTCGACGCGAACCCTGAGCCGGTCGACCGTTCCGGGCCTGTTTCGGTCTCGGCTGAGCGCGCTATAGTGGAAAACCGCAATCGCGCGGCCGATATGGCGGATGCCCGCACGGGCAGATCGAAGGGACGATGATACTAGCCTTACTTCTGATGCAGGCGGAGCCGCAGCCCACCCCGCCGCCGGCGCTGCCGTCCGACTGGTCGGCGATGATCCAGCTGCCCTATGTCGCACCCCGTCAGGTGACCCCGCAGGTGACGCGCTTCGTCGCGAGCGAGATCGCGGCGGGTCGCTGCGCCGCGCAACGCCCGGGCGACGGCCACTATGTCGTGCGCGTCGACGTCGCGACGCTGGTCGGCACCGACGGCGCGGTCCGCCGGATCGTCCCGCACGCGATCGGCTGCCCGACGGTCGAGCAATATGCGGTCGGCCTCGTCACCGGCTTCGCGCGCGGCAACCTGATCCCGACCGCGCGGACGGGCGAAACCTGGTATCGCACCTCCATCGTGTTCGACTGGCACGAATGAGCACGCTCGAAGACGCCGAACTCGATCGCTACGCCCGCCATATCGTCCTGCGCGAAGTCGGCGGCGCGGGGCAGTTGAAGCTGAAAACGGCGAGCGTCGCGGTGGTCGGCGCAGGCGGGATCGGCAGCCCCGCGATCCAGTATCTTGCAGCAGCAGGGGTCGGCCGGCTGGTGCTGATCGACGACGACCATGTCGACCTCTCCAACCTCCAGCGGCAGACGCTGTTCGGCGACGCCGACGTCGGCACCGCCAAGGTCGCAGCCGCACGCGCGGCGGCGGAACGGATCACCCCGCACGTCACGATCGAACCGCTCCAGCAGCGCCTTGATCCGACCAACGCCGCGACGCTGCTCGCCGGAGTCGACGTCGTGCTCGACGGCACCGACAGTTTCGCCACCCGCCTCGCGGTCGCGGATGCGGCGCATGCGCTGCGCATCCCGCTCGTCTCCTCGGCGGTCGGGCAGTTCGAGGGCCAGCTCGGCGTGTTCCGCGGGTGGGAGCCGGACAAGCCGTGCTACCGCTGCTTTGTCGGCAACAGCGTCGACACCGCGGGTGACAGTTGCGCCGAGCAGGGCGTGATCGGCGCGATGACCGGGGTAATGGGGAGCCTCGCCGCGCTCGAGGCGATGCGCAGCATCGTCGGCTTCGGCGAGGACAGCGCGGGCAAGCTGCTGCTGGTCGATGCGCTCGCCTTTCGTTTCCGCACGATCAAATTGCCGAAAGACCCCGGATGCCCGGGTTGCGGTTAGCCCGACCTTAAGCGATCGGCGGTAAGCCCGCGGGATGAGCGCGCCCCATCCCCGCAAAGTCCTCGTCATCTTCGGCACTCGTCCCGAGGCGATCAAGCTGTTCCCGGTCGTCGCGGCGCTCGCCGCCACGCCGGGGCTGGTGGTCCGCACCTGCGTCACCGCGCAGCACCGCGGGTTGCTCGACCAGGTCCTCGCGATTGCGGGGCTGACCCCCGATATCGATCTCGACCTGATGGAGCCCGGCCAGTCGCTCGACCGGCTCACCGCGCGGCTGCTCGTCGCGCTCGGCGAGGTGATGGACGCCGAGCGGCCCGACCGCGTGATCGTCCAGGGCGACACCGCCACCGCGATGGTCGGCGCGCTCGCGGCCTATTACCGCAAGATCCCCGTCGCGCATGTCGAGGCGGGCCTGCGCTCGGGCGACATCTATCACCCGTGGCCCGAGGAGGTGAACCGCCGGATCGTCGCGCCGATCGCCGATCAGCATTACGCCCCGACCGAAACCGCCGCCGCCGCGCTCCGCCGCGAGAACGTCGACCCCGCGACGATCCACGTCACCGGCAACACCGTCATCGACGCGCTCCACGCCACCCGCGCAAAGCTCGCCGCCGATCCGTCGCTCGCCGCCGGCCTCGACGCGATTGTCACGCGCTTCGCCGGCAAGCGCATCGTCCTCGTCACCACGCACCGTCGCGAGAATTTCGGCGGCGGCATGGAAAACATCGCGCGCGCGCTCGCGCGGATCGCTGCGCGCGACGACACCGCGATCCTGTTCCCGGTCCATCCCAACCCCAATGTCGTCGCGGTGATGGACGCGCTGCTCGGGCAACGCGCCAACATCGCGCGGATCGACCCGCTCGATTACCCGCACTTCATCCGCGCGCTCGATCTCGCGCATATCGTGCTCACCGATTCGGGCGGCGTGCAGGAGGAAGCGCCCGCGCTCGCCAAGCCCGTGCTGGTGATGCGCGAGACGACCGAACGCCCCGAAGGCGTGGAAGCGGGCACCGCGCGGCTGATCGGCACCGACAGCGACCGCATCGTTTCCGAAATATCAACGCTCATCGACGACAAGGCTGCGTACCAGGCCATGGCCCGCGCCCACAATCCGTTCGGCGACGGCCATGCGTCCGCACGGATCGCAAAGGGTGTAGCCGATGGTTTCGGATTCTGAGCTTAACGTCGTCGTCGTCGGCCTTGGCTATATCGGCCTCCCCACCGCCGCGGTGATCGCGCGGACCGGCGCGAAAGTGCTCGGCATCGACGTGTCCGAACACGTCGTCGAGACGGTCAATTCGGGTAAGGTCCATATCGAGGAAGTCGATCTCGACGGGCTCGTCTCGGGCGTCGTCGCGCGCGGCTATCTGCGCGCCGCGACCCAGATCGAACCCGCCGACGTGTTCGTCATCGCGGTCCCGACGCCGTTCGCGGACGATCACGCCCCCAACATCGGTTATGTCCTGCGCGCCGCGACGACGATCGCCACCGTGCTCAAGGCGGGCGACGTGGTGATCCTCGAATCGACCTCGCCGGTCGGCACGACCGAGAAGGTCCGCGACCTGCTCGCGCAGTTGCGCCCCGATCTGAAAGTCCCCGGCAAGACCGGCGAGAGCGCCGACGTCGCGATCGCCTATTGCCCCGAGCGAGTCCTCCCCGGCCGGATCCTCGTCGAGCTGATCGACAATGATCGCGTGATCGGCGGCATCACCCCGCGCTGTGCGCGGAAAGCACTGCAATTCTACCGTCGGTTCGTGCGCGGCGCGTGCGTCACCACCACCAGCCGCGCGGCCGAAATGACCAAGCTCACCGAAAACGCGTTCCGCGACGTCAACATCGCCTTCGCGAACGAACTCAGCCGCGTCGCCGACACGATGGACGTCGACGTGTGGGAGGTGATCCGCCTCGCCAACCGCCATCCGCGCGTCAACATCCTGTCGCCCGGCCCCGGCGTCGGCGGGCATTGCATCGCGGTCGACCCGTGGTTCCTCGTCCACGCCGACCCCGCCAACACCCCGCTGATCCGCACCGCGCGCGAAGTGAACGACGCGAAGATCGACTATGTCGTCGCGCGCGCCGAGGCGATGGTCGCGGCCAATCCGGGGATGACGGTCGCGTGCCTTGGCCTCGCGTTCAAGGCGAACATCGACGATTTCCGCGAAAGCCCAGCGCTCAAGGTCGCGACCGCGCTCGCGCAGCGCTTCGGCGACCGGCTGTGCGTGGTCGAGCCCTACACCAACACGCTCCCCGCCGCGTTCGACGGCACCGGCGCGCGGCTCGCCGACATCGACACCGCGATCGAGACCTGCGGGATCATGATCGTGCTGGTCGATCACGACGTGTTCAAGTCGGTCCCGGTCGACGAGCGCGCCGACAAGCTCGTCTACGACACGCGCGGCATCTGGCCGGACCAGCCGCGCGCCGTGGCGCGGGTCGAGCCGATGCGGCTCGCGGGGTGACACCGTTTCTCCCCTCCCCCGTTTGCTTCGATCGCAGTCGAGAAGCGGTTACACGCGCCGTGCCATGTTTCTCGACTACGCTCGAAACGAACGGTTGGGAGGGGAGCTAGCCCCGAAACTAACGAGGCAGGTCGAGCCCCCGCAGCTGGCAAGAGCCTGACCACACCCCATCCGTTCGTTTCGAGCGAAGTCGAGAAACCCGACACCACGTAGGTTTTCGCAGCGTCGGACGCTACACCCTCACCCCGAAACCGCGACCGCCTCCGCCCCGGCATAAGCGCTCTCGGTTTCCTCGATCCACCCGCCGCCGATCACCCGGTCGCCGCCGTACAGCACGGTCGCCTGCCCCGGCGCGACGCCATATTCGGGTGAATCGAACACCACCCAATCCCCGTCGCGTCGTGCCGGCACCGGCTTGGCGAGCGATCGCACCTTGGCGGTGAGCGGCCCGTCATACCCGCCCCCGAGCCAGTTGATCCCGCTCAGCCGCGCCGCGCGCACCGCCAGCGCGGCGCGCGGGCCGACGACGACGCGCCGCGTGTCGGCTTCCAGCCGGATGACGTACAAGGGTTCGGGCGTTCCGCCGATCTCGAGCCCGCGCCGCTGCCCGACCGTGAAGTGGATCAGCCCCTTGTGCCGCCCGAGTACGCGGCCCGCCGCATCGACGATCTCGCCCGCGGTATCCGCCTCGGGTCGCAGTTTCTTGACGAGCGCGGCGTAATTGCCGTCGGGGACGAAGCAGATGTCCTGGCTGTCGGGCTTGCCCGCAACCCCCAGCCCGAGCTCGGCGGCGATTTCGCGCACGCGGGTCTTGGGCAGGCCGCCCAGCGGGAAACGCAGATAGTCGAGCTGCGTCTGCGTCGTGGCGAACAGGAAATAGCTCTGGTCCCGCGCCGGGTCGATCGCACGGTGCAGCTCGGCGCCTGCCGGACCCTCGACCCGCCGGACATAATGGCCGGTGGCGAGGCAATCCGCCCCCAGATCGCGCGCGGCGCTGAGCAGATCGGTGAATTTCGGCCCCATGTTGCACTGGATGCACGGGATCGGCGTTCGCCCGGCGAGATAGTCGTCGGCGAACCGGTCGATCACCTGGTCGCGGAAGCGCGTTTCGTGGTCGAACACATAATGCGCGATGCCCAGCCGGTCGCACACGCCGCGCGCATCGCGAATGTCGCGCCCCGCGCAGCACGATCCCGCGCGCCCCACCGCTTCGCCGTGATCGTAGAGCTGGAGCGTGATCCCGATCACCTCGGCCCCGCTGCACGCCGCCAACGCGGCGACGACCGAGCTGTCGACCCCGCCGGACATCGCCACGACGATGCGCTTGCCCGCGCTGTCGGGCCCCAACTGAAAGTCTGCGTCTGTCATGATGCGACCAGATAGGCGTTCCGGGCCGCACATGCAAAATCGTCCGAAAATAATCCCGGGCTTTACGCGCCCTTTAAGACCTTGCCTCTACAACACCGATACTCGCCTCTTGGAAGTATGTGTGTGGACCTGAGTTTCTCCCGATTTGAAGCAGACGGGCAGGTCGTGGCGCTCCCGCCCGACCTTGCCGTGCTGATGGTCGGCGTGGCGGCGCGACAGGCGGCGAGTCCGACCGCGATGGTCCAGGCCGGGCTGCCGCGAATCCATCGCAGCGATCCGTTCGTCCCGGCGCACGGGGCGTTCAACGTTGCCGTCTGGGATCTGCTCGAAAAATGCGGCGAGCGGAGGAAAGCGTGAACGCGCCGTTTACCCAGACGCTTTAGCCAGCGTTCAAGTCCACTGTTTAAGACCGTAACGATTGAAATGCCGGGGCCCCCCCGCCCCAAGACGAGGTCCTTTAGAATGATCGAGAACCAGAAGATCCGCCCGGCCAAGGTGATCGGACCGCTTGGAGAGCCGCTGACGCTCGACACGCTGCCGCCGCCCGAGACGACGCGTTGGGTCGTACGCCGCAAGGCGGAGGTCGTCGCTGCGGTCAATGGCGGGCTGCTGTCGGTCGACGAGGTCTGCGAACGCTATGGCCTGACGGTCGAGGAATTCGCGGGCTGGCAACGCGCGATCGATCGCTCGGGAATGCCGGGGCTTCGCGTCACGCGGATCCAGCATTACAAGTCGCTGTACGAGCGTCAGCAAAAATACTGATTGCCAAAGCGGCAACGGCTTTTGCTCGAACCGGGGCCGGAACAAAATTTGCTGGTTGAGAGTCTTGCTTCCGTGAACCCGGATGGACCCGGGCAACGGAGGGTAAAATGGTTGGACTTATTGTTTGGCTCGTCGTCGGTGGCGTGTGCGGTTGGCTTGCCAGCATGATCATGCGGACCGATGGCCAGCAGGGTATGGTGCTTAACGTCGTCGTCGGCATCATCGGCTCGGTGATCGCGTCGTTCCTGTTCGGTGCGGGCATCAATGAAGCCATCACCATCAACACGTTCATCTATTCGCTGATCGGCGCGGTGATCCTGCTCGCGATCGTCAATCTCGTGCGTCGCGGTACCGTTCGCTAACAGCGAACCGTTCGACCCGAACACGATGGGCCGCTGGGGAAACCCAGCGGCCTTTTTTGTATTTATCGTTCTATTTCAACAAGAAGCGCACCGATACCGAAACGCTGACCTGCGTTTCCCCGGCAGCGATCGGGGTCGATTCGCTGGCCTTCATCGCCCGCGCCATCGCATAGATCGGCGGCTGCGGGTTCGACCCGTCGTTCGCGCCATTCTCGCTGATCGTCACGATCCGCGCGACGCTCAAGCCCGCCGCCTTGGCGTACAGCTCGGCCCGCGCGCGTGCGATCTTGACTGCGTTTGCCCGCGCCTCGTCCAGCGCCGCCTCGGGCTGATCGAGCGACAGCGACGGTCCGTCGATCTGGTTCGCGCCCTGCGCGACGAGCGCATCGAGGATCGCACCCGATTTCGCCACGTCGCGGAAGCGGATCGAGACGCTGTTGCTCGCCTGATAGCCGGTGACCGCGGGCGGCTGGTTCTCGGCGTAGCGATATTGCGGGCTGAGGGCGACGCTGGCGGTCCGGATGTCGCGCTGCGCGACCCCCGCCTGCTTCAGCGCGGCGAGGACGCGGGTCATCCGCGTCGCATTCTCCGACAAGGCGACGGCGGCGGTCTGCCCCTGCGTCACGACGCCAGCGCGGATCGTCGCGACGTCGGGAACCCGCGTGGTGCGTCCTTCGGCGGATACTTCGAGCACCGTCGCGTCGGGGAGGATCGTCGGCGCGGTCTGCGCCAGGGCGGGGGCGGCCACGCCCAGAACCGCGGGGGCCAGCAGCAACATCGTCGAACGCATCGTCATCTCCCAATATGCCAGGCAAACCGGCCCGGCGCAGCGCCCTGTTGCCAGCTTTGCCTGAAACGGGCGATGAACAATCGTAACGCTAGCGTATTCGCTCCGGGACCGGGATGGGGGCTTCGTCCGCGATCGCGGTGCGCCGCTGCTGCCCCCAGCTTTCGCGTCCGGTCAGAAAGGCGTGCCAGCCCCACACCGCGCCCGCATGCCGCAAGAGCTGGAAACTGAACGGCTCGGCGATCGCCGCGACGAGGGCGGGCAGCAGCGACAAGCCATCGCGCTGCCCGGTCCAGCGCTTGTAGATGCCGAGCGACCACAGATGGAAACTGAGGTCGATCGCGATCTTGGCGACCATCACCGCAAGGATCGGCAGGGCGACGGCAAACCGTCCGGTCACCACCAGTCCGATCAGGATCGCGAATGCCGCCAGCCCGTAGATCGGCTGCAGCGTGTCGAGCGCCTTGACCGGCAGCATCGCGGTGCCGAGCCAGCCGAACCGCCGCGCGCCGACCATGTCGCGGTTCCAATATTGCGTCTGGAGGAACCCGCCGAACCACCGCCGCCGCTGCCGCAGGAACGCCATCGGGCTGGCAGGCGCATCGGTCCGCGCCAGCGCGCCGCCGACCACCCGGACACGCCAGTCGTGCCCGTGATCGACCGCATGGCGGTGAAGCCGGTGGATCAGCTCGTAATCCTCGACCATGCAATCGGGATCGAACCCGCCGACGGCCACCACAGCATCTCGCCGGAACGCGGCGAACGCGCCCGAGATCAGCAACAGGCTGCCCAATTGCTCCCACGCATGTCGCGACAGGAAGTTGCGGACATATTCGTAGCTCTGGAACCACTGGAACAGCCGGCCTTGCAGATCCGGCCCGCAGATCGGCGCGAGGACGCCGGTCGCCGCAACCAGTTCGGGCTCGGCGGCAAACGCCGCGCGCATCGCCGCAATCGCGCCGGGTTCGAGCAGCGTATCGGCATCGACCGTCAGCACGACCGTGGTATCGATCCGCAGCATCGCTTCGTTCAGCGCGCGCGCCTTGCCGCCGTGCGGCAACCGCAGCCACCGGAGCGCGGGGAGCACCGCTGACCGTTCGGTAATCCCGCCGAGCGGGGGCACCGCAAGTCCGTACCGCCGCGACAGTACTTCGGCGGTCGCATCGCTCGATCCATCGTCCGCAATCAGGATCAAGTCGGGCGACTGCGCCTGTCCGGCCAGCCGGTCGATTGCGGCGGCAATCACCCCCGCCTCATTGTGCGCGGCGACGATCACCCCGAAACTCGAATTCTGCACCGGCACTGCCGCTGGGGCATGCCGCAAACCGCGGATGTTCCACGCGGTGAACAGCAGCAGGGCAGTGTCGTACAGGATGTAGGCGATCCCGATCGACCACACCGCCACACCCTGTCGCTCGAATGCCTGGATCAGCAAGGCGATGAACAGCACCGGACCGACCGCCCCGACCGCCCGGCTGGCGAACGGTATGCGACGCGGGGTGTGCCGCGGCGACTCGACAACAAGCGTCTGGGCAAGCGAGGTCATTCGGACGCGGATACCGATGGAGGATGAACGGTGGCTTACGCCGCTAGCGCACGCCTCTTCGCACGGCTAGAGTTGATCGATATTGTGCTTATGGGAGCGGTCGCTTGGTCCAACGCTATACCGGTATCGCGATGCTGCTCCATTGGGTGGTCGCGGCACTCGTCGTCCTCAACGTCGCGCTGGCGTGGAGTTGGGACGGGCTGCTGCCCGATGCGCAGGTCCGTCCGGCGATCAACCTGCACAAGTCGGTCGGCATCACGATCCTGGGCCTGGCGATCCTGCGCCTGCTGTGGCGGTTCGCACATCGTCCCCCGCCCTTCCCGCGCGGCTATAGTGTTTGGGAGGCACGTCTCGCGCATGGCACCCACTACATGCTCTATGCGATCCTGTTCGCGATGCCGCTGACCGGCTGGATCATGGATTCGGCCTACGAGCATGCCGCCACGACGCCGATGTACTGGTTCGGCCTGTTCCAGTGGCCGCGGCTCGGCTTCATCATGGCGCTCGATCCGGCGACCAAGAAAAGCGTCCATGACGGCTTCGGCGCGGCGCACGAAATCATCGCCTATCTCGTCTATGCCCTGTTCGTGCTGCACGTCGCGGGCGCGATGAAGCATCAGATGCTCGATGGCACCAAGGAGCTCCAGCGGATGTGGCCCGGACGGCCCTAACCGTCGCGGCTCATTTCGCGCGGCGCTGCTCGAACACCGCCTTGGACAGCGCGACGTGGACGCCCTTGTTGCGATCGACCAGTTCCGTCACTTCGACATCCCCGGCGACGCTGAGCAGCATATACGCGTCGTCGCGGGTCATGCCCTTCTCCGCGACGAGGAAGTCGATCATGTTGCGCAGCGCCTTGCGCGTCGCGTTGCTGAGATCGTCATCGAAGCCCATCGCGATATAGTGGGTCGGCGTCTCGGCGCGCGGATAGGGTGACGCCTGGTGCTTGTGCAGGATGAACTGGAGCCGCCCGGTGAGCGACGTCTCCAGCGCGGTGATATCGACCTCGCCATTCCCCTGCGCCGCATGGCCATCCCCAACCTGGAACAAGGCCCCCGGTGCGTGGACCGGCAGGAACAGCGTGGTCCCTTCGACCAGCGCCTTGTCGTCCATGTTGCCACCGTTGATCGTCGGCGGAGCGCTGTCATAGCGACCGAACGACGGCGGCGGCGCCACCCCCATGCTGCCGAAAAAGGGGTGGAGCGGCACCGTGATGCCAGGCCCGAACCGCGCGACCATCGCCTTGGCATCGAGCGGTACGATCTTGGTGCGCGCGTAGGGGAAGTCGTCGGTCAGGAACCCCGCACCGTAGCGAAACCCGTTATAGGCATAGGGGATCGCGAGATCGACCTTGAGGATGCGAACCTCGAGCGTGTCGCCCGGCTCTGCCCCCGTGATCGCGATCGGTCCGGTCAGGATATGCCCGCCGGGGCCCCGTTCGGATGCGGGTACTCCGGCAAAGACGGCACGAAGCGCCGGTTCGACGTCGGACGGGGCGATGCCCGCCTTTTCGAGGCCCGTCGGGCTGTTCGTCAGCAGCGTGTGGACGATCACGGTATCACCCGAGTCGATCGTCAAGACCGGTTTGGATGTCGCGTCGTAATGGCCCCAGGCGACCGTGGTAGGGGTCGCGGGCAATTCGACCGTCTTGCTCGCAAGCGGTGCGGCCACGACCAGCCCTACAACTGCCGTCAGATACCGCATCCGCCTATCCCAATTCGCTTTTCAATACGAACGACGATGGCGGATGCTGTGGTCAGCGTCCAGCCAGGATCGCTTCGATCGCTTCGGCGACGCCATCGTCATTGTTGCTCGCGACGACATGCGTCGCCTTGGCGCGGACCGGTTCCGGCCCCTGCCCCATCGCATAGGAAATCGCGGCGCGCGCAAACATCGGCAGGTCGTTCGCCTGATCGCCGAACACCGCGATCTGATCGAGCGGTACGCCCATTGCCTCGGACAGGGCGGTCAGCCCGTCGCCCTTGTTCCCCGTCAGCGGGGTGACGTCGAGATAATAGGTCTGCGACTGGACGATCGTCGCCGCATCGGCAAACCGGTCCATCCGCTTGCGCAGGTCGATCAGCAGGTCGGGATCGTCGCTGACGAAGGTGATCTTGTCCGCCCGGTCGAGCAGATCGGTGAAGTCCGTCGTCACGACCGGCTGCTGGTTGGACGCGCGCCGCTCACTGTCGACGTGGCCGCCGACGTCGGTGGTCGCATACCATTGGTCGTCCGCGAACACCCAGGTGTCGACCGCGGCACCCTCCGCCGCCGCGAGCGTGCCATCGACCACCGCGCGGTCGATCCGGTCGGCACTGAGCACCGTCCCGTCGCGCTTGAACAGCGTGCCGCCGTTGAAGGCGCCCATCGGCCCGTCGATCCCCAGCGTCTCGGCGATCGGCATCATCCCCGAGCGTGGACGCGCGCTGATGATGCTGAACCCGATGCCCGCAGCGCGGAGCTTGGCGACCGCTGCCTGAACCCCGGGCGTTACCTCCTTGTTGCTGTCAACCAGCGTTCCGTCGACGTCAGAGACGACCAGGCGGATCGTGCCGGTCTCGTACCCCGAACCGCTCATTGCGGCATCTCGACATGGCCGCCGAAGCCGAAACGCATCGCCGACAGCAACTTGTCGCCGAACGTATGCTCGACCCGGCTGCGATAGCGCGCGAAAAGCGCCGCCGAGAGGACGTAGACGGGAACCGCTTCCTCCATTGCCGCCTGGACGGTCCAGTGCCCCTCACCCGAATCCGCGACATGGCCCGAGAAATGCTCGAGCGCCTGATCCTTCGCGAGAGCCGATGCCGAAAGATCGAGCAGCCACGACGAAATAACCGATCCGCGCCGCCATACTTCGGCGATGTCGGTCAGGTTGAGGTCGAAGCGCTCGTCCTCCGGAAGCTTGTCCGACGACTTGCCCTTGAGCACGTCGAAGCCCTCGGCATAGGCAGCCATCAGCCCATACTCGATGCCGTTGTGGACCATCTTGACGAAATGCCCCGCACCGGGAGCGCCGGCGTGGATATAGCCCTGCTCCGCGCGGGGGTCTTCCTGATCTAGGTTGCGCTCGGGCGTGCGTGGGATCGTCCCCATGCCGGGGGCGAGTGCGGAGAGGATCGGATCGATATGGTCGACCGCGTCCTTTGCGCCGCCGATCATCATGCAAAAGCCGCGCTCGAGGCCCCACACGCCACCCGAGGTGCCGACGTCGACATACCGGATGCCCTTTTCCGCGAGCATCTTCGCGCGGCGAATATCGTCCTTGTAGAAGCTGTTGCCGCCATCGATGACGATGTCGCCCGACTTGGCGAAAGCGCCGATTGCCGCGACGGTCTGTTCGGTCGGCTCGCCTGCCGGGAGCATGACCCAGTAGATCGACGGACTGTCGAGCTTGCCCGCCATGTCCTCAAGCGAAGTCGCGCCGACCGAGCCGTCCCCGACGAGCTTCTGCACTGCGGCGTCATCACGATCGAACACCACCGTCTGGTGGCCAGCACGCATGATCCGGCGCGCGATGTTGCCGCCCATCCGGCCAAGGCCGATGATACCGATTTTCATGTCGCGCGCACTCCTGAGGGGATCCGAGAAAGAAACGTCCGCCCCGGAGACCTCCGGGACGGACGGCTAAACGTGCAAGGTGGCTTTAAGCTGCAACCGGATGCTTGGCCGCAATCGCGCCGAGCAGATCGTCGAACGCCTTGGAGAAGGAGGCGACCCCCTCTTCCACCAGTTCGTCCGTGACTCCGTCGAGATCGAGCCCGAGCCGCTCGGCCTCGGACAAGACATGGCGGGCACCCGCGATATCCTGCGTCAGCGTCTCGGTCGCGGTGCCGCGGAGGCGGTAGGCGTCGAGCGTCTTGGGCGGGATCGTGTTGACCGTGTCCTTGCCGATCAGCGAGTCGAGATACAGCGTATCGGGATAGTCGGGATTCTTGGTTCCCGTTGACGCCCACAACAGCCGCTGGACCTGCGCACCCTTGGCGGCGAGCGCCTGCCAGCGCGACGAAGCGATGAATTCCTCATACCAGGCGTAGGCCAGTTTCGCGTTGGCGATTGCGACCTTGCCCTTGAGCGGCTTGGCCTCGTCGCCGCCGACACCCCCCTCTTTAACCAGGGCGTCGATCTTGTCGTCGATCTTCGAATCGATCCGGCTGACGAAGAAGCTCGCGACGCTGGCGATCCGGTCGATCGGCTCGCCGCGCGCGGCGCGCTTCTCGAGACCCTCGACATAGGCCTCCGCCACCGCCTGATACGCGCTCTGCGAGAACAGCAATGTGACGTTGACGTTGATCCCGGCGTCGATCGTCGCCGCGATCGCGGGGACGCCAGCCGGCGTGCCCGGAATCTTGATCATCACGTTGGGCCGGTTGACCGCCTTCCACAGCTTCTGCGCTTCGGCGATCGTCGCGTCGGTGTCGTTCGCCAGATACGGCGAGACCTCGAGGCTGACATAGCCGTCCTTCGCGTCGAGCCGGTCATAGACCGGGCGGAGCGTGTCCGCCGCCGCCTGAATGTCGAGGATCGCGAGATGCTCGTACCGGTCGATCGTCGGGGCGTCGGGGTTGGACTTGTCATAGGCGGCGAGCTCAGCGTCATATGCGTCGCCATGCCCCATCGCCTTTTCGAAGATCGACGGGTTGGAGGTCACGCCGGTCAGCGCGTCCTCGTCGACCATCTTCTGGAGGCTGCCCTCGGCGAGGAACTTCTTCTCGACGAAATCGAGCCAGACTGCCTGGCCGAGTGCGGCCAGATCGTTGAGCTTGCCCATCAGTTCTTCTCCCGCAGTTCGTTGGCGATCTTCACGATGTTGTCGACCGTGAAGCCGTATTTGTCCTGAAGCTTGGTGATCGGCGCGGACGCGCCGAAGGTCGACATCGTCACGGTCGCACCGTCGAGCCCGACATAGCGATCCCAGCCGATCTCGCCCGCCATCTCGATCGCGATGCGCGCCTTGACGGCTTTCGGCAGGACCGATTCCTTATAGGCCGCATCCTGCAGCTCGTAGCGATACCAGCTCGGCATCGATACGACCCGCGAGGCGACGCCGCTTTCCTTGAGCTTCTCGTGCGCGGCGACCGCGAGCGAGACTTCCGAGCCCGTAGCGATCAGGATCACCTCGGGGTTTTCGTCGCCGTCGAGGACATAGGCCCCCTTCTTCAAGCCATCGGCGCTCGCATATTTGGTACGGTCGAGCGTCGGCAGCGCCTGCCGCGACAGGATCAAGGCGGTGGGATGGCTCGCATCCTCGACCACCGCGCGCCACGCGGCGGCGACTTCGTTCGCGTCTCCCGGACGGATCGTATCGAGCCCCGGGATCGCGCGGAGCGTCGCGAGATGCTCGATCGGCTGGTGGGTCGGGCCGTCTTCGCCGACGCCGATCGAGTCGTGCGTGAACACCCAGACCGAGCCGACCTCCATGATCGCCGACAGGCGGATCGGTGCGCGCATGTAATCGCAGAACACGAGGAAGGTGGAGCCATAGCCGCGCAGGTGCGACAGCGTCATGCCGTTGACGATCGCACCCATGCCATGCTCGCGCACGCCGAAATGGAAGTTGGTCCCGCCGTAATTGTCCGCCTCGAACGAGGGCGCGCCCTTGATGTCGGTCTTGGTCGACGGCGCGAGATCGGCGGAACCGCCGAGCAGCCACGGCAGCTTGGGCGCGATCGCGTTGAGCACTTTGCCCGACGAATCGCGCGAGGCGACGCCCTTGGCATCCGCCTCGAATACCGGGATGTCGGCATCCCAGCCATCCGGCAGGCTGTCCGACAGCATCGAATCGAGCTGGTTGGCGAGCTCGGGATGCGCAGCGCGATATTCGACGACCTTGGCGTCCCATTCCTGCCGAAGCGGACCGGAGCGATCCATCATCGACGCCTTGAAGCGCTCGGCAACGCCTTCGGGGACGTAGAACTGCTTGTCTTCCGGCCAGCCGTACGCCTGCTTGGTCAGTCGGACGTTCTCGACGCCGAGCGGCTCGCCGTGGGCCTTTTCGCTGCCCGCCTTGGGGCTGCCGTAGCCGATCACCGAATGGACGACGATAAAGGTCGGCTTGTCGGTGGTCGCCTTGAACGTCTCGAGCGCTGTGCTCAGCGCAGCCGTGTCGTTCGCGTCATCGACGTGGATGACGTTCCAGCCATAAGCGACGAAGCGCGCGCCAACGTCCTCGTCGAACGCGAGCGCGGTGTTGCCCTCGATCGAGATGTGGTTGCTGTCGTAGATCCAACAGAGGTTGGACAGTTTGAGATGCCCGGCGACCGACGCCGCCTCTGCCGAAACGCCCTCCATCATGTCGCCGTCGCCGCACAGCGTGTAGACGTCATGGTCGAACAGCGTGAAGTTCGGCTGGTTGAACTTTGCCGCGAGCCAACGCTCCGCAATCGCCATGCCGACCGAATTGCCGCAACCCTGGCCGAGCGGGCCGGTCGTAGTCTCGACCCCCGTGGTGTGGCGATATTCGGGGTGGCCCGGGGTCTTCGAATCGAGCTGGCGGAACTGCTCGAGGTCATGGAGGCTGAGCGCGGGCTTGCCGGTCTTGTTACCCTCGGCATCGATCTCCTCGATTCCGGCGAGGTGGATCAGCGAATAGAGCAGCATCGACGCATGGCCGACCGACAGGACGAAACGATCACGGTTGGGCCAATCAGGGGTAGTCGGATCGTAGCGCAGGAACTTGGTCCACAGCGTCTGACCCACCGGCGCGAGCGCCATCGGCGTGCCGGGGTGGCCCGAATTGGCGGCCTGCACCGCATCCATCGAAAGCGTACGGATCGTGTCGATCGCGAGCCGGTCGGGGCTGCCGTCTTCGTGGACGCCGTTTGCGGCGGTTTGGGTCTGGGTATCGGCCATGGAGCAGGTTCACCTTGTTGTTGCGCCCTGAACGCTTCCGCGTCGGTCGGGTTGCCGGGATGGATGGGCTTTAATCCGCGGTGCGTCCGCGTTCCAGTCGCGTAACGACGCCATTTTCGGCGATGTACACGGCCGACACTTCGGAAAGGAACAGGCCGTGGCCAAGCGCGCCCGGGATCTGCGCGATGTGCGCGGCGAGTAGCGCATGGTCCACGTCGGGCGGGAAACGGCAATCGAGAATCGGGTTCGCCTGATCCGAAACGAACCCCGTGCGCGGCGTAACCGTGCCGCCGAGTGCCGCAAGCCGCGCCGCGACAAAGGCCTGTGCGAAGGGGAGCACTTCGACCGGGATCGGGGCAACGCCGATCGTGTCGACGCGCTTGGACGAATCCGCGATCACGATCATCCGAATGCTCGCGCTAGCGACCACCTTCTCACGCAGCATCGCGCCGCCCGCACCCTTGATCGCGCGGAACCGCGAATCGATCTCGTCCGCACCGTCGATCGTGAGGTCGATCTGCGCGGGAAGGTCGATCAGCGCGATTCCGGCGGCGCGTGCCAGCGCCGCACTCGCCAGGCTGGTCGGGACCGCGCGGATATCGAGCCGGCGTTCGCCGAGCGCAGCGATCGCGAAGGCAGCGGTCGACCCCGTCCCCAGCCCGACCACCATGCCCGGACGGACTTCCTCGATCGCGGCGAGCGCTGCGGCGCGTTTGTCCGACTCGTTCATGGCGGCTGCCTTAGCACCACGGCCGTCGCCGGGAACCCCGTGTTCCCCACGCGCGCATATTTCCGCTGGCCCCCCGTGCGCGAGCAGGGCAAAGCGCGGACCCATGTTCGAAAAGATCCTGGCAACACTCGCCACCTTCACCATCTGGGTCATTTCCAGCGGCGGCTATGTCGGCATCGCCATATTGATGGCGATCGAGTCTGCGTGCATCCCACTTCCGTCCGAGATCATCATGCCGTTTGCGGGCTACCTCGTCTCGGTCGGACGGTTCAACCTGTTCTGGGCGGCGACCGCGGGCGCGATCGGGTGCAACGTCGGATCGATCGTCGCCTATGAGATCGGCAAGCGCGGCGGGCGCCCGCTCGCCGAACGCTGGGGCCGTTACCTGTTGATCGGTCCAGGCGAACTCGACACCGCAGATCGCTTCTTCGCGCGGTTCGGGAGCATCGCGGTGCTGATCGGACGCCTGCTCCCGGTGGTCCGCTCGTTCATCGCGTTTCCGGCGGGTGTCGCGCGGATGCCGCTGATCCCCTTCCACCTCTACACGTTCCTCGGCTCGTGGCCGTGGTGCTTCGGGCTGGCCTGGGTCGGCATGACCCTCGGCGACAAGTGGAACAGCGATCCGCGGATCAAGGCGGCGTTCCACAGCGCGGATCTCGTCATCGGCGTGGTTCTGATCGCTGCCATTGCCTTTTATATCTGGCACCGCGTCCGCGGCTTGAAGCGGCACTGAGCCGTCCCGACATCCTTTTTACGGCAGATCCGTAACTTCGCTGGCACCACCGGCGGATAGCAGACTGTTACAGAAAAGGTTTCTTGCGATGCTCAAGCCCGTTCTCATCACCGCTGCCTGTGTCGGCGCGGCCGCCTTCGTTTTTGCCGGCGGGGCGGCGCAAGCCGAACGTGCCGTCCCCATCCCCGCCGCCGCAGCGGACGTCACCGGCGTATCCGGGCCTCAGACCGCCGTTTTTGCAGGCGGCTGCTTCTGGGGCATGGAAGCTGTCTTCGAGCATGTGAAGGGCGTGCGCCAGGTCACCGCCGGCTATGCCGGCGGGACGCGCGACACCGCGACCTACGATCAGGTCTCGACCGAGACGACCCGCCATGCCGAGGCGATCCGCGTGGTCTACGATCCGGCCAAGGTCAGTTACGCGACGCTGCTTCGCGTCTATTTCTCAATCGCGCACAATCCGACGGAGCTGAACCGGCAGGGCCCCGACAGCGGGATCAGCTATCGTTCGGCGATCTTCCCGCAGAACGCCGCGCAACGGGGCGTTGCGGCGGCCTATATCGCGCAGCTTGGCAAGGCGCGCGTGTTCCCCAAGCCGATCGTCACCAAGATCGAGACCGGCGCGTTCTTCCCCGCCGAGGCGTATCACCAGAACTTCTACGACCGGAACCCGAACCATCCGTACATCGTGACGTTCGACAAGCCGAAGGTGGCAGCGTTTCGCGCCGGGTTCCCGCAGCTTGCAAGCTGAGGGAGGGAACGTACCGCACATTTGCCGCTTCCCCGGCGAAGGCCGGGGCCCAGGAGCCAACCGGCCGAATATTCAACGCTGCGCTCGATTACCTCGGCCATTACGTCTGGGCCCCGGCCTTCGCCGGGGGAGGTAATCAGGAGCAGCCTCCCCCTAAGCCGCCAGCCGGAACCGCAGCAACCGGTCCTCGATCGGGATCAGCGCCTCGGCGCCCTTGCCCACCGCGCGGACGATCTCGGGGTGCTGCGCGTCCAGCCCCCCGGTCAGCGCACCGAACGCCGGGAGGATGAGCTTGGTCGGCGTTGCCACGAAGCACCGTCGCGAGACGTTCTGCCCGCGCACGCGGAGCCGCAACTTGGGATGGAAGTGGCCGCTTAGCTCGGGCCGCGCATCGTTCGGATCGGCTTCGTGCCGCAGCACCAGTCCGTCGACCACCGCCTCGTCGACCACCGCCCCACCACACCGGTCGACCATCCCGCTATCATGGTTCCCCGTGATCCAGGTCCACCGCGTCGCGCGGGTCAGCGCGCGGAGCCGGGATTGCGCCTCCGCAGGCAAGCGATCGCACCCTTCGTCGTCGTGATAGCTGTCGCCCAGGCACCAGATTTCCGTGGCACCCGTCGCCGCGACGACGTCCTCGAGCGCCTCGAGCGTGACGAGCGAATCATACGGCGGGAGCATCTGCCCCCGCTGCGCAAACCAGCTCGCCTTTTCGAAGTGCAGGTCCGCCACCAGCACCGCCCCGCGCCGCGGCCAGAACAGCGCGCCGCTACGGAGTGCTAGCAAATCATGATTGGCGAACGAAAAGGGAACCATGTCCGTCGCTATGACTTAAGGTTACGCTTCATGCAACGTTCACGAAAGCGCTTGCGCTGAGGGACCACAAGCGTAAAGCGCGCCGTCCTTATTGGCAGGTCGCCTTATTATCATGTCCGTTGCAACCGCCACCACCACGGCCGTAAACCCCCATGGCGCGACGCCGCATCCGGCGCTGTTCGCGCTGACGATCGGCGCGATCGGGGTCGTTTTCGGCGATATCGGCACCAGCCCGCTCTACGCGTTTCGCGAAGCGCTCGAGCTTACCGGCAAGGACGGGCTCGACCCGGGCGAGATCCTCGGCGTGCTGAGTCTCGCGATCTGGTCGCTGATCCTCGTCGTGACGGTCAAATACGTCATCTTCCTGATGCGGATGGACAATCAGGGCGAAGGCGGCGTGCTGGCACTGACAGCTCTGGCACGACGTGCGCTCGGCAAACGTTCGCTGATCGCCTTGGTGCTGGGGTCGGCGGGCGCATCGTTGTTCTACGGTGATGCGATCATCACGCCAGCGCTATCCGTGCTGTCCGCGGTCGAGGGGCTCAAGACGATCCCGGGGATGGAAACGGTCATCAGCGAGCAGGTGATCCTGTCGATGACGATCGTCATCCTGATTGCCTTGTTCGCGATCCAGAGCCGCGGCACCGCCAGCGTCTCGCGGTTGTTCGGGCCGGTCTGCCTCGTGTGGTTCCTCGTGCTCGGCGCGCTGGGGCTGTGGCATATCGCCGACGAACCTTCGATCCTGCGTGTCATCTCGCCGCATTACGGCGCGTTCTTCCTGCTCGATCATGGCGTGACGGGCCTGTTCGTGCTCGGCGCAGTCTTCCTGACCGTGACGGGCGCGGAAGCATTGACCGCGGACATGGGGCATTTCGGGCGCCTCCCGATCCGGATCGGCTGGTTCGCGCTCGTTTTCCCCTGCCTGATCTGCAATTACCTGGGCCAGGGCGCGTTCGCGCTCAATGCGCTGGAAGCCGCGAAGGCCGCCGGGCAGCCGTTCCATAATCAGGACTGGTTCTTCCTCATGGCCCCCGCCGGGTTGCGGCCGTGGCTGATCGTGTTGGCGATGGCGGCGACCGTAATCGCGAGCCAGGCGGTGATCACCGGGGCCTATTCACTGACGCAGCAGGCGATCCAGCTCGGGCTGCTGCCACGGCTCCGGATCCGCCAGACATCGGCGACGCAGGCGGGACAGATCTATCTTCCGTCGATCAACTGGCTGCTGCTGTTCGGCGTGCTGGTGCTCGTCGTCCAGTTCCGCACCTCGTCCGCGATGGCGGCGGCCTACGGGATCGCGGTGACCGGCACGATGGTCGTCACCACGCTGCTCGCGTACATCGTCGTGCGGCATCGCTGGAGCTGGAGCCGCCCGGTCGCGCTCGCGGTCATCCTGCCGTTCCTGACGCTCGACCTGATCTTCTTCGGCGCGAACATCCTCCGCGTGATCGAAGGCGGCTGGGTGCCGCTGGTGGTCGCGGGGGGGATCGGGCTGGTGATCTACACCTGGAACCGCGGACGCGGGATCGTCCGGGCGTTCGAGGCGCGCCAGAGCGTGCCCCTTACCGACCTCGCCGCCGCACTCGCCAAGCGCCCGCCCGAGCGAGTCGAGGGAACCGCGGTCTTCCTCACCGCCAACCCCGACAGCGCGCCGGGCGCGCTGCTTCACAATCTCAAGCACAATAAGGTGCTGCACGAGAAGAACCTGATCGTCAGCATCCGCACCGCCGATCGCCCCTCGGTCGCGCCCGAGGAGCGTGCGGAGATCCGTCAGGTCGATCCGAATTTCACGATCGTCGTGCTGCACTATGGCTTCATGGAATCACCCGACGTCCCGCGCGATCTCGGTCTGGAAGCGACGTCGCACAAGAAGACGCTCAACCCCGCCAAGACGAGCTATTTCATCGGTCGCAACACGATCAAACCGGCGGCGGACCAGGGCATGCCGCTGTGGCAGGACCGGATCTTCATGTTCCTCCAGCGCAACGCCAGCGACCCGACCGACTTCCTCAAGATCCCGCCGGGTAAGGTGCTGGAACTGGGCGAACAGGTCACGGTCTGAGGCGATCCGGCTGCGCGCTGGATGCTGCAGTTTAGGGGACAGTCGTGCGATACGCGCTTTCAGTCTGCACGGTGCTGGGGAACGGCGTTGGTGCGCGGCTATTGATGCCCGCCTGCCCTGAAAAGCCCGAGATCCGCTTTCCGATCTCCGCGGCTCGTCAAACCCTCCGGAAAGGCAAGTCCCGTAACCCGCGGCATTGCGGTGTCACAGAGGTACCGCAAGTTTAGCAGTGACCGAAGCGGAATATCCGACATACTATGCACTCTGCGATCGTCTCTATTCCGAACACGGTGAGCCGATCTCCACAGCGAATGATCAACGTTTTGGTAATCCTGCGGTTTGGTTAATGTCTCCGCAACCTTTAACGCATGTTTAACGTAACTCCCGAAGAAACCTGCGCAAAGGCCGGTTTCAACAGGGAGAGTGAGTCATGAAAACGGTATTCGCGTTAACGGCAGCGATCGCGGCATTGTCGTCCACCCAGGCGTCTGCAGCCCAATTCAATTTCAGCTTCGATACCACAAGCACGCTGTTCGGCGGCCCCGCCCAGACGGTTCGCGGGATCTTCAACACCTCCGACACCGCGGTTCAGCGTGACGGGCAGACCGCCCTGGCGATCACCGGCATATCCGGCATGATCAACGACGTTGCGATCAGCGGCCTGTTCGATGCGCCAGGTAACCCGACATATTATTACTTCACGACGGGTCCGACCTTCCTGGATGGCAGCGGAGTGCGGTTCAATGCGGGGGCCGCATCGAACATCGCATTCTTCCATCAGGATGGGGTGTCGGCTGACGTGTACCGCATCAACGGCAACGGAACCATCTCCGCCTTCGGCTCGGCTTCATCGAGTGCGGTTGTCGCCGCTGCGGTACCCGAAGCTGCAACCTGGGCGATGATGATCGCGGGCTTCGGGATGACGGGTGCCGCGATGCGAACCCGTCGCCGCAATACCCGGATGACGTTAGCGTAGCACTGCGCTTCCGCGTCGACGCCAAGCCGCCGGTCGAAAGGCCTCCGGCTTGGTGTCGGTGCGCTCCCCGGTCTGACATTGTCTCAACCAACGTCCCGGGTCACCCCACCATCGGGCCCACCCGGCGGGATTCGGCGTCGATCCATAGCGATCAGACATGGTCGCCTTTGACCGCGCAGCCGCGCCACCATAAGCGCAGGACACCCGCCGGTCGGTCACGACCGGCTCCGCTCGCTAGGAGACGCGCATGTCCGACGATTACGACCACGGTCGACGCGATGGCCTGCGGCTCGCACTCGCAATCCTGTCGGCGGAAGAAGCGAAATGGGCGGCCGTACTCGGCGAGAGCAAGTCGTGGCGGACCAACCAGATCCGCGAAGTCCGCCACAAAACGCTGCAGGTCGCGCAGAAGCGGGTCCAGACCGTGCTGAACCGCCTCTCGCCGAAACAGGACGCCGGCATCAGCGACGAACTCGCTGCCGCGCTCGACATCGCGGGGCTCTGATCAGCCCGCATACGCCTTGACCACGTCGAACAGGTAATCCCGCCCGTCATACAGCGACTTGACGTTCATCCGCTCGTTCAGCCCGTGCGCGCGGTTGATGTCCGAACCGATGAACAGCCCGGGGACGCCGTAAACCGGGATCCCGATCGCCTCGAAGAAGATCCCGTCGGTCGCGCCGGTCGACATCAGCGGCAGGATCGCGGTGCCGGGGAAATGCTTCGCCGCGACCGCCTTGGCCGGGTTGAGGATCTTGGGATCGAGCGTCGGCGGCACCGCGGTCGGGCGGACCGGCTGGTTCGCGGTGACCGTCACCTTGGGTCCGGCAAGTTCTTTCAATTTGGCGAGCGTGGCGTCGACCGTCTCGCCCGGGAAGATCCGGCAATTGACGTTGGCGGTCGCGCGCTGCGGCAAGGCATTCTCGGCATGGCCCGCATTCAACAGCGTCGCGACGCAGGTGGTGCGGAGCATCGAATGATAGGTCTTGTTGGCGCTGACCACCGCATTCGCCGCGGCATCCGACGGATCGGCGAGCAGCCGCTTGATCGCGTCTCCCATCGGTCCGGGCTGTGCTGTGGCATTGCCCGCGAAGAACGCCCGTGTCGTGTCGGTAAATCGGATCGGGAATTCATACCCCTGCACCGCCTTCAACGCATCCGACAGCTGATAGATCGCATTGTCGGGGGTCGGCTGCGAGCTGTGTCCGCCGGGGTTGGTCGCGAGCAACGTGAAGTTCTGCGCGGCCTTCTCGCCGACCTGGAGGAACAGCGTCTTGCGCTCGCCCTCCTCGGTCAGCAGCCCGCCGCCGCCCTCGTTGAGCGCGAATTCGGCGGCGATCAGCTCGGGCTTGTTCTTCGCCAGCCACTCCGCGCCGTTGAACGCGAACGTCGTCTCCTCGCCGCACGTCAGCGCGAGCTTGATCGTGCGCTTGGGGTGATAGCCGCCGGTCTTGAACCGGATCATCGCGTCCGACCAGATCGCCGCCTGCGCCTTGTCGTCAGTGCTGCCGCGCGCGTAATAATAGCCGCCGTCCTCGACCAGCTTGAACGGGTCACGCGTCCAGTCCTCGCGCTTGGCCTCGACCACGTCGATATGCGCCATCAACAGCATTGGTTTGGCGCGCGGGTTGCTGCCTTTCAGGATCGCGACGAGGCCGCCTTCCTTGGGATGGTCCGGCACCGAGAAATAGGTGAGGTCGGCATCGGCATAGCCCGCCGCCTTCAACCGCGCGCCGATCTGCGCCGCAGCCTGCGTGCAACTTCCCGAAGACAAGGTGGTGTTGGTCTCCACCAGTTCCTTGTAGACCTCGAAGAACGCCTTATGATCGGGCCGGTCCTGCGCTGCGGCGGGCGTAAGCCCGGCCCCCGTTGCCGTCGTGCCGAGTAGGATTGCCAGAGTGATCGCGCGCATGGTGCCCCCCATTTGTTATGCGGCAGAGGCTAGCGCGGTATCGGGGGAACGCAACGGCTGTGTGGGCCCCTTGCCTTCCTCCTGTCACCCCGGGGTCTTGCCCGACCGTTCAGGGGATGCCCGGCACCGCCGCGGCCCTGGGGCGCGCCAGATGCAGCTCGCGATTGGCGAAGTCGATCCGCACCCGCCCGAACAACCGCAGCGCGTCCATCCCGAGCAGCAAGGCGGGACGGTCCGCCAGCCCGAGCCGCCGGAATGGCGCAGCGTCGGAAAAGGCGATCGGCAGATTGGCGAGGCCGATCTCGCCGACATGAACCCCCGTGACGATCCCATATTGCGCGTCGAGCATGGCACCGGTCACGCTCAGCAGACGGACCGCGGTCAATGATCCGCTACTGCGTCCGACCAGTCGCTGCAGCGCGATATTGCCCATGCTGACGACCGAGCCGGTATCGATGACGACCCGGATCCGCCGCCCATCGTAGACCGCATCGGTAACGACGAGCTGACCGAGGACGTTCTTGGCGCGAATCACGATATCGTCCGGCCCGAACGTCTCACGACGTGTCCGCCGCGTTGCGGGGGAGACCGTCATCACGTCCCGTGCAAAATCGATCTCGACGGCCTTGCCCTGCAAGGTATCGATGCCGACGAGACCGGCCGCACCAAGATTGCGCGCGAACAATATGGGCGCTTCGATCCGTGTCGCGGTGAGGGATGCGCCCGCCCGGGGCGTCCCGACCACGATCCGCGAGACCGCCACGGTCGGCACCGGCACCGTGCCCGCCATCGCGGTCACCCGGACCATCGGCCCCGGCGCGAGGCTTAACGCCGTGGCGACTTCGCGGGACACGACGGTTCGTTCCGATCCGGTGTCGACGATGAAACGATACGGACCTGCACCGCCGATCGTCACCGGAACGGTCATGCGGGTCTCGTCGGTCGCGAAGACGAGCTCGTCCTGCGGCGACGGCGACTGATCTTGCTGCGCGGTCTGCTGCATTGGCGTCTGCTGCACTCGCGGCTGCAGCACAGCCTGTCCCGGTTCGCCCATCGAGAACACGGAAACCGCCAGGAACAGGGCCGGGTGCATGACCATCACGGTACGCCTGTTCCCCCGCACCAACAAGCGTACCTAATCGAGCCGCATTGCCTCGGCCGCGAGCACCTCCGCCTCCGCGAGCAGCGCGTCGTCGGACATTCCCTGCGCGACTTTCTCGCGTCCTATCAGCGTCAACACCGGGACCGCCAGCGGCGATATGCGCGGAAGGTCGACATGCAGCATCGTCTCCGCCGCACGGTCGAGCAGGCTGGCGAGCCGCCCGACGTCGGTCATCCGCGCGCGCGCATCCGCCCATGCCGCCTGCAACAGGATATGCGCGGGCTCATATTTGCGCAGCACGTCGTAGATCAGGTCGGTCGAGAAGGTCACCTGCCGCCCGGTCTTGCGCTTCCCCGGGATCTGGCGCTCGACCAGCCCCCCGATCACCGCGACTTCGCGGAACGCGCGCTTGAGGAGGGCGGATTGCTGCACCCATTCGACGAATTCGTCCTCGAGGATATCGGGGGAGAACAACGCGGCGGGATCGGTGATCGGGTCGAGCCCGAAGCACGCCAGCGCATAGTCGTTCGAGACGAAGCCGATCGGCCGCAGTCCCTGCGTCTCCATCCGTCGTGTGACGAGCATCCCGAGCGACTGATGCGCGTTCCAGCCCTCGAAGCTGTAAGCGACCATGTAATGCCGTCCCTCGCGCGGGAACGTCTCGACCAGCAACTGGCCGGGGCGGGGCAACGTCGAGCGAAGCTGCTGGACCTCGAGCCATTCGCGCACATCATCGGGGAACCGCGACCATTCGGACGGTTCCGCCAGAAACCCGCGAACCCGATTGGCGAGATTGGTCGATAACGGCATCCGGGATCCGCCATAGCTCGGGATCCGTGCCGGCCTTGCTGTTGCCCGCACGACAAGGTCCTCGGTATCGATCCGCTCGACCTCGAGGCTCATCCCTGCGAAGAAAAACGTGTCGCCCGGGCTCATCGTCGCGGCGAACGCTTCCTCGACCCGGCCGAGCGTCCGCCCGTTCTTGAAGCGGACGCTGAGCATCGTCGCCTCGACGATGATCCCCGCATTGAGCCGATGCTGCGCAATAAACCTGGGGTGGGTGATCCGCCACGTCCCGTCCGCATCCTGCGTCAACCGCTTGAACTTGTCGTACGCCTGAAGCGCATAGCCGCCATCGCGAATGAAGCTGAGGACCTGGATGAAGGTCTCCTCGGTCAACGCGGAATAGGGCAAGGCCGAGCGGATCTCGTCGAGCAGCCGCGCCTGATCGAACGGTGCCGCACAGGCGCACGCCATGACATGCTGCGCCAGCACGTCGAGCGACCCCATGCGAAAGACGTCCTCGTCCAGTTCGCCCGCCTCGACCGCATCGAGCGCGGCGCGTGCCTCGAGATATTCGAACCGATTGCCGGGGACGACGATCGCCTCGGACGATTCATCGAGCCGGTGGTTCGACCGCCCGATCCGCTGGAGCAACCGCGACGATCCCTTGGGTGCGCCCATCTGAATCACGCAGTCGACGTCACCCCAGTCGACGCCAAGATCGAGGCTGGCGGTCGCGACCAGCCCGCGCAACTTGCCCGCCGCCATCGCACCCTCGACCTTGCGCCGCGCCTCGAGGCTGAGCGAGCCGTGATGCACGCCCAGCGGCAGGTTCATCGCATTGGCCTTCCACAGATCCTGGAAGATCAGCTCGGCGAGCGCGCGGGTGTTGCAGAAGACGATCGTGGTCTTGTGCGTCTCGATCTCGGCGATCACCTGTTCGGCGGCATAGCGCCCCGAATGCCCGGACCAGGGAATGCGACCCTCGGGCAACAAGATCGCGATGTTCGGCGGCGCGCCGGGATCGCCCCTCACGAGCCGGACCGTATCGATATCGCCATCGGGTGCGAGCCACGCGCGATAGCCATCGGGGTCTGCGACGGTCGCCGACAACGCGACCCGACGGAGCCCGGGCGAAATCGTCTGGAGCCGCGCCATGCCGAGCGAAAGCAGGTCGCCACGCTTGCCCGTTGCGAAGGCGTGGACTTCGTCGACGACGATCGTGCGCAATCCCGCGAACATCGTCGCGGCGTCGGGGTAGCTAAGCAAAAGACTGAGCGATTCGGGCGTGGTCAACAGGATCTGCGGCGGGCGGATCCGCTGGCGCGCCTTGCGGTCGCTGGGCGTGTCGCCGGTCCGCGTCTCGATCCGGATATCGAGCCCCATTTCCTCGACCGGGGCGAGCAGATTGCGCTGGATATCGACCGCTAGCGCCTTGAGCGGCGAGACGTAGAGGGTGTGCAGCCCTTCGGTAGGCGTTTCGATCAGTTCGGCGAGCGTCGGCAGGAAGCCGGCGAGCGTCTTGCCCGCACCCGTGGTGGCGACGAGCAACCCGTGCGCGCCAGCGCGCGCGACGTCGAGCATGTCCAGTTGGTGGCGTCGCGGTGCCCAGCCCTTGGCGGCGAACCAGTCGGTCAGGACGGTGGGAAGAGACGACGCAGGTTGAGGCACTTGTGCCATATGGTGCGTGCGGTGCGGCGGGGCTAGGATCGAATTGGCCAGCCCGTGCAGGGCCTCCCTCGATTATTGCTGCCGAGTAGCGCTACTGGCTGCTGCGCAGGAGCCCAAGGGTTACGGTGCGCGATACTTATCGCAGCACCGGCTCGACCGTCAGCGATCCTGCGGGTAGCGGGACGCAGACGTCCGACGCGGGCGTTTCTCCCGACAGCCAGCCCGCCCAGTCCCGCCGCTCGACGATCACGATCTGGCGGTCGTGGTAAGGCGCGATATCGGGCCCGGGCGGGCAGGTCAGCATGGTGAAGGCCTCCCCAACCGCGGGATGTTCGCGCCACAGTCCGGCGATGCCGAACCACGCCTCGCCCGTCTTGCGGAACGACCATTTGTCCTTTTTCTTCTGCCGCGGATCGGCGGGCGCGGTGAATTCATAAAAGGCGTCCGCCGCGATAAGGCAGCGTCCCTGCGCGGCACTGTTGCGGAAATTCCGACTGTCGGAGCGATAGTTATAGACCGGTTTGCCGGAGGGGCCGGGCCAGCTCCAGCGGCGCATGACGCCTTCCGCAGCAAATTCGGCGTCGGCGGCGCTACGGCTCGCGCGCACGATGAAGGTCGTGTCGGTGATGCGGAAGCTGTCGATACTCGCGAGGTTGGGGAGACTCTCTGGGAAACGCAGCGGGATGCGCAACGCGGTGAAATCATCCCGCATCAGGTCCAGCGCGATCCGGCGGGCTGCTTCGTTACACATGGCTGTATTTTTACGACACATTTGCCGGGAGACGAAACCGTCTCGGGGGAAAAGAGGGAGGGGACGCGCGGGAACGTGTTCCCGCGCGTCTACCCATCAACGAACCGCTGCTGCTTCGTTGGCGACGACTTCGCCACGCTGTTCGGGGGTCATTGCCTGCGCGTTGACGTCTGCCGCGCGGATCGCGTCGGCACGCTCGTCGGCAGTCTTGCGCTCGGCCTTGGCGGCGGCCTGGAGGTTCTCGGCTTGCGCTTCCATCGCATCGGCGCGGTTGTCGCCGGCCTTCTCGACCTGCTTGGCAAGCTTGCCGTCACCGTTGCCACCACAGGCAGCCAGCGGGAGCGCGAGCGCAGCCAGCGCAACGAACATCGTCTTCTTCATCGGTTAATCCCCGTTACTCATGCCCAAAGTCGGCACGGACGGGAAAACCGGCGGTACGGAGAATCGTTCCGCCTCCGGATCGGGGCAGGTCATCGTGTATGACCTGCCCCGAACGCCGGAAACTCAGACGTGGATCGCCTTGCCGCGAACCGCCATCGCGGCTTCCTTCATTGCCTCGGCATGCGTCGGATGCGCGTGGCAGGTGTAGGCAATGTCCTCGCTGGTGGCGCCGAATTCCATTGCGGTGCAGGCTTCGGCGATCATCGTGCCGCCGACGCTGGCGATGACCCACACGCCGAGCACGCGATCGGTCTTGGCATCCGCGATCACCTTCACGAAGCCGTCAGGCTCGTGATTGGTCTTGGCGCGGCTGTTGGCGGCCATCGGGAACTTGCCGACCTTGACCTCGGCAACTTTCTCGCGCGCGGCTTCCTCGGTCAGGCCGACGCCCGCAATCTCGGGCCAGGTGTAGACGACCGACGGGATCACGTCGTGATTGACGATGCCGGTCAGGCCACCGATGTTCTCGGCCACCGCGATGCCCTCATCCTCGGCCTTGTGCGCAAGCATCGGGCCGGGGACGACGTCGCCGATCGCCCAGATGCCGGGGACCGACGTCTGGAAGCGATGATCGGTCTCGACCTGCCCGCGCGCGTTGGTCGAGAGACCAGCGGCCGCGAGGTTGAGGCCATCGGTGTTGGGACGCCGCCCGATCGAGACGAGCACGGTATCCGCCTCGATCGTCTCGGGTGCGCCACCCGCTGCGGGCTCGACCGTGATCGTCGCCTTCTCGCCATCGACGGCCACGCCGGTGACCTTGGTCGACAGCTTGAACTCGATCCCCTGCTTCTTGAAGATCTTATTCGATTCCTTGCGGATCTCGCCATCGAAGCCGGGGAGAATCTGGTCGAGATATTCGACGCAGGTGACGCGCGCGCCAAGGCGCTTCCACACCGAGCCGAGCTCGAGCCCGATCACGCCGCCGCCGATGACGACCATATGCTCGGGCACCTTCGCAAGCTCGAGCGCGCCGGTCGAATCGACCACGACCTTCTGGTCGACGGTAACGCCGGGGAGCTGCGTAACCGACGATCCGGTCGCGATGACGATGTTCTTGGCGCGATACGTCTTGCCCGCGACTTCGACGGTATCCGTGCCGGTGAAGCTCGCCTGGCCCTTAAGCCATTCGACCTTGTTCTTCTTGAACAGGAAGGCGACGCCCGCGGTCAGCTGCTTGACCGCATCGCGGCGCTGTTCGTGCATCGTTTCGAGATCGAGCGAAACGTTGTCCATCTTGACGCCGAGCTTGGCCATCATGCCGTTCTTGGCGTCGTTATAAAATTCGGACGCGTGGAGCATCGCCTTGGACGGGATACAGCCGACGTTGAGGCACGTACCGCCGAGCGTCTCGCGGCTCTCGACGCATGCCGTGCGAAGGCCGAGCTGCGCCGCGCGGATCGCCGCGACGTATCCGCCGGGTCCGGCACCGATGATCAGAACGTCGAAATCATAGTCAGCCATTTTATGCTCCACTTGTGTTCCTGCGCAGGCAGGAACCCAGAGTTACGCCGGGCACCGTTTGAAACCCTGGACTCCTGCTTCCGCAGGAGAACGCGCTTTCAGAACAGCGTCTCGTACAAATCCTTCCACTGCGGGTTGTCCTGTTCGATCAACGCGATCTTCCAGGCCCGCTGCCACTTCTTCATCTGAAGCTCGCGATACCGTGCTGCTTCAAGATCGTCACACGCGTCGTACCAGACAAGATGCGTGCAACTGTATTGTTTGGAAAAGCCATCGATCAACCGGTTGCGATGCTGATAGGCCCTAGCCTGCAGGTTGCTGGTGACGCCCAGATAGAGCGTCCCGTTGCGCTGGCTCGCCATCAGATAGACGCAGCCCGGTTTCAAACGACCTCTCCTGTCCCTTGTCGTGTTCCTGCGAAGGCAGGAACCCAGAGTTACGCGGTACAGCGTTTGAAACCCTGGGCTCCTGCCTGCGCGGGAGCACGCCGGTCAGATCACAGGTCGATCAAGATCCGCGTCGGGTCCTCGATAGCATTCTTGAGCGCGACGAGGAACGTCACCGCTTCGCGACCATCGATGAGGCGGTGATCGTAGCTCAAGGCTAGATACATCATCGGGCGGATCACGATCTGCCCGTCGACCACGACCGGACGCTCGTCGATGCGGTGAAGCCCGAGCACCGCCGACTGCGGCGGGTTGATGATCGGGGTCGACATCAGCGAGCCGAACACGCCGCCGTTCGAGATGGTGAACGTGCCGCCCTTCATCTCGTCCATCTTGAGTGCGCCGTCCTTGGCGCGCTTGCCGAAGTCGCCGATCGTCTTCTCGATCTGCGCGACCGACATCTGGTCGGCATCGCGGATCACCGGAACGACGAGGCCACCCGGCGACGACACCGCGACCGAGATATCTGCGTAATCGTGATAGACGATGTCATCGCCCTCGATCGACGCGTTGACCGACGGGATGTCGCGCAGCGCCATCGTCGCGGCCTTCACGAAGAAGCCCATGAAGCCCAGGCGGACGCCGTGCTTCTTCTCGAACAGATCCTTGTACTTGGCCCGCGCCGCGATCACCGCGGTCATGTCGACGTCGTTGAACGTCGTCAGCATCGCGGCGGTGTTCTGCGCTTCCTTGAGGCGCTTGGCGATCGTCTGGCGCAAGCGCGTCATGCGGACGCGCTCTTCCTTGCGCCCGGTCGATGCAGCGACCGAGGCCGAAACCGGCGGAGCAGCGGCGGCGGGTGCAGGTGCCGGGGTCGAAGCAGCAGCCGCGGCGACGTCGTCCTTGGTCAGGCGACCATCCTTGCCGGTGCCCTTGACGGTCGACGGGTCGACCCCGTGCTCGAGCACCGCACGGCGCACCGACGGGCTCAGTGCGGCGGGGCCATCGCTCGACGACGACGGGGCCTGCTGGCCAGCCGTAGCGGCAGGGTTGGCCTGTTCGGCAGGTGCGCTGGCGGGCGAAGCGGTGACCGCAGGCTGGGGTGCCGGGGCCGAAGCCGCCGCGCCGTCACCGGCGTCGATCGTCGCGAGCATCGCGCCGACCTGGACCGTCTCGCCGACCTTGACCGCATGTTCGCCCATGATCCCGGCGACCGGCGACGGCACCTCGACCGAGACCTTGTCGGTCTCGAGGCTGGCGATCGGCTCGTCCGCCGCGACCTTGTCGCCCGGCTGCTTGAGCCATTCGCCGAGCGTCGCCTCGGTGATCGATTCGCCGAGTACCGGTACTGTGACTTCGGTTGCCATATGCGCCTCTTTTATCTTCCCCGGCGAAGGCCGGGGCCCAGGTGCGCAACGCTCGCTGATCAAGCGCCGCGCGAAATTACCTTATGCCCCGCTACTGGACCCCGGCCTGCGCCGGGGAAGCAGCGGAGCAGCGTCTCAAACTTTCCGCGTGCGGCGGATTTCCTCGCGGACGCTGTGGCCGAGCGCGTCGGCGACAAGCGCCGCCTGCTCGGTCTGGTGCCGCTTCATCAGGCCCGTCGCAGGCGAGGCCGAAGCCGCACGACCCGCATAGCGCGCCCGCGTCACCGAACCGCCAACGTCGGCGAGGACCTCTTCGAGGAACGGCTCGACGAAGCTCCACGCGCCATTGTTCTTCGGCTCTTCCTGCGCCCACACCACCGTCTCGAGGTTGGGCATGCGCTGCATCCGCTCGACCAGCGGCTCGCCCGGGAAGGGATACAGCTGCTCGACGCGCACGATGGCGGTGTTGGTGTCGCCAGCTGCGTCACGTGCCTCGATCAGGTCGTAGGCGACCTTGCCCGAGCACAGGACGAGCCGCTTGACGTCGATGTCGGCGGGGGCCGACGGATCGCTCAACAACCGCTTGAAGTGGCTGTCGCCGAGGAAGTCGTCGATCTGCGACACCGCCATCTTGTGTCGCAACAGCGACTTGGGCGTGAAGACGATCAGCGGCTTGCGGAACGACCGGTGCATCTGCCGGCGCAGCAGGTGGAAATAGTTGGCCGGCGTCGTGCAGTTCGCGACCTGCATGTTGTCCTGCGCGCACAGCTGGAGGAAGCGCTCGATCCGCGCGGAGCTATGCTCCGGCCCCTGCCCTTCGTAGCCGTGCGGCAGCAGCATCACGAGCCCGTTGGCGCGGAGCCACTTGGCCTCGCCCGAAGCGATGAACTGATCGATCATGATCTGCGCACCGTTCATGAAGTCGCCGAACTGCGCTTCCCACATGACGAGCGTCTTGGGGTCCGCGAGCGCGTAGCCATACTCGAAGCCAAGCACGCCATATTCGCTCAAGGGACTGTCGAGCACTTCGAACCGGCCATGCGGGATCGTCTCGAGCGGGCGATACTTGTGCTCGTCGGTCTGGTCGACCCAGACCGCGTGACGCTGCGAGAAGGTCCCGCGGCCCGAATCCTGCCCCGACAGACGGACGCCATAGCCTTCCGACAACAGCGACCCGAACGCCAAAGCCTCGCCGGTCGCCCAGTCGAAGTTGCGGCCCGACTTGAACATCTCGCGCTTGGCGTCGAGCACGCGGTTGAGCGTCTTGTGAACCGCCAGGCCCTCGGGGATCGTCGTCAGCGTGCGGCCGAGCGAGTCGAACAGCTTCTGCTCCATGCCCGTGTTGACGTTGCGCCGCTCCGTCTCGGCGTCGGCGGGGGCGTGAAGCCCCGACCAGCGCCCGGCGAACCAGTCCGCCTTGTTGGGCTTGTAGCTCGCGCCCGCTTCGAACTCGCCTTCGAGCAGCGTGGTGTACTGCTTGATATTCTCGTCGATCCAGGCCGCGTCGATCACCTTCTGGTCGATCAGCTTCTTGCCGTAGATCTCGCTGACCGGCGGATGATCCTTGATCGCCTTGTACATCAGCGGCTGGGTGAAGCCCGGCTCATCGCCTTCGTTGTGACCGAAGCGGCGGTAGCACCACATGTCGATCACGATGTCGCGGTGGAACTGCTGGCGGAACTCCATCGCCATCTTGGTGGCGAAGGTCACGGCCTCGGGATCGTCGCCGTTGACGTGGAAGATCGGTGCCTGGACGCCCTTGGCGACATCCGACGGGTACGGCGAAGAGCGCGCGAACTGCGGGCTGGTGGTGAAGCCGACCTGGTTGTTGATGATGAAGTGGACGCAACCGCCGGTGTTATACCCGCGGATGCCGGAGAAGCCGAGGCACTCCCATACGATCCCCTGCCCCGCGAACGCCGCGTCGCCGTGGATCAGCACAGGGAGCGATGCCTTATGCTCGGTCAGGTCGTTCGCGATCGTCTGGATCGCGCGGGTCTTGCCGAGCACGACCGGATCTTCAGCCTCGAGATGCGACGGGTTGGCGACCAGCGACATGTGGACGCTGATCCCGTCGAACTCACGGTCGGTCGAGGTGCCGAGGTGGTACTTCACGTCCCCCGAACCCGCGACGTCATCGGGATTGTCCGACCCGCCGCCGAATTCGTGGAAGATGATGCGGAACGGCTTGGCCATCACGTTGGTGAGGACGTTCAAGCGCCCGCGATGCGCCATGCCGAAGACGATCTCCTTCACGCCGAGCGAGCCACCATATTTGATGACCGATTCGAGCGCGGGGATCATGCTCTCGCCACCGTCGAGCCCGAAGCGCTTGGTGCCGACATATTTCTTGCCGCAGAAGCGCTCCCACTGCTCGGCCTCGATCACCTTGTTGAGGATCGCCTTCTTGCCAAGGTCGGTGAACTCGATCGCCTTGTCCTTGCCTTCCATGCGGTCCTGCAGGAAGCGGCGCTCCTCGACGTCGGCGATGTGCATATATTCGAGGCCGACATTTCCGCAATAATTGGCGCGCAGCGTGTCGACGAGTTCGCGCACGGTCGCCCATTGCAGGCCCATCGTCCCGCCGAGATAGACGGGGCGGTCGATATCGGCATCCGAGAAGCCGTGATATTCGGTCTGGAGATCGGCGGGCATCTCGCGCTTGGAGAGCCCCAGCGGATCGAGATTGGCGGCGAGATGGCCGCGCACGCGGTACGTGCGGATGAGCAGCATCGCGCGGATCGAATCGCCCGCGGCGCGGATGATGTCATCCTGGCTGACCGCGGGGGCCGCGGCCGGAGCAGGCTTCGCGCCGCCCTTCACGGGCTTGGGCGCGGGCTCCATCTGGGTCGGGTCGAGCGCGGCGGTCAGGTCGTCGGTGGTCGACAGCGGCCACCGTGCCGACTGCCAGCTAGGGCCCGACGACGAACCCTCGAGCCCCTCGAAAAAGCCACGCCAGGCCGGCTCGACGCTGTCCGGGGAAGTGCGGAAACGCGCGTAGAGCGTCTCGATGAACGCGGGGCTTACGCCGCCTGCGATATCGCCGAAGTCCTGGTTCTCGTAGCCCATAGCGAGTCCTCGTCACCCCGGAACATTGGGGTCTTTAGTAGTGGGACACCGCCGCGCCCGACCGGACGCGGCGGCCCCGACCAACCGGCCGGGGCGATGTGTCTTAACCCTTGAGCACTTCCAGCAAGGTCGTGCCCAGTTCGCTCGGCGAAGCGGAGACGCGGATGCCTGCGCGCTCCATCGCCGCAATCTTGTCTTCCGCGCCGCCCTGGCCGCCCGAGACGATCGCGCCGGCGTGACCCATGCGACGACCCGGAGGCGCCGTACGGCCCGCGATGAAGCCGGCCATCGGCTTCTTGCGGCCACGCTTGGCCTCGTCGATCAGGAACTGCGCAGCTTCTTCCTCGGCCGAACCACCGATTTCGCCGATCATGATGATCGACTTGGTCGCGTCGTCCGCAAGAAACAGCTCGAGCACGTCGATGAAGTTCGTGCCGTTGACCGGATCGCCACCGATGCCGACCGCGGTCGTCTGACCGAGGCCTGCGTTCGACGTCTGGAACACCGCCTCATAGGTCAGCGTGCCTGAACGGCTGACAACGCCGACCGACCCCTGCTTGAAGATGCTGCCGGGCATGATGCCGATCTTGCACTCGCCGGGGGTCAGGACGCCGGGGCAGTTCGGGCCGATCAGCCGCGACTTGGACCCCGAGAGCGCGCGCTTGACGCGAACCATGTCGAGCACCGGAATGCCCTCGGTGATCGTGACGATCAGCGGAACCTGCGCGTCGATCGCCTCGAGGATCGAATCCGCCGCAAAGGGGGGCGGAACGTAGATCACCGACGCGGTCGCGCCGGTCATCGCGACGGCCTCGGCCACGGTGTCATACACCGGCAAGTCGAGGTGAGTCGTGCCACCCTTGCCCGGGGTAACGCCGCCAACCATCTGCGTGCCATATTCCAGCGCCGCCTTGGTGTGGAAGCTGCCGGTCTCCCCGGTCATGCCCTGGGTAATGACCTTGGTGTTCTTATCGACGAGGATGCTCATCTAGTGCTCCTTGTACCCCGCGAGCGGGGGAACAGGTTTAAAACAGTGACTCGAACAGGTCGTTCCAGTCGGGGTTCATTCGCTCGATCTCTGACAGCTTCCACTGCCGGTTCCACTTCTTGAGCTGGCGTTCGCGCAACCGCGCATCGTCCAGATCGTCGTGCCCTTCGTACCAAACCAACAGTTTGCAACCATAAGTTTTCGTGAAGCCGTCGATCACGCCGTTACGATGCTGATAGGCCCGTGCGGCGAGATCGCTGGTGACACCGATGTAAATCGTTCCGTTCCGCCGGCTCGCCATGATGTAGACGTAGCCGACCTTGTTCACCGCCCGCTTCCTTGTTTCCCCGCGAAGGCGGGGACCCAGTCTGGGCACCCGCCTTCGCGGGTGAACAAGGAAGCTAGGCGCAGGATTTCCTTAACCCAGCGACCCGTCGATCGCCTTGCACGCAACCAGCAGCTCCTTGACCGCATCGACCGACACGCTGAGGTTCTGCTTCGCTTCGTCGTCGAGCTTGATCTCGATGACTTCCTCGACGCCGCCCGCACCGATCACGACCGGGACACCGACATAGAGATTGTCGATGCCATATTGGCCGGTCAGGTGTGCCGCTGCCGGAAGGACGCGCTTCTGGTCGTACAGATAGGCTTCCGCCATCGCGATGCCGCTGGTGGCAGGCGCATAATAGGCCGAGCCGGTCTTGAGCAGCGCAACGATCTCGCCGCCGCCGCCGCGGGTGCGCTTGATGATCGCGTCGATCTTTTCCTGGGTCGAACGACCCATTGCGACCAGATCCGGAACCGGGATGCCCGAGACGGTCGAATAGGAAATGACCGGGACCATCGTGTCGCCGTGGCCGCCGAGCACGAAGCTGGTGACGTCCTTGACCGAGACCTTGAATTCGTCGGCGAGGAAGTGGCTGAAGCGCGCCGAATCGAGCACGCCGGCCATGCCGACGACCTTGTTGTGCGGGAGGCCGGAGAATTCGCGCAGCGCCCACACCATCGCGTCGAGCGGGTTGGTGATGCAGATGACGAATGCGTCGGGTGCGTTGGCGGCGATGCCCTCGCCGACGGCCTTCATGACCTTGAGGTTGATGCCGAGCAGGTCATCGCGGCTCATGCCGGGCTTGCGCGCGACGCCAGCGGTGACGATGATCACGTCCGCGCCTGCGATGTCCTTGTAATCGTTGGTGCCGGTGATGGTCGCGTCGAAGCCTTCAACCGGGCTGCACTGGCTGAGGTCGAGCGCCTTGCCCTGCGGTACACCTTCGACGACGTCGAACAACACGACATCCCCGAGGCCCTTGAGCGCTGCGAGATGGGCGAGCGTGCCGCCAATGTTGCCGGCGCCGATCAGCGCGATCTTCTTGCGAGCCATCCGGGATCCTTTTCGCTTAGGCCCGCCCAGGGCGTTAATAACTCAGGAGCGATCGGGCGAGCTCTGCCGGGCGCGGGCTTAGGACGGTTTTTCGTCTTGGGCAACCCGGGAGGCGAACGATTTCACGCCGTATTGCAATTCATTCGCAAGTGCAATTGGCGCTTGCCGTGCTCCTGCGCAGGCAGGAGCTAAGAGATACGAGGCGCGACCCCCGCGACCCTGAACCCCGCTTCGCGGGGAAACGGTTCGTTACAGGAAGCCGATCAGTCCCCACCATGCCCAGCCGCCAGATACTCTTCCGACCGCATCTCCTCCAGCCGGCTGATTGTCCGGTCGAATTCGAACCGCCCGTCGCCGCTCTCGTACAGCTCCTGCGGCTGCGCATCCGCCGCCGCGAGCAGCTTGACCTTCTGTTCGTACAAGGCGTCGATCAGCGCGACGAACCGCGCCGCCTCGTTGCGATTGTCCGGCCCGAGCTTCGGAATGCCGACCACGATCACCGTATGATAGCGCCGCGCGATCGCGATATAGTCCGCGCTCCCGCGCGCTTCCTCGCACAGCCGCTTGAAGCTGAACACCGCGACGCCCTTGAGCGCTTTGGGCACGTGGACGCTGCGCGCCTGCACCATCAGATCCTCGGACGGCACGTGCGCGCGGTCCTCGACCGGAAAGTCGGTGAGGCGGAAGAAATCGCCCGAAAGCAATTTGGTCGCCTCGGGGCCATTGGGGACCAGCCACGTATCGATCGACCCCAACCGGTCCCGCCGATAATCCACCGGCCCGTTGAGCGTGATCACCTCCATCCGCGCTTCGATCAGCGCGATGAACGGCAGAAAGTGCTCGCGGTTGAGCCCGTTCTTGTAGAGATCGGCGGGCGGCCGGTTGGAGGTGGTGACGACGGTCACACCCTCTTCCAGCAACAGCGTGAACAGCCGCGACAAGATCATCGCATCCGGACTGTTCGTCACCATCATCTCGTCGAACGCGAGCAGCCGCACTTCCTCGGCAATCGCCTTGGCGAGCGGCGGGATCGGATCGCCCAGTTCCTTGGCGCGCTCGACCGCAAGCCGCTGGTGCACCTCCAGCATGAATTCGGCAAAATGGACGCGCCGCTTGCGCCGAATGTCGAGCGCATCGAAGAACAGGTCCATCAGCATCGACTTGCCGCGCCCGACCCCGCCCCAGACATACAATCCGCGCGGTGCCTCCGGCTTGCGCCCCAGCACGCGCCACAGCATCGACCCGCGCTTGGGCGTCGCTTCCAGCGCGGAAGCAAGATCGGCAAGGCGGCGTGCCGCGGCAGCCTGTTCGGGGTCGGGCTTGAGTTCCCCCGAAGCGATCAGCGCGTCATAGCGCGCGAGGACATTCGTCATTCTGCAATTATACTCGTTCGGAGGCCGGGCCGGGCAGCGGTGGCGTCGACTTGCGCAGCGTGCCCGTAAAACTGGCGATGGTCGGCCGGTCTTCCTGAACGATCAGCCCGCGCAGGAAGAGCATGTTGCGTGTCTCGCGGAGCAGCTCGAGTCGCGCCTCCAGCGGAACGCCGATCGCGCCACCGCCGATGAATTGCGCCGACAGGTCGAGCGTCACCGCCCCACCGGCCGATAAAACGCCGAAGCCGCGCGCGGCGGCAAACAGCGCGACGTCCATGAAGCCGAGCAGCGCGCCCCCGTGGACGTCACCGCGCATGTTGGAATGTTCGTGGCGCGGCAGCATCCGAACGCGCGCGACCCCGCCTTCGACCTTTACGAGCAACGGCTCGAGAAAGGCATTGTAGCGAGTCGCATCCCGGAACTGCCACCGCTTCCACCCCGGCTGTTCGGGATCGTCCTCGTAAGTGAAGGGTGCGGTCAAACGCGGGCGTTCCCTGGGGCCTGTCCCCGCCGCGACGTCAGATCTAACGCCGGGCGGGGATGGCGAAGCTCAAACGACGCGTTCGGCTTCCATCTTCTTGATTTCCGCGATCGCCTTGGCGGGGTTGAGACCCTTGGGGCAGACATTCGCGCAGTTCATGATCGTGTGGCAGCGATACAGGCGGAACGGATCCTCGAGCTCGTCGAGTCGCTCGCCGGTCATCTCGTCGCGGCTGTCGGCGAGCCAACGATAGGCCTGCAACAGGATCGCCGGGCCGAGGAACTTGTCGCTGTTCCACCAGTAGCTTGGGCACGCGGTCGAGCAGCATGCGCACAGGATGCACTCGTACAGACCGTCGAGCTTCTCGCGCTCTTGCGGCGACTGGAGTCGTTCCTTGCCCGCGGGGGGCGGGGTCACCGTCTGCAGCCACGGCTTGATCGACGAATATTGCGCATAGAAATGCGTGAAATCAGGGACGAGGTCCTTGATCACTTCCATGTGCGGCAGCGGCGTGATGCGGATGTCGCCCTTCACGTCCTCGATGGCGGTCGTGCAGGCGAGGCCGTTCTTGCCATCGATGTTCATCGAGCACGACCCGCAAATGCCTTCGCGGCACGAGCGGCGGAAGGTGAGCGACGAATCCTGCTCGCCCTTCATCTTGATCAGCGCGTCGAGCACCATCGGGCCGCACGAGTCGAGATCCACCTCGAACGTGTCGTAATGCGGGTTCGCGTTCGCATCGGGGTCATACCGATAGATCTTGAACTTCTTGATGCGTTTCGCCTCAGGCGCGGCCTTGTGGACCTTGCCGCCCGACTTGGGCTTGGAGTTGGCGGGGAGGAAGAATTCGGCCATCGCTTGCTCGCGTTTTCCATCCAGGAGGGCGGGTTACCGCCGGGTTGTGCAGATAGCCGTACACAAGCAACGCCCGTGTCGCAAACCCTTGCAGCACTGAATTGCTGCATGTGCGATTGCACGGGACGGTCTCGTCCGATCAGATGACGTCGAGCACCAGCCCCCGGTCGCGCGCTTCCTCGGCCTCGATATACCAGTTGGACGGTGCCTTCTCGCGCAGCTCCTCGAACGTCACCTGGCTGTCGCGGACGATCGCGTGGAAGCCCTCCTCCTCAATCTCGATCGAATGCTCGACCTCGTGGAGCGCGGCCTTGATCGATGCTACCACCATCCGCAGCGGCCCGTTGAGGTCGATCTGCTTGGTGATCTGCCGCTCGTGCAGCATCAGGCGCGTATGCCGCGTCAGGAACCGACGCGCGACCGGGAACGCCGCCATGAAGGTCGCCCCCGCCGAATAGACCGCGACCTTGCCGAGAAACAGGATTTCGCGCCCGTCGTGATCCTCGAGCAGGCGGATATCGTCCGCCATCGTCCGCGCGACCTCCGGGTCGCCCCCGAGCGTGGTCAGCGCGATGACGAGCGTCCCTTCCGCCGGGCAATTGCCAAGCTGGGCACGAAAGTTCTCGTACATCAGCTGGTCGACCGTGCCGGACAGGCGGATGTGCGGATTGGCGAGCAGGGGATAGCGCGGGTCTGACATGATCGCGGAAACCGGCGGGGCGGCGGCGGGGTTCCCGGCGCAGTGAAATTCGCCTGCGCGCACCCTTTTGCGACACAGACTCGATCTTTGCCTTGATGCCGGCCTGCTTGAGAACTGCGATCGCGGTAAACCGTTTGCGGGTCCCGGCATCGACCGTGAAATGCAGATCGGTGATAGGACTATACCCGATCTCGTGATCGCCCTTTCCATTGCGGACGAACGAACACCCATGCTCCCGTAGCAGGCGCTTCAAGTCACGGCCGTAGCCCGTAACCATCAGGCTGCGACCGGGACCGTGCTTTCGTGAAACGCAACCAGCCGAAGCGCATGCGGTCCGGAACGGCGGTCCTCATCGATCAGATGCGCATTATCGGAAATCAGTTCGGGCATCACCGCAGCGGCGCGGTCGCGCAACCGTTCCAGCGTGTCGCCCTCGGTCACGAGACCCGGGACGTCGCAATCGACGGTGTACCAGATATGCGCCTCTGGGTCATAGGCCGCATGAAGAGTCCAAAGCGCCATCGGTGCCTCCGTAGATCCCGACGATAGGCCGGGAAGCCGAAGCCTTCAAGCTTCCACCCGGGAGGCTGCAGGTTGTCGCGGCGAACGTCTGACAGGAAGTCCCCGTCATAGGTTCGCCGCAACCATCCGTTCCCTCAATAAACGCGCTTCTTCGGCTTGATGTATTCCGCATCGTCCGTGAGCGTGTAATCGTGCACCGGGCGATAGCCCATCTCGACCTTGCCCGCCTTGCCGCCCCAGCCGCCGAACGTCGCGGTTGTGTGCTTCATCCAGTTCGCGTCGTCGCGATCGGGATAGTCCTCGTTCACATGCGCGCCGCGCGATTCCTTGCGGTTCGCAGCACTCTCCATCGTCACGACCGCCTGCGCAAGCAGATTGTCGAGCTCGAGCGTCTCGACCAGATCGGTGTTCCAGATCATCGAGCGATCGGTGACGTGGACGTCCTGAAGCCGCTCGTACGTCGCGGTGATCTTCTGCTGCCCTTCGGAAAGCAGCGCATTGTCGCGGAACACCGCGCAATGCTTCTGCATCGTGCGCTGCATCTCGATCCGGATTTGCGCGGTGGGCGAGCTGCCGTTGGCGTTGCGGAACGTGTCGAGACGACCGAGCGCCATCTCCTCCGACCCCTTGGGGAGCGGATTGTGCGGCGTATCGGGCTTGAGCGTTTCCTTGAGCCGCAGGCCCGTTGCACGACCGAACACGACGAGATCGATCAGCGAGTTCGAGCCCAGGCGGTTCGCGCCATGGACCGAAACGCATGCCGCCTCGCCGACCGCGAACAGGCCGGGGACGACCGCATCGGGGTTGCCGTCGCGCAGGTGGACGACTTCACCGTGATAGTTCGTCGGGATACCGCCCATGTTGTAATGGACGGTCGGCGTCACCGGCAGCGGCTGGCGAGTCAGGTCAACGTTGGCAAAGATCTTGCCCGTCTCGGTGATGCCCGGAAGCCGCTCTGCCAACACCTTGGGATCGATGTGATCGAGGTGGAGGAAGATGTGGTCCTTATGCTCGCCGACACCGCGGCCTTCGCGCATTTCCAGCGCCATCGAGCGCGACACGACGTCGCGCGACGCCAGGTCCTTCGCCGACGGAGCATAGCGCTCCATGAAGCGCTCGCCCTCGGAGTTGGTGAGATAGCCGCCCTCGCCGCGCGCACCCTCGGTGATGAGGACGCCCGCGCCGTAGATGCCGGTCGGGTGGAACTGGACGAACTCCATGTCCTGCAGCGGGAGCCCCGCGCGGAGCACCATCGCATTGCCGTCGCCGGTGCAGGTGTGCGCCGAGGTCGCCGAGAAGTAGGTGCGGCCATAGCCCCCCGTCGCCAGCACGACCGAATGCGCGCGGAAGCGGTGAATCGACCCGTCGTCCATGCACAAGGCGATCACGCCGCGGCAGACGCCGTTTTCCATGATCAGGTCGAGCGCGAAATATTCGACGTAGAAGTCCGCGTCATACTTCAGGCTCTGCTGGTACAAAGCGTGGAGCATCGCGTGGCCGGTGCGATCGGCGGCAGCGCAGGTGCGCTGGACCGGAGGCCCCTCGCCCATATTCTGCATGTGCCCGCCGAACGGACGCTGGTAGATCGTCCCGTTTTCGTTGCGGCTGAACGGCACGCCCGCGTGCTCGAGCTCATACACCGCCTGCGGTGCTTCGCGCACCATGTACTCGATCGCGTCCTGGTCGCCGAGCCAGTCGGAACCCTTGACGGTATCGTACATGTGCCACGACCAATGATCGGGCGAATTGTTGCCGAGGCTCGCCGCGATGCCGCCCTGCGCCGCAACCGTGTGGCTGCGCGTCGGGAACACCTTGGTGATGCACGCGGTCTTCAGGCCGCTTTCTGCGATTCCCATGGTCGCCCGGAGACCCGAGCCACCCGCACCCACGACGACGGCGTCATAGGTATGGTCGATGATCTTATATGCCTCAGGCATGCGGAACTCCGGTGGTTGCGGTGAAGGCGACCTTGAGGATCGCGAAGATGGCGATGCCCGCGGTCACGACGGTGAAGAAGTTGAGCGCGACCATCGCGAGCACCCGGCTCTCGGCGTGTGCATAATCCTCGATCAGCACCTGCATCCCGAGCCGGAAGTGGTAGAAGACCGAGGCGATCAGCAACGCCATCGGGATCGCCGCCCAGCTCGACGACAGCCAGGTGTGGACCGTATCGTAATCATAGGCGGGCAACCGCAGGATCGCGATGAAGAACCACAGCATCAGGAACAGGTTGGCACCCGCCGTGAGACGTTGCTGCCACCAGTGATGCGTGCCTTCCTTGGCACTGCCGAGACCGCGCACGCGGCCGAGTTCGGTTCCGTAGCGCATCTTATTTGAACCCCAGGAGATAGATCCAGATCACCGCGGTCGCCGCGACCGAGAAGACCATCGTGCCAAGCGCGCCGGTCCGGTTGCGCTTGAGCTCATAGCCGGCACCCGTATCCATGACGAGATGGCGGACACCGCTCGCCATGTGCTGGAAGAACGACAGCGTCAGCCCGATCCCGAACAGATAGCCGAGCGCGCCCCCGGCGAATTCGCCGAACACGTAGTGGAACGTCGCATAGGTCGCCGGACCACCCGAGATCGCGGCCAGCCACCATACCATGACCAGCGTGCCGACCGTGGCCATGCCGCTGCCGGTGACGCGGTGGAGGATCGAGACCGTCATGTGCGGGCCCCATTTCCAGATGGTCAGGTGCGGGCTGAGCGGCCGTGCGCGTTTCGTCGTGGGGGTCGTGCTGGCCAAGGCGGCGTGTCCTCATCGGTTGCAGGGTCGATTGCGGGTCGATTGCGGGTTGGTGCCCTCTTAATCCGACGAGCCGATGATGCAAGGATTCTGCATGATGATGCAGATGCATGCGCTGCAATCATCCGAACGGGCGGTTACTCCGCGTTAACCAGAGGACGTTACGCCGTGCCCAGGCCGTCATGCGCGCTGGCCTTACCCGATACGGAGCGTCCGCCTTGAACCCCAGTGAATTGCCCGCCCCCGGTGCGGTTGCCGCGACGATCGACATTCGCGCCCGGCTGCGCGCGTTCGATTTCGACAATACCCTGGAAACGGCCGCGCGCGACGTGTGGACCGTGCTCGAACGCGACGCCGGCGAGATCGCGCTCGCCTTCTGGGGGCAGTGGCGGCGCGCCGGGCTCGGCGATCGGAGCTGGCAGCCGCACGAGGAGACCAAGATGGTCGAACTCGGCATCGCCTTCCTGCGAAACCGCTTTTGTGACGTGAGCGGGCGGGCGTGGGTCGAGTCGATGGAGCGCTCGGTTTCGGCCGGCTATGTCGCGGGGGTTTCGACGATGGCCTTGCTGTCGATGACCTGCGCGAGCGACCGCGCCGCGCTCGATATCCTGTTCAAGCGGCTGAAGACCGACGACCCGCGCCTGCCCGTCTTCATCGACACGATCCTGCGGCTGACCGGGCTCGAAAGCGAGATCACGGTCGAAATCTACAACGCCTATTGCGCGCATAGCGCCGCGTGCGAACGCGACCGGCTGGCGGACGAATTCCGCGAGGGGATCGCGCTGACGGTCGAGCAGGCGACACAGGAGTCCGGCGTGCTGCGCGGCCAGTCGGTCCGCACCTCGACGTCGGCGCGCGGGATGCTCGGCAAGACGAGCGAAGTCGCCGCCGCCGCCGAACAGTCCGCAGTCGCGATGCGCGAGGCGGCGCAGACCGCCGCCGGGCTGATCCGCGCGATCGAGGATGCGCGCACCGAAGTCGAAGCGGCCGCCGAAATCGCGAACCGCGCGTCCACGCAGGCGGGCGCAGCGGTCGGCATGTCCGAAACGCTGAGCGACCATGCAAAATCGATCGAATCGATCCTCGGGCTGATCCGCGACATTGCCGGCCAGACCAATCTCCTCGCGCTCAATGCCACGATCGAGGCGGCTCGCGCAGGAGACGCGGGTCGTGGCTTCGCGGTGGTCGCGCAGGAGGTGAAGAGCCTCGCCAACCAGACCGCGCGTGCGACCGACGACATCGCCGCGAAGATCGCCGCGATCCAGTCCGCAACGCGCTCGACCGTCGAAACCAACGCGTCGATCAAGTCAACCGTCGCCGAGGTACAGGAAAGCGCGAACCGCATCCGCTTCGCCATGGAAGCGCAGGCGCAGACCGTCACCGCGATCACCGCAGCGGTCGACGAGACCGCGCTGGCGGCGGACTCGATGTCGAACACGATTACCGCGATCCGCGAGGATACCGAGACCGTGGCGTCCGAAATCGACAGGGTCGGGCGCGGGTTCGACTCGCTCGATCACAAGCTCGGCGCGCTGAAAAGCAGCGCCGGGGAATTCGTCGCGAAGGTCGCCGCGTAAGCCACCAATGCCAGTACCGCGTATTCAAGGATATCCCGCCATGGCGGATCATGACGGCCAACTCGCACGCGACTTTGCCGTGCCCGGCGGCTGGAGCGGCGAGAACCGCTCCGCCGCGCAGCGCGTCGCGGACTATGACTGGGACAATACGATTCTGGCCGCGGGGGCGGAGATCGCCGAGATCATCACCGGGCAAGAGCGCGCGATTTCACGGACCTTCTGGAACCACTATCTCGCATTGGCCATGTCCGCGCATATCCGCAGCCGCTTCGACGAGGACTATATGGCGGCGCGCGTAGCGGATAGCGCGCGGTATACGCTCGTCAAATATGCCAGGCCCGACAAGGACGACTGGGCGCACATGGCGGCTCGCCACGTCGCCGAATCGCAGCATGCGGGCATCCCGCTGCAGGCGCTGCTGTCGTCGCTGAGCTTTGCGCACAGCTGCACGCTACGGCTGATCGAGGACAGGCTGGGCGCGGGATCGCCACGGTTCCGGGTGCTCGCCGACGCGGTTCAGCGGCTGGCTCTGGTCGAGGCGGGCGTGATGGCCTCCTATCTGGGCACGCATGATGCCGAACGCGCGCGTATCGAGCGACAGGGCCGGTCGAGCCAGTTCAGCGCGACCATTGCGACCGCGATCAAGGGGGCGGCGGCACTTGGTGACCGGCTCAGGGTCCAGGCGCAGGGGGCGGCGCGATCGACTCGCGGCATGATCGGCAAGACCAGCGAAGTCGCCGCCGCCGCCGAGGAATCGGCGCTGGCCATGCGCGAGGCGGCACAGACCGCCGGCGGTCTGATCCGCGCGATCGAGGATGCGCGCACCGAGGTCGAGGCCGCGACCCAGATCGCGACCCGCGCCTCGACTCAGGCCGGGACCGCAGTCTGCATGTCGGAAACGCTGAGCGATCATGCGAAGTCGATCGAATCGATCCTCGGCCTGATTCGTGATATTGCCGGACAGACCAATCTCCTCGCCCTCAACGCGACGATCGAGGCGGCACGCGCCGGGGATGCGGGGCGTGGCTTTGCGGTGGTCGCGCAGGAGGTCAAGAGCCTCGCCAGCCAGACCGCGCGCGCGACCGACGACATCGCCGCCAAGATCGCCGCGATCCAGTCCGCGACCCGCTCGACCGTCACGACCAACGCCTCGATCAAGACAACCGTCGCCGAAGTGCAGGAGAGCGCCAACCGGATCCGGTTCGCGATGGAAGCGCAGGCGCAGACCGTGACCGCGATCACCGCGGCGGTCGACGAGACCGCGATGGCGGCGGATTCGATGTCGCATACGATCGCCACGATCCGCGAGGATACCGAGCATGTCGCCGGCGAGATCGATACGCTCGAACGCGACTTCGGCGAGGTGGACGACGAACTGCGCAAGCTCAAGGGGGCAGCGGACAGCTTTTCGGCGAGCGTCGCCGCCTGACGGCGGGGCGTTTTCGCCGAACGGCGGGGGTTGGTCGCGGCGGGCGATCCCGGTAGTGCGGGGGGATGACCAACATCCTCCTCACCGGCTCCTCACGTGGCATCGGCGCCGCGATCGCAACCGCGCTCGATCGTCCGGACGTCGCGCTCGTCGGGCATGGCACGCGCAGCGGAATCCCTGCGGACTTCGCCGATCCGTCGGCACCCCGCGCCCTGTGGGACGCTGCGCTCGACCGGCTCGACGGGACGATCGACGTGCTCATCAACAACGCGGGCGTGTTCGACGCCAATCCGATCGACCGCGCCGATTCCGAATGGGTCGCGGACTGGGAGCGCACGATGCGGATCAACCTGACAGCGTCGGCCGAACTGTGCCGCCTCGCGGTGCTCCACTGGCAGGCCCGCGGAGTCAGTGGGCGGATCGTCAACATCGCGAGCCGTGCCGCCTATCGTGGCGATTCACCCGCGCACTGGCATTACGCCGCGTCGAAGGCGGGGATGGTCGCGATGACCAAGAGCATTGCGCGGGGCTATGCCGGACAGGGGATCCTGGCCTTCGCGGTCTGCCCGGGGTTCACGATGACGGGGATGGCGGAAGAGTATTTGTCGAGCCGCGGCGGGGACAAGCTGCTCGCGGACATCCCGCTCGGCCGGGTCGCGATGCCGGAGGAAGTGGCGGAGGTCGCCCGCTTCCTCGCGCTGGACGCGCCACCGTCGATGACGGGTGCGGTGCTCGACGTGAATGGCGCAAGCTACGTCCGCTGAGGTCTAAACTCCCCCCTACCCACTTCCCCGGCGAAGGCCGGGGCCCAGGAGTGGCCCAGCGGTAAGGAGGCGCAGCACTTGCTACCCCGGCCCTCTCGACTGGGCCCAGGCCTTCGCCGGGGAAGCGATCAACGGAAAAATCACCGCAACGCGCGCAGCCGTTCCATATCCTCGGGCCGGTCGATATCGAGCAGGTCCGCTTCGGGTGCGATCACATGCCGTCCTGCGCGGACCATCGCCCGCGCGCCCTCGTCGCCTTCCAGCGTCAACAGCGCGTCGAACTGGTCCGCGCCAAACACCGCAGGCGGGCTCGGATAGACGCCGTTGCTCGACGCGATCACTGCGTCAGGCCCTGTCACCGCCTCCAGCAGCCGGTAAACATGCGTCGCAGTGACGCGCGGCATATCGGCCAGTACGATCACCACGGCGGCACATCCGATCTCGCGCGCGGCCGCGACGCCGAGCTTGACGGACCCCGACATGCCGTCGCCGGGATCGTCATTGTGGATCACCCGATAGCCGCACCTGCCGAAGTCGAGGTCGGACCCGGAGCAGACCGCAAGCCGAGCCTTGAACGGCACGCTCTCCAGCGCGGTGACGACGTGGAACGCAAGCGGTTTGCCAAGAAATGGCTGCTTGAGCTTGTCGGTATCGCCGAACCGCTCGGAACGGCCCGCCGCCAGCAGGACGAGAATGCAATGCTCGGCGGCGATCCCCATCGTCATCCCCTCTTGCGTTCGCCGGCGTTGAACGCGCCGACCATCGCGGCGGCGATCGAAAGCGCGATTTCGGCAGGGCCGACCGCACCGATATCGAGCCCGACCGGCGCATCGATCCGGTCGAGGTCCGCCTCGGACACGCCCGCCGCCGCGAGCCGCTCGCGGCGCGCGGCGTGGCTGCGGCGCGATCCCAGCGCGCCGACGTAAGCGGTCGGGCGCGCCAGCGCCGCGATCAGCGCCGGGTCGTCGATCTTCGTGTCGTGGCTCAGCGTCACCACCGCGCTCGCGGGACCTGGATCGAGCGCCTCGACCGCCTCGTCGGGCCAGCGGTCGTCGAGCGTGACGCCGGGAAAGCGTTCCTCGGTCAGGAAGCGCGCGCGCGGATCGATCACGGTCGTCGCAATCCCGAGTTCGCGCACCAGACCGGCAAGTGCTTGCGCGATCTGCACCGCACCGACGATCAGCAGGCGGCGCGGCGGATCGTAGCGATTGACGAACGCCGCCCCGTCCTGCGGGCGGAGCGAGCTCTGCCCCGAGGCGAGATCGGTCGTGACCGCCAGCCCCTTGCCGGTATCCCGCGCTTCGGCGATGCGATCGAACAGTTCGGGGTCGAACCCTTCCGCCGATACCGGCTGGACCAGCACCGAAATCTCGCCACCGCACGGCAGCCCGACTTCCCAGGCTGCCGCATCGGCGATGCCGTAATTCTTGAGCTGGAACGGCGCGCCCGCGATGACGTCGGCGGCGGTGGCGAGGATATCGCTCTCGACGCATCCGCCCGAGACGGATCCCTCGAAACGGCCGTCGGCGTGGACTAGCATATGGCTCCCGCGTGGTCGCGGTGCAGAGCCCCAGGTCGACACCACCGTGGCAAGCGCGAGCGGCGCGCCTTTCCACTGGGTCGCTGCATTCAGGACGGAATCGTTATCGGCCATTTCACTCCCTCTCCCGCTTGCGGGAGAGGGCCGGGGCGAGGGGCGTGCCGATACCTGGCCGTCACACGTCTCGCACTGCCCTCTCCCCAAGCGATCACATATCCGGCAATCCGCCGAGGATCTTGTCGAGCGTCAACGGGAAGTCGCGGACCCGCACCCCGCAGGCATTGTAAATCGCGTTGGTCACCGCAGCGCCTGCGCCCGAAATCGACAGTTCACCGAGTCCCTTGACGCCGATCGGATTGGCATGCCGGTCGATATGCTCGACGAACAGCACATCGAGCGGGGGCACGTCGGCATGGCTCGGCACGTGATATTCGCCGAGGTCGCTGTTGACGAACGCACCGTGGCGCTGGTCAAGCATCGCGTCCTCCATCAGCGCATAACCGATGCCCCAGATCATCCCGCCGATCGCCTGGCTGCGCGCAAGCTTGGCGTTGAGGATCCGTCCAGCCTCGAACACGCCGAGCATCCGGCGCACGCGAACTTCGCCGGTCACGCTGTTGACCGCGACCTCGGCGAATTGCGCGCCGTGCGCGGCCTGGCTGAAGGTCTTGGCGTTGCTGCCCTGGCTGATCTTGCCCAGCGCGACCAGCGGTTCGCCGCCGACCAGTTCCGAGAGCGGCACGCGCCGGTTGCCCGCGATCGCGTGCCCGTCCTTGAGCGTCATGTCCTTGGGGTCGGCCTGCATCCGCTCGGCCAGCGTCGCAACGATATCCTCGCACGCCAGCGCGACCGACGAACCCGCGCTCGCCGCGCCGAACGACCCACCCGACCCCGCGCCCGGCGGCAGTTCGGTATCGCCGAGGATCACGTCGACGCAGTCCATCGGCAGCCCGAGCGATTCGCCCGCAATCTGGCCGAGGATCGTGTAGCTGCCGGTACCGACGTCGGTCATGTCGGTCTCGACCCGCGCCCGGCCATCGGACGACAGGGTGACACGCGCCTGCGAATCGACCAGCAGGTTGATCCGCACCGCTGCCGCCATCCCCATGCCGATCAGCCACTCGCCGTCGCGCACCTGCCCGGGTCGCGCGCCGCGCTTGGCCCAGCCGAAGCGCTCCGCGCCTTTATCGAGACATTCGACCAACGCGCGAGTCGAGAAGGGCGCGCCGGTCATCGGGTCGACCGGGGGCTCGTTGAGCTTGCGGAAATCGATCGGATCGCGGCCGAGTGCCTCGGCCATCTCATCGATCGCGGTCTCGAGCGCGAGCATGCCGACCGCCTCGCCCGGCGCACGCACCGCGCCAGCCTGCACCATGTCGAGCGTCACGATCTTGTGCGTGAAGTGCCGGACCGGCGCATCGTACAAGGCGATCGAGCCGAGCGCGACCGGCTCCATGAAGCCGCCGTCCGGGCCCTGACTCACCACACTGTCGTGCGCAAGCGCGGTCAGCTTTCCGTCCTTGTCGCACGCGAGCCTGATCCGCTGGTTGGTATCGGTGCGGCGATAGATGTTGTGGAACAACTGCTGTCGCGCCATCGCGATCTTGACCGGACGCCCGATCTTCTGCGCTGCGATCGCCGCGAGCACCGCTTCCGGTCCGAGCAACTTTCCACCGAACCCGCCGCCGATATAGGGGGAAAGGATCCGCACCTTCTCCGCCGGGATCCCGACCGCCTTGGCAAGGATACCCTTGGCAGCATGGAGAATCTGTAGGCTCGAATGGAGCGTAAGCATATCGCCGTCCCACACCGCCACCGAGGCGTGCGGTTCCATCGCGGCATGAACCTGATTGGGCGTCGTGTAGACCTGATCGATCGTGACAGCAGCCTCGGCCATCGCCGCGTCGATATCACCCTTGGCAATATCCTGCAGTCGCGAGTCCTTGGGCGGGCCGCTCGCGCCTTCGACACCCGCCATCGTGTCGAAATGGCCCTGCTCGGACTCGATCGTCATCGTCACCGATTTGGCCGCATCGCGTGCCGCCTCGAAGCTGGTCGCGACCGCGACGCCGACGACCTGGTCCCAGTGATCGATCGCGTCATTCCCGGCGTGCGCCGGCGTAAAGGCTGCGGCCTGTCGGGGAATGCGCGGATCGTCGACGATAATGTCGAGAACCCCCGGCAAACTCCGCGCGGCATCAGTATCGAAGTGCGTGATCTTGCCCTTGGCGGCGGGGGCGGTGATCAGATAGCCGTACGCCACCTCCCCCGCGACGGGGTGCTCATAGCCATAGCGCGCGGCACCGCTGACCTTGAGCGCACCTTCGCTACGGTCAAGCCCGGCACCGAGCACCCCCTGGACGCCACGTTCCAGCGCGAGGCCGGAGTGGTCGGCGTCCATTTTATAATCGGCCATGATGTTCCCCGCGCGCGAGCCTGCCCTTAAAGCTCGGGCAGGCCTTCCAAGATCTTATCGAGCGTAAGTGGGTAGTCGCGCACGCGGATGCCAGTGGCGTTGTACACCGCATTCGCGATTGCCGCACCCGCCCCCGAAATCCCTAGCTCGCCGATACCCTTGGCGTGCATCGGGTTGGCGTGGATGTCGCGTTCCTCGAGGAACTCGACTTCGAGCTGCGGAACGTCGGCGTTTACCGGCACATGGTATTCCGCGAGATCGCGGTTCACCAGCTTGCCGTTGCGCGGATCGTGGATCAAATCCTCGGTCAGCGCGGTGCCGATCCCGAAGGTCATCCCGCCAAGGCACTGCGACCGTGCCGTCTTGGCGTTGAGGATCCGCCCAGCGGCAAACACGCCGAGCATACGGCGGACACGGACTTCGCCCGTCACCGCGTTGACGCCGACTTCGGCGAAATGCGCGCCGTAAGACGACTGGCGCGTCTCCTTCTCCTGCTTGCCCGGCTTGATCGCGCCATTCGCCACGATCCCCTCACCCGCGAGTTCCGAGAGCGGAACGCGGCGGTTATCGGCGATCGCATAGCCGTCCTTTAGCGTCATCGCTTCCTCGTCGACGCCCATTGCCTTGGCTAGCTTCTGGCGGATTTCCTGCGCCGCGAGATACACCGACGTCCCGGCGGATCCTGCGCCGAACGAACCGCCCGACCCCGACGAGGTTGGGAAGTTGGTATCGCCGAGCTCCACGTCGACCTGGTCAAGCGGCAGACCGAGCACCTCACCCGCGATCTGGCCGAGGATGGTATACGAGCCGGTGCCGATATCGGTCATGTCCGTCTCGACCGTGGCACGCCCTGCTGCCGACAGCGTGATCCGTGCCTCGGATGGCTGCAGCATGTTCGCGCGCGCCGCGGCTGCCATTCCGATGCCGACGAACCATTCACCGTCACGACGGCTGCCAGGCGTCGCATTGCGCTTGTCCCAGCCGAAACTCTTTGCCCCGACGTCCATGCACCGCACCAGCTGCCGCGACGAGTGCGGAACCTGCGTTTCCGGATCGACTTCGGGCTCGTTGATCTTGCGGAACTCGATCGGGTCGAGCCCCAGCTTCTCCGCCAGCTCATCCATCGCGCCTTCCAGCGCGAGCATCCCGACCGCCTCACCCGGCGCGCGCATCGACCCCGACAACAGCCAGTCGAGCCGGACGATATCGTGATTGATCTCGCGGTTTTCGGCCGCGTACATGAAGTGCGTTGCCTGACCCGTCGGCTCGAAATAATCGTCGTCCGGCAGGTTCGACGTGAGCGTGTCATGTCCCATCGCGGTCAGCTTCCCGTCCGCGGATGCCGCGAGCCGGATGCGCTGCTCGGTGTTGGACCGACGGACGGTCGCGTCGAACACCTGCTGGCGCGCCATCACCGCCTTGACCGGACGACCGAGCGCCTTCGCCGCGAGCGCTGCCGCAACCGACTCCGGCGCAATCCCGAGCTTCGACCCGAAGCCACCGCCGATATAGCGTGCGACGATCCGAACCTTCGACTTGCTGACGCCAAGCGCCGCTGCAAGCTGCTCCACGTCGTTACCCGGCATCTGGTACGACCCGTGAAGAGTCAGCATTCCGCTGTCGTCCCACGTCGCGATGCTGGCGTGCGGCTCCATCGCCGCGCTATTCTGGCTCGGCGTAGTGAAAGTGACGTCGAGCGTCACCGCCGCATCGGCCATCGCCTTGTCGAGATCGCCTTGCGAGAAATGCGCGGGCGTATCCGCGTCGGCTGGCTTCTCGGTCTCGTTCTTCAGTGCCTCGAAATCGAACCGGCCATCGTCCGCCGCGTCGAACTTCACGACGACCTGCTGCGCCGCATCACGCGCCGCCTCGAAGCTTTCCGCCAGCACGATCGCGACGAGTTCGCCGAAATACTGGACGTTCTCGACGCCCTGCGGTGCCTTGGGCGCAAGGCCCTGGCCCGGGGTGGTGAGGAACTTGTCGAAGTCTGTAATGACATCGATGACGCCCGGAAGCGCCTTCGCCACTTCCGAATCGACGCTAGTGATCTTGCCCTTGGCGAACGGTGCGCCGACCAGCACGCCATAAGCCAGGTTCTCGATCTGATATTCGGCCGCATAGGTCGCCGCGCCCGACACCTTGAGCGGACCTTCCTTGCGGTCGAGCGGCTTGCCGATGATTCCCTGCGTGCTCGTATCGAGCAGGCTGTGGGGGACCGGCTTGTCCATCGTCAGGGCATTGGTGCTGCTCATGCGGAAACTCCCGTCAGCTCGCGCAGGCTCGCGATCAACGTGCGGCGTGCGAGCGGAATCTTGAAATCGTTCGTGCCGTAGCCCTTGGCGTCCTTCAGCAACGCATCCGCCGCCGCGTTGAACGCAGCATCGGTCGGAGCCTGCCCGACCAGTGCCGCCTCGACCGCCGGATTACGCCACGGCATCGGACCCAGACCACCGAACGCGAGCGAGGCCGATGCAATCTTGCCGTCCTCGACCGAAACGATCCCGGCGACCGATACGAGCGCGAACGCATAGGACGCACGGTCGCGTACCTTGCGGTACAGCTGTTCGCCCTTGGGTGGCGTCGGCAATTCGACGTGCGTGATCAGTTCACCTGCCTCGAGCACGTTCTCGATCTGCGGCGTGTCGCCCGGAAGGCGATAGAATTCGCCGATCGCGATGCGACGACGGTCGCCATCTGCCTTCAACGTCACGATCGTCGCGTCGAGCGCCTGCATCGCAACCGCCATGTCGCTCGGATGCGTCGCGATGCAATGCTCGCTCGTGCCGAGGATCGCGAGGATGCGGTTGACCCCACCAATCGCGGAGCAACCTGTGCCCGGCTCGCGCTTGTTGCAGGCGGTCGCCTTGTCGTAGAAATAATAACAACGCGTCCGCTGGAGCAGATTGCCCCCGGTCGACGCCTTGTTGCGCAACTGACCCGACGCGCCCGCGAGCAACGCCCGGCTGAGCACCGGATAGCCTGCGACTACGCGTGGATCGGCGGCAAGGTCGCTGTTGGGCACGAGTGCGCCGATCGTCAGGCCGCCATCCTCACGCTCCTCGATCTTGGCGAGATCGAGCCGGCTGATGTCGACCAGCGATTCCGGCGTCTCGATCTGCAGCTTCATCAGGTCGAGCAGGTTGGTCCCGCCCGCGATGAAGCGACCACCCGCGGCGACCGCGGCTTCGGGGCTCTCGGCCCGGCTATAGGCGAAGGTCTTCATGCGTCCGCTGCCTCTTTCTTGGCGGGGGTAAGCCCGGACACTTCGGAAATCGCGTCGACGATATTGGGATAGGCCGAGCAACGGCACAGATTGCCGCTCATCCGCTCCGAAATCTCGTCATTGCCGAGCGACACGCTGTCGAGCTTGTCGCTGACATGGCTCGCCCAGCCCTTCTTGACCTCGTCGAGCATCCCGACAGCCGAGCAGATCTGCCCCGGCGTGCAATAGCCGCACTGATAGCCGTCATGCTTGACGAACGCCGCCTGCATCGGGTGCAGATTGTCCGCGCTGCCAAGACCTTCGATCGTCAGAATGTCATCATCCTGATGCATGACCGCGAGCGTGAGACACGAATTGATTCGGCGCCCGTTGACGAGGACGGTGCACGCTCCGCACTGGCCGTGGTCGCAGCCCTTCTTGGTGCCGGTGAGACCGACGTGTTCGCGGAGTACGTCGAGCAGCGACGCGCGGATATCTGGCTCGACCTCGTGGGTTTCGCCGTTGATGGTGAATTGCATGGGGTATGGCCTCCCTTTCAGCACGGGTTAACGAATATGAACCGAATGGTTTCCGCTTATACCGGCGGTCTACGTCCTTTTTCGTACAGCCTTCGATCAAGCTTTCTGCATCTGGCCGTGCTGTCCCTGGTAGCCGGACCTCCGGCGATGGCGCAAAGTGCGCCGATGGCCACGCCCGCACCGCATCCGCTCTCCCCGCCGATCGTCATTGCGCATCGCGGCGCCAGTGGATTACGCCCCGAACATACCCTTGCCTCCTATTCGCTCGCGATCGAGCAGGGTGCCGATTTCATCGAGCCCGACCTTGTTTTGACCAAGGACAATGTCTTCGTCGCACGCCACGAGAATGACATCACCGGCACGACCAACGTGGCGAGCCACCCCGAATTCGCTGCGCGCCGCACGACCAAGCTGATCGACGGCGAGAGTCACACCGGCTGGTTCACCGAGGATTTCACGCTCGCCGAACTCAAGACGCTCCGCGCAATCGAGCGGTTGCCCAGGCTGCGCCCCGACAATGCCAAATATGACGGCCAGTTCGAAATCCCGACGCTCGCCGAAGTCATCGCGCTGGCAAAACGCCATTCCGTCGGCGGACGGGTCGTCGGCATCTATCCCGAGACTAAGCACCCCAGCTACTTTGCGAGCATCGGCCACCCGATGGACGCACTGCTGGTCGCACAACTCAAGGCGGCGGGCTGGAGCAAGCCGAGCGACCCGGTGTTCATCCAGTCGTTCGAGGTCGCCAACCTCAAGCGCATCCACACCATGACCGGACTACGGCTGATCCAGCTGATGGATTCGAGCGGCGGTCCCGCCGATCATGCCGCACCGAGCTATGCCGAAATGACGACCCCGGAGGGGCTCAAGGCGATCGCGCGTTACGCCTACGGGATCGGCCCCGGCCTCGCGATGATCCAGAATGGCGACGCGGCACCGACCACGCTCGTCGCGGATGCCCACGCCGCCGGGCTGCGGCTCCATCCCTGGACGTTCCGCGCGGAAAATGCATTCCTGCCCAAGAGCCTGCAGGTGGGAACCGATCCGGCAACCCATGGCCATATCGACACCGCAATCCGACGCTATCTCGACCTGGGGATCGACGGTTTCTTCACCGACTTCCCGGGAATTGGGGTACAGGCCCGCAACGCCGCGAAGGAAAACCGATGAAATACCGCCTCTTGCTTGCCGCCACGCTGCTTCCGCTGCTGGCGGGCGGCTGTGTCCGCACGGCGGCGAGCATCGTCACCTTCCCGGTCAAGGCCGTCGGCAAGACGGTCGACTGGACGACGACCAGTCAGTCCGAAGCCGACCGCAACTATGGGAAGAAGATGCGCAAGCAGGAGGAACGCGAAGGCCGCGAGCGCAAGCGCGCGCAAAAGCAGTGCCGCGAGGAGCGCCGCGGGGACTGCTAGGCCTTGCGCCCGCTTTCCCCCAGCACGCGCGCGACCGCGAGCAGTACTTCCGGCCGCACCTGCACCAGCACGTGGCTGCTGCGGACCTCGATCGTCCGGCCGTTCTCGTCATGGCAGATCATGCCGTTGACGAACCCGTCGCTGCGGCTCCAGATCGCCGTCGACGGGACCGGCAGCGGCTCCGCGACCAACTTGCGCTGCGCGAGGACGCTCGGCGCGTCGATCTGCTCGCCCGTCAAAAGCTGGAAGCTGCGCCAGACGTTGGTCGCGCGCGGCGATCCGGCGAACGGTGAGCTGATCGTGATGACCTCGCGCACCAGATCGGGCAGGCGGTGCGCGGCGTAGCGTGCCATGATCCCGCCGAGGCTGACCCCGATCAACGTCACTTTCTCGCCCGTTTCGACTTCCAGCGCGCGGACCCGATCGAGCAGCAAAGCGCCCTGATCGCCAACTGCACGGATCCCGAAATTCCGACCGAGCCCCCAGCCCTCCGCACGATACCCGAGGCTCGTCAGATACCGACGCAAGACCACGAGCGACCGGTCGCTGTTAATCAGCCCGGGCAGCAGCAACACCGGCCGCCCGTCGCCGCGCGGGGCCAGGCCAAGCCGTCGCCGCGCGCCGAGCAGCGACGCCAGCCCGAACGCGGCGCGCGGCAACTCTGCCGCCCATAACAGGCGTGACGGCGGCCTCACGCGGCCAGCCATTCGAGCACGGTGACAGGGAACGGCGTCCACGCACCGATCCGCACGCCAGCGGCGCGCAGCGCGTCGCCGGTCCAGCTGTTGCAGGTGCGGATCGCGTCATAACGACCGGTCGCTGCGTAGAAGGCATCGTCCTGACCGTAGCCACGACGGTGCCAGCCACGCGGCGCAACGCTCGCGCGGACGAACGCGGCAAGTCGGCGATATTCTTCCGGGCGAAGCCTCACGACGCGCACCTGCGCGCCGGGTACGGGTTCTGCAATATGCTCGACATGCAATACCGTCTGCCCGCTGCCGAGCGCGGCGGACACGACCGTCATCGGTCGCACGTCTGCCCAGGTCGGTGTCTCGACGTAGAAACGCCGGTCACCCCAGCCGATCGCGACGTGATCGTAGCCTGCATAGCGTGGATCGCCGAGATCGTTCGCCGGGAAAAACCGACGCCAGTCGACCCCCGCCGCGACCTTGGGCAGAACCAGTCCGGTATGGATTCCATTGCTCTCGACCAGGATCCGTATCCCCCGCGCAGGCTGCGTCGCGGTCGCATTGGTCGGAACCATGCCTCCGATCATCCCCGCCACGCCATAGCCAATTGGCACTAACAGGAAGATAAATAGGGCCATTCCGATCCAGTGACGCAGCTGTGGCATTCGCTTCCTGTTTCATCCCCGACAAACGCTATGATAGAGGGTGCGGATGATGGAAGATACGCATGTTCTCGACACGCCCCCGGCCGGCGCCAATGCCGACTGGACGATCCCGCAAAACTGGTCGCAATTCACCGCCGAAGAACACCGTGTCTGGGACACGCTGTTCGAGCGACAGGCGAAATTGCTGCCCGGACGTGCTTCCAACGCCTATCTACGCGGGCTTGATGTACTCAAGCTGTCCAAACCCGGGATTCCCGATTTCGAGGAACTGTCCGAACGGTTGATGAAGCTGACCGGCTGGCAGGTCGTCGCCGTCCCCGGGCTGGTGCCCGACGAGGTGTTCTTCGACCATATGGCGAACCGGCGCTTCGTCGCGGGCAATTTCATCCGCCGTGCGGACCAGCTCGATTATCTGCAGGAACCCGACGTGTTCCACGACGTGTTCGGCCACGTCCCGATGCTCGCCGACCCGGTGTTCGCGGACTATCTCGCCGCCTACGGTCGCGGCGGGCAGCGTGCGCAGGGGCTGGACGCGCTCAAATATCTCGGGCGGCTCTATTGGTACACCGTCGAGTTCGGGCTGATCGCCGAACCCGAGGGCATGCGCATCTATGGCGCGGGGATCGTGTCCAGCTTCGCGGAAAGTCGCTTCGCGCTCGATGATCCAAGTCCCAACCGGATCGCGTTCGATCTCGAGCGCGTGATGCGCACCGAATATCGGATTGACGATTTCCAGCAGAATTACTTTGTCATTCCCAGCCTCGAGGATTTGCTGCGCGTGACGGTCGAGACCGATTTCGCACCGCTGTATCGCGAGCTCGCGACGCTGCCGGATGTACCGGTCGCGGAAATCCTTCCGGGTGACGCAATAATCACGAACGGAACGCAGGCTTATGCGTTGAGCAAGCGATGACCGATACCCCCAAGGAAACCACCATGATCATCGTCAGCGTGATGTACGAGAAGGCAGAACGCTTCGACGAGGATTATTATCTCAACAGCCACATGCCGCTGGTGCGCGACCGGTGGAAGGCCGAACTGTCCGGCACGCGCGTGCTCAAGGGCACGCCAGCGCCCGACGGCAGCGCGCCGCCGTTCATCATTGTCGCCGAACTTTCCTTTGCGACGATGGGCGACGTGCAGCAGGCGATGAGCGGCGCGCATGCCGCGGAGATCTTTGGCGACGTCGCTAATTTCACCGATGCCAAGCCAAAGCAGATGATCAGCGAAGTAATCGGCTGACCATCCTGCGTCACCCCGGTTTGGTGCCGGGGTGTCGCCGGATGGCGTGCGGGACCCGATACCGTCCTCCCCTTCGTTTCGCGCTATCGCGGCCCCTGGGCGAACGGACCGATCATCGTACCGACGAAGCCCCCCGCCTTGTCGGTGCTGAGGTTGGTCGCATCGACGTTCGCCGCCAGCGTCACCCACGCTTTGCCGACGGCATAGGCAAGATCATACCGTCCCCCATGCGCCGAGATCCGGAACCGGACCGGCTCGCTCACGGTTATCGGTCGTTCCGCCACGATGACCCCATTGCGTGGCTCGCCCGCCCCGGATCGGCGGGCGGCGCGGACGTACGTGTCCCCCCCATGCCTCGTCAGCGCGATCGTCAGGAAGAAATTGTCGTTTTGCACCGCGGCAAGGCCCGCCATCTCGCCTTCGGCTGGCGCGAAGCGCACCGAGGTCGAAACGGTCGCCACGCCATGCTCCTGCCGTCGCGCCACGAATGCGGGCTTGCCGAAATCGCCGATGCCGTCCGCTAGCGGATCGAGCAGCAGGTCGCCCTGCCCCAGCCGATACGGTGCGCCGCGCATCGTCATCCATTCGAGCCCGAGTTTCGCGCCCGCAAACTCTTCGCGCATGCTGTAGCTGCCGGTCAGCGGCGTGGTCCCGGCCGTCGCTATCGGCAACGGTGCCTTGGCGACCCGCGGCACCGCCTGGCCCTTGGGCAGGATCACCGGCCACCCGTTCGACCAGTCGACCGGGAGCAGGAACGTCTCGCGCCCGATGTTGTAATAATCCTTGGCATAGGGCCGCGTGCCCAGGAAGATCGACCACCAGCGTCCGTCCGGAAGTTGCACGAGATCGGCATGCCCCGTCGCGCTGACCGGGTTCGCCCGGCCGACGGGCTGGTCGCGCTGGGTAAGGATCGGGTTGATCGTGCGCGGTGCCGGGACATAGGGCCCCTGTACCGCCGGCGCGCGGAACACGACTTCGCTGTGGTTCACGCTCGTCCCGCCTTCCGCCGCGATCAGGTAATAGGCGTCGTTCACGCGGTAGATGTGCGGCCCCTCGATCCACACCGGCTTCGCCGCGAGATCGACCCCGCCGTTGACGACCATCTTGGCATTGCCGAGCATCTTGAGCCCGACCGGATCGAACTGCTCGATCCACAACGCGCGGTGCCCGTCATACGTCGAGCCGCCGACCGGCTCGCGGTTGTTGATCAGCCACGCCTTGCCGTCGGTATCGAAGAACAGCGACGGGTCGATCCCCTCGACGCTCGGCAGGAACACCGGATCGGACCACGGCCCCGCGGGATTGGCCGCGGTGATCACGAAGTTACCGCCGCATTTCACGCAGGTGTTTACGATGAAGAACCGTCCGGCGTGGAAGCTGATCGCGGGGGCGAACACGCCCTCCGAAATTGCGCGCCCGGTGAAATCGAGTTGCCCCGGCCGGTCGATCGCATTGCCGATCTGGCGCCAGTGGACGAGATCGCGGCTATGGAACACCGGGATGCCGGGAAACCAGGAGAAGGTCGAATTGACGAGATAATAATCCGCGCCAACCCGCACGATGCTCGGATCCGGGTGATAGCCAGCGAGGATCGGGTTGCGATAGCGGTCCGCCGGCACCGCCGCGCCGTCGTTGCCGGAATAAGACACCCAGCCGAACCGCGCAGGCCCTGCCGCCTGCGCAGCACCTGCGACCAGCGCGGTCGCGCCGAGTGCCACGGCGCTGTAACGCCCCGCCGCTAACAAAGCGGTGACAGCACGGACTGTCGTCGAAATCGGTCGGGACATGGCGCGCATCCTCAGTCTCGCCTTGCAGTCGGCGTCCGCAAACCCTATTATGTCTGAGTTATTATGGAAGGGCTTTTCGTGATCGATGGAGCAATTTTGATCGGTGCTGACGTTCGTCAGGCCGATACGCGGTTTACCGCGATCAACCCCGCGACCGGCGAAACGCTGGAGCCGAACTTCTCGGCAGCAGGCCCCGAAGCCGTCGCGGAAGCCGCCGCGCTCGCGGAAGACGCATTCCCGGTCTATTCGACGACGGATCTCACGACCCGCGCGACCTTCCTCGAGGCGATCGCCGAGGCGATCGTCGCGATCGGCGACGATCTCATCGTCCGCGCGATGGCCGAGAGCGGCCTGCCCCGCCCACGCCTCGAAGGCGAGCGCGGTCGCACCGTTGGCCAGCTCCGCATGTTCGCGCAAATGGTCCGCCAGGGTGACTTCCTCGACGCGACGATCGACCCCGCGCTCCCCGACCGCGCACCGTTGCCCCGGCCCGACCTGCGCCGGATCAACCTCGCGATCGGTCCGGTCGCGGCGTTCGGTGCCTCCAACTTCCCGCTCGCCTTCTCGGTCGCCGGTGGCGACACCGCGTCGGCCCTCGCCGCAGGTTGCCCGGTGATCGTCAAGGGTCACCCGGCACATCCAGGTACCGGCGAACTCGTCGCACGCGCGATCGCGTCGGCGGTCCAGTCGAGTGGCCTGCCCGCGGGCGTGTTCTCATACCTGCCCGGTGACAGCAACGCGCTGGGCGGCGCGCTCGTCGCCGATCCGCGCGTCAAGGCGGTCGGCTTCACCGGCTCGCGCGGCGGTGGCCTCGCGCTGATGAAGATCGCCGCCGGGCGGGACGAGCCGATCCCGGTCTATGCCGAGATGTCGAGCATCAACCCGGTCATCCTCTTCCCCGCCGCGCTTGCCGCGCGCGCGAAGGAGCTTGGCGCGGCTTATGTCCAGTCGCTGACGATGGGTGCCGGCCAGTTCTGCACCAATCCGGGTCTGGTCATCGCGGTCGAAGGACCCGATCTTGACACGTTCGTTGCCGCCGCTGGTGAGGCGCTGACCGGCAGCGCCGCGCTGACCATGCTCACGCCCGGCATTCACGAAGCTTATGAAAAGGGTGTCGACCTTCTCGGCGGCCATGACGCGGTCCGCACCGTCGCGCGCGGAGTCGCCAACACCGGCCCCAACCAGGCAGTCGGTGCGCTGTTCGAGACCGATGCAGCGAGCTTCCTCGCCGACCGCGCGCTCGGGCACGAGGTGTTCGGCTCGTCGTCGGTCGTCGTACGCTGCAAGGACCTTGCCGAGGTCGGCCATGTCATCGCCTCGCTCGAGGGCCAGCTCACCGCAACTGTCCAGATCGACGCGGGCGATGCGGAAGCCGCCGCCGGGATCGTCCCGATCATCGCGGGCCGCGTTGGGCGCATCCTCGCCAACGGTTGGCCGACGGGGGTCGAAGTGAGCCACGCGATGGTCCACGGCGGCCCGTTCCCCGCCACCAGCGACGGGCGCACGACCTCGGTCGGCACGCTCGCCATCTATCGCTTCCTGCGCCCGGTCTCGTTCCAGAACCTGCCGCAGGCGATGCTCCCGGCGGCGCTGCGCGACGGCAACCCGTGGGACATCGCACGCCGGATCGACGGGGTACGCGAGGCCTCCGCACGATGATCGTCTCGCTCGTCCAGTTCGACGACGGCGCGCGCGGCGTTGCGGCGATGACTTCCGATGGCGCGCGCCGCGTCATCGGGGTGTCGACGATGCTCGAGCTCGCCGATCTCGCGGTCCAGTCCGAAATGGGGCTGGCCGCGCTGGCGGAAACCCGGCTCGGTGATGTGGTCGACCTGGCGAGCGTGCGGTTACTGACGCCAATCGATCACGCGGATGACGCGCATCTGCTCGTCAGCGGCACGGGGCTCACGCATCTCGGATCAGCCGAGGGCCGTGACCAGATGCACCGCAAGGCGGCGGAAAACCCCGACCCGACCGATTCGATGAAGATGTTCCTGATGGGCGTCGACGGCGGCAAGCCCGTAGCAGGCGAAACCGGCGTACAACCCGAATGGTTCTACAAGGGCGACGGCGCGATCCTCGCCGGGCCTGGCGACGCGCTGACGATGCCGGGCTTCGCGCTCGACGGCGGCGAGGAGCCCGAGATTGCGGGCATTTACCTGATCGCCTCGGACGGCACACCGGTCCGGCTCGGCTTCGCGCTCGGCAACGAATTCTCGGATCATGTGACCGAACGCGGCAATTACCTGTGGCTCGCGCATTCCAAGCTGCGTCCCGCCGCGCTCGGCCCCGAACTGCTGCTCGGCGACCTGCCCGCCGACGTTCGCGGCACCAGCAAGATCATCCGCGACGGGGCGACGGTGTGGGAAAAACCGTTCCTGTCGGGCGAGGCGAACATGTCGCACAGCATCGCCAACCTCGAGCATCACCACTTCAAATATGCCGGCTTCCGGCGTCCCGGCGACGTTCACGTTCACTTCTTCGGCACCGCGACGCTGTCGTTCAGCGAAGGCTTCCAGACCCAGCCGGGCGACGTGTTCGAAATCGCGGCCGCGCCGTTCACGCTTCCCGTCAGCAATCCGCTCGCGGTGGGCGATACCATCGTGCCACAGGTCCGCGCGCTATAAGCGTGTACCGCTTCCGGAGCGCGGCGCGATCGGCTAGCATCGGCGCGACACGCAAGGGAGCGGCATGACCGGAGACGACGACCGCAGCTTCGCCCCGCGCATCCACGGGATCATCGCGCACGACATCGGCGTGGAGATCGTCAGCGGGATGCGCCAGCCCGGCACGGTGTTCGGCGGCGAGATCGAGGCAAGCGAGGCGCTCGGCATCTCGCGCACCGCGTATCGCGAGGCGATCCGTATTCTGGCCGCCAAGGGGCTGGTCGAGAGCCGCCCCAAGGCGGGTACGCGCGTCACGCCGCGCAGCCGCTGGAACCTGCTCGACGTCGACGTTCTCGCTTGGACGTTCGAGGGCGAACCCGACACCGACTTCATCATCGACCTGTTCGAGCTGCGCGGCGTGATCGAACCCGCAGCCGCTGCGTTTGCGGCCCGGCGGCGCGCAGACGCAAACCTCGCCGAGATGCACGACGCGCTCGAGGCGATGCGGCTGTACGGCCTGAAGGACGCGCGCGGGCAGACCGCCGACCAGCGCTTCCACCGCGCGATCCTTGCCGCGGCGCGCAACGAACCGCTCGCGGCGCTGGCGAACAGCGTCGGCGCGGCGGTGCGCTGGACGACGACGTTCAAGCATCGCAAGCACGCGCTACCGCGCGATCCCCTGCCGGATCACGAGCGCGTGTATGAGGCGATCGTCGCGGGCGATGGCAAGGCGGCGCATAACGCAATGGTCGACCTGCTGCGGCTGGCGCTGGGGGATATGGGGCTGGCCGAGCGCGAGTAAGGGTCTTCCCGATGGGGCGGTATCGCCGGGAGATTAACCCGCCCATACCTAAGGGTGCTCCCCCGCCGAAGGCCGGGGGCCAGTAGCAGTGGTCATCGTTATTCGAGCGCAACCGCCCGTTACAACGACCTGCGCGACTGGCCCCCGACCTCCGCCGGGGAAGTCTGGTTCGCTTCAGTGGTTATCCCGCGGCAACCCGCGCGTCTGGGCGATACGCTGATACGCCTCAGAGCCTTCGAGGATCGCGCCCGTCCCCAACTGCCCAACAACCGAACGCTGGATCTCCTGCCACGGCGTCTGCGACGCGGGATACTGATACCCCCCCGCCGCCGCCAGCGCTTCGCGCCGCGCAGCGATCTCGGCATCGTCGATCAGCACGTCGGCAGTTCCGCGATTGAGATCAATCCGCACCCGGTCCCCCGTGCGCAGCAGCGCAAGCGTCCCGCCGGCTGCGGCCTCGGGCGATGCATTGAGGATCGACGGGCTGCCGCTCGTCCCAGACTGCCGCCCGTCGCCGATGCACGGCAGCGCATGGACACCGTCGAGAATCAGATGCGCAGGCGGGCGCATGTTGACGACTTCGGCCGCGCCCGGATAGCCGATCGGCCCCGCGCCGCGCATCACCAGCAGCGTTTCGGGGGTGATCCCGGTTGCGGGGTCGTCGATCAGCCGGTGATATTCCTCCGGCCCATCAAACACCACGACCGGGCCTTCGAACGCATCGAGGTCGCCCGGCGTGGAGAGATAGCGTTCGCGGAATTCGGGCGAGATCACGCTCGTCTTCATGACCGCATTGTCGAACAGATTGCCCGACAGCACGACGAACCCCGCCGCCTCCATCAGCGGAGTCGCGAACGGACGGATAACCTTCTCGTCCTCGATCGCGACGCCGCGGCAATTCTCGCCCATCGTCTTGCCGTTGACGGTCATCGCGCCCTCGGCGATCAACCCCTGGTCGATCAGCTGCGACACGACCGCCGGAACGCCGCCCGCACGGTAGAAATCCTCGCCGAGATATTCGCCCGCGGGCTGCAAATTGACGAGCAGCGGAATGTCGAGCCCGTGCGACTGCCACGTCTCGACCGGCACGTCGACGCCGATGTGGCGCGAGATCGCGGTCAGATGGATCGGCGCATTGGTCGATCCACCGATCGCCGAATTGACGCGAATCGCGTTGAGGAACGCATCGCGCGTCATGATGTCCGACGGCTTGAGATCCTCGGCGACCATGTCGACGATGCGCTTGCCGGTGAGATACGCGACTTCCTGGCGATCACGATACGGCGCGGGGATCGCGGCCGAACCGGGCAACGACATGCCGAGCGCCTCGCACAACGAGTTCATCGTCGTCGCGGTGCCCATCGTGTTGCAATAACCGGTCGACGGTGCCGACGAGGCGACAAGGCGGATGAATTCGGCGTGGTCGATCTCGCCCGCTGCGAGCAGCTCGCGCGCCTTCCACACGATCGTGCCTGAACCGGTCCGCTCGCCCTTGTGCCAACCGTTGAGCATCGGCCCGACCGACAGCGCGATCGCCGGGATGTTCACGGTTGCCGCCGCCATCAGGCAGGCGGGCGTGGTCTTGTCACAGCCGATCGTCAGCACGACGCCGTCGAGCGGATAGCCGTACAGCGTCTCGACCAGCCCGAGGTAGGCAAGGTTGCGGTCGAGGCCAGCGGTCGGGCGCTTGCCGGTTTCCTGAATCGGATGGACCGGGAATTCGAGCGCGATCCCGCCGGCTTCGCGAATACCTTCGCGCAGCCGCTCGGCCAGCACGAGGTGGTGGCGGTTGCATGGGCTCAGGTCCGACCCGGTCTGCGCAATGCCGATGATCGGCTTGCCCGATTGCAGCTCGGCCAGGCTCAAGCCGAAGTTGAGGTACCGCTCCAGATACAGCGCGGTCATGTCAATGTTGTCGGGATTGTCGAACCAGGCGCGGCTGCGGAGCTTGGGGGGTGTGGATTCAGACATTTTCGAAAACTCCGCGTTTGACGCTATCCAGATCGGGATATACTCAGACAATTATAAGATCAATGAGGATGCGTGCTGATGGCGATGGTTCCGACCCGGCAATCTGCCCCCGACATGGTGGCGACGGAGGGTGGCGTCCGCCCGTCCTATGTCAGCGCGCTCGTGTTGCTCGGCACGTTGTTCTTCATGTGGGGCTTCATCACGGTCATCAACAACACGCTGCTGCCGCATCTGCGCAGCGTGTTCGAACTGAGCTACACCCAGACGACGCTGATCGAGAGCGTCTGGTTCATCGCCTATTTCTTCGCGTCGATCCCCTCGGCCAAGCTGATCGAGCGGATCGGATACAAGAAGTCGCTCGTCACCGGGCTGTTGATCATGGCGGCGGGTGCGGTCGGCATGACGCTTGCGGCCAGCATCCCGTCCTACGGTGTCACGCTCGTCATGCTGTTCGTGATTGCGAGCGGGATCACGCTGCTCCAGGTGGCGGCAAACCCCTATGTCGCGGTGATCGGCGCGCCCGAGACCGCCTCGGCGCGGCTCAATCTCGTGCAGGCGCTCAATTCAGCAGGGACGATGCTCGCGCCGCTGTTCGGCGCGTATCTGATCCTTGGTCGCTCGACCAGCGGCACAGCCAAGTCCGGGGCCGTCTTTACCCAGGCGGAACGGCTCGCCGATGCGCAGTCGGTAGTGTTGCCCTATGTGCTGGTCGCGATCGTACTGATCGTGCTCGCGGTGGTGATCGCCCGCTTCCCCCTGCCCGCGATGGGGGGATCGACCAGCCGGATGGCGAAGGCCGAGCGCAGGAACCACTCCTTGTGGAAGCACCGCAACCTCGTGTTCGGCATTCCGGCGATCTTCATCTACCTGATCGCCGAGATCGGCGTCGCCAACCTGTTCGTCAACTTCGTCAGCCAGCCCGAGATCGCCGACCTGACGCATGAGCAGGCCGGGCGTTACCTGACGTTCCTGTGGGGCGGGATGATGATCGGGCGGTTCGTCGGCTCGTTCATCATGCAGAAGATCCCCGCCGAAACGGTGCTCGCCGCTTTCTCGATCGGGGCGTTCGTCGTGATGCTCGTCACCGTGTTCACGACCGGGCCCGTCGCGATGTGGGCGCTGATCCTCGTCGGTCTGTTCCACTCGATCATGTTCCCGACGATCTTCACGCTCGGGATCAAGGGGCTCGGACCGTTGACCGAGGAGGGTTCAGGGCTGCTGATCATGGCGATCGCGGGGGGCGCGCTTGTCGTGGTGCAGGGCAAGCTTGCGGACATGTACGGGTTGCAGGCTTCGTTCCTGCTGACCGCGGCGTGCGAGCTGTATGTGCTGTTCTACGCGCTATGGGGGTGCCGGACGACGGAAAGCACCCCGGTGCCGGGCCAGCAACTCGACGACTGACGCTGCGACCACGCGTCGCGTTGCGATCCTTCGTCATCCCGGCAGGGAGCCGATGTGACGAAACCGGGCTTCCCGCTGGGGGAATCGTGTTCCTGGCCACCGCCATCCTACGAGGTGCCACGGGCGTTCAGCTCTTCGCCGTTTCCCGCCGCCAAACGTCCCAGTCTGCCTCGGTCGAACACGTAACGGTCCGGCCTGCGCCCTTGAGCCATCCACCCGGCAGCGCGGCGAGCTCGCGCTTGAGCGTCGACGCATCGCCCGTGCCGCAATGGATCGCGGCCAGATCACGCCCCATCGCCGCGAACAGATTGGCGTGGAGGGCGGGTGAGAGCGTCTCGAAGTCGATCTTGCTGCTGTTCGGACCAAGCCGTCGGACGACATGGTCCGTGCCGTAGCGCAACGTCGCATCAGGCGAGCGGTAACGACCGTGAGCCAGCCGGTCCGCGAGCCCGGCTTCCTGTCCGCTTCCCCAGGCCGACGGCAACACCGCCTTGATCTCGGCTGCGACCGGCCCGCCGCGCCACGCCCCCATCGCGACGAAGCGCGGGCGACCGAGGCTGCCGACGCCTGCCGACCGCGCCGCGATCGTCGCTGCTTCAACCGGTCCAAGCGCTGCCATCAACGGCTGCTCGAACGCGCGCGGGTTGCATATAGCGGGCGGAGCCGCTTCTAGCTTCGCCCAATAGGCCGCGCGCTGCTTGTCGGTCGCGGCGAAGGCGTCGCGCAGCCACAGATGGTCGCGTTCGAGTACGAAGGCGTTCGGCGCGGCGAGCCCCTCGGCGTAGCCGGCGAGCACCGCGTCAGCGATCTCGCCGGCGCGCGTATCGTCGAGCGCGAGGATCAGGCTCGTCGCGAGCCGCACGAGATCGAACGGCCATGGCGCATGCGCCGCTTCGTCGAAATCGTTGACGCCCCACACCAGCCGCATCTGCGCATCGCGCCACAGGCCGAAATTGCCCGCGTGTGAATCGACCACCGCGCCAACCCGAGTGGCGGCGATCAGGTCGGGGCACAGCGTCGGCGCGGTTTCGGCCCAGCGGAAGCAGGTCGCGCGGAGGAACTGGAACGGCGACTTTCGCATCTTGCGATGCTTTTCGGCCAGGTCCGCAGCGACCACGGCGGTGCCGAGCGAAGCGACGAGCGCGGCTTCGTAGCGGTCGACCGACGCGACGATATCGGAATGATCCCTGGGCATGCCCGGCAGCATAGGACGCGCAGCTCCCCGCGCAACGCTACGGGTTGATCGTCACCGGTTCGTAGCGCGGGTTGAGCAGATGCGTCACCAGCAGCGCGAGCAGATACGCCAGCCCGCAGGCGATGAAGAACGGCTGGTAGCTCCCGACCGTATCGAGCAGCAACCCGAGCGACTTGGATGCGATGAAACCGCCCGCCGCGCCCGCGAACCCGCCGAGACCGACCAACGTCCCCTGCGCGTAGCGCGGGAACAGGTCGCCCGGGAGCGAGAAGAGGTTGGTCGAGAACCCCTGATGCGCCGCGCAGGCAAGGCCGATGAAGGCGACCGCGATCCAGATGTTGCTCGCCTGCACCGCGAACATCACCGGGAGCGCGAAAAGCGCGCAGACGAACATCGCCCGCTTGCGCGCGCGGCCCGTCGCGACCCCGCGCTTGAGCAGGTGCGACGAATACCAGCCCCCCGAAATCGCCCCGAAATCGGCGAGGATGTAGATCGCCACCAGCGGCGGGCCGAAGCTCTTCAGGTCGTAGCCATATTGCTTGCTGAAGAAATCGGGGAGCCAGAACAGGAACGTCCACCACACCGGGTCGATCAGGAACCGCCCCGCCATATAGGCCCAGGTCTCGCGGTGGCGCAGCACGCTGCGGAAGGTCGCGCGACCGACGTCGACCGACGGCTCGGTCTCGATCCAGGCACGTTCCTCGGGCGTCAGCCGGGGGTGGTCGGCCGGCTTGCGGTACAGCCAGAACCACAGGCCCAGCCACACGACGTTGAACAGCCCGGTCACGATGAACGCCCAGCGCCAGTTGAGCGCGAAGGTCACGACCAGCAGCGAGACGAGCAGCGGCGTCACCACCGCGCCGACGTTGGCGCCGGCGTTGAAGATACCGATCGCGAGTGCGCGCTCCTTCTTGGGGAACCACTGCGACACCGCCGCCAGCGCGGATGGGTAGGTCCCCGCCTCGCCCAGCGCGAGCGGGATGCGGGCGATGACGAAGCCGGTCGTGCTCGTCACCAGCACCTGCGCGAGATGGCCGATCGTCCAGGTCGCGACCGCCAGCAGATAGCCCGTCTTCGCGCCGATCCGGTCGATCAGCCAGCCGAAGAACAGGAAGCCGAAGCCGTAGCAGACCTGGAAATAGCCGGTGATGTCGCCATAGCCGGTGTTGGACCAGCCGTAGGTCGCCGACAGCTCGGGCTTGAGCACGCCGAGCACGAGCCGGTCGATGTACGACAGGACGACCGCGGCGAACAGGAGCCCGCAGATGATCCAGCGGACTCGCCCGCGCGGGCGGGGGACGGCGTGTTCGGCGGTCTCGGGGGCCGTCGCGATCTGATCGCCCAAGGTGGTCATCGTTGCACAGGCGGACGGGGGGAAATCATGCGCGGTTCCTCAGGCGATTTCGAGTTGGGCGGTCTTGAGATCGGCCGAGCTGGGGCCCGCCATGATGTCGAACAGACCGGGTTCGACGACTTCGTGCATCTCATTGTTCCACAAGGAGAAAGCGTCCGGTGCGAGCTGGAAGCGGAGCGTCCGCCGCTCGCCGGGCTTGAGCGTAACCCGTTCGAATCCCTTCAATTCCTCGACCGGGCGCGTCACCGACGAAACCTGGTCGTGAACGTAGAGCTGGACCACTTCGTCCCCTGTTCGGTCACCGATGTTGGCGACGTCGACCTCGACGCTCACCGTGTCGCCGACGCCGATCCGCGCGGCCGACAGGCGGGGCGCGCCGACCTCGAACCGGGTGTAGCTCAGCCCGAACCCGAACGGAAACAAGGGGCGCGCGTCCTTGAACAGATAGCCGCGCCGCGCGGACGGTTTCTCGTTGTAATACAAAGGCACCTGCCCGACCTCGCGGACGACGCTGACCGGCAGTTTCGCGCCCGGATTGATGTCGCCGAACAGCGCCTCCGCGATCGCGGTGCCGCCTTCCTGCCCGACATACCAGCATTCGAGCAGCGCATTCGCCCCGCGCACCACATTCGGCCATGACGGCGGGCGCCCGTTGATCGCCACGACCACGACCGGCTTGCCGGTCGCCTTCAATGCGTCGAACAAGGCGTTCTGCTCGCCGAGCAGGTCTAGGTCGATCCGGTCGCCGAGATGCGTTTTCGCATAGCCTTCGCGGCTGGTCTGCTCGGTATCGCCGATCGCGAGCAGCACGATGTCGCACCCTTGCGCCACCGCGACCGCCTCCGCGATCAGCGCGCGGTTCTTCGCGGGATCGCCGAGCAGCACCGCGTTCGCCGACCGGTCCTCGCTTTGCGTGATGAAGACGCCCTGTGCGTGGACGACCTCGGCCTTTCCCGCGAGCCGCGCGCGGACGCCTTCGAGCAGCGAGACCGTCTGCCGCGGGATCGACGAATAACCGCCGAGCCGCGCGACCGCCGCGTTCGGGCCGATCACCGCGACACGCTTGTGCCTGCCCGCGGTGAGCGGGAGCGTGCCGTCGTTGACGAGCAACGCGATCGACCGCCGCGCCGCTTCCAGCGCAAGCGCGCGTGCCTCGGCGTTGGCGGTGAGCTTCGCCGCCGCGGCGGGGTCGACCGGCCCCGCCTCGAACAGCCCTGCGCGGAACTTCATCCGCAGCATGTGCGCGCACGCCGCATCGACCAACGCAACCGGCACCTTGCCCCCGCGCACCGCCGCCGCGAGCCCGCGATAGGCGACGCCGTCGGGCAGGTCGCAATCGACCCCCGCCTGCAACGCGAGCAACGCCGCGCCGTCCATATCCTTCGCAAGATGGTGGAAATAGGAGAGCTCGGGGATAGCCGCATAATCGCTGACGATCGCGCCATCGAAGCCCCATTCGCCGCGCAACACGTCGTGCAGCAGCCAGCGATTGGCGTGGCTCGGGACGCCGTCGATCTCGTTATACGACGGCATCACCGCGCCGATCCCGATGCGCTTGACCACCGCGCGGAACGGCGGGAAGAAATCGGAGCGCAATTCGCGCTCGCCGAGCGCAGCGGGCGCGACATTGTCCCCCGCCATCGGCTGGCCGTGCCCGGTCATGTGCTTCAAGGTGGCGAACACCTTGCCCGGCGCGAGCGTCTTGCCCTGCCCCTGCAACCCGGTGACCGCAGCGACCCCCATTTCCCCGCAGAGATACGGATCCTCACCGAACGTCTCCTCGATCCGCCCCCAGCGTGGATCGCGCGCGATGTCGACGACCGGCGACAGCGCGAGCACCGTCCCGTGCGCGCGGACCTCACGCCCGATCACCGCATTGACCCGCTCGACCAGACCGCGGTCGAACGACCCGGCGAGCGCGATCGCCTGCGGGAAGCTGGTCGCCTCGGGCGCCATATAGCCGTGGAGCGCTTCCTCGTGGAACAGGATCGGGATGCCGAGCCGGGTCCGCGTCCGCGCCCAATCCTGCGCGGCATTGACGAAGGCGATCGTATCGGCGGGCTTGCGCCAGCGCCCGGTAACGTCCGTGCCGGTATTGTTCGCGGTCGCCGCGCCGCCGCGATCCGACGGGCGTGCGATCTGGCCAATGCCGTTGGGATAAGCGGTATCCGCGCGCGTGGGCGCAAAGGCGCTGGCGTCGTCCATCACGTCGCGCTTCGCGGTCGACAGCGTAATCAACTGCGCAACCTTCTCCTCGAGCGTCATCCGCCCGAGCAGGTCGCTGACGCGAAGATCGACCGGCGCGCGGCGGTCGCGATAGACCGGCTGCGTCGCGGCGCGGACGCCACCCGGAAGAAGCCCAAGCGCGGAGACCGAGGCGGTCCAGCGCAACACGTCGCGGCGAGTCGTCACGCAGCAGCCCCGCGCGTCGATTTCGCGCGATCACAGGGGCCTTTGCCCCCTTGCTTGCCTGCGACCAGACCCATCCGCATCCTTCCCGTTCGACGTCAACGTGGCATTGCTGGCGATGCCTTCGTTGTGTTAGCGTTATCATGCGTCAGGCGTCGTCGTTCTGTCAACGACCGCGCGGCAGACCGACGACCGGACCAATCCGGCGGGCGACGACGGAGGGTGATGATGGACATGCGCAACCTGGTGAAACGGACGATCGTCGCGGCGTTGCTCGCGGGCGTTGCCACCCCCGCCTTCGCTGAAGACGGCTATGATCTCTGGCTGCGCTATCGTCCGCTCGCCGCCGCGCAAGGGACCGACACCGCCGCAATCACCGTTCTCGGCGACACGCCGACGCTGCGGGTCGCGGGTGCGGAACTGACGCGCGGCCTGTCCGGTCTGTCGGCGCATCCCGTTCCGCTGGTTGCCGATGCGCGCGCGGGTGCGATCGTCCTTGCGGTGAGCAGCGCGCCGCAGCTTGCCGCGCTCAGGCTGCCGACCGAGGCGCTCGGGCAGGAAGGCTATCTCGTCCGCGCGGTCGATCTCGACGGCCGCCGCGTGACGCTCGTCACCGCGAACACCGATCGCGGGGTGCTGTATGGCGCGTTCGCCTTGCTCCGCTGGGTCCAGACCGGCCATCCGCTTGCCGAGGTCGACCTGTCTTCCACCCCGCACGTCGCGCTGCGGGTGCTCGATCATTGGGACAATCTCGATGGGACGGTCGAGCGCGGCTATTCGGGCCAGTCGCTGTGGGACTGGTGGACGCTCCCCGACTATCGCGACCCGCGCTACACCGATTATGCGCGCGCCAATGCCTCGATCGGGATCAACGGCAGCGTCCTCAACAACGTCAACGCCAAGGCCGAAAGCCTGACCCCGTTCTATATCGCCAAGGCGGCGGCGCTTGCGGACATCTTCCGGCCCTACGGGATCAAGGTCTATCTCTCGGCGCGCTTCTCCGCACCGATCGAGCTTGGCGGCCTCAAGACCGCCGATCCGCTCGATCCGCAGGTCGCGGCGTGGTGGCGCGCGAAGGCGGACGAGATCTACCGCGCGATTCCCGATTTCGGCGGCTTTCTCGTGAAGGCCAATTCGGAAGGCCAGCCCGGCCCGCAGGATTACCACCGCACGCATGCGGACGGCGCGAACATGCTCGCCGCAGCAGTCGCGCCGCACCACGGAATCGTGATGTGGCGCGCGTTCGTCTACGCGCAGGAAAACGCCGAGGATCGCGCCAAGCAGGCGTATGACGACTTCCATCCGCTCGACGGGAAGTTCGCGTCGAACGTGATCGTCCAGGTCAAGAACGGCGCGATCGACTTCCAGCCGCGCGAGCCGTTCCATCCCTTGTTCGGCGCGATGCCAAAGACGCCGCTGATGATGGAATTCCAGATCACCAAGGAATATCTCGGCCAGGCGACGCACCTCGCCTATCTCGGCCCGATGTTCGAGGAGACGCTGCGGAGCGATACGCTCGCACACGGCAAGGGATCGACCGTCGCGCGCGTGGTCGACGGGACGCTCGACCGTCATGCGCTGACGGGCATGGCGGGGGTCGCCAATATCGGGCGCGACCGCGACTGGTCGGGATCGACCTTCAACCAGGCGAACTGGTTCGCGTTCGGGCGGTTCGCGTGGAACCCCGACGACAGTGCGGACGCGATTGCGCGCGACTGGGCGGCGATGACGTTCGAGCCCGCGCCCGCGGTGGTCGGCCCGGTAGTGAAGATGATGGCGGGCTCGCGCGAGGCGGTGGTCGACTACATGACCCCGCTCGGGCTCGCGCATGTGATGGCGACCGGGCATCATTACGGGCCGGGGCTGTGGATCTCCGATCTCAAGCGGCCCGAATGGAACCCCTATTATTATCATCGCGCGACCCGCGACGCCGTCGGGGTGGAGCGCGGGCCGAAGGGCAATGCCGCGACCGCCCAATATGCGCCCGCGCTGGCGCGGCTGCTGGCCGACCCGAAGACGACGCCCGAGCGCGACCTGTTGTGGTTCCACCGCGTGCCGTGGACGTACCGGCTGAAATCGGGCGAGACGGTGTGGCAGGGGATGGTCGGCGATTACGATCGCGGCGTCGGCTATGTCGCCGGGATGCGCGCGGACTGGGCGGCGCTTCGCCCGCGGATCGACGCCGAACGCTTCGCCAAGACCGAGAGCTTCCTCGGCGTGCAGCAGCGCGAGGCGCAGTGGTGGCGCGATGCGAGCCTGTCCTACTGGATGTCGGTCAACGCGCTTCCGCTCCCGGCGGGCGTGCGCGCGCCCGCGCATGACCTCGCCTGGTACAAGGCGCAGCGGTTTCCTTACGCCCCCGGAAACCCCTGACTTGCCGAGAGCGTAAGGATCGGCCCATAGTCCGCGCGACGAAAGGATCCGAATGACGGAAACACGACCCTCGCGGCGGCAGCACAATGTGCCGACGATCACCGATGTCGCGCGCAAGGCGGGGGTGTCGCCGATGACCGTGTCGCGCGTCATCAACGCCAAGGACACGGTCCGCGCGCAGACGCGCGAGCGGGTCGAGGCGGCGATCGCGGAGCTCAACTACGCGCCCAATGCCGCCGCGCGGACGCTGGCGGGGGGCGAGGAGATCCGCATCGGGCTGCTCCATTCGAACCCGAGCTTCGCCTATCTGAGCGCGTTCCTCGTCGGCAGCCTCGACCAGGCGAGCCGGAGCAACGTCCAGCTCGTCGTCGAGAAATGCGACGAGCCCGGGCAGGAAGCCGCCGCGGTCGCGCATCTGCTCAACGGACGGGTCGACGGGATCGTGCTGCCGCCGCCGCTGAGCGATTCCCCCGACGTGCTGGCCGCGCTCGAGGCGGCGGGCGTGCCGATCGTCGCGGTGGCGACCGGGCGCGCACCGGGCTGGGCCTTGTCGGTGAGCATCGACGATCGCCAGGCGGCGTATGACATGACGCGGCATCTCGGCACGCTCGGGCATCGCCGGATCGGGTTCATCACCGGCAACCCCAACCAGACCGCGAGCGCCGAACGGCTCGACGGCTATCGTGCGGCGCTCGCCGATCTCGACCTGCCCGATGATCCCGCGCTGGTGGAGGAAGGGCTGTTCACCTATCGCTCGGGGCTCGATGCGGCGGACCGGCTGCTCGAACTGAGCGATCCGCCGTCGGCGATCTTCGCGTCGAACGACGACATGGCGGCGGCGACGGTCGCGATCGCGCATCGCCGCGGGCTCGACGTGCCGAGCGACCTGACGGTGTGCGGGTTCGACGATACCGCGCTCGCGACGACGATCTGGCCCGAGCTGACGACGATCCGCCAGCCAGTGGTCGAGATGTCGCGGATGGCGGTCGAGCTGCTGGTCCATGCGATCCGCATGGGCAAGGCGGGGCGGCCCGAGGATGTCGGCGAACCGCATGTGCTGGCGGATTACACGCTGATCCGGCGCCAGTCGGATGCGGCACCGCGGCGTCGGCCTGCGGCACGGCGCGTGCCGGACTGACCGGTCCGCGCACGAAAAAGGCGTCGTTCCGATCGGAACGACGCCTTTTTCGCGTCCCTCGGAGGGGCTGGGTTACCCCTCCATGTCCTCGAGCTCGCGCCCGCGGGTTTCGTTGACCATCGCCTTCACGAAGAAGAACGAGATCGCCGCGAACACCGCATAGCCGGTGTAGGTGACCGCGAGGCCCGGCGACACCACGAGCGCGGGGAAGCTGACCGAGATTGCGGCATTGGCGATCCACTGTGCGAAGCCCGCGACCGCAAGCCCCGACCCGCGGATCTGGTTGGGGAACATCTCGCCGAGCATGACCCACATGATCGGGCCCCAGCTGAAGTTGAAGAAGATGACGTAGAGGTTCGCCGCAACGAGCGCGATCACGCCGTTGTTGCCCGGCAGCGACACCGCGCCATCCGCGCCGGTCACCGCGGTCGAGAACGCGTACGCCACGGTCGCGAGCGTCACCGCCATGCCGGCCGAACCGACCAGCAGCAGCGGCTTGCGGCCGATCTTGTCGACGAAGGCGATCGTGAAGACGCACGCGCCGATCGACAGCACGCCCGACAGGATGTTGGTCTGAAGCGCGTAATTCTCGGAGAAGCCGACCGCTTCCCACAGCGTCGCGCCGTAATAGAAGACGACGTTGATGCCGACGAGCTGCTGGAACACCGCAAGCCCGATGCCCGCCCACAGGATCGGACGGATCTTGCCGGTGCGCTTGTCGAGCAGGTCGGACAGGCGTGGCTTGTGATGATCGGCCGACAGGCTCGCGCGGATCTCGGTGACCTTGCGGTCCGCCTCTTCCTGCCCGAACAGCCGCGCGAGCACGACGCGCGCCCGCTCGTCATACCCCTTGACCATCAAGTAGCGCGGGCTCTCCGGGATGATCAGCAGCGCGAGGAAGTAGATCGCGGCGGGGATCGCCTGGAGCCAGAACATCCAGCGCCAGGCGGGCTCGCCGAGCCAGAGGATCGCGGTCGAACCGCCCGCGTAGCGCGCGAGCACGTAATTGGCGACGAACGCGCCGGTCAGCCCGGTGATGATCATCACCTGCTGGACGCTCGACAGCCGCCCGCGAATCGAGGCGGGGGTGACTTCGGAGATATAGACCGGCGAGATCACGCTCGCCGCGCCGACGCCGAGGCCGCCGACGATGCGCGCGAGGATGAAGATGATCGACGAGCCTGCAGCCCCCGCCGCGAGCGCGCTGACGAGGAACAGCGCCGCGGCGAGCATCATGACGCTGCGCCGCCCGATCCGGTCCGCCAACCGCCCGGCGGTGAACGCGCCGATCGACGAACCGACGAGAATCGCACCGACGTTGATGCCGATCCCGAGCTTGCCGAGGTCGAACGCCGCCTCGAGCCCCTTTTGCGTGCCGTTGATGACGCCCGAATCATAGCCGAACATGAACCCGCCGATCGTCGCCACCGCGACGATCGCGGCAATGAAGCCGAAATTCACCTTGCTCATGTCCGGGCCCACCCCCGGCAGCGATACCGTCGCCATAGTCCGTTCCTTCTCCGTCTTTTATAGTTTTGCCGGCGTCACGGGGAGACCCGCCACGCCGGGATCGAATGCGAAAAGATTGCCCGCCTCGGGCTGGTCGGCCAGCGCGGCGGGATCGAGCCCCTTGCGCGCGGTCGTCGCATAAGCGGTGCGCAGGTCGGGGCCGCCGAAGGCGATCTTGGTGATGTTGCCGACCGGGAAGCGCACCGACTGGAGCAGCGCCCCCGCCGGATCGTAGCGCCGCACCGCCCAGCCGCCCCACAGCCCGGTCCACAGGCAATTCTCGGAATCGATCACGCAGCCATCGGGATGCCCCGCGCCGTCCTCGATCTCGATATGCAGCTCAGGCGCGCCGAGCGACCCGTCGTCGTTGATCGCGGCGCGCCAGATGCGCTTGCCGAGCGTATCGGTGTGATACAGCATCGTCCCGTCCGCGCTGATCGCGGGGCCGTTGGTGATCGCGACCGGCGGCAGCCCGCTGTCCTGCGTCACGCCGTCGGCATGGCGGTGCAGCCGTCCGGTCAGGCCCGCTTCCGAATCGTCCATCGTGCCGAACCAGATCCGGCCCTTGGCGTCGGTCGCCGCGTCGTTGAGGCGGTTGCCCGGATGGTCGGGCTCGGGATCGTGCAGCAGCGTGAACACGCCGCTTGCCGGATCGAACCGGTGGAGCCCGGTCTTGACCCCGGCGACGAAGTCGCCCGCCTCGGTCGGGAGCACCCAGCCGATCTGGTCGGGCGCGGTCCAGTGCTGCGCGGTGCCGGTGGCAGGGTCGAAGCGATACAGGCGGTGCGCCTTGATATCGACGAACCACAGGGCGTCGCCGATCCACACCGGCCCTTCCCCAAGCGTCGCCGCGACCGCGAAAACCGACTGGACCATCGCCTGTATCCCCTTAGCGCCAGCCGGCATCGACGAAATAGTCGTGCCCCGTGCACATGCGGGCATCGTCCGATGCGAGGAACAGCGCAAGCGCCGCGACATCGGCGGGCTGGATCCGGCCGTCGAGGCACTGCGCGGAGACGATCTCGGCCTCGCCCTCGGGCGTGTACCATTTTTCCTGCCGCGGGGTCTGGACGTTGCCGGGGACGATCGTCGTCACGCGGATGTTGTCGCGCCCGAGATCGCGCGCGAGGCTGCGCGTCATGCCCTCGATCGCGGCCTTGGCGGTCTGGTAGAGGACGAGGTCGGGCAAGCCGAGATGCCAGCTAATCGACCCGAAATTGACGATCGCCCCGCCGCCCGCGCGCTGCATGTGCGGCACCGCCGCTTGTGCCGCAAAGAACAGGTGACGCAAATTGACCGCCATCCGCTCGTCCCAATAGTCGGGCGTCACTTCCGCGATGCCGTGGCGATCGTCATTGGCGGCGTTGTTGATCAACACGTCGATCCCGCCGAGCTGCTCGGCGACCGTCGCGATCGTCTGCTTGAGCGCAGCGATGTCGCGCAGGTCGCATCCATGGAATCCGCCCGGCGCGAACTTCTCGGCCACCGCCGCGCCCGCATTGTGATCGATATCGAGGAAGCAGATCTCCGCGCGCTGTGCGGCGAACGCCTCGACCAGGCCAGCGCCGATCCCGGTCGCGCCCCCGGTGATGAGCACGCGCTTCCCTGCGAGGCTCGGATAGATCGCCCGTGTCGTCATCGTGGCGTCGGTCGGCATGGCCGTCACTGTTTTGTCTCCAGCAGGCCGCGTCGGGCCAGATTGGTCATCAGCGCGCCGATCCCGGTCGCCCAGGGCGCGGCATCGCGCGAGGTGACGACGCGGTTGACGAGGCGCCCGAGCTTGGCGCTTTCGATCGACACCGTGTCGCCGACCTTGTGGGTAAAGCCGCGGCCGGGTTCGTCGCGGTCCTGCACCGGCGCGAACAGCGTGCCGAGGAACAGCGCGAAGCCGTCGGGATATTGATGCTCGCTCAAGGTCTGGCGGACGAGCTCGAGCGGATCGCGGCTGATCTCGGCCATGTTGCTCGCGCCTTCGAGGACATAACCGTCCTCGCCTTCGATCCGGAGCGCGACCTCGGCGGAGCGGACGTCGTCGATCCCGAAACTGTCGTCGAACAGCCGCACCAGCGGGCCGAGCGAACAGGACGCGTTATTGTCCTTTGCCTTGCCCAGCAGCAATGCCGACCGCCCCTCGAAATCGCGCAGGTTGACGTCGTTGCCGAGCATAGCGCCGACGGTCTTGCCGTGGCTGTCGACCAGCAATGCGATCTCGGGCTCGGGGTTGTTCCAGGTCGAATCCGAGCGGATCCCGATCTCGGCATCCGCGCCGACCGTGGCGAGCACGGGAGCCTTGGTGAACACCTCCGCATCGGGGCCGATCGCGACTTCGAGATATTGCGACCACAGGCCATCGTCGATCAGCGCCTGCTTGAGCGCCGCCGCCTCGGGCGTGCCCGGCACGACGCCGCGGATCGACCCGCCGACGCGCGTCTCGAGCCGTTCGCGGATCGCGCTCGCGGCGGCGGGATCACCGCGCCCACGTTCCTCTATCACGCGTTCGAGCGCGGAGACCGCGAAGGTGACGCCCGCGGCCTTGACGCATTGCAGGTCGACCGGGCTGAGCAAGGCGGCGGTTTCGAACGCGAAATCGGGGAGCGGCGTGCCGCCCGTACCACTGAAATCACCGCGGTCGATCAGCGCGGAGACGGTCGGCGCGACGCGCGCCATGTCGAACGCCTGCCCGCGCACGAGCAGGATCGGCGACGGCCCGTCCTCCGTCTGGATCCGACCGATGAAACTTCCCGAACCCCAGTCCCCCGGCAGCGCAGACGCCATCCCGCCTCGTTCGCCCTTCATACCCGCTCCACTCGACATTTTATTTTGATAGCGCTAACAACACCAGCGTCGGCGCGCTGTCAAGGCCGCGACAGCCACAAGATAGTGGCGTGGAGAGGAAACGGGATGAAAACGATCCGCACGATCGGGCTCGCGGCTTTAGGGGTGCTGCTGCTGGGGGCCGCGGCGCCGCAACCCGCGCGCTGGGTCGGCAGTTGGGCGACCGCGCAGCAGATCCCCTAACCGCGCAACGCGCTTGCCGATCCGCTGCTGACCGATGCGACGCTGCGGCAGGTCGTCCGGCTTTCGGCGGGCGGCAAACACCTCCGTATCCAACTGAGCAACGCGTTCGGGACCGAGCCGCTTCGCGTCCAGGCGGCGCATGTCGCGCTGGCCGGCAAGGGTGCCGCGCTGATCGTCGGAAGCGACCGCACGCTGACCTTCGATGGCGCGGCGGAGGTGCTGATTCCGGCGGGGGCGAGCTACTGGTCCGATCCCGTCACGCTCGACGCGCCCGCGCTGTCCTCGATTGCGGTGTCGGTCTATCTTCCGGTCGCGCCCAAGGGCCAGACGAGCCACCCCGGGTCGCGTGCGACCAGCTATCTCGTCCACGGCAACCACGTCGGCGATGCCGCGCTGGCGGACGCGCAGACGACCGAACACTGGTTCCAGCTTGCCGGCGTCGCGGTCGAGGCGGCCGCGCGCGATGCCCGTGCGGTCGTGACGCTGGGGGATTCGATCACCGACGGGCATGGCGCGACCACCAACGGCAACGACCGCTGGCCAGACCTGCTGGCGGAGCGGCTGCAGGCGGATCCGGCCACGCGCGGGGTCGGGGTGCTCAACCACGGGATCGGCGGCAATCGTCTGTTCGTGGACGGACTCGGGCCGAACGCGCTCGCGCGGTTCGACCGCGACGTGCTCGCGCAACCGGGGGTGCGCTATCTGATCGTGCTCGAGGGGATCAACGATCTCGGCACGCTGACGCGCGAGGCGCCCGTCCCGGGCGAGGCGCATGCCGCGCTGGTGGCGCGGATGATCGGCACGTACCGGCAGATCGTGGCGCGCGCGCATGCCGCCGGAATCAAGGTTTACGGCGCGACGATCCTGCCCGATGGCGGATCGGGCTATTACCACCCCGACGCGCAGAACGAGGCGGATCGCGCGGCGGTCAACGCGTGGATCCGCGCGCCCGGGCATTTCGACGCGGTGATCGATTTCGACGCGACGATGCGCGATCCGGCTGCGCCGACGAAGCTGCGCAAGGATTATGACTCGGGGGACGGGTTGCATCCGTCGCCGGTCGGGTATCGGGCGATGGCGGCGGCGGTTCCGTTGGGGCTGTTTCGGTAGGGCTGGGGTTGTGAACGCGGGTGTCGGGAAACGCTTAAAGCCGGCCGTTCCGGCCAAGTCTACCGATCCCAAAACCGGCCGTTGACGGCGGAGAAGCTACCGTTACCATCCGCAACAATGAGGGCAGCACTACTAGCGACATTGATGATTTGCTCAGGGTGTTCGGACGCCTGCCAGAACACCGTGGTTTCGCGAAACCTTTCGCCTGATGGCACTCATGTCGCGGTGCTGTTCCAGCGTGACTGCGGAGCGACCACGGGCTTCTCTACTCAAATTTCGATATTGGACGCGAAGGATAAACCATTAGGAGGCGGCAACGCCTTCGTTGCGGACGACGATCACGGTGCCGCTAGGATCGGTAACTGGGAAGGGTCATGGGCTGATATAAAGTGGCTTTCGCCGGAACGCCTACGTATCCGATACGCCACAAAGTCGAGGCTATTCAAACAGAAGGAGCGTGTTTCCGGCGTCATCATCAGTTATCAGATGGTCGGCAGCTGACGATCAACTATCGCCATTCGGCTGATCAGGCGAGATTTTCGACAGCAGTCAATCAGACCGTGGCAACGTGGAGGCCGAGCTTTTGTAGGCTACCTATGAAAGCGTCGTGGTGCCGCAGGCGCAGCTCCATCCGGCGGACCTTGGGGTCGGCGTAGGTTATCGTCAGGTGCCTGCCAAGAATGCCCTTCCGGTCGGCCATCTCCCGAATAGCCGAAATGTCGAGGCTGTGATCAAGCCCATATATCTCGGGCAAGAATATCAGATTGAACGGGAAGGTTGGAATGATGACGAGCTTTTGCGGTGTGAGCGCCACAAGCAAACAGTTCCGTGCGCCGCCTATCCTTGCCCAAGGCGTATCAAGAGAACGACCAGAGCAACCGCGTTCAGAGAAAAGAGCATCCACCGGCGCTCTCGGAAATATCGGTTTTCCTCGCTTCTTCCGAAATGCGATCGAGACGGCGATGGCTAGAGCGATCCAACTGACAGCAAGCAGCGGGAACCATTTGAACGCGGCGGGGTCGGTCATGGCCCTGATAAAACCACGTCCGCTATCCGATACCAAGCCTCAAAAGCTGTCGGTCAGCTGTCCACCAATCCTTGCGGTTCAGCCTGATGAGTCGCGGCTGATTTTCATAGGGTCACGGCCATCCCCCGTTCCGTCATCCCCGCGACGGCGGGGATCCATACTGGCTGAATTCGCAGGACTGGACGGACGGTGATAATGGATTTCCCCCTACGCGGGAATGACGGACCGGTTGCGGGGAATTCCGCTCCCCCATCGTCATCCCCATAACAGCAGCCCCCACCAACGCCGGCCATCCGCAGCCATGACGCGACGCGCCCACCCAAACCAAAACCGACAATCCAGCAACACTTTGGAACAGTCGCGCCCTCGAAACGTAGGAGCGGGGACTTCCGAGGATTGCAGACCATGCCGCAACGAGACGTACACGCGATCGGGACGGCAATGCCCCCGCATCCGATCCACACTTTGCTTGCGGCGTTTCCGCTTGCGTTCTTCACCACCGCGTTCCTGACCGATCTGACCTACGTCAACACTGCCGAAATGCAGTGGGCGAACTTCTCGATCTGGCTGATCACCGGGGGGCTGATCATGACGGTGCTCGCGGCGATCGCGGGGATCGTCGATTATGCGCGCAACCGCCATGCGCGCCGCGCGCCGCGGCCGTGGTTTCACAGCCTGCTCAACCTCGCGGTGCTGGTGCTGGGGACGATCAACGCGTTCGTCCACAGTCGTGACGCGTGGACGTCGGTGATGCCGACCGGGATCCTGCTGTCGGCGATCGTCGCGGTGCTGGTGATCGCGGCGAGCTGGACCGGCGTCTCGGTCGCCCATCGTACCAATGCAGGAGTCGCCTGATGCGCCATCTTTCCCCCCTCGTCCTCGGCGTTGCGACGCTGGCGCTGGCGTCCTGCAGCGGTGCGGGCGGCTCGACCGAGCAACAGATCGGCGCGAACCCGTCGCTGCCCGCGATCAACCAGTACCTCCTTCCGCCGATGCACGTCGCGCCGGTCGGCACCTGGGCCGCGGGCGAGACCCCGACGGTCGCGCCGGGGCTCCAGGTGACCGCGCTCGCCACCGGGCTGACGCATCCGCGCCAGCCGTTCGTCCTCCCCAATGGCGACGTGCTTGTGGTCGAGGCGAACGGCCCCGGCAGTGCACCGATCAAGCGCCCGAAGGAGCTGATCATGGGCTGGGTGCAGGGCTACGCGGGTGCGGGCGCCAAGGGCGGCAACCGGATCACGCTGCTGCGCGACACCAATGGCGACGGCAAGCCAGACGTGCGCAGCGTGTTCCTCGACCATCTCCACTCGCCGTTCGGGATCGCCTTGGTCGGCGGTGACCTGTACGTCGCCAATACCGATGCGATCGTGCGCTTCCCCTATGTCACCGGGCAGACCAGGATCACCGCGCCGGGCGTCAAGCTGACCGACCTGCCGGGCGGGCCGATCGACCATCACTGGACCAAGAGCCTCGTCGCGAGCCCCGATGGCAGCAAGCTGTACGTCGGGGTCGGATCGAACAGCAACATCACCGAGAACGGGATCGAAGCGGAGAAGAACCGCGCCGCGGTGTGGGAGGTCGACCGCTCGAACGGCGCGTCGCGGTTGTTCGCGACCGGGTTGCGTAACCCCAACGGGCTGACCTTCAACCCGGCGAACGGGCAATTGTGGGCGGTGGTCAACGAACGCGACGAGATCGGGCCGGATCTGGTTCCGGACTATATGACCTCGGTCAAGGACGGCGCTTTCTATGGCTGGCCGTACAGTTACTGGGGCCAGCACGTCGACCCGCGCGTGATGCCGCAGCGGCCCGATCTGGTGAAGAAGGCGATCCTGCCGGATTACGGGCTCAGCTCGCACGTCGCACCGCTCGGGCTGGTGTTCTATGCGGGGGCGAACCTGCCCGCGGCCTATCAGGGCGGCGCGTTCGTGGCGGAGCATGGCAGCTGGGATCGCGGCAATCTCAACGGCTACAAGGTCGTCTACGTGCCCTTTGCGGGCGGCAAGCCTAGCGGCAAGGCGCAGGACGTCGTGACCGGCTTCGTCGGCGGCAACGGCAAGGCACGCGGGCGTCCGGTCGGGCTGGCGGTCGACAAGACGGGAGCGCTGCTGATCGCGGACGATCTCGGCAATACGGTGTGGCGCGTGACGGCGAAGACGCCGCCGATGGCAACCGCTTCGCTGCGGTCGGGGCGCCTTCGTTGATACCGCTTCCCCGGCGAAGGCCGGGGCCCAGTAGCGGAGGTCGAGGTAAGTCAGGTCACCGCCCGAACTCGATCGTTTCGCTACTGGGCCCCGGCCTTCGCCGGGGAAGATGTGTTGTTGCTGTTTGCGGCTTGTCGCTCGTGTCGGGTCGGCTACCACGAGTCTTTCCCCGGGAAGGATCGCCGATGCCGCGCTATCGCACTGCCCTCGCCCTCGTCGCCACGATCCTAGCGACCCCCGCCGCCGCCGACGTCTACGACACCCGCGCCGCGCATGTCCTCCGCGCCACCCCGCTGATCGACGGCCACAACGACTGGCCCGAAACGCTCCGCGAGCGCGAGGGCGAGCAGCGCTGGAGCATCGACCTCGCCACCGGGCTCGACCGGCGCACGCCGAAGTATGACACCGACATCGCGCGGCTGCGCAAGGGTGGAGTCGGCGGGCAATTCTGGTCGGTCTATGTCGACGCGGCACTTCCCGGGCTCGAGCAGGTCAAGCAGACGCTCGAGCAGATCGACCTCGTCCACCAGATCGTCGCGCGCTATCCGAAGGACTTCGCGCTCGCGCGCACCGCGGACGATGTGCGGCGGATCCACCAGTCGGGGCGGATCGCGTCGCTGATCGGGGTCGAGGGCGGCGGGCAGATCGACGCAAGCCTGTCGGTGCTGCGCGCCTATCACGATCTTGGCGCCGGATATCTGACGCTGACGCATTCGCGGACGATCGACTGGGCGGATTCGGCGACCGACGACCCGCGCCACGGCGGTCTGACCCCGTTCGGCGAGGCGGTGGTCGGCGAGCTCAACCGGCTCGGAATGCTGGTCGACCTTTCGCACGTGAGCGAGGAGACGATGCGCGATGCGCTTCGTGTGACCAAGGCGCCGGTGATCTTCTCGCATTCCGGCGCGCGCGCGGTGGACGACCATCCGCGCAACGTGTCGGACGACGTGCTCAGGCTGGTCGCGGCGAATGGCGGCGTGGTGATGGTGAATTTCGCGCCCAATTACGTGTCGGACGCCTATCGCCGCTGGTCGGCGGACAAGGCGGCGGAAGCGACCCGGCTCAACGCGCCGCCGCTCGGCGGGCTCTATATCGGGCAACCCGACAAGGCGGCGGCCGCGATGCAGGACTGGCTGGCGAAGAACCCCGCGCCACGCGTGACGCTCGCGCAAGTGGCGGACCATGTCGCGCATATCGCGCGGGTCGCAGGGGTCGATCACGTCGGGATCGGGTCGGATTTCGACGGGGTCGGCAGCGTGTTGCCCGAGGGGCTGGGCGATGTCTCGACCTACCCCGCGCTGCTCGCGGAAATGATGCGGCGCGGGTGGAGCGACGGCGACGTCGCGAAACTGGCGGGCGGCAACGTGCTGCGCGTGATGGCGGCGGCGGAGCGGGTGGCGAAGGGGATGGCGGGGACGCTGCCGGCGACGGGGACGCAGGCCGGGATGGATGCGGTCGGCACGCCCGCTCGGTAGCGTTGAAGGGCGGTGCCGAACCACCCCCCCCCGGGGGGGGAGGTGCGGGCTTTGAAAATCAGCGTGGGAGTATCGCGGGTTTTTCCCCTTTTGATTTCTCCCCGGCGAAGGCCGGGGCCCAGTAGAGAGGAACGAGGTAACGAAGCGCATCCGCCTGCATTCTCTCGTTTCGCTAATGGGCCCCGGCCTTCGCCGGGGGAGCACGTAGGGAGGGAGCGGGCACACGCCCGCCCCCTCGCCCGTCAGAACCCCTTCTTCACCGTCACGAAGAATTGCCGCGGCGCACCCGCGAGCAGCGTCTGGTTGTCGCCGCTCTTGCCGAAACCGTTCGACCCGATCGTCGCGATATAGCCGAGGTCAGTCAGGTTGGTCACGCTGCCCTCGATCCCCAGCCCGTCCAGCACGCCGTCGCCGTGGAAGGTATAGCCGATCGTCGCATCGACCAGCACGCGCCCGGGCACCGACTGATCGTTGAGATAGGTGAAGTACCGCTTCGACATATAGTTCGCGCCGACCCGTGCGAGGACATGGCCGTCGTCATAGACCGCTTCACCCTTGAGCATATGCTCGGGATTGTCGGGAACGGTCTTGCCCTTGGTCGCGGTGTCGATCTGCCCGATCGAACCGACCGCGGTGCTGATCACGTTGTCGCGATATTCCGCCTTGCCGTAGGAATAGGACGCATAGAGCGATACCGCGGGCATCACCTTGTACGTGCCGGTCACTTCGACGCCGTAGTTGCGCACAGACCCGACGTTCTGCAGCGTCGTCGGGTTGCCCGCGCCGCCGGTGCCGTTCGCCAGCGACAGCAGGCGGTTCGAGAAGTCGACATAATAGCCCGCGATCGACGCCTGGAACCCGTTCATCCGGAAACGTCCGCCGACTTCATAGCTGTCCGACCGCTCGGGCTTGAGCGTGTTGCGAATGAGGTCGAGCCCGGTCTGCGTCGTGGCAAACGGCGATCCGCCGACCGCCGCCGAGGTGAACGCGCGCATGTTCTGCGTGAAGGTCGCGAACAGTTCGGTCTGCCCGCCGATCCGGTACAAAGCGCCGACCTGCGGCAGGAACCAGTCCTTCGCCTCGATCCGCCCGGCGGCGAGCGTGCCGACGATCGCCTTGGCGCGGTTGATGACCTGCAGGCCCTTCCACCCGCCCGAGAGCGTCAGGTCGCCGAGCGTCAGCTTGTCCGAGACGTAATACATCAGCGTCTCGGTATCGAACTTGGCGTCGAACTGCGTGAAGAACGGGTTGGTCTTGAAGTCGAGCGTCGGGAGCGACGCGGTCGCCTGGTTGGCGAGGCCGTAGAAGCGACGCGCATTCTCGAAATTGTTCGATTCATACCAGCCACCGATCTCGAGATGGTTTGGCCCGGTGTCGACCGCGACATGGCCGAGCACGCCACCGCGATGGATGTCATATTCGGTCGTGCGTACCGACAGCGCCGCGCCACCCGGCGTCGGGGTGTACGGCAGGTACCAGACGCCTTGACCGTGGTTGTTGTGATAATAGCCGGTCAGCTTGAGCGAGACGTGGTCGGTCAGCCGCCCGTCGAAGGTCGCCCCCGCGAGATAATCCTTCCGCAGGCCGCCCGCGTCGAAATAGGCGTCGTCGACGGTCTGGTACGGCGCGGGGAAGGTCGTGCCCGCGGTCGGATAGGGCAGCGGCTTCCCGGCACCGGCGTTCTGGTTGGCATAGACTTGCGCGAGCCGTGTCGCGAGCGGGAAGTCGTTCGAGATGTTGTCGAGATTATAGCCGAACCGCTTGATCAGATCGAGGCTGAGATCCTGGTAATCCTGCTCGCGGCGATCCGAATAATCGAAAAAGCCGGTGATCGAGCCGCGGCTGCCGAGGTCCTGCATGATCTTGGCGTTGACCTGATGCTGGCGCTGTTCGCCGAAGCCCTTCCACTTGTCGGTCTTGAGATAGCCGTAGCTGATATAGCCCTTGAGCCCCTGGCCGGTGATGTCGCCGCTCTCGAGCCGGACGAAGCCGCGATAGGTCTCGTCGCTGCCATAAGTGCCCGAGGCGACGATGCCCAACTTGTCGGAGGGTTTGAGCGAGGTGAATTCGATCGTCCCGCCGAGGTTGCTGCTCGACGCAGTGCCGAGCGCGCCCGCGCCTTGCGCCACCGCGGCGACGCCGAGGTTTTCCGAGATGATCGCGCGGCTGATGTGGAGGCCGTTCGAATTGCCGTAGCTCATGTCGCCGAGCGGGATGCCGTCGAGCGTGAAGCCAAGCTGGTTCTGATTGAACCCGCGCAGCGTGATCCGCGACGACCATTCATACGCGCCGAATGCGTCGGCGGCCTGGTAATTGACGCCGGGGAGCTTGGCGATCGCTTTCAACGGGGTCGAGCCGGGGGTGAGGCGCTCGATGTCGAGGTTGCTGACGGTCTGCACCTGCCGCGCCTGGCCGAAGCCGAGCACGACGATGTCGGGCTGGTCGGTGGCGGGGGTCTCGGTTGCGGACGCATCGCTCGGCTGCGGTTCGGTCGTTTGGGCGGGCGTCGGGGCTGTCTGGGCGAACGCGCTCGGCGAAACGAAGGCAAGCATCATCGAACCCGCAAGCAGGTGAACACGAAGCGTCATTCTGGAGACTCCCTGACGGGCCGGTTGTCGACCTCATCGCCGCGCATGACGGGTTTTTGTTGCGGGGTAATGACCGTTTCGGGTCTATTCTGCGTCGGTTGGGTAGCGGTTTTTGGCGAGCGTCAGCGCAAGATCGCTGCGGCGGTGGAGGCGTTGGAGATACGCGGCGCGCGAAGTTAACGGTGGATATTGTGGAGGTGGTTGCGGAGGACTCTCAAGCCCCTCCCCTTCAGGGGAGGGGTTGGGGGTGGGGCAGTGCCTCGCAGAGAGCGTAGTTCTGCTGGACCGCCCCACCCCAACCCCTCCCCTAAAGGGGAGGGGCTTTAAGAAGGCTCTCACATGTCCTGCAACCCTTTGGCTGCGGAACATTGGTGCGGTACGGTGGTCACTTTCCGTATCGAGCACCCTGCACCATCAAGCGCGCCAGATACGCCGTTTACCCCCCGTAAGCCCCCACCTTCGCCAGCACAGCCCGCGCCTGCTTCAAATGTGGAATATCCAGCATCCGCCCATCAAGCCCGACCGTCCCCGCGCCGCCCGCCGCCTCGAACGCCGCAACGACCCGCTCGGCGAACGCGACTTCCGCGGCATCCGGCAAATAACTCTCGTTGATCGCGGCAACCTGCGCCGGGTGGATCGCGAGCCGCCCGGTAAACCCCTCCGCCCGCGACGCCCGCGACGACGCGCGCAACCCTGCCTCGTCGCGGAAATCGACGTACAGCGTATCCACCGCCTGCACCCCCGCCGCCTTCGCGCCGAGCAGCGTCAGCGTCCGCACGGTGCGATAGGTCAACGCCCAGCCGCCCGCCGGATCGAGATTGGTCGAGGCCCCCAGCGCTGCCGCCAGATCCTCCGCGCCCCACGTCAGCCCCGCAAGCCGCGCCTGCCGCACCCTGGCGTATTCCCCCAGCGTGAACGGCGCAGCGGCGGTCTCGGTCGCGACCGGCAGGATCGCGATCGATCCGGCAGAGAGCCCCGCCTGCGCCTCGAGCGCATCGAGATAGAAGGACAGTTGCGCGATATCGGCAGGGCCGGCGCATTTGGGGAGCATCACGCCATCGGGGGCCGCCGCGACCACCGCGACCAGATCGTCGAGCACCATCCCGCTGTCGAGCGGGTTGATCCGTACCCACAACTGGCTGGTCCGCGCTGCCTGCGGCCGATCCGCGAGCAGCCCCGCGACGAGCTCCCGCCCGCGTGCCTTGTGCTCGGGCGCGACCGAATCCTCGAGATCGAAGATCAGCGCATCCGCGCCGGTGCTGTCCGCCTTGGCGAGCTTCTTCTCGCTGTCGCCGGGGATGAACAGCCAGGAGCGCAGGTCGATCATGCGGCGTCTCCCGCCGGGGTCTTGCGCTGCAATCCGGTGCGCTTGCACGTCGCGACGAGTTCGTCGCGCTGGTTGAACGCGCGGTGGACGAAGGTGACGATCCCCGCGTCGGGGCGCGAGCGGGACTCGCGCAAGTCGACCACCTCGGTCTCGATCCGCAGCGTGTCGCCGATGAACACGGGGGCGGGAAAGCGCACTTCGTCCCACCCGAGATTGGCGACCGCGGTACCGAGCGTCGTGTCGCCGACCGACACGCCGACCATCAGCCCGAGCGTGAAGGTCGAGTTGACGATGATGCGGCCATAGTCGCTGGTCTTCATATATTCGGCATCAAGGTGAAGCTGCGCGGGGTTGTGCGTCAGCGTCGAGAACAGGAGGTTGTCGGTCTCGGTCACGGTGCGCCGGATCGCGTGGGCGAAGGTCTGCCCGACCTCGAGCTGCTCGAACCACAATCCCGCCATCGCCTGCCGCTCCCGTTCTACCGCCCTGTGCCGGGCCTGTCTGTGTTGCAGGCACGGCCATACCAGCGATTTCGGGAAGGGCCAGAGGGCGACGTCCCCCACGCCCCCCGTTCGTTTCGAGCGACGTCGAGAAACCTGCGCTGTGCCGGGTTTCTCGACTTCGCTCGAAACGAACGGGAGGGGGATCCGTCTATTTCAGCGCGGCAGTGAAGGCCCGCGCGTTGGCGCCGACCTGCTCCGCCGTCGCACCGACCGAATAGAGCGCGCCGCCAAGGCCGAACCCGGCCGCGCCTGCCGCGGTCCACGGCGCCATCCCCTCGGGGGTGATCCCGCCGACCGGAAGCACGCGCACCGTTTTCGGCAACACCGCGCGCATCGCCTTGAGCACGACCGGGCTCGCGGCTTCCGCCGGAAACAGCTTGAGCGCGGTCGCGCCTGCCTCGAGCGCCGCGAACGCTTCGCTCGGCGTCGCGATGCCGGGAAGCGAGACCAGCCCGGCGGCGGCAGTCGCCGCGATCACGCGCGGGTTCATGTTGGGGGAGATCACCATGGTCCCGCCCGCCGCCTGCACCGCCGCGACGCCATCGGTATCGAGCACCGTCCCCGCGCCGATGATCGCGCGCCCCGCGAACCGCTTCGCGAGCCGCGCGACGCTGTCGAGCGGGTCGGGCGAGTTCATCGGCACTTCGATCAGCGTGAACCCTGCGTCGACCAGCGCCTCGCCGATCGCCTCGACTTCGTCGGGGCGGACCCCGCGGAGGATCGCGACCAGCGGGCAGCGCGCGAAGGCGGCGTCGAAATCGGCGATCATGGTCATGCGATCATTCTCCAAGGGCTTGCGCGAGCGCGATAATACCGGCGGCAAAGGCGGCGTGGCTGTCGACGACGTGCGGCGTGCCGCCATTCGCCGACACCGCGATGGCATAAAGCCCCCCGAGCTCGGGGTCGGACAGGATATGGACATCGCCCGCGCCACTTTCGAGCCGCACCGCGACGTCGCTGCCGATCAGCAGCCCGCTCGCATAGGAGGCGGCGTCGGAATCGTCGCGCTGGCCGAGCAGCTTGCTCGCGCGGATGCCAAACAAGGCGGCGGACAGGTCGCGCCGCTTGCCCGCCGCGACGCCGTCGCGGAACGCCGCGCCGGGCGTGACCGTGCCGCCGAGCTGCGTCGACAACAGGCCGTGGCCGCGCAGCAAGGCGAACAGTTCGCCGGTCATCGCGGTGGTGAAGTCGACCACCACGCCGCCTGCGACGCGCGCCCATTTGCAATGCGTGCCGGGCTGGCAGAGCAGACCGTCGCGCGGCACCAGCCCCGCAGCGATCGCGCCGAGCAACTGGATTTCCTCGCCCCGCATCACGTCGGCACGCGCGCCGTCGCGGAACGAGAGACCGGGGACGATCGCGGTGCGGTCATCGATCCAGCCGAGCCGCGGTGCGATCGTATCGATCCCGGCGGGGACGCCGACATAGGGCACGTCGCGCCAGCCGATCGTCGAACCGACCATCCCCGCGAGCAGCATCGGCAGATCCCCGAAGCGCGCGCGCAGGTCGGCGATTTCGGCGGGGAAGCCATCGGCGGGGACCGCGGTCACCCCGCGCGCGTCGCGGTCGGTCGCGACCACCTGCCCGCCTTCGATGCGATAGACGCGGCGGTTGGTGGTCCCCCAATCGACCGCGAGAAAGGCGTCGCCAAAGCGTGCGGCGCGGGATGAGGTCATTGCTGCGCGTCCTTCGCGGCACCGGCCGAGGCGGGATCGATGTGCCTCCGGGAGGCGGGTCGCGTCCTATTGATCCGACTGATCGTCCTTGTCCACCCGCGCCGGCGCTCCCGGGATCGCGTCGCTTGCTGACCTTCCTGTGGCGTTCTATGGCCGCAATACTCAGACCAAAGACGAGACACGCCATGCCCGACGCCGCCGCACACCCGATCCGCCTCGCGATCGTCGGAATCGGGAAGATCGCGCGCGACCAGCATGTCCCCGCGATCGACAAGGATCCGCGGTTCGCGCTGGTCGCGACGGCGGACCCGCACGGCAGCCTGCCGAACGTCCCGAACTATCCCGATCTCGGCGCGATGCGCGCCGCGCTGCCCGATCTCGACGCGGTCGCGATCTGCACCCCGCCCGCCTACCGCGCCGCGATTGCCGCCGAGGCGATCGCGGCGGGGCTGGCGGTGCTGCTCGAGAAACCGACCGCGGCGACTTTGGCCGAGGCCGAGACGATCGTCGCGCGGGCAGCCGCCGCCGGAACGACGCTGATGACGACGTGGCACTCGCGCGAGGCCGCGGCCGTCGCCGAGGCGCGCGCCTGGGTCGCCGGGCGTCGCGTCGACCGGGTCGCGATCACGTGGAAGGAAGACATTCGCCGCTGGCATCCCGGGCAGGAATGGATCCTCGCGGAGAACGGGTTCGGTGTGTTCGATCCCGGCATCAACGCGCTGTCGATCCTGACCGCGATCCTGCCCGATCCGGTGATGGTCGAGACCGCGCACGTCGAGATCCCCGACGGCCGCGCCGCCCCGATCGCGGCGACGCTGGCGATGGTGTCGGGCGGAACCGCAATCAGCGCCGACTTCGATTTCCTCCAGACCGGCCCGCAAAGCTGGGACATGCGGATCGACACCGATCGCGGCACGCTGTTGCTCAGCGACGGCGGCGCATCGATCGCGATCGACGGCGAAACCGCGCGGGCCGCGGAAAATATCGAATATCCGGCGATCTACGCGCGGTTTGCCGCGCTGATCGCGGCGGGGACGTCGGAGGTCGATCTTGCGCCGTTGCGGCTGGTCGAGGACGCGTTGCGCGTGGCGACGCGGGAGACGGTGGCGGCTTTCGCGTTTTGATTTCCCCCGTCACGTCGGCGGGGGCGAGACCTGTGCGGAGGTGGGTCTGTTCTCCTGCGAAAGCAGGAGCCCAGGAGTCACTAAAGCCGTAAGCCGTTGTATTGCTTGGCTCTGGATTCCTGCCTTCGCAGGAAAACGGCACCAAATCCGTAACGAGCTACCTTTCGCAGAGGTTTGATCGTCATCCCGCGCTCTGAAAAAAGCTGCCGTCATGCTGAACGTGTTTCAGCATCCAGCGTGCAACGGGCCTGGTCCGGGCGCGCGGAGGGCTGGATCCTGAAACGAGTTCAGGATGACGGACGGTTTTGCAGAAGTCTTGCCTTCGCCGGGGCGCGCCTAGCGGCGTACTGCGGCGATATCGGCCTCGGTCCAGCCGCCGCCCATCGCCTGATATACCAACACGTACGACGTCAGCCGGTCCGAATTCGCCTGGACCAGTGCGAGTTCGGCGGTGAGCAACCCGCGTTGCGTGTCGAGCTGGTCGAGATACGACGAATAGCCCGCGCGATAGCGGTTCGACGCGTTGCGCAGCGCCGCCGCCAGCGCATCGCGCTGCCCGCGGATCGCCACCGCCTGCTGCCCCGAGCGCTGGACCCCCGCAAGGCTGTCGTCGACGTCGCGGAACGCGCTGATCGCGGCGCGGCGATAGGCGTAGGCCGCCTGATCGCGCCGCGCGGTCGCCGCGTCGGCGCTCGCGCGCAACCGCCCGCCGTCGAACAGCGGGGACAGGACGCTCCCGCCGAGCGAGAAGACCCCGACCGGATTGGCGAGCGCGGTCGTCAGGATCACCCCGGCGGATCCGGTCAGCGCGACGTTGGGGAGCAACGCCGCGCGCGCGCTGTCGAGACTTCGGTCGGCAGCGACGAGCGTCTGTTCCGCCTGATACAGATCGGGACGCCGCCGCAGCAGATCCGCCGGCAGCCCTTCCGGGATCGGCGGAAGCGTCAGCGCGGTCAGCGCCACCCCGCGCGGAATCGCGCGCGGATTATCCCCGAGCAACAGGCTGAGCGCATCCTCCTGCCGCGTGATTGCGAGCTGTGCCTGCGGGATCAATTGCTCGGTCGCGCGATATTCGCCTTCCGCCTGATGCAGTTCGAGGTTCGAGGTATAGCCCGTCTCCGCCCGCCGTCGCGCGATCCGCAGGCCGTCACCGCGCGCCGCAAGCGTATCGCGCGCGACCGCGAGCCGCGCATCGAGCGCGCGCAGCGTGATGTAGCCGGTGGCGACGCTGCTCGCGAGGCCGAGCCTGACGACATCGCGCGCCCCTTCGCTCGCGAGCAACTGCGCGCGCGCCGCGGCGCTCGCGTTGCGGAGGCGCCCGAACAGGTCGGGGTCGTAGCTCGCGGTGATCGAGGGCTGCGCAGCGACGTTGGAGGTCGCGGTGCCGAACGCGTTCAAGGCGCGCGCCTCCGAGGCGGGCAAACCCGCGCTGACGCTCGGGGACAGTTGCGCGCGCGCGAGCCGCTCGGTCGCGCGGGCTTCCTCGACGCGGGCCGCCGCCGCACCGAGATCGGGATTGTTGGCGAGCGCGCGCGAGACGAGGTCCGTCAGCACCGGATCGCCGAACGCATTCCACCAGTCCGCGCGGATCGGCGCATCCGGGCCGAACGCGGTCCGCCAGGCGGGCGGGGCCACGACCGCGGTCGCGGCGGGTGCCACCGGGCGCGGACCGATGCAACCCGCCAGCGCGAGCGCCACCGCCAGCCCCCCGAGCGCGCGCGTCATCGGATTCGCGGCCCCGACGAGGTATCGACCCGCGCCTGCACCGACATGCCGGGGCGCAGCCGCGCCGCGAGTGGCTGGCCCGGATCGACCTTGATCCGCACCGCAATCCGCTGCGGCACCTTGGTGAAATTGCCGGTCGCATTGTCCGCCTTGATCACCGCGAATTCGGACCCGGCGGCGGGGGACAGCTGCTCGACGTGGCCGGTCAGCCGCGCATTGGCGAGCCCGTCGACGGTGAAGCTGGCCGGCTGGCCGACCGCCATCCGCGCGGTCTGCGCTTCCTTGTAGTTGGCGATCACCCAGGTCTCGGGCGGCACGAGGAACATCAGCTGCGACCCCGCGGTCACATATTGCCCGACCCGTACGCCGACTTCGCTCAGCCGCCCGGTCTCGGGGGCGCGGACGACGGTGTTGTCGAAATCGATCTGCGCGAGCCGCTGCGCCGCATCCGCGCCGCTGACCCCGGCGCGCTGCCCGCCGCGCCCGACCTCGACCGTGCGGATATCCTGCCGCGCGATCTCGCGCGCGGCATTCGCCTGGAGCACGCCGGCTTCCGCCTGCCGCAGCGCCGCGAGCGTCTGGTCGCGTTCGCGCAGCGACACCGACCCGTCAGTGACGAGATCGTTGACTCGGTTCATGTCCGCCTGCGCACGGAGCAACTGCGCCCTCGCATTGGCGACCGCCGCGTCCTGCGCCTGCAGGCTGGCGGCGCGCGCGCGCGCGGTCTGGTCGCTGTTGGCAAGCGTCGCCTGTTGCGCTGCGACCTGCGCCTTGGCCTGGTCGACCCGCTGACGGTAGATCCGGTCGTCGATCCGGACGAGCGGCTGGCCTTGCGTGACGGTCGCGAAATCGCGCTGCAGCACCGCGGTGACATAGCCGCTCACCTGCGGGCTGATGACGGTGGTGCGGCCGCGCACATAGGCGTTGTCGGTCGATTCGGTCGCGGTCGCGAACGGCGGGAGCCGCCAGGCGGACAACACCGCGCCGATCCCGACGAGCGACAGCACCACCGCGACGATCAGCGCGGTGCGCGACGGAAGCGGCGGGCGCCAGCCGGAGCCGACCGGGGCAGCGGGCGCTGCGGGCGCGGCGGCGGCGGCGTTTTCCGCGGCGCGCGCTTCGGTGACGGGGGCCGCCGCGACGGGGCTGGCGGGCGGCGGTTGGCGCGTATCGGTCATGCAGGAGCCTTGGCAACCGTCGCGCGACGCTGACGCCATTCGCGACGGATCAATAGAATCGCGAGATAGGTGGTCGTGAGCCCCGCGAGAATAGCGACGAGCCGGAAGGTGTCGTCATAGGCGAGCACGTTCGCCTCGCGCGTCGCGGTCTGCGCGAGCAGCGCGCCGCCTTCCGCGCTGCGCAGCGTGGGGTCGCCGAGCACCCGGCCGACCGCGCTGCCGCCGGCGGCAATCCGCGCGGTGACGATCGGGTCGGTCGGGTCGAGCGTCTGGACGATCGCCGCGCTGTGCGCCTTTTCCGCGATCGTCTGATAGGTGCCGAGCAGCGCTGCGCCCCCCAGCGAGCCGAGCGAATTGACCATCCCGAACAGCGCGAGGAAGCTGATGATGTGCCCCGCCCCCGCCTGCAACGCGCGCGTCATCCCGAACAACAGCGACGGCCCGAGGAAATAGGTGCCCGCGAATGCGATCACCGCCTGAGTCAGATACAGTTGCGGCGGGCGCGTCAGGCTGGTCGAGAGCGAGTCGACATAGGCGGCCACCGCGACCAGCCCGATCGCGAGCATCACCGGATGCGCGAGCCGGTTGACGTCGAGCGTCACCGCGCTCGCGATCACGCCCGCAATCGAGGCGAGGAAGATGATCACGAACAGCGTCTGGAACTGGTCGTTGTTCTGCCCGAGCACGGTCAGCAGCCCGACCGCGGCATAGGTCTGTTCGGACAGCACCAGCCGCGCCATCAGCGTGACGATCGTGAAGCGCACGATGTCCGCGCTGCCAAGCCAGCGGGTGTTGAGCAGCGGGTTGGGCCGGCCATGTTCGAGCACCAGCGCGGTCGCGAGCAGCGGGATCGCGATGACGAGGCACCAGCCGATCCACGGCGCCTCGAACCACCAGACCAGCCGCCCCTGCCCCAGCACCGCCGAGAACAGCGCGATCGACACCGCGAACAGCGTGAAGGTGACGAAGTCCATCGGCTCGAACGCGGGCTTGCGCTCGGTCGGCGGGAGCCGCAGCAGGCTGACCGCGACGAGCGACAGGACCGCCAGCCCGAATTCGAACAGGTACAGCGCGCGCCACTGCGACATCGCGAGCAGGTCGGGCGAGAACAGCCGCGCAAGCGGGGTCGCGCATTGCGGAATGCCGATCCCGACGACCAGCGCGCGAAGCCGCCATTTGGTCGGCAACGCCTGCATCATGTAATAGAGGCAGAGCGAGCTGAGCGCCGCCCCCGCCATCCCGCTCGCCGCGCGCACGCCGACCGCGGACCAGAAGCCGTGGACGAACAGATGCGCGAAGGTGAACAGCACGTACAGGCCGAGGAAGATGATCGTGAACGGCCGCAACCCATATTGCTGGCGGAACTTGATCAGCAGCAGGTTCATCGACGCATTGGTCATCACATAGACCGTCGGCAGCCACGCGATTTCGGTCGGGTCGAAGCCGAGCGAGCCTTGCAGCGTCGTGGTGTTGACCGAGATGAGCGCGGTGCCGAGCCCGCCGGTCAACCCGACCAGCACCGCAATGATCCCATAGGCGAGACGCACCGCCGACGTGTGTTCGGGCGACGCCGGGGAGCCCGGCAGCGCGGGCCGCTCGTGCGGCGCGAACGTCCATTGTTCCTCGGTCAGGAAATGGCGGATACGACTGGCGAGCATCCTGTCTTCCTACGCACGATCGGCGGACGGGATCAATCCATCAGGAGGCGGAGAAACCGTCACGATTTATTACAATCGTCGGACAAAGGATTGATCTGGATCAGCACCTGTGGCGTACGCTCCCGCTACGGCGGACCATCGCAAGAGAGGTGCTCGTGTCCAATTGTCCAACCGGGGTGGCCGGGCTTGATGAAATCCTCGCGGGCGGCCTCGAGGCCGGGCGATTGTTCCTGCTCGAAGGCACCCCCGGCGCGGGCAAGACGACGATCGCCACGCAGTTCCTGACGCAGGGCGCGGAAGCCGGGGAGCCGGTGTTGTACATCACGCTGTCCGAAACCGAGGAGGAACTGCGCGCCGGGGCCAAGTCGCACGGCTGGACGTTTCCGCCGTCCTTCACCGTGTTCGAACTCGTCCCGCCCGAGGCGCTGCTCAACGACGACCAGCAGCAGAGCCTGCTCTATTCGTCCGACCTCGAGCTCGGCGAGACTACCAAGCGCATCTTCGAGGCGTTCGAGCGGATCAAGCCGACCCGCGTCGTGCTCGACAGCCTGTCGGAAATCCGGCTGCTCGCGCAGAGCTCGCTGCGCTATCGCCGCCAGATCCTCGCGCTCAAGCATTATTTCGCGCGGCATGACGCGACCGTGCTGATGCTCGACGATCTGACCGCCGACGTGATGGACAAGACCGTCCACAGCGTGGCGCATGCGGTGATCCGGCTCGAGGAACTGTCGCCCACTTATGGCGCAGAGCGGCGCCGGATGCGCGTGCTGAAATATCGCGGGCGGCGGTATCGTGGCGGCTATCACGATTTCATCATCGACACCGGCGGGGTGCGCGCGTTCCCGCGGCTCGTCTCCGCGGAACATCGGGGCCGGTTCACGCGCGAAACCGTCCCGATCGACAATGCGGAATTCAACGGGCTGATCGGCGGCGGGTTCGAACGCGGCGCGAGCACGCTGATCCTCGGGCCTGCCGGTACGGGCAAGTCGCTGCTGACGCTGAGCTTCGTCAAGGCGGCGATCGATCGCGGCGAGTGCGCGGCGATGTTCGTGTTTGACGAGGAACTGGGCCTGCTGTTCGATCGCGCGCTCGGGCTCGGGATCGATCTCCAGGCGATGGTCGATAGCGGGCATCTGGTGATCGAGCAGATCGACGCCGCCGAGCTGACCCCGGGCGAATTTTCCGAACGCGTGCGGATCGGCGTCGAGCGGCACAAGGCGCGTACCGTCGTGATCGACAGCCTCAACGGCTATCAGGCGGCGATGCCCGAGGAGCAGGCGCTGATCCTGCACATGCACGAACTGCTGCAATATCTGAACCGGCAGGGCGTGATGACCTTCCTGACGGTCGCGCAGCACGGGCTCGTCGGCGACATGAAATCCCCGGTCGACGTCACCTATCTCGCCGATACGGTCATATTGCTCCGATATTTCGAGGCGTTCGGCCGGGTCCGACGGGCGATTTCGGTCGTTAAGAAGCGTATGGGTCATCACGAGGACACGATCCGCGAATTCACGATCGGGAGTACCGGTATCACGCTGGGACAACCGCTCACGACATTCCAGGGTGTTCTTCGCGGTGTCCCGACGTTGATCGGCGACGACGCACGGTTGCTGGACGTGACACAGGCTTGACCGTTTCTTGAACCGCACCCTCGCCGAAGGCGCCATCATCCTAGCCCCACGCGGTCGCGACGCGGCGATCGCGCAGGCGATGCTGGTCGAGGGTCAGTTGCAGGCCGCGGTCGCGCGCGACCTTGCGACGATGGTCGCGGTGCTGCGCGAAGGCGTGGGCTTTGCGATCGTGACCGAGGAAGCGTTGCGCGGCGCGGACCTGCGCGCGCTGACCGACGTTCTGGCCCAGCAGGCGGAATGGTCCGACCTGCCGTTCATCGTGCTGACCGAGCGCGGCGGCGGGCTGGAGCGCAACCCCGGCGCGGTGCGGCTGCTCGAGACGCTCGGCAACGTCACCTTCCTCGAACGGCCGTTCCACCCGACCACGCTGCTGTCGCTCGCACGCGCCGCGCGCCGCGCGCGGTTGCGGCAATATGAGGCGCGCAACCGGCTCGAGGATATCCACGCCGGGCAGGAACGGCTGAAGCTGGCGATCGCCGCCGGGGGGCTCGGCGCGTGGACGCTCGACATGACGACCGAGTCGCTCCACGTCGAGCCAGACACCAAGGCGCAGCTCGGGCGTGCCGTCGGCGACTCGCTCACCTATCCCGAACTGCTCGCCGCGATCCATCCCGACGACCGCGAGGATATCGTCGCGGGCGCGCGCCGCGCGATTGCCGAGCGGACCGATTACCGGGCGGAGGTCCGCTGCATCTGGCCCGACGGATCGACCCACTGGCTGCAGATCGACGGACGGGTCGAGCGCGACCCGCGGGGCAGCGCGGTGCGGGTCGTCGGCGTCTCGCACGAGATCACCGCGCGGCGGGTGGTCGAGCTGCGCCAGCGCGCGCTGCTCGCGCTCAGCGACCGGCTGCGCGAGGCCCCCGACGTCGCGACGATGTCGTTCGAGGCGGCGGCGATCCTCGGCAGCACGCTGGGGGTCAGCCGCGCGGGGTACGGCGTGATCGATCCCGTCGCCGAGACGATCACGATCGAGCGCGACTGGAGCATGCCCGGGACCGCCACGCTGGCTGGCGTGCTGCGGTTTCGCGACTACGGGTCGTATATCGAGAACCTCAAGCGCGGCGAACTCGTCGCCTTCGACGATGCGCGGACCGAACCGCGCACGCAGGGCAATGCCGCCGTCCTCGAGGCGCTCGATGCCCGCGCGATCATCAACCTTCCGCTGATCGAACGCGGCACGTTCTCGGCGCTGCTGTTCATCAACAACAGAACCGCGCGAACCTGGTCCGCCGACGATCTGGCGTTCGTCCGCGACGTCGCCGACCGGACCCAGGCCGCGATCGAGCGCCGCCGCGCCGAGACCGCGCTTGCCGCCCTGGCCGAGACGCTCGAACGCCAGGTCGCCGAACGCACCCGTGAACGCGACCGGACCTGGCAGAATTCGCACGACATGCTCGCGATCCTGTCCGCCGAGGGGGTCATCCTGTCGGTCAACCCGGCGTGGACGACGGTGCTCGGGTGGAACGCGGACGAGATCGTCGGGCGCAGCCATCTCGCCTTCGGTCACCCCGACGATCTGGCCGGAAACGTCACCGCGCGCGCACAAGCCTTGCAAGGCACGCTTCGACAACATGAGAACCGCTATCGCCACAAGGACGGCAGTTATCGCTGGATCGCCTGGGTCGCGACGTTGGAGGGCGACCGGCTTTATGCCAGCGGTCGCCACATCACCGCCGAACGCGAAGCGCAGACCGAGCTGGAAAGCGCGCAGGACCAGTTGCGACAAGCACAGAAGATGGAGGCGGTCGGCCAGCTGACCGGCGGGCTCGCGCACGATTTCAACAATCTGCTGACCGCGATCTCGGGCAGCCTCGAACTGATCCAGGCGCGGATCAAGCAGGGCCGCACGGGCGAACTCGACCGCTACGTCAACATGGCGCAGCAAGGCGCGAAACGCGCGGCGGCATTGACCCACCGGCTGCTCGCCTTCTCGCGGCGCCAGACGCTCGATCCGCGCCCAACCAACATCAACCGGCTGATCGCCAGCTTCGACGAGTTGCTGCGCCGCTCGGTCGGGCCGTCGATCGAGATCGAGATCGTCGGCGCGGTCGGCCTGTGGACCACGCAGGTCGACCCCAACCAGCTCGAGAATGCGGTGCTCAACCTGTGCATCAATGCGCGCGACGCGATGCCCGGGGGTGGCCGGATCACGATCGAGACCGCGAACGCCTGGCTCGACGATGCCGCCGCGCGCACCCGCGACATGACGCCGGGCCAGTACATCTCGCTATGCGTCACCGACACCGGATCGGGCATGACCCCCGAGACGATCGCGCGCGCCTTCGACCCGTTCTTCACCACCAAGCCGCTTGGCGAAGGCACCGGCCTCGGCCTGTCGATGATCTATGGCTTCGCCCGCCAGTCGGGCGGCCAGGTGCGGATCTATTCCGAACTCGGCAGCGGGACGACGATGTGCCTGTACCTGCCGCGCTCGCACGACGCCGAGGACGAGGAGCCCGAACGCATCCCTGCCCCCGAGCCCGGCGTGGTCACCAGCGGCAAGACCGTTCTGGTGGTCGACGACGAACCCGCCGTGCGCGCCTTGGTGATCGATACGCTGACCGACCTCGGCCATGACGTGATCGAGGCGGGCGACGGCCCGAGCGCCGTGGTCCTGCTCGAATCGGATCGGCATATCGACCTGTTGATCACCGATGTCGGGTTGCCGAAGGGCATGAACGGCCGCCAGGTGGCGGATGCCGCACGCGTGATGCGGCCTGACCTCAAGATCCTGTTCATCACGGGCTATGCCGAAAACGCAGCGGTGGGTAATGGTCTCCTTGCGCCAGGCATGCACATCCTCACAAAACCCTTTGCGATGGACGTGCTAACGAATAGAATTCAACAACTCACCGACGACAAAATACATAATTCGAAGTAAGTCGAAGGATAGTCGCACCACTTCATTGCACCGTATGCCGGTAGTTTGTTAATCATGTAACCGCTTCCGATTTAGCCGGAGAGCGGACGTGAGGAACGAATGGCACTTGCCATGATGACCTGTAGTGACTTTGCCGGGCACGTCGGGACGACCTTCACCATCGGTCTCCCCAAGACCGGAGTCGCGCCGCTGACGCTGGTCGAGGCATCGCGGCGGCGCGGTGTCGAGCGCGGCCGTGCGCCCTTCTCGCTCGTCTTCCGGAGCACCTCGGCGGAAACCTGGCCGGAATCAACCTATCACCTCACCCATCCGGTAATGGGGCAGCTCGATATCATGCTGGTGCCGCTGCGGCGGGTGGAAAACGGCATGGACTATGTCGCGACGTTCGATTGAGCGCTGACCGCAGGCAACGAAGCCGCCGGCGTGGCGTTTGAGCGAAATGACCCGTCAACCGATCAGCTTCTTCATCCATCACCAGGGCCGCGGCCACGCCAATCGTGCGATGGCGATCATCCGCGAGCTCCCGGCCGAGCGCCCGGTGACCGTGCTGTGCGCGCGTCCCGAATTGTTCGACGGGTTCGACCGGCCGATCGATCTGGTCGCGCTGCCCAACATGATCGGCGCACCGGTCCCCGCCCCCGGCCTGTTCGCCCAGCCGACGCCGGAGGTGATGCATTGCGTCCCGCTCGGGGTCGAGAAGACGCGCAGCACGATGCGTGCGATCATCGACCATCTCGACGACGTCGATCCGGCGCTGTTCGTGGTCGACGTCTCCGCCGAGATCGCGATGCTCGCGCGGATCGCGAGCGTTCCCGCGATCAGCCTGCGCATGCACGGCGACCGCACCGATCCCGGCCATCTCGGCGCCTATCAGGCGAGCGTCGGGTTGCTCGCGCCGTTCGACCGGACGCTCGAACAGGACGATACCCCGGACTGGGTACAGGCGGCGACCTGCTACACCGGCGGGCTGTGCACCACGCTGGACGCAATTCCGACGCGCGAGGCGGCACGCGCGAAGCTCGGGCTCGATCCGACGCAGGAGATCATCGTCGTGCTGACCGGCGGCGGCGGCGCGGGAACGCCCTATGCGCCGCTGACGATCGCGGCGCGTGCGGTACCCGACGCGTTGTGGCTGGTGCTCGGCCCGACTCACCGCGAGGGGCATGAGACCGATTTCGGCAACCTGCGCGAACTCGGCTGGGTCTCGGGCGTCACCGATTATATCGCGGCGGCAGACGTCGTCATCGCGTCTGCGGGCGACAATACGGTGCATGAGATCGCGCGCGTCGGGCGCCCCTATGTCTGCGCGCCGGAATGGCGGTATTTCTCCGAACAGACACGCAAGGCCGAACGGCTCGACGCGCTCGGCGCGGCGGTGATGCTGCGCGAATGGCCGGGCGCCCTGGCGCCGTGGCGGTCGATCCTCGATGCGGCGAAGGCGCTCGATCCCGCGGCGCTCGCAGCCTTGTACGATGCGGATGCCGCGCGGAACGCAGCGGCCTATCTCGAGGCGATGGCGGTCGACCTCTGGGCAGGATCGACCCGACCGGCAGCCGTCAGCCCCGCCTCCGACGCGCCGCCGCTGATGGCCGTCGTCAGCTGAACCGCGCCTCGCGGTCGAGCGTGGCGGCGATTTCGTCCTGCGTTGGGTGGCGCAGAATGGTCAGCGTGTCGGCGTCGATCGCGATCAGGCCGCGTTCGGCGAACTGCCCTAGCCAATAGTCCATGCACCAGCGCCCCCAGGTTGCACGGAACAGCCGCGCGTTGCGCAGGATCGCGTCGAAATGCTGCAGCGGGGGAATGTGGATCGGGTGATGCTGGTGATAGGCGCGCGCGCCGCCGACCCATGCCATCGTCACCCCGGCGCGCTCGAGCCGCGCGGCGAAGTCGGTCTCCTCGCCGCCATAGCCGATATAGCGTTCGTCCATCCCGCCCGCACGCCGCCAGTCCGCCGCCGCCAGCGCGAAGGACAAGCCCCAGAGTTCGCCGTGGCTTGGCGTCGGGCGGATCTCGTCCTCGGCGAGCGGGGGCTTGGCCGGATGGCGCATGCCCGCCGCATCGAGCGCGGCGACGTCGACCGGGTCGACCGGTCCCGGCGGCAGGTACAGCACGTCCCCCAGTCGCACCCCTGCCGCGTCGGCGGTCGCGGCATAGCGCTCGACCAGCGTCGGGGCGGGAATGCAGTCGACGTCGAGCAGGATCAGCTGCTCCCCGCCAGCCGCCTCGGCGGCGCGGTTGCGCGCGGCGGCGAGCGGCATCGGGTCGCCCGGCACCAGCACCGACCGCACCGGGAAGGCGGTCTCCGGCACCGGAGACGGCGAGTCCTGCATCCACGCGACCACGAGCTCGTCAGGCAGCCGGGTCTGTCGGCCCAGCCCGGCGATCAGGTTGGCGAGATGCGCCGATCGCCCGCGGACGATCGTCAGGACGCTGACACTCACGCGCGCTTGGCGCGCTGGCGGAAGTGCGCCACCCCCTCGAGGATCCCGCGCGCATGGTGGCCGCGCGCGACGTAGCAACGGCTGAGATCCTTGCGCTCGGCGAGACCGTCGGAATGATTGCCGACGATGATCGCATTCGGCGCGGACCGCAGCATCTCGATGTCATTGCCGCTGTCGCCCGCGACGATCACCTGGCTCGCCGCCAATCCGAGCGCCTGCCGGACATGTTCGACCGCCGTCCCCTTGGAGGCCGCGAACGGCAGTACGTCGAGATAGCGGCCGTGACTCTGAATGATCGTGCAGGTCAGCCCGCGCGAACCGAGCAACGCGCGAATCCGCGCGCCCGCGTCGGGATCGCCCTGGATCATGTAGCTCAGCTTGGCGCGACGCTGCTCGAGCGGGCTTTGCGGGGTCAGCCCGCCCTCGGTGGCGATGACGTGCGCGATCGCCTCACGGTCCCACCCGGCGGCGACCTTCGCGTCCCACACGGTGTCGCGGGCATAGACGCCCCCCGGACGGCGATGGTAGATTTCGGACCCGACCGAGGAGATGACGATCGCGGGAAGCGGCGCGTGATGCTGCGCCAGCACCGACATCGCGCTGTGGAAGCTGCGCCCGGTGGCGACCGCGAAGACCAGCGCGCGTTCGTCGCCATGCCACTCCCGGAACGCATCCAGCGCATCCCCGCATCCGAGCAGCGTACCGTCGATATCCGACACCAGGAGTTGCCGCGGTGCCGTATTGGTCGACGGGACCGATGGGACACTCGCCGCAGCCACTTCGGCCAGCAACTCGGCGTAAATCGCGACGTGCGCTTTCCAGTCGAAGGTACGGACCGCGGTCCGACCGCCAGCGGCATAGCGATCCCACCGCGCCGGGTCGCGGAGGATGGTCAGCAACGCCTCTGAAATCGCCTCGGGCGCGCGCGGATCGACCAGCAGGCCGTTGCCGCAGGTCTCGACGATGTCGTTGGGTCCGCCGCTGTCGGTCGCGACGACGGGCAACCCACAGGCCGCCGCCTCGAGCAGCGTCAGCCCGAACGGTTCGTTGAGCGCTGGATTGACGAACACCCCGCGCCGCGCACGCGCATAAGCGTAGACCGCGGGAATATCGCTCGGCTTGTGCGTCTTGGGATAGGCGACCTTGCCGTACAGATCGTAGCGATCGATGAGGATCAGCAGTTCGGCGAGATTGTCGCGCACCTCGGGCTCGAGCGTGCGCAGGTCCTCGCGGGTCCCGGCGACGATCACGAGGTTGGCAGCCGCCTGCAATTCGGGCGAGCGGCCATAGGCCTCGACCAGTCCGGCCAGGTTCTTCTTCGTGACCGGGCGCGCAATCGCAAGAAGTGCTGGCTTGGCGGGATCGGTCAGGAACCGGTCGATCGCCGCGTCAATCGCGGGATTGGGCAGCGCGTTCGCGAAGTCGCCGACGTCGCTGCCCGGCGCGATGATCCGGATCCGGCCGGGGTCATACGCGTCGTACAAGGCATATTGCAGCTCCGCCTCGTCGCGCGAGGACGCGATGATCGCGGTCGCACCGGCGATCGCGCGATCCTCGATCGCGATCCGGCGGTCGAGCCCGTCGAGTTCGCGGCAGGGGGCAGCGAACGCCGCGCGTTTTACGTGCCCGAGCGAATGGGCAGTGAAGACATAGGGAATGCCGAGCCGTTCGTGGACCGCCGCCGCCAGGGCGCCCGCATCGGCATAATGCGCGTGGATCACATCCGGCCAGCGATCCAGCCGCGAAATATGCGACACCAGTGCTTTGACCAGACTGTCATGCTGAGTCCAGAGCTGTTCCTTCGCGAGATAGGCGCAGTCGGCGCTCCGGAGCCGGACGATGCGGGTCTGCGCGTCGATCGTCTCGATACAGTCGTCATAGCACTCGCCATGTACGGGATCGACAAAGGCCCGGGTGACGATCTCGATCCGGTCGATCGCGGGATTGGGGCCACTCGCGCGCACCAGATCGAGCAGGTACCGGATGTGCCCGCCCGTATCGGCGGTGATGCCATATTCCACGTCGCGGGCCCGTAGGCAGCCCTGCAGGGCGATATGGAGTACGAACATGGTTCCCGTTCACCCTGGAGACAGGAAGATGGAACCCTTGCGCGAGCGCGACGGTTCCGATGCCATGTCCGGGAATCTACCTAATCGAAAGCAAGGCTCGCCGCGGTTGCAGGTCGGACTGCTTACCTGGGCGCTGCCACCGGAGAAAAGCGGCCTGTCGCACGCGGCGTTGGAGATCGCGCATGCCGTGAACGAGGCAGGCGCGGATGTCCGCGTCTTCACGCTCGACCGCGCGAATCGCGAGCAGGACGGTGCGATCACCATCATCGGATGCGCCCCGGGTGACGGGCTCGAACGGCTGCGCGGACATGCCGCGATCGGTCACCTCGCCGCGCCGCTGGCGTTCCGCGCGGCGGTGCTGGAGGAACACCGGATCCAGCCGTTCGACGTGATCGAGGCGACCAACTGGTATGCCCCGGGCGCGGCGATCACGGGGATCCCGCTCGTCACCCGCAATTCGACCCCCGCCGCAATCTCGCTCGCGCAGGACCCGACGATGCGCAACCGGATCGACCGTCTGGCCGCGACGCTGATCGAGAAGATCTCCGCACGCCGCAGCGCCGGGCTGATCTCGAACACCGCCGCGCATGGCGCGACGATCGCCAGACTGTACGGCGTTCCCGCCCCCGGCCCACGGCACGCGGTGATCGGCCTCAGCCTGCCGCAAGCGATCACCGAACGCGGCCAGCGCGCGACCTATCCGGGGGCCGGGCCGATCGAACTGCTGTTCGTGGGCCGCAACGAGCCGCGCAAGGGGTTCGACGCGGTGCTCGACGCCGCGACGATCCTGAGCGGCGATGTCGCGGCCGGGCGGCTCGCGCCGTTCCGCCTGACGCTGGTCGGCGCGGAGGACCGCGACGTGAGCGCGTTGCCGGCGCGGACCCGGGCGTATCTCCGGCTGTTCCACCGGGTCGGCGAGCAGGCGTTGCACGACCTGTTCGCACAGGCGCATATCGTCGTCGCGCCGTCGCGCTACGAGAGCTTCGGGCTGGTCTATCAGGAAGCGATGATGTTCGGTCGCCCGATCGTCGCCTGCGCCGAGGATGCGAGCGCGCGGCTGTTCGTCGGGCAAAGCGGCGCGGGGATCCTCGCGCGCCATTGCACCGGCGAGGCCGTCGCCGCCGCGCTGCGCCCGCTGATGACCGACCGGACGCTGCGCGAACAGCATGCCGCCGCCAGCCGCGCCGCTTCCGGCCAGTTCACGCGGCGGACACTGGGCGAACAGACGCTTGCCGCCTATCGGTCCGCGATCGCATCATAGGGGCGCAACAGCCGCGCCTCGTCCTCGGGGCGTGCCCCGTCGGGAGACATCGCGGCGTAGGTCCGGGTGCGTGCGCGGACCCGTTCGAACGCGAGGCGGTGTTCGATCGCGCCGCACAAGGCAAGCGACGTCTGTGCGAACGGCACCACGGGGCGTTCGTGCACCAGCCCCGCAAAGCGGACCTCGGCGCGATTGAGCCGGTACTGAATATCGGGAAACAAGGCGGAAGGTTTGCCATCGACCAGGTTGCGGCGCGCGAGCCCGAGCGAGCGCAGGTCGTCCCGATCGGCCGCCTCGACCAGCCAGCCGAGATTGTCGAGCAGCACGGCATCGGGACGTTCGTCGCTGTCGAGCTGGAGCACCCAGCCCGTTCCGGCGAGTGCCTGGAGGCGATTGCGCTGGCGGGCGAAATCGCCGTCGAGCGGATGCGCATGCACCTCCGCCGTGGCGAACAGCCCGCGCCACGGCGCCGCGTCCGACGCATCGACCAGCACGATCCGGCGCACGAAACCGGGCATCGCGGCGATGAGAGATGCCGCTGCGGCGCATTCGCCCGGCTGCGTCATGATCGCGAGCGTGATCGCATGCGCGCGGGGTTCGGCCGGGCGCGCGCTTTCCTCGGCCAGCACATGACCGAACCGCCACGCGGCGTTGCGCCATCCGCCGGGGGACAAGGCCCAGCGGTCGCCGGGGACGGGCCTCGCCACACCGTCCGCCAGGCGGTGCCGGATCGCATCGGCAACTGCGGCGAGCGGAACCCCCGCGTCGACCTGCAACCCGCAATGCGTACATTCCTCGCCCCCGATCCGCGAATGCCAGTCGGGGTTGCCACAGACCGGGCAGCGCAGCCGCGCGGCGTGGCGGATCGTCATCGCCCCGCCCGGGCGATCTGCGCGCGGTAGAGCGCGACGTAATCGCGCGCCATTCGCTCGGCGGTGAAGCGCGCCTCGAACCGGCGGCGGATCGTCGCGCGGTCGAGTGTCGCCGCCTGCGCCACCGCCGCGACCGCCTCGGCTTCGCTCGAGACGATGAAACCGGTGACGCCGGGCTCGACGATCTCGCGCACGCTGCCCTCGTCCCATGCGATCACCGGCGTGCCGCACGCCATCGCCTCGATCATCACCAGCCCGAACGGTTCGGGCCAGTCGATCGGAAACACCAGCGCCACCGCATTGCCGAGCAGGTCCTGCTTGGCGGCATCGTCCAGTTCGCCGACATGGACGATCCGCTCGCCGAGCGCGGGCGCGACATGCGCCGCGAAATAGGTCGGGTTGCCGACGTCGACCGCCCCCGCCAGCCGCAACGGCATCCCAGCGCCCCGCGCGATCGCGATCGCGCGATCGGGGCGTTTCTGGTCGGTCATCCGGCCAATGAACGCGAGATAGCCGCCCGCCCCGTCCCCCTGCGCATAACGATCCCGCGCGATGCCGTGATGGACGACGCCCGCGAGGTTCGCCGGCGGCAAGGCGCGCGCTTGCGATGCCGAGATCGCCGCGACCGGAAGATCGCGGAAATGCCCGAAGAACAGCTGCCGGTCCCGCTCGTCAAGCCGCCAGTGGACCGTGGTGATGCTCCGCGCCCGCGCATCGCCGAGGACAGCGGCATGCGCGAATTCGCCGTGACAGTGGATCACATCGAAGGACTCGAGCCGTTCGCGCAGCAGGTCGAGCTGCATCGCCTCGAGCGCAGCGGGGACGCCCGGCGCGACCTTGCCGTACATGTGCTCCAGCGCCGAAAGGCTTGGGCCGGCCGACACCAGCGGGGCCGAACTCCGGCTGTCCTCGGGCGCGAACAGCGTGACGGAATGCCCCTGCGCCACCAGCGCCTCGGTCAGGTCGTAGACCACGCGCTCGGTCCCGCCCGATCCCCGCGGCGGGACCGGGAAGATGACCGGAGCGACCTGCGCGATGCGCAGCGGGTTCGGAATCGGATCGTCGGCCATGTCTCTCCCGGTTCGGGACGATTGCCCGAACACGATGGACGAACCTGTAACGAGTCGGTTCCCGCGGACGTGGTCGCGCCTCCGTTCGCCCGCGGTCGGGCCAGGTGTTTTGCCCCGCAGTGCATCCTTACCGTACCGCCGTCCGTTCTGCACCGCAGCGCAGCAAGCGCCCCCCTTCACCCCCCTTTTTACGAGGAAAGGCAAATTCCTTGTCGATCAATGTCATTTACAAGACCAGCGCCACCGCCACCGGCGGCCGCGACGGCTCGACTCGCTCCGACGACGGGTCGGTCGACCTCAAGCTGGTCGTCCCCAAGGAGATGGGTGGCCCGGGCGGTGACGGCGCCAACCCCGAGAAGCTGTTCGCGGCGGGCTATTCCGCCTGCTTCATCGGCGCGATGAAGGCGGTTTCGGGCAAGGTCGGGGTCAAGGTTCCCGCCGACACGACCGTTACCGCGGAGATCGGCTTTGGTCCGCGCTCCGAGGGTGGCTTCGGCATCACCGCCGACCTTACCATCTCGCTGCCGGGCGTCGACAAGGCGGATGCCGAGAAGCTCGCGCAGGCAGCGCATGAGGTGTGCCCCTATTCCAACGCGACGCGCAACAACGTCGACGTCGGGCTGCACATCGCCTGACCTCGCGCCGACAATTCGCCCGGCCGCGCGGTTTCGCCGCCGCGGCCGGGCGGGTCACGGCCCGGGCGCACGGGGCGATCTCCCGAACGGGTGCCACCGCCCGAGCCGCGTTACCATTCCTAAACCCACGCTGAACGGTGTCGTTCAGGCGATGGTGTCAGTGCCCTGTTATCGCCCGACAAAACCGGACTAAGGCACGGATTGAAACCGTGCCGTCGCCATTCGGCAAAAGACCGAAAGACGATGCGACCATAGCGGACCTTCTTCGTTGTGCCGGCTGATTGTCGGAGCGCGTGTGATGTCCAACCCCCTTTCCCCTCCCCTGCGACGCCGCGCGACCCCGAGTTTTCCGGACGATCGCGCGTGATCCTCGCGACCGGGGCGACCTGGGGGATCTGCGCTGCGTCCACTGCCGGGGTCATCACCCGCCCGTTCCGCTGGCCGGAGGCGATCTGGGCGGTGCTCGGCGCGGCGTTGCTACTCGCGTTCGGCCTGCTCCCGACAAGCGCGGCGATCGGCGCGATCGCCACGGGGATGGACGTCTATCTGTTCCTGATCGGGATGATGCTGTTGAGCGAGACCTGCCGCCGGCAGGGGCTGTTCGACTGGGTCGCGGCGACCGCGGTCAACCACGCCCGCGGCTCGCGCCCACGGCTGTTCCTGCTGGTCTATGCGACCGGGATCGTCACCACGACCTTCCTATCGAACGACGCGACCGCGGTCGTGCTGACCCCCGCGGTCTACGCCGCCGCGCGTGCCGCCAAGGCGGAGCCGCTCCCGCTGCTCTTCGCCTGCGCGCTGATCGCCAATGCCGCGAGCTTCGTGCTGCCGATCTCCAATCCGGCCAATCTGGTGCTGTACGGCGGGCACATGCCGCCGCTCGGGCAGTGGTTCGCATCGTTCGCGCTGCCCTCGGTCGCGTCGATCGGCGTGACCTTCGTAATGCTGCGGTGGATCGAGCGCGACCGGATCGGCGGCACGTGCGAGGCAACCGTCGAGCGCGCGCCGCTGACCGCGGGCGGGCGGATGGCGCTCGGCGGAATCATCGCCACCGCGATCCTCCTGCTGGCGGCCTCGGCGTTCGACCAGCAACTCGGGTTGCCGACCTGTATCGCCGGTGTCGCGACGTTGCTCGTCGTCTGCGCGATGACCCGCAGTTCCCCGATCACGGTCGCGCGCGACGTGTCGTGGAGCGTCCTGCCGCTGGTCGCGGGGCTGTTCGTGCTCGTCGCCGCGCTCGATCATACCGGCGTGATCCGCGCCGTGGCGCAGGCGCTGCGCAACCTCGCGACCGATCCCGCCACGGGCGGCGCGATCGCGGGGACGGTGCTCGCCTTTGGGTCCAACCTCATCAACAACCTCCCCGCCGGTCTCATTGCGAGCAGCGCGGTCGCGCAGGCGCATCCGCCCAGGCTGATGGTCGATGCGCTGCTGATCGGGGTCGATCTCGGGCCCAACCTCTCGATCACGGGCTCGCTCGCGACGATCCTCTGGCTCCAGGCGATCCGCCGCGAGGGCGAGGACGTCGGTTTCTGGCGATTTCTGAAAGTTGGTGCCGTCACGATGGTTCCGGCGCTGGCCGCCGCGCTCGCCGCCCGCATCCTCCTCGGCTGACCTCCTCCCCACCGACCTGCCCCCTCCTGCGCAAGCGAGACCCTCTGATGGCCACTGCATCCGCGACCCGCACTTCGGGCGGTACGACACCCGGAACATCCCAGCCGGGCAGCACGCTCGACGCGCTCAACTTCTTCCTTGCAGATGTCCGTGACGGGCTCGGGCCGTATCTCGCGATCTATCTCGTCGCGGTGCGCGGGCCAGCACATGGCTGGAACGAGGCAACCGTCGGGCTGGTTCTGACGATCGCGGGGATCGTCGGCCTGCGCGCGCAGACCCCTGCCGGGAGCCTGATCGACCGAAGCAAGAACAAGCCGCGGATCGTGATGATCGCCGCGCTGCTCGTCACGATCAGCAGCCTGTCGCTGCCGATCGCCTCCGGATTCGCGATGGTGACGATCACCCAGTCGATCGCGGCTGTCGCGGGCGCGGTGTTCGCGCCCGCGATTTCGGCGATCACGCTCGGGCTGGTCGGCCCGAAGCTGTTCGCCAAGCGCGTCGCGCGGAACGAGGCGTTCAACCACGGCGGCAATGCGGTGTCCGCCGCACTGGCGGGCGTACTCGCGTGGAAGTTCGGGCCGGTCGTGGTGTTCTGGCTGATGGCCGGGCTGACCGTCGCGAGCATCGCGACGACCTTCCGCATCCGCAACGACGACATCGACAATGCGGTCGCGCGCGGGCTCGATTGCGAGCCCGAGGAAGGGTGCGAGGAACCGAGCGGCTGGAAGGTGCTGGTCGAGAACAAGCCGCTGATGATCTTCGCGGTGATCGCCTTCCTGTTCCACCTGTCGAACGCCGCGATGCTGACGTCGGTCAGCCAGTTGCTCGCCAAGACGGTCGGCAAGGATCAGGCGACCTCGCTCACCGCCGCGTGCATCGTCGCGGCGCAGCTTGTGATGGTGCCCGTCGCGATCGTCGTCGGGCGCAATACCGAACGCTGGGGGACCAAACCGATCTTCCTGCTCGCCTTCGTCTTCCTCGCGGCGCGCGGCGCGCTGTATACCGTCTCGAACGATCCCTACTGGCTGGTCGGCGTGCAGGCGCTCGACGGCGTCGGCGCGGGGATTTTCGGGGCGCTGTTCCCGGTGGTGATCTCGGACCTGACCGAGGGGACCGGGCGGTTCAACGTCAGCCAGGGTGCGGTCGCGACGACGCAGGGGCTGGGCGCGGCGCTGTCGGCGTCGCTGGCCGGGTCGATCATCGTCTGGGCCGGGTATAGCGTGAGCTTCCTCACGCTCTCGGTCGTCGCGGGCGCGGGGTTCGCGCTGTATCTGCTGGCGATGCCCGAGACGAAGAAGACGAAGGGCTGAGCGCCTTGCGGGTGGGACGGTCGCTCACTCCACCCGCAATCCCTCGGTCAGCACTTCGAGCAACGCATCGACCTTCGGGCTCAACTGCCGGCTGCGCGGCCAGACGAGGTGGAGCGGGAGGCCTTCGGTCGCCTGTCCGGGCAGGATCTCGACCAGCTCGCCGAGCGCCAGTTCCGCCGCGATCAGCCAGGTGGCGAGCTGCGCGATCCCGAACCCGGCCTTGACCGCCTCGACCTGCGCCTCGGCGCTGCCGAGCACGATCCGCCCGTCCATCGTGCGCTGCTCGACGACGCCCGCGGCATCGCAGAACCGCCACGCGATCGTGCTGCCATCCGCACGGCCGTACAGGATGCAGTCGCGCGTCGCGAGATCGTCCACCGTCGCGGGGACGCCGTGCCGGTCGAGATAGGCGGGGGCCGCACAGAAGATGACGCGTTCGGTGCCGAGATGACGATGCCCGAGCGCGTCCGGCCACAGCGTCGGCGTACCGATCCGCACCGCGACGTCGACGCCTTCCTCGATCACGTCGACCAGCCGGTCGGTGAAGGTGATGTTCGGCCGGACGTTCGGGTTCTGCTCCGCAAAGCCGAGCAACAGCGGCAGCACGCGCATCCGCCCGAACGCGACCGGCACATCGACCTTGATCCGCCCGACCACCTCCGACCGATGCGCCGCGAGCACCGCCTCGGCATCCGCGAGTTCGGCGAGCACGCGGACGCACGTCTCGTAGAACGCCGCGCCCGCCTCGGTCAGCGCGAGGCGACGCGTGGTACGGTCGAACAGACGGCTCCCGAGCCGCGCTTCGAGCCGCGCGATGCTCTTGCTAATCGCCGAGCTGGAGAGGTTGAGCCGCGCGCCGGCGGTCGTGAAGCTGCCCGCATCGGCGGAGCAGACAAAGGCCTCGATCCCCTTCAGGCGTTCGGATGGAATCATGGAGGTCTCGCGATTAGGGAATATTCGTCACAGGTACCGCGAATTCTTACCGCGTGAAGTGCCGAATTGTCATCCTACATCAGCACGGTCCGCTGGAGAATGATCGATGCCGCCTGCCACCCTATCCGCCACGTCCGCCGAGGGGCGCACGCAACCGCGCGGGAACAGCCTTGCCGTGCTGTTGCTGGCGATTTCGGCGTTCGTGATCGTCACGACCGAGTTCATCATCGTCGGGCTGCTGCCGAGCCTTTCGCGCGATCTCGGCATATCGATCGCCGCGGCGGGACAGCTCGTCACGCTGTTCGCGTTCACCGTGATGCTCGCAGGACCGTTCCTGACCGCGATGCTTTCGCATTTCGAACGCAAGCGGCTGTTCGTGGTGATCCTGCTGATCTTCGCGGGCGCCAACGCGCTTGCAGCGGCGGCTCCCAATATCTGGATCCTCGGCTTCGCCCGCTTCCTGCCCGCGCTGGCGCTCCCGGTCTTCTGGGGCACCGCGAGCGAGACCGCGGGCGCGCTCGCCGGGCCTGAAAAGTCGGGCAAGGCGGTCGCCAATGTCTACCTCGGGATTTCGGGCGCGATGGTGCTCGGCATTCCGCTCGGCACGCTCGCGTCGGATGCGTTCGGCTGGCGCGGGACGTTCTGGGGCCTGTCGGGGCTGTCGCTGTTGATGGGCGTCGCGCTGTTCCTCGTCATGCCGACGCTGGCGAAGCCGCCGCGCGTCAGGCTCGCGGAACAGGCGAAGATCCTGAAGGACCCGTATTTCCTCGGCAACGTCGTGCTGTCGGTGGTCGTCTTCACCGCGATGTTCACCGCCTACACCTATCTTGCCGACACGCTGCAGCAGATCGCGCATATTCCGGCGGCGCAGGTCGGCTGGTGGCTGATGGGGTTCGGGATCGTCGGGCTCGGCGGCAACTGGCTCGGCGGACAGTTCGTCAGCAAGGGGCCGTTGCTGGTGACTGCGATCGCGGCGCTGGTGCTCGCGATCGGAATGGCGGCGACGACGCTGCTGGCGGGATCGCCGGTGTGGCTCGGGGTCGCACTCGCGGTCTGGGGCGTCGCCAATACCGCGCTCTATCCGATCTGCCAGGTCCGCGTGATGCAGTCGGCGAGCCATGCGCAGGCGCTCGCGGGGACGCTCAACGTCTCGATGGCGAACGCCGGGATCGGGCTCGGCGCGATCATCGGGGGCGCGATCATCACGCACCTCGGGCTGGCGAGCGTCGGTTACGTCGCCGCTGGGATTGCCCTCGTGGCGGTCGTGCTGAGCGCGCTGGTGTTCCGCCTGAAGACGCGGGCGGCGGCCTGACCCCTTCGCCCGAAAAACCGGACGATTCTTGACCCCAGGATTCATTCGCGCGCGTTGACGCCGCGACACAGGAGACTTCCGATGCCGAAGATTTCGATCGATCAGGATTATGCCGCCCGCGATGCCAGCATCGCGATCAACAGCTACACCACCGTGCTGCGCCGCCCGCGCGTGCCGCACGAGCTGTTCGCGACCTATTGGCGTGACGTTCACGGCCCACTGTGCTCGCGGATCCCCGGGCTCGCCTGGTACGTCCAGAACCATTTTGACCGCGAGCAGGACGCGCATCTGTGGCCAAACGTCGAGGGGGTCACCCCCTTCCCCGACTATGAGCTCGATGGCGGGGTCGAGATCGGCTTCGACTCGGCCGAGGATCAGGCGGTCTTCAACGAGGCCAGCCATATCCTGTTCGCGGACGAGCAGAACATGTTCGAAGGCACCGTCGCCTACGCCCTGCCCGAGGGCTCGCGCACGCTGGTCGACCGGATCCCGGACGCGATCCCCAATGCGGATGACGGGTTCGACCGGATCCACGTCCATCTCGGCGCGGCGGGGGACGATATGGACGCGTTCGGCGCGTTCCTGACCGGGTTTGCGGAGACGCTGGCAGCAGAGCCCGCGGTGCTCAAGGTCCGGCTGCATCTGCCCGAACGCTACGACAATGCGGACCCCGCGCCGCCCGCCCCCAACGTCAACCATCTCGTGCCGCCGGAGCGGTCGGCGATCGGGATCCTCGAACTCGCGTTCGAGACCCCGCTGACGCGCCGGGCGTTCCTCGAGGGCGACGCGTTCGCGGCAGCCGCACAGGGGCTGCTACAGCACGTCCGCCACTCCACCGCCTTCGCGGTCAGCGGCGTCTACACCTATGTCCGCGACAAGACGCTGACGCTGGCGGGCCTGCGCGGGAGCCGTCCGGCGCAATTGATCGAACGGCTCGGCGCGAACAACCAGGCGGCGGACGACGTGCGCCAGTTGATCCACACGGGGAAGATGTAACCAGCGCGCAGGCCGCCCCTTGGCCGTCATTCCAGCGAAGGCGGGACCTCTGCGTAAAAGGCAGTCGGGGGTTTGATCGTCACCCCCGACCGCCAAAGCTTCCGTCATGCTGAACTTGTTTCAGCATCCATCGCGCGACAGGCATTGTCCGGACTCGCGGAGGGCTGGATCCTGAAACGAGTTCAGGATGACGGACGGTTTTGAAGGCCTCTCGCCTCCGCGGGGATGACGGCGGTGCGGGCCCGGCCTCAGGCGTCCCGCGCTTCGACGCGGGGAAGGAACAGATACCCGCGGTTGCGGACCGTGCGGATGATCTCGTCGCCGCCGTTGACCGCGAGCTTGCGGCGCAACCGGCTGACATGGACGTCGATCGTGCGGTCGTTGCAGCCCGGGCTGTCGCGCCCGGTCAGATCCGCGAGATTCTCGCGCGAATGGACGATCTGCGGGTCGCGCAGGAAGATCGCGAGCATGCGATATTCGGTCTCGGTCACGGCGACGATCGCGCCGTCCGGGGCGGTCAGCTTGCGGCGGCGCGCGTCGAACGTCCAGCCGGCGAAGCCGAAGCAGTCGGTCGGCGGCGTCGGCGCGTGCCCGATCCCGACCGCCCCGCCGCGCGCCGCGGTCGCCGCACGGCGGCGGAGCACCGAGCGGATCCGTGCCATGATCTCGCGCGGGCTGGAGGGTTTGAGGATATAGTCGTCCGCCCCCATCTCGAGCGCGACGACCCGGTCGATCTCCCCGGAAATGGCCGAGAACATGATGATGCCGGGGCCATCCTCGACGTGCATCAGCGAGCGCAGAATCGACAATCCGTCCTCGCCCGGCATCATGATGTCGAGCACGATCAGGTCGCAGTCGCGCCGCTCGAGCCGGTCGCGTAGCGCGGCGCCATTCGCCACGGCCTCGGCACCGAAGCCGTTCTCGACGAGGAATTCGGTCAGCAGCTCGCGCACGCCGGGGTCGTCGTCGACGATCACGATCCTTGCGCCGGTGGCGGTTGCGGTGGCAGCCTTGAAGCCGCCGGACGGCATCGTGTCGACGCTGGAATGGAATGTCATGATCATGCGACTCCTGAAGGGACATTGCTGCGGCGACGAACTGCCCCCTTCCCTTGGCGACCATTCTTTTCCGGCTTGTTTCCCGGAATGTCCGCGCGGTCACAAAGCGCCCGGGCGTTGATGGGCATGGACATATGCCGGACACATCGCCCCCGCATCGCAGCGCGATGACGATGGCCGCCCACCCAATTCGCGACACGCCGACCTTGCTGGTCGTGGATGACGATCACGCAATCCGCACGTTGCTGACCGAAAGTCTCAGCCGGCACGGCTACCGCGTCGAAACCGCTGCGAGTGCGCAGGAGATGGACGTCGCGCTCGCGCGACATCCGGTGTCGCTGGTGCTGCTCGACATCATGATGCCGGGCGAGGACGGGATTTCGGCGTGCCGACGGCTGGCGTCGCGGGGCGGCCCGCCGATCGTCTTCCTCAGCGCGCTGGGGGACGAACCCGACCGGATCCTCGGGCTCGAGATGGGCGCGAGCCATTATCTGACCAAGCCGTGCAGCGCGCGCGAGATCCTCGCCACCGTCCGCGCGGCGCTGCGCGCGCGGGACGAGATCGCCGCCGAGCCGCGCTATTATTGCTTCCTCGACTGGCGGGTCGATTTCGCCGCACGCGAATTGCTCGACGGCAGCGGAATGCTGGTCGACCTGACCGACGGCGAATTCTCGGTGCTGCGCGCCTTCGTGAAACGACCACGTCGCGTGCTGACGCGCGATGCGTTGCTAGAGGATGCGCGCGGCCCCGACAGCGACGCGTATGACCGTGCGATCGACGTCCAGGTCAGCCGCCTGCGCCGCAAGCTGCGCGCGCGCGACGACGAGATCATCCGCACGATCCGCAACGAAGGCTATTTCTTCGTGCCGTCGGTGACTCGCGCATGACCGCGATCGCCGAACCGGTCCCCGCGCCCGCTGCTGCGGGCCTGCCCAAATCCTGGCCGTTGTTCCTGCGTATCTTCACGACGATGCTGGTGACGGTCGTGCTGGTCCAGGTCCTCAATTTCGGCGCGTTCCTGCTGATGCCGCCGCCCGCGCCGGTGATCTTCACCACGGGTCGCATCGCCGCGCTGATGCGCGCGGGGCACGACCCGACGGGTTTGCTGACGATCACCACCACCAGGGCGCCCCACGCGGTCGACCCCAACCCGCGCGACCTCGCGCTTGCCCGGTCGATCGCGTTCGACCTGCAGATCCCGGCGAGCGCGGTGGTGGTGGTCTCGGGGCATCACCGCGGCCCGACGATCGTCAGTGCGTTCCGCCCGCCGCTGGCACCGGGCATGGGCCGTCCGCGCCGCGCGATGGACGATGCGCTGTTCGGCGATTTCACGGTGTCGATCCGGCATGCCGACGGCAGCTGGCGGATCGTCGAGCCGGTCGAGCGGTTGCTCAGCCCGTGGCGGATGCGGATCGTCCTGTGGTTCGTGCTCGCCGCGCTTGCGATCGCGCCGCTGGCGTGGCTGGTGTCGCGCCGGATCGCCAAGCCGATCGCGCTGTTCGCCGCCGCCGCCGACCGTCTTGGACGCGACCCGCGCGCCGAACCGATGGCGCTGTCGGGCCCGTCCGAGATCGCCGAGGCGGCAGCTGCGTTCAACGTGATGCAGGAGCGGCTCAACCGCTATGTCGAGGATCGCACGACGCTGATTGCGGCGGTCGCACATGATCTGCGCACGCCGCTGATGCGGCTGTCGCTGCGGCTGGAAAAGGCACCCGACCCGATCCGGCTCGCGGGCGAGGAAGACATTCGCGAGATGAGCGAGCGGATCGGCGCGGCGATGGCGTTCGTCCGCGAGATGACCCGGCATGTCCGGCGGCAGCGGCTCGACCTTCGCTCGCTCGCCGAAAGCGTCGCGAGCGATGCCGCCGACGCGGGGGGCGCGGTGACGCTCCACCCCGGCGCGGCGATCGGGATGGAGGGCGATGCGCCCTCGCTCAAGGCGCTGCTGACCAATCTGGTGAGCAACGCGGTCAATTATGCGGGGAGCGCCGAGATCACGCTGCGCGCGGCGCGCGGGGTCGCGATCATCGAGGTGGCGGACCGCGGCCCGGGGATGGTCCCCGCCGATCTCGCGCGCGCGTTCGAACCGTTCTTCCGCGCCGAACGTTCGCGCAATCGCGACACCGGCGGGACCGGGCTCGGCCTCGCCAGCGTCCGCGCGGTCGCACGCGCGCATGGCGGCGACGCGACGATCGAGAATCGCGACGGCGGCGGGTTGCTCGCGCGGGTGACGCTGCCGGTGTGACGGGTCTTGCCGCCGCCGTCACCCCGGGCTTGTCCCGTGCGGACGCAAACCACGGTGGGCCCCGGCACAGGGCCGGGGTGACGGCGGAAGTCGGCAGAGGGTCCGGCACCGGTTCAGGGTGCCCGCCACCTTACGGAACGAGCCGCCACCAGTTCTGCACCGCATAGAGCACGATCCGAACGATCACTGGAACGTCGCCCCGGCCGCCAGCATCTTGGAAGGGCTGATGCCCTGCTGTTCGAGAAACTGGTTGAGCCCGGTGACCAGCTCGAGCGCGGCCGTGGTGGTGAGCGCGACCCGCCCGACGACGACCCGCTCGAGCGCAGGCTGCGGCCGGCTATGGTCGCACCGCGCGCTCTCGAGCGTCATCACGATCACGCCATTCATGTTGGCGAGTCCCGAATAGCCGGTCGCGAAGATCTCGGGCGCGAACGGATTGTCGACATAGGGCGTTTCCGCGAGCTTCTGCTCGGGGACGATCGGGCTCTTGATGGCAACGTACATGACAGGCCTTTCAGACAAGCGCTCCGGCGGGGGGGACGGGAACGCACGGCTCTGGTGCGCTCGCCAAATGTCTGCCGCGTGTCCCGCGCTTGGCTGCGACGACACAGAAGCCGCGCGCACCGCGGCGCGCGTTGCGCAGCGTGACATCGCATAGCGCCCGCGACGCATCGCGTGGCGCGGGTGTCACACGCGAAAATCCGCCGGACACATCGCCTCCCTAGCCCGACGGCTGGTTGGAGATGCAGTGATGTTCCTGGTTCTGGGCGTTGGCCCGATCGTTTTCGCGTCCGCTGCCGTGTCCGGTACGGCGGTTCCCCCAAAGCCCCTTTCGCAGCAGCAGCCCGCAGCCCCGACACCGGCCGCGCCACGCCCGATCACGTCGATCCGCGTCGAGGGTGCGCAACGCGTCGAGCCCGAGACGGTGCTGTCCTATACCAGGCTGCGCACCGGCCAGCCCTTCACCGCCGAGACGCTCGATCAGGCGATCAAGGATCTCTACGCGAGCGACCTGTTCGCCGACGTGTCGATCGCGGGAGCCGAGACCGGCGCCATCGTGCTGCGCGTCCGCGAGAACCCGATCATCAACCGGATCCTGTTCGAGGGGAACAAGCGGCTGAAGGAGGACAAGATCAAGAAGGAGGTGAAGCTCGCGCCGCGCCAGATCTTCACGCGCACCGCGGTCCGCCAGGATGTCGCGCGGATCATCGAGCTGTATCGTCGCCAGGGGCGTTTTGCCGCGGTGGTCGAGCCGAAGATGGTCAACCTCGACCAGAACCGCGTCGACGTGATCTTCGAGGTGTCGGAAGGCCCGAAGTCCAAGGTCCGCCAGATCAACATCCTCGGCAACACGGTGTTTTCGGAAGGGAAACTGCGCGAGCAGATGGCCACCAAGGAAGCGCGGCTCAAGACGCTGCTGAGCTCGAACACCAGCTACGACCAGGATCGCCTTGCGTATGACCAGCAGAAGCTTCGGCAATTCTACCTGACCGAGGGCTATGCCGACTTCAAGGTCATCTCCGCGGTCGCCGAGCTGACGCCGGACAAGCGCGACTTCATCATCACCTATGTCGTCGAGGAGGGAAAACGCTACAAATTCGGCGACGTGACGGTCGACAGCGACATTCGTGACTTCGACAACAAGAAGCTCGCCGCCAGCCTCGGGATCATCAAGGGCAGCTGGTACAACGCCAAGCAGGTCGAGACCGCGGTGGACTCGCTCAGCCAGGCGGCGGGCGCGTTCGGCTACGCCTTCGTCGACGTCAGCCCCGATTTCCAGCGTGACAAGGACACGCTGACGATGGGGATCAACTTCCACGTCGCCGAGGCCAAGCGGACCTACATCGAGCGGATCGACGTCAACGGCAACACGCAGACGCAGGACAAGATCATCCGCCGCGAGATCCGGCTGGCGGAGGGGGACGCGTTCAGCAGCTTCCAGGTCAAGCGCTCGCAGGACCGGATCAACTCGTTGGGGTATTTCCAGGACAAGTTCGAGATCAAGCAGACGCAAGGGTCCGCCCCCGACCGCGTCGTGCTGACCGCCGACGTGCAGGAGAAATCGACCGGCGAGCTGTCGCTGTCGGCGGGCTATTCGAGCCTCGAGAAGTTCATCATCCAGGCGTCGATCAAGCAGCGCAATTTCCGCGGCAAGGGGCAGGAACTGCGCGCGAGCGTGAGCTATTCGACCTATTCCAAGTCGGTCGAGCTGGGGTTCACCGAGCCCTATCTGTTCGACACCAACATCGCGCTCGGCGGCGACATCTTCCGGCGCGACTATCGCTCGTACAATACCGTCGGCGACACCAACACGACGACCTATACGCAGCTTTCGACCGGTTTCCAGATCCGAGCGGCCTTGCCGCTGAGCGAATATTGGACCGCCTCGACGCGCTATGGCCTCAGCTACGATCAGGTCTCGCTCGATGCGGCGACCTATTACACCAACGGCGCCTGCGACACCGCGCTTGCGGGATCCTATCTGTGCGACGCGGTCGGCAACCGGTGGACCTCGTCGGTCGGCTATTCGATCATCTTCGATTCGCTCAACAGCCGGCTCAACCCGACCAAGGGGTCGCGCCTGTCGATCAGCCAGGATTTCGCGGGGCTCGGCGGCGATACGCATTATCTCCGCTCGACCGTCATCGCGTCCAAATATTGGGGGCTCGGTTCGGGCTTCGTGCTCAACGCGCAGGCCGAGGGCGGGCATATCCAGGGGATCGGGCAGGATGTCCGGCTGACCGACCGCTTCTTCCTCGGCGATCCGCAGATGCGCGGGTTCGACATTCGCGGCGTCGGGCCGCGCGTGACGCGGAGTTATTACGATGTCTCGACGATCCCCGCGACGCTGACCGCGGCGAGCAACAACACGTCCGAGGCGCTCGGCGGCGACACTTATTATCGCGGGCGGTTGGAGATGGAGCTGCCGCTCGGCGCGGGGATGCGCGAACTCGGGCTGCGGCCGTCGATCTATGCCGATATCGGCGCGGTGTTCGGCGGCAAGACCCCGACGCTCGCGGACAGTTGCGCCGCCGCGATCGTCGCGGCGGTCGCGTGCACCACGACGACGCGGCAATATACCAGCAGCAGCGGCGCGCCGTTGTATCTGGACTCCTCCGGCAACAGCACGACCACCAACACCGGGACGCCGTACACCTACGCGCTGAGCAACTACCGCGAGACCTATTCGGGCAACAGCCCGAAGCCGCGCGTCTCGATCGGGATCGGGGTCAACTGGAACTCGCCGTTCGGTCCGCTCCGGATCGATCTGGCGAAGGCGCTGCTCAAGCAGAAGGGCGACGATACCAAGCTGGTGACGTTCAACGTGGGCGGGCAGTTCTGAAGACCGGGCCGGGTCGCGAACCCGCTTGTGCGACGCGGATGACCGGCCGTCGTATCCGGGCGGCTTTTCGTCGCATTCGCCCCGCCGGGCATGGCAACCGCTCCCGGCAAGTCCTACTAAAGACCCCGTCAGCGCGGTCTAACCGCCAGCACGTCTGAGTGGGAGGGTCGCAATGTCGATAACCGTCAATGGCACCAGCGTCGCGATCCCGGATGATCCGCGCGTCTCGCTGCTCGATCTGCTGCGCGAAGGGCTTCAGTTGTCGGGCACCAAGAAGGGCTGCAACCAGGGCGCGTGCGGCGCGTGCACCGTGCTGGTCGATGGCGAGCGGATCCTGTCATGCCTCGCGCTCGCCGTGCAATATGACGGGCGCAGCGTCACCACGATCGAGGGGATCGGTGCGGATGGTGCGCTGCATCCGCTGCAACAGGCGTTCATCGTCCATGACGGGTTCCAGTGCGGCTATTGCACGCCCGGGCAGATCTGCTCGGCGATCGGCATGGCGGCGGAGGCAAAGCGCGGCGTGCCGAGCAACGTTTCGGCCGACCTCGACGGCGACGTGGTTCTGACCCGCGAGGAGTTGCAGGAGCGGATGAGCGGCAATCTGTGCCGCTGCGGCGCGCATAACGGGATCATCGACGCGATCCGCGAAACGATCGACGCGGAGATGGCGGCATGACCCCCTTCAGCTTCGCGCGCGCGACCGACGCTGCCGACGCGCTCCGGCTCGGCGCGGGGGATGCGACCGCCTATCTCGGCGGCGGCACCAACATCGTCGACCTGATGCGCGAGACGATCGCCAAACCGACGACGCTGGTCGATGTCACCGGGCTTCCGGCCGACATCGTCGAGACCGACGGCGGCGGGCTGATGATCGGTGCGGCGGTGCGCAACACCGCGCTTGCCGAGCATCGCGCGGTACGGTCACGCTACCCCATGCTCGCGCGCGCGATCCTCGCCGGGGCGTCGCCGCAGATCCGCAACATGGCGACGGTCGGCGGCAATGTGCTGCAACGGACGCGCTGCACCTATTTCTACGACACCGCCGGATCGCGCTGCAACAAGCGCGCACCGGGATCCGGGTGCGATGCGGCGGAGGGGTTCAACCGGATCCACGCGATCCTCGGCGCATCCGTCGCCTGCGTCGCGACGCATCCGTCGGACATGTGCGTCGCGCTCGCCGCGCTCGACGCGACCGTCCACATCGAAGGCGCGGGCGGTGCGCGGACGCTGCCGTTCACCGACCTCCACCGGCTGCCGGGCGACCATCCCGAATTCGACACGGTGCTCGAGGCGGGCGAACTGATCACCGCGATCGAACTTCCCGCGCTGCCGTTCGCCACGCGGTCGAGCTATCGCAAGGTGCGCGACCGTTCGAGCTATGCGTTCGCGCTCGTCTCGATCGCCGCTGCGCTCGACGTTGCGGACGGCGAGATCCGCGACGTGCGGATCGCGTTCGGCGGGGTCGCGCACAAACCGTGGCGCGCGCTCAAGGCGGAAGCCGCGCTGCGCGGCGGCCCCGCGACCGAAGCGACGTTCCGCGATGCCGCGCTCGCCGAACTGGCGGATGCGAAACCGCTGCGCGACAATGCGTTCAAGCCCGACCTCCTCACGCGGACCCTCATCGCCGTTCTCGGCGACCTAGCCGGAGCAGCAGCATGACCATCGTCGAGGATGCCAAGGTCGCGGTGCAGAGCGCGGTCCAGGGCGTGATGAGCAAGCTCGTCCCGCTCGCCCCCGACAGCTGGATTCCGGGAGGCGTCCCCGATCCGCTGATCCGGCAGCAGCACGGATTGATCGGCAGCGAGGTGTCGCGACTCGACGGCGCGTTCAAGGTGCAGGGCAGCGCCCGCTTCGCCGCCGAGGTCGCGCTCGACGACATAGTCTACGCTGCGCTCGTCTTCGCGACGATCCCGCGCGGGCGGATCGCGTCGATCACCACCGCTTCGGCCGAGGCGGCGACCGGGGTCGTGCTGGTGATGACGCATCTGAACGCGCCGCGGATGAACAAGCCCGCGGTGTTCGGCTCCTCCCCAACGGCGGCGGGGCCGAGCGACCTGCCGATCCTCCAGGACGACCGCATCCACTGGAACGGCCAGCCGATCGCGGTGGTCCTCGCCGAGACGCAGGAACAGGCGGACCACGCTGCTTCGCTGATCGAGACGCGCTACGCGCCCGAACCGTCGACCACCACGTTCGAGGGCGCCAAGGCGGGCGGCGCGCAGCCGGGCCTATTCATGGGCCAGCCGCTGTTGACCGAGATCGGCGACGCCGAGGCGACGCTCGCGGCGGCAACGCACCGGGTCGACCACGTCTACCGTACCCCGCGCCACAACCACAATGCGATCGAACCGCATGCGACCACGGTCGCCTGGGTCGACGGCACGCTCGTCATCCATGACGCGAGCCAGCTCGTCACCGCCGAGGCGGCGACGATCGCTGACGTGTTCGACCTCACGCCCGAGCAGGTCCGCGTCACCTCGCCCTATGTCGGTGGCGGGTTCGGCGGCAAATGCCTGTGGGATCACCAAATCATCGGCGCGGCCGCAGCCAAGCTCGCACAGCGCCCGGTGCGGATCGCGCTGTCGCGCGAGGGCGTCTACCGCATCGTCGGCGGGCGAACGCTGACCGAGCAACGCGTCGCGCTCGGCGCGAATGCCGACGGGCACCTGACCGCGCTGATCCACACCGGCACCGTCGCGATGACGCCGCACAACAACATGCCAGAGCCGTTCATCGCGGGAACCCGCGGCGCCTATGCGGCGGACAGCTTCAAGCTGTCGGTCGAGACGGTGACGATGAACATGCTCGCCAACACCTTCATGCGCGCGCCGGGCGAGGCGGTCGGCACGTTCGCGCTCGAATCGGCGATCGACGAGCTCGCAGTCGAGCTCGGGATCGATCCGATCGACCTGCGGCTCCGCAACGAGCCCGAGCAGGACCCGACCTCGGGCCTGCCCTTCTCCTCGCGCCACATCGTCGAGGCGTGGCACGCCGGCGCGGAACGGTTCGGCTGGGCCAAACGCAACCCGGTCCCCCGGTCGCACCGAGACGGCGAATGGCTCGTCGGCATGGGCTGCGCGACCGCGACCTATCCTTATTACCGGATGCCCGGTGGTGCCGCGCGGATCACGCTCAATCGCGACGGGACTGCCTTGGTCGAGGTCGCGGCGCACGAAATGGGGATGGGCACGTCGACCACCACCGCGATGGTCGCCGCCGAACGGCTCGGGCTGCCGATGGACAAGGTCGAGGTCCGCTACGGCGATTCGATCATCCCCGGCGCGATTCTGGCGGGCGGATCGCAGCAGACCGCCGCGATCGGTGCGGCGGTGATCGCCGCGCACAACGCGCTAGTCGCCGAGCTGCTCAAGCTCGCGGGGAACGACTCGCCGCTGGCCGGGCTTTCCGCCGACCAGATCGGGAGCGAGGACGGCGGCCTCGCGCGGCTCGACGATGCCACGAAACGCGAGAGCTACGTCTCGATCCTCGAACGCGCGCAGCGCACGTCGGTGACGGTCATGGAACAGGGGTCGCAGCCGCTCGAGCTGATGCACTGGTCGATGCATTCGCACGGCGCGATGTTCTGCGAAGTCCGCGTCAACGCGGTGACCGGCGAGACGCGGGTCAGCCGCTTCCTCGGCTCGTTCGACACCGGGCGGATCCTCAACCCCAAGACCGCGCGCAGCCAGTTCCGCGGCGGGATCATCATGGGGCTGGGCCTCGCGCTGATGGAGGAGACGCAGTTCGACGAACGCAACGGCCGGATCATGAACCCGAGCCTCGCCGAATATCACGTGCCGGTGCACCTCGACGTTCCCGAGATCGACGTGATCTGGACCGACATCGCCGACCCGCACACCCCGATGGGCGCGCACGGCATCGGCGAGATCGGGATCACCGGCGTCGGCGCGGCGGTCGCGAACGCGATCTTCAATGCGACCGGGCGGCGGGTGCGCGACTTGCCGATCACGCTCGACAAGCTGCTGTAGGGGGGGGGGGCGCGCGGTCCCCGGACCCACCGTTCGTTTCGAGCGAAGTCGAGAAACCTGCGCTGTGCCAGGTTTCTCGACTTCGCTCGAAACGAACGGTGGTAGGGTGTGACCTAGCCCGGCCTACCCGAACACCCCCACCTCACCGGAACAGTTTCGGCGCGAAATCCTCGAGATAGCGCCGCCAGTTGATCCACGTATGCCCACCGGTGCTCTCGTTATACGTCACCTTCACCTTATGCTTCGCGAGCAACGCGCGCGTCGGCGCGGACGTGCCGTAGAGAAAATCGTCCTTGCCGATCGCATAATAGACCAGCCGCATCTCGCGCGCGTCGCGGTCGAGCGCGGCGGCGTTGGCGGTCTCGTAATCCGTCACCTGTTGCAGGTCGCCATTGACCCCGAGTCCCATGCTGAAGATCCCGGTCCAGTGGAACAGCTCGGGGTGCGTCAGCCCGAAGCGGATCGTGTGCGCACCGCCCATCGACAGCCCCGCCATCGCGCGCGAGTCGGGTCTGGCGATCGTCCGGTAGGTCGAATCGACCAGCGGGATCAGGTCGCCAATCAGGTCGTTGCCGAAGTCGGTGTTGACGAGCAGGTTCGGCTGCGGGCGATCGGGCGTATGGCCGAACGGCATCACGACGATCATCGGCCTGGCGCGCCCGCTCGCGATGAGGTTGTCGAGGATGAAATTGGCATGGCCAACCGAGGTCCAGCTGTCGTCGCTGTCGCCCGCGCCGTGGATGAGGTACAGCACCGGATAGCTGCCACGCCCCTTTTCATACCCCGGCGGGGTGTAGACATGCGCGCGGCGCTCAGCGCCGATCGCCTTGGACCAGTAATGGATCGTCGCGACCGCGCCGTGCGGCACGTCGCGCCGGAACGTCTGGAACGCGCCGGCGGCGCCCGGCACCTCGAACACGCTGTTGGTCCCGGTGCGCTCCTCCGAAAAATGCGTCCCCCGCGGGTCGGGGACGCGCGCGCCATCGACGCGGAAGTTGAAGCGATAGGTGTCGGGCGCGACCACGCCGGCGGTGGTGACGCTCCACAGGCCGGAGGCGTCCTTCGCCATCGCGAGCCCGACCGGGCTGCCCGGCGGGTTGCCCGCCGGCACGATGCCGGGGAGATCGGAACTGGTCACGCGAACCTCGCGCGCTTCGGGCGCGCACAGGCGGAAGGTCACGCGGCCATCCGGCAGCACTTCGACCGACTGGTATTGGACCTGCGCGTAGAAGCTCTGCGGCAGGCAACTTGCTGCAACCTTGGCCGGGACGACCGCTGACGGCGGGGTTTGCGCGGCGAGCGGCGTACCACATGCCATCATGGCGGAGAGCATCACGCCCCCAAAAGCCCGGCTCCGTGTGATCCGCATGTGCCATCCCCCCTGTTTATGCCCGACTATGTGCGGTCCGTGCCCCGGCTGCAACCGTACCGCGGCTCGGCTGGACGTTTGGTCGGGAATGCCTATATACCGCTCGGTATGAATAGCGTGTGTTCCCTCCCCGCCCCGAAAGGCCGGCCCCGCGAGTTCGATGTCGACGAAGCGCTCGGCAAGGCCCTGCTGGTGTTCTGGCGCAATGGCTATGAGGCCGCGTCGATGGCCGAGCTGACCGGCGCGATGGGGATCACCAAGCCAAGCCTGTATGCCGCGTTCGGCAACAAGGAGGCGCTGTTTCACAAGGCGCTCGATCTCTACGAGCGCGAGAAGCTCGCGTACATGACCTCGGCGCTCGAGGCGCCGACCGCGCGGGGAGTCGCGGAACGGTTGCTGACGGGCGCGCTCCAGATGCAGATGAGCACCTGCGATCCCAAAGGCTGCCTCGGCGTCATCAGCGCGGCTACGTGCGGCGCGGAAGCCGAGCCGATCAAGGCCGAGGTCGTCAAGCGCCGCGCTTCGTCCGAAGCGGCGCTGATCCGCCGGTTCGAGCAGGCACAGGCTGCGGGCGAACTCCCCGAGGGGATGACCCCGGCGGCGCTGATGCGGTTCCTGTTCGCGATCCTGCAGGGGATCGCGCTGCAGGGCGGATCGGGCGCGACCTGCGCCGAGCTCAGCGAACTGGTCGCGACCAGCATGCTCGTCTGGCCAACCAAATAAAGTGTCGGACCACTGGCGATAAATATTCGATACGGTATAGAATGCAGTTGACGCGCTGGATGCCCGCTTTATATACCGACTGGTATTGAAGTTGGTTCCGATGCGGACCCGGCGTCGCACGAAGGGTTTCCGCCCATGATCCAGACAACCACCTGACCCACACGCGGCGAAATCCGCGTGCTCATCCTGATTTTCGATCCGCATGGCGGCACGCAGTGCGTGCCCGCCGGTGGGATCGCACGTCCATCAAAACGGCGCCCCGCTGACGATTGTTCGTCCGCGACAGCCTTCACTCGTCCGCTTCATCGGCAAAGACCCAAAGGGGGAATTTCCATGGCCTATTACGACATCAGCAATCCGTTCGCCGCACCCGTCTGCAGCCGTACCCAGTTCGCCAGCGCCCAGACGGCCAGCCCCTTACCCACCAGCTTCTCCGCACTCGAATGGAGCGTCATCGCCCTGTCCCAGCGCGATAGCCTGGGCAGCCTGCGGACGCCGGGCCGCATGTCCCGCGCGCTTGGTGGTCTGTTCGGGCGGGGCACCGCATCGCGGCTCGCGGACCCCAAGCTCGAGGCGCTGCGCCGCGCCGCGGTCTATGCGCGCCATCGCGGCTTCGCGCTGCCGGTGACCGAGATCAGCAACTTCCACGAAAACGGCTTCTCCGAAGCGCAGATGGAGACGCTCGTCACCAGCGTCACCGGGATGCGCGTCGGCCAGACCAGTCGGAGAGTCCCCGCATGAACATGCAAGCCCCGATCGACACCACGCAGCACGCCGCGCCACGCCCCCGCGCGGGCTGGACGCGCTGGCAGAAGCGCGGGCTCATCCTCGTGCCGATCGCGATCGCCGGGGTCGTCGGCGTCAAGCTGTTCGACCATTCCGACGCGGTCGCCGCCGCGCCGCCCCCCGCCGCGGTCACGGTCGCCGCACCGCTGGTCCGCCAGGTCAGCGAGTGGGACGATTATGTCGGTCGCTTCGCACCGAGCCGGTCGGTCGAGGTGCGCCCGCGTGTCGCGGGCGAAGTGACGGGCGTGCATTTCCACGACGGCGACGTGGTCCGCCCGGGGCAGTTGCTGTTCACGATCGACGCCCGCCCCTTCGCCGCCGCGCTCGCGGAAGCGCGCGCCAATGAAGCGAGCGCGCAAAGCGCACTGGTGCTCGCGCGCACCGATCTCGGTCGCGCGACTCGGCTGATCAAGGACGATGCGGTATCGGCAGGCGAAGTCGACGCGCTCCGCGGCAAGTTGCAAGCCGCGCAGGCCGGGCTCGCCGCCGCGCAGGCGCGCGTCCGGGCGCGCGCGCTCGACGTGTCGTTCACGCAAATCCGCGCGCCGATCGGCGGGCGCATCTCGGATCGCAAGGTCGATGCGGGCAATCAGGTCGCGGGCGGCGAAGGCACTGGCGGCACCGTGCTCACCACGATCAACGCGCTCGACCCGATCTACTTCACCTTCGACGGCTCCGAGGCGCTCTACCTCAAGACCCAGCGCGCGCGCCAGCCGGGGGCCGCCGCCCCCGCGGTCGAGATCCAGTTGCAGGACGAGACCGCGCATCGCTGGAAGGGCAAGCTCGACTTCACCGACAACGGCCTCGACACGCATTCGGGGACGATCCGCGGGCGGGCGGTGCTGCCCAATCCGGGGCTGTTCCTGACGCCGGGGATGTTCGGCAACATGCGGCTCGCGAGTGCCGGGACCAGGCCCGCGCTGCTCGTCCCCGACGATGCGGTGCAGACCGACCAGGCGCGCAAGGTGTTGCTGACGGTCGGGCGCGACAACGTCGTCACCGCCAAGCCGGTGGTGCTCGGCGCGGTGGTCGACGGAATGCGGGTGATCCGCTCGGGCGTTGGCCCGCAGGATCGGATCATCATCAAGGGCACGCAGATGGCGATGCCGGGGGCGAAGGTTACGCCGACGGTGGGCCGGATCGCGGTGTCGGCGGATGCATCCGCTCCGATGGCGCAGCCGATCGCAGGCGAAGCGACGCTGACCAAATAGCCGCCTTCTACCCCGGCGAAGGCCGGGGCCCAGTCGGGACGCACTCTCGGCTCCAATCACTGCCGTTCCACTCCTGGGCCCCGGCCTCCGCCGGGGAAGGGGGGAGTGTGCCCGCGGAATAGGAACTCGCATCATGCGCTTCTCGCGCTTCTTCATCACCCGGCCGATTTTCGCCGGGGTCATCGCGGTGGTCATCACCATCGTCGGGCTGATCGCCTATTTCAGCCTGCCGGTGTCGCAATATCCCGACATCGTGCCGCCGACCGTGACGGTCAGCGCGACGTATCCCGGTGCCTCGGCCGAGACGGTCGCGGAGACGGTCGCCGCGCCGATCGAGCAGGAAATCAACGGCGTCGACAACATGCTGTACCAGTCGTCGCAATCGACCGGCGATGGCAAAGTGACGATCACCGTCACCTTCAAGATCGGCACCAACCTCGATGCAGCCCAGGTGCTGGTGCAGAACCGCGTCGCAGTCGCGGTGCCGCGCCTGCCCGAGGACGTGCAGCGCCTCGGCGTGGTGACGCGCAAGACCAGCCCGGACTTCCTGATGGTCGTCAACCTCGTCTCGCCCGATGGCTCGCTCGATCGCGGCTACATCTCCAACTACGCGCTGACGCAGGTGCGCGACCGCCTCAGCCGCATCGATGGCGTCGGCGACGTGCAATTGTTCGGCGCACGCGACTATTCGATGCGCGTCTGGATCGACCCCGGTCGCGCCGCCGCGCTCGACCTGACCGCGGGCGAAATCGTCGCCGCGCTGCGCGCGCAGAACGTCCAGGTCGCAGCCGGCACGCTCGGCCAGCCGCCTTATGCCACCGGCAACGCGTTCCAGCTCAACGTCGAGACACAGGGCCGCCTGACCGACCCCAAGCAGTTCGCCGACGTCGTGATCCGCACCGACACGGACGGCCGCCAGGTCAAGGTCTCCGACGTCGCCCGCGTCGAGCTCGGCGCGCAGGATTATGGCGCGAACACCTATCTCAGCGGCAAGCCCACCGTCATCGCCGCGGTCTTCCAGCGCCCCGGCTCGAACGCGCTCGCCGCCGCGCAGGCGGTGTCGGCCGAGATGGAGACGATGTCGAAGAAGTTCCCCAAGGGGCTCGCCTACAAGGTCATCTACAACCCGATCGAGTTCATCGCCCAGTCGATCGACGCGGTGAAGCACACGCTGATCGAGGCGATGGTGCTGGTGGTGCTCGTCATCCTCGTCTTCCTGCAGAAATGGCGTGCGGCGATCATCCCGATCGTCGCGATCCCGGTCTCGCTGATCGGCACCTTCGCGGTGCTCGCGGCGGTGGGCTATTCGCTCAACAACCTTTCGCTGTTCGGGCTGGTGCTCGCGATCGGGATCGTCGTCGATGACGCGATCGTCGTGGTCGAGAATGTCGAGCGCAACCTGGAGCACGGCCTCTCCCCGCTCGATGCGGCGCGCAAGTCGATGGACGAAGTGTCGGGCGCGCTCGTCGCGATCGTGCTGGTGCTGTGCGCGGTGTTCATCCCGACCGTGTTCCTCACCGGGCTTTCGGGCGCGTTCTACCGCCAGTTCGCGGTAACGATCTCGACCGCGACGATCATCTCGCTGCTGCTCTCACTCACCTTGTCGCCAGCACTCGCGGCGATGCTGCTCAAGCCGCATACCGATGCGCATTCGGGCGGTCGCCTGACCCGGCTCGTCCGGCGTGTGGGCGATGGGTTCAACCGCGGGTTCGAGCGGATGAGCACGGCCTATGGTCGCCTCACCTTCCGGCTCGTCAGCGCACCGCGCCGGATGATGCTGGTCTATGGTGGCCTGATCGCGCTCACTGCCTTCGTCTTCACGGTGACGCCCGCGGGCTTCGTCCCCGCACAGGACCAGGGCTACTTCCTGACCGTGATCCAGCTCCCGCCCGGCTCCTCGGTCGAGCGCACCGATGCGGTGATGCAGAAGGTCGCCAAGCGCATCCTCCCGCTCGCAGGCGTCAAGGGCGCGGTGATGCTCGCGGGCTTCGACGGCCCGTCGCAGACGCTCGCCCCCAATAGCGCCGCCGCCTACATCCCGCTCAAGAGCTTCGAGGAGCGCCGCAAACTCGGCGTCACCTTCGCCGGGATCATGGCCGAGGCGCAAAAGGCGACCGCCGACATCAACGAGGCGCGCTTGCTGATCGTCCCGCCACCGCTGATCCAGGGGATCGGCTCCGCAGGTGGCTATCGGCTGATGGTGCAGGACCAGCAGGGGCATGGCTATCAGGAGATGGGCAAGACCGCCTATGACCTGATCGGCAAGGCGAACCAGACCAAGGGGCTGGCGCAGGTCTACACGTTCTTCGACACTGCCACCCCGCGCATCTTCGCGGATGTCGATCGCACCAAGGCGAACATGCTGGGCGTGCCGCCCGAGCGCGTGTTCGAGGCGTTGCAGGTCTATCTCGGCTCGGCGTTCGTCAACGACTTCAACCTGCTCGGGCGCACCTACCGAGTGACGGCGCAGGCCGATGCGCCGTTCCGCAATACGACGGCGGACATCGCCAACCTCAAGACGCGCTCGAACACCGGGCAGATGGTCCCGATCGGGTCGGTCTCGACCTTCCGCGACAAGACCGGGCCGTATCGCGTCGTGCGCTACAATCTGTTCCCCGCGGTCGAGGTGGATGGCGACACTGCCAAGGGCTCGTCCTCGGGCCAGTCGCTGGTCGCGATGGAGAAGCTCGCCGATACCGCCTTGCCCACGGGCTATGCGCACGAATGGACCGGAATCGCCTATCAGCAGAAGTCGGCGGGGAGCACGGCTGCGCTCGTTTTCGGCATGGCGGTGGTGTTCGTCTTCCTCGTGCTCGCCGCGCAATATGAGAGCCTGACGCTCCCGCTCGCGATCATCCTGATTGTGCCGATGTGTCTGCTGGCGGCGATGTCGGGCGTGAACCTGCGCGGCATGGACAATAACGTCCTCACGCAGATCGGGCTCGTGGTGCTGATCGCGCTCGCCGCCAAGAACGCGATCCTCGTGGTCGAGTTTGCCAAGCAAGCGGAGGACGTGGATGGACTCACGCCGATCGAGGCCGCGGTGCGCGCCGCGACCGACCGTCTGCGCCCGATCCTGATGACGAGCTTCGCCTTCATCCTCGGCGCGGTGCCGCTGGTGATCGCCGAGGGCGCAGGCGCGGAGTTGCGCCAGGCGCTCGGGACGGCGGTGTTCTTCGGAATGATCGGCGTCACCGGCTTCGGCTTGCTGTTCACCCCCACCTTCTACGTCGTCGCGCGCGCGCTGGCGCAGCGGTTCGAACGCCGCCGCCCTGCCCCAGCAGCCGTCACGCCATATGGCCCCGTCGCGCCGCACGCGCTGCAGCCAGCCGAATAGGACCGCTCATGAAAACCCTCCTGCTCACCGGCCTCTCCGCGCTCGCTCTGTCCGCCTGCGCCGCTGGCCCAAACTATGTCGCCCCCCCGGCCCCACCCAAGGCCGCCGCGCCGTTCGTCTCGACCAGCGCCGCGACGGTGACATCCCCCGCCGACCAGACCTGGTGGCGGCTGTACCGCGACCCGGTCCTCGACGGTCTCGTCGCGGATGCGCTCGCGGCGAACACGGACCTGCGCGTCGCGGTCGCCCGGCTCGACACCGCCCGCGCCTCGCTGCGCGGCGCCAAGACCGACCGCGAGCCGCAGATCAACGCGGGCGCGAGCGGCAATTACGCGCGCAGCTCGCAGTTGCAGAACCTCCCCGGCCTCGACCGCGAACGCGCCACCTATGACGTCGGCCTCAACGTCAGCTACGAAGTCGACCTGTCGGGACGCGTCCGCCGGGGCATAGAGGCCGCGCGCGGCGATGTCGGCGCGGCGCAGGCGGATGCGGATGCGGTGCGCGTCTCGATCGTCGCGGCGACGACGCGTGCCTATGTCGATGCCGCCTCCTCCGCCGAACGGCTCGGCGTTGCGCGCCGCATCGTCGACCTGCTCGACAAGTCCACCGCGCTCACCGGCAAACGAGTCGACGCAGGCCGCGCGACGAGGCTCGACCAGGTCCGCATCGCCGCGCTGCGCGACCAGCGCGCAGCACTCGTCCCGCAGATTATCTCCGAGCGGCAGGCCGCGCTGTTCCGCCTCGCCACGCTCACCGGCCGCACGCCGCAGGATCTTCCCGCCGCCGCTGGCGCACGCACCACCACCCCACGCCTCGACCAGCCGATCCCGGTCGGCGACGGTGCGGCGCTGCTCGCGCGCCGCCCCGATATCCGCGCCGCCGAACGTCGCCTCGCCGCCGCCACCGCGCGGATCGGCGTGCAGACCTCGCAGCTCTATCCGCAGATCTCGCTCGGTGGGTCGATCGGGTCGACCGCGCTGACCGTCGGCGACATCTTCACCGGCGGCCCGGTGCGCTGGCTGGTCGGCCCCCTGCTCAACTGGACGCTCAACCAGTCCGCCGCGCGCGCGCGGATCGCGGGCGCGCAGGCCGAGACGCGCGGCGCGCTCGCGACCTTCGACGGCAGCGTGCTGACCGCGCTCGAGGAAACCGAGACCGCGCTGTCGACCTACGCGCGCGAGCTCGACCGCCGCACGCAGCTCCAGTCCGCACGCGACAATGCCGCGACCGCCGCACGCATCACGCGCGCGCGCCAGCGCGAGGGGACGATCGACTTCCTCGAAGTGCTCGACGCCGAGCGCACCTTTGCGGACAGCGATGCCGAACTCGCGGCGGCGGATGCGCGGATCGCAGGGGCACAGGTCGACCTGTTCCGCGCGCTGGGGGGTGGCTGGCAAACGCAGCGCAGCTGATGCCGGATGGCGCGCGCAATCAATCCGCGTGATTCCAGCAAATCATGCTATAGACCCGGGCACTTATTCTTCCGTCCTCATGGGGGCGGCATGCACACGGGTCAGTTGCCGAATGCACTCTCCGCGTGCCTCCATGAAAGACCTACCGGGGGTTGACGTCCTGTTCGTCAATCATGCCGCCCAGATGGGGGGCGCGGAACTCTCGCTGCTTGATCATGCGCGCCAAATCGGGAACCGTTGTTCGGTTCTGCTCTTTACGGATGGTCCATTACTCAAGGCGTTGCGACAGTCTGGCGTAAACGTCTCGATCCTCGGCGGTGCCGCCCGGGTGGTGGCGCTGGCGCGGACGACCGGCATGCTGCGTGGCCTGCGCACGGCCGGGACGATCGCCACCACGGCATTCGCGATCGCGCGCCGGATGCGCACGGCGAAGATCACCTACGCCAATTCGCAAAAGGCCGCGGTGCTGACCGCGCTCGCCGCGCTGGTCGCGCGGCGACCGATGGTGTGGCACCTCCACGATATCATGACCGCGCCGGATTTCAGCGCCGCCAACCGCCGCGTCGTGATCGCCTTGACCAACCGCGCCGCGCAGCTTGTCATCGCCAATTCCGAAGCGACCGCCGCCGCCTATCGCGCGGTCGGCGGGCGTTGTCCCGTCACCGTCATCCCCAACGGCATCGATCCGGCACCGTTCGAGCACGTATCGCGGCCAGACGCCCGCGCCTCGGTCGCGGCGGAATTCGGGCTTGGTGCAGCGCCCGTTTACGGGGTGTTCGGCCGGATCTGCGGGTGGAAGGGACAGGCGGTCGCGATCACCGCGCTGGCGAAAAGCGCGGAGGCGCATCTGCTCGTCGTCGGCGGACCGTTGTTTGGGGAAGAAGCGCAGGACGCCACGCTGCGCGACCTCGCTGCCCGCCTCGGGATTGCGGACCGTGTCCATTTCTGTGGCTTCCGGCAGGATATCGCACGCCTGATGGCCGCGATGGACCTCGTCCTGCACTGTTCGACCGAACCCGAACCCTTTGGTCGTGTGATCGTCGAAGGGATGATGGCAGGCGTTCCCGTCATCGCGACGCACGGGGGTGGCGCGAGCGAGATCATCGCAGGCAGCGGCGCCGGACTGCTGATCGCGCCCGGCGACCCGCATGCGCTGGCCGATGCGATCGGATCCGTGATGCGCGACCCGGCGCTTCTGGCGGACATGGCCGCGCGCGGGCGGGCACATGCCAGGCGCGACTATGCGCTGGCCTCCGTCCAGCAGCGGGTGGATGTGGCACTGGCACCGTGGACCAGCGCGTACCCGATTATGGCGGGCCATGCTGCCGGGTGACCGCATCATCAAGGAAACGCACGGGAATGAGTCTACGCACCGGCACCGTCATCCGCAAGAAGCCGAAATGGGCACCCGTGCCGCGCATTGGATAAGACTGGCCTGATTTCAAAGTCAGTCAAAATGCATCTGATCTGGTATTGTCTCAAGATGCTTCTGGCCTCCGCTGTTTATCTTGTTTTACTTTCAAACAAGGAGCGGTGCAGGCAAATATATTGTAGAAACACCTCTACCATCGTTTAAGTTGTGTCTTGGGAGGCACCCGAGGTCCCAAGGCCTTTCATGCCAGATGTACACGTCTTGTGATTCACCCACCAACCCTGCGGCGAGCCCGATGGCACGCCGACCGTTTCGTACCGCGCCATCGCTTCCCCTTCTCCATCGTCGCCAGATTCGGTCGTTCCCGTGAAGATATTGTTCAACATGCCGAGCCAGAGCCCAGGCCAGCCGACCGGCGTCGGACGTTTCGGCCACGAGTTGCTGCGGCGTCTCGTCGCCAACGGACACGCGACCTATACGCTGCGATCGCGATTCGAACGGCATCACCTTCCCGCGTCGCTCGCCGAGAGCGGCCGACTGATTCGGATCGCCACGCCGTCGTCTCACGCGGCGGACATGGCGCTGAGTTCGCTGGCGGCGCCGGTCTTCTTCCCGCGCAGCAAATTCGACGTCGTCGTCAACGTCGATCCCCTCGGCCTCTTCATGGGTGGAGGTAGCCGGGTGACCATCGTTCACGACCTCTACTTCGCCGGGATTCCCGGCCTCTATTCCAGACCCGCCGCCGCAAAGGCGTGGGCGCTGCATCATCTCGTCCTTTCGCGTAGCAGGTTTATCATCGCGATATCGGAATCGACGGCCGACGATGTTCGACGCTTCTTTCCCGCCGTTGCATCCAGGGTGCGCGTCATCCTGTCGGATTCGACGATGGACGCGGAAGCGGATGAGCGCTGGCGCGCCACGCTGGAGGGCAAGCGCTTTGTCCTGACGGTGGCAAATGCCGCGCCCAACAAGAACCTTGGCAGCCTGGCCAGAGCGTTCTGCAGGATTGCCCAGACCGATCCCGACCTGATGCTGGTCCATGTCGGAAACGATCCCCAGGGGCTGCTGTCCGGTGCGATGGCCGAAGGGGGCATGTCCGCGCGGTTGATCCGGCACCGCGGGATCGGCGACCCGGCCCTCGCCGCCTTGTATCAGACGGCGCTTTGCCTCGTCGTCCCGTCCTTTTACGAAGGTTTTTGCCTGCCGCTGGTCGAGGAACAACGCTACGGCTGCCCCATCCTCTTCGCCGACAGCCCCGGCACCGCGGAAACCGGCGGGATCGGGGGATTGTCGTTCAAGCCGGACGACCTTGCCGGGCTGACCCGGTGCCTCGGTCGCGTGGTGTCCAGCGCCACCTTGCGCACCACATTGCGCAGCCGCGGCTATCGTAACGCGAAGCGCTTCTCCTGGGAACGCGCCGCGCGCCAGTATGAGGACGTGTTCGACGCCGCCGCCCGGTCGATTACCCCCGCCTGAAGATCATATGTCGAGGATCCTGCCGGGATCCAGCGTGCCGCGCATCAGATCCAGGAACGCCTTTGCGTTGCCGCGCAATCGCCCTGCACGATCGACCCACGGCTCGGGATACAAGGCGCGCAGGACGTTCATCCCGACATTGTTCGTCATGCGCCGTAACGCCGTGCGCAGCCGCAGCGTGCCCTTTCGGTAGAGGTAGATCGGATTGGCGATCTGCGAATAGCCCAGCCGCACCCCGCTCGTCCGCCCGCTCTTGACCCCCTGATGCACCCCCGCGAACGCGTTGGTGAAGGCGACCATTCCCCGGCCGAGCAACCGCGATCCGAAATCCACGTCCTCGAGCCATCCGTACAGCGGGAGCCGTTCGTCGAAGCGGAGATCCCCGATCGCGCTCGAGCGATACGCCATGTTACACCCATAGACGCCGGAATCGTGCGCCCGGATCCAGATCGGGGGCGGCGTTGCCGCATCATAGGCCGACACCGCTGCGAGGGCGGTCGCATAGTCATGCCCCCGGCCACCGATCCCGTCCAGAATCAGATGCCCGGAAGCCGCGATCAAATCGGCATTGTCCTGGAAGAGCGCCCGGATGTTCTCGATCGCCCGGCAAGACGCGATATAGTCGTCGTCGAAAAAGGCGATGATATCGAACTGGTCGATCGTCCGGTCGATCCCGTAATTGCGCTGGACGGTCAGACCCTTCGGACTAATGAGGACGCGCGCATCATCGGGAAGCGCGTCCGGCGCCGGAAGATCGTCCTGACTCGCAACGATCAGATAGACCGCATCCGGTTGGCATGTCTGGGCCAGAAGTTGCTGCTTCCACTGCGCAAGTTCACGGGGGCGTCCCGTACTGGCGATGATGACCGCAATCGATAGTGACGTAGAGAACGGCATGTATGGCTCAACCCCCCGGTTGCGACTTCATACGACCGGATGATAGGTCGCGCTAGCGCCGGGCGGAACGATGCCCCATGCAATCTGGCCTATTACTGTACGCTGTCGCGACCCGCTTTTCGTGGACTGATCGCGAGACGGCACGACACGATATCGGGAACTGCGACTTCGCAGCAGTGTGGTTTTATTTCCGCATAGTCACAAAAAATCCACAAGACCTGGGTAGAGGGACCGCGGGGAGCGGGGGCCAGTCGGCACCGACTCTATCGATCACAGGGGGATTCATCAGTGACTTGCTCAACGCGCTTTTCGCGTGCCGTCGTCGTGCGCGCGCTGCTCTTGCTCGGAACGTCGCTTCCGGTCGCCACCCTTTCGGCTGCGCCCGCGTCGGCGCAGGACTATACCAACATCGCCGCCTCGGGCCGCGTCACGTCGGACGCAGGCGCGCCGATCGCGAATGCCGAGGTCAGCATCACCGCGTCGGATCGCGGGATCAGCCGGTCCGCCACCACCAACGAGTCGGGCGCTTATACGATCGCGCAGCTCGCGCCGGGCAATTACGACTTCACCGTCACCGCGCCCGGCTTCGCGCCTTATACCGAGAAAGCGGTCGCGCTGACGCGCGGCACCGGCGGCGCGAACAGCTTCAAGCTCGCCCTCGCCACCACGGCAACCACTGACACCGCCACCGATATCGTCGTCACCGGCCGCCGTCAGCGCGTCGCCGATTTCCAGGACACGACGACCGGCGCGGTGATCGACATCGCTTCGCTCCAGAGCCGCGTCCCCGTCGGCCGCACGCTGCGCGACGTGATGCTGCTGACCCCGGGCACCGTCCAGGGCGCGTCCGGCGCGAACGGCGGCTTTGCCAACCAGGTGTCCGTCTCGGGCGCGTCCTTTACGGAGAACGCCTTCTACATCAACGGTCTCAACGTCACCGATTTCGTCTCCGGCCAGCAGCCGACCGAAGTCCCGTTCGATTTCTACCAGACCGTCGAGGTCAAGACCGGCGGTGCCCCCGCCGAATTCGGCCGCGCGACCGGCGGCTATGTCGTCGCCACCACCAAGTCGGGCTCGAACACCTATCACGCGAGCGTCACCGGCACATGGGAACCGGGCGACCTGCGCGGATCCTCGCCTGCCACCTACAACACCGACTATCGTCACGCGACCGCGAGCCGGCAGGAACTGGTGTTCCAGGCGAGCGGGCCGATCCTCAAGGATCACCTGTTCTTCTACGGTCTCTACAACCTCCGCGACATCCGCTCGAAGACGCCTGCGTCCAACCAGGACAATGCCACCGGGGTCACCAACACCAGCCCGTTCTGGGGCGGCAAGCTCGACGGCTACATCACCGGCGCGCATCATTTCGAATTCACCTATTTCGACACGACCAACGACACGCACACGCGCAGCTATGATTACAACCGCACCACCAACACTTATGGCGCGCAGACCGGCGGCACCGATGCGCGCGCGGGCGGGGTCAATTACGTCGGGCGCTATACCGGCACGCTGACCAAGTGGCTGACCGTATCGGGCGCGTACGGCGTCAACAAATTGCGCTCGGGCAACATCCCGCTCGACATCTCCAACCCGCGCGTGCTCGATTATCGCACCAACGACGCGGGGATCGATGTCGGGCTCAACAAGGTGACCGACGCGTACAGCCGCACCGACAACGAGCGCGAATTCTACCGCTTCGATGCGGACGTCCAGGTCCAGTTGCTCGGGTCGCATCATATCCGGGTCGGCTACGATCATGAGGACGACACCCAGACCCAGACCTATGAAACGATCGGCGGCGGCTTCTACAAGATTTTCCGCGCGAATGCGGCCTCGGCCGCGCGGTTGGGGATTCCGCTCGGGACCGATTATTACACGACCCGCGTCTATTCGCAGGACGGCGTGGGGACAGTCCGCAACCAGGCGCTGTACCTGCAGGACGAATGGTCGCTGCTGCGCGACCGGCTCAAGCTGCAGCTCGGCGTCCGCGACGACCGGTTCAGCAACCAGGGCGTCAACGGCGAGTCCTTCTACACGTCCGGCGACCAATGGGCACCGCGGCTGGGCGCATCCTATGACGTGTTCGGGGACAGCAAGACCAAGGTCTACGGCTATTTCGGCAAATATTACCTGCCGCTCGCAGGCGACATCAACCTCAACGTCGCGGGCCAGCTCGTCACCTACACGCGCTACAATCTGTTCAACGGCGCGAGCGGCCCGGGCAGCGTGCCGACCGCGGGCGCCGCGATCCTCGGCGGGACCAACTTCATGGCCTGCCCCGACACCAAGACCGTCAATTGCGAAGTTGCCGCCGATGGCACGCCGTCCAATCCGGCGGGTGCGATCGCGAACAATCTCTCGGCGCAGTCGGATCAGGAGTTCATCTTCGGGGGCAGCCAGCAGGTCAGCGACCATATCCGCGTCGGTGCCTATTTCACGCACCGCGAGCTGACCAACGTGATCGACGACGTCTCGGTCGACGCGGGCGAGCGCGTCTATTGCGCGGCCAAGGGCTTTACCGCGGCGGCGTGCCTCAAGGCGTATCCGGGCGGGCGGCATTTCGTCATCGCCAATCCGGGCAAGGACGTCACCGTGCAGATCAACGCGCTGCCCGATGGCACCACCCCGGTCGCGACGCTCAAGGCGGGCGACCTGCTCTACCCCGATCCCAGCCGCAACTATAACGCGGTGACGCTCACCTTCGACCGCAGCTTCGACAGCGTGTGGAGCCTGTCGGCCAATTACACCTGGGCGATGAACAAGGGGAATTACGAGGGCGGCGTCCGTTCGGAGAACGGTCAGCTTTCGCTCAACCGCACGTCGGACTTCGATTCTCCCGGCTTCGTCAACGGTGCCTATGGCGACCTGCCGAGCGACCGGCGGCATACCTTCAAGGCCTATGGCAGCTATCGTCCGTTCGATTTTCTCGATCTCGGGAGCAATCTGCTGGTCCAGTCGCCGCAGCATTTCAGCTGCATCGGGACGGTTCCTGCCAGTGTCGACGCCTATGCCAACAGCTATCACGGCTACAGCTATTACTGTAACAACACGCTGATCCCGCGCGGCACCGCGTTCACTGGCGACTGGCGTACGCAAGTCGACGTCAGTGCCGTCGTCCATCTGCCGTTGCCAAAGCAGTTCGACGCTTCGATCCGGCTCGACGTGTTCAACGTCCTGAACAGCAAAGCCGTCACTTCGTTCAACGAATCCGGACAGTTAAGCGACGATTCCCCCAACTCCAACTACCAGAAGCCGGTCGCCTATCAGTCGCCGCGCTACGTCCGGCTGCAGTTCCGCCTCGGGTTCTGACGTCGCGCGACGGGGGCGGCACGCGCCGCCCCCGTCCTGGGACGGGACAGCATTGTTGACAGGATGCTGCGCTGCACTGAAACACGTGAAACAGGGTTCACCAGGGGGAGGGCACCATCCAAAAGCGATCAGTACGCCAGCGCGAGATCGTGTCGCGGCTGCGCAGTGGCCGGACATTGTCGGTGCTTGGCCTCGCGGCCGAACTCGACGTCTCGGACGAGACGATCCGGCGCGAATTGCGCGCGCTCGAGGAGCAAGGCGTCGTCATTCGCGAACATGGCGGCGCGCGGCTTGCCGCGCTCGCGTTCGAGGGGCCGCTCAACCAGCGAATGGAGGAAAACGCGGATGCCAAACTGCGGATCGCGCGCGCGGCGGCGGACCGCATTTCCGATGGCGCGATCGTGTTCATCGACTCGGGCACGACCAGCTGCTTCATCGCGCGCCAACTCGTCGAACGGCGCGGGCTGACGGTCATCACCAATTCGCTCCAGGTCGCGGGCGATCTCGGCGCGATCAACGGCAACCGGCTGTTCCTCGCGGGCGGGCAGATGGATTATGACTATCGCGCCTTTTCGGATCATCAGGCGCAGGCGTTCGTGCGCGGCTTCACGCCGCATCTCGCGATCCTGTCGGTAGGCGGGATCAGCCTCGATCGTGGCTTGATGGATTTCCACCCCGGTGAAGCGGAAATGAGCCGGATCGCCTACGCCACCGCCAAGCAGGTGATGCTCGGGGTCGATTCCTCCAAATTCGGCCGCTACGCCTTGTTGCAGACCGCGCAATGCGCCGACGTCGACATCCTCGTCACCGACAAGCCGCTCGAGGAACCGTTCGCGCGCGCCTTCGCTCACGCCGAGGTGATGGTCGCCTGACGCGCCGCGCCGCGCTGGCGCAGCAGGATCGCGACCAGCGCCAGCGCGACGCTCATCCCCGCCATCCCGGCCTGCAGCAGCCAGAAACCGGAATCGCTGATCCTCCCGTAAGCGCTCCCGCTGATCCCGACCCACAGGCTCGCGAAAAAGCCGTGGAGATAGAAGACCCCCATCCAGAAGCCGACGAAACGCGGGGGTGCGTGCGCGGCGATCAGGCTGAGCCCGCTCGGCCACACCAGCACGACCGCCAGATCGACCAGCAGCAGATACAGCAGCGCCCAGCCGATCGACAGCAGCTCCGCCCCGGCATAGCGGCTCGCGAGCGCGAGCACGCCATAGCCTGCCGCGCAGGCGAGCCCTCCCGCCAGGATCATGTCCTGCGCCGCCGGCGTGCCCCCACGCCGCGCCGCCCGGCCCAGCGCCCCCTGCACCCCGACGATCAGCAGCAGCGTGAACACGCCGTCGAGCGACACAAACCAGGCGACCGGCATCGTCCAGCCGGCGACGTGCAGGTCGATCCGCGTACGCGCCCAGACCAGGAAGATGTCGCCGAGCTGTTCATACGCCGCCCAGCAGCAATAGACGCTGAGGATCGCCGCGACGAGGATCGCGATCCCGCGGAGCCCGGTACCTGCGCCGCGTCGCTCCGGTACTGACTGGTCCGGCGCGGCGACGTCCGCGGTCCGCCCCGCGGTGGCGGCATAGCCCAACGTCCCGATCGCAATCGCCGCCGCCGCCGCGCCGATCGCATAGGGCCAGCCAAGCCCCGTCGCGACCCCGCCGCACACCAGCGGCCCGCAGATGACGCCCGCATTGAGGAAGCCGAGATACACCGCATAGCCGCGTTGCCGCTCGGCTTCGTCGCGGAACAATCGCCCGACCTGTGCGGAGAGATTGCCCTTGAGCGTCCCCGTCGCGACCATGAACAACGCGAGCCCGGGCAGGAAGGTGGCGACCCCGATCATCAGCACCAGCCCCGCGAGCATCGTCGCGGCGGCGGCATAAATGACGAGCCGGCGGCTGGCGAACAGGTCGCCGATCAGGCCCCCGAGCGGGACAGCGAGATACAGCAAGGCGCCCGCATAGCCGTAGACCTGCGACGCCAGCCCGACGCTCGACAGCGGCCCGAACCAGCGTTCGAACATCCCGCGCAGGGTCGGTGCGCCGAGCGCGGGGGCCAGATCGTGCGCGAAGATCTGGTCCGCCAGGATGAGGACGAGCAGCGACTTGACCCCCGCCATCGCGAAGCGTTCCCAGAACTCCAGCATCGCCAGCGCCAGGAAGCGGCGGTCGCGGATCGGATGTCCCGTGTCGAACGAACCGCCCCGCGCCATGCTGCTCCTCCGGTCGCCGTAGCGGCGCGCTACGCACCCCAAGCACCAGGATTATGACAGTGGCGTGATCCGTCGGTCAGGCGACGTGCGGAAAGCGGGGCGCGGGTTCGCTGATGTCGGGCGCGCCGGTCTCGACATGACCCGCCAGCCGCTGCCGCGCGCCGTGGTCCGAGGTGACGAGCAGGTCGTACCAGTGATGCGGCCGTGCGACCGGGAACGGCAGCGCGCCCGTGCCGTTCGGGGCGATCGTCAGGTGCTGGACCGTGCCGGTATGCGCGCACCGGCAGGTAACGACCTGCGCGAGCGGCGAGCGGTTACGCACGGTCAGCCGCGCGGGAACGCCCTTTGCGGCCGGCGCGAGCGCCGTCTCGATCCGGCCGGCGCTGGATCCGCCGCGATATTCGCGGAAGAAGCCGTTGGCGCTGCGCACCACCAGCGCGAACCCGTCGTCGCGCGCGATCGGCCAGCTCTCCTCGAGCGTCGAATGTGCGGCAACGGTGAAATAGCGCCAGCCGGGAAAGCGGCGTTCGTCCTGCACGCCGAACACGACCCCGTCCGCGCCGCCATTGGCGAAACGCAGCGTCAGCCCGGTCTCGCTCCAGCGCGGTTCGATCGTGAAGCGATAGGGCAATGCGCGGGCCGGGCGCGTTCCCGGCTCCTGCGCAGGCACGCCGGTCGCCGTCGCGATCTTCGGCGGCGGCGCGGTGCGGCACAGTTGCTGCGTCTCGCGGACGTAATCGGCGACCGAGGGCAGGTCCGCCGCCCAGCTTACGTCCGTGCGCGCCGTGGGCGTCACGTCGAAGTCGAAGATCGAGGTCAGGTCGCCGCACACCGCCCGCCGCCACGGCGAGATATTCGTTTCCGCCACGCCGAACCGCTTCTCGAGGAAGCGGAGCACCGACGTATGGTCGAACAGTTGCGAATTGACCCAGCCGCCGCGCGTCCACGGCGAGATTACCGTCATCGGCACGCGCGGACCGAGCCCGACCGGTTCGCCCTGATAGGTCTCGCTGCGCACGTCGACGTTGCTCGCCCCATAGCGGCTGTCGATCGCGGGCATCGGCGCGGGGATGTGATCGAAGAAGCCGTCATTCTCGTCGTAATTCACGATCAGCACGGTCTTCGCCCACACCGCCGGGTTGGCGGCGAGCGCGGCGACGATGCTGCTGACGAGCACTTCGCCATACGGGACCGGCGCGTCGGGATGCTCGCTCATCTCCATCATCGGGACGATCCACGACACCGCCGGCAGGCGATCCGCCGCGACATCCGCGGTGAAGGCGGCAATCAGATGCTCCGCGCGGGTCTTCTCGGGGTCGGCGGGGGGCTTGCCGTCGATCCAGTCGACCATCGCGCGCCCGCGCCGATAGCGTGACGAGGTGCGGTCGAGATTGCGGAATTCCGTGAAATAGCCGAGCGGATTATCCGAATAATTGGCATATTCCTGATACACCCGCCACGACACCCCCGCCTCCTCCAGCCGCCCGGCATAGGTGCGCCACGGCAGCCCGGTGAACTTGGGATCGTCGCGCGCCATGTCCGCGCAGGGATTGTCGTCCGCGCCGCCGTTGGTGACGCAATAGACGCCCGCCTGCCCCACGCTCAGCCCGCTGGTGCCGGTAAAATGATACAGCCGGTTGGGCCCGGTCGGCCCCTGCAGCGAGCAATGATAGCCGTCGCAGATCGTAAAGGCGTCGGCGAGCGCGTGATAATATGGGATGTCCGCGCGCGTCAGATGCGCCATCGTCAGCGCGCCCTTCTGTTCCGCCCACACGTCCCAGTTGCGCCAGCGGTTCTGGCTGTCCTTCCAGCTATGATCGAGCCCGGTGAAGCAGCGCGCGTTGGTCGCGGTGTAATCGAGCCGGAACGGCCAGGCGGTCTGCCCGCCATCGCGGTCGGCGCGGCGCTGCGCCCATACCGGCTTGCCGCTCGGCAACGTCGCCGGGCGCGGATCGCCGAAGCCGCGCACCCCGCGAAGTGTGCCGAAGTAATGATCGAACGAGCGGTTCTCCTGCATCAGGATCACGACATGCTCGACGTCCGCGATCGAGCCTTGCGGCGCACGCAGGTCGCGCGCGGCGGCGGGAAGGCTTGCCACCCCCGCGAGACTGGACGCACCGTTGAGGAAGCTGCGCCGGTCGATCAACATTGCGGGACATACTCGACGAGGGAAAGGAGGGCTCACGCGCCTTTACTGGCCGACCCCGCTTAGCCGGGGTTTGTGGAGGTCTTGTGACAAATCCGGCATATTGAGGAAATTATGACGACATTGGTCGAAATGCCAACGGATCAGGGTCGACCTATCAGACATCTTACCGGGCTGGCGGCGACGGTCCGTGGGTATCGCCCCACGCCAGACCGCACCCGAAGCGGTCAATGTCCGGCGATGATCCGCTCCGCCTCGCGCGCGAGGCGTCCCAGCGCCATCAGATCGGGCGGCTCATCGCGTGGGACCGTATCGACCACGCACAACGCGCCAAGCGCATAACCCGCGCGATTGACCAGTGGAATCCCGGTATAGAAGCGGACGAAGGGATCCTCCGCGACCGAGGGAATATTGGCATAGCGTTCGTCGCGCGATGCATCGAGGATGACCAGTGGTTCGCCCGGTCGCAGGATCACCCGGCTGCAGATCGAGGCGGAGCGCGGGGTCTCCCTGGCGTCGATCCCGAGCCGCGCCGCCAGCCACTGCCGCTCGCGATCGATCAACGATACGCTGGCGATCGGGGTCGCGGCGATGGCCGCGGCACGTTCGACGATCCGTTGCAATTCGCCTTCGCGTTCGCTGGTGGTGTGCCGAATGCTGTCCACCGCAGCCTGGCGGTTCCGCTCGAGCGCCGGGGCCGGCCAGACGTCACCCTCGTTTACCACTCAACGCACTCCTTGCCTGACTGCCGCCCGAGACGCCTTGCTTGTCGTACAAGAAGACGGTCACCCGCCCTGTCGCTTCGCCCGTCCCGTCGTATTCCTGCCCTTACTCCCACCGGGCCGTCTTCCGGTCCGCAAGAAACGACGGCCGCCCGCGTCGCGCAACCGCCCCGTCAACATACGATCGAATCGACCTGCTGGATGAACGCCGCCATTCTTATCGTCTTGGTACAGAAGACATCCGCCCCGGCGGCGCGACACGATTGCTCGTCTTGCCGGCCACTCAGCACGGTCATCGCCAGAACGGGTATATGCTTCGTTAACGGACTGGCCTTCAACTGACGAATGATCTCGCGACCGTCGACATAGGGCAGACGGATGTCGGTGATGATCACGTCGGGCTGCTGCGCGACCGCCTCGACATAAGCGAAACGTTCGTCTGCGATGAGGACAGGACGATGCCCACCGGTTTCGAGCCACGCTGCGAACAGCTTGCGATGCAACATGTTGTCTTCGATCAGCATGACTGTCTTGGTCATCGTCGCCTTTCGGTCCGGCATGGTTAAGGCTGCGATAGGGACAGAATGACGACTTGTGCAAGCGTTTGCCGTTACGGCCTGATCTGGATCAGCCTGTCGCAACGTCGGTCGCGTCGGACCGTGACCGCCAACGCCGCCGCGTCGGGATATGGTCGTACCAGACCGTCCCCCTGCGGCTTCATGGCGGTTTGAACGGTGCGAGTTCCCGTTTCCGTTGCGCCTCGGGGCTGCTAGGGTTCACGCCTGTGAAGATGGACACGCCCCCCCGCCGCGGCCCCAGCCATGGCCCAAACCACGGCCCCAACCAGCGCCGTCGCTGATGCGCCCGCCGATCCCGTGGCACCGATCCGCGCGCCGCGGGGCAAGGGCCGGCGGTTGCGGGGCGCGATCGCGCACAAGCTTGGCGTGGCGATCCTGTCCGGCGAGTTCGCACCGGGCGAGACGCTGTCGAGCGAAGTCGTGTTCGCGGAATCGCTCGACGTCTCGCGCAGCGCCTATCGCGAGGGGATCCAGGTGCTGACCGCCAAGGGCCTGGTCGAAAGCCGCCCGAAGACCGGCACCCGCGTGCTCCCGCGCGACCGGTGGAACCTGCTCGATCCCGACGTTCTGGCCTGGGCCTTCGCGGGCGAACCCGATCCGCAACTCGTCCGCAGCCTGTTCGAATTGCGGCTGATCATCGAACCCGCCGCCGCCGGCATCGCTGCCACCTCGCGCGATCGCGCCGATCTCAAGCAGATGAAGGACGCGCTCGCCGCGATGCGCCGCCATTCGCTCGCGACCGAGCCAGGCCGCACCGCCGACCGCCAGTTCCACGATGCGATCCTCCGCGCGACGCGCAACGACGCGCTGGTCGTGCTGAGCGCGTCGATCGGCGCTGCGGTAAGCTGGACGACGCAGTTCAAGCAGCGGTCGCGCGCGCTGCCGCGCAACCCGATTCCCGATCATGTCCTGGTCTATGAGGCGATCGCCGCCGCCGATGCGACGGCGGCCAGCGCGGCGATGCGGCGGCTGGTCGAGCTCGCGCTCGAGGACACGCAGAGCGCGATGGCGGGCTAGCGTCCGCCGCCGTCAGCCGCCGCGTAGCAGCTTCATCACCGCGGCGCGGATCCGCCCGTAATTTCCGGCCCGCAGCGACCCGAGGATGCCGTGCTGCCCCTCGGGCAGATGCGCCAGCGGATGCCCGTCGGGGCGGAACACATAATGGTCGAAGAACGCCCGCCACGCCGCGCGTTCGGCGTCGGGGCGCTCGGCGATCGCGATCATCGCGAGCAGCATCGTCGTATAGGGCGCGTCCGGACCGCTCGCGAAAGCGTCCCACCAGTAATTGACCAGCAGGTTGAACGGCGCGGTCGCCTCGACCGAATGCCACCACAGCTTCGGCATATACAGCGCATCCCCCGCCGCCAGGTCGAACACCAGCGCGCGCGCGCGGGCGGCGGCGAAATCGGGGTAGCGGGGATCGTCCGGCGCGGCACCGGCGGCGAGGCTGACGGGCTGGCCCGCCATCGTGTGGTCGATCGGCCCGACATACAGGCTGGTGATCGCATCGGGCGGATACAGCGTGAAACGCCGCGTCCCCGCCACCACGCAGGCGAGGTTGTCGAACGTGTCATAATGGCAGGCAACCGAGGACGCGGTGCCGACCCAGATCCGCGGTCGCACCGTCGGCGGGAGGATCGGAAGACTGTTCTCGGCAGCGAAGCCGGGGAGATAGGCGTCGGTCGGCAACGAACCGAGATACATCGACGACGCGCCGGGCGTGGCAGCCGCGTCGGCAATCCGCGTCAGCGCCGCGCCGAACGGCATCGTCTCGCGGGTGAAATTGAACCCCGCCAGGTCCTTCCCATAATCATAGCGTCCGGCGATCGCGGGATCACCGATGAACGCTTCGGCGCTTCGCCCGGCATCGAAGCGCGCGAGATAGTCCAGCAAGGCAGCGCGCGATCCGTCGTGCGACCGGACAACCGGCCAGTCCGCGCACAGCCCGCGCAGCACGACCGGGCGGCCCGGCACCGCGACGTCACGAACGAAACGTTCGGGATCGGGCGACGCCGACTGTTCGACCCGGGCTTCGCCGTTCGCGGTCACCTCATGCGATCCGGTCGTTGCGCAGGCGCGCAAGCCGATGGACATGCTGGACCGAGAGGATCACCGCGTAGATCCGCGAGAGATCGCCGGTTCGGAACAGTTCGAGCACGGTCCGGTCGTCGAGGTCGGCGAGCGTATCCCGGCTGATCGTGTACAGACCCTCGACCGCAAGACGCTCGCCATCGTCGAAGTTGAACGAGAGGTCGATCGGCTCGACCAGCTTGAGCGCGAGCAGCCGCGCGAGGAACTGTTCGGTGTGCGGCACCCCCGCGTGAAGCTGCCCCAAGGCGCGCTGGATTCCGCGCAGGACCGGCGCGGGCGTGCCGTCGGCCTCGAACATCGGCTCGCCCATGCCGCTCGTGAAGCGCGGATGCGCGCGGTCGATCGCGATATTCTCATCCGAGACGTAAAAGCCTTCGCGCACGACGTCGAGCAACCGCCGCGCCTGATCGCGATCGGCCGAGTCAGCGACGAGGTTTTCGTCCGGTTTCAGTCCGAGCATTGCGCCGGCGTAAAACGCCCCGGTCTCCGCATTCTTGCAGAACAGGATCGGAAAATGCGCGGCGACCGAGTCGAATTCCCCAAGCACGATCTGGACGAAATGTCGGTCGCGCGACTCCGCGCGCGCCACCGACAAGGCATTGTGCGCATGGACATTCAGGATTTCCAACGCCGTCATCCGATCGCACTCCCCGCCGCTGCCCCGGATCACCGCCGGGTGCGCGCCGGGAATAGGCCTCCCGTGGCGGCTCCGCCAAGCCCAAGATTGCGATTTTCGTATTACACCGACAAATAGCTTGCATCACTTTTGTGGTAGCGATACCAAATAGGCCATCACGACGGTCACGCAAGGCCGCGTCGCAACGAGAACAAGAAACGTCCCGTCAAGGAGGGGATTACGATGCATTTGATCCAGCACACGGATTCCGCGCATGCGCTGCGCCAGCGCCGCAAGCGCCTGTTGATCGGCGCGACCAGCCTGGTTGCGCTATCGCTCGGCACCCCGGCATTTGCGCAAGTCAGCGCGCAGAACGCACAGACCGACCAGCCTGCCCCGGTCCAGCCCGCTGTCCCCGCCACGAGCCCGACGCTGTCCGCAAGCGAGGCAGGCACCCCGCAGGACGAGGCCACCGCGCCCGACGCCGCCAAGTCCAATACCGCCGCCACGCCCGGCGATACCGCCGGCGAGGACATCATCGTCACCGGCCTGCGCGGCTCGCTCCAGCGCAACCTCGACATCAAGCGCAACGCGACCGGCGTGGTCGACGCGATCTCCGCCGAAGACATCGGCAAGTTCCCGGATTCGAACGTCGCGGCGTCGCTCCAGCGCCTCCCCGGCGTGTCGATCCAGCGCGCGGGGACGCGCGGCGAAGCGACGGGGATCACCGTCCGCGGCTTCGGCGGCGATTTCAACACCACGCTGTACGACGGTCGGCGCATCTCGACCGGCACGGGTGGCCGCCAGATCGACTTCTCGACCGTCGGTTCCGATTTCATCGGCCAGTTGAGCGTGCTCAAGACCCCCGACGTGTCGCTGACCGCCAGCTCGATCGGCGCGACCGTCAACATCGAATTCCCCAAGCCGTTCGATCATCCCGGCTTCCGCCTCGCCGCAAGCGGCTCGGGCTCGATCCAGGATCGCTCGGGCAGTGTCGTCCCCACCGCCGGCCTGTTGTTGAGCGACACCTTCGCCAACGACACGTTGGGCGTGCTGGCCGACTTCATCTACACACGGCGCGATACCGATTCGAACCGCGTGTCGGTGCAGGGCTGGCCGGGCGGTTATTACGCTCCGTGCCAGTTGCAGGGTTCCACCAGCACCAACTGCGCGCCGACCAGCGACGCGACGAGCGCGGCCTATGCCGATCCGCGCAATCGGCAGAACGTCGCGGGCTTCTTCCCGCAGCAATATCTGATCAACAAGGAATCGACCAAGGACGAGCGGTATGACGGCCGCATCGCGCTGCAATGGCATCCCTCGGACGATCTGATGGTGACGATCGACGACAATTTCTCGCGCCAGACCGTTGTCACCGACGTCAACAACGTCGGCTTCTGGTTCAACCAGGGCGCGCTGCGCAACGTCGTGCTCGACCAGAACGGACAAGTCACCAATTTCACCCAGACCGGCACCCCGACCGACTTCGGCGCGCAGATCAACACCCAGGTGCTGCAGACCAACCAGATCGGCGGCAACGTCAAGTGGGACGTCGGCGAGCATTTCACGGTGGATGGCGATCTGTCCTATTCGAAGAGCTGGCTGAACCCCGAACGGGATACGATCGGCAGCCAGAGCGGCGACATCGGCTATGGCAACGCGCTTGGCGTCACCACCGGGCTGCAGATCCTCGGAAACAGCGACAAGGCGTTCCCCGTCCTGACGACGTACGGACCGAACGGCAGCGCGGCGAACTACGCCAACACCGGGCTGATCGGGTCGCATGTCGCGGTCAACCAGACGCAGAACAATACCGATGAGCTGAAGCAGGCCCGGCTGACCGCAACCTGGAAGCAGGACGACGTCACCCTGAAGGTCGGCGGGCAATATATCGAGGACCGGTTCAAGCTCTCCAACCAAAGCACGTTCACCAACAATTACTGGCAGGCGTATGCTGGCTACGGTGCGGCGTCAGGCAGCAAGACGGGCATCAACCCGCTGCCCGCCAGCCTGTACCAGGGCACGATCAGCCTCGCGAACTTCATCCCGGGGTATAAGGGCACGCTTCCGCCCTCGTTGCTGATGTACAGCCCGATCGCATTCCAGAACTTCCTGACGGGCCTCGGCAATCCGCAGACCCAGACGATCCCCGGCTTCAACGCTGGTGCCAATATTCCGTCGTTCACGGGCAATTTCGATCAGGCGGTCGATCCGGGCAGTGTGCAAGACGTCAAGGAAGCGACGTGGTCGCTCTACTTCAGCGCTGCGTTCAAGACCGAGATCGCCGGGATGCCGCTTAATTTCGCGGCGGGCGTGCGCAATGAGAACACGCATCTGACCTCGACCGGTCAGGGCCGTCTGCCGCTGGTCCTGACGACCAGCGCGGCCGACCCGACGCTGCTCTCGATCCCCAACTATTCCCCGCTTCAGGGGGTCACGACCAAGAGCAACTATTCGTATCTGCTGCCGTCGCTCGATGTTCGCCTGGGCGTCACCGACAAGCTGCAGGTCCGGTTCGACGCTTCGCGTACGCTGACCCGGCCGAGCCTCAACCTGCTGACGCCGGTGCTCAACGTCGGTAACGGTCAACGCGTCGGCGCGCTGACGGCGTCGGGGGGCAACCCCAACCTGAAGCCCTATCTCGCCGACAACTTCGACGTCGCGGCGGAATGGTACTACAAGCGCAACTCCTATCTGTCGGTCGACTTCTTCCTGAAGAACGTCAGCAACTTCATCGTCGGCGGCGTAACGCGGCAGCCGATCAACGGCGTGGTCGACCCGACCACCGGGCAGCTTGCCAGCTTTGCCGTCACGCAGCAGGTCAACGGGCCTGACGCGACGGTCCGCGGCGTTGAACTGGCGTGGCAGCAGGTCTTCGGCGACACCGGCTTCGGCTTCAATGCCAACGCCACCTTCGTCAACACCAACAAGCCGTACGATGCGACCAATCTCTCGCAGACCGGCTTCGCGGTGACGGGCCTGGCGAATTCGGCGAATTTCGTCGGCTTCTATGACAAGCACGGCTTCCAGTTCCGCGCCGCAGTCAACTGGCGCGACAAGTATCTGCTGCAGTTCGGGCAGGCGCAGAACACCGGCCAGTTCGGGTCCGAGCCGACCTTCGTCAATTCGAGCCTCCAGCTCGACCTGACGAGCAGCTACGACATCACCAAGCAGGTCAGCGTGTTCGGCGAAGTCCAGAACGTCAACAACAACCAGCAGAGCATGTCCGGTCGGTTCGCCAACCAATTGCTCGACGTCTATGATTATGGCCGCCGCTACGTGTTCGGCGTCCATTACCGCTTCTGATGTTCCTCCCCTGGGGGGTGCCGTATCGGCACCCCCCGTTTTTTGGTAATCGGGGTCCATGCAGACCGTCAGCAACATGGTTATCGTCGGCGGCGGAACAGCCGGCTGGCTGACCGCGGGGATCATCGCGGCGCGCCACCAGGGGCGGATGCCGGGTGGCTTCACGGTGACGCTCGTCGAATCCCCCAACACCCCGATCATCGGGGTCGGCGAAGGCACCTGGCCGACGCTGCGCTCGACGCTTTCGAAAATGGGCGTTTCGGAAAGCGACTTCTTTCGCGAATGCAACGCGTCGTTCAAGCAGGGTGCCCGCTTCGCCCGCTGGACGACCGGCGAGCCCGACGAGGGCTATTATCACCCGTTAATGCTGCCGCAGGGCTTTTCGCGGGTGAACCTGGCCGAGCACTGGATCGCGGACCCCAAGGGGCAGAGCTTTTGCGACATGGTGTCGCCGCAGGGCCAGCTATGCGACGATGGTCTTGCCCCCAAGACGATCGCGACACCCGAATATGAGGCGGTCGCGAATTACGCCTACCATCTCGACGCGGGCAAGTTCGCAGGCTTTCTCCAGCGGCATTGCTGCGAGAAGCTCGGCGTCCGCCACGTCCTCGCCGACGTCCGGCACGCGACCCAGGCCGAAAATGACGACATCCTGAGCGTTGTCACCGAGCAGGCGGGCGAAATTCCGGGCGACCTGTTCATCGACTGCACCGGTTTTGCCGCACTACTGATCGGCAAGACGCTCGGTGTCCCCTTCAAGAGCTGCGCCGACACCTTGTTTTGCGACACCGCGCTTGCGGTGCAATTGCCGCATGAGGACCCCGACGGACCGATCGCGTCGCACACGATCTCGACCGCGCAATCGTCGGGGTGGATCTGGGACATCGGCCTGCCGACGCGGCGCGGGGTCGGGCATGTCTTTTCGAGCAGCCATATCTCGGTCGACGCCGCCGAACAGGAACTGCGGGCCTATCTCGGCCCGGCGGGCAAGGATCTGCCGGTGCGCAAGCTCGCGATCCGCGCGGGGCACCGCGAGACCTTCTGGAAGAACAATTGCGTCGCGATCGGGCTGGCGGCGGGGTTCCTCGAACCGCTCGAGGCGTCTGCGATCGTGCTGATCGAACTCTCCGCCAAGCTGATCGCCGAGCAGATGCCGGTGTGCCGCGAAGTGATGGACATCCTCGCCGCGCGGTTCAATGCCACGACGCACTATCGCTGGGGACGGATCATCGATTTCCTCAAGCTGCATTATGTGCTGACCAAGCGCACCGACAGCGATTTCTGGCGCGACAACGTCCGACCCGAGACGATCCCCGACCGGTTGCAGGACCTGATGACGCTGTGGCGCTACCAGCCGCCGTGGTTCCTCGACGAATTCGACCGGATCGAGGAAGTCTTCCCCGCGGCGAGCTATCAATATGTCCTGTACGGCATGGGCTTCCATACGCAGGTCGCGCGCGATGCGATCGCCGGGGATACCCGGATCGCGGACCAGGCCCGGCGCGAGGCCGCCACCCAGACCGAGCGGATGCGCCACGGACTCCCGCGCCACCGCGATTTGATCCGCAAGATCGTCGAGCGCGGGCTGCCGACGATCTGACCCGTCCTTTGACCGACCAGAGGTACATCATGGCAACGACCGTCTCGCGCGCTGCGCGCACTTTTCTGCTGGTCGGGGCCGGCGTCGCCGCGATGGCTGCGCAAGCGCAGGACGCGCCCGCCGCGCCGCCCGCAGCGGTAACGCCGACGCGCGCGCAGGCGGATCGGATGGCGGCGGCGATCGTTGCGCGGATGACGACCGAGGAAAAACTGCCGCAATTGTTGAACGTCGCACCCGCAATCCCGCGGCTCAAGATCCCCGCCTATAACTGGTGGACCGAATCACTCCACGGCGCGCTGGGCGCGGTGCCGACGACCAACTTCCCCGAGCCGATCGGGCTTGCCGCGAGCTTCGACGCACCGCTCGTCCATGAGGTCGCGGGCGCGATCAGCACCGAGGTCCGCGCGCTGCACACGATGGGGCGCCAGACCGGCAAGCTCGGCCGGATCGGCACGGGGCTCGACACCTGGTCGCCCAACATCAACATCTTCCGCGATCCGCGCTGGGGCCGTGGGCAGGAAACCTATGGCGAGGATCCGTATCTCTCGGCGCACATGGGCGTGGCGTTCGTCACCGGCATGCAGGGCCCCAACCCCGATCTGCCCGACGTCATCGCCACGCCCAAGCATTTCGCGGTCCATAGCGGCCCGGAATCGACCCGGCACGGCGCCAACGTCTTCGTCTCGGCGCACGACCTGGAGGACACCTACCTCCCCGCCTTCCGCGCCGCGATCGTGGAAGGGCGCGCCGGATCGATCATGTGCGCGTACAACCGCATCGACGGCCAGCCCGCCTGCGCCAACGACCTGTTGCTCAAGGATCATCTACGCGGTGCCTGGGGGTTCACCGGCTATGTCGTGTCGGATTGCGACGCGGTGAAGGACATTGCGGACGGCCACAAATATGCGCCCGACCAGGCCACCGCGATCGCGGCGGCGATGAAGGCGGGCACCGACAACGAGTGCCACACGCAGACGATCGGCGACATGGGCGGCCTGCCCGAGCGGTTCGGCGATTCGTTGCGGCGCGGCCTGATCTCGCAGGACGACATCGACCGGTCGCTGGTGCGGCTGTTCTCGGCGCGGCTTCGCAACGGCGATCTGCCCGGCATCGCCGGCGCGCCCGCCGCGGTTCCGGTGCGCGCGATCCTGTCACCCGATCACATGGCGCTGGCGCTGCAGGCGACGGAAAAGAGCCTCGTGCTGCTCAAGAACGACGGCGTACTGCCGCTCCGCCCGGGTGCGCGGATCGCGGTGATCGGGCCGCTCGGCGATGCGACACGCGTGTTGCGCGGCAATTATTCGTCGACCCAGTCCGCGCCCCCCGTCTCGATCGTCGAGGGGCTCCGCCGCGCCGCCGGGGCGGGCGCAGTGACACTGGTGCCGTTCGGGGAATCGATCACCGATGGCGACCGCGTGCCGACCACCGCGCTGGTCGCGCCCGACGGCAAACCCGGGTTGCTCGCGCGCTACTTCAACCCGGTGACGCCGCCGCATCTGCCGTTCCCGCAGGGCACTGACCGCGCCGCGATCGCCGCGCTGACCTATCAGTCCCGCCCGGTCGTCTCGCAGCGCGAGGCGGACGTTGCGGCGCGCGGGCTGACCCTGCCCAGCGTCAACGACTATCACCGCACCGAATGGACGGGCTTCCTCGTCCCGCCCGAAACCGGCAGCTACCGGCTCGGTCTCGGCGGCAGCGGGCTGCTCGAGCTCGAGGGGAAGACCTTCCTCGACGTCGGTGCCGATCATCGTGGCCCATTGCCCACGCTCAAGACCGTGACGCTGCAGAAGGGCCAGCGCTACCCGCTGCGCGTCGTCTCCACCGCGCGCGGGTTCGGCAATACCGATCTGGTGTGGAAGCTGGTCTCGGCGCAGCCCGACGCGGCGCTCGCTGCAGCGGCCGCGCAGGCGGACGTGCTCGTTGCCGTGGTCGGCCTGACGTCCGACCTGGAAGCGGAAGAGACCGGCACCGACATCCCCGGCTTCCAGGGCGGCGACAAGACCTCGCTCGACCTGCCGGCGGAGCAGATGGCGATGCTCGAGCGCGCCAAGGCGACCGGCAAGCCGGTGATCGTCGTCGCGATGAACGGCAGCCCGATCAACCTGGCCTGGGCGAAGGACAATGCCGCCGCGATCGTCGAGGCCTGGTATCCCGGGCAATCGGGCGGGGTTGCGGTCGCGAACGTGCTGACGGGCAAGACCGACCCGGGCGGTCGCCTGCCGCTGACCTTCTACCGCAGCGTCGCCGACCTGCCGCCGTTCGACAATTACACGATGACCGGGCGGACCTATCGTTATTTCACCGGCAAGCCGGTCTATCCGTTCGGTCATGGGCTGAGCTATACCAGCTTCGCCTACACCCCGCTGGTGCTGAACCCGGCTTCGGGCGGCGCGGAACAGGGGCTCCGGGTCACGACCGACGTCAGCAACACCGTCAAGCGCGCGGGCGACGAAGTCGTCCAGCTCTACCTCTCCTTCCCCGATGTTCCCGGCGCGCCGCGGATCGCGCTGCGCGGGTATCAGCGGATCACGCTGGCGCCCGGGGAACGGCGGAGCGTGACCTTCGACCTGTCGCCTCGCGACTTGAGCGCGGTGCGCGCAAATGGCGTGCGCGAGGTGATGCAGGGGCAGTATCGCGTCAGCGTCGGCGCGGGCCAGCCCGATACCGATGTTCCGGTGCGGTCGGCAAGCTTCCGGACAGGCAAGGCGGTGCCGTTGCCGCTATAACCCCTGCACCTCCGCAATCACGGGACCGCGACCTCGATCGCATCGGGGGCGACACGCGCGGTCACCGGGGTGCAGGCGAGCACTTCGCCATCGACCGAAATGCGCAGCGGCGGTTTGGTCGTGATGCGGAAGCTTTGGCCGTGGAAGTCGCGGCTGCAGGCGTCCTTGTCGCGGAGCTTGAAGAACTTCGCGTACCAGTCGCGCGCAAGGACGAGCTTGCTTTGCCCGACGACCGCCTGGAGCAGCAATTCGTTCGACGCGACATCGGCATCGTCCGACAGCGCGACCCCGCCGTGGTGCCAGCCGTTGAGGATCCGCAGTTCGGTCGCCCACATCGTCTGCTTGCGCGTCCCGTCGTCGAGCTCGAGCCGGAAGGCACGGAACGGGACCGAACATTTGATCGCCCACAGCAAATAACCGACGCGCCCGGCGTAGCGCTTGAGCGTGTGCGGGACGGTCTCGCCGATCATGGTCGACAGGCCGATCGACGCGCCGTTAACGAAATAGGTGTCGTCGATCATCCCGACGTCGACCCGCCGCCGCCGGCCGTTCGCGATCACGTCGATCGCGCCGTCGAGGTCGAGCGGAAGCCCGAGCGAGCGGGCGAAGCTGTTGGCGGTGCCAAGCGGGAGCACCGCGAACACGCAGTCCTTCCCCACCAGCTGTCCGACCACGCCCGACAACGACCCGTCGCCACCGCCGACGATCACCATCGGCACGCCGCTTGCGACCGCCGCGCGCATCGTTTCGTCCATGTCGCCGGGATCTTTCACCGCATGCGCCGCGCGGAGCGAGACCCCCGCGGCCTTGAGCTTTTCGCACGCGGTCTCGAACAGGTCCTGCCCCTTTCGCGACGCGGCATTGACGATCAGCGCGGCTTCGCGCGGGAGGGGCGTTGTTTCCATTTCGCAACAACTCGCCAGAGGGAGAGTGGCTCCGGCCCTTCCATCACCATCGCCTCCACCCCCGCACGCGCGCCGACCGAAAGCTCCGCAGCCAGCCATGGTCGAAGCCAGCAAAATCACACACTTGCGGGTCTTGAACCGCCGCGCCCCGCCCCCACATGAGGGTTACTGTCAACAACTGAAAGGAGGTGGTCGAATGTCTCATTGTCAAATGCCGCTCGCGGCACGTTTCACGGGTCTGGCCTCCAACATCGAGGTCGCGCTCGGCTGAGCCGCCGCTTCAGGCACGACAATGGAAAGGCCGTCCCGCAAGGGGCGGCCTTTCGCATTTGCGGCGTTTGTGCGGCTGGGGCGTTGAACGACGATGCTGGTATTCCTCGATTTCGAAGCCTCGTCGCTCGCCAAGAAAAGCTACCCGATCGAAGTCGCCTGGGTGTTCGAGGACGGTCGGTCCGAAAGCCATCTGATCAGGCCCGCGCCCGAGTGGACCGACTGGGACGATGCCGCCGAGGCGATCCACCACATCCCGCGTGCGACGTTGATTGCGGAAGGCACGTCGCATGACGTGGTGGCCGCACGGATGCTGCAGGAACTTGCGGGCCACGACCTGCGGGCGACCGCGCCGTCGTGGGACGGCAAATGGTTGAGCGCGCTGCTGCGCGCGGCCGGGATCGATCGGCATAGCCTGCGACTGCGCGACAGCGACGACGCCCGCAGCGAAAGCGTCGCCGCAATCTTGGCACCTGTGGTGCCGGCAAGCGACCTCGCGAACGCGGTCGCTGATCTCGTCGCGCTCGAAGATCTGCGCGCGAAAGACGGGCTCCCGGCGCATCGCGCGTTGCCCGACGCGGTCGAGGATCAACAGCGGTGGCGGGCAGCGTGCGCAGCGGCGGAACGGTTCGTGAGGGAACGCAGCCCGTGACGGACGCAGCGACTCGTCTTGCGGGCGGGCATCCGGTCACGCCGGACGGACGGTATTTCGTGGTGCGCGGTCGACTGTGGAGGCTGGCCAATCCGGCGCTCGCCGACGATAAACGGGCGGCGCTGGTAAAGGACCTGATGACCGCGCGTCGTGCGGTCGGGGTGGCGAAGCGGTCCGGTGATCCCGACGCCGAAGCCATCGCCCACGCCGATGTCGATGCGGCGAAACACGCGCTCGGCGAACGGGGCCCCGTCTGGTGGACGGACGGGGCCCCCGATCTGAACCGGCACATGGCGCGCAACACGCCCTATGCCGACTGGTTCGAGCGCCTCGCCCCTTTCACCTGACGGCGTTTATTCGCCGCCTTGCACCGACAGGTCGTCGACCGAGACATCGTCCATGTCGTCCTGCTCGACATCGACCTGCGGGCTACCGGCGGCATCGTCCATCGGCGGCTGCTCGGGGGGAATGATCTGCTCGACCGCGGTATCGGCGGGATCGGTCTCGGGAAGCGAGTCGGGCTGGGATTCGGTCTGACTGCGATCATCGGTCATCATGCTCTCCTTGTCCTGCCTGAACGCGCGAACCCGCATTCCGAGCCACGCCGCGCCGGCGTCACAGCATGCCGTCACGCCCCGCGGTCTGCGCGTCGGCTTGCGCGACATAGCGGACGATCCACTTGGGATAGCCCTCCGGGGCCATGACGATATCCGGGAGCGCGACCGGATCGGTCCCGGTCTCGACCCAGCCCGCACCGTGACATTCGTCGCAGATTGCGCGGACGCAGCGGAAGCTCACCAGGTCGATCTGGCTGTTCCATTGCCCGAACCCATGACAGATCGGGCATTTCGCATCGAGCGCGCCGTTGCGCGGCTGGAGCGGGACATTCTCGAACGCATAGGGGCTGTCCGGCCCCGCGCACTCGACGATATTGCTGGCATGGGCCATCGGGTTCCTCGCAATCGGTCGGTTCAACGCAGCTTGCGGCCAGGCGATCCGCGCTTTCAGCCGCGGCAGACACCGGCAACATGAGTCGCCTGCTGGTCAAGCCGGATCCGCATTGCGCCCTTGGGGGTCATCCCCTGCATCTGCGCCTGCCCGGCGAACCCGCTCGCCTGATAGGTCCCCTCACGAACGATCTTGAGCGGCGGCCCCTTCTTCTGCGGACAGCTCAGCGTCTGCACATACCGCCCGCCCGCGACCTGAAGACCGTCGACACGGCATTGCGCCTTGGGGTCGGGCGCAAGCACCGCCGCGATCCCCGTCTTCGCCTGATCGGGCGTCAGGCATTTCTCCTCGGTCTTGGATCGCCCCTTCGCCATCCGCAGCAGGAATTTGGGCGCGCCGGGAATGTCGAGATCGACCGCCGTCGATTTCACGGCCCAGCGCCCGGGGGCGACCGATTGCGCCGGAAGCGCCCCCGGAGAGACGAGGAACGGCAACGCAAGCACCGGCAGAATCACACTTTTCATCATGCCGGCAAAGTGGCCGGTGGCCGGTCCGGGCGCAAGCCATGTGCACCCGGAAGCCGCTGACACCTCCAGAATTTCACGCTTGCCGAACGCGTTACGCCATCATCGCAAAAGCTTTTGAATATTTGACCGTTTTGCATAGTCCGACTATTGCGCGATGGTAGCGCTAACGTTAGTCTCCCCCGAAAGAACGATAGGCTTGGGAGAGCGATCATGGTTCATGCGGTGCGCAGCAAGGCGTCAGGCGAATTCGCCACGTCCATTCGCAAGGGTTTCGTCAGATACGGGCTGCTTGCGGCGGTCGCTTTCGCGACACCGGTGCAGGCGCAGAGCGACAAGATGAACGCGATCGCCACTCCGGCGCAGCCCACCGCGATCCCGCTCGGGACCGGTACGCTCCCCGACGCAAAGGCCCCGGAAGCGTGGCACAGCCAATATGGCAGCGTGTTCGCGCGCAACGTCGTCGTCGCGACGCTGACCCCTTTCCTCCCCGATCCGGCGAAGGCCACCGGCGCGGCGGTGGTGGTCGCCCCCGGCGGTGGGTTCCAGACACTGTCGATGGAGAATGAGGGCTGGGACGTCGCAAAGGCGCTCGCCGCCCGAGGCGTCGCCGCATTCGTGCTGAAATACCGGCTCAACCAGACCCCGCAGGATCTCGCCGCGTTCGCGCAATCGTCCGGCCCGCCCGCAACCGGCGCGGGTCCGCGGCCACCGCGCCCTACGCCTGAGGAAATGATGGCGCACCTCGCGCCGCAGCTGGCCGATTCCCGCGCCGCCTTCGCGCTGATCCGCAAGCGCGCGGGCGAATGGCATGTCGATCCGGACCGGATCGGGATGGTCGGCTTCTCGGCGGGCGCGATGCTGACGATGGCGACCGCGCTTTCTGGAAGCGATGCGAAGCCTGCGTTCCTCGGTGATATCTACGGCCCGCTCGCGCCGGTGACGGTCCCCGCGAACGCGCCGCCGCTGTTCATCGCGCTGGCGGCGGACGATCCGTTGTTCGGCAATGCGGGATACGGGCTGATCGATTCCTGGCGGACCGCCAAGCGCCCGGTCGAATTTCATCTGTTCGAACAGGGCGGGCACGGCTTCGGCATGTATCCCAAGACGACCACCAGCACCGGCTGGTTCGACTCGTTCGCGCGCTGGCTCGCGATGCACGGCTATCTCAAGCGCGCCGGCTGATTGCCGTCTCTACCCCGCCGTCATGCTGAACTTGTTTCAGCATCCACTTCTCCGCTTGCGCCCCCTGAGGCCGTTTCGCGGTGGACCCTGAAACAAGTTCAGGGTGACGGTGGCGTTCGTTGATCTCCGATTACCGCGACAGGGCGGGTGCCAGCGCCTGATCGCCCCACTGCGCCCATCCAAGTACAGACGCAAGGAAGTGCCCATGTTGAAGCGAGTTAGTGTCGCGTTGCTTGCCTCTGTCGCCGTGATCGCCGGTCCGGCCGCCGTGTCCGCCCAGTCGAAGGACCGCGGCCTCGTCGTCACCCCGGCCGAAACGCTGGAGACGCAGGGCCTGACGGTCATCGTCGACCAGAACAAGTTCAGCCCGATCTTCTTCGACGAGAAGAACGCCGGGATCCAGATCGTCCTCCACGGCGACCGGATCGCGACCGACGGGGCGGTCCGGCTCGACAAGACGCCCGAGCAATGGGCGCAGGTCCCCGCGTTCATCAGCCGGACGCGTGGGACCGAGCCCAACCAGCTCGTCGTGCGATCCGACTACAAGACGGTCAACCTCGCCTATAGCGTCAAGGTCACCGCCGAGAGCGGCGGCTTCCGGATCGCGGTCGACCTCGACCAGCCACTTCCTGCGAACCTTGCGGGCAAGGCGGGCTTCAACCTCGATTTCCTCCCCACCGCCTATTTCGGCAAGACTTATCTGATGGACGCCGCGCCGGGCCTGTTCCCACGGCATCCTACCGGGCCGATGGCGAAGGACGGATCGGGCGATCCGCTCCCGCTCGCGTCGGGCGGCAAGGCGATCACGCTTTCGCCCGAGGATGCGATGACGCGCGTGAGCATCACCTCGGACACTGCGCCGATCGCGCTCTACGACGCGCGCAACCGCGCGCAGAACGGATGGTTCGTGGTCCGCTCGGAGATCCCGGCCGGCGCGAAGGAGAATGCGATCGTCTGGCATGTCCGCCCCAACGTCATCAAGGACTGGGTCCGCGCGCCGGTCGTGTCGTTCAACCAGGCGGGCTATACGCCGGGGCGCCGCAAGGTCGCGCTGATCGAGCTCGACCCGAACTTCAAGGCACCCGCCGACGCGACCCTCGTCCGCCTCGCCGCCGATGGTAGCCAGCAACCGGTACTGCGCGCGAAGACCCAGCCGCGCGGACGCTGGACGCGCTACGACTATGCCGCGTTCGATTTCTCGAGCGTGCGCGAACCCGGCGTCTACGCGATTGCCTATGCGGGGCAGACCACCAACCCGTTCCGGATCGCGAGCGACGCGTACAGCCGAATCTGGCAGACCTCGCTCGACACTTTCATGGCTGAGCAGATGGACCACGTCGGCATCCGCGAGCAATATCGCGTCTGGTCGGCTCCGTCGCATCTCGACGATGCGCGCCAGGCGCCCGCCAACCACGTGCATTTCGACGGCTACAAGATGGGGGCGAAGCTCGATTCCCCGTTCAAGGCGGGCGAGCATATCCCCGGCCTCGCGGTCGGCGGGTGGCAGGATGCGGGCGACTACGACATCCAGACCCCCGAGAACGCCTCGGTCGTGCGCGATCTGGTGTGGGCGCGTGAGCTGTTCGGGCTCGACTGGGACGAGACGAGCATCGACGAATCCGCGCGCGCGGTCGAGATCCGCAAGCCCGACGGGGTCGAGGATGCGGTCCAGCAGATCCGCCACGGCACGCTCCAGCTGCTCGCGCAATATAAGGTGTTCGGCCATGCGATCGTCGGGATCGTCGATCCGGCGCTGCGGCAATATGCGCACCTCGGGGATTCGGGCTCGCAGACCGACGGGCTGCTCTACGATCCCAAGCTCAAGCCGACAGAACGCAAGGGCGGCGCGTCCGGCGCGCAGGATGACCGCTGGGCGTTCACGACCGATTACCCCGCGAACAACCTGACGGTGGCAGGCGCACTGGCGGGATCGAGCCGCGCATTGCGCGCGAGCGACCCGGCGATGGCGGCGGAAGCGCTCGCGGCGGCCAAGGCGCTGTGGAGCAAGCAACAGGGCGTCACCGCAGGCGGCGACGGGCGCGATGACTCGTCGTCGCCGCGTTCGGCCGAGAATGCGAATGTCGTCGCGACGGTCGAGCTGTTGCTCACCACCAACGGTGACAAGGTCTACGCCGATCGCCTGCGCGCGCTGATGCCGGTCATCCAGCGGCACTTCGAGTGGGTCGGCAGCGCCGCGGTCCGCGCGATCCCTTTGATGGACGCGTCCTATCGCGCGCAACTCGTCCCGCTGGTGCAGGCGACCAAGGCGAAGGTCGCCCGCGACATGGCAAAGAACCCGTTCGGTGTGCCGATCGCCGACGGCTCGTGGGCCGGGTCAAACCAAGTCGTCAGCTTCGGGACGACGATGTACCTGATGCACAAGGCGTTCCCCGAGCTGATCGGGACCGGTTATACGCTCGATGCGATCGACTATGTGCTCGGGCGGCATCCGGCGAACAACCTGTCGCTCGTCTCGACCGTCGGCACCGCGTCCAAGCTGATTGGCTATGGGCACAACCGCGCGGACTACAGCTTCATCCCGGGCGGGATGGTGCCGGGCGTGCTGATCATCAAACCCGATTTCCCCGAGGCGAAGGTCGACTGGCCGTTCCTGTGGTTCGAGAACGAATACACCGTCAGCACGACCTCGGCCTACATCCTCGCCGCGCGCGCCGCGATGGCGACCGCGGCGGAGACGCCGTAACGGGTGGGGGGAGGCTGCCCCTTCCCCGTCACGTTCCCGTTCCCTTCCCGTTCGTTTCGAGCGTAGTCGAGAAACCCGGCACAGCGCAGGTTTCTCGACTTCGCTCGAAACGAACGGGGGGTGCGGGTTCACTTTCAGCGGTGTGGGCGTACTCAGAACGCCGGGAGCACCGCGCCCTTGTAATGGTCAGTGATGAAGGCGCGGGTCGCTGGGCTGCGCAACGCCGCGATCAGCTTGACGACACGGGGGTCCTTCTCGCCCCCGGCGCGGCCGACGAGGAAATTGACGTAGGGCGACTTGGCGTCCTCGATCACCAGCGCGTCGCGCACCGGGTTGAGCTTCGCGTCGAGCGCGTAATTGGTGTTGATCATCGCGAGATCGACCTGATCGAGCACGCGCGGCAGCGTCGCCGCCTCGAGCTCCTTGAACTGCAGTTTCTTCGGGTTGCTCGCGATATCGGCGAGCGCCGCGAGCGGGTCGGTCGGGTTCTTGAGCCGGATCAGCCCGGCCTTCTGGAGGAGCAGCAACGCCCGCCCGCCGTTGCTCGGCTCGTTCGGGATGGCGACGGTCGCGCCGGTGGGAAGCGCGGCGATCGTCTTGTACTTGCGCGAATAGCCGCCGAGTGGTTCGACGTGAACTCCGGCGTACGTCACGAGATGCGTCCCGCGCGCGGCGTTGAACGTGTCGAGGTACGGCTTGGTCTCGAAGTAGTTCACGTCGATCTGCTTCTGGTCGACCTGCAGGTTTGGCTGCACATAATCGTTGAAGACGCGGATCTGGAGATCGACGCCTTGCTTGGCGAGCGCCGGTTTGACCGATTCGAGGATCTCGGCGTGCGGCACCGCGGTCGCGGCGACGGTCAGCGTGGTGCCGTCGGTCTTCGAGCCTCCGGGCGAGCAGGCGGCGATGGCGAGGATCGGCAGGGCTGCGAGCAGCAGGCGGCGGTTCATGCAGGGTTCCTTGACTTGGATTTGCGGTGCCCCCTGACCGTTCGTTTCGAGCGTAGTCGAGAAACCCGGCACCACCTCAGGTTTCTCGACTTCCCTCGAAACGAACGGTTGGGGGTGTGTCGGTATTTCTAGCGGCGCGTCACCGACTGGGCGAGCCGGTCGCCTGCGAACTGGATCGCCTGGACGAGCACGACGAGCAACGTAACCGTAACGATCATCACGTCGGTCTGGAAGCGCTGGTAGCCGAAGCGGATCGCGAGATCGCCGAGCCCGCCCGCGCCAACCACGCCCGCCATCGCGGTGAACGACACCAGCGCCACCGCGGTGACGGTTGCGCCGGAGATGAGGCCGGGGAGTGCCTCGGGAATGAGCGTACCGGTGACGATCTGGAGCGGGGTCGCGCCCATCGCCTGCGTCGCCTCGATCGTCGTCCGGTCGACCTCGCGCAACGCGCCCTCGACCAGCCTCGCGTAGAATGGCGCCGCCCCCACCACCAGCGGCAGGATTGCGCCGACGACGCCAAGCGACGTCCCCACCAGCGCGACCGTCAACGGGATCATCACGATCAGCAGGATGATGAACGGCACCGAGCGCAGCACGTTGATGACCACCCCGAGCACCCCGTTGAGCCACCGGTTCGCGCCAATCTGGCGCTTGCCGGTCACGTACAGCAGCACGCCGAGCGGCAGTCCCAGCACCACCGTCAACGCGAGCGACGCACCGAGCATCACCAGCGTATCGCGACAGGCGGCGGCGATATCCGCCCAGTTCACGTTGGAAAACCAGCCGCTCATGCCTGCAACCCCGCGAGCATCCGCTGCGTGGCGGCGTGGCGCGCCTCCGCGAACACGGTGTCGACGCGCCCGCTCTCGACCACGCGCCCCTGTTCGAGCACCGCGACCCGGTCACACACCGCGCGCACCACGTCCATCTCGTGCGTGATCAGCACGATCGTCAGCCCGAGTTCCTGGTTGAGCTGCCGCAGCAGCGCGAGCACGCTGCGCGTCGCCTCGGGGTCGAGCGCGCTGGTCGCCTCGTCGCACAGCAGGATGTCGGGTCCGGTCGCGAGCGCGCGCGCGATCCCGACGCGTTGCTTCTGCCCGCCCGACAGTTGCGCGGGATATTTCGCGGCATGGTCGGCGAGCCCGACGCGGTCGAGCAACTCGGCCACGCGCGCCTTGCGCTCGGCGGCGGGCACGCCCGCTAGCTTGAGCGGAAACGCGACGTTGTCCGCGACCGTCCGCGACGACAGCAGTCCGAAATTCTGGAAGATCATCCCGATCCGCTGCCGCAACGCGCGCAGGCCCGCCGCCGGGAGCGTCCCGATATCGATCCCGTCGATCTCGACCCGCCCCGCGCTCGGGCGTTCGAGTGCGTTGATCAGCCGGATCAGCGTCGACTTGCCCGCCCCCGACGGCCCGATGACGCCGAACACCTCGCCGCGCGCGACCGACAGCGACACGCCGTCGAGCGCGGGCGTGGCGCTGGCGTCGAAGCGCTTCGCGACATCAATGAGCTCGATCACGGCGTGCCGATCACCTGTGCTGCGAACCGTTCCATTTCCTCGGCCTGCGGGCTCATCTGGAGCAACAGCAGGTCGAGCCCGACGCCGTCGTAATCGGCGATGCGCTGGCGAAGCTGTTCGGGCGTGCCGACGAGATGCGGCCGCAACCCACGGTTCGACACCGAATACTCCTGGATCTTGAGATCGCGCTCAAGCTGCGTGCCCGACAGCCACTGGTCGAAATTGGCGTAGCCCGCGGGCAGGTCGGTCACGGTCGTGATCCGCTCAAGTTCACGCTGCGCCTCGGCCTCGCTGTCGCGCACGATCGCATAGGCGGCCATGCCGTACTGCATCGGCACGCCCCCGGCGGCTTCCCGCCGCGCCGCCATGTCCGCGATCTTGGGCGCGATCGCGTCGACCGGGTCGCCGTGCATCACATAGGCGTCGCATTGGCGCGCGATCAGCGTCTTGGCCTTTTCGCTTTCGCCGCCGGCATAGACGGTCGGGCGCTTCGCGGGCTTGGGCGCGCAGATCGCATTCTCGGTGCGGTAGAATTGCCCGGAGAAGCTGAACCGTTCCTCGGTCCACAGGCCGTCGACCACGTCGAGCCATTCGGCGGTGCGCGCATAGCGATCGTTATGCTCGTCGAACTGCAGGCCATATTGCTTGGCCTCGTCCGCCCACCACGACGACACGACGTTGAGCGCAAGCCGGCCGCCCGCGATCCGGTCGATATTGGCCGCGGCCTTGGCGAACAGCGCAGGGTGATGGAAGTTCGGACGCACCGCGACCATCAGCTCGATCGTCTCGGTCACCGCAGCGAGCGCGGCGGCGGTCGACCAGGCATCCAGCGCGGGTTGTTCGACCCCCTTGATGTCATTGAGGTTGAGCTCGGCGATCAGCGTCAGGTCATAGCCGATCTGCTCGGCGCGCTGGGTCAGCCGTTTCGTGTAATCCCAGCTCGCCTCCATCCCCTCGTCGGCGACGTTACGCAGCCAGCCGCCGAACACCGGCGTCCAATATCCATAACGCATCAGCGTGCCTCCGCGATCACGGTCTCGAGGTAATCCACCAGCCGCTCGTGCGGATCCCAGCCGAGCACGTCGAGCGGTTTCGCGACGAAATTGGACAGTGCGTTGATATCGTAGAAGCGCGGCACCCCGTCGCGGTCGTCGATCATCACCTCGACCCCGCCGACGTCGAGCCCCGCAGCGGTGGCGATCGCCTCGGCAGCGGCGCGCAACTCGGGGCCGGGGTCGGTCGACACCATCGGGATCGGCGCACCCGGCACCTGGCACGCGTCCGCCGGGCACAGGTCGAACGTGCCCCCGCCCGCGATATCGAGCGCGTAGAGATAGGCGCGGTCGAGCGTTTCGATCCGCGTGACGGTGCCGTTTCGCGCGGGAACGTAATCCTGCACCAGCAGCACGCCGTCGACGCTGGTCGGCAGCGCCGTGTCGGCGATCGCAGCGCGCAGTTCGTCCATCGAATCGTAGCGGACGATGCCCGCGCCCGATCCGCCGATATTGGCCTTCACCACCAGCGGGAAACCAATCGTCGCAGCAGCGGCTTCGACGTCGGCGGCACGATGCACCACGCGCGTCGCGGGGATCGCGAGCCCGAGCCCGGCGATCAGCGACAATTGCCGTGCCTTGGAGGAATCGATCGCGAGCACCTCCGGCCCGTTGACGATCCGCGCGCCCGCGCGGCGCCAGTGGTCGAGCAGCGCGATGCCGTAGAAGATCGGGTGCTCGTCGCTGCGCAGGAAGCTCGACATCGCGATCCGGTTGAACACCACACGCGCCGGGGCGGTCCGGTCCGCCGGGTCGAAATGCCCGTCGGGGCGCACCGCGACGTAATCGATCCCACGCCGTCCGAGCGTATCGAACAACGGCGCGAACCACGCCGGATGTTCGTAGAGCAAAGCCAGATCCGCCACGCTGTCTCCTGCAAAAGCCGCGCCCCCAATGCAACCTGCGCCCCATCGCGTCGGCAAACACCTGCTTGCGGCAAAAGAAGGATTTCTTTGATCGGCGGCGGGGCCGGATATCAGGCGATGGCGAAGGCCAGCTTCGGGCGCCCCAGCAGATACCCCTGGCAGAGCGTTATCCCGAGTGCGCGGATCACCGCGAGTTCCTCCGCCGTCTCGATTCCCTCGGCCAGCGGGATGATGCAGAGCTCCGCCGCCAAGCCGACGATCGACCGGACGATCGCCTGTTTGGCCGGTGAACGATCGATCCCCCGCACCAGCTTCATGTCGATCTTGAGCACGTCGGGCCGCAGCTCGGTGAGCAGGCCAAGCCCGGCATAGCCCGCGCCGAAATCGTCGATCGCGGTTGTGAAGCCCTGCGCCTGATAGGCCGCGATGATAGCGCGCAGATGCGAGATATCGCGCATCCGCTCATCCTCGGTGAATTCGAACATCAGTCGGCCGGGGTCGAACCCGACCCGTTTCGCCGCGGTCAGCGTCGCGCGGATACAGGCGTTGGGCTCATAGACCGCATTGGGCATGAAATTGATCGACAGTTTGACGTCGGGGTCCGGCGGGAACAGCGCGCTGGCAAGCTCGACCGCCTTGATCCGGCACGCCTGGTCGAAACCATAGACATGCGGTGGCTGGACCTGATCAAGGACGAACGCGGCCCCTTCCCCGGCCAGACTGCGGACCAGCGCTTCATAGCCCCAGATCCGCTCCGCCGCGACATCGACGATCGGCTGGAACGCCATCGTGAAATCAAACGGCAGCAGGGTTCCGTCACGGCAGCCCCCGCATCTGGCGGGCACTGCAGTAGACGCGGTCGCTGCGGTGATCGGCTGCATCACGCTCACGTCCAGTCACACGGCTTGCCCAGCGCGGTGCGCGGCAGGACAGATCCCAGAGCGTATGACGTAGGTCGCTGTTCTGGAAGCAGAAAGCGTCGGACATAGGGGATCAGTCGGTCGAGCAAGGCATTCTGGTCTTCGGAATGCACCGGTACGACGAACGCCTTGAGCCGGTGCTGATCGCCGAGCCTGACGGCTGCATCGGCAATACCAGGACATTGCCGCAAGACGTCCGCAACCTGTTCGGGCCAGACGTTGACCCCGCCGACCTGCACCGCCCCGTCGCGCCGGCCGATCACCGCAAAACGCCCGTCGGCCGCGACATCGAGTATATCCGGGAGCACGGTCTCGTTGCCGTGCCGATCGCGGATCACCGCCGCGTCCGGCCCGGTCGTTTCGGCAAACCGCCAGCGCGGGAGCAGCGTGTACCCAGCGTCCGGCAGCGCGCGTACCGCGACGCCTCCTGTTTCGGACGAACCATAGACGACGAGCAGCCGGTCGAGACCCGCGTCGAGCAGCGTTTCTGCCAGCGCGTCGTCGAGCGGTGCGCCCGCACTTACACCCGCGACCCCGGCGGGCCAGCTTCTCCGCGCGCGGGCCAGCGCGCGCCAGTGATCGGGCACCGCGACGATCAGGTCGCCCTGTTCGAGCGGCGGCAGCGTCATCGCGGTTGCGGCGACCACCGGAACATCCAGCGTTGCCGGGAGCAGCGCGGTCCAGATCAAGCCGTAGATGTGATGCGCCGGGACCAGCGCGATGACTCGCCGCACGTCCGGCAGCATCGCGCCGAAATGCCGCGCCTCGGCCTGCAGATCGCGGATCGCGTGGACGCAAGGTTTTGGCCGTCCGGTCGATCCGGACGTCATCACCGTCAGGCTGGCGTCTTCGCCGCGCAGGAAGCGGGCGATATCGTCCAGCCACGCGCCGACCGTCGTGGGCGGTCCGCGCGTCGCATCATGCTGGAGCGCCTCGAGCCCGAACATCTCGTAGAGCGCAGCGCCCGCGTTGACGGTTTCGAGCGAGTCGAGCGGGACCGACCCGACCGACCACAATCGATCGTCCGCCCACGCCGCCGGATCTTCGGCTCCGCCCCTGCGCGTGTCGGCTCGCGTCAGATTGGTTTCCGCGGTGACGAGGCAGGTGACGATCCGGCGCAACGCCTCCCGGGGGATCGCGGTCGTCATGCGACGTCCGACAACGGCACGCGCGCATGGACGCGGTTTCGCCCGGCATGTTTGGCGGCGTAGAGGTGCCCGTCCGCCAGCCCGATCATCCCGTCGACGCTCGCGCAGGCCTCGGTCGCGGTCGCGCAGCCGAAGCTCGCGGTGATCCGCAGCGGTCCGTCGGGCGTCGCGATGACCATCGCCGCGACCGCGGCGCGCAACCGGTCGGCCATGGCGACCGCCTCGTCCAGCCCGGTATCGGGCAACAACACCGCGAATTCCTCCCCGCCCAGCCGCGCGAACAGGTCCGACGGGCGCAGCATCGCGATGCAGACCTGCGACAATTGCTTGAGCACGACGTCCCCGGTCGGGTGCCCGTGCAGATCGTTGACCGCCTTGAAGAAATCGACGTCGAGCAGGACCAGCGACAGCGGCTGGCGGCTTACCTGCCAGCGGCGCTGCTCGCGCTCGAACAATTGCAGGAAATGCGTCCGGTTGGCCGCACCGGTCAGATGATCGAACAGCAGCAGCCGGCGCAGGTCGGACGTGTCCGATTCATCGCGCGCGACGTCGCGCAGCACGACGGAAAAGCCCTTCGGCTGGCATGCGTCACCGGTTTCGGGCCGCATCGCGAACAGCCGCTGGCACCAATAGCGTTCCCCGGTCGTGCGCTGCTGCCAGCTTTCGTCGAGATACCAGCCGTCGCGTTCCGCGAGGCGCAACTGGTCGCACAGGCTCGGCGAGCCGGCCGCCATGTCGACGTTGAGGATCCGGTCGAGCGGCTGCCCCTCCACGTCCTCGATCGGTCGGCCGCTCTGCCGGGTGAAGGCGGCGTTGACCCCGTCGATCATCCCGTCGGCGGTGATCGACAGCACCGCATAATCGTTGATCCCGCTGATCAGCGAGCCGAACCACGTCTCGGTCTGGCGCAGCCGCCGTTCCTGCGCGACCTGAACGGTGATGTCGGCGAACGTGGCGATGGCGCGGCCGGGCGCGAGCTTGACGAGCGTGCAGGCGAGCACCTTCGGGTCCTTGCCGCGCGGCCCGACGCCGATATCGACCGCGATCCGGTGGCCGTCGCAGATCGTCCCGCGGTCCTTGGGATAATCGTCGTACAGATTGCGCAATTCGGGCGCGCACCCCTGCAGCATGGCGAACAGGTTGCCCGGATCGCGAGCACCTGCCAGCGGAAGCAAATGCTTCATCGCATGCGGATTGATCATCAGGATCGCACCGGTGGCATCGAACTCGACCAGCCCGACCGGGCAGGCATAGAGGAATTCGAGCAGTTGCTCGTGATCGCGCGCCAGATCGTCGGTCATCCCGCGTTACCGTTCGATGAGGATATAGTTCAACGGTTCGGTGCTGGTGGCGAGCAGCCGCAGCCGCACCCGCGTCGGCCGCATCCGCAACGTCAGGACATAAGGGAGCGTCTCGTCGAGTTCGGTCTCGTCCTCGAACCGTTGCGCGACCATGAAGTTGTTCATGCATTGCGCGACCGCGTCGAAGAACGGCATGCCGACGACCGATTCACGGTCGAGCCCGGCCATCCGCGCTTCGGCGGCACTGTAGACGACGACCAGACCGGCCGGGTCGAGTCCGACGACGCCGTAGGGCAAGCTGTCGCGCACCTCCGGCGGCAGCGCGGCGAGCGCGGTGATCTCGATATCGTCGAACGCGGTTGATACAGCCACAGAACTTCCCTTCGGCGATCGCGATAGGCGGGGGAAGTTAAGCGACCGTCAACTAAACCCCCACGCACCAGCCCGTCGGACCGGTGCGCGGGGGATTTCAGCGGGTTACTTTCCCGTCGGGCTCGATGCGTTGACGTTCTTGGGCGGCGACACGGCGCCCAGCGTCTGCACCTGCGAGCCGGGATCGATCCGGCGCATCCGCTGGAATGGCGGCAGGTCTTCGCGCTGCCCGCTCTTGAGCGCGCGCACGATGCCCTCGATCACGCGCAGGTCGGCGACGCCTTCCTCGGCGTCGGGCTCGGGATCGCGATCGTTGAGGATGCAGTCGGAGAAATAGCGCAACTCGCCGCCGAACTGATCGGTGGTCTTGAAGGTCTGCTCGCTCTTGTCCTCGCCGACCCGGCGATGCTGCGCGATCCCCTCGCCGAACCCGAACGCGGGGCTCATGTGGATGCTGCCCTTGGTCCCTGCGATGATCAGGCTGTCGACGGCATTGGCGAAGTACGAGACGGTGAATTGCGCGAGCTTGTCGCCCGGCATGCGCAGCGTGACAGCGACCGTATCGTCAAAATCGCCGAGGCCGTTCCCGGCCTGTCGCGTGCCGACCGCCGCCTCGACGGCGAGCGGCTCCGCGCCGAACAGATAGCGGATCGCGTTGATCGGATACGGTGCCATGTCGAACAGCGGCCCCGCCTCGACCCCGTTCTGCGCGCGGTGGTTGGCGGGGTCGACCTTCTGCGTGAAGCAGGAGGTGAAGGCGATCAGATCGCCCAGCTCGCCCTTGCGGATCCGGTCGATCGCATCGAGCGTGCCCGGTTCGAAATGCAACCGGTAAGCGACCATCAGCTTGGCGGTCGACGCATCCGCCGCCGCGCGGATCGTTTCGGCCTGCTCGACCGAGATTTCGAGCGGCTTTTCGCTCAGCACGTGGATGCCGGCCTTGAGCGCGGGGATCGCGAATTCGGCGTGGCGCCAGTTCGGCGTGCCGAGATAGACCGCGTCGATCTCACCCGAGGCGAGCAACTGGTCGAACTGCTCATAGGCGTAGGTGTGCTTGACGCCATAATGGTCCGCCAGCGCCTTCGCCTTCTCGGGATCGCCGGTCACGATCGCAGTCAGCTCGGAATTGCCGGTGTGCGCAATGCCCGGCATCATCGCCGACTGGGTGATGTCGCCCGCGCCGACGACGGCGTAACGAACCTTCTTGGTCAGCCCGAGGGCGGATGCGATGCTCATAGAATTCTCCGGGGTAAGGATACCGCTGCCGAACGCGCCGGATGCGCTGCGGCTCCGCAAAACATTTTCCGGGACATTTGCGGCGGATCGCGAGTTTGCTTGGAGGACGTGGCACCCCGCCCCGCCGGAGCTGCGCGAATTTGTCACAACTTCAACAGTTTACCCCTGAGCGGGATGAGAGCGGCGCATTGCCGCTCGAGGATTACGGCGCGCTGGGCGACGGGCGCGCGGTTGCGCTGTGCGGGTCCGATGGATCGATCGACTGGTGGTGCGTGCCCAACATGGATTCGCCGCCGCTGTTCGACCGGCTGCTCGACGGCAAGGACGGCGGCCACTTCGCGATCGCACCGACCGCGCCGTTCATGGTCGAGCGCCGGTATCGCGCGGCGAGCAACGTCCTCGAAACGATCTTCACCACCGCGAGCGGGCGAGCGATCCTCGTCGAGTCGCTCAACAGCGGGACCGCGGGTCGGCTGCCCTGGGCCGAACTGGCGCGCCGGATCGAAGGGATCGAAGGCAGCGTCGACTTTGCGATCGACCTGCGCTTCGGGCGTCGCGCGGACACCGTCAGCCCCTATTTCGCGCGGTCGGGCAAGCACGACGTGTTCCATATCGGCAGCGTGCTCGGGCTGTTTCTGGCGAGCGACAGTGTCGCGATCACGCAGCGTGACGATTCCGGGATCACCGCGTCGGTCACGGTCGGGGCCGGCGAGCGCGCGACCGTCGCGATCGTCGCGGGATCGGACGAACCCTTGATCGTCCCCGACATCGCCGAGATCGATGCGCGGATCGACCTGTCCGACGCCGAATGGCGCGCGTGGACCGAACGGCTGCGGCATGACGGCCCGCACCGCGACCTCGTGCTGCGCAGCGCGCTTGCGCTCAAGCTGCTGCTCTACTCGCCCAGCGGCGCGATCGTCGCGGCGGCGACCACTTCGCTCCCCGAACGGATCGGCGGGGACAAGAATTGGGACTATCGCTACGCCTGGATCCGCGACGCGGGGTATACGATCAAGGCGTTCCTGCGGATCGGCGCGACCGCCGAGGCGAAGGCGGGGTTCACCTGGTTGCTCAAGCGCCTCGGCTATGACGTTCCGCGCGTCTGCTATACCGTCGGCGGCGATCCCGTCGAACCGGTGACCGAAATCGCGGTTCCGGGATATCGCGGGTCGCTGCCGGTGGTGACGGGCAATGCCGCGGGCGACCAGCACCAGCACGGCATCTACGGCGACATCTTTGAGACTGCGGGCGAGTTCGTCGCGTGCGGGAATATCCTCGACGGGACCAGCGCGCAGACCCTGGTCCACCTCGCGGACCTGTGCGCCGATTCGTGGCGGCAGAAGGATGCGGGGATCTGGGAACTGCCCGAGGCGCAACATTACACGACCTCGAAGATCAGCTGCTGGCAGGCGCTGCAACGCGCGGTCGAGCTTGCCGACGCGGGGCATCTCCCCACCACCGGGCGCGACCGCTGGGCGCGCGAACGCGACCGGATCGCGGAATGGATCGAGCAGCATTGCTGGTCGGAAACGCGCGGGGCGTATGTGTTCTATCCGGGCACTGAACGGCTCGATGCGGCGATCACGCTCGCGGTGCGGTTCGGGTTCGACGGCAAGGACCGGCTCGCGCGGACGCTCGACGCGGTCGACGCCGAGCTGGGCGTGAATGGCTTCCATTACCGGTATTCGGGGGCCGAGCGGGAGGAAGGGTGCTTCCTTGCGGTGACCTTCTGGATGGTCGCCGCGCGGGCTGCGCTCGAGCAATGGGATGCTGCCGAGGCGACTTTTGCGGCGGCGATCCGTCGGCTCGATCGCGGGGTCGGGCTCTATACCGAGATGGTCGATCCGGTGACGGGCAGCTTCCTCGGCAACCTGCCGCAGGGGCTGACTCATCTGGCGGTGCTGCAGACGGCCGCCACCCTCGATTCACGCGACCGGTGACCACCCGAAGGGCTTTTTGCATTGCAGCATTGGCGGTCACCCCTACCTAGCACGGTAATGCCCGTGTCCTTTGCCACCGTTCGTTCCGATCAAGCCGTCTCCAGGAAGCCGAAGTGAGGTTGCGCCGTCGCGGGCTGGCGTCGATCAACAGCGAAATTCGCGACGGCATCCTGCCCGCCGCCGGGACGATCACGCAGGTCGCCAGGGAACCGGGGACGCTCCCGCATACCCCGCGCAACTACCGCGTCACCGCGCTGATCATCGCCTGCGCGCTGTTCATGGAGCAGATGGATGCGACCGTGCTCGCGACCGCGCTGCCGACGATGGCGCGCGACTTCGGGGTGCCCGCGACCAGCATGGGGTCGGCGCTCACCTCCTATCTGCTCGCGCTCGCGATCTTCATTCCAGCAAGCGGCCGGATCGCGGACCGGTTCGGGTCGCGCACGATCTTCCGCGCGGCGATCCTGATCTTCGTCGGCGGGTCGGTGTTGTGCGGCTTTGCCACCAGCCTGCCGTTCATGATGGGCGCGCGGTTCCTGCAGGGGCTGGGCGGCGCGATGATGATCCCGATCGGGCGGCTCGTCCTGCTGCGCAGCGTCGCCAAGGAGGATATGGTCCAGGCAATGTCGTGGCTGATCATGCCCGCGCTGATCGGCCCGATCCTGGGGCCGCCGGTGGGGGGCGCGATCGTCACCTATCTTGACTGGCGCTGGATCTTCTATCTCAACGTGCCGATCGGGCTGCTCGGCGTGGTGCTGGTGACGCGCTTCATCGGCGAGGTGCGCGAGGCGAACCCCGCGCGGTTCGACGTGCCGGGCTTCCTGCTGTCCGGCGTATCGCTCGGCTGCCTGTTGTTCGGGTTCGAAATGACCAGCCGGACGGGCGAATTTGCGCAGGCGATCGCGCTGATCGCGGTCGGGCTCGTCTCGGGCGTGCTGTACATCCGCCATGCGAAGCGCCGCAGCGATCCGATCCTCGACTTGTCCTTGATGCGTATCCCGTCGTTCCGGCTGTCGGTGATCGGCGGGTCGCTGACGCGGATCACGCAGGGGGCGCAGCCGTTCCTGTTGCCGATGATGCTCCAGCTCGGCTTCGGCATGACCGCGGCGGCGAGCGGCGCGATCACCGTTGCGGGCGCAATCGGGTCGCTCGCGATGAAGGGGCTCGCGCCGCGCGTGCTGCGCCGCTTCGGGTTCCGCAACAGCCTGATCGTCGGCGGGATCTGCGCGAGTGCCGGCTATGCGGTGTGCGGGCTGTTCCGCCCCGACTGGCCGATCCCGGCGATCTTCGGGGTGCTGATGCTGTCCGGGTTCTTCATGTCGTTCCAGTTCTCGGCGTACAACACCATTGCCTATGACGAGATCCCCTCGTCGCGAATGAGCAGCGCGACCAGCTTCTACGCGACCTTCCAGCAATTGATGCTGTCGCTCGGGATCTGCGTCGGCGCGGCGGCGCTGCATGTCGGGATGCTCGGGACGGGCACGACGACGCCTGCGCTCGGGGCGTTCACGCTCGCGTTCTTCGTGGTGACCGCGGTCTCGGCGTCGGCGACGATCTGGAACTGCCGCTTCGCGCGCGATGCGGGGGCCGAGCTTAGCGGGCATCGGGGCGGCTGAGGGTCGGGGTTCGGGCTGGTACCGCGCGCAGCGCACTGCGTCTGGCCCCGATTTGTCTCGCACAAAGCCACAAAGCCACGAAGAAGCAAAAGCCTTTGGGGCTTTGTGGCTTTGTGCGAGCCCTCTTCGCTTCGACAGGATTGATCGGCACGGTGAGAGGGGGCTCACGCCAAACAGCAAGAGGGTGTGTGAGAGCGCGCCATACGCTTGGCGCCTAAAGCCCCTCCGCCACCCAATGCGCGTTGGAAAGGCGGCGCGCGAGCGTCCACGCCTGCGACCGGATATCGGGCACCGCGACGATCTCCCAGAACGCGCCGCGCGTCATCGGGCCGAGCGCGAACAGGCGGTCGCTTGGCGTGCCATCGGCGGACAGGACGCGCATCTGATCATCCACGTCGATCCCGAGCGCGGCGGGATCGGGCCGGATCGCCCCGCGCGCGGTGAGCCGTTGCAGCACCGTCGCGCTGGTCCGGCGCAGATCGCCCTGCGGGCCGGTGCAATTGATGATCCGCTGGACCGTCAGCGTCGCCACGTCGTCCGCGCCGCGGGGTCGCCACGCGACCTCGACGCCGTCCGCACAGCGAGCGACCCGTTCGATCTTGCCCGCGACGAGCGTGAGCCGACCATTCATTCGCAGCGCCGCCATCCGTTCGGCGACGTCGGGCGCGAGGCGGTGGCGGTGGATGTCCCACCACGGCCGCGCATGCCGGATGAACCGCGCGCGTTCCGCCGCCGACGCCGCGCGCCACATGTCCTGCGTGAATGGCCGCAACTCGTCGATCGCGCCGCGCCAGCCGACCGCTTCGCTCCGTGCGCGCAGCGTCCGCACCAGCGCCGACAGCACGCTCGCGGGACGGTCGCGGATCGCGGTGAACGGCGCGCCGGGGGCGGCATGCGCGTGCGGCAGCAAGCCACGGCGCGACAGCGCCACGATCCGCCCCGCGAACCCCTTGGCCTCGAGCAACAGCGCGACATCGACCATCGTCAGCCCGGTGCCCAGCACCAGCACGGTATCCTCGTCGCCTAGACCGGCGGTGGCGTCCGCCGCCCAGCAGTCACCCGCATATCGCGCTGCGGGAAGCGCATCGAGATCGAGCCCGCCGGGCGCGTGCGGCGGGAGATTGCCGACCGCGAGGATCGCGGCATCCGCGGTCACGCTCGCGCCATCGGCCATGACGACGCGGACCTCGTCGGTCTCGACGACATCCGTGACGTCGCCGCGCACGATCCGCAACCGGTCGGGATGGTCGGCGATGACCTGATCGAGCACCGCGCGCAGATACGCGCCATACACCAGCCGCGGGACGAAGGTCTGCGGCCCTGCGGTGGTCCCCTGCGTCTCGAGCCAGCGCGTGAAATGCGCGGGATCGTCGGGAAACGCGCTCATATTGCCCGCGCGGACGTTGAGCAGATGCGCCGGATGCGCCGCGCCATACGCCAGACCCGTCCCCGCATCCGCCGCGCGATCGATCAGCGTGGCGCGCGGGCCATCGTGGCGGACGAGGTTGATCGCGGCGAGCGAGCCGGAGAACCCTCCACCGATGATCGCGACATGTTCGATCATGCGGCCGTTCCTGCGCGGGGGCTGCTTGCCGGGTTGGTCATTGTGCGTCGTCCCCTGCCATGATCCTTGGGCGCGTCGGGAAATAGCCCAGCTTATCCACCCGATAGAATAATGCGCCTTCAATTCATACCAGATCGGTAGAGTATGTCGACATGGCCCGAAACGCACATGCCGCTGAAGCCCGATCCGCGCCACCCCGCGCGCGCGGTTCGCGTTTGGCGGTCGAGCTGCCCACGCTGCTGGTCGCCGCCGCGATCTACGCCGGGTGGCTGCTCGCCACCTTCTGGCACGCGGCGATCCCCGATCCGCTGCTGCTGGTGATCGGGACGTGGCTGATCGCATGGCACGGCTCGCTCCAGCACGAGACGATCCACGGCCACCCGACGCGGCTCCGCTGGATCAACACCGCGATCGGCTTCGCGCCGCTCGCGCTGTGGCTGCCCTATGCGCTGTATCGCCGCAGCCATGTCGCGCATCATCGCAGCGAGTCGATCACCGACCCGCGCCACGACCCTGAGTCGCGGTATATCGCGCGACCCTCCGCGCTGGCGCTGCTGGTGGCGCGCGCGCAGGCGCCGCTGCTGGGGCGGTTGCTGGTCGGCCCGCTGGTGCTGGTCGCCGCGCTCGCAGTGGAGGAATGCCGCCGCGTGCGCCATGCGCCGGGTGCGGTCGTGCGCGACTGGGGGCCGCATCTCGTAGCGGTCGCGGTGATCCTTGCGTGGCTGGCGTGGACGCAGTTCGCCTTGCGCCGATATCTGCTGCTGTTCGTATATCCGGGCATGGCACTCACCTTGCTCCGATCCTTCGTCGAACACCGCGCCGATCTCACCGCGCCCGGCCGCGCCGCAACGGTCGAGCGCGGGGGCGTGCTCGGCCTGCTGTACCTCAACAACAATCTCCACGCCGCGCATCACGACCGGCCGGAGCTCGCCTGGTATCGCCTGCCCGCCTACCACCGCGCAAACCGCGCCCGGCTTGCGCCGGATACGCGCGCGACGTACGCCGGCTATGGTGCGGTGGTGCGGCGGTTCGCGCTGCGGCGGCACGACGTGCTGGTCCATCCGGCGGGGGGCGGGGCATGAACCGCGGGATCGCCTCGCTCGGCATGTATGACCACCCCGCGCAGCACGCCGCCAACGATCGCCTGTGGGGCGAGATTGCGCGGCGGCTGGACGCACGCGGGATCCGCGCGCCCGAACGGCTCGACCGGTCGCGCTCGGTCGAGGCGATCTGGCGCGCGCCCGACCTGCTGTTCGCGCAGACCTGCGGCTATCCGCTCGTCAGCGACCCCGACCTTGCGCTTCGCGTGATCGGCGTGCCGGTCTATGACGTGCCGGGGTGCGCAGGTGGCGAGCACGTCAGTCATATCGTCTTCCGCAGCGACGATCCGGCCGCGACGCTCGATGCCTTTCGTGACCGCCGCGCCGCAATCAACGCACGCAGTTCGAACAGCGGGCACAACCTGTTCCGCGCGACGGTCGCACCGCTCGCCCGCGATGGTCGCTTCTTCGCTGCGGTGATCGAGACCGGTTCGCACCGCGCGAGCGTCGACGCGGTCCGCAGGGGCCGCGCCGATATCGCCGCGATCGATGCCGTTACTTTTGCCGCATTGCGCCGCTTCGAACCCGCCGCGATCGCGGGCCTGCGGATCCTCGCGAACACCGCCGCCTCCCCCACGCTACCGTTCGTGACGGCGCGCTCGACCAGCACCGCGACGGTTGCCGCGCTGCGCATCGCGCTCGCCGAAGCGGTTGCCGATCCTTCGCTGGCCGACGTCCGCGCCGCGCTGTTCCTCGCCGACGTCATCCCGGCGGGAGAAGACCGCTACGCGCGCGTTGGCGTGCTCGAAGACGAGGCGGTGGCAGCGGGGTATCCGGTCCTCCGGTGAGGCGCGGGGAGCGGTTCGGGATGAACTGGGCCTGTCCCGCAGCCCCGCGCGTGCGACGACGATTTCGGCCCGGCGCAACCGCGCTTCACTCTGGCGCAGTGGGATTGCCCATTGCTCCAGTAGGAATAGCTTCACGGGAATAAGGCGTCGTCCGAATCGGTACGCTTGAACGCCGATCGTGACCGCGTCTTGATGACGGGAGAGCAGTCATGGACGCATTTGCCAACGGGTTGGCCACGCCGCCGCACGCGATTGTCGTAAGTGTCAAAAGCGACCGGCCTCGCCAGACCGCGCTCGAGCAGATCGACCTCGATCTGTCGAAATTCCACAACGGACAATGGGCGCTGCAACTCGACGCGGCGCTCTCCAAACGCGCCGCGCCGGTGGTGATCCTCGCGCACGGGCTGGCGTGTCTTGCGGTGTCGTGGTGGGCGCAACTGTCGCCGCGCAGCTATCTGAAGGCAGTGCGCGGTGCGGTGTTCGATTCGCCGCTATCGGTCGATCTCGCGCATCTCGCCGCCGCCGCGACGTTCCGGACCGGGCCGCGCTACACCTTGCCCTTCCCCTCGGTCGTGGTGAGCGATCCGACCGCGCAGATCGATCAGGTCCTCGCGCTGGCGGACACGTGGGGCAGTTGTTTCGTCCCCGCCGACGCGATCGATCTGGCCAACCCGAGCAATCGCCTCGCGCGGTCGAGCGATACCGAGGAGATGCTGCTCGCGCACGTCGCGTTGTTGCAGCGCGGGGCCGAGGATGCGCGCGTCGCAGCCCCGCACAGCGCATGGCGCGCTGACGAGGGCGTGCGACGCTGAGCGAAATACGACTGTACGGACAATTTTAGCGTCCCCCCCCTCCGTTCGCCCTGAGCGAAGTCGAACGGCCTGCGCAGCGCAGGAAGCTTCGACGTCGCTCAGCCCGAACGGAAGGTTGGAGAAGGTGGCAGGCAGGCTACCGCCGTCAGAACGTAAACGCCGCCTCGACGCCGAACTCCTGCGGACGGCCGGGGGTATAGCGATCGATCCCGAAGTCGCCGAAATAGCCGGTCCGCGCGAGCTGGATCGTCTTGTCGAGCACGTTGGTGCCATACACGCCGACCTTGAGCCGGCTTTCCGCGCTCGGCACGAAATCGACCCGGAAGCCGAGCAGCGCATAAGCCGGGAGCGAGCAGACGTAATCCGCGCCCGACTGGCACGCGGGCTTCGACCCCACGCCACGCACGTCGATGCTCGGCGTCAGCAGCCCGCTGCGCAGGACGTGGAAGTCATAGGACGCCGCCGCGCTGAACGTATAGTCGGGCGCGGAATTGACCGGCGTGTCGAGCGTCAGCGTCACCGCATTGGGCCGGACCGAATCATAGGCCTGCGTCAGATAGGCGACGTTGCCGCGCAGCGTCAGGTCGCGGGTCGGGTGGAGGATGAACTCGCCCTCGAACCCCGCCTCGTGCGCCGACGCCGCGCTCTGTACCTGCCGGGTCGAGATCGCGCCGACCAGCACGTTCACCCCCGACTGGATGTCGGTGTATTTCTGATAGAAGCCCGACAGGTTGACGATCGCGCGACGGTCGAACAGCTCGGCCTTGACCCCGCCTTCGTAGGACCACAGCTTTTCGGGATCGTAGGACGAGGGGAAGCGCCCGTTCGCGGGCTGCGAGCCGAGCTGCTGGTTGAACCCGCCCGCGTTATAGCCGTGCGCCGCGGTGAGATAGGTGAACAGCGTGTCGGTCACGCGGTAGGAGAGCTGCACCTTGGGATCGAACCCGTCCCAGCTGTGCGTCTCGCGCGCGGTGAACGGTGCGCCCGCGCAATTGGTCACGCCGCCGAGGAAGTCGCCGGTGAAATAGGCGCATTTGGTCGGCACGCCGTTGGACAGGAAGGTCGCGCCATTGTCTGCGAAGAAGACATAGCTCGCGCCCGTCTTGGTATCGTGGGTGTAGCGGCCGCCGAGCGTGACCTCGAGCTTGGGCGTCACCTTGAACGACGCCTGCGCGAACGCGGCATAACTCTCGTACTTGAGCGACGCGTCGTAGACATAGCCGAGCGGATCAATCCAGTCGGGGCCGGTGTCCTGGAGGAAGCTGGTCTTCTGGTTGAAATAATAGGCCCCCGCCAGGAACGTCAGCCGCTGGTCGAGCGCGGTGCCGCCGATCGACAGTTCCTGCGTGAACTGCTTCGAGCGGGTGTCGTCGAATTCGGCGTAGATGTCGTTCGGCGTGTCGCTGACCGGGGTATAGAAAGTCGCGCGCGAGCGGCGATAGGCGGTGACCGAATGGAGCGTGAGGTCGTCGGTCAGTTCATAGGCGATCCGGCTGTTAAGCGTGGTCGCGTCGGTGGTGTTGAACGGCCGCTGCCCGACATAACGCGCGATCCCCTTGCCTGCGTCCCCGCCAACCGCGCGATCGGTGATCAGCGCGCTGGTAGGCGCGGTCAGCGTCGCGCCGCCATAGACGAGATAGTCCTTCCCGAGCACCGGATAGGACGTGCAATAGGGGACGCGGTGGAGCGCGTCGTAATTCTGGATATACCCCGCCGACGGCTGGCACCCGAGCGTGATCGTCGCGCCCCCATCGGTCTGCGACCAGTTATATTCGCCGAGCAGGTCGACCGTCAGCCGGTCGCGCTTGAAGCGGAGCTGGCCGCGCCCCGAGCGATTGTTGATGTCGCCCGCGCGCCCGTCGTCGAGCACGTGCTTGATGTAGCCGTCGACATTCTGCGTCCGGAAGCTGAACCGGCTGTCGATCCCGTCCGCGATCGGCAGGTTGAGCGCGCCTTCCGAATCGACGCGGCCATAGGATCCGACGCGCAGCTTGGCATAGCCGCCGAGCTCGCTCGTCGGGCGCTGCGTGGTGAGCAGCACGGCGCCGGCGGTCGTGTTCTTGCCGAACAGCGTTCCCTGCGGGCCCTTGAGCACCTGCAGCGACGCGATGTCGTAGAAATAGAGATCGTTCCCCTCGAGCCGGCTGACATACATGTCGTCGACGTAGAAGCCCGCCTTGGCGTCCGAATTGACCTGATTGAAGGTCTGCCCGATCCCGCGGATCGTGAAGCTCGTCCCGCCCGAGAGCAACGGCGCCAGCTCGAGGTTCGACACCGCGCCGCGCAGATCCTGGAAGCTGCGGACGTTCTGCTGCGTGAGGTTCGCGCCGCTCAGGACCGTGGCGGACACCGGCGTGGTCTGGAGCCGTTCCGCGCGACGCCGCGCGGTGACGACGATCTCGCCGCCGTCCGAGGATGCGGTGTCGTCTGGCGTTGCCACCGTCGGCGCGGTCTGCGCCGACGCGGTCGAAAGCGGCACGCCGATCACGGCGGACCCGAGGGCAACCCGCAGCAGCACGGATCGAGAAGTACGCATAAAAGTCCCCTTCGACGGGCCCCTGCGCACGCCGTTCTTGCTTGAACCGCGCCGGTTACCGGCTGCGGCTCAAATATCCTACCGTGATCAGGGAGATTACCCGCAAAGTTCTTTTTGGGTCAGCCCAAGCACAGGTTCCGCGCCATTTGCCACTGCCGATATCCCACCGCCGCGAGCACGACCATTGCCGCGTACAGCCCAGCCGTCGGGAGCAGCCCCTTGAAGACGAACATCCCGACGTAAAGAACGTCGACCACGATCCACAACAGCCAGCTTTCGCGGTGCCGCCGCGCGGTCCAGACCTGCGCGACGAGGCTGAAGCTGCTCAGGCCAGCGTCGATCCACGGCAGCGCGGCATCGGTATAGTGGCTCGTGAACCGACCGATCAGCAGCGCACCGGCAGCGCCTGCCACCAACCCCGCAAGCGCCGCCCGGGCGGACAGCGGTTCGACGATCACCGTCCCGCTATCGTCCTGCCCGCGCGCCCAGGCGACCCAGCCATAGAGGATCGCGACCCCGAACACCGCCTGCAGCACCATGTCGGCGTAAAGCCGGACATCGAGGAACAGTTTGAAGTACAAGCCGCATGCCAGCAGATTCACGGGCCAGCACAGCATCCGCCGTGCGGCCGTCAGCCAGATGCCCGCAAAGCTGATCGCAACCGCGGCGATTTCGAGCGGTGTCATGCGCTTGCGGGTGCCATGACGGCGCGGAGGAAGTCCTGCCCGGCGCGCGACAGGAACCACTGGGCATGGCCGACGAGATAGCCGTCCCAGGCGAGCGTGGCATCGCTGGCATTGCCCAGCACGCCGCTGAAATAGTCGATCTCGGACAACGCGAACTCGACGTGGACGAGCGGGAGCAAGCGCACCACCGTCTCCACGTCCTCGGCCGCGAGCGGGCGAACCGATGCATAGCCCGCGAGCAGCGCGCGCGCGGCGTCCGCGCTGGCGAGCGCGTCGTCCGGCGCGTGCCCGAGGTCGAGCCACGCGATCGCGGTCCGCTCGATTGCCGTCGCGAGATCGTGAAGCGCGCAGGTGCGGTCGGCGAGGCCGAAATCGAACGTCGTCGCGACGGTGCCGTCGCTGGTCCACAACAGGTTCGAGGGGTGCCAGTCGTTGTGCGTCCACAGTGCGGGCTGGTCGGCGAGGCGCGCCGACAGCCCCTGCCCCAGCGCCGCGAACAGCCGTCCGAGTTCGTCCACCCACGCCCGCCCTTCGAGAAACCCCGCCAGCGCCGGGCGCGCGGCGACATAGGCGCGCGCGGCCGCAAGCGGATCGGGTGCGGGGAGGATCGTGAAACTCGCGACCAGCGGCTGCACGCGGCGCGAAGGGGCGACGAACCCCTCCGCCGCGTCGTGCAATCGAGCAAGCGCAACCCCGGCGGCATGCGCATGCGCGTCGGACAGGAACGGCGTCCACGACAGCCGGTCGCGATACAGATCGTCGCCGGGCGCGCGGCGGTGGAGTTCGTAGCACCATTCCCCCAGCGCGACCGCGCCCTGCCCGGTTTCGGTCAGCAGCACCTCCGCGACCGGCAGGCCCGCGTGCGCGAGATGCGCGATGAAGCGATGTTCCTCCGCCAGCCCGACGAGCGAGCGCAGCCGGTGATGGTGCCGCTTGAGGAAGAACGCCCCTCGTGTGGTCCGTACCAGCGTCGCCGCCGAAAACGGCCGTGGCGAATGCCAGTCGAGCGCGATCAGCGCCCCCGCCGCCGGGAAATGCGCGAGCGCGGCCTGCGCCTCGGCGGGCGTGATCGCGGGCCAGGTGGGGGCCTCGAGCTCGGTCCCCATGCCGTGGACGAGATGCGCGGGCGACGACGCCATCGCCTCAGAACACCCGCGACACGGTGGCGATCACCGCCGCCCCGCCGCCGACATAATAAGCCGGCGGGCTTCCCGCGATCAGCGTGCCGTTGCGCCCGATCGTGTCGCGCGCATTGGTGCTGACCGCCTGCACGCCCGACAAAACGTGCGGATCGGTGACGTTGATCGCGTTGAGCCGCAGGTCGGTGCGCTTACCGTCGAGCCAGTCCGCGAGATGCACCCCGACCGACAGGTCGAGTGTGGCGTAACCGGGAATGCGCTCGTCGTTCATGAAGGTCGCATATTGGCGGCCGGTGTATTTGCCTGCCGCGCTGCCGAACAGCCGACCATCGTCATAGATCGCGCCCGCGCCGAACTGGACGCTCGGGCTCGATACGGCATGCTTGCCGCGCGTCGGCAGGAAGTCCGCGCCGATGGGCACGTCGTCGCTCAGCCGCGCGTGAAGATATTCGCCCGAGACATAGAGACTGATCCCGGCGGCGGGACGATAGTCGATCTCGCCGTCGACACCGTAGGTCGTCTGGCGACCGGCATTGAGCGTCGAATTGATCTGCGCGCCGCCCTGGTCGACCACCGTCGCGAGCTGGCGGTTACGGAAGCGATAGTGGAAGGCAGTGACCGAGGCGGACAGGTTGCTGCCGATGAAGCGATAGCCGAGTTCCTGCGACACCGAATATTCGTTGCGGAGCGCGGTCGTGCCCTGCGTCGCCACCGCGCCCTCGGCATAGACGTTGTAGAGCGTATATTCGTTGGGCGCGCGGAAGTTGGTAGTGACGTTGGCGAAGACCTGCTGGCGGTCGTCGATCTTGTAGTGGATCGCGGCGCGCGGGAGCGCGGCGAAGCTGTCGGAGCGGACCCGGTCCTGCGGGCCGGGGAGGTAATTGCGTCCGCTGCGCAGGACGTCGACGCCCTTGAACCCGACGTCGACGGTCAATCGCGGGGTCAGCGTGATGCTGTCGGCGACGAAGAACCCCTTGGTGACGGTGACGGTGCGTTCGTTCTCATAAGCGAGCAGCCGCCCGTCGGCGGTGCGGATCGCCTTGTCCTGATAGCCCCAGCGATCGCGCGGCGTGCCGTCATCGCCGATAGAGGTATAGGTCTGGAGCACGCGGTCGGTGCCGTAGTCGAACCACAGCCCGGCGGTGATGCGGTGCGCGCCCGCGTCGAGCGTCAGCTTGCTGACGTTGCCACCGCGGAACTGGTCTCCGGTGAAATTGCCGAGGACGGTTGCGACGCCATCGACCGCGCCGGGCAGCGCGACCGGGTCCGCGAGCGCCTCGGTGCCGAGGAAATTGCCGGTCGTCGCGAGTTGCGTCCCGTAGGGCGAATTGCCGTAGCCGAACTGGAGATAGCTGGTGGTGTCGAGCGCGAGCCCGTCGGCGAGCGTCAGGTGGACCGGCGCCGAGAGGTACACGTTGCGGAACGGCGCGCGATACAGCCGCCAGTAATTGGTGTTCCCGGGGGCATAGTCGCGGTCGTAGTTGAACCCGCGTCCGTCCGCCTGAAATTCGGCGAGCGTCGGGCTGGGGTAGGTCGAAGCGTTGGTCTCGTTGTACGACACCGCGAGGCTCGCGCGGTTGCCCTTGCCCCATTCGTCGAGCAGCTTGGCATCGACATGCCGCCGTTTGTCGAACCCCGCGCCGCGCCAATTGTCCGCCTGGATCTGCGAATAGGAGACGAACGCGCGCAGCCCGGTCGTCCCGATCGTCCCCGTGTCGAGCCGGGCGAAGACGCGCCGCGCATTGTACGAACCGAGCGAGAGGTCGAGTTGCGCCTGCGGGGCGGTCTTCGGGTCATCGAGCGCGAGCGACAGCAGCCCCGCCGCGCCGCCTATCGTCGGGGAATCGAGATCGACCGCGCCTTGCGCAAGCGTGACCTGCTTGAGGTTCTCGCTATCCGCAAATTGCGCGGGGTAGGCATAATAATAGCCGATGTCGTTCTGCGGCGCGCCTTCCATCAGCACGCCGATCTCGTCCTGCCCAAGCCCGCGCAGCGTCAGGCTCGAGCTGGCGGACAGGCCGTAGGGGTCGGTCGAGGCGACGTTGGCGCCGGGCAGCAGCGCGACGAGCTGGAACGCGTTGAGCGTCGGTGCCTGCTTGGCGATGAACGCGGCGGAAATCGCGCTTTGCTGCTTGGGCGTGTCCTGGTCGGGGAGCAGCCCGGCGGGATCGGCGCGGCCGGTGACGACGATGTCGGCGGGCGCGCGATCGGGGGCATCCTCGCCGATCGGGTCCGCGAAGGCCGGGGTCGCGATGACCGCTGCCGACAGCAGCAGAAAGCGGGAAAACGGATACGCCATCGTTCGTCGTCACTCCACACGGGGGGACAACGGAGACAGCCGCCAACCCTCCCTACGCCGGTGTTAGCCGGATCAGGTTCAGCGGGTCGTGGGCTGCAGCCCACCTCTCAGCCGCGCGTCAGCGGCCCCCCGGGGAAGTGCGCGCCTTAGGCGCGAACGGCGGGGTTTCAAAGCGGAATCCGGCGTGCGGCTATGACTGATAATGCGCGACGTTGTCGAAGCCGGTGTTGCCCTTCGCCATCCGCACGAGCTTGCGCGCATAGGTGCGGACGTGGCGATCAAACTTCGTGTCGTTGTACACGCCGGACCAGAGATACTCGTCGCGCGCGATGAACTGCTTGAGCTCCTCGAGGAAATCGGCCTGCGCATTGGTCGAGACCTTGGTCTTGAGGAACGCACAGACCATCTCCTCGGCGGCGGCCTTGTCGCAATCGTCCTGCCGGTCGCGCCCGCCGCGCTCGGCGGTGACCTGATCGGACCGTGCGGCGGCGACGCGACGCTCGAGCCAGGTGCGGACCGCCGCGCCATCCCATGCCTTTGGTTCTGCCATCGCTGCTCTCCACGTCCGTTACGGTCCAGCCCTGCGCGTTGCCCCCTGCGTTGCGGTGGCGCAAGGGAGCGGCGCCTGATACGGCGAACCCGCAATGCCTTTTCTGATATCCCTGCTGCGCCTGATCGCTGCGCTCCTGTTGCTCCTCACCGGCACCGCCGCGCTGGCGCAGACGCCCTCGGTCGCGGCGCTGTCGCTGCAACTCCGCAGCGCCGAAACCGAATTGCGGACGGTCGACGGGCTGCTCGACAACCAGGTCGATGCCGATAGCCAGAAGGTCCTGCGCGGACGCGCGGTGGCCGCGCAGCAGGCGGCGTCCGATGTCGTCGACCAGTTGCGCCAGCAGCAGACGCTGCTCGATGCGCGGATCACCGGGCTCGGTCCGGTTACGCCCGGGGTGGCCGAACCTGCCGAGATGGGAACGCAGCGCAAGGCGCTCGCGCAGCAACATGCGCTGATCGATGCCACGATCAAGCGCGGCGGGCTGGCGAATGTCGAGGCCGAGCAACTGATCGACGAGATCGACCGCAGCCGCGCGCAGAAGTTCAACGAGAAGGTCTCGGCAAAGGTCGCCTCGCCGCTGACCCCGGCCTTCTGGCGCGCGCTCGTCCAGGCGCTGCCGCGCGATCTACGGCGGACCGAACTTTTCCTGACGCAGGGCCTGCGCCAGATCCGCGCGCAATGGCGCGGGCTGCTGCCGTGGCCGCTGCTGCTCGGCGCGATCCTCGCGCTCGTGCTGCTGATTCCGGTCCGCGTCCGCGCGCGCCAGTTCGGGCAACGGCTGCTGGTCGAGGGCGCGCCCGGGCACCGCGTCCGCCGCTCGGCCAATGCGTTGTGGCGGGTGCTGATCGGCACGCTCGCGCCGTTGCTTGCCGCGGTCGCGCTCGTGCAGGGGCTGCGCTGGTCGGGCCTGCTCCCCGAACGGTGGAGCGGGGTGCTCGACGCGTTCGTCATGGCGTCGGGCTTCTGCGCCTACACCGCGGCGGTGAGCGGCGCCTTGCTGATGCGCAACGGCGCATCGTGGCGGGTCGCGCCGATCGACGACGAAACCGCCGCCGCGCTGCGCCCGCTGTCCTGGGTGCTCGCGGGGCTCGCGTTCGCGAGTATCCTCGTCGGTGCGTTCAATACCGCGATCGGCGCGAGCCAGCCCGCACTGATCGCGACGCAGGCGCTCAACGCGTTGCTGCACCTGCTGCTGATCGGCGTGTTCCTGGTCGTGCTCGGCCGGTTGCGCGCCAGGCGCGCCGAAACCGAAGAGATCCAGAACGCCAAGACGAGTGCCGGGATCGGCATCGGCGCGTTGCTCGCCTGGGTGCTGGTCGGCTCTGCGCTGATCGCGTTGCTGCTCGGCTATGTCGTGCTCAGCCTGTTCATCGCGCAGTTCATCGCGTGGGTGACGATCGTCGGGACGACGCTGTACCTGCTGATGGCGGCGGTCGACGATGTCGCGACCAGCGTGTTCGTGCGCGAAAGCCGGATCGGGGTCACGCTCACCCGCGCGCTCGGGGTGCGGCCGAGCATGGTCGACCAGTTCGGCGTGCTGCTCTCGGCGGTGCTCCGCGTCGCGCTCGTGCTCGTCGCGCTCAGCCTGCTGGTCAATCCGTTCGGCGGGGGCGCTGGCTTCGGTACGGTCTTCGGGCGGCTTGGGGTGCTGGCGCAGGGCGTCGAATTCGGCGGGGTATCGATCTCGCCCGCGGGCATCCTGCGCGGGATCGTCGTGCTGTTCGTTGGGCTCGCGCTGGTGCGCGGGTTCATGGGGTGGCTGGAAAAGCGCTATCTGCCGATCACCGATCTGGACGGCAGCGGACGCAACTCGGTCAGCCTCGTCGCGCGCTATGTCGGGATCGCGATCGCGTTCATCTGGGCGCTCGCGTCGCTGGGGATCGGGGTCGAGCGGGTCGCGCTGCTGTTGTCGGCGCTGTCGGTCGGGATCGGGTTCGGCCTGCAGGCGATCACGCAGAATTTCGTCTCCGGGCTGATCCTGCTCGCGGAACGCCCGATCAAGATCGGCGACCTGATCCGCGTCGGCACCGACGAAGGCGACGTCAAGCGGATCAGCGTGCGCTCGACCGAGATTGAATTGCCCGATCATTCGACGCTGATCGTCCCCAATTCCGAGCTGATCACCAAATCGGTGCTCAACAAGACGCTGTCCAATCCGCTCGGTCGGATCCAGATCAAATTCTCGGTCCCGCTCGACAGCGATGCGCACGCGGTGCGGGCGATGGTGCTCGAGGCCTTCGCGGGCGAGGACGCGGTGCTGACCGACCCGGCGCCTACGGCGTTCATCGACGCGATCACCGCCGGGCGGATCGAGTTCAACTGCTTCGGCCATGTCGTCCACCCGCGCGCGGCCTATGGCGCGCGCAGCGCGGTGCTGATGACGCTGCTCAAGCGCTTCCGCGACGAAGGCATCGACATCGGCACCGTCCCGCAGCGGCTCGAGCTGGTCGGCGCGACCGTGGCCCCGACGCTTCCGAACGACTAGCGCGGGCCAACCGCGCGGCCCGATGCCGCTTGCGTACCCGCGAAATGTGGCGGAGGAGCCGATTATATCTCTGAAAACCATCGGTTAACCTAAACCGTTCTAGGGAACGCGATGACTGATCCGCGTGTAACCGTACCAAGCGTATCCCCCCCTCCGATGCCGACCGCCACGCGGTTGCTCGACATGCTGCCCGGGCTGGTCGCCTATTTCGATCGTGACCTGCAATATCTGTACGCGAACGCGACCTACGCCGCCTGGCGCGGGATCGATCCGGGCGACATCATCGGACGGTCCTGTCGCGAGATCGTCGGCGAGCAGAATTATCCCGCGGTCCTGCCCCGGCTGACCGAAGCGCTCAACGGGGAAAGCGTGACCTATGAATACACGCTGTTCGAAGGCGACGCCGCGCGGCGCGTGCAGGGCAGCTATGTACCCGATCGCGATGCGGCGGGCTTGGTTTGCGGCATCGTCGTGCTGGTCACCGACATCAGCGTGCGCCACGACCTCGAGGCGCGGATCGCCGAAACGCAAAGCATGTTTGACGATGCATTCCATCACGCCCCGATCGGCATGGCGCTGACCAATCCCGCGGGGCGGTTCGAGCGGGTGAACCAGGCGTTTTCGGAAATGATCGGCGTTTCGCCCGATGCGCTTTCGGACGTGGATTTCCGGACGATCACGCATCCCGACGACATTGCCGTCGACGATCGTCTGTTCCAGGAACTGGTGGCGGGCGATCGCGACGAATATCGGATGGACAAGCGGTATGTCCGCCCCGGCGGCGCGATCGTCCATGCGACGCTCGCCGTATCCGCGGTCCGCCATATCGACGGCACACCGGTCCGCTTCATCGCGCAGATCGAGGACGTGACCGAACAGCGCAGCGCCGAACGCGCGCAGCAGGAACTCAACGCGCAGCTGACGCTCGCGATGGAAGCGGTACGCGGCGGGTTCTGGCATATCGACATCGCGACCCGGCGGTTCGAAATGTCGCCGTCGTTCCTCCGGTTCGTCATCGGCAGCGACCTTGGCGGTTCGCTCGATCTCGACGATTACGCCAGCCGCATCCTCCCCGCGACGCGCGAGGCGGCGTCGGTCCAGTCGCTGCTCGACGGGACCGTCGACGAGGTATCGGTCGAATATGAATTGCAGACCTCTGCCGGAAAACGGTGGATGCGGTGCGACCGCCGGCTGCTCCGCGCGCCGGACGGAACGCCGCGCCGCATCGTCGGCGTGTCGATCGATATTTCCGAGGAGCACGAACGGCGGATGAATGCCGTGCTCGCCGCCGAAACCGATCCGCTGACCGGCCTGCTCAACCGCCGCGGGCTCGACCGGCGGCTGGCACAAGCCAAGCGCGGCCTGCCGATCGGCGTGCTCGCGATTGATCTCGATCGATTCAAGGCGGTCAACGACAGTTATGGCCATCTCGTCGGCGACGCAGTGCTGGTCGAGGTCGCCCAACGGTTGCGCAATTCCGTTCGCCCGACCGATCATCTGGCGCGGCTGGGCGGCGACGAGTTCGTCGCGCTGCTGCCGGATTCGACCGTCGAACGCGTCGCGATGGTGGCACAACGGATCGAACGCGCGCTCAACCAGACGATGCAATGGGTCGACACGGTCGTCCCGATCCATGCGAGCGTCGGCGAGGCCACGATGCCGAACCCGAACGACGACCAGGTCTCTCAGAGCTTCAGCGCGGCGCTGTGTCGCGCCGATGCCTCGCTTTACGCGACCAAGCGCATTCGGCACGATGCCTATGCCCTGCAGGGGGGTTGAGGCGAGCGACGGCTGGGATCGGCCCCGGCCAGTACCGCGTGGGACCAGCACGCGGCGGCATCCGATGTCGCGTTCGGCCACATCGGGGCGTCGAGGGTTCCGATCGCGAACGGTCTATTCCGATCGGACGGCCAGCACCGGCGGCTCGTGATCTCCCGTCGCGGCCAATCGTGCGCCTATCCCTCTTGCGTTATTTGCCCTTGAGGATGCCGGTAAGCAGCTCCAATGCATTCTGGACGATCCCGCCCGACGCGTTCTGTGGGTTGTTGGCCGCCGCTGCGGCGGCTGCGGCTGCCGCCTTGGCGGCATCGTCCGCGGCCTTGGCGGCAACCTTCGCCGCGTCGGCTTGCTGCTTGGCTGCATCCGCGGCCGCCTTGGTCGCTGCCTTGGCGGCGTCGCTGGCGGTTTTGGCGGCTTCGCGGGCGGCCTTGGCGGCAGCCTGATCGGACAAATCCTTGGCCGTCTTGTCCGCCGCTGCCTGTGCCGCGGCGACGTTGGCCTTGGCAACATCGTCCGCAGCCCTTGCCGCGTCCGCCGCAGCTTTCTGCGCCGCCGCCTGCGCGCCGGGATCGCCGGCCGCATTGGCGGCGTCCAGCGCGGCCTGCGCTGCGGCCTTCGCCGCCTGGTCGGCAACCATTTTGGCGGCAGCCACCATGGCATCGATATCGCCTTGCGCCTTCGCCGCAGCGGCGGCTGCCTCGCTGCTCCCCTTGTCCCCATTGGCCTTGGCGGTCGCCTCCGCCGCCTGCTGCGCGGCCAGCGCCGCCATCCGGGCCGCCTGATCCGCCGCCATTCGGGTCTGCGCGGCCATGTCCTCGGCCTGCGACTGCGTGGTCGCGGCCTGGCTCGCCATGGCAGTGGCGGCGCCTGCTGCGATCGCGGCATTGGCGGTGTCGACCGCCTTGACGGCCGATGCGGACGCTTCGGTGACCGAGCGGGTTATGGTCGCGAGTTCGGCGATGTCGGCCGCGCCGCCAGTGGTGCCGCTGACCAGCCCGTTCGTCACCGCGGCAAGCGACACCGGGGCCTCGTAGATCGCCGCGTCGATGCCCGGCGCCGCGACCGCAACGGGTGCCGAAACGGCGCCCGGCACCTCAGCCGAGGCAGGCGTTTCCGAAGGTGCCGCGACCGCCGTGGCAACGCTTTCGGCGGCGACGGGCGCGGGCGTCGGGTCGGGGCCCGGTGCCGAGGGCGACGCGACCACCTTGGTGACGCCGTTGCTCTCGACCCGCATCCGGTACAGGTCTTGCGCGCCGACCATCGCGACCGAGCCCGGCTTGAGCAGATCATGCGCGCCGCCATCGCCGGTCGCCACATCGACCGCCCCTTCGAGCACCTGGACCGACGCGCCCTTGTCCGTGACCCCGACCGAAAAGGTCGTGCCCTTGACCACGGCGGCGAGATACGGCGTCTTCACCTCGAAATGCGGCGTCATCTTCTTCTTGATCATGAAGACGACGTTGCCGACTTCCTGAACAACCTGCGTAAAGCCGGTCGCCTGGACCTCCACCGGCAGGCGCAGCCGGGAGGCGGCGGCGACCATCATATATTCGGACCCGCGCACCAGCACCGCGCGGCCGCCCGGACCGGTCGTCACGGTGTCCCCCGCCGCGACCCCGAGGCCGCGCGCGGCGACCTTGCTGAGACCGCCATGGCCGATCTGCACGGGGCCGCTCGTCTCGCTTACCGTCCAGCCGGGCTCGGTGGCCATCGCGGTCGAGGAACAACCCGCAGCGATGATCGCGATGAACCGTTTACGCATCCCAGTACCTCTCATTCAGGCACACCGGGTAGCGCGCGGGCCTGTGCAAAAAGTTCAAACTCGCGGTAAATCCTCCGTTAGCCATTGAAGAAACTAACCTTTTGCAAAGGCTTGCACCCTACCCAGCCAATAACGGCTGGAGGTTTCTGGAATGCGTGTGGCGAGAAGTGTGCTGGCGGGCGGTGCGGCCGTGCTGTGTCCGTGGAGCGCCGCGCAGGCGCAGGACCAGCTCAATCGCGCCGACCCCGCAATCCTCTCGCGCACCTTGCCACGCCCCGCATCACCGCAGCCCGCCACCGAACCGGTGGTCGCGACGGGCCCGAGAACCGAACAAGCCGAAACGCGGGCCGCACCGCGAATCGCGCAGGCGATCGTGGTCCAGGGCGCGGACGACATTGCGCGGGACCGCTTCAGCAACGGCCTGATCCCGTACCTCGGACGGAATCTGTCCGGCAGCGATCTCAGGGCGCTTTCCCGCGCGGTCGCCGATGTCGCGCGGCAGGCGGGCTATCCGTTCGCCAGCGCATGGATCGAGCCGCAGGCGATGGCCGACGGCGTGCTGCGGGTGCGGCTCGACGCAGGAACGCTGTCGGCGGTGCGCGTGATCGGCCACCCCAATGCGCTGGCGGATCGCATGCTGACCCAGGCGCTCGTCACCGGCCGCCCGGTCCGCCGCGAACAGCTCGAACGCGCGATCCTGCTCGTCGGCGACATCCCGGGGATCACGGTCAAGGAAAGCAAGTATCTGCGCCAGGACGGGTTCGGGATCCTGCTGGTGACGATAACGGAGGATCGGCTGAGCGGTTACGCGCAGGTCGACAATCGCGGCAGCAAGGAAGTCGGGCCGATCCGCGCGACCGCGATCGCCAACGCGCGCGGTCTGTTCCAGTCGGGGGATGAAGCGAGCCTCCTTCTGGCGAACACGCCGATCAACCCTTCGGAATTCGTGTTCGTTCGTGGGCGCTACACCGCGCCGGTCGATTCGCGCGGGGCGACCGTCTCGGCGTCCGCGTCTTATGGTCTTGCCAACCCCGGTGCCGCCCTCGGACCGCTCGACGTCACCGGGGAGACGTTCGACGCGAGCCTGTTCTACTCCCGGCCGATCCTGCGGTCGCGCGAGCGCAGCCTGTGGGCGACGGTGGAAATCCGCGGGCTGCGGAGTCGCCAAAGCCTGCTCGGCTTCCCCTTGCGCGACGATTCGATCGCGACGCTGACGGGCGCGCTCACCGGAACGATGCGCGCAGGTTCCGGGATCCTGCGCGGCGGGGTGCGGCTGACCGACGGGCTCCCGGTGCCGGGTGTGTCACACGAGGGCGACGCGCGGATATCGCGCAGCGATGGCGACGCGCGTTTCGTCGTGTTGAGCTACGCCGCGGAATGGGTCGCGCCGCTGTCGCGCCGGGTCAGCCTGGCGCTGGCCTCGGAAGCGCAGGTCGCATCGCGCCCGTTGCTCGCGACGATGGAAATCGGCGTCGGCGGTCCGGGCTTCGGGCGCGGCTATGATTACGCCGAGCGCACCGGCGACAACGGCATCCTCGGCTCGGGCGAAGTCCGTCTCGATCTCGGGCGGTTTGCGCCGCGCCTCGTCGATCGGGTGCAACTCTATGCGTCGGTCGACGGCGGATATGTCGGGAACCTGCGCGGCGGTGCCGGGGGTGGCGCGCTGCTGTCGACCGCGGCGGGCGTGCGGACCGGTCGCGGTCGGCTGAGCGGGATGCTCGAAATCGCACTGCCGATCAACGCGGACCGTTTCGATACCCGTAACCGCGATCCCCGCCTGTCCTTCCGCCTGTCGCGGGTGTTCTGATGCGGATTGCGCGCGGGCTGACCGCAGCCTTCGACTCACGGCCGTCGAGCTGGGCGATCGTCGGCACGGCCGCGTTGGTCGGCTTGTTGCTCACGTTCCTCCCGATCGGCGCAGCGATCGACCGTACGCTCAGCGCGGCGCGCTTTGCGCTGGTCCCGCAGGTGGCGAGCGGCAAGGTGGTGGTGGTCGAGATGGACGCGCAAAGTGCGCGCGCGATCAAGCGGTGGCCCTGGTCGCGCGCGCATTACGCCGCGGTGGTCGACCATCTGCGTCGGGCGGGGGCCAGCGCGATCGTGTTCGACGTGGACTTCTCGTCGTCAGCGGACTCGCCCGGCGACACCGCCTTTGCCGCAGCACTGGGGCGTTCCGCCGGGCTGGTCGCCTTGCCGACCTTCGGCCAGAGCGCCAATTCGGCCGACCAGCGCACGATCGATGCGTTGCCGCTCGCGATGTTCCGCGCGCCGGTCGCGCTCGCGTCGGTCAGCATCCAGCCGGATACCGACGGGCAGGTCCGCGCGATGCCGTTCGGCACGGTGACGGCGGGCGTGCCACGCCCCTCGCTGTCCGCCTATATTGCGCAAACCTCGGGCACCGTAAACGTCGGCTTTCCGATCGACATGTCGATCGACCCGGCGACCATCCCCCGCCTCAGCTTCATCGATGTCCGCAACGGCACGTTCGATCCGGCGCGGGTCCGGGGTCGCTCGGTCCTGATCGGGGCGACCGCGGTTGAAATGGGCGACCGCTATGCGACCCCTTTGTGGGGGGTCATTCCGGGTGTGGTGGTGCAGGCGATGGCCGCCGAAACCCTGCTGCGCGGCATCCCGGTCAACGGCAGCGCGGCCGTGCCGTTCCTGCTCGCTTTCCTGATCGTGGCCGGCGTCGTCCGGCTGCGGAGTGCCGCGCTGTTCGCGACGGTGGCTGTCGCGCTGTTCCTGGTGTCCGGCGCGGCGTTGCTGGCACAGCATGCCCTGCTGATCACCTACCCGCTCGCCGCCGCGCTTGGCATGCTCACCTTTGCCGGTTGCGCCTGCGGGATTCGCGAAGTCGCCGGACGGTTCCGCGACCAGCGCATGATCGACGCGGCGACCGGTCTTCCCAACGGACTGTCGCTGGCGGCCGAACGATTCGACTCTGCCGAGTGCACTCTGGTGGTGGTGCAGCTCGCCAATTACGACAGTCTGGTCGCGGTCCTCGGGTCGCGGCCCTCGGGCGACGTCCTGTTGCGGATCGCCGACCGCCTCGCGCTGGTGGCGAGCGGAAACCGCGTCTATCGCGCCGCCGACCGTCAGCTCGCGTTCGTGCTGCCGCAGGACGAACCGGTCGACGACACGCTCGACGGGCTGCGCGCGATCCTGCTGCAAGCGGTCGAGGTCTCCGGCCGCAGGGTCGATGTCGCGGTCGCGCTCGGGGTTGCGACCGGCGCTTCGACCGCAATCGAACGCCTGCTCGCGGACGCGGCGCTTGCCGCCGAGCAGGCGTTGCAGGGCGGGGGCTTCTGGCGCCGCAGCGTTGCCGACGACGGCGGTCTCGAACGGTCGATCTCGTTGATGGGCGAGCTCGACACGGCGCTTGTCGAGGGCGGGATCGAAGTCTTCTACCAGCCGAAATACGACGTGCGGACCGCGCGGATCACCAGCACCGAAGCGCTGGTCCGCTGGCGTCACGCCATGCGCGGGTTCATCGGCCCCGACCTGTTCATTCCGCTCGCCGAGAAGACCAACCGGATCGCCCCCCTCACGCTCCACGTGTTGCGGACCGTGGTCCGCGACCTGTCCGGCTGGCGCACCGCCCATGGTGCGGTGACCGCTGCCGTGAACATCTCCGCCAACCTGCTTTCGGACGCGGCGTTCAATGCGGAGGTCGAGCACATTCTGGGTACGTCGGATGTCCCCGCGACCGCGCTGGTCTTCGAAGTCACCGAATCCGCCGCCATGTCCGATCCGACCAGCGCGATCGCCGCGCTGAAACGGTATCGCGCGCTCGGGATCGCGCTCTCGATGGACGATTACGGGACCGGACAGTCGACGCTGACGTACCTGAAGCAGTTGCCGCTCAACGAACTGAAGATCGACCGAAGCTTCGTCCAGCACGCCCATGTCAACCGCGCCGATGGCGTTCTCGTCCGCTCGACCATCGAACTCGCGCACGACCTCGGCCTCAAGGTCGTCGCCGAGGGGGTCGAGGACCAGGCCTGTCTCGACTTCCTGAAGACCTGCGGATGCGATGTGATCCAGGGGTATTTCATCAGTCGCCCGCTCCCGCTGCCGCAGTTGCTGGCGCTGCTGGCCGATCCGTCCACGCTCGCGGCCTGAGGGAGCGGGCCGTCGACCGGGGCTGACCGCGTTCCGGGAATTTCCCGGCTTGGGCCGACCGCCTCGATCCGCCATGGAGGCGCGCCATGGGGACATTCGCGACTTTCGGTCGAACACTGATCCGTTTGATACCGACGCCCCCGACCGGTCGCGAAGGGCTAGTGTTGCTCGGCTATGCGGGCGCATTCCTGCTCGCGCACCGGGCTGCCGCCTTCTGGGGTGGAAGCAGCTATTACTCGCTCTGGTTTCCGGCGGCGGGGCTTCGTCTCGCCTTGCTGTGGCGCGGGGGTGCCCGGCTGACAGTGGCGGTCGCCGTGATCGAGATCGTGATGCAGGTCTTCAACGGGGTCGTTCAACCGGCGGGGGACTGGCCCATCCAGATCGTCGGCGTGGCGCGTCCGGTGCTCGCGTACGGGCTTACGGTCGCCGGGGTGCGCTGGGCGACCGAACGCGGCCAGACCAGCCTGGTCACGCCGCCGATGCCGTTCGGCCTCGCCGCCGTCCTTGCGCCGATCGCCGCGGCCTTGTTCGCCCTGCCCTCGGCGTTCCTGCAACCCGCAATCACGCATGTCGACGGCCTGCGACAGATCATCGCGTCACTGACCGCCTTTGCGGTCGGCGACCTGCTTGGCGTCCTGTTGCTGGCCCCGCCGCTGCTGTGGCTGGAGGATGTCGTGGCCGGGCGGGCGTCGTTCCAACGCCCCCGGCTGCAGCATGCGGTCGAGGCGGTTGCGGTGCTTGCGATATCGATCGGCATGGTCGTCGCGCTCTCCGGCATCGGGCTTGGCCTTCCGGCGACGCCGGTTCTGCTTGGGACCGCCTGGATCGGCCTGCGCTTCGGACGTGCGGCGGCGTGGGGGGCGATCGTCCTGGTCGCGCTCGTGGTGCTGCCGCACACCAGCGGCGTCATGCCGATCGACGAGCGATTGTCGCTCCACCTCAGTCTCGCGGCGGTCGTCGTGGTGGGCTATCTGGCGGGCAGCTTCGCCGAAGCCGAGGCACGGGCGCGGGTCGATATCGCCCGGCGGGACCGGATGCTGTTCCAGGCCGAGCGGCTGAAGACGCTGCGCGCGATGTCGGTCGCGGTGATCCACGAAATCAGCCAGCCCCTGTCGACGCTGGCGATCGAGGCGCGGCATCTCGCGGAAATCACCGTGAATGCCGGGGACGAAATTGCCGCCAGCGCCAGCCTGATCGAGCGCAAGGCCGATGCGCTGTCCGTCCTCGTCCGGCGGCTTCGCCGGTTTGGCGGCCGCGCGGTGGATGAGCCGTCCCTGCTTCCGGTCAACGCGCTGATCGACATCGTTCTCGGACTTGCGGCACCGGAAGCGAAATCGGCGCGGGTCGCGCTGATCGTCGGCCCGATCGATCCCGATCTGGTCGTGCTGGGCCAGGAAATCGAACTGGCGCAAGCCCTCGTCAACGTCCTCCGCAACGCGATCCAGGCCTGCCAGACCCGCGATATCCATGTGGGGATCGACCAGGACGCGCAGGACGTCATCATCTCCGTCGCCAATCCCTGCGCCGATACCGCCCCTTACGCAGGCATGGGGGTCGGGACGCTCGTCGCGCGCGCGATCGTCGAGGCGCACAATGGTCGCCTGACCCGCGAGGAACGCGCCGGGCACCATATCGTCCGCCTTACCCTCCCCCTTGCCGGAGACCGCAAATGACCGCTGCAACCGTATATGTCGTCGACGACGACGGCGATCTCGGCGCGAGCGTGGCGCGTTTGCTCGGGCGGCACGGCCACGCCGCGGAACCGTTCCTCGACCCCGCCCTGCTGCTCGAGGTCTATGCCGAGGCCCCGGCGCATTGTGTCGTCACCGACGTGATGATGGGCGATCTGGACGGGTTCGCCTTCGCCGATCGGTTGCGTGCGCTGGATCCGGGGGTTGCGATCATCTTCATGACCGCGTGGCCGACCACCGCCAACGCGGTCGATTCGGTGCGTCATTACGGCGGGCTCGATTATCTCGAGAAACCGCTCGACGAGGATCGCCTGCTGGCGGCGGTTGCCGAGGGGATCGCCTGGTCGCGCCAGACCCGCGCGGTGATCGAACGGACCGCCAGCCTCACCCGCCGCGAGCGGCAGGTGTTCGACCTGCTCGTCCAGGGGCATAGCAACAAGGCCGTCGCCGCCGCGCTGGCGCTCAGCCCGAAGACCGTCGAGGATCACCGCGCCGCGATCGTCGCCAAGACCGGGGCGAACGGTCTCGCCCAGTTGATCGCGCTCGCGCAGTGACCGGTGGCGGTCGCCGTCAACGATCGTCAGAAATGCGCCAGATAGCCGCCATCGACCGCAAGCACCTGCCCGGTGACGTAGGAAGAACCGGTCGACGCGAAGAAGAGGACGGCCCCCGCGATCTCCTCGGGGCGGCCCCAGCGGCCAAGTGACGTGCGGCGGCTGAGATGGTCGGCAATCGCGGGGTCGGCGACCATCGGTCGGTTCGCCTCGGTCGCGAAGAAACCCGGCGCGACCGCATTCACCGTGATCTGGCGCGACCCGAGCTCGGCCGCCAGAGCGCGAGTCAAAGCATCGAGCCCCCCTTTTGCCACCGTATAGGCGGCGTCTCCGGAGCGGGCGATCTGGCCGGCAATCGACGTGACGTTGATGATGCGGCCGCCGCTCGGCATCTGCGCGGCGACGGCGCGGGCCAGATCGAACGGCGCGACGAGATTCGTCTCCAGCATCCGACGCACATCCGCGCGAGCGAGATCGGCAAGCGGCCGGCGGTCGCGCGCCCCCGCGTTGTTGACCAGGATGTCGATGCCGCCACGCCCTTCGAGCAAGGTCGCCGCCGCATCGTCCCGATCGAGGTCGGCAACGATCGATTCCGCCGAACCGCCGGTCTCCGCGATTTCGTTAATGACAGCGCGCAGACGATTCACGTCACGCCCCTGCACCAGAACATGCGCACCGGCCGTGGCGAGAGCATGCGCGATCTCGCTGCCGAGGCCACCACTCGCCCCGGTGACGAGGGCGGTCTTGCCGGTCAACCGCGTCATCGTGGCTCCGTCTCGTCCGCCGCCGAAAGCAGATTTGTGATGATCGTTTCGAGCAGGCTCGTCAGGCGTTCCATGTCCGCGGGAGATATGCCCGCCATCGCGGCCTGATCGACCCGGTCATCGAGCAACCCGAGCCGTTCCAGCGTCGGCATCGCCTGTGGCATGAGGTAGAGCCGGTTGACGCGGCGGTCGGCCTGGTCCGGGCGGCGTTCGACCCATTGCGCCGCCTCGAGACGATCGATCGTCTGCCCGGTCGTGACCGTGCCGATTTCCAGCATCTCGGCGATTTCGCGCTGCGTTGCCCCCTCGCGGACGTAGATTGCGGCGAGGACGCGCCACTGCGCGCGCGTGAGCGGCTTGCCGTCGGACAACGACATGCTGCGCGCGCGCTGATCGAAGCGCTTCCGCAGCAATTTGGTGATCAAGACCACCTGCGTCGCAAATCTACGGTTGGGCGGCGCGGTCGAGCCACTGTCATCGATCGTGACCATAACGCCGCTCTTGTCCCTCATCTGTCCCCGTACACCGTCGGTACCAAATTCCGCATGTCCGTCAAAGAGCGATACTGCGCAAGCGGATCATGCGCTTGCGTACTATTCGCTTGCGCGCAATGTCCTTTCGGTAGCAGGAGCCACCAGGAGCGCTCGATCCGGATCCGCTCGACTCGCAAGTCTGCCGCCCCGCTGCTTTCGGTGAGCAAGGAAATATGAGCTTGGAAGATACCCCCGGCCGCTCGACGGACTATCCCAGCATCGAGACGTCGCCCCCGGTCGAGAATCCCGCTCCGCGCGTGGCGTCGGTCGACCCGCAACCCCGCCGCCGGCGCAATCTCCGGACGCCGTTGCTCCTGCTGGCACCGGTCGTGGCGGTCATCCTCGGCCTGTACTTCTATCTGAGCGGCGGGCGCTATCAGGCGACCGACAACGGCTATATCCAGTCCGGCCTGGTATCGGTCAGCGCGAACGTCAGCGGCCCGGTGGTGGCGGTCGCGGTGCGGAACAACCAGCATGTCCGTTCGGGCGACGTCCTGTTCCGGATCGACCCGGCCCCCTATCAGGCTGCGGTCGACGAGGCCGTCGCGGAACTGGCGACCGCGCAAGCGCAAGTTGGGTCACTGCGCGCCAACTTCCGCGAAGGCGAAGCCGCGCTGCAGGCCGGGCGCGACCGGCTAGCCTATGCGGTGCGCGAGGCCGCCCGCCAGAAGGCGTTGCTCGCCGAAGGAATCTCATCGCAGAACCAGTATGATCAGGCCGTGCTCGCGGCGCAGACCGCGCGCCAGCAGATCCAGACCTCGGTCCAGCAGAATGCAAGCGTCGCCGCGACGCTGACCGGAAGCGTGACCGCGCCGACCGACCGCCAGCCAGCGGTGCGCCGCGCGCAGGCTGCGCTCGAGCGCGCAAAGCTCAATCTGGGCTATACCGTCGTGCGCGCCGCGCAGGACGGGATCGTCACCAAGGTCGATCAGCTTCAGGTCGGCAGCTACGTCAGCGCCGCCAAGCCGGTGTTCACGCTCGCCAGCACGCGGTTGTGGGTCGAGGGCAATTTCAAGGAAGACCAGCTTAACCACATGCGGATCGGCCAGCGCGCGACGTTCAAGGTCGACGCCTTTCCCGATCTCGAGCTGACCGGCCGCGTCGCGAGCTTCAGCCCCGGCACCGGCAACAGCTTCGCGTTGCTGCCGCCCGAGAACGCCACCGGCAACTGGGTCAAGGTCGTCCAGCGCCTGCCGATCGAGTTCAGCATCGATCGGTTGCCGCGCGACCTTCCGCTCCATGCGGGCCTGAGCGTCGAGGTGAAGGTCGACACCGGCTATCAGCGCCACCTGTTCGGCGGCGCGACGCAGGCGCGATGACCGGCGCTTACCCGGACCCGGCGACCCGCAACATCATCACCGCCGCGGTGATGGCGGCGACGGTGATGAACTCGCTCGACAGCACGATCGCCAACGTCGCGCTCCCGCACATCCAGGGGAGCGTGTCGGCGTCGAGCGAGGAGATCACCTGGGTCCTGACGTCCTATATCGTCGCCGCCGCGATCATGACGCCGCTGACCGGCTGGCTGGCCGGACGGTTCGGGCGCAAGCGGCTGATGCTGTGGTCGATCGTCGGGTTCACCGTCGTCTCGGGGCTGTGCGGGCTTGCCAACAGCCTCGGCGAACTGGTCGGCTTCCGCCTGCTCCAGGGCGTGTTCGGCGCCGCGCTGGTGCCGATGAGTCAGGCGATCCTGCTCGATATCAACCCGCCCGAACGCCACGGCCCGGCGATGGCGGTGTGGGGCATGGGCGCGATCCTGGGGCCGATCATCGGGCCTGCGCTCGGCGGCTGGCTGACCGACAATCTGTCGTGGCGCTGGGTCTTCTACATCAACCTGCCGATCGGCATCCTTGCCTTCATCGGCCTGTCGGGGTTCCTGACCGAGACCAAGGATTCGGCGAGGCCACGGCTCGACATCTTCGGCTTCGCGATGCTCGCGCTCGCGCTGGGGTCGTTCCAGCTGATGCTCGACCGCGGGCAGACCAAGGACTGGTTCAGCTCGCTCGAAATCTGCATCGAGGGCGCGATGGCGCTGTTCTTCGGCTATCTGTTCGTCGTCCAGACGCTGACCGCGCGTCAGCCGTTCATCGACATCGGCATGTTCAAGGATCGCAACTTCCTGACGGGTTCGATATTCGGCTTCTTCCTCGGCACCGTGCTGTTCGGCGTGCTGGCGCTGTTGCCGACGATGCTCGAGACGCTGATGGGCTATCCGGTGGTGCTGACCGGACTCGTCACCGCGCCGCGCGGGATCGGGACGCTCATCTCGATGATCATCGTCGGGCGGGTGATCAAGCGGGTCGATGCGCGGCTGCTGATCCTGATCGGCTTCGGACTTGCCGCCTATTCGCTCCACATGATGTCGGGCTTCTCACTCGGGATGAGCGAACGGCTGGTGATCATCTCCGGGTTCATCCAGGGGCTCGGCACCGGGCTGGTGTTCGTGCCGCTGACAACGATCGCGTTCGCGACGCTCGATCCCAAATATCGCAACGAAGGCGCGGCGATGTTCACGCTGACGCGCAACATCGGCTCGGCGGTCGGCATCTCGGTGCTCCAGGCAATGACGATCCGCAATTCGGCGACCGTCCACGCCCGGCTGACCGAAGGGATTCGCCCGGACAATCCCGCGCTGCCCGGCGGGTTCGATTTCGACCTGCCGAGCGCGGTCGCGGCGATGAACGCGCAGATCACCCGCCAGGCGTCGATGGTGTCGTACATCGACGCGTTCTGGATGCTTTTCGTGCTGACCCTCGCGGTGATCCCGCTGCTGCTCCTGATGCGCGGCCCGCGCAAAGGCGCGGCGGCCGGACCCACCATCCATATGGACTGATCCGCATGCGTTACCGCTTCACGATCCCGCTGCTGGCGGCAACCGCGCTCGCGGGTTGCACCGTCGGCCCCGACTTCGCCCGCCCCAAGGCACCCGCGACCGAGGCCTATCTGCCTGCGCGCGAGCAGGCCACCCCCGCGGGCGCGCCGGGGATCGCGTTCGGCGCGGGGCCGGTCCGGCGCTGGTGGACGGCGTTCGGATCGCCCGACCTCGATGCGCTGGTCGACCGCGCGATCGCGAACAACCGGAGCCTTGCCGCAAGCAACGCGACGCTCGCGGCAGCGCAGGACGAGCTGCGCGCAGTGGCCGGGCGGCGGCTGCCGCAGATCGACGCGACCGCGCGGGTCGAGCAACAACAGGTCAATCTCGCCGGCTTCGGCTTTTCAGGGGGCAATCCGCTCGCGCCTGCCGGCAACCCTGAATTCCATCTCTACTCGGTCGGCGGCGGGATCAGCTACGATCTAGACCTGTTCGGCGGGCTGCGCCGCCAGGTCGAACAGAGCGCCGCGCAGGTCGAGGCGCAACGGCGCCAGACCGAGGCGGCGCATCTCGCGATCGCGGGGCAGGTCGTCAATCAGGTGCTGACGGTCGCCGCGATCCGCGCGCAGGTCGCGACCGCCAACGCCTTGCTCGCGGACGATCTGCGCAACGTCGACCTGACGCAGAAACGCCGCGCGGGGGGCGAAGGCACGCTGGTCGAAGTGCTCAACGCGCAAAGCCAATATGCCGCGGATCGCGGCGACATCCCGCAACTGGAGCAGCAGTTGGCGGAAGCGCGGCATCTGCTGGCAACGCTCGTCGGCGTCGCGCCGAACGCGCTGGGCGCGACCGACTTCGACCTTGCCCGGTTGACCTTGCCGACGCAGGTCCCGGTCGCCCTCCCCTCCGAACTCGTCCATCGCCGCCCCGACATCCTGCAGGCGGAAGCGAACCTGCACGCCGCCGCCGCGGGGATCGGCGTCGCGACCGCGCGGCTGTATCCCGACATCACGCTTGGCGCGACCGTGACGCAGGGCGCGCCGGGGATCGGTGATCTCGTCAAGAATGCGTTCCGGGGCTATGATATCTTCGCCGGGCTGACTGCGCCGATCTTCCACGGCGGGACCCTCAAGGCGCAACGCGCCGCGGCGATCGACCGCGCGCGGGCGAGCGATGCGACCTATCAGCAAACCGTTCTCGACGCCTTCCAGCAGGTCGCCGACCTGCTTTCGGCGATCCAGAGCGATGCACGCTCGGTCGCCAACCAGAATGAGTCGGTGTCGGTGGCGGATCATTCGCGCAAGCTGTCACGCCGCAGTTTCCAGGTCGGCAATTCCGGTATCCTTCAGGTGCTCGAGACCGAGCGGCTGTATCAGCGCTCGAGCAATGCCCTCGTGGTCGCGCGCACACGGCAGTTCCTGAACGTCGCGCGCCTGTATGTCGCGACCGCGGGCGGCTGGGTCGATGCCGCGCAGCCACAATCGCTCCCTGCACGACAAGCCGTTCTCGGGGACGTTCCGGACGGCGCTGCGGCCCATTGAGTTTTGCAGCATTTTATCCGAACGCGCACGCCATGCCCGAACAGCCCTCGTCACCCCGATCGCCCTATCCGGACCATGCGTTCGAAGCCTTTCTCTTCGACATGGACGGCACGCTGCTGACCTCGATCGAATCCGCCGAGCGGGTGTGGTCGCGCTGGCTTCGCCGACATGGGCTCGATCCGGTCAAGATCCTGCCGAGCATCCACGGGGTGCAGACGATCGAGACGATCACCCGGCTCGCGATCCCGGGGATCGACCCGCGCGAGGAGGCGGCGTGGATCGTCCGCGAGGAGATGACCGACCTCGACGGCGTTCGCGCGATTGCGGGCGCGGTCGACTTCGTCGGCAGCCTGCCGGACGACGGCTGGGCGATCGTGACCTCGGCCACGCGCCAACTCGCCGAGGCGCGGCTCGCCGCCGCCGGGCTGACCGCGCCGCCGCTGTTTATCACGGCCGAGGATATTGCGGTCGGCAAGCCCGCGCCCGATTGCTACATCGAAGCGGCGCGGCGGCTGGGCAAGGACGTCACCCGGTGCGCCGTGTTCGAGGACGCCCCCGCCGGGATCGCGGCGGGGCGCGCCGCCGGGGCACCCGTGGTCGTCATCACTGCAACGCATGCGCACCCCGTCGAAACGGAATATCCGGCCGTCCGCGATTACGTGGGGCTGACCACGATCCACCACGAGGGAACGATCCGGCTGGCCCCGGCGCGCTAGGAAACGCTCGTCCCGAGCGTCCCTGGCATGGCCAGCGAAGGTGCTAGCCTGTTGAAACATGACAAATTTGAGAATTGCTCGCGACCGATCCTGCGGTGATACGAAGGGTGAAGAAGCGAGAGGATGCTGGAATGGCGGACGGTCGATGCGTTGTGGTGAGCGGCGCGGAAAGCGGGATCGGCGCGGCCTGCGCGGTTGCGTTCGGGGCACAGGGCGACAAGGTCGTGGTGCTGTTCCATGATACCCGCAACGACGGCAGCGACACCGTCGCCAGGGTCAAGGCCGCCGGCGGGGATGCTATTGCGGTCCAGTGCGACGTCGGCGACGAGGCATCGGTAGAGACCGCGTTTGCGACGGCCGAACGGACCTTTGGCCTGGTCAGCGTGCTCGTCAATTCCGCCGGGATCAACATGGCGGGCGTCCCGGTCCGCCAGATGACGGTCGCGCAGTGGCAGCGGATGCTCGATACCGATCTGACCGGTGCCTTCCTGACATCGCGCCGCTTCGTCCGGGATCGGCCAGCGAATGCGCAAGGTGCGATCGTCCACATTTCGTCGATCCACGCCTATGCGGTCCGGTCGGGTGGTGCAGATTATTGCGCCGCCAAGGGCGGGCTGACCAACCTGATCGAGACGCTCGCGATCGAGGAGGCGCCCAATGGCATTCGCGTCAACGCGATCGAACCCGGCATGATCCTGACGCCGATGAACGAACGCGCCAGCGCCGATCCGACCTACCGCAAGACGCTCGAGCAGAATATTCCGCTGAACCGGGCCGGACGCCCGGAGGAGGTCGGCGATCTCGCCGTCTTCCTCGCCTCGGACAAGGCCAGCTATATCACCGGCGCGCGGATCGTGATCGACGGCGGCCTGTCGCTGATGCAGGCGCTCGGCGCATGACCGACGGCGTTCCTCCCGCCCGGACGTCGACGGTGCCCGCCACCAGCCAGTCGGAAATCGCGCCCGGCATCCCTGTCGTCCGCTCGAAGCTCCCCGCCGACAGCGTGACGGGGGACCGCAAGGTGCTGGTCTATCCATCCCCCGGTCTCGTCGATTTCAACGTGCACGCGCTCGAGGATATCCACCTGATGGGCCCCGCGCCGTTGATGGCGCGCGATCTGATGAGCCCGTTCGCCTGGCTGGAGCCGGACGGCCGGTTCGGCATCATGGTGCGCGCGGTGACCCGGCCAGGTGAACCGATGACCGACACCGGAATCATCTGGGGCGGATGGAGCGATGACGGCGTCCATTTCGCAATGCTCGACCAGCCGTCGATCCTCCCCGGTGCCGCGGGTGAAAAGGATTCAGGCGGAGTGGAGGACCCGACCGTCGTCAAGATGACGGACGGCAGCTACGTCGTCTATTATACCGGCGTCGAGGCGGACATGGCGCATGGCGAGATGTTCTACGCCACCGGGCCGAGCCTCGAAAAGCTGGTGAAGTCCGGGGTCGCGCTTGCCTCGACCAAGTCGCTCGGCAACACCAAGGAAGCGACGATCGATCGCGAGAAGGACGGCCGCTGGAGCCTGTTCTACGAATATGCGAGCGACGGCGCGAGCCGCATCGGTCTGGCGATCGGCGCGAACGTCGACGGGCCGTGGGACGAACAACCGACGCCGTTCATGCCGCGCGAGGATGGCTGGGACAATTGGCATCTCTCGACCGGCCCGATGCTGCTCGACGATCCCGAAATGCCGGTGATGTTCTATAACGGCGCGACGCACGACGCCCGCTGGCGGATCGGCTGGGTCGCGTTCGACCGCGCACTGTCCCGCGTGGTGGATCGCTGCATCGAACCCTTGATCACCCCGCCGCCGGTGCCCGACCGCACCGCGAGCGACATCGCGTTTGCGGCATCGGTCACCAGTCGAGACGGCGAGATCTGGCTATACTATTCGCTGGAGGACCGACGGCTGTCGCGCGCCCGACTGAGGCGGAGCTGAACCGGGCGCGCGGTGACGGGCGCCGCGCCGTCGATCCCCGCTCCGAGTGCGAACACGCCCGATACGGATAACGCATTGCCGATATCGTGGCGGGGGAATACCGCGATCGGCCATGATGAGCGATCGCGCCTGTGGAGCGTTCGAGGGCGACCCCTCGATGAATCCCGTACGGTGCATCGGGCGTCATTGCGAGAATTGGACAAGGATCGGGACCGATGCGCAAATATGACGTCGTCATCGTAGGCGCAGGCCACGGGGGTGCGCAGGCCGCAATCGCGCTCCGCATGGCCAAGTTCGACGGCAGCATCGTGATGATCGGCGACGAGCCGGACCTGCCATATGAGCGACCGCCGCTTTCGAAGGACTATCTGTCGGGCAAGCGCGATTTCGACCGGATCCTGATCCGTCCGGCGCGTTTCTGGGCGGATCGCGGGATCGAGATGCGCACCAATGCCCGCGTCGTCGCGGTCGATCCGACGGCGAAGACCGTCTCCCTGCAGACAGGCGAAGCGATCGGCTATGATCAACTGGTCTGGGCGACCGGTGGTCGGGCGCGTCGGCTGACCTGCCCGGGGGCCCATCTGCGCGGCGTTCACACGGTCCGCACCCGCGCCGATGCCGACCGGATGATCGCCGAGCTCCCCGCCGTGACGCGCGCGGTGGTGATCGGCGGCGGATTCATCGGGCTCGAGGCGGCGGCGGTGCTTCGCACGTTCGACAAGGCGGTAACCGTGCTCGAGGCGCTCGACCGCGTGCTCGCCCGCGTCGCGGCCGAGCCGCTCTCGCGCTTCTACGAAGCGCAGCACCGCGCGCACGGGGTCGACCTGCGGCTTGGCGTGGCGGTCGACGGTATCGAGGGGCGTGACGGCGCGGTCTGTGGCGTCCGGCTCGCGGACGGGACGGTGCTTGCCTGCGATCTGGTCGTGGTCGGGATCGGGATCGTGCCCGAGGTCGAACCGCTGCTGACCGCGGGGGCCGAGGGCGGGAACGGAGTCCGCGTCGACGCGCAATGCCGCACCAGCCTGAGCGACGTGTTCGCGATCGGCGACTGCGCCTTGCACACCAATCTTTACGCCGCCGGCGCGGCAATCCGGCTCGAATCGGTGCAGAACGCGAACGATCAGGCCACGATCGTTGCAAAGACGATCGTCGGCCAGCATGTCGCTTATGACGCGGTGCCGTGGTTCTGGTCGGACCAGTACGACCTCAAGCTGCAGACCGTCGGCCTGTCGATCGGCTACGACCAGACAGTCGTTCGCGGCGATCCGGCGACACGCAGCTTTTCGGTCGTGTATTTCCGGCAGGGTCGCGTGATCGCGCTCGACTGCGTCAACGCGGCGCGCGATTACGTCCAGGGCAAGCGGCTCGTGGTCGACGGGCTTGCGCCCGATCCCGCCGCCGTCGAAGATGCGAGCATCCCGCTGAAAAGCCTCGCCCTCTGAGGTGACCGGCAATGCGAGCATCGTCGCGTTCCGCACTGGCCAGGCCCCCTCGAGACCGGAGACTGAAATGGACGTCGTAGCCCCCGCCCCGCCTGCACCGACCATCGCGGGGGTCGCGATGCCGGCACCGACAGAACGCGCCGCGCGAATCGGCGGCCAGGTCGAGGCGTTCGTTCGCGACCATGTCATTCCCTACGAACGCGACCCCCGCTGTGGTCCGCACGGCCCGTCCGATGCGCTCGTCTCGGAGCTGCGGCAAAAGGCGCGTGCTGCGGGCGTGTTGACGCCGCATATCCGCGACGACGGCGGACATCTCACCCAGCGCGAGACCGCCTTTGTCCTACGGCTGTCGGGATTGTCGCCGCTCGGCCCGGTCGCGCTCAACACCGCGGCACCCGACGAAGGCAACATGTTCCTGCTCGGCAAGGTCGGCAGCGACGAACAGAAACGGCGCTTCCTCGATCCGCTCGTCCGCGGACAGGCGCGCTCGGCGTTCTTCATGACCGAACCCGCGGCGGAGGGCGGGGCTGGGTCCGATCCGTCGATGATGCGGACGACCGCGGTGCCCGACGGCAATCATTGGGTGGTGAACGGGCGCAAGGCGTTCATCACCGGCGCGGTCGGCGCGCAGGTCGGCATCGTCATGGCCAAGTCCGCGGATGGCGCGTGCATGTTCCTGGTCGACCTGCCCGACCCGGCGATCACGATCGAGCGGGTGCTGGACACGATCGATTCGTCGATGCCCGGTGGCCATGCGGTGGTTGCGATCGACCAGCTGCGCATCCCGGCAGACCAGATGCTCGGGCACAGCGGCGAAGGGTTCAAATATGCGCAGATCCGGCTCGCTCCGGCGCGGCTCTCGCATTGCATGCGCTGGCTGGGGGCGTGCGTGCGCGCGAACGAGATCGCGACCGACTATGCCTGTCGCCGCCACGCCTTCGGCAAGCCGCTGATCGACCACGAAGGCGTCGGCTTCATGCTGGCGGAAAACCTGATCGACCTGAAACAGGCCGAACTGATGGTCGACTGGTGCGCCGGCGTCCTCGACGGCGGCGCACCCGGGACGGTCGAAAGCTCGATGACGAAGGTCGCGGTGTCCGAGGCGCTGATGCGGATCGCGGACCGCTGCGTCCAGCTGATGGGCGGCACGGGGGTGAGTGGCGACACGATCGTCGAACAGGTGTTCCGCGAGATCCGCGCATTCCGCATCTACGATGGGCCCACCGAGGTGCATAAATGGAGCCTGGCCAAGAAGATCAAGCGTGACAGGACGACAGCATGACGCCGGAAGGCGCGGGTGTTGCAACGCCGTGGTGCGGCTCGGACGCGCTCGTCATCGTCGATCCGCAGATCGACTTCTGCCCCGGGGGCCGGCTGGCCGTCACGGGCGGAAACGAGATCATGGCCGGGATCGCGCTGCTCGCCCCGCACTTCCGGCATGTCGTCGTAACGCAGGACTGGCATCCGGCGGGGCACCAGTCCTTCGCGAGCAGCCATCCCGGTCGGCAGCCGTTCGATACGGTGCCGATGCCCTATGGCGAGCAGATATTGTGGCCGGATCACTGCGTCCAGGGGACGGCTGGCGCCGCGTTCCACCCCGCCGTGCAAACTGCCATCGTCAGCGCGCACCTCATCGTCCGTAAAGGGTATAATCCGGAGGTGGATTCCTATTCGGCCTTTTTCGAGAACGACAAGGCCACGCGGACGGGTCTGGCGGGCTATCTGCGGGACACGCAGGTGCGCCGGTGCGTGTTCGTCGGGCTGGCCTATGATTTCTGCGTTGCGTGGTCCGCCCTCGATGCTCGGCGCGAGGGCTTCGAAGCGTCGATCCTGACGGAGCATACGCGCGCGATCGCGATGCCGGTACCGGGCGGGACGACCGTCGACGTGGTGGAAGCGCAGTTTCGCGCGGCGGACGTCCGGCTGTTGTAGCCCATTCCTTCCTCGAGCCAGCATCACCGTCCGGGCCGATGACAGGATCGCCCGGACGATGGACCGCGCCCCCTTACATGCCGGCGGCGGTCGGGCGGACGATGACTTCGTTGATGTCCACGCCCTCGGGCTGCTCCAGCGCGTAACGGATCGCCCGCGCGATCGCATCGGGAGTCAGCGATTTCTGCCGCCACGTCGTGAGCGCCGAGGCGATATCCGGGTCGGTGATGTCATTGCCCAGTTCGGTCGCCACGACGCCCGGGGAGATGATCGTGGTGCGGATGTCGTCATGCTCCTGCCGCAGCCCTTCGGTAATCGCCCAGACCGCATATTTGGTCGCGCAATAGACGGCGGCGCTCGGCATCACGAAATGCGCGGCGATCGAGGCGACGTTGACGACGTGGCCCGAGCGCTGCGCGATGAACCGCGGCAGCACCGCGGCGATCCCGTTCAGCACGCCGTGAATGTTGACGTCGATCATGCGCCGCCACTCGTCCGTCTTCAGCGCGGCGAGCGGCGACAGCGGCATCACGCCGGCGTTGTTGATCAGCACGTCTACGCGCCCGAACCGCGCTTCCGCCGCGTCGGCGAAGGCGGCGAAGCTCGCAGGGTCGGTCACATCCAGCACGTGCCACGCAACAGTGGCGCCGAGTTCCACCGCGAGCGCTTCGAGCCGATCGGTCCGGCGCGCGCCAATGAAAAGACGCGCCCCCTTGCCCGCGAGCTCGCGCACGGTTGCCTCGCCGATCCCGCTGGAGGCGCCGCTGATCAGCACGGTCTTGTCGATGACGTCGTTCATGGTGGTTCCTCTTCATCGTCCTAAGGACAAGGCACGGATGGGGCCGGACGCGGCTTGCGCGTGAGAGCGATCCGCCGCGATCCTTGCCCGATCCTCCGAAACGCAGGGACCGCGCTTGCGAGGGCGGGCGGCAGCGAACACAGTCTCCGCATGAGCACGATCACAGACCTCGCCGCGCTCGTTGCGCGCCACGTGCCGAGCACCGGAATGGCGCGCACGCCGATCGATCGGCTGTCGCTGTTCCGCGCCGACGCGCCGACCGTGCCCCTGCCCGCAGTCTACGAGGCGTCGCTTTGCGTGATCGCGCAAGGCACCAAGCGGGTGTCTCTGGGCGAGCGGAGTCTCGTCTACGATGCCGCGCATTATCTGCTGGTTTCGGTCGACCTGCCGCTCGTCGGGCATGTCATCCAGGCAGACCGCGACACCCCCTACCTCTGCTGCAAGATCGACATCGATCAGGCTGCGCTGGCGGACCTCATCATGGCGGAAGGCGGACGCGCGCCCCGGGCGGATCTGCCGGCGCTCGCGGTCTATCGCAGCGATGACGATCTGATCGACGCGACATGCCGGCTGATGCGGCTGCTCGACCAGCCCGCCAGCATCCCGGCGCTGGCGCCGCTGATCGAGCGGGAGATCCTGTACCGGTTGCTCACCGGCCCGCACGGGCCTGCGCTTCGCTACATGGCGGTCGCCGACAGTCACCTCAATCAGGTCAGCCGCGCGATCGCGACGATCCGCACCGGCTTCGACCAGCCGCTGCGGATCGGCGACATCGCGACCGCCGCGGGCATGAGCGCATCGTCGCTGCACGAGCATTTCAAGGCGGTGACGCGGATGACGCCGCTGGAATATCAGAAGCAGTTGCGGCTGCAGGAGGCGCGACGCCTGATGCTGTCCGCCGGCACGACCGCGAGCAGCGCCGGCTTCGCCGTGGGTTATGAAAGCCCCTCGCAATTCACCCGCGAATATGCGCGCCTGTTCGGCGCCCCGCCCCGCCGGGACATCGAACAGCTCCAGCGTAGCGGCAATCTGCTCACGCCGGTGTAACCCCGCCGCGCAACCGGCCCAATCCCGACCCCGCCTGCGGACTTGCGAGCCGCGGACGCCGGTTCGTCTTTACCTGCCAGCGGATCGAGGTCCGCCAACCGTCATCGCCGTTTCGCCGGGCGGGAGCGGCGCGCGACCGCGGCACCGCTGTTCACCGTATCCTCGTGCGACAGCTTGCGCCACCGCGCGAAGCGCGCGGGATCGAGCGTCCCCGCCGCGAGCGCGGCGTTGATGGCGCATCCCGGTTCCGCGACATGCGTGCAGTTCGAGAACCGGCACTCGAGCGCAAGATTCGTGACATCGTCGAACACCTCGGTCACCCCGGTGCTCACTTCGGACATCTGCAGCTCGCGCATGCCGGGCGTGTCCACGAGCCAGCCACCGTCTTTGGCGCCATCGGCGAGGCGATACATCTCGCGGACCGTCGTCGTGTGCCGACCCTTGCCGTCGTCCTCGCGGACGGCCTGCGTCGCGATGCTGCTCGATCCCGTCAGCGTCTTTACGAGCGTGGACTTGCCGACGCCGGATGACCCCACCAGCGCGACGGTCTGTCCGACGCCGCAATAGTCCAGCAGGCGAGCGGTGTTCGCGGGATCTCGCCCGTCGACCAGTTCCACCCGCAATCCCGACTGAAGCGCGCGCGCCTCGTCGACGAGACGCTCGGGCGCGGGTGACAGATCGGCTTTGGTGAGGACCACGACCGGGCGGACGCCCACTTCGCGCGCGAGCACGAGATAGCGTTCCAGGCGCGCGATGTTGAAGTCCTGCTTGCAGGCCGTGACGATGAAGAGCGTGTCGACATTCGCGGCGATGAGCTGGACCCGGCGCTCGTCCCCCGGCGCGGGCCGCTTGAACAGGCTCGTCCGTTCGAGGATGCGCACGATGGTTCGGCTGTTCCGGTCGACCAGCAGCCAGTCCCCCACGGTGGGCCTGTCCTCGGCACCCCCTGGTACGGGCAAAGCGGAGGGAACAGAGTCCTCATACCCCTCGCCCGCGACGGTCACTCGTCCGCGATGAACCGAAATCACCCGGGCAGGCTGGACGTCACGGCGCTCCTCGGGAGAAAGCTGCTCGTCGAAGAACGGCTTCCAGCCGAGCTGCTCCAGCGTGGGGTCGGAGATTTCCACCGGAGCTTCAGCCGTCCTCGGGACGGCCCGAACCTACCGCATCCGGCGTTTGCTGCTCGGCTGCCCGCTTGTCCGCTTTTGCCTGCGATTTCTTCGCGGCCTCAGCTGCCTTGGCCTTTTCGCGCTCGCGGCGCTCGAAGTCGTAATTGGTCTTGCGTGGGATGTCGGTCACTCCGGAGCTCGATATTGACCTCCGGGTACACGGATCCGTCGGTCGCGACTAGATACGCGGGTACGCAAAGGTCCGGGTCCGGTTCGCCTGTCTTCGCCAACTCCCGCCAGAGACGGCATTTAATCGGCGCGGCGGCATGTCCATGCCGCCGCGCCGAAGCGATTTAGTCGTGCGTCGAGACGTTGCCCTTGAAGTCCAGTCCGACATGGACGGTGTGGCCGCCCTTATGCGCGGTACCCCGCCATACGCCGTTCGCGTCCTTCGACAGCGCCGAGATCTTGGTGAACCCCGACTTCGCAATGTGCGCGCGCGCTTGGTTCTGCGTGAACGAATTCGCGCCGCGCCGGGCGGCCCCATCGTTCACGGTATGCGCGGCCTTGACCGCCTGATTGTCCTTGGCGGTCCCGGTCTGGGCAAGCGCTGGCGATGCCAGAACGGCGACGCCAAAAAGCAAATGGGAATAGAGTCGCATAATTTGGTCCTTTGAAAGCGATCGTCAGATCTGCGTGCGGCGGCCGCGTTCGGCGGCGATGTCGGCGTCCGAATAGGCAGGGCTCGTCTCGTCGAACTGCTTCCATCCATCCGCTTCATAGGCATTGCGACGGTCCACGACATCGACCGAGCGTTCGTCGCCGAGGATGTTCCGCGCGATCTGCACGTGGGCCTCATCGACCTTGGCGATTACCAGCGTTCCCCCGCGGCGGACGCCCTCGGCATAGACGTTGGCGTCGCGTTCGGGAACGCCGGCATGGGTCAATGCCCCGACGAGGCCCCCGGCAGCCGCGCCGATCGCCGCCCCACCAGCCGCGCCGACTGCAGTCGCCGCAAGCCACCCTGCCGCGACGACCGGACCGACGCCCGGGATCGCGAGCAACCCCAAACCGGCGAGCAGGCCGCCCACCCCGCCGACGGCCGCCCCGAGCCCGGCACCGATACCGGCATCCTCGGACGCGGCTTCCGCGGTATCGCGATCTGCGACCGTTCCATGCTTGTCATGGCCGACGATGCTGATGTCGCGGTGCGCGATGCCCGCGGCCTCGAGGTCCTGAACGGCGCGGCGGGCGTCGTCGTACTGATCGAACAGTCCTGTGATGGTTTGTGTCATGATATGCTCCTGTTTGGTGGTTGGCCCGACGGTGATGGGTGCGGGCGCGGTGGTCCGTTCAGCGAACGGTCGTGCGGACGACCATGTGATAGAGGACGAGCACGACGATCGCGCCGATCACGGCAACGACAAGACTGTACAGGTTGAGGCCGGTAACCCCGGCGGCACCGAACTGGTTGAACAGAAAGCCGCCGACGACGGCACCGACCACGCCGAGGATGATGTCGAGCACCAGCCCTTCGCCGCTGCGATTGACGATCTTGCTACCGATGAACCCGGCCACCAGGCCAAGGATGATCCACGCTAGAATGGACATTTGATGATCTCCTCTCAAACCGGGCAACGCCCCGGATGATTGGAAATTAAGGGTTTGCAAACGGTAACCCCAGATGCGCAGGCACCTCATGCATGGGTGCCCGCACCCCTGAAACACGAAGTAATTTGCCTTTTCGGCGGCTCAGTCCGCCGGCTCGAAGCGCAGCTGATGGCCGCGGTCGCGCGCCCAGATGATCGCTTCCGCACGGCTGTGCGCGCCGATCTTCGCGTACAACCGCGCGACGTGGTTGCGCACCGTGTTGCGCTTGAGCGAGAGCGCTTCGGCGATCGCGTCATCGGTCTTTCCGCGCGTGATCAGCGCGAGCACCTCGCGTTCGCGCGCGGTGAGGTCGACTGACCGGACAACCGCGCCCGGCCGCGGCGTGGGGCCGCGCAACGCCGCGAGGCGGTCCATGATCTTCTGGCTGAGCCAGCTCGAATCCTGCATCACGCCTTCGATCGCGCCGATCAGGTCGAGCTCGGTGCGCTTGCGGTCGCTGATGTCCTGGAACGCCGCGAGGATGCAATATTGCCCGTTGATCGAGACGGTTTCGGCCGACGCCAGACAGGTGACGAGCGTGCCGGTGCGCGTCTTCACCTGCAATTCGTAGCCGCGGAAGGAACCCGCCTCGGCGACGCGCTTCTCGATTTCGCGGCGGGTCGCCGAACTTTCGAACAGTTCGATCTCGGACGGCTTGCGCCCGACGACACTCTCGAGTCCCCAGTCGGTAAGTCCGAGGAACGCGTGATTGACGTTGAGGATGCGATGCCCGTCGAGGCTCGTCAGGACCATCGGCACCGGCGCGAACCGGAAGACGGTGGCAAAGCGCTCCTCGCTTTGTCGCAGCGCGTGTTCGGCGCGGCGGCGCGGCTCGAGATCGGCGAAGGTGAAGATCATGCATTGTTCGTTATTGGGCATCTCGGCGGGATGCCCGGCGAGCAGTACCAGCTTGGTGTCGCCGTTTGGCAGCGGCAGCTCGGCTTCCATCTGCGGGATGATCGCACCTTCGGTGAGCCGGCGCTTTGCCCGCTCGCTTTCCACCGCCTGCGCGAGGATGTCGAGCTCGTACACCGAGCGCCCGACGATCGCGTCGCGGTTCCACCCCGTCAGGTCGAGGAACCCTTCGTTCACGCGGACGTAGCGCAGATCGGCAAGGCGAACGATCAAGGCCGGCGCGGGATTGGCGTTGAACATGCTCTCGAATCGCTCGCTCGCCTCGAAAGCCTCGGTCGCGTCGCAGATGATCAGCACTAGACAGTCGGGCTTGCCGTCGCGGTCGAGGACGAACCCCCGCTCGCGGTGCACCCAATCCGGGTCTTCCTGCCCGGTCTTTCGCACGTCGACGATGACGTCTTCGAACGCCTCGCCGCGGCACAGGCGCACCATCGGATAGGCGGATGCGGGCATGGGCTGCCCATCGCGCAGCCGGAGCTCGAAGGCGCGCTGGTAGCTCTCGACCGTTCCGCCCCATTCGGCCAGCGTGGCGGACCCGTGCATCACGAGTGCCGCCTCATTGGCCCAGACAATCCGTCCATCCGGCTCGATCAGGACGATCCCGTCGCTCAACCCCTCGACGATGCGGTGCAGCTGCTCGCGATCGGGACGGGTTGCCGGGTCGGGCGAATTGGATGTGGCGCGCGGCATTGACCTGGTTCCTTGCGATTCGACAGTCTGCGACACCCTAGCCTAGCGCCGGACAACCTGTTCAAGTGCAATCGAAAAAGCTCGGACCGGAGACGGCGGCGGCCGCTGCCGCCACGATGCCCCACGAACAACCATCCAGACCGGCGTCTGCCGAAACCGGTTGCACACGCCCGATACGATCACGGCACTGCCGCCGCATGGTGATCGCCAAGGATAATCCCCTCGAATCGCAGGAAACTGCCGTCGGTCGTCGCCTTGGTCCCTTGCGATTGCCGGACACTTCCGGGATGATTGCGACGACGGCACGGGTGCCGCGAAGGGGCAAGCCTATGGTTCGGTTCATCGTTGCGGTGCTGGCGCTGCTCTCGTCCTTTGCGACCCCCGCGCTTGCCGCCGACGGGGACCGTCGTCCGTTCCTCATCAAGCAGTTCAAGCTCGAGAACGGCACCGTGCTGCCACAGGCCAGGGTGATGTACGCGACCTACGGCACGCTCAACGCCGCGCATGACAATGCCGTGCTGCTCCCGTCGCATTACATGGCGGATTCGCATGGCTACGAATGGCTGATCGGTCCGGACAAGGCGCTCGATCCGCGGAAATACTTCCTGATCGCGACCGAGCTGTTCGGCAACGGAAAGTCGTCCTCCCCCAGCAACACGCCCGCGCCGTTCGACGGACCCCGCTTTCCGGTGACCAGCATCCGCGACAATGTCGAGGCGGTCCATCGGCTGCTCGCCGAGGGGCTCGGGGTGCACCACCTGCGGGCCATCGTCGGTTTTTCGATGGGCGGGGAACAGGCGTTCCAATGGGCGGTGAGCCATCCCGGCTTCGCCGACCGGATCGTCGTCACCTCGGCGACCGCGAAAGCCTGGCCGCACGGCATCATCCGCCTGGAGAGCCAGATCATGGCGATCCAGAACGATCCGGCCTTCGCCGGCGGCGACTACAAGGCACCGCCCAAGGCCGGGCTGCAGACCTTCGGCGCGGTGTGGGCGGGCTGGCTGTTCTCGCAGGGATGGTGGCGCGAGGAACTGTGGCGCGCCGGGGCGGCGCCCGGCACGACCTATCGCAGCGTGTTCGAGGGATTGTACAAGGATTTCGTGCCCGGCGGCGATGCCAACGACCTGATCCTGCAGATGCGGACGTGGGAGGGGCATGACATCGGCACGACCCCCGGCATGGGCGGCGACATCAAACGCGCGCTTGGGTCGATCGCGGTGCCCGTCCTCTATATGCCATCGGCGACGGATCTCTACTTTCCGGTCGATGACGCCCGTTACGAAGCCGCGTTCATGCCGCGCGTCACCCTGTTGCCGATCCCCTCCCTCTGGGGCCATACCGCCGGCGCGGCGAGCAACCCGGCAGATGCCAAGTTCCTCAACGACCATATCGGCGCCTTCATGCGCGCAGGCGACCGAACCGAGTGAACGCCGCATCCTTCGTCCGTCCCGGCACCTGATCAACCCGGAGACCGCGCCGAGAAATCCATCGCGGCGAGATCCTCGAGCAGATCGGGACCGGTCGGCTCCCATCCCAGGCGTGCGCGCGTCCAGGCGCTCGACGCGATCATGTCGAGCGCCGCGAACGGTGCCATCCAGCCGAAATAGTGTTGGACCTCGTCGGCTGCGATGGAGCGGACGGGCAGCCCGCTTCCCCGGCCGATCGCCTCCGCGATGGCGCGTGCGGTGACGCCCTCCTCGACCGATGCATTGTAGCGCGCGCCCGGCTCGCCCTTCTCCAGCGCCAGCACGTAGAGCCTCGCCACGTCGCTGACGTGCGCCGCCGACCAGCGCGTATGCCCCGCGCCGAGATACGCCACCGCGCCGGCCCGACGTGCCTCGGCGATCAACGGGGTGATCAGCCCGGCCTTGGTCGTGTCGTGCACCTGCGGCAGTCGGATCGTGCGCACGTCGATCCCGCGCGCGGTCAGCGCCGCGCCGGCGAGCTCGGTCGCGATACGCGGATTGGCGTGGCGCGGGTTGAGCACGTCCTCCGTCGCCGGGCCGCCATGCAACGGCGTGCCAATGCCGACGCCGGAGGTGATCAGGATCGGCTTCTGCGTTCCGGCCAGCGCCTCGCCCATTGCGGCGATGTTGCGTTCATCCTTCTTGGTGTTCTCGACGAACGTTGTGAAATCATGGTCGAACGCGCAGTGGATGACCGCGTCCGCCGCCGCGGCGCCGCTGGCGAGCGTCTCGGGCTGTTCCAGATCACCCCGATGGACCTCCGCCCCGGCCGCTTCGAGCAGCCGGGCGCCCGCATCGGAGCGGGTCAGACCAAGCACCCGATGCCCACGACCAAGAAGTTCGGGAATGACGTGTGAGCCGATGAAGCCGGTAGCCCCGGTCAGAAATACGCGCATGGGAATCTCCTTGTTGCCGGTGGGCGTATCGGGGTCGGCAGGAACGTGGTAAAGTAGGGACCTTATCGGGGTATAGCTTGTAACAGGATGGTCATTTCCGGCGACACGTCAAACCCGCTCGGAACCTATCTGCGGGACCGCAGGACCCGCCTCGACCCGATCGCCCTGGGGTTCGGCGGCGGACGGCGGCGGACGCCGGGTCTCCGCCGCGAAGAGGTGGCAAGTCGCGCCAACATCAGTCCCACCTGGTACACCTGGCTGGAACAAGGGCGCGGCGGCGCCCCGTCGGCGGACGTCCTCGACCGTATCGCCAAGGGCCTCATGCTGACCGAGCCCGAGCGCGAGCATCTCTACATGCTGGGCCTCGGCCGCCCGCCGGAGGCGCGCTATCACCCCGTCGACGGGATTTCCCCACGCTTGCAGCGGGTGCTCGACGGGATGGTGCTGAGCCCGGCCATCGTCAAAACGGCGCTGTGGGATGTGGTTGGCTGGAACAGGGCGGCGACGCTGATGCTCACCGATTATGCCAAGCTGCCGCGCGAGGGCCGCAACATCCTGCGCCTGCTCTTCAGCGGTGACCACGTCCGCGCTCGAAACGCCGATTGGGAAGGCGTTGCGCGTTTCGTCGTCGGTGCCTTTCGCGCCGACGTCGCGCGCGCGCGCGCCAGTGACAGCGCGGCGGTCGTCCAGTTGGTGACCGAACTGTCCCGCATCAGCCCTGAGTTCGAAGCGCTGTGGCAAGACAATGACGTGGTCGCGCACGGCGAGGGGGTAAAGCGGCTCCATCACCCTGAGGCAGGCCTGCTCGCCATGGAGTTCTCGTCCTTCGCGATCGAAGGGCGGCCGGAACTCGGCATGATCGTCTATAACCCCGCCTCGGCTGAGGATGCGGAGCGGCTGCGCCTGCTGCTGGAGGCTCGCGAAAGCTGAGCGGCCAATTCGGACGTCGTGCGGGTCAATCGATCTACGCCCGGGCGTTCCCCAACGCCCCTCTGCGAACGATCCCAAGACAGATCCCGCTGCGAAATCGACCGATACGGCTGGCGTTTCCCGCAACCTTCCGCGAGGCTGGCGCGATGGATGGGGCGTTCGATACAGGGTCGGCTACGGCGTCGCGGGCGCGCCCCTCGATCACGCGCACGCTGGGGCCAGTCGCGGTGCTGTTCCTGACGCTGTCGGCGGCGACGCCGGCCTCTTCCGTCTTCGCGATCGTCCCCGGAGTCCTGCACGTCGCTGGGACCGGCGCGCTGCTTGCCATGCTGCTCGGCGCACTGGTCTGCATCGGCACCGCGTTCATCTATGCCGAGCTGTCCTCGGCGTGGCCGGTCGCGGGCGGCGAATATGTGATGGTGGAGCGGACGATGGGTCCGCTCGCCGGGTTCGTCGTGCTCGGGCTCAATGCGGTCAACAACGTCCTGTTCCTGCCGGTCGTCGCGCTGGGGGTCGCGGACGTGCTCGCGACCTTCTGGCCCGCGATTCCGGCGGTGCCGGTCGCGATCGTGGTGATCGTGCTGTCGACGCTGGTCAGCATTTTCGACATTCGCTTCAACGCGATCCTGACCGGGGCTTTCCTCGCGATCGAGCTGCTCGTGCTCGGCATCGTCGCGCTGCTCGGATTGCAGGCCCCGGTGCGCGGTGTCGCTGCGCTGCTCCTCCATCCCGTCGCCGCCGGCGGGCCGGTTACGCTCGCCCAGATCGGCGTGGCGACGACGATCGCGATCTTCGCGTTCAACGGCTATGGCCTCGCGGTCTATTTCGGCGAGGACCTGCACGATGCGCCACGCCGGATCGCCCGCGTGATCCTGCTGTCGTTCGTCCTGATCTTCGCGGCGGAAGTCGTGCCGCTTGCCGCGATTCTGGTCGGCACGCACGATCTCGCGGCGGTGCTGACGGGGGCGGATCCGTTCGGCGCGTTCGCCCGGGCGCGCGGCGGCGCGGTGCTGGGAAACTGGATGGCGGCGGGGGTCGCGCTGGCGATGGTCAACGCCGCGATCGTCACCGTGCTCGCCTGCGCGCGCTTCTTCTTCTCGACCGGGCGGGACGGCTGCTGGGGGCGTCCGATCGACCGCCTGATGTGCGCGATCCATCCCCGCTACGGCAGCCCGTGGGCGGGGACGCTGTTGGTCGGCGCGATGGGCGTGGGCTTGTGTTTCGTGCCGCTCCCGCTGTTGCTCGTCTGCTCGGGCGGCGAACTGGTCGTCATCTACGCCGCGATAGCGCTCGCCGCGCTTGCCGGTCGCCACCGCGGGACCAGCGCGCATACGCTGTATCGCATGCCGGCCTTCCCGCTCATCCCGGTCGTAACGCTGGTTGCGCTGGTCGGTGTCGCGATCGTCAATGCCGGCGATCCCGAGGCGGGGCGCCCCGGATTGCTGTCCACCGGGGCGGTGATGATACTGTCCGCCGCTTATTATTGGGTCGTGCTCCGGCGACGGCCGGGCGGGTGGACGGTCGTGGACCCGACGCCGGACGACCGCTGATCGGGATCGATCACGCCGCCGCGAGCCGGTCCAGCACCCGCGCCAGCGCTGCGTCGCGCCGGTCGACGAGGTCGGGCAGCGCGGTGCGCGCGAGATCGAAGCGAAGCTCGTGCATCGTCATTCCCGAACGATAGCCCTCCGGCCACACCGCGGTCTGCTCGAAGCCGCAATGTTCGAAGAATGGCGCGACCAGCGGGGACGTGTCGACCGTCACGTAGCGCGTCGCGGGAACGGCGTTACGCGCGACATGGATCAGCCGCTCGAACAACAGCAACCGTCCCAGTCCGCAGCGGTGATAGGCGCGCGCCGCCATTCCCCAATAGAGCAACGCCTTGTTGTAATGCTCCCAGATTTCGTACCCGCCAAAGGCCGCCACGGCACCATCGACGGTGACGACCAGCGCGGGGCCATCGGGATCGTCGAGCGTCTCCTCCAGCCAGCCGCGATCGCCGTCCCCGAAATATTCGGGCAGGTTGCTGTCGAACGTCGCCAGCACCGCGGCGCGATCCGTCTCGGCATAGTTGCGAACCATGACCCGGCTCATGCGTCGTCCTCCCACAGGGCGACGGTGTCGATCGCTTCGCCGGTGTCGCGCGTCCAGCAGTGCGAGCGCCCTTCGCAGGTCGCGGTCGCGCGGACCGGATCGAGCAACTCCGTCTCGATCGTCTCCGGGGCGAGGCGGCGCGGTTCGCCGATCAGTTTCGCGTGCGCCTCCTTGATCGTCCAGCGGCGCAGCCAGGCGCGCGGCTGCTCGGCGGAGTCGAGCGCCCGGAGCGCCGCCACCTCCGTCGCACTCAGCATGTCCCACAGCGCCGCGGCACCATCGACCGTCTCCCGGTCGACCGCGATCGGGCGCGTCGCCGCGCCGACCAGCGACCATCCGCCGCGCCCGGCAAACCCGATATACCAGCCCGGCGGGCTGAGCACACGCGGTGCCCCGGCAGCGCTGCGCGCAAGCCGGACCGTGGCGGCAGGCACGTCCGCACAGTGCGCGAGCAGCGCGGATGCGTGCGCGTGGCGCGGGGTGCTCCGGTCATCGGCGACGCGCCAGACCACCGGTGTCCCTGCGTAACGCAGCGCCGACACCGCGCCGTCATGCCACAGCGGTGTCATGCCCCGATCGCGATCCGCGCCGGACTGCCTTCCCAATTGGTGCCGTCGGGCAGCGTTTCGCCCTTCATCACGACCGACAGGTCGCCCAGTTGCGCGTCGTTCCCGATCTCGGCATCGTACAGCACGATCGCGAGCGACCCGATCGTCGCGCGGTCGCCGATCCGGATCGCGCCGACCTTCATCACGCGATCCTCGAACAGATGCGTCTGCAGCCCGGCGAAATCGTTGAGCGCGACATCGTCGCCGATCGTCACCAGATCATGCTCGGTCAGGTCGGTGGTGTCGATGTAGCAGCGCTTGCCGATCTTCGCCCCCATCAGCCGCAGATAGATCGCGATCCACGGCGTGCCGCGCAACGGCTCGAGCAGGTTGGCGACCGCGAGATTCTCATAGGTCGCGGTGACCAGTTCGGTCCGCCACACGAAGGTGCTCCACAGCGGCGCAGTGGTCGCGCGGTAGCGTCCGGCGACGATCCATTTCAACGCCAGCACGAACCCCCCGCACGCCAGGCAGAAACCGAGATAGAGGAACGGGAACGCCAGCCCTATGATCACCCCGCCGCGCTCCAGATCGTCGAGATCCCCGACGACCGAGAACAACAGGCTGAAGAAGACGAGAAAGACGGTCAGCGACAATGTCGTCCGCACCGCCTCGATCGTCAGGCGCGTCGCGATCAGCCCGCGCGACGGGTTGAACCGTGCCCCCTCGTCGAACATCGTCGCGACCTGGCGAACGGGAAGCTTGATCGCCGGCGAGCCGAACCAGGTGCTTCCGCTCTCCATCGCGTCGCCGGGGGTCTCGGGAGGCTTGGACAGCACCCCGATCAGCACCTCGTCGCCAATCTGCGCACCGCTTGGCAACAGCGCCGAATTGCCGATGAAGCTGCGTCGGCCGATCCGCGTGTGCGCCAGCTCGATCGTGCCATGCCCGATCCGGGCCGCGCCGAAGATGACCGAGTCCGCGATGAAGCTCTCCGGCCCGATCTCGACCAGGTCGGGCACGATCGCGCTTGCGGTCGAGATTTCCGCGCGCCGCCCGACCTTGACCCCGAGCGCGCGATACCAAGGGATGACGTAGAGCGTCGCGAAGATCGGGTGGAGCAGCCGCAACGCGAGATCGTTGATCTGCTTGACCATCCAGAAGCGGACGTAGAAGCCGCTATCGAGCGCATAGCTGCCCGGCGCGACCTTGCCGAGGATCAGCCGCTTCGCCGCGACCGTCAGCACGCACATCATCACGATATAGGTCGTCGCGAGCAGCGGCGAGACGAGCACATAGGTATAGCCGGTGGTCGCCCAATCGAGCTCCATCAGCGCGATCAGCCCCGGCGCGATCGGCAGGATCGCGATGATCGGCAACAGCAACGCGCCGACCAGCAGGCCGAACGTTGCGGCGGGTGCCTCGCGGCGGGTGCGTGCCGGGCGTGGCGGCACGTCGCCCGCAAACGTCGCGGGCGATCCGGTCCAGCGCTGGCGCGGCGGCACGATCGTCTCGGCGGGCACCGCCGACATGTCGTCGAGCATCGCATCGTCGCCAAGCACCGCGTTGCGGCCGACCACCGCCTGCGATCCGACGAACGCGCCGGCACCGAGCGTGACGGTACCAAGCCGCAGCATGCCGCGCTCGACCGAGCTGGTCGCGATCACCGCCTGGTCGCTGACGATCGCATCGTCGCCCGCGGTGAACAGGTCGGCGGTGTCGATGACCCCGGTGCCGATATAGGCGCGCTTCCCGATCTTCGCGCCGAGCATGCGGTAATAGCCGCGGATCATCGGCGTTCCCGCGAGATACGGGGTCGCGGTGACCCCGATGATCCGCCGCACCAGCCACCAGCGGAAATAATAGCTGCCCCACAGCGGATAATCCCCCGCCTTGAACCGCCCGACGATCACCCATTTGGCGACGATCGAGACCATCATCGAGGCGATCGGCACGATCGTGAAGAACAACGCGCTCAACACCAGCGCGCTGATCCGGTCCATCCGTCCGGCAAAGTGGGTGTAGGCGATATAAGGCGAAAACCATTGCAGCCCGGCGAGCGCATAGATCGGCAGCAACGCCGCCGTCTGCGCGACGACGCACAGGCGTCGCTTCCAGTCGGCGATCCGCACGAACGTCCCGGCGTGCTCGACCACGACCGGTGCCGTGCCGCTGATCCGTGCCGCCAGCGCACGGATCGTCGGGGCGGCATAGACGTCCTCGAGCGACAGCCCCTCCAGGCCGGGGACCTTGCGCGCGGCGGAAACGAGCCGCGCCGCCTTGAGCGAATGCCCGCCGAGATCCTCGAACAGATCGTCCAGCACCGAGACCGGCTGCGGCGCGAACGCCTCGGCCCATACGCGTTGTAATTGCGCCTCGAGCGGGGTGGCCGGAGCCGCGATCGCGCGATCGGCGTCGACCGTACCTTCGGGCCGGACCAGCGCCTTGCGGTCGACCTTCCCCGAGGCGGGAAGCGTCGGAAATGCCGCGAGCATCTGATAGGCCGCGGGCCGCATGTAATTGGGCAGCCGTTCCGCGACGCGGGTCTTGAGATCGGCGACATCGACCGTCTCTCCCGAGCGAGCGACGATGAACGCCGCGAGGAATTCCGCCCCGTCGGCGTCCGAGAAAAGTTGGACGACCACCTGTGCGACGCCGGACGCCTCGCCGATCACCGCCTCGATCTCGGCGAGTTCGACCCGGAATCCACGGATCTTCACCTGCGTGTCGATCCGCCCGACGAAATCGATGTCACCCGCCGCATCGAGCCGCACCAGATCGCCCGAGCGATACACCCGCTCGGGCCCGCCCGACACCGTGTCGAACGGCGTCATGGTGAACTTCTCGGCGGTCAGGTCGGGCCGGTTGACGTAGCCGGCCCCGACCCCGGGGCCGCCGATGATCAGCTCGCCCTCCTGCCCCGCCGGCACCGGGTGGAGCGTCTCGTCTACGATCCAGGCGGTATAGCCAGGAAGCGGCTTGCCGATCGTGATGCGCTGGCCGGGCTGGACTTCGGTCCAGGTTGCGGTGACCGACGTTTCTGTCGGGCCATAGGTGTTGAGCAACTGCAGCCCCGGCCGCGCCAGCCGCCGCGGCAGATCGGCCGGGCATGCCTCGCCGCCCATGTTGATCAGCCGGAGCGTCGGCACCGGATGCTCGACCAGCGCGATCAGCGACGGCACGACATGCCAGATCGTCGCCTCCGCCTCGGCCAGCGCGACCGCGACGTCGGGCCCGCTCGTCGCCAGCGCCTCGGTCGCGACGAGCAACCGCGCGCCGACGAAGAACGCGCTCCACATCGTCTCGACCGACATGTCGAACGCAAGGCTGAAGCCACCGAACACGACGTCGCTCGGGTCGAGCGCGAGGATCGCGCTTTCCGAGCGGACGAGATGGCACGCGTTGGCGTGGGTGATCATCACCCCCTTGGGGCGGCCGGTCGTGCCCGAGGTGTAGATGATATAGGCGAGATCGTCGGGCAACGCGGCGGTCTCCTGCCGCCCGAGCGGGGCCGCCGGTTCGGCCGCGACGTCGCCCAGTTCGGCATCGAGCGCCAGCGTCGCGCCGGTGATCGTCGCCGCGCGGCTGGCAACCGTTACCGTAAGGGCGGCACCGCTGTCCGCGATGATGAAGTCGATACGGTCCTGCGGATAGCTCCAGTCGACCGGGACATAGGCGGCCCCGGCGCGCAGCACGCCCAGGATCGCCATATATTGATCGAGCCCGCGTGGCAGGCACAGCACCACCCGATCCCCGCGACCGATCCCGAGTGCGCGCAACCGGTGCGCGAGCGCAAGGCTGCGTCGCTGCAACGTCTCGTAGCTCCACGTCGTGCTGCGACCGAATTCCTCGCTCGCGCCGATCAACTGCAACGCGGTTGCACTCGCATTCTGCCGACACTGTGCATCGAACAGTTCGTGGAGCAGTTCGTCGCGCGCATAGGGTTCGTCGGGCCGAAGCGCCGGGGCCGGCATGATCGACGCCTCGATCACGGCGTCGCTGCTCAGGGGATCCAGCGTCGCCACGTCATATGCCTGGTTTGGAATAGGTCGATCCCTGAATAACTGCCGTATCCCCATGATTTGCACCCGGTCATGCCCGAGGACAAGGGCATCGCCGGTTTGCGCTGCCCGGCACGAGGCGGTCCGGTCCCGATCGTCGGGTGCGCGCGGGACCGTGTGTTCCGCCTCGTCGTCCCTTCGTCGAGCGCCTGCAAGCTCGTGACGGGGCGCCGATGGCGGTGGCGGTCGAGTCCGCCGTCGATCGGCGACAGTGCCGCGCACTTGGGGCAAACGGTGCAGGCTCCTGCGCGATGCTACACCGGTCCGCTCCCTTGCATCTCGGCGACGATCGGCCGCAGCGCGCGCATCAGCGCGCTGCGGCGGCGCTCGCTCTGGCAGACGAGGTAGCTGCGCAGCGGATAGGAACGCTCCCCGGTATCGAGCGGCCGATAGGCGATCCGCGCGTCGGGCGGGCATTCGGATTCGAAGAACGCGCTGATCCCGAGGCCAAGTGCCAGCCCCTCGCGGATCGTTTCGCGGGTCTGGAGCTCGATCGTCGCGTGCGGGGTGATCCCAGCGTCGCCCAGCGCGCGCTCGATGAATGCGCGGGTCTTGGACGAGGATTCGCGTAGCAACAGCGTTTCGTTAGCGAAGGCCGCGATCGGAACGCTGGCCTGCGCCGCCAGCGGATGATCGCATGGCAAGGCGCAGGCGAGCGTCTCGGTCGTGAGCGGCTCGTAGCTGAAATGGGGGTCGCCCGGCGGGTCGCTCGCCAGCGCGGCATCGACATGCGCGTCGCCGAGCCACTGCATCACCTCGCGCGCATTGCCCATGCGCACCTGCACCCTGGTTAGGGGATGGTCGCGCCGGAGCAGCCCGACCATCCGGGCGATGTAATGGGGATTGTCCGACCCCAGGCGGATCATCCCCCCCGTCATTTCCGCGGTTTCGCCGAGGATCTCGTCGATGTCGGCGGCGGTCGCGAACAGTTTCTGCGTCAGCACGAGCAGGTCGCGCCCCGCCGCGGTGAGGCTGAGCGGGACCTTGCGGCTTTCGAACAGCATCACGCCGTAGCGCGCTTCCAATGCCTTCAACTGCTGCGACAGCGTCGGTTGCGAGACGTTGAGGCGGCGGGCCGCGCGCGACACGCCCCCTTCCAGCGCGATCGCGTGGAACGCGCGCAAATGTTGGTGATTAACGGCCATCCGCTGCCGGAAATAGCGGGATATCGTGACGCTTGCGTGACGGTTTCATGGCGTCTCGATAGGTCTTGTCTATCCCGCCTGAGACGCGCCGACGCGTTTGCGCCGCGACACGAAGGCACGACCGCGGACAAGCGACCAGAACGATAGATTTTATCTATGGGCGGCATTCAGCCAAAGCCTTGGCCTCGCCTCGCGCGCGCGGCCAAGTGCGCCCCGCAAGGGAGTCCCGCGTGTCACACGAATCGTTCGATCTCGCCATCGTCGGCGCCGGTATCGTCGGGCTGGCGCACGCGCTCGCCGCCGTGCGGCGCGGGATGAACGTCGTGGTGATCGACCGCGACGCGCAGGCCAATGGTGCATCGATCCGCAATTTCGGGTTCATCACCGTGACCGGACAGGAACAGGGGACGGTCTGGCGCCGCGCGCGGCGCTCTCGCGACGTCTGGGTCGAGGTCGCCGCGTCTGCCGGGATCGCGATCGAGCAACGCGGGCTGCTGCTGGTCGCGCAGCGGGCCGAAGCGCGCGCGGTGTGCGCGGCGTTTCTGGAAACCGACATGGCCGAGGGGTGCCGCTGGCTCGACCATGACGCGGCGCGTGCCCGGCTTGGCGGGGTCCGGCCCGCGCGGCTTGAAGGCGTCCTCGAAAGCGATGTCGAAGTGCGCGTCGAATCGCGCAGCGCGATCCCGGCGCTCGCGGCGTGGCTCGAGGCCGCGCATGGCGTGACCTTCCGGCGCGGCATCGCGGTCCACGGGGTCGAGACCGGCTGCCTCGCCACCTCGGCGGGCGACGTCCACGCAAGCGCGATCGTGGTGTGCCCGGGCGATGACCTCGCGACGTTGTTCCCGGATGCCCTCACCGGCGTGACGCGCTCGAAGCTGCAGATGCTGCGGCTCGCCGACCCCGGCTTCCGCCTTCCTGCGACGATCATGTCCGACCTCGGGCTGACCCGCTACCTCGGCTATGCCGCGCTGCCCGAGGCGCAGGCGCTCCACGCCCGGCTTGCGACCGAGCAACCCGCGCAGCTCTCCAACGGCGTCCACCTGATCGTCGCGCAAGGCACCGATGGCACCCTGATCGTCGGCGACAGCCACCATTACGGCAAGACCCCGGACCCGTTTTCGAGCGAGGCGGTCGACCAGCTGATCCTCGACGAATTCCGCGCGGTGTTCGGCGCGGTCCCGCCGGTGCTCGAACGCTGGACCGGAACCTACGCTTCCGCCGCAACGCACAGCCTCGTCTCCACCCCGGCCGAGCGGGTTCGCCTCGTCGTCGTCACCAGCGGCACGGGGGCCTCGACCAGCTTCGGGCTTGCCGAAGACGTGATCGCCGATCTTCTTAGCCAGAAAGACCCAGCATGAGCTTCGCTGTCAAAGCCGTGGTGTTCGATTGGGCGGGCACGATGATCGACCACGGCTGCCGCGCGCCCGTCGTCGCGTTGCAGCGCGTCTTCGCCGAGGCTGGCGTCGCCGTTTCCGAAGCGGAAGCGCGCGCCGACATGGGCCGCGCCAAGCGGGATCACATCCGCGCGATCCTGGCCGCGCCGCGCGTCACCACCGCGTGGGTGGCGGCGACCGGCAGCGCTGCGAGCGAGGACGACGTCACCCGCCTGCACGATGCGGTCGAGCCGCTGATGCGCAGCGCCGCGCGCGATTGCGCGGCACTCATCCCGGGCGCGGCCGACCTCGCCGCGACCTTGCGCGCGCACGGTGTGCGGATCGGCTCGTGCACCGGCTACACCCGGCCGATGATGGCGGACATCCTGCCGCGCGCCGCGGAACAGGGCTATGCGCCCGACGCGGTCATCTGCTCGGGCGAGACTCCGGAAGGCCGCCCCTCCCCGCTGATGCTGTGGAAGGCGCTGGTCGAACTGGGCGTCTGGCCCGCCTGGGCGTGCGTCAAGGTCGACGATGCCAGCGTCGGGATCGGCGAGGGCAAGGCGGCGGGGGCGTGGACCGTCGGCGTCGCTGCCTCGGGCAACGGCGTCGGTCTCGACCATGCGGCGCTCCACGCGCTTCCTGTCGACGAACGGACCCGCCGCGTCGACGCCGCCGCCGCCGACCTCTACGTCGCCGGAGCCGACTATGTCGTCGACAGCGTCGCGGACCTGTGGCCGGTGCTCGAAACGATCGCCGCGCGGATCGCCGCGGGTGAGCGGCCCGCCGCATGAACGTGCGCGAAAGCTTCGTCACGCGCTGGCTGCGCACCGCACCGCCCGCGCTATTTGCGCTCTATGGCGGCGGGGCCGCGTTCGCCGCCTATTTTGCGATGTACGCGTTCCGCAAACCCTTTACCGCGGCCAGTTACGTCCACATCCCCGGCTGGCCGTTCGCGATCGACTTCAAGGTCGTGATCGTGATCGCGCAGGTCGCGGGCTATGCGCTGTCGAAGATCCTCGGCATCAAGGTCGTCTCCGAAATGCCACCGGCCAAGCGCGGCGTGGCGATCCTGCTGCTGATCGGCCTTTCCGAAGTGGCGCTCGTCGGTTTTGCGATCCTCCCGCCGGTTGCGGCGGTCGCCGGGCTATTCCTCAACGGGCTTGCGCTCGGGATGATCTGGGGGCTGGTGTTCGGGTTTCTCGAAGGGCGGCGGTTGACCGAAGTGCTCGGCGCGATGCTGTGCGCCACCTTCATCCTCGCCTCGGGCGTGGTCAAGTCGGTCGGCGAGACCGTGCTGCAGAACGCCTGGGCGAGCGAGCGCTGGATGCCCGCGACGACCGGCCTGCTGTTCACGCCGATGCTGCTCCTCGCGGTGTGGGCGCTGGTCCAGCTCCCCCCGCCCGATGCCGCCGACGAGGCCGAACGCCGCCCGCGCACCCCGATGAACGCGCCGCAACGCGCAGCGCTGTTCCGCGCGCACGCGCCCGCGCTGATCGCGCTGATCGGCGTCTATGTCCTGCTCACCGCGCTGCGCGATTTCCGCGACAATTTCGCCGCCGAGATCTGGCGCGAGCTTGGCTTTGGCGGGGCGGCGAGCATCTTCACCTGGTCCGAAGTGCCGGTCGCGATCATCGTGCTCGGCGCGCTCGGCCTGCTGATGCGGGTGCGCGACAATGCCGATGCGGTGCTCTGGAACCTCCGGCTGATCGCGCTCGGCCTGGCGACGCTCGGCGTGGCGACCGCGGCGTTCCAGCTTGGCTGGCTTGGCCCGGTGTGGTGGATGATCGCGGTGGGGGCGGGGCTGTATCTGGCCTATACGCCGTTCAACGCTTTGCTGTTCGACCGGCTGATGGCGGCGACGGCGTTTGCGGGCAATGCCGGTTTCCTGATCTATCTCGCGGATGCCAGCGGCTATTGCGGCAGCGTCGCGCTGCTGCTGCTGCGCAGCTTCGGGCATGTCACGCTGAACTGGAGCAGCTTCCTCGCCGAGATATGCTACGCCACCTGCGCGATCGGGCTGGTCGCGACGGCATGGGCGATAAGGCGTTTCCGCGCTGCCTTGCGCACCGAGACTGGGCCGACGGAGTGGGCCCGCCTGCCCGCGACGACATGAGGAACCCGACGATGTCCACGCCAGCTTATGATCGCCGCGCCGTCCTCCGCGCGATGCTCGCCTCTGGCGGAGCGGCCGCCGCATTCATGCCGGCGATCGCGCGCGCGCTCGACATCCCCGCCGACCGCCGCAGCGGGACGATCATGGATGTCGACCACGTCGTGATCCTGACTCAGGAAAACCGCGCGTTCGACCATTATTTCGGCGCGTTGAACGGCGTTCGCGGGTTCGGCGACCGTTTCGCGATCCCCGCCCCCAACCTCGGCGACCGGGTGAATCGCACCGTCTTCGTCCAGCCCAACGAACATGCCGGCGCGCCCGCGCTGATCGCGCCGTTCCACTTCGACACGCATGAGGACTTCGCGCTGGTCCGCCACGACGGCACCCCGCACACCTTCCCCGACAGCCAGGCAGCGTGGGACAATGGCCGGATGAGCGCGTGGACCAAGGCCAAGCACAACCACGCGATGGGCCATTTCACCCGCGCCGACATGCCGTTCCAATATGCGCTCGCCGAGGGATTCACGCTGTGCGACGCCTATCATGCCGCGACGCACATGGGGACCAACCCCAACCGCCTGTTCCTGTGGACCGGCACCAACGATCCCGCGGGCAAGGGGCACGGCCCGGCGATCGACAATGGCTATGATTCGTTCGCCGATCCGCGTGGCCATGGCGGCTACACCTGGACGACCTATCCCGAGCGGCTGCTCGCCGCGGGCGTCGGTTTCCAGATCTATCAGGACATGGCGGACAATTTTACCGACAACCCGCTCGCCGGCTTCCGCCGGTATCGCGACGCGCGGTCAGCGACGACGGGCACCGAAGCCGAACTGATCCGCCGCACGCTGACGACGCGCGACCTCGATCTGCTCAAGGCGGATGTCGTCGCGGGCACGCTGCCCGCGGTATCGTGGATCATCGCCCCCGCCGCCTTCTCGGAGCATCCCAACCCGTCCTCGCCACTTCAGGGCGCCGATTATACCGCGCGCGTGCTCGACGCGCTGACCGCCAACCCGAAGGTATGGGCGCGGACCGTGTTCATCCTCAACTTCGACGAGAATGACGGGCTGTTCGATCATGTCCCCCCGCCCGCGCCGCCCGCGCGCGATCCGGCCGATCCGACGCGGCTGCTGGGGGGATCGACGATCCCGACCGACGACGACTATCATGTCCGCGCGCAGGGCACCGCCGACGCCGCCTATCTGCACCGGTCCTATGGTCTTGGGATGCGCGTGCCCTTGTATGCGATCTCGCCGTGGAGTCGGGGCGGTTATGTCACAAGCGAGGTGTTCGATCACACGAGCGTGATCCGCTTCCTCGAGACCCGCTTCGGGGTGCGCGAACCCAATATCAGCGCGTGGCGCCGCGCGGTGTGCGGCGATCTGACGAGCTGCTTCGATTTCAGCACGCCCAATGCCGAGCCGTTCGTCGGCAAGCTGCCCGCGACTGCCGCCCTCTCCGATCGCGCCGCCGTACTGCCGCTCGCGCAGCCCTATCCGCCAGAGACGCTCGCCGCGCCGCGCCAGGAATCCGGGCTGCGCCGCCGCCGCGCCGCACCCTATGCGGTCGATGCCGTGCTCGAACCGCACGGTGCGGGTCACGCGCTGCGGCTCACCAATCTCGGGGCAAAGCAGGCGGCGGTGTTCCAGCTATACGATGCGCTGGAGTTGGAGGAGGTCCCCCGGCGCTACACCGTCGGCGCGGGTCAGTCGCTCGTCGCCGAGATCGCACCCGATGCCGCCGGGTTGCACGACGTGATCGTCCTCGGCCCCAACGGCTTCCACCGGCGCTTCACCGCGCGTGCGCCGCGGGTCAGCCCCGTGGTCGATCCGTCGGGAAAGCTTCGCCTGCGCAGCCTCGCCGCGACGCCGACGACGCTGACGATCTCCGATATGGCCTATGGCACCGCGCCACGCCGCGTCACGCTGGCAGCAGGCGAGACATCGACCCTCAAGATCGATCTCGCGCATAGCCATGGCTGGTACGATCTGAGCGTGCGCACCGACGGGCAGGTGGTGCGGCTCGCGGGCCATGTCGAGAACGGCCGCGACAGCTATTCCGACCCGGCGGCGCACGGCCCTGCGCCGCTCTCGTTCGAAACCGCACAGAGCCTGCTCAACCGCTAGCGCGGCATAATTACTGCTGGAAACCCGCACCCGTTCGCTGGAAGCGCCCGGATCCAGCCGAGGTGGACAAGGTGCGGGCGTGCGGACTGCGGCATGCCGTCCCCGCACGAACAAGAATTCGACCGCATTTAATCGTTTCACCTTCGAACTGTCACGTCACTGTCACCCCCGCCTGCTTAGGCAAACTGGTTTATACCAGTTATCGCCTTAAGGGGGGCAAGACACATGACCGAGATCCTGGTGGTTCAGGCCAAACAGACAGCGCTGCGAAGTTTCCTGCTAGCCAGCGCAGCAGCGGTGATCGTCGGCACCACGCCGCACGCCGCTTTTGCGCAAGCGGCTGCCGAGACGCCGGACGACACGTCTGGCGACATCGTGGTCACCGGCTATCAGCGCTCGCTGCGCGACGCGCGCGCGATCAAGAAGAATTCGGTTATCCAGAAGGATGCGATCGTCGCCGAGGACATGGCGAAGTTCCCCGAGCTCAACCTTGCGGAATCGCTGCAGCGTCTGCCGGGCGTGCAGATCACGCGCGAAGCGGGCGAAGGCCGGCGGATCTCGCTGCGCGGGCTCGGGTCCGATTTTGCGCGGGTCCAGCTCAACGGTATGGAAGTCCTCGGCAACGTCGATTCCGCGCAGGACAGTCGTGGCCAGCGCTCGCGCGATCGCTCGTTCGATTTCAACATCTTCGCCTCCGAGCTGTTCCAGCGCGTCGAGGTCGAGAAGACCTATGAAGCCGCACAGACCGAGGGCGGCATGGGCGGCACGGTCGGCCTGTTCACCCCCAAGCCGCTCGAATCGGGCGTCGGCACCAAGGGCGCGATCACCGGCAAGATCGGCACCAACCAATATACCAAGGATGCGCAGCCGCGCGTCGCCGGGCTGTTCAGCCAGAATTGGGGCAACACCTTCGGCATCGCGCTCTCGGCAGCGTATTCGAAGCGCCGTACGAGCGAACAAGGCCGCAACACCTATAATTTCAACAAGGCGAGCGCATCGGACCTGCAGGACATGGTCGCCGATGGCCTCGACATCTCGCGCCTCACCGCCGCACAGCGCACCAAATTCTTGTCGGGCGACCTCTATTTCGCCGACGGCAACCGCGTTTCCTCCTTCGACGCGCGCCAGGAGCGGCTTGGCGTCACCGCCACGGTGCAGTGGCGTCCGGCGGACAACCTGCTGCTGACGCTCGATGGCCTGCGCGGCCAGTTGACCACGCATCGCGACGAATATCACCTCGCGACCCGGCCGATCAACGGCACCGGCTCGGTCGCGTTCGACGGCGCGGCGGGCAAGCCCTATCCCGCCGCGTTCCAGACCGCATCGGTGCTCAACAGCCTGGCCTGGGACGCCAACAACTATGTCACCGCGACCGACACGACCGGCGCGACCTTCGGCAGCGAGCATCGCCGCCAGCTCAACAAGACCCGTTTCAGCCAGGCGGCGCTGACGTTCAAATGGGATGCGTCCGACCGCTTCAGCGTCGACGGCCATGTCGGCTACGAAAAGTCGACCTATGACACGCCCTATGACGACAAGCTCTACTTGCGCGGCAAGGGCAATCTCGTCGCCGACTACGGCACCGACGGGCGTTCGGCGTCCTTCACCTATCCGAATTTCGATCCGACCAATGCCGCCGCCTATGCGATGGACAATTTCTACTATCGTGCGTTCAACAACAGTTCGGAACTGCGCGAGGGCGTGATCAACCTGCGCTACACGCTGAACGACGCCTTCACGCTGCGCGCCGGCGGCGCCTATCACCGCTTCAAACAAGGCGGTGCCAATTACTTCTACGACGGCAACGTCAACGGCACGACCGACATCACGCGCGGCACGTCGGTCGCCGGAATCACCAGCGTCTACAACAACAGCTTCGGCTCCTGGGTCGTCGGCGATTTCGACAAGGCGTTCGCCAAGTACAAGGAATATCACCGCCTCGGGCCGAAGGCGGATGGCACGGGCAGCGCGCTCCAGGATATCGAGCAGGTCGTCACGACCTCGGAGGAAACCGAGTCCGGCTATGCCCAGCTCGACTGGCATGGCGACCTGTTCGGGATGACCGCGCGCGGCAATGTCGGCGTGCGCGGCTATCATACCGACACGCAGAGCATCGGCTGGATCCAGGGCGACAATTACGCCTATCTCGGCACGGCAGACGTGAAGGGGCATTATAGCGGCATCCTCCCCGCGATGAACGCGGTGCTCGAGCTGACCCCGCAGGTCCTGCTCCGCTTCGCCGCGGCGCAGAACCTCAACCGCCCGGGCCTTGGCTCGATGGCAGCGCAAGGCTCGGCGTCGCAGGACGACGTCAACGGCAAGATCACCGCATCGCGCGGCAACCCCAATTTGAAGCCGTACAAGGACAATACGCTCGACCTTGCGGTCGAATATTATTTCGGCAAGGCGGGGCTGCTGTCGGCGTCGGTGTACAAGAAGTGGATCACCAACTTCATCGGGTCGCAGCAGTCCGACAACATTACGTTCGCCGATGCCGGGGTGCCGACCAGCGTGCTGACCGGCGCGACGCCGAGCACGATCATCGCGAACTTCTCGATGCCGATCAACGTCGCGGGGACCAACACCGTGACCGGCGCGGAAATCGCGGCGCAGAGCCAGTTCTCGTTCCTGCCCGCGCCGTTCGATCATCTGGGTGCAGTGGCGAACTTCACCTATGTCGACGCGGACGAGAAGATCACCGGCATCTCGAAGACGAGCTACAACGCGACGCTGTATTTCGAGAACAAGCTGTGGGGCGTGCGGGGGTCGCTCAATCAACGCAGCCGCTATTACACCTCGCGCAGCGCCACGGTGATGAGCTCGGGCACGCAAGGGTTCGAGGACACCACCTATGTCGACGCCGCGGCCTACCTCAACGTCAACTCGGCGCTGCAGCTCACCTTCAACGCGGTCAACCTGACCAACCAGAAGGACACGCAGTTCTGGGGCCAGAACCGCTATCTGTACAATCAGACGCAGAGCGGGGCGACCTACATGCTCGGGTTCGGCTTCAAATTCTGACGATGCCGCCTTTTGTCTTCTCGCGCCCTCTCCTCGGAGGGGGCGCCTTTTTGGCGTGTATGCCGCAATGATCGTCTCGCACCGCCACCGCTTCATCTTCGCCGCTGTGCCCAAGACCGGCACGCATGCAGTGCGACAGGCCCTACGCGAGCAGATGGGCAATGAAGACCTCGAGCAGGTCGGCCTGTTCGTCAACAAGCGCTTCCCCTGGCCCGAGCTTGCCGCGATCCAGCACGGCCATTTCGCGCTGCGCGAACTGCGCCCCTATCTCGGCGATGCGCTGTTCGCCGACTATTTCAAATTCGCGTTCGTGCGCAATCCGTTCGACCGCTTCATCTCGTATTGCGCCTTCATGCTGCGCGGCGGCGACGCGTTCGAACAAAGCCCACGCGATGCGATGCACCACTTCCTGTTCCGCGCGCCGCCCGAGCAGCATATCCTGTTCCAGCCGCAATCCGCGCTTTTGCTCGATGCCGACGGGACCACGCTGCTGACCGACGCCGTCGGCCGCGTCGAGCACATGCAGGCGTCCTATGACGCGCTCTGCGCGCGGATCGGCATCCCGTCCCGCGCGCTGGAGCGGGTCAACGCGACCCGCCACGCCGACTATCGCCGCTATTACGATCAGGCGCTGATCGACGGCGTCACCGCGCGCTATGCGCAGGATCTGGCGCTGTTCGGCTACACCTTCGAGGGCGCGCAATGACCGGTCCGTTGACGCCCAATCCGCGCAAGACGACGGGCGTTCGCCCGCTCGGCCCGATCGATATCGCGGCGTTGCGCGCGGCGGTGCTCGCGATTCCTGAAGCGGTGTGGGACCGCGAGAATGCCGCCAAGCCCAACCGCTTCGCCGCCCTCGACGCGACCCGCCACATCGTCTTCCGCTTCATCGACGACCCGTGCGACTGGCGTGGCTCGCACGATCGTCTCGCCTGGGCGTACTGGCGCACGCTGCTCGCGCCGGTGCTGGCGCAGGCGGTGCGCGACTATGGTTATGTACGCGGGGTGTTCCCGCGCGTGATGCTGGCGCGGATGCCGTCGGGCGGCGTGATCCACCCGCATGTCGACGCCAATCCCGCAGCGAAATGGCCACACAAGATCCACGTGCCACTGCTGACCAACGATCAGGTGATCTGCCATTTCGGCGGTGCGGACCATCGCTTTGCCGAGGGCGATGCGGTCGAGGTCGACAATCTCGGCCCGCACTGGGTGCGTAACGAAGGCTCTGCGCCGCGCATCCACCTGATCTTCGAATATTACGACCCCGACCAGCCGGAGCCCGACTGGCTGGCCCCGTTGCTGCGCGCGGGTGCCGCGCAATGACCGTGCAGGAAGATCGCGACGCACTGCTGAAGACGGCGGCAACGCTCCGCACGCAGGGCCGCGTCCCCGACGCGCTGGCGCTGCTGGACCGGCTCGAAGCCGCGCATCCGACCTTCAGCCGCCTGTATCAGGAGCGCGGCCATTGCCACGTCCTGCTGCGCAACACGCCAGCCGCGATTCATGCGTTGCACGAGGCAGTCCGGCGCAACCCGACGCTGCCCGCAAGCTGGGACATGCTCGAGCAACTCCATCGCCTCGCGGGCAACACCGACCAGGCCGAAGCCGCGGCGCGCAGCCTCGCCACGCTCAAGCAATTGCCCATTGCGATCGTCGTCGCGAACAGCCTGTTCGCCGACGGCGATCTCGCGCAGGCCGAGCAGGTCCTGCGCGCGTATCTCCCGCAGGACCCGCAAAATGTCGGCGCGCTACGGTTGCTCGCGCGGATCCACACCGATCGCGGCGACCCGGCCGAGGCCCAGCGGATACTCAAAGCGGTGCTCGAACACGCACCGGACTATCACGACGCGCGGCTCGATTATGCGCTGTTCCTGCTGCAGCAGCAAAAACACGCGCCCGCGCGCACGCAGGCGGAGCTGTTGCTCGCGCACGACGCGGACCATCGCGCCTATCTCAAACCCTATGCCGCGGCCTGCGTCGGCCTCGGCGATTATGCCCCGGTGATCGATGTCTATGCCCGCTTGCTAGTAGACCCAACGCTGTCCGCCGCGGAAATCGCCGACCTGCGCCAGTGGCGCGCGACCGCGCTGAAGATCGTCGGGCGGCAGCACGACGCGATCGCCGACTATCACGCCGCGCTCACCGCTTGCCCCGACTATGGCGTGGCGTGGTTCGGCCTCGCCAACCTCAAGACCTATCGCTTCAGCGATGCCGAAATCGACCGGATGCAGACCGCGCTGGCCCGCCCCGCCCTGCAGGAGATGGACCGCATCTACCTGAACTTCGCGCTGGGCAAGGCGCTGGAAGATCGCGAGGATTACGCCACCTCGTGGCACGCCTATGCCCAAGGCAACGCACTCCGCCACGCCACCGCGCGCTACCGCCCAGAGGCCGCCGAGGCATGCGTCCAACGGCTGCAACACACCTTCACCCCCCAGTTCTTCGCCGAGCGCGCCGGCTGGGGCGTCGACGACCCCGCCCCAATCTTCATCGTCGGGCTGCCACGCTCGGGATCGACGCTGATCGAGCAGATCCTCGCCTCGCACCCCAGTGTCGAGGGAACGCAGGAACTGACCGAAATCGGCCGCTACGCCGCCGAACTGTGCGGCAGCGACCCCGCCTGCGGCCTGCCACTCCACCCCGAGGCGCTGCACCGCCTGAGCGCGACGGATGCCCGCGCACTAGGAAACCGCTTCCTGACCGAGACGCGCCCCTATCGCACGCTCGGCCGGCCATTCTTCATCGACAAGATGCCCAACAATATCTGGCACATCGGCCTGATCCGCCTGATCCTGCCACGCGCGACGATCATCGACGTGCGACGCGAGCCGATGGCGTGCTGCTTCAGCAATCTCAAACAGTTGTTCGGCACGACTAACCAGGAATTCAGCTACGCCACCGACGACATTGCGCGCCACTACCGCTGCTATCTGGAGCTGATGCGCCACTGGGACACGGTGCTGCCGGGCCGCGTGCTGCGCGTGCAGCATGAGGACTTCGTGACCGATCTAGACGCCAGCGCGCGGCGGTTGATCGCGCATTGCGGCCTCCCGTTCGACCCCGCCTGCCTGTCCTTCCACGAAACCCACCGAAGCGTCCGCACCCCGAGCTCGGAGCAGGTCCGCCAGCCGATCGATCGGACAAGCCTGACCCAGTGGCGCCACTACGAACCCTGGCTCGCCCCGCTGCGCACCGCGCTCGGCGATGCGCTGACGACCTACAGGAATTGACCCCATGCGGCTGTCGCAACCCTTTTTCCAGCTTCCCGTCCTGTTCGACGTCGACCGCCTGCAGGCCGAGGTCGCCGCCCTGCCCGACGCAGCGTGGGCGCCGCATCCCGACGGGATCGCGGGGAACAGCGCCGCGCGGCTGATCACGGTCTACGGCGGCGAAAACGATTCGCATCAGGGGCAGATGCTGCCGACGCGCTGGCTCGACGCCATGCCCTATGCGCGGCAGGTGCTCGCGGGCTTCGGCGTGGTGTGGAGCCGGGCGCGGCTGATGCGCCTCGCACCAGGGGCGAGCGTCCCAGACCATGCCGACATCAACTACCATTGGCACACGCGCGTCCGCGTCCACGTGCCCGTCTTCACCCAGCTCGCGGTGACGTTCCACTGCGACGGCGAGACCGAGCACATGGCCGCGGGCGAGGCGTGGATCTTCGACAATTGGCGACGCCACCGGGTCGAGAACCGGGGCAGCGCGGCGCGCGTCCATCTCGTCGCCGATACCACCGGCACCGCCGCCTTCTGGCAGTTCGCCTGCGGCCAGACGCCCCCGCGCGCGGCATGGCGGACGGTCGCGTGGAACCCCGACGCCACGCCAACGCTGCTGACCGAGGGCGACCAGCGCTTCGCGGTGATGCCCGCCGCCGAAGTGCAGTTGCTGGTCGACGACCTCCGCGCAGACCTCGTGGTCGAGCGCGCTACCCCCGATGCCCTCGCGCGCGCCGAACGGTTCGACCGACTGCTCGCGCATTTCGTGCTCGACTGGCGTCAGCTCTGCGCGTTGCACGGGGTGAGCGGACGCGACCGCGACGCGTTCCTGCGCCTCGCTGGCGCGGTGCGCGCGGGCGCGACGCCGCTCGCCGCCGGGCTCGTCATGCGGACCAACGGTGCGAGCGCGCTGCTGGTGCTCGAAAAGCGCGTGCTGCAACATCTGGTGGCGGCCCCGCCCCTGCCTTAGCGGTGGCGGCGCAGGAGGATGAGAGCGATAGTGGCAAGAAACTGCCGTCGCGGGGATGACGGTGAAGAGTGGTCGAGACCCCTCAATTGTCGGCCCCGACGCATCAGGCGGAACGGCTAAAAGTGGTTGGTAAGCCATTTAGAATAGCTGCCATCCACGCGGCATTACAAATACAGGCGGGGGTTCCCGTACATCGCGCATAGCTATTGATCATGGGGACTGTTCGGTGATCTTGAAGGTTGGTTCGTAAGTAACGGGGAAGTTAACCGAGCGGGCGATGAAGCAGAATTCTCCGATCTCGTGATGAATTGCCTCGGCCCGGGTCAGGTCAGCCCCCTTCCCGACCACGACGTGGGGGCGCAGGACGGCGCGTATGAACCGGCCTGCACCGTCAGGCGTGCTCTCCCCGACACCTATCGGTGCGTCGCGATATGCCAGCACGACGATGCCAGCCTGACTGGCTAGATGAAGATACCAGAGCATATGGCAGGCTGCGAGCGACGAGACGAACAGGTCTTCGGGATTCGGCAGTTTAGGATCGCCGCCAAGCCGGGGGTCGTTCGAACAGTGGGTGACCGGCTTGTCCGGGGACACGATATCCCAGGTTCTGTCATAGCCCCGATAGGCCTTTGTGCCTTCCCCCCGGTTCCCGGTCCATTCGATACAACTCATGAAATCATGCTGCTCGGCCATTTGGTAAGCTCTCCCGCCAAGGGTTCAACGTTGATCAGGTGCGACGCCTCGTAACCGTTGCGCGAGTTCTGCGATCTGTTCGCCCGTCCAGGCGTTCCTACGACGCTCGCGACTCGCGGGGTGAAAGCGCAGGCCGAGATTCAAATCTTTGCGCCAAGCCTGCTGGGGCCTGATCGGACGTGGCATGAAGTTGCCGCCGCAAGTTGGGCATACGTCTCCAAAAACATCTTCGACGCATCGGACGCAGTAGGTGCATTCGTAGGTGCAGATGCGCGCGGCAGGAGAGTCTGGCGGAAGATCCGCATCGCACAGCTCGCAATTGGGTCGGAGTTCCAGCATTTCTATCATCTCCGCACCGTCACGAGGCACTGATCCCCGTAGAATTGGATACATGTATCCAATAGCTATAATCGCTGTGAGTGCTAGAAGGAAATTGTGCTCAAGCCCCAGACCACTCCCACACTGATCGCCGATGCGTTGCGTGACGACATCAGTCGTGGTGTGTTGCAGCCCGGCGCGGCGCTCCGGCAGGAGGCTCTGGCTGCGCGCTTCGCTGTAAGCCGCATTCCCATCCGTGACGCGCTGCAGAAGCTGGAGAGTGAGGGGATCGTGACGCTGGTGCCCAATCGTGGCGCCTATGTCGCCACACTAACCATCGTGGAAGTGCAGGAAATCTTTTACCTTCGCCAACTGGTCGAGGTGGACCTGATCGGTCAGGCCGTGCCGCTTTTGGATGCGACGGCTCTGCAGACGATACGCGAGAGCGCGAAGCTCGCTGAGCAGCTGTCTTCCAAGCCGGATTGGCTCATGGGGGACCGGGCATTTCATCAGGCGCTATATCTCCCGGCAAACCGGCCGCGCCAACTCGAACTCGCGATGTCCCTGCGCTCTGAAGTTGAACGGTATGAAGCGATCTATCGTAAGCTGCCTAAGAACCGACTTGATTGGACGCGTGAACACGCCGGGTTGCTTGATGCCTGCGCGAGGGGTGACGTAACAGCGGCGCGCTCGCAGCTATCAGCGCACCTTGATCACGCGGCTGCATTTCTCATCGAACAGATCGTCGAGCAGGATCCTCTACAATCTAGAGCCGGCCGCTAAAAAACCGTCCCTTTCAGGTGGCGACTGGGGTCTGGATAGCGCGCCTGAACGAAGGGCGTGTTTCATGCAGCCGCCTTGTTCAGCTGTTTGACCGCGTTTGGGCAAAAGCTGCCGATCGTCCCGAGGTCGGCGCCGCAAGTGAAACGTTCGGTTTTCTGACGTGCGGCAAGAGCCCGCACCGCACCAGGTTTCCCGTCCGAAACCAGATCACGAAATCAGCGCCAGCTTCCCTCGCGCCCGCCGTCCTCCCGGCATCGCAAGCGAACCGATCACCCCTGCGACCCGCTCCCCCTCAACCGCGCCCTACCCCGTTCGCTCCCGCACCGCGAGATCGACATGGACGCGGATGGCATCGTGCCGCCAATATTCGTGGTCGTAATTGACCACGCGCCCCGCCGCGTCGAAGCTGCTCCGCACCACCAGCAGGCCCGGCGTGCCGGGGTTGACCCCAAGCGCATCCGCGGTCGCCCCGGTCAGCGCGCAGGGCTTCATGTCGATCCGATTGCGCGCGACCGCGAGATGATAGTGATCGGCCAGCAGCTGCGTCAGCGACGCATCGAGCGAATGCGCGAGCAGCCCCGGCGCCAGCGCCGGATCGACCATGATCCGCTCGATCAGCACGGTCCTGCCATCGATCGAACGGCGCCGCGTGATGTCGTACAGCGGCGTCCCCGGCGACACGCGGAAAATGTCGGCGAGCGCGGGGGACGCGGGCGCCATCTCCTTGGACAACGTCTCGGTGCCGGGGGTGCGCCCCTGTTCAGTGACATAGGTCATGAACCCCGCCCATCGCGTGGGATCATAGGTCACCGCGGGCGGCGAAACGTACCAGCCGCTGCGATCGCGGCGATACACCAGCCCCTCGGCCTCGAGCTGTGACAGCGCCTCGCGGATCGTGCCGCGCGCCGCGCTGGTGTTGACCTGAAGCTGCCGCTCGGACGGGAGCCGGACCCCCGGCGCGAGCCGCCCGCGCGCGATTCCCTCGGCGATGCGGTTGCGCAGCGCCAGATATTGCGGACCGCTCGCCACTTCGCTCGGGCCGAACAGGAAGTCTTCCATCGTGCTTGGCGTCGCCATCGGTGCCTCTCGCTGCGGTGCGACGATGACAGCCCGCGACGGCACCGGTCAAGCCGGGTGCTGGTTGGGGGCGCTGAGCCGGACCAGCAAGGCGCGGTGGCTCTCGAGCGACGGCACCGTCCAATCGGCGTGCTTTCCACCATCGTCGTACAACCGCATCCGCACCGCCGCCGCGAAATGCGGCTCGGCCTCGAAGTCCGCGCGCTCGGCCGCCGACATTACCCCGCCCTGCAGCCCGAAGCTCAGCAGCGATGCGCCGCTCAACGCCTCGGCATAGCCGGGGCGGACCGTCGCGAGATAGCGCTTGGCCGCGACATGCAGCCGCACCGGCTCGGTCACCGCCGGCGCGAAATGCGCTGCGAGCAGCGCTGCGCCCAGCGTCTCGTGGCGGCCGTCGCGGTCCTGCAGCTCCGCCGCATCGCCCGCCCCACCGACGAATTGACCGATATCGTGGAGCAGCGCCGCCGCGACCAGCGTCTCGGGCGCGTCGTCCTGCCGCGCGAGTTCTGCGGCCTGCAGCGCATGCTGGAGCTGCGTGACATCCTCGCCATAGCGTTCCGCGCCGTGCTGCTCGAACGTGTCGAAGATGCGATCGACGATAGATGCTGACATTACGATCCCCATGGCGAGCACCCTGCTTTCTGCGCGACGGCCCCTGTCAGAATTCTGTAGCGAAACTGGACTAGACCAACAAGCGCGAACCGCCGAGCGTGGCCGCTTTTCAGGGAAGCCCCAAGATGACCCATCCCAATCGCCGTGACTTCGTCCGTGCCGCCGGTCTCGGCGCGACCGCGTCGCTGTTGCCGGGGCTGGTCGCCCGCGCGGCAGCGATCGCCCCGAGACAGCGGCACGGCTCGCTCGAGGATGTCGAGCACATCGTCGTCTTCATGCAGGAGAACCGTTCGTTCGATCATTATCTCGGCATGTTTAACGGCGTCCGCGGCTTCGGCGACCCGCGCCCGCTCCGCCTCGCGGGGGATCGCACGGTGTGGGCGCAACCCTCGCTCGAGCATCCCGACGGCTTCGTCCTGCCGTTCCACGGCGATTCAAAGGTCAGCCGATCGTTCAAGGTCGACGGCTCGGGGCAGTCGCATCAGGAAAATATCGGCATCTATCATCATGGCCGGTTCGACCGCTGGGGGCTGAGCGGCGAGCTGCACAAGCGGATGCTGCACTATGGGGCCGGCGACCTGCCGTTCTACTACGCGCTCGCCGATGCCTTCACCGTCTGCGATGCGTATCATTGTTCGACGCTGACGCAGACCTACCCCAACCGGCTCCACGCCTTTACCGGCTGCAACGGCGGCGGGACGGTCGGTGGCGACCCGCAGATGACCAATTATGGCGAGGACGAGACGCCGAGCGCCGACATGGCGCAGGACAAGCCGCTGCGACCCGACGCCTATCGCTGGACGACCTATGCCGAACGGCTCCAGGCGGCGGGGATCAGCTGGAAAGTCTATCAGGAACACGACAATTTCGGCGACAATCTGCTGTCGGTGTTCCCCGCGTTCCGCCCCTGCGCGCCGGAATCGGACTTGTACGCGCGCGGCCGCGCCTAAGTGAGCGAACACCGCGACGGACCCGATCGCATCCGCTCGGACGGCGACCAGCTCGTAGCCGCCTTCCGCCGCGACGTTGCCGCCGGCACGCTCCCCAAGGTCTCGTGGATCGTCACCGCCGCCGACCTGTCCGAACACCCACAGGCCGAGCCGTCCAAGGGCGAGCATGTCTGCGCCGCCCTGATCGCGGCGCTGGTCGATCACCCCGAGATGTTCGCCAAGACCGTCTTCATCGTCAATTACGACGAAGCCGGCGGGTTTTACGACCATATGCCGCCGCCGGTGCCGCCGGTTCCAGGCTATCGCGGCGCGAGCACCGTACCGCTCGACGGCGAGACCAAGGATTATGGCGACCACCCCGACGAGGACGACCTGCGCCATCCCGGCCAGCACCCGATCGGTCTCGGCATCCGCACGCCGACGATCATCGTTTCGCCGTGGAGCCGCGGCGGGTTCGTCTGTTCGGAGCTGTTCGACCATACGTCGACGCTGCGCTTCATCGAACGGCGCTTCGGCGTGCGCGAGCCCAACATCAGCGCCTGGCGGCGATCGGTGTGCGGCGACCTCACCTCGGCGTTCGACTTTACCCGCCGCGACGGCGACACCGCCGCGCTGACCTTCCCCGCGACCGACGATTTCCGCGAACGCATCGCCCGTTCCGCGGCGGGCCGGCTCAACGCGATCCCGGCGGCGCAGGCACCAACCCGGCAGATGACCGGCCAGCGTCCACACCGCGCGCTGCCCTACCGGCTCGAAGTGACTGGCGGTCTTACCGATCAGGGCACCTTGCAGATCGCGTTCGCCAATACCGGCACGGTCGGCGCGACGTTCACCGTTCACGACAATCTCGACGTCGAGGCGCCGTGGAACTTCACCGTCGGCGCCGGGGATCGTCTCACCCATGACGCCTGGCATGGTGCGGGTCCGGTGCCACCGCGGATCGACGTGACGGTGCGTGGCCCCAACGGTCTGCTGCACCGCTATGCCACTGCCTTGACGACGGATTTGGCCGGATCCCCGGTCGCTGTGGCCGCAGATGTAGCGCTCGCACGCCAGCCGGAGGATGCGGTGGTCACGCTGACCCTCATCAATCGCGGCGCGACACCGCTCGTGTTCCAGACCGCGCTCGCCGAACCCTATGCGACCCCGGGGGCGCGCCAGCGTCGGATCGTGGTGCCGCCGCACCAGAGCGTGGCCGACCGCTGGTCCGTCGCGCGCAGCGACAACTGGTACGATCTCACCGTCACCACCACGGACGATCCGCACTTCCTCCGCCGCTTCGCCGGCAAGCTGGACGACGGCAGCGTTGGGCGCACCGATCCGGCGATCGGCGCAATGCGCGTCCTGGCCTGAGCGCAACGCACGGTGCTCAATGGTACGCGCGCGGTAGAGCGTGACATCCTTGCCCCCGCGTCGGCTACAACGGGGCAGCGGGTCAAGATCCGGCATCCGCCACGGCGTGTCGCGTAGAACGTCGAGGGTCAGGCCGCGTGTTGCCATACGCGCGGTGCTGGTCGCGGACCGGGCCGGACCGTACTCGTCCCCCCCCACTCTGACATAAATCTCATTCATTTGCATGGCGACGAAGTAATCGTCGGTTTTTAGAATTTGCGGGCCAGATTACCTGGCATCCGGAGAAAAGTCATGAAAACCGAAGCAAAGAAGAACGAGACCCGCGAACTGACCCCGGCCGAGATCGCTCGGGTTGCGGGCGGGTCATATCATCGCGCCACGATGTAAAGTTCTTTGCCGGGGCAATCTCTGCCCCGGCGATTTTTGTTCCGCTGCACCGCTACGCCACGGCCTGGACGGAGCATTTGGCCGGATCCAAATTTCCAGAAGTCGCCGATACGACACTCGCGGACCAGCCGGAAGATGCGGTGGTCACGCGGCCCCTCCTCGATCGCGGCGCGACACCGCTCGCGTTCCAGACCGCGCTTGCCGAACCCTATGCGACCCCTGGGGCGCGCCAACGTCGGATCATTGTGCCGCCGCACCAGAGCTTGGCCGACCCCTGGTCTGTCGCGCGCAGCGACAATTGGTACGATCTCACCCTCACCGCCATAAGCGATCCGCACTTCCTCCGCCGCTACGTCGGCATGCTGGGAGATGGCGGCGCTGGACGCAATGTGCGTCCTGGCCTGAAACGCCACGCACGATGCTCGATGATATGTGCGCAGTAGAGCGCGACATCCTTGAACCCCGCCGCGTAGAGGGTCAGCTGCAGCTTCCGTGTCGACATACTCGCGGCGCTGGTCGCGGACCGGGGTGGACCGTACTCGCCATCCACCCTGGCTTTCACATCGATCTCATTCAATTGCATGGCGACGAAGTAATAGTGGCGTTTTAAAATTTGCCGGCCAGACTATCTGGCATCCGGAGAAAAGTCATGAAAACAGAAATGAAGAAGAACGAGACTCGCGAACTGACCTCAGCCGAGATCGCTCGGGTTGCTGGCGGCCACCCTCCTCGCAGCCCCATGTAAGAACCTCTGCCGGGGTGAGCTTCACCCCGGCAATTCTTGTTCCGCTATCGCGGCGGTCATGTCTTTACGGAAGTCATACGACGTTGGTCGCTGGCGACGCGACCGCCGACGATCTCGATCACGCGGTCCGCCGACGCAATCGTCTCGGCGCGATGCGCGACGATGATGCGCGTAATTCCCATTTGCTCGATCGCTGCATTGACGCGACGCTCCGACGCCGTGTCGAGATGCGCGGTGCCCTCGTCCATCACCAGAATGTGCGGCCGCCTGTACAAGGCGCGCGCGAGCAGCACCCGCTGGCGCTGCCCACCCGACAGCCCGGAGCCCATCGCCCCCACCAGCGTGTAGAGTCCCATCGGCATGCCCGCCACGTCTTCGACGAGGTCGGCCATGCGCAGCACGTCCTCCAGCCGATCCTCGTCTACAGCGCCGAACGCGGCGATGTTCTGTGCGATGTCGCCTTCGAACAGAAAGTCGTCTTGCAACACCGCCCCGACATGACGCCGGAATTGCGGCCGGCCGTAGCGCGACAGCGGCATGCCGTCGATCAACACCTCGCCGTCATCGGGTTCGAGCAGCCCGAGCAGCAGCTTGACGAGCGTCGACTTGCCGCCACCGGACGGACCGGTGAACGCGACATAGTCGCCGTGCGCGATTTCGAGCGTGACGCCCGACAGCACGGGTGTTTCGCTGGCGGCGTAGGCATAGGTCACGTTTCGCAGCGCAATGCTACGCGGCACAGCGGGCCGAGGACGCGAGGGATCGGCGAAACTGCCGTCTTCCGGCTCGAGCGCGATGTCGGACAGTCGGTCGAGATGGAGGCTGAGCAGCCGCAGCGACACCCCTTCGTCCACCAGCCGCCGCGCTGCGGTGGAGAAGCTCACCTGATACCCCAGAAACGCAAAGATCATCCCGACCGAGAAACCCCCGGCAAGCGCGGCGCGGGCGGCGAGCCAGACCACGACGACCTGCTCCATTGCAGCCAACCACAGGCTCGCCGCCTGTTGTAAGGCGCGAATTCGGTCGTGCGCGTAGCGTGCGCTGAGCGCCTCCGACAAGCGGTTCTGCCAGGACGCGTGCCGCAGCGTTTCGCCCGCGGAAAGCCGCAGCGAGACGATCCCCTGCAACGACTCGATCATGGCGGTCTGTTCCTCGCCCTCGTTGGTCATCCGCTCCGCTTCCGTCCCGCGTTCGGCCGACAGGGTGAGCAGCCGCAGGCCGAGATAGGCGGCGATGGAGCAGACCGGCACCGCAGCCAGGAGCGGCGAATACAGCAGCATCATCGCCAGCGTCAGCACGGCGAGCAGACCGTCGATCAACGCTGCGCCGGCGCTTTCGGTCAGCAATTTCTCGACCGGTTGGATCGAGCGGAACCGCGACAGGATGGCACCGACCGATCGCTTCTGGTGCCAGCTCACCGGCAATCTGAGCAACCGGCGCCCGAGATTGCCCGCGATCGTGAACGACAGGGAGATGCCGGCGGCCAACAGGACATTGGCGCGCATCACCTGAGCAATGCCGTACATGCACGCGAATATGCCGAAACCGATGCCGAGTACCGTCAGCAGATTCTCGTCGAGCGCCGGCATCGCATAGTCGACCGCGATCTGAAGCATGTACGGTGCGGCGAGCACAAAGGCCTGCAGGACCAGACTCAGCAACGCGACCTGGATCAGCGAGCGCTTCAGCCCTCGCATGTGCGACCAGAGTTGCGTGATGCGAAGCGGCGCGCGCTCGTTGCGCGGGGCAAAGTCGGCGGTCGGGGCAAGCTCGAGCGCGACGCCGGTCACGTGGCGCGACAGCGAGGCGCGATCATGCCAGCGCGCGCTGCCGGCGGGGTCCGCGATCCACGCCCGGGTGCGGTCAACGCGCCCGAGCACCACGAAATGGTTCATGTCCCAGTGCAGGATCGCCGGGAGGGCAAGCGACCCGAGATCGTCGAGGTCGCACCGGAGCGCGCGGGCGGAAAGCCCGAGCTGATCGGAGAAAGCGATCAGATCGGTGAGGCCGACACCACGTGCCGACAGGCCAAAACGCCGACGCAACGCCGCCAGATCGCTGCGAAAGCCCCAATACTCCAGGACCATCGCCAGCGACGCCAGGCCGCATTCCGCCACCTCGGATTGGCGGACCAGTTTAACGCTGCGGCGAGGCCAAAGCGACACATCGATCTTCGTCATGACGCCGTCACGGCGAACAGCGGATCGAGCAGCCAGCGCAGCAGGCTGAGCCGGCGGGTGGTGATCGTGGCCGACAGCGTCATCCCCGGCCGAAGTGGATAGCGCGCGCCGTACGCGACGACGAGGGGGCGGTCCAACGTCGCCTCGGCGAGGAAAGACGGCTCGTGCGGGGCCGTGCCTGGCACGCTTGCGGCCGTAACAAAGGCGACACGGGCGGGCTGCGTCCCGAAGATTTCACGGGGAAATGCATCCAGCGCGATCGCCACGCGCTGCCCCGGTCTCACGAAGCCGACCCCCGCGGCGGGCACAGCGAGTTTGGCGACCAGCCGCGTCCCGGTGGGGACCAGCGACAACAGCGGCCGGTCCGGTGCGATACGCTCGCCGAGGGTCCGCACGACGCCGGTCACCCGGCCATCGATCGGCGCGGTGATCTGAATCCAGCGCTGGACCGAGTCGCCCGCGGCAGTGCCTGCGAGTTCCCCGCCCGCGCGGGCCGCATCTGCACGGGCCACCTCTAGATCGGCCTTTGCCCGGCCAATCTCCGCCGTGTCGCGTGCCACCTGCGCGACGAGGCGCGCCCGGTCGCCCCGCATGCGCATCATCCCCTGGCGGCGTTCGGCCAGTGCTTGCTCGCGCAAGCGCAGATCGTTGCCCGACACGAACCCATCGACCGCGATTGCCCGTGCCTGATCGAGGTCCGCCTGCGCGGACGCAATCAACGTCGCCTGCTCGGTCATCTGCGCGGCAAGCTCGGAAAGCTCGGCCGAATGGCCGCTTTGATCAGCCTGAAGGGCCGCGACCCGCGCGCGGGAGGCATTATGCACGGCCGGGCTGCGCTCGCCCAAGGCATGCGCCTCCTCGGCGATCGCAGCCAGTCGGCGTGCCTCGAGCGACCCGGCACCGGCAACCGTGGCGATCTCGAGTCGCGCGAGAAGCTGGCCGGCGCGGACGAGATCGCCTTCCTTGACGAAGATGGTGGAGAGCGTGCCCGCGCGCGCAGGCGTGATCCGCGCGACGCCCTTGTCGCCCTCGATCTGTCCGATAGCAGTAACCTTCACGCCGTACGTAGCGAGCGACAGGAACAGGAGCGCGACCGCCAGGACGCCGCCCAGGAAAAAGCCGAGCACCTGCCAACTCACCGGCGGTGCGAGACTGACCTCGCCGTGAAGCCGGTGGCGCCCCCGCGACGCTTCTGGTCTGAACAGCACTGTGCCCTCGTCCCCCTTGCCAAGCCCAAGCTGCCTATTGCAGGGGCCACGATCCAATAGCTGCGAGGAGGCGTGCCAGCGCATGCTGTGAACGCATCCCGGTCTTGTCGAAAACGCGGGCAAGATGACTCCGCACCGTGTTCGTCGAGAGATCGAGGTCGCGCGCTGCGCGTGCCGGAGAACGCCCCGACGCGATCGCAGCGGCGATCCGCACCTCTGCGGCCGTGAGATCGAAGGCCGCCTTGAGCGGATAGGTGCGGTCGTCCTGCACCTGCGCCTCGTCAATCATCCGTACGAGCACCGCGTCGCACGTCACGTCCATCAGGCGCGACCGGTGGTGGCGTGGGACCGGGTCCAGGATGAGGAGCAATGGTGCCGCGGCCGCGCGGCGGATCCGTACCACTTGACGATCTCCAGGGGTCGGCTCCCCCCGGCTTGCCGCGAGCGCAGCCTCGATCGCAGATGCAAGCCGGTGGTCCTCGTCGGCGACGCTCGCGCGCAACCGCCGATCGGGCGTCTCCAGCACGCCGTCGCTGTCCCGCAAAAGCGCGCGCGCGGGAATATTGGCGTGGGCCACGAGCCCGTCTGTTGCCAGCAGGAGTGCCGCCGTCGGAAGCGCGCTGAGCAAGGTTGCCCGCGACAGGCCGGCATCCTGAGCGCCGGCAAGTTCGAGGGAGATGTCGAACGACCGGATCACGTGCTCACGCAGGGACGAAAGGCTTCGCATCACTTGCGCGTGGTAGCGCGGTTGCCGTGATCGCAGCGCCACGCTGATCCATCCCGCTCGTGCGGTGCCGCACAGCGTCGGGTGCGGAACAACGAGATGAGCTTGCTCGCCCTCGCCAGAGCCTCGCGGCGGAACGAGCAAGACCGGCGGAATTCCGGCATTCGCTTCGCCGTCGGTCCAGGCCGTGGAATGGCGCCACGAAATCTGCTTGCCGATATGACGGATTTCACCAGCAACAGCCGCGGTAATGGCCGAATGCGTCTTAGCCATGCTCGTCACGACGCAGTCGACGTCTCGCGAAAAATCGATCGTTGCCATCATCGCCCATGCAGCGCCGGTATGCGCGGCCAGTTGCGCGAGCGCTTCAGGCCATTCCAGCGGGTCTCGCGCGGCGCGATACAGCGCTTCGATTGGGTCCGCCGTGCGCATGCGTTGCCCGCGCCCGCCTCCCCAGCCCTCGGCGCCCTCGAAAAAGCGCTCGACGATGCCGCCTCCATCCATGGTGCCGCCTCCGTGATCGTAAGTTCACACAGTGTACGCAGATATCACCGCGTCCAGACCCTTGCCGCAGGCTGGGAGTGACGTCCCATCCGGGCGACGAACGAAACCTCGGTTCGAAGGCACCCTCCGATACCCAGACGATGCGGCACGCGGGCAGCGACGACGTCGCTGTTCAACCCACGTCAACCGCCTTCGGCGGCACCAGGCGCAAGCCGTAGCGGCGCATGACGGCCCCCATCCTCGCGGGATAAGGTCCGCTCGCAAGAACGGCTGAAATGTCGCAAAAATACTGCGCACCGATATCGGGACTGTTGATCACCAGCACACGCGCGCTGGTGCCATGCGGATTGTCGAAGGCATGGATGACCCCGGGCGGCGTATAATTGGTGTCGCCGGTCGCCAATGCGCGTATCTCGTCGCCGACGAAACAGCGCATGGCGCCTTCGAGGCAATAGAGATATTCCTCATTGTCGTGACTGTGAGCCGGTGGCGATTGCGCGCCCGGGGGGATCGTCAGCTCGAACATGCCCGCCGCTGCACCGGTACGCGTGCCATCGATCAGATAGCGGATCTGCAACGCGCCGATCGCAATGACATCCTGATCGACTGTGGACACACCCCGTCCCCCCTCACCGACAGCCGCACCTGCGCGCCGTCTCGGATAGCGGCTTGTTGCGCCGCTCCAATGTGGTAAACCATCTTTACCCACGAAGTAAAGTGTTTTTACCATATGCCGAGGTGCGAGATCGAGCAGGTTCCGAACGTCGAGCAGGGACCGTTCGTCGGCGCTTTGCTGCGCCTGGTTCACCAGGAGGCGCGCTTGCGCGTTCTCAAGATTCTCGACGCGCGCGGGCTGGGAGATATCGGCACCACCAATTTCGCGCTATTTCAATATCCCGGCACGGACGGGATGCGGCCAAGCGATGTCGCCAGGCGGCTCGGCGTGTCGAAACAGGCGCTGAACCATATGGTTGGTCAGCTCGAGCGGCTCGGCTATCTCGAACGCCACCCCGAGCCGGGCGGGCGGCATACGACCTTGCGGTATACCGAGCGCGGCTGGCAGGTGCTTCAGACGGCAATCGAGACGATGATCGATCTCGAAGCGGAATGGCAGGGCCTGCTTGGCGAGCGCCGCTTCGCGGAGTTCAAGGGCACGCTCAAGATGCTGGCGGGACTGGCGGGATGAGCGTTCTTACGGGTCGGCCCTCCCTCTGACCGGACGTTGCGAGATCTGCGGACTCGAGAGCCGGATCGGTACCGTTTTCGGAATGATCAAAGGCAAGACGCAAACGCGATTCTATCCGGACTGTTCTCTCGGTTGGAGATGCCGCTGGGGATCGTAGGGTAAAGGTCTTTTAATGCTGCTGTGGTGCGAGTTCGGGCTACCGACGAGGCTGTGTCGAGCAAAACGGGTTCGAGGGGTTCGTGTGCCATATCGCGAGCGCTACTAAACGCGAAACCCGACTCCCTCGCCCGCCGGCATTTGCGGCGTTGCGCTGGAACGCACAAAAGCCCCATCCGGTGAGGGACGGGGCTTTTGTGG
>NZ_JH594425.1:394749-461045 GCF_000242835.1 Sphingomonas sp. PAMC 26617
AAAACGCCGACGTCTTGCTCAACCCTTCTTTCAAAGGGCGAACAGAACGCCGAGGATCTGGTAACTGCAGAAGCGAACCGTTCGGTCCGTCGCTGCGGTTCGGTCTCTCTAGAGGGACATATTTGGGTCGTCAACGACTATTTTGAAAAAGATCCGCCCGTCGACCGATTTCCTTCCTCTGGCAGAGATGCGTCCCACGCCCCCACCGTTCCCGGACCCGCCCGTTCCGCCAGCCCCTTCCGCGCGGCGCGCGCGATGATCAACAGTCCTGCACCGGCTGCCCCCACGATCGCCGCATGGAGCAACCAGAAGTGCGCGGGAGACAGCACCTCGTACAATCCGCCCAGCCTCCCGCTGATCACGCTGCCTGCGAAGGTTGCCAGCGTGTTCACTCCGATCATCGCGCCACGCAATCCGGAAGGCGATCGGGTTGCGTAGAGCGCGAGCGCAATCGGCGTGAAGTACAGCCAGCCAATGTTCGACAGCAGGTGGAACGCTACTGCCCAGACCAGCGGCGCTCGTCCGTCCGCGCCCGACACCAGCGGCGCGAGCGCCAGCCAGGCGGCTCCGCCTGCGAAGACGAGGCAGCCAATCGCCATCTTGGCGATGTCATCGGGCTCGCGCCCGCGGGCCGCCTGCCAGCGCCACAGCGCCAGGAACGCCGGCATCACGATGATCGGTGCCAAACCATCCAGCGCCTGCAGCCAGGGCACCGGAACCATGAACCCGCCGACGCGCAACGCGACATGATCACGCACCCACAGGTTATAGACATTCCACACCTGTGACTGCGCGATCCAGAAGCCGACGCAGAACGGCAGCAGTGCGACCAGCCAGCGTATCCGCAGACGCTCGTCCGCGGTCAGCGCCTCCCGCCGTGCCCGCACGCGCCGATCCGGATCGCGCGGGAGATAGCGCGCGCCGGCAAGATACACGGCAAGACCGACGAGCATTCCAAACCCCGCGAACGCAAACCCGGTGTGCCAGCCATAGGTTGCCGCCAGCGCACCCGTCAGGATCGGCGCGATGAACGCGCCAAGATTGATGCCGACATAATAAATCTGGAACGCGTCCGCCTCGCGTCGATCACCATCGGCGTACAGCGCCTTGATCTGCGCCGACAGATTGCCGCGCAGCAAGCCCGCGCCGAGGATCAGCAGCAACAATGCGAGCAGAAAGGAGCGATCGAACGCAAGCGAGAAGTGCCCCGCAGTCATCAGCAGCGCCCCCGCCGCGACCGCGCCACGCCGCCCCGTGATACGGTCGCCGATCGCGCCCCCGATGACGGGGGTGAAGTAGATCAGCCCGGTGTAGAGCCCGAACGTCTGCGCTGCGAGCGCCTGCGTCGAGAGCGGGCCGGTGATCGCCTCGACGATTGCGCGGTAACGGTCGAACCCGGCAATCCGCTCGATATGCCCGGGCAGAAGCAACTGCTCGACCATGTACAAAACCAGCAGCGCCTGCATGCCGTGGTAGGAAATCCGCTCCCACAGCTCGGTCGCGGCCAGCAAGTACAGGCCGCGCGGGTGATCCAGAATGCCACGCCAGCGCGCTGGCAATGCGACGTTGGTAGCCATCGGTCACCGACGATAGAAGCCAAGCGCGCGGCTGTCTCGACAAGATTGCGGGGCGGACGACCATCTTGCAGGTTCTTGGATCCCAACCCGCGGTTGCCTCACGCAACCGGCGTGGGTCGGCCCGAGGCGGTCGGCGCCTGCGATCACGATCGCAGGCGCGACGCCCGAGCCGGACCTTCAGTCCGCCTCCACCGCAGCGGCTTCGTGCCGATCCGACCATATGCCGTCGGATTGGCGGCGAACCAGCGCGTGGCCGAGGACGGCATGCTGCGCCGAAAATGCGTTCCCGGCACGCCGCGAGCGGATTTCGGCGCTTAGCAACTCGACCCCTGCCCGCGCCATCTCGGCAATCGGCTGCCGGATCGTCGTGAGTTCGGGCCAGATCGCGGTTGCAAGGATGGTGTCGTCAAACCCGCAGACGGTAAGATCGGCTGGAACGGCGAGCAACTTCCGATGCGCAACACTCACGATCGCCGCTGCCATGTCGTCGTTGCTCGCGAATATTGCCGACGGCGGATCGGCAAGGCTGAGCAACTCTTCCGCGGCATCCAGTCCCGAGCGGTACGTGAACTGCCCCTGCGCCACGTACCTTTCGTTCACCACCAGCCCAGCCTCGCGCAACGCCATGCGATAGCCGTCAAGCCGCCGGATGCTTTCGCTGTGGTTCGGATCGCCCACGACAAAGCCGATCCGGCGATGCCCGAGCGACAGGATATGCTGCGTCATCGTCCGCGCTGCGGCAAATTCGTCGATGCTGACCGCGAGCAAATCGGGCGACGGCGTGCCGCTGCCGATGGCGAGCGCGGGGACGCCCTCGCCGACGATGGCGGCGATCAGCTCGGCAGAATCGCAAAGCGGCGACGGCAGCATCAGGCCATCGATCCCGCCTTCGATCAACTGTCGTGCCACCGCGATCGCGTGATCGTCGGGCTGGCATTTCTGGACGATCATCTGGACGTTCAACTGGCTCGCCATGTCGAGACCACCCACCAGTAGCGCGCTGAGATAATTCGTACTGGGGTTGGTGAACAACAGTCCGATCCGGATCTGTTGCGCGCCGGTTAGAATGCGCGCGGCGAGATTCGGCGAATAGTTGAGCCGTTCGATCGCCGCCACGACCCGATCGCGGGTGCCGGGGCGGACCGTCGCTTCCTTGTTGACCACGCGCGAGACGGTCATCGCGGACACCCCCGCCGCCGCCGCGACATCGCGGATCGTCGCGGCTTTCGCCGGGTGCTGAGCTGGTCGCGGTTTCATTCTTACCCCCGGAGGGTGCCGCTACGGTTTTGCGCCGCGATGCGCAACGGCAGGTCCGCCCCGGTTCGGCGCATATCCGGGCCGGGCGCGTTGTGCGAAGATGCATATTGATCGCATCAGCGGCCGCTACGAGTCCTTGACCTGCGCCTCCCGCTTGCCGATGGTAACGGTATCAAAATAAGAGAGGGTGCTGTTATGACTGGATTTACGCGACGCGAAACCATGTTCGGGACGATTGCAGGCCTCGCGGCGGCACCGCTGGCCGCCGCGGCGCGGGAAGCCCCCTCCCTGGATACGCTGGCGCGGCGCAAGGGGATACGGTTCGGCTCCGCGATCGCCTGGGGCGCGCCGGGCGCGGACCGTGGTTCCTTCGCCAACCCGGCGTACGCGCGCCTCGTCTCCTCCGAATGCGGGTCGATCGTTTCCGAGAACGAGATGAAATGGCAGTGGTTGCGACCGAGCCCGACGACCTTCGCGTTCGAACGCTTCGATGCGATCCTCGGCTGGGCCGAGCGCGAACACCTCGCGGTCCGCGGGCATAACTTGCTGTGGCACCAGCCAAAGTGGTTTCCCGCCTGGCTCAACAGCTATGATTTCGGCACCACGCCCGGGCGCGAAGCCGAGCGGGTGCTGACGACGCATATCGACACGGTGCTCGGCCGCTACGGCACGCGGATCACGAGCTACGACGTCGTCAACGAGGCGGTCCGCCCCGCCGATGGCGTTCTGTACGACACCAGTCTTTCGCGCGCGCTGGGCGGTGCCGAACCGACGCTCGACCTCGCCTTCCACACCGCGCGCGCCGCCGCGCCGGGGGCGCAGCTCGTCTATAACGACTATATGAGCTGGGAGCCGGGGAATGCCGCACACCGCGTGGGCGTGCTCAAGCTGCTCGAAGGGTTCCGCCGCCGCGGCACGCCGGTCGACGCGCTGGGCATCCAGTCGCATCTCGTCACGCAGGGGCTGGATTCGAAGGCGAGTGTGGCCACGCTCGAACGCGACTGGCGGCACTTCCTCGATGCGGTCACGCAGATGGGGTATCGGCTGCTGCTCACCGAGCTCGACGTGCGCGACAATGCGCTGCCGGCCGACGTCACCACCCGCGACCGCGCGGTCGCGGACTTTACGCGCGGCTATCTCGACGTGACGCTGAGCTACCCGGCGGTGCGCGACGTGCTGAGCTGGGGCCTGTGCGACCGGTACAGCTGGATCGAGGGGTTCGAGCCGCGCAAGGATGGCGCGCGGCGCCGCCCGACTTTGTACGATACGCAGTTCCGCGCCAAGCCGATGCGCGAAGCGGTCGCCGCTGCGTTTGCGGCTGCGCCGCCCCGCTGACGGGATCGGCGATCGTGTGCCGGGGGGCTTGGTGCCCCCCGGCAGCGACGATCAGAAGTTGCCGCGCAGGATGAACGAGAAGCGGCGGTCGTTGACGAAATAGGACCTCGGCGCGAGCGTGTTCGGATCACCGCTGTACGCCTGCAGCGTCTTGGTCACCGAGTTGGTCAGATTGACGCCCTGTACCCCGATCTTCACATATTTGTTGAGATTGAGGAACGCCGAGGCATCGAGCTGGCCCGACGCGTCCTGGAAGATCGACGTGTAGGGATAGATCACGTCGGCTGCGGTCAGCAGATATTTCGACCGCCAGTTATACGCCGCGCGGACCGAGACCGGGCCCTTCTCGTAGAATAACGTCGCGTTGACGTTATGCTTCGACAGGCCTTCGAGCGGCAGGCTGCCGGTCTTGGTCTGCGCCGCGACGTTGGTCACCGGCGATCCGCCGTTCAGGAACGAGTTGGGCAGACCGGTGCTCTGGATGAACGTATAGTTGCCGGTAAAGCCGAAGCCGCTGAGCAGGCCAGGAAGGAAGTTGAAGGTCTGCTGATAGGCGACTTCCGCCCCCTTCACCTTGCCGTGCCCGGAATAGTTGGCCGGCCCGCGCGTCAGCAGGTCGAACGTCTGGCCATTGTTGGTGAGCGGCAGGCTGACCAGCGACTGGTAGAAGAAGCCGCTGATGTCCTTGTAGAAAACGTCCGCGGTCAGCGAGCCGACCCGCGAAAAATACCACTCAGCCGTAATATCGAACTGCCACGCCGTCGCCGGTTTCAGATACGGGTTGCCGACCTGGCTCTGGAAGTTGCCGTTTCCGTCGATCGAGATCTGCTGGAAATTGCGCACCAGATTGGTGTCGGGGCGAGTGAGCACCTTCGAGCCTGCGAAGCGCAGCAGAAGCTGCGGGGTAAGGCCGACCTTGAGGTTCACGCTGGGCAGCCAGTAGGTGTAATCGTTCGACGCCTGACCCAGCACGATGGTCGGGTTGGGCGCGGCGAACTGCTGCAAGCGGGCGTAACCTGCGGGACCGAGCAGGCAGACGCCACCGGGCGCCGCAGGCGTATAGCCGGCCGGCAGATTGGTCGGCGCTGCGGGGACGCACCGGCTCTGGTACGAGTCCGCGATCCCGAGGGTTGCCTGGCTCGGAATGATGCTCCCGCCGAAATTGTCCATGCCGGTATGGACGTAGCGAACCCCGACGTTGCCCGCGATGTCCAGCCCCTGGACCAGCGTCTTGGTATTGAACGAGGCCATCACATACGCGGAACTGTCGCGCTGGTGCACGCGGGTGACTTCGTTGGGCAGATACGGCGAGTCCGCACCGACGCCAGCCCGCAACGCTGCCGGCGACCAGCGAGTCGACGGGTTGGTCTGGGTTGCGGCACCGGCAGCCTCGACCTGGTTGATGAAGCCGACGGTCTTGTCATAGCCGTCAATCATGTTGCCGTTGTAATAATAAGCGCCAGCCGGCCCCGGGGTCGCGCCGCGGAAGAAGTTGTTGAAGTTGTAGAAGCTCGCGTTGCCGCCGTTGACCTGGTTGATCGAGACGGGGCTTCCGGCCCAGACCTCGCTGAGCATGCCCCAGTTATAGGCCGAATATTTCACGGTCTGGTCCCGGTCGGCATAGCGCGCGCCGAACCGGATCTTGTCGAGGAAGCTGCCGTCGACGTCATAGGTGACGTCGCCCTTGAACTGGAACTCCTTGCCGCGGCTGTCCTCGAAATGGTCCATCGCCGCGCGCCAGAATTCGACGTTCGGATCGCCGAAATATTGCGCGTCGGTCGCATTGACCAGCGCCGGGTTCGCCGGCCCCGCCCACGCCGCCGCCAGCGTCGCCGGCTTGTGCGAGACGACCGTCGGCAAATTGCCGGTGAGGTTCAGCTCCTGGTCGGCATAGGTCTCGCCGAAAATATTGAGCTGGCTGACCTGGTGGTGCGACTCGGTGTAATCGGCATCGAGTGCGATATGCAGCCGCTCGGTCGGGTGAAGCAGCGCGTTCAGGCCATAATCGTTGACCGTATTCTGCTCGTACGACTGTCCGCGCGACAACGAGATCGGTGCGCCGCCGGTGGGGATGAACGTCTGCAGCGGCGTGCCGCTCAGGTTGCTGCGATAGCCGGTCCCGGGCGTCGTGATGTAGCCGCTCTGGAACAGGCCGTTTGCGTCATATTTGTAGTTGGTGAATTGGCCGACGGGGCATTGCGCACGCACCGTGCCGGAGTTGACGTCGGTCGGGTTGGTCAGCGGGCCGGCGTTGTTCTGCTGGCAGCCGATCGGATAAGTGCTGTATTCCGAAAGGTCGGGCGCCGCCTCGAACGTATGTTCGTCCGACAGGTTGGTCGTGTGCGAGCGGATGTACTGCCCGGTAATCAGGAATCGGCGGTCCTTCGATTCGAACTGTGCGGCAACCGCGATGCCGTCGCGCTTGCGATCGAACTCCTGGGTGCGATACTGTCCGCCCAATGGCGAATACAGGCCGGACTGCGGATCGGCGAACCCGTCCGCGCCCGGGGTCGATGCCGCGCCGCAGGCGGCATTCGCGCCCGGCAAGGTGGTCGTGTCGGAATTGCCCGGCAGCGGATTGCGGCAGATCGTCGTGCCGCCCTGGCTCTGATACGTCACCAACGAGTTGTCGCGCGCCTGGAAGTTGGTGATCTGCAAACCATCAGCGCGGCTGCGCACGCGGGAGTAGGACACGTCGCCGAGCAGGCCGAACGTCCCGACACCCGTATCCCAGGTGTTGCTGACCAGGATCGACCCGGTCGGGGTCCATTTCTTGCGCAGGTCACCATAACTCGCCTCGGTATCGACGCCGATATGGAAGCCCTTGTTGTCGAACGGCTTGCGCGTGTTGAGGTTGACCGTCCCGGCGAGCCCGCCCTCGATCGAGGCGGCGGTGACGTTCTTGTACACCTCGACCGAGCCGAGCAGTTCGGCGGGCACGTCCGAGAAGTTGAGCGACTGGCCGCCGATCCCGGCAGAGAAGGCGTCGCGCCCGTTGAATTCGGACCGGACGAAGTTGAGGCCACGAATGACCACGCCCGAACCTTCGACCGAGAAATGGTCGGGATCGTTCGAGGCGGCGAAGCGACTGATCGACACGCCCGGCACGCGCTGGAGCGCTTCGGTCACCGAGCGATCGGGCAAGGCACCGATGTCCTGCGCAGTGATCGCGTCGACCACCGTGTCGGAGTTGCGCTTGATGTTCTGCGCGTTGGCGAGGCTCTGGCGGATCCCGGTCACGACGATGTCGTCGGGGTCCTTGGCGGTGTTCGCCGGCGTCGCGGTCTGCCCGTCGACGCTCGACGTCTCGCTGGAGGACGTCGGTGCCCCGGCCGTACCCGCGGTGCCCTGCCCTGCAACCGCTCCGGTTGGCGACGTCGGGTTCGATCCGGCGGTCTGCGCGTGTGCCGTCCCGGCAAGCGCGACGCACAACGCGGTGGCGGAAGCGCCGTGGAAAAAGTGGACAAGACGACGAACAGCCGCCGTCTGTGGCGTTAAGCTACGCATACACAACCCCTCACTGAACACGACGCTGTATCCGCGTCTGATTTTTGACGACGCCGTCGGTTTGTCCGATGCGCGCCAGCTATGTTTGCGGTAACATTTTGGGGAAATCAAACGCTAAATTCGAAGGAATGTGACAATCCTGCAACGCTGCTGAAACAATCAGCTAGCGGTTGACGCGGCGTTTGGAATGAAGGAGCACCCGATGGGAGCGCAAGCATAAGGCGCCGATGGAGAGCAGCGATGCCGTTGACAGCAAGGGCAAAAGTACGGGTCGTGGTGGTCGGCGGCGGGACGGCCGGCTGGATGACCGCCGCTGCGCTCGCGCGGCTGTTGCCCGATCACTGTTCGGTCCATCTGGTCGAATCCGAGGCGATCGGCGTGGTCGGCGTCGGCGAGGCGACACTGCCGCATATCCGCGCGTTCAACGAACGGCTCGGGATCGACGAAGCCGAGTTCATGGCGCGCACGCGGGCGACCTTCAAACTCGGGATCGAGTTCCGCGACTGGGGCCGGATCGGCGACAGTTACATCCATCCGTTCGGCACCTTCGGGCGCGGGTCCGGCGCGGTCGATTTCCACCACTATTGGACAAGGTTGCTGCGCGAGGGGAAACCGCTGCCGTCGCTCGACAGCCTGTCCTACGCCTGCGCACTGGCGCGCGGCGGCAAGTTCGACCGGCCCGCGACCGACCGGACGCTCGCGGGGACCTATGGCTATGCCTATCAGTTCGATGCGCTGCTGTTCGCGCCATACCTGCGCCAGATCGCCGAGGAGACCGGCGCTCGTCGCACCGAAGGGACGGTCGCCAGCGTCGAGCGCGATGGCGAAAGCGGGGACATCCGGGCGATCGTCCTCGACGGCGGCGAACGGATCGAGGGTGACCTGTTCATCGACTGCTCGGGCTTCCGCTCGCTGTTGCTTGGGTCGAAGCTCGCGGAACCGTTCGTCGACTGGTCGCACTGGCTGCCGACCGATCGCGCGGTGGCGATGCCGTGCCGGACGCACACCGCGGTAACGCCTTATACCAGCGCGATCGCGATGCCCTCGGGCTGGCGCTGGCGCATCCCGCTGCAGCATCGCACCGGCAACGGCTATGTCTATGCAAGCGCGTTCGTCTCCGACGACGACGCCCGCCGCGCGCTCGAAACCGCGGTCGAGGGCGAGGCGCTCGCCGCACCGCGCATGCTGCGGTTCAAGGCGGGACGGCGGCGGCGCAGCTGGGTCGGCAATTGCGTGGCGATCGGGCTCGCCAGCGGGTTCCTCGAGCCACTCGAATCGACCAGTATCTACCTCGTCCAGCAGGCGATCACGGCGCTGATCGAGCTGTTCCCCGAGCGCCACATCAGCGCCACCGACCGCGACGAATTCAACCGCGTGATCGACCTCGAATACGACCGGATTCGCGACTTCCTGATCCTCCATTATCACGCCACCACCCGCAGCGATTCCCCGTTCTGGGATTATGTCCGCACCATGCCGATCCCGGACACTCTGTCCGAAAAGCTCGACCTGTGGCGCACCCGCGCGCGGATCGTGAAGTATCGCGAGGGGGTGTTTCTCGATCCCAGCTGGGTCGCGGTCTATCTCGGCCAGGGAATCGTGCCCGAGGGATGGGATCCGCGCGTCGACACGGTCGCGACGGATGCGCTGCTCCACAGCGTCGAGACGCTGCAAGCCGAAATTGCGGGCGATGTCGCGCGCCGCCCCGATCACCGCAGCTTCATCGAGCGCTATTGCGCGATGGCGCAAGCCGCCTGATGCGCGGCGACCGGCTCGAGCGGATCGTGGTGGCAGGCGGCGGGATCACCGCCTGGTGCGCCGCCGCCGCAATCAAACGGCGCGCGCCGTTCCTCGACGTGACGATCCTCGCGTGCGCGGCCGCGCCGGATGCATTGGCCGACCGGATCGCCTGTACCCTGCCCTCGCTGCTGGGGTTTCAGGAGGATCTCGGGATAGGCGTCGCCGACGGGATCGTGCGGACCGGCAGCGGTTATCGGCTGGGGACGCTGTTCGCGGGCTGGGCAACCGGGCTGCCGGACTATGTCCACGCCTATGGCCGCTACGGCGCGTCGTTCGGGCCGACCGCCTTCCACCTCCACTGGGTGCGCGCGGCGCAGGACGGGACCGCGGCACCGTTCGACAGCCATTCGCCCGCAGCCGCGCTCGCGCGCGCCGGGCGGTTCGTCCCGCCGACCGCCAATTCACCGTTCGCCGATCACGAATTCGGCCTGACGCTCGACCTGCCCCGCCACGCCACGATGCTGCGCGCATTCGCGCTTCACGTCGGCGTGCACGAGATCGCGGGCGAGATCGCCGGGGTGACGCTGACTGCGGACAAGGCCATCGCCTCGGTCGCTCTGACCGACGGTACTGCGCTGACCGCTGACCTGTTCATCGATGCGACCGGCCCCGAAGCACGGCTGCGCGGCGCGATCGACACGGTGCGCGACGACTGGAGCGCGTGGCTCCCCTGCGACCGCGTCCTGCTCGCCGAACCGGGCGGGGAGCCGGCGGTTCTCACCACCGTCACCGCGCACGAAGCGGGCTGGCGCTGGTCGAGCGGCGGACAGGCGGGCTTTGCCTATGCCTCGCACGCGATCAGCGACGGCAAGGCGGCGCGCGTCCTGCGCAACGCCTCGGGTGCCACGCCCGGCGAACCGATCCGCATCCGCCCCGGCACGCGCCCGCAGCCGTGGCAGGGCAATTGCCTCGCGATCGGCGATGCCGCGACGGAGATCGAGCCGCTCGAATGGTGTAACCTCCACCTCGCGCTCAGCGCGATCGACCGGCTGATCACGATGCTCCCCGGCCGTGTCGCGACCTCGGTCGAGGTGGCCGAATTCAATCGCCAGACCCGCGCCGAAGCCGAACGCGTCCGCGATTTCCTCGTGCTGCATTACCGGACCGCGCGGCGCGACGATCCGCTGTGGCGCAGCCTCGCCGCGACCGAACCGCCCGCCACTCTCGCGCATACGCTCGCGCAATTCGCCGAACGCGGGCGCCTCCCGTTCCACGAGGAGGAAACCTTCGCGCGTGACAGCTGGGCCGCGGTCATGATCGGCCAGGGCTTCCTGCCGCGCCGCGTCGACCCGCTCGTGTCGGCCATCCCCGTCGCGTCGGTGCGCGCGGCGATGGCGCATCAGGCATCCGCGATCGCCGCCGCCCTGCCGCATGTTCCCACCCACGCCGCCTATCGTGCGACCCAGACGAGACACCTCACCCAATGAACGAGCATTCGATCCGCCGCGTGGTCATCGTCGGCGGGGGCACCGCCGGCTGGATGGCCGCCGCCGCCTTCGCCCGCTTCCTCAACAACGGCTATACCCAGGTCACCCTGGTCGAATCCGACGAGATCGGCACGGTCGGCGTCGGCGAGGCGACGATCCCACCGATCATCAACTTCAATCAAATGCTCGGGATCGACGAGAACGCGTTCCTTGCCGCGACGGCGGGGACGTTCAAGCTCGGGATCGAGTTCGTCGACTGGGGCGCGCTTGGCGAGCGCTACTTCCATCCGTTCGGCAAATATGGCCACGATTTGCAGGGGATCCATTTCCACCAGCTCTGGCTACGCGAAAAGGCACGGCGGCCGATCGAGGACATTGCGGCCTGGTCGATGAGCGCGATGGCCGCGAAGAACGGGACCTTCGGCCGCGCGAACGAGGATGCGCGCTCGCCGGTGCGCGAGCTGTTCTACGCCTTCCATTTCGACGCCTCGCTCTACGCGCGCTATCTGCGCGATTATGCCGAGAAGGCGGGGATCGTCCGGGTCGAAGGCAAGATCGCGACGGTCAACCAGCGTCCCGGCGACGGCTATGTCGAGGCGGTCACGCTCGAGGACGGGCGGCGGGTCGAGGGCGACCTGTTCATCGACTGCTCGGGCTTCCGCGGCCTGCTGATCGAGGAAACGCTCCACACCGGTTATGAAAGCTATGCACACTGGCTGCCGTGCGATCGCGCGATCGCGGTGCCGTGCGCGCTGCCCCGGCCGGGCGAGCCCGATCCGTTCACCCGCTCGACCGCGCATCAGGCGGGGTGGCAGTGGCGGATTCCGTTGCAGCACCGCATGGGCAACGGCCTCGTCTATTGCAGCGACTATCTCGACGACGAGGCGGCCGAGGCGCAACTGCTCGCCAGCCTCGAGGCCGAGCCGCTCGCCGACCCGCGCCGGATCCGCTTCACCGCGGGGCGTCGTCGGGACTGCTGGAACCGCAACGTGGTCGCGCTCGGCCTGTCGAGCGGCTTCATCGAACCGCTCGAATCGACCAGCATCCATCTCGTCCAGGCGGGAATCCAGCGACTCCTCGCGCTGTTCCCCGACAAGCGCTTCGACCCGACCGAACGCGACGAGTTCAACCGGCAGATGCACGACCTGTACGAGGACATCCGCGACTTCATCATCCTCCATTACAAGGCCACGCGCCGCGACGATTCGCCCTTCTGGGACAAGGTGCGGACGATGGAGGTGCCCGAAAGCCTGCAACGCAAGATCGACCTGTTCGCGGGCAAGGGCCGGCTGTTCCGCGAGGGCTACGACCTGTTCAGCGACCCGAGCTGGGTGGCGGTGTGCCTCGGCCAGGGGATCATCCCCAAGAGCTGGGAGCCGGCCGCCGATGCGCTCGACGAGCAGAAGGTCGCGATTGCGCTGGAACAGATGCGACGCGGCTATCTCGACACCGCGCAACGTTTGCCGACGCACGGCGATTTCCTGCGGCGGACCGCGCCGTCGCCGCTCGCCGCGCCCGCCCCTGCCCCGGCGCCCAAGCCAAAGGAAGACGTGCCGTTCTTCTCCTTCACCGCGGAATCGCCGTTCGATGTCGGTGGCGGCGGATCGCCGCTGTGACGCGGGCATGATGCCGCTCCCCACCCCCGCCCCGATCGCGGAACTACACGGCATCGACCGCGCGCGGTTCGATACCGAGATTCGCGCTGCCGCCCAACCGGTGGTGCTGCGCGGGCTCGCCGCGGACTGGCCAGCGGTCCGCGCTGCGCGGGAGTCGGACGAGGCGCTGGTCGGCTATCTCAAGACCTTCAGCCATGCCGAGCCGGTCGGCGCGATCGTCGGTGCGCCCGAGATCGAGGGGCGCTTCTTCTACGAACCCGGTCTCACCGCGCTCAATTTCACGCGCGGCCGTTCCCCGCTCGATCCGTTTCTCGACCGGCTGCTGCGCGATCGCGCGGTGCCGCGTCCCTATGCGATCGCGGTCCAGTCGATCCCGGCACCCGACCTGCTCCCCGGGTTCGCCGCGGCGCACGCGATCGACCTGGTCGATCCCACGGTCGTGCCGCGGCTGTGGCTCGGCAATGCCATCCGCGTCGCGACGCATTACGATTTGATGGAGAATATCGCGGTCGTCGTCGCGGGCCGCCGTCGCTTCACGCTGTTCCCGCCCGATCAGGTCGCCAACCTCTACATGGGCCCGTACGAACTGACCCCGGCGGGCACGCCGGTGAGCATGGTCGACCCGGACGCGCCCGATCTCGAGCGCTACCCGCGCTTCGCCGAGGCAATGGCGCATGCGCGCGCGGCGACGCTCGAGCCCGGCGACGCGCTCTACATTCCGTTCCACTGGTGGCATGCGGTCGCCTCGCTCGCGCCGGTCAACGTGCTGTGCAATTACTGGTGGGACCCGGCACCGGCGGGGATGCCCAACCCGTATGACGCGCTGTTGCTCGGGCTTTTTGCGTTGCGCACGCTACCGGAGGACCAGCGCAAGGTATGGCGCACGATGTTCGACCATCTCGTGTTCCAGACGGGCGGCGATCCGGCGGCGCATCTGCCGCCACACGTCAAAGGCGTGCTGGGTGAGGCCGACCGCGACGGACTGGAGCGGATGCGCGTGACACTGCTGCAAAGCCTGGGGCGGACCGGATAGCGTTCCAGAGACGACCAGAACTTTGACGCCCCCAAACCGACTTCGCTCGAACCGAACGGGGAGAATTGGTGAGCCGATACGATCGAAGGGTGCGCGCGCCGACGACTGCAGCTCACGGCCGCTGCAGCATCCGGATCAGGAACTGGCGGATCCTGCCCGTCCGCTCGACGCTCGCCGCCCCCAATATGCCGCGCGCCGCTTCCGGCAAATGGTCCGCAGCGCGCGCCGCGTCGGGCGCGAAGACGAGATGGTCGTACCAGCTCCGCCACGCCGTCTTCTCCGCGACCGGCAGGTCGCGCACCGCCTCGATCGCATGGACCAGCGCGAGGAAGGCGGCGCTCGAGCGATGTTCCCACCAGTAATTGACCAGCACGTTGAGCCGGTCGAACGCGCGGACATGGTGCCACCAGATCGGCGGGATGAAGATCGCATCGCCCGGTCCGAGCTCGGCGACCTCGGCATGCGCCAGCGCTTGCGCGAAGCGCGGGTAGCGTTGCAGGTCGGGCGCGTCGGGATCGACCATGCTCGAAGGCGGCCCGGCCATCGTGTGGTCGAGCGGCCCGACATACAGGTTGGCGAGCTGCTCTGGCGGGAACAGCGTGAACCGCCGCCGCCCCGCGACGACGCACGCGATGTTGATCGACGTGTCGTAATGCGTCGCGATCCGCGTGGCATTGCCTATCCACAGCCTCGCCGGTGCGTCGACCCCGAGCGCGAGCGGGTTCGCCGCCTCCCAGCCCGGCAGATGCTCGGGCGCGGTCGCGGCGTTGGCATAAAGCGCGTGCGGTCGTTCCGCTGCCGTTTCGGAGAACCGCAACAGCTCGGCGACCAGCGCGCCGATCGGCACGGGCTGGCGATGGAAGTTGAATTCCGTCAGCGTGTCATCGGCGTAGAAGAAGCGCCCTTCCGCCTCGGGTGGCGCGATCAACACGTCGAGCGGCTTGCCCCCCGCCGTCGCAAAGCCCGCGAGATATTGCGCCATCGCCCGGTCGCCCCCCGCCCCCGCGGCGACGGCAGGCCAGTGCGCGACCTGGCCGCGCAGCACGACCGGTCGATAGGCCGTCACGACCTCCCGCGCGAACGTCGCCGCGTCCACGGCAGCGCGTTCGGCGACGCGGCGTTGGGTCGCGGGCGGGGGAAAGTCCGACATTCTTCCCGACAGTAGCGGAGCAGATGGCGTCGCGACAGCATGTCTTCGGCAAAAACGTACGCGCGTGAAAGGCTTTCTTATCAAGGACACAGCGGGTTGACACGATCCGCGCGGTACGGTGTGATACCGGTAACACGGCCAGCCCGAGACGATCGCAAACGCGACCGGACCCGAGCCGTGGGGAGCAGGATGCGATATGCACGGGTGGAAAGTCCTGACCGCCGGATTGATGGCGGCGCTCGCCGCAGGATCCGCCCTCGCGGCGCCGCCGTCCCAACGGTCGTCCCCCTCCTCCCCCGCGGCAAAGACGCGGTCGGCGCGCCCGCAGATTGCCCTGACTTTCGACGACCTGCCAGCGCATGGACCGTTGCCGGGCGGGGGTGACCGGCTCGTCATCGCCCGGACGATTCTCGCCGCGCTCGCTGCGCATCATGCGCCCGCGTTCGGCTTCATGAACGCCACCTTCGGCGCGGGCGACCCCAACGCCCCCAGGGTGCTGGCGGCATGGCGTTCGGCCGGGCTGCCGATCGGCAACCATACCGCGGGCCACGTCAATCTCGACACGGTCGGGTCGACCGCCTTCCTTGCCGATGTGCTTCGCAACGAACCCGCGATCGCCGCGGTCGCTGGCGACAGCGACTGGCACTGGTTCCGCTACCCCTTCCTCGCCGAGGGGCAGGACGCCAGCGTGCGCGACACCGTCCGCGCCGGATTGCGGGCGCGGGGCTATCGGATCGCCGCGGTCACGATGAGCTTTGGCGACTATGCGTGGAACGACGCCTTCGCGCGCTGCACCGCGCGGCACGATACGGCTGCAATCGCCACGCTGGAGACGAGCTTCCTCGCCGCGGCGCGCGCGCAGGCGCAGCGGTCGCGCGATCTGGCCCGCACCGCGCTCGGGCGGGACATTCCGTACGTGCTCCTGCTCCACCTCGGCGCGTTCGACGCGCGGATGATGCCGCGGCTGCTCGACCTGTACGACCGGATGGGGTTCGGCTTCACGACCCTGCCCGAGGCGGAGGCCGATCCCTTTTACGCGGGCTCGCGCGATCTTTCGCAGCCGGGCCCGACCGCGACGCTCGAAGCGGCGGCGCATGCCAAGGGGCAGCCCATCCCCGCCAATGCCCCCCATCCGGCCGCCGAAGTTTGCGCGTGACACCGGTTGCAAGCGATACCGCTCAAGGAGCAACGCAATGAGGACAATCCCCCGCAGCCTCCGCGTAGCGCTGGCCTGTTGCGCGGCGCTGTTGCCGGTCGCGGCGAGCGCCGCGCCATCCGGCGATGCCTTCGCCACGGCCGCGCACCTGCACCGCGGGGTCAACGTGCTCGGCTACGATCCGCTGTGGAAGGACCCGGCGCGCGCGCGCTTCCAGCCGCGCCATTTCGCGGTCATCCGCAAGGGCGGGTTCGACTTCATCCGTCTCGTGCTGCAGGCGTTCGACCATATGGACGCCGCCAACCGGCTCGACCCCAAATGGCTCGCCACGCTCGATCGCGTGGTCAGGCAGGCGAGCGATGCCGGCCTGTCGGTGATCCTCGACGAACATGATTTCAACACATGCTCGGACGATCCCGAGGCTTGCGCCCCGAGGCTCACGGCGTTCTGGCAGCAGATCGGCGAGCGTTATCGCGCCGCCCCGCGGTCCGTGCTGTTCGAACTGTTGAACGAGCCGCACGGCAAGCTCGACGCGGATCGCTGGAACGCGTTGCTCGCGCAGATCCTGCCCGTCGTCCGCGCCAGCAACCCGCAGCGCACGCTCGTGATCGGGCCGACCAACTGGAACAGCCTTAGCAAGCTGGACGCGCTGACGCTGCCGGCGAGCGACCGCAACATCCTCGTCACCTTTCATTATTACGAGCCGTTCCGCTTCACCCACCAAGGTGCACCGTGGACCGACAATCGCGATCTCCACGGCATCCCGCTGACCTCCGCCGACGAGAAGCGCGTCGGCGCGGACCTCGCAACGGTCGCCGCCTGGAGCAAGGCCAACAAACGCCCAGTGCTGCTCGGCGAGTTCGGCGCCTTCGACAAGAGCGGCACGCCGATGGCGGACCGTGTGCGGTACACTGCGACCGTCCGGCGCGATGCCGAGGCGCACGGCTTCCCCTGGGCCTATTGGCAGTTCGACAGCGATTTCATCGTCTACGACATCGACCACGACAAATGGGTCGAGCCGATCCGCCAGGCGCTTGTGGGGAAACCATGAGCGCGCGCCGGCTCGTTCTGGTCGCGCTGCTGCTCGCCGCAGCGGCGGCGCCGACCCCGCCCGCGGCGATCCGCATCGATCAGGCCGGATATGAGACGCGCGGCCCCAAGACGGCCGTTTTGCTGTCCGCCGCGACGACCCCGCTTGGCTGGACGTTGCGCAATTCGCGAGGACGGACGGTCGCGTCCGGGTCCACCGTTCCGGTAGGCCCCGATGCGGCCTCCGGGCAAAGCGTGCACCGGATCGCGTTCGGCGAGTTCCACACCCCCGGCAGCGGCTATGTCCTGCATGTCGGCCCGGACGCCAGCCACCCCTTCGCGATCGCGAGCCGGCCGTTCGCCCCCGTCGCGACCGCGGCGATGGCGTTCTTCTACCAGCAACGCAGCGGGGTGCCGATCCTGCCCGCGTTGGTCGAACGGCGTGACCTGTCGCGCGCGGCGGGTCACGCGCCCGATCGCGCCACCTGCTTTGCGGGGCGCGACCAGAAAGGCGTGCAATGGCCGGGCTGCGGGTACACCCTCGACGCGACCGGCGGCTGGTATGATGCGGGCGACCAGGGCAAATATGTCGTCAACGGCGGCGTGTCGGCCTGGACCCTGCTTGATCTGCACGAACGGCTGGGCGCGTTCGGCGATGCGGCGGCCTTTGCGGACGGGCGGCTCGCGCTTCCGGAACGGGCCAATGGACGCGACGACCTGCTCGACGAAGCGCAGGTCGAGGTCAAATTTTTGCTCGCGATGCAAATCCCGGATGGCATGCCGCTGGCGGTGGCCCGGCGAAATGGCGACGCCGGCTTCGAGACGATCGACGCCGGGGGACTCGTCCACACCAAGATCGCGGACGAGCATTGGACGCCCCTGCCGACCGCGCCCGCCGACGACCACGAGCGGCGATTCCTGTACCCGCCATCGACCGCCGCGACGCTCAACATGGTCGGGGTCGCGGCGCAGGCCGCGCGGATCTGGCGGACGATCGACCCGGTGTTTGCCGCGCGGTGCCTTGCCGCCGCACGACGTGGCTGGGCGGCTGCCCTGCGCTACCCCGACCTGCGTGCCAGTTCGGATTTCACCGGCAGCGGCGGCTATGGCGACAAGGACGTCCGCGACGAATTCACCTTTGCCGCGGCGCAATTGTACGCGTCCACCGGCGAAGCCCCGTTCCTCGCGCGGTTGCGCAGCGACGGCGTGTTTGCGGACCCGGGCGACCGGATCGACTGGGGCTATCTGCGGCTTGCGGGCGCGCTGACCCTGGCGACGGTGCCAAGCGCCCTTCCGACCGACCTGCGCGCATCGCTCCGCGCGGGGATCACGCGGCTGGCGGACGGTTTCGTCGCGGAGACACGCCGCAGCGGCTACGGCCTTCCCTACGCCGGAACACGCTATTCCTGGGGATCGAACGCGACGATCCTCAACCGCGCGATCGTGCTTGGTGTGGCGTGGCAGATCAAAGCGACGCCCGCCTATCGCGACGCGGTGGTCGCCAGCCTCGACTACGTGCTGGGGCGCAACGCGCTCGACCAATCTTATGTCACAGGCTTCGGCGTGCGCAGCATGCGTCACCCGCACCATCGCTTCTGGGCCGCCACGGCGAACCCGCGCTATCCCGCGCCACCCTCGGGCGTGCTGTCGGGCGGGCCGAATTCAGACGAAGCGCGCCGTCCGGGGCCGATGCACGGGTGCGCGCCGCAGGCGTGCTGGATCGATGACTACCGGGTCTTTACGGTGAACGAGGTCGCGATCAACTGGAACGCCCCGCTGGTATGGACTGCCGCATTTCTCGACGCGAGCCGGGCGCGGTAGGGGGTGGCGCGGGCAGTGTTCCCAACACGGATTTTTCCTGCTCAAAAGGGGGCAAGCACCAGGTCGGTCAGCGCCACGCGCGTCGCGGTCAAACCCCGGATTGCAGATACCGGCGTTATTGAGCGATCGGAAGGAACGCGATGAGAATTTGTCTGTCCGCCATAAGTCTGGCGCTCGCCGTACCGGCCCTGGCGCAGGGTCCGGCGACTCCCCTGGCTTCGGCCACCACCCCGCCCGTGAACTTGCCGCGCGTGCTGGTCGAAACGAGCGCGGGAAGGATCGTGATCGAGCTGGAAACGGTGAAAGCGCCGGCTTCCGCTGCCAATTTCCTACGGTACGTGGACCAAAAGAAGCTCGATGGCACCGAATTCTACCGCGCTGTCAAAGCTGCCGATCATTTCGGTTTTGTCCAGTTCGGAGCCAATGGTGAGTTCAAGCGCCTTCTCCCGCCCATCGCGCACGAGCCAACAACGCAGACCGGCCTCCACCACACCGACGGCGAAATATCGCTTGCCCGCCTTGCGCCAGGCACCGGCCGCAGCGAGTTTACGATCAGCGTCGGAGACCAGACGCCTTCGCTGGACGCAGGCAAAGGACAGCCCGCGGACAATCTCGGGTATGCCGCGTTCGGCCACGTCGTGGAGGGCATGCCGATTATCGTCGGCATCATGGACGCGCCCGTTTCGCCGACGGCCACGCAACACGGCGCGTTCAAGGGCGAAGTGCCGGTGGCCCCGGTAAAGGTTCTGACAGTCCGTCGCCTGAAACCCTAGCCGCCGCTCTTGCCGATGCCCCGTCGGTGTCACTTGGCCGACCGCCAGCGCGACATTGCGCGCAATCAATCCGGGAGTACCGCGCGCGCCAAGGGAATCAAAGCGGTGGCGCGGGAACTCGAGCGGCAGTTCCCCACGGTGCATGGTCGCTGCGATGAGCACACCGCCCGGATCGCGCTCCACCGGGCGAGCTTCGGTCCGGAGACCCTTTCGGCCACTGCCGATGGCGGCAAGGTCAAACCGACCGGAATGGTCCGCTCTCCGCGCGATTGTTGCCTCCCAAACTCCACCACCTGGAAGGCGCCCGGCACGACCGAAGTCGAGAACGATCCGATCGTCGCCTGACGATCCACTCTCACCGCCGCCCCGGGGAAGATCGCCACGACTATCGAGGCGGTCGAGGGCGCGATTGCATATGCGCGCGGACAGTTCTCGATCGCAAACAAGACGGAGCGCGTTTTCGGTCAACCTCACGACGACAGTGGAATGGGCGGATGGGGTGCCCGTTGAGCCGAGGGGGATGATAACAACGCTGGTTCCAACCCCATCATTCCGGGTGCCGGGATAAGGGGTCCGCGCCGCTGCGCGAGTCGATGGCCTCTCTGTACCTGGTCTAGAGGCTCGCCAGATCTTGCGGCGACATGTCTCCATCCGGCATCCCCGCGTCAGCCCCTGCGCGGTCCGTGGTGGCGAATATCTGCCAGACGGCCATAAAGAAAGCCGCGATTACCGGCCCGACCACGAAGCCGTTGAACCCCATCCCCTCGAACCCGCCCAGCGTCGCGATCAGGACGACATAGTCGGGCATGCGCGCATCGCGCCCGACCAGGATCGGGCGGACGACGTTATCGACGCTGCTGATGATGAAAAAGCCGCAGAGGAACAGCACGCTCCCTTGCCAGATCGCGCCGCTGGCAAACAGATACGCCGTCACCGGCACCCAGACCAAGCCGGTGCCGATCGCGGGGAACAGCGAGAACACGCCCATCGCCACGCCCCATAGCAACGCGCCCGGAATGCCGATCGCCCAGAACACGATCCCGCCGGTCGCGCCCTGCAGGATCGCGACGATCAGACTGCCCTTGATCGTCGCGCGGATCACCGTGACGAATTGCGCGATCAACACCGCGCGCTGATCGGCCGCCAGGGGAATCGCGCGTTCGATGCGGGCGGCGATCGCATGGCCGTCGCGCAGCAGAAAGAACGTCAGGTACAGCATCACGCCGAGCGCCAGGAAGAAGCCGAACGTTCCCTGCCCGATGCTGAGCACCTGCCCCGCCAGCAGTTGGAAGCTGTTTGCAAACCCCTGACCCAATCGCGTTCGCAGGCCCGCGATATCGCCGAGGCCGATGTCGGCGAGCCACCTCCTCGCCCATCCCGGCAATCGCCCCTGCGTCTCGGTGAACAAACGACCGAAATCGATCTCCCCACTGCGGACGAGGGCATAGAAAGCCGTCCCCTCGCGCAGCATCGCCGCCGCCAGCAGCATCGCCGGCACGACGACGACCGTGACGATGACGAGCAACGTGATCGCCGCCGCAATCCCCCGGCGCTCGGGCAAGGCGCGGAGCAGGCGCGCGTTAAGCGGCTCGAACAGGACCGCTGCAATCACCGCCCACAGGATCGCGCCGGAAAAGGGGGCGACCAGCCACACGAACGCCAGCGTGGCGGCCACGACCAGGAACACCAGAAACCCCCGCGCAAGCGTCCGGCCGGGTGCCGCATCCACGCTCACGCCGCGGTGACCGAACCGGGTTGCGAAGCGCGCGCGCCCCGCGCGAGCAGCCTCCGCACCAGCGGCTTGCACCCTTCGAGCAGGACCAGCAGGACGACGCCCAACACCAGCGCCAGCGCCATGTCGGTCCAAGCGATCGAGCCGAATTTCAGCAGCGCCTGTGCTTGCGGCAGGAACAGGATCACCCCGGTCACGCCGGTGATCGCAACCCCGACATAGCGCAGCGCGGCATTGTGCCGGACGAGGGCTTCGCCGAGGGCGGCACTGAACGACCGGTTGACCAGGATCAGCGCGACGATTTCGGAAATCAGCGCAAAGAAGATCAACGCGCGAAGCTCCGCCTCCGGCATGCCGCTCCACGTCTCGACGAAGAAGACGCTCGCCAGCATGGCAAAGGCGAGACCGCCCTGGAACACGCTCCACACGATCATCGGCACGGCGAACAGGGGTTCCGCAGGATCGCGCGGCGGCCGCGCCATGATGTCGGCCTCGTCGCGTTCGGCCTCGAACACCAGCGCGCAGACCGGGTCTATCACCATTTCGAGCAGCGCGATGTGGATCGGCCCGAACAGCAACGGCATGCCGAAGAACAGCGGCAGCAGCGCCAGCCCGGCGATCGGCACATGCACCGCGAAGATGAACGCCATCGCCTTGCGGATATTGTCGTAGATCCGCCGACCGAGCCGGACCGACTGGACGATCGACCCCAAATCGTCGTCGAGCAGCACGATCGCCGCCGCCTCGCGCGCGACGTCGGTGCCGCGCTTGCCCATCGCGATGCCGATATGCGCAGCCTTCAAGGACGGCGCGTCGTTCACGCCGTCACCGGTCATCGCGACCACCTCCCCCGCCGCCTTGAACGCCTGGACGATGCGCAGCTTCTGCTCGGGCATGATGCGGGCGAAGACCGTCACCGACTTCAGTCGAGCCGTCAGCGCGGCGTCGTCCAGCTCTGCAAGATCGTCGCCGGTCAGCACGTCGCCATCGTCGATTCCCGCCTGCGTCGCAATCGACCGGGCGGTCGCGGCATAGTCGCCGGTGATCATCACGACCCGGATCCCCGCACTGCGACATTCCGCGACCGCAGCGGGCACACTCGCCCGGATCGGATCGGCCAGCCCGACAAGTCCCGTCAAAGTGTAGGCGTAATCGTCTTGCGTTTCCGCCCAGTCCCGATCGAGCGGCGTAGCGGTCGCGACGGCGAGTACACGAACGCCGCGTACCGCCATCGCCTCGACCGCTGCCGTCATCGCCGCAAGCGCATCGCCCGTCAGATGGCACAGGGCGGCGATCGCTTCCGGCGCCCCCTTGGCCGAAGTCGCCAGCGTGTCGCCATCCGCCCAGACGTTCGACATCGCCAGCAACTCGGGCCGCAGCGCATAGACATGGACGGGCGCACCGGCGGGCAAGGCGATGTCCGGCCTCTCCGCGCGCGCACCGTGCAGCGCGATGTCCATCGGGTCGGTCGGGACGGCCGCACTCGCGAGCGCAGCGGTCTCGATCAACAGATGATAGGATTCCGGGACCGCGACGCCTGCGCCAAGCTTGAGGGTTTCCCCCGTGGGCAACCACAGTTCCGCAAGCCACATGCGGTTTTCGGTCAACGTGCCGGTCTTGTCGGTACACAGCACCGTCGCCGACCCGAGCGTCTCGATCGCCGCGGCGCGCCGCGTGAGCACGCCGATCTTGCCGATCCGCCATGCCCCCATTGCCAGGAACACCGTCAACACCACCGGGAACTCCTCGGGCAGCATCGACATGCCGATCGCGATCCCGGCAAGCACGGCCTCGATCCACCCGCCGCGGAGCAGACCATACAGCAGCACCACGGTCAGCGCGACCGCGCCACCGCCGATTGCACACCAGGTGACGATCCGGGTCGTCTCGCGGCTCAGACGCGGGGCTTCGGTGTCGAGCGTCGCGAGCGACTGACCGATCCGACCGATCTCGCTCCGCGGGCCCGTCGCCAGCACGCGCGCGATCCCGCTGCCGCGCGCGACGAGCGAGCCCGAATAGACATAGGGTTGACCATCGCCGCCCGGCCGGTGCGCCGCGTCGCTCTCCGCTTCGCCTGCCACGACCTTGCCGACCGGCAGCGACTCTCCCGTGAGCAGCGATTAATCGGTCTGCAGGTCGCTCGCCTCGACCAGCACGGCATCGGCGGCGATCCGGTCGCCCTGTTCCAGCACGATCAGATCGTCGCGGACCACGTCGCGCCCGGCGACTTGAAGGCGTGCGCCATCACGGATCACCAGCGCGCGCGGCGCGGAAAGATCACGCAACGCCTCCAGTACATGCTCGGTACGCGCTTCCTGCACGACGGTGACCCCGACCGAGAAGGTCGCGAAACCGAGCAGGATCAATGCCTCGGTGAGATCGCCAAGCAGCAGATAGGCCAGGCCACCGAGCAGCAGCAGCGCCAGCATCGGTTCGCGCAGGACGTCGAGCGCGATCCGCCAGGTCGATCGCTGCCCCGCGCGCGGAAGTTCGTTGGGGCCGTCGAGCGCGAGCCGCGACGCTGCGTCCACGGACGACAGTCCGATGCCGACGGCGGGCTTCATCGTGACACCAACAAAGGCAACCGCACCGTGTCGAGCAAGCTGCGGGTAACGCCGCCGAGCATCACCTCGCGCAGCCGCGTATGGCCGAACGCGCCGATCGCGAGCAGGTCCGCGCCGTCCTCCAGCGCGAAGGCTTGCAATGCTTCCGCGTCGGATAGCGCCGCGTTGGTCACGGCCTTCCGTTCGGCGCGCAACCCGTGGCGGACCAGGTGACGAACGACTTCGTCTACACTCTCGACAGAGCTTCCTTCGTCACCTTCCTCCGCGCCGACGGTGACGACCGACACCTTCGCGCCGGGCTCGGTCATCGCCACCAGATCGTGCACCGCCCGGCGCGCTTCGGGGCAGTCTTGCCACCCCAGCACCGCGTTGTGGACGGGCGGCAGCGCAGTGACACCCGGAAGGATCAACAGGGGCGTCCCTGCACCCATCACGACCGTCTCGGACGCCCGACGCCGCAGCCACCGCGTCTCCCAGTCCGCATCGCTGCCCATCACGATCAGATCGACCAGCGGGCCAGCACGCCCGGCGCGCCGGGCGAGATCGAAGACGTCGTTGCAAAGGCCAAGCACGCGAAGGACTGCGGGCGACCCGGCGACGCTGGCGGAAATGGTGGTGATGCGCGCGGCTTCGTCCTCGGCCATCGCCCGGTCGGGGACATACATCGTCGTCAGCGGGGCGAGCGCCGGGATCAGCAGCGGGCTTGCGGTCAGCACTTCGATCGTGAGCGTGGCCGCCAACCGTTCCGCCATCGTCACGGCGGCGCGAATGATCGGATCGGCATGCGCCGAATTCTCGACGATGAGCAGGATATCCTTGATCACGATGGCTTCCTCGGCGACGGTTGCTGTTGGTGAAGTACGCTTATCGGTCACCGCCGCCTGATCCCCAGGCCTCGCCCCCTACGCCCGGCTCGCCCTCCTCGACAGAGCACGTCCCCTAAGAGGACATGTCGCGCCATCACGCATCAGGCAGCTCGAAAGTCCGCCGTCAGAGCCAGCGCCGATGCCAACCCAGCCAATACAAGACCAGCGCGACACCAATCAGCAGCCCCGAGACGAACGCAGCGATGAGATACCCTGTCGTCACGGCCAATTTCCCCGTCAGAAGCGCAGGCATGCGGTCGGCGAACGCCGTCGCTGCATCGCCGATACAGCCCCCCTGGGGTCGAGTGCCCCACCGCGAGGCCATGACGCGTGGCGTTGGCACCGAGGGGGAATATTAGGGGGTCGGTTACAGCCGCTCCATACGTAGTTCCCGCGATGCCGCCGCCTGACCGCGCCGACATCCGCCACGCCGTTCCACCGAACATTTATTTTCGATGGCCGTCAGCCTCGCTCATCATCCCCGCGACCTTGCCCGCCAGCCCCTGGCTCGTGAAAGGCTTGGTCCGCGGCTCGATACCAAGTACCGCCTAGCGTTTAGCGGTGCGCAGCGTGCTGCCAGGCTTCCACGCCGGCGCTGCGGGCTGGTCCGCGACACGCTCCACGAGTGCGTAGAAGAACCGGTTGAAGTCCGCCGCAGCATGCCAGTCGATCGGCTGCGTCAAATCGTCCTGCGGCTTGTGATAGCCGGTCTTGTACCACCGTCGATAGATACGCTCGCTCTCCGTCCCCGGCCGGTAGCCGAACACGAACGCCGTCGCGGGGATGCCCGCCTCCAGGAACGGCCATTGATCGGCGCGGCGCAGCAGGTTGCGTTCTGGTTCGGGATCGGGTTGCACCCCGACGTTCATCCCGGCGGCCACGGTGCGCGCATCGTCGCCCAGCGTCGTGTCGGTGAGCGCATGGACGGTCAGCAGCTCAAGCGGAAAGATCGGCCGCAACTGGTCGAGATTGATGTCCGCGGCGATATGATCGCGCGGCAGGGTTGGGTGCGCGACGAACCAGCGGGCGCCAAGAAGGCCTTTCTCCTCGCCGGTGAACGCCGCGAACAGCACCGGCCGCGCGAATCCCGCGCGCTGGCGCCGCTCGGCAAGACGGATCAGCAGCGCGACGTAGGCGGCATCGTCGAGCGTGCCGTTGTAGAGACCGTCGCCCGCAACCGGCTCGCCGAAGCCATAGCCGTCGAGATGCGCGGAGAGCACGATCACTTGCGCCGCGCGCGACGGGTCACTGCCCGGCAGCCGCGCAAGCACATTGGGCGCGCTGATCGTTCGCTCCGACACTTTGAAATCCGCGTGGAAGCGCCCCGGAATATCGAAGTCGGGCAGGGCGTTGCCGGCCGCGCCCGCAGCGACAAGCCGCGCAGCATCGCGGTCGCTGCCAGCATCCAATCGCCCCAATGCATCGGCGTTGAGCGTGAATCGCATCAGCCCCGCCGCTTCCGGCGGGCTGCCCTGGAGCCAAACCGTGCGTGCGTAGGCAAAGGGCCAGCGTGGCGGTTCGACCGTGAAGCCGGGGTCCGCGATGGTCAGGAGCGCGATTGCGCCCGCAGCCTTGACGGCCGCGAGCCGCTCCGCATCTGACGGCAGCCCGGCGCGGTGCGTTCCGTGGCAGATCACCGCCTTGCCGCGCACGTCGCCGAGCGTGCCCGCCTTGCAATAGCCGCGATAGGCCAGCGGCGCGTCGATCCGCGGCGGCATGCCCGGGTACGGGTTGATCATGATGTCGTAGAGGAAGCGCAGCGGCCGGGCGCCGACGCTGAACGTCGCGCGGTCAATCGACAGCGCCTGCATCGGCACGCGCTGCATGTAGCCGCCATTATCGCCCGCGGGCTCGAGCCCGGCGGCCGCGAACCGCGCTTCGACCAGCTTGGCGGCGCGTTCATAGGCGGCAGAGCCCGCGTCGCGTCCCGCCATCGCGTCATCCGACAGCGCGGCGGTCGTCGCCCACCAGGCGCGCGTATCGGGATCGGCAGGCAGCGGCCGGGACGCGCCGATCAGGAGCGGGAGCAGACCAAGCGGCGCGAACGTACGGAAGGGCTTCAGCATGAACGCGAAAGTGCCCAAAACGGGCGGCGGCGGCAAGGCCGTGCGGACGGGGGCGGCGCTGTCGGCGAGCGCGGCTCTGCAGACCGGGCCGTTCGCGGCGAAAAGCCTGCCGGCGCCGTCCGTACCGGGTGCCCGTGCTTTTTCCGAGTGCTACCGCTATTCGCCACGCCGCGATTGCGCCGGCATTGTGCGTAGTGGCCGCCAGACTCCGCTGGATACCTGGTGGCGCGCCATGACCGAACCGCCGCGTTGACCCAGAAGTCGCCGTTCAGGATCCTCCGTATCCCCTCCATCTCCAGGGCACCTTTCCGAACGAGCAAGGCGACTGGAAGCAGATCCCATGGGTTGTCGACTTTGGTCCGCTCGAAACGAACACTTCCGGATAGTGTCGGAACCGATACCGTGCGACGCAAACCAGACCTCGCCGACGATCAGTCACACGGACGCCCATGCAAAGCCCATCTCCTGCCCTGATGCGTCCCGGTCCGGCCCAGTTCGTGCTGTTCGGCGCGGGCGATTTCGCGTGCAACCTGTATTGGCAAAGTGTCTCGCTCTACCTCTTGTTCTTCTACACCGATGTCCTTGCCCTTCCGGCAGCGCTGGCGGGGACGCTCTACATGGCAGGTGCCCTTTGGGACGGGATCGCCGACCTTCTGGTCGGCATCGCAGCGCAACGCCCCGGTGTGCGGTATCGGCGGTTTATCGCAGCGGGCGCGGTGCCGCTCGCGGGGGCGTTCGTGCTGCTGTATGCAACGCCGCACCTGTCGGGCGGCTGGCTCGCGGGGGCGATCGCCGCCACGCAGATCCTGTTCCGTACGCTCTATGCCACGGTCAACGTGCCCTATGCCGCGTGGAGCGCCCGGTTCAGCAGCGACAGCCGCGACCGGACGACGCTCGCTGGGGTGCGGATGGTGTTCGGGACGGTGGCAGCGCTGGTCGTCACGGTCGGCACGCCGTGGATCGCGCTGCGCACCACCGGCGACGCGACCGGACAGTCGGGGTTCGCCGCCGCCGCAATCGTATATGGCGTGGTGGGCAGCGCCCTGTTGCTCACGCTGACTGTTTTCGCCCGCGAAAGTCCTGCCGTACAGCGTTCGCCTACCCCGCTTCCGCTCCTGACGGGGCTGCGCTTGCTGCTCGGCAATCGCGCGTTCGTGACGCTCAATCTCGCGGCGATGGTCGCAGGGCTGGCGGCAGCGCTGCTGACGCAATCGGTGCTCTATTATTTCAAGCATGTCGCGGGGCAACCAGCGCAGGGTCCGCAGACGCTCGCGTTGATGGCGCTTGCCGGGACGGTCGCGGTGCCGGTGTGGATGACGGTCACGCGCTGGATCGGGTTGCGCGGGGTGTGGTTCGTCGCGGTCGGGTGGGGACTGGCGTGCCTTGCGGTGTTCGGCGCTGGTGGCCTCGCCGCGCCGGTCGTCGTGCTCGCGCTGCTCCAGGCGGCGTTTACCGGATTCAACCTCGTCTTCTGGTCGATGCTGCCCAACACGGTCGAATATGGCGAAGCGCTTGCCGGGACCCGGGTCGAGGCGCTGGCGTTCGGTGTCGCCGCCCTCCTGCAGAAGCTCGGGCTGGCGGCGGCGGCGGGGGTGCTTGGGCTGTTCTACCGCCATATCGGCTATGTCGCGGGCGCGGTGCAGACTGGGGCGACGATCGCGGGGATCCGCGACCTGATGCTGTACGCCTGCTCGGCGGGGCTGGTGGCGTCGGCGCTGATCATGCTGGCAAACCCGCTCAAGCGCGGCGTCCATGCCGCGCTGGTCGAGGATCTGGCCGACCGCACCGACGCCTGAGGGTCAGCTCGCGACGAGGTCGAACGTCCCGCTGACACCCTCCGCCTGTGCCGACGGCGCGACCCAGATGCGGAACTGCCCCGGCTCGACCGTCGGTTTCAGCGCAGTGCCGATGAACAGCAGGTCGGCGCGCTTGAGGGTGAAGACCACCTCGACCTGCGCCCCGGCCGCCACGCGGACGCGGCGGAACGCCTTGAGCTCGCGGACCGGGCGGGTGATGCTGGCGGCGACGTCGTGGATGTAGAGCTGGACCACCTCGTCCGCCGCGCGGCTGCCATCGTTGGTGATCGTCGCGCGGACGGTGAGCTCGCCGTCCCACGCGAGCTTCCCCGTGCCGAGTTGCAGGTTGCCATAGGCGATCTTGCCGTAGGTCAGCCCGTGCCCGAACGCGAACCGCGCGGCATTGGGCGCTTCGCGGTAATGCGCCTTATATTCGGTCAGCTGTTCCGTAAGGTTCGGCCGCCCGGTCGATTTGTGCGCATAATGATAAGGCTCCTGCCCGGTCGAGAACGGGAAGCTGGCGGGCAACCGTGCCGATGGTGCCGCCAGCCCGAACAGGATGTCGGCGATCGCCGGGCCCGATTGCGACCCGAGGAACCACGTCACGAGGATCGCCGGCGCATCCAGCACCGCGCCCGACAGTTCCAGCGCGCGCCCGTTGCGGAGCGCGACGACGATCGGCTTGCCCGTCGCGGCGACCGCGGCGGCGAGCGCCAGTTGCGGCGCGGGGATGACGATCGCGTCCCGCGACTGTGCCTCGCCCGACATGTGCTGCCCCTCGCCGATCGCGAGGACGACGATGTCCGCGGCCCGTGCCGCGGCGACCGCGGCGTCGATCCCGCCGGGAAGCGCCTGCTCGATCCCGGAACCGGCGGTTGCGGTCACCATCCCGGCGTCGGCGACGACAGCGCGCACGCCCGTCAGCAGATCCACCGCCTCGCTGTCCGATCCGTAGACATTCCATGGCCCGATCAGATCCTTCTGCCCTTGCGCAAACGGACCGATCAACGCGATCCGCTTGCCCGAGCGGGGCAAGGGCAAAAGGTCGCCGTCGTTCTTGAGCAATACGATCGACCGGCGCCCCGCGTCGCGCGCGAGCGCAAGATTTGCCCTGGTCCGCACCCGCGTCCGCTCGCGCTTCGCATCGATCCGGCGGAACGGATTATCGAACAGGCCGAGCGCCTGCTTGACGCGAAGCACGCGCCGCACGGCCTGATCGAGCCGCGCCATCGGCACCGCGCCCGACGCGACCAGCGCGGGCAGGTGATCGCGGTAGAAGCTGCTCTGCATGCTCATGTCGACCCCCGCCAGGAACGCGAGCCGCGTCGCCTCGCGCGCATCGGCGGCGAAGCCGTGCGCGATGAGTTCCTCGTCACCGGTATAATCCGACACGACCAGACCGCCGAACCCCCATTCCTTGCGCAACACGGTGTCGAGCAGCCACGGGTTGGCGGTTGCCGGCACGCCCGAAATCTCGTTGAACGACGCCATCGTCGACAGCACGCCCGCGTCGAACGCCGCCTGGAACGGCGGGAAATAGACGTCGCGCAAGGTCCGCTCGGACACGTCGACGCTGTTGTAATCGAGCCCGGCTTCCGCTGCGCCATAGGCCGCGAAATGCTTGGCGCAGGCCATCACCGCATCGTCGGCGGCGAGCCCCTTGCGACCCTGGAACCCGCGAACGCGCGCGGCGGCCATCATCCGGCCAAGGAACACGTCCTCGCCCGCGCCTTCGACCCCGCGACCCCAGCGCTGGTCGCGCGCGATGTCGACCATCGGCGCGAAGGTCCAGTCGATCCCTGCCGCCGACGCCTCGACCGCCGCCGCGCGCGCGGTGCTTTCCGCCAGATCGGGGTCGAAGCTTCCAGCCTCCGCGAGCGGCACGGGAAAGACGGTTCGGAAGCCGTGGATGACATCGGCGGCAAAGAGCAGCGGGATCTTCATCCGCGACTCGCGCACCGCGGTGCTTTGCATCCGCTGCGCCATGTCGGTGCCGTGGCCGTTGAACACGCCGGTCAGATGCCCGTCACGGACTTCGGCAAGTTGCGTCTCAAACGTCGCGCCCGCCTTGATCGGGTTGAGCGCGTTCGCAGCACCGCCTGCCCAGGCGGCCGCGTTGAGCGTGAGCTGTCCCGCCTTTTCGGCAACGGTCATGCGCGCGATCAGCGATTCGATCATCGGGGACGCGTCAACTTGATCCGCCGCCGCGAGCAAGGCGCGCGCAGGACTCGTCGCCCAGGCGGTCACCGCGCCTGCGCCAAGCAGCATTGCGCGTCGTGAAATGCTCGACGTTTCCATCGCTTATCCTCCCCTTGGCGGTACGGCCACGTGCCCCCGTCCTTACCGAAACAGCCGGTCTTGAACACCGCTTTTGAATGATGTAACCGGTTACATCAAGCAGGGAGATCGGCACGGGCCACTGCCCCAGCCGACGCAACGGGCTCGCGAACGGTTTCGCGCGCCACACAGGGAAGGACGTTTCGAAAGATGGCGCAGGCCACGATCCGCGATGTCGCTCGCGAGGCGGACGTGTCGGTCGCCTCGGTGTCGCGCGCGCTCAACGGGCACAGCAACGTCCGGCCAGAACTGCGTCTGCATATCGAGACCGTTGCCGCCGCGCTCGGCTACGTCCCGCACGCGGGGGCCCGCAACCTCAGCATGGCGCGCGCCAACGCCATCGGTGTCGTCCTTCCGGACCTGCACGGCGAGTTCTTCTCCGAAACGCTGCGTGGGATGGATCGCGCAGCGTCGGAACGCGGGCTGCAACTGCTGTTGTCCAACCTGCACGACGGCGACCGCGCGGTGCGCATGCTCCACACGATGCGCGGCCGGGTCGACGGGCTGATCATCATGGCGCCGCATATCGACCCCGACCTGCTGCTCGCCGGGCTCCCGCCGAGCATCCCCGCGGTGCTCGTGAATTGCGACGCGCCGGGGAAGGACCGTCCGACGCTGCGCGTCGACAATGTCGCGGGTGCGCGGACGATGACCGAGCATCTGATCGCGACCGGACGGCGCGAGATCGTCCATCTCTCCGGCCCCGACAGCAATGCCGAGGCGCGCGAGCGCATCGCCGGCTATCGCGCCGCGATGGAAGCGGCAGGGCTCGCGCCGCACGTCGTCGCCGGCGATTTCATGCAGGAGACCGGGGTCGCGCTGACCCCGCAGATCCTGCGCGATTACCCGACGGCGGATGCGATCTTCGCGGCCAATGACATGATGGCGCTCGGCGTGCTGATCGCCTTGCGCGCGGCCGGGATCGACGTGCCCGGCCGGATTGCGCTCGCGGGGTTCGATGACGTCCCGCTGTCGCGGCTCATCTCGCCTGCGCTCACCACGATGCACGTCGACATTGCCGGGATCGGCGCGCGCGCGATCGCACGGCTGACCGAGGCGATCGCCGGCTCGACCGATCACGCGCTCGAGGTGTCGTTGCCCGAGCTGATGATCCGCGAAACGACCAAATGAAGCCCGCGTCAGTCGGGTATTAAACAGGGAACACGAATATGAGTATGCGTAACCAGAAGTTTCTTCGGCTGTTGCTCGCCAGCGCAGCCTTCTCCGCCGCGACGACGGGCCTGTCCCCCGCCTACGCCCAGACCAGCACCGCGGCGATCCGTGGGCAGGTGACCGATGCGGCCGGTACGCCGGTCGCCGGCGCAACCGTCGCCGCGGTCAGCAGCGATACCAACCAGACCTATCGCGCGACCACAGATGCAAACGGCGGATACACGCTCAACGGCCTGCGTCCGGGATCGTATCAGGTCACCTCGACCGCGACCGACGGCCAGACCAACACCCAGCTCGTCACCGTCGCGATCGGCCAGACCGCCTCGCTCGACGCGACGGTCGAGGCCCCCGGCTCCGCACCGGGTGCCACGCCATCGGGCGGGAAGGACATCGTCGTCACCGGCAGCCGCCTGCGGGAGACGCGCACCAGCGAGATCGCGACCAACGTCAGCCAGGCGCAGATCCGCGCGCTGCCGCAGACCGACCGCAACTTCCTGTCATTCGCGGCGCTCGCTCCGGGCGTGCGTTACAATGACAGCGAAACCGGCAAGGGCATCCAGTCGGGCGCATCGACCGCCAGCCAGGTCAACGTCTTCATCGACGGCGTCAGCCTCAAGAACAAGCTCAGCGAGGGCGGCATCGCCGGCCAGCAGAACAGCCGGGGCAACCCGTTCGGGCAGCTCGCCGTGCAGGAATTCCGCGTGCTGACGCAGAATTACAAGGCCGAGTACGAACAGGCGGGGTCCGCGATCATCACCGCCGTGACCAAGTCGGGCACCAACCAGTTCCACGGCGAAGTGTTCGGCCAATATACCGGCAAGGGCCTGTCGGAGACGTCGTTCATCGACAAGCGTGACGGCAACCCCAAGCCCGATTTTACGCGCAAGCAATATGGTATCGCGCTCGGCGGGCCGATCATCAAGGATCGGCTGTTCTTCTTCGGCACGTACGAGGGCAACGACCAGAACCGCGCGCTCAACGTCAAGAGCACGGGTTCGGCGGATGCGGTCAACGAATTCAACCAGGTTTCGGGCCGGCGCCTGTCCGACTTCGAGGCTCCGTTCATCAGCCCGTTCCGCGGCGATTTCTACTTCGGCAAACTGACGCTGACCCCGGATGACCGCCAGACCTTCGATGCATCGTTCAGCCGCCGCCAGGAAACCGACATCCAGAATTTCGGCGGCAACGTCTCGTATGAGAATGCCGAGAACAAGCGCAACATCATCGACACCTATCAGTTCAAATGGGCGTATAAGGGCGACAAGTTCGTCAACGAATTCAACGCCAACTATCTGCAATATACGTTCAACCCGACGTCGCTCAATCCCGACCTGCCGACCTACGACTATAGCGGCGTCATCATTTTCGGCGGCAAGGATTCGACCCGCAAGCAGGTCCAGCAGAGCTATACGCTGCGGGACGACTTCACCTATTCAGGGGTGGCGGGCCATACCTTCAAGGTCGGCGGTCGCGTCGAGATCACCGACATCTCGTTCGACAACCGGCTGTATACCCAGCCGCGCTACACCTTCCTACGCGAGCCGCAGAACAACCTCAACTTCACCTTCCCGGGCGAAGCGCGGCTTGGCCTCGGCAACGGGTTGATCCAGGGGTCGAACACGCAGATCGGCCTGTACGCACAGGACGATTGGGACATCACCGGGCGGCTCCAGCTCAACCTCGGCGTGCGCTGGGATTATGAGACGAACGCGGTCAACAACGATTATATCACGCCCGTCGCTGCGGCGGCGGCGCTGCGGTCGTTGCCCGCGACGTCCTATTTCAATCCCGAGAATTACATCTCGACCGGTACGAACCGCAAGCCGTTCGCCGGGGCGATCGCGCCGCGGGTCGGCTTCTCGTGGGACATCAAGGGCGATCGCTCGACCGTGATCTTCGGCGGGTTCGGGCGCTATTACGATCGCAACAACTTCAACAACACCGTCGACGAGCTGTCGCGCTCGATCAATCCGGTCGGGATCTTCCGCTTTTCGTCGGACGGCCTGCCGCGCAACGGCTTGCCGACGATCCGCTGGGATCCTGCGTACGGCACGCGCGACGGCCTGCTCGCGCTGCGTGCGGCGTCGACCAGCGCCGGTGCGCCGGAAATGTTCGCGGTCAAGAACAACGCCAAGCCTCCGGTCAACGATCAGGTCAGCTTCGGCGTTCGGCAGCGGCTCGGGGTGTTCGAGGCATCGGTTACCGGCTCTTACCAGCGCGGTCGCAACGGCTACACCAACCTCTTTGCAACCCGCAACGACGGTGGGTTCGGCACGTGCTGCAATACGTCGACGATCGTGCCGCTGGGCTATTCGAACGTGCTGATCGGCTATGACGGCCTCGACACACGCTACAAGGCGCTGTTCGTAACGCTCGACAAGAATTACACCAAGACGTCGGGCTGGGGCCTCAACGTCGCCTATACGCTGTCGAAGGGCGAGCAGAATGGCGGCGACCTGTTCAGCCTCGATCAGGTCACGCCGGACGCCTATGGCTGGCGGCCCCGCGACGGCGACGAACGGCACCGCGTCGTGGTCTCGGGGATCGTCGACCTGCCGCTCGGCTTCCAGTTTGCTTCGCTCACCACGCTCGGCAGCGGGCAGGCGTTCCGCGTGACCGACGGGACCAACGGCTCGAGCTCCGGTTTCAACAATTTCAGCGCGCGTTATCCGCAGAAGAACTGCCTCGGCGGGGTATTCGCCTTCTGTGAGGTCAACGTGACCTTGTCGAAGAAGATCCCGGTGCTGGGCAAGGACACGCTCGAGGCGGCGGTCGACGTGTTGAACCTGTTCAACAACAACAACTTCTCGGGCTTCGACGATTTTTACAACAACACCATCAACCCCGCCACCGGGCGGATCACCGACCCGCTCGATCCGGCGCGGATCGGCAATTCGCTGCTGACGCTGCCACGGCGGATCCAGTTCCGTCTGGGGTATCGTTTCTAAGGGGGATGTCGTCGCCCCCTTCCCACCGTCATTCCCGCCCACGCGGGGATGACGGAAGAAGGGGGGCGAACACCCTGCCCCATTACGTTCCAAAGGCTTACCTCATGATCGACCGGCGGCATTTTCTGGGCACCGGCGGGCTTGTGCTGGCCGGTGTGGCAAGTGCCGGCCTGGCCGCGCCACGGCGAGTCCGGCGTCCGGCCCGTCCGGCACCACAGGAAGCGCTGATCGGCGACCTGCAGGAACGCACGTTCCGCTATTTCTGGGACACGACCGACCCCGCCACCGGTCTCGCGCCCGATCGCTGGCCGACGCCGTCCTTTGCGAGCATCGCCGCGACCGGCTTCGCGCTGACCGCATACCCGATCGGCGTGGTCAACCGCTGGATCAGCCGCGATCAGGCGCGCACGCGGACGCTCGCGACGTTGCGCTTCTTCGCGAACGCGCCGCAAGGCCCCGCCCCGAGCGGCACTGCGGGGCACAAGGGGTTCTTCTACCATTTCCTCGACATGCAGAGCGGGACGCGCTTCCGGCAGACCGAGCTGTCGACGATCGACACCGCGCTGCTGCTCGGCGGCGTGCTGTTCGCGCAGAGCTGGTTCGACAGCGACCATCCCGACGAAGCGCAGATACGCTCGCTCGCCGAACAGATTTACGCCGCGGTCGACTGGACCTGGTTCACCCCGCGCGCGCCATTCGTCTCGATGGGCTGGCATCCCGAACGCGGTTACATCCCGAGCGACTGGGACATCTACAATGAATCGCTGATGATGTACCTGCTCGCGCTCGGCTCGCCGACGCACCCGCTGCCGGCGGAAACGTGGACGGCATGGACCGATCGCTTCGCAGCCTCGTGGAGCGACCGCTGGGGCGAGCCGCATCTCGCCTTCCCGCCGCTGTTCGGCCATCAGTACAGCCAGACCTGGGTCGACTTCCGCGGCATTCGCGACCGCTTCATCGCCACCAAGGGCCTCGACTATTTCGAGAACAGCCGCCGCGCGACCCATGCGCAGCGCGCCTATGCAATCGCCAATCCCGGCAAGTTCGCAGCCTATGGTCCCGAAATCTGGGGGCTGACCGCGTGCGATGGCCCCGGCGACTTCAAGACCCGGATCGACGAGGTCGAGCGCAGCTTCTTCAGCTATTCCGCCCGGGGCCCGGGCGACCGCGACGACGGCACGATCGCGCCGACCGCCGCGCTCGGCTCGATCGCCTTCGCCCCCGAGATCGTCCTTCCCGCTGCGGACGCGCTGCACACGCGTTACGGCAGCGCGATCTACCAGCGGTACGGCTTCATCGATTCGTTCAACCCGACCCTCACGGTCGCACGGCCCGAGATCCATCAGGGTCGCGTGGAGCCCGGGATCGGCTGGATCGACCGCGATTACATCGGGATCGACCAGGGTCCGATCGTCGCGATGATCGAGAACCGCCGGACCGGGCTGATCTGGCGGACGATGCACAAGAACCCGCATCTGCGCCGCGGGCTCAAACGCGCCGGGTTCAGCGGCGGGTGGCTCGCGTGATGCTGGCAACACTTCTGCTGGCGGGGGCCGCGCCGACACTTTTGCTGGACGGGTTCGAGACCGCGCAACCGTGGCGCGCTGACGCCTCCAACGGCGTCGATGCGCGGCTCGATCTTGTCCCGGGCGCGACGGGCAAAGCGCTGCGGCTGCGCTATGACTTTCGGCAGGTCGCGGGCTACGCTTTCGCGCGGCGCGCGCTGCCGATCGACTGGCCGCCCAATTTCAGGATCCGCCTGAAGATCCGCGGGACCGGCGGGGTCAACGACCTGCAGATCAAGGTCAGCGACGCGAACGGCGCGAACGTGTGGTGGGTGCAGCGGCGCAACTTTCGCGCGTCGTCCGACTGGCAGACGATAGAGCTGCGGCCGCGCGACTTTTCGTTCGCCTGGGGGCCGAGCGCGGACAAGACGCTGCGGCGTACGGCTGCGATGGAAGTCGTCGTGGTGCGCGGGCGCGACGGCGGTGCGGGCGAGGTCGCGATCGACGACCTCGAATTCGGGGCCCTGCCCGTGCCCGGCCCGCTCCCCGCGCCACGTGCAAGCGACCCGCGTGTGATCGACCACGATCCTGCGACCGGCTGGACCGGGCGGGGTGGCGACAGCGTCCAGATCGATTTTGGCGGAATCACATCGCTTGGCGGCGCGGTGCTGCACTGGGCGTCCGGTCGTGGAGCGCCGCGATACGGCGTACAAGGGTCGGACGACGGGCAGCGCTGGCGGACGCTTCGCACCGTGACCGATGGCGACGGCGGCGCCGATCCGATCGCGCTGCCCCAAACCGACCTGCGGTATCTCCGCGTGCAGCTTCCGCCCGGCGCACCCGCCGCGATGCTCGCCGAGATCGAGACGCGTCCGCCCGAAGTCGGTGAAACGCCCAACGCCTTCGTCGCCGCGCTCGCGAAGGATGCCCCGCGTGGCACCTACCCGCGCGGGTTTACCGGCGAGCAGCCCTATTGGACGCTGGTCGCAAGCGACACCGGCGCGACCTCCGCGCTGATCGGCGAGGATGGTGCGATCGAGGTCGCCAAGGGCGGGTTCTCGGTCGAGCCCTTCGTGGTCGCGGACGGGCGGACGTTCAGCTGGGCGGATGTCATCGCCAGCCAGTCGCTCGAGGACGACGGTTTGCCGCTACCGCATGTCGCGTGGCAGGGGCAGGGCTGGCGGCTCGATACGTCCGTGTTTGCGGATACCGGCTCGCCCCGGTTGATGGCGCGCTGGCGTCTGACCAACACCGGCACCACCCGTCGTCGGCTTCGGCTGCTGCTCGCGGTCCGCCCGCTGCAAGTCAACGCGCCGACCCAGTTTCTCGGGCAGGCGGGCGGCGTCAGTCCGATCGGGCAGATCGCCTGGGACGGGCACACGCTTGGCGTGACCAATGTGCCCGCGATTGCGGGGGATCCGCCGATCACCCGTCACCTGACGCCGCTGGTCGAGCCCGATGCCGTGGCAACCGCGCCGTTCGATCGAGGCGCGCTCGCGGTGACCGACATGCCTGCCCGGCACCGGGTCGACGACCCGGTCGGGCTGGCGTCCGCAACGCTGCGCTACGATTCGATGCTCGCCCCCGGCGCGAGCGTGGACGTGCCAATGGTGATCGCGTCGGACGCGCCGCCTGCCCCGGTCACCCGCGCCGCGTTCGACCGCGCGCACGACGCGACGCGCGCGCGCTGGCAGTCTCTGCTCGGCGGGGTGACGATCTCGGTCCCGCCAGCGCAACGCGCGGTTGCCGAAACGGTCCGCACCGCACTGGCGCAGGTGCTGATGAGCCGGACGGGTCCGGCACTGCAACCGGGGACTCGCTCCTACGATCGCAGCTGGATCCGCGATGGCGCGATGATGTCGGATACATTGTTGCGGCTCGGCCTGCCCGGCCCCGCGCGGACCTTCGCCGACTGGTATGGAACCAAGCTGTTCGCGAACGGAAAGGTGCCGTGCTGCGTCGATCCGCGCGGAGCCGATCCCGTGCCCGAGAACGACTCGAACGGCGAATACATCCATCTCGTCACACAGCTCTACCGCTTCACCGGCGACCGCGGCGCCCTTCTGCGGGACTGGCCGAGGATCGATGCCGCGCGACGCTACATGGACACGGTGCGCGCGGCCGAGCGCGGTCCTGCCGCGACGCCACTGACACGCGGGCTGATGCCCGCCTCGATCAGCCACGAAGCCTATTCCGCCGCGCCGCAATACAGTCTGTGGGACGATTTCTGGGCGCTGACCGGCTATCGCGACGCAGCCTTCGCCGCGACCGTGCTACGCCGGCCTGAAGCCCGCGCAATCGACGCCGCGCGTGCAAGCTTCGCGACCGATATCCACGCCGCCATCGGTGCTGCGACTACGACGTTCGGGATCGACTTCATCCCCGGCGCGACAAGCCTTGGTGATTTCGACGCGACCTCGACCACGATCGCGCTCGACCCGGCGGGGGAACAGGATACGCTCGATCCGGCGTTGCTGCGCCGGACGTTCGAAAAACAGTGGACGCGCGTTCTCGCGCGGACTGCGCCGGGGGCGGACTGGGCAGACTATACGCCGTATGAACTGCGCAATGTTTCCGCCTTCGTCCGGCTGGGCTGGGCGGAGCGGGCGAACCATCTCCTCGAATTCTACATGGCGGGGCGGCGTCCTGCGGCATGGAACGGGTGGGCCGAAGTTGTCGGCCGCCTGCCGCGCGAGCAACGCTTCATCGGCGACATGCCGCACGCTTGGGTCGCCTCCGACTTCATCCGCGCGGCACTCGACCTGTTCGCTTACGAGCGCTCGTCGGACCATGCGCTCATTCTCGGCGGAGGGCTCACGGAACGCTGGCAGGTCGGGCGGGGCAGCGCAATCCGCGGGTTGCATACCGCTTATGGTACGCTCGACGTATCGGTCCGCCGCCAATCGGGGGCGCTGGTGATCGAAATCGGCGGTACGGCGCGACCGCCCGGCGGGTTCGTCATCCCCTGGGTGTCGGGGGGACGGCCGGGCCAGGCGCGGGTAAACGGGAAGTCGCGGCGCTTCGCGTCGGACGGGCTGCATGTTCGGGCAAACGGCAAGCGAGTCCTGGTCGTCGTCACGATGCCTCATTGACGTCGACGACGCTCAACGGTCGTTTATGCATACGCACGGGCCTCAAGGCACCGTCTCACGCGGCATGCCACACACCCAACGATCGTAAGCGGTGGCCTGGACCCAATGTCCGTCATTCGCACCGCCCGAAGCGCGTTTCCAAACCGGACGTTCGTTCAACCGGCTTTCGTCCGCATCGCCTTCTCGACGCTTTCCTGCGGCTATGCGTTGATATCGTTTTCAGTGCCGCCACAACTCGTAGATATTGAGCGCGACCTCGAACGCGATCAATCCGATCACGGCAAGCTCGAGCCGCAACGAGCGCTTGTCCTGCACCAGATCGAGCAACCACTCGGCGGCATCGCCGATCACCTCGAGCTTGCGTTCCATCGCACGGGCTCGGTCCCCAAGCTCGAACTCGGCTTCCAGACGTCCATAAAGACGGTCGAGCTCTGGATGATCCCAAAGCAGGTCCGGCTTCTCCATGATCTGCGCGCGACCGACGACCCGATGCTGCGCCGCGAGGACATCGCCGATGCTCCGCATGACCCGCCGGATCGGCATCACCGCGCGGCCATGGACGCGGAGTTCGTTGATCAGCGGCTCCACGCGATCGAAGGCTTCGGCGATGCGACCTTCGTCCCGCGCCAGGACGACGCTTCGGGCGACAACTGTGGCGGTCAGCAACAGGCGTTCGCGCGACGCCTCTTTCAGCCGTATGTGCCCGTCTGCGCTGACGGTCTCCTCGCGGTCTGCAAGGATCTCTATCCAGGCGGTTTCAGTCTCCGGCGTGGCGAGCGGTTCGATGACGTGATCGGAAAGATGTTCGATCAAGCGGCGTTCGGTCTCGGCCGAAGCGCCGATCAGGACCAGAACGCCGTAACGGAAGACGAAGGCCGCCCCAACGCCCGACAGGTTCAGGGTTTCAGGTTCGGCAAAGTCTTTCAAATTGCGGGTATCGACGCGCGTACCAAGCAGGAGGGCGCGGACGTCGCCTTGCGTTGGTTCGCCCGGTAACGCAGCTCCGAGCACTTCACGGATTCCCACGCTGATCGTTCGCAGGGGACTGCCCTCAACCATGTCGCGTCAGAACCATGAGACCGGCCTTCTTATCGTTGCGACACATCGATCCCGAACCGCATCGACGGCATTCGGGAACCTACGGAGCGTCACATGATTCGTGGGTGCCGTGCAACCGCCGGAAGACTAGCTGTCTTCTCAGCGATCATGGCTTATGGCGTACTCTGACATACGCCCAATTTCAGGCCGCTGATACGTCAGCTTCGGTTTTGATATGCCCCTGGCGGGGGTGGTTCGTAAACTCGGCGGGTGCCAGCCCGCCAAGGCTGCCGTGGGGACGGACGGTGTTGTAGTCCGTCCGCCATGCCTCGATGATCCGCTCCGCCGCAGCCAGCGAAGGGAACAGGTGCCCGTTCGGGCACTCGTCGCGCAAGCGACGATTAAAGGATTCCACGAAACCGTTCTGCTGGGGCCTGCCCGGCGCGATGCAATGCCACGCGACCCCGGTGCCTTGGCACCGGGCGAGAACGGCGTAACGCGTCAGCTCGGCTCCGTTGTCGCTGACCACCATGCATGGCAGTCCACGACGCGCGCATGACAGATTTTAGGAAGCGAAGACAGCCATCTTGCATCGTGTATGGTGGCTCGGTTGACAGCAGACCGGAAAGACCGCGTGGCCCGTATCCCCTTCTATACCGCCGATGTGTTCACAGCGAGCCGCTTCGGCGGCAACCCCCTCGCCGTGGTGACAGGTGCCGACGCCCTCGACGATGTGACCCTGCAGGCCGTAGCGGCGGAGTTTAACCTAAGCGAGACGACCTTAGTGCTCGCGCCCGTAGACCCTGCCAACACCGCACGCGTTCGCATTTTCAATCGAACAGCCGAAATGGCGTTTGCCGGTCACCCGATGGTTGGAACCGCTTTTTTTCCTTGCGAGACAGGACCCCGATCTCAACGTCGCTACCTTTGAAATTCCCGCCGGTATCGTGCGTGTCCGGATCGACCGCGATGCTTGGGGCGAGCCGATCGGCGCCACCATAGCGGCACCCCAACCGCTCAGTATCAGCGGCACGATTTCACCCGAGGTCATCGCCCGAGTCTTGCAAATACAGCCCGACTCCGTGGTGACGGCCCATCACCTTCCGACTGTCGCCTCGAACGGCAATCCTTATGTCATCGCCGAGCTTACCCGCGAAGCATTGTCGCAATGTGAACCTGACCTCGCAGCGTTTCGGACCGCGCTCGGCGCCCATCCGCAGTTCGGCAACCGCTTTTCTGTTCACGTCTACAGCAAGGATGGCAGTGCCCTCCGCGCCAGAATGTTCGCACCGTTGGCAGGCACCTGGGAGGACCCCGCGACCGGCAGCGCCAACGCGCCGCTCGCCTGTTTGCTGCTATCGCTCGACCCGGATGCCGAGGAGGCCAAGTTCGAAATTCATCAAGGCGTTGAGATGGGTAGAGCAAGCTTGCTGCATGTCGATGCGCGACGGACCCCGAACGGTATCGTCGCGACATTGCGCGGATCATGCGTGCCCGTAATGCACGGGGAGATCGATCTGTAACTGCGTGCCCGCGGTTGTATGCCCCCGGACGCCCGGTGGCGGCAACGCGCAGGCGAGCGACGCGCGACGATATGCGGTAGCGACCGCTTTTCCGCCTAAGCCTCTGCACCTGTATTCAGCGTCGCGAAACGAGCCGCGAGGAAATCGACGAACAATCGTATTTTCAGGAAACGCGCGCGACCGGTCGGAAACACCGCGTGCAGTTCCGGCATGCGACCCGTCCAGCCGCTCAGAACCGGTAAGACGCGACCGGCCTTGACCAGAGGGGCGACCAGAGCATCGGTCGCCAGCATCAAGCCCCGCCCGGCTTCAAGCGCGGCGAGCAATGCTGAGGGATCGTCGGCGATCATCACCGGCGCGATCGGATAGTCGCGCATCGCGCCATTATTGATCAGGCCCCAAGCATGTCCCTCCTTGCGCTGGGCGAGGCGATTGGCGAGCGTCGCATGTACCATCAGGTCAGCCGGCTGCAGCGGCGCACCATGCTGCTCCAGATAGGCAGGTGCCGCATGGACCCGGTTAGGAAATCGCGTCAGCCGTCGCGCGACCAACGCGCTGTCGGAAAGCGGGCCCATCCGCAGCGCAATATCGACATCGTCCGCGACCAGATCGGCCGAACGATGATCGAGCAGCAGGTCGAAGCGGATCCGGGGATGGAGCGTTCCGAATTCCACGAGGAGTGGCGCCATCGCCCCCACAGCCAGCGAATGCGCGAGACTGATCCGGATCCAGCCAGCCGCCTCGCCCTGGAGGTCTTTGACCGCCTGCTCGGCCTCGACCAGCTTCGTTCCCCAATCGCCCAGATGCTGGCGGTACGCCTGGCCAGCTTCGGTCAGTGACAGCGACCGAGTTGTCCGATCGAACAGCCGAGCCCCGAGCGCCGACTCGAGCGCGCGCACGCGTCGCACCAGATTGGTCTTGGGCTGGCGCAATCGCACCGCCGCCGCGGTGAAGCCCCCGAATTGCGCCACCGCCAAGAAGGCGAGCGTATCGTCTGCGGACATTGGCGGATCCTATTAGACCGAAATCGGTCTGCTCAATACCATAATTGTTGGCTAATCCCGTCGCCCAATTGCACCTATCTGCGCTCTCGACAGGAGACGAACGATGGGTATTGCCAGGACTTTGATCGCCGCCGGAGCACTTGCCGCCATGCCCGCCGCCGCGCAGGCTGCATGGCCGCAGGCGCCGGGCTATTACCGGATGCAACTCGGCGATTTTCGAGTAACGGTGCTGTCGGACGGGTCGGTGGAGCGCGATCTGCCGACCATCATGAGCCAGCCGGATCTGGTCCGCACGCGCTATCGCGCGCAGCACCAGGCGCTGCCAGCCCGCCTCTCGATCAACTGCTATTTGATCGACACTGGCGACCATCGCATCCTGATCGACACCGGCGCGGGAGAACTGTTCGGCGCGGGCGTCGCCGGCCAACTCGTCGCCAATCTGCGCAGCGCCGGCTATGCGCCCGAGGATATCGACACGATCCTCCTGACGCATATCCACGGCGACCATTCGGGCGGCCTGTCGATCGGCGGGCGTCCGGTCTTTCCCGCCGCGACGGTCTATGTCGACGGCGCCGATCCCGCGCTCTGGCTGAACAAGGCGATGGAAGCCCTCGCACCGGAAGCGCAACGCGCCACCTTCGAACAGTCGCAAAAGACGGTCGGCCCCTATGTCGCCGCGGGACGATTAAAGACCTTCACGGCGCCTGCCGCGCTGTTTCCCGGCGTACGCGCGATCGCGTTGCGCGGCCATACCCCGGGACAGAGCGGCTATATCATCGAAAGCAAGGGCCAGCACTTGTTGCTGTGGGGCGACGTCATCCACTCCGCCGAGGTTCAGTTCGAAGATCCAACGGTGACGATCCATTATGATGTCGATCCCAAGGCGGCCGCCGCGACGCGTGCGGCGATCTTGGCGGAGACGGCCGAGAGCGGCATCCTCGTCGGCGGCGCGCACATCTCTTTTCCCGGCCTGGGGCATGTCGTCCGCAACGCAAGCGGCTATTCCTGGGTGCCTCGACCCTGGTCATCCCAGCCCTGACATGGGGAGATCGTTTCCACATCACGGCAACGCCCCACGCGCCCGGATCAAACCCGCCTGTGCGGTCGTCGCGCGACGGCGAACGCTGCTCAGCGGTGGTCTAAAGACTAGTGCCCCAGAGGGGGCGAAGCCGGGCACTCGAATCATTGGGAAATATCGGTCCGACGGGTTTCTAGCCGCGGTCCTGGATGGCTACCGGATGTCTAAAGGTCATAGCTCGGGGCCCCGTCATCTTCGGGCGGAAAATCGGGGTAGACGACTGGCTTATCCCCGAAGTGCCGCTTCACAATCCGGTCACGCCGCTCGAACGTATCCTCATTCGAATCGATGTCGTCGGCATAGGTGTATGTCACCTCGAACGTGTCGCCCCTGATAAGATACTCAATTTCCGCCCAGCGGTTTTCTGGCGTCTCGGCATCCCAAAGATCCAGAAGTGCGTCGCCCAATCGGTCCAGGTCGGGGCGGCGGTATACGATAGTACCCCCCCGGTTTTTGAAGATCGATGGCGCGACGTAATTCGTATTAAGCCGAGCATAGAGCAATGTGTCATCGAGCAGATACGCGGTGTCTGCCGCCAAAAGCTGGCCAATCTCGCCAAGCAGGCGATCCGTCACGTCATTTGCCACCATGCTTCTCCTTCGGCTCATTCGCAAATCTCACGCTTTCTTGGTGCCCGTTGATCGTGAACCAGACGTTGATCACTGCAGGACGTTTTGACGCACCAGCATAGCTTGGCACAATCGTTACCGTGACGTTACTACCGGCTCGCTTCGCTCTCGCCCACTGGTCCTCCAGCGCTCGGTAGCTTCCGCGGTTGAAGTTCGCATCCTGCGCAAAGTGGTTGAATGCGTCGGTCGGCCCATTGAACCGTGCTGCGATATAGTGACCGCCATCGTCGGTAGATCGCCGATCGGCACCACCGGCCTGCGCTTGTACCGTTTTCGATCGCACTTGCGTGTTGGCAAACTCGAGGGTCCCTGACACTGTGCAGTGACGTCCCGTCTCGTCGATCTGATATTCGTAGCCGCTGCGGACCTCGCGACGAAGTGGTCTCGCGGCGCTGGAACGCTGGGCTGTCGTTGTCGGCGGTACCGATACTTGCTGCTTCGTGGGGGTCGATGGGGCTTTCGCACCCGTCCGCTGCTTTGGCGGATCGACGCCCCAATCGCCCGACGCCCCCGCACCGCCGAAGCTGCCACCACCGCCTCGCGTAAAGCCCCCACCGCCCCAGCTATTATTGGAACTCGGTCGTTGCGCGTTTGTGTTCGGGGACGGGCGAGGGGACGAGCCGGACGCCTTTGCTGTGGGAGTCGGGCCCGGGCGTGGTCGCTGTCGGTTCGTGGCCGAACGAGCTTCGCCCGGCCAATCGGCGCGAGACGACGCACTGCCGCCTGATCCCCCGCTGCTGCGAAACCCGCCACCCCCGCTTTGGCCATAGTTACGCCCCGACCCAGCAAAGGTGAACTGACCGTCCGCGGGATCATGCCGAGGATTGGACTTGAGTTCTACGTCGTCCGCGATGGCCACGCTCGGCAATCTGCCGGTCCGCAGCCAGATCGAAAAAGCGCGTCACCGTTCGTTATCGGTTATGGGAATCATGCCGCCCACACTGTCTCGCGCGGCGAGAACATTTGAGCAACATTTTTCTACAAGTCAAATTGCGAGTGCGGCGATCGACGGCGCGAAGCTACCGCATTCCCCAGCTTTGTCCTGTACGACGTCCGATTTCTTGAAAATGGTGCCCCGCAGAGAACAAAGATGGGCACTCCAATCATTGGGAAATTTCAATTCGACGTCGTTGGTAGGCGATCGTTACGCAATCAGCCTCGTATTAACGTTAAGCGTCATAACTTTAACCTTTTAGTCCATCGCATCACGCAATGCTTCCAATTCTGCCAACCGTATCGGATCGTCAACCGCGAGTGCTTCTTCGAGATAAAAATAATGCGGTATTTTCCGCACCAACTCCGCCGTCTCACCGCTGTAATCCGAAGCAACCAGTTCAAAGGCGTCAACCAGTTCACGTAGGAACCTTTTGTCGAGTTCTTCTAGATCGCCGCCGATGACCTCCATAAGCTGTACAGCGGCGTCAGGATCAACGATATCGTCACCCGACGTTTCCAAAAATACGACAACACTCCCTATGATGCTTGCTATCTGTCTAGCTATCATGGCTTGACCACCCTTACCTTTATATTGGTAACACCCATTCTTTGCAGAAGTTTTTGAGCTTTTATTTTCTGTTTTAGAGTAGGAACTTCCCACATGCCATTCTTGCCGTGCTGCGCCAGCGCTTCGGATTGCCGTAATACCTGTGCTCGCGCATTTGGAGCGTCCGTAACTTTCCACTTTCGATCGATTACATGGTCCCCATGTATGCCATCGAACTTCACCAACCTTGTCGAGCCGTCCACCATCTTTCGGGTCAATGCCGGCGCATAACCTGGCCGCGCTCCGGTTGCCGCATCATTGTATGCCTTCCAGGCCTTCGTGCTTCTAGAGGTTTCCTTCACCCAATGAATTGGTGGCGGGTTGAAGACAGCTTCCGACGCCACCGTTTCCACCGCACGCAATGCGGAGACTTTAACTATCACTGCTCCGGGGACTGCTGCCACCACAACATTGCCGGCGACTAACCCGGTTGCCCTCCCCCAATCGCGCGCCGAGGCATTCGTAACCGCAGTTGCTGCACGCGCGATGTGGACGGTCATTGGTGTAGCATCGGCCACGAGCGCCGCGTCGATCGTACTCGCAACTCCGATCCCGACATTCTGGACAGTTGTGATAGGATTGGTCGTGAGTACGGAGTACACACCTGTTACTGTACCCGCGCCGACGCGGTACAGACCCTCGCCGACGCCTCCGGCGAATTCTGCAACCGGATTTGGCCGATCGATCCGTCGCGATGCCGCGGCTACCGACTCAGGCTCAGCCGTTGAGCGAGTTCGCGGAGTTTCGCCAACGCGTGTCGGTTTATTGGAAGATTGAGTTTCCCTGCGCGGCATCGTCGCGCCGCGCGATTCCGCCCCAGACTGCCCGCGATGACCCGTGCCTGGTGACCGGTCGCTGGTGCGGCGCTTTGGTTTCTGCGCGGCACCGCCATGGTAATGCCCTGAACCAGCAAAGGTGAACCGACCGTCGGTCGGATCATGCCAATTATTGAATTTGAACTCGACGACGTCCGGGTTCGCGATGTGTGGCAATCTGCCTGTTCGCAGCCATCGAGAAAACGCTGTCTGTCGCTCGTCATCTGCAGATTGTGCCATGCCGCCTCGCCCCCATCGATACGACGAGAACATTTGAGCAACATTTTCCAACAAGTCAAGATTAACGCCATGGTACCCCTATCGGATACCATTCACCGTCCTGTACGAGATTAGGTAGTCTAAAGACTGGTGCCGGAAGAGTACTCACACTCTGACGCTAAGAGTTTGATATCAAAATTAATATATTGATCATATTTTGCAATGGCCCGATTTATGGCCCACTCTCGCGTTTGCAGCGATGGTTCGAGTGCTGATCACCTGCAATTTTTACGCGCAAACCGATATCAAGACTTCACAAATGTCTCAAGATTTCCTGATTAGGGACCGGCGGCTTCTGAGCCGTGAGCCATAGGAAGCGTAAACTCATCCGGCTGTCCAGCCGAGCCGCCATAACCCAAAGGCGGCCACTCGCTGCCCCATTCGCGTTCCGGAAGCGGACGTACGTTCTTCCGCCGCCACAGCGCTCGTTGGCTTCTGCAAACGGTCGAGCTCAACGGCCAGAGTTGGGACTTTTCTGCCGTTCGGCAGCGATGGGTCGAACGGCGGGTTCTGTCAGAAACCGACATCCGTCGTTCGCCCGAGATGCACGGGATAACGGCTGAAGCTGGGCCGGTTGCCTACTGGCGGCTGTCAAGCGGCATTGTCGCGATAGCGGACGTTCGAGACGAACAACTTAGCAATGCTGAAAGTGGACCGGTTGCAGACTGGCAGGTTTCGAGCGGGCTGAAGGCAATGCGCAAATTCGTCAGCAACGTGACAAAGCAGCCAAGACCCTGACCCGGCCTTTGACGTTACATCGTTGCCTTCCAGAAGCCGCCAGTCGTGTATGTCGTTTCACTGGCAGATTACCGTCCGCTTCCAGTTGCCTTTGAATTTATCGGGAAGTTCAAGGATCGCGATGATAGTGTGAACAATGGAAATGACGTGGTTGGCCTCTTCGGCGCTCGGCTCATGTCGTTGATGCACGACGCTGTTGCGGATCGAACGCATCTCGTTTGCACGTTTGATCAATGGCCCCGGCTCACCGTCAAAGTGGCGCAACAGGTGCGGCAACACGCGGTTGACGAGCATTTTTAGGGTGAGATCGTCGGGCGCGAGATTGCTTGAACTCTTGGCACGCTCGCCGGCCGGCAAGCGGTCGCGGGCCTGCAGCAACCCTACTTCGAGGAGCGAGACTGCCTCGACGATAGCCGCGCGGCGGCGACCACCGCTGAAAGCAAGATCGACTAGCCGTTCAAGTTCGACCAGATTTTCGCTCAGCGCGAAGCCGTTGCAGAGATGCGCATTGAGATCATAGGACCGCTTTTCAAGCAATTCGGGTGTAACATCATGATCGCGCAACGATCGGACGCCACGTCCAAGCGCGGCGATCGAAAGGTGCAGTTCATTCGGCCATGCTTCAGCAATCCGTTTGTCGAACGGCAAAGCGCGTTCCTGAGCCGAATAAAAATAACGGCCGACGCGAAGCGGTGTAGTCTCGATTGGGACGGCGGACGGCATTTCGAGTCGTGGATCCTTGTGCACGAAGCGGTAGGCGCCGACGAAGCGCCCGACGAGCTGGTCGTGCGCGATGAGCCCGGCGGGAGAATCCAGGGTCATGATCTCCGTTAATGTCTGGATTTCGGTGAACACGTCCTGGTAGAAAATGCGTCCGTCGCGCCCCTTCTCGATCGCGATCGTCGGTGCGCCTCGGCCCTCAAGGCCCTTTGCGTCCACAACATTGGAAGCGTCTTCGATGTCGCCGATCGGCCGCTCGAGCCGAGTGTAGATCGCACCGTCCTCGCCCTCGGATCGGGTCAGGCCGTTTAGGAAATCGGTGACGACGAGCGGCCGAACGTGGCGAAGGACATGCACGCCACCGCGCAGCCCAGCGCCATCAACCAAGTACAACGTGTTTGGGAGTACATCGATGAAGCCGGGATAATATTGATGGACGATATGAACCCCGATCGGAAGCGCACTGGGGTCTAAGTCGGGCGAATCGGAAGCGTCATCCATCGCTAATCGTCGCACACCGCGGGAGTCTTTCGCCAGGGCCAAGCGCTGCAAGTCGCAAGCGTCCTATGCCGATCTATCATACTCATTTATCGCCGCAACTCGGTCGGACCTTGAGCCACGGTGGGGCTAAATAAGATATCCGGCCCCTGGCGATCGAGAACGCTAGCGGCGCACGCTCCTCGACATCCGCAAACGACCGGGCCGTCACCTAGCCGCGGCGAACATTGCATTCCGTGATGAAATGAATATATTCACTTGAAGAGACAATGCGAAGGGTGCCGCAGTGAATATGGAAGACGGTGCGATTCTTGCCGAACTGCGGGGCGCCTCGGGGCAGACGCAGCGCCAAGTTGCAGAACGGATGAGTGCCAATCAGACTCGCGTCTCGCGGATCGAGGCCGGCGATGGCGACGAAGCGGATATCACCGCCTATCTTGCAGCCGTGGGCACGCCCGAAGCGGAGGCACTTGCCCGACTTCTCGCGCTGGAATGGGTGCATTTGCCCCGGCCCTCGCTCCGCCATCCCGACCTCGAGGCCCTGGTTTCGGTCGAACGCGGTCTTGGCCAGGTGCGCGAATTCCTCGACGACGGTCAGGTGCCGACCGTGCTTGCTGGTCAGGCGCAGCTGCTCGACCGGCGGCTTGAGGAAGCCGGACGCTACCTGCTCTCGCTCGATCATGAAGTTGTCTATGTGGGCGAGATCGGCGTTGGCAAGACGACCGCCGCCTGCCGACAGGCCGGGCTCGTGCTCGACGAAGCCACAGCCTCGGATCTCAAGGGCATGCTGCTCGATACCGGCGGCGGCCGCACGACCTTGTGCGATGTCCGTGTCGAAACCGGCGAACGGTTCGCGCTGACGGTCGAGCCGGTCAGCGACGAGGAGATTTACAAACTCGTCGGCGAAGTCTGCAAAGGCGTGTTCGAGAAGCTGTCGGGCGAGACGTCGCCGAGCACGGTGGAGTTCAGGCCAGCCGAGGAAGTGGAGCGCGCGCTGCGCAACATGGCCGGGCTTCCCCGGCCGGCGCGCGCGCGCAAGGGCATTTTTGCCGCACCCGATCCCGCGGCTGAACTGGCGAAGACATTCGAGACGTTGGAGGCGTTCACCGCCGAGTTCGCGGCACGCCTCAGCCTGTGGCGCCGCAGCCGGCGGACCGTCGAGTTCGAAGGAATCGACGCCAGGGCCGGGCGGCAATGGCTGCGCGCAACGTTCACCGGGATCAACAATGGCCGGCACGAGGACTTCTCGCTGCCCGACCGCATCACGGTCACCGTACCGTTCGCGCTGGTCTCGGATGCACGCTTGTCGATCACCGTCATCGACACGCGCGGCGTCGATGGGAGCGCGGTGCGGCCCGACATTCTCCTGCATATGAAGGATCCGCGCGCGGTAACCTTGCTCTGCTCGAAATGGGGCAGCGCGCCGGACCCGAGCGCACAGGCCCTTCTCACCCACATCAACGAGACTGACGCCGACCCGGCGCTGCTCGATCGCGTGGCGATCGTGGCGCTGGCACGGCTAGGAGACGCGCTGTCGATGCGGCACGATTCAGGCGAAGCGGCGGAGGACGTAGCCGAAGGCTATGAAATCAAGCTGGGTCAGGTCGAGGACGCGCTGCAAAAGATCGGCCTCGCCGGGATCAATGCCTTCGCCTTCGATGCGAGCGCTGACGACCCAGGCGATCTCACCGCTTTCGTGCTCGAACGAATCGTCGCGGTGCGCAAGGCGCAGGCGGACGCGGCGCAGGCGACCGTCGCGGCGATCGCCCAGATGATCGGCAACCGCGCCGAAGCCGAGGCGATGGCTGCGCTCGCAACGGTAAGCGGCAACCTCACCCGGTTCGCCGACCGCAAGGCCGGTCTTCGCGGTGCAAGGCGCCACCCTTACGAGAGGCTCCTTGGCGCCGTCACCAGCCTGCATGCCCGAACCGTATGGGCCGCGACTCTGCGCAATGGCCGGTTCTGGAACTTCGATGTCTTCCAGTATCTCGGCGATGGCGCCGCGGCGGAAGCGAAAATCCGGTCGACCGAAGTGGTCGTCGGGCTGACGGCGATCATCGAATCTGACCTGGACAATGGCGAGCTCGAGACCGCGCGCGGGTTCCTGATGCAGGTACACGCCAATGCCGCCCAATGGGAGGCGGACTTCGTCAACGCAGCGCGGCATCACGGTGCCGCCGTCTATCTCCAGCCGCTCAGCCGCGCACAGGAACTGTGGGATGCGTGCGAGCATGATTATGGGCTCGGCATGGGCGGGTATCGCGCTGGCGTCGCCGATCGGCTGAGGACCTGGTTCGAAGACAATGTCGAATTGCGCGAGGAACTCGAACGGCGTGTGGCGCGCGCCTGGGAGACGAGCTTCATCGCGCCGCTGAGGCAGGCGGCTGGCCTGAGCGGGGAGAGTGGTTCCGCCGATGGAGTGCCGGGCCAGGCCGATCAAACGCGAGTGGAGGAATAAATGATGGTTAGCTTCAGCAACTTCCACCGGCTCGATCCCGCGGCGCGTGATGTCACGATCGAGTTGCTCGAGAACGCCAACGGGCAGCCGCCCTCCTTCATGGCGTTCGTCTATCGCTGGATGGCGTTCAACGGCTGGATGTCGGCGGTGACGTTGGGAGACAGCGATCGCGAGACGATCGATGCGCTTGCCGCCGCGCCCCGGCTCGTCGGCGCCTTTGATGAGCTCATGGCCGGGGACGCTGCGTTCGCGGAGGCGGTCACAGCCTTTGCTGCGATGTGGCCGGTGCTCAATGTCAAAAGTGTGCGCACGAAGCTCGGCTATGCAGCATTCAACCAGCATGACCGGCCGGCACTGCTAGCGCTGTGCGCGGTCAACAATGTCAGACAGCAACCGCAGGTGTGGGTGGCGGGCTCGGTGCCGAACTGGGAACAGCTGCTGCGCACCATCTACCAGGTACGGTGCAACCTCTTCCATGGCGAGAAGTCGCCGCAGGCATTCCGGGATTACGAGCTCGTCACGGGTTCGGACAAGATTCTGGCGCGCTTCATTGCAGGGACCGGGTGCTTCGGCTGGTTCGATCTGTGAGCGCGCTCGCACCGTGGACGATGGACAAGACGGTGGCGCTGGGCGGTGAGCGCCGTCACCTCCACAAAGGCGCACTGGTGGCGCCGGCATTCAGCGCACCGTCGCTCGCGTCGCAAATTCAATTCTCGCCCACGGCGCTGGCGGCAGCGATGGCACGCACCGCCACCTTGCAGAACGCGCCTCCGGAGTTGCTGACGCATATCCGTGACAGCGCGCTCAGCGAAGCACGGATCCTGCTCGCCGAAGGGGCCGGCTTCGAATTGTCGCCGTTGCTCGCCGACCTTGCGGACAGCGAGCGCACCCATTTCGCATCGCGAATGGGCGCCGGTATCACCGATCTGTACATGAACGCGCTGGGCTATGCGTGGCGGAACAATGCCGCATGCCTCTCGACGGCGCTCAAGCCGCACGCAGACTTTCTCTATCATGGCGGCAACGCTCTGGGGCACGGCGTGGTGCTGGCCGAAGCGCGCGGATCGTTCGCGGCAAACGTGAGCGACGCCGGGATGGCAGCGGCGGCGGAACGCAAATATCTCAGGCAGGTCCTACCCTATATCGGGGCGCTCTCGCCGCATGGCCGAGTCATCCACGGCTATTCGATCGGGTTCGGATCGCGGCCCGGGACAGTTGGAGCGTTCCTGAGACTGTCGCAGACACGTCGCGGAAAGCCCAAGGCCAAACCCGGCATCCCGAAAAGTCCAACGCCGCCAGCTGGCGCGGTAGCGCCGGCGGGATCTGTCCCGACCGGTATGGCGCTCGCGAGCCACCGCTCGAACTTCGCGCTGATGGACGCGATACCGGTTGCGAAGTGGATCGACTGGGTCGGCGGTAAACGCGATGTGCCCGAAGACACCGGGCCGATCACGTTCCTCAAATTCAACTATGCCGGCCGCCCATTCCTTGCGCCGGCGCAGGCGTTGATGCCCTTCAAGTCACCCTATCTGTGGTTCGAGGCTCTGCATGGCCATCCGTTCTGGCGAGAGCAATGGGAGCAATATGTCGCGGGCCCCTTCGCGCCGTTCTTCGCGTTCGCGATGGAGGAGAGCGCAGCGGCGTCCTTCCTCGACACGCTCACCGGTCTGATCCGCTTCGGAACGCGCCGGCTACCCGATGCCCTCGACCTGCCGACCGGCGATCTCGCCGGGATCATTAGCGGCGACAGCCGGGACGGCCGTTTCGTATCGGCGCGCGACGAGCTTGCACGCGGCGACTATGACTATGCCCTGTTCCGTGATGGCTTGGCGCTCATCGCCGGCCCGCCTCCGCGCAAGCTGACGGGCGTGCGCAGCTGGCACCCAAAGGAAGGGTTGGACTGAACCGATGACAGTCGCGTGCATGGCGTCCTATTGGTCCCCTCCAGTTACCACCGGCTCGCCGCTCGGCGTGTCAGCCTCGGAGTCAACCGGCGGGAAATGCGCGAAGCGGTAACCGCCGACATGCGAAATATACTGCCCGCGATAGCCGATTGCGGTGAGCAGGAAGCGCACCACGAGTTCGCGCACGATCGTCATATGATCCCACAGATCGGGCCCTTCCTCCGCCGTTGGATGATGCCCACTATGGACGATCGCGTTGCGCGCCTTGATCGCCTGGGTGATCTGCGTGTCGCTGATCCCCTCAAGCGGCACGTTCCAGCGCGCTGCCAGCAGATAGAGTTTGCGCCGCAGCGGTCGGCGATTGAGGTCGAGCAGCTTCTCGCCCAACTCCTCCCGCGCGGCCTCGGCGCGATCGGGTGACCACCGGTCGAGACAGGCCCGGATCACCTTGCGCAAGACCTTGCGCGTCTTGTCGAACTCCCGCCTGGGCTCGATCAGGGCCTCCTCTTCGGTGAGGTTGGAATCTATCAGGTTTTCGAGCGCGGTCATCGCATTGACCAGCCGCACCTCATTATAGGTCGTCGCCATCGCGAACCACTCGATCGCAAAGAACAGGTTCTTCGCTTCGACCGGCGGATCGAAGAAACTGACAATCGCGGCATCGAGCACCGGCTGCAGGTTGAGCTTGTGAAACACGCGCATCACCGGCGCGTGCTGGCGGGTTTGCGACAGCACCTCGGTCTCGTAGCTATCGCCGGCCACAAACTCGAGGATCGGCGCCTGAAGCATGGTCGACGCAGCGACCGACAGGATGCGGCGCAAATGCTCGGCGAACCTCTCGGCTTCCGCACGCCAGACGCCGGTATCGGCCGGTGGCTTGTCGGCCTCGATCACGATCCAGCCGGTGAGGCGGTCGGCCTCGCTCAGCGTCGTCTCGCCAGCGACCTGGATCTTGCCGAGTGCGCAGGTTGCGTAGAGCGGCGGAAAGCAGTCGAACCCCTTCAGATGCAGCTTCAGGACAGGCAGCTCGCGCGCGGGATCGATCGTCCTGAAATACTGAACCTTGCCGCATTCGGCGCGCGGCTTCGACCAATGCCGGTTATGGACGCCGCTGAAGCGCGACCCGAGGCTGTTGAAGGAAAGGCTGTCGGTCTCGAAGCGCAGCCCATCGGCGGTGACGCCGTTCAGCACGAATTCGGCGACATCGTCCCGGGCCTGAAACCGCTCGCGCACGAACCAATTGGCTTTGGTGATCCGGAACGCATGGATATCGAGTTCGACCTTGCCGTCTGTACCGATCCGAGCCTTGAAGCGCACCGGCATCGACCGGTCGCCATCGCTGAGCGTGCCGCTGAACCGCTGAAAGCTGCGCAGATCGTCCTTGTCCGGCTTGCGGGTCCTTCTGGCACGGCGTGGCATCGCGGGACTTTGCGGGCTTTTCGTGCATTGGCAAAGTGCTTCCGGTGCACGGCGGTTGCCCAAGCTTTGCTTCGTCGGCAGGCGGCACGCGACTATGAGCGGTGAATGACCGAGACAGTCCAACAGCCCGTCCAGCCGCCCCGCCCGGGGGGCCGCATGTTTGTCTACAAGGAACAGGAACGTCCCGGCGGTGGTCCATTGCGCACGATTGCGTTCACCGATGTCGACATCAGGCCGCGGACCTATGAGGAACTCGCGTCGGCGAAGCTCCACGCCGGCATCACGATCCCGCTCGAGATGTATAACGGACGGATCGTCGAGACCGACGTCGAGGGCATCGACACCAGTAAATACGCGCATATCACGGCAACACTGGTCAGCCCATTCACCGCGAAGGCGATCGGTCTGGTGCGGGGCGGCTGGCTGCCGTCTGCCCTCGCGGCGACACGCGAAACCGCGGTCATCCTTCCCGATCGCAATATCATCACCGAAATCTCCGGGCGTTTCGACGGCGGAAAGAGAGTCGGCAGGGACCCGGATTTCCTCGATCTGTTCGAGGACGAGCCGATCCGCATCAATCCGATGCTGTTCGCGATGGAGGGCAATGGGCGAACGCTTCCAACGCCGGAAGCTGCGCGCGGGCAGATTGAAGAGGCGGTGGCGAAGCTCCGCCAGGCGCTGCCGGCGGCGACGCTGATGGTCGGACCAGGATCGATTGATGGTCTGTTGGGGGTGATCGAGGATGTACGTCCAGGCATGGCGCGCAAGCAGGCATTCCTGCGCCACGTCGCGCCCATCCTTGCCGCACCGGTCGCGCGCCGCGATGTCGACCGGCGGTGGCAGGAAGTGCTGACGGCCGCGAAAGACTTCGGCGTCGAGCAAGCCTCGCTTGTCGTCCTCGCCGTGCTCAGCACGATCGTGAACCCGGCGCGCTGCGCGGCGAAGAGCCTGCTCAAGTTTCACGTCACCTATAGCGACGCTGACGCCTATAACGCGCTATCGGACCTCCAGGCGCTGGACCTGCTGCTCTATTGCCTGGCCTGCTTCCCCGAGATGCACACCCAGCTGTGTACCGCCGATCGCAACCTCGCCTTGTTTTGGGTCGGGGCGAACGCGTCGGACATCGCTCGCCAGGGCGACGGCATTCGCTTCACGATGACGCCGCACGACGCGGTTCTTCCCGAACCGTATGCAAAGCGCTGGGCCGCCGAGGTGAAAGCGGCCGGATGAGAATCTCGGGCTTTAACGGTTCCTTGGCGGATACCCTTGTTTGTGGACGCGACCTAAGCGGAGAAAATAGAAGTCAGCAAATGCGAAAGCCGGCTTTCCTCAGGAAATCGCATGCGCGAGGCGAATGATGACATTGCAAGAAGCGGAGCAATTCTGGCTGGATCAGACGACCGACGAAGACATCCAGTTTGCGTTATTCGCCGAGCCCCGCCGGCTCCGCCGCCCGAAAACCGGCATGAAGGCGTTGGCATCTCTTGTGTTCGGCCAGTACAAGGATCTTTGCAATGAAACCATCGCCGACGATCGTGTGATCTGGCTCGCGATGATCATGTCAGAGCAGCCCGGCGAAGGCGCGCGATTGCTGGGGCAAATTTGTAAGCTCGCTCGAGCAAGCGGCATGGCCATCTGCGGGGAACCAGTGTCGCTCAAACCTGCCAACTGGGATCTCCAGCGCCATTGGTCAGGCAACAATAACGACCTGATCGCTTGGTATCTACGCAACGAATTCCGCATCGTGCAGACCAAGTGGGAGACGCGGCTTTGGTATGTGCCGCCTGGAATCGAACTTTCGGTTCAAGTCCAACTTGCCAGCAAGCGCTTGCCCCAGCCCTAGGTATAGGCGAAGATCGCTAGAGTTAATTGCCTGTGCGAGCGACGCTTTTAGGATTGGCGGCAGCCCTACCGAATGACCGAACTTTGGGCGCAAAGCCGACATTGAGCCTCTAACGCACCGAAATAACTCGAGACGTCTGCCATAAGCTCCATAACGATATCGGCGCCAAACTTGGACTTCGACTCGAAGGGTCTAAATATCCGATATGCCGGGACGGGATAACTTCAGCGCACCAACAAAGCGGACCATCGCTGAGCGCGCCGGCTATGTCTGCTCCTTCCCGGGCTGCGGTCGCCTGACGATCGGGCCTTCCGACGATCGTGCCAGCGGCGTCACTATGACGGGCACTGCCGCCCATATCGTTGCCGCGGCGTCGGGCGGCCAACGAAGCGATGCCGCCTTAACTTCTGCCCAGCGCAGTTCAGCAGACAATGGCATCTGGATGTGCGCGATTCACGGCAAGTGGATCGACGACAATCCGTCGATCGCCACGGTACCGACACTGCTGTCGTGGAAGGCGGACCACGAAGCGGAGATCAGCGCTTGGGTTGCCCATGGTCATCCCGGCATCTTTCAGTCTTGGGACCGATTGGCAGCACTCACACGCGATCAGCGCGAGACGATCGAAACGAGTCTTCCGAACGGGCACGAAGTCGAACGCGACACCGGCAATTTGCTGGAGGCCCTGCGCGAACGCAGCGCATTTCTGGTCATCGGAGACTCGGGTGTCGGCAAGTCGGCGCTGGTAAAGGTCACCCTCGACACTCACTTTCCGGAGGCGCGACAGGTTTGGCTCGGACCCGAGGCCCTGCGCGCCGCGCTGAGCGAGGCAGAGCATAACGCGATCGGGTTGACCGCGCCGCTCGGCGACTTGTTGGAAACCTCATCCGCGCCAAAGAATATTCTGGTCGTCGATGCCGTCGAACGTGCGGACGCCATGACAATGGTCCGTCTGGGCCAGCTCATCCAACGTCTCTCCAAGGCAGCTGCAGACGGGGCGACACGGTGGCAATTGGTCGTCGTCGCCCAGCAGGCTGGTTTCGAGGCGCATCTCGACCCCGTCATTACCGCAGTAATGGGATCCGTGGTCGTCGATCCGTTTAGCACAGTTCAGGTCAGACAGGCCTTGGCGAGCGTACCGGCGCTATCGCAGCACGCCTATGACGATGCCTTCGTCGCGTTGGTCGATAACCCGCGGATGTTGGCCTGGATCATCAGCGCCGGTCCTTCGTTTGCCGACGATCAAGCCGGGCACATGGCGGCGCGACCGCAGATCGCCGATCGCCTTTGGTCCTACTGGACGGGTGGCGATCCTGATCTGCATAGTTTCATGATAGCCCTTGCCCGACGCGACGCCGACTATGAGCGTAGCTTCGCGATTTCGGCGCTCGGCGCGGCCGATCGGACCGCGTGGAAGTCGGGCCGGGGGCGCCTGCCGCTTGTCGCGGACCCGCGTCACCGGCTGAGCTTTCAGCACGATCTGGCAACCGACTGGGCTCGGTATCAATCGCTCAAGGAAATAGCAGGCGACGTCGGCCGCTGGTCGGGCCTCGCGAACCAGCCGCTCTGGGTTGCGGCATTGCGGCTGTTCGGACAGTTCCTGCTGCGCGAGCCGGATCAATCGACGCAGGGTTGGGACTGGGCGTTCGCTGCGGCACGCGCGATCGACTCGGCGGATGCGATCGACATTCTGCTCGATGCGCTATGCACCGATCCTGCCGCGGACAACTTTCTTGCCGCGCGGGCCGAAATACTATTCGCCAATGAGGGGAAGCTGCTCGACCGGCTGCTCGCCCGCTTCATGCACATTGCGACCGTCCCCGAACGATCAGAAATCGGCGCGCTCGGCGACCTCGGCATGACGCTCTATGCCGAGGCTGAAATGCGGTCCCCGATCTGGAGCGCGTGGCCCCCGCTAATCCGGTTCCTTGTGAAATACCGCGCATCGATCGCGCCGTTCGGGTCATGCACCGTCGCCAAGATTTGCAAATACTGGCTGACAAAGACGCCGTCACTCGTCGCGGGCCGCGCGGTGCTTGGTCGCGTCGGCATTGCCGAACTCGCCTTGGACACCGCGCGGGTGGAGCAAGTCCGAAGCCTCGCCCACTCTTACTACGGGAGCAGGTCGGACGCTGCGAGCGACATGTTCGAGGCCGCTCTCGCGGGCGCTGAAGATAATTTGGAAGCGGTCAGCAGCTTCGCCCTGGAAATGGCGCGGCGACGCCCACTCGCCCCGCCTGTTCAGGCTGAGGTCGACCGGTTGAAGGCAGAAGAACGCAAGATGCGAGAGGAGTCCGCGCGGCGGAGCCCTCGACGGCGCCGCGAAGCGCCAAGGTCGATGTCGATGTTCGGCAATCATCCGCTGCCGCCGTGGCCGCTCGGGGCTAGCGGCCGGTTGAACGACGCGTTCCGGACGGCGGTGGTCCGGAACGACGGACTGGTCTTCTTGATGAAGGCGGCCCCCGCTATCGCCGCCGAGGTCCTGCTTGCGTGTGTCATCGACGACAAGCCGCACGCTGAGCACCGAAGCATGACGTTCGACGATCGGCTCGGTCTGCAATGGGCCCATGAAGATCGTCCGACCCTGTTCTGGACGAGTCCGTTCTTCCGGTTTCTGGCGCAAAGCGAAGAAACCGCGCTGCAGGCGATCCTGAACCTGGTGGATTTCTGCACGGAGCGCTGGAGCTCGGGTCGTGGGCAAGGCGATGGCGAGCAGATCGAGGTGACGCTCTCCGATGGCGACCGACGGGTCTTGCATGGCGACTGGCAGGTGTTCGACTGGTCGCACACGCGGCGCACTCACAACAGCCAGCTCTATACCGCACTCGATGCCCTTGAGCGCTGGCTGTTCATGAAGGTCAAGGCCCGAGCCGATATCGCCCCTCTCTGCAGAACATTACTGGAGCAAACGCGATCGGCGGCGATACTCGGCGTCCTGACGGATTGCGCGAAGCTCGATCCGAGCCTCCTCGAGGGTCCCTTGGCGCCGCTCCTGTCCTCGCCCTTGCTGATCTTCTGGGACGAGTACCGCCTGGGCCATCGTTTCGGCAACGACGTATTCACCTGGCATCGGGCGGGCGAAGCGGCACGCCGGTTTGGCATCGCATGGGAACAGGAGCCGCATCGCACCACAGCGCTCAAGCATGTCGTTCGCGATCATCGACGAACAAATGCTGATTTCAACGCTCAGCTCACGGCAAGCGTGGCGGCATGGCCGAAAGCGGAAGGCAATCGCGACCTCCGCCAGCGCGCGTTGATCGCCGAGATTGACCCCACCAATTATCGAGAGGCCGTCGGCGACGGTGGCGAGACGGTCGTATCCTTCCGCTACCCACCGGAAATTGCCGCTGAGATTGCTGCTTTGCGGACGACCGAGACAAATCAGCCCACACTGGCGGACGTACTCAACTACCTCCAGCAGCTACTCAGGGAAGACCTCTCGGCAGAAGATGCCGCAGCGCTTTATTCCGCCTTCGAGGAGCATGAGGAGATCCAGCGGTTCTCGGATCGCGAACGGCACGTCATCCGCGTCGCCGTCGCCGCCGTTCTCGTCGTGCGGGCCGGTGCCTGGGTCGATGGTAATCCTGCCGTCTTCGACAAGTTGACCGCCACCCTCGCAGCCGGCGTCCCCGATGCATCCGAGTTCGACGAAGCACTGGACGAGCAGTCCCATGTCGATCCCGGCTTCGCATGGGCGATGGTTGGCGCGATTTACGCCAAGGCGCGGGGAGCTGGAGACAGCGCGCGCTGGGACCAAATGCTCAGCTTCGGTCTTGCGACCGGCGACAACGCGACGGTGAGAACGATCATTGGCGCCGCTCGACTGCTCAAGACCCAGCTTGGTGCCTCCTATTATGCGATCATCGAAACGTCGGTGTTCAGCGCGGCGCTGAACGGTCTCGTGCCCCGCATGGAGGGCGAACCGGGCTCGGCGGCAGCGATGGCGCGTTGGCGTGGCCGCCTCGCCCGCCGCCCGCTTGCCGTCAGCCGGCACCCGGTGACGTTCGATCTGGTGAATCTGTCGCACCGCATCGAGCGCATATGGCGTCACCGCTTCGAACGCCTGTCGGGCAAGGACATCGGCCCGGTTGGTCGCCGCAATCTCCACCGTCGCTATTCCTTCGGTCCCGGCACCCATCTGCTCGCCGCCACCTTTGACTGGTCATTGGTGGAAGCAGGATGGACGGAGAATGAGGCGCCGCCGCCATCCGCGGCTGAGCTCGCCGAACATCGCGCGATCATCCGCATGCTGTGGGATCTCGCCGACTGGCGTCTGCGCGGCGATCCTTATGAAGAGCCGCTTGAGGAGCATGACGGCTACGGCATGCTCGACGATTTCGGACTTCAAATTCAGCGCACTATCGCGGCGCGCATCACATTGGGCAGCGCCGCGGAAAGTAGGATACTCTGGGAACCGATCCTCGCGCTGGGACCACGCGGCGAATATACGCTCGAGCACCTCATCGATGGCTTCTTCCTGCGACTGTACAAGGACATCGATGCCAACAATTTCATCGCGAACTGGACCGCAATGGTAGCGTTCATCTTCGCGCCGGGCTGGAGCAACGGCGGCAAATACTGGCGCGGCCGCGAGATCATGCGTCGCGTCCTCGGCTTCAACGCTGCGTCGCAGATCGCGAACAACCCAAAGGTGCTGGCGCAGGTTGCCAAGCTCGCACCCTATTACGAGACGTTCGCGCACGACCATATCCCGCACGACGATTCCGCACTCGCTGCCTTCGCCAGCTTTGTGGCGTCCGATGCGGGTGTAGCGATGCGGATTGCCGCGATCGGCTGGATCGAACAGGCCGTCATCAAGGACGAGGGCCAGCTGAAGGGTAATGCGGCTGCCGCACTCGCAGAACTAGCCCAAGTCCTTCTAGCGCATCATGGCCAAGAATTGATCGCGGATGCCAGAGCGCGCCAAGCGCTCAACATCGTCATCGGGCGAATGGTCCGAGACCAAGCTCCATACGCGTTGACGCTGCAGGATCGAGCGCGAGGGCTGCACTAGGCCATCTCTCACCGCGGCGGTCCTGTAACCACCCAGATTTGGACATTCCTTCCTACGTGAACAGATGTCGGCTTTCGGGATTAGTGCGAACGTCGTCGAACGTCTGATTGTGGGGCGCGCTGCTGCAAGACGGCTTCGCGCTGTGCGAACGGCAGGTTCTGGCAAAAGCTGCCGTTCGAGGCCAAACGGCGAACGACGCATGTTGGTCGAGAGTGGCCCCCAGCAGCCCGGCTGGGCTGACCCAGTGTCGGACATCCGGGGCCGGCATACGGCTCGCCGATTCCGGCCATTCGTTCATGCCTATAATCGTTAGTTTCGCAGGTGTGGGGACTCGTAGCTGGGTGGCCTAAACGTGGATTAGCGGCAGTATCCTTCGGCAGAACGGCGTCTATCACGACTAGGTCGGCGGGCCGATTGACCTTTTTACCGAAAGCGAAGGCTGCCCTCACCCCTTATAATCGAGGGTCAGATACCTGCAGCCAGTGCGTTCACCGGTGTACAAACGAAAAAAGGCGATCGCTCTCGCGACCGCCCTCTTTCTTATTTAATCCACGGTCAGGTGGCGATGTTCGACGTCACCGGCTTGGCAGTAACGTCGAAACGGTCCGCATCCATGACCTTCACCCAAGCCTTGATGAAGTCCTTGACGAACTTTTCCTCGTTACCGTTCTCGGCATAAACCTCGGCCGTCGCGCGCAGCTGCGAGTTCGAACCGAACACCAGGTCCGTACGGGTGGCGCGCCATTTCTCGCCCTTCCCGCCGCGGTCATGTCCGATGAATTCTTCGTCGCTCGACGTGTCGACGAGCTCCCAGAAGGTCTCGTTATCGAGCAGGCTGACGAAGAAATCGTTGGTCAGCTGACCCTTGCGATCGGTCAAGACGCCCTCAGGCTTGTCACCGTGATTGGCCCCGAGCACGCGGAGGCCGCCGAGCAGCACCGTCATCTCCGGAGCCGACAGGCCGAGCAGCGAAGCCTTGTCGAGCAGCATCTCCTCGGTCTTCACGGTCTGCCGCGTCCTCAGATAGTTACGGAAACCATCGGCCTGCGGCTCCATCCATGCGAAGCTCTCGACCTCGGTCCAGTCCTGAGTCGCGTCACCGCGACCACCGGTGAATGGCACCTTGATCTCGAAACCAGCATCCTTCGCCGCCTTCTCGATTGCCACCGAGCCTGCGAGGACGATCGCGTCCGCAAGTGACAGACCGCCGCGCAGCTCGTTGAGCTTGGCAAGCACCGTCGCAAGCTCTGCGGGCTCGTTGATCGCCCAGTTCTTCTGAGGCTCCAGCGCGATACGTGCACCGTTGGCACCGCCGCGGTGGTCTGACTTACGGTAGGTCGAGGCGGACGCCCAAGCGGTCTTCACCAGATGACCGACGCTGAGCCCAGAGGCCAGCACCTTTTCCCCGAACGACGCGATATCGGCTTCGCTGGGCGCCGTACCTTCGGGCACCGGATCCTGCCAGATAAGCGTCTCTTTCGGAACTTCCGGACCGAGGTAACGCACCTTCGGACCCATGTCGCGGTGGGTCAGCTTGAACCAAGCTCGCGCGAAGGCGTCGTCGAGAGCCGCCTGATCGTCGCGGAAGCGTTCGGAGATCGCGCGGAACTCCGGATCCATCTTCAGCGCCATGTCGGCCGTCGTCATGATCGTCGGCACGCGCTTGCTGGGGTTGCGCGCGTCGGGAGCCATGTCTTCCCATTCCTGGTTGACTGGAGTCCATTGCTTCGCACCCGCGGCGCTGGACGTCAGCTCATAGTCGTACTTGAACAGCAGGCGGAAATAATCGCCAGTCCACTTCGTCGGATTGTTCGACCACGCGCCCTCGATCCCAGACGTGGTGATGTGACCCTTGCCAATCTCGTCGCTATCCGTAAGCCAACCGAGCCCCTGCATGTGAACGGCTTCCGAAGCAGGTTCCTTGCCAAACGTCTCCGCGGGCTTTGCCCCGTGCGCCTTGCCAAAGGCGTGGCCGCCGGCAGTGAGCGCGACCGTCTCCTCCGAGTTCATCGCCATGCGCGAGAACGTGGCGCGCATGTCACGCGCCGAGCCAAGAGGATCGGGATTGCCGCCAGGGCCTTCGGGATTCACGTAGATCAGGCCCATCGAGTCGGCGGCCAGCGGCCCCTCCAGATCGAGCTGCTCGTCCGGGCGGATCCGCGACTTGTGCTCAGCGTGCCCGATCCACTGCTCCTCGGCGCCCCAGTAGGTATCGCCCTCCGACTGATAGACGTCCTTGCGGCCGCCAGCGAAGCCGAAGGTTGGGCCACCCATGCTCTCGATGGCGACGTTGCCGGCCAGAATGAACAGGTCCGCCCAGCTGATGTGCTTTCCGTACTTCTGCTTGAGCGGCCACAGCAGGCGCCGTGCCTTATCGAGATTCCCGTTGTCCGGCCAGCTGTTGAGCGGCTCGAAACGCTGCTGGCCCGAAGATGAGCCACCACGCCCGTCGGTGACCCGGTAGGTGCCAGCGGCATGCCAAGCCATGCGGATCATGAAGGGACCGTAGTGACCATAGTCCGCCGGCCACCACGGCTTGCTGTCGGTCATCAGCGCGGTGAGATCGGCCTTCAGCGCGGCGTAGTCGAGCGTCCGGAACGCCTCGGCATAGTCGTAATCCTCACCCATCGGGTCGGGCGACACGCCGTGCTGGTGCAGCATTTCGACCGGCAAAACATCGGGCCACCAATCCTTGTTGGTGCGGCCGAGCAGCGAGCGGACGGTACCCGCGCCGCCGCCATTCCGGCCCATCGGGCAGCGTTCGCTGGGATCTTCGTCGGCCATCTTCTTAATCCTTTGATGCGATCCCCCGGTTTAATACGGCGAACAAATTTATCCAATGAATTGACGCAATTTCTGTTATCACTTCAGTCGATGAAGCCCCTCCCGTCGCTCAGACAGTTGTCGTATCTCATCGCGCTCCATGAGCATGGCCATTTCGGACGAGCAGCTGCCGCCTCATGCATCTCTCAATCTGCCTTGTCCGTGGGCATAGCTGAGCTCGAGCGTGTGCTCGAGACGAGCTTGGTCGAGCGCTCCAGGCGCCACGTCCGCTTCACCCCGGCCGGAGAGGAGATCGTAGTCCGCGCTCGGAAGATGGTGCGCGCTGCCGAGGACCTGCACGTCGCTGCGCAGCGCTCGCACGAGCCGCTTGTGGCACGCTGCGGTTGGCGGCGATCCCCACGATTACGCCGTTCCTGTTGTCCAGCATCGTACCAGCGCTCGCGCGGGACTGGCCGCGGTTGCAGCTGTACGTGCGGGAGATGGTGACGAGCGTCGCGTGTGAGGCGATGGAGCGGAGTGCGATCGATTGTGTTCTGCTTGCCCTGCCGGTCGAGTGCGGTGAGGTCGAGAGCATCAACATCGCGGTCGATCGGCTGGTGCTCGTCGCGGCTAAGGAACAGGATCAGACGGCGTCGCCGCTCTGTGATGACGACAATGAGCGCTTGCTTCTGCTCGAGGACGGACACTGCCTCAAGGAACACGCTCTTGCGGCTTGCAACCGTGCAGGTTCGGAGGCTGAAAGCCGGCTGGTCGCCTCTACACTGCACACGCTCGTCCAACTCGTCGACGCCGGTCTCGGCTACACATTGCTCCCGCAGATGGCGATTGACGCCGGCATCCTGCGCGGCACGCGTGTCGAGACGCGGCAGGCGCGGAGCCTTCACGCGACGCGACAGATCGCGCTGGTCTGGCGTAGCGGCCATCCGCGCACGAGCGACTTCAGGCTGCTTGGCGAGACGATCAAGCAAGCGGTGGGCGGCGACGCAGCTTAACGCTGCCTGAGAGCCTTTCGCCCCGTCCTAGCAAATCCGCGATGCCGGCTTCGGAGGCCGCCAGGCCCCCGCGCCGTCGTCTTGCTCGGCCGCTTCCAATCCGAAGTGCGCGAAGAGGTACTGGTAAGACCCAATAGACGACATTCAGTCGTCGTTGCGCGCTCCCCAACTTCAGACATCCGTTCATCTCGGTAGAACACGACTTCAAGCCGCGGCGGAAGCGGTTGGGGCGGATAGTCCCAGAGTTGAACATTCAGACCGCCCTGCCCGCTTCCCGACTTTGGCCGTTCATTCACCATAACGAGTGGCGGCTCTCATATTGGTACAGAGTCATCGTTGAACGGCAAATTACTCATCGTACGACCGTCGTTGAGCGCAGCGCCTGGTAAGTACTTCGGCTCTGTAAATTCACTTGATGCGCATCCGGGTCGCGCTGTACGGGTCAGTTCAATGACAG
>NZ_JH594425.1:463340-473600 GCF_000242835.1 Sphingomonas sp. PAMC 26617
CCCCGCTCAAGCCTCTCTGCCCGGTCGGAGGTAGACCGCTCATCGATCATGCGATCGTCGGTCTGGCGGAGGCCCGACTGGAGAATGTGGTAGTGGTGCTGGGTTACGGTGCCGAACAGATCGAGGCGCATATCGCGTCGACGACGTGGCCGATCACTGTCCAGACGGTGCGAACCCAGGATTACCGCAAGCCAAACGGCGTCTCGCTCCTTGCGGCGGAAGGGCATGCCGCCGGTCGGGAGGCGCTGCTGGTGATGTGCGATCATCTGGTCGACCCCGAACTCTACCGTCGCACCGCTGAAGCTGGCGCTGCTGGCGCGGCGCGGTTAGCGATCGACCGTCGGATCAGCAGCGACTGGGTCGACCTGGACGATGTCACATGCGTCCGGACCGAAGGCGAGCGGATCGTGGCGATCGGCAAGGGGCTCGTCGCCTACGACTGCTTCGATACGGGCGTGTTCGCGATCGGAGCTGGCCTGTTTTCCGCACTGCACGGTCTGGACGATCCCTCGATCACCGAGGGCATGCGCATACTCGCACAGCATGGGCGTGCGTTAACCCTCGATTGCAGCGACGTCGACTGGATCGATGTCGATGATCAGGCCGCACTGGACAAGGCGGACGCTTGGTTGCGCCGGAAGGGTGGAGTCGCGATACCGCGCTGACTCGCGTCGTCGTGCCGAGGAGAAACCGACATCGACGTTCCCCGTTCCGAAGCGGCGCCCGGCCTACAGCCCAATCGGAACGTGGTGGACGACGAAGCCCGCTACCTTGTCACTCCCATACACCGTACCGGCGTTGGGCTGTCGAAATGTCCCGGCGCGTGATCGGACGGGCCAGACGCACCATCGACAGACCGGAAGGCGAGAGGCTACTGCCCTGCGTCATTCGGAACGACGGATCGTTGCTGTCGTCGAAACTCGTCGGCGCTGTCGTGAGCCTGATCTGTCTCGCCATGTCCGCGCGTGAGCGACACTCTTCCGGGTGCGGCCCGTTCTTTCTCGTTCTCGGTTTTGCCGAAGGGCATGGTGTCGATCGCCGGATTTCAGAGCTGGCGGATCATTCTGTCCTGCAGAACCGGACCGGTGGCGTGGGGGACGAGGACGCACAAGTCTTCGAATTCTTACGAGCTTGCGGCATTGTCCATCTGACGGCGGCAGTTGCAAGATGCGCCATCATGATTTCAGGCATCTCAAGCGAGGGTCACGATCGGGGCACCGCGGCAGCCTTGGGGGCGGTGCGCCCCCCGAGCTCGGGTACCACCCATCGGCCCCAGAAGCCGCGACACCGTCATTGCCGGCTTCCGGTTCTGCTTCACTCCACCCGCGCGCTGCGATGGCGGCGAAGGTAAAAATGAACTAAGTTCGCCGCGCGCCCCGGTACGGGCTGCTCATCTCCCCAAACCGTGCTGCCCCATTGATCGGTCCCGCTGACGTTCCAGATCAGCGCCGTTGGCCGCATCGATCGCAGCCCACTGCGCGGCGGTATGGCACGTCGAGCTGGGCATGATCGATCCCGTGGACGTCTCTCGCCGACAGACCTTCTTTTCCTTGATGGGCTTGGTCAACTCGGGCTGCGACGAAGTACCGCCCCCCTGCGCATTGGCCGCAGCAGAAAGGGACAAAGCCACCGCAAGCAAAACGACATTCATATTGATTTCCTTTGGCGACGGGTGGGTCATTCAGTTGGTGTCGCAGTCGGAGTTTCATCGTGGCTTTTGAGACGTGGCCGGCGTGTCCCTACCGCTCCCATCTCGTTATCGATCTCAAATCTGCAACTTGATCATCTCGGTTTCAATTTTGTCAGCGCAGCTGAAATAGTTGCTCTAAATCCCTGCCGTCAACCCGTTACTCGGTCAGAGGCTTAATCATCCTGAAGCGGGTCTCTTCTCCCCTCAAGTGGAGTTGGGTCCGGCCTTGTAGGAAGGTCGAGGAGATAAGGTATCAGCTAGAGACTCGAAAGATTTGGTCATCTGCATCCTAAACGGCGCCGATGCGGGTGCTTTAGCGACCTGGCATGGCTGAGTAAGTCGCGATTTCAGCCCGGCAAATCCGGACATATAGCCATAACGCGGTACGTCCTGTTAGCTATTCTCGAACTTCTTGGCATAAAATCATCGGGCGAGGACAGCCCGGGCCATAGTCATCGGATGTCATGGCGGTCACTTCACCGCGTTTATCCGCGCTTACAGACGCCGCCCTCGGTTGAAAGATCGAGAAAACTTTCTATCGTGACGATACTGTAGTGTGCGTCTGGATTACGGACAAGGCTTAACCGACGCAGCATTTTGAGGATCGAGGTCTTCGCATTGAAGATTGGCTCGAACACCTTCGCGCGATTGTCTTCCTGTTCGAAGATCGAGCTGTAACCCTCAAACCCCAACTAGTCGAACAGGCGGCTCGGCTCCGACCATTGACGACGTCAGTGTGACGGCGTGCGTGCCACCCCGCAATCGTATGTCGGAGTGTCCGCCCAACCACTTTCAAGTGCGCTACTCCGGAAGAGGCTCAGGTCCGCGAAAGCGGTCGCGACCTGGCACCGCGGCCAGCCGCACCGTCCGTCCTGTGCGGGCTGCCTCGTAGATCGCCTCCATTATCCGCTGGTCCTGCGCGCCCTCCTCTCCGGGAGTGCGGGGCAACAAGTTCTTGCGGACGCATTGCGCCATATGGTCGAGCTCTAGCGCGAACTGGTTTTTGACGTCGATGCTGGTCTCAGCAGTTTGATCCTTGCCGTCGACAAGCCGCGTAACGCGCAGATCCTGCCCCTGATAATCGAAGGCATGCTCCATCTCGGCCCACGCATCGCCGCCAATCAGCTTCAGTCGCGATATCCGGTGGGTGCTGTAGCTCGACATGCAGTTTGCGATCGCACCGGAGGGAAATCGCAGCGTAAAGGCGACATTGTCCTCCACCTCGCGAAAGCGTGGATCGTCGGTTGGCGACCAAATCTGTGCGCTGACTTCGACCGGTTCTTCGCCCAACACCGCCCGCGCGGTGTTGAGGCAATAGAGCCCGACATCGGGCAACGAACCACCACCCGCAAGCGCCTTGATCTGCCGCCATTGTGCTGGGTCGCCCTGGTTCTGATTGTTGATCATGTCCATCAACGTCACCGAGCCGAGCGCACCGCTTCGCGCCAGGCGAATCGCCTCGCGCGCGTGCGGCTGATATTGCATCCGGTACGCGATCATCAGCTTCACATCGGCACCGCGGCAGGCCTCGATCATCGCATGACAATCGGACGACGAGGGCGCCATCGGCTTTTCGCAGAGCACATGCTTTCCCGCTCCGGCCGCCGCGATCACGTGCTGGCGGTGCAGGGCGTTCGGCGTAATTACATAAACTACATGCACCGCAGGATTGTCCCGCAAGCGCGCCATGTCGGCATAGGGATAGCAACTGTCGGGCGCGATGCCGTACTGCTTTGCGACCGCTGCCATCTTGATAGGCGATCCGCTGACCAGCGCCACGGGACGGGCATGTTTGGCTTGGGCAAAGGCAGGGAGCACCTGCTCGAGGGCCAGCTTCCCCAACCCGACGATTGCGAAACCGACTCGATCGGCCGGCGCATCGGCGTTCGGCGGAGGCGCGGGCTGCGCCTCGCTATTCGCCTGCGGGGGTGGGAACAAGACATTGCCGCCCCGGACGGTGCCTAGGTCGACAGGTGGCCGGCTCGCGTCCTGTGCCAGCGCCACTCCGCCTATGCCGAGCGCGCCCACGCCAAGCGACGTCATCGCTGCGCGCCGGGAAACGCCGTCTTCGGTGCCTGCCATCTATCGTCTCCAACACATGACCGGGCAACGCGGTCACGCTGCGAAGGCTCCGCGCCCGGACGCGAACCTCGCTATCTCTATGCTTAGAGCCGATTGGCGACGAGCGACGCAGCCTACCGCCGGAAGTATTAGCAGGATTCTGGCTACGTCGACCATTTTTCGGCGGACGATTCCGAACACCGATGGCCCGCTTCGGCATTGGCGAAGCGGCACTTTCGCCGCTAGGCCATCACTAAAGCTCGAAGGAGAAGGCGGCGATGCTGATCGATCGGCGAAGGGTATTGGCGGGCGCAACCGCGCTTGGTGGCGCGGCCGCGATACGCCCGGCCCTGGCCAGCGCTCAAACCGACTGGCACGCGCTCGCCGAGGATGTGAAAGCGCAGATGGCTTGGTCCTGGGATCGGTACAGGGAGCACGCCTGGGGCAAGGATGAGATCAAGCCGGTCAGCGGCAGCTTTTCCAGCTTCCCGCTCAAGACGCATCATCTCGGCCTCAGCCTGATCGAAGCGCTCGATACGCTATGGGTGATGGGCCTGGACAGCCGGTTCCAAGACGGCGTGGATTGGGTGAAGGGCAATTTCGACGCGGACGTCGATGGCGAGGTTTCGGTGTTCGAGACCTCGATCCGCCTCGTTGGCGGGCTGTTGTCCGCTCACCATGCTTGTGGCGACGCGGTGCTTTTGGCCAAGGCGCGCGATCTGGCAGACAGGCTTCTGCCAGCCTTTGCGACCCCGACCGGCATGCCCTATCGCTTCATCAATCTGAAGACCGGCGCGGTGCGTGAGCCACTCACCAGCCCTGCCGATATCGCGACCTATCTGCCCGAGTGGGGTACGCTCAGCCGCCTGACCGGCGATCCGAAATACGCCGCGACGGCAAGGAAGGCGATCGTGGCGGTGTTCGAGCGTCGCTCGAAACTCGATCTGGTCGCGACCAAGATAGACGTGCTGAGCGGCAAATGGCGTTCGCGGCAAGCGACCATCGGCTCCTATTGCGACAGCTTCTTCGAATATCTGTGGGACAGCTGGCAGTTGTTCGGCGATGCCGAATGCAGGCGGATGTATCATGTGTGCACCGCCGCGATCCTGAAGCACCAGCAAGTCTGGAAGGACGGCAGCCTGTGGTTCGCCGACGTCGATTTCGAAACAGGTGTGATCGTCGGCACCGAGCAGGACGAACTCGCCTCCTTCTACGGCGGCCTGCTCGCGCAGGGCGGCGCGATGAAGCTGGGTGCAGCCTATACGGAAAGTTGGGCCAAGGTGCAGAAGCGGTTCGGTGTCCTGCCGGAGGGCTATGACTACGCGACTGCCGCGCCCACTCAGCTTGCCAACGCGCTGCGGCCGGAGCTGGTGGATGCCGCCTTCACCTTGTGGCTCATCGATTGGGATCAACGCTGGCGCGACATCGGCCGAGTGCATTTTCTAGCGATGAAGCGCTGGAACAAGGCCGAATACGGCTACACCGATCTCGCCGACGTGACTGGAGACCCCAAGCGCCAAGCCGACCATTGCCCCGGCTATTGGTGGTCAGAGCAGATGAAGTATTACTACCTGCTGTTTTCGGACACGCCGAGGTTCGATTACAATCGCAATTACCTATCGACCGAAGGCAATGTTTTGATGGGCTTCAAGCGTCCGTCAGCCTGATTGGTGTACGGTTCTCGGGTTGCCACCCCCAGCATGCCGTTGCCTGCGCGGATGCAGACGTTCTAGAATCGCTTTGACCGAGATGCGGCCGCTAGCGGTCTCTCTTGGATGGCCGGCTTCGGACAATCGTTCAGGTTACTCCGAACAGTGCCAACGCAAACGCTGAACCTGCTGCTCACGAATAGCGCTCTTCCGACCACGGATCGCCTCGCATGTGATATCCATTGATCTCCCAGAATCCCGCTTTGTCGGCATCCAGGAAGTCGATCCCGTGGATCCACTTGGCGCTCTTCCACAGATAGAGGTGCGGGATCAGCACCCGCGCGGGGCCGCCATGCGCGCGGGTGAGCGGCTTGCCCTCCCAGCTATGGACGACCATCGCCGACTCGTCCGCGAAGTCAGCGAGCGGTACGTTGGTGGTATAGCCGTCATAGCCGTGCAGCAGGACAAAGGCCGCCTCGTCGCGCGGCTGGACGAGGTCGAGCAGGTCGCGCGTGGCAACCCCCGTCCAGGCGTTGTCGTAGCGCGACCACGTCGTCACGCAGTGCATATCCGATCGCGTCCGCCGCTGTGGCAGGGCCATGAAAGCGGACCAGTCGAGCGTCACCGGCCGCTCGACCAGGCCGCTGATTACCAGCGCCCAGCGCTCCACCGCCACGTCGGGCTGACGGCCCAGGTCGAGCACCGGCCAGTCGTGTACGAGATGCTGGCCCGGCGGCAGGCGCTCCCGCAGGGTGCCCGCCTCTTCCCCCGTGATGAACTTATGCTCGCTCGCCCAGCGTTGCTTCGAGCGGGTGAGCTTGCTGTCAGGCGGCGGCGTGTCATCGGTCATGGCGGTCTCCAGCGGCAGCCGCATCATCGATCACCGCCGCCGCGCGCGCAACCCGATCGACGCAGCGTGACCCGGATCATGCGGCGCGTTGCAGATCGCGCTTCCGGAAGCCGTTCGTTCGCCCTACCCTCGTAGCTGGCTGAAGGCGCACGCCTCGAGGCAGAACAGCACGTCTTGCGAACAAATTAATACTGTCGTCCCAACCCTGTAGCCGTCCAATAGACGCCGCCCAGCAAATGCTGAAGATACCGTTCGTCCCGATACATGTCGGGGGTATGGCCGAGGAGGGTGACGAACACGCGTCCTTTCTCATAATAGCGAAACCATGCCTCCGGATGATCCCCCATCCGCTTGCCGACCTGGCCGGGCCATATCCTGGTGGGGTCGTAGCTCGCCTCCTCAACTTTCAGAACGGGATCGATCCGGATGTCATAGGGATTGGCGGTGACGTAAAATTCGTCGCTCCAGATCCAGCGGTCGGGAATGCCAAACGTCGCCGGAAACCCCTTGTCCGCGACCGTGACGACCGCGGTCTGGATCATGGGATGATTGGTAAAGGAGCGTCCGACCAGCTTCTCGTACCAGGGCCAGGCATTGGGCGGGACGATCGCGGCGCGGTGCACCACCATGGCGTTGCCGCCGGTGCGCATATAGTCTTCAAAGTGCCGGCGCTGTGCCGCCGTCAGCTGCTCAGCCGGTGTATTCAGAAACAGGACCGCTGCGTATTGATGGAGGTCACCGTCGAACACCTCGGGATTATTCGTCCAGGTGATCCCGAACGCGTGAAGCCGTGCCAAACGTTCGAGGCTCTCGCGTACGATAGGAATATACTCGTAATGGTATTTGCTCGGCGTAGCGATCACGAGCACCTTGAACTGATCCTCTGCCCAACTTGTCGAAGGGATGAAAAGCCATAACAGCGTAGCAAACACCCGGACCATGGCTCTCATCGCGCACTCTCCCCGACAGTTCAGACGCTTGTACGACCGGCATCACCTTAAACCAGCTAGACCTTCGTCGTGGAGCGAAACTGCGCAAGACCGCACGTAAACGCCTGCTTTGGATGGCAAGGGGGCTCTCGGCATTTGCACAAGGGCTCGAGGGTGGCGGGTTAATGGTTTCTATATGCAGATTACCCGGTTGGGGGCGTAACCACCACTCCTGGCTGGCTCCATCTGAAGCGGACGCACGTCCAGTCTCACCGGATCTGCTGCACGTCCGCCTACCGAACTGGATCATGCGGCGCTACGCGCTCAAAATCGGTGCGACACGCCAGCAAAAATCTCGAAATTGGGCGCAGCCCGATTCAAGCCTACATTGGTACCAAGATCAAGCTGGAGGTTGTGGCTTAGCTGCCAGGAGAACGCGACGCTGCTGAGCGCCGGCGTGCCACGAACCGTTGGATCGGGATCGTCGTCGCGCGTCAGCTGCGCACTGACGGCAGCCTTCACCGCCTCGCTCAGCGAGTATTCAATCTCGACCGCACTGCCATACAGGGCATGGCGGCCACGACCGTCATCGTCCACCGCCGCAGCAACGAGCGGGGTAACCTGCAGCGAGACTTTGTCCGAGGTGCGGTAGGTAACTGGAAGCTGGAATGAGGCGCCCCAGTTCCCGGCGCCGATCGGCCGACGCCCGACCGGTAACAGCGCGGTCGCTATGATCGACATCGCCAGCCCGGTATCTTCCTTTCGTTCTACGATCGAGGTCTTCACGCCGACGGTGGCGTCGCCAACGCGGCCGGCGCGCTCGACGCTGCCGTCCGCGTGGCGGTCGCGCTCGAAGCCGTAGGGTGTCCAGCCAAAGCGGAGTTCCGTCTTGCCGCCTATGCCGTAACGGATCAGCGTGTCACCTATGAGGAAGGTATCGGCGCGTTCGCCGTCACCCCGCGCCAGCGTCCAGTCGGCCAGCCCGGTTTCGCTCTGGAGGCGGCCTGGCGCGGTGATGCAAGCGCTCGTGGTCAGGCCCGGGCGCTCGCTGCACAGTCGATCCGCATTACTGTCCTCGGCGTCCGCCGCCGCGGCGATGCATGTCACGCCGCAAGCCAGTATTGTGATAAGACCGCGCATAGTTTCCCCCTTGAACGGCTAGATGATTATTCTCGTCGGAGCGACGCTAGTGGCGGTTGCGCTGTTCGCCCTGCTGGCGCTCTTATTCCCGCCAATTTCGAACTTTCCCAGGTTCTGACTCTTGTAATCAGACCTTACGCCTCGCCCCCGCCGGATGGCGTATCCCCGCGGATCGTTACTCGTTCCATGCGGCGACGCGCCGGCCAGTAATCGGCGACCGGGTAATGCTGCGTGGCGCGATTGTCCCACACCGCGACAGCATTCGGCGTCCAGCGGAAGCGGACCTGATATTCGGGCACCTTGAACCGATCGAGCAGATACGCGAGCAGCTCGGAGCTTTCGACATCGTCCATGCCGTCGATCCGGCTGGTAAAACTCGCATTGACGAACAGGACCCGCTCGCCGGTTTCCGGATGCACGCGCACGATTGGATGATGTCGCGGCGGAAATTCGGCGGCGATCGCGGCGCGGCGTTCGGGCGCGACACGATCGCCGAAGTCGAACAACAGATCGTGTGTCGCGGTGCGCCCGGCGATCCGCGCCTTCACGTCTTCTGGCAACCCGGCATAGACCGCGGCGGCATCGGCCCACAGCGTATCCCCGCCGGTCGCTGGAATCTCGCGCGCGCGTAACACCGCCCCCATCGAGGGGGCCGCGCGGAACGTCACATCGGCATGCCACTTGTCGAGCGTCTGGAAGCGTTGGTTCCCAACGTTGTCCTCGACGCGCCCTTCCGATCCGCGGATGTCGAGGATTTCGGGATAGCCCGGCACATGCTTGATGACCGGATGCCCCTCGAGCACGCCCCACACCCGCGCCAACGCGAGATGCTGGTCATGATTGAGATTGAGGTCGCGGAAGAACAGCACCTTGTGTCGCAGTAGCAGCGTGCGCAGCGCCTCCGCCACCTCGGCATCTATCGGACTGTCGATCCGCACCCCAGCGACCTCCGCGCCGAGCACTGGACCGCAGGCCGCGACGGACAGGCCCGCGGCGGCTATCGCGTGCGCCGAAACAAGCGTTTCCCGTTCGATATCAGCCATAGCAACCCTCCAACGAGCATCAAAACAGCAACCCGCGCCAGCTCGGCTGAAGCGGCGGCCAACAACGCACCACAGGCGACAAGGACGAAGGTGGCCACAGCCGCGCCCAACGGCAAGCGGAACCGCGCCCCCGGCGCGCCAGCCTCACGCCGCAGCCGTAACTGGGCCGCGGCGCAGCCTACGAAGATCAGAAGTCGCGATGCACTCGATGCAGCAAGCGTCCTCACGAAATCCCCGCCCAGCGCAAGCGCGATGGCAACCGCCCCGGTTGTCAGAATCGCGAAGTCGGGTGTCCGCAGCCGCGGCGCGAGGCGTCCTGCCAGCGCCGGCAATTGCCCGGCCCGCGCCAGCGCAAGAACGAGGCGCGGCGCGGCGCGGCGCGGTGATCCACTGGCTGACGAGCGTCCCGAGCACAGTGAGTGCGGCGGCCGTCTCAGCGCCACGCGCAACCCCGTTGCCATAAAAGCGCGCGAGCAGATCGCCGACCGGTCGCTCGCTATCGGCGAGACCGAACACCCCACGCCAGCATGGGGCAATGACCCCGGCATACAGGAGCGTCACCATCACCCTTCCCGCGACCAGCGCAAACGGAACCGCGCGGTGGCGTTGATTACTTCCCCGGCAACTGTCAACGGCGGTCGCATTCCAGGCCAGCGGGGCGGAATAAAAGTACGTCATTGTTGATGTGGACCTGACGATATGTCGTCGAGCAGGCGGTGGTGACCTTGCCGCTTTCGGGGTCGATGATCTCGGTAGCTTGGTTTTGCTCCGCCCTGGCGACAAAGCGCCGACGCCCGGCCGGCTGCTTCAGCCGATAGCTGTCGCCGTTGATGGTCAGGATGCTGACGTGATGGGTGAGCCGGTCGAGCTGCGCACCGGTGAGCCGCTCGCTGCCCGG
>NZ_JH594425.1:474256-502499 GCF_000242835.1 Sphingomonas sp. PAMC 26617
GCAGCGGGCAAGCTCTATCCCCAACATCTTGTTGAGGCTGGGATAGCGGTAAACTCGAACGTGTCGAAGCCCTTCACCTTCGGGAACCGTGCCGCCCGGATACGCCACTCGATCGTGCGCCGTTCGCGATCGATCAGCTCGAGCTCGATGAGCCGCAGCAGATAGCGCGGGTGGTCCGTGCTGTCGCGCGCGCACTCGGCGTGCCACGTTGTCATACTCGCGCAGCACGGTGGGCAGCTTCAGCTGGCTGAAGTGATGCGCCAGCAGCACCTGCCCTGTGCCGCTCATCGTGCCGACCGGCAGCGTATCGGGTGCGGCGCTCATGCCGCCAGCACCGCGTAATCGGCAGCCGAGGTCGTCTTCACCGCCGGTCGCAGCAGGTGCGGATAGGCCGCCATGTCGAGCCGGGCGGGTCGCCGCTCGATGCATGCCAGCGCGGTCAGCTTGATCGCATCGAACCCAACAGCGCCGATCTCGATCACCTGGGTTAGGCCCTCACAAAGCAGGCATCCGACTGCGGCAAGTCCATGCACAAGAAGTGAATCTTCTGGCGCACCCCGCCGAACACGCCGACCGCTTCGCCAAAATCCACCTGCGCGTGGCCCGGTGGGTGTGCCAGCGGCACGATCGTCTCGCGTCCGCGCGCCCGGCAGAGCCGAACGTGGTCCTTCACCACGGTATATCCGCCGGCGAAGCCATGCTCGTCGCGCAACCGTTCAAAGTTCCGCTTTGCCGTATGCCGCTGCTTCACACGCGCTGCCTGGTCCGCTGCCAGGATAGCATCGATCACCGGCAGCGACCGCCCCAGCTTCGGCCTCGCTGCCGGCTCCTTACGGGTATAATTCGGTGGCAGCCAGAACCGGCACATCTCGACCACCGTCTCTCGGTTCAGTTCGAACACCAGCGTCGCCTCGCGACGGCTGTGACCCTCAACGAACACGAAACGGCGAACGGCGGCAGAGCTCTCCACGGCAAACATCCCTGGCCGCTACTAAAAGAAGCAACCTTACCAACAGCCGGATCTTACTCCGCCACGCTCAGCACCGCGCCGGCGTCCCGATGGCCTGCTTTGTCACCGGCGCATTCAAAGGCAGAATGTCCTAAACGATCACAACCTACCTCCAGGACGTGCCTTTAGCGTGAATTGCGGTTAAAAATCTCATGATGGCCAGTTTTCGAATCTCTGATCTGACGGAGCGGGAGCTTGAAGTGATTCGGCTGGTCGCACGCAATCGTGGCTCGGACGAAATTGCCCGAATGCTCGATATCAGTACCGCAACAGTGCAAACCCACATTAAACGGGCAAGAGCCAAGGCGGGCGGGATCAGTCGATACGCGCTCGCCAATGCGGTTGCCGAATGGGATGGTCGTCCCCAATCGATAGCTACCCCCGAGCTGGGGATCGCACCAGTCTCACAGAACCTGCCAAGTGCCCTCGTCCCGATCAACGGGACGCAGCGGCTGGGTGAGGAGGCTCTTCACGAGGAACGTGCGATCTTCGGCTTTGAGGATCCCCACTCTTCGTTCCAGCCGCAAGAGCAGAAGGGTTCGATCAATGACCTGACGGCATCGCAACGGCTCGGCAGGATCGGGATAATCGCGTTCCAGATCATCGCGGGCCTGGCAACGCTCCTGGTCGCCATGACGACCCTGCAGCGGCTCATCCTAGGCCGCTGATCCGCACGTAAAACCAGTAGACCGCGTCGCAGCAGCGGCGAGAAGGAGGACCTGTGTCTGAAGCTCTTGAAAGCATGGCGCGTGGCGTCGGTACGCAGCTCATCGAGGCGGAACGAGCCGGCAATCAGGCAGTGCTCAACACCGCCGCGTTGAGCATGTCGCTCATCGAGACGGCAATGTCCGCCCGGCTGCCGATCGTCACCTGCCAGTCGGCCCTTGCAGACGTTTCGGAAGCCCATGCGCTGGCGGTCCGAATGCGGTTCCATCTCGGTCGAGCGCACAGTCGGATGGCCAGCGACGCCGCCGGGCTGGGCATATCGTGGACAGCCTGGGGTGACGAATTCCCAACGCCCGAGCCCAACACAGGCATCTCTTCGGAAACCGCAGGCTTGGCAGCCTGAGTGCGGTTGACGGAAGCCGGGAGGAATGGTTCGATGAGGTATGCGGGTGCTGATCTTCAATGTCCTGCTGATCAGCACCTGCTTCTACGCCTTCGTTCGTGGTGGAGCGCCAGAACGCATCGTTGGCGGTCTGTTCCTTGCAGCGGCGATAATCTCGGTGGCCTTAAGCGCTCGGATAGCCGATTTGTTCGGCAGTCCCGCCTATGGACTGTTCTGCGTCGATCTGGTTCTGCTCGCATGCCTCACGTGCGTCGCACTGAGGGCGAACCGCGGTTGGACGATGACCGTGGCCGCGATGCAGCTGATTATGACCTCTGTCCATCTGGCGAGGATCGTCAATCCCGACACGATACGCTGGGTATACGCGGTGATGCTTGCGCTGTGGAGCTGGCCGATGGTGCTGGCCCTTGCGTTCGGGACATATCGCCATCGAGAGAGGCTGAGCGCGAACGGTGCAGATCCACCCTGGTCTGGCTGATCGGGCTGGTTGATGCGAAACCTGCTGAGCTGGCCGACAGGCTTCTGGATGAATTCGAAACGTCGGGGCGCGTCCTATCCGCGAACCCCTTCCGCCTGAATCGCGCGATACCAGGATCATCCGTCGTCGTGGACCATTTGGTAAGGGCGCAGGAGGCGATGGTCCATGCGTTGCGCAGCGAACTGGCGGTGAAGCCAATTGTGTCGAGCCAGCGCGAGCTCCTCGACTACCTTGCTGCCGACATGGCGAACCTGATGACCGAGCGGGTTCGCATTCTCCACCTGAATACGCAGAATCGGCTGATCCGTGATGAGGTAATGAGCGAAGGGACGATCGACCAGACCAGCTTCCACGTTCGGGAGATCGTTCGGCGTGCCATCGAACTGGGATCGGCTTCGATCATAGTAGTCCACAACCATCCCAGTGGATCGTCTCACCCCAGCACTCCCGACATAATATCGACGCGCAGGCTTTTTCACGCCTGCGATACTCTGGGCATAGCTCTGATAGATCACATCGTGATCGCGTCCGATGGAAGCTGCAGTTTTCGCGCCTTGGGTCTGGTCTGATGGGTCTGCCATCACATCACCATCGTCGGCAAACCTCACGACAGAGCAGCTATCTTCGCGTTCTCATAGTCGAAGACGACCCTACGACCCGCATCATAATCGGAATGTCTCTCAACATCGATTCCAAGATATTGTTCAGGACGGCAGAATGCGGCAGCGATGCGATGGAAGAAGTGAGATCGGGCGCAGCGTTCGACCTCATCGTCTCGGATGCCATGCTGCCGGACATGTCCGGGGTCGCGCTTCTGCGACGGTTGTTCGTCGACGTCGGTTCGACGGCACCGCCGGTCGTGATGCTGACCGCTCTCCGCTGGGATCAAGAGTTGGATCGGCTGGCGGATGCTGGCGCGATCGCAGTGATCTCGAAGCCGTTCGATCCGCTGATCCTCGCTGACCAGCTTCGACATCATCTGGATCATCGGAATCGGCCTTGCCTCCGCTGGTGGACCGCCGCGCAACCAGATCGGCGATCCTAGCCGCTATGAGCGCCCAAGACGATGCAACTTCCGGAACGGCATCAAAGGCCTGAGCCAGCGCGATGGCTTCCGCCCCGTCTTCAAATCGATCGATCATGGCTTGAACGAAACGATCGACTTTCGGCTGGATCACCATTTTTGCCCCTACTGGATGTGACAAATCATGTTGCAGTAGCAGACTGAAGCGAGACCGTTTCGATGTGGTGAAGAGCGATCCATCTGCCGTTCTGGAGATACGGCAGAACCATGTCGCCTGGAGCTGCCCTCGCTGGTTCGTGACGGACGCCGCCGAGGGGGCGGAGCCGGGAATGTGGGCGAGCGATGCCAACCGCCTCTGCGACCGCGCTCACCGTCCATCCCGCGGCAACGAGGTCGAGCGCAACAGCAGTTTTTTTGGGCCTGCGGCCCGGGACACGGCCTCGCGGAGCAGCTCGTTCTCCATAGCCTTCTTGCCGAGCAGTCTGTGTAGTTCGCACACCTGCGCCTCGAGCGCACGGTATTCAGACGCCGGCACCACTTCCTCGCCAGCTGCTGCGGCGGTCAGCGCACCCTGTGCCATCCGCCGACGCCAGGTGAAGATCTGATTGCCACCGATGCCGTGCCGGCGGGCGACGAGCGACACGCTCATCCCCGGTAGATACGTCTCTTCGACGATCCGGACCTTTTCCTCCGGTGTCCACCGCCTCCGGCGCTGAACACCGGAGAGAACCTCGCCATCGTTGTAACGCCTGGTCGTACCGTCATTCATATGCCTCACTCTTATCTAAGAGCGGGGCCCTGTCAGGTCATTTAGGGGGCCACCTCAGAAATCTCTTTGCGAAGATACTGCATGTTGGTGGACTCCAGCCTGAAGGATTAGCGGAATATCACAGTATCGCCTCGGCGCTGACATTAGGCGCGGGTGTTGCCGCATTATACTTGGGTACCCGCGAAGTTCTGTCGCAATGTGAACCCGACCTCGCAGCGTTTCGGAACGCGCGCGGCGCCTATCCGCAATTTGGGAATCGCTTCCCTGTTCACGTCTACAGCAAGGATGGCAGCGCTCTCCGCGCCAGAATGTTCGCACCGTTGGCAGGCACCTGGGAGGACCCCGCGACCGGCAGCGCCAACGCGCCTCTCGCCTCTTTGCTGCTATTGCTCGACCCGGATGCCGAGGAGGCCAAGTTCGAAATCCATCAAGGCATTCAGATGGATAGGCCGAGCTTGCTGAATGTCGAGGCGCGACTGACCCCGAATGACATCATCGCGACGTTGCGCGGATCATGCGTGACAGCGATGCAGGGGGAATCGAACTGTAACTGCTTGTCACCGATTTTGGTAATCGCGCGGCAATCTTCAGGCTGCTTCGACGCTGAAGACCCACAAAGCGACATTCGTCGCCAATGTCAGCTCCCCAAAACCTGCCATTCATTCAAGTGGCAACAGGTCTTGCAGAAATCTAGCCACTGCGGACTAGTAGTGCTCACCGATGCAGGCATTGTTGGGTGAGCCACGGAGGTTATCGGTGACGGAAATCGCGCGAGCAGTAATCGAGCAGCAGTGGTTGGATCTCACCCGCATACGCCTTCCCAAGCGCGCAATGGAGGCGCGATGGTCGTTGCGACTTGATCACTGTTTCCAACGTATACTGCTCGACGACGCCTGTGGCGGGTGTTGGTACGACCATATTGTGGGTAGACCCGCTTACGCTAACGCGCCCGCCGCGGTGCTGGCCCACGCGATCGCCACCGGCGAGGCGCTGCTAGCCGGAACCGCTGATTTAATTGCCCTTAACGCGCAGTCGCTGGCATGGCGGGGAAAGGGCGGTAAGCTAACGGGCAGTGCGCATTGAAACCGCCGCTCAAAACCTTGAAAGAAGGCTTGAAGCAGTTGACCGATACGAGCGTCTTACTGCGCGTGATGGAAGGATTGGCCGCTGCAAGCGCCGCGCCGGGCGGAAACGCAGGCGATGTTCGTTGAGCGAGCTAGTGGGTTCGACAGAAGCCCCCCTGGCCGCCTGTAGTCGGTTTAATATCGCAAAGACCCAATTGCAGCCACGCGATGTGCCCTACCCGTCTCCAAACTTCGGCCATTCGTTCAGCTTGAGATGGTGGCGTTTTCGGCGCTCAGCCGATCTACTTCTGGCGATCAGGACGCCTCGTCGTTCGCATGCGAATTCCCTAGGTCGACCTGACGGTTCATACGTCTACAAGGATGATGTCGAAGCTCTGAGGTTCTGATGTCTGATCGCCTGTCGGTCCTGCTCCAATATATCCTGCCTAAGCAGCGCCTCACCACACTGGCAGGTCGCATCGCCGGAGCGCATGGCGGTGCAATGACAACGCGGCTCATCCGCTGGTTCGTTGGCAAATATTCCGTAGACATGAGCGAAGCGGCAGATGCGGACATTAAGAGCTACAAGAGTTTCAACGACTTCTTCACCCGTCCCCTTAAAGTAGGTTCACGCCCAGTCGCGGCTGCCGACTTCGTCTGTCCAGTCGACGGCGCGATTAGCCAGTTCGGCTCCATTAATGACCATCACATGCTACAAGCGAAGGGGCATCGGTTCACCACGACGCAGCTTGTTGGCGGTGACGCCGTACTGGCCAGTCGGTTTCGCCATGGCAGCTTCGCAAACCTGTACCTGGCACCCAAGGATTACCATCGCCTACACATGCCCTGCGATGGCAAGCTCTCGCGCATGATCTACGTGCCGGGGAAGCTTTTTTCCGTAAACCCTGTCACAGCACGCGGCGTGCCGAACCTGTTTGCGCGCAACGAACGCGTGGTGTGCGTCTTTGATTCGGCGGAGCATGGCCCGTTCGTGATGGTGCTGGTTGGCGCCACCATCGTCGGAAGCATGGCGACTGTATGGCACGGTGTGGTCAATCCGAAGCGCACCAACAGGACGTCGGAGTGGACATATACTGACCAGCACATCCTGCTAAAGAAGGGCGAGGAAATGGGCCGCTTTCTCCTGGGGTCGACAATCGTGATGCTGTGGAAACAGGGCGCCATCGCGTTCAATGAAGACTGGACGCCAAACCGGAATGTGCGCTTAGGCGAACTGATGGGCCAGCGCGCAGCCTGAGCTTCTTGTGCCCCGTTGGCTGATAGAGAAAGACCCAGAAGGCGACGTCCAGCGGTGCTTTTACGATCCCCAACTTCAGACATCTGTTCACGTTGCCGATCGAGGTTAATGATAGGCACCGGTACGGCGCATCCGGTCTTGGCTTGAAGGGCCCCGGACCATAGAGCGAGCTGCGTCTTCGGCGCTAAACGACATCTCGAGAAGGCCAGCATGCAGATCATCGTACGTGACAACAACGTGGATCAGGCACTTCGCGTCCTGAAGAAGAAGCTGCAGCGCGAAGGGGTCTATCGCGAACTGAAGCTCCGGAAGCACTACGAGAAGCCTTCGGAGAAGCGCGCCCGTCAGCATGCCGCCGCCATCCGTCGCGCGAAAAAGGCTGATCGCAAGCGCGCCGAGAAGGACGGCTGATCAGCCGCGCACGTAAAGCCGATCGCAAGCGCCACGAACATGATCGCTAATCCAATTCTAAAGGTCGCATCAGGATCGGGAAGCTCGGTATGAAAATTGGAACCCGTATCGACGAAACCGGCACTTTGTTTCGCGATGGGGGCGCCTTCTACCTGCGACGCGACGCAGGCGGACGCTATGAACTTGAACTACAGCGTACGCCTGTGGACCTAGTTGAGAAGCGGGTAAGGCTGATCGGCACACTTGTCGGCGCCGAACTCGTCAGCGCGGACGGAATCGCACCGGCATAACGTTAGCGCGCGTTTTTTGGTTTTTGAGGTTGCGCACTCGGCTAATATGCCGCTTGCGACTGAAGCGGCGCGTTGACCCATAGTCGGCCATTCGCGCGCCCGTCGCCGCTTCCGAACTTCAGACACTCATTCATCTCCGCGCTGACCGCTTTCGATGTCTGATCTTATGTCATGAACGTCGCGATTTGGGAGGATAGTGGACCGTCCGCTAGTTGGCAGGCGGGCGGCGTTAGCCGACATTGCGTGACGCGGTCACTTTCCCGAAAAGTACGGTTGATCGAGAACCTTGTGCAATCATATCGAGCAATCGCGAACGCGCTGGACACCGTTTTGCAGAGCGCCCAAATTCCGGCAGTCCAACCATTATCATGAGACTTTAGATGACCTTTCGTTCGATAGCCGCGCTCGGATTTGCAGTATTCTTAGGGTCGACGGTGCTGGCGAAGCCGGTGACGATCGCGCCTGCGGCGGTGCATTTCAGCATCGGCGCGGTGCGTGCCGTAGCCTTGCGCGACATGATCAACCGCGTTCCGAACGACGGCAGCGTGTTCGGCAAGAAGGAAGGCCCGGCAGCTGTCGCGGATACATTGCGGGAAGGAGGCGCGCCGACCGATGCGTTGTCGCTCGGCGTCGACGCGCTGCTTGTCCGCATGCCGGGCCATTTGGTCCTCATCGACACTGGCCTAGGACCCAAGGTTGGTGGCGTCCTGATGCAGAGCCTAGCGCTCGCCAAGGTATCGCCCGCGGACATTACCGATGTCCTGATCACGCATTCGCACGGTGACCATGTCGGCGGGCTGTCGAGCACGGACGGCAAATTAGCGTTCCCCAACGCGACGATCCGTATGACGCGCGCCGAATGGGCGTTCATGCAGAGCCAGCCCGATAATGCGGCGTTAGTCGCGACGATCACGCCGAAGGTCATGCCATTTGATTCTGGCGCCGTGGTGATGCCGGGCATCCGCGCGGTACCGCTGGCAGGGCATACGCCCGGCCATAGCGGATACGAAATAACGTCAAACGGACAGAAGCTGCTCGACATGGGCGACACCGTCCATAGCGCTATCGTGTCTCTCGCCAAGCCCGAATGGATCATCGGCTACGACACAGACGGCGAGCAGGGGCGCCAGCGGCGGACGGCCGAACTCGCCAAGTTGGCGGCGAGCGGCGAACAAGTGTTCAGCCCGCATTTTCCGTTCCCAGGGCTCGGCCAGATCGTCAAGGCCGGCACCGCTTATCGCTGGCAACCGGTGAAACGCTGACGCCCCTGTTCGCCGCCTCATGGCACAATCATACGATTTTCGAACGACTGATTTTTGCATCGCGAGCCGCGCACCCGAATGACCGAGATTGCGCGCGTTGCTGACCGGCAGTTTTATAACGGAAAGACCCATTACCGGTCATTCATAGCATTCTGCGCGCTTCCCAACTTCAGAAATTCATTCATATCTGGAATAGAAGCGATGCCGCCGACATTCCCTCGCCTTCAACGGACTGCTCGATGCATTTTGCAAGCGATCTGACGCGGGTTTCGGTTGACCAGATCAACCTCTGTTAGCTTGGCGTCCAACGCCGCAAATCCCGATAGACAGCTGCCATTCAACGTGTATTGTCTGAGCACCACACCGAGGAGGCCTGCTGCATGCTGCTACCTATACTTGTTGCGGCAGCAACGCCTGCTGTCACCGCTGCACCACAGCAACCGGTCCAAGTGATGGTGCTGGGTAGCTATCATTTCGGCAACCCTGGTCGTGACAAGGTGAATGCCCATGTCGAAGATGTCACCACCCCGCAGCGCCAGCGCGAACTGGAAGCACTGGCTGATGCCATTGCTGAGTTTAAACCAACACGGGTCATGGTCGAGGCACAACGCCTAGGCCCGAACTACGACGTGACGGATTTCGCAACGTTTTCCCCAAGCGTGCTCAAGACCGACCAAGACGAGACGACCCAGATCGGCTACCGCATCGCTGCGCGCGCCGGCCTTCGGTCCGTTCAAGGTATCGACGAGCAACCCGACAAGGGCGAACCGGACTATTTCCCGATCGGCCGGGTCGAAGCTTATGCAAAAGCGCACGGGCAGCAGGCCTATCTCGACGCCGCTTTTGCGACGGTACAGGCGTCTGCCAAGAAGTTTGAGGCTGAACAGGCAACCACCAGCATACCGAGGATGCTGGTCCGCTATAATGACCCCTCCACGCCCATGGGTGGACAGGATTCATACTACTCCCTGCTCCGACTTGGTGACGGTGACGAGCAGCCCGGCGCAGATCTGAATGCCATGTGGTACCTCCGCAATGCGAAGATCTTCGCAAAGCTCATCAATGTGGCCAAACCAGGCGATCGCATCCTCGTCGTGTATGGGGCTGGTCACGGGTACTGGCTACGACACTTCGCCTCAACGACGCCGGGCTACAGTTCGGTTGATGTCAGGCCCTATCTTGAGAAGGCAGCGAGCAAACTGGCCGCGCCGAGATGAACCTGTCGCTCCTTGCCATACCAGCGGCGGTTCTGCTGATCGGTGCAACTGACGTACCCCGCGACTGGGCAGCAACACTGCAAACGGACGCCAAGGCTTATCACGACCAGATCGCCGACAATCACCCTGGTCCCTACAACAAACTCGACCCCGGCTTTGCGCGTCGCAACGATGCCGGTCTGGCATTGGCCCTGCGTCGTGCTGCAACCGTTGGAGACTACCCTGGATATCTATGGGCAATGCGCGGTTACGTGGCGAGCTTCAACGATGGGCATGTCGCCCTCGATCTTGACCAGCCAGCCCCCCTGCCGATCCGCTGGCCCGGCTTCCTGACCGGCTTTGACGGCACCGGACGTCAGGTCGTGATGACCCGAGCGGATGACGCTCCCTTACCGCTCGGAGCAGTACTCGTAAGCTGCGATGGCATTGATGCCGAACGTCTGACTGCCCGCAACGTTGGCGCTTTCCGAGGCAGGTGGGAACTGGTCAGCCAACGAGCGACCAATGGTGGTCGGTTGTTCCTTGACGCCGCCAACCCCTACATCAAGCGTCCAGTACGCTGCCGCTTCAAGGTCGATGGCAAGCTAAAGGACGCGACGCTCAGCTGGCGCGATCTGCCTGATGCAGACTTCGACACACGTTTTGCTGCTACTGCACCTCGGGCACGTCCGGAGTTCGCGGCTCGAACGTTTGCTGACGGCACGCGCTGGTTCTCGCTCCCCGGCTTCAACGGTGACCCCGACAGCGCTGATGCTGAGTCCCTTACGCCAATCATCAAATCGATGAGGAAGGACGCCATCGCGATCGCAGCGGCGCCGCGCATCGTGCTAGACCTTCGAGGCAATGGCGGTGGATCGTCCGACTGGTCGTATCAGATTGCTGCCATCCTGTGGGGTCAGGCTACGGTAAATGCGCTTCCATCAGGATCCGAAGGGGTCGATTGGCGCGCTTCGTCCGGAAACATCGCTACGCTCGAAGGCTATCGCACCGCCTGGCAGAATTCCGCCGATGTCTCGCAGGCGGCGAAAGACTGGGCCACTCGTACAGCGAAGGGCATGACATCTGCCCGCGCGCTCGGGCAGGCGCTCTGGCGTGAAATCGATGCCGACGAAGCAAAGCCAGCGGCAACCGGCGCTGCTCACGTGCTAAAAGCGCGCGTATTCGTGCTGACGGACTGGGGATGCGGCTCGGCATGCCTTGATGCGGTCGATCTATGGACCGCGTTAGGTGGCATTCACGTTGGGCAGGAGACGAGCGCTGACTCGCTCTATATGGACGTACGGCAAGTCGCTCTGCCCAGCGGTTTTGCCCGGGCCGTCATTCCGATGAAGGTGTATCGCGGCAGGAAACGCGGTTCGAACGTCCCGGCTAGGCCAGCACATGTTTACACGGATGATATGCGTAATACCGATCAGCTCGAGCGCTGGATCACCGGCCTTTAGCCTGGAACAGTAAAAGCAGCGTCTATTCGATTGCCTCGATGGGCGAGTATCGTACCGCAAAAAGGGCATTCTTTTTGAAAAAGCTATTATCGGCTGCGTTGCTCATTAGTGTGGCGTCTGGAGCGAATGCTGCCCCAACGAGTCCGGTGCGGCTGCCGTTGGAAAGCTACCGCAAAGGCGTAGCGGCACGAGTGACAGTGGCCGGACGGGACCGGCTTTTTCAACTCGACACCGCAGGCGGACTGACGGTGATCTCACCAGCGCTGGCGAAGGAGATGGACTGCCAACCTTGGGGATCAATTACCGGGTTTCATATGACCGGCACGAAGATCACCGCCCCACGTTGCGACAATGTTGCAATCCACTGGAAGAACCAGACCCTACAGAGCCCTGTTGCAATCGTCATGGACGTGGGGTCTCCCGACACACCGATCGATGGTCTGCTTGCCCTCGACGCATTCGCCGGACGCACTGTAACCATCGATTTCGCAGGTCGCGAACTCACGTTGGAAACACCTGAAAGCGCGGCTGGGCGCAAGGCGAACGCGGTAGAGCTTCCTGCTCATTTGGCTCGTGAGATTGGCGGCTTGGCGCTGTCTGTGTTTATTGACGTCCCTACCGAACGTGGACCGGCGCGCCTTGAGCTGGACAGTGGCAATGGCGGCACGATCCTGGTTGCACCAAAACTTCTTCCTCTACTTGGCTTGAAGAAGGTTACCGGCGAGGGGCCGCAACAAGGCCGCTTTCAGATCGCCCCCAGTGTCGAAGCGTCCGGGATGATCTTCAGCCCCGACATCGTGATCGATGGAAACATTGGCATGCCGTTTCTCAAAGATTGGGTGGTCACCATGGATCTCGCCCAAGGACGGGTTTGGCTCAAACGCAGTGCCGTTGCAGCACCCGCCGGCATGGGGACCCCGCCGTCAGTGAAGCCCGTGGGGTAAGAGGGATCGGCCTTCGAAGCTCCTCAAATTGGCGAGACGCAATGACTCAGTTTCCCATATTCAATCAGGTCAACTTCTCTGAACACGCTGCGCATCGACATGAGTGAGCCAGTGCGGAATGATGCCCGCTTCGCCCGCCCACCCTACCTCTCTGGCGTTGAACTCGTATCCGTCCAGTATAGCGAGCGCACCTTTCCCGAACACAGCCATGCGGAATGGGTGGTCGGCGCGATTATGACAGGCTGTGAGGCCCTGGCTGTTGGCGGCAAAACGTACGAGGTGCAGACAGGTCAGGTACTGCGTCTACATCCCAATCAGCCGCATGCCAACCGAACGACGGGAGGTGAGACCTTACGCTATCGCGTCGCGTACATCCCCGACGAAGCGATACGTCCCTACATCGCCGGGCGCATGAACGCGCCGCGGTTTGACTCCCCTGTATTGGCTGGCGAACGGTCTCACTCTATCTTTGCTGATGCGCACGCCTTGTTGTGTCGCGACGACGCGGGGCGTTTGGAACAGGAAAGCGCGCTCGCCGATCTGGTTGGGGTCCTGTTCGCTGACCAGGTAAAACAATCGTCGGATGACACCTGGGTATCCAGCGATGCCGTTGCGCGCGCTCGAAGCTACATTGACGCTCACTTCGCCGACGGCTTTGGGCTGCGCACGCTCTCAACCGTATCAGGGATCAGCGTCTTTCATCTTGCGCGAAGCTTCCGCAAGGCAGTCGGGATCACCCCCCTCGCGTACCGCAATCAGTGCCGCATCGTCGCAGCGCGACGCCTGCTGTTGGCGGGTCAGCCAATCGCGGAGGTTGCGCTTGATGTGGGCTATGCCGATCAAAGCCATCTCACACGGCAGTTCCAGCGTATCGTCGGTGTATCGCCGGCACGCTACGCAAACAGGTAAGCTCGCATCGGTCAGGCGACAGCAATATCGTTCAAGGCGGCGAGACATCCTTCGGCTAATCGCACGGACGACCACCAGCGAAAGCCGTTCACATGCACCACCCCATGACCCGCAGATCGTTGCTTCAGGCTGGTATCGCTCTGGGTACGGCCGCGCCATTCCCTATGGGGGTAGCCCGGGCGGGCGAGCCGGCTCATGACGTGACCTATGTCGAGGACTTCGACGAGCTCTGGCGGACACTGGACGAGCGCTACTGCTATTTCGGGGAGAAGCGCACCGACTGGAGGGCAGTAAGGCGAATGTATCGCCCGCTTGCCGCTGCCGCCCAATCGTCCGAAGCGTTCGCCGGTATCGTTGGCCGGGTGATCGGCGAGCTGTACGACGCCCACACCCACTTGACTGATTCGGCACCGGATGCGCCGCGCGGGCCATATTTTGATCTGTGGGTCGAGCCCAACCGCGATGGGACGGCGTTTGTCACAAGCGTTCGCGATGGGTCCCCCGCAGCGGATGCGGGCGTTACGCCTGGTCAGAGCGTGCTTGCGATCGACGGCCGCCCGATTGGACAGATCGTCTCGGACACAATGCCGTGCTGTCTTAGCCATCCAGATCCAGCGGCAACGGCGTTTGCGCTTAACGTGGCGGTATCGGGGCGGCGCGGCATGCCAAGGACGTTAACGGTGCGGTCGAGGCAGGGTTCGGAACACCTGGTTCCCGTCCGCGTAAAGCAGCCTGTTACGCTCCCCAATGTCGAGAGCCGAATGTTAGCTGGTGGAATCGGTTGCATCGTCATCCGCAGCTTTGCTGACGATGCGGTTATTGAGGCGTTCGACGCGGCGCTGGCAAGCTTCCGGAATGCACCTGGACTCATCATCGATGTTCGTCAGAATGGTGGCGGCGACACCGCGGTAGCCCGCCCGATCATGGGGCGATTTATCACCGAGACGATGCCCTATGCCCGCATGCGCAGGCGCGACGGCAACCGACTGAGTGCTGCCTGGACAGAGACCGTAGAGCCGCGGGGCCCCTTTACCTACACCGGTAAGGTCGCTGTCCTCACAACGCGGTGGAGCGCCAGCATGGCGGAAGGCTTTCCCATGGGCATGCGTGGTCTCGGGCGTGCGACTATCGTAGGAACGCCAATGATGCGGGTAGGTGCCGCGGTCTTTCCGTTACGGCTCGACCGCACCGGTCTGGCGCTGCAATACTCAGCAGAGCCAGTTTACGACGTCCAGGACAAACCCAGATGGGAACTGGAACCCGGTGTACCTGTCCTCATGGGCGGTGACATTTTGGAGGCTGCGATACGCTATCTGCGATCAGCGTGACCCATCCCCGGCCACGGAAAGCGTCTCCTTCATACTCCAGAAGCTGACTGAGATGCGCCGGGTGACAGGGTTGCGACCTTAAAGCGACCGCCCCCTCCATATCGCAAGCAGAGCCGGATGGGCCGGCGGAGGTCACTTCAGCCAAGCGAACGCATCGAACTCGCGTGCGAAGACAGTGCGGGCAGCACGCTCGTATACCTTACGCCCAGCATCGCCATTGGTAAGGACCACGACCGCCAGGCCCGACACGAGGTCCACAACGAATAGGTTCGCGACGCCGTCGTTGGCGCCCCAGTGCCAAGCGAAACGCCGCCCACCGTCACTCTCCATTCCCCAGCCTAGCCCCCAATCGAGTGTTCCCTTCACTCGAGTGGTCTTCGTCGAGAGTCCCGGATAGCGCTGTGCGAAAGCCAGGAACCGCGCGTAGTCGCTGGCGGTGGTCCACAATCCGGCGGCCATGTTGGGCGTCATGAATATTGGCATCGCCGGTTTGCCAAGTGCGATGGCCGCTTTCTCCCGTTCGCCTAGCGTCCACCGGTCGACTGGTTTCAGCGGGCCGGTATCGCGACGCATCGCGTAGTTCGCCGGGCCTTTGTCGGTTAGTACACCTCCGCCTCCGTCGTGCGCCCACGCGACTGCCGGCTCGGTGCCCCTTGCCCATCCATAGGTACTTTGGCTCATTCCCGCCGGTCGCAGGACCCGCGTTTCCACCACCTGAGCGGCGGTCTGGCCTGTAACTGCCTCGACCAACCGGCCGAGCAGGACGAAGCCCTCGCCAGAGTAGCGGAATCGGGTGCCGGGCGCGAACGCAGCTTTTAACGGCTCGCCCGCTTCGTCGCGCCAGTTAGGCAGGCCACTAGAGTGGGAGAGCAAGTGGCGAGGTGTGATCGATCGCGTCGCGGCATCGTCGGTGAACGTGACATGCTCCGCCACCGGTTTGTCGAGGTCGATCAGGCCCTCCCGCACCATATCATGGACCGCGACCGCTAGAACCACCTTAGACAGCGATGCTGCTTCGAACAAAGTATTGGGTGTCGCAGGCACCACATTAGCTTTTGCATAGCCGACCGCACCGGACGAGATTGCGCCGGAGCCGTCCAGCGTTGCCCAGCTCGCACCCGGTACGGACGCCAAGTCCATCCAGGTCGACAAGTTAGCCAGGGTGCCGGGCGTCGTCGCGGTTGTTGCACCTGCCGCCATGGCTATGGCGAGCGTCCCGAAGCACGGGGCAGCGAGTATCGTCCGCCTGGACACCAAATCCATTATCAACTCCCGTCAGCGACCTACTTACTGGCATACAGGTTCGGCGCGACTAGGCTAGCTGAGACCACCGCCGCGGAAGACCGTCGACCGATCCGCGTCAGCGAGGACCCAAAAGCCGCCGTTCCGCAGAGCTCAATTGCTTCCCAATAGCAGACGCCCGTTCAGCTTGCAGGACGGCAGGCTTTTTCAACAGGAGAAGGCTTAAGGCCGAGATTTTCTCACGAATAAAGACCGATAAGCAGACGTTCGGTTTGTGTCGCGGGACCTTCGATCGTGACGCTCATTTAGCGTCAGTTCCCAGCAGGCTCCGGCATCCGCATGTTGCCATATCTAGACTCGAGCACGAAATCGCTGCCTCCGCTTTCTTCGCCTAAGGATAACTTTGTCCAAAGGTCGTACCGTATACCCCCGACCATCCGCCCCCCAGCGCCTGGACCAACGCCGCGGCTGTTGTCTGCCGATCGGCGCGGATCTGGATCAGCGCGCGCCGCGCGGCAAACGCTGTCGCCTGCGCGGTGACGACGTCGGAATAGACGACGATCCCTGACTGATACTGGAAGCGCACGGCGGCCTGGCTGCGGTCGGCGGCGACCGAGGCGGTGGTGAGCAAAGCCTCCTGCCGCGCGAGGATCGCGGTGGCGGCGAGATTGTCCTGCACCGCCTGAAACGCGGTGAGCGTCACCTGGCGATAATTGGCGACCGCGGCGTCATAGGCCGCGCGATCGGCCGCAACGCGTGCACGGCGTGCGCCCGCATCGAAGATCGTCTGCGCAAGCGACGCGCCGACCGACCAGAGCGAGGAGGCCGAGCTGAACAGGCTGGACAGAGTGTTGCTGTTGAAGCCCCCGCTCCCGCTCAGGCTGAGCGCGGGGAAGAAGGCGGCACGATCGACCCCGATCTGCGCATTGGCGGCAGCGACGAGGCGTTCGGCCGAGGCGATATCGGGGCGGCGCTCGAGTAAAGTCGACGGAACTGCGACCGGCACGCTCGGGATCACCGGCTTCCAGTCGGCGATCGTCGGCAGCGTGAACGTCGCGGCATTCTCGCCGATCAGCGTCGCGATCGCATCCTCGAGCTGCGCGCGGGTGCGCCTTTCGCCCTCGAGATCGGATTGCGCCGAGGCGAGCTGCGACTGGCCCTGGAACACGTCGCTATGCGCGACGATGCCGGCATTGTAGCGGTTCGTCGCGATCGTCAGCGAACGCTGATACGCCGCGACCGTCGCTGCGAGGCTGACGATCTGCGCATCCGACGCGCGCAGCCCGAGATAGTTGGCCACCAGTTCACCATCGATCGCGAGCTGCGCCGAGACGAGATCGGCCCCGCGCGACTGTTCGGTGAAGCGCTGGGTGGCGACGGTGTTGCGGATCTGGCCGAACAGGTCGGGCGTCCAGCTTGCCGAGAGGCCGGCATTGTAGCTGGTCGAGGCGCGCGACCCCGCGGCCGATGTTACGCCGTTGGTGACGATCGTGCGCGAACCGCCCGACGCAGAGTGCGTCACCGATCCGTTGGCCGACACCGTCGGGAACAGGCTCGCGCGCGCCTCGCGGGTGAGCGCCTGCGACTGGCGATAGGTCGCCTCGGCCTGGACGAGCGTCTGGTTATGCGCATTGGCGCGCGCAACCAGCGCGTCGAGCGCCGGATCGCCGAAATAGCGCCACCAGTCGCCGCGCGGCGCGCCGTCGGCGGGGGCGGCGGGCTGCCAGCCGTCGACCGCCTTCCACTGCACCGCGTCGGGGCTGGTCGGGCGCGCATAGGGCGGCGCGAGCGAACAGCCGGCAAGCGCGACGCTGGCGAGCAGGGCGGACCAGGAGCGGATCGGTTTCATGCGGGAAGCTCGCGAAGGGTGCCGGGATTGGCGGTACGGGGGGCGCTCCGGCGGCGGCGATTGGCCAGGCCGTCGAGGCAGACGTAGATGACCGGCGTCGTGATCAGCGTCAGCACCTGGCTCGCGATCAGCCCGCCGATGATGACGATGCCGAGCGGCTGGCGCAGTTCCGCCCCCTCGCCGAAGCCGATCGCAAGTGGCAGCGCGCCAAGCGCGGCGGCGATCGTCGTCATCAGGATCGGCCGGAAGCGCAGCAGGCTAGCCTCGCGCGCCGCCGCCTCGGCGCTGATCCCGCGCGTGCGCTGGGCGTGGATCGCGAAGTCGATGATCAGGATCGCGTTCTTCTTGACGATGCCGAGCAGCAGGAAGACGCCAATCAGCGCGATGATCGAGAAATCGAGCTTGAACAGCATCAGCGCGAGCACCGCCCCCACCCCCGCCGCGGGCAGCGTCGAGAGCACGGTCAGCGGATGGATCAGGCTCTCGTAGAGGATGCCGAGCACGATGTAGATCGTCACCAGCGCGGCGAGGATCAGCACCAGCTGGCCGCTTTGCGTATCCTGGAAGGTCGCCGCCGAGCCCGAGAATTTGCCGTGCACCGTGGTCGGCATGCCGATCTGCGCCTCGGCATCGCTGATCGCCGCCTGCGCATCGGACAGAGCGACGCCGGGCGCGAGATCGAACGAGATGGTGGTCGAGACTTCGGTGCCGTCATGATTGACGCTCGCCGCGGTCGCCGCCTGGCCGATCGAAGAGATCGCGTCGAGCGGCACCATCGTGCGCGGCGTGTTGCTGAGCGCCGCGCCGGTCGACGGGCTGCGCAGCGCGGGGTTGGTCGCGACCGCGGCGGTCGCGCTCGCGGCGGTCTTGCCCGCCGTCCCCGTGCCCGTTGCGGCCACGCCGGTCGCGCTCGTCGTCGCGATCGTCGCCGTCGTGGTGCCGTTGGGCGCGGTCGCGTTCGGCCCGGTGGCGATTACCGCATCGGCGTTGGCGGGGACGCGGACGTCGGTCAGTGCCTGCGGGCCGGTGGTCATCTCCTGCGGCCAGCCGAGGATGACGCTGTACTGGTTCACATCCTCATAGATGTTAGCGACGCTGCGTTGCCCGAAGGCGTCGTACAGCGCATTGTCGACATCGCGCGAACTGATCCCGAGCCGCGCGGCGCTGTCACGATCGACCGTCAGGAAGCTCTCGACGCCATTCTCGCTATAGTCGCTGTCGACGTTCTTGAGCTTCTTGTTCGCCTGAAGCGCGTCGTTGAGCTTTTTAGACCACGCCTTCAGCGCAGCGGTGCTGTCCGCCACCAGCGTATATTGATAGGTCGAATTGCCTTGCCGCGCACCGATCCGCAGATCCTGCACAGGTGCCAGGAATAGCCGGATACCGGCGATCGGCTGGAGCTTGCGCTGCAGCCGCGCGATGATCTCGGGCTCGGCGACGCCGTGGCGCTGGCCGACGGGCTTCAAAGCCACCATCATGAACGCACTGCCCGCACGGTTTCCCCCGGTGAAGCCGATCACCGATTGCACCGCACGATCCTTGTGGATGATGCCGACGACCTGGTTGAGCTTCACCTGCATGTCCTGGAACGACACGCTCTGGTCGGCGCGCACACCCGCCATCAGCAGCGGCGACTGCTGCTGCGGGAAGAAGCCCTTGGGCACGACGACATAGAGATAGGCGGTCAGCGCGAGCACGCCGACGAACAGCACGAGCACCAGCGGTTTCATCGCCAGCGCCCAGTCGAGCGCCTTTTCGTAGACGCGCTCGACGCGCCGATAGCCGCGCTCGAGCCCGCGCGCGATGCGGCCCGGCTGCTTGACGGTATCGCCGTCGCGCGGCCGAGGCTTGAGGAACCAGGCGCACAGCATCGGCGTGGTGGTGAGCGACAGCACGAGGCTGATCAGCACCGCCGCCGACAGCGTCACCGCGAATTCGCGGAACAGCCGCCCGACCAGGCCACCCATGAACAGCAAGGGGATGAACACCGCGACGAGGCTGACGCTGATCGACAGCACGGTGAAGCCGACCTCGGCCGCGCCACGCAAGGCGGCGTCGATGCGCCCCATCCCCTCCTCGAGATGCCGCGTGGTATTCTCGAGCACGACGATCGCATCGTCGACGACGAAGCCGGTCGCCACCGTGATCGCCATAAGCGAGAGGTTGTTAAGCGAGAAGCCGAGGAAATACATCACGCCGAAGGTGCCGAGCAGCGAGACGACCGTCGCCACCGCCGGGATCATCGTCGAGCGGACGTCGCGCAGGAAAGCGAACACGACGACGATCACTAGCACCAGCGCGATCAGCACGGTGATCTCGATCTCACGCAGCGAGGCGCGGATCGAATTGGTGCGGTCCATCGCCACGTCGAGCTTGATGTCGGGCGGCAATTGCGCGCGCAGGGCGGGCAGCTCGGCGTTGATCTTGTCCACCATCTGGATGAGGTTCGCGCCGGGCTGCTGGGTGATATTGACGATGATCGCGCGCTTGCCGTTGTAGAGGCCGAGCGTGCGCGTATCGGCGACACTGTCGCAGACCGTCGCGATGTCGCCCAGCCGCACCGCCGAGCTGCCGCGCCATGCGACGACCAGCGGGCGATAGTCGGCGGCGGTCTTGCCGGCGGCATTGGTGTAGATCTGCCACGAGCGACCATCCTTGCCGGAGATCAGCCCCTTGGGCCGGTTGGCGTTCGACGCCTCGATCGCGGCGCGGACATCCTCCATCGAGATGCCGTAGGAGTTGAGCTCGAGCGGATTGACCGCGACGCGCACCGCCGGCAGCGACCCGCCGCCCAGCTCGACATCGCCGACGCCCGGGATCTGCGCCATGCGCTGCTGGATGATGTTCGAGACAGCATCGTAGATCTGCCCGGCGGTGCGCGTGTCGGAGGTGAGCGCGAGCGTCACCACCGGCTGGCTCGCCGGGTTGACCTTGCGGTACGTCGGGTTCTGCCGGAGCGTCGCGGGTAGATCGACGCGCGACGCGCTGATCGCCGCCTGGACTTCGCGCGCGGCGGTGTCGATGTTCTTCGACAGGTCGAACTGCAGCGAGATCCGCGTTGAGCCGAGCGAGCTCTGCGAGGTCATCTCGTTGACCCCGGCGATCGTCGACAGCCGCCGTTCGAGCGGCGTCGCGATGCTCTGCGCCATCACGTCGGGGCTCGCGCCGGCAAGGCTCGCCGAGACGCTGATCACCGGGAAATCGACCTGCGGCAGCGGCGCCACCGGCAGCGAGAAGAACGCCGCGATCCCGGCGAGCGCGAGCCCGATCGTCAGCAGGATCGTCGCGATCGGCCGCCGGATGAAGGGCGCGGAGAGGTTCACGCGATCACCGCGACGGGTGCGCTTCGGCTTCGGGGCCGACATCGGGGGATTTGTGGGCGCCCCAACCGCGCTTGGCGAAGGCCTGCTGCGCGCGATCGAAATAGAGGTAGATCACCGGCGTGGTGAACACCGTCAGCAACTGGCTAACGAGCAACCCGCCGAAGATCGCGATGCCGAGCGGTCGACGCAGCTCGGCGCCCTCGCCGGTGCCGAGCATCAGCGGCACCGCGGAGAACAAGGCGGCGAGCGTCGTCATCAGGATCGGGCGGAAGCGCAGGATCGCCGCCTGGCGGATCGCGTCGAACGGCGTGAGCCCCTCGTCGCGCTCGGCGGCGATCGCGAAGTCGATCATCATGATCGCGTTCTTCTTCACGATGCCGATCAGCAGCACGATGCCGATGATCCCGATGACGTCGAGATCATGCCCGGTGATCCAAAGCGCGAACAGCGCGCCGACCGCCGCCGAGGGCAGCGTCGACAGGATCGTCAACGGATGGATGAAGCTCTCATACAGCACGCCGAGCACGATATAGACGCACACGATCGCCGCGAGGATCAGGTACAATTGGTTCGACAGCGACGAAGAGAAGGCCCCCGCCGCGCCGAGGAAGCTGGTCGACACGCCGGTCTTGAGCTTGAGGTCGGTGAGCTTCGCCTGCACCGCATCGACCGCGCTGCCGAGCGAGACGCCCGGCGCGGTATCGAAGCCGATCGTCGCCGCCGGGAATTGCGCGACGTGATTGACCTGCAGCGGCGAGGTCCCCGCCTTGATCGTCGCGATCGCGCTGAGCGGCGTCGCGCCGCCCGACGCCTGGACGTGGAGCAGCCCGAGCGAGGCGGGGTCGGTCAGCAGGCCCGGCGCCGCCTCGAGGATCACGCGATATTGCGTCGTCTCGGTGAAGATCGTAGAGACGATCCGCTGGCCGAACGCCGAATAGAGCGCATCGTCGACGCTCGACGCGGTGATGTTGAGCCGCGCCGCCGAATCGCGATCGATATTGATATAGGCGGCCTGCCCCTGCGCGCCCGCGTCGGTGGTGACGTTGCGTACCTTCGACACCGATTGCAGCGCGGCGGTGATGCGCTTGGCCTCGGCATTGACGTCGGCGGTGTTCGATCCCTCGACCGAGAAGCGGAACTGCGTCGGCCCGCTCTCGGCGTCGATCGTCAGGTCCTGCGTCGGCTGGAGATAGAGCGTGACGCCCGGGATCCGGTCGACCGCGTCGGTCAGCCGCTGCATCACATCGGCCTGCGCGCCGTGGCTTTCGTTAAGGTTGATGAACATGCTGCCAGAATTGAGCGTGGCATTGTCCGATCCGTCGACCCCGACGAACGACGATAGCGAGGCGACCGATTGGTTCTGCAGGATCGCATTCGCCGCCTGTGCTGGAGCGAGGCCATCTTGTCGTAGGACACGCTGGTCGAGGCGATCAGCCGCGCCTGGAGCTGGCCGGTATCCTGCGTGGGGAACAGCCCCTTGGGGATGACGAAATAGAGCAACACGGTCAGCGCGAAGGTCGCGATTGCGACCATCAGCGTGGCGAAGCGGCGGTCGAGCACATAGCCGAGCCCCCGTTCGTAATGATGCTCGACCCAGCCGAAGGCGGCGGCCGAACGCTCGGCGATCCGGCTCTTCTTCTCGTCGGCGGGGCGCTTCAGCCAGCGCGCCGACAGCATCGGCGTCAGCGTCAGGGACACCACCGCCGAGATCAGGATCGTGATCGCCAGCGTTACCGCGAATTCGCGGAACAGCCGCCCGACGATGTCGCCCATGAACAGCAGCGGGATCAGCACCGCGATCAGCGAGACGGTTAGCGAGATGATCGTGAAGCCGATCTCGGACGCGCCCTGCAACGCCGCCTCGAACGGCTCCATGCCTTCCTCGATATGGCGCTGGATATTCTCGATCATGACGATCGCGTCGTCCACGACGAAGCCCGTCGCGATCGTCAGCGCCATCAGCGAGAGGTTATCGAGGCTGTAGTGGAGCAGATACATCACCCCGCATGTGCCGATCAGCGAGATCGGCACCGCGAGCCCGGCAACGAGCGTCGCGCGCGCCGAGTGCAGGAAGAAGAAGATCACCAGCACGACGAGCACGACCGCGAGCACCAGCTCGAACTCGACATCGCTGACCGAGGCGCGGATGCCCGTCGTGCGGTCGGCGAGCGTCGTCGCCTTGAGGCCTGCAGGCAGGCTCTTGAGCAGCACGGGGAGCTGCGCCTTGATCGCATCGGTGGTCTGGATGACGTTCGCGCCGGGCTGGCGCTGGACGTTGAGGATGATCGCCGGCGTCGTGTTGGCGAGCGCGCCCAGCCGCGCATTCTCGGCGCCCTCAGTGACCTGCGCGACGCTCGACAGCCGGACGGGAGCGTTGGCCGAGTAGCTGACGATCAGGTTCTGGTAATCCGCGACCGTCTCGAGCTGGTCGTTGGCGTTGATCTGGTACGAGCGGTTGGGGCCGTCGAAACTGCCCTTGGCGCTGTTGGCATTGGCATTGTCGATCGCGGTGCGCAGCTGCGACAGCGACAGGCCGTAGCTCGCCAGCGCCTGCGTATCGGCGCGGATCCGCATCGCCGGCTTCTGCCCGCCGGCGAGCGAGACGAGCCCCACGCCGCTGATCTGGCTGATCTTCTGCGCGAGGCGCGTGTCGACGATCGACTGGACCTGCGTCAGCGGCATCGTGTCCGAGCTGATCGCGATTGTCAGGATCGGCGCGTCGGCCGGATTGACCTTGGCATAGACCGGCGGCGCAGGAAGATCGGCCGGGAGCAAGGCCGACGACGCGTTGATCGCCGCCTGGACTTCCTGCTCGGCGACGTCGAGGCCCTCCGAAAGCCCGAACTGCAGCGTGATGACCGAGGCGCCCGCGGTGCTGGTCGAGGCCATGCGCGACAGGCCCGGCATCTCGCCGAACTGGCGCTCGAGCGGCGCGGTCACGGACTGGCTCATCACCTCGGGGCTGCCGCCGGGATAGAGCGTCGTCACCTCGATCGTCGGATAATCGACCTCGGGCAAGGCCGAGAGCGACAGCATGCGGAAGCCGACGAAACCCGCCAGCACGATGCCGATCATCAGCAGCGCGGTCGCGACGGGACGGAGGATGAAGATGCGAGACGGGCTCATCACACTGGCGCTCAGCCGCCCTGCCCGCCGCGCCTGCGTCGCCCACCGCCAGCACCGCGCGCGGCGGGCTTGTCGCCCGGTAGCGCGACCTTGGCGCCCTCGCTCAACCGGTCGCCGCCATCGGTGACGACGGTGTCACCCAGTTTCAGACCGGTGAGGATCTGCGCCTTGTCGGCGCTGGTCACCCCGGTGGTGACCTTGCGCTGCGTAACGGTGCGGTCGCCTTTCAGCAGCCAGACGAACGCGCTGTCCTGCCCCGAACGGACCGCGGCGGGCGGAATGGTGATCGCCTGGCGTGCGGTGTTGACCGTCAGCCGGACGTTGACGAACTGGTTCGGGTAGAGCTGGTTGGCGGGATTGGCGAAACGCGCCTTGCCCTTGATCGTCCCCGTCGAGGTGTCGACCTGATTGTCGAGCGTCGAGAAGCGCCCCTGGTCGAGCGTCTGCGTGCGCGTCCGGTCGAGCGCGACCGCGGGGATCTGGGCGCCTTGCGCGATCCGTTGGGCGATCACCGGCGCCTGGTCCTGCGGCACCGCGAACGCGACGTCGATCGGCTGGAGCGTCGTCACCACCGCGATGCCGTTGGCGTCTCCCGCGCCGATGTAATTGCCGATATCGACGACGCGCAGGCCGACGCGGCCCGACACCGGGGAGAGCACGCGCGTGAAGCCGAAGTTGATCTGCGCCTGCTGCACCGCGCCCTGGTCGATCGCGATCGTGCCCTCGAGCTGCTTGGCGGTCGCCGCCTGCGTATCGACGTCCTGCCGCGCGATCGAATCCTGGCCGAGCAGCGTAGTGTAGCGGCTGAGCTGAACGCGCGCATTGGCGAGCTGCGCCTGGTCGCGGATCAGCGCGCCCTTCGCTTGCAGCAGCGCCGCCTGGTACGGCCGCGGATCGATGATCGCGAGCACCTCGCCCTTCTTGACGAGCTGCCCCTCGGTATAGAGCAATTTGGTGATCGTGCCCGAGACCTGCGGGCGGATCGTCACCGTCGCGGCGGGGGTGACCGTGCCGAGCGCCTCGACCACCACCGGCAGATCGGCGGCGCTGGCCTTGACCGTTGCCACCGTCGTCGGCTGGCCCCCGCCTGCGCCTGCGCCTCCCCGGCCGCCGCCGCCGCCGCGCCGACCCCCACCGGCACCTCCGGCGGCCGAACCTGACTGCGACAGCCACACCGCCAAAAGAATGAGCAACAGAAGGCCGCCAAGCCCGGCGATCCAACTGATCGTCTGACCGCGCGTCCCCAGTTGGTGCGTCGCATCCGGGCGTGTCGCGTCGGGCGTGGTACTCGTTTCGTACTCGGGCATGTCGGGCTTCCGCAGCAATCTGCAACTGCTTCCGCATCGCCGGGTCGGTCGTGTCAATCATTCAATTGTCGCAAATCTTGCCGATCAGCGTGCTCGTTCCTCGCGGTCGATGCTAAAAGCTTAATCTCCGTCAGGACCTTCAGCCGGCATGAAGCCGCGTCGGTAGCTGACTCTCACCATCCGATTGACCCATGAGCCGCCGTTCCGGGCCTCGTTGAGGCCCACCAACTTCGGACGTTCGTTTCACGGTTGCTGCTTCTTCAGTCTTCCGCTGGCAACTGACGCTCCGCTGAACCGGATCTCCTTGCCCTTCTGCAGATATCTGCCACGATCTTCTAGTTTTCGGGGGAGGCACGATGGCGACGAGCGCACCGGCTGATCGGATCGCAAGCATGGATTTCCTACGCGGCGTGGCCGTCATGGGGATCCTGGTCGCAAACCTGCCTGGCTTTGCGCTGCCCTCAGCTTATTTCTCGCCGCTCGCGTGGGGCGGGTCCACGGGCGCGAACCTGTGGATCTGGTTTGCGACTTACGTGCTCATCGAAGGCAAAATGCGAGGGCTGTTCTCAGTGCTGTTTGGCGCCTCGATGCTGCTCGTGATCGAGCGGGCGAACCGCGAGGGTAAGAACGCTGCGGGCGTGCACTATCGCCGCATGGCGACCTTGTTTGTCATCGGTGCAATCCATTTATATCTGTTCTGGTCGGGCGACATCCTCAACCATTATGCGATCGTAGGATCGGTCGCCTTCCTCTTCGTCCGCCTGCCCGTACGCTGGTTGCTCACTTGCGCGGGCGTTCTTCTCGCTTTGCAGGTGGCCGCGGAGATCATGGCGTCGCAGTCGTACTTCGAGAGCGCGGCGCGCGACACGCCTGCAAAGATCGAGACATGGAACGGCTTCGCCTCTGCGTTCGGCGTACCGCCCCCGGCGGAGGTGACCGCGGAGCTGGCGGCGAGGCGGGGCGGCTTCATCGAGTCCAACGTCTATCGCTGGAAGCACGAGGTTAGCCCCCTCAACGGCATCATGCAGTTGGGTATGCAGACGCTTTCTGCGATGCTGCTCGGCATGGCAGGCTATCGCTCCGGCTTCCTAACCGGGCGGTGGACCCGTTCGCGATACCGCCGATGGGCGGCCGTTTCCCTTGCCGTAAGCCTGCCCATCTATGTCGCACTGGCATACAATACCGTCGCGCAAGGCTTCTTCGGGCCTTGGGTGTTCTTCGATTCTATCCTTGCCGCCGAGGTGCCGCGATCGATGATGGTGATCGGTTATACGGCGCTGCTGATGCTGCTCATGCGACCTGGCACGTGGGTGACCACGAGGATCGCCGCGGTCGGCCGGGCGGCCTTCACCAACTATCTCGGCACGACGCTGATGATGACCTTCATCTTCTCGGGCTGGGGGCTGGGGCAGTTCGGTTATTGGTCTCGCGCGCAGCTATACCTGTTGGTTCCGGTCGCCTGGGCGATGATGCTCTGCTGGTCCAAACCGTGGCTCGACCGTTATCGCTTCGGCCCCATGGAATGGGTGTGGCGGTCGATCTCGCGATTGAAGCCGCAACCAATGCGCAAACAGACAGACGCAATCAGTTGAAGTCGCCTCAGATCTGGTCGGCGGTCGGCTAGCTTTAGCATCGATGACCCATACCCGGACATTCACGTGCCCTTCCCCGCTTACCACATTCAGACACTCATTCATTTCCAAGCGAGAGTGGTGCCACTGGCGGTCCCCTGCCCGACGGCACGCCGGCTTTCTTGAAAACCGTGGAAATGGTTGCTTAGCCCGCCGTTCAGGTTCCCCCTCTTAACCAGAGGACGACCAGCATTTGTGAGGAAAAAGCATGAAAACTAATAAGGCCTCACGGGTAACGCTTGCCCTCGCTTCAGCTGGATTGGTCGCTAGCGCCGCCGTCGCCAGCGTGGATACCTCGCGCAAACCTGGCGGCGTCTACTTTCTGGAGCCGGGGATTTACGTCGAAAAGGGGGCATCTTGCCGTGAGCCGGCGAACGTCTCAATCCGACAGTATGACGGGAAGGGCATCAGCACCGCCCACACTCGATCATGCATCGCTCGGATACTATCGCGGCGGGGAAGCACCTATGACGTGAGTCAGTCATGCATCGATGCGGGCGCAGGTCCCGCGCCGCGCGTCGTCGAAAAGCAGACGGTCGCCGTCCAGGACGCACTGACGTTCTCGCTAGGGCGTGGACGCAATGCCACGACCTATCGCTACTGCCCAATTCGCGAGCTGCCACTTGAACTAAGAAGGCAGGCGCAATGAAATCGATAATAAAGCTCGCCTGCGCTGTTTTGTGGCTTTCGGCGCTGGGAGGATGCGCGAAAACCACGGCGCTGCCCGTCCTCGGACACTCGACTAAGGACAGCAAGGAGACGATCGCATGGTCCGTCGGACCGTGCTTCGGTTTTTGCCCCGTTTATAAGGTGGAGGTCGACGGCAACGGCTCCGTGAGGTTCGTCGGCGAGCGGCATACGGCGGTCTTGGGTAAGAAAGTCCGTAAAGGCGGTCCGGACGCCTACCGTGCGATCGAAACCGCGCTGGCACAACATCGCCCCGGCACCGGGGCGACGATCAACACGATCTGCGAACAAAAGATCTCGGACGGTTCGAGCTACGTCCTCACCTGGACCAGATCTGACGGCACGGTCACCACGCTCAAGCACAACAGGGGCTGTCTCTCGTCGCGAAACACCGCGCTCAACACGGCGCTTCAGACACTTCCTCGACAGCTTGGCATCGAGGAATGGACGTCACAGGTCACCAGACCGGAAGAGTCCCGCGGCTGATCGCCAGCCGCAAAACGGTCCGCTTGGGGGGGTGAAACTATCGAGCCGCAGCTGTTCAATGAAGAACGTCGCAAACAGTTAGAACGTTAGAACTGCCAAGTCGCAGAAGGCTAACAAG
>NZ_JH594425.1:503539-506013 GCF_000242835.1 Sphingomonas sp. PAMC 26617
CTTTTTCCATCCGACCGCTTCCGTGCCTTAAAGCGGACGATTCGCTTATGAACACGGCGGTCGTGATCATAGTGGCTGAACGTCGCGACCTGGTGGAAAGCAGTCATCCAAGCGACGGCCTATAAAGTGGCTAACTATGGCGCTCCGCGATGATCCATCCGGCAACTACGGTCGCAAATAGCAGCAGAAACGGCCAGTCGTCCGCACCTTGAACGCCGGCAAATCTTAGCAGCCACTGGCCCAAAAACACCCCGCCCACGCCGACGAAAACGAGCCCGCAGAGCACAAGTAGCCCCATCGGGCTGGAAGGCATGTAGCTCCAAAGGACCTTCTTAAACCAAATCTCGCGTTTCAAGCGACGTTCCCTTCCGGCCCAGCTAATCATAGGATGCCATCAGATCGCTACGTCCACAATTGGGCGACTTGAGACTGGCCGCTTTTACGCCCGATAGCTGCAGGTCGGCTTTCGAGTGAAGCGATCAATGGCCACCGGTCGTCGCGATTGTCAGGTCGGTAAAAAGGAATTCGCCGGTCGAGCAGACGAGACGTACGACCGGATTGTTCGTCTTCAGTGGGAAACTTTTGTTGTCGTTTCCGAGGTCAACGAGAACCCTACCGCCGTCAAATGACAGCGTGAACCGTTGAACGGTACCCGGCTTCGTGAGTAACGACAGGGGAAGGACGTCGTCCTTTTTACCGTTGGACGTATAGCTCAGCATTTGCACTGCAGACTCCCCCGATGGGGTCTTCTTGCCATCTGCTGGCAGGGCGGTGAGCGTAAAGCCTGCAAATACCTCGGGAGATTGACCAGCTGGTGCGGATGACGCGATTTCGACACGCGTGAGAGGCGCATATTTCGTGGTTTCGGCAAGCGCGTTCAGTTTCACGCTTCCTGAAACCGTGAACGGTCCTGTCCCCGCCGGCAGCACCAACTCGGAGAAATGATTGGCGGCAGTGTCGCAATCGTAGGTGATGCCCTTAGCCTCGACAATCGATGGGAGTGCCAGCAGTGCAAACCCAAGAAAGTGGCGCCGGATTGTCTGCCGCATGATTTGTCTCCTTTTGTAGCGTGATCGGAAGCGCGTCCGCCCTTGTTGTCACACCGATTCGTAATCGATCGAGCAACGCAAGCGCTGGCGAATATAAGTCTTGCTTTGGTGGCAAGCGGACGTTCGCGAAAAGCTGATATCACTGTCGCGCGGCCGTGATATGCCCAGATTGAAACGACCGTCGCCAGCCTTGGGCAGCGACGATCCTGCCACTTTTAAACGTGAAGGTGACTGGAAAGAAATTACCGTCGTGGGTATCGGTAAACTCAATGTCTACCTTCTGTTCCCCACATCGATCGTTCACCGGTGTTGGGATGCCATCCCAACCAACGAACCGAAACGTGTCAGCTTTCATTTCGCGTGCGAGTGCAATAGCCCCGGCCACACCGCTCGCCAGAGGCAAGCCGACATCTCCCGCTCCAGAGGAGAAAGAAGCGCTAGGGTCGATCAGTCGTTCTAGGGCAGCCGTGGATTTGCCGTCCGACGAAGCCGCCAAATTGATCGCGTGGACAGCGCGCTGGCTTAATTTGCTTTGGAGTTCCCCGACGTATTCTACGGGCGGCACGTCACAAACAACACGGGGCACGTCAGCAGCCTTTGACTGGGACGTGAGAACCGCTGAAGCGGCGAGAATAGCAAAAAATAGTGTTTGCATGAGTGCAGCATGCTCTCATTAGTGCGGGTCTGAAAGTGGGCGGGAACGGCCAGCTGCTTTCCGTCCCGATTGGGGTCGGTCGGCTTTCGGGCTTTCCCGACCGCGAGGCGAGCTGTCGAACTTCGCGACCTGATGGAAAGCTGCCGTTAGCCGGTGCCGTTACACGTGACCGACAGCATGCGGTGGGCTGTGGTGTCATATGTAATGTTTACCTCGGCGCACCCGCCGTCAGATATGAATGGAAGATCGTTAGAACTTCCGAACCAGCGCCGCTTGCCAGCAACCGTTTCCGTATCCTTCGCAGTCGTACCTTCCGCGATCTCCTCCTTCGTGCATGGCCGCGAACTGGCGTTCTCAAGCATCACCTTACAGCCTTCGCCGACCGCCGGCGCAGGCAAGGGTATTAGGTAAGTGGCGACAACGTTGCTCTCGTTAGAAAAAGCGTAGTTTCTTCCGTATGATGCGAGCGGCTGGGCGTCCTTAGGAAGCACAACCTGCCGTTCTATTTCATCCATCAGGACCTCCTGACGGGAGGGAGCGCTGACGCAGCCCGAAACGATAAGAAGTTGCAGGAGCAAGGTCGATCCAGCTCGCATCGCGACGGTTTACCTCACCGGCGGGATGTCCGCTACTGGGCGATTCCGTTGAAGAAGTCGGCTTTGGGCTGCGGGTGGAAGCTGCTTCCTTATCGCGTGAGCGATGTCCGCCGGTTTAGGCGAGTGCCATTTGCACCGGCATCGGGATGAGCTTGGCCATCTTGCGAAGGTTCT
>NZ_JH594425.1:508634-544109 GCF_000242835.1 Sphingomonas sp. PAMC 26617
TTGCTTCACGCCCTGCGACGGTCCTGTTCTGGATGTCAGGGGTAAGCGCGAGCCTGTAGCTCGTCACTTCGAACCCATCACCAGGCCTATTGGAGGCGAGCGCAGGACTACACAGGAACCCCAGAGTTGTCCCGGCCAACGATGGTACCAAAATTCTGCGGATTACTAACGCCCCTTCACATGGCTCGGGGTTGGTGATGAACGTCCGATAGCTTGACGTTACGAGATGGACTTAGCAGTTGCTCGATCGGCTATACGCGCCCGGCGCTGGCGAATTTTCCATGGCACTGCGACCATGACGAACACCATCAATCCGACGAATATCCAAATCTGATCCGTCATACCTTGCAGCCAAGCGATGCATATGACGCACGGCACTGCGATTAAGGGTGTAATCTTACTAGACCACCATAGAAGGGCACCCCATCCTGGCCGATCCCAAATTTCCTTACTGACGTTTAGCAGTATGAGCGTTGCCACGACTTTCAAACCCAGCGTGATAGCGATTACCCAACTCAAAAGGTCGAGCAGCGTGGAGAAGCCGAACGTCATCATGCGACGATGATGCAACGGGGATTGCTTTGGAACAAGGCGTCAGCGCTTTAAGCGTGCGCCGCTTCTCTCTCGCCATTCCCGATTGGGAACCCACAGTGGGATAGTGGCCCGGGCGATTCGCGCCGAGAGCCGTGCGGGGCACCCCTTTCCTAAGATCTGTTCCCAATTGCTCCTTCCCGAAATGGCCTGTCGGAGACGGAGAAACGGGAAAGATCGCGCTTAACGAATGATCATTATCGGGCGCGTCGATCGCCAGCCTGAATGTCCGGGTGTGGGCGAGAGTGGCTGGGCAAAAGCCAACCTGAATCGGGTTTTGGACGCTTCAGGAACTCCTGACAACCAACTGGAAAGGTTGTGAGGTTCAGGGTGAGTTTACGATGTCCTCGCTACCCCCCCTCCTTTGAAAGGAATCTCAAATTGACTGATGAAACTACGAACGCTGTTGAGCTTGCGGCCGAATTGACGATGGCATGGCTGTCGAACCCGAATACGCGCACGTCGGCGGAGGATGTCCCGGCATTCTTGAGGTCGATGCATGACGCAGTTATCGGTCTTTCAACTGCGCCGGCAGAAGCTACCGCTGACGAAGCCGTTCCTGAATTTACTGCTGCGGTCACTGCGCGGAAGTCGCTGGCAAATCCGGATGTCATTATCTCGATGATCGACGGAAAGCCCTACAAGACGCTCACGCGGCATCTCTCTACCAACGGCCTGACGCCCGCTCAATATCGTGCGCGCTATGGTTTGAAGGCCGATTATCCCATGACTGCACCGTCCTACTCGGCAATGCGTCGTGATATGGCGAAGAAGATTGGTCTGGGCAGAAAGCCGGGGCAGAAAGCTTCTGCCAAGTCCGAGGCCCCCGCATCGACCACGAAGCGTGGTCGTGGCCCCAAGGTAGCCGAGCCTGCTTAAGGTGACAGGCGGCGAGCATGGCGGTCATGTTCGCCGCCACTAGGCTCCGCCTTGATGTGGATGATCGTCTGCTATTGGGCGCTAGCTGCTGGTCCGCTTTGCGGCTGGCAAGACCCACATCCGGACCTTCGAGGCGCCTTTTCAGATCCCCAACATCTGCCATTCGTTAATGTCATCTGGAGACTGGTTTCAAGGCCGACGGATCGTCCGCTGAACGGCGATAACTGGTGGAGAGCGGACAGGCGGCTTTTTCCCGGGCAATGCCAATAGCCGCCGTTCCATCGTCATCAGTTATCGAAGACACGAACGCCCTTGGCAGGGTTCTCCCGATAGTGAGCCAACCTCGTCTCCAGCGCGCCAAGGTGAATTTCGAGCTTATGTCCGTCCGGATCGAGGAAGTAGGTAGAGGCGCCTTCGCTCTTGTTCTCCTTCCAAACTGTGGCCTCGGCTGTCACACGCTCGCTCAGCGCGACGTAATCGACGTCAGGCACGCTAAATGCGATGTGGCTATAATCCGGGTGGGGTGATGATCGCGTGTTTTCGTCACGTGAGAGGCAGAGCCATAACGATCCGGCCTCAAGATATGCGCCATCTGCCCAAACCGCTCGCACAGCACAACCGAGAACGTCCCGGTAAAACGCTAAGGACCGTTCGACGTCGGCAACTGCCAGCGTAACGTGGTTCAACCCGCTTATGCCTGCTTTCATGCGTCATCTATCCGTGCTTGTTTCGCGTCCGCTATTGGACCGCGCGAGCGGGGGATCAAGCGCCCTACATTGGGCGCTAGCCGCCGGTCCGCTTTGCGGTCGCGAAGACCCAGTCCCGGACATTGGCGATGGTTCTTTGTTTTTCCAACTTCGGCCTCTTGTTCATGTCAGTGCAACGGCCGCCCTCAATTCAGGTTTTGATTTTTGGCCGGCGCCGTTCCATGCCGCACCCAGGGTTTAAGGCGCTAGTTTCGAAAAGCTCGAGACAGCTGCTACGCTTATCACATGGCAATCATCCGCAGCTATACGTCGACCGACCTCGGTTCGCTGTACGCCATCGCCGTCGCTACCGGTGACAGCGGCTCTGACGCCTCCCGCGAGTTCCGCTACCTAGAACTGCTCGGGCATGTCTACGCTGCTCCTTATGCCATCTTCGAGCCCGAACTTGCGTTGGTCATCGAGGATCAGCACGGAGTTGCCGGATACTGCGTAGGCGCATTGCAGACTCGGGCATTTGAGCCACTATTAAATTTACGGTGGTGGCCAGCGTTGCAAAAGCGTTATCCATTGTGTCCCCTCAGCGGCTCAGGTTGGCGTTCGGCCGCGGACGATGCCATCATCCAGCTCATCCATCATCCGCCCCGTTCGCCCTATTGGCCGGCAGAGGACTACCCTTCCCACCTTCACATCAACCTTCTCCCGCGCCTCAAAGGCCAGGGTCACGGTCGCAGGCTGTTGACCGCCTGGCATGAGCGATCCCGAGCAATGGGTTCCACAGGATTTCACCTCGGCGTCGATCCGAGGAACACTTTGGCGATCGGCTTCTACCAGGCGATGGGACTGGACAGGCTGCTCCCCGCGACGACGACCGCCCCCGACGACGTCATATGGTTCGGAGCACGTGATCTTCACCGATAGATAAACCGACCCCCTGGTACTGGGTCGCACGCAGGCTTCAGACCGGCCCTGTAGCAGCTTAACCGAATGGTAGACGCCCGAGATAATTAGACGCTCACCCACCTTCGGTCGTTCGTTCAGCGACCTTGGCCGCCATTCCGCCGGCAACTGCCTCTCGCACTGAAATTACCGGGTTGCACGAACACCTTGACCCGCCCAGCCGATAAGGCGCAGCAAGTGCGAAGCCGAGGAGGCCTGCATGGCTAGCGACGAACAGTTTCACGACACCAGCCTGACCCGCCGCGCCACCTTGCAAGCAAGCGCCGTCCTCGTCGCGCTGCCGCTGGCGGGCGCGACGGCGGCGGAGGTAGATACGCCCCCCCCGGCCAAGCCATCGGGGCAGAGCTTTGCCCTGCGCACCACGGTCAACGGTCGGCCCACGACCGCGGAGATCGACACGCGGACATCGCTGCTCGATCTGCTGCGCGAGCGGCTGTCGCTTACAGGCGCCAAGAAGGGCTGCGATCACGGCCAGTGCGGCGCGTGCACGGTCCATGTGGATGGGCGGCGCGTCGCGTCCTGCCTGACACTTGCTGCCAAGGTCGACGGCCGCCGTGTTACGACGATCGAGGGACTTTCGGACGGGCAGACGCTACACCCCATGCAGCAAGCGTTCATCGACCATGACGCCTTGCAGTGCGGTTACTGTACGCCCGGTCAGATCATGGCAGCAGTGGCTTGCGTCGCCGAGGGTAATGCGACCAGTCGCGAGCGGATCCGAGAATATATGAGCGGCAACATCTGCCGCTGCGGTGCCTATGTCGGGATCGTCCAAGCGATCGAGGATGCAGCCGCCAAGATGGAGCGGCAAGCATGAAGCCGTTCAGCTACTCGCGCCCGGCCACTCCGGCGGAGGCGGTGCAGGCGTTCGCCGGCGCAGGCGTAGGCGCGCGCTACATCGCCGGCGGCACCACACTGTACGACCTGATGAAGCTCAACATCGAACAGCCCCAGCACCTCATCGACGTGACTGCGATCCGCGGGATGGACGCGATCGACACGAGCGGAGAACGGCTACGGTTCGGGGCGCTCGCGCCGATGAGCGTGGTCGCGGTCGATCCGGTGGTCGTGCACGACTATCCCGTGCTGGCGGAAGCGTTGTGGAAGGCGGCATCGCAGCAGTTGCGCAACATGGCGACGGTTGGCGGCAACCTGCTCCAGCGGACGCGGTGCCTCTACTTCCGCAACGGCAGCGGCAACCCGTCCTCCGTCGGAGTCTTTCCTTGCAACAAGCGGGTGCCGGGCTCGGGCTGCGCGGCGATCGGCGGACTCGATCGTGGGCAGGCGGTGCTCGGCCAGAGCGACGCCTGTACCGCGGTTTCGCCCGGTGACTGGCCTGTCGCGCTGACCGCGATGGATGCCGAGGTCGAAGTGGTCGGCCCGGCCGGTGCTCGCAATATCCCGATCTCCGCGCTCTACCGATTGCCGGGCGACACACCACACCTGGAATTCACCCTCGCGCCCGCCGAGATGATCGTCGCCATCACCGTCAACAAGACTGTCGCCGGGCGCCGCTCGACCTATCACAAGATCCGCGACCGCGAGAGCTACGCCTTCGCGATCGCCTCCGCGGCAGTGGCACTGGAAATGGACGGCGACCGCATTGGCCGTGCTCACGTCGCGCTTGGCGGCGTCGCGACCCGACCCTGGCGCGCGCCCGAGGCCGAGCGATTTCTCATCGGCAAGCGGCTGACGCCCGCAGTTGCGCTTGACGCCGGCAAAGCAGCGTTCGCGCATGCCAAAGCCGGACATCGTAATGGCTATAAGGTCGAGCTCGGCGAACGCACCGTCGCCGACGCGCTGACCATTGCTGTGGGAAGGACTGTCTAATGACCACGGCGCCATTTGCCGACCGCGAGCGGATCGACGCCCGCGAAAAAGTCCTCGGCGCCACGCGCTATGCGGCCGACTTCGCGCTACCGGGGCTGCTCTACGCGATGATGGTGCCAGCGACAATTGCCAAGGGCCGGATCACGACCCTATCGGTCGCGCCGGCGATGGCGGTGCGTGGCGTCGTGCGGGTCCTGACCGCGGATGACTTCCCGGCCCCGCCCCCGCCCCAGAAGGGCAGCCAGCCACCGCCGCCGACGATCACGGCCGATATCGCCTATCGCGGCCAGCCGGTCGCGCTGGTGGTCGCCGAGACGTTGGAGGCGGCGATCGAGGGCGCGGAGGCGATCCGCGCTACCTATGCCGCAGAGCCGTTTGTGCCGCTGATCGATAGCCCCGGCGCGATGCGCGAGCCAGCAAAACCCGTTCAGGCCGGCAACACACCCCAAGTCCTCGCTGCCGCACACACGACGGTAGACGAGCATTATGTCTCGCCAGCGCAGCACCACAACCCGATCGAGATGCTGTCGACCACGGCCGAGTGGCGTGGCGGCAAGCTCACCATCCACGAGGGCTCGCAGTCGTCGGGATCGATCCGCGCCGCCGTCGCCAAGGCGCTGCGGCTCGATCCGTCGGTCGTGGAGGTCAAGAGCGCCTATGTCGGAGGCGCATTCGGCCAGAAGGGCGCGGTCCAGCGCCAGACGGCGATCGTCGCGCGCGCGGCGATGCTGGTCGGTCGGCCGGTCAAGCTGGTGCTTCCGCGCGGCCAGATCTTCCACAACGCCACTTTCCGGCCGCTCAGTCGCCATCACGTGACGCTCGGCTCCAGCACCGACGGGCGGATCGCGGCGATCCGTTATGATGCGGAACACCAGCAGTCCCGCAAAGGCCAGTTCCCCCCGAGCTACCATGAATCTACGTCGAAGACCTATGGCGTCGCGAATTACGACGGAACGACCGCCAACGTCCGGCTCGACACGCAAGACCCCGGCTACATGCGCGCGCCGCACCCCCACCCGGCGCACTTCGCGTTGGAAAGCGCGATCGACGAACTCGCGTACAAGTTGGGCAAGGACCCGGTGGCATTCCGCCTTGCGCACGAGAACACCACCGACCCATTCAGTGGACGCCCGATATCCTCCTGCTTCCTCAACGACTGCCTTGCAGAGGGAGCACGCCGGTTCGGCTGGCAGCGGCGGACGATGGCGCCCGGCTCGATGACGCTCACCGACGGCTCGCTGGTCGGCTGGGGCGTCGCGGGCGGCGCCTATCCGGCGAACATGACCGCGGCGATAGCAACGCTGCGCATTGGCGCCGATGGAAGCACGCGTATCGCGGTGACCGGGCACGAGTTCGGCCAAGGCATTCGCACCGTAATCGCGCAGCTTCTAGTCCGCGACCTGGGCATCGACCCGGCGCGGCTGGAGATCGCGATCGGCGATACGGATGCGGCACCCCAGCACACCACCGCCGGTTCGTGGGGCACCGCCTCGCTCGTCCCCGTCGTAGAAAAGGCGGCGGCGGCAATGAAGGCACAGCTCGCGGAGCTGCTCGCCGGGCGAACCCCGGCGGGTGACATCCATCGCCAGCTCGTCGCCGTCCGCCGCCCATTCCTGCAGGTCGAGGTCAGCAACCTCGGACCCGGACAGGAACCCGCCGCGCTCGACCAGCTACGCGCCGGCGGGAACGCCAAGATCGGGCCGGATTACCCGACCTTCACCAGCTTCAGCTACATTGCGCACTTCGTAGAGGTCCATGTGGAGCCGCATACCCGGCGCGTGCGCGTGCCGCGGGTGGTGAGCGTCGCCGACTGCGGCCGGGTCGTCTCCCCACGCACCGCCGCCAGCCAAGTGCGCGGCGGCGTCACCATGGCGCTCGGTTCGGCGCTGCGTGAGGCGACCGAGGTCGATCCACGCTATGGCGGCTGGCTCAACGACGATCTGGCCGACTATGTCGTCTCGGTGAATGCCGATATCAGCGATATCGATGTAGCGTTCATCGACCGCCCCGATCCTTTGCTTAACAGTGCTGGATCGAAGGGGTTGGGCGAGGTGTCAATGGTCGGCGCAGCCGGCGCGGTCGCTAATGCGGTCTATCACGCGACGGGTAGGCGTTTGCGCAAAATGCCAATCCGTATCGACGATCTCCTCTGAGCGTATCGCGGCGGTTAGACTCAGAAGACGACGTTCGATCGCCCTTCCGCGCATTCCACCTTCGGCCATTTGTTTAGGTCGAACGCTCGCTTCCGAGCCGCCTCACGCGTTCGCTTTATCACTGTACAGCTACGACCAAGGTCGCAGTATTATTCTCCCTCCAATACCATCAGTATCGCCGGAGCGGCTTGCTTAAGTCGCCACGTTCCGGCCGGCGTTCGTTCCTGCAAGACGCGCGCGAAGGAGACCATGCTTAGTGCAAATTCCCAAACACTTCCTCATGCTCTTGCTTATCTCGGCGTGCCCCGCAATTTTGGCGCTGGACGCGAACAACTCCGCTATTCCGATCTGGCCCAACGGAGCGCCAGGTTCAGAGGGGCATTCGGGAGAGGAAGAACAGGTCGAGGCTGGTGCCTACGTCCACAATGTCCATCGCCCTTCCTTAACTGTCTCACTCCCCGACGCTGTGCGAGCTAACGGAGCTGCCATTGTCATCATCCCCGGTGGTGGTCATCGGATGCTGGTCTTCGAAAACGAAGGCATGGTTCCCGCCCGAGCGTTGAACCGCTACGGCATCACGAGCTTTGTGCTCAAATACCGGCTCGCACGGGAGGCGGGCTCTACTTACACGATCGAAGGTGACGCCGCCTCAGATGCCCGACGGGCCATCCGCTGGGTTCGGGCTCATTCGAAGGATTATGGCCTCGACCCACGCCGGATCGGCGTCATGGGGTTCTCTGCTGGAGGTGAGCTGGTGTCGCTGGTGGCGGACAATCCTACGCCCACCGTCCTGCCAGCAACCGATGCTATTGATCGCATAAGTTCGCGGCCCGATTTTCAGGTTCTCATCTATCCCGGTCCACTCGGGACGCCGGGGAGGTCAGTCGTTGGCGCTCCCCCCGCCTTTATTGCTGCCGGTACTCTTGATCACTGCTGCGCGCCGCCGGCGCTCGCTCTCTACACCCAGCTTCGCGATGCAGGTGTGCCTGCGGAACTCCACATGTTCGCCAGCACGGATCATGGTTTCAACCTCGCCATGCACAACGACCGCATCTCAATCCAGCACTGGCCAGATCGCTTGGCTGACTGGCTGAGTGACGAAGGTTGGCTAAGTTCCAGGCGTTAACCGGCACAAAGGCATCGTCCGCAAGGGCCCATAGTCGGCCATTCGCGCGCCTCTGCCCGTTTCCCAACTTCAGACACTCATTCATCCGCCCGCCCTTCGATCTGGCTAACAAAAGCGACCGCAGCCCAACCCGACATCCCAACTGGCAACTTTGAGAGGGAAACAGCGAGTACCCCTGATACCACCGATTGTGTACCGAGAGTCATGCAGCTGACCTCATCACCTCCAGCAGTCAGGTTCAAAGCAGGCGACAGCCTCCCAATTTGGAGTAGCTGAATGGCAGACGGCGTCAGACAGGTGCGCGGCGGTATGCCTGTCCGTCCGACCACTTGGCGTGAGCGGCTGGGCGCACTGCGCAATCTACCACCCTTCCTAGCCATGGTCTGGGGCAGCAGCCGGCTGCTTACTGCCACAACGGGCGCCGTGCGGCTGGTGCGAGCGCTTCTGCCCGTCGCGACGCTGTTCGTAGGCAAGCTCATTATCGACGAGGTCGTCCACCTTACCCACCTTACGGCTCGTCCGGCTGGACTCACGGGTTGGCTAGGCTCCGGCCTGCTCGATAGGTTGGAGGCACTGCTACTGGCCGAGTTCGCTTTGGCGGTCGCTTCCGACCTCCTTGGCAGAATCGTGTCACTCGTCGACGGGCTCCTCTCCGACCGTGTCAGCAACGACGCGAGCGTAAGGCTGATGGAGCACGCTGCCACTCTGGATCTTGCCGACTTCGAGGACGCCGCCTTCCAGGATCGGATGGATCGCGCGCGCATGCAGGCCAGCGGCCGCATGTCGCTGATGGGGCAGCTATTCGGCCAGGCCCAGGACATCATCACGGTCGTGACCTTCGCCGCGGGCTTGGTCGTTTACGCCCCGTGGCTGATCGTGCTGCTCGCCATCGCTCTGGTACCCTCGTTCCTCGGCGAAGCGCACTTTAACGCTCTTAGCTACGCGCTCAGCTACATGCGAACACCCCAACGGCGGGAGCTGGATTACGTACGACAGGTCGCCGCCAGCGCGGACACAGCCAAAGAGGTCAAGATCTTCGGCCTTAGCCCTTTTCTTATCGACCGCTATCGTACCATCTCACGCGACACGTACAGCGCGAGCCGACGGCTGGCGCTGCGCCGGGCGGTTTGGGGCTCGGGCTTCGCGGCTCTTGGCACGATCGCCTATTACGCCGCCTACGCCTACATTGCTTGGCGAGCCGTGACTGGGGCGATCACCATTGGCGACCTCACTTTCCTTGCGGCCTCGTTCCTGCGGCTCCGCGGGCTACTGGAAGGACTGCTCACCGGCTTTTCTTCGACCGCCGGCCAAGCACTGTACATCGACGATCTGTTCTCCTTCTTTCGGACCGAGCCCGGTATCCGCTCACCGGAGGGAGCGCTGCAATTCCCCGATCCCGTTCGCCAAGGCTTCGTTTTCGAGAATGTTGGCTTTCGCTATCCAAGCGCCGAACGATGGGCGGTACGGCACCTCTCCTTCACGCTGGGGCCGGGCGAGGTGGTCGCACTGGTCGGCGAGAACGGCGCAGGCAAAACCACGCTCGTGAAGCTGCTGGCCCGGCTGTACGATCCGGTAGAGGGGCGCGTTCTGCTAGAGGGGCGCGACTTGCGCGAATACGATCTTGACGGTCTGCGCGCCGCCATCGGCGTGATCTTCCAGGACTTTGTGCGCTACAATTTGCCTGCCGCCGACAACATTGCCGTCGGTCGCATCGAGGCGCGCGGGGATCGTGAGCGGATCGAGGCGGCAGCGTTCGCCGCACTTGCCGACGACGTTGTTGCCAAACTGCCCGACGGTTACGACCAGATGATCGGAAAGCGGTTCCGGAACGGTGTCGACCTTTCCGGAGGCGAATGGCAGAAGATGGCGATCGCTCGCGCCTACATGCGCGATGCCCAAGTATTGATCCTCGACGAACCTACCGCAGCGCTGGACGCGCGCGCCGAGTACGAGGTGTTCCAGCGCTTCCGGGAACTGAGCGCGGGACGCTCTGCGGTGCTGATCTCGCACCGCTTCTCCAGCGTTCGCATGGCAGACCGCATCTTAGTGCTTAGCGACGGCAAGGTGGAGGCATCAGGTACCCATGACGACCTGCTTGTTGCAGGGGGCCGCTATGCTGAATTGTTCGAACTTCAGGCCGCGGGCTATCGATGATCCACCGTGACCCATAAGACGACATTCAGCGGTCGTTGCGCGCCCCGCAATTTCAGACATCCGTTCATGTCCGCCCCACACATGGACGAGCGGCCGTAGGATGATAGGAATTTGGCACGCTTCGGCCGCTCGACCTTATCGAGCGCCAGGGTGCCGTGCCCAATATCTCCTCCAAGGCGAACCGGCGCTGGAAAAGCTGCTTCTCGCGCTCGCTCTACAATGGCTGAAACGTTGTTGAACGCATGATCTGCCGCCTGAAGGATTATCGCCGCATTGCTACCCGCCACGACAAGCTCTCTACCAACTTGGCGCGCGATCTGCCTCGTGGCAGCCGTCACTTGGTGGCTATGAATCCTGACCCTAGTAAGATCATTCTTCTTCGATGATGGCGACGTCCCACGCGGCAAGGTCAATTGATCCGCCGCGCGTCACCTTGCGCTTATGGAGCAGTTCGGTGCCTGCGGCGGGCGCCGCCATATGCTGTGGCACCGCCGAATAGTTGAGCACGTACCGGACCGTGTGGCCGTTCTTCAGCGTGCCGCCGCGCACGATCAGTGGGAATTGCACGCCGGGGACAGATGGCGAGACACCTGCACGCGTAACCTCGGCGGCGACAATCTTGCTGGCCAAGGTGTCGCTAGGCATGAAGCCAACGTAGCTAACCTCGCCTTTGCCCCAGCGGTTACGGGTCATCGCAGCGGCAGCCGGCCATGATGTGTGCTGATAGCGCGCCACGACCTTTGCAGTAGTAGGCTTCAGCATCTCCATCCACCAGCGCGCCGTGTTGTCACCGTCCGAAACCCCGAACGGATTGCCTGCCAGTGTGACCCCAACTGGGATGGTGAACTCCTGGTAGGTGACGCCAGCCGCTTCGGCGATCGCACCTGGCTGTGTAGCAAAGCGGACCGTCGTGTTCTCGTCCGAAAAGCCGCTCTTGAAGGTATAGAGCAGATGCCCGCCGCGCTTGGCATAGTCGTTCAGCCGCTCGATCTCGGCATCGCTCGCCGCGTACAGCGCAGGCACGATGATGAGCTTGTAAGTATCGAGCTTTGCCGTGCTGTCCGGCGACAGAATGTCGGCTTCGACGTTCATTCGATAGAGTGCATCGTAGAAGGGGCGCATCACCTGATTATATTCAATTCCCGCCGGCTTGAACGAATCGAAGGCAGTCTGGGCGGCGTTACTCACATACACCGCAACCTGATTGTGCTTCGTCATGCCTGCCAGCTTCGGTCCGAGCCGGGCGATCTCGGCACCGATCTCCTTCGCCGCTGCATACTCCGCATTGGGCTTGTAGTCCTGTGACAGCAGCCCCCGCCAGTAAGTCTCGGCGGCATTGGCGGTGGTTGCCCAATGCCAATAGGCGACCAGCTGCGCGCCGGAAGCGAGATGGCTATACGCCTGCAGACGAAGCTGGCCGGGATAAGGAGTCCATTGCGGGAAGCCCTGGGCCTCGGTTTCCAGCACCAGATAATTTTGTCCATTGCGGATCGAGCGGGCCTCGTCGCCGCCAAAGGCGATCTCCGCGCCGGTCAGCTTGTCCTGGGTTGGATGATAAATGTCCATGCCGGCGATATCGAGCGGGCGAGCCGCCTTCCAGTGGTCGGCTTCCGGTTGGATGCCATAGGAACCATCGCGCCAGCCCAACGAAAAGTTCTGCGTCATGAACTGGCCCGGTCGGGCATGGGTGCGAACGAGCTTCGCCTGCCACGCCAGGAAATCGGTGACGAGGGTGCGCTGATAGGCTGCAAAGGCGTTGGACATGCTCGCGTTGATCGAGCCGTTGGTGGACGGGAAGTCCTCCCACCGGTTGATCCGGTTCGACCAGTAATTCAGGCCCCACGCCTTGTTGAGGACATCGAGGCTTGGCCATTTCGCCCTGACCGACCGGGCGAACGCCGCCTGCACCGCAGGGCCGCTGGTATTGAAGGAAGACGTCTCGTTATCAAGTTGATAGCCGATGACCGCAGGATGATCCTTCACATGCTCGACCAGCGCGACGATCACGCGCTCGGCCGCTGCACGGTAGTCGGGATCGGTGATGTCCATGTTCTGCCGCCTGCCATATTGCGCCCGGACACCGTCCGGGCGAACGATGAGCACATTTGGATGCTGCCGGGCGAGCCAGGTCGGCACCGCATAGGTGGGCGTTCCGACGATTACCTTAATGCCCTGCCTTTGCATCGCGGCGAGCATGCGATCGACATGGGTGAAATCGAACACGCCGGGCTGCGGCTCTAAGGTGCCCCATGTAGACTCCGCGATGCGGACGACACTGATCCCTGCCGCCTTCATCATGCGCGCGTCTTCATCGACTCGGTCGACCGGCGTGTATTCGTCGTAATAGGCAACGCCATAAAGGATGGTATTGGGCACCTGCGCCCGCGTCGCACCGCTCGGCACGGTGCCCGCGATGATTGCCAGAAGCAGCGATCCCACCCGACGCATAGTCATTCCCATCTCCCGTCTTGAGAATGCTGCACACGCGGCTTGGCGTGGCGCCTTCTCTTATGAATGCGATTATGCCAACAATATAAGCGAGATAGCAAAGAGATATTTTACAGAACGTATTCTGAGATATCGAAAAACACATCTCGGGTCCGAAAGGAGGCGTCGGCGGCATCTCTTCCGCGTCAGGGCTGCTCGGGCTCGATCCCCGCGCGTGCGATGACCTGTTGCGCCGCAGCGGGCCACTTCCCCTTGGGCACATCGATGTTTTCGATGTCGCGGTTGTTTAGATACTCGGTCCAAGCACCGGTGCGCCGTCCGGAATCGTGCCAGTTGCCGACAGCGCTATTGTCCTGCGCGGTACGCCGTGGCGCGATGTCGTTCTGCGAATTGAGGTTGAGCCAGACGCCGACGTTGCTGACTGCGTTATTTCGTAGCGTGACGTAGCGCGAGCCCTCGTCGAGGTAGAGCGCGATCCCGTCCTTGACGTCGTAGATGTGGTTCTCCGCGATGAGCGCGCCAGGGTCCGCTGACAGATGGTAGATCGCGCCGCCGTCTGGGAACCATTGCTTCACGTCATGCACGCGGTTGCCGACAACGACCGTGTCGCGCAGCGTTGTCGGCGTGTCGTACATCAGATTGCCCGGCTGGCTGTAATACCCCCGGTTGGCCGTCAGATAGGCTGCGCTGCCGCCCGGATCATTGACCCCCCACCCCCAACCGACATCGATCCCGTCGTAGGGCGTCCCCGACACGTCGTTGTGCCAGATCACTGCGCCGCTGGCATAAGTGACCAGGATCGCGGCCTGCTCGCGATAGTGCTGCGACACCGTGCGCACCAGATTGTTGCTGATCAGGATGTCGCGCACCGCCATCTCCGGACGCGAGGGATGGTGTGCGTCGGGCTGCACACCACCGACCATGATTGCCCCGCCCGCGAGATCGGTAAAGCGGGACCGCCGCACCTCGATCGCCGTCGTGCCCAGGCCGATACCGCTGTCGTTGGCATCGGGATTGTTGCCGATGCCCAGCCCGATCTGCCCGAGCTGGGTAAACTCGTCATGGTCGAAGACGACGCGGGTCGCCGCGGCGACCTGCACCGCGGCGGGCTGCTGGCGCCAGAGGTTTCGCATCGCCTCGAAGGCCCAGCATCCCCACGAGCAGTCGCGGATCGGATCGTCGGGATAGCCCACCCAGTCGCCGGCCAGGAACGAACCGCTTTGCTGGCTGGCGTAACCCTCCGGCCCGGACGGCAACAACCAACTGGTATGGCGAAAGCTGATCCCGCGAAACTGGAGGTCCTTGATTGCGTCGTCATAGCCGCCGGCAATCGAGACGAGCATCTCGAGGCGCGGCAGCACCACCTCGAGCTTCGTCATGTCCTCATTGGCTGCCGGTTTGTAGTAGAGCTTGCCGAGCGCCGGATCGGCATACCATTGTCCGGGCTCGCGCAGGAAGGCGAGCGCGTTGACGAAGAACAGCCCGGCGTTGTCACCCCAGACGGAGCGCGCGAACGTATCATACCCGACCAAGTTGTTGCGCCAGCCCGGCTGTTGCATGACGATGCGGTTGCCCTCGATCCGGTCCACCATCGCGTGCCGATCGGTGAACCAACCGGTCGCCTCCACCTCGATCCGGCGCTGATCGGGCAGTGTCGCCAGGAAGCGCCACGCTGGATCGGTAATCTCGATCCCGCCCTTGTCGAAGCGGACGGCGGTACGCGGTGCGCGCACCGCCGCTCGAGGCGCCATGTGCCCGCCGACCCACAATTGCCGCGGATCGATGCCGCGCGGGATCGATGCGCTCCAGATGCCGCGCTTCGCGTCCGCGATTGCCCAGCCAGTCACGCCGTCCCCACCGGACAGCACCGGACTTGCACCAGGTGCGGCTTCCCAGCGGACGGTGTAGCCGTTCTGGCCGCCGTCCGCGGCGGCGAAGCGGAGCGGGGCCGGCAGTCGGTAGGTGCCGTCGGCGAGCCGCACGGTGACGTCGTGATCGCGGTTCAGCCGCCGGACTGCGGCCTGCGCGCGCGCAAGGGTGGCGAACGGACGCGCGGCCGAGCCGTCGCCGTCGTCCGAGCCCCCCGGCGACACCGCCAGCACGATCGGCACCGGCGTCGGCCGACGCGAGATTTGGATTACACCGGCGGTATGGGCGCGACTGGCATCCACCGGTTTGAAGGTCGGGATGTCGAGCGCGGGTGCAAGCTGCGCCTGCGCGCCGACCGCGGTCACGCTGGCCGCGATCGCAACGATTGCCCTGTCAAGCCGCATACTCATTCTCCAACATCTGAACGTAGATTATCGCCGGTTGAACACCGGCACGCGCTTCTCGGCGAAAGCGGCGCGGCCTTCGCGCGCGTCGTCGGTCGCGAAGCAGATCGCCTGCAGATCGCGTTCGTAGCGCATCGCCTGATCGAGCGGCATTGTGGCGGCGGCATGCAGGTTGGCCTTGGCGGTCTCGGCCGCGATCGGCGCGCGCGATGAGATCGTCGCAGCGAGCGCGCGGGCGCGCGCCATCAGCCCATCGGGCTCGACAACCTCACTCACCAGGCCCCACGCGAGCGCGCGCGCGGCGTCGATCGGGTCGCCCGTCATCACCATCAGCGCCGCGTGCGAGCTGCCCACCGCGTTGGTCAGCAGCGCGGCCATCCCGCCGCCGCCGATCCAACCAAGCTTGATCTCCGGCGCGGCAAACTTCGCGTTCGCGCTGGCGATGCGAATATCGCAGGACAAGGCGGTCTCCAGTCCGCCGCCGAGCGCATGGCCGTTGATCGCGGCAAGGCTCGGTTTACGCATCCTGTGGATCGCGTCGCAATAGTCCGTGCGGTTCCGGAAGTCCCACGGCGTCGCATAACCGTCGAGCGTGGCGATGTCGGAGCCGGCGCAGAACGCCTTGGGGCCGGCGCCCGTGACGATCACGCAGCGCACCTGTGGATTGCGGTCGCATTCTTCGGTCGCGGCGACGATCGCCTTCGACATTTCGGGTGTCGCGGCGTTGAACTTGTCGGGACGGTTGAGGGTGATCGTGGCGACCGGTCCGTCGATCTCGAAGAGTAATGCGTCGGTCATCGTTCGGCACCCGGTTGGCGAGATGCGGCGTACCGCCGCTGGAGGTCGTCGAGCAAAACCCGATGCGGTTGCCCTTGCGCCAGCGCATCGCGGATCGCAGCCGAAGCCGCGGTCTGGAACGCGATCGCGCCGTCGTGGCGGGGGCGGACGTGGGCCGCCTTAAGGGTTGCGGCGGTGGCACGGTAGAAGTTGCCCCAGCGCTTGTTCACCGCATCGTCGTGCCAGGCGGCGCGACGGCTCGGCTGCCCCTCGTGATCGGGGATGAAGCGTATCTGCGCTTCCGCGCTCATCAGCCAGCGGAGGTGGTCCAGAAGTGCCGGCGAAGCATTGCAACGCGCGGAGACGCCGATGCCGGTGCCGCCGAGCGTCGATCCGGGTCGCGTGCTCGCTTGGGCGCGCGGCGCGTCAGCGAATGTGATCGTCGGGGCGTAGTTCACATAACCGTAAACGAGCGGGCAGAGCGCGATCGTGTCCCCCGCCGCCATCGCTGCGAGCAGCCCGATCGGGTTTAGCGCACGAACGGCGTCGGGCGTACGCGCAGCGATGCGCGCCATGATGTCGAGGGCTGAGAGCCCGGCATCTACGTCGATCAGTAGGTCGGCGTCGCTGGTATCGGTGCCGAACGACGCGACGATCGACCAAAGCGTCAGCGCGGCATGCGGCCCGGCCAGCGACAGCGCGACCGGTATCCGCTCCGGCAGCGCGACGACCGTGTCCCAGGTCGTCGGTTCGGGGCCGTCGAGCAGGTCCGCGCGATACGCCATCACCTGCGTGGCGGCGTCGAGTGGAAGCGCCCAGTGCCGCTGGGCGTAGTGATAGCTCGACAGGCACGGCCCGATCGTCTCTCGCCGTAGCGTCGCAATCTCGTCCACGCCGAACACGTCCTCGAGCGGGCGCAGGCAACGCGCCGCGACCGCCTCGCCAATATGTGGGTGATCGAGCACGACGAGGTCGTAGTGCGCGCACACCTCCGCAATCGGATGGGCTTCGAACCCCTCCAGCGGCTGGCGGTCCCAGACAAGCAGGCCGTCCGTCTTCGCGGCCGCCGCGTCCAGCGCCGCATAGCCGCGCGGGTGATCCCAGGTGAGGCCGTGATACATCCTCAATCCTGCCGAACGACGCCGCCGGTGAGCAACGCGTCGATTGCGGCGGCGTCGTACCCTGCCTCCGCCAGCACCTCGCGGCTGTGCTCGCCCACCTGCGGCGCACCGCGCGCGACGGACGAGGGCGTCTTCGAGAAGCGGATTGGGAAACCGGGGGTCTTCACCCGGCCCTCGCTGGAATGGTCGTATTCGACGAAGGTGCCGTTGTGCGCCACCTGCGGATCGGCGAGCAGATCGGCATAGCCGTGCACCGGCCCTGCCCAGATGCCAGCGGGTAGCAGGATGTCGAGCCACTCAGCCGTTGTCTTCGCCTTCAGCCGAGCACGGGTGGCGGCAAAGATCGCGTCACGGTGCGCCCAGCTGTCGGTCTCGTCGTCCATGCCCGCAAACGACGGCTCACCGATCAGCGCGCCGAACTTGGCCAGGCTCGCGAAGGCGATGACGATGAACGCATCCGCTGTCTCGAACACGCCGTACGGTGCCCGGATGAAGCTGTGCGCGTGCGGCTCGGCCGAGCGGGTCTGCGGCTTTCCGCCAACGGTGTGGACCGAAAGTTCCTGCATCTGGAACGTCGTCACGGCATCGAGCATGTTGACCTGAACGAGCTGCCCCTCCCCCGTTCGCTCGCGGTGGAGCAGCGCCGCCAGGACGCCCTCGAACGCAGTATAAGCGGTGACCGCATCCGCGAGAAACTGCCCGGCCGGCTGGGGCGGATCACCCGCCCGCCCGGTCGACAGCATCGCGCCGGAGAGCCCCTGAAGCAGCAGGTCCTGCCCGGGCCGATCAACGTACGGTCCGCTCTCGCCATAGCCTGACATCGACACGTAGACGAGGCGCGGGTTTATCGCCGCCAGCGTGTCGTAATCCACCCCCAGCCGCTTTGCGACACCGGGGCGGTAGTTCTGAACGAACACGTCTGCATCGGCAACGAGCCGCAGCAGCACCGCTTTCCCTTCCGCCGATTTGAGATCGATTGCGAGCGAGCGCTTGTTGCGGTTGAGCGACAGGAAGGAGACGTTGATCCGGTTGCCGCGCGCGCCCCCGGCCGAGGCATGGCGCTGCCACTCGCCCGTCACCGGCTCGATCTTCACCACGTCGGCGCCGAGATCGCCCAGTCGCTGCGCCGCGAATGGCCCGGCCATCGCGATCGAACAGTCGAGGACGCGGTAACCCTCTAGAATTTGCATGAGCGTCGCCCTTCCCTTGTCGTCAATGCATGATCCAGCCGCCGTCGACGTTTAGCGTCTGGCCGGTGATGAAGCCCGCCTCGTCGGAGACCAGGAAAGCGATGGCGGCGGCGATGTCGGCGGGGGCGCCGCGGCGCTTCACCGCCTGGTGGTCGAGCACGAAGCGCGCATACTCTTCGGGATCGGGATGGATCGCCTCGGCATCGGTCGGGAAAGCGCCCGGCGCGATCGCGTTGACGGTGATGCCGTCGCCGCCGAACTCGCGCGCCCAGGCCCTCGTCAGCCCGATCAGCGCGCCCTTCGACGCGACATAGGGCGACAGCAGCGCCCAGCCACCATAAAGCGTAACGCTGGCGATGTTGACGACGCGGCCCCAACCCTTCGCCTTCATCCCCGGCAGGGCGGCCTGAAACGCGACGATGCCGGCGTCGACGTTGACGCGCTGCACCGCCTGATGCTCCTCGATCGTATAGGTCTCGAAGGGCTTCGACGGGTAGATCGCGGCGTTGTTGATGACAACGTCGATGCCGCCGGTGCGCGCAATCACCGTTTCCAGCGCAGCCCGCCACCCGACGAGATCCGACAGGTCGGTCGCGAGCGTGATCAACCGCGGACGCTGGTGCGACGGCAGGGTCGCCTCCAGCGTTGCCATCTTCGCGGGATCGTGATCGACCGCGATCACGGTCGCGCCCTGCCGGATGAGGGCAAGCGTCGTTGGCAGGCCGAGCCCGCCGGCGGCGCCAGTGTAGAGGATCGTGCGTGCGAGGTTGCTCATCGCGCCGTCCTTGAAATGGAGGCAAAGGTGCCGGAGGGCTCGGGGAAGTCAGCGTCGGGCTGAATGGCGAGCGCGGCGATCCGCGCCTCCGCCGCGGCAATGGCGTCGGCGCCGTCGAGGACGGTCAGCTCGGTGTCGTAATGCCGCTCCTCGCCATGCTCGAGCCAGATCAGCTCGTCCCGTTCTAGCGCAAACGGTTTGCCAAGGACGTGATTGGTCGAGGGCTCAAGGCCGACCGCATATTGGCCGGCCTGAAAGTTCTGCCATTCGTACTGGCAAGGAAACTGGTGCTTGCGCGTGGTCACTTGAAAACCGAGCCCAATCGCGTCGTTGACCAGTGCGACCGGCACGCGCCCGTCGGCGTCGGCGGCAAGCTCGTGCTGCCAGACCTGCTCGTGGAAGCCCAGGCGCGGACTCGGCATCGTTCGATAGCCCTGTCCTTGCGCGCAGTACGCCTCGCCTGCGTGCGCCGCCCAGACCACGTCGCGAATCGGTGCGAGGTAGCGGGATCCTGCTGCGAGCACCGGGTAGCCGACGTTGATGTGGTAGCAGAACATGTGCGGCGTCCGGTAGAAGCCATGGTTGACGACGCGATCGCGCAGCCGGATCGTGTCGCCACCGACGTCGGCCTCGATCCGGCGTATCAGGTGAAGGTCCTCGCCGAACACGGTCGCCTGCTGGACGACGCCCTCGCACCACAGCGCGCAACGATCGCCGTCCCACGTTTCGCCATAGCCGGTCAGCCGCGCCGGAATCGTTCCCACGCGGCCGTGGAGTGACGACGACACCGTCGGGCGTGGGCCGTAGACGTAATGCGCGGCGTCCGCCTCATCCATGAACAAGGTGTGGTCGAGCCCGCACGTGACGATCAACCCGGAAAGCGAGCGCAGCCAGGCGAGCCCGCCTTCGCCTTCATATTCGTGCAAGCCCGGATGACGGAACCCCGCGGGGGAATGCCAGCCGATCGCGCGGCCAGCGTGCTCACAATCGGCGATGTCCATCGCGCGGTCGACGAGCACCGTGAAGCGCAGCCCCGAGCCGGTGCGGAATTCCAGCATCCGCACCCCGCGCTCGACCCCGTCGCCGAGCGTCATCAGCCGCACGCCAGCGAACTGCGATAGCGCGCCCGCGTGCATGGCCAGATCCCGGCGGGTCATGTCACGTCCGAAGAGTGTAGTCATCTGCCCCCTCCCGAGCGCTCGATCGACATCGTACTGTTGTATCTTGCCGTCCCAGAACTAATCATCTAGTTCGTCTGATATGTCAAACGGGAGTTAAGCGGCGATGTCCGATACGATGATCGTCAAGTTCAGGATTACACGCTTCCAGTTTCGCCGCGACCGCGTGATCGGCGATTCGCAAGTGCGCGCCGAAGACGCCAATATCGCAACGATCGAGCTGATCGACGGAGACGGGCGCGTCGGGCTCGGCTTTGCGCAGACCCTGTTTCAGCCCTTTCCCGACGAAGCCGAGATCGTCCGGGTTTTCACGGGCGAGGCATGGCCGCGGCTGGAGGGGCGCGAAGCATCGTCGATCGCGCTCGGCCTGGGACGCGCGCGGGGCGGCAACGTCCGTCGGATGACGCTGCCGTTCGAGGAGGCTATCCAGCACGCGGTGTGGGACTTGTTTGCCAAGCAGAACGGGCTCCCGCTGTGGAGGATGCTGGGCGAGAAGCGCGACAGCGTGCCGGTCTATGCCAGTGGCCTCGATTTCCACCTGTCCGACCACGCGTTCGGAGAGTTGTTCGGCGGTGCCGCCGCGGCGGGCTACCGCGGCTTCAAGATCAAGGTGGGCCATTCCGATCTCGAGCGCGACGTCCACCGCCTTGATCTGCTCAAGCGGGCGGTCGGTGACACGCGGCCGGTGATGATCGACGCCAACGAAGCGTGGACCGCGCGCGAGGCAATCGTCGCGCTGGAGACGTTCGCGAAGGCAGGCCATTCGATTTACTGGGCGGAGGATCCAATCCCGCGCGACGATTTCGACGGGTTGCGCATGCTTCGGGCGAGCGGCCTCACGCGGATCAATTCGGGCGAATATCTCGATCTCGGCGGCAAGCGTCGGCTGATCGAGGCGCGCGCGTGCGACATGCTCAACGTCCACGGCCAGGTAAGCGACGTGATGCGCGCGGGCTGGCTGGCGGAGGAAGCGAATATAGAGGTAACGTTCGGCAACACCTTTCTCGAGATCGGCGTCAACATGGCGCTGGCGCTGCCTGGCGTGCGTTGGCTGGAGTATAGTTTCCAGAATTTCGATCACTTGGTCGAGCGGCCGTACACGATCGTCGACGGCCTGATCACCGGCAGCCAGGAACCCGGTCACGGGTTGATCCTGAGCGAGACCGCGCGGCGCGAGCATCGGCAACCCACATTGTGTGCGCTCGAGGCGCTCGGCGAAGCCCCGCTGCCCCAACGGGCACTTGCGGCATGACGCTGACACCCGAGGCCGCGGCGCTGGAGGCGCTCACCACGCCCGTCGACGTCGGCGGCGACCGGCACGTCTCGGGTGCCGCGAAGATCGTGCTGCTCGTCTCGCTTGGCGTCGTCTTCTTCGTCCTATTGACGCTGTACGCGGCGGTACTGGGCGTATTGCTGCCCAACCAGATCCAGAACATCGACGCTTCCGCCAAGACCAAGGCGCTCGGCATCGTCTTCGCGATCACGTCGGTGTTCAGCACGCTCGCGACGCCGATCGCGGGAGCACTATCCGACCGGACACGGACGCGTTTCGGAAGGCGGACGCCGTGGATCGTGATCGGCGCGACGCTTGGCGGCGCATCGCTCATGGTGGTGCCACACATGGGGGGGCTCGCCGGAATCACCCTGTTCTGGGTTATCGCAACGGTGACGCTCAACGCAATGCAGCCCGCGATCACGACGATTGTCGCGGACCGTTTCTCGACTGCCGAGCGCGGGCTCGCTTCGGGCGTGGTCGGCGCCGCGATGACAGCAGGCGTATCCGCGGGCACGATCTACGGCGGACTGTTCGCCGATCGGCTGGTGATGGCATACACGTTGCTGGGCGGTGCGATCATCGCGGTATCCCTCGCCTTCGTCCTCATCAATCCGGAACGCCGCGTGGCTTTGCCGCCGGCGACGCCGTTCCGGATCGGCGCGTTCCTCAAGGGCTTCTGGGTGTCGCCGCGCGAGCACCCCGACTTCGCCTGGGCGTTCCTGGGCCGGTTCACGATCTACATGGGCTATCAGGCGATCGTCACCTACCTGCTCTACATCCTGCAGGATCACATCGGGCTGACTCAGGCGAAGGCCAATTCGACGATCGCGGCGCTCTCCTCGGTCACGTTCGTGGCGCTCGTGATCTCGGGGCTGGGCTCAGGCTTACTCTCCGACCGCATCGGCCGACGCAAGCCGCTGGTCTTCGCGGCGAGCGTGATCATGGCGCTGGCGGTCGCGATGCCGCTGCTCGTTCCGACGATGACCGGGATGTACGTCTATGCGGTGCTGATCGGGCTGGGCTATGGCGCATTCATGTCGGTCGACCTTGCGCTGATGACAGAAGTGCTGCCCAAGGGTGCGTCGAGCGCTGGCGACACGGGCAAGGACCTCGGCATCCTGACGACCGCGGTCAACGTGCCGCAGATCCTGAGCCCTGTCATGGCAGCCGCGCTGCTGACGATGACCCACAACGACTATCCCCTGCTGTTCATCGTCGCTGGCGTGTTCGTGCTGGCGGGATCGTTCTTCGTGCTACCAATCCGGTCGGTACGATGACGCGGGCGCGAATCTTCGTCACCCGGCGGCTGCCCGAAGCGGTCGAGCAACGACTGGCGGCTTCCTACGAGGTGACGATCAACGCGGACGACGTACCGCTCGACCGCGCCGCACTCACCGCGGCGATGCGCGAGCAGGACGTAATGCTGCCGACGATCACCGACCGGATCGATGCGGCTTTGCTCGCGACGTCCGATTGCAGAGTTCGGCTGATCGCCAATTACGGCGCCGGTACGGATCATATCGATCTCGGTGCTGCCCGAGCTGCGGGCGTCACGGTCACCAACACTCCCGGCGCACTGACCGAGACGACCGCCGAACTCGCGATTCTGCTGATGCTGATGGCCGCGCGCCGCGCCGGCGAAGGCGAGCGTGAATTGCGGGCCGGGCGCTGGACTGGCTGGCGACCGACACATCTCATCGGCTCCGGGCTGACCGAACGATCGCTCGGGTTGGTCGGCTTCGGCCGGATCGCGCAGGCGACCGCGCGGCGCGCGCGTGCGATGGGCATGTCGATCCTCTATTATTCGCGATCCGCCGCGAGCGCGGAGATCGAAGCCGAGTGCGGGGCAAAGCGCGTGGACAAACTCGTCGAACTCGTCGCCAGCGTCGACGTTCTGTCGCTGCATGTCCCCGGCGGTGTGGCGACGGAGCATCTGATCGACGCGAAACTGCTCGCGGGCATGAAGCCCGGGGCGATCCTGGTGAACACCGCCCGCGGCACAGTGGTCGACGAACGCGCGCTCGCCGTCGCTTTGCGGGATGGGCCGCTCGCTGCCGCCGGGCTCGACGTGTACGAGCGTGAGCCGTCGGTGGAGCCCGCGCTGCTCGCCTGCGAGAACGCCGTGCTGCTGCCGCATCTCGGCAGCGCGACGACGACCGCGCGCGTTGCGATGGGGATGCAGGCGGCGGACGCGATCGATGCTTTTTTCGCCGGACAGGAGCTGACCGATCGTGTCGCCTGACGAAGTCATCGGCGATTTCATCGCGGCTCGGCTCGCGACGCGAACGGCGCATACCCCTCTGGTGGTTGGGCTGTGCGGCGCGCAGGGAAGCGGCAAGTCGACGATCGCCGCAGGGATGGCACGGCGCTTCGATCGCACCGCGGTGCTCTCGCTCGACGATCTCTATCTGCGCCGTGCCGACCGCGAGGCGCTGGCGCGCGCGGTCCATCCGCTGTTCGCCACACGCGGCGTGCCGGGGACGCACGACGTCACGCTCGGATTGGAGGTGCTCGGCGCGGTCGACCGTGGCGAGCCGGTCGCGCTGCCCCGCTTCGACAAGACTTACGACGACCGTGCCGCCGTGGCGCAGTGGCCCAAGGCACCGGCGCCATGCGACCTGCTGATCTTCGAAGGCTGGTGCGTCGGCGCCACGCCGCAGGACAGCGCCGCGCTTGCCGCGCCGGTCAATGGGCTGGAACGTGACGAAGATTCCAAGGGAGACTGGCGCACCGCCAGCAACGCCGCACTCGCCGACGCCTACCAGTCGCTGTTCGCGCGGATCGACGCGCTGGTCCTGCTCGCCACCCCGGATTTCGCGACCGTGCTCGCCTGGCGCCGCGAGCAGGAGAACGCCTTACGCGTAGCACGCCCTGGCCCCGCAGTGATGGACGACGCCGCGGTCGCGCGGTTCGTGGCGCACTATGAGCGGCTGACGCGGCACATTCTGGCGGAGATGCCGTCGCGTGCCGACCTCGTCGTGCCGCTCACCGCGTCCCGCCAGATCGCGATGCCGATTGATTCGGCACGCTCGCCACTGGTAACGTTCGATGCATGACCGTAACCAAGCCAAAAAAGACCTCCCGCGCGCGATTGACCGACCCGGCCGATCCCGATGTGATCCTGCGGCTGGGCGAAAAGGCGTATCGCGCAATCTTGCAGGGGCTGTTCGACCGTACTGTGCCCGCGGGTGCATTCCTGTCGCAGGCGGAGCTGATGAAGCTGTTAGACCTGCCGGTTCAGCCGCTGCGCGACGCGCTGCGCGCGCTGGAATCGGAAGGGTTGGTCACGATCCATCCGCGATCGGGGATCCAGTTCACCAAGGCGGACCTGGAATTGGCACGGTCGACCTACCAGTTCCGGTCGATCATCGAGCGGCCCGCGGCGCGTGCGTTTGCGGAATCGGGCGACGCGGCGTTGATCCAGAAACTGATCGACGATCATCATGCGCTGATCGATCAGGTCGAGCATGCCGAGCCGGACCTTCTGGCGCTCGACGAGATCGAGCAGCGGCTGCATGGGAGCATGATCGCCAGCCTACGCAATCCGTTGGTCGAGACGACCGCACGGCGGCTGAAGAACTATGTCACGCTCGTCCGCATGGACCGGCTGGTAACGCGGCCGCTCGTGCTGCGGACGCTCCGCGAACATCTCGACATCCTCAATGCCTGCGCCGCGCGCGACGGCGATGCGGCCGAGGCAGCGCTCTCCTATCATTTTCAGGCGGCGTTGCAGCGTATTCTCGGCATGGTGTGACGCGATGAGGATCGTCGACGCGCACCAGCATTTCTGGGCATTCGGCGAGCCCGAGCACGAATGGCCGACGGCCGAATGGCCTTCGGTGCATCGTGACTTCGGCCCTGGGGATCTGCGCGAGGCGACCGCGGGTGTCGATCTCGCAGGCACTGTGCTCGTCCAGTCGCAACCAACAGACCACGACACCGACTGGATGCTTGCCCTCGCCAACGCCGAACCACTGGTGAAAGCGGTAGTCGGCTGGGTCGATCTGACCGCCTCCGAGGCACCCGCCCGCATCGCGGCGCTGGCATTCCGCCCTAAGCTGCGCGGGCTTCGGCCGATGCTTCAAGGGATTGCCGACACCGACTGGCTGCTTCGCGCGGAGCTTGCGCCCGCGCTGGCGGCGATGGAGGACCAAGGTCTCAGGCTCGATGCGCTCGTCCAGCCGCGGCACCTGCCGATGCTCGCCACCTTCGCGGCACGTTGGCCGACGCTGCCCATCGTCATCGACCATGCCGCCAAGCCGTTCGCCGCCAATGGCACGCTGGGCCCGTGGCGTGACGACATCGCCCGGCTTGCGGACGTCGGGCTGCACTGCAAGCTATCCGGGCTGCGGACTGAGCAGACCCTCGGTCAGCCTGCCTGCGACCTGGCGCCCTATGTCACCCACCTCGTCGACTGCTTCGGCGAGCGGCTGATGTGGGGCAGCGACTGGCCAGTCATAGCGCTGGCGGGCGACAGCTGGACCGACTGGCTCCGCGACGCGCGCACGCTCGCGGCCGATGCCGATGCGGCGCAGCTGTTCGCAGGCTGTGCCACGCGCTTCTACGATCTCGCACTCTAGAAAGGACTTACCATGAAACTCGCCCGCTACGGCGAACTCGGCGCTGAACGCCCTGCCATGATCGACGCCGCCGGCGTCGCCCGCGACCTTTCGGACATCGTTCCCGATATCGCCGGTACGACGCTGACGCAGGGCGGTCTCGCCGAGCTGCGCGCCGTCGACCCATCGACGCTGCCCGCGATCCCCGATGGCACCCGCATCGGCGCCGCAATCGGCGCGGTCGGCAAGATGATCTGCGTCGGGCTAAACTTCCGCGATCATGCTGCCGAATCGAACCTCGCGGTGCCCGAACAGCCGGTGATTTTCATGAAGGCGACCACCGCGATCTGCGGCCCCAACGACGACCTCAGAATACCGCGCGGCTCGGAAAAGACGGACTGGGAGGTCGAACTGGGCGTCGTCATCGGCGACATCGCCCGCGACGTGTCCGAGGCCGAGGCGATGAGCCACGTCGCCGGCTACGTGCTGGTCCACGACGTGTCCGAGCGCGCGTTCCAGCTCGAACACGGCGGTCAATGGGTTAAGGGAAAGAGCTGCGACACGTTCGGACCCATCGGTCCCTGGCTGCTGACGGCGGACGAGGTCGACGATCCCCAGGCGCTGGGTATGTGGCTGGAGGTCAACGGCCACCGCTACCAGGACGGCAACTCCCGCGAGATGGTGTTCGGGGTCGCGACGCTCGTCAGCCACATCAGCCGCTATATGACGCTGATGCCTGGCGACATCATCTCGACCGGCACCCCAGCAGGAGTAGGGCTTGGCCAGAAGCCGCCTACTTACCTGAAAGCTGGCGACGTCATCGAACTCGGCATCGACGGGCTCGGCAGGCAGCGCCAAACGGCGGTTCAAGCGTGAACGGGGGAGCAGCGAGCGGACGGCTCGCGGGTAAGCGCGCCGTCGTCACCGGGGCAGGTCAAGGGATCGGCCGGGCCGCGGCCGAACTCTTCGCGCACGAGGGTGCGTGTGTGATCGCGCTCGATCTGAATGCAGACACGCTCGCCACGCTACAAGGCTGCGAGACCCACACGATCGACTTGCTCGATGCTTCGGCGATCGCGGCATTCGGGGCGGATGTCGGTCGCGTGGACGTGCTGTTCAATTGCGCGGGCTATGTCGATGCAGGCGACATCCTTTCGACGACCGATCGCGGTTACGACCTGTCGTTCGATCTCAACGTCCGTGCACCGATGCGGATGATCCAGGCCCTGCTGCCCGCGATGATCGAGGGCGGCGGCGGCACGATCGTCAACATGGCGTCGGTCGCCGGGGCGGTCCTCGGGGTCGCCAATCGCTTCGCTTATGGCGCATCGAAAGCGGCGATGGTCGGGCTCACCAAATCGGTAGCGGCGGACTATGTTGCCAAAGGCATTCGCTGCAACGCAATCTGTCCGGGGACGGTGCAGAGCCCCTCGCTCGACGAGCGTCTCGCTGCTACCGGCGACGCCGACGCGGCGCGCGCGCAGTTCGTCGCCCGTCAGCCGATGGGTCGGATCGGTGAGGCCGGAGAGGTCGCGCGGCTTGCTTTGTACCTCGCCAGCGACGAATCGAGCTACACGACCGGGGTGATCCACATCATCGACGGTGGCTGGAGCAACACATGACGCGCCGCATCTGCCAGGCGATCGACCTCGACCCCGCGGCGAGAGCGGAATATGAGCGCCGCCACCGTCCCGGCGGCCCACCCGCCGCGGTCAACGCCAACATCCGCGCCGGCGGAATTCTGGCGATGGAAATTTACCGCGTTGCCGATCGGCTGTTCATGATCATGGATGTCGGCGACGACTTCGATCCCGCCGCGCTCGCCGAGGCAGATGCGAACGACCCGGCGATCCGCGCTTGGGCGGAGGACATGGCAGCGCTCCAGCGGCCGATCCATGATGCGCAAAGCTGGGCCGAAATGACGTGCATCTACCGTCTGGCGGACCAACCATGATCATCGCCTCTACGCATGATTTCCGTGCGGCGGCGAAAGCGCGACTGCCGCGCTTCCTGTTCGATTACGCCGACGGTGGCGCCTATGCCGAGGCGACACTGGCAGCGAACGTGAACGATCTCGCCGGCATCGCGCTACGCCAGCGGGTGCTACGCGACGTCAGCGCGATCGACCTGTCGACCACCTTGTTCGGCGCCAAGCGCCCGCTGCCGATCGCGCTTGGGCCAATCGGGATCGGCGGGATGTTCCGCCGTCGGGGCGAGACGCAGGCGGCGCGTGCAGCACACGCGCGTGGCATTCCGTTCACGCTGTCGACGGTCGGCATCTGCTCGATGAACGAGGTCAGGGGGGCGTCCAAGGACGGGCCGACCTGGTTCCAGCTCTACGTGATCCGCGACCGCGCGTTCATGCGCGACCTGATCGACACCGCCAAGGCCGCGGGAGCGGAGGCTTTGGTGTTCACCGTCGACATGCCGGTGCCGGGAGCGCGCTATCGTGACGCCCATTCGGGCATGTCGGGCCCGCGCGCGCCGCTTCGGCGCGTGCTGCAGGCGATCGGCAAGCCCGGCTGGGCGTGGGACGTCGGCATCCGCGGGCGTCCGCACCGGCTCGGCAACCTGGAGCCCGTGCTGGGGGCGGCATCGGGCCTCAACGACTATATGGGCTGGCTGGGGTCGAACTTCGATCCGTCGATCGCATGGAAGGATCTCGACTGGATCCGCGCAGCCTGGGACGGGCCGCTGATCATCAAGGGCATTCTCGACCCGGACGACGCGCGCGCCGCAGCGGATATCGGCGCGGACGGGATCGTGGTCTCGAACCACGGCGGACGGCAGCTCGACGGGGTACTGTCCTCCACCCGTGTGCTTCCCGCGATCGCGGAGGTGGTGCGCGGACGGCTGACCGTGTTGGCCGATTCGGGCATCCGATCCGGGCTCGACGTGGTGCGGATGCTTGCGTTGGGGGCGGACGGAGTCCTGCTCGGTCGAGCGTGGCTCTACGCGCTCGCCGCGAACGGCGAGGCGGGCGTGTCGCTGCTGCTCGACCTGATCGAGAAGGAGATGCGGGTTGCGATGGCGCTGACCGGGGTGCGCAGCATCGCGGAGATCGATCGCTCGATCCTCGTGTAGCCGCATAGTGCTTGCGATGCCGGCATCTCGTTGCGCCTGCACGTTTGGTTCGTGCAGGTCGCGTTACGCAAAAGAGACCCCAGCTTTCGCTGGGGCCATAGGGGGACGGGCAACGAGAGCGGGCGCACTGCCCGCCCTCGATCGGATCAGAATTTCATACGACCGCCAACCAGGAAGCGGCGCCCCGTCAGCGCGTAGCTGAAGGTCTGCGACGGGATCACTTGGTAGGTGAACTCCTTCGCATTGTTCAAATTGAGTGCATTGGCACTGAGCGAGAAATGCTCGTTGATATTGTAGGTAATGCTGGCGTCGAGCTGACCGTAACCATCGAAATACGTGGGAAGACCGTTGCGCCCTTGGGCGACTTGTAGGTATTTGTCGCGCTTGGTGTAGGCGACACGCGCCTGCACTCCATACTTCTCATAGAAGCCGACGAGGCTGTACGAGTTCTTGGACAATCCCTCCAGGCCATAGCTCGTGCCCGTCACCTGGTTCTGGTAGTTGGCATCGCTGTCGACGTAGGTATAGCTCGCCTGCACGCCGAGGCCGTCCAACGGCGATGGGAGACCGGCGAATGCCTGACGATAGCTCAGCTCGAAGCCCATGACGGTCGCACCCTTGCCGTTGGTCGGTGTTGTGACCTGGAACGTGACCTGATCGACCAGCTGCGGCGTCGTCGCCCTGGCAACGAAGCTATCGATGCTCTTGTAGAACATCGCGCCCGACAGCAACGAGAAGCGGTTGAGATACCATTCCAGCCCCGCCTCGATCTGCGAAGCGCGGAACGGCAGCAGATTGGGATTGCCGCGGGTAATCTGCTCGTTGCCTGGGTTCGACAGGATCGTCTGCGCCGGCGAAAGATCGGTGAGCGTCGGACGGCTCATCACGCGCGATGCGGCGAAGCGGAACAGGAACTTGTCGGTCAGATCCAGTCGCGCGTTCATCGACGGTAGCAGGTCGGTATAGTGCCCCTTGAACCCGATCGGCACGACCGGCGACAGCGTGATAATGTTCTGTCCCTGTCCGTTCGACGCCGCCGACAGGATCGTCTGCGCGGCGCCGTTGGAGGTGAAGCTTGTGTCCTCGAACCGGATACCCGTGTTGATCGACAACGGCATTGAACCGAGGTCAGCCTTCACGTCGAACATCAAGTAGCCGATCCAGACCTTCTCCTTCACCACCGAGCTCTGCGCGGGACTGAACACGGGGCGCTGGTAGCCGACAAAGTTCGGATTACTGCTCTTATAGCCAGCCAGGGCCTGGGTGAAGGTCCGCGGATCGTAGTCGACCCACTGGCGGACCGTGTTGCCGTCGTAGCCAGGGAACCAGTTGTTCGGCGTCGTCGTGAACAGGTTCGACGGCATCGGAACATAGGTCGTTCCCCCGCAGAACGCGCATTGCGAAGCCGGCGGCTGCGCGATCGAATCAGCCCGCTTCGAGCGGTCTTCATAGGCCATGCCGGCATAGACCTTGATCGGTCCGGCTGGGCTCCAGTCTCCGTCGAGGTGGAACTCGGCTGTGTCGTCCCTGGTGTTGGTGCCGCCGTCTGCCTCGTAATGCCCGCCGATATTATTCACATCCGTCGGCGCGTTGGCGTAGTTTGGATTTGAGAAATTGACGTCGAAGATCGGACTGCCGGTGCGGCGGTCCCACGTCAGCGTCGAGTTCACCCGACGGATGGTGGAGAAGTATTGGTCGTCGTTGCCCGTCCGCTTGGCACGCGATTTGGACAGGTCGCCGCTGATGTGGAAGTCGTCCTTCTTCCAGTCGAGGTTGAGACCCACCAGGTAGGTCGTCGCGATGCGCGGATTGCGACTTACGATCTGGTCGACAAAGCCGCCGGTAAAGGTCTGGGTCTGCGCCGCGCCATTCTCGACGACTTGGTTTGTTAAGGTCCCTCCGCCAAAATCGTAAGCGATGCTGGACACATGGTCGAGCTGGTTTAGCTTGGAATAGAACCCATCGAGCGTTGCGGTCAGGTTCGGCGTCGGTTTCCATTGGACGGTGCCGCTCGCCCCGATCCGCTCACGCTTCGACGTGATGTAGCTGGGCGAGATGTTCGACGGCATCGAGACATTAGTGAATGGCCCGACCGACGGCGCGACCCGGCCCGCGTAATAGCTGTCGTTGCTCGAATGCGTGACCCAACCCGCGCCAATGTCGAACTGGTCGATACGGATATCGCGCTTCTGGTACGAACCGACCAGCGACGCGCCAAAGGTGCCGTCCGCGTTGTGCCAGCTGAGCACGCCCGAGGCTCGCGGGTTCCAAGTGCCAGGCAATTGGTCGTTCTGCATGTCGAACGAAGCGGCGATGACGAAGGCCTTCTGGTCGAGGGGGCGGATCGTGCGGACATCGACGGTCGCGCCGATGCTCGCGCCGTTGAGCTTCGCGGTCGGGCTTTTGTAAACGTCGGCGCCGCCGATCAGCTCGGAGGGCAGAATATCGAAGCTGAATTCCCGGCCGATATTGTCGGTGGCGAGCGTACGACCGTTGAGCGTCACGACGTTGAACTGTGGGCCAAGGCCGCGAACCGAGACGAACTGGCCGTCGCCGCCATTGCGGCTGATCGTCACGCCCGGGATGCGCTGGAGCGACTCCGCGACGTTCTGCTCGGGCAGCTTGCCAATGTCCTGCGTCGTGATCGAATCGACCACGTTGATCGCGTCGCGCTTTCGCTGGATGGCCTGCTGCTGGCTGCCTCGCAGACCGGTCACGACGATGTCTTCGGTTGAACCGACCCCGTTCGCGGCAGTGTCGGGCTGAGGAGTCGTCTGCGCGCTGGCGGCTGGCATCTCAACTGCATTGGCCTGATTGGTCTCGGTCGAAGTGGCAGGACCTGCAACCTGTGCGGTCACGGACGTAGCGAAACAGGCTGCGACGGTCGATACGCCGACCAGTAAGACGTGCTTCACGCGCATGAGAAATCCCCTCCAATGTTTGCTTCGCTGTTATCGATAGCAATTGAGATTTCAGATATGATTATTGAATCAGTTAGTCAAGCGAGCGTGGTGCCATTGCGACGGGTACTGGCGCGTCGCTCCGGACGAGACCGGCGTCTCGCAGATCGCTCCATAATGCAGTGGGAATCTCCCAGGCCATCATCGCCGCCGCCTGCTCGACTTCGGCAGGGTTTTTCAATCCGGCAATCACCGAGACGACCTGCGGATAGGCCAGCGGGAATTGCAACGCCGCCGCTGCGAGCGGCACGCTGTGCGAGTCGCAGACGCGTTCGAGCGCGGCGACCCGCTCCATCACCGCCGGCGGAACAGCGCCGTAATCGTAATGCGCGGTGCCGCGCGTACCCGCTGCCAGGATGCCGCTATTGTATGGCCCGCCAATCATCACCGCGACGTTGCGTGCCGCGCATTCCGGAAAGAAACGGTCGAGGGGTGACTGGTCGAGCAACGTGTAGCGCCCGGCAAGCAGCATTACGTCGAACTCAGCCTGCGCCATCGCCTCGACGCAGACCTGCCATTCGTTAACACCGAGGCCAATAGCCCCCACCCTCCCCTCATCGCGAAGGACCCGCATCGCGCGATAACCTCCGTCGAGAAACTGCGCGAACAACGCCGGGTGCGCATCGCCATGCGTCGCCCGGCCCAGGTCGTGCGCGTAGAGGATGTCGATCCGCTCGCGTCCAAGCCGCCGGCAACTCTCCTCGAACGACCGCATCACCGCATCGTAGCTGTAATCGAACCGGCTCTCGAACGGCTCGGGCGTGATGAACGCCTGACGCACCCGGCTGGTATCCGCGTCGGGCACAGGGGCGAGCGTCCGCCCGATCTTTGTGGACAGCACGATCCTCGCGTCGGGATCGCGTTCGGCGAGCGTGCGACCAAGGCGCTTCTCGGACAGGCCGAAGCCATAATGTGGCGCCGTGTCCACATAGGTCAGTCCGACCGCCAGCGCAGACGCGATCGTGGCGTCGGCGACATCATCCGAAACCGCTTCGAAAAGATTGCCTACCGCGGCACCCCCGAACCCCAACGGACCGCAACGATCGAAAATGGAAGGGGCCTCGAGCATCACGTCTCTCCTTACTTGTCCAACTCTGATATATCAGTATAGTTTTTTGAAACAAATAGGAGAGTGATATGGCCGTAATGACGCGCTGGACGACGCATGCGTTCGTTGCGACCGCCGCGTTCCTCGCAGCCCCCGCGCATGCTGCGTCAGGTCACCGTGCAGGTGAAGCCGTCCAACTCTTCGTCGCGCCTGGAGGATCAGACGCGAACGACGGCAGCCCCGCGCGTCCGTTCGCAACGCTGGAGCGAGCGCAGGAGGGAGTGCGGAGCGTAAACCATGACGCCGACGTCGTCGTTACGATCGCGGACGGCACCTATGCGCTGGCCGCGCCGCTCCGCTTCGCTGCGGACGACGGCGGGCAGGCCGGCCATCTCGTTACTTGGCGCGCGGCACCCGGCGCATCGCCTTTGATCTCCGGCGGGATGCCCGTTCAAGGCTGGCGCATCGATGACCGCGCGGCGGGCGTATGGGTCGCGGACGTCCCCAAAGGTGTCGACTCCCGCCAGCTCTGGGCCGGAAATCGGCTCGCCGAGCGCGCGCGCATCGAGGTGCCTCCCACGGCCTTCACCTTCGCTGAAGACGCGCTCGTCATCGCCGATGCCGCCTATCGCTACCTTGCCAATCTGCCCGGACAGCACCGGATGGAAGTGGAAGGCACCGGCCATTTCACCGATCGTTATGCGGTGGTCGATCGGATCGAGGGCGATCGGTTGATCATGCAGCAGCCGGGCTGGGCGAACAACCTGATCGGCTTCGACACGATCGCGCGCTCGATCGCGCGCAAGCGGTTCCGACTGTTCCTGCACAATGCGCGCGCGTTCCTGAAGACCCCGGGGCAATGGTATCTCGATCCCGCGGCGGGCAAACTGTACTACAAACCACGCGCGGGCGAGGACATGGCCCGCCTGCTCGTCGTGCTGCCGCGGCTCCCCGCCTTGCTGTCGATCGCAGGAAGCTACGACGTGCCGGTCCGGGACCTGCGTTTCACCGGACTGCGCTTCTCCTACACCAGCTGGCTGGGGCCATCTGCGGCGAACGGCTACGCCAGCCAGCAGAGCGGCGCCTATCTCGCCGAGCGGGTGCCAAACTATCCCGCCGACCCAATCGAGAGTTGCCGATGGGGATGCTGGCCGTTCGAGGCGATGCGCCAGCGCTGGAACCAGGCGCCGGCTGCGGTGCAGGTCGCCGCGGCGTCGCGGATCACCTTCGACCAGAACGTCTTTGCGCATCTCGGCCAGGTCGCGCTCGGTATCGGCAACAACCCCGACGCGAACCTCAGCGGCATCGGGCTCGGCACCGCGGGCGTCGTCGTCTCGCGCAACCGCTTCCACGATCTTTCTGGCGGGGCGATCATGGCGGGCGGGGTCCGCGCCGACGCTCACCACCCGCCGCGCGCCGAGATTGGCAACCGCGCGCTGGCGATCGCCGACAATTTGATCGAAGCCTTCTCGCAGGATTACAAGGAGCAGGCGGGGATCCTCGTCACCTATGCGGCGGGAACGTCGATCACGCACAACGACGTGTCGGGCGCGCCGTATGACGGGATCGACATTGGCTGGGGTTGGGGCACCAACGATCCCGGCGGCAACCCGACCTATCGGACGCGGCAACGCGGCTATTACGACATGCCCGGCAACAAGGTGTACGACACCCCGACGACGCTGCGGGGCAGTTTCGTGGCGTACAATCGGATTCACAAGGTGAAGCAATGGTTCGCCGACGGCGGGGCGATCTATCACCTGTCGGCCGATCCCGGCGCGGTGATCGCGGAGAATTACGTGTTCGACGTCCCCGGCGCGATCGGTCTCTACCTCGACGAGGGTTCGCGCCACGTAACGGTCCGCGACAACGTAGTCGATGGCTCGCGCGAGTGGCTGTTTGCGAACACGATGGACGAGTTCTTCCCGATGCGGGTGACGATCGACAACACCGCCACCGGCAACTGGCACCGCGGCGGCGTGCTCGCGGGGATGTGGACGGCACACATGAATAACGTCGTCTCGCGTGATCACCCGATAACCGGTGCGTGGCCCCCCGCGGCGACCGCGGTGATCGCCGCCGCCGGGGTCCGCCCCGAGAAATCGGCTAACCGCTAGCGGAGTTGTCTGATTAATGCAGAAGCGTCTGAAATCGTTAGAGCGGATATTGCAAGGGCCGCTCGGTTTGGGCCGCTTTCGGTCCGATGCGCGCGAGGTTAAATTAGCTGTCGACCGGTCGAGGGTAAACGAAAGGCCGCTGATACTAACATGTGCTCGAAAGCGGTCGTGCTGCAATCACCTGACACAGGCATTCCATTTTCCAGGCCCCGCCAAGTAAACGAACGTCCGCTTACACCATTCGCCACCCGAAAGCGGCCATTCCGCTTTCC
>NZ_JH594425.1:545762-870947 GCF_000242835.1 Sphingomonas sp. PAMC 26617
AAAATGGCCCTGAAAGCAGCCCATCCGCCCGCCCAAACCCGCTAACGTCGCCTGCGACGATGGGGCTTCGGGGTTTCTGCGACCGGGCTGGGTGACGCGCTCGGGATCGGTATTGGCGCGGGTTTATCCAAAGCCAACAAGCGCACACCTGCCTGCCGACGGTCCATCCGCATCGTGCGCGTAGCCATCCATTCCGGTGCAGCCCAACGTGCCGGCAACGCGCGCATGACCACGCCCGGCAGTATCGACCAAAGCAGGATGCCAAGGAAAAACCCACCCGCCGCCGCCAGCATCAGGTGCCGCTTCTGCACCCTAGCGGCATCCACTTGCTGGATCGCAAGTCGGAGCTGGTGGACCAAGGTCGCAGATGTCGCATGCGCGGTTTGCAGCAAATCGGCGTCTTTAGCGCGCACCTGCTCGCTTGCCTTGACGATCGAAGCACCGAGATTGCCCGGCGTCAGGCGCATCGCGGGGCTCTCCCCGATCGCTGCCAAGCTCGCGGAGATTGTGCCGAGCCGGTCATCCATGGCTTTGAGCGTTTCGGTATAGTCGGGCTGCTCGCTATGCTCGGCGGCCAACCCCTGGGTCGCGCGAAGCGCCAGACTCACCTCTCGCCGGAGGGCATCAAAAGCGCGAACGGGATCGTCGATGCTGGCATTCTGGTCCATGCCCAGGATCCTACCGTCCAATACCAAGACCATGCGAGAGGCCGAGATTTCGCTGGAGCTCGTGGGACATTGATTCATATCCAGGCATGCCGATTCCGAGCTCCCTACCACGCTGACGCAGCAGCGACTCGACCTGAGCGTCGCGCTCGAGACCCTTTGCCATGGCGCCCATCTGCTGCCGGACATGGCGCTCGCCGGTAAAGTCGCCGGACCGCTCAAGCCCGGTACGGTGCGTGTCCAGCTTCTTCCAGTCATCGATGAACCGATCTGCGCGCCGCACTGGATCGGTGCGGATTTCGCGCTCAATCGCCATCGCTTGAATCGCCCTCCCGGAGCGGCCCTGTTGCAATTCCTGCGCGAGCTCGGGGTTGCGGCTCAGCGCAGCGCGCAGATCGCGTGCGCCATCCGGCTGAACCTGCTCGAGCGCCGTTTGTGCTTTGGCGAGTGCTGCTTGCTGGTGCGGCAACGCTGCGCGACCGGTGCGGTCGGCGGCATCGACCTCGGCGAACGCTGCCGCATATCGGCGCACGGCCGCGCCGATATCGCGCGAGGGATCCATCGCCATCGACGCCTCTTTGGAAACCGCCAGTTTGAGGCCGTCAAACATGCTGCGCGGTCGTTCTGGCGCCGACTGTGGGGCATCGACGTTCAGGCGCAGGCCGGCAAACGGATTGCGTGCAGGTGTAGGTTGATCGGCGCTCGCCTGCTCGGGCGCCCGGCCATAATCCGACGCCATGTCCTTGCCACGCTCACGTGACAATGCGCGCACCAGCTTGCCCTGATCGCTGAAGTCGTCGCGACCGTAATGCAGATCGACGCTGTCGCGGTGGCGCGACAGTGCGACATAGGCGGCGTGACGATCGAGTCCCGGCGTCGCCAGCACGTGCACCCGATCGACGGTCACGCCTTGCGCTTTGTGCACGGTGGCGGCGTAGCCGTGATCGATCTGGTTATAGTCCTTCACGTCGAACGCGATCGAACGACCATCGTCGAGCATCACCGCCATCCGGCTCTGCGTGACCGACTGCAGGCTCCCGAGCGTACCGTTCTTCACCCCCAGCTCGCGCTCGTTCTTTAGGAACATCACCCTGTCGCCGGCCGCAAACTGCCGCCCGCCGCGTTCGGTGTTGATCGCGATATCCTCGCCAAGCTGATCGCTTGAACGAAGCCGATCGCGCGCGGCCACGTTGAGCGCGTGCACTTCGTCGTTGGTGTGAGTCAGGATGATCCGGGTCGCGTCAGGCGCGGCGGCCCGATCGCGATCCCAGCGATCGATCAGTTGCTCGCGTGCCCGCTCGCGGGTCTCAGCGGCATGCACGCTGCCACGCTCGTCATACGCCGCAACCGCATCAGCGGTGCGACCGGTCGCCAGCTCGCGCGTCGCGTCGCGCTGCCAGTCTTCGCGCTGGCGGCGGATCTGCGTGATCTCGACGCTGCCGTGTCGTTCGGCAGTCGATCGGAACGCAGCGCCGGCCTCGATCGCCTGAAGCTGTTCGGGATCGCCGACCAGCACGAGCTTGGCGCCGCGCTTCTCAGTTTCCGCCACCACGCGTTCCATCTGACGCGTGCCAATCATGCCGGCCTCGTCGATCACCAGCACCGAGCGCTGATCGAGCAACTCTCTACCTTGACCCCATTGATGCTCCATGCTCGCGATCGTGCGCGATGCGATGCCAGAGCCACTCTCGAGATTCTCCGCGGCGATGCCCGACAAGGCAATGCCGTGGACGCTGTAGCCAGCGCTCTCCCACGCCTCGCGCGCCACACCGAGCATCGCCGACTTGCCCGTGCCGGCATAGCCGACGACGACGCCGAGATCCTTGCCGTCGGTGACGTGATCGAGCGCGCTGCGCTGTTCGGCGGACAGCACCAAGCCGCGGTCTGCCGCGCGCGCTAGCGCGGCGTCGCGGTGTCGGTCGGGAACAGCGTGCTGGTCGCGGTTCGCCATCATGCCGGTGGCACGTTCGAGACGCTGTTCGGTCTCGATCATATCCCGACTGGTGAAGCGCAGCTCGCCGCGACCGTCTTTGCCCAGCTGCACGAGCTCGGGCGCGGATTTGACCGCCGCCATCACCTGGTCGAACTGATCCTTGCCGTCGCTGTGCCGATGCACGAACATCGCCAGATCGCGAGCGGTGAACGTTGCCTGGTTGTGCGTGATCACATCGAGCGCGAGCGCCGGGTTTGCGAGGAGTTTCTCACCGTTGGCGCGCGCGATTTCGGCGTGCTCGGCAAGCCGCTCGGACTCCAGCCCTTGCTCGGCCATGCGCGATGCAGCCGGGCCAATCTTGTTCTGTGGCTCGAGGTCGATCCCCTGCGCCTCCAGCGATCGGTGATCGACGCGCGCATCGATGTCGAGTTCAGCAAGCCGGGTGTTGAGGTGCTCGGCCCAGCGCTCTCGCCATTTCTCCAGAAGATCTGTGCGGTTCCAGTCGCGGTTCTTCGGTCCGAATCCGTCTTCGCCCACTTCGCGCGTGGTGAGCATTACATGCGCATGCGGCTTCGCTAGCCCATCGGCGCCCATGTCCCAATGCACGTTGAGATCCGCGATCATGCCGCGGCTGACAAACTCGTCGCGAATGAACTCGCGCGCCAGCTCGATGCTCTGCTCTTTCGACAGCTCGCGCGGGATCGCGAACTCGATCTCGCGCGCGAGCTGCGCGTCGATCCGCTTCTCGATCGCCTCGACCTCATTCCAGAGGGTTTCGCGATCGGAGAGGTGCTCGGGTGCGCCTTCCGGCAGCATTACTTCCGAATGCACGACGCCGGTCTTGTTCGAGAAATCGTGATGCCGATCGAGCCGCTGATCGTGCAGCCGCGATGCCGAGCGATAGGCTGCCGATGCCAGCGCGCTCGAGCCGCTCGCCCGCGAGATCATCTTTGCCGAGAAATGGTAGATCGCCATGACGGCAATTCACTTACACTTCAAAGCGCACGTCGGCACGACGTATAAGCGCGCCCTCAAAAGATTTCATCTGTTTCGGGACTGTGTAATCCCAAGAGATTTCAGGAGATTGTGGCTGATCGACTGAGGCGATATCTGGTTCATCCTCACCCAGCAAATGAGGACGTGACCAATGCGCAAACCACGTGACTTCGATGCCGAGCTGAAGACGCTGAGCGACAAAGCTCGGCAGCTCAAAGAGCAAAAGATTCGCCAGCTCGGCGAACTGGTGATCGCCACCGGAGCCGATGCGCTCACGATCGAGCAACTTGCCGGCCTGCTGTTGGCGGGAACCGACAGCAAGGACGCGAGCGCAAAGGAGGTGTGGCGCAAGCGCGGTGCCGCCTTCTTTCATCGGACGGGCAAAGCTGGCGGCGGCACCGACAGCGACGCGCGCGGCAATCCGGCGAACGACGGCGGCGCGCTACCGGATACAGGCTCAGATCGCTCGTGACGCCGCGAGAGGCTGGGTCTTGAAGCGCCGCGAGCGAACGCGCCACTTGATCGAACTCGGCGGGCTCGTCACCAAAGCCGGGCTGGTCGAGCTTACCGACGATGATCGTGCGGTCCTGTTCGGCCTCATGATCGAGGGCGCCACGACGTTGCGAAGCGAACGCCGCGACGAAGCGCTGACGCTCTGGCGACGGCGCGGCAAACGCGCGTTTGCGCTTGCCGACAGGGAAGACGCATGAACCTGACGCGCAGACGAACGAGAGACCTCGTCTGATGCCTATCGTAGCAACTGCGGTACGCTCGAACCGATGCCGCGGGATTGCCGTGCCCGAAGTGATGCGTGAGCGGAACGGATCAGTCCTGACAGCGATTTTCAACAGCGAGCTGAAAGAGATCGGAGAAAAGTCGGGCTGTTTGCTTAGTGTCACGCTCTGTTTTTCTGAGATCGCCCACGCAACCTTGTTTGCAATTTGGATGTCGATATAAATTCGAGGTCCTTCGGGACAGGCTGGCGATTCTTCGAAACCTTGTTTTAGGTCTGTCGTCGTGAGGCACCGAACCTAGCTCCCAAAATGAAGCTCGCCGACCATCATAGTCTGCTTGGAGCCTGATGATGCAATAGCACTGGGTTGGGCTGGATGTAGGAGAGGAGTTCACCAATATATGTGTTCTGGACGGGGGCGACACCCCTGTGCTGGAATGCTCAACCGGATCGTCCGCCGCTGAGATAGCAGCCGGGCTCGGCAGCCTGAAAATGTCAGAAATCCAGGTGATGGCGATGGAAACTGGATCGGTCGCGTTGCCAGAAAAGCTTCGAAAGATTGGCTTCCCGGTCAGCGTGCTTCACGCCAGAACCGTACATCGATTTCTGTCCATTCGTCATCATAAGACGGATGCCAATGACGCGAGAGGCCTCGCGGAGATCGCCCGTCTCGGCAATCTAGCCGCGCTGGCCATTCACCCTCGAAGTACGGCATCCCAGGAACTTCGCAATCAGCTGATAATTCGGAACAGTCTGGTTTCGGCGCGGGTCGCGGCCCGGGCCACGTTACGGTCTACGCTCCGCAACTATGGAAGCGAAATCCGGCAGCTAAGTCTCGGGGAGGCACTCCGCCCGCAGATAGAGACCGAACTGGATTTTATTTCGCGCACGGTTGGATCGTCGGCGGTCACGCAGGTCGTACCGTTGCTCGACGTCTGCGAGTCTCTGGCGAAATACGTCTCATCGCTCGATCGCCAGATGCAGCGTACCGCGGCCTCAAACCCCGTCACCAGCCGGTTTTTGCAAATTCCAGGCGTAGGCCCGATCTGTGCGATCTCGTTTTATTCGGCGATCGATGAGCCCTCACGCTTTCGTCGCACGGCTGATGTGGGTGCGTATCTCGGTATGATACCCAAAATCAGCCAATCCGGTTCAACGACCTACCGGTCGCGAGTGACAAAGGCAGGGAGCGCCATGACCAGAAGTCATCTTGTGATGGCGGCAGGAGTGATGATGTCCAGGGCAAAACAGCGTTGCGCGATCAGCGACTGGGGTGTCACGCTGGCAGAAAAAGTTGGCTATCCAAAGGCCAGGATGGCCGTGGCGCGAAAGCTTGCAATGGCCATGCTCAGCATGTGGAAAGCCGACAAGATGTTCGAGCCCTACCCGCAACGATTTTAGAGCTCCGCCTTGAGCGGCAAACTAGGACTCCGAACCAAGAACTGGAGCAAAATCTCCGTCCCCCATAATGGAGCCTAGTTTGGAAAATGCTATGGTGCCGGCCGCCCCCGGGTGACCGATACGTATGTCCAGATCACCTGATTAAAGGTATTGGTGCGTCGGCCCAACGGCGTTCTCAACCCCGGCGGGCACGTTCAGCGGTTCGACGGGTCTAGTTCCCGCAGGTCTGTATCAGATCAGGCTGCGGCGCTTTGCTCGAGCGCAGCAATGTGCTCTTCGCAAATCACCTGTACGACGTGGCCGAGCGCCTCGACGCGCTCGCCGAGCCACGCGAGTTCGTCTTCACTGATACGATAATGCTTGGAGTAGCGGGCCTTGACATAGGCCTCCTTGAGTTTCTCGAAGCGGGCGCGGTCGCCCTTGGTTTCGCGTGGCCAGACTTCGATTAGCCGCGCGTCAATCCGCTCGGCCTGGGTGCGCAGAAAACCAAGGTTGTGCACGTGCGGCGTATAGAATGTGCAGACCAATAGTGCGCAGTGGTAGTAACTCTCAGTCGCTTGATGGAGCAGAAAGGCGGCTTTCTTTGAATCGCCTTCTAAAATGTAAAAACGGTACCCTTTGAAGAAGCTATCGCCGCCAGCATGCCATTCTTCAAAATACTCCTGCGCCATCGCTAGCGCCTGATCCGGCGTCTTGGGCTGAGGCTCGGGAAGATCGGTCTCGTCGCTCTGGTAGAGCGCGATCCCATCGCGGGCGATGTCGATGAAAAAATAGCGCCCGTCGGACAATCCGGCGGTTACTTCGCGCCATGTATGCACGATGAAGTTAACCGGCGTGCGGAGCGTCTTCGTGATCGCCAGCTCTCGGTTCAGCGTATCCTCGGCGGTCGACCAGAATTCGACGCGGTCGACCAGCTTCTCGTGATTGACGATAACCAGCAGATCAAAGTCAGACTGATAGCCCTTGGCGGTGTGCGGCTCATCGACCCAGCCGCCGCGCGCATAGCTCCCGTAAAGGATGACCTTCAGAATGCGCGCCTGCTTCTTCCAGTCGGACGTGGCGATCGCGGTCGCGTCGGCAAACTGCTCGAACAGGATCCGCAGGACGCGTTCGAGCTCGCGCTGTTTGGCCGGCGGCAAATGATCGAGGCTGGTCTGCATCGCGCATCATCCTAACGCCTTGATATCGGTTCGGACAGCCTCGCCGGCAAAGCCGGCGAGGCTGCGACGCGTCAGCGCCACCGAGATACGAAAGACTGCCAGCGTCGTTGCCACGGCGTTCTTTCATCGCCGTCCAGGAAGCGCGACAGCTGACACAAGGCTTGCGCCATGTGGCGCTCGACATGGTGCGGACTCAATCCCGCACTCCGCCCGATTTCGATGTAGTCGAGGCCGTCGAGCCGATGCGCGAGAAACACCTCTCGCGTCATTCGCGGCAGCGCCCGCAGCGCTCGCTCCATTGTTGCGAGTTGTGCACGATCAGCGGGCGGATCCTGCTCCCCGGACGCGCTGTCGATCGATGGATCGGAGGCGCCTAGAACGCGCGCCTCCAGCTCGTTCCGATCGTCGGTCACGCCACCGCCTCCCGATCGATCTCACCGGCGGCGGCTTCGCCAAACGCGAGCAGATAGTCGGCCGCCTTGCTGGCGGCACTCGCCGCACGAAAGATCGCCTTGTCATCCTCGCGCAGCACCGCCAGCCAGCTGCCGATGTAATCCGCATGCCGCACGGTCGGCTGGATCGACAGCGACGCACAGGCGAACGCGCTGGCCATCTCCGCGACAAGTTCCTCGCGCGCATAATCAGCGCTACCGAACCCGCCGCGCTGGTCACGATCCAACCGGCTACGATGCCCGGTCCAATGCCCAAGCTCATGCAGAGCGGTGCGATACCAGTTGATCGGCTGGACAAACACAGCCTGCGGCGGAACCGCTACGAAGTCGCCACCGGGAGAATAATAGGCTTCCCCACCACCGATCCGGAAGTCCGCACCGCTCGCCTCGATCAGCGCCCGAACCTGCGGCAGGATATCCGTCGTAGCCCGCACTTGCGCGGCGCTCGTCAATGCATCGGGCAACCCCTCGCACTGATCGACATTGAACACGGTAAAGCGCTTGAGGAACGCAATTTGTCGCGCGTCGCGGTCTTCGTCCTGCGCCCGCGTCTGCTCGTCCTTCGGGGTGAAGCGGTCGGCATAGCAAACGGTCGTCCCCCGTTCGCCCTTGCGGACATTGCCGCCCGCCGCCTGCGCCTGCCGGTAGGTGAACCAGCGCTGCGACGTGTAACGCCCCTCGATCACCGCCGCCCACGGGATCAACACGTTGATCCCGGAATAGCGTCGCCCGGTCCCCGCATTGTGCGGCATCGTGCAACCGCATGAAGCAGCATCCCACGGCTGAACCCAAGGCAACCGCCCCGCCTCCAGCTCGGCAATCACACGCGATGTCACTTCTGCATAAAGGCTCGCCCGATCGGTCTTGTCCTGCATCTTCCTCACTCCAAAACCACCGCAACCGGCGCCGGAGTGGCGGGGGTGGGCGGCAGGAGCGAACCGGCAGTCCCGAAAGAGCGGCGGGCCGCACCCAATGGGCCGAAACGAAGTGGAGGAGCTGCGCGCAGCGCAGCTTGCGACCCGCCGCGGCGGGACTAAAGGGTAGCGACGCCCACCCCCGCCAGTTTGCGTGCCGGAGGCACAACGCCATCGCGCCAGCGCGATGACCGCAGCGATCTGCAGCGCCGAAGCGCTGCCGCTCCCACCGGGAGCCTGACAAAACGCACCCACGAATCCGGCCCACCGGGCACGGCGGCGTGCGCGCGGGCGTGTGCGCCAGCCGCCGCTGTGTCCCCCGGCCGGATCGAGTGTGCCACGCGGCAACAAAGACGCTGCGACCCCTGGCGGCTTCGCAGAAGTCCGTCAGCGCGCGCTCAATTGATCCCGGCGTTCCGCTCCCCGCGGCCATGCCGCCTTCGCGTCAGCGATCGTCATCCGAACGGACCGAGACGCGCATGCGGCTCGGCGGCGCCCACGCGCTGTAGAGCACGGCCGCGCGACAGCGCGGGACGCAAACCAATGCCTCGATTTGAGGCTGCGTACGCCACAGCAAGTCCTTGCACGCCCTGGTACGAGGCCTGCGATCAACCGCTTGATTGATCAAAATCCACGCCGAACTCTTGCCGGAGAAGCATCATGAACAGGATAATGTCATGGCGATCGAAAGCTCAGACCGTATCATCCGGCTGAAGGAGGTCCTGCTGAGGACAGGCCTCACCCGCTCAACCCTCTATCGGAAGATGCAGAACGGAACGTTTCCGAGAAACGTTCAGATCAGCACACGGTGCGCCGGTTGGAGACAATCCGCGATTGACGCCTGGATGCACAATCCAATGTTTTACAGCGTCGACGACGGTTGAGCGCTGTTCAGCTACCGTCCGCCCGCCCCGGCGGTTCCTGACGCTGTCGCGACACCATTGCGGCATCTGCACGTGGCTATCACCAAAGACGAATGGTGGCCCTCCCTTCTCATGCAGCCATGTTCAAAAAAGCTTTGGAAACATCCGTTCGCTGGAAATGCTCTCTCATCCGTTGTTCAGGCCCGAACCAAAACTGAATCAGTCCCGCGTAACCGATCCAAATAGTCGCTCCACCACTGATGCATCGCGATACGCTCCTCCCAATAGAAGCCGCGATTGTAAGTACCCCGTATCGCATCCTTGTCGGCATGAGCCAACGAACGCTCGATCGCGTCTGGGCTCCATTTCCCGCTTTCATTGAGAAGAGTCGAGGCGGTCGTCCTCAAGCCGTGCGCCGTCACCTCGCCCGGGGCATAGCCCATGCGTCGGAACGCTTGGTTTATCGTATTTTCGCTGAGTGGCCTCCGCGAGGTATGAAACGCGGGGAACACGAACCCGTCGGGTCCAGTCAAAGTATGCAACTCAGCAAGATAGCCCAGTACCTGCTTTGACAGCGGGACGGCATGTGGGCGCCGCATCTTCATACGCTCCGGGGGGATTTTCCAGACCCCGTTTTCGAGATCGAATTCGGGCCACAGAGCCTGCCTGAGCTCGCCGGGGCGGGCCATGACATGGGGCGATATCTTCAGGGCGAGACGGGTGATGAGATGGCCAGAATAGGCATCGATCGATAGGAGGAGCTCGCCGACCGCCCTCGGTTCAAGGATTGCGCTGTGGTGCTCAACCTTGGGCGTGATCAACGCGCCACGCAGTACGGAGGTTGGGTCGGTCTCGACACGGCCGGTCGCCACGCCGTAACGAAATACGCGGCTGGCAAATGAACGACAGCGGCGCGCGGTTTCATGTTTGCCCTTTGCCTCAATACGTTTGAGCGCAGCCAGGACATCGACAGGCTTCAATTCGGAAATTGCTCGAGCGGCAATCGGTGCCAGTTGCTCTAAAAGCCAATTCGCTTTTGTCGTCGTCGTATCAGCCCGGCCCTCGGCGACCATCTTGTCGATATATTCCTTGGCAACATCGCCGAACGTGTTCGCCGCGTTGTATTGGGCTACCAGTTTCTCTCGCTTCCGTTCGGCAAGGGGATCGACGCCGTCACGAACCTTGGCTCTCGCCTCGTCGCGTTTGCGGCGGGCTTCTGCCAAGCCGACCTCAGGATAGCGCCCGAGCGCAATGCGATTATCCTTCCCCAGATGGGAATATTTCAAACGCCAGAGCTTCGAGCCGCTAGGATGTACCTCGATGTACAACCCGCGCTCGTCGCTACGCTTGTAAACACGATCCTCAGCCTTAAGGGATCGGATCTCTAGATCTTTAAGTGCCATGACCATCAATCCCGCGTTGAACGGTATCGATCGAAAGCAGCGCCGTATCCCGTCGAAATGGCCCGCCGGGCCACCGTTTGAATCGGGCCACCGATGGCCCGGGCCTTGGCCCACTTTGGAGTGGGATCAACTGGAATTCGGTAAGACGCCTTCGGACAAAACCAACCTGAAAGTGGCAGATTTCCGCGGTTTTGTCGATGGTTCTGGGGCGTCATAAGACGCACGAATGGTGCCCGGAAGAGGACTCGAACCTCCACGCCCTTGCGAGCGCCAGCACCTGAAGCTGGTGCGTCTACCAATTCCGCCATCCGGGCACTGGGTAGGTGGCGGGCCTTAGGGGAGCGTCGTTGGTCTTGTCAACACGCTCGATGCTAGGCAGAGGGCATATCGACATTCGAGAAGGCGCTTTCGATGAACGACAAGCTGGTGACTTTGATCGGCGGCGGGGGTTTCCTCGGCCGCTATGTGGCGCAGGCGCTGCTGGAACGGGGCGCGCGGGTGCGGATTGCGCAGCGCGACCCGCATCAGGCGTTTTTCCTCAAGACGCAGGGCGGGCTCGGGCAGACGCAATTCGTCGCGGTCGACATCACCAAGCCCGAATCGATCGCCCGTGCCGTCGCGGGGGCGGACGCGGTGGTGAACCTGGTCGGGATCCTGAGCGGTGATTTCCAGAAGATTCAGGTCGATGGCGCGCGCATCGTGGCCGAGGCCGCGGCGCGCGCCGGGGTGGAATCGCTCGTCCACATGTCCGCGATCGGTGCGGATAGCGCATCCGAATCGGCCTATGGCCGCTCCAAGGGCGATGGCGAAGCTGCGGTCCGCGCCGCCTTCCCGGCTGCGACGATCCTGCGTCCGTCGATCGTGTTCGGCCGTGAGGACCAGTTCCTCAACCGCTTCGCCGCGATGATCGGCAGCGCACCGATCGTTCCGGTGCTGCGGACGGGCACCAAGTTCCAGCCGGTCTATGTCGGCGACGTGGCACAGGCCGTCGTCAAGGCGCTCGACGAGCCCGCGATCGCCGCGGGCAAGACCTTCGAGCTCGGCGGCCCCGACACGATCACGATGGGGGCGCTGGTCCGCTGGATCGCCAAGACGACCGGGCACAAGCGCCGGATCATCGACCTCCCCGATTCGATCGGTGCGGCGATCGCCGGGTTCGGCTTCCTGCCCGGGGCGCCGATTACCAAGGACCAGTGGAAGATGCTCGCGCACGACAACGTCGTCGCGGCCGGCACGCCCGGGCTGGATGCGTTCGACATCACGCCGACCCCGCTCGATGCGGTCGCGCCGGCGTGGCTGGTGCGATACCGCAAGGGCGGTCGTTTCTCGATGCCCGTCGCGGCCTGACACACGCGACCGTCGCACATCGATCCCGCAGGATCCTGAAAGGGAACGTTCGTGAACGAAATCATCAGCATCATCCTCCTCGGCATCGTCGAGGGGGTCACTGAGTTCCTGCCCGTCTCCTCGACCGGCCATTTGATCCTCGCGACCAAGCTGCTCGGCTATGATGCAGCGCGCTGGGGTGCCTTCAACGTGATCATCCAGCTGGGGGCGATCCTCGCGATCGTGGCGCTCTATTGGCGGACGTTCTGGGCGGTCGGCATGGGGGTGATGAAGCGCGAACCCAAGTCGCTGCTGTTCGTCCGCAACGTGCTAGTCGCCTTCGTTCCGGCCGCCGTGATCGGCCTTGCGATCCACAAGCAGATCGAGGCGTTGCTCGGCAATGCCGAGGTGGTGGCGATTGCGTTGATCGTCGGCGGGTTTGCGATCATCGCGGTCGAGCGGCTTGCCCCCAGGAGCGATATCGTCGGAGTCGCCGACATTCCCTTGCCCAAGGTCATCGGGATCGGCTTCCTGCAGTGCCTGGCGATGGTCCCCGGCGTCAGCCGGTCGGGCGCGACGATTCTTGGCGCGCTCGCGCTCGGTGTCGAGCGGCGGACGGCGGCGGAGTTCAGCTTCTTTCTCGCGATCCCCACGATGCTGGGCGCGACGACGCTCGAACTCGTCAAGAACCGTCATGAGTTGATGAGCGGGCAAGGGGTTGGGCTTGGCGCGATCGCGCTGGGATTTGCCGTGGCGTTCGTCGTCGCCCTGTTGGTGGTAAAATGGTTCATCGGGGTCGTGACACGGTACGGTTTCGTGCCCTTCGCGGTGTACCGGATCATCGCGGGTGCCGTTGCCCTGGCGTGGCTTTCCACGTTTTAGGGCCGTATCGGTTCTTTCGGGCAGCTGTTGCCAACGGAATATCCTGTCGGGCGCCTTGCCGAACGCTATTTATGTCACGTATGCTGACCTATGTTGTGGATTCAAGGTGACAGCGACATAATAGTGCGATATGCGCCGCATTCTCGAAAGGATGGGTGCATGGCGGACTTTTTGCTGCTCAAGTTTGTCGATCGCGAGCAGGCCTACCCGGCCAAGCGCGAGCCCGAGCTGCGGGCGGAGGACTTCCAGGAGATCGCGGATCGCTATGCGGTCCCCGATGCCGAGGAACAGGCCGGCCGTTGCTCGCAATGCGGCGTGCCCTATTGCTCGGTGCATTGCCCGCTGCACAATCACATCCCCGACTGGCTCCGTCTGACCGCCGAGGGGCGGCTGCGCGAAGCCTATGAGCTGAGCAACGCGACCTCGACCATGCCCGAGATCTGCGGCCGGATCTGCCCGCAGGACCGGCTGTGCGAGGGCAATTGCGTTATTGAATTCTCCGGGCATGGCGCGGTGACGATCGGCGCGGTCGAGAAGTTCATCACCGATACTGCCTGGGAAGAAGGCTGGGTCGAGCCGCTCGTCGTCGGCCCCGCACGCGGCCAGTCGGTCGGCGTGATCGGTGCCGGACCCGCAGGCTTGTCCGCAGCGGAATATCTGCGCGGCAACGGCTATGACGTCCACGTCTATGATCGCTACGACCGCGCGGGTGGATTGCTGACCTACGGCATCCCCGGCTTCAAGCTCGAGAAGCCCGTCGTTACGCGCCGGGTCGAGCGGCTCAAGGCGGGCGGGATCGTGTTCCACGAGAGCTTCGAGGTCGGTCGCGACGCGACGCTCGACGCATTGCGCCAGCGCCATGACGCGCTGCTGATCGCGACCGGCGTGTACAAGGCGCGCGCGATCAAGGCCCCCGGCGTCGAGCGTGACGGCGTGGTCGATGCGCTCGATTTCCTGACTGCGTCGAACCGCAAGAATTTCGGCGATGCCGTCCCTGCGTATGACGACGGCAGCCTCAATGCCGCGGGCAAGCATGTCGTCGTGATCGGCGGCGGCGATACCGCGATGGACTGCGTCCGCACCGCGATCCGCCAGGATGCCGCCTCGGTGAAGTGCCTCTACCGCCGCGACCGCGCCAACATGCCGGGCTCGCAGCGCGAAGTGAACAATGCCGAGGAAGAAGGCGTCGAGTTCGTCTGGCTGTCCGCGCCCGAAAGCTTCGTCGGCGAAGACCGTGTGTCTGGCGTCAAGGCGAGCGCGATGCGGCTCGGCGCCCCCGATGCGAGCGGTCGGCGCGCCCCCGAGATCGATCCCGAGGGCGGGTTCGATCTGCAGGCCGATCTCGTTATCAAGGCGCTCGGCTTCGATGCCGAGGATCTGCCGCGGCTGTTCGAAGCGCCCGAGCTTGGCGTGACCCGCTGGGGCACGGTGCTGGTCGACAACAAGACGCTGATGACCTCGCTCGACGGCGTGTTCGCGGCGGGTGACATCGTGCGCGGCGCGTCGCTCGTGGTGTGGGCGATCCGCGACGGACGCGACGTGGCGGCGAGCATGCACAAGTTCCTCAAGGCGAAAGCGAGCGCTGCGAGGAAGGCGGCATGAGGCTGACCGACAAAGAGGTTTCGGCCATTAAGGCGGCGACCCGGCTGACATTCGGCCCGGACGCCGTGGTGCGCCTGTATGGTAGCCGTACTATCGACACGCGGTGTGGCGGTGATATCGACCTCCATGTCGAAACGCAGGACGAGGTCGATGTTTGGCGTGCCAAGGATGTGTTTCTGGAACGGCTGTTCGCCCGGATAGATGCCCAGCGCGTCGATTTGATTGCGACCAAACGCGGAGCGACACCCACCCCGATCGAGCAGATTGCCTACCGCGACGGAGTGGTGCTGTGACGCGAGACGGCGAACGCGCCCTGCTTACGGACTATCTTGCGACATGCGGTCGGCTTCATACGGGATTCGTCAGAACCGTCGCATTGGTTGAACCGCTGGTGCCGATGACGGCAGCCCGCATCGACGAGCTTCCGTTCGAGGAAGATAGCTACGTGCTGGGGTATCTGAAGCGCTACGAACAGTTCGAGGATGCGCTGCATCGCACGTTGAAAGCGATCTCGAAGATCATGGAGCATGGCAAGATCGAACGCCTGACTTCAGTGGATGTAACCCGCCGCGCCTATGCTTTGGGGATACTGCCAAACGAGACAATCTGGGCGGATGCGGTACGCACCCGCAATGCCCTAGCGCACGAATATCCCCTCAACCCGCAAAAGCGCGCCGACCAAGTGAATGCAGCGTGGGATGCGCGGGAAACCCTGATCGAGACGTGGGCGGCTATCGAGCGCTTCGTCGAACAAGAGAGACTATTGGCATGACCAACATGGACTCCGAACGCCTCCGCCTCGCCGAACACGGCATGTATCGCCCCGAATTCGAGGGCGACGCCTGCGGCGTCGGTCTCGTCGCCGCGACCGATGGAACGCCATCGCGCCGGGTCGTGCAATCCGCGATCGATGCGCTGAAGGCGGTGTGGCACCGCGGCGCAGTCGATGCCGACGGCAAGACCGGCGACGGCGCGGGCCTCCACATCGACCTTCCGCTCAAGTTCTTCGACGATGCGGTCGCCGCCTCGGGGCATCGCCCGATGCCAAACCGGCTCGCGGTCGGGATGATCTTCCTGCCGCGCACCGATCTCGGCGCGCAGGAGGCGTGCCGCACGATCGTCGAAAGCGCGATCATCGAGGAAGGCTATACCATCTACGGCTGGCGCCAGGTGCCGGTCGACGTGTCGGTGATCGGCCAGAAGGCGCAGGCGACTCGCCCCGAGATCGAGCAGATCATGATCGCGGGCCCCCTGCCCGACGACCAGACCGCCGCCGAGTTCGAGAAGAACCTCTATCTCGTTCGTCGCCGGATCGAGAAGCGCGTGATCGCGGCGCAGATCCAGGGCTTCTACGTCTGCTCGCTGTCGTGCCGGTCGATCATCTACAAGGGCCTGTTCCTCGCGGAATCGCTGTCGGTGTTCTACCCCGATCTGCGCGACCCGCGGTTCGAGAGCCGCGTCGCGATCTTCCATCAGCGCTACTCGACCAACACCTTCCCGCAATGGTGGCTGGCGCAGCCGTTCCGCTGCCTCGCGCACAATGGCGAGATCAACACGATCCGCGGCAACAAGAACTGGATGCTCAGCCACGAGATCAAGATGGCGAGCCTGTCGTTCGGCGATCAGTCGGAGGACATCAAGCCGGTGATCCCGGCGGGCGCATCCGACACCGCAGCCCTCGACGCGGTGTTCGAGGCGATCTGCCGCTCAGGGAGAGATGCCCCGACCGCCAAGCTGATGCTGGTGCCCGAGGCGATGGCGGATTCGATCGACATGCCCGCCGAACATCTCTCGATGTACCAGTATCTCGCGTCGGTGATGGAACCGTGGGACGGCCCCGCCGCGCTCGCGATGACCGATGGCCGCTGGGCGGTCGCGGGGATGGACCGCAACGCGCTCCGTCCGCTGCGCTATGTCCGCACGGTCGACGGGATCGTCATCGTCGGGTCGGAAAGCGGGATGGTCGTCGTTCCCGAATCGACGATCATCGAGAAAGGCCGGCTCGGGCCGGGCCAGATGCTTGCGATCGATCTCGACGAGGGCGTGCTGTACCATGACCGCGCGATCAAGGACCAGATCGCGGGCGAGGCGGATTACGCCGCGATGATCGGTGCGTTCAAGCGGATCGAGGCGCTGCCGCAGCCCGCCGAGGATGCGATCACGCACTTCGACCGTGCCGACCTCACCCGCCGCCAGGTTGCGGCGGGGCAGACGCTCGAGGATATGGAGCTGATCCTGTCGCCGATGGTCGAGGGCGCGAAGGAAGCGATCGGCTCGATGGGCGACGATACGCCGCTTGCCGTGATTTCGGACAAGCCACGGCTGATCAGCCAGTTCTTCCGGCAGAATTTCAGCCAGGTCACCAACCCGCCGATCGACCCGTTGCGCGAACGCCATGTGATGTCGCTCAAGACGCGGTTCGGCAATCTCGCCAACATCCTCGACACCGAGGACCGGCGCGACGGCGTGCTGGTGCTGCAATCGCCGGTGCTCGATGGCACGAGCTGGGCGCAGCTCAAGGCGCATTTCGGATCGCAAGGCGCTGAAATCGACTGCACCTTCGAGGCCGGCGGCGGGCCGGAAACGCTCCGTGCCGCTATCGCCCGCATCCGTGCCGAGGCGGTAACGGCGGTGCGCCAGGGCAAGAGCGAGCTGTTCCTGACCGACATGGCGATCGGCGTGGACCGGATCGGCATTGCGGGCGTCCTCGCGGCGGCGGCGGTGCATACGCACCTCGTCCGCATGGGGCTGCGCTCCTACGCCAGCATCAACATCCAGACCGCCGAATGCCTCGACACGCATTATTATGCGGTGCTGATCGGCGTCGGCGCGACCACCGTCCACGCCTATCTGGCCGAAGCGTCGATCGCGGATCGCCAGGCGCGCGGGCTGTTCGGCGCGCTGACCCTCGCCGAATGTCTCACACGGCACCGCACCGCGGTGGACGAAGGGCTGCTCAAGATCATGTCGAAGATGGGGATCGCGGTGATCTCCAGCTATCGCGGCGGCTACAACTTCGAGGCGGTCGGCCTCAGCCGCGCGCTCGTCAACGACCTGTTCCCCGGCATGCCAGCGAAGATTTCGGGCGAAGGCTATGCCTCGCTCCACCTCAACGCGCAGCTGCGCCACGACAAGGCGTTCGACGAGGGCGTCGCCACGCTCCCGATCGGCGGCTTCTATCGCCAGCGCCACACCGGCGAGACCCACGCCTACTCGGCGCAGCTGATGCACCTGCTGCAGAACTCGGTCGCGACCGACAGCTATTCGACCTATCTGCAATTCGCACGTGGGGTGGAGGCGCTGCCCCCGGTCTATCTGCGCGACTTGCTCCAGTTCAAATATCCCGACGAAGGCATCCCGGTCGACCAGGTCGAGGCGATCACCGAGATCCGTAAGCGGTTCGTGACGCCGGGCATGTCGCTCGGCGCGCTCAGCCCGGAGGCGCATGAAACGCTCGCGATCGCGATGAACCGGATCGGCGCCAAGGCGGTGTCAGGCGAAGGCGGCGAGGATACCGAACGCTTCTCCCCGCGTGCCAATGGCGACAACGCCAATTCGGGCGTCAAGCAGATCGCCAGCGGGCGCTTCGGCGTGACCGCGGAATATCTCAACGCCTGCGAAGAGATCGAGATCAAGGTCGCGCAGGGGGCCAAGCCCGGCGAGGGCGGGCAGCTCCCCGGCTTCAAGGTGACCGAGTTCATCGCCAAGCTGCGCCATGCCACCCCCGGCGTGACGCTCATCTCGCCGCCGCCGCATCACGACATCTATTCGATCGAGGATCTCGCGCAGCTCATCTACGACTGCAAGCAGATCAACCCGACCGCGCGGGTGTGCGTCAAGCTCGTCTCGTCCGCCGGGATCGGCACGGTCGCGGCGGGCGTGGCGAAGGCGCATGCCGACGTCATCCTGATCGCAGGCCATGTCGGCGGCACCGGTGCCTCCCCGCAGACCAGCATCAAATATGCCGGCACGCCGTGGGAAATGGGGCTGTCCGAAGTCAACCAGACGCTGACGCTCAACGGTTTGCGCGGGCGGATCAAGCTGCGGACCGATGGCGGGCTCAAGACCGGGCGCGATATCGTGATTGCGGCGATCCTCGGCGCGGAGGAGTTCGGGATCGGCACGCTGTCGCTCGTCGCGATGGGCTGCATCATGGTGCGCCAGTGCCATTCGAACACGTGCCCCGTGGGCGTCTGCACGCAGGACCAGAAGCTGCGCGACAAGTTCACCGGCACGCCCGAAAAGGTCATCAATCTCATGACCTTCATCGCCGAGGAAGTCCGCGACATCCTCGCGCGGCTCGGCTTCCGCAGCCTCGACGAAGTGATTGGCCGCACCGAACTGCTCCGCCAGGTCAGCCGGGGCGCCGAACATCTCGACGATCTCGATCTCAACCCGATCCTCGCCAAGGTCGATGCGCCCGACGACCAGCGCCGCTTCAGCCTGACGACGCGGCGCAACGAAGTGCCCGACAGCCTGGATGCGCAGATCATCAAGGATGCGGGCGCGGTCTTCAGCCGGCGCGAGAAGATGCAGCTGACCTATTCGGTACGCAACACGCACCGCGCGGTCGGCACGCGGCTGTCGAGCGAGATCACGCGGACCTTCGGCATGTCGGCTCTCGCGGACGGGCATGTCCACGTCCGGCTGCGTGGCTCGGCGGGGCAAAGCCTCGGCGCGTTCCTCTGCAAGGGGATCACGCTCGAGGTGTTCGGCGATGCCAATGACTATGTCGGCAAGGGGCTGTCCGGAGGGATCATCGCGGTGCGCCCGGTGGTGAGTTCGCCGCTGGTCAGCCAGGACAATACGATCATCGGCAATACCGTGCTGTACGGCGCGACCTCGGGCAGCCTCTATGCCGCGGGCCAGGCGGGCGAGCGGTTCGCGGTGCGCAACTCGGGCGCGAACGTGGTGGTCGAAGGCTGTGGCGCGAATGGCTGTGAATATATGACCGGCGGGACCGCTGTCGTGCTTGGTACGGTCGGCGCCAATTTCGGTGCGGGGATGACCGGCGGGATGGCGTTCATCTACGATGCCGACGGCAGCTTCGCGCGGCGCGCCAACCCGGACAGCATCACGTGGAACCGGCTCTCGTCGCTGCATTGGGAAGCGGTGCTGCTCGGGATGGTCCGCGCGCATCATGCCGCGACCGACAGCAAATGGTCGGGCGCGTTGCTCGACGACTGGGGCCGCGTGGTGGATCGCTTCTGGCAGGTCGTGCCAAAGGAAATGCTGACGCGGCTGAGCCATTCGATCGACGACCGGGTGGAACAGGAGGCGGCGGAGTAGCGCGGGGCCGCACCGCCTCGGCAGCAAAGCGCACCGGACGGTCTGCGCAAAGGTGTTTAGCAGCGGCTTTTTGGATGCCCTCCCCGGCCAAGGCCGGGGCCCAAAAGTGGCGCGGTCGTACCGTCGCGATCGGCGACGTTACATCGGCCGTCGCTCTTGGACCCCGGCCTTCGCCGGGGGGGGATGATTGCAGAGAGGGCGTGCCCGAAGCTGACCCCATACGGCTTCGCCAATCGACGCACGCCGTGGAAGCTGCTATACGTGCGCCTTCACCGCATCCCAAAAGGTACGCCATGCGCCTGTATCTCCTCGGTTTGTTCGCCCTGACCGCCGCCACCCCGGCGCTTGCGCGCGAACCCGCCCCGCGCCCCGCACCGTCGATCGACGCCGCACAGGTCGGTGCGTTGCTGTCGAACCCGCTGGTGCAGGAAGGGCTAGCCGCGGTCGTCGACCAATATGCGGGCGCCTTGCTCCAGACCCGCGTGGGGCCGGTTGCGAAACTGGCGGGGCCGGACGCGGGCATCCGCCAGGAGGACACGCTCGGCGACGTGATCGGCCGGCAGGACCCGCACTATGCGGACCATCTCCACAAGGGCGCGAAGGGCGCGATCGCGGCGACCGGACAGGCCGCCAAGGACATCGCCAGCATGACCGCCGAACTCCAGCGCACCGCCGACCGGCTCCGCACGGTCCTCGGGAGCAGCGGTCTGGGGTTGGACGCGGCGCGCTAAATCCCTAGTTTTTGCCGCTCGGCGGTCTGGCGGCGCTGGGAAACATTCTTCCCCGGCGAAGGCCGCGGCCCAGGTGGAATGGCCGAAGTACCGTAGCGCAGCCCATCCATTCCCCGGCTGCGCTCTTGGGCCCCGGCCTTCGCCGGGGAAGTGAAGTCAGCAGGACGCTGCTGTAACGGCCGACTACCGGCCACCCCAGCGGTCGTCCCCGGGATGCACCCGACCGATTAATCCCGCGCGCCATCTTCCCCCTGCGCCGCACTGCTTCTACCACGCAGGATATGTGGCAACTCTATCAATTCCCGCTCTGCCCGTTCTCGCGCAAGGTCCGCCTCCTGCTCGGCGAAAAGGGCATCGGCTATGAACTCGTCCGCGAAAGCCCCTGGGAACGCCGCGACGAATTCCTCGACATGAACCCGGCGGGCCAGGTGCCCGTGCTGGCGGACCAGTCGCGGGGGATCCTGCTGATGGATTCCATGGCGATCTGCGAATATCTCGAGGAAACGGTCGAGAAGAGCGCGATGATCAACGGCACCGCGACCAGTCGCGCGGAGATTCGCCGGCTCGTCGCGTGGTTCGATACGCAGTTCTTCGCCGATATCGTCGCGCCGTTGCTCCACGAGCGGATGGAGAAGCGGCTCGTGACCAAGGAACCACCCGATTCGAAGCGGCTTCGCGACGCGATGAAGGCGGCGGTACGGCATCTCGACTATACCGATTACCTGCTCGATCATCACAATTGGATGGCGGGTGCGACGATGAGCCTTGCAGATCTGGCCGCAGCGGCGCAGATTTCGGTCGCGGACTATCTCGGCGGGATTGACTGGAAGAATCACGAACAGACCGCGAAATGGTATCGCGGGTTCAAGAGCCGCCCCAGTTTCCGCCCGCTGCTGTCCGAACGGATGGAGGGAATCATGGCACCGAAACATTATGACGATGTCGACTTCTGACCCGGTCACCTCCGATCTGGCGCCCCAGATCGCGTTCGACGACTTCCTGAAGGTCGACATTCGCGTCGGGACGATCGTCGAGGCGCTCCCCTTCCCGCAGGCGCGCAAGCCCGCGTACCGGCTGGCGATCGACTTCGGCCCCGGGATCGGGATCAAACGGTCCTCGGCGCAGATCACGGTGCATTACACGCTGGAGGAGCTCGTCGGGCGACAGGTCGCCGCGGTCGTCAACTTCCCACCACGGCAGATCGGACCGGTCATGTCCGAGGTGCTGACGCTCGGCTTCCCCGACGCGGCGGGCGAAGTCGTGTTGCTCCAGCCCGGGCATGGCGTTCCCAATGGCGGGCGACTGTTCTAGGCAGTCTGCCTGGCCCTCCCCGGTTCGTTTCGAAACGAACGAACGGGGAAACGAACCCGCTACGCGCGGCCCTGCGCCCGGACGCGGCGTTCCGCCCGGCGTGTCTGCCACAGCATCAGTCCCAGCAGCGGCACGGCAATGTCGAGATACAGCGCAAAGCCGAACCACGGGGCCCAGCCGGCGTAGAGATTGAGCACGGTATCCAGTTTCCCGTGCAGGAACATCCCGGAGAAATTGCGAGTCAAGACCGGCGTCAGCATCGCCTCGGGCGCAAAAATGTCGGTGCTGACGACGATCAGGTTGATCGCGCTCGACAGCGCCAGCACGCCGATTGCGGCTAAGCGCGCGCGGCGGTGTTCGAGCGAGGCCCATAAGGGGGCGAGGCCGAGCGCGAGGAAGGGAATGGCGGGAACCGCGTGGCGCGGCCCGACCGATGCGCCGCCGTCCCAATAATGGTAGGAGGCGTTGACCAGCAGCGCGATCGTCACGACCGCGACCGCAAGCCAGCCGAGATCGCGTGTCGCCGGGGTACGGATCAATCGCACCAGCCCGACCACCCCCAGCAGCAGAACAGGTGCCACCCAGAACAGCCCGCGCCGCAGCCCGAACAGGATCTCCCACAGCGCAACCGGTTTCGGGTAGGTCAGGCCGAACAGCCCCTCGTTCATCCCCTGGAAGCCGACCACCCCCTGATAGCCGAGCACGAACGGCGTGCCGAACGCGATCTCGTTATAGGCCAGGACCGGCAGCAGCGCGACACTCGCCGATAGCAGCGCCGCCGCATACAGACGGTTCCGGACCGGTCCGGCGGTGCGACGGGTTCGCCACAGCGCCCACACGCCGATCGCCAGCCCCGCAAGCGCTGCCTGGAATTCGATCGCCGCCGCCCAGCCGAGCGCAAGACCCGCCATCACCGGATAGCGCCACCGGCCAAGCGCGCGAGGTCCCGACGTCCCCCGCCAGATCGCCCAGGTCGCGATCAGCAGAAGTGCGGCGACCGGCGCATGGCCAAACAGGGTGGTCGACCAGCCCCATGCCACCGACCCGAGCGCATATCCCAGCGCGGCGAACAGCCCAGCGGCGGGGCTGCCCGTAATCCCCGTCCCGAGATCGAGCAGAAGGACCGCGGCAAACGCCGTCAGCAACGCCGCACTACCCGCGACCGCGAGCGACAGCCGGACACCAAGGAAGGCGCGCAACCGCGGATTGGCGATGTCGATCACCTCGTCCTGCGAGCGAGCGCCGGAAACCGCGTTGACCGCCCACACCGCCGGGACCGCCATCCCGGTCATCCCCGGGGCCTTGTCCATGTAATAATGCCGCGCCGCCCCGTTGCCGAACTGCGCCTTGTCGATCGTCAGCGACTGGTACCGGTCGATCCGCGCATCGCCGTGCTCGACCAGCGCGATCGCGGCGAAAAGGCGAGTCGCGGTGTTCGGGTTGAGCGCGTTGGACCCGAACCACACGCACGACAGCCAAACCAGCGCGAACAGCAGGAGCGCGACGCCATGCGGCCCGCGCGCCGTTTCGATGGTCGAAGACGAACCGGGCGTGATCAAGCGTTCCGGCACCCGATCAGCACCACGCCGGTTGCGTCCGCATCCTATTCGAGCGCCCGGTCGACTGCGCGCTGGTCCGCCTTGGCGGCCTGACGCTCGCGCTTATATTGCTGGCCGCGTTGTGCGAGGCACCCGGTGGCGCCGCCCGCGCCGACGGTCGAGCAGCTGCCGATGCCCTCGACCCCGACCTTGTCGTTCGCCTGCGCCTTCGCGGCCCAGCTCTCGTTTTCGGGTGTCACTTCCAGCTCGCGCAACTCCTTGGGGATGCGGAACTGTTCGCCAGGGGCGCGGCGCACGCAGACGACGATCTCGTTGCCGTTGGTATCGGTCGGGCACTTCTGGTTGCCGTAGATCGTCATCGTCGGTGCAGGCACGTTCTGCGCGGCGAGCGGGGCCGGAGCGGTGAGGCTGGCAGCTGCGCCGACCATTACGGTCGCGGCGAGCGTCAGCCGGGGGAACAAGGCTCGGGTCATCACTTTCTCCGTCAAATCCGTTTGGCCGTGGCAATGGCAACCTTGCAGCCAAGCCGGATGAACGTGCTCAGAACCGGATAGCCGATCGCGTTCTCGGCGCCTGCCGCGAGCGCGGCTTCCTTGTGCTCGACCTCTTCCGCCTGGAAGTCGCGGATCGCGTCGGTCAGCTCAGGGTCGCTGTCGCCCAAAGCGACGAGCTGGTCTTCGTAATGCTTGTCGATCTCGGTCTCGACCGCGGCGGTGCACGCCATCGCGGCCTCGGGGCTGATCGCGGCGGTCACCGCACCGAGCGCGAACCCCGCGACGTTCCAGATTGGCTCGAGCAGCGTCGGGCGTACGTTGCGCCGCGCCATCATCGCGTCGAAGAACGCGCGGTGGCGTGCCTCCTGGTTCGCCATCCCCGCGATCGCGCGCGCCGCCGGGCTGCGATCACCCAGCACCGCGAGCTGCCCCGCATAGATCCGCGTCGCGCCGAACTCGCCGGCCTGATCCACCCGGATCATCGATTCGGTCGCGCGTCGCGCGTCGCCCGGCTTCCAGCCCATGCTCATTTCCTCCGCAATGCCCAGAAGATGGCGATTGCTCCTGCGATCGAAAAGATCGCGTTGAACCCGGCGAGCGAAATCCCGCCGAGCCGCCATTGCGCGACGTCGCACCGGACGATCGGCGCCTTCATGATCGATTCGAGCGTGACCGGGCCAGTCATCGTCGAGGTGCATTCGGTGAAGCCCTGCCACCAGTGATATTCGACGCCTGCGTGAAACACCCCGATCAGCCCGCTGAGCAGGACGGCCACGCCCGCGAGCGCGACGAGCAGGCGTTGCACGCCACGCCCGGGCGCAGCGAACGCGAGTGCCGCGAGGATGATCGCGACGCCGTGCGGATAGCGCTGAAACCAGCACAATTCGCACGGATACAGCTTGCCGACATATTGCGACACCAATGCGCCGCCCAGCAGCGCTGCGGGGACGACCAGCGCGAGCAGGCGCGCGAGCGGGAAACGATCGGTCGTCATGCTATTTCGCCGCCGTTGCCGACCGTGGCGACGCGGCCCCGAGCCGGCCGATCGTCTGGAGCGCATAGCTCAACTGGAAATCCTCAATGCCCTTGGCCTTCAATTGCTCCGGCGTCGCAGCGAAGCGCGGGTCGGTCTTGGTGTCTTCCTCAATCGCGGCATTGTCCGCCTTGACCTCGTTGATCAGGTGGCGGCGCAGATCGTCCTCGCGGAAGACCGGGCGCGACTTGTAATCCGGGTCCGAAATCTGCGGCACAGCGATATCGGGTTCGATCCCGCCTTCCTGCACCGAGCGGCCCGACGGCGTGTAATAGCGCGACGTGGTCAGCCGCAGCGCGGCATTCGCGCCAAGGTCGATCACGGTCTGGACCGAGCCCTTGCCGAACGAGCGTTCGCCCATCACGAGCGCGCGGTGATGATCCTGCAACGCGCCGGCGACGATCTCGGACGCGGACGCGGTGCCCGCGTTGGTCAGCACGATGATCGGCGCGCCGTGCGCGAGGTCGCCCTTCACATAGCTTTCGGCATAGAAGGGTTCGATATCCGCCTTGTCGCGACCGCGTTGCGAGACGATCTCGCCGCTGCTCAGGAAATTGTCCGCCACCGCGATCGATTCGTCGCGCAGGCCCCCGCCATTGTCGCGCAGATCGACGATATAGCCGAGCGGATCATGCCCGATCTGCTTCTGGATGCCCTTGATCGCGGCGGTCACCGCCTCGCCGGTATGTTCCGAGAAGGCGTTGATGTTGATGATCCCGACGCCGTCCTTGACGCTCCACTTGACCGGCTTCTGAACGATCTTCTCGCGCACTAGCGACACCTCGATCGGCTTGTCGCGGCCCGGGCGGAGCAACGTCAGCCCGACCTTGGACCCGGGCGGCCCGCGCATCTGCGTGATCGCCTCGTCGAGCGTCTGGCCGAAGATCAGCTTGCCGTTGATGTGGGTGATGTAATCGCCCGACTTGATCCCGGCGCGCCCGCCCGGCGTGTCTTCCGCCGGGGCGATCACCTTGATCGCGCCGTCCTGCATCGTCACGGTCAGGCCAAGCCCGCCATAACTGCCGAGCGTCTGGATCCGCAGATTGTCGTAATCGAGCCCGGTCTCATAGGCGCTGTGCGGGTCGAGCGCGGCGAGCATCCCGTCGATCGCGCCCTTGACCAGCGTCTTGTCGTCGACCTTGTCGACATATTCCGCCTTCACACGATTATAGACGTCGAGGAACACCGACATCTCGCGATAGGTGCCGGTGTCGACCGCCGCCATCGCGCTGGTGCCGACCGGCACGATCGCCAGCACCGCCGCGATCGCGGAGGCCTGAAGCAGGGACGTGGAAAAGCGCGACATCGGCGAATACTCGAACGGCATGAGGAGATCAGTCCACCGTAGCCGGGTTTGTGGCGCGATCAAAGCACGCGGCGCATGAACGCAGGCGGAACGGCAAGATCGGCTCAGCCAAGCAACGGCGTCATGTCGATCGGCCGGTCGCGGCGGCGCAATTCGATCGTGACGCGGGGTGCCGGGCCTGCCGCGGCATAGCCGACGAGGGCGTCCTGCGCGATGTGCTGGCCGGCGCGCGCAGTGGTTTCGCCGAGCCCCGCGATCAGCGAGGTCCAGCCACCGCCGTGATCGAGGATCACGATCGTGCCATAGCCGCGAAACGGACCCGCGAAGGCGACCTGCCCAGCCGCAGGCGCGACGACCCGCGCGCGGCCCAGCGTCGCGATCGTCAGCCCACGCGACCGCACGCCCGCATCGGACACTTCGCCGAACCCCGTCGCGATGCGCCCGCTGACGGGCAGACGATATGGCGGCGTCGCGCGCGACCAGCCGGTGCCGCCGCCGCCCGCGACCGTCCCCGGTCGCGCCGGGCGCTGCTCCGGCCCGGGGAGCGTTGTCAGCTGTTGCTGCGTCGTCGCGAGCGTATCGGCCTGGTCCATCCCGTCGACCAGGTCGCGCGCCTTTTCGCCAAGCGCGATCGCGCGATCCGATTCGAACAGCGCATCGCGCCCGAGCGCGCGGGCGCGGAGCCGATGCGCGGCTTCGAGCCGGCTCAGCGCAAGCCGTTGCGCCTCGAGCCGGGTCCGCCCCTCCGCCAACGCCTGACCTGCAAGCGTCGCCTGCGCCTGAAGCAGCCGGGTCCGGGCGAGCTCGGCACGGACGCCGTGCGTGCGTGCGCGGATTGCGGGGAGCGTGCTCGCGAGGACTGCGCGGACATGGACGATATCGTCGATCGATCCGGGCTGGACAACGCTGATCACCGCCGGGCGACGCGCCAACGACTGGAGTGCCGCGAGCAACCGCGCGACGGGTTGCTGCTGCGCCGCGAGCCGCGCCCGTTGGGCTTCGAGCAAGTGCGCGACGATCACGATCCGTGCCTGCGCGGCAACGACGTCTGCCTCGGCCTGCCGGATCCGTGCGGCGACCGCCGCCTCGCGCGTCTGCGCCTGGCGGGCCTGATTCTGTTCGTTCGCGGCCTGCCGTTCAAGCGCGGCAGAACGCGCGGCAGCTGCGGCCGATTGGGCGTTGGCGGCGGCAAGCTGGCTGCGCTGGTCCTGCGCGGGCGCGGCGCTGCCACCGGCCGCGGCGAGCGCAAGGGCGAGCAGAACGGACCGACGCCGCATCAGCCCTCGCGGTGGTAGGGATGGTTGGCGAGGATGCTGGTCGCGCGCCACAATTGCTCGGCCAGCATCGCGCGCGCGAGCAGGTGCGGCCAGGTCGCGCGCCCGAAACTCAGCAGCAAGTCCGCCTGCGCGCGAGCTGCATCGTCGAACCCGTCCGCCGCGCCGATCAGGAAACGGACCTCGCGCACGCCCGAATCGCGCCATTTCTCGAGCGTCCCTGCAATCTCGCGCGAGGGGAGGACGACCCCGGTCTCGTCGAGCAGGACGACGCGGGTCCCGGGGTCGAGCGCGGGGATCTTGCCGCCGCTGTCGGGCAGTTCGGTCACTTTGTACGGCCAGGATAGCCGTTTGACATAGCGCTCGACCAGTTCGGCCTCGGGCCCGCGCCCGATCCGCCCGCGCGCGACGATATGCAGCAGCATCAGTCCCCACCCCTGCCCCGGTCCGACGACCGGTGCGCCTTACGCTTCGCCGCCGAACGGATCGGGCGTGGCGGGCAGAGTCGGTGCGTCGCCGAATGCCCACATCCGCTCGAGATTGTAGAAGCTGCGGACTTCGGGGCGGAACAGGTGGACGATCACGTCGCCCGCGTCGATCAGTACCCAGTCGGCGGTCGGCAAGCCTTCGATCCGGGTCGAGCGGCGGAGTTCGCCCTTGATCTTCTCGGACAGCTTCTGCGCCATCGACGCAACCTGACGGGTCGAGCGACCGCTTGCGATCACCATATAGTCCGCGATGGTCGACTTGCCCGCGAGCGGGATCGAAATGGTATCGACCGCCTGATCGTCGTCGAGCGACGCGAGCACGAGCCGATGCAGCGCCTCGACCTCATCGGGTTCGGACGCGCGATACACAGGAGAAGATGAAGCCAAGGCGATTCCTATTCGATAGGGGGAGAGTCAGTATCCGGCAGGAAATGCCGCTGCCAGGCGGGGTCGGCAGCACGAAGCTGCGTCGCGGAGCGCGGGTCGGGGCGGAAGCGCAACAGCACGAGGGCCGGCAATCTCCACTGCGTCCAGTTCTTCGCCTGGTGTGCGGGCCGACGAGCGCGCCGCAACCAACCCATCGCGGGAGCCGCGAGAGCATCCCGGTCATACCCCGGACGCGCGATGACCGCAATCGGAACCTCGCGCGCGATCGTGCGCCACCCTTTCCACTGGTCGAACTGCGCGAGATTGTCCGATCCCATCAGCCAGATGAAGTGCTTCTTGGGATACAGGCGGCGCAATTTGATGACCGTATCGACGGTGTAGCGCGTCCCGAGGCGCTGTTCGATCGCGCTGACCCGGATCGGGGCGTGGCGCGCCATCCGCGTCGCGGAAGCGAACCGCGCGGCGAATGGCGCCATGTCGCTGCGGCTCTGCTTGAGCGGATTGCCCGGCGAGACCAGCCACCACACTTCGTCGAGCCCAAGCGCATCGAGCGCGGCGAGGCTGATCGCGCGATGCCCTGCATGCGCGGGGTTGAACGAGCCGCCGAGGATGCCAATGCGAGTCAAAGCTCGGCTTCGATCGCGTGGAACCAGTTTTCCCGACCATGGTGGATGCGGACGATTTCGACCCTGTCATCGCGCAGGCGGTAGAGGATCAGATAGGACGTCTGGCGCACACTGATCACGCGAAACGGCTCGCTAATCGACCAGCCCAGCCGGGGATAGTCCGACAAGCGCGAAGCTGCCGACCGGATCGCGCGAAGAATGCGGACCGCTGCAGCAGGATCCCGTTTCGAGAGATACGCATCGATGTCGGCCAGATCCAGACGGGACGTCGGCGACCAGATCAGGTGCGGCATCGCGCCTCATGCCTGGCGATCATGGCGTCGAGGTCGCGCATTACGACCTCGTGCGGAATGGACTCACCGCGATCGAGTTCGTCGATGCCGACCTGTGCGGAGGCCGCGAACGCCGCTTCGCGTACCACGGAACGACGGATCGCATCAGCAGCGTAAGCCGCAGGACTGATCCCGAGGGACGCCGCCATCTGATCTAGCAAGGCGCTGGTCTCGGCATCGAGTTCAGCGGTGACTGACTGCAAGATGGACGCGGGATGGTTCATGACGGCAAACTAATCGCTCACCGCATCGCCATCAACCCCGCACCTGGCCCGTCCCATAACCGATCCATTTGTACGTCGTGAGCCCCTCCAGCGCGACCGGCCCGCGGGCGTGCAGGCGCCCGGTCGCAATCCCGATTTCCGCGCCGAGCCCGAACTCGCCGCCATCGGCGAATTGGGTCGAGGCGTTCCACAGCACGATCGCGCTGTCGACCTGTGCGAGAAAACGATCCGCGACCGCCGCATCGGCGGCGACGATCGCGTCGGTATGATGCGACCCGTGCCGCGCGATGTGCGCGATCGCGCCCTCCACCCCGTCGACCAGCGCGGCGGAAGCGATGGCGTCGAGATATTCGGTGTCCCAGTCGGCGTCGCTCGCGCGGGGCAGTTCGGGAAAGTGTCGCGCCAATTCAGCGTCGACGCGGACCTCGCACCCGGCTTCGGACAAGCCCGCGACCAGCGCCGCTGCCTGCGGATAGTCCCGGTCGATCAGCAGCGTTTCCATCGCGCCACAGACGCCCGTGCGGCGCAGCTTGGCATCGCAGACGATCGCCTGCGCCATCGCCGGGTCCGCGGACGCATCGACATAGACGTGGTTGATCCCGTCGAGATGCGCGAGCACCGGAACGCGCGCCTCGGCCTGGACTCGCGCGACCAGCCCCTTGCCGCCACGCGGCACGATCAGGTCGATCGCCTCCCCCCCGCCCGATCCGTCCGCGACGAGCATCGCCCCGACCGCGGCGCGATCGGTCGTCGGCACGAGTTGCGCGGCATCGGCGGGGACGCCGTGCGCGGCGAGGCCGCTCACCAGCGCCGCGTGGATCGCGCGGTTGCTCTCGATCGCCTCGGACCCGCCACGCAGGATCACCGCATTGCCCGCCATCACCGCAAGCGCCGCCGCATCCGCGGTGACGTTGGGGCGGCTTTCGTAGATGATGCCGATCACGCCGATCGGCACGCGCACGCGGCGCAGCACCAGCCCGTTGGGGCGCACGCGTTCGTCGATCAGCGCGCCGACCGGGTCGGGCAAGCCCGCGACCGCGGCGACGCCCTCCGCCATCGCGCGCACGCGCGCGCCGTCGAGCCGCAACCGATCGAGCAGCGCGCCCGAGAGCCCGGCGGCAGTGGCCTTGTCCAGGTCGACCGCATTGGCCGCGACGATCGCGACTTCGGCGGCGCGCAGGGCGTCCGCCGCAGCATGCAGCGCGCTCGCCTTGGTCGCGGTCGGCAGCGTCGCCAGCGTTCGGGCGGCGGCGCAGGCGCGGCGTGTCAGGTCGGCAACAAGGGCGGTTGCATCGGTCATTACGGTCTCGCTATCATGGCCTCGGGGACCGCGGCAAAGCCTATCTGCGCGGCATGACAGGGGAAAGGCGCATGACCGAGCTGACGGCGGCAGGCGATGCAGCGACCGGAATGCTCGCGGCGCACGCGATCGATTCCTATCCCGACCGGGAGGGTCATGGCGGCGCGGCGGCGGGCTTGTGCCTCAATTGCGGGACGCGGCTTTCGGGCGAGTTCTGCCACCGCTGCGGCCAGGCCGCGCACGTGCACCGCACGCTCGCGTCGATCGGGCATGACCTGTTGCACGGCGTCTTCCATTTCGAGGGCAAGATCTGGCGAACGCTGCCGATGCTGTTCACCCGCCCGGGCGCGTTGACCCGGCGCTACATTGCGGGCGAGCGCGCGCGGTTCGTGTCCCCGCTCGCGCTGTTCCTCTTTTCGGTGTTCCTGATGGTCGCCACGTTCGAGACGGTCGGCGGGCCGATCGGCGGGACGAGTACGGCCGAACGGCAGGGCGCAAAGATGACACCCGCGAAGCTCGACTCCGAGATCGCCGACACCGAGGCGCGGATCGGCGTGCTCGAGAAACGCCGCGATCAGGGCGAAAAGGCCGCCGAGATCGCGATCGAGCTCAAGGCGCTGCGCAAGACCGCGGCGGGCTTGCAATCGGCCAAGGCGCTCACCCACGGCGATTTCAGCAAGCCGATCTCGGTTGGTGACATCAACACCGGGAGCAAGATGCTCGACGAACGGATCGCGCACGCGTTCGCCGCGCCCAAGCTGTTCCTCTACAAGCTGCAATCGACCGCGTACAAATTCAGCTGGGCGCTGATCCCGATCTCGCTGCCGTTCATCTGGCTGCTGTTTGCGTTCCGCCGCGATGTCGGGCCGTATGATCACGCCATCTTCGCTATCTATTCGCTGTCCGCAATGACGATGGGGACGGTGGTCCTGACGATCCTGCTCGCGGTCGGGGTTTCGGGCAAGCTGGTCGGGACGGTGTTCCTGCTCGGGCCGCCGCTGCACATGTATCGGCAGCTCAAGGGGGCCTATCGGCTGAGCCGGTTCGGTGCCTTGTGGCGGACGGTGGCGCTGGTCTGCTCGGCGTATGTTGCCGGTCTGCTGTTCTTCGTCGGCGTGCTGGGGATGATCGCGGAATAAGGGGCTCTCGCCCCATCCCGATCGGTCCGTTGCGGGTGCCGTCGGGAAAACCGGCACGGCGCGTGTTTCTCGACACCGCTCGGAACGGACGATGGGTGGCGTTCCCGCTTGCTGCGTTCAGCCGCAGGGATACCGGTGCTGCATCATCGCCTGAAACGCGGTGGTAACGCTCTGCGATCGGTCGCTTGGCGGGAGCGCGGCGAAATCGGCGATCAACGTCTTCGCGTCGACATTGGCCTTGCCGCGCGGCGGTGGACAACTCCGCGGCGGCTTGCCCGCGAGACGGTCCGCTTCGACTTGCGCGCGGTACGCGTGCGCCGCCGTCGCTATCTCGCCGCGGACGTCCGTCAAATCGGGGGAGGCGGCGGCGAGCACGCCTTTTGCCTGAAGCGCTCTTGCCTTGGCGAGGAACGTGTCGACCGTCATCGCTTTGGCCATCATGGGCGCGAACGCCAGAACCACAGCACCCGCAATTGCCGATCGTCCCCGCATCCCTACCCCTCCGCTTGCCATTGACCGAAGGTGTCACGGGCCAAGGGTTGGCAAAAGGGCAGGAGACGCCGTTTACGCCGAGCCGCCTCACCACGTCGCCAGATCCGAAAAAGGCGCCGACCCGATCGGGACGACGCCTTTTACGCAGGTCAGTTCGGATCAGGCGCCAGCGGGTGCCGGGCTCCCGAACGGGCCGCCGCCCTTGGGTCGCCGCGTCTTGGGGATCGAGGTGCCCGCCCCCGGAACCGAGGGGCTCTTGGGACCATCGTCGCGCGACATGCTGCCGTCGGCGATCAGCGCCTTGATCTCGTCGCCCGAAAGCGTCTCATATTCGAGCAGCGCGCCCGCCAGCAGGTGCAACTGGTCGATGTGATGCGTCAGCAGATGCTTGGCGCGATCGAGACCACCCTGAACGATCGTCTTGATCTCGTCGTCGATCAGTTGCGCGGTCTGGTTCGACATGCGGACCGGCTGCGAGCTCGAATAGCCGAGGAACGACTCACCTTCCGGCTGCGAATATTCGACCGGACCGACCTTGTCCGACATGCCCCATTTGGTGACCATGTCGCGCGCGAGACCCGTCGCATACTGGATGTCCGAAGACGCCCCCGACGACACCTTGTCATAGCCGAAGATCACTTCCTCTGCGACACGACCGCCCATCGCGACCGCGAGGTTCGCGTACATCTTGTCGCGGTGATAGCTGTACGAATCGCGCTCCGGCAGACGCATCACCATGCCCAGCGCGCGACCGCGCGGAATGATCGTCGCCTTGTGGATCGGATCGGACGCCGCTTCGTGGATCGAGACGATCGCATGGCCCGCCTCGTGATAGGCGGTCATCCGCTTCTCATCCTCGGTCATGACCATCGACCGACGCTCGGCGCCCATCATGACCTTGTCCTTGGCTTCCTCGAACTCGCCCATCGCGACCAGCCGCTTGCCCTTGCGCGCCGCGGTCAGCGCCGCCTCGTTGACAAGGTTGGCGAGATCCGCGCCCGAGAAGCCCGGGGTACCGCGTGCGATGACGCGCGCATCGACGTCGGGTGCCAGCGGCACCTTCTTCATGTGGACTTCGAGGATCTTGATCCGGCCCTCGATATCCGGCCGCGGCACGACGACCTGACGATCGAAGCGGCCCGGACGCAACAGTGCGGGATCAAGGACGTCGGGACGGTTGGTCGCCGCGATGATGATGATGCCCTCGTTCGCCTCGAACCCGTCCATCTCCACGAGCAACTGGTTGAGCGTCTGCTCGCGCTCGTCATTGCCGTTGCCGAGTCCGGCCCCGCGATGACGACCGACCGCGTCGATTTCGTCGATGAAGACGATGCAGGGCGCAGACTTCTTGGCCTGTTCGAACATGTCGCGGACACGGCTCGCGCCGACGCCGACGAACATCTCGACGAAGTCCGAACCCGATATGGTGAAGAAGGGCACGCCAGCCTCACCCGCGATGGCGCGGGCAAGCAAGGTCTTGCCGGTCCCCGGCGAACCGACGAGCAGCGCGCCCTTCGGGATCTTGCCGCCGAGGCGGGCGAACTTGGTCGGGTCCTTGAGGAACTCGACGATCTCCTGCAACTCCTCGCGCGCCTCGTCGATGCCGGCGACGTCGTCGAAGGTCACGCGACCTTCCTTCTGCGTCAGCATCTTCGCGCGGCTCTTGCCGAAGCCCATCGCGCCCGAGCCCGAGTTTTTCTGCATCTGGCGGAGGACGAAATAGCCGAGGCCGAGGAACAGGAAGAACGGCAGCGACTGCATCAGCAGGATCTGCCAGATCGGCGCGCCCTCTTCCGGCTTCGCGCTGATTACGACGCCCTTTTCGCGCAGGCGATCGGTCAGCCGCGGATCCTGCGGCGCGAAGGTGCGGAACTTGGTGTTGTCGGAATAGGTGCCGGTGACGACCTCGCCCGCGATATTGACGTCGTGGACCGCACCACTCTCGACCTTGTCGAGAAAGGTCGAATAGGCGATCTGGTTCGACCCCGTCGTCGCGGTACGGGTGTCGATCAGCGTCACGAACAATGCCAGCGCAACCAGGATGCCGACCCAGATGAGCAGCGACTTCATCCAGGGGTTCGGGCCTTCGGGCGGCTTCTCGTTATCGTTCATGGGTGGGTCGTACCTTTCTCGAACGCCCAAGATAAGCACAGAAGGATTAATGGCAATGGAACGCGAGGACGGATTCGTCGATCAGGACGATCGACGCGGCGGTTCCGGACGAAAATACCAGATCCCGCAATGTTCTGACACCATCACGCCCGCCTTGGTGCCCGGCGTACCCGCACGCAACGACTCGAGCACCGGCTCGATATCGCCCGCCGACTCGAAGACGGGGCGCGAGATACGGTGCTTTTCGCGCACCCGTGCGATTGCCCTGCGGGCCAGCATCCGCTGCATGTCACGCGGCAGATCCCCCAACCGCACTTTCACGCCCACCGCGTCGTCGGAGACGAGCCGTTCGTCCCACAGCCACGCCGCCATCGCCTCCAGCGCGCGTTGCGCGGAACCCGCATGAGCCGCCGTACGGGCAAGGCCTGCCGGGTCGAGCCAAGGCGTCTCGCGTAGCATGTGCCGCACGCGCACCCGCTCGAAGTGCGTATCGTCGTTGCTCGGATCGTCGACGAAGGGAATCGCGCCATTCGTCACGACCGCGCGCAACGCGGCGCGGCGCCAGCCGAGCAGCGGACGGATGATCGTGAAATGCCCCCCGTCGCCGCTGATCGCGTGCGTCCGCCGCAACCGGACGCCGGCAAGCCCGGCCGGACCGGTTCCCCGAACCGCGCGCATCAGGAAGGTTTCCGCCTGATCCTCGACATGATGCGCGGTCGCCAGCGCCACCGCGCCGGAGTCGATCACCCATTGCCCCATAACGTCATAGCGCAGCGCACGCGCCGTCGCCTGGATCGCAGTCTTTCCGATCGTCTCGCGCAACGGCAGCGTCCGGTGCGGGACGCCGCGGGTCACACACCAGCGCGCGACCATTGCGGCTTCGTCCGCGGCGGCGGGGCGCAGGCCGTGATCGACGGTCGCCGCGCACACGCGCCCCGGAAACGCCGCGGTCGCCAGCGCGAGCATCGCCATGCTGTCGGGCCCGCCAGACACCGCGAGCGCCAGCACGCCGTCCGTCGCCAGCGGCGCGCCCAGCGTATCCGCCACATCCCCGCGAAACCGCGCGACCTGCGCGGGATCGAGCCCCGGATCCGGGGCGGTCATGTCAGCTGCAGTTCGAGGCCGCGCGGCCCTTTGCCACCCCTGCCTTCATCTTGGGGTCGGCATCGACCTTCGCGCCATAGGTGCGCTGGAGTTCGGTGTAGACCTTGCACACCTGTGCCGCGGGCTTGTCGAGCTTCACCAGCGCCTGTGCGAGGTAGAACAGGCTCTCGGGCGCGCGGTCGCCATCGGGCCAGGTCTTGTAGCTGTCGTAGAAGGCGAGGCTGGCGAGCGATGGCTTGCCATCTTCGAGATACGACCGGCCGAGCAGGTTCTGCGCATAGCTTGCGCGCTTGTGCTTTGGGTATTTGGTCGTGACCGTCTTGAACTGCGTTTCCGCCTCGGCATATCGCTTCGCCGTCCACAGCCGATAGCCGTAGAGATAGGTATCCTCGACCGGATCGCCGGTCTCCGGACGCTCGACCGAAGCGACCTGGGTAGTCCGCTGCGTATCCCCCGCCACGGCGGCGGCGCGGGTCGGGTTGGCCATCGTCGGCGCCGCGGCGTCCGGGGACGGGCGCGACACGCTCGGCCGCGGGTTCGCGGGGGCCGGGCGGTCGCCCGCCTGCTCCTCGAGCGTCCGCGCTTCGCCCGCGCCGCCGAACGCGCCGGGCGCAGCGGCGGGCGGCGTATCGGCCGCACGCGCGGCAGCGTTGGTCTCGATCGTTCTGAGGCGGCCTTCGAGCACGTCGATCCGATGCTGGTTGGTCTCGACCTGCCCGGTCATCTGGCGCAGCTGCGCTTCGAGCGAATCGACGCGCGCAGTGAGATCCGCGACCGGGCTGGCGGCGGGGGTGCCCGGGATCACCGCCTGCGGCCGTGCCGCAACATTGTCAGGCTCGACATAGGCCCCCGCGCCGCCCGGGAAGACCTTGCGCTGGACCGCACGCATCTCGCTCTCGAGCCGACCGACGCGACCCTCGACATTGGACTGCGCGAGCGCTGGTGTCCCGCCGAGCATGGTGGCGGCGAGCAGGATCGTGACGACTGGAAACTGGCGCATCAAACACCCCCCGGTGCAAGAAAGGAAAGAAAGATCGCGACGCGGACCGACGTCACGGCGTGGGGCTGCTGCCGCCCGACGGCGCGGCGGGTTCCGGCGCGACCGCGGCCGGGGCGGCGATGTTAAGCCCCGAGCCAGACGCCGCGGCGGTCCGCGGCGATCCTTGCGAACGCTGCGTCGTGTCGGGTGCCGCACCCGCTTCGGTCGAAGGCTTGCCCCGCGCGATCAGCGACGCGGGGTCGACCTTGACGTCCTTGATCGCGCGCTTGCCGTCGCCCAGCGGCGTGATCGGCTGGCCGCCGACCGTCACGCGCAGCTTGTCGGGACGGCCGACGTTGATCATCGGCCCGGCGGCATCGCCCGGCACCGTATAGGCCTCGCCCGGCTTGAGCGTCCCGATGTAGAGCGTCTTGTTCGCGCCGTCATAGACCTTGAGCCACACCTCGTCGGTCGCAGTGAGCACGACAGGCCCGTTCTGCGGCGTGGGGATCGGCGCCGGAGCCGGTGCTGCGACGGGCACGGTGCTGGCGACCGGCGCGGAACCGACCGGTGCGTTTTCCTCGGGATGGAACAGGTTGGTGCCATACCAGATCCCCGCCCCGATCAGCAGAATCACCGCCGCGATCAACGCACCGAGCGCAAGCCCGCGGGTCGGGCCACGCGACGGCTCGACGATTTCATACGCCTCATATTCGATCCGGCGTGGCGTGCTCGGCTTGTCGACCGCTCCCCGGATATCGCGCCCGACCGCAACCTCGTCGACCCCCACGGCGCGGGCGTACGCCTTGGCGAAGCCGACCGAATAGGTGATCGACGGCAGTGCGGCGAAGTTCGACTGCTCGATCGCCTCGAGCTGGCGCACCGGAATCCGCGTGCGCGCCGCGACTTCGGCAAGCGACAGCCCCATCGCCTCGCGCGCCTCGCGCAGCCGCTCGCCAGCCGTCTTGGGGAACAGCGTCGCCTCTTCAGGCGGTAACGGATCGGTCATGCAGTCCTCCGGCCGGACGGTTGCGCCCCGGGTGCGCCCGGCCCTCGCCCCCGTGTCTCACAAAGCGGGCGGGACAAGTCAACGCCTTGCGCGCTTGTCGCCGCCCGGTTCACGCCAGTTCGACGTCGTGTTGCCGGGCCCATTCGGTCAATGCGCCGCGCATGTCGCGCGGCGGGGCCTTGAGCAGCGTCGCCATATGCGCGGACAAGGCCGCGCGATCGAGCGTGCGGACCATCGCCTTGATCGGCCCGACCGCCGCCGGTGTGATCGAAAGCCGTTCGATCCCAAGGCCGATCAGCGCCATCGCTTCCAACGGCCGCCCGCCCATCTCGCCGCACACCGTAAGCTGCACGTCCGCCGCGCGCGTCGGCTCGACCAGCTTTACAAGGAAGCGCAGGATCGCCGCGCTCAGCCAGTCATAGCGTTCGGCGAGCTTGGGGTTGGCGCGATCGGCGGCGAACAGGAATTGCGTCAGGTCGTTGGTGCCGACCGACAGGAACGAGATGTTGGGCAGCAGCAGGTCGAGCTGCTCGGCCAGCGCCGGGACCTCGAGCATCGCGCCATAGCGGATTTCTGTCGGCAATTTCTTGTTGCGCGCGGAAAGCCAGTCGCGCTGCGCCTCGAACAAGGCGCGCGCTTCGTCGAATTCCCACGGCTCGCTCACCATCGGGAACATCACGCTCAAGGTCCGCCCCGCCGCCGCCTCGAGCAGCGCGCGCGCCTGGACCTTCATCAACCCGCCACGCTCCAGCGCCAGCCTGAGCGCACGCCACCCCATCGCGGGGTTCTCCTCATCCGCGTCGGTCTTGTTGAGATAGGGCAGCGCCTTGTCGCCGCCGATGTCGACCGTGCGGAACACCACCGGGCGATCGCCTGCGGCTTCGAGCACGTCGCGGTACAGCCGTTGCTGGCGCTCGCGCGAGGGGAGCGTGGCGGAAACGAGGAACTGGAATTCGGTGCGGAACAGCCCGATTCCGTCCGCCCCGGTCATGTCGAGCGCGGCGACGTCGTCGCGCAGCCCGGCGTTGACCATCAGCGTGAGGCGGTGGCCGTCCTTCGTCACCGGTGCTTCGCTCTTGAGCGCGGCGAACACCGCGCGGCGCTTCTGGCGGAGTTGCAACGCGGTCTCGAACACTTCCTCCATCGCGGACGACGGGCGCGCGAAGACGTTGCCCGCGGTGACGTCGAGCAACAACAGATCGCCCTCGCCGATCAGCCGCCGCACATCGCGCACCCGTCCGAGCACCGGCACGCCCATCGCGCGCGCGACGATCGTGACATGGGCGGTCAGTGAGCCTTCCTCGAGGATCACGCCCTTCAGGCGACGGCGGTCATATTCGAGCAGCTCGGCGGGCCCGAGATTGCGCGCGATCAGGATCGTGTCCTGCCGCAGCCCCATCTGCGCGGCGGTACCCATCTGCCCCGAGACGATCCGCAGCAACCGGTTCGACAGATCCTCGAGATCGTGCATCCGATCCGCGAGCAAAGGATCATCGATCTGCCGCATCCGCATCCGCGTGCGCTGCTGGACGCGCTCGATCGCCGCTTCGGCGGTAAGCCCGCTGTCGATCGCCTCGTTGATGCGACGGCTCCAGCCCTCGTCATAGGCGAACATCTTGTACGTCTCGAGCACTTCCTCATGCTCGCCACCGCCGCCGAATTCGGCCTGGCTCGCGAGCCGCTCGATCTGGTCGCGCATCTTGTCAAACGCGGCATAGACGCGGTGGCGCTCGGCCTCGGCATCCTCGGCGACGGTATGTTCGACATGGACGCGCGGCTGGTGGAACACGGCATAGCCGCTCGCCATCCCGTCGACGAGCCGAAGCCCGGCGATCCGCATCGGCGCGGTCGACTGCGGGCGCATCGTCGCCGCGCCGCTGGCGTCGACCAGTTCGGCATTGGCGATGAGTTCGCTCAGCACCATCGCGACCGTCTGCAACGCCTCGATCTCCACATCGGCGTAGCGGCGCGATTCGACGTGCTGGACGCACAACACGCCGACTGCGCGCTCGCGCCGGATGATCGGCACGCCCGCGAAACTGTGAAACCGATCCTCGCCGGTCTCGGGGCGATAGGCGAAATCGGGGTGCGACGCGGCCTCGTCGAGATTGAGCGTCTCGACCTGTTCGGCGATCGTGCCGACGAGCCCCTCGCCCATCGCCAGCTTAGTGACGTGCACCGCCTCCTGCGCGAGGCCGCGGGTGGCGAAGAGTTCGAGCACGCCTTCGCGGAGCAGGTAGATCGAACAGACCTCGCTCGCCATCGCCTCGCCGACGATCCCGACGACCGCGTTGAGCTTTGATTGCGCCGGCGTTCGCGACGCCATCACGTCGTGAAGACGGACGAGGATCTCGCGGGCGGAAGCGGCTGCAGTCGTCATGCGATGGCGCTAACAGATTGCTTGGCCACGTTCCATCTTGCGCCGCACAACATAATCTTTGGCCGGCTGTTCGGGTGGGGGATCAGGATCGCACCTCAGCTTTCGAACAGGCTTTCCTGGCTCCCCGCCGGCGGGTTGAGCCCGAGGTGCTTCCACCCGCCCGCATTGAGGCACCGCCCCCGCGCCGTCCGCGCGATCAGGCCCAACTGGATGAGATACGGTTCGATCACTTCCTCGACCGTGTCGCGGGGTTCGCTCAAGCCCGCCGCAAGGGTTTCCACCCCGACCGGGCCGCCGCGATAAATGTCCGCGATCATCATCAGGTAGCGCCGGTCCATCGCGTCGAGCCCGAGCTTGTCGACCTCGAGCCGGTTGAGCGCAAGATCGGCCTCGGTCGCATCGACGCTGTCCCGTCCGGCGGCATGCGCGAAATCACGGACGCGGCGGAGCAGCCGCCCTGCGATGCGCGGCGTCCCGCGCGACCGGCGGGCGACTTCGGTCGCGCCCTCGGGGGTGATCGCAAGGCCGAGCAGCCCGGCCGCGCGCGTCACGACCCGCGTCAGTTCCTCGACCGTGTAGAAGGACAGCCGCACCGGGATGCCGAAGCGGTCCCGCAGCGGCGTGGTGAGCAACCCTTGCCGGGTGGTCGCGCCGACCAAGGTAAAGCGCGGGAGGTCGATCCGGACGCTGCGCGCGCTCGGCCCCTCGCCGATCATCAGGTCGAGCGCGCGGTCCTCCATCGCGGGGTAGAGGACTTCCTCGACCGCGGGCTGGAGGCGGTGGATCTCGTCGATGAACAGCACGTCGCCATCCTCGAGATTGGTCAGTAGCGCGGCGAGATCCCCCGACTTGGCGATCACAGGCCCCGAGGTCGCGCGGAACCCGACCCCCATCTCGCGCGCGATGATCTGCGCGAGCGTGGTCTTGCCGAGCCCCGGCGGGCCGAAGAACAACACGTGATCGAGCGCATCGCCACGCGCACGTGCCGCCGCAATGAAGACGCGCAGATTCTCGCGCGCGGCCTTCTGCCCGACGAAATCGTCGAGCGACTTTGGGCGCAGCGCGGCATCGACGTCCTCGGGCGTGCGGGCAGCGGTGAGGATGCGGTCTTCGGTCATTGCGACGCGATAGCGCGCGGTGGCTGGGCGGGGCAAGGCGCAGCGGGTAAGGCGTGACGATGGCTGACCTTCCCGATCTGTATCTCATCGCCGACATGGCCCCCGATCTGGTCGCTGCGCTGGAGCAGCGCTTCACGGTCCACCGCACCGATCCGCCTGCGACGACCCGCGCGATCTGTGGGGGCGGAAGCAGCGTGGTCGACGCCGCGCTGATCGACCGGCTCCCCGCGCTGGAGATCATCGCGATCAACGGCGTTGGTTATGACGGGATCGATTTAGACGTAGCGAAGGCGCGTGGGGTTCGCGTGACCAACACCCCCGACGTGCTGACCGATGACGTCGCCGACCTCGCGATCGGGCTGTGGCTCGCGGTCGAGCGGCGGATCGCGGCGAACGACGCAGCGGTGCGTGACGGCGGCTGGAACGTTCCGCTCGCGCGGCAGGCGAGTGGGCGGACGATCGGGATTTTCGGGCTGGGCCGGATCGGCCAAGCGATCGCGCGGCGCGCCGAACCGTTCGGCGGCGAGATCCTCTACACCGCGCGCAGCGAGAAGCCGGTCACGTGGCGGTTCGTGCCCGACATCACCGCGCTCGCCGCAGCGTGCGACGTGCTGATCCTCGCCGCGCCGGGAGGGGCCGGGACGCAGCGCATCGTCGATGCGGCGGTGCTGGCGGCACTTGGCAACGAGGGCGTGCTGGTCAACGTAGCGCGCGGCAGCCTGGTCGATCAGGGCGCGCTGGTTGCGGCACTGGAAACGCGCGAGATCGCAGGGGCTGGCCTGGACGTCTTCGCGGACGAACCCGCCGTGCCCGAGGCGCTCAAGACGATGCCGAACGTCGTCCTGTCCCCGCATCAGGGCAGCGCCACGGTCGAGACCCGCGCGGCGATGGCGGCGCTCGTGCTCGCCAATCTCGATGCGCATTTTTCAGGCAAACCGTTGCCGAGCGCAGTGGTTTAGCCCGCCCCCTACTTCGCCGCCTTGCGCAGCGCCAGTCTGACCAGTGCGTCGAGCGTCGCGCCTGTGCCGAGTTCCTCCTCCGCCGCCGCGACCGCGCTGCTCGCTTCGGCGGGGCGGAAGCCGAGGTTGAGCAGCGCCGATACCGCATCCGCGCCCGCGCCGACCGGGGCGACCGCGCCGCTGCCGCCGCTGCCGAGCGCGATGCCGCCGGTCTTGTCCTTGAGTTCGCGGACGATCCGCTCGGCGAGCTTGGGGCCGACGCCGTTGGCGCGCGCGACCATCGCCTTGTCCTGCGCGGCGATCGCGCGGACGAGATCGGTCGGTTCGAGCGCCGACAGGATCGCCAGCGCGACCCGCGCGCCGACGCCCTGCACGCCGGTCAGCAGCCGGAACCAGTCGCGTTCGGCCGCGCTTGCGAAGCCGACGAGGCGGATGAAGTCCTCGGCGACCAGCATCTCGGTGTGGAGCATCACCGGCTCGCCGACCGGGCCGATCGCGGAGAGCGTGCGCGACGACGCGCCGACGAGGTAGCCGACCCCGCCGACGTCGATCACCGCATGGTCGAGGTCGGTCGCGCTGAGGACGCCGCGTAAGTGAGCGATCATTGCACAGACGCCAGTCGCGGCATTAGGGTAAGCCCTTGTAAAAGAATGATTGTCTTAGGGCCTCGGCACCCCTCGACCGTCGTGCTGCCGCCGTAGGTACCCGGGACGGCGCTCGGCGGCAAAGCGAAATCAGGGGATGCGCCGGGCGCTCGCCATGTGGTGCGCGTGGCAGATCGCCACGGCCAGCGCGTCCGCCGCGTCCGCGCCGTCGATCTTGACGCCCGGGAGCAGCACCGACACCATCGCATGGACTTGCGCCTTGTCCGCATTGCCGACGCCGACCACCGCCTTCTTGACCAGCCGCGCGGCATATTCGCCGACCTCGAGCCCGACCCGCGCGCCCGCGCACAGCACGACGCCGCGCGCCTGACCGAGCTTGAGCGTGCTTTGCGGGTTGGAATTGACGAACACTTCCTCGACCGCGCACGCGTCCGGCGCATGATCGACGATCAGCGCGGCGAGCATCGCGTCGAGATGCGCGAGGCGGCGGGCGAGCGGCGCGGCGGTGTCGGTCTTGAGGCGGCCGTTGGCGACGTGGCTCAGGCGGTTGCCTTCGGCGCGGATCAGGCCCCAGCCGGTGGTGCCGAGGCCTGGGTCCAGGCCGAGGATCAGCATGTTGGGTTGGAAGAAGGGGGTTTCACGCAAAGGCGCGAAGCCGCGAAGGAAGAAGGCTTTGGGTCTGTCATTGGTTTGGCCGGGTAAAGGAAGGGGGTTCTCGCACAAAGCCACAAAGGCACGAAGAGGGACGGCAGGGAAGCTACCGTCTCCGCTGCCGTCATCCCGGGCTTGGCCCGGGATTCACCAGAGTTCGAATCCTCCGCTTCGCGGAAGTTACGCGAGGCGATGCCGGAACGAGCCCGGCGTGCCGGGAGGCATTTTCTTCTTCTTTTCGCGGCTTTGCGGCTTTGCGTGATAAATTCTTACTTAGGCCCTTCTCGGTGAGACACTGTCCCACCCCAACCCCTCCCCTGAAGGGGAGGGGCTTTTAAGAGGGCGTTAGCCGAGCTTTTCGAGGATCGCGTCGGACACTTCGTAATTGCCCCAGACCGTCTGCACGTCGTCATCGTCGTCGAGCACGTCGATCAGCTTGAACAGCGTCGCCGCGTCGTCCTCGCCGACTTCGACCATCGTCTGCGGACGCCATGCGAGCTTCGCGCCTTCGGGCTCGCCGAGCACCGGGGTCAGCGCGGTCACGACTTCGTGGAGCGATTCGTTCGAGGTCCAGATCTCGTGACCCTCATCGCTCGACTGGACGTCCTCAGCACCGGCTTCCAGCGCCGCCTCGAACACCTTCTCGGCATCGCCCGCCGACGCCGGATAGGAAATCAGCCCCATCCGATCGAACGCATGGCTGACCGAGCCCGACGCGCCGAGATTGCCACCGTTCTTGGCCATGCCGGTGCGGACGTTGGTCGCGGTGCGGTTGCGGTTGTCGGTGAGCGCCTCGATGATCAGCGAGACACCGCCGGGACCGAAGCCCTCGTAGCGGATTTCCTCGTAATTCTCGGTATCGCCCTTCGATGCCTTGTCGACCGCGCGCTGGATATTGTCCTTGGGCATCGACTGCGCCTTGGCGGCGTTGATCGCCATGCGCAGGCGCGGGTTCATGTCCGGATCGGGCAGGCCCATCTTCGCCGCGACGGTGATTTCGCGGCTGAGCTTGGAGAACATGCCCGAGCGCTTCTTATCCTGCGCGCCCTTGCGGTACATGATGTTCTTGTATTTGGAATGGCCTGCCATGGGTCTCTCTGCTTTGCCTGCGCGTCATCCCGGCGCCTGGGCCGGGATCCATCCTGTGCCCCGTCGCATACCGTCCGGGGCGAAGTGGATGCTGGAACAAGTCCGGCATGACGGCAAGAGTGTAGGTCGGTCGGCGCTTACGCCAGGCCGAGCGCCTGCTTGTACGTCTCGAGCAGCATTTCTGCCTCGTCGCGGTGGTGCTTTTCCATTTTGCGCAGGCGCACGATGGTGCGGATCGTCTTGACGTCGAACCCGGTCGACTTGGCTTCGCCGTAGACATCCTTGATGTCGTCCGCGATGCCCTTTTTCTCTTCCTCGAGCCGCTCGATGCGCTCGATGAGAAGGCGTAGCTGGTCGGCGGCGATGGTCTCGCTCATGAAAAGTCCCCTGCAAACAGATCGTGGACCATCCGTCCCGAACAGGGGCCGGGCAGGGTCGGGGCGTATCGGGGGCGCCGCGCTGGATCAGCGGGCACTTTGCGATACGCCGGGTCGACACGCTCGGTGGCGGTTCAGGGCGAATGGCGGTGGACGCGGGCCTTACCCATCCGCGGCCCCCGCGTCACCCCCCCGCGTCCGCCCTGCCCGCCACGGGTCACGCATTCTTCGCGACGCTGTCCTTCATCCGCTGCAATTGCTCCGGCGTCGCGTCGCCCTGGTGGTGCGTCTTCCACTCACTGTAGGGCATGCCGTAGATCGTCTCGCGCGCGGCGTCCTTGTCGAGGCTGCCGTGCGATGCTTCCTGCACCCAATCCGACAGGCAGTTGCGGCAGAACCCCGCCAGCCCCATCAGGTCGACGTTCTGCGCGTCATCGCGGTGGCGCAGATGGAGCACCAGCCGCCGGAACGCCGCCGCCGCCACCGAATCGTCCAGGTCATTCAAATCGCTCATCGCACGCTCCAAAGGTTGATCGTGCCGAGATAGGGGTTAGAGCGGCACGCGCAACGCCACTCCCCAGGGCAAGGACAATCCATGACAAAGGCCATCAGCCCCCGCGCGCGCAAAGTCCGCATTCTCGCGACGCTCGGTCCCGCCAGCAATACGCCCGAGATGATCGCCACGCTGTTCGAAGCGGGGGCCGATGCCTTCCGCGTCAACATGAGCCACGGCGACCAGCAGTCGAAGGTCGCGGTGATCCAGGCGATCCGCGCGCTCGAGAAGACCTACAATCGCCCGTCGACGATCCTCGCCGATCTGCAGGGGCCGAAGCTGCGCGTCGGCAAGTTCGAGGGCGGCCGGGTCGAGCTCGTCACCGGCAACACCTTCACGCTCGACCGCGATGCGACCCCGGGCGATGCGACTCGCGTCGAGCTCCCGCACCGCGAGATCTTCGAGGCGATCGAGCCCGGTGCCCGGCTGCTGCTCGACGACGGCAAGCTGGTGCTGCGCGTGACCAGCCACACCGAGACGACGATCGTCACCGAGATTATCGTCGGCGGCGCGCTGTCGAACAACAAGGGGCTCAACGTCCCCGACGTCGTGCTGCCGATGGCCGCGCTGACCGAGAAGGATCGTAGCGACCTCGCCTTCGCGGTCGACCAGGGCGTCGACTGGATCGCACTCAGCTTCGTCCAGCGGCCCGAGGATCTCGCCGAGGCGCGCAAGCTGATCGGCGGCAAGACCGCGTTGCTCGCCAAGATCGAGAAGCCTTCGGCAATCGAGCGGCTCGAGGAAATCGTCGAGGCGTGCGACGGCGTGATGGTCGCGCGCGGCGATCTCGGTGTCGAATTGCCGCCCGAGAGCGTGCCCCCGCTCCAGAAGCGGATCATTGAGGTTTCGCGCCGCCTCGGCCGCCCGGTCGTGGTCGCGACGCAGATGCTCGAATCGATGATCTCCTCGCCCTCGCCGACTCGCGCCGAGGTTTCCGACGTGGCGACCGCGATCTATGATGGCGCGGATGCGATCATGCTGTCGGCGGAAAGCGCCGCTGGTGCATGGCCGAAGGAATCGGTCGCGATGATGAACGCGATCGGCGAGGCGGTCGAAAAGGACCCGACGCATGGCGACCGGATCCACTTCACGCAGATCCATTCGGACCCGACCACCGCCGACGCTCTGGCGGAAGCCGCCAAGAACATCGCGCACACCGTCGATGCCGCGGCGATCATCTGCTTCACCGCCTCGGGCTCGACCGCGCGTCGTGTCGCGCGCGAGCGGCCGGGCGTGCCGCTGATGGTGCTGACCCCGAACATCGAGACCGCACGGCGTGCCGGGCTGCTGTGGGGCGCCTATGCGGTCCACACCAAGGACGTCGATTCGTTCGAGGCGATGGTGGCGAAGGCGAAGCGCATGGCGCTGCGCCACACGCTGGCCAAGGCGGGCGACCGCGTGATCATCATCGCGGGCGTGCCGTTCAAGACGCCGGGGTCGACCAACGTGCTCCACGTGGTGCGGATCATCGGGGACGAATTGAAGGACTATAAGTAAGGTAGGACTGACCGACCGCTGACCGTCACCCCAGCCTCGTGCCGGGGTCCACCGTCGTCCGCATCGTCTGCCGCGGACTTGCACCACGGTGGATGCCGGCACGGCCCCGGCATGACGCACGGAAGAGCCGCCGAATCGCTCGTGCTCCTGCGCAGGCAGGCGCCCAGAGTCCGAAGCGCCGCGCCTGTTACCCTGGGCTCCTGCCTGCGCAGGAGCGCTCCATTTGGGTCAGGCTAGAAGTCCGAGGTTTACCAGATCCGCGCGCAGCGTTTCCGCATCGGTGAACACCACCGCGGGCATGCCGACGCTCTGCGCGCCCGCGACATTGTCTTCGCGGTCATCGACGAACAGCGCATCTTCCGCGGCCAATCCGAAGCGATCGAGCGCGAGGCGATAGATGGCAGGATCGGGCTTGGTCAGCAGTTCGTCGCCCGACACCACGATATCGACGAAGCGATCGAACAGGTCCGCCTCACGCGCGCGGAACGGCGGCCAGAACTCGCCGGAGAAGTTGGTGATGGCATAAAGCGGCACGCCCGCCGAATCGATCTCGCGCACGAGCGCGTCCATCCCCGGAAGCATCCCCCCGAGTTGATCGATGAATCGCGGCCCCCAGGCGGCGATCAGATGGGCATGATCCGGATGCGCGGCCGCAAGCTCCGCCGAGGTCTCGGCGAAGGGGCGGCCAGCGTCATGCTGGAAATGCCAGTCCTTGGTCGCAACATCCCGCAGAAACGCGTCGAGCGCCCGATCATCATCGATCAGGCGCTCATAGAGGAACCGCGGGTTCCAGTCGTACAGGACGTTGCCGACGTCGAAAACGACGGCACGCGTCCGGGCACGCATCGGGTGATTAACCCTGGCGCGCCTTGAAGCGACGGTTGGTCTTGTTGATGATGTACGTGCGCCCACGACGACGAATCACGCGGTTGTCGCGATGACGGCCCTTGAGCGACTTCAGGGAATTGCGGATCTTCATGATCGATTCGCTTTGCAAATTCTGGAATGTGGAAAAGAGGCGCTCGCATATGGGGCCAATCACTCTTAGTCAAGATCGGGTTGCCGCGGAACCCCAACCGGGCGTCGAGGCGTTACCCCATCGCAACAAGCTCTCTTAAAGGCGCAAGCGCATGAAAATCGGTTTGGGACTGGCATTGGTAGCAGCAACCGCGCTCGCGGGCTGCGCGACGACGACGCGCAGCGGCCCGGTGGAAGTGACCCGCTTCCACCTCGGCGCACCGCTCGAGACGGGGACGCTCGCGGTCGAGCCGATGCAGCGTGGCGCGGTCGGCCGGTACGGCACATATGGATCGAACGTCGGGACCGAGCCGACCCCGCGCAATCCGCAGGATCGGCAGCCGATCGATGACGGGCTCGAATTCCGCAACTATGCGGGTGCGGTCCAGGCGGAGGCGATGCGGTATGGCTTCACCATGCCGGCCGCCGGCGCGACCTCGCAATATATCGCCGTGGTCGGCTTCAACCGGCAATATCGCGAAGGCGCACCGCGCAGCAGCGGGTTGCAGGTCGGGCTCGGCGGTGGCGGCTATGGCGGCGGTGGCTATCGGGGCGGCGGCGGCGTCGGGCTCGGCGGCGGGATTTCCTTCCCGATCGGTCGTCCGAAATATCGCACCGTGGTGCTGACCGACATGCAGGTGCAGATCCGCCGCCGCAGCGACCAGACGATCATCTGGGAAGGCCGCGCGCAGACCAGCGCCGACGGGTCCGCGCGGGATGCGCAGCCCGATGCGGTCGCGCGGAAATTGGCGATGGCGCTGTTCCAGGGCTTCCCCGGGGATTCGGGCCGCACTATCACGGTGAAATGAGCCTCATCCAGAACACCATCGCCGTTACCGCCGCCTTCGACAGCGGCAACATCCAGCTGGTCGGGATCGATTCGGGGGGCAGCCATGCCGCCCGGATCGATCTCAACATCGCGCACGATCGCCAGTCGGATTTCTACCAGTGGTTCCACTTCCGCGTCTCGGGCGTGAAGGGGACGAGCTGCACCTTCCGGATCCTGAACGCGGGCGGCTCGGCCTATCCGTTCGGCTGGCCGGGCTACAAGGTGCGCGTCAGCACCGACCGGATCCACTGGCGGATGATCCCGACGCGCTACGTCGACGGGGTGCTCGAGTTCGAATGGACCGGGACGGGCGATCTCGCCTGGTTCGCCTATTTCCAGCCGTATACGATGGAACGGCATGACGACCTGGTCGCGCGGATCGCGCTCGCACCGGGCGTGAAGCACCACGAACTCGGCCAGACGCTCGACGGGCGGTCGATCGATTGCTTCGAGCTCGGTACCGGCCCCAAGCCGATATGGTTCTACGCGCGGCAGCATCCGGGCGAGAGCATGGCCGAATGGTTCATGGAAGGCCTGCTCGAGCGGCTGACCGACACCGCCAATCCCGCCACCGCCGCGCTGCTGGCGAAGGCGACGTTCTATTGCGTGCCGAACATGAACCCCGATGGTTCGTTCCGCGGGCATTTGCGCACCAATGCGGCGGGGGTGAACCTCAACCGCGAATGGCTCACCCCGACGCCCGAGAAGAGCCCGGAAGTGCTGTGCGTGCTTGCGGCGATGGACCGGACCGGCGTCGACTTCGCGATGGACGTCCACGGCGACGAGGCGATCCCTGCAAACTTCTTCGCCGGGTTCGAGGGGATTCCGTCGTGGACCGAGACGCAGGGCGCGAAATATACCGAGTTCGGGCAGCGGCTCGAGGCGGTGACCCCCGATTTCCAGACCGCCAAGGGCTATGACAAGGCGGCCCCCGGCCGCGCGAACCTGTCGATGTCGACCAATCAGGTCGCGGAACGGTTCGGCGCGGTGTCGATGACGCTGGAAATGCCGTTCAAGGACCACGATCCCAACCCGGACGCCGAATTCGGCTGGTCGGGCGAGCGCTCGAAGACGCTCGCGCATGCCTGCCTCGACGTGCTGGCGGAGATGATCGACGGGATCTGAGCTGGGGCCTGGGCGCTTCCGTTCGGGTCCAGCGCGGTCGCGCCGGTCACTTCAATAGCGTCGTCTGTTGAAAAACGGTCGTAACGAGATCCAGGAACACGCGCAGACGCGGGGCCGACTGGCGACTTTGCGGAAACAGCGCCGACAGCATCGTCGGGGACGGCGGATTGTCGGGCAACACCTCGACGAGCGTCCCCGCGTCCAGCTCTGCCTTGAACCGATATCGCGGTGCCTGGATCAACCCGAAGCCGCGCCGGGCAAGATCGGCGGTCGTATCGGAATGGTTCGCGCTGACCCGCATCGGAAGCCGGATCTCGCGCAGACCGCCGTCGACGCTGAACTCCAAGGGCATGACCTCCCCGTTTCGCGATGACAGGAAACCGACCATGTCATGTCCACCAAGGTCATCGAGCGAGGCGGGCATGCCGCGCCGTTCGAGATACGCCGGGCTCGCCACGGTCACTTCGCCGATCGTGCCCAGGCGGCGCTGGATCAGGTCGCTGTCGGCGGGGGTGCCGGCCCTGATCGCGCAATCGACGCCTTCGCGGACCAGATCGACCAGCCGATCGCTTTGCCCGAACTGCACGTCGATACGCGGATAGCGGTCCAGAAACCCAGGCAGCGCGGGAAGGATGAACGTCCGGGTCAGCAATCCCGGTGCATCGATCCGCAACGGACCGTGCGGCTCGCTGTCGCGCAGAACCGACTCGGCGTCATCGAGATCGGCGAGGATCATCAGGCAACGTTGATAATATTGCACGCCGTCGGGCGTCGGCGCGACATGCCGCGTCGTGCGATCGAGCAGGCGCGCGCGCAACCGCTGCTCGAGCTGCCGGATGGCTTCCGTCGCGGTCGAGCGGGGAATCCCTCGATCCGCCGCGGCGCGGGTGAAGCTGCCGCGCTCGACGACGCGGACGAACAGGCGAAGGCTGGCGAGGTGGTCCATCCGAACATTGTTCGCGTGGGCCGAACGAACATGTCAAGTTCGGACGGATTATCGCCGATATCTCGACCGACTATCTCCGCGGTGAAGGAGATCTGCCATGTCGCAACACCCGGCGCGAACCGCCATCGTCACAGGAGCATCGAAGGGGATCGGGGCAGCCATCGCCACCAGGCTGTCGGCGGACGGCATCGCCATCGTCGTCAACTACGCGCGGGACCGCGCCTCGGCCGAGCGCATCGTCGCCGCCATCGAACGGGGCGGCGGCCGCGCGATCGCCATGCCGGCGGACATCGCGGATCCGGCGGGGATGCCTGCGCTGTTCGATGCCGCGGAGACGGCGTTCGGCGGTGTCGACATCCTCGTCAACAATGCGGGCATCATGCAGCTCGCGCCGCTGGGGGACTGCGACGACGCGGCGTTCGACAGCCAGGTCGCCACCAATCTCGGTGGCGTCTTCCGCGGGATGCGCGAGGCCGCGAAGCGGATGCGTGACGGCGGGCGGATCGTCAGCGTCTCGTCGAGCGTCGTCGGTCTCTATCAGCCCACCTACGGCGTCTACGCCGCGACCAAGGCAGCGGTCGAGGCGATGACCCACATCCTCGCCAAGGAAATTGGCAAGCGCGGGATCACGGTCAACGCCGTGGCGCCGGGGCCGGTCGCGACCGACCTGTTCCTCGGCGGAAAGTCCGACGAACAGGTCGCCGCGATCGCGCGGATGAACCCGTTCGGCCGGCTCGGCGAGCCCGCGGATATCGCGTCGGTCGTCGCTTTCCTCGCCAGTCCTGACGGCCGCTGGATCAGCGGACAGGTCATTCGCGCGAATGGCGGCGTACTCTGACGAGCAGGCTCGCCGAGCTGCTTCCCCCCTCCCCACCGACCCAACCCAACCCGAAGGACCCGATATGCCGTTTGCCAACTTCAAGGTTCCGGAAGCCGCGCTCACACGCGCGCAGAAGGAAGAGATCGTCCACCGCACGACCGCGATGCTGGTCGAATATTTCTCCGAAGCCGCGCGCCCGCACACGATGGTCCTGATCGAGGAGGTCAAGGATGGCGGGTACGCCCGCGCGGACTCGGTGTTCGTCATCCCCGACGCCTATCGCGCCACCGGGTGAGACTGCCCGGCGGGACCGGGTTGCGGCTCGGTGCCTGTCGCGCGGATGATCGGGGGGCACGGTGGGTCTGCGTCCGCAAATCCGCCTCCGCCCCCAACCCCGAGGTTGATCGCGAATGCCCCAGGCGATACCCCGGCGCGCAATTGGGTTCCCGGCCGTCGTCGGGAAAGGAGACCATCGCACATGCCAACGCTCGTCCTGATCCGCCACGGCCAGTCCAGCTGGAACCTCGAGAATCGCTTCACCGGCTGGTGGGACGTCGACGTGACCGAAAAGGGCGCCGAGGAAGCGCGCGCGGCGGGGCGGTTGATGGCGGAGAAGGGGCTCGATTTCGACCAGTGCTTCACCTCCCTGCAGACCCGCGCGATCAAGACGCTCAATCTGGCGCTCGAGGAAATGCACCGGCTGTGGCTTCCGGTCGAGAAGGACTGGCGCCTGAACGAACGGCATTATGGCGGGCTGACCGGGCTCAACAAGGCCGAGACCGCGGAAAAGCATGGCGAGGCGCAGGTCCACATCTGGCGCCGCAGCTTCGACGTGCCGCCGCCGCCGATGGAAGCGGGCAGCGCCTATGACCTGTCGCAGGACCGCCGCTATGCCGGGATCGCCATTCCCGCGACCGAAAGCCTCAAGGACACGATCGCGCGCGTCCTGCCCTATTGGGAGGCGCGGATCGTGCCGGCGTTGAAGGAGGGGCAGCGCGTGCTGATCTCGGCGCACGGCAATTCACTGCGCGCGCTGGTCAAGCATCTCTCGGGTATCCCGGATGACGAGATCACCACGCTGGAGATCCCGACCGGCCAGCCGATCGTCTACGAACTCGACGACACGCTGGCGGCGACGGATCGCTATTATCTGAACGAGCGCTAATCAGACCGTCACCCCGGCGCGGGGCCGGGGTGACGATGATATTGGGTACGCGGTACAAAACACTTCCGCGCCGCCCCGGCCCGGTGCCGGGGTTCATCCACCTGCGATACGCCATACGCTACAAACTGGCAGGTCGATGAATGCCGGGTGCGCCCGGCGCGACGGGAATTCGGGAAACTCAGTTGGCCTCGGTCTTCACCGTGGTGGTCGTCTTCTCGACCGTCCGGGGTGCCGGGCGTACCGCGGTGTGGCGGACGGTGCGCTTGACGACACGGCGGGCGGCGGGACGCGGCGCGGGGGTCGCGACCTTCTCGGTCTCGGTCGTCACGGTCGTGGTCGGTGCGACCGGGGCTGCGACGACGACGGGGGTCGCGCGGGCGGCGGCTGCATCGGCGGCGGCGGCGGACGCCGCCTGCTCTGCGGCGACCGCGCGCTGGTTGGCGGCGGCGGCATCGGCCTGCGCGTTGGCGGCGGCATCGCGCGCTTCACCGTTGGCGGCGCGTGCCGCCTGGGTCCGCGCGCGCTGCGATTCACCGATGGCGGTGTCGGCCAGCTCGGACGCGTGGTTCGCCGCGGCGATCGCCTGCTCCTTGTCGCCGCGCGCAAGATCCTCCTGTGCGGTGCGCAGCGCGGCCTGCGCGGCTGCCTGCATGCGGGGAACCTCGCCGGTCGCGCCGACCTTGTTGGCGGCATCGATCTTGGCCTGCGCAGCGGCGATCGCGACGCGCGCGCGGTCGGCCTTGCCTTCGGCGAACGCAGGCGTCGCGAAGACGAGAACGGCCGACATTGCGGCGCAGGAAATGGCAGAGATCTTGCGGTTCATTGAAGCAGCACCCTGTACTGTGAGACTGATCCGCTTAACTCGTTCTCGCACCGATTGGTTCCGCAACCGTTATGGTTAAGCCGTCACGCGGATGGTTGCTCTTGCGCCGTCGCCCCGCTAACCCCGGGCGATGGAACCCTCTGTCGGCATCATCATGGGCAGCACTTCCGATTGGGAGACGATGCGCCACGCCGCCGATCTGCTCGACGAGCTCGGCATCGCGCAGGAGGCCAAGGTCGTCTCCGCGCACCGCACCCCGCACCGGCTGTACGACTATGCGGGTAGCGCGGCGGGACGCGGGCTCAAGGTGATCATCGCGGGCGCGGGCGGGGCGGCGCATCTGCCCGGCATGGCCGCCGCGCTGACGCATCTTCCGGTGCTGGGCGTGCCGGTCGAGAGCAAGACGCTCAAGGGCGTCGACAGCCTGTATTCGATCGTCCAGATGCCCGCGGGCATTCCGGTCGGCACGCTCGCGATCGGCAAGGCGGGCGCGAAGAACGCGGCGCTGCTCGCCGCCGCGATCCTCGCGCTGTCCGACCCCGACCTGTCCGCACGGTTGCAGGCGTGGCGCGCCGCGCAGACCGACGGCGTCGCCACCGATCCGGCATGACGATGCTTCCCCCCGGTTCGACGATCGGTATCCTCGGTGGCGGGCAGCTCGGGCGGATGCTCGCGGTGGCCGCGGCGCAGCTCGGCTATCACACGCGCATCCTCGCGCCCGACGAGGAAGCGGTCGCGGCGCAGACCGCGACGAGCTTCACCCGCGCGGATTATCACAGCCGGATCGTGCTCGACGAATTCGCCGCGGCGGCGGATGTCGTCACTTATGAGTTCGAGAATATCGCGCTCGATCCCGTCCAGTATCTCGCGGCGAAGGTGCCGGTCCACCCGGCCCCCGCCGCACTCGGCATCGCGCAGGATCGCGCGAGCGAAAAGGCATTCGTCGGCGAAATCGGTGGCCGCACCGCGCCCTGGGCGAAGGTCGAGACGCTCGCCGAGCTCGAGGCGGCGGTCGCGGAGATCGGGACGCCGGCGATCCTCAAGACACTCCGCATGGGCTATGACGGCAAGGGCCAGGTCCGCATCATGGACGCAGGCGAGGTGGCCGCGGCGTGGGATGCGATCGGGCAGCGGCCCGCGATCCTCGAGGGGTTCGTCACCTTCAGCCACGAATTCTCGATCCTGCTGGTGCGTCGCGGCGACGGGCAGATGGTGAGCTATCCGCCGCCGTGGAACGAGCATGAGGACGGCATCCTCGCGCGCTCCACCCTCCCCGCGCCCGCCGAAATCGCGTCGCAATGGGGCGAGGCGGCGGCGCTTGCGGGGCGGATCGCGGACCGGCTCGACTATGTCGGGGTGCTGGCGTGCGAGTTCTTCGCGGGCGCGGACGGCCCGGTGTTCAACGAAATGGCGCCGCGTGTCCACAATTCGGGGCATTGGACGATCGAGGGCGCGGCGTGTTCGCAATTCGAGAACCACATCCGTGCGATCTGCGGGCTGCCGCTGGGCGATACCGCGCTGACTGCGCCGAGCGTCGCGATGGAGAATCTGATCGGGCATGACGCCGATCGCTGGGCGGAGATCCTCGCGGAGCCGGGCGCGCATCTGCACCTGTACGGCAAGGAAACGCGGCCGGGGCGCAAGATGGGGCATGTAACGCGATTGGGTAGGTAAACGTCTTCTGCTCCCTCTCCCCGCAAGCGGGGAGAGGGAGAAGTCAGTGCACCACTGGCAGCGCGATATAGCTCTGGTCCGGGCCGCTCACCGTCACCTGCTGCGTCGCTTTCACGTAACCCGCCGGTTTCGCGAAGAAGATGTTGGGCACGAAGCTCTGCGGGTTGCGATCGTAGAGCGGGAACCAGCTCGACTGGACCTGCACCATGATGCGGTGCCCGGGCAGGAACACATGGTTCGCCTGCGGCAAGGCCCAGCTATACGCCAGCGGGACGCCGGGCTTGAGCGCCACCGCATGGTCGAGCCCCTCGCGGTAGCGCCCGCGGAAGATGTCCATGCCGACCGCGAGCTGATAGCCCCCCATCTTCGGCTCGCTCGGGACCTGGTCGGGATAGACGTCGATCAGCTTGACCACCCAGTCGCTGTCGGTCCCGCTGGTCGCGGCGGTGAGATGGACGACCGGCTGCCCCGCGATCGTCACCGCCTGCGTCAGCACCGGGCCGGTGAAGGTCAGCACGTCGGGGCGGCTGGAGACGACCCGCTGGTCGCCGACCAGCCACGCCTTCCAGTGATTGTCCTCATAGCCGACCGGGCGGACCGGGCGCGCGACGTTCGTCACCGGATGCGCGGGATCGGAGACATAGTCCGCGGTCTGCACCGGCGCGGTTGCGGGCGCGGGCGCGAAGCCGACCGCGTCGCCCGGCTGGAGGAACAGCTTGGTCATCGCCGGCTGCGCGGACCAGCCGGGCAGACGCTGCCACTGGTTGGTGCCGCTCTGGAACGCGGTGACGGGGGCGACGTCCATCGGCGTGCCCTTGAGGTAATGCGCGAGGAACGGGCCGAGCACGGTGCGGCGCCACCATTTGGCGGTGTCCTGCTCCCATTTGATGTCGCCGAGCGCACTGCCCTCGTCGATCTGCTGGCCGTGATACCACGGGCCCATCGTCAGATAGACCATGTTCCCGGCGGTATCCTGGGGCTTGAGCGCGCGGTACACCGCGGTCGCGCCGTAGATATCCTCCTGGTCCCACAAGCCGTGGACGAGCATCACCGGCACCTTGAGCGGATAGCGCGCGAGGACCTGGTCCATCGCCTGCGCCTGCCAGAAGCTGTCATAGGCCGGATGCGCGGAGAGCTTCCGCCAGAAACCGATCTGGTCGAGCCCGTGCGCCTTGGCGAGCGCGCCCGCCGACCCGGCGCGCATCGCGGAGTCATATTCGTCATAGGTGGTGCGAGCATAAGGCGACGAATTGTCGCGGGTCGCGATCTGCTCCCAGATGTAATCGATCCCGAGCCGGAACGCGCCGTTGTGGAACCAGTCGTCCCCGCGCCAGCCGTCGACCATCGGGTTCTCGGGCACCGCCACCACGAGCGCGGGGTGCGGGTCGATCAGCGGCATCAACGACAGGAAGCCGTCGTAGGAAATCCCCATGATCCCGACCTTGCGGTTCGATTCGGGCAGGTGCTTCACCAGCCAGTCGATCGTGTCGTAGGTGTCGGTCGAATCATCGGTATGCGTTGGGTTGAGCGCGGTGTCGTGGAGCGGCGGGTTCATCATCGCGATGCCCTGCGACCCGTATTTGCCGCGGACGTCCTGCACGACGCGGATGTAGCCGCCCTCGACGATCACGTCGGTCGCATTGTCGTAGCCGGTGATGCTCGAGGCGAGATCGGCGTTGTTGCCGCCCTTCCCCGTCATCCCGTCCGCGCTGTACGGCGTGCGGGTCATCACGATGCCCGCGTCGTGCGCGCCCTTGGGGATCAGGATGATGGTGTGGAGCTTGACCCCGTCGCGCATCGGGATCTCGACGGTGCGGCGCTCATAGTTGAAACCCTCGGTCGCGGGCACGAGCGTGGCGGGGCGTTCGTCGTATTTCTGCGCTTGGACGGTCGCGGGAAAGAGCGCCAATGCTGCGCCCAACAACCAATGTGCCTTCATGCCCCATTCCCCCATCCGTCACCCCGGCCTCGTGCCGGGGTCCACGGGTCGCAGTCCCGATGCGGCGAGTGTGTGGCACGGTGGCCCCCGCGACAAGCCCGGGGTGACCGCAGGCACAAAAAAACGGCCCACTCTCCGAAGGGAGAGCAGGCCGTCTTTCAGCACGACCGCGCCGGCGTTACGCCTGGCGCGTACCCGTCATCGGGAAGCTGCCGAACGCGCCTGCGCCGACCGAACCCGTCAGCGTGTCGCCCTCGGCGGTCGCGCTGCAATCGAGGCTCATCGGCATCGGCACGGTGATCGACATCGTCCACTTGATCGTGTCACCCTCGACCTTGCCGTCTGTGATGTCGACCGCGCCCATCGCGCCGACCTGGCTTCCGGTCCAGCTGTCGCCGTCGGTCTTGACGGTCAGCACTGCCTTCTGGTCGCCCAGCGGCGACTTGACGATCGTATCCCAGCTTCCATCGACAGCAGCCATCGTATCTCTCCTGAATCAGCTCAGCGCACGTCCGCTACGGACGCCGCCGGCACCACCTCGACCGGTAGCCCGATGCTGTCAAGCTGGCCGCGGACCTTGCTCGCATCGCCCACCACGACCCAGACGAACTTCGCGGGGTCGAGCGCCTTGCGTGCCGCAGCGTCAAGCTCGGCCGCCGTCATCGCGCGATATTTTTGCGGGAGCGTCGCGTAGTAATCGTCCGGGCGGCGATACAGCTCGTTCGACTGCATCGCCCCGAGCACTGCGCCCGACGTCTCGAAATTCCCCGGGAGCGAGCGAATCGCATCGGTGATCGTCCGGTCGAACTCGGGCGCGGTGATCCCCTTGGTCGTCAGGAACGCCTTGATGTCGCCTTGCAGCGCCTTGATCGAATCCCCGGTGCGATCCGCCTGGACGGGGGCCGAGAGGACATAGGGCGTCTGATATTCCGCGCGCCGGAACCCGCCGCTGACGCCGTAGGACCAATGCTTGTCCTCACGCAGATCAAGATTGATGCGCGACGTGAAATCGCCGCCGAGCGAATCGTTCGCGGTGGTGATGCCGAGCAGGTCGTCGGTGCCGACGAGCGCGGTCGGGGCCGCGCCGACGATCAGCGACTGCGGCGAATCCGGCCGGTCGATCAATACGATCCGCGGGGTGGCCGGCGTCGCGGCGGCGGTGAAGTCCTTGGTGCCCCGCGCGCCCGTAGGGGTCCAGTCGCCGAAGCGCGCATCGAGCGCTGCCTTGACCTCGGCGAGCGGGCGATCGCTGACGACGAAGATCCTCGCGGTGTCGGGGCGGATCCAGTGCTGCTGGAACGCGACCAGATCGTCCCGACCGAGCGTCGCCACCGCCTTTGCGTCGCCGCTGCCGATCGCCTTGGCATAAGGCGAGCCCGCGCCATAGACGAGCCTCGGGTAAACCCGCGCGGCGAGCCCGTTCGGGCTGGTCAGCTCGGCGGCGATCCGCGAGACCTGCTGGTTCTTGAGCCGCGCGACTTCGGCGGGGTCGAACTTCGGGTTGCGGACGACATCGGCGAACAGCTCGGTTGCCGCCGCGAGGTTCGCGCTTGGCGTGAACAGCGTCAGGATCGTGCGATCCGCGCTCGACCCTGCCGAAATGCTCGCGCCGAGCCGCTCCTTGGCTTCGGCGAGCGCGATCGAGTCGCGCGTCGTCGTGCCTTCGCTCATCATCGCGAGCGTCAGTTGCTGCGTGCCGAGCTTGCCGGGCACGTCCGCTGCGACGCCCGCGTCGAAGCTGATCGCGGCCTGGGTGATCGGCACCGCAGTGCGCTGTGCGTAGACCAGCTCGATCCCGTTGCGCAGCTTCGCGCGCTCGATCTTCGGGTACACCAGCTCGCCGAGCGTGCCGACCGCGGGCAGCGCGCCGCGCGTGCCCTTGACCGCGGGCTCGGGCGCGGTGACGACCTTGGCGGGCGGGGTCGCCTCGACATAGGCGTCGCGCGCGCCGGGGACGACGGTCAGGCCGTAGACCGGGCGCGACAGCCACTTGGCGGTCGCGGCCTTGACCCGCGCCGGGGTTTCCGCCGCCAGCGTGACGAGCTGTTTCTTGTAGAAGCCCGGATCGTTCGAATAGAGTTCGCCCTGCGCGAGCGCGACCGCCTTGCCGCCGAACCCGCCGGTCGATTCAAGCCCCGCGATCGTCCGCGCGGCATCGCGCGTGGCGACGCGCTGGACCTCGTCCGCGCTCGGTCCGGTGGCGATGAGATCCGCGATGATCGCGTCGAGCCGCTTGGCGACCAGCGCGGGATCGACCCCGGGCCGGACGTCCGCGCTGACGACGAACATCCCAACCTGCGCGAAGCTCTCGTTGCCGGCGGTCACACTGACCGCGAGCTTCTCCTTGCGGACCAGCGCATTGTCGAGCCGGCTGCTCGACAATCCGCCGAGCACCCCCGCCGCAACGTCGAGCGCGACCGAATCCGGGTCGTTGAGACCCGGCACCGCCCACATGCGATAGATCCGCGTGTTGGCGACGCGGTCCTTCATCGTCTCATATTTGGCGACCGGGAGCGTCGGCACCGGGGCGGCAGGCACGATGCTTTCGGGTCCGCGCGGGATCGCGCCGAAATATTTGGCGACGAGCGTCTTCGCTTTGGCCGCATCGATATCGCCCGACAGCACCAGCACCGCATTGTTGGGCGCATAATGGCCGCGGAACCAGCTCTTCACGTCCTCGACACTCGCGGTATCGAGATCCGCCATCGATCCGATCGTCGTGTGGCCATAGGGGTGGGTCGCGGGGAACAGATTCTCGACCTGCTTGTACTCGACGAGGCCGTACGGCTGATTGTCCCCCTGCCGCTTCTCGTTCTGGACGACGCCGCGCTGCTCGTCGACCACCGCCGGGGTGATCGCACCGAGCAGATAGCCCATCCGGTCACTCTCGAGGAACAGCGTCCGCTCGAGCGCCGCCGACGGGACCGTCTCGAAATAATTGGTGCGGTCGAAATAGGTCGTGCCGTTGAGGTCGGTCGCGCCGATCGCCTTGGTGTAATCGAAATAATCCCCCGGCGCATTCTCGCTGCCGTTGAACATCAGATGCTCGAACAGATGCGCAAAGCCGGTCTTGCCCTTGGTCTCGAACTTGGAGCCGACATTGTACCAGATGCTGACCGCCACGACCGGCGCCTTGCGATCGGTGTTGACGATGACGCGCAGGCCGTTGGGGAGGCGGAACTGCGTGTAGGGAATATCGACCTGGCGGACGAGATCCGCGACCGGGGCGGGCTTGGGAGTCGGCCCCTGCGCGGAAACCGGCGTGGCAAAGGTCGCGAGCGCGACGCCCGAAAGCGCAAGGAGCTTGACGGTCATGACGGATGGTTCTCCCGGGTGTCAGGTCGTTGAAACGACACTGTTAGACCGGGGTATAGCCATGGCGTTTGGCATGGCAATCTCCTCCCTCGCGCGGACGCGACGGCCCCCGGCAGGCAGGGGAACATTAGGAGGAGTACGGCATCGGACTCGTAACCGTTCGATACGGAATGAGATCCAGGGTCACCGCTTCAACAGAAGCATCCGCATGGATTCTGTTCCGTTCAAAAGGGCGTCGCGACCAATTGGCACCGCCCCGGCCTTGTGATCGATGTCATGAATCGCAAAGCCGGCCTTTGTTATTTCGTCAACAAAGCCACCGGCGTCCGCGTAGACAGACGGTGCAAACTCGACAACCATGGTCCGGAGATGCGCGCCCTCGACCATCTTCCGCATCCCCTGCCAAATTGCCTCCTCAAACCCTTCCGCATCGATTTTGACGAAGCTTGCTTCGAGGGCGCCAGGGATTCCGTCCAACCGACGCGTGCTACACTCGATGCTCGTCGAATTGGCCACGCTTGCGCCGGTGAGTTGGGCGCCGCCTGGGTGATTGATCGGAATCACCAGCGTTGCAGGGCGGCCATCACGCTCCGCGACAGGGAACGGATGCACCGTCACCCGGTCCGAAACGCCGTTCAAAATGCACGTCGCTTCAATACGCCGCACCATGGCCGGATTGGGTTCGATCGCCATGACCCTTCCGGTTGCGCCGCATCTGTCGGCCATGATCATCGAATAATATCCAAGGTTGGCACCGACATCGATCGCGGTCATGCCCTTTTTCAAAGTATCGATGACGACTTCTGTTACGCGGGCCTCCCAAATGCCATCCGCGATGATGTGCGGCGACACGCTCCAATCGCTTGGGTCAGCAAATATCTTATACTGGCCCAGCATCCGACACAGCACCATGCCGTCGCCGAGATTCTCGGCAAAAGCGCGATCCCGAAGGTATTTCCGCCGCAGCGATAGCTGGAGTCGCGGGAAATGCCGGAGTGGTGACGCTTTTTTTCCAAAGATCGTCGCGTTGATCGGGCCACTTGTCATGCGACCTCCTTATAGGACGATGACCAACATTCAACCTGTCTTGCGGTTTATCGTTTTAGCGTCGAAAAAGGCTGCCGTCGGAACCGCACGCCCCATTCTCAAGCCCCCATTAGGACAGGACTTCGGCGCTGCTCGCGGTCAGAATTTGGTGTAAGCTTACCGGCCACCGTATGCCCCAAGCTTGCGCTTGGTCGGCAGGGATTTTCTCTTGTTCCATCGCCTCCTGAGATCGCCCGGCACGCTCAGTCGCTGGCGGTCCAACCCTGCTCGCGATTGTTGCCGTGTACGGGCTGTGCCGCCTTCAGCGCTGCCTGGAAACGCTCGCTAGCGCTGGGACTGGAGGGCGATGCCGCAGCGCGTGGGATCGGCGCGCGCGCAACCGCTGCGGGGGGCAGCGGAGCGGATCTTGGCGCGGGGACGAACGGCGCGGGAGCGGGCGCAAACGGTACCACGCTGCTCGAGCGGATCTGGACCCTGCCGTCGGTGACGATCGTCGTTAGTCGGCGTTGTTTGCCTGGCGGTAAGGACGCGGCGACCGCGCCGATCCCGTAGCCCGACACCGAAACTTCGCGGCCATATTCGTCAAGGTGATCGACGATGGCGACGCCGGGGTGCTGGCCGTTCGGGCCGCCGAGGATGCGGAGGATCTCGCCCACGTCGGCAGTGTAGCAGGTCGTGGCTTTCCTCGATCGGCACTCGCCTGGCGGGACGGCTTCGCGACTGGGCCGCGCATAGAGCGTGGCGGCCTTGACCCCCGGCGACGTTTGGCTGTTACCGCCAAGAAGCATGACGTAGCGATACCCTTCGGCGCGGGCGCGTTCGGCGGCACGGTACAGCGCCATGTCGACCGCCTCGCCGCGGCCACGGATTGCGGTGTCGATCCGCCAGGATCCGTCGCGCTCGACCTTGTCCCTATAGCCGAATGTATAGCCGATACCGTGCCAGCGCTGCATCGGACCATAATAGGGCGCGTCGTCCCCGGCCCATGCCGATCCGGGTACGGCCAGCACTACCGCACAGAGCAAGAGACGCTTCATCATGCTTCCTTCAGGATGGAGCCATCAGGCTAGCGGCCAAGTCGTAAACACATCGTTCCCCGCCAGGGACGTCGGGCACGCGGCCGGGGCGGTTGCCATATCCCGCGCGGTCCCCACCCTTACGGCCGGTACACCCGCTCGACGTTCCGCCGCAGATCCTCGCGCCAGAACAGCACCGGCTTGAACCGGTGCGCCACGAACAGCGGCGCCTGGTCCGCGTAATGCGGCGACTCCGGCCGGGTCGTCGCCGCGCCGAACGGCTGGATCGAGCGCGATTCCACCCGCCCCGCCTTGTCCCACGCCATCAGCATGATGAAGCTGTCGCCATGCTTCACCACCAGCCGCCCGTCGGGCGCTTCGTCCCACGTCGAGGCGGCGCGCAGCACGTCGGGCGCGCCATCGAGCGGCAGGTCGACCTTGCCCTGCCGCAGCCGCAGCACGGTGCCCAACGGCGGGTCGAGCGTGCCGAAATGCGTCTGGAGATACGCCGCCGCCTTGGCCAGCGCGTCGCGCGGGTCGAGTTCGGGGCGGCGCTGGTAATGCCATTTCTGCCCGGTCCGCAGCAGGATCGCGGCGAGCGCCTGTCCACCGTGCTGGCCGTCGAAATTCCAGTTCCAGCGCTGCAGCACGCCGAGCGCTGCGCTGAGCTGCGGATCGCCGCGCGGGTCGACCCGTGCGATGTCGCGATACCATTTCGCGGCCCAGCTTAAGCGGCTGATCCCGGTATCGAACTTGATCCTGAGCAGGTCCGCCTCGCTGATCCGGGGGGTCTGGCCCATCAGCTCGACCGCGCGGGTACCGCGGTTGGTGGTGTCGGTCTCGATCCCGAGCAGCGGGCTGTAATCCTGCGGGCGAAGCTCCGACCCCTGCCCCGCCGCCTGATACGGCGTGTTGTTGGCGTTGATCAGGAAGCCCGACGCGGGGTTCACGTTGCGCGGTACCGCTGCGAACGGCACCGTCCCCGGCATCAGGTCGCGCGACGTGTCGCCGGGGAGCAGGTGCTGGTAATCATAGCCCGGCCGCCGGTTGGGGAAGCTCGCGTTGTAGACATAGGCGATGGTGCCCTGCGCATCGCCGTAGAGGAAATTGGTCGCCGGAACGCCCTGGAGTGCCAGCGCCTGCTGCCATTCGGTAAAATTCCGCGCACGCGTCAGGCGGTAATATTCCTCCACCATCCGCAACTGGTCCGCGCCGGCATAGCGGATCGCATAGGCCCCGCTCTTGTTGACGATCACCGGGCCCTGCACCGCGCGGTACACCGTCTTCGGGATTGGCAGCACGAACGGCCCGACCCGCACGCCCAGCCACACGCGCCGCGCCTGCAACGGCCGCCATGCGCCATCGAAGCGATAGCGGGTGTGCGCGGCATCGGTGTCGAGCGTGTAGACGTCGGTCAGGTCGGGCCGGTTGACGGTATTGGTCCACCCGAGATGTTCGTTATGCCCGAGCACCGGGAACGGCACGCCGGGGAAGGTCGCGCCCGAAAAGTGCCAGCCGGTCCCCGACTGCACCGACAGCTCGTACCAGGCGACCGGCCCCTTCCACGGCTGGTGCGAATTGGAGAGGACGCGGGTGAAGCCATCCGCCGACCGTTTCGGCGCGACGACGAAGGCGTTGGAGCCGTTCTGATTGCCCTCGCCGCTTGCGGGAAGCGCCGTGGGATCGGGCGCATCGGGGGTGGCGCCGGCGCTTTCGCGCGGCAGCGGCGTGTCGCCCGACAACGCGCCGAGTACCTGATCCAGCCCGAAGAAGAACGGCGTGCGCAGGACGAAGCCGGTCGCGATGTCCTCGCCATTCGCGGGGAACAGCTTGGCGAGCCGCACCTGCCCCGGATGCCGCCGCGCATAGACGTTGAGCCCGGTCGCATAGGCATCGAGCAACGCGCGGACATCGGCGGGTTGCTTGAGATAATCGCGATGCGCGGTCTCGCGCGCGCCGAGCAGCGCGAGCGTGTAATCGACCTTCGCGCCGTCCGCCCCGGTCATCGCGCCGAGCCGCCCGCGCGCCATCGCCACGGCTTCCTGCAGCGTCGCGAAGTCGTCCTCGGCATGCGCGTAGGCGACGCCGTACGCCACGTCGGGGTCGGTCTTGCCGAAGATGTGCGGCACGCCGAAGCGGTCCCGCGCAATGACGCTGTCATAGCGGTGCGCGGGTGGCGGGGTCGCGCTGGTCGCCGCGATCGGCTCCCAGAGTGCCAGGCCAGCGGCGGTGACGAGCAACAGACTCGCGAGGCCCACCCCAAATGTTCGCAGCATGCATTCCCCCTGCGGCTCTGGTCTTGGCCAGGTCCTGCGCTATCTTGGCGAACGGGGCGGATTTGTCACGCAATCCGTAGTCTCACGACTTGTGTTGTATATTTGCAACACCATATCGGCGCGAAAGCAACTGTGAGGGTGTTGGATGAACATCGAGAAATTTACCGATCGCGCCAAGGGCTTCCTGCAATCGGCGCAGACCGTCGCGATCCGCATGAGCCATCAACGGATCGCGCCCGAGCATATCCTCAAGGCTTTGCTCGAGGATGAGCAGGGCATGGCGTCCGGGCTGATCACGGCAGCCGGCGGCGATCCCAAGCGCGCGACGAGCGAGACCGACCTGCTGCTGGCGAAGATCCCGGCGGTATCGGGGAGCGGCGCGCAACAGACGCCGGGGCTCGACAATGATGCGGTACGCGTGCTCGACCAGGCCGAGCAGATCGCGACCAAGTCGGGCGACAGTTTCGTGACCGTCGAGCGGCTGCTGGTGGCGCTCGCGCTGTCGCTCAACACCGCGGCGGGCAAGGCGTTAAAGACCGCGGGCGTTGCGCCCGAGGCGCTCAATACGGCGATCGAGCAGGTCCGCAACGGCCGCGTCGCCGACAGCGCGGGTGCGGAGGACAAGTTCGACGCTTTGAAGAAGTTCGCGCGCGACCTGACGCAGGCGGCGCGCGACGGCAAGCTCGACCCCGTGATCGGCCGCGACGAGGAAATCCGCCGCACGATCCAGATCCTTGCGCGCCGCACCAAGAACAACCCGGTGTTGATCGGCGAACCCGGCGTCGGCAAGACCGCGATCGCCGAGGGGCTCGCTTTGCGCATTGCGAATGGCGACGTTCCGGATACGCTCAAGGACCGCAAGCTGATGTCGCTCGACATGGGCTCGCTGATCGCGGGCGCCAAATATCGCGGCGAGTTCGAGGAGCGGCTGAAGGGCGTGCTCGACGAGGTGAAGGCCGCCGAGGGCGACATCGTCCTGTTCATCGATGAGATGCACCAGCTGATCGGCGCGGGAAAATCCGAAGGCGCGATGGATGCGGGCAATCTGCTCAAGCCAGCGCTCGCGCGGGGCGAGCTGCACTGTGTCGGTGCGACCACGCTCGATGAGTATCGCAAATACGTCGAAAAAGATGCGGCACTCCAGCGGCGTTTCCAGCCGGTGTTCGTGGGGGAGCCGACGGTTCCGGACACGATATCGATCCTGCGCGGATTGAAAGAAAAGTACGAACTTCACCACGGCGTGCGGATCACCGATGCGGCGATCGTCGCGGCGGCGACCTTGTCGAACCGCTACATCACCGACCGCTTCCTGCCCGACAAGGCGATCGATTTGATGGACGAGGCCGCGTCGCGCATCCGCATGGAAGTCGAAAGCAAACCCGAGGAAATCGAAATCCTCGACCGGCGGATCATCCAGCTCAAGATCGAGCGCGAGGCGCTGAAGCGCGAGACCGACGAAGCGTCGCGCGACCGGCTCGGCACGCTCGAGGGCGAGCTTGCGAATCTCGAGCAGCAGTCGGCTGAGTTGACCACGCGCTGGCAGGGCGAGAAGGACAAGATCTCGGCCGAGGCGAAGCTCAAGGAGCAGATCGACGCCGCGCGGCTCGAACTCGAGCAGGCGCAAAGGGCCGGCGATCTCGCCAAGGCGGGCGAGCTGTCCTACGGGCGCATCCCCGAGTTGCAACGGCAGTTGGATGCCGCAGCGGGCGCGACCAAGGGCGCGATGCTGCGCGAGGAAGTGACGGGCGAGGACATCGCGGGCGTGGTCGCGCGCTGGACCGGGATTCCGGTCGAGCGGATGCTCGAGGGCGAGCGCGACAAGTTGCTTCAGATGGAAACGACGATCGGCAAGCGCGTGATCGGCCAGCAGAACGCGATCCGCGCGGTGTCGACCGCGGTGCGGCGTGCGCGTGCAGGGCTACAGGACCCGAACCGGCCGCTCGGCTCGTTCCTGTTCCTCGGGCCAACCGGCGTCGGCAAGACCGAGCTGACCAAGGCGCTCGCCGAATTCCTGTTCGACGACCCGACCGCGATGGTCCGCATCGACATGAGCGAGTTCATGGAAAAGCACGCGGTTGCGCGGCTGATCGGTGCGCCTCCGGGCTATGTCGGTTATGAGGAAGGCGGCGTGCTGACCGAGGCGGTGCGGCGACGTCCGTATCAGGTCGTGCTGTTCGACGAGGTCGAAAAGGCGCACGGCGACGTGTTCAACATCCTGTTGCAGGTGCTCGACGACGGGCGGCTGACCGACGGCCAGGGGCGCACGGTCGACTTCACCAACACGATCATCGTGCTGACCTCCAACCTAGGCAGCCAGGTGCTGACGACGCTGGGCGAAGGCGAGGACGTTGCTTCGGTCGAGCCGCAGGTGATGGAGATCGTCCGCGGGCACTTCCGCCCCGAATTCCTCAACCGGCTCGACGAGATCGTGCTGTTCCACCGGCTCGGCCAGGCGGAGATGGCGCCGATCGTCGACATCCAGGTCAAGCGGATCGCGACGCTGCTCGGCGAACGCAAGGTGACGCTCGACCTCACCGAGGCCGCGCGCGCGTGGCTCGGGCGGGTCGGCTACGATCCGGTCTATGGCGCGCGGCCGCTGAAGCGCGCGGTGCAGCGCTATCTGCAGGATCCGCTCGCGGACCTGATCCTGCGCGGGAGCGTCAAGGACGGCGCGACGGTGCGGGTCGACGAGGGCGACGGGAAGCTGGAGCTGGTGGTGGAGTAGGCAGCCGCCCCCCGGGGCAGACGTCCCAACCTCCGTTCGGGCTGAGCGAAGTCGAAGCCCTGCGCACAGCGCCGGCCCTTCGACTGCGCTCAGGGCGAACGGAGGGGGCCACTTCCGGCAAAGACAAAAAAGGGGCGGCGGATCGTGTGATCCGCCGCCCCGATGGCTTCCCGAAGGACGCGCCGTTTACATGTCGACGGTGACGCCGACGAACAGGTAGCGGCCGTTGCCTTCGAAGATGCCCGGGTAGGTGTTGCCGTTGCCGAACGAACCGATCGGCGACGCGGCCTGGCTCAGGATCGGCGGCGTGCGGTCGAGCAGGTTGTTCGCGCCGATGCGGAAGGTGAACTTGTCCGCTGCCCGCACGGTCGCGGCCAGATCGAAATAGTTCTGCACCGGGATGCGCGCGTCGAGCGGCGAGAACGAACCGGCAAGGTCCGTGTCGCTGCTCGTGCGCTCATACTTGGTCGCCGACAGATAACGCCAGCGTGCCGACAGGCCGATGCCCTGCGGCGACGTGTAGGTCACGCGCGCCGAATGCCGCCACTTGGACTGCGGGTAACCGCACTGTGCACCATACAGGCCGGCGCAGTCGAACTTCGCCCCGACCTTGTCCGAGGTGAACTGGTCGACATACGTCCCGTTGAACGACAGGCCGAACGTACCGATCTGGCCGGTCCGCAGCGTGTAGCCCGCCGAAACGTCGATCCCGCGCGTCTTGAGCGAGCCCGCGTTGACGTTGGTGTCGACGATGTAGCCGGTGTTGCCCTGGAACAGCGTGCCGTTGGCATCGCGGTTGATGGCGCCGCACAGCGACTGTGCGCCGGTCGCGATGCACTGCGCGATGATCGTGTCGGCGCCGATGACGCCGATCCGGTCCTGCAGCTTGATCGAGAAGGCGTCGACCGAGAGGTTGAAGCCGCGCAGGAAGCTCGGCTGGAGCAGGACGCCGACCGTGAACGTATCCGCCTTCTCGGGCTTCAGGTTCGGGTTGCCGCCGAGCAGGCCGTTATACTGTTCCGACGGGTTCGCCGCGATCAGACCAAAGCGGTTTGCCGCAACGCCGGTACGGGCGCAGGCAGCGGCATTGTTGCCGTTGACCAGACCGTTGACGGCCGGACCCGCGCACGGATCGGTCGCACCATCGAGCTGGACCGACTGCTGCGCGAACAGCTCCTGCGTGTTCGGTGCGCGGACCGCACGGTTATAGCCACCGCGGAAGCGGACGTCCGAGATCGGCGCCCAGACGAGCTCGCCCTTGTACGACGAGACGCCGCCCGAGGTGCTGTAGTCCGAGTAGCGATAGCCGCCGTTGATCGTCAGTTCCTTGAAGAAACGATGATCGGTGACCAGCGGAACCTGGATTTCGCCGAACACTTCCTTGACGTTGAACGAACCGTTGATCGGCAGCGTCGCGCCGCCTTGGCCCGCCAGATCGCCGCTCAGGAAGCCGTTGTCGACCTCGAGCGTCAGCGATTCCTCGCGATATTCGCCACCGACGTTGATGCCGATGCCCTGGGTCGAAAGCGGCGACTGGAAGCCGTACTTGCCGCCTTCGAAAGTGACCGAGCCGCTGACGACCTTCTCTGCGGTGTTACCCGACTGGAAGCCCGGGGTCTGAACGTAGTTCAGCGCCGCCTGCGAGATGTTGCCCGCGCCGAAGATGTTGAGCGGGACGCAGTTCGGATCGGTGCCGTCGACGACCGAGCGGCAGACCGGCTGGCCGAGCGTCGAAGACCCCGGACGCGTGTCGGTGATCGCATCGAGCGCGCGCTGGGTGCGCGAGACCGAGAATTCGTTGCGATAGACCTGGCTGAAGATCGTCGTGCCGTACTGGCCATAGACGTCGTACGAAACGCCGTCCGCGATGTCGCCGCGTGCGCCCGCGACGAAGCGGTAGGCGGTGTGACGCAGATCGGCCTGACGACCACCGCCTTCGACGTTGCGGCGACCGATCGTGACGTTCGCCTGCTGATACTGCGAGCCGTCCGGGTTGGTCAGGTTGATGACGTTGCCGTTCGCGTCGCGAACCAGGTTGGTGCTGCGGAAGAAGGTCGCCTGCTGCGCAGCCGACAGATACGGGTTGTTGCTGTTGAGCACCGACGTGTTGCTGAAGTCACCCGACGGCGCGATCTGCGCGACCGAGCGATCGTCCATGAACATGAACTCGGCATAGGGCTTGAAGCTGTCGCTCACGTCGTAATGCGCGAGGAAGCCCGCCGTGTAGCGCGTGTCGGGGCGCTGGTAATAGTTGAGCGGGTTCGCGTTGTAGAGCGTCCGGCCGGGGGTCAGCTGCCCTGCGCCGTTGAGCGTGTACTGCTGCTGGAGACCGCTGGCCGCGCCGTTGACGACCGTATCGCCCAGCGTGAAGTTGGCGGGGAATGCGGTGGCCGAGCCACTGCAGACATATTCGCTGCCGTTGGCAGGGGCGCCAAGGCCGCACGCCGCATAGTCGCGGTCGCCCTGGAGGATCGCGCCGATCTTGCGATAGCCCATGTAGCCGACGACATGGCCGCGGCCGTCGCTGGTGCCGACGCCCATCTTGAGGTTGACGTCGAACTGCGTGCCGTCGAACGCCTGACCGTCACGCGTCGGATAGCCCGCTGCGGTGGCGATGTTCTGGAAGCGCTGGCTGCGGTTATCGTGGTTGTAGATGCCACCCGACGCGTCGAGGCTGACGCCTTCGTAATTGGTGTCGAGCACGAAGTTGACGACGCCGCCGATCGCGTCCGACCCGTAGACCGAGCCGGCCCCGCCGGTGAGCACGTCGACGCGCTTGATCAGCGCCTGCGGAATGACGTTGAGATCGGCTGCGGCCGATGCGGTGCTGCTCGACGACGGGTTACCCGGCATCAGGCGACGACCATTGACGAGGACGAGCGTGCGCTGGTCGCCGAGGTTGCGCAGGTTGGCGGTCGCGGTGCCGTTCGACCCGTTCGACACCGACGAACTCTGCGTCGCGAACGACTGCGGCAGGCTGTTGAGCACGTCCTCGATGCGGGTCGCGCCCTGCAGCTTGATCTCGGCTGCGTTGACAACCGTGATCGGGCTGGCCGAGGTCAGGTTCGGGTTCGAGATGCGCGAACCGGTGACGACGATGTCGCCAGCGTCTGCGCCGGGGGTGTTGGACGCGGCGGGCGTGGTGCTCGCAACGCTGTCGTCACCCGTGCTGGTCGTGGTCGGCGCCTGCTCCTGCGTGGGCTGCGGTGCGGGCTGGGCGGCGGGTGCGGGTGCCGGCGCGGCGGGTGCGACCTGCGCTGCGGCAGGAAGGGCACCGAGGATGCCGGCAATCATCGTGGACGCGAGCAGAGAGCCGCGCAAAACGTGGTTTTGCATGTTGGATTGAATCCCCTTTGATGCCAACGCGGGGGCGATGGCACGAATCAACAGCGGTTAACCCGCTGTCTATGGGGTGCTTCTTTAGTAGGAGCGGCGCGTCACAAAAGTGAAATTGCGGACATAATGCGCAGATCACTCACAATGTTCCGGAACTGTAGCAGAATAGACACAGCCTGTTCACAGACGCTTGCGACTGCGCGGGCCGGGCCGTACCGCGCGTCGGACGCTCTGCCAAGGGGACACGCTGTGCGCGCTCGAACGCTTCAAATTCTGCTGATCGCGGCCGCCCTGTCGGGCAGCGCAAACGCCGCCGCGCCGCGCGCGGAAGGCCGCTCGCAGGCGCTGAGCGATGTCGTGCAATGCCGCAAGCTGACCGACCCGGCCGCGCGGCTCGCCTGTTTCGACAAGACGGTCGAGACGCTCGATTCCGCGGAGGCGCGACAGGATGTCGTCGTGGTCGACCGCCAGCAGATGCGCCAGGCGCGCCGCACCCTGTTCGGGATCGGGCTGCCGACATTGCCGATCTTCGGCAATGCGCCCGACATCGATTTCATCGACACGACCGTCGCCGAGGCGCGCGTCGATGGCGCCGGCCGCTGGACCTTGCGGATGGCGGATGGCGCGCGCTGGGCGCAGACCGACGACAATGTCATCGGCCGCAGCCCCAAGCCCGGCGACAAGGTCCATATCAAGCGCGGCGCGCTCGGCAGCTACCAGATGAACGTCGGCGGGCAGCCCGCGGTCAAGGCGCACCGGATTACCTGACGATGCTATCGGGCCCGGGCCGGACCCGATAAGACACGAGAATGCCGCACGCCCCCCAGACGACCGCCCTGCTCCAGACCGCCGCCGAACGGTTGCGCGGCGGGGACCTGCCGGGCGCGATCGCCGCGTTCGAGGCGGTGCTTGCGATCGATTCCCGCCAGCCCGACGCCTGGTTCAACCTCGCCTGGGCGCAGCGCGCGACGCGGCAGTTCGATGCGGCGCTGGAGTCTTACGCGCAGGGACTGGCGCAGGGCGAGCCGCACCCCGAACAGGCGCATCTCAACCGCGCGGCGATCCTGTCGGATCACCTGTTCCGCCCTGAAGCCGCAATCGTCGAGCTCGAGCACGCGCTGCAGGCCAACCCCGATTTCCTGCCGGCATGGCTCAACCTCGGCAATCTCCACGAGGATCTCGGCGACCGTGGCGCGGCGCGGCGTGCCTATAGCGCGGTGCTGGCGCGCGCGCCCGACAATGGCCGCGCGCACGCCCGGCTCGCGGCCATCGACGTCGCGGACGGCGCGGCGGGCGCTGCGGTCGCGCGGCTGAAGACGGTGCTGCCGCGCGCCGCCTCGGTCGAGGATCGCGCGGATCTGTTGTTCGCGCTCGGCAACGCGCTCGATGCCGCCGGGGATTCGGGGGATGCGTTCCAGGCGATCGAGGCGGCGAACTGGATCGCGCGGTCGATCGCACCGTCGGTCTATGATCCCGCGGCGCACACCCGACTGGTCGACGCGCTGATCGCCGCCTATCCCGCGCCGGCACCCCCTTCGCCCGCCACGCCTGCGGGTGCGAAGACACCGCTGTTCATCTGCGGGATGTTCCGGTCAGGCTCGACGCTGGTCGAGAAGATCCTCGGGCAGCACGAAGCGATCACCCCGGGCGGGGAACTCGAGGCGATTCCCGCGATCGTCCAGTCGCTCACGCCCTACCCCGTCGCGCTGACCGCCGGCGAGATCGCGGCGTTGCGCGCACGCTATCTCGCCGAGCTTCCCGGCACGGGAATCGTGACCGACAAGCGGTGCGACAATTTCCTCCACATCGGGCTGATCAAGACGCTGTTTCCCGAAGCGCGCATCCTCCACACGCGGCGCAACGTGCTCGACACGCTGCTGTCGACCTATTTCCTCCAGTTCGGCGATGGCGTTACCTATGGCACCGACCTGCGCGACGCGGTGCATTTCTACCTGCTTTACCGGCGGCTGATGGCGCATTGGGAGCGGGTGTATGGGGACGACATCGTGACCGTGGACTATGACGCGCTGGTCACCGATCCGCAGGCGAGCGTGTCCGGCATGCTTGCGTCCCTGGGTCTCGGTTGGGATGACGCCTGCCTGTCCGCGCCGGACTCGCCGCTCGCGGTGCGGACCGCGAGCGCGTGGCAGGTCCGCCGCCCGATCCACCGCGAATCGCTCCACCGCTGGCACCGCTATCGCGTGCAGCTTGGCGGGGCGATCGCGCTGCTCGAGCAGCAGGGGGTGGATGTCGGCGGGGGTTGATCCCCCATCAGGCGCGGGGCGCAACCAATCCCCGGTCGGTCACCGCGAACAGGCGCGCGAGGTCGGCTTGCTCGTCGGGCGTCAGATACGGGTTCCACACGTCGAAGATCAGCACGATGCGGATCTGGTCGCTGCGATTCCACGCCTCGTGCTCGATCGTGTCGTCGAAACCGAACGCCTCGCCCTCGCGCCAGGCGCGCGTCTCACCGCCGACGCGAAAGCCGCAGCCTTCGGGGACGACCAGCGGCAAATGGATGATCGCGCGCGTATTGGTGACACCGGTATGCGGCGGGATCGTCGCGCCGCCGCGCAGGATCGAGAAGAACGCCGAGGGCGCCTTCCCCGGCAGTTGCGTCTGCGGAACCGCCGCGAGCGCCGCCGCGGTGGCGGGGCAGCGGTCGCATACCGCATCGTTGCGCTGGCCATATTCCCACAAGAAGCAGGCGCTCCAGTCGGTCGAGCCGTCGAGCCTGCTCCACGGCGTAGCGGGCGTGCCGGCATCGAGCCGGACATAGGGGCGGATCGCGTCGGCCCCGCCCGCCACCATCGCAAGCGCCTCGGCGCGGATCGCGGGCGTCGCCGCCTCCAGCGCGGCGAACCACGGGAAATGCGCGGAGTCGAAGAATTCGTCCGCGGGGAGGAACGGGAAATGCACCCCGGCGCACTGGTTCTGGTAGATCCTGCGTCGCCCGAGCGTGTGGTCCGCGCACGCCTGGAACCGCCGCGACGCCGCCTGCAACCGCGGCGCGCCGCCGAATTCGTCTAGCAGGGCATCCGCGAACGCCGCGTTGTGCGCCTCGAGGAATCCCAGCGCACGCCGCTCGGCCTCGACCAACGCGGGCGGGCGTTCGGCGACCTGCGCCGCGAGCTGAACCACCGCGCTCCAGTGCCGCGCGGCATCCGACACCAGCCCCTGCCGCTGGAGCAATTCGGCCATCCGCAACTGCGCGAGGAAATGGAGCTGGTCGATATCGAGCACCGACTGGAGCGCGGCGCGTTCCCCGTCGGCGTCCCCCGCGGCGCGATGCGCGGCGGCGAGATTGAGCCGGAGCGCCGGCTCGCCGGGGTCGAGCGCAATCGCGCGGCCAAAACACGCCACCGCCGCGCCGAAATCCGCGTCCGCCAGCGCGCGCATGCCACGGGCGTTATGCGCTTCGGGCCGTGCGGGATCGAGTGCGATCGCGCGGTCGAGCGTCGTGCGTTCGCCCGCCGCATCGCCGCGCTGGCGCAGGGCGGCGGCTTCGCGCAGCAAGGGTCCGACGGCACCGGCAGGATCGATCATGCGGTCGAAAGAGCATACCGCGCCGACCCATGCAAGCCGCGCGCTTGATCCCGCGCGCGCACTCCGCGACAGTATCCCGCATGGCCACTGCGCACCCTCCGATTGCTCCCGATCCCGACTGGCTCGCGCATCGCTACGACCCCGGGCAGGATACGTTCCATTTCCTGCAGGTCCCGCGCGCGCTGCGGCAGACGGTACCGTTCCTGACCGACGAGCACATCGCCGGGCCGGGCGACCCGGTAGTGATCCGGCGCGGCGACTGCGACCTGACGGGCGCGGCACCCCGCCTGAACTTCATCTTCCATTCGGCCTATTGCTGCTCGACACTGCTCGCCAACGCCTATGACCGGCCGGGCCGCGCGTTCAGCTTGAAGGAACCCGTGCTGCTCAACGATCTCGTCGGCTGGCGGCATCGCCTCGGCGATCCGCGCCGGATCGGCGCGGTGCTCGGCGATGGGCTGCGCGCGCTGGCGCGGCCGTTCGCGCCGGGGGAGCGCTGCGTCATCAAGCCCTCCAACATCGTCAACGGCCTCGCCGCCGCGATGCTGACCGAGCGGCCCGAGGCGGCGGCCGTGCTGCTGTACGCGCCGCTCGAGACGTATCTCGGGTCGATCGCGAGCAAGCGGATGTGGGGCCGGTTGTGGGTGCGCGAATTGCTGGCGGGGTTCCTCAAGGAAGGGCTGGTCGACCTCGGGTTCGAACCGCAGGCGATCTTCCTGCAGTCCGACCTGCAGGTCGCGGCGGTCGGCTGGCTGGCGCAGCACGCCTTGTTCGCGAAGCTTGCCCGCGCGTGGCCCGGGCGGGTGCGGACGCTCGACAGCGAAGTGCTGCTCGCGCAGCCGGCGGCGGCGCTGGCGGCGATCGATACGCTGTTCGACGTGGCCGACAGCGACGCGGGGCGCGACGCGATCGTCCGGTCGGTGTTCCGGCAGCATGCCAAGTTCGGCGGGGACTTCGACGCCGAGGCGCGCAAGGCCGACCAGCGCGCGGCGCTGTCGCTGCATGCCGAGGAAGTCCGGATGGTGCTGGCCTGGGCGGCGAAGGTCGCGGAGGGTGCGGGCGTATCGCTGGTCGCGCCGGCACCGCTGTTGCCGGACGCATCCTAGCGGTCTGCCCGTCATAAAAAAGGAGGCGACCCGAAGGCCGCCTCCCGTAGATCCGGTCAGATACCCGGATCAGAACTTCACACGAAGCGCCGCATTGAACGAACGACCAAGCGGATCGTACGTCGACGGGAAGGTGTTGCCGCTGTTGGCAGTGGTCGAGCCGGCTTGACCACCGACGATCGGCGGCTGCTTGTTGAACAGGTTCTGCACACCGAGGGTGAGGTTGAACTGCTTGGTGACGTCGAACTGGAAGGTCAGATCGAAGTAGTTATACGCCGGGATACGATTGAAGTTGTACGACTTCCCGGCGAGTTCCGACGAAACGCCCGCCGCGTTCGTGATCGTGCCGCTGAACAGGGTTCCAAGACCCGGCTCGTAGGTCACCTTGTCGATATGCCGCCACAGCACCGATGCATTGACGGGGCCGTAGGACAGGCCGGTCCGCTGCTGCCAGCTGTACTTCGGCTGGATCTGGCCAAGGCTCGGCCCGCAGTTGACGCTGTAATAGCCGACGCAATCGCGGTTGAGCGACGTCGGAGCGGACTGGAAGCGGAGATGGTTGGTCCAGGTGCCGTTGAAGCTCAAGTCGAGGCCGAACTGGCCGAACTTGCGACTGTACGCAGCACCGATATCGATCCCGTCGGTCGCCAGTCGACCAAGGTTGGTCTCGGGCAAGAGCAGGCCGAACGTCGACGAAGACGGTCCGCTCAGGCCGCCGTTGGCGGGGTTGCGACGGATGACGGTGCAGGCCGAATTCGTGGCAGACGCCGCCGTGATGTTCCCGAAGCAGGCGGAGATCGCATCACCCGGCGTGGCGAAGGTGATCGCGTTGTTGACCTTGATGTTGAAGTAATCGACCGAGAACGTCAGGTTCGGAACGACGTCGCGGGGGGTAAACACCGCGCCGACGGTGAACGTGTCGGCTTTTTCAGGACGGATCTGCGTGTTCGTCACGAAGGTCGCGTTGATCTGACCGGCGTTCGGACCGGGGATGGCACCGATTTGCCCGGCGGTTGCCCCCTGGGCGATACACACCGCGCGCAGGTTCGCATTGGCCGAAGGGGCTGCGTCCTGACACGGATCGGTCGTCAGGTTCGTCAGCGCCGTCACGGTCGGCGAGAAGAGATCGTTGATGTTCGGTGCGCGCACGGCGCGCTGGTAGTTGCCGCGCAGACGAACGCCCTTGACCGGCTCCCACGTGGCGCCGCCCTTATAGGTCGTCGTGTTGAAATGCGGGCTGTTCGGCGCCTGCACGTTGTACGACGAATAGCGGATGCCCGCCTCGAGCGTCAGTTCGTTGAAGAACGGCTTGTCGGTCACCAGCGGTGCGATGACTTCGCCAAAGGCTTCCTTGACGTCATACCCGCCGGTGAACGGGAGGACAGCGCCACCGGCGCCGCCGAGCGCCGACGGATCCTGCGCGAACGCATCCGGGATACGCTCATAGGTGTACTTCCGATATTCGCCGCCGACCGCATAGCTGATCGCCTGCGACGACGTGCCGAGCGTCAGCAGTTCACCGCTCAGCAGCGCGTGGACCTGCGACAGTTCGGTATTGATCCGGATCGTGCTCTGGCCCTTGATGAAATCGACCTGCGCCTGCGAGATGCTGCCCGACTGGCCGAAGAGGTTGAGCGGGACGCAATTGCCGCTCGTATCCAGGCAGGTCGTGGCGTTGGTGGCGTTCAACGCCTGCTGGATGCGCGGCAGGATCGTGTAGCCGGATTGCGTCTGCGTCTGCTCGCTGCGGCCGTAGGAGCCCGCGAGATCGAGCGTTCCGATCTTGCCGACTTCGATCTTCAGGCCGACCCGAGCGTCATAGACGTTGTTCTCATAGTTGCTGACGCGCGGCCCGAGCTCGACGAGGCGGCGATAGACGCCGCTCAACGGCAATGCGGCATTGTTGTCGCACGTCGGCCCGCGCGCGATGCGGTTGGCATCGCAGATCTGGTTGCGGATCCCTGCGGTCAGATACGGGTTTTGTCCCGGGATCGTCAGCGCGTTCCCGAAGACGCCGGATGGCGCGATGATCGAATTGATCGTGTTCTGCGAGAACATCCCGCGCGCGTAGAACTCGACCCCGTCGGCAACGTCGTAATGGGTTGCCGCGTAGACGCTCTTGCGGACCAGCGGGGTCTGGAAGATGTTGTACGGGTTGAAGTTGAAGCGCTGGTAGGTCGGTACGAGCGAGGCACCGTCCGGCGAAACCTGCAGCGTCCCGGCAGGCCGCGGCAGGACGATGCGCGTCGGAACCGCGGTCCCCGAGGCTCCGGAGGCGACACCCGACACGCTGTCGACACCGAAATTGGAATAGCCCTGCGTCTGATAGACGGGGTCCACGGTCGTATAGCCAAAGCTCAGCACCGCGTTGCCGCGGTCGCCGGCGAAGTTGGCGCCGACCGTCAAGTCGCCGCGGAACGACCGGGCATCGCCCGTTTCCAGGATCTTGTTCTGGACGCGCACGTCGAGCCCGGTGAAGTCGCGCCGGGTGATGAAGTTCAGCACACCCGAAACCGCGTCCGCGCCGTAGGTGGTCGACGCACCGCCGGTCAGCAGATCGACCCGCGAGACGAGCGCGAGCGGAATGACGTTGAGGTCGGTCGCGCCGTTCGCAAGCGACGGAACGATGCGGTTGCCATCCAGCAACACCAGGTTGCGCTGAACGCCAAGGCCACGAAGATCGACCGAGTTGGTGCCGTTCGAGCCGTTGTTGACCTGGCTGCCGATGCCCGGCGACACGCCCGGCAACGCGCGGACCAGTTCCTCGACCGTGTTCGGCGCGCGCTTGGTGATTTCCGCGTCGCTGATGACGGTGACCGGGGTCGACGAGGTGAGGTTGGGATTGCGGATCAGCGTGCCCGTGACGACGATGTCGCTCCCGGAAGCCGCCGGATCCTGCGCGGCGGAATCAGTGACGCCAGGCTCGACCGGACTGGTTTGCGCAGATGCGGGAGAGACAAAGGTTGCCACGGCAAGAACCGAAAGAGCCGAACCAAGCCCCAGCTTGCGAATAAGCGTCGTCGTTCGCATCAAAAAAACCCCCTTTTGCAATTGCCCACAAAGCTCATGAAAACATTACATCATCCGAAAGGATGATGATGTCAGATACTTTCAAATATGCCCGGGGGATTGATGCTATTCAGAAGTTCCGCTGTAAAGTGGCCGTGACGGACCCATTCACGGTTTTTGCTGCACCGTATCAAAAATGCAACAATGTTGCGGTGCCGAAATGTCGGATGACCAAGGGTCGAACGACCGGGCGATCCGGCGCCGGCACGCCGTGCGCGCTGCGCGCACGCCATAAAAAAACGAGGCGGAAATTGCTTTCCGCCTCGCCGATAGGAGCTCCGCCAGGGGCGGGTTGCCGTTAGAAGTTGAACTTCGCGCCCGCGCGGAACTGGCGGCCGTAGATGTTGTTGCCGGCCTGGACCGGGTTGTAGAGATACGCGCCATAGGTGACCGGGTCGATCGGAGGCAGCCGGTCGATCAGGTTGAGGACGTTGGCGTACAGCGTAAAGGCGTTGTTGACCTTTGCGCTGACGTTGAGGTCGATCGTCACGTAGCTCTTGACGCGGTTGCCGGTGTAGCCCGGTGCAAGCCCGTGATCGCCGTATGCCGTGCCCTGGTCCATCGCCGACAGATCGTAGCCCGAAGTGTAGTTGACCGTGCCGGTGACCGCGAGCGGGCCGGTCTCGATCGTGTTCTGCCAGTTGCCCTTCCAACGGAACGTGCCCGAGCCGGCGGTCAGGTTGAAGTTGCCGAGCGAGTCGACATAGGTCTCGCGCGTGCCGTCCGGGAAGGTCGTGCTGAGTTCGATCAGCCAGCTCGCGTCGAGGTTCGAGGTGAACTTGAACGCACCGAAATCGTGGAAGACGTTCGCCCCGAAATCGATACCCTCGGACTTGAGCGTGTTGGCATTGATCAGCTGCGATTCGACGAACGCGATGCGCGGCCGTGCGGTCGGGTTGTTCACGTCAACCGCGTCCGCGAGCACGTTGTAGCCAGCCGGGATCGCCTGGTTGGCATAATAGGCCGCGATCGCAGGGGCAGACGACGGCGAGGTGATCGCCCCGGTCTTCTTGATGTTGTAGTAATCGACCGTGAAGGTCACGTTGCGGATCGGGTCGAACTTGATCCCCGCGGTGAAGCTGCGCGACTTCTCGGGCTGCAGGTTGGGCGACGCGAGCGTCGTCAGACCGACCGAATAGGCGGTGATGTAGGTCGGGCAGCCGGTCGGGTTGGTCGGGGTGCAGTTCGCGCCATATTGGGCAAGGAATGCCGCCGGGATGTTGGCGACCGACTGCGACACGTAGCCCGTCGTCGGAAGCGCGTTGGCCTCGGCGAAGCTCGGGATACGGAACCCGCGCGAATAGGTGCCGCGCAGCGTGACCTGCCGGACCGGACGCACGATCACGCCGACCTTCGGCGAAAAGTTGGACTGACCGCTCGAATAATGGTCATAGCGACCCGAACCGTCGATCTCGAGCTGGTCGAAGATCGGCGCCTTGATTTCACCGAAGGCCGAGGCGACGGTGCGATTGCCGACCGTGCCGAACGCGTTGAGCGTGAAGTAGCGCTGCGTCGCGCCGGTGTAATCCGCGTTGCCGCTCGGCGAGTTGACCGCTTCGTAATAGACCGAGCCGCCTGCCGCGACACGGAGCGGACCGCCCGGCAGATCGAACAGTGCCTTCCCGATGGTGGCCTGCGCCTGGTACAGGTCAGAGGTATTGGTGTTGACGTTGGTCGGGGTCAGGTAGTTGAGCGTTGCCTGCGAGGTCGCGCCCGGATTGACGAAGTTGTACGACCCGTCCTTGATCACGTTGAGCAGGTTCTGGATGTAGACATAGCCCTTCTGTGTCACTTCCAGATCGGTGTGCATCGCGGTGCCTTCGACGCGATAGTCCCAGTCCTTCCCGAAGGTCCCGCTGATCCCCAGCGCGCCGCGATACACGCGGCTCCGCGTCTGGTTGAACGTCTGGGTCGGGACACGCCCGAGAACCCGCGCGATCTGGCCCTGTGCGGCGAACGGGTTGTTCGGGTTGAGCGTGCCGTTGGCCGCGGTGCAATCCCCCACCGTGGTGCGGGCGCAGATATAGACCGGGAGCGCGAGGATGCCCGAGCCCGGGGCAAGCCCCGCACCGAACGCGGTCGAGGTGGAGAAGCGCGGCAGGTCGATCCCGGTCGGCGCGTTGCCGCGGATCGTCGCGGGGGTGCCGGTGTAGCTCGACGTGCTCTGCTGGAAGTTCACCGCGAGATACGCTTCGCTCGACGAGCCGACCGTCGCGGTAAAGCGCGCCGAACCGCCGAAGCGCTCGATCTTGGGCGATACGACGCCATATTGCGCGGTATTGTCTTCCTGACAGATCGTTCCGGCCGGGGCGTTGGCGTTCACGGTCTGCGCAAGCTGGGCGGCGGTCAGCGTAATCGACTGGCCGCTGATGCAGCCTGCGTTGCTCAGCTTCTGGTAGCGACCCTGCGCGACGCCGCCATTCTGCACGCCGTTGCTGTAGCCGACATTGGTATAGGGACGGACGTAAAAGTCAGTCGCGGCGCCGAAGCCGTTGAGGTTGCCCGATGCGTCGAGGCCGTTGGTGACGCCGTTGGGGCCGCCGATCGGACGCTGGTCGTCGCTGTTATAGGGCGCGCGAAGATCCGAGTTCTTCACCATGTCCTGGTTGTAGTAGAAGCCGCTGATATAGGCGTTGAAGCCCTTTTCAGCGAGATCGCCGACACCCGCGGTCAGCGTGACGCGCTGGTTGGCGGCGAAGCCCTTTTCGGCGATGCCGGCTTCGACGCGGCCCGCGAGCCCCTTGAACTGCTTCTTGGTGATGACGTTGACCACGCCCGCGATCGCGTCCGCGCCATAGCTCGACGATGCGCCGTCGCGCAGCACGTCGATCCGCTCGACGATATCGTCGGGGATGGTGTTGAGATCGACGAAGTTGCGCGAGCCGTCATCCGCGAGCGGATAATAAGCCGCGCGCAGGCCGTCGAACAGGACGAGCGTCGAGCTGGTCGAAAGGCCGCGCAGCGACACCGACGAGGCACCACCGGCGAACGCGCCATTCGCGCTGAACGAGTTGGTCAGCGCCGCACCGTTGTTCGACGACAGCTGCTGGAGCGCGTCCTGCACGGTGTTGATACCGCGGCGGTCGAGGTTCTGCTGGGTCAGCGTGGTGACGGGCGACGGCGTCAGCGTGCCGCGGATGATCGACCCAGTAACGACGATGTCCGCGCCGGCTTCTTCCTGCGGGGTGGGGGCGGTCGTGGGCGACGTGGTGGTCGTCCCTTGCGCCGTGTCGGTTTGCGGCGTTGCTACGCCGTCCTGCGCGTGCGCGCTGCCGGTGGAAACGGCAACGGCGAGCGATGCCGTCGCGGCGAGTAGAAACGATTTACGATATGCAGAATTTAGCATCAACACAGCCCCTTTTGCTTCCCCGACACGTCACGATCTGCGTGTTTGTAGGGCATGGCCAAGCGTCCGCGGATCATTGGACCCTAGGACGCTCATGGGGAAAATTTGACGGAGTTTGCAGCGCTGTAAAGCAGCCTTCTCAGACTGTGCCAACTTTACGGCGGCTGTGTAGCATTTTGGTCACATAATGGCCGAAAAGGGCCTAAGGCTTATTTTGGTTCAAATCCCGAGATTCGCGCCATTTAATGTTGCGTCGCGGCAAAGGTAGCGATCACATAACGTTAGGCATCGGCCCCGTAACGAGCAACGGGTCGATCTTTGCATCACGCCAGCGCAGGCTCCAGTGGAGGTGCGGACCGGTCGCGCGTCCCGTTGCGCCGGACACTGCGACTCGCTGCCCGCGCCGGACGTGATCGCCCACGCGCACGCCGATTTCGGACAGGTGGAGGAAGGCGCTGTTGAGCCCGTTGCCATGGTCGATCATCAGCAGATTCCCCTCGAGCGTGAAGGGATGGTCCGCGGCCAGGATCACCACGCCATCGGCCGGCGCCACGACTTCCGAGCCGATCGGTTTGGCGACGTCGAGGCCCGAGTGATACGAACCCGCCTCGCCGTTGCGATAGATGCGCTGCGATCCGAACAGCGTCGAGATCCGACCGGTGGTCGGCCAGACGAACGCCTGCCGCCAGCCTTGCGCATCGGTCACGATCCGCCGCGCGGCGGCGATCTGCGCGAGCTCGGCGGGGCGGAGGCGGTCGAATTCGGGTTGCGGCAGCGGGATCTTGGGGAGCGTCGTCAGCCGTGAGATGTCCCACGCGCGGGGCGAGACCGTCAGCGTGTCGCGGATCACCCGCCCGTCGTCGAGCGTCGCGGCGAGGGTTGCGACCGGGGGCGCGTCCCGGTCGAACGCGATGAGGAAGCGGCCGTCGGCGGCGACGGGAACGATCGCGGTGTCGAACAGGAGGTCGCGGGTATGGGCGGGTGCGGTGCCGATCACCAGCCCGCCTTGCGTCATGCTCCCCGAATAGCTGAACTGTGTCCGTCCGGCGGGACGCGGCGGCGCTTCGGAACGGGCAGAGATCGGAGCAGCGTCGGGACGCTGCGGTATGGCCGGAACGGTGGCGCAACCGCCGAGTCCGATCACGACCAGACCGGCCAGAACATGGCCGACCCACGCAGGCTTATGCGGCAGTTTCGCCGCCCATCGCCTGGGTCGCGAGCGCCGCGGTGGCATAGGCTTCCTGCCGCGCGACGCTCCAGTAGCGCAGGTCGTCGAGCGCGATCCGCGCGCCCGAGACCGCGCAGACGACATGATCGCCCGGGTTGAGCACGCGAAAGCCGTTCGCCATGAAGTGCAGCCGCGCCGCGCGATCGGTGTTGGACATGAGCATCGGCTGGGGCTTTCGAACGAGAATTACAGCAGGGTCGGCTGGTCGCCGGATGGACCAGCATACCCCTTGCCCCCGCCACGCTCAACCTTGGCATCGACCTCGCCGTCGCGGAAATGGAGCGTCACGGCCCCCGCCGCGCGCGCCGCCGCCGCCGAGCCGACGACCGCACCCCCGACCCGCGCCGAAACGAATGCATAGCCACGGTCGAGAATGCTGTTCGGCCCGAGCGACTGGACCAGCCGCCACGCCGCCGCGGTGCGATCGCGCGCGCGTTCGAGCTGGCGTTCGAGCGTCGCGAGGCGGAGCGCGCCCGCCGAGCGATCGAGCTGCCCGCGCGCGAGCGTCACGCGGCGTTCGAGGCCACGGTCGAGCCGCGCGCCGATGTCGTCCGCGCGCTGCCGCTGCGGGCCGAGCAACGCGTCGCGACGCGGCAGCACGCGGACCAGGGCGGTCAGCCGCTCGCGCCCGCGTTCGTGATAGCGCCGCGCGCATTTCTCGGTGCGCTGGCCGTATCCCGCGATCGTCAGCCGCAGGTCCGCGAGCACCGGCACCGCGATCTCGGCGGCGGCGGTCGGCGTGGGCGCGCGCCGGTCCGCAGCGAAATCGGCGAGCGTGGTGTCGGTCTCGTGCCCGACCGCCGAGATCGTCGGGATCGTGCACGCCGCGAGTGCGCGGACGACGACTTCCTCGTTGAACGCCCACAGATCCTCGATCGACCCGCCACCGCGCGCGACGATGACGAGGTCGGGGCGCGTCTCGGGCGGCATCGCGTCGAACCCGCGGATCGCGGCGGCGACTTCTTCGGCAGCGCCTGCGCCCTGTACCTTGACCGGCCACACCAGCACGTGCGTCGGACAGCGATCCTCCAGCCGGTGGAGAATGTCGCGGATCACCGCACCGGTCGGCGAGGTGACCACGCCGATCGTCCGCGGCATGAACGGGAGCGGACGCTTGCGATCGGCCGAGAACAGCCCCTCGGCGGCGAGCTTGGCCTTCAATTTCTCGAGCAGCGCCATCAGCGCGCCCTCGCCTGCCAATTCCATGCGGTCGATGATGATCTGATATTTCGAGCGGCCCGGATAGGTGGTGATCCGCCCGGAGACGATCACTTCCGCGCCGTCCTGCGGCTGGAAACCCAGGGCGGCGACCTGCCCCTTCCAGATCACGCCATCGAGCACCGCGCTGTCGTCCTTAAGGCTCAGATACGCATGCCCCGACGCGACGCGCTTGTACCCCGAGATTTCGCCGCGCAGCCGGACGCTGCCGAACTCGCTTTCGACCGCGCGCTTGAGCTTGCCGGCGAACTCGCCGACGCTCATCACCGAATTGCCCGATGCTGTGGCGGTCGGCGTGGCGTTGTCGGCGGGAGCGTCCCCCGCTAGGAGGCGGGCCGCGGCGTCAAAAAGAGGGTCCGACATGAATATCCTACTGATCGGATCGGGTGGTCGCGAACACGCGCTGGCCTGGAAGCTCGCGATGTCGCCGCTGTGCGATACGCTCTTTGCCGCGCCGGGCAACCCGGGGATTGCGGAACACGCGACGCTCGTCGGGCTCGACGTGCGCGATCATGCGGCGACCGTCGCCTTTTGCGCGACGAACGCGGTCGGCCTCGTCGTGATCGGCCCGGAAGCGCCGCTGGTCGACGGTCTCGGCGATTCGCTCCGCGCGGCGGGTCTCGCGGTGTTCGGGCCGAACGCGGCGGCGGCGCAGCTCGAAGGCTCGAAGGCGTTCACCAAGGCGGTGTGCGACGCCGCGCATATCCCGACCGCGCGCTACGTCCATGTCAAGACGCTCGACGAGGGGCTCGCTTCGCTCGGCGGCTTCCTTCTGCCGGTCGTAGTCAAGGCGGACGGGCTTGCGGCGGGCAAGGGCGTGACGGTCGCGGCGACGCTCGGCGAGGCCGAGGCGGCGCTGGGCGACCTGTTCGCCGAACCCGGTGGCGAAGCGGTGATCGAGGAATTCCTCGACGGCGAGGAAGCGAGCCTGTTCGTGCTGACGGACGGCACCGCGATCCTCCCGTTCGGCTCCGCGCAGGACCATAAGCGCGTCGGCGAGGGTGACAGCGGCCCCAATACCGGCGGGATGGGGGCCTATAGCCCGGCGCGCGTGCTGACTCCCGAGCTGGAGGCGCGCGCACTCGACGAGATCGTGCGGCCGACGGTCGCGGCGATGGCGGCGGCGGGGACCCCGTTCTCGGGAGTGCTCTACGCCGGGCTGATGCTCACCGCGGACGGCCCCAAGCTGATCGAATATAACGCGCGCTTCGGCGACCCCGAATGCCAGGTGCTGATGGCGCGGCTCGAGTCCGATCTGGTGCCGATCCTGCTTGCGGTCGCGCAGGGCACGCTGGCCGACCACGGCGTGGCGCAGTGGCGCGACGCGGTGGCGCTGACGGTGGTGCTCGCCGCAAACGGCTATCCCGGCACGCCCGAGGCAGGCGGAGCGATCCACGGCATCGCCAACGCCGAAGCGACCGGCGCGCGCGTCTTCCAGGCGGGGACTCGACAGGCTGACGGGGGCATCGTCGCCTCGGGCGGGCGCGTGCTCGCGGTGACCGCGCTGGGCGACACGATCGGCGTGGCACGTGACGCGGCGTATCGCGGGGTCGATGCGGTCGACTTCCCGACCGGTTTCTGTCGCCGCGACATCGGCTGGCGCGAAATCGCGCGCGCGGACAACAAGGGTTAATTAGCGCGCGACGGGGGCGGATGCGCTGCGCTAGGACCGCGCAATCGATTTAGGAGTATCCGATGGCTGCCTCGCCCGAAAATCCGAACCAGGCGATCGACTTCATGCTGCCGATCACGACGGTTCACGTCGCGTTGATGGTGGTGCTCGCCATCGCCGCGGTAGCGACGATCATCTGGGGCAGCATGCTCGCCCGCCGCCGCAAGAATGCGGAAAAGCAGGTCGAGAAAAATTTCGAGGTGGCCGAGGCGCATGGCGCGACCCACGAACCGAGCGTATCGGCGGACGGGACGCAGGTGGCGACCATGTCCGCAGACGTTCCCGAACGTCCTGCGCAAGACACCGATCGCCAGGTGCCAGTCGCCCCGCGCATTCCGGAGGACCGGCCCGTTTCCGGCGCCGCCCCCGCGACGGCCACGCCCGAACCTGCCCCTGCCCCTGCCCCTGCCCCTGCCGCCGCTCCGCCCGCGGCACCTGCCCCCGCTGCGAGCACGCTTACGCAGATCAAGGGGCTCGGCCCCAAGCTCGCCGCGACGCTGGCCGAACAGGGGATCACGCGGGTCGAGCAGATCGCGGCGCTCACCCCTTCGGACGCCGAGACACTCGATGCCAAGCTCGGCGCATTCCGCGGGCGGATGACGCGCGACCGCTGGATCGAACAGGCCAGATTGCTGAGCGCCGGCGACCGCGCGGGCTATGAGGCGCAGTTCGGGAAATTGGGCGGGTAAGGCTTTCTTCCGGGCGTGTCCCGGTATCCGCCGTCGCGCGCGGGCTGCGGCGGTCTTGTGGCTGGCACTCTACCAAAAACGGCTTCCCCGGCGAAGGCCGGGGCCCAGTAGAAGTGGCCTGTGGCATTAAGCAAGGCATTCGCCAGGACCGTCCCGCGACTGGGCCCCGGCCTCCGCCGGGGAAGCGAGATGCCTCCAAGCTACGAAGCTACCTTGCCTCGCGCACCAGCAACTTGTCGATCCGCCGCCCGTCGAGATCGACCACCTCGAACTTCCAGCCCTGTTCGACGAAGCTTTCGCCCTCGCCCGGCAGATGGCGGAATACGGCAAGCGCAAGCCCGGCGACGGTCGCGTAATCGCGGTCCTCGGGCAGGTCGATCCCGAGCCGCTCGGCCAAAGCATCGACCGCCATCTGCCCCGCGACCAGCAACGACCCGTCGTCGCGCGTCACGACCGAGGGCGCTTCCTCGGGATCGGTATCCGACGCGAATTCGCCCGCGATCGCCGCGAGCAGATCGGCGGGGGTCACGATCCCCTCGAAATGCCCGTATTCGTCGTGGATCAGCGCCATCGGCACTTCGGCCTGCCGCAACGCGTCGAGCGCATCCATCGCGTCGATCTGGTCGAGCACGACCGGCGCCTGCCGCATCAGTGCGCGGACGTCGAGCGGGAGCCCCTTGAACAGCGCCACCGCAATGTCGCGCGCCTGCACCACGCCGATGACGGTATCGACCGAGCCCTCGGTCACCGGCAGCCGGCTGTGCGACGCGGTCATCAGTGCGGCGCGAATCCCCGCCTCGTCGAGCGTCGCGTCGATCCATTCGATGTCGGTGCGCGGCGTCATCACCTCGCGCACCGGGCGATCCGCCAGCCGCACCACGCCCGAGATGATCGAGCGCTCGTGCTCCTCGATCACGCCCGACTTGGACGCCTCGGCGACGATCAGGTGGAGTTCCTCGGCGGTGACATGCTCCTCGGTCTCGCGCTTGAGCCGCATCAGCCGGAACAGCAGCCCCGAGGACGAATCGAGCAGCCACACGACCGGCGCGGTCGCCCAGGCGAGCCACAGCAACGGTGCAGCCATGGTCGCGGCGATCGGCTCGGGCGCGCGCAGCGCAATCTGTTTGGGGACGAGCTCGCCGACCACCAGGGAGGCATAGGTCGTGATCCCGATCACCACGGCGAAGCCCATCGTCTGGCCAAGCTCCGCGCTCAGGCCGAGCGCGGTCAGCCGCGCGCCGACCGGTCCGCCGAGGCTCGCGCCCGAATAGGCGCCCGACAGGATGCCGATCAGCGTGATCCCGATCTGCGTCGTCGACAGGAACTTGCCCGGGTCCGCCGCGAGCGTGATCGCGGTCCGCGCGCCGCGCTTGCCGCTGCGCGCCATCGCCTCGAGCCGCGCCTTGCGCGAGGACACGATGGCGAGCTCCGACATGGCGAAGACACCGTTGAGCAGGATGAGCGCGAAGATGATCGCGACGTCGATCCAGGGAAAGGGAGGGAGTGGGTGCATGGCGCAACACGTCCTTTGCGCGATTCGGGGAATTGCACAACCGCCGTCCTGACGGTGCGCCTTGAATAGATCGTCCTGCGGCGCCCGGCGGAAGCGTCGGTCAGCGCCGTCCGGCGAAGAAACCGCGCAGCAACGCCGCCGCTTCGCCTTCGCCGATGCCGGGGAAGATTTCCGGCCGGTGATGAATCGTGGGCTGCGCAAACAACCGCGGACCATGTTCGACCGCACCGCCCTTCGGATCGCTCGCACCGTAGTAGAGCCGCGCTATCCGCGCATGCGCAATCGCGCCTGCACACATCGCGCAGGGCTCGAGCGTCACCCACAGGTCGCACTCCCCGAGCCGATCGTCCCCGACCGCCGCCGCCGCCGCGCGAATCGCGAGCATCTCGGCGTGGGCGGTCGGATCGTGCAGCGCGCGCGGTGCATTCGCAGCCGTCGCGATCACGACGCCGTGCCGCATCACCACCGCGCCGACCGGCACCTCGCCCGCCTCCGCCGCCGCGGCGGCAGCATCGAGCGCGGCGCGCATCGGCGGCGGAAGCAACAGGGACGCTATCGACATGACCGGGTCATGCCCGAACCCGTGCTCCCGGACCAGCCGCGCTTATTGCGTGGTGACGGTGTTGCCGTTGGCGTCGACGGGCTTGTTGATTCGCACGGTCGGAACCGAGACCGTCTTGGTGGTGGTGCCGACGGTCGGGACCTCGACCGACTTGTTCGCGGTGCCGAATTCGACCGTCGCCATCTTGGCATCGACCTCGGGGGCCTTGCCGCCAGCGACGTTGATCGACGGCAGCGAGCCCGCGCTCGTATCGATCTTGAGCATGCCGAGCGACACCAGCGCCACGACGACAAGGGCTGCGATCCCCACCAGAGCCAATAGAAAACGCATCCCAAATATCCCCTTAGTCCGTGCAGTCAGATCGTTACCGTAATCAAACGCCGCGTGTTTGCGGAAGGTTGCATACCCCCCGATCCGGCCTGCCAACGACAGTTGATTGTTACGGGAAAAAGGCTGAATCGGTTGACGGGGCCGGATGCTTTGGGTAAGCGCGCCCCCTTCTAGGGGTTCGTCACGGGCCCCACCGGACATTCAGGAATTCACGATGTCGCGCATTTGCGAACTGACCGGCAAGGGCCGGATGGTGGGTAACAACGTTTCCCACGCGAACAACAAGACCAAGCGGACGTTTCTGCCGAACCTGCAGAACGTGACGCTCATGTCGGATGCCCTCGGCACCAGCGTCAAGCTGCGCGTCTCGGCACACGGCCTGCGCTCGGTCGAGCATGTCGGCGGTCTCGACAACTGGCTGGTCAAGACGACCAACGACAAGCTGTCGCTGCGCTGCCGTCGCCTCAAGCGCGACGTCGCCAAGAAGCTCGTCGCTGCGCAGGCACCTGCGGCGTAAGCCTCAGGTCCGGTCGCCGCGGGCGACTGGATCCAGTCTGAACTTCAGCAGCAGGCTGCGCTGCACCGGCAACTGGTTATCGTCCGAGACGAGCCAGATGACGGTGGCGCGGCCTTCTTGCGTTGCGGCAACACCCTCGAAATTGTCGTGGATCAGCGGTGATTCGAGCGTCGCGATGTCGTGGCCGCGCACGGTTGCGCCCGGCTTGACGTCGGCCGGGTCGACGATCGTCAGCACGTTCGAGAAGCGGAACCACGCGAAGCGCCGGTTGAGGATCAGCCAGCGCCCGTCGGGCAGCAACGTCATGTCGCTCGGGCTGCTGCCCTCGGGCGGGATATAGTCGAAGCGGAAGCCGCGCCGCGGATGGACGCTCGGGTCGCCCGCGAACACGACCCCGCCGCGCCCCTTCCCCCCGGGCCACCGGTCCTGCTCGCCGATCGTCACCATCCCGCCGCCGGGCAGCAGCATCATCGCTTCAGGCCCCTTGTTCAGCGGCCAATGGTGCATCACCGGCGGCGCGACATGCGCCTGCGCGGTGCGAAAGGTCGAATCGTAGCGCCAGAAGGCGTTGGCATTCTCGAACCCGACCCAGATCGCGCCGGTGCGGGGATCGACGCTCATCGATTCGCTGTCGCGGTCGGCCTTCTCCCAGCCGGTCCCGGGGCCATCGGGCAATTCGGCATAGCTGCGGTCATGCACCTGCCAGTTGCGGCCGAGCGCGAATCGCACGATGTCACCGCTGTCGCTGAGCAGCGTGAAGCGATCCCCCGCCACCGCGAGCGACGAGAAGCCGCCGAACTGCGAGTCGTCGCTCCTGAGCCGAACGCCCCCGAGATAGACGAGATCGCCGACCCGGGTCCGCGCCGGGTTCGACTCGTCGAGCGGGACGCGCGCGACCGTGAAGGCGGGATCGGGCCCGAGCAGGGAAATCCGCGCCTTGCCGCTCCATTCGGGGACCAGCAGCACGAAGAGCGAGGCACAGATGAGGAAGCGCACCGACAGGCCCTGCGGGACCGCCCGGCATCGCGCAACCGCCTTTCGTGGATGAACACGCGCTAACAGGCCCATTCAGGCTCGTCTCACCCCGAATCGATCATAAGGGCATCATCGGAATGCACACCGAGAGGGAGACGACGATGTTCAAGAAGCTCATGCTCGCTACGACGACGATGGCGATTGCCGTCTCCGGTCTGGCTGCAACCCCCGCGAGCGCCCAGCGCTATTACGACCGTGGCGATGGCTATGCGTATGACCAGGCGTATCGCGATGGCTACAACCGCGATGACGGCTATCGCGGCGGCGGATATCGCGGCGACGGCTATCGTGGCGGCGGATATCGCGACGACCGGCGTGGCTATGACGATCGCGGCTATAACGACCGGCGCTATTACAACACGTCGCGCAACCGGTGCCGCAGCGGCGACAGCGGCACGATCATCGGCGCGATCGCGGGTGGCCTGCTTGGCAACGTCGTCGCAGGGCGCGGCGACCGGACGCTCGGCACGGTGCTTGGCGCAGGCGGCGGTGCGCTCGCCGGGCGCGCGATCGATCGTGATGGCCGCCCGGGCTATTGCCGCTGATCGGCTGACGGTTTCACCAGTTTCCCCCGTGTAGCGTATCGGGGGATACGGGGTCGGCCCTGCCCTAGAGGGGCCGGCCCCGGACTTTTACCCTAACCCTTAGCCCTTCCCCGGCGCAGGCCGGGGCCCAGTAGCGGGCCGGTCGTAAGCGGGCGCTGTGCCCAGATGACATCAACCTTCACTACTGGGCCCCGGCCTTCGCCGGGGAAGTGGCATTGTACTCAGGGCTTACCGATCCCGCCGCCCGAGCAACCGCAACCGCAGCGCGTTGAGCTTGATGAACCCGGCGGCATCGCGCTGATCATACGCGCCCTGGTCGTCCTCGAACGTGACGACCTTTTCCGAATACAGCGACTGCGGCGACTTGCGGCCGGTGACGTTGACCGACCCCTTGTACAGCTTGAGCCGGACGGTCCCCTCGACCTTCGCCTGGCTGTGGTCGATCGCGGCCTGAAGCATCTCGCGCTCGGGCGAGAACCAGAAGCCGTTGTAGAGCAGCTCCGCGTAGCGCGGCATCAGCTCGTCCTTGAGATGCGCAGCGCCACGATCAAGCGTGATCTGCTCGATCCCGCGATGCGCGAGGTGATAGATCGTGCCGCCCGGCGTCTCGTACATGCCGCGCGACTTCATGCCGACGAAGCGATTCTCGACCAGGTCGAGCCGCCCGATGCCATGCTTGCGGCCCAGTTCGTTCAGCGCTTCAAGCAACGTCGCAGGCGACATGCCCACGCCGTTGAGCGCGACACCGTCGCCGCGTTCGAAATCGATCGTGATCGTCTCCGGCTGGTCGGGCGCGTCCTCGGGATTGACCGTGCGCGAGTAGACATAGTCGGGCACCTCGTCCCACGGATTCTCGAGCACGAGCCCTTCCGACGAGGTGTGGAGCATGTTCGCGTCGGTCGAGAACGGGGCCTCGCCGCGCTTGTTGTGCGGGATCTCGATCTGGTGCTGCTCGGCCCATTCGATCAGCCGGGTGCGGCTGGTGAGGTCCCACTCGCGCCACGGCGCGATCACCTTGATGTCGGGGGCGAGCGCGTAATAGCCGAGCTCGAAGCGGACCTGATCATTGCCCTTGCCGGTCGCGCCGTGGCTGACCGCATCTGCGCCGACCATCCGCGCGATCTCGATCTGACGCTTGGCGATCAGCGGCCGCGCGATCGACGTGCCGAGCAGGTACAGCCCCTCGTACAGCGCGTTCGCGCGCATCATCGGAAAGACGTAATCCTTGACGAACTCTTCGCGCAAATCGTCGATGAAGATGTGCTCGGGCTTGACGCCGGCCTGCTGCGCCTTGCGCCGCGCGGGCTCGAGCTCCTCGCCCTGCCCGAGATCGGCGGTGAAGGTGACGACCTCGCACTGGTAGGTCTGCTGCAGCCACTTGAGGATGACGCTGGTGTCGAGCCCGCCCGAATAAGCAAGGACGACGCGGTTGATTTTGTCAGTCACGGGCAGGATCCTTCGTGTTCGGCTGCCCCCTATGCGAGGGGGCGACAGGGTGCAACGGGCTAGCCGCGAAAAGCGCGCTCGCTCTCGATCATGTAATCGCGCGTGATCGGCAGGACGTGGCGGTTCTTGGCGAACTGGATCTGATAGTTGACCATCCCGCCGAAGTGGAACGCCGCCCCCGCCCCCGCCAGATAGAATTGCCACATCCGGTAGAACGGCTCGTCATACAGCGCGATGATCTGCTCGCGCGCCGCGACGGTGCGATCGTACCAGTCGTCGAGCGTATAGCCGTAATGCAGCCGCAGCACCTCGACGTCGGTGACCATGAAGCGCAGGCCTTCGTTCGCCGAGATGATCTCCGACAGCGCCGGGTTGTACCCGCCGGGGAAGATGTACTTGGTCGTCCATTTGTCGGTGACGCCCGGCCCGCCCGCGCGCCCGATCGTGTGGAGCAGCATCACGCCGTCTTCGGTCAGCAAGTCGCGGCACTGGCGGAAGAACGTCTTGTAATGCGCCGGGCCGACATGTTCGAACATGCCGACCGAGACGATCCGGTCGAACGTACCGGTCAGGTGGCGATAGTCGATCAGCTCGAACTTGACGCGATCGGCGACCCCCGCCTCCTGCGCGCGCCGCCGCGCGACCTTGAGCTGTTCCTCGGACAGCGTGACGCCGAGCACGTCCGCGCCGGTATGCTGGTGGAGGTACAGCGCCATCCCGCCCCAGCCGCAACCGATGTCGAGCACCGTCATCCCCGGTTCGAGCGCGAGCTTTGCGGCGATATGCGCCTTCTTGTCGCTTTGCGCCTGCTCGAGGCTGTTGCCGGGGTTGGTGTAATACGCACAGCTATACTGGCGGTCGGAATCGAGGAAGAGATCGTAGAGGCGGTCGGACAAGTCGTAATGGTGCGCGACGTTGCGCTTCGAGCGGCGCGCCATGTTCACGCGCTCGATCCGGTGCGTCACCGCCTGGATCGCGCGGCGCATCGGCGAAGCGGCGAGGCCGTTCGCGCCCGCTTCCCACGGGTCGTTCGCCGTCAGCAACCGGACGAGGTCGCGCACGTCGCCCTCCTCGACCACGAGCCGGCCCTTCATATACGCTTCGCCCGCGCCGAGCCCGGGATCGCGGACGATCGCCGCCGCTGCCCCCGCATCGGTGAAGCGAATCGTTACATCCGGGAAGCGTGCATCGGGCGTTCCGAAGCGGACGGTCTTGCCATCGGCGTGGTGTACGGTGAGGGTGCCGCGCTGGACGCGCTTGGCGAGAAACAAATCGATAAGGGCCATGTGCGGCCCACTAACGCGTCAAATGCCTGCATACCAATCGTAATCGACATTATCCTCCCAATAGCCGCCCTTGCCGAGCCCGATGCCCGCAAGCGAGGCCACCGCATCGATCGCCATGACGTATTTGGCCTGCTTGTAGCCAAGCTGGCGCTCGAGCCGCAACCGCACCGGCGCACCGTGGCCAACGTCGAGCAGCTGGTCGTTCATCCCCCACGCCAGGATCGTCTGCGGGTGGAACGCGTCGATCAGGTCGATCGATTCATAGTAGTGCGCGCCCGAATAGAGGTCGGCACAGGTGAACACGACATAGCGCGCGCTATCCTTCACCCCCGCCGCCTTGAGCACGTTGCCGAGCATCGGGCCGTGCCACTTGCCGATCGCGCTCCAGCCCTCGACGCAGTCGTGGCGCGTGATCTGGGTGCGCGCGGGCATCGCCATCAGTTGCTGGTGCGAGATCGCGAGCGGCCGCGTGACGAGGCCGCCGACCTTGAGCCGCCAGCTTGCGAACTTGTCCGCGACCATCGCGGCATATTCGGGGGTGCCGGGGTTGCTGGTGCCGTTGGTGCGGAAGAACGGCGACATCTGGTCGGCGCGATATTCGGGCGCGAGGCTGTGCCGGTTCGACAGCGTGCGCTGCAACCCCATGTTGAGCTTCTCGCCCGAGAACAGGATCTTGCGCGCCGCCGGGATATCGGCGATGGGGTCGCACCCGGCGAGCAAGGCCCCGGAGCCGAGCGCGGCGGTCGTCACCAGGGCGCGACGGGTGATCAGGCTGCTCATGCTGCGTCCTCGCGCTTGTCGTGGCCGGGGATTCGCCACCAGCCGGTAATCATCGAGCGTGTCTCGGGCCATGCCCCCGCCAGGATGACGAGCGCGAGGTGAACGATGATGAACAGCACCACCCCCACCATCGCGATGAAATGCACCGAGCGCGCCGACGCGCGCCCGCCCATCAGGTCGAGCAGCCACGGCCACGCGGCATCCATGCCCGGCGACAGCGCCAGCCCGGACAGGATCATCGCGGGCAACAGGATGAAGATCGCCAGCACGTAGGCGAGCCTCTGGAAGATGTTGCGCGCGTTGGGCTGCCTGGGGTCGTGGAAGCGCAGCGCGGCATGTTCCTTGGCGTCATACCACAGATGCGCTGGCGCGAGTTCGCGCGCGCGGATCGCCAGGTCGCGCTGGAAATGCCGGTTGATCAGGCTCGCGACCATGTAGAACAGCAGCCCGAACCCGAGCACCAGCGCGAACAGCAGATGCCAGCGCCGCGCGACCGCGAGATTATAGCCGGCCGGGATCGTCAGGAACGATGGCACATGCGGGGTATTGAGCCAGGGATGATCCGAATTCGCGCCGAACTGCCCCCAATAAAGGTGCGGATGCGCGTTGAGGATCGTCAGCCCGCTGCCGATCATGATGAAAACCGTGATCGCGGACACCCAATGCCAGATCCGCGTTGTGAGGCGATGCCGATAGATCGGCGTGGCCGACCCTTGCAGCGGAATGTCGGGGGAGCGGGTTGCGTCGGTCATGCAGGTACCTATTCGAGCCTTCGCCGGGAATGGTTACACCTATCCCCGATCCCCGCCGTCGCCCACCGCTAACCGCATCCGAGGATAATTCCATGTCCGACCTTCTGTTCTACGAGCCGCGCGATGGCCATGCGGGCGTCCCAGGGCTCGACCACGACCCCCTGAATGCGATCGTCGCGCCGCGCCCGATCGGCTGGATCAGCACGCTGGCGGAGGACGGGACGCGTAACCTGGCGCCGTACAGCTTCTTCAACCTGTTCAATTATCGCCCGCCGATCATCGGCTTCGCATCGATGGGGTGGAAGGACAGCGCCGCCAACATCACCGCGACCGGCGAGTTCGTGTGGAACCTCGTCACGCGCGATCTCGCCGATGCGATGAATGCGAGCGCGGCGACGGTGGGGCCGGAGGTCGACGAGTTCGACCTGGCAAAGCTTGCGACGGTGCCGTCGCGGCTGGTCAAACCGCCGCGCGTCGCGGCGAGCCCGGTCGCGTTCGAATGCCGCCACACCCAGACGCTGCGGCTGAAGACCACCGACGGCCGCGAGCTCGACCAGTGGATGATCCTCGGCGAAGTAATCGGCATCCACATCGCGCCGGCGCTGATCGCCGACGGCGCCTATCAGACCGCGGCGGCGCATCCGATCCTGCGCGGGGGCGGCCCGGCGGATTATTTCGAGATCGGCGCGGACGCGCTGTTCAAGATGCCGCGGCCGGGGTGAGGGGGCCGGGGTGAAGCGGCCGGCCCCGCCGCCCCCTCCGCCTCGCCCCGTCAGTTCCGGATCGTCAACCACTCCGTCACATCGGCCCGCTCGGTCCGCAGCGCGTTCGCGGGATCGGCGGGGTCCTCCACGCCGATCGCCATCCCGCAGAACAGCATCCGCTCCGCCGGAATACCGATCGCCGCACCGACCGTCTCGGGATACATCGCCCAGCATTCCTGCGCGCACGTCGCCAACCCCGCCTCCACCGCGAGCAGCATCACGTTCTGCAGATACATGCCGAGGTCGGACCATTGCGGCGGCCCCATCCGCCGGTCGACGCTGCAGAACAGCGCGGCGGGCGCACCGAAGAACTGGAAGTTGCGCGCGAACCACAGCCGCCGCGCCGCCTTGTCCGCGCGCGGGATACCAAGTTCGCCGTACAGCGCCTCGCCGACCGCGAAACGCCGGTCACGATAGGGCGCGACGAGGTCGGTCGGGTAGATGGCGTAGGCGGGTTCCTCGCTCTCGCCGCGCCACAGTTTCGCGGCGATCGTCTCCTTCAGCGCGACGAGCGGCGCGCCGGTCAACAGGTCGATGTGCCACGGCTGGAGATTGCCACCGGTCGCCGCCCGCGCGGCCTTGGTGACGATCCCGCGCAGCACGTCCGGGTCGATCGGCGTCGGCAGGAACCCGCGTACCGAGCGCCGCGCCGCAATCGCCTCGCTGACGGTCATGGAATATCCTTTCGAGCCTTGGGTATGCAACCGCACTCTTGCCCGCCGCCACCATTCAGGGCAAGACAGTTGCAAAATACAACCCTTATGGAGAGTCGAGCATGGCCGAGGCCTATATCGTGGACGCAGTGCGCACCGCTGGCGGCAAGCGGGGCGGAAAGCTTGCCGGCTGGCATCCGGTCGACCTGGCGGCATCGGTGCTCGACGCGATCGTTGAACGCACCGGGATCGACGGCGCGGCGGTCGACGACGTGATCATGGGTTGCGTGATGCAGGGCGGGCAGCAGGCGGGGCAGGTCGGCCGCAACGCGGTGCTCGCGGCGAAGAACCTCCCCGACAGCGTCCCCGCGGTGTCGATCGACCGGCAGTGCGGCTCCTCGCAACAGGCAATGCAGTTCGCGGCGCAGGCGGTAATGTCGGGGACGCAGGACATCGTGATCGCGGCAGGCGTCGAGAGCATGACTCGCGTCCCGATGGGCACCACCGCGACGCTGTTCATGAAAGAGGGGCTCGGCAACTACAAGTCGCCGCTGCTCGAGGAAAAATACCCGGGCATCATGTTCAGCCAGTTCATGGGCGCGGAGATGATCGTCAAGAAGCACGGCTTCACCCGCGAGCAGCTCGACACCTTCGCAGTCGAAAGCCATCGCCGCGCCGCCGCCGCGACCGAGCGGGGGGCGTTCGACAGGGAGATCCTCGCGCTCGACGTCGAGACGCCCGACGGCATCATCAGCCATCGCACCGACGAGGGCATCCGCGCGGACGCGACGCTGGAGAGCATCGGCGCGGTCAAGCTGTTGCAGGAAGGCGGCAACATCAGCGCCGCCAACGCCAGCCAGATCTGCGACGGCGCGTCGGCGGTAATGATCGTCAGCGAGCGCGCGTTGAAGGAACACGGGCTGACCCCGCTCGCGCGGATCGTCAACCTGACGGTTACCGGCGGAGACCCGGTGATCATGCTCGAGGAACCGCTGTTCGCGACCGACCGCGCGTTGCAGCGCTCGGGGATGAAGATCGAGGATATCGACCTGTACGAGGTCAACGAGGCGTTCGCTCCGGTGCCGCTCGCGTGGCTCAAGCATACCGGCGCGGACCATGCGCGGCTCAACGTCAACGGCGGCGCTATCGCCTTGGGGCATCCGCTGGGAGCGTCGGGCACGAAGCTGATGGCGACCCTGGTCCATGCGTTGCACGCCTCGGGCGAGCGCTATGGCTTGCAGACGATGTGCGAAGGCGGCGGGATCGCCAACGTCACGATCATCGAGCGGCTTTGATCCGACTTGACCCCTCCCCTTCAGGGGAGGGGTCGGGGTGGGACGTATCGTCAGGCGCTGGTCTCTGCGAGGCACCCCCCACCCCCATCCCCTCCCCTGAAGGGGAGGGGCGTTCTTGTTCCTCGGGAGGAAACACCATGAATCTAGACTCCACCACTGCCGCCGTCGTCACCGGCGGCGCGTCCGGCCTCGGTGCCGCCACCGCGCGCGCGCTCGCCGCCAAGGGCGTCAAGGTCGCGATCTTCGACATGCAGGCGGAGAAGGGCGAAGCGATTGCCGCGGAGATCGGCGGCACGTTCTGCGAAGTGAACGTCACGTCCGAAGACTCGGTCGACGCAGGCTTCGCCAAGGCGCGCGCGGCGCACGGGCAGGAATCGATCCTCATCTGCTGCGCGGGCACCGGCAATGCGATTAAGACCGCGAGCCGCTCGAAGGAAGATGGCAGCATCAAGCATTTCAGCCTCGCCGCCTTCGACTGGCTCATTCAGATCAACCTCGTCGGCACGTTCCGCTGCGTCGCCAAGTCGGCGGCAGGGATGCTGACGCTTTCGCCGGGTGAAGACGGCGAGCGCGGGGCAATCGTGATGACCGCGAGCGTCGCTGCCGAGGACGGGCAGATCGGCCAGGCCGCCTATTCCGCGTCCAAGGGCGGTGTCGTCGGGATGACGCTTCCGATCGCGCGCGACCTGATGGGGGAGGGGATTCGCGTCAACACGATCCTTCCCGGCATCTTCGAGACGCCATTGATGCAGGGCGCGCCGCAGCAGGTGAAGGACAATCTCGCCGCCTCGGTTCCCTTCCCCAAGCGACTGGGCAAGCCCGAGGAATATGCCAAGCTCGCGCTCGCGATGGTCGAGAACAGCTATTTCAACGGTGAGGACGTGCGGCTCGACGGCGCGATCCGGATGGCGCCGCGCTGAATGGGACGGCCCGATCCGGCGCGGCAGGACCCCGCGCACTATCCGCACACCACTACGATCCAGACGCGGTTCCAGGACCTCGATGTTCTCGGCCATATCAACAATGTCGCGATGGCAGCGCTGTTCGAGAGCGCGCGCGTGCGGTTCAACCGCGCGCTCGAGCTTTCGGGCTGGTCGGGGCATCGCTGGCTGGTCGCGCGAGTCGAGGTCAATTATCTTGCCGAGGCGTATTTCCCCGATGACGTCGAGATAGCGACCGGGATCGGCGAGATCGGCAATCGTAGCTGGCAGATCTTGTCGGCGGCGTTCCAGAAAGGCGTGTGCGTTGCGACCTGCGACGTCGTGATCGTGATGAGCGCGAGTGGCGGGCTGACCACGCTGCCGGATGATTTCCGGGCAGGGCTGGAGGCGAACCGGGTCGGGTGATCGATACGCCCGTCACCCCAACAAAAGCGAGAGGTCTGCGGCGAGAGGTCTGCAAAACCGCCCGTCATCCTGAACTTGTTTCAGGATCCAGCCCTCCGCGAGTCCGGACTATGCTTGCTGCGCGGTGGATGCTGAAACACGTTCAGCATGACGGCTGCCTTTGGGGCGAGGGGTGACGACCAAACCTACGACTATCTTTATGCAGGGGTCTCGCAAAGGCCCGGGCGGCCCCGTTTTACGGCAACGGCGGGACACAAACACGACGGCCCCGGCCTCCGTCGGGGTGACGGCTGTCTCCCCGCGCCGCACCCCACCTTGACTTCCGCCCCCGCCTCGGCCATATGGCGGCCATCGAAGCGTCATGCAGCGTGATCGGACTTTATCGTCCCAGCTCCGCCTCGGTCGTTATCAAACGGACTTCCCTTTTCACGCGGGGTGTCAATCCTCCCCCCGCCATCCGTGCGTCCAAAGACGTGCGTCCATGGCACATGCAATGGAATATACTTTCATGTCTTTCGCCCATCTCGGCCTTGCCGAGCCGCTCGTCCGCGCGCTCGAAGCAAAGGGCTATACCTCCCCCACCCCGATCCAGGCACAGTCGATCCCGATGCTGCTCGAAGGCCGCGATCTGCTCGGCATCGCGCAGACCGGCACCGGCAAGACCGCCGCATTCGTGCTGCCGTCGATCCAGCGCCTCGTCGCCGCCGACAAGCGCGTCCTGCCGACGCATTGCCGCATGCTGGTGCTCGCGCCGACGCGCGAACTCGCCAGCCAGATCGCCGATAGCGCGCGCGATTACGCGAAGTTCTCGAAGATGACCGTCGCGACGGTGTTCGGCGGGACCAGCATCAACAAGAACCGCCAGGACATGAGCCGCGGCGTCGATATCCTCGTCGCCACGCCGGGCCGTCTGCTCGATCTGATCGAGCAGCGCATGGTCAGCCTCGCGATGCTCGAGATCCTCGTGCTCGACGAAGCCGACCAGATGCTCGACCTCGGCTTCATCCACGCACTGCGCAAGATCGTAAAGATGCTGCCGCGCGTGCGCCAGACGCTGTTCTTCTCGGCCACCATGCCGAACGCGATCCGCGAGCTTGCCGACCAGTTCCTCAACGATCCCGCGACCGTAAAGGTCGCGCCCGTGTCGAGCACGGCCGAGCGCGTCGAGCAGTATGTCTATTTCGTCAACCAGGGCGAGAAGCAGGCGCTGCTGACGATGCTGCTGGCGGACGGCGCGATCGAGCGTTGCCTCGTCTTCACGCGGACCAAGCATGGCGCGGACCGCGTCGTGAAGCTGCTGGGCGCGAACGGCATTCCTGCCAACGCGATCCACGGCAACAAGAGCCAGCCGCAGCGCGAGCGCGCGCTCGGCGAGTTCAAGACCGGCAAGGTCAAGGTTCTGGTCGCGACCGACATCGCGGCGCGCGGGATCGACGTTTCGGGCGTCAGCCACGTGTTCAACTTCGAGCTGCCCAACGTGGCGGAGCAGTACGTCCACCGCATCGGCCGCACCGCACGCGCTGGCGCATCGGGCATCGCGATCAGCTTCTGCGCCGATGACGAGCGGAGCTACCTGCGCGACATCGAGAAGCTGACGCGCGTCAAGCCCGACATGGTCAAGCTCCCCGAGGGCTTCATGGCCGAAGCGGCCCGCATCAAGGCGGCCCGCCCGGCGGGGTCTGACGTCAGCGATCGTCCGCGCGACGAGAGCGGTCGTCACCGTGCGCCGCCGCGCGCAACGCATACCGCGCGCCCGACCGGCGAGCGTCCTGCTGGTGGCAGCCGTCCGTATAACGCTGGCGGCGCAGGCCGTCCGGCGGGTGGCGCTGGCCGTCCTGCGGGCGCTGGTCGTCCGGCCGGTGGTGGTCGTCCGGGTGGCAGTGGCCGTCCGGCGGGCGGTGGTCGCCCGGCTGGCGGCGGCGGCGGACGGCGTTCGCCTGCTGCTGGCTGAGGCTTGCTGGTTTCTTGCTAATTCACGAGCGGCGGGTCCTTCGGGATCGGCCGTTTGTGCGTGTGAGCGGGTACTTTGCCGCCACACCTTCCACCAAAGTCCTTCCCCGGCGAAGGCCGGGGCCCAGTAGAGATGGCCGGGGTAAAGAAGCGCAGCGCTTAAGGCTCTTCTGTCTCACTACTGGGCCCCGGCCTTCGCCGGGGAAGCAGCTCGAAGGCGGCCCCCCCGGAAAACGCCCCGTTGCCGCGCGCTTCGTCCCGCGCTAGCTTCCCGTTGCAAAAGAAAACGAATCTACAGGGGAGGGGCTGGCGAATGTCGCATCCATGCGTCCACGCGCGGAGTGATCCGGGCAAGCCTGCGCTGATCGTCGCCGAAACCGGTGAGACGATCAGCTTCGCCGAGCTCGACCAGCGCGCCAACCGCGCCGCGCACCTGTTCCGCGCGCATGGCCTGCGAGCCGGAGACACGATTGCGCTGTTCTGCGAAAACACCCCGCAATTCTACGACATTGCCTGGGGCGCGCAGCGCGGCGGGCTGTTCTTCGTCTGCATCTCGACCAAGCTGACCGCGCCGGAAGTGCGCTACATCCTCGCGGATTCGGGCACGAAGCTGGTCGTGGCGTCCGCGGGGCTTGCGTCGGTCGCCGAACACGTCGCGCCCGAGCTTCAGCGCTTCGCGGTCGGTGGTGTCATTCCCGGCTGGCAGGACTGGGACGCCGCGGTGGCCACGATGCCCGCCGACCCGATCCCCGACGAACGCGCCGGGATCGACATGCTCTACTCCTCGGGCACCACCGGCCGCCCCAAGGGCGTCCGTGTCGCGCTGCCGGAAGACCCCGACATCGCCGCGACCACCGTGCTCGAAATGCTCGCGCGCGGACTCTACGGGCTTGGCCCGGACAGCATCTACCTCAGCCCCGCGCCGCTCTACCATGCCGCCCCGTTGCGCTGGTCGATGACGGTCCAGCGGCTCGGCGGCACCGTCGTGATGATGGCGCATTTCGAGCCCGAAGCCGCGCTGGCCGCGATCGAACGCTACCGCGTCACCGCGAGCCAATGGGTGCCGACGCATTTCGTCCGACTGCTCAAGCTCGATCCGCAAGCACGCGCGCGGCACGACCTGTCGAGCCTCAAGGTCGCGATCCATGCCGCCGCCCCGTGCCCGGTGCCGGTCAAGGAAGCGATGATCGACTGGTGGGGGCCGGTGCTGTTCGAATATTATGCCGGGTCGGAGGGCAATGGCCTCACCACGATCGCCTCGACCGAATGGCTCGCGCATCGCGGGTCGGTCGGCAAGGCGGCGTACGGCGTGCTCCACGTCTGCGGCGAGGATGGCGCGGAGGTCGCGGCGGGCGAGGAAGGGCTGATCTATTTCGAGGGCGGCGGCGCGTTCGAATATCACAACGATCCCGAAAAGACCGCCGAGGCGCGCAACGCGTTCGGCTGGTCGACGCTCGGCGATATCGGGCGGATCGACGCGGACGGCTATCTGTACCTCACCGATCGCAAGAGCTTCATGATCATCTCGGGCGGCGTCAACATCTACCCGCAGGAAATCGAGAACCGGCTGATCACCCACCCGCGCGTCGCCGACGTCGCGGTGATCGGCGCGCCCGATGCCGAGATGGGCGAGCGCGTCGTCGCGGTGGTCCAGCCGGTCGACATGGACGAAGCGGGGGCGGCGCTTGCCGCCGAACTGATCGCCTGGTGCCGCGCCGAACTGTCGGGGGTGAAGACGCCGCGCCAGATCGATTTCACCGCGGAATTGCCGCGGCATGCGACGGGCAAATTGTACAAACGGCTGCTGCGCGACCAGTATTGGGGCGAGACGGGCAGCCGGATCGTCTGATGGAGGATTGCATGAACGACCGGGTTTCGATCACCGTGACCGATCACGTCGCGGACGTGCGGCTGACTCGCGCCGACAAGATGAACGCGATCGACCCTGCGATGTTCGAAGGGATCGGCGCGGCGATCGACTCGCTCCACACGCGCAAGGACGTCCGCTGCGTCGTCCTGTCGGGCGAGGGCAAGGCGTTCTGCGCAGGGCTCGACATGACGAGCATGGCGGGGGGCGGCTCCGGCCTCAGCACGGTCGACCGCAACGACCAGGGCAGCATCCTGCCGCAGCACGTGACGTGGGGCTGGCGCAACCTGCCGATGCCGGTGATCGCGGCGGTGCACGGGGTCGCGTTCGGCGGCGGGTTCCAGATCATGTCCGGGGCGGACATCAGGATCGCCGCGCCGGGGACGCGCTTCGCGATCCGCGAGAGTTACTGGGGACTGGTGCCCGACATGGCGGGGTTCCCGATCTGGCGCGGGCTGGTGCGCGACGACGTGCTGCGCGAGCTGGTCTATACGTCACGCGAGTTCGATGCGGAGGAAGCGCTCCGCTACGGCTTCGTCACGCGGATCGCGCATGCGCCGCACGCCGCCGCGCTCGAGCTGGCGCATCAGATCGCGGCGAAGAGCCCCAATGCGATCCGCGGGGCGAAGCGGTTGTGCAACATGGCGTTCGATGCGGATGCGCGGACGTTGCTCGCGGCGGAGACCGCCGAGCAGGTCGCGGTGATCGGCAAGCCCGCGATGATGGAGCAGGTCGCGGCGAACATCCAGAAACGGCCTGCGGTGTTTCACGACGCGGAGTGAATTCGGCAGAAATTCTTCCCCGGCGAAGGCCGGGGCCCAGTCGTGGGCCGGGCGTAGCTCCATAGCTGCCCCTTACAGCGACCTTCGCTACTGGGCCCCGGCCTCCGCCGGGGAAGTGCTAGTGTAGACAGGAATAAGTTCGATCGGCCGCTCTACCGCTCGTACGCCTTGGGCAATGCGCCTTCCTGCGGCACCATATACCGATCGCGCAACGCATCCTGTCGGGTGCGCAGCGGCTGCTTCACCCCGTCGATATAGACTGCCGCAACGCCGGTCCCCAGTTCCAGCGGATCGCCATCCCACACCACGACGTCACCGCGCCGCCCCGCCTTGAGCGAGCCGATCTCGTCGCCCATCCCGATCGCCTCGGCCGGCACCGAGGTGATCGCCGCGAACGCCGCGTTCCAGTCGAGCCCGGTCGCGCCCGGCAGCTTGGTCAAGGCAACGAGATTGCCTGCATATTGCTTTTCGAGCCGCGCCTGCCGCGCGTCATTGTCGTTGATCGTGCCCAGTCCGACGAGCACGCCCGCCGCCTTCATCCGCCCGACGTTCGACTGGGTCGAGCCGAGCTGATCGAACGAATTGGGCAGGTCGGTCAGCGCCGAGGCAATCACCGGGATGCGCGCCGCCACCAGTTGCGGCGCGACCATCCAGCCCTCCGCCGCGCCGACGAAGACCATCTTCACCGCGGGAAAATCCCGCTTGAGGTCGATCAGCGCGAGCATGTCCGACGCACGCTCGACATGGACGAGCAGCGGCACTTTGCCGTTCGCGACGGGTACGAGGGCCTCGGCATCAGCGCGGGTCAGCAGCGCGTCCTTGCCCTGGTCGGCATAGTGATTGGGGTCGCGCGCGAAATCCTTCGCCTGCGCCATCGCGTTGCGGAACATCGCGATCGCGGCGGGGCGACTGCCCCCGGCGGCGCGCCCGCCGTCCACGCCATATTCCATGAACTGGAACGCGCGCGGCCGGGTGACCGGTGCCCGGTCCGCCCCGAGATCGATCACCGCGCCCATCCCCGCGAAGATCGACCCGGCGTTGTCGGGCGCGACGATCGCGCGCGTCACGCCCTCGGCGCGGTTGAGCGGGATCGAACTCGTGCTGGAATTGACCGCCGACGCGATGTCGATCGCGGCGTGGAACGGGCTGGTCTTCGCGCCCGCGTCAGCGGTTTCGTCGACGCCGTCGACTTCGATGATCCCCATCCGCGTGAAGCCCGCGACGATCCCGGGCGTGACCCAGCGACCGCCCGCGTCGACCGCGGACACGCCCGCCGGAACCGCGACCCCGCGCCCTGCCGCCACGACGCGCCCGTCGCGAACGACCACGGTGCCGCCCTCGATCGGCGCGGAGCCGTCCCCGATGACGAGTTTCGCGTTGGTGATCGCAACCGTCTGCGCGGCGACCGGGGTTGCCAGAATGGCGGCGGAGAGGAGGAGCAGGCGCTTCACTTCACGTCTCCCGAGCCGGGCTGGCCAAGTTCGAAATCGGATACCGGTCGGCGCTTGGGATCATTCGCATCGTAGAGCAGCGCACCGTCGATCCACACTTTCTCGGGCCGGGTGTAGACGCTGAACGGATTGCCGTTCCACAGCACGACGTCGGCCATCTTGCCGGGCTTTAGGCTACCGGTCTTGTCGTCGATGTGGAGCGCCTTGGCCGGGTTGTAGGTCAGCCATTCCCACGCGACCGCATCCGAAATGTCGATCCCCGCGCGCCGCCCGGAGGCGAGCGCCTTGGCGACTTCCTGGTTCAAGCGCTGGATCCCGTTCTCGTCATCCGAGTGAATCATCGCGCAGGCGCCGTTCTTCTGGAGCAGCGCGAGATTCTCGCCGATCGCGTCGTAGCTCTCCATCTTGAAGCCCCACCAGTCCGCCCAGACCGCCGCGCATGTCCCGTTCTGCTTGAGCAAGTCGGCGATCTTGTAAGCTTCGACCGCGTGGTGGAACGCCGAGACGTGGTATCCGAACTCCTTCGCCATATCCATAACGACGGCCATTTCGTCCGCGCGGTAGCAATGGTTCTGGATCAGGATCTCGCCCGACAGCACCCCCGCGAGCGTGTCCATCGCGATGTCGCGTCCGGGGACCTCGCCGCCGTCCTTCTCGTATTTGTCCCACTTGCGTTTGTACTCGACCGCCTTCGCCCAGGTCTGGCGGTCGACCGCGATGTTGCCCATCCGGGTCGAGGGCTCGCGGCCCTTGGAGCCGTAGACGCGCTTGGGGTTCTCGCCGCACGCCATCTTGAGGCCATAGGGCGCGCCGGGGAACTTCATCCCCTGTTCGGTGCGCGCGTAGACGTTCTTGATGACGACCGAACGCCCGCCCATCAGGTTCGCCGAACCGGGGAGGATCTGGAGCGTGGTGACCCCGCCGTTGACGAGCGCGCGGCTGAAGCCGGGGTCCTGCGGCCAGACGCTGTGCTCCGCCCAGACGTCGGCGGTGACCGGACCTGTCGCTTCGTTGCCGTCCGAATTGGCCTGGACCGCGGGCGAGGGATAGTCGCCCAGATGGCTGTGGATATCGATGATCCCGGGGGTCAGCGTCTTGCCGGTGCCGTCGATCACGGTCGCGCCCGCCGGTGCCGCGACGCTCTGGCCGAGTGCGACGATCTTGCCGTCGGCGAACAGCACCGAACCGTCGTCGATCTTCCCGCCCTCGCCGTCGAAGATCGTGACGTGGGTGACGAGCGTCGGGGTGCCGGGATAGCGCTTGTAGGTCGACGGGAACGGATCGTGGCTGAACGCCTTGCCGACGCCGGGGCCCTTGCCGGTGCTAGCCTTGTCGCCCTTCGCCGACGCACTCGCAGGGCGACCGCCGCCATCGCTCGCGCAGCCCGCCAGCAAGGCGGCCAGCGCCACCGTGGCCAATCCGATCCGCTTCATACTTGCCCCCTTGTCGCGCGTTTCGCGCTGTCTTGGGCAAGTCATCCGGGAGGATGAGCGGGCTGTCAATCCATTGGCGACGGTCCCGCCACGCTGCCCTATTTCTTCGCCAGCCGTACCAGCTTGCCGCCGTCCTCGAGCAGCCAGATCGCGCCGTCCGGCCCCTGCGCGACATCGCGGACGCGTTCGCCGATCTTATACTGGTTTTCGACCCGCGCGGTGTCGCCGGACAGCGCAACGCGGATCAGCGCCTCGCCGCCGAGCGCGCCGATCAGCAGGTTGCCGCGGAATTCGGGGAACATCGCGCCGGTATAATAGATCATGCCGCCGGGCGAGATCGACGGGTTCCACCACAATCTGGGCGCTTCGAGATCGGGGCGGCTGGGGTGATCGGGGATCGGCTTGCCCGAATAATTGTCGCCATTGGAAACGATCGGCCAGCCGTAATTCTTCCCCGGCAGGATCAGGTTGAGCTCGTCGCCGCCGCGCGGCCCCATCTCGACCTCCCACAGCTTGCCGTCCTGCGCGAAGACCATGCCGTACGGGTTGCGGTGTCCGCTGCTGAACGTCTCGGCGCGGACGCCGCCTGCCGACGCCTGCGGGTTCCCCGGGGCGGGCTTGCCGTCGAGCGTCAGGTGGAGGATCTTGCCGATCGCCTGGTCGGGGTCCTGCGCCGGGGTGAAGCGCTGGCGCTCGCCCGAGGAGAGATAGAGCGACGTGCCGTCGGGGGCGAACAGGATGTTCGCGCCGAACTGCCCGCCGACCCCGTCCGACCCGGCGCGCCACAACACCTGCAGGTTCACCAGTGCGGTGCCGGTGAACAGCCCGCGCGCGAGCGCGAGGCTGCTCCCGCCGGGGCGCGGCTCGGCATAGCTGATGTAGACCAGCTTGCTCGTCGCGAAATCGGGCGCCAGCGCGATATCGAGCAGCCCGCCCTGATTGTCGAACAGCACCTTGGGCGCACCGGTAACGTCGGCGATCGTTCCGTCGGCGCGGCGCAGCTTGATCATGCCCGCCTTCTCGGTGACCAGCGCGGACCCATCGGGCAGCACCGCGACCGCGAACGGGTCCTCAAACTGGCCGATTGTCTGCATCGCGAAGGGCGGTGCGGTTTCGGCCCGGTTGGCGCGGCCCGTGGTCGCGGGGATGTTGCGGACGGTCGCGTCGGGGGCATCATCGGGCAGGCTGGTGACGGGCGCCGTGGCGGGTCGCGCCACCGGGCCGGTTGGTGCCGCCGCATCGGGCGACGCGGCGGCGGATTGCTGCGGCTGCCCCGAACAGGCGGTCGCGGCCAACAGAAGTGCTAGCGGCGCACGGAACAGCGTCATCTGGATTCTCCCGGGATATGCGGCACATACCGACAGTGGCGCGAAGTGGTTCCGTGAACGGTCGCCGCCATGACAGAACAGCCATCGGCCGCACCGCGCAAAAGCCCGGGGGGATAGGACGATTTTGCCCGCCACCGCCCACCCCGTTCGCAGCCGCTTGCCAGCCCCCTGCAATCCGACTATATCGCCCCTATTCTCTACATCAACGGATGAAGAGGCTGGAGCCCCCCGGTTCCGGCTCCGAAGACCTTTGCCTGATCCTGAAGGACCGACCCGACTTGACCGACACCCCCGATCTGACCGCATTGGTAGCCCCCGAAGCCGAAGCGCTCGGGTTCGATCTCGTGCGGGTCAAGCTGTTCGGCGGCAAGGGCGACCTCACGCTCCAGGTGATGGCGGAGCGCCCCGACACGCGCCAGCTGACGATCGACGATTGCGCCGAACTGTCGCGGCGCATCTCGGACGTGCTCGATGCGCTCGAGCTCGAGGGCAAGGATCCGATCCAGGACGAATATCGGCTCGAAGTGTCGTCGCCCGGGATCGACCGGCCGCTGACCCGGCTCAAGGATTTCAGCGACTGGGCGGGGCATGAGGCACGGATCGTGCTGCTCGCGCCGATCGAGGGCCGCAAGGTGCTGACCGGCACGCTCAAGGGCGTGACCGAGGACTGCATCGCGATCTATCTCGCCAAGCATGGCGAGCTCGACGTGCCGTTCGCGCAGGTCAACACCGCCAAGCTGGTGCTGACCGACGCGCTGATCGCCGCGACTCGCCCGCTGTCGATGGACGGTGCGGACGAGGAAGAAATCGAACACGACGACGAAGCTGTAGATGCGCCCGAGGGTGCCGACCGCGAAGAAGGACATAACTGATGGCCACCCCAGCAACCTCCGGCGTCACCGCCAACCGCGCCGAGCTGATCGCGATTGCGAATGCGGTCGCCACCGAGAAGATGATCGACAAGGGCATCGTCATCGAGGCGATGGAAGACGCGATCCAGCGCGCCGCCCGCGCGCGCTACGGTGCCGAGAACGACATCCGCGCGAAGCTCGATCCCAATACCGGCGATCTCCGCCTGTGGCGCGTCGTCGAGGTGGTCGAGGCGGTCGATGACTATTTCAAGCAGGTCAATCTGAAGGAAGCCGACAAGCTCCAGAAGGGTGCGGTCGTCGGCGACTATATCGTCGATCCGCTCCCCCCGATCGAATTCGGCCGCATCGCCGCGCAGGCCGCCAAGCAGGTCATCTTCCAGAAGGTCCGCGACGCCGAGCGCGAGCGCCAGTATGAAGAATTCAAGGACCGGATGGGCGAGATCATCACCGGCGTCGTCAAGCGCGTCGAGTTCGGCCACGTCGTCGTCGACCTCGGCCGCGCCGAAGGCGTGATCCGTCGCGACCAGCAGATTCCGCGCGAAGTCGTCCGCGTCAACGACCGGATCCGCTCGCTGATCCTCAACGTCCGCCGCGAGAACCGCGGGCCGCAGATCTTCCTCAGCCGCGCGCACCCCGACTTCATGAAGAAGCTGTTCGCGCAGGAAGTCCCCGAAATCTACGACGGCATCATCGAGATCAAGGCCGCTGCGCGCGACCCGGGCTCGCGCGCCAAGATCGGCGTCATTTCGCATGATTCGAGCATCGACCCGGTCGGTGCGTGCGTCGGCATGAAGGGCAGCCGCGTCCAGGCGGTCGTCCAGGAAATGCAGGGCGAGAAGATCGACATCATCCCGTGGTCGCCCGACACCGCGACATTCGTCGTCAACGCGCTCCAGCCGGCCTCGGTGTCGCGCGTTGTGATCGACGAGGAAGAGGATCGCATCGAAGTCGTCGTTCCCGACGATCAGCTGTCGCTCGCGATCGGCCGTCGTGGCCAGAACGTGCGGCTCGCGTCGCAGCTGACCGCCAAGGCGATCGACATCCTGACCGAGGCGGATGCCTCCGAGAAGCGCCAGAAGGAATTCGTCGAGCGCTCGGCCCTGTTCGAGAAGGAACTCGACGTCGACGAGACGCTCGCGCAGCTGCTGGTCGCCGAAGGCTTCGGCAGCCTCGAGGAAGTCGCCTATGTCGGCGTCGACGAAATCGCGTCGATCGAAGGCTTCGATGACGATCTTGCAGCCGAGCTGCAGAGCCGCGCGACCGAGGCGCTCGATCGTCGCGAGTCGACCAACCGCGAAGAGCGGCGTGGTCTGGGTGTCGACGATGCGCTTGCCGCGCTGCCGCACCTCAACGAGGCGATGCTGGTCACGCTCGGCAAGGCCGGGATCAAGACGCTCGACGACCTCGCCGATCTCGCGACCGACGAGCTGATCCAGAAAAAGCGCCAGGAACAGCGCCGCCGCGCCGAGGACGCGCCCAAGCGCGTCGAGGACAGGGGCGGCGTGCTCGGCGAGTATGGCCTGAGCGAAGCGCAGGGCAATGAGATCATCATGGCCGCACGCGCGCACTGGTTCGAGGATGAGGCGACCGAGGAAACCGAAGTGGAAGCCGAGGAAGCGCCTGCTGCCGACGCGCCTGCTGCCGACGCTTCGGAGGAAAAGGACGCCTGATGCCGTTCGTCAGCATCCGCCTCTCGGGCACCGCGACCAGGGACCAGAAGTCCGGGATCGTCGCGGATGTCACCCGGTCGCTGGTCGAGCGGCTGGGCAAGAACCCGGCTGCGGTGCAGATCGTGATCGAGGAAGTGTCGCCCGAGAATTACGGCGCGGGCGGGATCCTGATCGCCGACCGGGATGCACCCAAGTTGCAGGAGGACGCTCATGCGGAATCCTCGCAATGACGCGCTAGCGGTTACCCTTCGCTGTCGTCATCCCGGGCTTGTCCCGGGATCCACCGGGCCGCGCTTCCTGCGGCGCGGGGGACGTGCTGCGCTGTGGACCCCGGCACAAGGCCGGGGTGACGGGTTGGGTTTAGGGCATAGCTGGCAGGCCGAGGCCGACCGCGAGGTCCTGCCAATGCGGGTTGTCGCGCTCGATCAGGTTCTTCTTGAAGTCGCGCGGCCATTTTTTGAGACGTTTCTCGAAGGCAATCGCGGCGTCCATGGTGTCCGCGACATCGTACCAAACAAGATGCTTGATCGCGTAGCGCTTGGTGAAGCCATCGAACGTTTCTTCCCGATGTTGCAAGATACGCCCGACCAGATTCGACGTGACGCCAACATACAGCGTCCCGTTGAACCCGTTTGCCAGCATATAGACGCACGGTATCCGCTCGCGCACCTCGCCCTCCATCGTCACCCCGGGCTCGTCCCGGGGTCCACCGCTGGGCAAACTCCCCCGTCGCGGAATGTGCGGCACCGTGGACCCCGGCACAAGGCCGGGGTGACGGCATGCGGGCCTGTAGACGCACGATATTCGCTCGCGCACCCCGCCTCCCAACGTCACCCCGGGCTCGTCCCGGGGTCCATCGCTGGGCACACTCCCCCGGTGCAGAAGGTGCGGCACGGTGGACCCCGGCACAAGGCCGGGGTGACGAACGTCGGAGGGCATGCAGCATGACCGACGAAACCGGCGCGATCCGCCGCTGCATCCTGCTCGGCGAGCGCGCCCCGCGCGAGACGCTCGTCCGTCTCGCGCTGTCCCCCGACGGCGCGGTCCACCCCGACGTTCGCGCCAAGGCCCCCGGCCGAGGCGCATGGATCGGCGTGACCCGCGCCGAGCTCGACACCGCGATCACCAAGGGCAAGCTCAAGGCCGCGCTCGCCCGTGCGTTCAAGACCGGGCCGATCGCGATCCCGGACGACCTGTCCGAGAAGATCGCGACCGCGCTCGAACGCGCCGTGCTCGACCGCCTCGGCCTCGAGGCGCGCACCGGCAACCTGTTGACCGGCGCGGAAAAGATCGAGACCGCGGCGCGCAGCGGCAAACTTCACATGCTGCTCCACGCCTGCGATGCGGGCGCGGACGGCAACCGCAAGCTCGATCAGGCCTGGCGCATCGGCAACGATGAAGAAGGAAGTGATTTGAGGGGGTTGGTTCTGCCGGTCCCGCGCACCATATTGGCCGTGGCACTAGGCCGCCAGAATGTGGTACATATAGGCCTGACTGATCCCGATGCCGCCGGACGCGTACGCGATTCGCTACACCGCTGGCTGCATTTCATCGGCCCTGACCCAACTCCCGCGCCTTGCGAAACGGCCTCGCAGGGGGCATCGGCGTCTCACCACGACGCCGGTCCGCTGGCCGATCTGGCCCGAGTGCCGACAGACGACGTACACGAGGAATTTGAGTGAGCGATACCGAGAACGAAAAGCCGAAGCTGGGCATGCGCGCGCCTTTGGGCTTGAAGCGTACGGTCGAGACCGGCCAGGTCAAGCAGAGCTTCAGCCATGGACGGTCGAACACCGTCGTGGTCGAGGTGAAGCGCCGCCGCGTGCTCGGCCCGGGCGGCACCCCGGTCGATGCACCCATCGTCGAGGAAGCAGCGGCTCCGGCTGCGGCCCCCGCACCGGCACCAACCCCGGCTGCGCGTGCGCCGGAACCCCGCCGCGCGCCCCCGCCCGCGCCGGTGTCGCCCGCCAACTCGCTGCTGTCGCGTCAGGAACTCCAGACCAAGCTGCTCCGCGAGGCCGATGAGGCGCGCATGCAGGCGCAGGAAGAGAACCGTCGCCGCGACGAACGCCTCCGCGCCGAGGCGCTCGAGGAAGATCGTCGCCGCGCCGAGGAACGGGCCAAGGCGCCTGTCCCGACGGCTGAGCCGACGCCCGCTCCCGAGCCGACACCCGAAACCGTCGCAGAGCAGGCGGCGCCTGCCCCGGCTCCGGTCGAAGCTGCAGCGCCCGAAGCGCCGGCTCCGGTCGCGGCACCCGCCGCCCCGGCAGCGCCGGTCGCTGCAACGCCTGCCCCTGCACCGGCTCCCGTAGCCGCTGCGCCTGCGCCCGTCGCGAAGCCCGCGCCGGTCGCAGCCAAGCCGACGCCCGCCCCTGCACCAGCGCCGGCCCCCGTGCTGCGCCCGCTGTCGCTCGAGCGCGATCCGTCGATGCCGGCACCGCGCCTGTTCACGCCGGTTCCCCGGCCCGAGCGGCCCAAGCCGCCCGCGCCTGCGCCGGCACCCGAGCCGACGCCTGCTGCAACCACGGCTTCGGCAACGCCGACGCCCGCCGGTACGGTCAAGCGTCCGGGGTCGCCCTCGGCTGCGCCGACCGAAGCGCCGTCGCGTCCCGGTGCCGGTCCGCGTGACCGCAAGGGTGACGAGCGTCGCGGCGGCAAGCTGACCGTCAACCGTGCGCTCAACGATGGCGACGGCGCGCGTGCGCGTTCGCTCGCTGCGCTGAAGCGTGCCCGCGAGAAGGAAAACCGTCGGATGGGCGGCCCGCGCGAAGCGCAGGCCAAGCAGATCCGCGACGTCGTGGTGCCGGAGGCGATCACCGTCCAGGAACTCGCCAACCGTATGGCGGAAAAGGGCGCGGATCTGGTCAAGACGCTGTTCAAGATGGGCATGCCCGTCACGATGACGCAGACGATCGACCAGGATACCGCCGAGCTGCTGGTGACCGAATTCGGCCACAACATTCAGCGCGTCAGCGATTCGGACATCGATCTGACCAACGACACGCATGAGGATCATGACGAGAACGCGGTCACGCGTCCGCCGGTCGTGACGATCATGGGCCATGTCGATCACGGCAAGACCTCGCTGCTCGACGCGCTGCGTGGAACCGATGTGGTCAAGGGCGAGGCCGGTGGCATCACCCAGCATATCGGTGCCTATCAGGTCACGCTGAAGGACAAGTCGAAGATCACCTTCCTCGACACGCCGGGCCACGAAGCGTTCACCGAGATGCGCCAGCGCGGCGCCAACGTGACCGACATCGTCGTGCTCGTGGTCGCAGCGGACGACAGCATCAAGCCGCAGACCGTCGAGGCGATCAACCATACGCGCGCCGCTGGCGTGCCGATGATCGTCGCGATCAACAAGATCGACAAGCACGACGCCAATCCGCAGAAGGTGCGCGAGCAGCTCCTGCAATATGAGGTCGTGGTCGAGGAACTGTCGGGCGATGTCCAGGACGTCGAGGTCTCTGCGCTCAAGAAGACCGGTCTCGACGAGCTGATCGAGAAGATCCAGCTCCAGGCCGAACTGCTCGAGCTCAAGGCCAACCCGGACCGGACCGCCGAGGGCACCGTGATCGAGGCGAAGCTCGACAAGGGCCGCGGCCCGGTCGCGACGATCCTCGTCAACCGCGGCACGCTCAAGGTCGGCGACATCTTCGTCGTCGGCGCCGAGAGCGGCAAGGTCCGCGCGATGACCAACGACAAGGGTCAGCAGATCAAGGTCGCTGGCCCGTCGATGCCGGTCGAGGTGCTCGGCCTGTCGGGTGTCCCGCGTGCGGGCGATCCGCTGTCGGTGGTCGAGAGCGAAGCGCGTGCGCGTGAAGTCGCCGAATACCGCAAGGGCGTCATCACCGACAAGCGCACCGGGGGTGGCCCGGCCAGCCTCGAGTCGATGTTCTCGGCGCTCAAGGAAAAGCAGGCGATCGAATATCCGCTGGTGGTCAAGGCCGACACGCAAGGGTCGGTCGAGGCGATCGTGGGTGCGATCAACAAGATCTCGACCGATCTCATCAAGGCGCGCGTCCTGCATTCGGGCGTCGGTGGCATCACCGAGAGCGACGTGACGTTGGCGGGTGCATCGGGCGCACCGATCATCGGCTTCAACGTCCGTCCGAACGCCAAGGCACGCGAGATTGCGGAACGGCAGAAGGTCGCGTTCAAATATTATGACGTGATCTACGACCTGACCGACGAGATCCGCGCCGGCATGGCGGGCGAGCTTGGCCCCGAGGCGTTCGAAACGGTCGTCGGCCGTGCGGAAATCCGCGACGTCTTCTCGGCCGGCAAGCACGGCAAGGCGGCTGGTCTGCTCGTTACCGAGGGCAACATCCGCAAGGCGCTCAAGGCACGTATCACCCGGGCGGATGTCATCATCTACCAGGGCGAGATCGCCTCGCTGCGCCGCTTCAAGGACGACGTCGCCGAAGTGCGGGCTGGTCTGGAGTGTGGCGTGACCTTCACGTCGAACTTCGTCGACATCAAGCCGGGCGACTTCCTCGAAACGTTCGAAGTCGAACTGCGCGAACGCACGCTATAATCTTCTCCCTCTCCCCGCTTGCGGGGAGAGGGCCGGGGAGAGGGGCAGTATCAAGCGCTGCGCTGTGATACTGCCCCTCTCCCGCGCTTCGCTTCGCTCGCTTGCCCTCTCCCCGGAGGGGAGAGGGATATAATGAGACCCAACGACACCCCAGAATCCCGCAACGTCCGCCTGCTTCGCGTCGGCGAGCAGATGCGCCACACCCTCAGCGAAATCCTCGCTCGTGGCGACGTGCATGACGAGACGCTGGCCAAGCATCCGGTGACGATCACCGAAGTCCGCATGTCGCCCGACCTGCGCCACGCGACCGTGTTCATGAAACCCCTGCTCGGCAAGGACGAGGAAGCAGTGCTGAAGGCGCTGCGCACCAACACTGCGTATCTCCAGCGCGAAGTGGCATCGCGCGTGCGGATGAAATACGCCGCCAAGCTCAAGTTCCTCGCCGACGACAGCTTCGACGAGGGCAGCCATATCGACTCGTTGCTACGGGATCCCAAGGTTGCGCGGGATCTCGAACCAGACGCATGAGCGCCTGACATGCGGTTCCGCTGATACGACCGACCGACGAAGTCTTTCGATCATTCCACACTGACACCGCGTCCAAGACCAGCTATGCTTCCCGCATAGCTGGTTTCAGGTATTAGCGCAGTGGAGATGCACCGCCGTGGTCCTCGCGATCTTCTGGTTGAGCTTTGCGCTTGCGGCCATTCTGCCGAAGCACTGGAGCGTCTATCTCTTTTTCGCGATGCTTCCTTTCGGAGCCTTCAGCGTCATTCCGACCGAGATTACCGGAGGAACCACAATCCTCCCGGTGATCGTCTGTTCGGCACTGATGGTGGCGAAGGTGTTTAGCGATGATCGCCATCGCATCACACTGATCGACGGATTGCTCGGCATCAGGCGGCTTGGCCTGCTGACCGGCTTCGTTCTGGTGGCACTGATCGTGACGGCGACCGCGCCGCGACTGTTTTCCGGAACGCCGGTCATGGGCCTCAATACCCTGACGATCACACCGCTTGCCTTTGGTGCAGGCAATCTGACGCAAAGCGTCTACCTGTCGAGTTCTTTCCTGATCACTGCCAGCCTGTATTGCCTGCTCCTGAATCCGGAGGATCGTCCGGTCGTGGCGCGTGCGGTGCTGGTGGGCGGTACGGTCGTGGTCGCTTCAGGTCTTGCCGACATGGCGGCGGCCGGCACGGCGGTGCTCGAACCAGTGCGCACGGCAACCTACGCGCTTCTTACCAACGACAGCGTCGGCGCGATGCGGCGGGTTGTCGGCTTCGATACGGAAGCATCGTCTTTTGGCGCGCTGGCCCTGTCGTTCGCGGCGATCCTCTATTTCATCTGCCCGGCCAACCTCCTCGGCCCGTTTGCGCGGTCGTTTCAGCAGGTTCTGGCGGCGGCGTGTTTCGCGATGACGATCCTTTCGACGTCCTCGGCTGCCTATGCCGGCCTGGCGACATTCATTCTCTGCGCGGTGGTTGATGTCGTGCGCCGCGCGATCGTCCAACGCGCGCCCGAAGACGGTCGCGCGCTCGTCCGGGACGTCCTCGCGCTCGGCGCGGTATCGATCGGTATCGTCACGGTCCTGCTGCTGGATCCCGCAATCCGGTCGGCAATCTACGGGACGATCGATACCATCCTGCTGAAAAAGGGCGAGTCGAGTTCGTACCTGGAACGCAGTACGTGGAACAGCGTCAGCTTCGACGGGTTGCTGGAAACAAATGGCTTTGGCGTCGGTGTCGGATCGACTCGAACCTCGAACTGGCTCCTGGCGGTTTTGACCGGGACCGGCCTTCTCGGTGCCGGTCTGTTGCTCGCCTTCGTATCGCTGGCATTGTTTGCACCGGTTCCACGGGGTGATCCGGGCCTGCGCGCGATGTGCCTCGGCAGCCGCATCGCACTGATCGTCGTCGCGGTTCCGGCGCTCGGTGCCGGCACGGTGGTGGATTTCGGACCGTTCAATGCCCTGATCTTCGGAAGTCTCGTCGCGCTACGAGTCGCGATCGCGCCGGCACCGTGGATGCGGGCAAGCCGACCGCACGGCATTCGCCTGCTGCGCGATGCCGGGGCGCTGCAGGCCTGAACCTGCGGCGCATGCCGGACGGCGCGGCAATGGACGGACGAACGCAATCTCGCCATTAGCGGGAAATGGCCAAGCTCTATTTCTACTATGCCAGCATGAACGCGGGCAAATCGACCAACCTGCTGCAGGCCGATTTCAACTATCGCGAGCGCGGGATGCGGACCGTGCTGCTCACCGCGGCGATCGACGATCGCTTCGCCGCCGGAACGATCACCTCGCGGATCGGGCTTGCCGCGGATGCGATCGCGTTCGATCGCGATACCGATCTGGTCGCGGTCGTCGCGCGGGAGGGCGAGACGCCGCCCGCCTGCGTGCTGGTCGACGAGGCGCAGTTCCTGACCGCCAGGCAGGTCGATCAGCTCGCCGAACTTGCCGACGACCACGGTATCCCGGTGCTCGCCTACGGCCTGCGCACCGATTTCATCGGCGCACTGTTCGAGGGATCGGCGCGGTTGCTGGCGATCGCGGACTCGCTCATCGAGATCAAATCGGTCTGCGCGTGCGGGCGCAAGGCGACGATGAACCTCCGCGTCGATGCCGACGGCCGCGCGATCGCGGCGGGCGCGCAGACCGAGATCGGCGGCAATGACCTGTACATCGCGCTGTGTCGTCGCCATTTCCGGGAAGCGCTTGCCGCCTCCTGACCGAACGGACCTGAATGAACGACCCCAACCTGCCCTACACCATCGCGGTGTGGCTCATCCCCCTCGTCATCGCGATCGTCTTCCACGAAGTCGCCCACGGTTATGTCGCGCGGATCTTCGGCGATCCGACCGCGGACCGGCTCGGACGGCTGACGCTCAACCCGCTCCGCCATGTCGATCCGATCGGCACGGTCGTGCTCCCGATGATCCTGGCGATCGCGCATGCGCCGATCTTCGGCTGGGCCAAGCCCGTGCCGGTCGACGCGACGCGGCTGCGCAACCCGCGCCGCGACATGATGCTAGTGGCGCTGGCGGGGCCGGCGACCAATTTCGTGCTGGCGACGATCGCGGCGCTGGCACTCGGCGCGTTCGTCGGGCTGCATGGCGGGATCCCCGCGCAGGGCGCCCCGCATACGGTGGCGGGGTTCGTGTTCGACAGCCTCTACAGCTTCGTGCTGGTCAACGTGTTCCTGGGCGTCTTCAACCTGATCCCGCTGCCGCCGTTCGATGGCGGGCATGTCGTGCAGGGGCTGCTCCCTCGCGCGGCGGCGATCCAATATTCCAAGCTCGCGCGCTTCGGGTTTCCGCTGCTGCTGTTCCTGCTGTTCGTCCTGCCGATGATCAGCCCGCAAGCCGATATCGTCCGCCGCGTGATCGGCCCGATCGCGAGCGCGGCCGCGGACTTCTTCCTCGGCTTTGCTCGACTGGGTGGGTTGTGAGCGGAATCAACGGCTGGCTGATCCTCGACAAGCCGCTCGGGCTGGGGTCGACCGACGGGGTCACCGCGGTCAAGCGCGCGCTGCGCGCGGCTGGCTATGATGCGAGCAAGCGCGGGATCAAGGTCGGGCACGGCGGCACGCTCGATCCACTCGCGACCGGCGTACTGCCGATCGCGCTGGGCGAGGCGACCAAGCTTGCGGGGCGGATGCTCGACAGCGACAAGATCTACGACTTCACGATCGGCTTCGGGAGCCAGACCGACACGCTCGACCTCGAGGGCAAAGTCATCGCGACGTCCGACGTGCGGCCGACGCTGGCCGCGGTCGAGGCGGTGCTGGCGCAGTTCACCGGGCCGATCGAGCAGGTGCCGCCGATCTATTCCGCACTCAAGGTCGACGGCGAACGCGCCTATGATCGCGCGCGCGCCGGCGAGGAGGTGGTTCTGGCGAGCCGCCAGGTGACGATCCACGCGCTCACCATCCGTCACCCCGGGCTTGTCCCGGGGTCCACGGCGCCGCAAGCCGCCGGGTCGGTCGAGGCGTGGACCCCGGCACAGGGCCGGGGTGACGAGCCGTCTTTGGACGACATCACCCTCTCCGCGCACGTCTCCAAAGGCACCTATATCCGCAGCCTCGCGCGCGACATCGCGATCGCGCTCGGCACGGTCGGGCATGTCACGATGCTCCGCCGCACCAGGGCCGGGCCGTTCGACCTGTCCCACGCGATATCGCTGGACAAACTGGCCGAATTCGGCCAAGCGCGCAGCCTTAAACACAATCTCCTGCCGTTGAGGGCGGGGCTGGACGACATCCCGGCTCTATCCCTCACCCCCGATCAGGCAGGGCTGCTCCGACAGGGGCGGGTGTTGGTCGGGATCGCCGCAGACGATGGCCCCTACTTCGCGACATTGGACGACAGTCCGGTTGCTCTGGTGGAGGTTCAGGACCGCGAGGTCCGCGTCGTTCGCGGTTTCAACCTGTGACGATGTCGAAGGAAGACTGAAATGACGATCACTGCAGAGCGCAAGGACGCGCTCGTCAAGGAACATGGCCGCGTCGAAGGCGACACCGGCAGCCCCGAAGTCCAGGTCGCGATCCTCACCGAGCGCATTCGCAACCTGACCGAGCACTTCAAGGGCCACAAGAAGGACAACCATTCGCGTCGCGGTCTGCTGATGATGGTCAACAAGCGGCGTTCGCTGCTCGACTATCTCCGTCACAAGGACGGTCAGCGGTATCTCGACCTGATCGCGAAGCTCGGTCTTCGCAAGTAACACCGGGGGGCGGCCGAAAGGTCGCCCCTTTTGGCATTCCGGCCCGACATCGGGCCTAACAAGTTCGGGCGCAGCGGCCCTTCAGCGGACGCTGCGCACCTGGACCCCGGCCTGAAGCCGGGGAAGTGCAGAGGGAATGGCAATTCGGCCCTTCCGTCGGGAGCGATCAAGCGCTCCAGACCGCGCGGACCGGTTAGTCCGCACAGTGGCCCCGTCGGCATCCGGCCGGCGGTGTTGAAGGAAAAAGCATGTTCAATACCAAGACCGTGACCACCCAATGGGGTGGCAAGACGCTGACGCTGGAAACCGGCCGCGTCGCGCGCCAGGCTGATGGCGCCGTGATGGCAACGCTCGGCGAGACCGTGGTGCTCTGCGCCGTGACCGCCGCCAAGTCGGTGAAGGAAGGCCAGGACTTCTTCCCGCTGACCGTTCACTATCAGGAAAAATATTCGGCTGCCGGCCGTATCCCCGGTGGCTTCTTCAAGCGTGAGCGCGGCGCGACCGAAAAGGAAACGCTGACCAGCCGCCTGATCGACCGTCCGATCCGCCCGTTGTTCCCGGAAGGGTTCTACAACGAGATCAACGTGATCTGCCAGGTCCTGTCGTATGACGGCGAGAACGAGCCGGACATGCTGGCGATGGTCGCCGCATCGGCTGCGCTGACCATCTCGGGCGTGCCCTTCATGGGCCCGATCGGCGCAGCCCGCGTCGGCTACATCGATGGCGAGTACATCCTCAACCCGACCGTCGAGCAGATCAAGGCAGGCGAGCTCGATCTCGTCGTCGCCGCGACCGGCGACGCCGTGATGATGGTCGAATCCGAAGCCAAGGAGCTTTCGGAAGAGGTCATGCTCGGCGCGGTCCAGTTCGCGCACAAGGCATGCCGCGAGGTCTGCAACCTCGTCATCGATCTGGCCGAGCAGGCTGCCAAGGATCCGTGGGAAATGCCCGCACAGAGCGATCTGACCGCCGCCAAGGACAAGCTGCGTAAGCTCGTCGGTGCCGACATTGCCGCCGCCTACAAGGTGACCGACAAGTCGAAGCGTTCGACGATGCTGTACGAAGTCCGCGCCAAGGCACGCGAAGCCTTCGCCGATGCAGCGCCGCAGGACCAGATGGCAGCGGGCAAGCTCGTCAAGAAGCTCGAGGGCGAGATCGTCCGCGGCGCCATCCTCAAGGACGGCACGCGCATCGACGGCCGCACCACCACGCAGATCCGTCCGATCGAGGCGATGGTGCACTTCCTGCCGCGCGCGCACGGTTCGGCGCTGTTCACCCGCGGTGAGACGCAGGCGATCTGCACGACCACGCTCGGCACCAAGGACGCCGAGCAGATGATCGACGGGCTGACCGGCCTGTCCTACGAAAACTTCATGCTCCACTACAACTTCCCGCCCTATTCGGTCGGTGAAGTCGGCCGCTTCGGTGCGCCGGGCCGTCGTGAAGTCGGCCACGGCAAGCTTGCGTGGCGCGCGCTGCATCCGGTGCTGCCGTCGAAGGACGAGTTCCCGTACACGATCCGCGTCCTGTCGGACATCACCGAGAGCAACGGCTCCTCGTCGATGGCGACGGTCTGCGGCGGTTCGCTGTCGATGATGGACGCGGGCGTTCCGCTCAAGCGTCCGGTGTCGGGCATCGCGATGGGCCTGATCCTCGAGGGCAAGGACTTTGCGGTTCTCTCGGACATCCTTGGCGACGAGGATCACCTCGGCGACATGGACTTCAAGGTCGCGGGGACCGAGGCCGGCATCACCACGATGCAGATGGACATCAAGATCGCCGGCATCACCGACGAGATCATGCGTGTCGCGCTCGCGCAGGCCAAGGAAGGCCGTGCGCATATCCTGGGTGAGATGAACAAGGCGCTCGATTCGACGCGTACCGAACTGTCGGCGCATGCGCCGCGGATCGAGACGCTGCAGATCGACAAGGCGAAGATCCGGGAAGTCATCGGCACCGGCGGCAAGGTGATCCGCGAGATCGTCGCGCAGACCGGCGCCAAGGTCGACATCGACGACGAGGGCCTGATCAAGATCAGCTCGTCCGACACCGCGCAGATCGAAGCCGCGATCAAGTGGATCAAGGGCATCGTCGAGGAAGCCGAAGTCGGCAAGGTCTATGACGGCAAGGTCGTCAACCTCGTCGATTTCGGGGCGTTCGTGAACTTCATGGGTGGCAAGGACGGTCTCGTCCATGTGTCCGAAATCAAGAACGAGCGCGTCGAGAAGGTCTCCGACGTCCTGAGCGAAGGTCAGGAAGTCAAGGTCAAGGTCCTCGAGATCGACCCGCGCGGCAAGGTTCGCCTGTCGATGCGCGTCGTCGACCAGGAGACCGGTGCCGAGATCGAGGACACCCGTCCGGCGCGCGAAGAGCGTCCGCGCGGTGAAGGTCGGGGCGAAGGCCGTGGCCCGCGTCGCGATGGCGACGGTGGTCGTCCGCCGCGCAGCGAAGGCGGCGGCGGTCGTGGTGACGGCGGTGGCGGTCGCGGCGAAGGCCGTGGCCCGCGTCGTGACGGCGACGGTGGTCGCGGCCCGCGCCGTGATGGCGGTTCGGGCGGCGGTGCCGGTGGCGCAGAGCGCGCTCCGCGTAACGACAAGCCGAGCGACGACGACGGCCCCGCGCCCGAGTTCGCACCGGCTTTCCTGACCGGCGATCGCGACTAAGACCTTAAACGCGAAAGCGTTGGGTAGGATCAGGGCCCGGAGCAATCCGGGCCCTTTTTCTTGGGGCGCCCTTTCCCCGCACCTGGCACCATTTTTTACCGCGCGATCCGTCGCATGGCCCTGTAAGAGCGTATCATGATCTCACCCGATCCTCGCGACCCGGCCCTGCTTGCGCCGGATCTCCGGTTCCTCGCCGGTGGCGGCGCGGCGACGCAGCTCATCCTCGCGCGCGACTGGTCCGATCATCCGCTGGGCGAGCCCGCGGACTGGTGCGACACACTCAAATCGCAGATCAGCACGATCCTCAATTCGCCGGAATCGATGATCCTCGCCTGGGGGGCGGAGACGCTCAGCTTCTTCTTCAACGAGACCTATATTCCGTTGCTCGGGCCGCGGGTGGCGTGGGCGATGGGGTCGCCGTTCCGCGAGGTGTGGGCGGATGGCTGGGATCAGGCCAAGCCGATCATCGACGATGCGTTCGCCGGGCGCAGCCAGCGGTTCAGCGACCTGCCGTGGAAGCTCGACACCGACCGGGGTTTAGCGGAGACGTGGTTCTCCTTCTCCTATTCGCGGATCCTCGACTCCACGGGGAAGATCGCTGGCCTGTTCATCCTGACCAACGAGACGACTGATCGCGTGCTCAGCGACGCAGCGCTGCTGCGCGCGCAGGCCGATCTGCTCGATCTCAACGCGACGCTCGAGCAGCAGGTTGCCGCGCGCACGACCGATCGCAACCGGCTGTGGCAATTGTCGTCCGACATCATGCTCGTTGCGGATTTCGACGGCACGATCAACGCGGTCAACCCCGCCTGGACGCACGTGCTCGGCTGGAGCGAGGCGGAATTGCTCGGACAGCCGCTGTTCGGCTTCATCCATCCCGACGATCTGGAAAATACGATCAGTGCCGCGCAAGGCATTGGCGAAGGCCACGTGTTCGCCCGCTTCGGCAATCGCTACCGCCACAAGGACGGCAGCTACCGCGACATCGTGTGGAACGCGGGGCCGGGCGACGGCAAGATCATCGCGGTCGGCCGCGATTCGACCGAGGACAAGGCCAAGGCGCGCGCCCTCGAAGCCGCCGAGGGGCAGTTGCGCCAGGCGCAGAAGATGGAAGCGGTCGGGCAGCTCACCGGCGGGATTGCGCATGACTTCAACAATTTGCTGACCGGCGTGATGGGCAATCTGGAATTGCTCGAGAGGCGGCTCGCGCGCGGTCAGGTCGACGATTCCGAGCGGTTCATTCTGGCCGCGCAACAGGCCGGGCGCCGCGCGGCTGCGCTCACGCAACGCTTGCTCGCCTTTTCGCGACGCCAGACGCTCGATCCGCGCGCGACCGACGTCAACCGGCTGATCCACGGGATGGAGGATCTGCTGCGGCGCACGGTCGGCCCGGCCACGACGATCCACGTCGCCGGCGCGCCAGAGCTCTGGACCGCGATGATCGACCCGACCCAGTTCGAAAACGCGCTGCTCAACCTGTGCATCAACGCGCGCGACGCGATGCCCGACGGCGGGACGCTGACGATCACGACCGAAAACGCGTGGTTCGACGAAGCGACCGCGCGCGACCGCGATCTCGCGGCGGGGCCCTATCTCGCGGTGTGCGTCACCGACACCGGCACCGGTATGTCCGCCGAGACGATCGACCATGCGTTCGAGCCGTTCTTCACGACCAAGCCGATTGGCCAGGGCACCGGGCTTGGCCTGTCGATGATCTACGGCTTCGCGCGGCAATCGGGCGGGCAAGTGCGGATCATCTCGACGCTCGGCCAGGGGTCGACGATCTGCGTCTATCTGCCGCAGCATGCGGGCGCGGCGGTGCCGCAGGAGGAGACGGCAAGCGACGCCCCCCTGCCCGTCGCGCGCGGCGGCACGATCCTGCTGATCGACGACGAAGCCAGCATCCGCCACCTGATCGACGAAGTGCTCGACGATCTCGGCTATACCGTGATCGGCGCGGCGGACGGCGCGGCGGGGATCAAGGTGCTGCAGTCGGGCGCGCGGATCGACCTGCTGATCACCGACGTGGGGCTGCCCAACGGGATGAACGGGCGGCAGGTCGCGGATCTCGCGCGGCTGCTGCGGCCCGAGCTCCGGATCCTGTTCGTGACCGGCTACGCCGAGACCGCTGCGTTCGGCAACGGTCCGCTCGACGACGGGATGGAACTGCTGACCAAGCCCTTCACGATGCATCAACTGACCGCGAAGGTCGCGGACATGCTGCCGGGCACGCCGTCAGCCTCCGTACGCTCGGGATAAGGCGGTCATCCCGGGCGAGCGGCGAGGCCTAGGCCTTCATGCGCGGCATGCCCAGGAAGTCCCGCTTGCCCAGCTTCACCCCTTGCGCGCGCAGGATCGCGTAGGCGATGCTCGCGTGGAAATAGAAGTTGGGCTGCGAGAAGGAGAGCAGGAAGTTCGCGCCCGTGAACGGCATCCGGGTTTCGCCGAACGCGAAGTGCGTATCGCTGTCGACCAGCGTGTCGAACGCCGCCCGGTCGATGGCGGTGAGGCTGGCGACCGCCGCCTGAAGGATGGCGTGCAGCCCTGCAAAGTCGGTCGGCCAGGCCGACCGATCGGGCGAGAACGTCCCCGCGCGGACCCCCTCGATCCCGCCGATCGAGTGCGCGGCGCAGGACTTCACCTGATAGCCGAACGGCAGCATGTCGGGCGCGAGACGCGCGTCGATCAGGTCCGCCTCCGCGCGTCCGTGCTCGGCACAAAACGCCGCCGCCTTGTCGACCAGGGCGTCGACCGAGCGCAGGATCTGGAGGTTGGACGGTACCACGGCGTCGTACAAAGAGAAGGTCATCGTCTCGATCCTTTGGAAGCTGCGGCCTTATGCAGCCTCCCTGCGCTACGGTCCATAAGCCCTGGCGCACCGGAGCTTAGCGCCCCGCCGACCTTGCCGACGAACTAAGCAGCCGGGTTTGACGGACCGCGGCTATTCACTATGAAATCCGAGCCGCGCTACCGCTCGCGACTCCTGCTGCGATCCGCGTCACGCGCCATTCGCCGCCACGGCCAGCATCCTTCGATCTCGGTTTCAAGAGAGAAGCTCAGAAAGGTGCGGATCGCGATGATGGCACCCAGTAACCCGACGCTCGCGAAGGTCAGAGGCGCAGTGATCGTCGAGATGATGTCGGCTCCGACGAGGAGCTCGAGACCCAGGAGAATGCCACGCCCCAACCCGGCGCGATACCGCTGATACGCGTCGTTCCAGTTCGTCCTGCTGCCGTCGACGACGAATCTTGCCGAGGCAAGCACGACACCGCCCAGAATTATCGCCGCCCCCACCAGCTCCAGTAGCTTGGCGAGAGCATCCACGACAGCGTGCGCTTGCTCGATCATGCTGCTGGTTACGCGGAAAGGGCGGCATATTGCTAGAGATCGGTTGAATTCGCTCCCCGCACACGCCTGCAACGATCCGGTCCCCGCCACTCCCGACTTCATCCACCGCGATTGGGATCGTTGGGCGCAGCACGACGCGCATCCGGTCGACCCGGTAATCTTCGCGCGGGAGACCGACCAGGATCCCGTGGTGCGAACAAAGGCCGGCCACCGCACACTGGGTAACGTTCGAAGCTGCCAAGACCGAGGCATCGTGAACTGGCTTCCGCGGGTGGCGACCGCTCAGAATGTCCTTCGTGATTAGAGAACCGACCTGTACGTACTGGCCGATCAATAAAGGGGAGCCATGTCGATGATGCGCCTGATGCCAGCGGCACTTCTCCTCTCGATCGTTGCATCGTCGGCGGCCACCGCCCAATCGAGCGCCGACGATCCGTATCTATGGCTCGAGGACGTGGGATCCCCCCGCGCGATGGACTGGGTGAACGCGCACAATGCGCGCAGTGTCGCGGTCCTGGAGTCCGATCGGCGCTATTCGACGCTATACGCCCAGGCGCTAGAGATCGCGTCCGCCAAGGATCGCATTCCTGCCCCGACTTTCGCGCACGGCGAAATCTATAATTTCTGGCAGGATGCCGATCACCTGCGCGGAATCTGGCGCAAGACGAGCCTTGCTGACTACAAATCCGCGACGCCGCACTGGACGACGGTGCTCGACGTGGACGCACTCGGCAAGACCGAGGGCAAGAGTTGGGTGTTCGAGGGCGCGGACTGCCTCGCGCCCGACCAGAAGCGTTGCCTCATCTCGCTTTCCGAAGGTGGCGAGGACGCGGCCGAGGTGCGGGAATTCGATCTGGATACCGGCAGTTTTGTCGCCAACGGCTTCCACGTGCCGCGCGCCAAAACGAACGTCGCCTGGGAGGATGTCGATCACCTCCTGATCTCGACCGAATGGACGCCCGGCGACCTCACCGCCTCTGGCTATCCCTATATCCTCAAACGGCTGACGCGCGGCCAACCGCTCGCGACCGCGACCGAAATCTATCGCGGGACGAAGACCGACGTCGCGGTGAGCGCCGCGGTACAGCACGACGGGCATGGCAACACGTTTGCCTACCTGCAACGTGGGATCGACTTCTTCCACTCCGAGACTTTGGTCCTGACGCCGAACGGGCCGGTCAAGCTCGCCATCCCGCAAAAGGCCAACATCGCCGAACTGGTCGATGGCCGACTCATCCTGAGCCTTGATGAAGCGTGGCCGGCCGCTGGCCCGAGCTTCGTTGCGGGTGCCCTCGCGCAGCTCGACCTTGCGGCGACGAAGGCCGATCCGGCGCACCCCAAGCCGCGCCTCATCTGGTCTCCCGGGCCGCGCGAATCGCTCGCTGGCGTGTCTTCGACCCGTGACATGCTGCTCGTCTCGACGCTCGACAATGTCCGCGGTCGCGCGTGGGTCTATGCGCCCCAGGCGGGCGGCGGCTGGAACGTCCGCAAGCTCGATCTTCCCGACAATCTTACGGTCGGCTTCGGCGCGACCGACATGAAGTCAAACCTTGCGTTTGTCAGCGCGAGCGGCTTCCTCACGCCCTCCAAGCTCTATCTGACCGACGTGGGCGCGAGCGGGAACGCCCTCTCGGTCGCAAAGTCGCTGGCGGCGAAGTTCGACGCGTCGGGCGACGTGGTCGAACAGCGCGAGGCGATCTCGACCGATGGAACGCGGATCCCGTACTTCGTGGTGCACCGCAAGGACATCACGCTCGACGGCAACACCCCGACGCTGATGACGGCGTACGGTGGCTTTCAAGCGAGCGAGACTCCGTATTATTCGGGCGCGCAAGGCAAATTATGGCTCGAGCGCGGGGGGGCCTTCGTGCTCGCGAACATCCGTGGCGGCGGCGAATTCGGGCCGCGCTGGCACGAGGCTGGCCTCGGCGTAAAGCGCCAGATCATCTATGATGATTTCGCGGCGGTCGCGCGTGACCTGATCGCCCGCAAGATCACCAGCCCGCGACGGCTGGGGATCCAGGGCGGCTCGAACGGCGGTCTGTTGATGGGTGTCGAGTTCGTGCAGCATCCCGAATTGTGGAATGCTGTCGTCATCCAGGTGCCGCTGCTCGACATGATCCGGATCTCGAAGATTGCGGCCGGCGCCTCGTGGCAAGGCGAATACGGCGACGTGAACGCCGATCCGGCGGTGATGGCCTTCTGGCGCAAGACGTCGCCTTACCAGAACCTCAAGACGGGCGTGGCCTACCCCGAACCGTTCATCTTCACGACCACGAAGGACGATCGTGTGGGCCCGCAACACGCCCGCAAATTCGCTGCGCGGATGGAAGAGATGAAACTGCCATTTTACTATTACGAAAATACCGAAGGCGGCCATGGCGCGGGTGCCGATCTCAAACAGGCCGCCCGCACGACGGCGCTGACGATGACCTACCTGCAGCGCAAGCTGATGGATTGATGCGAACTCAGGGGTGACCGCTTCGCGAACCGATTGCGTTGGCACCTTTGACCCGCAATCGGCCATTCGGACCAGGCGTCGCGCTTTTTAGCTTCGAACGTTTGTTCATATCGAGAATACGGCCAGCCTCAAATTACAGCGCCCGGCCGCATACCCTCGGGATGTCCGTGACCGATTGTGTCCTGAAACTGTGTTTCGGCCATATCGACAGCCCCGGCTTGCGATATGATCCGCGGCATCAACGGTGCGTTCGATGACCCGGGCTGTCGGCCGCGGACCTTGTTGTTCGGCAAGGTGCGGAGGCAGGTCCCGCCTGCTCCCCGCAACCCTCGTCGTCAGAAACCGACACCTATGTTGAAGGGGAAGTACCGGCCGATGTCTAGCCGGTGAGATACGGGTCGACCGGCGGCGTTTCAGGGACGGATACCAAAGGGACTGGCCGGGACGCGGCAGTCGCCAGCCATGCGTCCCCGCCCGCGCGATGACGGGTGGAGCCATCGCCACGCGTCGCCACACGGCCATAGACCGGACGCTCGCGATCCGCGGGCGCGCCGGCGAACATCATCGCGATGTTGCCGTAGGTACTCGGGTCTCGGCCATCGAGGCTCAGCCGATCGTTGAGATAGCAAGCGGTCGCCCATGCCGCTTCCGGGCTGGGCGTCATCGCGATGAGGCGCTTGCTCCAGTACATCCGCAGGTTGTTGTGCATCCAGCCCTCGGCGAGGAACTGCCGCTGGCACGCATTCCACGTCTCGTCGCGTGTCTCGCCTTTCAGCAGGGCCGATAGCGTCTCCTGGTCGGGCCGGAGGTCGCCGGCATGGTCGGTCAAAGTCTGGCGCGCCCAGGGGGCGATCCGGTCGTACCGTTCGGGCGCGGCGAGATGCCTCGCTTGATAATGGAACCACTCCCGCCAGCCGAGCACTTCGTCGGCGAACTTGCGCTTGTGCTGTCCGCCCGCGGCGCTGCCGTTCACCGCAGCCATGACCTCGCGGGGACCAAGAACGCCAAAGTGCAGGTAGGGCGAAAGCCCGCTCGCGCCGTCGGCCCGCGTGGCGTCGTTCCGCGTGGACGCGTAGCCGGGCAGCACGTCCGCGACCAGGCGTGCCAGTCGATCCTCCGCCGCGCGGCGACCCGCTGGATGCATCGGGACGACCGGGAGCGAATGGTCGATGTCGAGACCGGCGATCAGGGTGCCCAGCTCGTCCGCACAGAGCCTGTCGGGCGTGAACGGCAATGCTCCGGCATAGGGGGCGATGGTGGCGATCTCCTCGTCCCAGGCTGCCCAAACGGCCCGCGCCGGCTCATGGCGACGCAGGAACGCCGTCCGCCCTTGCACGTCGTCGCCGATCACGGCCGGTGGCACCAGACAGGCGGCATTCACTGCGAAGACGGGCACATCGACCCTCGCCGCGACGCGCTCCGACTGCCACCGCGCAACGAAGGTCGGCTGGTCCTCCAGCAGGATTGCCGCAGCCTCGCCGCCCAGCCGGTAGACCAGCCCCTTTTCCCGTCGCCCGGCACGGTCGACATGCTGGACGCACGCCAGCCCACGCTGGCGACATCCTTCGGCGAGATCGATGCTCGCGCCCAGGATGAAGTGGTGCAGCCGGTCCGACGCATAGGGGTAATCCTCCCGGACGCCGTGATAGACCAGCACCGGCAGGCGCAGCGCGTTGCCGAGACGGATGGCGGCATCGATCACGGGGTTGTCGCTGGCGCGCAGTGCCTGCTGAAGCCAGCACAGGACGTATCGACCGTTCTGTGCGGGCACCTTGTCGTTCAGGGCGCGAACGCGCGGTGCCTGCTCCCAGTCGGAAAGACCATCGGACCGTCCAGATAGCATCATCACGAACTCCGGCCGCGGCGTTGCACCTTGGCAAACGCGGTCCTCGTCGGGCCGGTCCTGGCACCACCTGCGCCCCTGTTCGGCACAATATCCAAACCTTCGTCTCGAACCCCCGTCATCGACGACATCCCAACCGCAAACAGCTCAGGGGCACTGTCACCGTCAGCGCGTTTCGCGAGAATCCGTCTTTCATGCATTGCACACGGGTAGCAGGATCGGACCGCTGGTGGCAGTGCGGATCAACGGCATTGCGCTTGAGAAGACCCGACGGGACGGCGACATATAGCGGAGCTTTTCGCCTTCCGGACATCCGCTCCGCTGCGCCATCGAAGCAAGATTGCACGCACTTTCTTCGCCGTTATGCCCCTCTCCGGCACCTGCAGGATCGACGGGCGTTTCATGAACCGTACTTAGGGGAATGCACTTGCGCAGTCTGGATTTCAGCTCTTGGCAGAGCCTGCTCGCCACCATCCTCGGACTGACGCTGGTCACGCTGCTGGGGGTCGGCATTCGTCTGCTGACCCAGATGACGTTCCAGCAGCGCCGGGAGCGCATGAACCGGCAGATCAACGAGCGCCTCAAGACCCTCATCGCCGCCTACAAGGTCCTCGGCGGATCGTTTACGGGGGACCTGACCGTCGATCCGGCCCACCGGCGCGACCTTCGACGGCTCGAGCGGGGCGGTACCGTGGAGGAGCCGATGGCCGCATTGGATCTGAGTGCGCAAGGCGCGGAGAGGTCGGACCGCACGCGCCGCATCCGCGACGCGGTCGAAGCCGCGCTGTCTGACATCATCCTCCTGGGTACCGAGGAGCATGTCCGGCTGGCGGACAGGGCGGTGCGCGAGCTGGTCGCGGGCCACCCGGTCCACACGCACGCGCTGGTCGTGTCGCTCCGGGCGTTCGTACGCGATGCGCTCGATCTCGACCCGATCCCGGCCGACCTGACGATCGCGATGCAGGGACCCGCCCGTCCGGCATCGTCCGGCGGCGGCAAAGGCGGTAGCAACAAGGACGATGCTGGCCGGAGCGGCGGCGGTGGCGGTATGGGTGGCGGCGGCATGGGTGGCGGCGGCGGGCCTGGAGGCGGCGGTATGGGCAGCGATGGGCCTGGCGACGATCCGCACCCTGTCGCGGCGCAAAACGTGGAGCGCTAGACCAAGCCTCCCCGATCTCGGTTCCTCGCCGCCCTCTCGCCGGTTCCCGAAACCAGCCGCTGGTCCGTCCAGCGAAACGGCGGCCTCGATGCATGTCATCGCGGCCGTAGCCGGGCGCGGGGAGTTAGAGAGCGGACCTCGGCGCGCTTCTGACGTTTCGCGAATGCGGACGTTCGTTAATATGCCGATCGTGCTCGCCGGGCGTGTAGTTGTGCCGGGCACCCGCTACATAGACATCCTTCCTTGAGAGATCAGACAGACGCATGGCCCGTAAGCATTCGAAACATGGCCCGTACGAAGAGCCGGATCGCGAAGAAGAGGCAAATCCCGCGACGGTCGCACCGTGCTGGCTCTGCGGCCGCGTGCTCGGCAAGACCACCGTCTGGCATCATCCCGTGCCCAAAAGCCGGGGCGGTCGCGATGTCGTGCCGATGCATCCCGTCTGCCAGCAGGCGCTGGTGGCCAATTTCACCAATTCCGAGCTGCAACGCCACGGGATGGATGTAGACGCCCTGCTTGCCGATCCCACCGTCCGCAAGTTTGTGGATTGGGTGGCAAAGAAGGACCCCGATTTCACCGCCAGCCCGACGAAGAAGCAGCGCTGACCAGGCGGTCGGTGCGGCTTGACCGACACCCGGTCCTTCGCGCCGCCGTTCCGCGGTTCGCACCTCCCGCCATCCGTTAATGTCCGTCGGCCGACCGGTCTGGATGGCAGCGCTTTATCCGCGGAAGGGCGCTAGTTGGCGGAGCGGTCCGTCCCCAAGCGGATGCGGATCGCTGACGCAGCGGAGCGCCACCGACTCTGTCGAAAGACGATCGAATTTTGAGAATTGTCGTGTCGGTCTGCCGCGGCATCCTTGCAGGTCGGATTACTTGAGACCGAATGTGATCGTGATCCCGACCGAGCCTTTCGGACCACCGCCCGTCATGGTGGCGGTGTCCGACAAACGCCGCTCCAAAAGTTCGGTCGGATTGGCCACCCGCTCGAACCGGGGATCGAGCCGCTCGAGGCGCTGGCTGTTGCGTCGGTTCGGTCGACCACAAACGACGATATCATTCGGATCGTCCTCTGGCGCGCAAGCCGCTCGCGGAACGGAGAGGCGGGTCGGCCACTCCGGCGCACCTGCCGGCACGGGTGCAATCCCCGCGACCGCGCTGGTCGACGCCGCTTGCAGAAGCGTGGTGATGAACGTCGCTATCGCCATACCTGGCATGATGCCGTTCAATTATGTCAGCTTTTGGCCGCCTAGCGTTGCTACAGGAGACTGGAAAATCGCAGCCGATGGGTTGTCGGGTTGGTGACCAGTTGCCGCTGAAACGCGCGCCGTAGCGCTTGCTCGTCCCTGTACCCCGCGCGGACGGCGACCGCCTTCAGCGGCAAGTCGGTTTCCTCGAGTTCGCGGCAGGCCGCTTCCAGTCGCATCAGTTCGACGGTCTTGGCCGGCGTCCGACCGACTTTCGCCGTGTAGGATCGCGCGAAGGTCCGCGGCGCCATGCCCGCCTGCCCGGCAAGCCGGCCGACGGACAGGTCCGCCGTGAGATTCACCGCGATCCACGCGTGGAGTTCGACGAAACCGTGGTCGCGCGTCTGCGCCGCCAAAGGCACGCTGAACTGCGATTGGCCACCGGCGCGCTTCATGAACACGACCATCTGCCGTGCCGCATCGATCGCGACGCGTGGGCCGTAATCCTGCTCGATCAAGGCCAGCGCAAGATCGATCCCGGAGCTCACGCCGGCCGAGGTCCATAAATTCCCATCGCGGATGAAGATGCTGTCCGAGTCGATGTCCAGCGTGGGATGCCGGTGTTTGAGCTTGTCGAGCCACGCCCAATGCGTCGCGACCCGCCGACCATCGAGCTGCCCCGCTGCCGCCAGAAGGAACGCACCCGTACAGACCGAGCAAAGCCGCCGCACCGATCCGGCGCGCGAGGCGATGAAGTCGCGCAGCGCGGGCTCGACGTCGAAGTCCTCCCCCACACATCCGCCGGGAGCGATCAACGTGTCGATCGGCCTGTTCGCCAAGGACGCGGTCGCCACGGTCACGACAGGCAGGCCTGCGCTGGTCAGGATTGCCCCACCCGACGCGGAGGCGACGATCGTCTCGTAACGCGCCGGTGCTCCCGTCGGTGCGCCGCGGTTGGCCGTGGTGAGCGCCTGCAATGGTCCGGCCAGGTCGAGCAGGTTCATGCCGTCATAGGCGAGCAAGACCACGCGGAGCGTGTCGGGCGGCGCGGGCGAAACGATGCGTTTTTCAGCCATGATATCCGGGATACTCAAAGCCGAGCGCAACGCCATAGGCGGTCTGCCTGCCGTACCGATGCGCGATCTCGGCAAGGACATTGTCGAGGGTGAAGGCTGAAGTGCCGTATGCTGGCGTAACGATGCGCGTGAGAGTATCCGGATCGGTACGGTCGGGCAGAAGAATCAGGCCATGCAAGGTCGTGACCGGAGCCGGACTGCGGGCAAACGCATACGCCTTCGCCCGCCCCGTCCGCGCATACGCGTCTGCCGTGAAAGCGACAGCGATCTCATCTACGCCCGTGGCAACGGTGACGCCGATCGATTGGGGATGATGAAACCAGCCATTCAGATATTCCGTGGCGGCAAAGGCCGAGAGATTGCGACCGAACTTCGGTGCAAACCGATGACTGTCATGGACTGCGCTCCAGTCGTGCGCGCCGACCATCGCCGCGGTCGCCGCGGCACGGTCGTGACCCGCGATCGCTTCCACCAGCGCCAGCGATGTCGGGACGGCCGCACTGATGCCGGCGCTGGAAACGATCCGTCCATCGGCGACATAGCGACGGTCGTCGACCCAATGGACCCGGGGATAGGTTTTGCGGCGGTAGCCAGCGGTTGCCCAGTGCGCGGTCGCGCGATGGCCGTCGAGCACGCCGCTGCTGGCGAGCACCAGCGCGCCATCGCAGATGCTGACGAGCGTGCCGCCCTTCGCTGCCTGCTGCTTGATCCAGGACAGCAACACGGGGTCGTCGTGCCGCACGACCGCGGGCACCACGACATAATCCGCGCCGTCGGGGTAGCGCCTGTCGAACTCTGTTATCGAAGCCTGGGGCTGAATGTGAAGCGCCGGACGCATCGTCATCATTCCCGCGCCGGTAGCAACGGCGACCACCTCTCCAACCGCGGCGCGCTGCAAGATCCCGTACGGAATGACATAGTCGGTGAGTTCGGTACCCGCGTTGATTCCGACGATCGCAATAACGGGCCGCTGCCGGCCAAAGCGCGCCCGATACGGGATGATGCGTTCGATTGCCGCCGGAGCAGGGGCAGCCAGTACCGGCTGTCGCGGCTTGGAGGATTGGCCGACCGCGACCGAGCCGCACCCGGCGACGAGACAGGTCGCCGCCAGGAAGCCAAGACGATTTTGTACAAGGGCAGGGTCAAACATGGCGGGGGTCCGGTCTGGTGATGATCCCTTTTCCTGGTCCGGATTGGAGACAGCGCCTAGGACAGCCTTGCGTCATTTTCTGCCAGTTCGAGGAAGGAGCCCGCCGCGCAGCACCGCGTCAACGGATGCGGGATCAGCGCCAGATCCGTAATACTCGCCGTTCCTCGGCGTTGGGTGACCAGAGCCCGTCTTGAGTGATGGCGAGATGCTGTTTTGAACGACCACCACGGGGAAAACGACAGCTTTTCGGTGGTTTAGATGATGCGCTGACAGGGCTCACATCGGCTGTGGTAACCCGTCTGAACTTTCGGCCCGCCGTCAATGTCGTGGCCCCTTAGTGGCCCAGTAAAAAATGGAGCACCGTGCCGTCCTTTGGAAGCTTGTGGGATCTGACTGACCAATATCCTGCGAGGCAGTTCGATGAGTCGCCGTCAACGCCGGATTACCCCAGTGGCGGACGTTCGGAGGCTCACTGCCGCTGCTTATACCGGACCTTCGTTCATTACGGCTGCGATAGCAGCACGCGCCCGAAGCGCCGACGTTCCAACGTTTCACGCGCGTACTGGAACCGCCGTCCAGACACGCGAGCCGGTCCGGATCGCGGGCCGCGCCGGTCGTCTACGCAGCCAATATCCGCGTACCTCCGCCGATCCTGCGACCCGGGTCGTCGAGGGCGACTAGCGCACGGTCGCACCCGCCAGCCGTGCCGTCGCTGAGAGGGTGGTCTGCGCCGCGTTCAGCCCAAGTAGGAAGTCCTTGTCGCTGTAGGTGGTGTAGAGGTCGGTCGGCTGGTGCCACTGTGGGTCCCAGCCGCTTCCGACTTGAGCACCGCGGTCATTCTCGCGCAGGCTAACGGCCGGTGCCAGGTCCATGAACGGGGTCGAATCGGTATTGGTCATGTGGCGTCCGACCGCGGCCGGATAGTCTGTGGCGTAACGCTCGTTCGCTGCATGCAGGGCCCAGGCCAACTCCTGGGATTGGGCGGCGCGTTTGGACGCCGACTGGAATTCGATATTCACGTCCGCCTCGGGGCGCTGCACCGGACTCATGCTGCCGTCGGCCCGGGGCATCCCGTGGTCGAACAGCATCATGTCGTGCTGTATGACGCCGAGCCACTTCGGCTCCGGGTAGCGGCCAGATCCGGCGGGCGACTCCTTGCCTTGCAGGGCTGCACGCTGGTCGACATAGGCTTTGGCACCGTTCAGCCCGGTCTCCTCGTTGTTCCACAGGATGAAGCGGATTGAACGGTCGGTCTGTATGTCGGGGCTGCTGAACACGCGCGCCAGTTCCATCACCAGCGCCGTCCCCGAGCCGTCGTCATTGGCCGCCTCGCCAAAGCCGATACCGTCCATGTGAGCGCTGATGATATACATCTCGCCCGGGTGGCCGGTCCCGATCTTGGTGCAATAGACCTCCTCGCGCGGTCCTGGGATCGCGGGCGGAGTGTTCAGCGCCCGGACTCGGGCGTCGGGCTGGGCGTTGGGGTTGCTGTTGACGCCGGTTTGAAGCGTAGCGCCGCGCGAGCGCCCGCCGCCGACCGACAGGCCCGGTTCGTCCGACCCGATGTCCACCACTGCCTTGGCCGGTGCGACCCTGTGCACTGGCTCGTCGCCGAACGTGTATGTCAGGCGCTCGGTATTGGTGCAGCCGTAGCTCTTGAGTTGGCCTTCAATCCAGTCAATCGCGGCACGGTTGCGGGCGGTGCCCTGGCGGCGATCGCCGAACTGGGTAAGGCCTTTGATCGTCGCCTTATACCGCTCCAGATCAAGCCGCTTCACCAGCACGCGAACGGGATCGACCGTCCGCGCCGCCGGTTGGGCCAGGACTGGGGAGGCGAGGACGAGGGCCGTCACCACGGATATGATCCGAAAGACGCGCTTAGTCTTCGGCTGGGCCAACCTGTCGTTCATCACGTCCCCTTCTCATCGCCACGATCCGGAGGATCGGCGACTCTCGGATTCACAGTAGCCAAGGACGGGCTAAGGGCTACCCCCGAAACGGAGGTGGCGGAGCTTGGGAGCCTCGTCAGCCCAATCCGTCCTGTGTCCACCGTCGCGGGTTCTCGGACCGCCTTCATCGATTTTGCTTTATTCGGCGGAGTGGGGCGCGCCCGAGAAGGCCACAGCCTGGCGCCTCCGCCAGAAACAGTTGCGGGCCGTGCGGTGCTCTACGGGGAAATTCTCTCAAACGGCTGCAGCGTCCGAACCTCGGGATATCGTTTTCATCCTGCTATTCTCGAAAGGCGGTTTCCTTCAGCCGGGTAATTGGCGTGAGCAGATAGTCGAGCACGGAGCGGCGATCTCCCAGTAGGCTTACCGTCGCCACCATGCCCGGACCGATCTCAAGCCCCTGCCCCTTCTGGTCCGTCAGCGCGTTTCGCCTGGCGACCACGCGCACCATGTAGTGCGCTTCGCCAGTGCGCTCGTTCGTCGTGGCGTCGGGCGAGATCGCGATCACTTTCCCGGGGATCGTCCCGTACACCGCGCTCTCGTAGGCGGTGACCTCGATCCGTGCCTCCTGGCCCAGGCGGACCCGGGCGATGTCCTTGGGACTGACCATCGCCTCGATCAGCAGGCCGCTCTGCGACGGGACGAGTTCGATCAGCGGGTCGCCGGGATGGACGGATCCCCCGACGGTCGACACCAGCACGCGGTTTATCCGGCCGTCCAGTGGCGCGCGCAGGATAGTGCGGTCCAGCTTGGAGGCAAGGGCCGGCAAGGCTGTCGGCGAGCCGCGAACTCGCTTCGGGCGGCCGCCAGCTCGTCGGCAGCCTTGCCGCGCCAGTCCTCCCGCATCTGTGCCGCCGCCGCGCGGGCTTCGGCGATGGATGCAGTCGTGCGGGCAACGCTGGCCGACGCGGCGGCGACGTCGCTTGCCGCCATCGATGCCTGATTCTCTTGCTGTATCAGCGACATGCGGGGCTCGATCCCCTGCTCGACGAGAGGGCGGATAATGACGAGCTCGCGATCTGCCGCGCGCGCGGCAGACTTTCGCGACGCATACGTCGCGCGAGCCTCGGCTGCGGCGCGGTCCGCCTGCATGATGCGGGCGCTGGACTCGCCCATGACGCTCGCCAACGCGGCGATCCGCGAACGGTGGAGAGAGCGTTCGATTGCGATCGGCTCCATGGCCACCGCGTCGGGCTTTGGATCGAAGCGTGGTTCTACCCCTTTCACCTCGCCTTCGAGCCGGGCGATCTTTGCCGAAAGCGCCGCCATGGTCGCAGCGCCCGCGCCGAGTGCGGCTCCCGCCTCGGTGCGGTCCAGCGTGATCATCGGGGTGCCTGCCCGGACCGGCTGGCCTACCCGTACCAGAATCGCACTGACAATCCCGCCCTCCAGGTTGGATACGACCTGCAACTGCGCGCCGGGTATCACCCGGCCAGTGGCACGCACGGTGCGGTCGAGTACGGTCAGCCACGCCCATAGCAGAGCCACGGCGAACAGGCCGAGAATGACCCACAGGAGGAGGTTGGACGCCGTCGCCGGCCTAACCCTCTTAGTAAGATGCTCAAGGCGTCCGCCGTGGAGATCTACGACGACCGCCGCCTCGCTGGCGAACCGGGGCTGCACGGGTGCGGACAGAGACATGTCAGGCTGCCTTCACAGGGGTCATCTGACGCAGGATCGCGTCTCGCGGGCCGTCGGCGACGATGCGACCGCCGTCGAGCAGGACGATCCGGTCCACCAACTGCAGAAGCGGCGGGCGGTGCGTCACCAACACCACGGTCCGTTCGACGATCTCCGCCCGCAGCCGCTGAAGCAGCGCGGTCTCCGTATCCGAATCCATCGCCGACGACGGCTCGTCGAACAGCAGGATCGGCGGACTCCCCGCAAGCGCCCGTGCGATCGCGATCGACTGGCGCTGTCCTCCTGAAAGACCTTCGCCGCGGTCGGCGAGCTTCAGATCGTAGCCATTGGCAAGCTGGCCGATGAACTGGTGCGTTCCCGAAAGGCGTGCGACGCGCAGGAGTTCCTCGTCGTCCACCGCTGCCCGGCCGAGGTCGATGTTCTCCCGCACGGTGCCGGTCAGCAGGACGCTCTCCTGCAGGGCGGCTCCGATCGACCTGCGCATGGTTTCGGGATCGAACTGACGGGATTCCGTTCCGTCGAACAGGATCATGCCTTCCTGTGGCGGATAGAGGCCGAGCAGCAGACGCAGCAGCGTCGACTTCCCCGACCCGACCCGACCCAGGATCGCGACCTTTTCCCCGGCTCCGATCATCAGGTCCATTCCGGCAATCGTCGGTTCGGGACTTCCGGGATAGCGGAACGTAACGCCGCGCAGTTCGACATGTCCGGACAGCGTCCTCACCTTCAACGCCGCTTCGCTTGGCCCTTCGGGAGGAAGCGTCATCATCGCGTCGATCTGCCGGTAGGCTGCCCGAGTCGCGTTCAGGCGAGACATCAGCTGGGCGATCTGTCCGAGCGGTGCGACGGCGCGACCCGACAGGATCGAGCATGCGATCAGCGCGCCCATCGTGAGCTTCTCCTCGCCCATGAGGATCACACCGACCACCACGACGCCCGCGTAGGAGATGGTGTTCGCCGAAGTGGCGACGTTGACGCTGATCGTCGCCACGAGGCGCTGGGTCAGCGAACTTTGCGAGTGATCGTGCATCGCAAAGGCCCAGCGCCGCCGCATCAGATCTCCGGCGCCCGTGGCCTTGATCGTTTCGAGCGCACCGATGGTCTCGACCAGTACCGACTGCTTGAGCAGTCCACCGGTCATCGACCGGGCCGACAGTCGGTCCATCGCCGGATGCGTCAGCCATCCGGTCAGGACGACGATCGGCACCATGACGAGGGGTACGATCACCACGGGGCCGCCGAGCAGCGCGATTAGCGTGAGCGTGACGATGATGAAGGGTACGTCGACGAGCGCGGTCATGGTCGCCGAGGCGAAGAAGTCGCGCAGCGTCTCGAGCTCGCGCATCAGGCCCGCAAGCGCTCCGGTCGAGCCCTTCTTGAGATCGAGCCGCAGCGCCAGCAGGCGGTCGAACACCGTGCCGCCGACGTCCGCATCGATGTCCGCGCCGGCGATGTCGATGAAATAGGCGCGCAGCGTCCGCAGCGCGAAGTCGCCGCAGATGACGATGGTCAGACCGACCGTCAGTCCGATCAGGGAGGCGGTCGCGTGGTTCGGGACCACGCGGTCGTACACGGTCATGGTGAAGAGCGAGGAGAGCAGACCAAGCAGGTTTATCAGCACGGCGGCGATGCCGACCTTCAGATAGACCGAGGCGTTGCGTCGCATCGGCTGGATCAGCCATTCGGCGAACAGCGGCCGGCGTGCTGGGGACACGTGCAGGCTCATCGCGTGGTCTCCTGATTGTATTGCGGGATGGCGAGCGCATCGAGCAGCAGCCCGGTCCTTGCCAGCAGGACGTAGCGGGTAGCGTCGCGCTCGGCCAACGCCTGTACGAATGCCGCCGCCGTCTGGAAGTACGAGTCCTCCGATTCCAGCACGTCGAACAGGGTCCCCCGCGAAAAGGCGAAGCGTTCGGCGAGGACGTCGCGCGACTGGCGGCTCGCCAGGTAGCTCTGCCGCAGCGCCACGAGCTGCTGGTCGAGCGCGCCGACGTCCGTCCAGGCGATCACCGCGTCGCGGCGCAGCTCCTCTGCTGTCCGGGCGGTGCGGGCGTCGGCGGCATCGGCGCGCGCATCAGCCTGGTCGGCACGGGCACCGACTCCACCGAACAGTCGCCATCGCACTGCAACGCGTGCGCGTACGTCGTAGTCGCGCGCGGTCTCGAAGACGCCGTACCGGCCGGCATCGACCCCGCCTGTGATCGTCGGCAACGTGTCCGCATGCGCGGCCCGGGCCTGCAGATGGGCGGCACGCGCCACCGCGGCCGCTGCCTTGACCGTGGGTGAATGCACCACCGCCGCCGCCGCCGCGTCGCTGCTCGCGAGCTTCCTGCCCAGCGGTGGAGCAGGAAGGAGGTCGTTGGGGGGGGGGCGTCCGTAGATCTCGGTAAACTGGGCCTCGGCCGCCGCGAGCGACCGCTGGTAGATAGCAACATGCGTCCGCGCCGAGGCGAGGTAACTGTCCACGCGTGCGACATCCCCCGACGCTGTGGCACCGGACGACACGCGCTTCAGGATGGATTTACGCAGCGCCACCTGATGGTCGGTCAGTCCCTGCGACAACCCAACGAGTTCACGGTAGGCGAAGACGTTGTACCATGCGGCAATCGCCCGAAGCGCCACCTCGGTCTGCACGTTGTCCACGTCTGCTGTCGAAGCGTCGAACCGCTCGTTGGCTGATTCTATTCGCGCGCGTGTCGCACCGAAGTCGAAAAACGTCTGGTCGATGCTTGCCAGAGCGTCTGTTCGCCGGTCGGCTCGCGAGCGCTCTATGATGTTTTGCGGGTCGTTCGAGAAGGCGCGGGACGCTACTCGATAACTGCTGAACGACAGGTCCACCCTCGGCAGCAACTGCGCCTTTGCTTCGCTGCGGGCGGCACGCGCCTCTTTGCTGCCGGCTTGTGCTTCCGCTATCGCAGGGTGGCGTCGAACGGCCGCCGCGACGAGGCCACGGAAGCCGCCGACGTCATAGCTTGTGTCGTCCAGTTTGAGGATCGGGTCTTCGGCGGCCAAGATCCGGCTCATGGGGTCGCTGACGGGAGATGGAAGCGTTCGGCCGTCCGGCACTGCCGCCTTCGACGAGGGTGGCAGCGTCAGCGAAGCGGCCCCCGCGATCAAGCCGAGCAGGATCCGCGATCGCATGCTCATGACGGTTCCCCGACGCTTGGGATGAACAGCCTTGTGAGAAGGCCGCTGAGCTGTGCCTGTCGTTCCAGATCAACGCTCGTGCGCGTGCCGATCACGTCGTACCGAAGGTCGCGTGTTGCCTTGAGTCGCAGGATAAGCGGGAAGCCGTTTGTACGCCGCTGGATGAACACCAATCCCGCGAACGCATCTGGACGGTCGCTTGACGTGACCCGGGTAAATACGCCGTCGATCCGGCGCTGCGTGTTCGTCGCCTTGAAGCGCACCACGTTCTGCGAGCAGGCGAAGACCTCTCTCGCTACGGCATCGTCGCGGTCAAACACGATCTTTGGGTAAAATCCGCCTTTAGACGAGAGAATGAAAGCGTTTTCAGAAAGATGAGATCGATCGACCCCAACGGTATTTGCCGAGCACAGCGACATGTCCCACCCCTACACGACATGAGAACCTGAAACAGGACGCGGTCCCGCAACAGTATAAGCTGGCAAGACTCGGCACTACGCCGGCAGTGCCATGCGTCGAGATGCAGATTTTTCAGAGAATTATCAGGTATCTTCCATTTTTATGATGGGGAACGGTCCGACAGTCAAATACGCAAAAGGATGTATGAGGTGATGGTAATATTTCGTTAGGCATACGAGCAATGAATGATGGATTCGAGTTGCGACGACCATATCGTCGCCGGAGATGTCGTTTCCCGGACATGCTCTGGAGTCGACGGCATCGATTGCGTCTGCAGTGGTAAGTCAAGGGGATCAGACATGCCTACCTATCGCAACGGCCTGAAGCCATTCGTCCTCGACGGCACCGACCTGTCGTTTCTGCTGGATCAAGTGAACTTTCGGCCGCTGTTCGACGCGGCGGGAAATGCGATCGTGGGGTGGAACGGTGTCGGGGCGATCTACGACGCGCACCATCAGCAGCTCTGGAACGGGGACCTCCTGTCCGGAACCGGCCCTACATCGGCTGACGCGGCGGTCCACCAGTTCGGATCGTCCTACTATTCGTCGGTCGACCTCGCCGGGCTTCGCGACGTGACCGGCACCAACAACAACCTGCTGCTGGCAAACTCGAAGTGGGGAGCGGTCGATCAGCACTTCAGCCGCATCGCGCCGGCCGACTACCAGCACTACGTCACGATCGATCGTGGAACACAGGCCGGCGCCTTTGCCGCGAATAAAGACTATTACGGGAAGTACAGCGACGGCAGCGTGGTCGACGGGACCCCGCTCGGCCAGTTCGGCGTCTCTCCGACGATCAATACCAATTACACCATCACGACGGCGGGTACGACCAATGCGCTTGCCGCCGACGGCACGCCGATCTCGATCCAGAACGTCGTCGACTACACGCCCCGCATGATCAGCCTGGCCACCACGACGGCGGGCGTGGTCTACGACACGTGGGCGAACCACGCGTCCGATCCGGCGGCGAGCACGCATGCGCCGACGGAGATCTACTACGACGCCAAGGGCGTCGCCACGGTCACCGACTGGGGCGACCTGAAGACGGTGCACGACGGCGGTCTCGGCCAGGTCGACACGCAGGCGCGGCTCGCGGCATCGGCAGGCCAGGACGATCATTTCATTGGAGGTCTCAATCCGGGAGTCTCGCCGTCGAATGGCTTCTTCGTCCTGTTCGGGCAGTTCTTCGACCACGGTCTCGACTTTATCGGCAAGGGGTCGGCGCAGACGATCAAGATCGCGCTCGCGACAGACGATCCGCTGTACGGCATGAAGGGTTCGGACGGGCAGCCCGTGCACGAGATCACCATCACCCGTGCGACCGTCGACAGCGTGGATGCCAGCGGCAATCCGCAGTACGTCAACCACTCCTCGCCCTACATCGACCAGAGCCAGACCTACGGGTCGCACGAGCAGCTGACGAACCTGTTGCGCGAGTGGGTGCCGGATCTGACGACGGCCAGCCCGTCCGACTTCCATGCCGGCATGAAACTGTTCGACGGGCATACGCTCGCGACCCAGTGGCAGGCGGCCGACGGTACGCTGTCCACCCGCACGCTGCCGACGCTGGATGAACTGCGTGCGCACGTCGAGGCGACCGGTCGCGACGCGTTGACGTGGGAGGACGTCAACAATCTGCGCAACCGCGACGCTTCGGGGCACGTCATCGCCACCGGCCAGCCGGGTGCGGGGGTCAGCGGCAGCGCGCTCCTGCTCGACATGAACCCGCGCTTCGACATCGGCCACATGCACGGCTTCCAGGACGCCAATGGCGACGGCGTGCAGCAGGCGACCGAGGTCAGCTACGGCACCGCCGCCCAGTCGGCGTCGGTCGATGCCGCGATCGCGACCATCGATGCGGCCGTCAAGGTCCAGTTCGGCGCGGGTTCGAAGTTCGCGATCGATCCCACGACGCACAAGCTGACGCTGTTCATGCAGACGCTGGATCCGCAGGCGCCTCCTGGAACGCCGCATACGCTGGACGGCGCCAGCGCGCTCTTCCCGTTCGTCAACTTCGCCGACTTCAGCATCACGACGCCTGCGGGTGCGGTGCATGACGCGGTGGGGCAGATCCTGCTCGCCTCGGTCGGCGACCACTATATCGCGGGCGACGGCCGCGTGAACGAGAATTTCGGGCTCACCTCGATCCATCACGTTTTCCACGAGGAGCACAACTTCCAGGTCGGCAACCTGATGGACGCGCTCCACCGCGACGACACGGTGACGGGCGACCCGACGCATGCCAAGCTGCACGCCTTCCAGATCGACACCCACGCCACGAACGCGGCGGGCGACTTCGTCTTCTCCGACGGATCCATTGCCTGGGATCAGGACAAGATGTTCAACGCCTCCAAACTGATCGTCGAGATGGAGTATCAGCATGCCGCGGTCGACCAGTACGCCCGCAACGTCACGCCGAACATCCAGGAGTTCGTCGGCTACACCTCAAGCGTGAATGCCGACATCTCGCTCGAATATTCGCAGGCGGCGTTCCGCTTCGGCCATTCGACGCTGCGCGAGACGATCGACACGATCGATCCTACCAAGGGTCTGACCGGCAAGATCATGGGCTATGCCCTGCGCGATGCATTCCTCAGCCCGGAGAAGTTCGCCGACGTCGGGCCGGCCGCCATCGTGCTCGGCATGTCGCATCAGCAGATGAACGAGGTCGACGAGTTCGTCACGCCCGCGCTCAATCAGGGGCTTCTCGGGCAGCCGCTCGATCTTGCCGCGATCAACATCGCACGCGGTCGCGACATCGGCATCCCCACGCTCAACGACTTCCGCGGGGCGATCGGCCTGGCACGCTACACGAGCTGGACAGATTTCGGCCAGAACATGCAGCACCCCTCGTCGCTGGTGAATTTCATCGCGGCCTACTCCTTCGACGGCGACATGGCCAAGGCCGGCGCCATGGTCGGTCTGGTAGACGGGTCGATCGCCGAGGGCGCTGACGCCGCGATGCGCTTCACCACCGCGCAGGCATATGCCTTCATGAGCGGCGATGCGACTCTCGGCGGGGCCGGCACGCTTGGCTTCAACGCGATCGACACGTGGCTGGGAGGCTTGGCCGAGGTCCATCAGCCGGGTGGACTGCTCGGTGAGACGTTCGACAAGGTGTTCGTCGCCCAGATCGAGTCGCTGATGGACGGTGACCGTTTCTACTATCTCTACCGTCTTGCCGGGCAGCAGTTCGGCGAGGAGGTCGGTAACGCCCAGCTGAAGGACATCGTCGAGCGCAACACCGGGCTCTCGCACCTCAACGGCAACATCTTCGGCTATGCCGACGAATACGTCGATCTGAGCGCCCATAAGGAAATCGCGGCAGCGTCTGGCAGCGAGGTCAAGACCACTGGAAACGATCACAAGTACGGCGATGTCTACGATTCGGACGGGGCGTTCGTCTCGGCCGGAGCGCTGACGCTCAACCCGACGCTCGGCATCTATTCGAACGGTGGTCTGGGCAACAAGAACGACGGTCACGTCGTGACCATAGGGGGTGTCCAGTACATTCAGGACACGCGTCTGGCCGATTCCGCGGCGACCCAGGTCAACGACGGGGTGAATCTCGATGGCACACCCAATTCCGGAGCGGAATCGAGCGAGGTCATCGTCGCCACCGACCATGCCGATCTGATCTATGCGCAGGGCGGCGACGACACCGTCTACGGCGAGGGCGGGAACGACATCATCTACGGCGGCTACGGGATCGACCGTCTCTACGGAGGAGACGGCAGCGACAGGATCTATGGTGGAGACAATCCCGATCTGATCGACGGCGGCTCGGGCGACGATTTCCTGTACGGGGAGTCGAGCGGGAGCGACATCAACGGTTCGGACCAGATCATCGGAGGTTCGGGCAACGACTTCATCTCCGGCGGCACCGGGATCGACAAGCTCTCGGGCGGCACCGGTGACGACACCATTTACGGAGATCAGGACACCGATCCGTTCACGCACGGCAGCGACGGCAACGACTATGTCGATGGCGGCACGGGCGGCGACATCCTGTACGGCGACAACGGAGACGACGTGCTCGTCGGCGGTGCCGATCAGGACCAGCTGTTCGGCGGCAACGGAGACGACATCCTGCGGCCGGGCGACCAGACCGGCGCGCTGACCATCGGCACCGACGAGGTGCTGGGTGGCGACGGCGTCACTGACGAGGGCAATACACCCGGATCGACCGGCTTCGACCTCGTCGACTTCAGCGACAACGCGGCGCGGCCCGGCGGCATCACGTTCGATCTTGCGAACCAGACCAATCCGGGCACGACCGTTACGGGCATTCCGACGCAAATCGCCACCGCGCAGATCGAAGGGGTCATCGGCTCCGTCGGTAATGACCACATCCTCGGCGATGCAGGGGAGAACTGGATCATCGGTGGCGGCGGCAACGACGTGTTCACCACCGATGGCGGCAACGACATCATCATCGGTGGTTCGATCCGGCTCGACGCGCTGATCGGCAAGTACGAGTCGGCACCCAATGTGCTCTCCACGTACGATCACAACAACGACAATGCCGGCCTTACCGCGGCGGACCAGCTCCAGGATGCGCAATATGCCGGCGCGTCGCACCGTGTCGGCTACCTGGACACGCTCGCCACCTCCGGTGACAACGCCGGCATCATCGACGCGGCCAATGCCCAGCTCGGGGGAGTCGACTACTCCAAGCACTTCACCGAGATGCTGCGGTCCGACCAGTTCAAGAACACCGTGCTGGGCGATGCCGCAGGCACGGCGCTGTCCGGACAGTCCGACACGCTCGTGCTCCAGGGAAGCCGCAACGACTACGTCATCCAGGAGGTCGTGTTCGCCGGGCACAAGATCCTTCGGATCACCGGTGCGGCGAGCGGCAGCGATCTGGTGGTCGACGTGAACAACTATCAGTTCGTATCCGGCGGCACGACCACGAACTATACGTTCGAGCAGCTCGCGGTCAGGACCCTGTCGGTGTCCGACGTCGCGGTCGGGGAAGGCCTCAACGGCGTCCATGCGATGACGTTCACGGTGACGCTGTCCAGTCCTGCGACGAATGGTCCGGTGACGGTGAACTACGCCACGGCGAATATCACCGCCACCGCAGGTTCCGACTATGCGGCGGTTTCGGGCACGCTCACCTTCGCCGCCGGGCAGACCACGCAGACCGTCACGGTCAACGTAACGGGCGATCAGCAGCAGGAGCTGGACGAGACGTTCGGGCTGACGCTTTCGGGCGCCGTCAACGCGACCATCCTGCGCGCGACCGCGGTCGGCTCCATCCTCAACGACGATCTCGTCGGCACTGCCGGGGCTAACGTCCTGACCGCCCCCAATGGCGGGGTCACCGGCGGCGTGACCCTCGACTATTACATCTCAGGTCTCGCCGGTGCCGACACGCTGACGGGTGGCATCGGCAACGACCTGCTTGATGGCGGGGCCGGCGTAGACCGCATGGTCGGCGGGCTGGGGACGACACCTACGTGGTCGAACGCGCCACTGACGTGGTGGTCGAGACCGCCGGTCAGGGCACGGACACCGTGCAGTCGTTGATCAACAGCTACACGCTGGGCGCGGATGTGGAGAACCTGATCTTCACCGGTGTCGGCAACTTCACCGGCACCGGCAATGCACTGGACAACGTCATCACCGGCGGCGCCCTGAACGATACGCTCAGCGGCGGTGGCGGCAACGACACGCTGAACGGCGGGGCCGGAAACGACACGCTGGATGGTGGCACCGGGAACGACGTCATGATCGGCGGCATCGGAAACGACGTCTACGTGGTCGACTCGGTCGGTGACGTGGTGACCGAGCTTCCCGGTGGCGGCACGGATCTCGTCCAGACGACGCTTGCGAGCTATGTGCTCGGCAGCGACGTCGAGGATCTGACGTTTACGGGAATTGGTGGCTTCACGGGCACCGGCAACGCGCTTGCCAATACGATCACAGGCGGCACCGGGGCCGACACGCTCAGCGGTGGTGGGGGCAACGACACGCTCGTCGGTGGCGCGGGGGCAGACGTGCTCGAGGGTGGAACCGGGAGCGACACGCTCCAGGGCGGCGCGGACTCGGATACGGCCACCTATCTGCATGCGGTCGGCGGCATCTATGCCGACCTCGGCGTGAACAACGCGTTTGCGCGCGAGACCAGCCTGACGGTTGGCACGGTGGCGGTGGTCGGAGGCGCTTCGGCATCGGTGCTCTCCTCCGACACGCTGCAGTCGATCGAGAACCTGACGGGTTCGGATTTCGGCGATCGCCTCGTCGGCAGCAATGCGGCCAACATTCTTTCGGGCGGCGGCGGTGCCGACATCCTGCAGGGTGGCGGCGGCGCCGACCTGCTGACCGGTGGATCGGGAGCGGACGTCTTCGTCTATACCGCCCTTTCGGATTCAACCGTCCTGGCCGCCGGGCGCGATACGATCCTGGATTTCACCAGTGGCAGCGACAAGATCGATCTCCGCGCGATCGACGCAAACACCCGCCTCGGCGGGGACCAGGCGTTCACCTTCATCGGCGGCGGCGCCTTCACCGGAAGCACCGCGATGAACGCGTTCCAGCAGTCCCAGCATGCAGGCGAGCTCCACATCGTGGCGGGCGTGCTGTCCGGGGACGTCAATGGTGACGGGATCGCGGACTTCGCCATCCTGCTCTCCAACGTCAACGGGGTTACGCCCACGCTGCAGGCTGCCGACATCGTCCTCTGAACTGGATCCAGTGCTTGGCCACCGCCAGGCACTGGATCGTCATGTCCTCGCCCGGCGCTGCGCCCGCGCCCGGAGCGCCCCCCCCGCCGCCATCAAGACCCCAAACCCGGCGGCGGGGCGTTTCTTCCCCTTCGAGCCTTCAACCGGGGCTGTGTTTGTCGCACAACCACCTCTTCACTTCATTTGCCGGGTTTCGATTGCCAGCGAAAAAACGGGAATGTCCTGACAATGGAGACACCGTACGACAGACGTCTGAATGCCTCGAAACCGTCGTTCAAAAGTGGCCGTCCCGCCATCTCCATAGGTGCCAGTTGATGCGCTGCGACCCACCGGATGTCCGAATGTCTGATTCCCCCGCTCGGCGAGCTTGCGATGGCCTGTCCGGGATAGAGGCAGGCGCGGTACCGGCGGTCGAAGGGAACGCCGGCGCGGGAAAGCAGAGCGACCGGCTTCTGCGCGCGCGGCTAGTGCCGGGGCTGGAGCCGTTGACTCTGCCTGGTCAAACGATTCGCTACCTGCAGGGCGGCTCGGGTATTCGTTTCCGTGGAGAATTTTACGAACACTCAAGGAGGTGTCCTGAGGTTCATTCGGTAGGGGCCACCCAGGGGCCACGGACTGACGAACGCCCTAAGGTCTCCACTGACACCCGAATTTGTTTTGATAATCAATGGTTTAGATGGTGCCGCTTACAGGACTCGAACCTGTGACCCCCGCATTACGAATGCGATGCTCTACCAACTGAGCTAAAGCGGCACGCACGATGCCGGATCGGCGATCGTGGAGGCGGGCGCTTATCAAATGGCTTTGGCGCTGGCAAGCACCAACCCCGTTCGCCCGTGGAATTTTGCGATCCGCCACCCCTTTACCTCACGTTTACCACGCAGCGTGCACAAGGCTCCCGGTAACGGTCCCCCCGGGCCAGATAGGGCGTTTGCGCAATGGATCATGTTCGTGACTTCGATGACGGTCGGACCGGCACCGATGATTCGGGCCGCACCCTGCAGGAGGGGCAGGAGGCGGGCGGCGACGATCTCGCCGAGACGCAGATCGCGGTCGGCACCGACGAGCGACGGATGCATGTCCGCGCGTACAACTACTGGGTCTCGCTGCTCGGTGGCCGCGGCTATCCGTCGATCAACGATCTCGACCCGGGCACGATCGCCGATTTCGGGCCGCACAGCGTGCTGCTCGATTTCACCAAGGGTATCGAAAACCCCGGGATCGCCTATCTCGGCCGCGCCTTGCGCGAGGAATGTGCGCTCGATGGCAGCACGACGCATATCGCGCAGGTGCCGAGCCGCTCGCTGCTGTCGCGGCTGACCGATCATTATCTGCAGATCATCGCCAATCGCTCGCCGATCGGGTTCGAGGCGGAGTTCGTCAGCACGCGCGGCCACAACACGCTGTACCGCGGCATTCTGATGCCGTTCTCCTCCGACGAGGATACGATCGATTTCATCTACGGCGTGATCAACTGGAAGGAACTGGTCGACGCCGAGATGCAGGCGCGGCTTCACGCCGAGATCGAGGCGGCGCGAGTCACGCCCCGGTCGACGCCGAGCGCCCCGGTATGGGCGGACGGCCCGAGCCACGCGCTGAGCGAAGCGGGCACCGACGAAGACGACGACCGGGATCCCGTCGATTCGGACGACGCGGCCCTGCTCGAGGACGACCCCCACGCCCGGCCCGAGGACAGCCTCGCCGACCGGTTGATGCTCGCGCAGCAGACCGCCGCCGCGGTCCGTGCAGCGGATACGCGCAGCCGTGCGACGCTGTATCGCGCGCTTGCCCGCGCACATGATTTCGCCGCCGCTGCCGATGCCGATCCGCACGGCTATGAAACGCTGCTCGCGGCCGCGCGAATCGCCGTCCAGTTGCGCGCGCCGATGACCCCGGTCGTCAAGCTCGTGTTCGGGGCCGATTACGACAAGACCCGACTGACCGAATATGCCGCGGTGCTGGCCCACGCCCGGCGGATGGACGTCCCGACCGGCGGACTGATCGATTTTCTCGACGGGTTCGACGGTGGGATCAAGGGCGTGGTCAAGGCCGAGCGGCTCGCCCGCACGCCGACCGCCAAGCCGCGCAAGACCCCCTCCGCCATGCTGGCGAAGCGCCCGACGCTTGCCAGCGTCACGCTGTCCACCACACCGCACGAGGGCGATTACGTCGTCCTGCTCGCGCGCTCCGGCGCACCCGGCACGCTCGATATCGTCGCGACGATCAGCGACGACAGCGCGCTGACCGAGCGCGCCATGCGCCGCGCGACCAGCTGAGAAATGTTGCACCGCCACAAGTCTTGAGGTCGCGGTGCGACCGGCGCATAGGGGCGCGCATGCCTAAGACCACGCTCAAATCGCTGTCGGATGCGCTTGCCGTCCGGCTTACCAAAGGTGCTCTCCCCGGAGAATTGCAGGGCTTTGGGGAGGCCGAGCGTGCCACCGCCGCCGGCTTCGTCGCCGCCACCGCCGAGCAGCGCGCACCCGCCACCGCGACGATCGCGCTCGAGCCGCTCCCGGCGACCGACCCGCGCCGCCTGATGCGGCTCGCGATCGTCAATGACGACATGCCCTTCCTGGTCGATTCGATCGCCGCGACGATCGGCGCGCACGATATTTCGATCGACCGGATCATTCACCCCGTGCTGCGCGTGACGCGCGATTCGGACGGCGCGCTGACCGAAGTCGACGAGGGTCCCGCCGAATCGATGATCTATATCGAGCTCGAACGCGTCGATGCGCGCGAGCGGCGCGAGCTCGTCACCGACCTTGCCAAGAACCTCGCGGATGTGCGCGCCGCGGTCGGCGACTGGCATGCGCTGCAGGACGCGCTGGCGGCGGATATCGCGACGCTGCCCGAGGGCGAAGGCAGCGCGCTGCTCGCCTGGCTGCTCGACCGCAACATGACGCTGCTCGGGCACCAGACGTGGTCGGGTACTGGGTCGGGTACCGGCACGACTGATGAAGCCACCGAAGCGCAGGCCCTCGGCATCGCGCGCAATCCGCAACCCGTACCGATCCTCGCCGAAGCGTCGCGCGTGCTTGCGATGCGCTGGTTCGAGGATGGTGGCGAGGCCCCGCTCCTGCTCAAGTCCAACCTCATTTCGGGCGTCCACCGGCACGTCCCGCTCGATCTAGTCCTCGTGCCGCTGCGCGACGGCGCGCGCGTGGCGGGCTTGTCGATCCATTCGGGGCTGTGGACCAGCGCCGCGCTCGGCGCGGCGCCCGAGGATGTCCCCGTGCTGCGCGCACGGCTCGCCGCGCTCGAGGCGAAGTTCGGGTTCGATCCGAAGGGGCATACCGGCAAGGCGCTGACGCATGCGCTCGCCGCGCTGCCGCATGACCTGATCACCGGTTTCACGCCCGAGGCGCTCGAGAATGTCGCGCTGACCGCGATGTCGCTGGCGGATCGCCCGCGGCCCAAGCTGGTGCTGGTGCGCAGCACGCTCGGGCGGCATCTGTTCGCGTTCGTGTGGCTGCCGCGCGACGACCTGACCACGGCGCGCCGTCTCGCGATCGGCGAGATGCTTGCCGAGGCCGCGAACGCGAGCGTGCTCAACTGGTCGATCGCGGTCGACGACACGATCGCGCTGATCCGCTTCACGCTCGACCTGCGCGAAGGCGGCGTGCTGCCCGAGACCGAGGCGCTGGATACGCGGATCGCGCGGATGGTGCGCGGCTGGGTTCCCGCGGTCGAGGCGGCACTGGTCGAGCAGACCGATGCCGCGCGGGCAGCGCGGCTTGCGCTCAAACATGCCGCGGGGTTCCCGCAGGGGTATCGCGCGGCCAACACCGCGGATGAAGCCGCGCGCGACATCGTGCGGCTGGCGCGGCTGGAAAACCCGGGCGACCGTTCGGTCCGGCTGTACCGCGACGAGCGCGGCGCGACCCGGCTCAAGATCTACCGCGAGGGCGGTGCGCTCGCGCTGTCGGATGCAGTGCCGGTGCTCGAGAATTTCGGCTTCCGCGTGATCGAGGAACTCCCCACCGCGCTGCTCGGCGACGAACAGGGGTTCGTCCACGAATTCCTCGTCGAGATGGGCGGGACTGTCCCCGATGCGACACTGCTCGAGGACGCGATACGCGCGGTGCTCGAGAATCGCGCCGAGAACGATGCGTTCAACCGGCTGATCGTCGATGCCGGGCTGTCCTCGGAATCGGTGCTGCTGTTCCGTGCGTGGTTCCGCTATCTGCGGCAGGCGGGGCTGACCTATGGCCTCGTCACCGTGGTCGATGCGCTGCGGCGCGCGCCGAAGGTCGCCGCCGCGCTGGTCGAGCGGTTCACCGCCGCGCACGATCCGAAGCGCGATCGTTCGGGGATCGAAGCTGCCGATGCCGCGATCGATGCGGGGCTCGATGCCGTGTCCGCGATCGACGACGACCGTATCCTGCGCTCGCTGCGCAGCGTGATCGCCGCGACGCTGCGCACCAACGCGTTCGCGCCCGCCGGCCAGGTCGCGCTCGCGTTCAAGCTCGACAGCCACCTCATTCCCGGCCTCCCGGCGCCTGTTCCGTGGCGCGAGATGTGGGTCTATTCCGCGCGGATCGAGGGCATCCATCTGCGCGCCGGCCCGGTCGCGCGCGGCGGCCTGCGCTGGTCCGACCGGCGCGACGACTTCCGTACCGAGATCCTCGGGCTGATGAAGGCGCAGCGCGTCAAGAATGCGGTGATCGTGCCGACCGGCGCGAAGGGCGGCTTCTATCCCAAGCAGCTTCCGCCCGCGTCGAACCGCGATGCGTGGCTTGCCGAGGGGACCGAAAGCTACCGCGTGTTCATCCGGACCTTGCTGTCGATCACCGACAACATCGTCGAGGGTGCGGTGGTCCACCCGCAGGACGTTGTCGTGCATGACGGCGAGGATCCCTATTTCGTCGTCGCCGCCGACAAGGGCACCGCGACCTTCTCCGACGTCGCCAATGCGATCGCGCTCGAGCACGGCTTCTGGCTGGGCGATGCGTTCGCGAGCGGCGGGTCGGTCGGTTACGACCACAAGGCGATGGGGATTACCGCCAAGGGCGCGTGGGTCAGCGTCCAGCGCCACTTCGCCGAGCGTGGCACCGACGTCCAGACGCAGCCGATCCGCGTCGTCGGGTGCGGCGACATGTCGGGCGACGTGTTCGGCAACGGCATGTTGCTGAGCCACGAACTCAAGATCGTCGCGGCGTTCGACCACCGCCACATCTTCCTCGATCCCAACCCCGATCCCGCCGCCTCGTTCGCCGAGCGCACGCGGATGTTCGCGCTGCCGCGTTCGAGCTGGGCGGATTATGACGGCGCGCTGATTTCGGCGGGCGGCGGGGTGTTCCCGCGCACCGCCAAGGTGATCGCGCTGACCGACGAAGTCCGCACCGCGCTCGGCATCGCAGACCGCGAGATGGAGCCGGGCGCGCTGATCTCGGCGATCCTCAAGAGCCCGGTCGACCTGATCTGGTTCGGCGGGATCGGCACCTATGTGAAGGCGCGCGCCGAGAACAACATCGCGGTCGGCGACCCGGCCAACGATCGGCTCCGCGTCGATGCCGAGGATCTGCGCGCGACCGCAATCGGCGAAGGCGCGAACCTGGGCGTAACGCAGGCCGCCCGCATCGCCTTCTCGGCGCATGGCGGCCGGATCAACACCGACTTCATCGACAATTCGGCGGGCGTCGATTGCTCGGACAATGAGGTCAACATCAAGATCGCGCTCAACCGCGAGATGATCGAGGGCCGCCTCGCGTTCGAGGATCGCAACGCCTTCCTCGCCGGGATGACCGACGACGTCGCGCATCTGGTGCTCGAGGACAATCGGCTCCAGACGCTCGCGCTGTCGATCGCCGAGGCGGGCGGGGCACAGACCGTGCCGAGCTATGTCCGGCTGATCGAGATCTTCGAGGCGTCGGGCTCGCTCGACCGCGCGGTCGAGGGGCTGGCGGGGAATGACGACCTGCTCCGCCGCTCGGCCGAGGGCCGCGGGCTTACCCGGCCCGAGCTTGCGGTGCTGCTCGCGACCGCAAAGCTTGCGTTGCAGGCGGCGATCGAACGGTCGGGGCTTGGCCTCGCCGATGAATTGCTGCCCGATCTCCACGCCGCCTTCCCGCGCGCGATGCAGGAACGGTTCGGCAAGGCGATCGACGAGCATCGGCTGCGCGGCGAGATCGTCGCGACCAAGCTCGCCAACCGCATCGTCAACCGGATGGGCGTGCTCTACCCGTTCGAACTGGCCGAGGAAGAAGGCGCCGCGATGAGCGACATCGCGGGCATGTTCGTCGTCGCGGAACGTCTGTTCGACCTCCCCGCCCTGTGGCGCGAGATCGAGACGACCGACATGCCCGAGGCAGCGCGGATCGCGCTGTTCGACGAGGTCGCGGTGGCGACGCGCTCGCAGATCGCGGACCTGCTCCGCGCAACGCGGACCGGGTCGGGGCCGGGCGATACGCTCAAGCGGCTCGGCAAGGGCATCGTCGAACTCGACCGGCAGACCAAGGCGTTGCTGCTCGACGAAGCGAGCGCGCAGAGCGCGCGGATCGCGGGCGCTTTGGAAGCGGCGGGCGCGCCGGCCGCGCTGGTGCAGAAGGTCGTGCGGCTGTTCGAGCTCGACGGCGCGGTCGGGCTTGCCGATCTCGGCGACCGGCTCGGGATTGACGAGACCGTGCTGACGCGCGCGTTCACGCGGCTCGGGCAGGCGCTCGGGCTCGACTGGGCGCAGGCGAATGCGGCGCGGATCGATTCGAGCGACCCGTGGGAGCGGCTGCTAATCGCGGGGCTGGCGCGCGACTTCCAGCAATTGCGGCTCGAGTTCCTCGCGCGCTCGGCGGGCGGGAAGCGCGATCCGCAGGCGCTGGTCGAGACGTGGCTCGGTGACAATGCGGCGCGCGTCGCGCAGTTCAAGGCGGTGGTCGACCGCGCGCGGCTGGCGCCTGCGCCCAATGCCGCGATGCTGGCGCAGATCGCCGGTCAGGCACGGGTGTTGCTGGGGCGGTAGGCGGTCGGGTGAACAGGTTTGCGTCGCTGCCCGGTGCAGGGACGCGAACCTTTCTAACGAAGTCGGGGGCATCACGGCGGCACGCGCCCTCTCACACTCCGTCCTTCCCGCGCGGGCGGAACCAGGGCATGGAGCGGCCTGAGGTTTGATCGTCACCCCTCGCCTCAAAAGCCGCCGTCATGCTGAACTCGTTTCAGCATCCACCGCGCAACAGGCATAGTCCGCCCCCGCGGAGGGCTGGATCCTGAAACGCGTTCAGGATGACGGATGTTGAGGACCGACCGAAACGACGGCAAGCGGTGGCAAAGGCTTGAAAGAAGAGCCCCCCTACGCCGCAGCCCGCGCGCGCTGCTTTGCCTTCAGCGCCGCCTTCCACCCCCGCGCGCGCCACCACATGATGATCCCCGTCACCGCCAGCACTGCGGGCAGCACGCCGCCCAGAAACACCAGCAGCTGCCAGACGAATCCCATCCGCGTCCCGTCATGCAGCCGCCGCATCGTCCGCGCGAGCGTCTCGGGTTCGGCGCGCGCGGGCTTCGCGCGCCCGGTGGCATCGTCGACCGTCACGCTCTTCGCTTCGCCCAACTGGACCTTCCACTCGGGCTTGCGGTTCGTCGGCCACTCGACGCGCGACACCGTGCCCGGCGCCACACCGCCAGCCCGCGCAAGCACGGCATCGAGCGCGAGCGTCGGACGCTCCAGCGCGACCGGCCGCCCACCGCCGGGACCACCCGGGCCACGCGGCGCGCCACCGCCGCCTGCGAACACCTGCGGGAACGCAATCCACACCCCGGTCAGCGACAGCACGAACAACGGCAGCGCGATCCAGAAGCCGAACAGATGGTGCAGATTGGTATCGGTGTTGCGATGCCGCCGCCAGCGCAGGCCCCGCGCCCAGCGCCCGACCGTCGGCCACCACAGCCACAAGCCCGACACGCTTGACAGCAGCATCGCCACCCCGATCCACCCGACGATCTGCCGCCCGACGCCGGGCACCAGCAGATTCCCGTGGAGATTGTGCAGCACGCGGAGCACGCCGCTCGCGCTGGAGCCGACCGCAAGGATCTTCGCGGTCGGCGGATCGAGATAGACGGTCGTGCGCAGCGGCGGCCCGCGCCGGGCAGGATCGGGCGGGGTGATCGCCGTCACCTGCACCGGCCCCTCCCGCTCGGGCAGCGCAAGACTGGCGATCCGCTCGCCGGGCTTGAGCACCCCACGTGCCACCGCGACATAGCGTTGCGGGTCGAGCGTGGTCGGGCCGGTCGTCGCATAGCGTGCCGGGTTGAGGACGCGATCGACCGCTTCGTCCCACACCAGTATCGCACCGCTGAGCGAGAGCGGGATGATCAGCACCGCAAGCAGCAGCCCGATCCATTTGTGCACCTGGAACCAGGCGTTGCGCAGCGCAATTCTCGACATCAGACCTCCGCCCAGCGGCGCAACAGATTGTGATAGACGCCCGTCAGCCGGACGATCTCGGGATCATCGCTGCCGAGCCGGGCTGCGATCGACTGGATCGCAGTGTCCTGTTCGAACAGCAGCGCACGCGCGGCATCGTCGCGGACCATCGACTGAAGCCAGAAGAACGATGCGATCCGCGTTGCCCGCGTGACGGGGGTGACGTGATGGACGCTCGACGCGGGATAGAGCACGAGCTGCCCCGCCGGAAGCTTGACGCGCTGTTCGCCGAATTGCGTCGCGATGACGAGTTCGCCTCCGTCGTAGCTGTCGGGATCGGACAGGAAGAGCGTCGCCGACAAGTCGCTGCGGATGCGGAAGTCGCTGCCGCGCCGGATACGGATCGCGGTGTCGACATGCGCGCCGAACGCGTCGCCCTCGGCATAGCGATTGAACAGCGGCGGGAAGACCTTCAGCGGGAGCGCCGCCGCCACGAACAGTGGCGACGCCGCGAGCGCATCGAGCACCATCGCCCCGCCGGTGCGCGCGGCGGCGCTGTCCTCGGGCAATTGCGTGTTGCGCTTGGCGAGCGCGGATTGCGCGCCCGAGGTCGCATTGCCGTCGATCCAGTCGGCGGCGTCGAGCGCCGCGCGCAGATCGGACACTTGCGCGGGCGTGAGCAAGTCGGGGATCACGGTCAGCATGACGCCCCCCGGATCGCCTGGACGCCGCGCGCGCGGAACGCCGCGATGTCGGATGCCGCGAGCCACGCCGCCGCCTTGTCGACGAACGCAGGCGTCGCGCTCGCGCCAACGCGGCGGAGCCAGCCGAGCGCATCCTCAATCTTGCCCGCCGCGCCGAGCATCCGCGCATGGTTGAACGCGCCGCGAAAGTCGCCGCCCTGCGCCGCGCGCGCGTAGCAAAGCGCCGCTGCCGCCATGTCGCGCTCGACCACCCAGCCGTCTTCGTGAAAGCTGCCGATGAAATTGATCGCCTTCGCGTTGCCGAGTGCCGCCGCTTTGCGGAACCAGCCGAGCGCCGCCGCCTTGTCCTCCGCCATGCCCTGCCCGAGCGCGAGCAACGTCGCGTAGTTATACATCCCCCAATCGAGCCCCCGCTCCGCCGCGATCCGGTAGCACGCCGCGGCGCGCGTCTTGTCGGGCGTGGTCCCCCAGCCGAGATCGTAGCAGCGCCCGACCATGTTGATCGCCATGACATGATGCTGCGCCGCCGCGCGCACGAACCATTCGAGCGCGGCGGGGGCATCCGCCGCCACCCCTGCCCCGTCGAGCAGCATCTGGCCGTACACCGCCTGCGCATCGGCGATGCCCGCCTCCGCCGCCGCGCGGACGAACGCCGCGCGCTCTTCGGGCGATCCTGCCAGATGCGCGGCGATCTCCTCGGGCGACAGTGCCGCCAGTTGCTCCCCGGTCAGCATCAGAATTTGGCGGTGATCGTGCCGAACACCGTCCGGCCCGGCGCGATGCTCGCGTAATGCGAGGCGAAGGTCTGCGTGAAATAGACCTTGTTGGTCAGGTTCTGCGCATTGACGCTGAGTTCGATATTGCGCGTGACCGCGTAGCTCGCGCGCGCATCGAAGCGCCAGTAATCGGGGATGCCGCGCGACAGGGTGACGGTAGCGGGACTGATCGAGACGACCCCGGCGGTGGTCTGCGTCGCGGTGCGATTGTCGGCATAGCCGCCATATTGCCGCCCCATGTAGATCGCGCTGCCGCCGATCTGCAGGCCCTTGACCACTTCGTAGTTGGTCGTCGCGGTGAAGCTGTGCTGCGCGGTCTGCGGCACCTGCTTCCCGGTGTTGACCGACGCGACATAGACCGTCTGCGCAGCCGCCGGGCCGTTGGCGGCGGCGGTCAGCGCGCTGTTGCCGCCGTCGATGATCTTCGGGTCGAGATAGGTATAGCCCCCGAATACCGTCCAGCCGGGCAGCAGCGTCCCGCTGGCGTTGAGTTCGATCCCGCGGATCCGCGTCTTGCCGAAAAAGCCGACGGTATTGGCGTCGACCTGGACGCGTGCGTTGGTGATGTCGGTCTGGAACACCGCCACGCCCAGCGCGAGTTGCTCGTGGAACAGGCTCGCCTTCGCGCCGACCTCATAGGATTTGGTCTTCTGGACCTTGAGGCTGTCGAGGATCGCGAGATTGGCCGCGGTATTGGTGGTCGGCAGCGCATTGTCCTCGCGCCCTTCGCCAAGCAGCGCGTTGGGTGGGGTCGCCGCGGTGGCGTAGCTCGCGTAGAGGCTCGTCTCGCTGGTCGGCTTGAACACCAGCCCTGCCTGCCAGTTGAACAGGGCGTCGGTCCGCGACAGCTTCGAGGCTGTGGCACCGGTGGCGAACGGCAGCGTCACGGTCGACTTGAACCGGTCATAGCGCGCGCCGAGGTTGAGCATCAGTTGCGGGAGCAGCGTGATCGAATCGAACCCGTAGACCGAGATCGTGGTCGCATCGTTCTGCGTCTCGGTGTTGGTGGCCCCGCGCACGATCGGCGTCGCGACGCTCGACGTGTCGCTGGTGGTATTGACCCAGGGGTCGGACGGGTTGGGGTCGAACAGGCTGGTGCAATAGAAACGCGCGATCGTCGCGGTGTTGCAGCGCGGGCTGATGGTCGACCCGTTGGCCGAGACGAAGGTCCCGCGCCGCGTCTTTTCCCACGCGACTTCGGTCCCGACCGCGAAGCTGTGCTTGATCCCGCCGGTGGTGATCGTCCCGCTCAGGTCGGTCTGGTCGATCAGGCTCTTGGTATAGCCATAGCGCGTATTGCCGCGCCGCCACACATAGCCGCCGGTCAGCACGTCGCCGCGCGCGCCTGCCGCACCCGTGGTTGGGTTCGTCGCAGCGGTGCCGAAGACATTGCCCTGGCTGTCGTCGGGGAGCGTGAAGATATAGGACTGTTCGCTGTGCGCGTAGCGCGCGGTGTTGCGCAGCGTGATCTTGCCGAAATCTTGCTCGACCCGGAGCATCGCCTGATTGGTGGTGGCATCGCGGAAGTCGCGATCCTCGAGGCCGTAGAACGCCGAGCGCTTGACGGTGCCGGTCTGGCCGCCACGCGTGGTGATCGTGCCGATCGCGGGCGTGGTGAAGACGTTGCCCGCCGGCAACGCGCAATTGGTCGCCGAGCAGACATATTGGTACGGGATGCCGCTGTCGGGCAGTTCGTGGTTCTCGAGATAGTAATAGCTCGCGGTCAGCCGGGTCGGCGTGCCGAGGCCAAGCGTGACGCTCGGCGCGAAGCCCCAGCGTTTGGCGTAGATCGAATCGCGGTCCGCAAACTTCTGGTCGTGCCATAGGCCCTGGAGCCGGACCGCGGCGGTGTCGCTCACGCGCACGTTCACGTCCCCGGTGACGCGCTTGAAGTCGGCATTGCCGTAGCTCCCGCTCACCGAACCGAAGGTCTTGAGTTGCGGCAGCCGCGACAGGATGTTGAGCGACCCGCCGGCATTGCCGCGCCCGCCGAGCGTCGAATCCGACCCGCGCACGATCTGGATCGTCTCGACCGCGAACACCTCGCGGGTCTGCGACGACAGGTCGCGCACGCCATCGACATAGACGCTGCCCTGGCTGTCGAACCCACGGATGAAGGGGCGATCGCCGATCGGATTCCCGCCCTCGGCCGCACCGAAGGTGATGCCGGGGACGGTGCGGAGCGCGTCCTGAAGCGAGGTCGACCCGGTCTGCTGGATCACCTGCTTGTCGAGGACGAGGATCGACTTGGCCGTGTCGACGAGCGGCGCAACCTGCTTGGGGTCGCGGCGCGGCTCGCGCTGACCGTGGACGACGATGTCGAGCTTCTGGTCGGGGTCTTCATCGTTGGCGGGGGGTGGCGGGGGTGCGTCGTTGGCGAACGCGGGCAAGCTGGCAAAGGCACCGACGCAGGACAAGGCGAGATAGGCAGGCTTGCTTGTTGCGAGACGTGACACTGAAAGACCCCTTATCGTTGGGCCCTCGCTATTGCGAGTCACTCGCATTGTCAACGCTATTGAGAATTACTCTCATCTGTGCGCGCGGGAGGGTGGCTGTCCCGCCGATGACAGCGGTGTGGGTCCGAGCAAGCGGTCTTTCCATACCCGGCGTCACCCTGAACGTGTTTCAGGGTCCACCCCGCCACAAATCCGGTCCATGACTGCCGCGCGGTGGATGCTGAAACAAGTTCAGCATGACGGCAGTGGGGGACGAATGCGGAGTTCCCCATCGCGGAAGCTTCACGCCCCCGCCGAAACCACCCAGCTCCGCAGCGCACTCGCCAGGTTCGGCGGCTCCTCGGCGGTGATCCGCAGCGCGTCGACCTGCGCAATCAACGCATTGAGCGGCAACCCGCGCGCACGCGCGGCATCGTCCAGCGCGCGCCAGAAGACGGGCTCGAGACTGATCGACGTCGCGTGCCCCGCGATCGTCACCGACCGCTTGACGGGGCCGATGAACCCCCCGGGCGGCGCGACGATCCCCGGCACGCTCACGGCGTGTCGAACAACGCCGCGAGTTGCTCGATCAGCGTGCCCCCCAGCTGCTCGGCATCCATGATCGTCACCGCGCGCGCATAATAGCGCGTCACGTCATGCCCGATCCCGATCGCCGCGAGCTCGACCGGCGACTTCGCCTCGATCCAGCCGATCACCTGCCGCAGATGGCGTTCCAGATACGAACCCGAATTGACCGACAGCGTCGAGTCGTCGACCGGCGCGCCGTCCGAGATGACCATCAGGATCTTGCGCTCCTCAGGCCGCGCGATCAGCCGCGAATGCGCCCACAGCAGCGCCTCGCCGTCGATATTCTCCTTGAGCAGCCCCTCGCGCATCATCAGCCCGAGCGAGTTGCGCGCGCGCCGCCACGGTTCGTCGGCCTTCTTGTAGACGATGTGGCGCACGTCGTTGAGTCGGCCGGGCTGGGGCGGACGCCCCGCCGCCAGCCACGTCTCGCGCGATTGCCCGCCCTTCCACGCGCGCGTGGTGAAGCCGAGGATCTCGGTCTTGACCCCGCAGCGCTCGAGCGTGCGCGCGAGGATATCCGCGCTGATCGCCGCGATCGAGATCGGGCGGCCGCGCATCGACCCCGAATTGTCGATCAGCAGCGTGACGACGGTATCGCGGAAATCGGTCTCGCGCTCGATCTTGTAGCTGAGCGACAGCGTCGGGTTGACGACGATCCGCGCGAGCCGCGCCGCGTCGAGGATGCCTTCTTCCTGGTCGAAATCCCAACTGCGGTTCTGCTGCGCCATCAGCCGGCGCTGGAGCCGGTTCGCGAGCTTTGTCACCGCGCCCTGCAGATGCACGAGCTGCTGGTCGAGATAGGAGCGCAACCGCACGAGTTCGTCCGCATCGCACAGGTCGGTCGCGGCGATCACCTCGTCATAGGCGGTGGCCCACGCCTTATATTCGAACTGCGGCGCGAAATCCTGCGCGGGGCGGTTGGGGCGGACCGGAAGCATCCCCTCCTCGCCATCGTCGCCCGGCTCGCCGTCCATGTCGTCGAACGAATCGTCGCCCTGCTCCTGGCCTTCGCCGTCCTCGGACTCGGACTCCTGGTCGGAGCCGCGCGCCTCGATCTCACCCTGGCCTTCCTCGCCCTGATCGTCGCCGTCCTCGCTCTCGTTTTCCTGCTGCTGCTCCTCGGTGCCTTCGTCCTCGTTGCCGCCCTCACCCGATTCATCGGGCGTCATGTCGCCCTCGACCAGCTCGAGATCCTCAAGCACGCGCGTGACCATGCCGGCGAACGCACGCTGGTCGTCGATCGCGAGCGCGAGGCCGTCGAGGTCGGTCCCCGCCTTCTGCTCGATCCAGTCGCGCACCAGCGCCAGCCCGGAGTCGGCGACGGCGGGCGGCGCCGCCCCGGTCAGCCGCTCGCGCACGAGCAGCGCAAGCGCGGTCGACAGCGGCACCTCGTCGCGCGTCCGTGCGCGCGTGATCGGGTCGGCGCGCAACCGCGTCTCGAGGGCGCTGTCGAGGTTCGCGGTGATCCCGGCATAGCCGCGGCTCCCCAGCGCCTCGACCCGCGCATTCTCGACCGAATCGAACACCGCCCGCGCAACCGCATCGCCCGGTGCATGACGCGTGTGGATCGCGGCGTTGTGATGCCGCAACCGCAGCGCGAACCCGTCGGCGAAACCACGCGCCTCGGCGACCTGTTCGGGCGGCAGGCTGCGCGCAGGCATCGGCACCTTGATATGCTTGCCCGATTGCGTCGGCGCGTCGGCGGTATAGGCGAGCTCGATCTCGGGTTCGTCCGCGAGCACGCGCGCGGTCCCGCCGAGCACGGCCTTGAAACGATCGAGAGGGGTATCAGTAGCCACGGCTCAACTCCGGCACGACGCTGTGCCCGGGTGCAAGATCGTGATCCATGCGGATCGTCGCAACCCGGGTGGTGGGATCGGCGGGCGCCACGTGCAGGACAGCGCCACGAAACCTAGCTACCAAATTGCGCCCGCGCCGAAAGGCAAAACCGCGGATGGCGCACCGGTGCGGGGTTCAGCCTTCGATCCGCGGCTGGGCGCTGCTCCGCGTGCCCATCTCGATGATCGTCTCGATCCGCACGACCCGCTTGTCGATGGTTGCGGCATAATCGCTCAGGCCCTTCACATCGGTGGCGAGCCGGTCGACCTTTCGGTCCATCACTTCCAGGCGTTCCTGCATCAGCACGACGTTGCGGATCGCCTCCAGGGCGTCTCCCAGCGAACTCACGTGCGGATGCCCGCCGCGCGCAGGGTCCGGTCGACCTCTTCGTGCGTGGCGTCGAGCGTCTGTATCATCCGGTCGAGCGCCGCCGCCATGCGCGGCATTGCCACGTTGACTTCGCTGACCAGCGCCGCGAGGTCCGCGTCTTCACCGGCCGCGCCTTCGGCCATGTATCGCCTGGACGCCTCGCGCAGCACGTGCCCGACCGAATGACCGGTCCGCGCGGCATAGGCGTCGAGCGCTGCCTTGTTGTCGGGAGTCGTCAGAAACGTCACGCGCGCGGTCTGCATCGAGGCACTCCTTATAAGCACATTATAAGGTGGACCGGGCCGGTTGCAAGACGGCGCGCGGATGGGTTCAGAGCGGAATGTTGTCGTGCTTCTTCCACGGATTCTCGAGCGCCTTGCCGCGCAGCTTGCGCAAGCCGAGCGCGATCCGGCGGCGAGTCGAGTGCGGCTGGATCACTTCATCGATGAAGCCCTTGCTCGCCGCGACGAACGGGTTGGCGAAGCGCGCTTCGTACTGCGCGGTCTGCTCGGCGATTTCCTCGGGCGTGCGGCCGCGGAAGATGATCTCGACCGCCCCCTTCGCGCCCATCACCGCGATCTCGGCGGTCGGCCAGGCATAGTTGAGGTCGCCGCGCAGATGCTTCGACGCCATCACGTCATACGCGCCGCCATACGCCTTGCGCGTGATGACGGTGATCTTGGGGACGGTCGCTTCGGCGTAAGCGAACAGCAGCTTCGCGCCGTGCTTGATGATCCCGTTCAATTCCTGCGCGGTCCCCGGCAGGAACCCCGGCACGTCGACGAAAGTGACGATCGGAATCTCGAACGCATCGCAGAAGCGCACGAACCGCGCGGCCTTCTTCGACGAATTGATGTCGAGGCACCCCGCCAGCACCATCGGCTGGTTCGCGACGAAGCCGACGGTGCGCCCCTCGATCCGCCCGAAGCCGGTGATGATGTTGGCAGCGTGCGTCGGCTGGACCTCGAAGAAATCGCCTTCGTCGACGGTCTTCCGGATCAGCTCGTGCATGTCGTACGGCTGGTTCGCGGACGCGGGCACCAGCGTGTCGAGCGACTCCTCGAGCCGGTCCCACGGATCGGACGACGGCCGCTCGGGCGATCCCTCGCGGTTCGACGCGGGGAGGAAATCGATGAAATCGCGCGCCGCGAGCAGCGCCTCGATGTCGTTCTCGAACGCGACGTCGGCGACGCCGGACTTGGTCGTATGCGTGACCGCGCCGCCGAGGTCCTCCTGCGTGACGACCTCGTTGGTGACGGTCTTCACCACGTCGGGGCCGGTGACGAACATGTAGGAGCTATCCTTCACCATGAAGATGAAGTCGGTCATCGCGGGCGAATAGACCGCACCGCCAGCGCATGGCCCCATGATGAGCGAGATCTGCGGCACCACGCCGCTCGCCAGCACGTTGCGCTGGAACACCTCGGCATAACCGCCGAGCGAGGCGACGCCCTCCTGGATGCGCGCGCCGCCGCTGTCGTTGAGGCCGATCACCGGCGCGCCGACCTTGAGCGCCATGTCCATGATCTTGCAGATCTTCTGCGCGTGGCGCTCGGACAGCGAACCACCGAAGACGGTGAAATCCTGGCTGAACACGAACACCAGTCGTCCGTTGATCGTGCCCGACCCGGTGACGACGCCGTCGCCCGGGACGATCTGGTCCTGCATCCCGAAGTCGACGCAATTATGCTCGACGTACATGTCGAGTTCCTCGAACGAGCCCTCGTCGAGCAGCACGTCGAGCCGCTCGCGCGCGGTCAGCTTGCCCTTGGCGTGCTGTGCGGCAATGCGCTTCTCGCCCCCGCCCAGCCGCGCCGCAGCGCGCTTGCGTTCCAGTTCGGCGATGGTCGAGGACATGGCAACTCCTAAGGATCGGCTTGAACACCCGGTTGCGGGTTCTTTTCGCGTTTTCAGGGCAGAAGGCAACAGCGCGTCCTTCAAACCAACGATGCGCGCGGCCAATTGCGCCGCCAGAAGTCAGCGCTATAGTCGGGTAAAACACAGGGAGGGAAATCCATGCGTCCTTTGCTTATGCTTCGTCTATCCACCACGCTTGCGCTGGGCACGCTGGCGACACCCGCGTTCGTCGCCGCCGAACCGACCCCCGCGGCACCGGCCACGGGCGCGCGCTACGGCAGCTTCGGCCTCGACCTGACGACGCAGGAGAAGACGATCAAGCCCGGCGACGATTTCTGGACCTATGCCAATGGCGGCTGGGACAAGCGGACGCAGATCGCGGCGGATCGCACCTCGGCAGGCTATGCGGTCGTGCTGGTCGACGAGGCGGAAGCCAACGTCCGCAGGATCCTCGACGATGCCGCCGCCAACCCTGCTGTGGTCGGCGCAGGCGCGAAGCAGTTCGGCGATCTCTACGCGAGCTTCATGGACGAAGCCGCGATCGACAAGGCGGGCGCAGCACCGCTCGCGCCCTATTTCGCCAGGATCGACGCGGCGACCGACCGCGCCAAGCTGCAGGCGTTGTTCGCGACCCCCGGCTACGCCAGCCCGGTCGAGATCGGCCAGCTTCCCAACCCGTCCGATCCCTCGAAATACACCGTCGGTACCGGCCAGGGGTCGCTCGGCATGGGCGGGCGCGACTATTATCTCGAGACCGGCCCCAAATACGACGCGTTCCGCACCGCCTACCGCGCCTATGTCGAGCGGATGCTGACGCTGTCGGGCCTGACCGACGCGAGCGCGCGCGCCGACCGGATCATCGCGCTCGAGACAGCGATGGCGAAGGTGCAATGGTCGCCGGTCCAGTCCCGCGACCTGATGGCGATGCTGAAGCCGATGACCGCAGCGCAGCGGACCGCGCTCGCGCCCGAATTCGACTGGCCGTTGCTGCTCCAGACATCGGGATACGGCGATTTCCCGGTCGTCATCATGAGCAACTCGACCGCGCTGACCGGGCTCGCCAAGATCTTCGCCGCCACGCCGGTATCGACCTGGCAGGACTGGATGAAATTCCGCTTCGCGGTTGCCGCAGCGCCGATGCTGCCGAAGACGTTCGACGCGGCAACCTTCGATTTCTACGGCAAGACGCTCAGCGACCAGCCCTCGCAGCGGGCGCGCTGGAAGCGCGGGATCGCGATGGTCAACGGGACGATGGGCGAGGCGATCGGCGAGATCTATGTCAAGCGCCACTATCCGCCCGAAAGCGAAGCCAAGATGGGCGAGTTGATCACCAACCTGCGCGCCGCCTACAAGGACCGGATCACCGCCAACAGCTGGATGGACGAAAAGACCAAGACCGCGGCGCTCGCCAAGCTCGCGGCGTTCGACCCGCGCGTCGGACATCCGGTGAAATATATCGACTACACCTCGCTGCAGGTCGTCCGGGGCGATCCGCTCGGTAATGCGATCCGCGCGGGCGAATTCCAGCACCGGCTCGATCTCTCTCGATTGAAGGCTCCGGTCGACCGGACTTTGTGGGACATGACCCCGCAGACGGTGAACGCCTATTACGACCCGCTGGCGAACCAGATCACCTTCCCCGCCGCGATCCTGCAGGCACCGTATTTCGACCCCAAGGCGGATGCCGCGATCAACTATGGCGCGATCGGGGCGATCATCGGGCATGAGATGGGGCATGGCTTCGACGATCAGGGCAGCCTGTTCGGGCCGAGCGGCAAGTTCGAGAATTGGTGGACGCCGGCCGCAAAGACCGCCTTCAAGGCGCGGACCGGTGCGCTCAGCCAGCAATATGACGCCTATGAGCCGATCCCCGGCGTCCATGTGAAGGGCGCGCTGACACTCGGCGAGAATATCGGCGATCTCGGCGGGGTCGAGACGGCGTATGCCGCCTATCAGAAGTATCAGCAGACCCACGGCAAGGCCCCGGTGATCGACGGGCTGACCGGCGACCAGCGCTTCTTCCTGTCCTATGCGCAGGCGTGGCAATCGAAAGTCCGCGAGGGTGCACTCCGTACCCGGTTGCTGACCGACCCGCATTCGCCACCCTTCTACCGGGTCAACGGGATCGTGCGGAACGTCGACGCCTGGTATGCGGCGTTCGGGGTGAAGCCTGGCGACAAGCTGTATCTGGCCCCGGCGGACCGGGTGCATATCTGGTAAGCGGGAGGGGATGGGCTGGACAGGTTTGCGGCCTGTCCGTTGGAACAATCGCGTCACCCTGAACTCGTTTCAGGGTCCACCGTGCAGCAAGTCCGATCCGAGATCGTTGCGCGGTGGATGCTGAAACAAGTTCAGCATGACGCTGGGTGGGGCGGGTGCCGCGTGCTGCATCGGGCGATGCGCACGCGGGGTCGGTTGTAACGGCCAGCAGCGCTTACCGCAGCAATACCAGTTCCTCCGCCATCGACGGGTGCAGCGCAACGGTCTGGTCGAACGCGTCCTTGGTCAGCCCGGCCTTCACCGCGACCGCCGCCGCCTGCAGGATCTCGGGCGAGTCCGGCCCGATCATGTGAAGACCGAGCACCTGCCCGGTCTCGGCGTTGCACACCATCTTATACAAAGCGCGCTCGTTGCGGCCCGCCAGCACGTTCTTCATCGGACGGAAGTCGGACGTGTAGACCTTGACCGAGCCGAACTTGTTTTTCGCCTGCGCCTCGGTCAGCCCGACGCCCGCCATCGGGGGATGGCTGAACACCGCCGAGGGGATGTTCTCGTAATCCACCCGGTGCGGCTTGTTGCCGTACATCGTGTCGGCAAACGCCTGCCCCTCGCGGATCGCGACCGGGGTGAGCTGGACGCGGTTGGTGACGTCGCCGACCGCGTAGATGCTGTCGCAGGTCGACTTGTTGTCCTCGTCGACGACGATCGCGCCCTTGTCGTCCATCGTGACGCCCGCGCTGTCGAGCCCGAGCCCTTCGGTGTTGGGCGACCGCCCGGTCGCGAACAGCACGCAATCGACGTCGATCGGCTCATGCCCGGTCATCGACACGCGAAGACACCCGTCGGCCTGCTTCTCGATCCCCTGGAAGGCGGCGTTGAAGCGGAATTCGAGCCCCTTCATGATAGATATTTGCAACAGCCGGTCACGGATCGATTCGTCATACCCACGCAGGATCACGTCGGTCCGGTTGATCAGCGTCACCTTGGTGCCGAATTCGTTGAAGATGCCCGCGAACTCGTTGGCGATATAGCCCGCGCCCGCGATCAGGATCCGCTTGGGGAGCGCGTCCAGGTGGAATACCTCGTTGGACGTGATGCCGAGGTCGCTCCCCGGGCATTCGGGGACGACCGGGGTCGCACCGACCGCGATCAGGATCTTGTCCGCGGTCACTTCGCGCCCGTTGCCGAGCCGGACCGAATGCGGACCCGTGACGGTCGCGCGGTCGAGGATGATGTCGACGCCATTGTTGTTGAGCGTGTCGGTATAAGCGCGGTTGATCCGGTCGACCTCCTCCATCACATTGTCGCGCAGCCGGACCCAGTCGAACCCGAGATTGTCGGGCACGTCCCAGCCGAACCGCTTCGCGTCCTTCAGATCTTCCGCGAAATGCGCGCCATAGACGAGCAGCTTCTTGGGCACGCAACCGCGGATGACGCAGGTGCCGCCGACACGATGTTCCTCGGCTACCGCGACCTTCGCGCCATGCGCCGCCGCGACGCGCGAGGCGCGGGTGCCGCCGGAGCCTGCACCGATGACGAAGAGGTCGTAGTCATACTCAGCCATGTCTTGTCCTTCTGCAGCCGCGAAACACGCGGCCTGTAAACTTGGTTGGTCACCGCCCCCCACGGATCGGGACAGATCCGCGTATCGCTACCGCTGTCCCGCGCGGCGCATCGGCATCCCGTCGATCGTCGCGAACAGCGCGGCGGCGTCGATCGGCCCGGACCGGCGCAGCGCCGCGTGACCGTCCTTGCCGACGAGCACCACGCCAAACGCCGCTTTGGGCAACCGCCATCGTTCGCGCAGCGATGCAGCAGAGTCCGCCGCGCCTTTGACCGTATCGCCCGTAACCTCGACCACCGTCACGTCACGGTCGTCGAGGTCCTTGGTCATCCCCGCCAATGCAGCGTCCTGCGCGACTCTGCGCGCATCCGCCATATCGGGCGCGGCGACGATCAGCACCCGGCGCTGGTGGCGCATGTCCGTCACCGTCATCGAAGCCATCGCCGCCGCCAGCACGATCATCCGAACGCGCGCTTGATCAGGTCGGTGGTCGACACGTCGAACTCTTGCCCGCCCGCATCCGCCGCCTTGGCCATTTCCTTGCCGAGCTCGACCCCGAACTGGTCGAACGGGTTGATCCCGATCAGCACCGCATTCACGAACACGCGCTGTTCGTAGAAGGCGATCAGCGCGCCGAGCGTCCGCGCGTCGAGATCGTCGAGCAGGATCGTCGACGACGGACGATCGCCCGAATAGCTGCGCGCGGCATCGTCGTTCGGGCGACCCTTCATCAGCGCGGCCCCCTGCGCGAACGCGTTGAGCAAAAGCTGGCGATGGTGATCCTCGGCCAGCGTATCGCCCGCCTCGATCACCGCGACGAACTCGACCGGCACGAGATGCGTGCCCTGATGGAGCAGCTGGAACACCGCATGCTGCGCATCGGTGCCGACGCCACCCCAGGTGATCGGTGCCGACGGTCCCTTCAGCGGTTCGCCGTCGATCGTGACGCCTTTGCCGTTCGATTCCATTTCGAGCTGCTGGAGATAGGACGGCAGCAACCGCAGCCGCTCGTCATAGGCGAAGGTCGCGCGCGTCTCGGCGTGGCGGTTGTGGGTGTAATACAGGTCCGCAAACGCAGCGAGCACCGGTGCGTTGTGTGCCAGCGAGGTCTGGCGGAAATGCCGGTCCATCTCGCCCGCGCCCTCGAGCATGTCCGAGAACTCGTCCCAGCCGAGCGCGAGCGCCGCGGGGAAGCCGATCGACGACCAGAGCGAATAGCGCCCGCCGACGCTTTCCGCGAATGGCAGCACGCGGGTTTCGTCGACACCCCATTCGACCGCCTTGTCGGGGTCCGCGGTCAGCGCGATCACGCGGCCATAGACGTCGTCGACGCCACCCTCGCCCATCCACTGCATCACCGATTCGGCGTTGAGCATGGTTTCCTTGGTGGTGAAGGTCTTGGACGCGACGACCAGCAGCGTCGCGGTCGGATCGAACTTGGCAAACGCTTCCTCGAGCGCGACGCCGTCCACGTTGGAGACGATCGCGACGTCGTAGCGGCCCGATTCACGCCCCAGCGCATCGACCAGCAAGTCCGGCCCGAGCGCCGAGCCGCCGATCCCGACGTGAAGCACGTGACGGATCTCCCCGAGCGCGCCGCCCTCGATCGCATCGATCAGCGCACGCATCCGTGCGTGGAGGATGCGGGCGGCGGCGACATCGTCCTCGGAACCCTCGCCGCGTTCGGCGACATGCGTCGCGGCGCGGCCCTCGGTCGTGTTGATGACGGCACCCGAGAACAACGCCTCGCGCTTGCCGTGCAGGTCCTGCGCCTTGGCAAGCGTTTCGAAGGCGGCGAGGGCCTGTTCGGTCAGATGCGTCTTCGACCAGTCGAAGTGGATTCCCGCGACATCGACGCTGAAGCGCGCGAGCCGCTCGGCATCGTCTGCGAACAGGGTTTCAAGCCGGGGGCTGGGAAGCCCCTCGATCGCGGTCCAGTCGGCTGCCATGAGTACCTCGTTGCTTGTAAGGGGTTGGTCGAATCCCGGTGTAGATCGCCCTAGCGTCACCCAGTTACAACCGCCAGCTTGACGACGCGCTCCGTCCCCCGCAAACCGCGCCGCATGGCCGATACCCAACCCTCCCCCGCCCCGATCGGCAAAACCCGCGCGCGCGCGGCCAAATCCGAGACGCGCGAGACGCTGAGCTTCTTCCTGAAGCTCGCGATCGTCGTTTTCGTGTTCCGCAGCTTCATCTTCGCGCCGTTCAGTATCCCGTCGCAGTCGATGCTGCCGCGACTGTACGTCGGCGATTACCTGTTCGTGTCGAAATGGAACTACGGTTATTCGCGCTGGTCGCTCCCGTGGGGGCTGCCGCTGATTCCCGGCCGGGTCCTCGGGCGGGATCCGGCTCGCGGCGACGTCGTCGTGTTCCGCGGACCTCCGGGCGAGGACCATGACGTGATCAAGCGCGTGATCGGCCTGCCCGGCGACACCGTCCAGATGCGCGGCGGCCAGGTGTTCCTAAACGACAAGGCGATCCCCAAGGTGCGGATGCCCGATTTCACGATCCCGCTCTCGCCCAATTATCCGGGCGGGACCGAATGCCCGGCCGAGTTCGAGGATGCCGATGCGGCGGGCAAGCCGATCTGCCGCTACCGCCAGTTCCGCGAGACGCTCCCCAACGGCAAGAGCTACGCGGTGCTCGACCGCGGCGAGATGCCGAGTGCGGACGATACCGCGGTCTACAAGGTCCCCGCCGGCAACGTCTTCGTGATGGGCGACAACCGCGACGACAGTGGCGACAGCCGGTTCGATCCGCCGCAGGGCATGGGGTTCGTCCCGATGGAGCGGATCGAGGGCAAGGCGGTCGTGTCGTTCTTCTCGACCGATGGTTCGGCGAGCTGGCTGCTCCCGTGGACGTGGTTCAGCGCGGCGCGCTGGTCGCGGATCGGGGAAGGTTTTTGACCGTTTCGTTGCAGGATTGGGTTGCCGACGCCTTCGGGCATCGTCCGGTCGATCTCGCATCGTTCGAACGCGCGCTGACGCATGGTAGCCAGGCGGCGGCGAATTACGAGCGGCTTGAGTTTCTGGGAGACCGGGTGCTCGGGCTGGTGATGGCGGAATGGCTGTTCGAGCTGTTCCCGAAGGAGCCTGAAGGTGCTTTGTCGAAACGGCTGAACGCGCTGGTGACGGGGGCGATCTGCGCCGATGTCGCGCGGTCGATCGGGGTCGTGCCGTATCTCAAGCTCGGCAAGCAGGCGCGCGACGACGGCGCGTCGGACAGCGACAATGTGCTGGGCGACGTGATGGAAGCGCTGATCGGCGCGGTCTATCTCGAAGCGGGGCTCGAGGGCGCGCGCCATGCGGTCCGTACCTGCTGGGGCGACCGCGCGAGCCGGCAACTGGCCGCACCGCAGCATCCCAAATCCGGCCTGCAGGAATGGGCGGCGGCGAACAACCGCAAGGCGCCGATCTATGAGGTGATGGAGCGGTCGGGCCCACATCACGCGCCACGCTTTCGCGTGAAGGTCGCGTTGGGCGGGTTTGCAGAGGCCGAGGCGGAGGGCAGCTCGAAGCAGGAAGCGGAGACCGCGGCAGCGACCGCACTGCTGGAAAAGCTGCGCTAACTTTCCAACCTACCGCTTCCCCGGCGAAGGCCCGGGCCCAGTAGAGGAACATAAGATTGCTGGCGACTGCGCGCAGTTACCTCGACCATCGCTCCGGGGCCTTGGCCTTCGCCGGGGAAGCGTTCGTTACAGAAGGAAGCGCGCCTTGCCCCTCCTCCCTTCGGTTGACGCCCCCGCGACCGCGCGCGTAGGCACGACCCATGCGCTTCTTCTCCGATAACGCCGCCCCGGTGCACCCCGCCCTGTTCGCCGCCATGGCCGATGCGAACACCCTCGACACCGCCTATGACGGCGATCGTTGGAGCAAACAGCTCGACGCGCGCTTCTCCGAAGTGTTCGAGACGCCGGTCCGTGCCTTGTGGGTGCCCTCGGGCACTGCCGCCAACTGCCTCGCGCTCGCCGCGATGTGCCCGCCGCACGGGAGCATCATCTGCCACCGCGACGCGCATATACAGAACGACGAATGCGGCGCACCCGAATTCTACACCCATGGTGCCAAGCTGTTCCTCGCCGAAGGCGACGGCGCGAAGTTGACGCCCGAGACGATCAGCGCGGTCCTCGACGCCACCCGCTACGACGTCCACCAGACGCAGCCGCACGCGATCTCGATCACCAACGCGACCGAATATGGCCGGGTCTATTCGCCCGCCGACGTCGCCGCGATCGGCGATCTCGCCAAGTCGCGCAAGCTCGGGCTGCACATGGACGGTGCGCGGTTTGCCAATGCGATCGCGTCGTCCGATTGCTCGCTTGCCGACATGACGTGGCGCGCGGGCGTCACCGCGCTCAGCTTCGGGTTTATCAAGAACGGCGGAATGAACGCGGAGGCTTTGGTGTTCTTCGACACCGACCTCGCCGACGCGACGCTGTACCGCCGCAAGCGCGCCGGGATGCTGCTGTGCAAGGGTCGCTATCTCGCCGCGCAGTTGCTCGCGATGCTCGAGGGCAATCTGTGGCTCGATCTCGCGCGCAACGCCAATGCGGGCGCGGCGCTGCTGGCGCAGGGCGCGGGCGATCGCCTGATCCATCCGACCGAGGCGAACGAGGTGTTCATCCGCGTGACCACGGAGGAAGCCGCAAAACTGCGCGCGCTCGGGTTCGACTTCTACGACTGGGGCCCCGGCGAGGCACGTCTGGTCGTTTCGTGGGACCAGAAGCCGGAGGACATCCGCCCGCTCGCCGACGCGATCGCGGCGCTTTGAGTTCCGCGCCCCCCGGCGCCTGGCCACCCCGCTCGAGCCAGCTCGCGATCCTGATCCCGTTCGGGATCGTGACGCTGATCTGGGGATCGACCTGGCTGGTCATCCGCGGGCAATTGGGCGTCGTGCCCGCAAGCTGGTCGGTGACGTACCGCTTCCTGATCGCGGGCACCGTGATGGCGGGCTATGCGCTTGCGCGGCGCGAGAAACTGCGGCTCGATGCGTGCGGCTGGCGGTTCGCGATCCTGCTTGGGCTCAGCCAGTTCTGCCTCAATTTCAACTTCGTCTATCGTGCCGAGATGCACATCACCTCCGGGTTGGTGGCGGTGGTGTTCGCGCTGATGCTGCTCCCGAACGCGGTGTTCGGGCGGATCTTCCTCGGGCAGAAGCTCGGGCGGCAATTGGTAATCGGGATGGGGGTCGCGATGGCGGGGGTGACGCTGCTGTTCGTCCGCGAGATGCGGGTCGATCCGCATGGCCCGACGCAGGTGCTAATCGGAATCGGGTTTACCGTGCTCGCGATCTTCTCTGCCTCCACCGCCAATGTGATGCAGGGCACGCAGACCGCGCGCGGCTATCCGATGATCCCGATGCTCGCGGTGGCGATGGTCCTCGGCGCCTTGTTCGACGGCGCGTTCGCCTGGATCACCACCGGCCCGCCGGTGTTCGAGCCGACGTTCGGCTATGTCGCGGCAACATTGTACCTTGGCGTGTTCGCCTCGGCGGTCGCCTTCCCGCTCTATTACGGCGTATTGCGCGTGATCGGTCCGGCGAAGGCGGCTTATTCGGGCGTCCTCGTCCCCGTCATCGCGATGCTGTTGTCGACGCTGTTCGAGGGCTATCGCTGGTCGACGCTCGCGGGGGCAGGTGCGGCGCTGGTCGTCGGCGGGCTGGTCATCGCCTTGAGGGCGCGCAGACCCGCGCGGTAATCGGGGTAGCGCGGGGTCCAGTACAACACGCGCTTCGCCTTGCCGTTGGCGACGCGGCGGTTCTCCGCATAAAACCCTTGCGCCATCGGCGACAGCGTCTCGAGTGCGACGAATGGTGGCGAGGCCATCCCGAGCAGGCGTGCGGCGAAGTCGACAACGTCGTTCTGGCTCGCGGGCAGATCGTCGGAGAGGTTGTACGCGCCCGCCGGGCCGTTCATCCCCGCGATCACCCCCGAGACGATGTCCTCGACATGGCAGCGGCTGAACACCTGCCCCGGAGACTCGATCCGGTGCGCCGCGCCGCTCGCGACGCGGTCGAGCGGCGAGCGCCCGGGGCCGTAGATGCCCGGCAGCCGGAAGACATGCGCCCCCGACGCGAGCCATGCCGCATCCGCCTCTGCGCGCGCGCTGCGGCGGCCGGTACCGGTCGGGGTGGTTTCATCGACCCATGCGCCGTTCGCGTCGCCATAGACGCCGGTCGACGACAGATAGCCGCGCCACCCGCCCAGCCGCGCGAGGTCCGCGCCATAAGTGGCGAGGACGGGGTCGGCCTCGTTCGCTGGCGGAACCGAGGAGAGCACGTGGGTCGCCACCGCGATCTCGCGGCGCACCGCGTCCGTGTCATCGAAGCGGATCGTTCCGCCGCGCCCGTCGCGGCTGGTGCCGGTGACGCGCCAGCCGTCCTCGCGCAACCGATCCGCGAGGTGTTGCGCGGTGTAGCCGAGGCCGAAGATCAACAGGCGCATGATAGTCCTTGCCCTACTTTTACCTTTGCCCCCCCGGCGAAGGCCGGGGCCCAGGTGTGAAACAGATGTTGGACGCGGGCTACCGCGCGCCTACGAACGGCCAGACGGACGGTCATGTTCCTGCGGCCATCGCTACTGGACCCCGGCCTTCGCCGGAAAAGTGAAGGCGAGGTGCCAGCTCCACTTCGCGCCATACCCCCCATAGAGCAGCCCGAAGAAATCGCCCTTGTTCCACCGCGGCCGCGCGTCGCCATCGGCGATCTCGCGCGCGATCGCGTAGTTCGCATTCACGAAGCGGATCCCCTGCGCCCAGTCGATCGGTTGCGCCAGATCGTCCGAGACCTGGTGATACCGCTTCGCGAAGAACTCCGCGGTTGCGGCCTTGCCCGGCCCCTTCTGGCCCGGCCACAGGAACACCGAGGGCACGCCCTGCTGGACGAAACGATAATGGTCCGACCGCACGAAGATCCCCTGCGCGGGATCGGGATCGGGCGACATCGTCACCCCCAGCGTCCCGACCGCCTTCGCCACGATCGGCCCGAGCGTCGAGCGATCCGCGCCGAACACGGTCATGTCCTCGAACGGATAGGACAGGATCGGCATGTCGAGATTGACGTCGGCGACGATGCTCCGGATCGGCACGGTCGGGTGCCGCGCGAAATAGTCCGAGCCGACCAGCCCCTTCTCCTCGGCGGTCACCGCGAGGAACAGGACCGAGCGGCGCGGCGGCTTGCCCGACGCCTTGAAGCGTTTCGCCTCCTCGATCAGCGCGGCGATCCCGACCGCATTGTCCTCCGCGCCATTGTAGATCAGGTCGCCCGTCCCCTCCGCCTTGACGCCGAGATGGTCGAGATGCGCCGACAGCACGACGACTTCCTTGCCGAGCGCGGGGTCGCTGCCGCGGATCATCCCAGCGACATTCGCGCTCGTGCCCGGCTCGAACGCGGTGCGGATCGCCACCGCGAGGTTCGTGCCGAGCGCTTCGGCGGTGAAGCGCGCTTCGCCGTCGCTCGCCTTGGCGAGGATCATCTTCCACGGCGTCCGCGCACCCGCGAACAGCTTGGCCGCGCCGCCTGCGCTGAGCGTTGCGAGCATCGGCGCGCCCTGCATCTCGCCGGTCCCGTCGGGCCGCGCCCAGGTCGTGCGGGCACGGTCCCACCCGCCGCCGCCGGGCGGCAGGGTGCCGCGCGACAGGACGATCACGCCGACCGCGCCATGCGCCGCCGCGATCGCCGCCTTGGTCGCGGGGCTCTGGAAATGCGCACGTTCCTCGCTCTGGAAACTTGCGGGCGCACCGGCGAAGAGCGCGACGACCTTGCCGCGCACATCGACCCCGGCATAATCGTCGCGCTTGTAGCGCGGCGCGACCAGCCCGTGCCCGACGAACACGACCGGCGCATCGAGCGTCGTCCGCGCCGCGCCGGCAATTGCCCCCGGCGTGTAATCCTCGGCAAAGACAAATGGCTGCGGTGCGGTGCCGGGGCGCGTCAGCACCACGTCGCCGTGGTCCGCGGGGTGGAACGCGACGAGCGGCACCTTCTGGAGATACCCGCCGGCATCGCCCGCGGGTGCCAGCCCCGCCGCGGAGAACTGCGCCGCGACATATTCCGCCGCAATCCGATATTCGGGGCTCGCCGCCTCGCGCCCGCGCAGCGCATCGGACGCCAGGAACAGCACATGCGCCTTCATCTGCGCCTGATCGTCGGGCAAGACGGGCGGCGTCTGCGCGAAAGACGTCGTGGTCAGGGAAAGGGCCGCCAGCGCGGTGAGGACGGAGCTACGCATCGCCCTCGGGTAGCAGCGCCGCGAGGCGAGACAAGCGCCATGACCGGCAAAACCGATTTCGGTGGCACCGCGCGCATGCCCCCCTTACATCTCGGGACATGCTCGATATCCAGACCAGCCTCGCCCAGCCGCACGTCACCCGCCGCGCGGATTATACCGCGCCCGACTGGCAGGTTCCGGAAATCGCGCTGGATTTCGATCTCGATCCGGCGAAGACGCGGGTGAAGGCAACGCTCCACGTGCTCCGCACCGACGCGCATGATCGCCCGCTGCGGCTCGACGGCGAAGGGCAGACGCTGCTGTCGGTCAAGGTCGACGGTGCGCAGGTCAACGACTGGGTGATCGAGGACGGCGCGCTGCTGCTCCACCTGACGGGCTCGGCGCACGTCATCGAGACCGAAGTCGAGATCGCGCCCGATCGCAACACGCAGCTGATGGGGCTCTATGCCTCGGGCGGGAACCTCTGCACTCAGTGCGAGGCGGAAGGCTTCCGCCGCATCACCTTCTTCCCCGACCGGCCCGACGTGCTCAGCCGCTACACGGTGCGGATGACCGCGGACAAGGCGCGCTATCCGGTACTGCTCGCGAATGGCGACCCGGTCGCGCAGGGCGATGCGGGCGACGGGCGGCATTGGGCGGAGTGGAACGATCCCTTCCCCAAGCCGTGCTACCTGTTCGCGCTGGTCGCGGGCGATCTCGCGGTCAATCGCGGCACGTTCGTCACCGCCTCGGGCCGGACGGTCGAGCTCGGCATCTGGGTCCGCGCGGCGGATCTAGAGCGCACGCACCACGCGCTCGACGCGCTCAAGACTTCAATGGCGTGGGACGAGCGGACCTATGGCCGCGAATATGACCTCGACGTGTTCAACATCGTCGCGGTCGACGATTTCAACTTCGGCGCGATGGAGAACAAGGGGCTCAACATCTTCAACAGCCGCTACATCCTGGCGGACCCCGACACCGCGACCGATTACGATTACGACGCGATCGCCGCGGTCGTTGCGCACGAATATTTTCACAACTGGTCGGGCAACCGAGTCACCTGCCGCGACTGGTTCCAGCTCTCGCTGAAGGAAGGCTTCACGGTCTACCGCGACCAGACCTTCTCCGCCGACCAGGGCTCCGCCGCGGTCAAGCGGATCGAGGACGTGCGGGGCCTGCGCGCCGCACAATTCCCCGAGGATGCCGGGCCGCTCGCGCACCCGATCCGGCCGAATGCTTATCAGGAAATCTCGAACTTCTACACCGCGACCATCTACAACAAGGGTGCCGAGATCATCCGGATGCTGGCCACGATCCTCGGCCCGGACCGCTTCCGTGCAGGCACCGACCTGTATTTCGACCGGTTCGACGGGACCGCCGCGACCTGCGAGGACTTCGTCGCGAGCCTCGAGGACGCGAGCGGGGTCGACCTTGCGCAATTCCGCCGCTGGTACGGCCAGGCGGGCACGCCACGCGTCACCGCGTCGCTGACGCACCATCTGGGCTCGGCGCGCGCGGAACTGGTGCTGACGCAGCGCACCCCGCCGACGCCGGGCCAGTCGGACAAGCTACCGGTCGTCCTCCCGCTCAAGATCAAGCTGTTTGGCGCGGAGACCGGCCACGCGCTGACCGACGAACAGACGATCCTGCTAACCGATGCCGAGCAGACGATCGTGTTCGAGACGGTCACCGAGCGGCCCGTGCTGTCGATCAACCGCGGCTTCTCCGCGCCCGCGATCATCGCGACCGACCGGAGTGCCGAAGACCTCGCCTTCCTCGGCGCGCACGACGACGATCCGTTCGCGCGGTATGAGGCATTGCAGCAGTTGATGCTCGACACGCTCGTCGAGGGTGCGTCGCAGGGCCGTGCGGATCATGCGGCGGTGGTGGCCGCGATCAAGGGCACGCTTGCCGACGCGAAGCTCGACTCGGCGTTCATCGCCGAGGCGGTGCTGCTCCCGTCGGAGAGCTTCATCGGCGACCAGCTTGCGATCGTCGACCCCGAGGCGATCTTCCGCGCGCGCGAGTCGCTCCGCCGCGACATCGGACGTGCGCTGGAGAGTGAATGGCGGTCGGCCTACGATCGCGCCCGCGCCAACACCGCCGGCGGTTATATCTACTCGCCCGACGCGAAGGGCCAGCGCCGGCTCAAGGCGGTCGCGCTCGGCTATATCGCGGCATCGGGCGCGTCGGACGCGGGCGATCTCGCGTTCGCGCAGTTCGAAGCGGCGGACAACATGACCGACCGGCAGAGCGCGCTCACCACGTTGGTCGGCGGCGAAGCCCCGCAGCGCGAGCCCGCACTCGACATCTTCTACAATCGCTACAGCGACAATGCGCTGGTGCTAGACAAATGGTTCTCGGTCCAAGCGATGGCCCCGCGCGACGATACCGGCGCGGCGGTCGAGGCGCTGTCGCGGCATCGCGACTTCACCTTGTCCAACCCGAACCGCGCGCGCGCGCTGATCGGGGCGTTCGGGGTGAACCAGCGTGCGTTCAATGCGGCATCGGGGGCGGGGTATCGCTTCCTGGCGGACCAGTTGATCGCGCTCGACAAGCTCAACCCGCAGACCGCGGCCAAGCTGATCCCCCCGCTCGGGCGTTGGCGGCGGTTCGATACGGCGCGTGCCGGGCTGATGCGCGCGGAGCTGGAGCGGATCGTCGCGACGCCGGGGCTGTCGAAGGACATGTTCGAACAGGCGTCGAAGAGTCTGGAGGGGTAGGTCGCGGGGGGGTGTGCCTCCCCCCAAACCGTCATCCCCGCAGACGCGGGATCCATACTGGCTGAATGTGCCCGTCTTACGGGCCGCTAGTATCAATGGATTCCCGCCTTCGCGGGAATGACGGTAAGTGTGGGCGGGTACGAAGCCAGCAAGCTCCCGCAACCGCGAACGCGCCTCAGCGCGTCGCCGCAACCTCGGTCCGCATCGCGGCATGCGCGCCCTCGACCGGGTGCAACGTGACGAGCGCAACCGCGCCCAGCGCGAAACCGCCAACGAACTGCCAGATGAAATCGGACTTCAGGATGCGGCGCATCGTCTTACCTCTTCGTCGCCGGCAGGAACGCCGGAAAACGTAGCGGTCAGATCGTCCTGATGCTGCACCGCGACAAGAGCCAAATCGCAAACGCAGCGTTGCCAAAAGCTGAACGATCGTTTCGGATACGGTTCATCGAAGCGCCGCGCATGCCGCGTGGATCCGCTCGCATGCCGATTTCAGCAGCGCGTCCGAAGTCGCATAGGAGATCCGCATCGCGGGCGACAGGCCGAACGCCGCGCCCTGCACCGCCGCGACCTTCGCATCGTCGAGCAGATAGGCGACCATCGCCTCGTCGCTGTCGATCAGCTTGCCCGACGAGGTCGACTTGCCGATCAGCGCGGAGAACTCCGGATAGACGTAGAACGCACCATCGGGCTTGGGGCAGGTAATCCCTTCGGCATCGTTGAGCATCCCGACCACCAGATCGCGCCGCACCTGGAACGCCGCCGCGCGCTCTTTCAGAAACGACTGGTCACCGTTGAGCGCCGCCACCGCCGCCGCCTGCGCGATCGAGCAGGGGTTGCTGGTCGATTGCGACTGGAGCTTGGCCATTGCCTTGATCAGCCACGACGCACCCCCTGCGAAGCCGATCCGCCACCCGGTCATCGCATAGGCCTTGGAGCAACCGTTCACCGTCAGCGTGCGCTCGTACAGCGACGGGCAGACCTGCGCGATCGTCGCGAATTCGAAGCCGTCGTACAGGATGTGCTCGTACATATCGTCTGAGAAGATCCACACATGCGGATGCCGCTCAAGCACGTCGCCAAGCGCCTTGAGTTCGGCGGCGGTATAGGCCGCGCCCGTCGGGTTGGACGGCGAGTTGAGGATCACCCACTTGGTCCGGGGCGTGATCGCCGCCTCGAGCTGCTCGGGGAGCAGCTTGTAGCCCTGCGCGGGGCCGGCCGCGACGAACACGGGCGTGCCGCCTGCGAACAGCACGACGTCGGGATAGCTGACCCAATAGGGCGCGGGGACGATCACCTCGTCGCCCGCTTCGACGGTCGCGACGATCGCGTTGAACAGGGTGTGCTTCCCGCCGACGTTCACGCTGATCTGGTCCGCCGCATAGGTCAGGCCATTGTCGCGCGTGAACTTGGCGGCGATCGCCGCCTTCAGCTCGGGCGTGCCATCGACGTTGGTATATTTGGTCTGGCCGTCGCGGATCGCCTTGATCGCGGCTTCCTTGACGAAATCGGGGGTATCGAAATCGGGTTCGCCCGCGCCCAGGCCGATCACGTCGACGCCCGCGCGCTTCAATTCCTGCACGCGCGACGTGATTGCCAGCGTCGGCGATGGCTTGATCCGGTTGAGCGCGGCGGAGGGGTGCATAGCAAAGGCCTAAATGACGAACGGTCGGGCGTGCGCTTATCGTGGCGGTGGCGTCGTCGCAACCGTTCGTCGCGCACGAATCAGACCGCGCACTGCATTGCCGATGAAAAATTCGTGCGCGAGGTCGTCCGCGGTCAGCACACCCTCGACCGCGCGACCGGTCGCGAGCAGCTCGGTGCGCAATACCCCCGGGAGCAACCCGTCGGGCAGCGGCGGCGTCACCAGCACATCGCCGCGCGGCACGAACAGCGCGGTGAAGCTCCCTTCGGTCAGCCGGCCGTCCGCGCGTTCGAACAGCACCTCGAAACACCCGGATGCGACTCGCGCGGAATCGTAGAAGGCACGGTCGGTCGTCTTGTGGCGCAATCGGAAATCGGCGGGCGCGACCGGGAGCGGGACGATTGCCACCGCGACGGGTTCGGCGGGCGTTGCGGGCAATGCGGCGACCTCGATCGCCACCGCGCCGCTCGGCGCGAGCATCAGCCGCACCCGCGACGCGACGCGCAGCCGGAAGGTCGCCGCCTGCAATTCGTTGCGCGCGCTGTGCCGGTCGAACGCGAACCCGAGCGCGGCCGCGCTCGCCGCGATCCGGCGGAGATGCCGGTCGAGCAGCAGCAGCCCCTCCTCGGGGTCGAACGCCATCGTCTCGATCAGGTCGAACCGGCGAACCCCGTGCGTCAGGAACGCGAGCTTGGCGCGCGCCTCGTCCCATTCCGCCGCCGGGTCGGAGTCGGCGACGATCCCGCCGCCCGCGCCGATCGTCGCTTGCTCCGCGCCGTGGGGCCACACCAACGTGCGGATCGCGACATTGGCGATCGCGTCGCCGTTCGCATCGAGCCGCACGACCGCCCCGGTGTAGAGCCCGCGTGGGCCATCCTCGATACCCTGGATCGCGCGCATCGCGGCGATCTTGGGCGCGCCGGTGATCGACCCGCACGGGAACAGCGCGGCGAGCACGTCGACCGCGTCCTGCCCGGGCGCGAGTTCCGCGGTCACGGTCGACACCATCTGGTGGACCGTCGGGTAGCTTTCCACTGCGAACAGCGTCGGCACCGCGACCGAGCCGGCGCGCGCGACTCGCGCGAGATCGTTGCGCATCAGGTCGACGATCATCAGATTTTCCGCGCGCTGCTTCGGGTCGTCGCGCAGCGCCGCGATCGCCGCCGCATCGGCGGCGGGCGTCGCTCCCCGGCGCGCCGTGCCCTTCATCGGGCGACACGTCAGCCGGTCGCCGTCGAGCGCGAAGAACAGCTCTGGTGACAGCGACAGGATCGTCTCCGCGCCGGTATCGATCAGCGCGCCGAACCCCGCGCGCGCACTGCCGCGCAACCGGGCATAAAGCGACAACGGATCACCGCACACCGGCAGCGTGGCGCGATAGGTCAGGTTCGCCTGATACAGCCCGCCCGCGACGATCTCTTCGCGGACTGCGGCAAACTGCGCGTGATAAGTCTCCGGCGTTATGGCCGGCTCGGGCGCGCCATTCCAGGCCCCCGCCGGATCGGGCAGCAACGCCGCGACCGCTTCGGGCGCGATTTCGCGATAGGTCGCAAATAAGCCGAACCACGCGAGCGGCTGGCCGGTCGTGGGGGGCGAGTCGAGCGCGGGTTCGAACGCGGCAGCCGCCTCATATGTGAGGAAGCCGACCGCATGGAGCCCATCTGCGCGCGCCGCGCGTACCGCCGCCAGCACCGCGTCGATCTCGTCGACCGTGCGCGCCTGCACGATCCTTAGCGGATCGGTATAGAGCCGCGCCGGTGCGCCGCCGTCCTGCGCGTCGTCGAGCAGGATGAAGGGAGGGGTCTGTTGGCTCAGCATCGTCCCCCGGCAAATGCCTCGCTTGTTGCCTTGGGGGCAACCCTAAACCCGGTGAAGCTTGCCGCAAAAGCCGCGCCGCCGTATCGAGTCGGGCATGAGCACCCCGCCCCTCCGCGCCGCGATCCTCCCCGTCACCCCGCTCCAGCAGAATTGCACGCTGCTCTGGTGCACCGCCACGATGCGCGGCGCGTTCGTCGATCCGGGTGGCGACCTGCCCCGGCTGCGCGAGGCGGCGGCCCAGCATGGCGTGACGATCGAGAAGATCATCCTGACGCACGGCCACATCGACCATTGCGGGGAGGCCAAGCCGCTTGCCGACGAGCTCGGCGTACAGATCGAGGGCCCGCACGAGGAAGACCGCTTCCTTACCTCCACGCTGTCCGAGAGCGGCGCGCAATATGGCATCCCGGGGGTCAATTTCGAGCCGGACCGCTGGCTGGTCGAAGGCGATACGGTAACGGTCGGCGATCTCGTGCTCGATGTCTACGAGACGCCCGGGCACACGCCCGGCCACGTCATCTTCCACCACGCACCGTCGAAGCTGGCGATCGTCGGCGACGTGCTGTTCGCAGGCTCGGTCGGCCGGACCGATTTCCCGCGCGGGAATCACCCCCAGCTGATCGAGTCGATCGTCACGAAGCTGTGGCCGCTCGGGGACGACACGACGTTCCTCCCCGGCCACGGCCCGGCCAGCACCTTCGCGCACGAGCGCGCGACCAACATGTTCGTCAGCGACTCGGCGCTCGCGGACTAGAAGCCGCCCGTCCTCCCGCGCCATGCCGGACCAAGCCCGGCATGGCGAAGGCGGAAGAACGTCACCCCGCCGGCGCGACGCTCGGTGCGACAACGCTCGCCGTCGGATGTCCGATCAACGGCATCACGATTGCATAGCCGCCCAGCCCGAGCAGCAGCAGGAAGGTGATCAGCGTCCCCGCCATCCGCCCGAAACCCCAGCCGTCCATCCCCAGCGGATGCGCGACGCGCGCGACCAGGAACAGCGCGCTCGCGCTCCACAGCCACCACGAGCTGCCCGCGGTGAACTCGATCAGCGCAAGCAGGATCAGGATGAACGGCGCATATTCGACGAAATTGGCCTGTGCGCGCATCTGGCGGATCAGCCGCTCGTCGCCGCCGTCGCCAATAAACACCTTCGCCTTGCCGCGCGCCGCTCCAACGCGTGCCGCCAGCCACAAATTGATGATCGCCGCCGCGCCCGCGGTCACCAGCGTGATCGTCATGTCGGATCCCGAAACCATCGCACTCTCCCCTTCTGTATCAGGCCCGGTCCGTCGCACGAGCGCGCAAAGCTTGCAACGCCGCGAAGAATCGCTATAGCCCGCCATCTTCGCGAGATGTCTGGCCACCCGTGCCGCTTTCGCGGTCGACCTTGCGTCGATTGCGTCGCAACGGGTTCGGGCTTATCGCACCGGTTCAGACAAGTATAAGGTTTCGCCGAAATGGCCGTCCCCAAAAGAAAAACCACGCCGTCCAAGCGCGGCATGCGTCGTTCACACGATTCGCTCACCGTTGCGTCGTTCCAGGAATGCCCGAACTGTGGCGAACTGAAGCGTCCGCACAACCTGTGCGGGTCGTGCGGCCACTATAACGGCCGCGAGATCCTCTCGGTCGAAGGCTGATCCCGACGGATCGGCGGCGGCTCGTGCGATCGAGCGGGTGCTCAATGCGCGTATTCAGGGAGCGGCCAGCGTGACGAACAGCTCCCGAATCGCCGTCGATGCGATGGGTGGCGACGAGGGACTGGCGGTCATGCTCGCCGGTGTCGCACGCGCGTGTCGTAAATATGAGGACATGCGCTTCCTTCTCGTCGGTGACGAGTCGGCGATCGCAGCCGAACTCAAGCAGCATCCGGCCCTGAGCGCCTGCAGCGAGATCGTCCACGCCCCCGAGGTCGTCGGATCGAGTGAAAAGCCGACTCAGGCGATTCGTCGGTCCAAGAAGACGTCGATGGGGATCGCGATCGACATGGTGAAGCAGGGGCGTGCCGCTGCTTGCGTCTCCGCGGGCAACACCGGCGCGATGATGGCGATGGCGAAGCTGTCGCTGCGGATGATCCCCGGGATCGATCGGCCCGCACTCGCCGGGTTGATGCCGACGCTTGGCGACAATGACACGGTCGTGCTCGATCTCGGTGCCAACACCGAGTGCGATGCGCGCAACCTCATTCAATTCGCGGTGATGGGGGCAGCCTATGCCCGCACCTCGCTCGATCTCGCGCGCCCACGCGTCGCGTTGCTCAACATCGGCAGCGAGGACCAGAAGGGCACCGACGTGATACGCGACGCCGCGCACGCGTTGCGACATGCGTCGCACCTCCCGCTCGACTTCACCGGCTTTATCGAGGGCGACAAACTGTCGCGCGGCGATGTCGACGTGATCGTCTGCGACGGTTTCTCGGGCAATATCGCGCTCAAGACCGCCGAGGGCACCGCGCGCTTTGTCGCGGACCTGCTCAAGCGCGCGTTCCGTTCGTCGGTCCGGTCGAAAATCGGGTTCCTGATCTCCAAGCCCGCGACCGACCTGTTGCGGCATCATCTGGACCCCAACAACCACAATGGCGCGGTCTTCCTCGGGCTCAACGGGCTCGTCGTCAAAAGCCATGGCAGCGCAAACGAGATTGGCGTCGCAACCGCGATCGCGGCGGCGGCAAAAATGGTGCGCGATGACCTGACTCGGCGAATCGCCGAGGACTTGCGTGAATTCGAGGCGAAAGCAGCATGATTCGATCGGTCATCGTCGGCACCGGATCGGCGCTCCCCGCACGGCGCGTCTCGAATGCCGAGCTTGCCGAGACCGTCGACACCTCGGACGAATGGATCGTCGAGCGGACCGGGATCCGCTTCCGTCATATCGCTTCCCCCGACGAAACCACCGCGACGCTCGCTGCCGATGCGTGCCGCGCTGCCTTGGGTTCGGCCGGCCTGTCCGCGCAGGACATCGACCTGATCGTGCTCGCGACCGCGACGCCCGACCAGACGTTCCCGTCGAGCGCGACCAAGGTGCAGGCGAGCCTGGGCATCAACGATTGCGTCGCCTTCGACGTGGCGGCGGTTTGCTCGGGCTTCCTCTATGCGGTGCAGGTCGCCGACAGCATGATCCGCGCGGGGTCTGCACGCCGCGCGCTGGTGATCGGGTCCGAGACGTTCAGCCGCATTCTCGACTGGGAGGACCGCACCACCTGCGTCCTGTTCGGCGATGGCGCGGGTGCTATCATTCTGGAAGGGCAGGAAAATAACGACAGCGGCAATGCGGGGCGCGGGATTCTCTCGACACGCCTGCATGCCGACGGTCGCCACAACGAGCTGCTCTACGTCGATGGCGGCCCCTCCACCACGGGCACTGTCGGCAAGGTCCGGATGAAGGGTCGCGAAGTCTTCCGCCACGCGGTCGTCAACCTCGCGAGCGTGATGACGGAGACGCTCGCCGCAAGTGGCCTTTCCGCCGAGGACGTCGACTGGGTCGTCCCGCACCAGGCGAACGCGCGCATCCTGGATGCCACCGCGCGCAAGCTGGGCCTTCCGCCCGAGAAGGTGATCGTCACGGTCGACCAGCATGCGAACACGTCCGCTGCCTCGGTTCCGCTCGCGCTCGACACCGCGGTGAAGGACGGCCGGATCAAGCGCGGCGACCTGATCGTGCTCGAGGCGATGGGCGGCGGGTTCACCTGGGGCGCTGCAGTGGTCCGTTTTTGAGATTAACCTTGTTACGGTACTGTAACTAGCCCTTTCCGTTCGTGCCTTCTGTGTGTTAGACCAACGTCTTGCCGCTTGGGGAGGGAAACCGGAATGGCGCCTGCAGGAACGTTGACACGGGCCGATCTGGCCGAGGCTCTTCATCATCAAGTCGGCTTGTCGCGCGCAGATTCGTCGCGCCTCGTCGAACAAATTCTGTCGCACATGTGCGGGGCCCTCGCGAAGGGGGACAACGTCAAGATCTCGGGCTTCGGGACTTTCGTTCTGCGCGACAAGGGCGAACGGATCGGGCGCAATCCCAAGACCGGGGTCGAAGTGCCGATCGCGCCGCGTCGCGTCCTGACGTTCCGGGCAAGCCAGATGATGCGCGACCGCATCGTCAGCGCGGACTGAGACACATCATGGCAACGCCGCCGACGATCCCCGGCAAGGCCGAGGGGGCCTTTCGCACGATCGGAGAACTGTCGAAAGAGACGGGCTTGCCGCAGCATATCCTGCGCTATTGGGAAACCCGCTTTCCGCAGCTGCGCCCGCTCCAGCGCGCGGGAAACCGGCGCTATTACCGGCCTGAGGACGTCGTTCTCGTCCAGCGGATCGCACGGATGCTCAACGATGAGGGCTACACCATCCGGGGCGTGCAACAGGCGTTGATGGCGGACCGCAGGCGCTCTCCCGCGACGCCGCTTCCGCCCGCAAGCTATGGCGCGATCCTCGCTGTTCGTGAGGCGCTGGTCGAGGCGCTGGAACAGGACGCCGCGGCCTAGGACTTGGCGCGGCTACACCTCATCCGTTCGGCCTGAGCGAAGTCGAAGGCCCTTGCGTTCCGCTGGGGGCTTCGACTTCGCTCAGCCCGAACGGGGGAGTCGGAACGCAGGCTGGAATACCCCCCATTCGTTTCGAGCGAACGGGAAGAGGGTGCTCAGCGCTCGCGTGTCGCCGCGAAGGTGACCTTGGGGTAACGATCCGCGACATAGCCGACGTCCCACGCGGTCTTCGCCATATACACCGGGTTGTTGTCGCGATCCTTCGCCATCGACGTGCGGTTGAGGTCCATGAACGCCTTGAGATCCGCCGGATCCGCCGCCGAGACCCAGCGCGCGGTATCGTATGGCGCCATCTCCAGCCCGGCGTCGACCTTATATTCCGCCTCGAGCCGCGACAGCAGCACCTCGAGCTGGAGCTGACCGACCACCCCGATGATCCAGTTCGACCCGATCTCGGGGTAGAAAACCTGCGTCACACCCTCCTCGGCCATGTCATCGAGCGCCTTGCGCAACTGCTTGGTCTTGGTCGGATCCTTGAGCGCGACGCGGCGCAGGATTTCGGGCGCGAAGTTGGGCAGGCCGGTGAAGCGCACGTCCGCCCGCTCGGACAGCGTATCGCCCACCCGCAGCGTCCCGTGGTTGGGGATGCCGATGATGTCGCCCGGAAACGCCTCGTCCGCCAGTTCACGCTCGCGCGCGAAGAACAGGATCGGCGAGTGGATCGCGATCGGCTTGCCGTGGCCGGTCGGGGTCAGCTTCATGCCGCGCTTGAAGGTGCCCGAGCAGAGCCGCATGAACGCGATCCGGTCGCGGTGGTTAGGGTCCATGTTCGCCTGCACCTTGAACACGAAGCCCGTGACGTCGGCGCGGTCGGGCAGCACCTCGGCGGGCTCGGCCGGCTGCGGGCGCGGGCCGGGCGCGTGGCGGCCGAGCGCGTCGATCAGTTCGGCGACCCCGAACTCCTTGAGCGCCGAGCCGAAATAGACCGGGGTCTGGTCGCCGCCGCGATACGCCTCGACGTCGAACGCGCCGTAGCCGCCGAGCGCGAGCTCGGACTCGTCCTGGAGCAACTGCAGCCCCGCCGGGCTAAGCGTGGCGGCGAGCGCGGGGTCGTCGAGCCCGGTGAACGACAGCGCCTTGCCGAGGAACTCGCGGCTCGGCCCCTCGGGCCGGCTCAGGCTGTTGGCGTGGAGATCGTACACCCCCTCGAAATCGCTCCCCATGCCGACCGGCCAGCTCATCGGCGTGACGTCGAGCTGAAGCATCTCGGCAATCTCGTCGAGCAGCTCGAACGGCGGACGCCCCTCGCGATCGACCTTGTTGACGAAAGTGATGATCGGCACCGAGCGCAACCGGCAGACCTCGAACAGCTTGCGCGTCTGCGCCTCGATCCCGCGTGCGGCGTCGATCACCATGACCGCCGAATCGACCGCGGTCAGCGTGCGATACGTGTCTTCCGAGAAATCCTCGTGGCCCGGCGTGTCGAGCAGGTTGAAGGTCAGCCCGTTCCGCTCGAACGTCATCACCGACGACGTCACCGAGATCCCGCGCTGCTGCTCGATCTTCATCCAGTCCGAGCGCGCGCGGCGGTTCTGCCCGCGCGCCTTGACCTCGCCGGCAAGATGGATCGCGCCGCCGAACAGCAGCAGCTTTTCGGTCAGCGTGGTCTTGCCGGCGTCGGGGTGGGAGATGATCGCGAAGGTGCGGCGGTCGGACGTGTGATTCATCGCTGCGCTGTAGCGCCTCAGGCCTCCAACGTCACCTGCATCCCACAGGCCAGCGTCGCGCCCGGTGCGATCGCGACGATGCCGGGTTTCTCGCGGATATCGCCGCTGAACCCCTGCGGGTCGGCGATGCCGTGCCACGGCTCGATGCAGACGAACGCGGCCCCCGGCTTGGTCCAGATCCCGAGCATCGGCATGAGCGGGAAATCGACGCGCAATTGCGGGCCGGTCGGCGCGCCATAGCGGACGCTGCGCGAGTGCGGCTGGTCCCAGATCAGCGCGTCGCGTTCAAACAGCGCATCGTTCAACGCCAGCGTACGGCCGTCGAGCGGCGACGGACGGAGTTGCTGGATGATCGCGCTGTCGACCAGCTCACGAAGCGGCTCTGGCTCGTCCTCGGCGAAGACGATGCGGTGGTCGGCGCGGGGGAGACCGTACGGCAATGGCCACGCAAAGGCGGGATGGAAGCCGAAGCTCGCCGGGAGCACGTCGCCGCCGCGATTCTCGATCACCACCGCAATGTCGAGTGTGGCATCGGTGATCGTGTAGGTCACGCGCAGCGCGAACGGGAACGGATAGACCGCACGGCTCTCGGCACTGTCCTCCAGCACGAACACCGCCTGCGCCTCGCTGTGCTCGACCAAGGTGAACACGCTGCGGCGCGCGAAACCGTGCTGGTTCATCGGATATTCCGCGCCATCGATGTGGAGCACGTCCCCGTTGAGCCGCCCGACGATCGGGAACAGCAACGGCGCATGGCCGGTCCAGAAGGCTGGGTCGGCGTTGGTCATCAGCTCACGGCCCTCCGCATCGTTCAGGTGCGTCAGTTCCGCGCCGAGCGGGTTGATCGCGGCGGAAAGCTGCGGCGTGGCGATGGTGATGAGAGCGTCGGCCATGTCGGTCTGTCCTTGTATGAAAATCACCTCCCCCACCCCGTCATGCCGGGCTCGTCCCGGCATCCACCGCGCCGCGCAGCCGGCAAGCGCAACCCCCGGTGGACCCCGGGACAAGCCCGGGGTGACGGAAGAGGTTACCCCCGCAAACTCGCCCCCAGCTTGCCAGCCGCAGCAACCACCTTGTCCGCGACCGCCTTCAGCTCCGCCTCGGTGAAGCTCTTGTCCCCCGGCTGGAGCGTCACCTCGACCGCGATGCTCTTGTGCCCCGGCTCGACGCCTGTCCCGGTGAACACGTCGAATACCCGCGCCCCGACGATCGCCGCCTTGTCCGCCCCGCGTGCCGCACGCACCAGCGCCTCGCCCGAAACGCTGTCGGGGACGAGGAACGCGAAGTCGCGCCGCACCGCCTGCAACGCGGGCGGGGCATAGGCCGCACGCGCGAAGCTCGTCGCGCGCTTGGCGGGGATCGCATCAAGATACAACTCGACCGCCGCGACCGGGCCATCCACGTCGAACGCGCGCGTCGTCAGCGGGTGGACCATGCCGAACGCCGCGAGCACCGTCTTCGGCCCCAACCGCAGCGTGCCCGACTGGCCGGGATGCCAGGCGTCGCCCGCCTCCCCCATCACCTGCAGATTGTCGACCGGAGCCCCCGCCGCCGCGAGCAGCGCGAGTGCCTCGGCCTTGGCGTCATAGGCGGTGAACTGCGTCGCCTTGCCGTCTTGCCAGCCGCGCGCACGCGCCTCGCCCGCGAGCACCACGCCCAGCGTCGGACGCTCGCCATCGGCGAGATACCGGCGCCCGAGCTCGAACAGCCGGACCCCGCCCGCGCCGCGCTTCATGTTGCGCTCCGCCGCCGCCAGCAGCCCCGGGAGCAGCGACGGACGCATCACCTTGAGCTCCTCGCTGATCGGGTTGGCGAGCGTCCACGCCGCCCCGCCGATCGCGGTCGCCTGTGCGTCCGACAGGAAGCTCCAGGTGATCGTCTCGTTGAGCCCCCGTGCGGCGGCAGCCCGGCGGACACGGCTTTCGATCTTCTGTGCCGGTGTCGCGGTCGGCTTTGCCACACCCGCTGCACGCGGCAGCGGGGTTGCGGGGACCGAATCGATCCCGACGATGCGGATCACTTCCTCGACCAGATCGGCCGGGCCATCCACGTCGCGCCGCGCGGGCGGCGGCAGGACGGTCCAGTCGTCCTCGACCGTGAAGCCGAGCGCGGTCAGGATCTCGCGCTGGCGTTCCGGCGCAACCGCGAGGCCACCGAGCGTTTCCGCGCGGGCGGTGTCATAAGCGATTCGCTTGCGCGTCGTCGGCGGGGTGCCCGCATGCGTCGGCAAGCTCGCGCTGCCGCCGCACAGGTCGAGCACCAGCCGGGTCGCGATCGCCAGCCCCTCCTCGAGGAACGCCGGGTCGACGCCGCGCTCGAACCGCGACCGTGCGTCCGAGGTCAGCATCAACGCCTGCCCGGTGCGCGCAATCGAGTCCGGGTCGAAATAGGCGCATTCGATCACGACGTCGGTGGTCTCGGGCGTGACGCCCGAATCCTCGCCGCCCATGATCCCGCCGATGTCGTGGACATGTGCGTCGTCCGCGATCACCGTCATCGTCTCGGCCAGCGTATAGGTCTTGCCGTTGAGCGCGAGCACTTGCTCGCCCGCCGCCGCCTTGCGCGCGACGAGCCCGCCCGACAGCTTGGCGCGGTCATAGACGTGCAGAGGGCGCCCGAGATCGAACATCACGTAATTGGTGATGTCGACCAGCATCGAGATCGACCGCTGGCCGATCGCGGTCAGGCGGCGGCGCATCCATTCGGGCGCGGTGCCGTTGACGAGGCCGGTGACGCCCTGCGCGTAGAAGGCCGGGCAGCCCTCGGTATCGTCGGTCCGGACGTCGGGGCCTGCGCCCGCGCCCACAACCGGGGCGTAGGCGAGCGGCTTGGCGGTGCCGAGCCCGGCGGCGACCAGGTCGAGCGCGATCCCGCGCACGCCCATACAATCCGGGCGGTTGGGGAGGACGTTGACCTCGATCACCGGGTCGTTGAGCCCGGCATAATCGGGATAGGCCATCCCGATCGGCGCATCGGCGGGAAGCTCAATGATTCCGTCATGCTCCTCGCCGAGTTCGAGCTCGCGCGTCGAGCACATCATGCCGTTCGATTCGACCCCGCGGATCGCCGCGACCTTGAGCACCATCCCGTTCGACGGCACCGTCGCGCCGGGCGCACCGAACACGCCGACGAGGCCAGCACGCGCATTGGGCGCACCGCAGACGACCTGCAGCGGGCCATCGCCAGCATCGACCGAGAGGACTTGCAGCTTGTCCGCCTGCGGATGCGGCGCGGCGCTCAGCACCTTGGCAACGCGGAACGCGGCGAGCGTCGCGCCGGGGTTCTCGACGCCTTCGACCTCGAGGCCGATCCGCGTCAGCGTCTCGACGATGACGTCGAGCGAGGCGTCGGTGTCGATATGCTGCTTGAGCCAGTCGAGCGTAACCTTCATGCGCCGACTCCCTGGCTCAGCGTGGGCACGTCGAGTGCCGAGAAACCGTAATGCTTGATCCAGCGCGCATCGCCTTCGAAGAACGGGCGCAGGTCATCCATGCCGTATTTGAGCATCGCGAGCCGATCGACCCCGACCCCGAAGGCGAAGCCCTGCCACTCGTTCGGATCGAGCCCGCACGCGGCGATCACCTTGGGGTGCACCATTCCGCTGCCGAGCAACTCCATCCAGCCCTCGGACCCGCCAAGCACGCGGCGGCCCTTTTCCATCGTCCAGCCGACATCGACCTCGGCCGAAGGTTCGGTGAACGGGAAATAGCTCGGGCGCAGCCGCAGCACGATGTCGTCGCGCTCAAAGAACGCCTTGAGGAAGGTCTCGAGCGTCCATTTGAGATGGCCGAGCGTGATCCCCTTGTCGATCACCAGCCCCTCGATCTGGTGGAACATCGGCGTGTGCGTCGCGTCCCAGTCCGAGCGATAGACCCGGCCCGGCGCGATGATGCGGATCGGCGGCTCCTGCCCCATCATCGTGCGGATCTGCACCGGCGAGGTGTGGGTGCGCAGCACCTTGGCCTCTTCGCCCTCGCCCGCCTTCAGATAGAAGGTGTCGTGCATCGCGCGCGCGGGATGGCTCTCGGGCATGTTGAGCGCAGTGAAATTATGCCACTGGTCCTCGATCTCGGGCCCGGTCGCGACCGCGAACCCCAGATCGGCGAAGATCTCCGCCATCTCGTCGAGCACCTGGCTGACCGGATGGACCGACCCCAGCGGTGCGGCATCGGCGGGGAGCGTCATGTCGAGCGTCTCGCGCGCCAGCCGCGCGTCGAGCTCGGCGCGGTCGAGCGCGGCCTTGCGGGCGGCGATCGCGGTGGTCACCGCCTCGCGCACGCCCTGGATGCGCGGACCTTCCACCAGCCGCTCGTCGGGCGACATTTTGCCGAGCGTCTTGAGCAACGCGGTGATGCTGCCCTGCTTGCCGAGCAACGCGACACGGAGCGTCTCGAGCTCCGCCGCGTCGGCCTGGCCGATCGACGGCAACTGCAATTCAATCTCGGCAAGGTCAGCCACGTACATCTCCGTCATTCCCGTAAGGGCGGGAACCCATCATGGGTGACGCCGTAGCGGGAGGTGAAGCCCTTGATCAACCCTGCGCGGTGCTGATGCAGCCGGCCAGGGAGGGTCATGGTAACGCCGACGGAGTGCTGTTCTCCAACCCGTCCGTCATCCTGAACTCGTTTCAGGATCCAGCCCTCCGCGAGTCCGGACCATGCCCGTTACGCGGTGGATGCTGAAACAAGTTCAGCATGACGGCAGCTTTTGGGTCGCGAGGATGGCCGCCGGAGGGACACCCCTCAAACAGAAAAAGGGCGCCGGTGTTGCCACCGACGCCCCAAATCTCAGTCTCGCGACAGGTCGCCCTCAGGCAGCCTGGGGCAGAGCCGCCTTCGCCTGCGCGATGATGGCGCTGAACGCAGCACCCTCGTGCATCGCGAGATCCGCGAGGACCTTGCGGTCGAGTTCGACGCCGGCGAGCTTCAGGCCATGCATGAAGACGCCGTAGGTCAGACCCTCGACGCGGACCGCTGCGTTGATACGCTGGATCCACAGGGCACGGAAGTTGCGCTTCTTAACCTTGCGGTCGCGATACGCATACTGGCCGGCCTTCTCGACTGCCTGACGGGCGATACGGATCGTGTTCTTGCGACGGCCATAATAGCCCTTCGCCAGATTGAGGATCCGCTTGTGCTTTGCGTGGGTGGTTACACCCCGTTTTACGCGTGCCATTCTCTAATTCCTTCCGCTCAGCCGAGACCGTAAGGCGCCCACGCCTTGACGGTGGCCGTGTCGGCCTTGGACAGAAGCTTGGTGCCGCGGTTCTGGCGGATGTACTTGCTGTTGTGGCTCATCAAGCGGTGACGCTTGCCAGCGACGCCATGCTTCAACAGGCCGGATGCGGTGAGCTTGAAGCGCTTTTTGACGCCGCTCTTCGTCTTGAGTTTGGGCATTTTCGTCCTTTCAGTTTTGCGACGATCTATGAACGGCCACGGCAGCCCATACCGGCCGGGCAGTTCCTCTTACTCGCAGGAAAGCGGGCGCATACCCGGACCCTTGCGAAAACGCAACCTTGGATGCGCGGAGGAACGATTACGCAAGGCGAACGGTTTGGCAGCGATGGACGCTGCACCCTCACCGCCCCCTGCCGCGCCTCCGGCGCAGTCCGCTGCAACCGTCACGCGCCGCAGCGCGTGGCGAATCGTGCGCAACGTCGTGATCGGCCTCGTGGTCGCGCTTTTCCTCGTGTGGCTGGTGCTCTACATCACCAAGGGCCGGTTCCTCAAAAGCCCGTTCGAGCGCATCGTCTCCTCCGCGACGCATCGCGACGTGAAAGTCACCGACGACTTCCAGCTCTATTTCGACCCGATCACGATCCACTTCCGCGCCGACGGGATGACGATCTCCAACCCGTCCTACGCCTCGCGTCCCAACCTGTTCGAAGCGAAACAGATCGACGCGCGAATCGCGCCGCTGTCGATGCTGTTTGGCAAACGCCATTTCTACACGCTAGACCTGACCGGTGGCGCGGTCGACCTCGAGTGGAACAAGCAGCACACCCACAATAGCTGGACGTTCAGCGAGAAAAAGGGCGGCAAGCCGCTCGATTTCCCGCGGATCGACGTTGCGACCGTGGCGGGAACGACGCTGCGCTACCTCGACCCCAAGATGCTGTTGCGCACCGATCTGGCGTTCCAAACGATCACCTCCAGCGATGCGCGAATCGGCAAGTCGGTCCGCTTCACCGGCGACGGCAAGGTCCGCGCAACCCCGTTTACGCTCAAGGGCGCGTTGCTTTCCCCTGACGCCACCGTCGCGCGCGGCAGGAACCAGCTCGAACTCGCCGCCGATGCCGCCAACAACCACGTTACCGTTGCAGGCACGCTTCCGAGCATCGCCGACATCGAGAACGTCCCGCTGACCGTCACGTCGCGCGGGCGCAACCTTGCCGAACTGCTCGACATCATCGGCGTCGCGATTCCGCGCAGCCGGACCTATCACGTCAAGGCAATCCTGACGAAGACCGGCACGACCTACGCCTTCACCCGGCTTACCGGCCGCTTCGGGGACAGCGACCTGGCAGGTGCGTTCACCGTGCAGAACATCGAGCCTCGTCTCCACATTGGCGCGACGCTGACCACGCGCAAGCTCGACATCATCGATGCGGCACCGTTCATCGGCTACAACCCGGACATCGTTGCGACCAAGGGCGCGGTCGCCGCTGCCGCGGACACCGGCGCCGCGCCCGCGCGAATCCTGCCCAACGCGGCAATCCCGGTCGAGACCTTCAAGAATTTCAACGCCGATCTCAAATATCGAATCGGCGTCGTCCGTTCGAAGAACGTCCCCGTTTCCGATATCGACCTGACGCTGTCGCTGAAAGACAGCCTGCTCAAGGTGTCTCCGCTCACCTTCGTAATGGCGCGGGGCAACGTTGCCGCCGATATCACCTTCGACGCCCGCCGCCGTCCCGCGCACGACACCTACGACATCCGCCTGTCGCCCACCCCGATGGGGAGGCTGCTCGCGGGCTATGGCGTCATCGAATCGGGCACGACCGGGATCGTCAAGGGCCGCATCGCGCTGACCGGCGACGGCGATACGGTCCACGACTCGCTGGCGACGGCACACGGGCGGATCGCATTCGTCATGCCCGGCGGGAACTTCTCCGCGCGCAACGTCCAGCTCTCCGAACTGGACATCGGCACCTTCGCGCAGAAGCTGTTCCAGGGGAAGCTCAAGGAACCGGTCACGATCAACTGTGGGCTGATCGGCTTCACCGTGCGCGGCGGTGTCGCGGCGGCGGACCCGATCCTGATCGATACCGAGAAGAACGTGATCGCGGGACGCGGTGGGTTCAGCTTCCGCGACGAGCATCTCGATCTCGTGTTCCGCGCGGATGGCAAGCGGATCAGCCTGTTCTCGGCACAATCCCCGGTCGGGCTGGTCGGATCGTTCGCCAAACCCGGGATCAACGTGTTGACGCCGCAGTTGCTGGAACGCGCGGGGGCCGCGGCGGGGCTCAGCCTCGTCGCAACTCCGGTGGCGGGGCTTCTCGCGTTCGTCGACGTCGGCGACGCGAAAGCCGCGCAATGCGGCCCGATCCTCGCGGCGGCCCCCGCCAGCGCGCAGCGCACCACCAAGGGCCACCAGCGCGACGATGTCGGGCACGGCACCACCGCAACTGCGGAGAAGGACAAGACAGGCAAGGCACCGCGGAAGAAGTTCCTCGGGATCTTCTGAGGAATTTCGTTCGAAGCCCGCCTCGGGCGTAACGGCGGCATTCCCTACCGTTGTCAGACGCCGCGCGATGGTGCGCGCCGAAGGGCGTTCGGCGTTCCGCTGCTAAGCGGTCAATGCCCCCCGCGGCACGCCAGCGCCTCGAGGATCTCCTCGATCCGCGCCGGATCACCCGCCGCGACGACTTCGCCGATGCTGTCCGCGGTCAGCGGGTCGCCCGCCCAGTCGCACATCCGCCCGCCTGCACCCTCGACAATCGGCACCAGCGCGGCGAAATCATGGAGCTTGAGCTCGGCTTCGACCACCACGTCGAGCCACCCGCTCGCGACGCAGCCGTAATTGTAGCAATCGCCCCCCAGCACGGTGCTGCGGACCTTCGCGTCGAGGTGCTCGAACGCATGCAACTGATCATCCGTGAACAGCGCGGGCGAGGTCGTCGCGAGCAACGCCTCCCCCAGATCCGCGCAGCGCCGCGTTGAAGCGGGCTTGCCGTTGAACAGCGTCGGCTTGCCGGTCGTCCCCACCCAGCGCTCGCCGATGATCGGCTGGTCGAGCACGCCGAGCATCGGCCATCCCTCGACCACCAAAGCGATCAGCGTCCCGAAGATCGGCCGCCCCGAGATGAACGCACGCGTCCCGTCGATCGGGTCGAGCACCCACGCGCGCCCCGAGGTCCCCTCGCGTACGCCATATTCCTCGCCGATGATCGCATCGTCGGGGAAGGTCCGTTCGATCAGCGCGCGCATCGCGGCCTCCGCCGCGCGGTCGGCGAGCGTGACGGGCGACGCATCGCCCTTCATCTCGAGCCCCTGCTCGGTGCGCCAATAGGGACGGATCGCGGCGCCCGCGGCATCGGCGAGCGCGGCGGCAAGGGTTAAATCGGATTCGGTAATTCGCATCGGCCCTGCGTAATCCGGCTGGCATCAAATCGCCAGTCCATGCGATGAGGCGGCGGGGTCTGGCGAACGGGGAAGCCAAGCAGATGCGGCTGCGAATGTTAGGACTTGGCGGCGGCGCGCTGATCGCCGGTGTGGCCCTGCCGGCGGCGGCGCAGCTCCGTCCACTGCTCGATCCGCCCGCTTCCGCCGATGCCGCGCGCGCCGGGGTCGAGGTGTTCGTCCTCAACGAAACCACCGCCGCGCAACCTGCACAAGGGCCCGCCGAAATCGAGACGGTCGCGCGCGACGGCACCCGGCTGCGGCTGATCGCCGCCCCCGACGAACCCGCGACGGTCGCCCCGGGCGGATTCGTGCGGCTGCGCTACCGGCTTGCCGCCTCCTATCCGCTCGCCGCCGTGGCACCGCCGGCCAGGCCGGAGGCGACGGCGGCAGCGCCCCCCGCGGGTGCCCCGGCAAAAGGCGAGGCGCTGGTCGCGACCTCGCGCGGCGGGTCTGGCGCGTTTCTTGACCGGCTGCATCCGTTCGCACCGACCTATGCGGTGATGGGTGCTGGCAATTCGGGGGCAAAACTGTCGGTCAGCTTCGATTTCAGGGTGCTCGGCCGCGATGACGGTCCGCGGCTCGATTTTGCCTATACCCACACCTTCTTCCTTGCGACCGACAAGCCGTCCGCCCCGCTGACCGCGCAGGGTTTCGCCCCCGAGGTGTTCCTCGACGTGCCGGTCGACCGCACGCTCATCATCGGCGGCGGCTATCGCCATGATTCGAACGGTGGCGGCGTGACCAACTCGATCGACGTCAACCGCTTCTTCCTGCGCGCGAACAAGACGTTCGCCTTGGGCAAGGGGTGGAATCTCGGGATCGCGCCGATGGTGTGGGGCTATTTCGGCGACCAGGGCCTCGCACCCGATCTCGACCGCTATTGGGGCTACACGTCGCTCGGTCTGTCGATCGGCCAGCGCGACGGGGTCAAGGTCGCGGTGAGCGGTCGGGGCAATCCGGGGACGGGCAAGGGCAGCGCGGAGACCTTCGTCTCCTATCCGCTCGCGCGGATCGACCAGCGCCTGCCGCACATCTACCTGTTCGGCGATTTCTACACCGGCTATGCCGAAACGCTGATCGCGTACAACCGGATCGTCAATCACGCCCGCTTCGGCATCGCGCTGACGCGCTGACGCACCTCGCCGCTATCGTTACGCATTCGGTCACTGTATTTTAGCAGTTTCGGCCTAGCACGGGCCACAGACAAGGGTCGTTTTGGCGCGACCGGGATCAAGGGACGGGTTCTACCGATGGCGACGGCAAGGGAGGCACGACGGGTTGCGCTCGACAACCGCGCCGACCCGGTGTTCGACCGGATCGGGTTGTTTCTGGCCCAGCACCGGCTGAGCCCCGATCCGCTCCATTATGCGTTTGCGCACCGCGTGGTTTCCAATCCTGCGGGCGTGCTCGCGCAATCGGTGGCGGCACTGACCGAAGGCGGGATCCGCCTGACCGCGCGCGATATCGAAAAGCTCGGTGGACAGGTCGTGACCGCCGTAACGCAACCGGAAGTGGCGGAGGCACCAAGCGCCACCGACGGACTCGTCGCGCAAACGCAGATGCAGGTCGAGGGCTTCACCGACATGATGCACGCGATCCGCGCGGAGACGCAGGATTTCGGGCGCAATCTCGCGGCGAGCGCGGACGCGATGCGATCGACCGATCGCACGGAGGATATCGTCCGGTTGACCAACGTGATGCTCGATCGGGTCCAGTCCGCCGAGGCGCGACTTGCGGCGGCGACTCACGAAGCCGAGGAACTTCGGCTCAAGCTCGAGGAAGCGCGCGACAATGCGCGGCGCGACCCGCTGACCGACCTGCCCAACCGGCGCGCGTTCGAGGAGAGATTCGCGGCGCACATGGTCGCCGGGGAGCAGGTATGCCTCGCGGTGTGCGACGTCGATCGGTTCAAGCGAGTCAACGATCGCTTCGGCCATTCGGTCGGCGACCGGGTTCTTCGCGCGATTGCCGAAGCGTTGACCACGGCCTGTCCCGGGCATCTCGTCGCCCGCTATGGCGGCGAGGAATTCACCGTGTTGTTCGCCGGTATCACGCTCGATCAGGCCTATACCACGCTCGACCAGGCACGCGACATCGTCGCGACGAAGCGGTATCGCCTGCGCGAGTCGGACGAACCGCTCGGCGCGGTGACCTTCTCTGCCGGGATTACCGAATCGCAGCCCGGCGAGTTCCTCGGCGCGGTTTTCGGACGGGCCGACAAGCTGCTTTATGCCGCCAAGGACAACGGCCGGAACAGGATCCATCGCGCGTAGCAAATATCCCCAAGATCTGGTGAGAATCACTGGCCTCCCAACCAGACTGACCGGGAACTTTTCGAAAAAATCGCAGTAACCCGCCAGATTCATCATCTGGCACGGTCCCTGCAAAACCTGAAATGTCGGCGACGGAATGGTCCGGACCGCCACATCATCAGGAGTTACCCCCATGTTCGCTCGTTTCGAAGCAGTCCAGCGCGTCGCCGTTTCGCTCGCAGCCGCGCTCGTCCTCACCACCGTTCTTGCCTCGACTGCGGTATCCTTCGCCCCCATCGCATAATCGCTTCCCGACAAGGCTTTGCGATCCCGCACTTTTCGCGCTGACATCGGCAAAGCGACGCGCTAGCCTCGGACTTCGAGGTGGCACATGAGCCGAATACGTTACGGTGTTTCGATACTGACCCTTGCCGCGCTGCTTTCCGCCTGTGGCGGGGGCGGCGGTGGATCGGGCGCGGCGAGCGGCGTCGTCGCCGCACCGGCCCCTACCCCTAGCCCGACACCGACCGCAGCCGCCGTGAGTTGCACGCTGCGCGACCGGCAGGATTGGGCGGCGGCGCAATTGCGCGAATGGTATCTGTTCCCCGAAACGCTCCCCGCCGCGCTCGACCCGACGCCCTATCCGACGGTCGACGCCTATATCGACGCGCTCACCGCCACGGCGCGCGCGCAACGCAAGGACCGGTATTTCACCTATCGCACCTCGATCGCCTCCGAGGATGCCTATTACGACTCCGGGGCGAGTGCCGGGTTCGGGTTCCGTTTGTCCTATGACACCGGCGCGCGGCGCGTATTCGTTTCCGAAAGTTTCGAAGGCACCGCTGCGCTGTCCGCCGGGATCGATCGCGGCACGGAAATCGTTGCGATCGGCACCAGCGACACCGACCTGCGCTCGGTCGATTCGATCATCGCGGCGCAGGGGACCGCGGGCGTCATCGACGCGCTCGGGCCAAATACCGCAGGCACCACGCGACGGTTGCGGATCACCGATTCACAAGGGACACGCAGCGTATCGCTCGCCAAGACCGATTATGCGCTGACCCCGGTGTCGAGCCGCTATGGCGCGCAGATCCTCACCGATGGCGGGCAGCAGGTCGGTTATATCAACCTGCGCAGCTTCATCTCGACCGCCGACCCTGCGTTGCGCGCCGCCTTCGCGCGCTTCAAGGCGGCGGGCGTCACCAATGTCATCATCGATGTGCGCTACAATGGCGGAGGGCTGGTCTCGATCGCGGAGTTGATGGCGAATCTGCTCGGCGGTGCGCGCAACAGCAGCGACGTGATCGATTTCACGACCTTCCGCCCCGAAAAGTCTGCGAGCAACGTCACGGCCTTCTATGCGCGACAGCCCGAGTCGATTGCGCCGACCAGGATCGCGTTCATCGGCACCGGGAGCAGTGCCTCGGCGAGCGAATTGGTGATCGCGCAGGCGATTCCGTATTTCCACGCCAATGTCGGACTGATCGGCGCCAATACCTATGGCAAGCCGGTCGGCCAGATCGCGCTGGACCGGCCGCAATGTGATGACCGCCTGCGCGTCATCGCCTTTGCACTGCAAAACTCTGCGCGACAGGGGGCCTATTACGACGGGCTTGCGAGCATCATGGAAGCAAGCTGCAAGGCGGGTGACGACCTGGCTCATCCGCTGGGCGATCCGCAGGAGGCCTCGACCCGGGCGGCGCTGGATTATCTTGGCGGCAAGAGTTGCACGCCGATCGTGGCGGCGGCGGGGACACAGGGGACGCTGTCGCTGCGCACCAGGACGAACCCGCTCGAGTTGCTGACGCCTGACGCGCCCGACACCGTACAGCGCGAGGTGCCAGGATCGTTTTAAGGCGGAGGGGTCAGCGTTTAGCCCCCTGCCCGGACTAGACGTGGCCCCGGTAGCGCAGCGGTAGACGGGAGCGTCTACGTGTACCTGCGTCGACTATTTCCACTAGGCCCCGACTTGTGCCGCGCGTGGGTCAGCAGGCGATTTCCGCCACCCCGGGGTTACCCAAGAATGGCGGAGTCACGTTTCTCGCAAGCCCGCCTTACTCGGCCGGGGTCGCTGCCTCTGCCTTCGCGTTGGTCTTGCTCGTCGCCATCTGCGTCAGCTTGTCGTCGGTGGCATATTCTTCGTCGAGCGTTTCCTGCAGGATCGCGGCGATCTGGTCGCGCCCGAGCTGCTTCGACCAGGCGATCAGCGTACCGTAACGCGTGATCTCATAATGCTCGACCGCCTGGGCCGAGGCGATGAGTGCGGCATCGAGTACCGCCTTGTCCGCGATTTCGCTGGCGACCTCGTTGGCTTCCTTGATGATGCCTTCGATCGCAGGGCACGTCGCGCCCTTGGGCTGCTCGCCGAGCAGGTCGAACACCTGCTCGAGCCGGCGGATCTGGACTTCGGTCTCGGTCAGATGCGTCTGGAAGCCGCTCTTCAGCCCGGCGTCGGTTGCCTTGTCGATCATCTTGGGCAGCGCCTTGGTGATCTGGTTCTCGGCGTAATAGACGTCCTGGAGCTGATGCAGGAAGAGATCCTCGAAGGTCGCGATATCCTTGGTGAACAGGCCCATGTCGTGTCTCCTGGCGTGCGGCTACTGGAAGGGGGGGTAGCCGGACGCGAGGGGTGGCACGTCCGGCTTCTGCTCCAAACGGACCGGGTCGAGGGTGGTTGCGTCCGGTCCGGTCAAATCAGGTTAACCTCGGTCAACTGCGCCGTGCCTGCGCCAGACCGAAAAGATGCCGGTGCGGCGCCGCTTTGGCGCTACAAGCACCCGGGGCCTCCCGCCTCCGAAGGTAAGTCCGATGGCCAAGAGCCAGAAGAAGTCGAACAAGGAAACGCGCAAACCCAAGGCCGAAAAGGCACCGAAGGCGAATGCCTCCAACCCGACCACCAAGGGCCAGCCGGTCGCGATGGTCAATATCAAGGGGTGAGCATGGCCGAGGGGGACAGCGACGCGTTCGTCTATGACGAGGCGAGCGGCGAGTGGATCAGCGCGAGCGATGCCGCCGCGAAGGGCACCGCTGATGGCGATGCAGTGGTCGTCCGCGATTCGGTCGGCAACGTGCTCGCCGATGGCGATCAGGTGACGTTGATCAAGGATCTGACCGTCAAGGGCGCGGGCCAGACGCTCAAGCGCGGCACGCTGATCAAGGCGATCCGCCTGACCGGCGACGCGCAGGAGATCGATTGCCGGTTCGACGGGATCAAGGGCCTCGTACTGCGCGCCGAGTTCGTCAAGAAACGCTGACGTCGCGGCGCGATTGCCGCGCCGCGACCTCGACGTTTCAGACCAGTGCGTTCCGGCGGATCAGTTCGCGATACCAGGCCGCGCTCAGCTTGGGGGTGCGGACCTGTGTCGCGAAATCGACGTGATGGAGCCCGAAGCGCTTGGTATAGCCATCCGCCCATTCGAAATTGTCCATCAGGCTCCACAGGAAATAGCCCTTGAGCGGAAAGCCCTCAGCGGTCGCGCGATGGAATTCGGTCAGATAATTGCGCAGATACATGATCCGGTCGCTGTCATCGACTCGCCCGTCGACCATCACGTCATCCGCCGACGTGCCGTTTTCCGAAATGTAGATCGCCTTGGGCTTCCACAGTTCGGAGACGGTACGCACGCCCAAATAGGCGACCTCTGGCCCGACATAGAGCCACGGCGACGCCATTCGGGGCGACGACGGGAGATGCGGCAGGATCTTGTAGCCGCTCGGCCCGGCATCGGCGCGGACGTAGTTCGGCGCATAGATGTTGAGCGCGACGAAATCGAGCGGGCTGCCGATCGCCGCCATGTCTCCGCTCGCGACGCGCGGCGCATTCGCGCCCTCACGCGCGAGGTAACCGTCGGTATAGCGCCCCTCGAGCACCGCGGTCAGGAACATCGCATTTTCCTCGCGCACGGCCTGTTTGGCGGCGGCGATATGCTCGGGGGTCTCGATCACGGGGACGTAGAAGTTGCTGTTGTCCGCAAGCCCGACCTGCGTCCCGCTGCGGGCGTGCGCGCGGATCGCCTGGACGCCAAGCCCGTGCGCGAGCACGCCGTGGTGCCGGACCTGGTTTCCCGCGGCCGGTGGCAATTGCAACCCGGGCGCGTGGCGACCCTCGACATGGCCGATATCGGTGAAGCAGCGCAGTTCGTTGACGGTCATGAAATGCCCGACGCGGTCGGACAATTTGCCCGCCATGAACCCGGCGTAGTCCGCAAATGCCCAGGCGGTGTCGCGCGATTGCCAGCCGCCCGGCAAAGCTTCGGGCAGGTCCCAGTGGAACATCGTGACATAGGGCGTGATCCCGGCAGCGAGCAGCGCGTCGATCAGTCTGTTGTAATAATCCACGCCCTTCTGGTTCGGCGTGCCGCGCCCGTCGGGGAAGATCCGCGACCAGGCGAGCGACATCCGATACGCCTTGACGCCCAATCCCTTGAGCAGCGCGATATCCTCGGGATAGCGATGGTAGCTGTCGCACGCGATATCGCCTGTATCGCCGTTGGCGACTCGGCCCTTGCTGTGCGCGAACACGTCCCAGTTGGTGCGTCCACGCCCGTCCTCGGCGACTGCACCCTCGATCTGATACGAAGCGGTCGCGCACCCCCACACGAAATCCTCGGGGAAGGACGACGGGCCGGCAGGCGCACGCTGCGCCACCGCAGCCAGTGCGCCCCCCGATCCACCGGCAAGCGCCGCGCCTAGCACGCCGCCCCTGATAAAATCGCGCCGGTCCATATTCCTCTCCCGTTCAGTGCCTTGATATCAGTGAAAACCTTGACATCGTTGTCAATGCACGACCGCAGATGTGCCTGAACCACGCCTGGCGAACGGCTCGAAGGGCGGGCCGGCGGGTTCGCTTCGTAATGTACAGGACAGAAGAGGGAGGATGCCGCCAGGGCGACCATGCTCCCTCCCCTTTTTCGTCAGAACCGGTTCAGAACTTGAACCGAGCGCCCAACAGATAGCGCGCAGACCCCTCCTGTTCGAAGAAGACCTCGTTCGGCGAACGGCCATAGATCTTCAGGCCATCCTCGAAGATGTTGATCCCTTCCACCGACACCGCGATGTGCGGCGTAACGTCGTAGCTGACGTTGAAGTCGACCTGGCTGTGCGCCGCAGTGAAGCGCGGGCTGTGGTAGCTGTCGGCGTTGATCCCCGACAGGAACTTGTCGCGCCAATTGTACGACAGGCGAGCCGAGACGCCATATTTGTCATAGATCAGCGTGGCGTTGGCGGTGTCAGACAAACCGACGAGCGCAAACTGGTCCTCGTTGATCGACGCCGCGACGTTGATGCCGATATCGCTCTCGACGTGCGTATATTGCGCCGCGATACCGATCCCGGTCCGACCGAAGAAATACTGTCCGGCTAGTTCGAAGCCGTAGATCTCGGCATCCTTGTTGTTGATCGGCGTGCTGACGTTGAACTTGAACAACGGATCGTTCGCATCCGCGATGATGTCCACCGCGTTCAACGTCGAGTCGACGAACGATTGGGTCAGCGACCGGTTCACCGTGTTGTAGTTCGCCAGGAACGTGCTGGTCGCGGTGTTGGTATTGCCGCCGTTCTGAACCAGCAGCGCCGTATAGGTGAACAGATTGACGTCGGTGACGTCCGCCCCGATCGCCTGGAGCTGGGTCTTGGCGGTGCCCGACCGTCCCGACACCCCGGAGGACGGATCGCGCAGACCGTACAGCGACTGCGGAACGACCGACGTGCCGATGAAATTGTGGACGCGCTTGTCGAAGAACCCCGCCGAGAGATAGGCGCCGGGCTTGAAATACCACTCCAGCGCGACGTCGAAATTGTCGGAAATCAACGGCTTCAGATTGGGGTTGCCCGAACTGCCGCCGGTCTGGCCGCCAACTGCGGTGGCATCGTTGGGGTTTCCGACACTCGCCGAAGTGAACAGGTTGTTATACGTCGGGCGCGCGATCGTGCGGCTCGCCGAAAAACGACCGATCAGGTTCGACTTGATGTTGAACTGGAAATCCATCGACGGCAGCAGATTGTTGTACTTGCCGCGCCCCTGCGTCGTCTGCAGGTATTTGGCATCGAAGATCAGGTCCTGCGTGAAGTCGTTGTCGGACTGCCAGCGGATATCCGCCGGAGCATACAGCGTGCCGTTGGCATGCACGGTGGTCTGCTCGTAGCGAGCGCCTGCGACGAGACCCGCATCATGCCCGGCGAGCTGACCCTTCCATGTCACCTGACCGTAGGCCGCCCAGATTTCCTCCCGGACGCGGTCGTTGCCGTAGCCGTTCACACCATTGGCATGCCCCGGAACATTGGCATACGCGCTGCTGAGTGCGTTGTAGAGTGCCGTCGGATCTTCGGTACGGAACGCCACCAGACCGTCACCGCTCGCCTTCGGGTCGAAGTGCGTGAATTTGCAGACCAGGCAGAACTGGTTCACCTGACCGGGTGCGATCTTCTGGACGTCCCCGGGGAAGTTGTTCCCCCAGTCGCCCAGTGTCTGGTAATAGGTCGTCTGCGTCGATCGCGTGTCGGTCTTGCGATAATCGCCGCCGAAGTCGAAACGGCTGCCGCCGCCAAGATCCCAACCGGCGTCGACCCGGCCTTCCTTGATCGTCTGCCGCAAGCTGGTCGAGATCTGACGTCCGACCTGGCTGCCGAGATCGCCGACGTCCAGTTTGCCGTTGCCGTTGCCCTTGATGATCGCATTGCCCGGGGCCGGAGTCGCCGGATCGCTGAACTGCACGGTCTGCACCGGGAAGCCGTTGTTCGAATAATCCCACGAATGCTGCGCCAGCAGCGGGATCGACAACGAGATCAGCGTCGAGCTCATGCCATTGGGGTTGTCAGGCGTGCTGCGGGAGAGACCGACGTGGCCATCGGCGGTGACCGTGAAATTGTCGGTCAGGTCCCACTTGGCGTTGAGGCCGAAATCCTGCAGCTGGTTCTTCTGAGCGCGATACTGCTGCTCCGCACCGGAATCCTTTTGGGCCCCGCTGTTCGTCTCGTGCAGATACGTCGCGGTCGCGACGTCCTTGTTCTTGTCGAAGGTAATCTCGTCGAAGAGGCCGGCGAACCAGTTCGCCTCGTCCGAGCGCCGCTCCGAAGCGCGATTCTGCGCGTAGAGGCCATCGGCGGTGAGGGTCAGCCGATCGGTCGGCTTGAATTGCAGCGAACCCTGGAAATTCATCCGCTCGTTGGTATCTTCGGCGAAGTGATAGCGCGCATCGTCCGGTCGGGCGACCAGCGTGTTGGGGTCGCTCGGGGCGTTGTTGATCTTGGTCGCGGCGTTGACGTGGCTGCCGCTCGGGTCGAGCAAGGCCGCCAGCGTGCTGATGTTCCAGCCGTTGACCGATGCGCTCGCCGCCGAGAAGTTGCGCTTCTGATAGCTGCCGAACAAGGACGCACCGAAGGTGTGGCTGGGGTTCGACCAGCTCAGCAATCCGGAGCCCTGCGGGGTGACGTGACTGCCGCAGTCGATGCAGGCATCCGCGCTCGTGTCGTAATCCGCCTTTACCCCGAACGAGCCGTTCAACCCGCTTTCGCGCGCGTCGAGCGGGCGACGGGTAACGACGTTGATCGCGGCGCCGATCCCGCCCGACGGGATCGCGGCGCGACCGGTCTTGTAGACCTCCAGCGTCCTGACGCCTTCGGATGCGAGATTGGAGAAGTCGAACGAACGACCGGTGCTGCGCGTGAAATCGTTCTCGCCACCGACCGACGTCTGGTCGGACGCGGCAAGCTGACGCCCGTTGAGCGTCACCATATTGTAGTCCGGACCGAAGCCGCGGACCGTCACCTGCGCACCCTCACCGTTGCGCCGGTTGATCGACACGCCGGTGATGCGCTGCAGCGATTCCGCGAGATTGGTATCCGGGAACTTGCCGATATCCTGCGCCGAGATCGCGTCGACGATGCCGAACGAGTTGCGTTTGATGTCGATCGACCGTTCGAGCGAGGCGCGGATGCCGGTGACGACGATATCGTCCGAAACCGGCGGTGCCGTGGCGGCCGGATCCTGTGTGACCGGCTGCGCATTGGTTGCTTCCGCACCAGCGGCGGGCGCGGTCTGCGCGAACCCGTGCGCCGGAATGGCGAGCCCGATGGCAAGTGCGATGGTGGATGTCGTACGCGCGAGCATGCTCGCCGGGTAAAAACCCTTCATTGTAATCCCCTCCCTGGCCGCGATCCCTGTTTCGCGGACGGCTGCTGTCCGTTTTGAACCACTTACCGTGTTGGTAGCGGTAGCAAATTGTCTTACGTTGTCAATTCAAGATTTGACATGGCCGGGAACCAAACGGAAAAGCGCTTTGAATTCGTACGTTTGCTCGGCGCGCCTTGGAAACCGCACGCGAATCCGACACCGTTGTCTGTATCGTCCGTACCGTTTCGTCCGAACCCGTGAAGGACCGATTCCCTGCCCCGTGAGATCAAACGCACAACGATCGTCGATGTCGGACGCCACGCAGGCGTCTCGACCAAGACCGTATCGCGCGTCTTCAACGACGAGCCGCACGTCAGCGATGCGGTGAAACAACGCGTCCGCGCGGCGGCCAGCGCGCTCAATTATCACCCAAACGTGTTCGCTCAGTCACTGGTGCGGCGACGCTCGCACCTGATCGGGCTGGTCTATGAAAAGCCGAGCGCGAGCTATGTCGTCGAACTGCAGGAGGGGGTGCTCGAGCGGCTGGAGGGGGAAGGCTATCGGCTGATCGTGATCCCGGTGCAATCGGTCCAGCAGAACGCGGCGGATATCGTCGGGCTGTTGCGGGCGGCGGCGCTCGACGGGGTGGTGCTCGCGCCGCCCGCGTCCGACCATCTCATGATCCTCGCGCAACTCGACGCTGCGGGAATCCAATATGCGCGGATCGCACCGACGCGTCAGCTCGAGCTTGGCTCGTCGACCCTACTCGACGACGTCGCGGGCGCGCGCGCGGTCGCGGCACATCTGCTCGCGCTGGGGCATCGCGACATCGGGATCATCAAGGGCGACCCCGATCATGCCGCGACCGACGCGCGATTGATCGGCTATGGCGAGGCGTTCCGCGACGCGGGCTGCACCATGCGGCTCGACCGGATCGAGACCGGGCTGTTCACCTTCGATGGCGGACATGCGGCGGGGCGACGTCTGCTCGGCGGCACGGACCGACCGACCGCGATCCTGGTGCAAAATGATGAAATGGCGGTCGGTGTCATGCTCGCCGCGCGCGAGCTCGGACTTTCGCTGCCCGACGACCTGTCGATTGCCGGGTTCGATGATGCCGAAGTCTCCCGGATCGCCTGGCCGCGGCTGACCACGGTCCGTCAGCCGGTGTTCGAAATGGCGGTCGCCGCGACCGACATGCTGATCGCCGACCTTGAGGGCCGCGCCTCGCAGCGCCAGACACATCACACGAACATGCTGCAGGTTCGCGATTCGACGGCAGCGTTGCCGCGGCCGACCGCGCCCGGCGATCCATCGGCATGATTTCCCGCCGCGAGCGCTGGAGCTATGCCGCCGGGGATCTCGGCTTCAACTTCGTATGGCAATCGGTCGAGCTCTACCTGCTGTTCTATTACATCCGCACGCTCGGAATCGCGCCGGCGGTCGCCTCGGCGATCTTCCTGGTCGGCGCGGTGGTCGACTGGGGGATCGATCCGCTCGTCGGCGCGATCGCGGATCGTGCCGCACCGCGCATCCCGCTCCGGTTATGGGTTCTGGCGGGCGGGCCGCTGTCGGTGCTGCTGCTCGCCTTAGCATTCGCGCCCTTGCATGTTCCCCGGGCGTGGATCCCACCTGTCGCGCTCGCGGTCTATCTTGCGCTGCGGATCGCTTACGGCATCGGCAACATCCCTTATGGTGCACTGACCGCACGAATCTCGACCGACCCGGCCGACCATCTCGCGTTGAGCAGCGCGCGGATGCAGGGGGCCGCGATCGGTGGCCTGATTGCCGCGCTTGTCTTTGCGCTGCTGCCGACCGCGCAGGGGACGACCGATTTTCGCAGCGGCGCACTGCTCCTCGCGGTGCTTGCGCTTCCGGCGTTCCTCGCGACGTTCCTTGGCGTGCGCGAACGGGTTCCCGCGCCGACACGACCACGACCGATCGGCGAGACCGCGAGCCTGTGGCGCGGTGCCCGGGCGACCGTCGGGTTGCTGCGATACTCCCCCGCGCTGCGTCGATTGCTCGCAACCATCCTCGCGGCGGGGCTCGCGGTGACGGTAATCAACAAGTCGCTGCTGTTCCTGTTCGAGGAAATCGGCGCGCCCCGGCTCGGGCTGTTCGTGGCGCTCGCCCCGGCGACGGCGCTGCTCGTGACGACCCCGGGATGGGCGATGGTCGGCACCCGGATCGGGCGGCCGTCGACCCTCCTCGTCGGCGCCGCGCTGCAGGTGGCGGCGACCGTATTGACGTATCTGCTGCGGGAGAATGTCGCCGCGGTCATCGTGCTGACGTGCGTTGCGATCGTTGCCGGCTGCGGCATTTCGGTCATGTTCTGGTCGCTCGTCCCCGCTGCGGTCGCCGAATGCGAACGGGAGATGGAAGGCGGGGGCTATGCCGGGCGAGTCTATGCGCTCGCCAATATCGCGCGCAAGCTCGGGCAGGCGCTGGCCCCGACGGTGATCGCGCTGACGCTCGCCAGGTCTCCCGGGGCGACGCTCGCGGGGATGGTGGGCTGTTCGAGCGTCGCACTATTGGTGGTGCTGCTGTACCGGCCCAAATCTGCCGGCACCGCGCGTTGCCCGCTCGAATCGACGCGTTTACGCAACGCGAGACTGACGCGGAACGCGCGCGGCGATGCGAGCTGATCGAGAGGTCCCGGCCGCGATCCGGCTGGGAGGATCACGGGGGCATCCGCTGATCCATGCCCCTAGGCATTTCCCGAGGCGTTTCCCGAACGAGTGTGACGCTTGGGCAACGGGATCACCGGCCACGACAGTTTGTCACACCCAGATTAGATGGCAGCCGTTGATGCATCGCCGCCACCCACTTGAACTTTAACAATGAACATCGGGTCTGAACTCCGCAGCAGTATTTAGCTGAACTTCCTACAGAGAAGGGCGGTATCACCCTGTTTACTGTATCATGAGTATATTCTATTATGTACGTCATGGACCGCACCATGGTTTCTTAGGTTCTTTTCGTTCCGGAATTGGCGAAAGGAGAAACATGACGCGAACATGACAGAGGTGAAACCCGCATGTTACCGTGACTGTAACAATGATGACCTAATCGCTCTGTAGCGGGCGCTGGACCGGGATGAGACACGTCTCAGGGTTCAGGGGAATTCACAATGACTGTTCGATCGGGCCTGCGCCTGCAGTTGCTTCTGGGTGGCGCGATGCTGGCCCTCACCGCCGCGCCGGCCATGGCGCAGACCACGACCGCTGCCGATGCTGCGCAGACGCCCGCTGGCGATGTCGCGCCGACCGCAGCTGCCGCGACCGACCAGCAGGGGATCGGCGATATCGTCGTCACCGCGACTCGCCGCGAAACCAACCTGCAGAAGACGCCGATCTCGATCAGCGTGCTGAGCAGCCAGGGCATCGCCGATCGCCACGTCCAGAGCCTGTTCAACCTGGCGGATGGCTCGATCCCGTCGCTCCGCGTCGCGACTTTCGAAGCGCGCCAGTCGGCGCTGACGATCGGCATCCGCGGCATCGTTCCGTACGACCAGAACCAGACCGCCCGTGACGGCGGCGTCGGCGTCTACATTGACGGTATCGCGCTCGGAAAGACGCAGGGCCTCAACGCCGCGCTGTTCGACATCGAGCGGATCGAAGTCCTCAAGGGCCCGCAGGGCACGCTGTTCGGCCGCAACACCGAGGGCGGCGCGCTGTCGCTCGTCTCCAAGGCGCCGACCGGCATTCTCGGCGGTCGCGTCACCGCGGGCGTCGGCAATTATGGCAGCCACAACGCCGATCTTCACCTCGACCTGCCGAGCTTCTACAACATCTCGCTCAAGTTCGACGGCGTCTACCAGCACCAGGATCCGACCGTGAAGGATCCGCTCACGGGTTCGACCGGCTGGAACTATTATGACCGCAAGGGCGGCCGCGCCGCCGCGCGCTGGCAGCCGATCGACGGCTTCACCGCCGACTTCGCCTATGACTATGCGAAGGACGAGAACACCCCGCAGTACAGCCAGCTGCTCAACTACAACCCGAACAACTACGCCGTCGGCACGTACAATGCAGCGGGCGGACTCACGCTTAACGGCGCTGCTTGCGGCGGGACGATCACGCCGGCCCAGACCGCGGCCGGCCGCCAGATCTGTATCGCACCGAAGGGCCCGCTCGTCGGGGTGCACCCCGATCGCCAGACCGTTGCGGACGTCGGCGTACCGCAGCAGCCGAGCGTCGACATCACGCACGGCTTTTCGGCCAACCTGAAATACAAGCTCGCACCGTGGCTCGAGCTTCGCTCGATCACCGCATGGCGCGGCGTCAGCACCGACCAGTGGGACAACTCGGGCGGACCGGAGCGTAGCACCTTCGCACCGTTCGTACCCAACACCGCAAACCCGGCCGCGATCAACACCACCGGTACGTTCAGCCGCTACAGCCTGTCGTTCCTGCGCCAGCATCAGTTCAGCCAGGAAGTCCAGGCAGTCGGCAGCATCCCGCAGTTCGATTATGTCGTCGGTGGCTATTACTACACCGAGCAGGCGTCGGAATATGCCGCCACGCCGCTGAGCAACCAGTGGAACGGCGATGGCACCGCCTACACCGTCCGTTCGCCGATCCCGGGCAATTCGACGGCGATCAGCGCCGCGAACTCGGGCTATCAGCAGTATGATCCGTCGTGCAACAACGGCCTGGCAAACACCGCTCCGCAATTCCGCAACAGCTGCCAGTTCATCACCCGCGCCAGCGCGGCGACGGACCACAACTACTCGGTGTTCGGCAACCTGACCTTCACCCCGGAAGCGCTCGGCAACGTCGTGCACATCACGGCTGGCGGTCGCTGGACGAAGGACGATCGTCACGGTCTGCTCTACGTCGTCAACAACCGGACCGATCTGAACCCCGTCACCACGGTCGCCAACAGCACCGCGACTCCGTTCACGTTCAAGAGCAACATCAGCCGCTTCGACCCGATGATCAACATCGCGTTCGACGCAACGCCGGACGTTCACCTCTACGCAAAGTATGCAACGGGCTTCCGTGCCGGTGGTGCGAACGACCGTTCGCTCCAGTTCAACGCCTTCGGTCCTGAATCGGTCAAGTCGTATGAAGTCGGCGCGAAGATGGACTTCCTGCAGCATCGCGCGCGCTTGAACCTCGCCGGCTACATCATGGATCGCAAGAACACCCAGTTCGACTTCGATTATTTCGATACGAACGGTTCGAGCGTCACCAACGGCAGCCACATCGAGCAGACCGTCAATGCCGGCAACAGCAAGATCCGCGGCATCGAAGCCGATCTGACGGTGAAGCCGTTCCCGGAACTGACGCTGACCGGTTCCTATGCCTACACCTACTGGAAGGCGCCGTCGGCGATCAGCCCGCTGGGTGGTGGTCTGCAGCAGCTCTACATCGTCTACACGCCTAACAATGCGGCATCGGGCGCGATCGACTATGTCACGCCGATCCACATCGGCGATGCCAGCGTCCGCCTGCATCTCGACGGCAACTATGCGAGCAGCCAGTACAGCTTCCAGCTCGAGCCGACCAAGACCGATGCGAGCTTCGTGATGAACGGCCGCCTTGCGCTCGCCGACATCTCGGTGAACGATCATAACAAGGTCACCGTCGCGGTGTGGGCGCGCAACCTGCTCGACACGACGTACGTCTACCGTCGCTCGTCCGCGAACTCCGGGCCGGTCCAGAACATCGGTGCCAACGGTCAGTTGATCTCCACCAATTACGGCGGAATCCTCGGCGATTACGGCAACTTCAACCCGCCGCGGACCTGGGGCCTGGAGCTCTCGGCCAAGTTCTGATCGTTCCGATCACGACGGGCATCTGATGACCCGGCCCGAGCGCAGGCTCGGGCCGGGTTTTTCATGCCTGCGCGGGAAGCGTGACCACGGCGCGCAGCCCGGGTGCCGCATCTTCCAGCCGCAACGCCCCGCCATGAAGCCGCGCGATCGCGTCGACCAGCGTCAGCCCAAGGCCCTGCCCTGGGCGGTCCGCGGCGGTCTCCAGCCGGCCGAACCGCAGGATGACGGTTGCATGCGCTTCGGCCGGAATGCCGGTGCCGTCGTCCACGACGCTTATGGCGACCCACCCGGCGCCGGACCGCACGTCGATCGCGACCTGCGCCCCCTGCGGCGTGTGTCGGATCGCGTTTTCGACGAGGTTGACCACCAGCTGGCGCAGCAGCCGCATATCGCCGCGCACCAGCGCCGGCCCGGTCGCACTGACCGTCAGCCGGTCCCCGCGGTCCTCCGCCACCGGGCGCAGCGTGTCGCCGACCTCGTGCGCGAGCTGCGCCACGTCGACCGCGCCGAACCGCCCGCGGCGTTCCCCGCCCTCGATCTCCCACAGCCGCATCAGGCTGGCGAACAGCTCGAGCAGTTCGTCGGTCTCGGCGAGGATCGCGGCGCTATCCACCGCGAACGGTGAATCCCGCGCGCGTCGCTCAAGCCCCGCGACACGGTTGCGCAGCCGCGCGAGCGGGCTTTTCAATTCATGCGCGACGTCGCGCGCGGCGTGTTTGACGTTCGCCATCAGCGCGTCGATCCGGTCGAGCATCGCGTTGAAGGCGGCGGCCTGCCGGTCGAACTCGCTGCCCGAGCCGTCGACCGGGATGCGGCTGGCGAGGTTCCCCGCCATGACCGAATCGAACGTCCGCTGCATTGCGTGAAGACGGCGGCTGACTTCCCAGACGATCGCCGCCGCGCCCCCCGCAAATACCAGCAATCCGATCGCGAGGCTGGCAAGCTGGACCTGAAACAGCAGCGCGTCGAACCCGTCGACGACATCATTGTCGGAAACGATCGTCAGGCTCGCGCCCCCGGTCACGCGCGCAACCAGGACGCGACCGTGTGCGACGCCGTCGACGCCGGCGACATCGCCGAAGTCCGAAAAACCAACCGGTGGCGGAGCGGCGAGCCGGAGCTTCCCGGCGACGGCGCGGCCTGCCGGGTCACGCAGCAGGAAGATGAGATCGGCGCTTTCGTGCGTGGCTTGCTTCGCCGCGATCCGCTGCGCCATCGTTGCCATAGTGGCGTCGCGCGGAGGACCGGCGATCTCGTCCATCTCCTCTTCCAGCCGTCGATCGACCGCACGGTTGAGCGCGTCGTGCACGATCACTTGGTTGGTCGCGCGGACCGCGATCAGCGCGACGAAGATCACCCCCACATAGACCGCCACCGTCGCGCGGAACGAGCGTGGGCGGAACCTCATCCCTGGTCGACGAGCATGTAGCCGACCCCGCGGATCGTCACGATCGGGTCGGGCTCGTCGGCGGCGCACAATTGCGCGCGGACTCGCCGGATATAGGATTCGACGATGTTGGTGGCGGGCTCGAAATCATAGTCCCACACCGTCTTGTAGAACATCTGCCGCGTGACGACGCTGTTCTTGTTGCGGATCAGTTCGCATAACATGTCGAACTCGAGTTTCGGCAAGCTCAGCACGCGGCCGCCGCGGACCACGCGATGCTTGACCTCGTTGACCTCGATATCCCCCGCGCGCATCAGCCCGCTGTCGGTCGCGCGCGCGGTACGGCGCAGGATTGCGCGGATTCGCGCCTCGATCTCGGTCGGCGCGGCGGGCTTCACGAGATAATCGTCGGCACCGGCATCCAGCCCGGCAAGGCGCTGTTCGAGATCGCCGAGCGCAGTGAGCATCACGATCGGGACGCTCACCCCGCGTTCGCGCAACGCGGTCGCCACCCCGACCCCATCGACATGCGGGAGCATCACATCCAGCAGCACCGCGTCGAACGGATCTTCGGTCGCGCGCAGCAAGGCGATGCGCCCGTCCTCGGCCACCACGCTGTCATGCCCGAGCTCGGCCAGATCGCTGACCAGCATCCGTGCCGCGCGGGCATCATCCTCGACGACCAGAAGACGCATGATCGGTGGTTCCCTGACGCAAAATCGCGCCAGAGCATCGCCTGTTCGGGCGGAGGTTACAAATGCAATCGCGCGGACGACCGCAGCTCAGGAACCGCTGCCCGCGTGGGGCAGGGAAGCGCTGCGCGGGGTTCCGCGCGCGTCGTGCCCGGGCAGCCCCGGGATCGTGTCGATCCAGAAATCATCGGCATGGCAGCCCGGAACCGGCACCATGCGGAGGAAGGCCGCGGGGTCGCACAGAACGGCGAGACAGTCCTCGAGCGACGGAGCATCGGGGGGGCCGATCGTCTCGTGGACCATCTCGTCGGTCGTCAGGCCGTCCGCAAGCAGGCGCTGTCGCGCCGCCGACCATAAGGCGCTTTCATCGTCCAGCACGAAGGTAAGCGTGACCCGGAACTGCGGTTGCGGACCGATAGGAACGGCTTGACCGGCCGGCGTGCTGGCGAAGGCGTTATGATCGAATGCGTACATCGTACATCCTACAAAACAGGCCGTTCAACGACCCGATGGGTATAGGCCCCCACGCAGCGCCAAGATATACTGGACAACTACTGTTGTATGTACTCTTATTGTAGCGCATGCCGGGGAAATACTTTCGGATCGGCGCGGCCGTGTGCAAGGATCAGGCACAGTTCGGCGAAGAGACAGTCCCACAGCGTGCAGGGAATCCATAACGGCGGTCCGGTCCGGTCGGTCTCGAGCTCGATCCGGCTGACCGGCTCGCTCACCAGCCGCAACGTCGCGCTCCAGGTGCCGAAAATCCGTTCGTCGGGGAGCACGCCCGGGACCGCCAGCCGCGCGGACATCAGGAACCCCCACAGCACTTCTGCACCGTGCAGATCGAGCGTCGCCTGCGGTTGCCCCGCGACATCGGGCCGCTGGACCATTATCCGCGCGCCCGCCGGGTGCCGCTCGGCATACAGGCGCACCCTGAGGCCGAGCGCGTCGACGATCTCTCTGACCCGGGGAAAGCCATCTTGCTGCATAGGCTATAGTAAGACGCCGCCACCATTGCCGGACGCGCGCATGCGCTTAAATCCGCCCAAAACGGGTGACGGGCGCGTGCATCGGCTGCACGCGCCCGTCGGAGAAGCCGACCGTAGTCGGAGGGGCAGAACGGTAGCCGTCAGAACGGGAACAACGCGTCGTAGATCTGCTGGCCCCAGCGCGCCTGCTGCGCATCGGACAATTGCCCGCGCCCGCCGTAGCTGATGCGCGCCTCGGCGATCTGCGAATGGAGCACCGAATTGTCGCGCGCGATGTCCTGCGGGCGGACGAAGCCGGTGACGATCAGCTCGCGCAGCTCGTTGTTGACGCGCACCTCCTGCCGCCCGCGCACCGCCAGATTGCCGTTGGGCAGGACGTCGGTGACGATCGCGGACATCGTCATGCTGATCGTCTCCGACCGGCTGATGTTGCCGCCGCCGGCCGAGGCGGACTTGCTGCTGGTGCTCGCCAGATTGGTCGGGTCGATGCTCTTGGGCAGCAGCTTCTGCAGGCCGAGCAGGCTGCCGACGCTGGCGTTCTCGGATCCGGTGCGGTTGCGCGTGGTGGTGTTGCCGACCTCGGCCTTGTCCGCGATGTTGATCCGGATCGTCAGGATGTCGCCGGTCCGGGTCGCTCGCTGGTCGGCGAGGAAGGCGGCGGCGCCCGCGCGGAACAGCGAGGCGGTGACCGGGCGGGCCGGGGTGGCGGCATAGCCCGTTCCCGGGGTCCGCGCCTCGCGCCGCAGCGTCGCGCCCGCCTGCCCCAGCGAAGGTTCGGCGGCGACGGTCTCGGTCATTTGCGTGGGCGACATCCTCGGTGCCTTGCCGATCGTCTGCAGCCGCCCGACCGCGCCGCAACCCGATAGCAACAGCGCGCCACCCGCAATCGCAAAAATGGTCTTCATTTCATATGTCCCCTGTCAGAGTGCCCGAACCTCCGCCTCCCGCCACCCCGACGAAGGCCGGGGCCCAATCGCGATAGTCGTGGTAACGAAGCGCGGTCCTCAGCCTTCAACTGTACTTCTCTTGGGCCCCGGCCTTCGCCGGGGTGGTGGTCTGTATCGAACGATCCAGCTCGCCCGCGTTTACGGCCCGACCAGCACCAGCCCGCTCGCCGCCGCGACGCCGTCCAGCGTGCGGGTGGTCGCGGTGGAGACCACGCGGACCGGTTCGCCCGAGCCGGCGCTGGCAAGCGCGCGGCCGCTGGTGGTGATCAGCAGACCGCGGCTGCGATAGGCGATCAGCACCGGCTCGCCGCGGCGGACCAGCCGGGGCGCGACCACGTCGGTGATCCGCACGACGCTGCCGGGCGCGAGTCCGCGCACCGCTTCCTTGCCGATCGCGTCGGCCGGATCGAGCGCACCACGGGCCTGGCCGATGGCGCGGTCCTCATACGTAAAATCTTCTGCGACAAGCGTTTTCCCCTGCCCGACCGGGTGCCCCAGCACCGCGACCCGGACCACTGCGGGCCGCCCCACGGGGGCAACGCCCTGCCCCGGCACAGGACCGGTGACCGCGCCGAGCGCCAGCAGCGCAAACTTCGCCAACCGCACGCTCATCGCATCTGGCTCGTCGTCGCGAGCATTTCGTCGGCGGTCTTCACGACGCGGCTGTTCATCTCATAGGCGCGCTGCGCGGTGATCAGCGCGGTGATCTCGGACACCGGATTGACGTTCGACGCCTCGATGAAGCCCTGCTGGATCGTCCCGAACCCCGGCTCCCCCGGATTGGCGAGCGTCGGCTGCCCCGACGATCCGGTCGCGAGGAACATGTTCCCGCCCTGCGCCTCGAGCCCGCCTTCGTTGACGAAGGTCGCGAGCTGCAACTGGCCGACGGTCTGCAGGTCAGGCTGCCCGGCCAGCTTGACCTGGACCAGCCCGGTCTTGGACACGCTGACATCGACCGCCTCGGGCGGCACGGTGATCCCGGGTTCGACCGGCAGGCCATCGGCCGTCACGAGCTGCCCCTGGTCGGAGAGCTGGAACGACCCGTCGCGCGTGTAGCCAGTCTCGCCCGAAGGCAAGGTGACGGGGAAATAGCCCCGACCCTGCACCGCGATGTCGTAGCGATTGTCGGTCTGCGTCAGCGCACCCTGCGTCGCGATGCGGTACACCCCGCCGGTCTTGACGCCCGCGCCGATCTGGATCCCGGTCGGCACGCGATTGTCGCCCCCCGCCGCCGCGCCGGGGCGCGAGACCTGCTCGTACAGCAGGTCCTGAAATTCGGCCCGCTGCCGCTTGAACGCGGTGGTGTTCATGTTGGCGATGTTGTTCGAGATGACATCGACGTTGGTCTGCTGCGCGAGCATGCCAGTGCCGGCAATCGAGAGGGAACGCATACAGGTCTCCTGGGTGGAAAGGGGTCAGCCGAACCGGCCGAGCTTGTCGATCGCGGCCTTGCGCATGTCACCGATCGCCTCGCTCATCTTCATGCTGGTCTGATAGGCGCGCAGAATCTCGACCATGTTGGTCGTCTCGACGATCGGCTGGACGTTCGAGCCTTCGATCCCGCCGCTGCGCACTTTCGTTTCGGCGGCGCTCAGCGAGCGCCCGCCGGTGGCGGAGAACATCCCGTCGCCGCGCGGATCGACACCCGCCTCATTGTCGAACACGGTCACCTCGATCCGCCCGAGCACGCCGCCCGGCCCAGTCACCGAGCCGTCCGTACCGATGCTGAGCTTGCCGATCTGGTCGGGCGGGATCGCGATCGGTTGCCCGCCCTCGCCGCGCACGGGCAAGCCGCCCGCGGTGACGAGCGACCCATCGTCGCCGACCTTGAGATACCCCGCGCGCGTATAGGCGACGGTCCCGTCGGGTGCGTCGACCGCGAGATAGCCGGCACCGTCGATCATCACGTCGATCGGGTTGCCGGTCGGCTGGAACCCGCCCGGCGCGGTGTCGTGCGTCGCGCCCTGGTCGAGCACGAAGGAGGTGGTCTGGACCGGGGCCTGCGGATCGGCGGTCTTCTCGACATATTCGCGGAACACCGGCGCCTCGCGCTTGAACCCGGCGGTCGAGACGTTGGCGAGATTGTTCGCCGCGACGTCGAGCTGACGGCGCAACGCCTGCTCGTGGCTCAGCAATACGGTAGAGGATATGTCCACCAGGCAGTCCCTCGGGAAAATCGCTTTTTGTCGCCGCTAGGCAAAAACTGCCCGGCTGCGCTTCTATAATAGTCGGCAAATGGCCGGGGCGGTCGCCGCCGTGGTGCCAAGAGGGGACCGATCATGAGCAAGGCGGACAAGGACAGCGGTGCCGGCGCAGCGGGCGAAGGCGGCGAAGCGCCCGCACCCGCGCCCAGCAAGAAGAAGAAGCTGATGCTGTTCGGCGCGATCGGCGCGGCGGTGCTGCTCGGCGGCGGAGGCGGCGCGTACATGCTGCTCGGCAGCGGCGGCAAGGCACCCGCGCAGGAGGAGGCTGCGGCCGAAGCGTCCGCCAAGGAAGGCGGTGGTGCCGGTGAAAAGGGGGGCGAGAAGGAGGGCGAAAAGGGCAAGGAAGCCGCGCATTTCGTCGACGTCCCCGCGATGGTCGTCAACCTGCGCAGCGCGGACGGCGCTTCGCGCTTCCTCAAGCTCCATTTCGTGCTGGTTCCGGGCGACAAGGGCAATCCCGAAGCGATCACCGCGAAACTGCCGCTGCTGCTCGATGCCTATCAGCCGTTCCTGCGCGAACTGCGCCCCGACGATCTCGCCGGATCGGCGGCGGTATACCGCGTCAAGGAGGAGATGCTGGTCCGCGCGCACCAGACGCTCGGCGACGGCGCGGTGAAGGACGTTCTCATCCAGGACCTGATTCAGCAATGAGCATCGATCTCGAGGATTTCGACCTGCCCGAACCCCCGGTCGGGATGATCGGCGGCGACGCGATGCTCGGCCAGGCCGATATCGACGCGCTGTTCGGCGATATCGGCGCGCCGGTCGACCCCAAGCAGGGGCTGCGCGCGGTGATCGAATCCGACGTGATCAGCCACGAACGGCTGCCGATGCTCGAGGTCGTGTTCGACCGGATGGTGCGGATCTTCGCGACGTCGATGCGCAACCTCACCTCGGACGCAATCGACGTCAGCCTCGAGGAAGTCAGCTCGGTGCGCTTCGGCGATTTCCTCAGCCGGGTCGCGCTGCCCGCGATGATCGGCGTGTTCCGGATCGAGGAATGGGAGAATTACGGGCTGGTCACGGTGGATTCCGGACTGATCTACGCGGTCGTCGATGCGCTGCTCGGCGGGCGGCGTGGCGGCGCGACGGTGCTGATCGACGGGCGCGGCTTCACCACGATCGAAAGCGACCTGGTCGGACGGATGCTCCGCACCGTGCTTGCCGACATGAGCGCGGCGCTCGCGCCGATCACCCCCAATACGATGAAGCTGGAACGGATCGAGACGAGCCCGCGCTTCGCGACGATCGCTGGGTCGACCAACATTTGCACGGTCGCGACCTTCCGCGTCGACATGGACGAGCGCGGCGGGCGGTTCAGCATCCTCCTCCCCTACGCCACGATCGAACCGGTCAAGCACCTGTTCGGCCAGCGCTTCATGGGCGAGAAGCTGGGGCGCGACGGGATCTGGGAACCGCATATGGCGGACGAAGTCCGCAAGACCACGGTCAGCGTCGACGTCGTGCTCGGCGAACGGCTGCTGCCGCTCGAAACGGTGCGCGATTTCGCGGTGGGGCAGACGATCCCGCTGCGCCGCGGACCGGACGATCCGCTCGACCTCCAATGCGGCGGCGTCACGCTCGGGCGCGTGCAGATCGGGCAACGCTCGAACAACATCGCGGTCCGGATGATGACCGATATTGCGAAGGGACCAAGGGCATGACGTTCGCGACGATCGCCAATTTGCTGACGATGCTGCTGTGCATCGCGGTCACGGTGCAGAGCCAGCGGGTCAAGCGCGCGCTCGACACGATCCGGCACGGTGACCTCGCGCAGGTCGTGACCGCGCTCGACCAGTCGACCGTCCAGGCGCGGATCGTGCTGTCCGAGCTCAAGGGCACGCTTGCCGCGGGAAGCGGGCAGGTCGCCGCCGCCGCCGAGGGCAAGGCGGTGCTCGATGAACTCCGGATGATGATCGAGATCGCCGATGCCGCCGCCGAGCGGCTCGCCACTGCGGGCTCGGCGAACCGCGCGGCGGACGTTTCGGAGGCGGTATCGTGACGATGCGGATCCCGTTGCTCACGCTCACCGCCGGAATGGCGGGGATCGCCGCGATCGGCAATGCGGTGGCGGTCGCGTCGCCTGCGACCGACAGCCGGCTCGGGCTGTCGGTGCAGCAGGACATCGCCACGCGCGACCGGCAATCGGCGCAGCGCCAGCAGGCGCTCGACCTGCGCGAACAGGCGGTCCGTGCGAGCGCCGCGCGGATCAAGGCCGAGCTCGAGGCGGCGCGCGCCGCGCCCGCCGCCGGGCCGCAGGCGGGCGCGCCCGAGGCGGCGACCGACAGCTTTTCGGACCTTGCGAGCATCTATCAGGCAATGAAGCCCGCCAAGGCCGCGCTGGTGTTCGAACAGCTCGAGCTCGACGTGCAGGTGAAGGTCGCGCGGAAGATGCGCGAGCGCTCTACCGGTATGATCCTCGCGGCGATGACGCCGAAGGGCGCGGCAAAGCTGACGATGGCGCTGGCACGCGCGCCGCGCGCTATGGCTGCCGCGCGCTGACGTCGAGGATCAGCACGCGCCGGACATGCGGGTCGACGCTGCGCGCCGCGCGGGTCAGCGTTTCCGAAAGCAGCGCTGCATCGATCGGCGCGAGCGCGGACACATGGAGCCGCGCGAAGTCCAGCCCCGCCGCGAGCGCCGCCGCGCGCAGCTCGGGCGCGCGTTCGGTCGCGGCCTTGCCGTCCGCCGGATCGGCATAATCGAGCGCCGACTGGACGCGGAGCGTGCCCGCAAACCGCCCGGCATCGAGGATCGGCACGCGCAGCTCGGCGACCGGAACGACCGACGCCGCGCCGCCCTCGGCCGCCGGGGCGGGGGCCGGCAGCACCGCCAGCAGCGCAAACACAAGCGAACCGGCCGCACGCGGCATCGAACGTCTCCCTCGGCGCGGCCACCCGGTGCGCGCCCCCGCCTCTATAATAGACACGAACCCTCACAGGCGGATCGCAATGAGCCAGGACCAGAAACCGGCGCGGGTGCGCGTCGTCTCCGTCGGACAGACACCGCCGGAAACGGGCGGCACCGGTGGCGAAGACGCGGCGACGGCAATCGGCGCGCCCGGCTCGGGCACGCCGCAATCCGCCTCGCGCGAAAGTGTCGCCACGCTGCTGCTGGCGCTGATATTCGTGGCTGCGGCGGGGATCGGCGGGGCGCTGGCGGCGGCGCTGTTGCCATGATCCGCCCGCGCCTCGCTTTGCTCGCGCTGTCGACGAGCCTGATCGGGACCGCGCCCGTGCCGGCTCCGCCCGCCGCGCGTCCGGTCGCTTCCTTCGCCGCGATCCTTGCCGAGCAACCGCTTCCCGCCGCCAACGGTGCGTGGCTGCGCACGCAGGATTCGACCGCCTGGGCAGCGATCGCACGGTCGACCCCGGAGACGCGCCAGGCTGCGCGCTGGACGCTCGCGCAGGCACTGATCGCCACGGACCGCATGGCCGAGGCGGCGGGCGTGCTCGACACGATGGTCGCCGACGATCCCGCGCTCGCGCTGACCGCGGCGTGGCAGCTCGCGCACGGCGTGGTGCTCGCGCGGATGGACCGGTCGCGCGCGGCGCTGGCCGCGCTCGATGCGCCGTTGCTGGAAAGCTATCCCGAGGCGTGCGCATGGCGGCTGCGCGCCGCCGACACGCTTGGCGAGACGGCGACCGCGGCGCGCGCGATGCGGTGTGCGATGCCCGCCGTCTCGGCGCGCGGCCGCGCGGCGCGACGCGGTTTCCTGCTCGCCTTTGCCGATGTCGCACTGGCCAGCGCGCATCCCGGCGACGTCACGAGGATGCTTGCGACGCTCGGCGAACAGGATTCCGCCGCCAACCTCCGCCGCGCGCGCGCCGCGCTTGCGCTGGGGGACCGTCCCGGCGGACGGTTGTTGCTCGAACGCGTCGCGCTGCACGGGACGCCTGCCGAGCGCGCGGAGGCGACGCTCGCGCTTACCGAGGATCGTGTCGCGACGCGCGAACTGACCAACGCCGCCGCACTGAAGGCGCTCGATACGGTGACCTTCTGGCGCGGCGATGCGGTCGAGCGGCGCGCGTTGCAATTGCGCTGGCGGATCGCGGACGGGCGCAACGACCCGCGCGCCGCGCTCGCGGCGGGGGCGACGCTGTTCCGCTATTTCGATCTCGGCGACCAGACCGCGCCGACCTTGCTACGGCTGCAGGATCATCTGCGCGCTCTGGTCGCAAGCGCGGATGGCGCGGCGGTCGGGCCGGCGGCGGGTCTGTTCTGGGATTATCGCGACCTGCTCCCGGGCGGGGGCGAGGGCGAGACGATCGCCGCGCGGCTCGCCGACCGGCTCGCGGCGGCGGGGCTCTATGCCCGCGCGGCCGATCTCCTGCGCTTCCTGCTCGAGCGCCGCCCGGCGGATGCCGCGACCGGGCCGCTGTCGATCCGCGTCGCCGAGCTCGACCTGCTCGCGGGCGCGCCCGACCGTGCAATGCGGACGCTCCGCGCGGGGCAGGCGATCGTCTTCCCCGCCGACATTCAGGCGCGGCGCCGCACGATCGAGGCGACGGCGCTGGTTCGGCTGGGCAAGCCGGACGAGGCGCTCGCGCTGCTCGACGGGACTCCCGGGGGCGACGCGTTGCGGGGCGAAATCCTGTGGCAGAAGCACGACTGGCCGCGCTTCGCCGCGGACAATGCGCGCGCGCTGCCACCACCGCGCGCGCTCGACGCTGCCGCGCAGGCGCGGGTGCTGCGGCAGGCGGTCGCGCTGTCGCGGACGGGGGATCGCGCGGCGCTCGGCGCGTTGCGCGCGCGCTACGCGGGCGGCTTCGCCGCGCTCGACACGCACGATGCGTTCGATTTCCTGACCGCGCCCGCCGCGACGCTCGATCCGGCGAAGGCTGACAAGGCATTCGCCAAGCTGGCGGCGCTGGATGCGCCGGCTTCGCTCGCGGGGCTGGCCGGGCGCAACTGAAAAGGGTTCGGGCTGCCCCGATGCCGCCTACCCGCGTTCGCGCGCCAGCCGCAGGACGTAGCCGATCACTTCCGCCACCGCGGCATACTGTTCGACCGGGATCGCGCGGTCGATCTCGGCGCTGGCATACAGCGCGCGCGCGAGCGGGCGGTTCTCGACCAGCGGGACGCCCGCCGAAGTCGCGACTTCGCGAATCCTGAGCGCGACCGCGTCGGTGCCCTTGGCGACGACGATCGGCGCGGCCCCCTTGCCGTGATCGTAGCGCAAAGCGACCGCATAATGCGTCGGGTTGGTGATGACGACGCTCGCACCCGGCACCGCCGCCATCATCCGCCGCCGCGCGCGCTGCATTCCGATCGCGCGAATCTTGGCCTTGATCTTGGGGTCGCCTTCCTGCTGCTTGTGCTCGTCCTTGATCTCCTGAAGCGACATCCGCATCTTCGCCATCCAGCTGCGGCGCTGCCAGACGAAGTCGAACAGCGCGATTGCGCCGACGAGGATCGCGACCGAGCGGATCAGTTGCACGACGATCCCGCCCGCGACCGTGCCGATCGCCATCGGATCGAGCCCGACGAGCGTCTCGAAGCCCGGCACGAACGGGCGCAGCGCGACCCCCGCGATCGTGCCGACCCCGACCAGCTTGGCGAGCGTCTTGGCGAATTCGACCAAAGCGCGCGGACCGAACAGCCGCTTGGCCCCCGCGATCGGCGACAGCTTCGACCATTTGGGCGCGATCCGCGACCACACCAGCATCGGGCGCGCCTGCACCACCCCGCCGACCAGCGCGCACCCGACGAGGCACGCGAACAACGGCAGCAGCGCGGTGAAGGTCGCGCCGAACAGTGCGGTCAGCAGCGCGTGCGCGCCGTCGGGGGCGAGCGGCACCGCCTCGGCATTGCCCCACAGATGCGCGAGGCCGGTGCCGAGCCGCGCGAATGCGATCGTCCCCACGCTCCCGGTCGCGATCAGCATCGCGATGAAGCCGAACGCGTGACGCAGCTCGGGCGCCTGCGCGACGTCGCCCTTCTTGCGCGCGTCGCTCAGCCGTTTTTCGGTTGGATCGTGAGTCTTCTGGTCCTTGTCGCCGGCCATGCGATCAGCCCCACACCTGCTGGATCGACTGCGCCATCGCGGCGGCGAAAGCGGTCAGCGTCGCCCCCGCGGTGCTCGCGACGATGCCGAGGCCGAGCAGCAGGTTGAGCGGCTGCGCGATGAAGAACAACTGGATGCTCGGCGCGACCCGCACCGCGAGCCCGAGGCCCACGTTGAACACGATCCCGTAAACGATGAGCGGCGCGGCGAGCGACACGCCCAGCGTCATCGCGTCGCCCGCGACCCGCACCGCAAGCTGCGTGAGATCGGCCGCGGGGAGCACGGTGCCGACCGGAAACGCGGTATAGGATTTGATCAGCCCGCCGATCCACAGATGATGCACCCCGCTCGCCATGCACACCACCGCCGCCGCGATCGCCAGGAAGCGCGACACTTCGGGCGCGCTGCTGCTTTGCGCGGGGTCGAAGATGACCGCCGAGGACAACCCGACCTGCAAGCTGATGATCGACCCCGCAATCGAGATCGCGAGGAACATCAGGCGGATCACCAGACCGAGCGCGAGACCGGTGCCGAGTTCGGCGGCGATCACCCCGGCAAGCGCGGCATCGCTGCGCCCCGCCAGCGGCAATACCGCGGGCGACAACAGCCCCCACAGGCCGAGCGTCATCCCGCCTGCAGCGAGCAGCCGGATCCGCGGCGGGATCGCGTCTTCGAAAAACACCGGGAGCAGCATCAGCACCGCGCCGACGCGCGCGAACAGGATCAGGAAGGCGGTCGCCTGGAGCGGGAACTGGTCGAGCATGCTCAGCCGCGCGCGACGTGATCGGCGATCACGCGCATGAAATCGCCGAGCGCCGCGCCGATCATCGGCAGCGACAGCAGCAGCATCGCGCCCATCGCGAGCAATTTGGGGACGAACGTCAGCGTCTGTTCCTGGATCTGCGTCAACGCCTGCAACACCCCGATCGCGAGCCCGGTGACGAGTGCGGCACCCAGCATCGGCCCGGCGACGGTGAGGATCAGGATCAGCGCGGCGCGGGTGATCTCCATCGCTGCGGCGGCGTCCATCAGATCTGCATCCGCATGATGTCGCTATACGCCCCGACGACGCGGTCGCGGACCGCGACCATCGTGTCGAGCGCGCTTTCGGCCGCGCCGATCGCGGTGACGACGTCGATCAGGTCGCCCTTACCCGCGATCTGTTTGGCCGACGCGGTTTCGGCGGCGCGCAGCCCCTGCCCCGCGTCGCCGACGAGTTGCGACACCAATGCGCCGAACCCGCCGCTGGGGTCGGCTTGCTCGACACCCGCATAGGGCGGCGCGGCGTTGCCGAACGGCGTTACGCCGGCGGCGCGGCCATAGGCATTGGCGGCATCGAGAGCCCCGATCGACATCGATGGTATTCCTTAGTTGAGCGTTACTGTTGCGTCGTTTTTCGAGCACCCACCCCACCCCACCCCGCCGTCATGCCGAACTTGTTTCGGCATCCACCGGGAAGCGCTTCCGACGTCACGTCGGGCAAGACCACGGTGGATGCTGAAACAAGTTCAGCATGACGGAGTGAAGGGGTTGGTGCTGCGGCATCCTTCATTTCAGCAGATCGATCGTGCGCATGGTCATGCCGCGCGCCGCCTCGATCGCGTTGAGATTGGCTTCGTACGATCGCTGCGCCGCCTTCATGTCGGCCATTTCGACCAGACCGTTGACGTTGGGCGTCAGCACATAGCCGCGCGTATCCGCCGCCGGGTTGCCCGGCTGATAGACGCGCTGGAAATCGGACTTGTCGGTCGCGACCCCGCCGACCTTGACCGTCGTCGCGCCAGACGCACGGTCGACCTCGGCCTTGAAGGTCGGGATCCGGCGGCGATAGGGCGCGCCGCCCGGGGTGGTCGCGACCGAGTTCTGGTTCGCGAGATTCTCGGCGATGATCCGCATCCGTAGCGATTGCGCGCGCAGACCCGAGGCCGATACCGATACCGTGCTGTCCTGCCCCATGCCGTCCCAATCCCCGACCCAATGCCTAACGGGGGAGGCAGGCAAGGATTGCCGCCTCCGACCATCTTATAGGCAAGTTTTTCCGGGTCGGGTCCGGGTCGCCCGGTTTTCGCTTCTATAATTCCCGGCGAAAGGGGGCTGCATCATGTCCGTTCTGGAATCCGTGCCCGTCGAGGTGTCGATCGTGCTTGGCGCGGTGCGTCTGCCGATCCGCCAGGTGCTGAAAATGAGCCGTGGCGCGACGATCGCGTTCGATTGCGGGCATGAGGAACCCTCGCGCATCTACGCCAATGGCACGCTGGTCGCGAAGGGGCGGATCCAGGTGACAGGCGAGCGGATGGCGATCGAGGTGACCGAAGTCGTGCCGCGCGGGGTGGAGTCGTGACGCTGCTGCCGCTGCTGCGGATGGTCGGTGCGCTGGCGCTGGTGCTGGGCGGGCTCGCGGGGGCGTTGTGGGCGGTGCGGCGGTTCGACCTGCGGCTGCCCGGGCGGATCGGTGCGGCCCCGCGCCGCGACCGCCGGCTCGAACTGGTCGAACGGCTCACCGTCGACCCACGGCGCAGCGTGCTGCTGATCCGCCGCGACGGGCGCGAGCATCTGTTGCTGATCGCGCCCGAAGGTCATGTCGTGATCGAGGCGGTGGACCCGTCCCCCGCCGCGCCCGCGCCCGCACCCGCACCTACGTTCGACGATCTGGTCGCGCGGCACGCGCCGCCGGCACCGCCTGTCGATCGCGCGCCACCCAAGTCCAGGACGCCCCGCGCCCCCCGCGCCCCGACTCGCGCCCCGACCCGTGCCCGGACTCGCGCCAAGCCGGAGACGACCGATGCGTAAGGCCGTGTGGCTGCTGCCGCTCGCGGCGGCGGTGCTGCTGCCGACCGAGGCGTTCGCGCAGGCGACGCTGTCGCTCGGTGGCGGCGGATCAATGAGCGGCAAGACGATCGGGCTGGTCGCGATGCTGACCGTGCTGAGCCTCGCGCCCGGCATATTGATGACGATCACTTCGTTTACGCGGATCGTCGTCGCCTTGTCGCTGCTCCGCACCGGCCTTGGCGCGCAGGGGGTTCCGCCCAACCCGGTGATCATCAGCCTTGCGCTGTTCCTGTCGCTGTTCGTGATGACTCCGACCTTCGAGGCGGCGTGGTCGGCGGGGGTAAAGCCTTATACCGAGGGCAGGATGACCGAGGCCGCCGCGTTCGAGGCGACCGCCACGCCGTTCCGCGCGTTCATGCTCGGGCAGGTGCGCGACGACGATGTCGCCTTGTTCAACGGCCTGTCGCGCAAACCCGCCGCGAAGCGCGCGGACGTGCCGCTCGCGACGCTGGTGCCTGCGTTCATGATTTCCGAGCTGCGCCGCGCGTTCGAGATCGGTTTCCTGTTGCTGCTGCCGTTCCTCGTGATCGATCTGGCGGTGTCGGCGGTGCTGATGGCGATGGGGATGATGATGCTCCCGCCAGCGACCGTCGCCTTGCCGTGCAAGATCATCTTCTTCGTGCTGGTCGATGGCTGGGCGCTGGTGGCGGGGTCGCTGGTACGCAGTTTCGGGACTGGGTGAGGGGATTCCTCTACCCTTATGCCCTCCCCCACCGTTCGTTTCGAGCCTGGTCGAGAACCCGGCACAGCGAGACCTCTGCATAAAGGCATTCGTAGGTTTGGTCGTCACCCCTCGGCTCAGACCCTGCCGTCATGCTGAACGTGTTTCAGCATCCACCGCGCAGCAGGCATAGTCCGGACTCGCGGTGGGCTGGATCCTGAAACGAGTTCAGGATGACGGGCGGTTTTGCACAACGCTCGCGCAGCGCAGGTTTCTCGACGACGCTCGAACCGAACGGGAGCGGGGCGTTCGTCCCGCTTGGGCGAACGCTTCTGTTCCCTACCCCCGCGCGGAAAAGCGCGTTGCCGTGTCCTGCGACCAGGCGGAGAGCGTCACGAACGGGATCGGCTCGGGGAAGAACAGCCCGATCGTGTCGGGTTTCGACCAGCGCACCACCGCGGCGATATGCCCCAGCCCGGCCGCTTCCAGCCGGACGCTGGTGTCGCGCGCGAGGTTGCCCGCGCCGCCGATGCGCGCGCCGCGTTGCCCGATGTCGAGCAGCCGCGTGGAATGCGCGTGCCCGGCCACGCGCAGGATCGCGGGACACTCCGCCTCGAGCCGCGGGCTGCGCTGCTTGAAGCGCTCCTGCCCGGCGTGACCGAGCAGCATGTCGCGCTCGACCGGCGCGGCGAAGGCGACCCCCGCGGTATTGCCCGAGACCCACGCGACCGTTCCCGGCACCAGCGTCGTCCCGCGCAGCTCGACCGAAACCGGATCGCCCACCGCCAGCGGCGCACGGATCTCGATCTTGGCACCGCCCTGCGACAGGTTGCGGATGCGGCACACCGTGTCGCCCAGCGGCGCGACGATGCGGCCCAGCAGCAAGGTGGTGACCAGCCGGTCGTCGCGGGCCTTGCGACGATCGGTTACCGTCGCCTGGGGGTCGTTCATCGGGAGATCCTCGTGGCCATCATGCAGGAACGGCCTGCGTCACCGCTACGCGCCGTACTACGCCACGGCCAAATGCTTCGGTTGCTGCTTCCAGCGTCACACGACGAAACACATCGATGTCGGGTAGCGCGCCATCGCGCCCGGCGGCAAGCGGAATACGGTAGGTGCGCATGTTGATCGCATGCTGGAGATACGGCAGCCGCGCGGTGACCCGCGCCGCCTCGGCGGCCGGCACTTCGAGCTGCTCCTCGAACGCGGCATAGCCCGACAGGCGCCCGTCGGGGAGCACCAGCGGCGCGGTCATCCGCGGCAGCGGGACGAGCGTCGTTTCGACGTCCGCCGCCGGCTTTGCCTTGCCCGCCGCGGCGGCGGGGAAGAAGAGGGTGCGCACGCCGAACGCGCTCGCGCCGCCGACCGCCGCACCGAGCAGCAGGACGATGAGGGGGAAAAGCAGCTTGCCCATGCCCTAGAACCGGAAGCTCGCGTCGATCGGCAATGCGGGCTTCTCGCCCTTGACGACCAGCGTGATGCGGCGGTTCTCGGGACGATCGGGCTGGTCGGGATAGACCGGCTCGGTCGCCGCCATCGCGACGACGCCGGCGATCCGGTCGGGGGTCAGCCCGCTTGCCAGCAGCACCGCGCGCGCCGCCAGCGCCCGCTCGCCCGACAGCCGCCAGTTCGCCTCGGCCTGCCCGCCCGCGCCGTCGGTATGCCCTTCGATCGTGAGCCGCGCGTCCGATTTGGCGAGCTTGCCCGCGATCGTCGCGAGCCGCGCTTGCGCAAAGCCATTGAGCCGCGCGGTGCCGCCCTGGAACATCGGGCGGTTGGCAGTGTCCATCAGCGTGATCCGCAGCGTTTCACCGTCGCTCTCGATCTTGCTCGCGGTGGCGGTTTCGGTCGGGGGCAAGGTATCGAGCGCGACGCGCAATTCCTGTGCGAGCACGCGCAGCGACGCGTCGGGCACGTTGGCCGTGCCGCCGCGCGCGACCCCGGCGGTCTGCGCCTGCATCGCGGGAACGCCGCTCTTCTTGGCCGAATCCGCATCCATCTTGCGCGCATAGCCGCCGTTGCCGGGGCGCTCGCCGGGGTTTTCGCCAAAGCCCGACGCAGCGGTGCTCGGCGGCGAGGGCGAGAAATATTCGGCAAGGCCCTTCAGGCGTTGCTTGTCCGGGTTGCTGATCAGCCACAGCAGCATGAAGAACGCCATCATCGCGGTGACGAAATCGGCATAGGCGACCTTCCACGCGCCGCCGTGATGCCCCGCCGCCGTCTTCTTGATCTTGCGGATGACGATCGGGCGCGCATTGGGGGCGTGGCTCGCCATCGCGCTCAGCCCTGCGCCACGGCGGTGTGGAGCCGTTCGTGGACGCAGCCGAGCCGCACCGGCGCGATCGCGGCGTCGACGTCCATTCCCTGCGCGAGCCGGTCGAGCACCGCGGCATGTTCGTCGGTCGACTGGACGATCATGTCGAACGCCTGGAGCTGCTCGAGATAGGTCTCGACGAAATAGGCGTCGCCGACGAGCGCCTCGGCCAGCGTCTCGACGCGTTCGCGGACGCGGCGCAATTCGCGCGCCATCGCGGCGTACAGCGCGGCATGTGCGTCTGCGGGCATCGGGCAAGCGACGGAGCGGGTCATCGGCCTTACCATCAGAAGAGTTCGATTTCGCCACCCCCCGCGGGGATGCGGGGTGCGACGGGGGGCGGGAGCGGGCGGTCGGCCACCGTGTTGCAGCGGATCTTGCCGTCGTAGGGCCTGAATTCGAGCTTGCGCGCGAGCGTGCCGCCGGTGTCGATCTGGCCGATCGTGATCCCCTCGGTCGCGAGGAAGCGCTTGGCGAAGGCGGCATTGGCGGAGCCGATCCCGCCGAGCCCGGCGATGATGTTGGCGCCGCCGTACAGGTTCGCGCGCAGCCGGTTGCGATCCCCGCCCGCCTTCATCGTCGCGTTGATCAACAGTTCCATCGCATGGACTCCGTACCGCTGCAGGTCGATCGCGCTCAGCTGCTGGTCCTGCTGCGGCTCGCCGAGCAGGAAGTGGTTCATGCCCCCGAGCCGCGCCTCCGCATCGTGCAGGCAGACCGCGATGCACGACCCGAGCACGGTCGAGATCACCGTGCCCGCTTCTCCCACGACCACATGTTCGCCCTGGATGATCGGGATGCGGCGCACGGGCGCCATGCTCATGTCAGCGCCCCGAACACGCGCTCGATCTTCTCCTTGAGCGCGGCGGGGGCGAACGGCTTGACGAGGTAGTTGTTGACCCCGAGTGCCGCCGCCTGCTGGACGATCTCGCGATCGGACGATCCGGTCAGCATGATGAAGACGGTCTTGCCGATCACGTCGTCGGTGCGGATCGCGCGCAACAGGTCGATCCCGTCCATGTCGGGCATGTTATAGTCCGAGATGACGAGGTGGTCGCGATCCGTCTTGATCGCGGCGAACGCCTCGGACGCCGCGCCCTTGTCGCGAATGTCCTTGAAGCCGAAATCCTGGAGCGCACGGCGAATCATCGCGCGCATGCTTGCCTGGTCATCGACCACCATGACCTTGATTGCTGACGCGGCAGGCATTTATGGCTCCCTATGCTGTCCATCGCGGCAGGCGGCGAGAATCGTGCCGGCCATGTGCGACAGACTGACTTCCTGATCGACCGCGCCGATTTCCAGCGCAACTCGTGGCATTCCCCAGACCACGCAGCACCCGCGCGTCTGGGCGAAGGTACACGCCCCCGCCGCGCGCATCGCGAGCAGCCCGCGCGCGCCATCGTCGCCCATCCCCGTCAGGATCACGCCGACCGCCTTCTCGCCCAGCGGCGCGACCGACCGGAACAGCAGGTCCGCCGACGGACGATGCCCGTTGACCTTGTCCTGCGCGACCAGCCGGACCGTGCCGGCGATCCCGCCGTCGAGGATCATGTGGTGGGTACCCCCAGGAGCAATATAGACGGTTCCGGGGCGAAGCGGCGCGCCATCGCGCGCTTCGCACACGCGCACCGCGCAATCCCGGTCGAGCCGCCGGGCGAAGCTCGCGGTGAAGGCGGCGGGCATGTGCTGGACGACCAATGTCGGCGGGCAATCGGCGGGGAATTGCGGCAGGATGTGGAACAGCGCCTCGACCCCGCCGGTCGACGCGGCGATCGCGACGACGCGTGGCCGGAACCCCGCGCGCACCGCCACGCCCGGCGCGCGGCGCTGGACATGCGTCCGCCGCGCGCGCGAGCTCGCGGCGTCGCGCACCGTCTGGCACAGCAGCGCGGCATCCTGTTGCCACCCCGCCGGGCCACCGCTCGGCTTGGCGACGCAGTCGACCGCGCCGAGGCGCAACGCATCGACCGTCGTCTCCGCCCCCGCCGCGGTCAGCGAGGAGACCATCACCACCGGCATCGGCCGCAGCCGCATGATCCGTTCGAGGAACGCCAGCCCGTCCATCCCGGGCATTTCGACGTCGAGCGTGACGACATCGGGGTTGAGCGCGCGGATCATCTCACGCGCGGCGTGCGGCTCGGGCGCGGCGCCGACGACCTCGATCTGCGGGTCGGAGGCGAGGATCCGCGACAATGCCATGCGCATCGCGGCGCTGTCGTCGACGACCAGGACGCGCGTCGGCTTCATCAGGCGGCGTCCCGCGGCCGGTAGATCGTCTGCCCGCACGCTCGCATCCGCTCGGCCGCCGTGCCGATCAGCCGTTCGGAATGGCCGATATAGAGAAAGCCATCCGGCGCGAGCTGGTCGACGAGTCGTGCCTCGAGCTCCGCCTTGGCGGGATCGTCGAAGTAGATCATCACGTTGCGGCAGAAGATCGCATCATATTGGTGAGTCAGCGGCCACGGCTCGAACAGGTTGAGCACGCGCGCGGTCACCAGCTTGCGGAGCGCATCGCCGACCCGGTAGCCCGCCTCGTCCTTGACCATCCACGCCTTGCGATACGGCTCCGGGATCGGCTCGACCGCGGATGCGCCGTAACAGCCGCGCCGCGTCGTCTCGACCACGGGTTGCGACAGGTCGGTCGCGAGCAGCCTGATGTCGCGCCCTTGCGTCCAGCGCGACTCCGCCAGCGTCGGCCCGAGCAGCGTCATTGCGATCGAATAGACTTCCTCCCCGGTCGAGCAGCCCGCCGACCAGATGCGGATCGGTCGATCCGCCGGGCGCGCCTGCAGGCGCGGCAGCACGGTTGCGCGGAAATGCTCGAAATGATGGTTTTCGCGGAAGAAATGGGTGTGATTGGTGGTGAGCGCGGTCACCATCAGCCGCCGTTCCTCGGCATTGCGCTCGACCAGCGCGACATAGGCGCGGAAACTGTCGAGCCCGTTGTCGCGCACGCGCCGCGACAGCCGCGAATGCACGAGCGTCTTCTTGGCCGGGGGCAGATGGATCCGCGCATCACTCTGCATGATCCGCGCGAGCGCGGCGAACTCGGCATCGCCCAGCACCGGCATCGCATCGGTCGCGAGCAGGTCGGACGGCGGCGGGGCGAGGCCGAGCGTGCTCATGCGGCGATGTCCAGCGCCGCACCCGCGACGGGGGACGTCGTCGCGACCGGCCCCGCGCCGGCGGCGAGTCCGGCAGTGGCGGTGCTGGTCACGGTCAGCGCGTCGAGATCGAGCAGCAGCACCATCGCCGCCGCGGCGTCGGCACCATCCTTGCCGCGCGTGGTGATCTGGACCAGCCCCGCGATGACGTTGGTATCCTGAATCTCGACGTCCGGCGCGGGCTGGATCGAATCCTCCTGGATCCCGACGATGTCGTTGACCTCGTCGACCAGGAACCCCGCCTGCTTGCCCGCGATGTTGACGACGAGCACGCACGAGCGGCTGTGGATCTCGCTCGGGGTCCACCCGAGCCGCTCCGCCAGCCCGACGATCGGCACGACCGTCCCGCGCAGATTGGTGACGCCTAGGATATAGCCCGGCACGCTCGGCAGCGGCGTTGGGGCGGCCCATTCGCGGATTTCGATCAGCGACCGCATGTCGATGCCAAAGGTCTGCTGGCCGAGCGCGAACGTCACCATCTTCAGTTCGCCGGCGTTTTCGGTCGTGGTCATGCGGCAAGTCCTCGTGCCAGGGTTCGGGAAAGAGCGGTGACGGGCGCGACCAGCGCCTCGACGTCCAGAATGAGCGCGATCGAGCCGTCACCGAGGATGGTCGCACCGCCGAGCCCGCGGATCGGGTGGAGATTCTGCTCGAGGCTCTTGATCACAACCTCGCGGCGATCGTCGATCGTATCGACCATCAGCCCGACGTTCCCCGCGGTCTCGCTCTCGACGATGATGACGAGCGAATCTTCGGGCGGCAGCGGGTTGGCCTCGGGCAGGCCGAAGGTCTGCGCGAGCCGACGCACCGGGAGATACGTCCCGCGCACCTCGATCACCTCGCTCCCCGGCGTGGTCGCGCGGATCTGCCCCCGTTCGGGGCGGATCGCCTCGACGACATGCGCGAGCGGGAGCACGAAGCGCTGCCCCGCAAGCCGCACCACCATCCCGTCGAGGATCGCGAGTGTCAGCGGCAGGACCAGCGTGAAGGTGGTGCCGCGCCCGGGGACCGAGCTGATGTCGACCTGCCCGCCGAGCGCCTCGACGTTCGAGCGAACCACGTCCATCCCGACGCCGCGCCCCGAGATGTTCGAGACGGTGTTGGCGGTGGAGAAGCCGGGCGCGCAGATGAGCTGGTCGATCTCCTCGTCCGACAGCACGGTGTCGGGCGCGATCATCCCCTTTTCGATCGCCTTGGCGCGAACCCGCGCGCGGTCGATCCCGCGGCCGTCGTCCGCCACCGTCACCACGATCCGCGCGCCCTTCTGCGCGGCGGAGAGCCGGATCGTCCCCTGCGCGGGCTTGCCCGCGCGAAGCCGATCGTCGGGCAGTTCGATCCCGTGGTCGACCGCGTTCCGGATCAGGTGGGTCAGCGGATCGCCGATCTTCTCGATCACGCCCTTGTCGACCTCGGTCGTCTCGCCCTGCGTCTCGAGCACCACCTGCTTGCCGGTCTCGGCGGTAAGGTCGCGGAGCATGCGCGGGACGCGGTTGAACGCCTGGCGGATCGGCTGCGCGCGCAGCGACATCACCGTGTCCTGGATCTCGCGGGTGAGGCGCGCCTGTTCGGGGAGTTCGACGCGCTGCTGGTCGGCGGGCGAAAGCCGGTCCGACAGGATCGACCCGCGGATGACGAGTTCGCCGACCAGGTTGAGCAGCATGTCGAGCTTATGCAGATCGACCCGAATCGTCTGCGATCCGGCGTCGGCGGCGCGCGTGTCGGGCGCGGGCGCGCCCGACGGCGGGGCGAACGCCGCACCGGCCGCCGCCGCAGCGACGATCGCGGGCGAGGCGACTTCGACGCGGTGGAGCAGGTCGTGGATCGCGCCGGGCTCGCGCAGCGGCGCGGCGGTTTCGCCGACGGGGTCGGTCACCGCGTGCGGTGCGACCGGCCTGTTGCCCGCATCGCGCGTGATGTCGACCCCGGAGTCGGGCGCGACGAAATCGAAACAATCGCCGATCTGGTCCTCGGTTACATAGCCCGGGAGCTTGAGCGTCCAGCGCAGGTAGGATTGCTCGGGATCGAGGTCGCGCAGCGGCGGGAGCATCTTGGTGTCGACGTCGCAAACCCGCCCGCCGAGCTCCTCGAGCTCGCGGATGACGAACACGGGCTCGGCGCCATTCGCCATCGCGTCGCGCGAGGGGGCGAAGACGATCGTCCATTCGGGCTCCCCGGGCGCTTCGGCTTCGGGCGGGGCTTCGGGGGCGGCGGCTTCGGGAAGGGCATCGGGCGGGCCATCCGAAAAGTCCTCGATCGCGACGGCGACGGGTTCGAACCCGAACGGATCGATCTCGAGCGTCGGCGCGGGTGCGGGTTCGGGTTCGGGTTGGGGGGCAGGACCCGGGACAGGCTGGGGCGCCGCGACCGGCACGGGTCCCGCGCCTTGGTTGGCGAGGATCGCCTCGAGCGCTGCCAGCGACGCCGCGTCGTCGGGCAGCCCGATCGTTCCTTGCGCGGCACCGACGTGATCCGACAATGTGTCGAACGCGCCGAGCATCACCGCGATCACGCCCTGCGACGGGGCGATCCGCCCGGCGCGGATCTCCTCGAGGACATTTTCGAAGCGATGCGCGAATGCGGTCAGCGCGGCATGGCCGAACGCGCCCGCGCCGCCCTTGATCGAATGTACCGCGCGGAACACGCTGGCGATCGTCTTGGGGGCGGTGTCGCCGCCTTGCATCGCCGCAAGCCCCTGTTCGGCCGCAAGCAACCCTTCGGTGCATTCCTCGAAGAAGATCGCCTGGATTTCGTCGAGTTCGTCGCTCATGGGCACACCCGGCGGATCGCCGCTCCCAGTTTGGCCGCCTCGAACGGCTTGGTGATCCAGCCGGTCGCACCCGCCGAGCGCGCGCGCGCCTTTTTCTCGTCCGAGAATTCGGTCGACAGCACGAGGATCGGCGTGCCGCGGAACTGCGGCAGCGCGCGCACCGCCTCGATCAGCTCGAAGCCGTCCATCTCGGGCATGTTGATGTCGGTGATGAGCAGGTCGGGTTGCACCTCGTGCATCCGCTCGAGCCCATGGACCCCGTCATTGGCGGTTTCGATGCTGAAGCCCTGCGCGGTCAGCGAGGTTTTCAGCAGCATCCGCATGCTGGCGGAATCATCGACGGTCAGAATCAGTTTGCTCACGGTTCAACGTCCTCCGCGGCGGGGATCGCCAGGGTGTGATTGAGGCCAAGCGCGGCGACACGCGCGGTGAAGGATGGGCTGGGGTTGACGATCGCGAACGGCCGGCCGGCCGCCTGCGCGTCGTTGCTCGCCGCGATCAGCAGCTGGAGCACCGCCTGGCCGACGCTTTCGACGCCGCTCGCATCGACCCGCACGCGCTCGCCGAAATCGGCGGCGAGGACGAGCCGGACCTTGAGGTCCTCGGCGGTGACGGTCGTGCCGTGCGCGGGCAGATGGATCGTGTCCACTGCGATACCGGGATCAGGCTGGTTGGGCGTTAAGGTCATTTTTGGCCTCGTCGAGTGCGGTCTCGAGTTGCTGGAACGTCGGGGCATGTTCCGACGGGGTGGCGCGGCGCGCGATCTCGATCGCGACCTGGGTCGGCATGCCCTGGGCGTGCGCGACGATGGCGGTCTTGGCGATGACGAACGGCTTGCCGTCCGCCTCGATGATCTGGAGCAGATTGGAGGCGAGCGGGCCGACCAGGCAGTAGGCAAGCAACACGCCGAGGAACGTCCCGACGAGCGCGCCGCCGATCATCGCGCCGAGCACCTCGACCGGCTGGTCGATCGACCCCATCGTCTTGATCACGCCGAGCACCGCGGCGACGATGCCGATCGCGGGCAAGCCGTCCGCCATCGCCTGCAGCGCGTGCTGCGGCCCGAGTTCGTGATGGTGATGCGCCTCGATGTCGTTTTCCATCGCTTCGGCAAGCTGGTGCGGGTCCTCGAAGTTGACCGTCATCATCCGCAGGTAATCGCAGATGAAATCGATCAGGTGATGGTCCTTGAGCAGCCGCGGGAAGCGGTTGAACAGCGTGCTTTCCGCAGGCGTGTCGAGGTGCGGTTCGATCGCGGTCGCGCCACCCTTCTTGAAGGTGGTGAGCAACCCGAACAGCAGCGTCAGCAGGTCCTTGTAATCCTGGTCCTTCCACCGGCTGCCCTTGAACGCGCGGAGCAGCCCCGCGCCCGCCTTCTTCACCACGCCGAACGGGTTGGAGACGATGAACGCGCCGATCGCGGCCCCCGCGATCGCCATCAGTTCGTGCGGCAACGCCTCAAGGATGATCTCCATCTTGCCCCCGCTCATCAGGAAGCTCCCGAAGACGCAGGCCAGAATGATCACAAGACCGACGCCGTTGAGCATGTGCGGTGCATTCCCCCGTCAGACCCGCCGAACTGCGGTCTGGCAGATTATAGACCGCGCCCGGCACTGGCGGTTGCGGGCGCGATGTTTTCGCAGGCGACCGCACGGGCGCGACCGGACGTCGCGCCGGGCGGCTAGAATAAGGGGCCAACCCCTTCTGCAGGAGCGTACATGTCGGTCGAGGCCTATCGCCGCGCGCGGACGATCGTCGAAACCCCGCGCGCGACCGAGCGTCGCCTGATCGGGCAGATCATCGGCGAGATGATCGCCGCGCGTGATGCCGGGCTGCGCGGCGTGCAGCTGATGCCGGTGCTGCATCGCAACCGCGAGATGTGGGGCACCTTCGCCGCCGCGTGCGGCGCGCCCGGCAACGCCTTGCCCGATACGGTGCGCGCGGGGATCATCTCGCTCGGGCTATGGGTCGACCGGCACACCAGCCACGTCGTCGCCGGGCGCGACACGATCGACACGCTGATCGCCGTCAACCGCACGATCCTCGACGGGCTCGCCGCCGAACAGCTCGCCGCCTGAGCGCGCTCAGGCGGGTTCGACCAGCCCCGCCGCGAACGCCAGCCGCAACGCCTCGGACAGGCTGCCGACCGCGAGCTTCTCCATCATGTTCGCGCGGTAGATCTCGACCGTGCGCGGTGACAGGTCGAGATCGTGCGCGATCACCTTGTTGGCGCGCCCCTCGATCAGCCCGAGCAGCACCTCGCGCTCGCGCGGCGACAGGCTCGCGATCCGCGCGCGCGCGCTTTCGACCTGTGCGCTGCGCGCGCTGTCCTGTTCGAACCGGCTGAAGGCGGCCTCGACCACGTCGATCAGCCGATCGGGATCATACGGTTTTTCGAGGAAATCGAACGCGCCCGCCTTCATCGCCTGCACCGCGATGGCGACGTCGCCGCGCCCGGTCAGCATCACGGTGGCGAAGCACTCCGACTTTGCCCGAAGCGTCCGCAGCACGTCGAGCCCGGTCGCGCCGGGCATGTGGAAGTCGAGCAGCACGACGCCGCGATCCACCGGGTCGATCGCGGCAAGAAACGCGTCGCCCGACGGAAATCCTCGCACGATCAACCCCGGCAGATGCTGCAACAAGGTCTGCAGTGAAAGCCGTACCGGATCATCGTCGTCGACTATGTATACGCTGCGCATCATGGCTGTTCGTTCCCCGTTTCGATGACGATACGGGGCACGGTGAACCGGAATTCGGCACCACCCCCTGCAAGATTTTCGGCAACCAGCCGCCCGCCATGCGCCTCGACGATCCGTCGACAGATCGACAGGCCGATCCCCATCCCCGCTTCGCCCTTGGTCGAGGTGAACGGCATGTACAGTTGCGACAGGATCTGCTCGGCGATTCCCGGCCCCGTGTCGGACACGCGGATCTCGATCCAGTCCGGGTCCAGCGTCCGGGTCGCGACGCCGATGCGGCGCTGCTCCTTGGGCATCGTATACAGCGCGTCGAGGCTGTTGCGGAGCAGGTTGACGAGCACCTGCTGCACCTGGATGCGATCCGCCAGCATATAGTCGGCGTCGGGCGCGAGATCGTAGCAGATGGTCACGTCGAGCCGCTCGTAGCCGACCAGCACCAGCGCGCTCGCCGCGCGGATCGCGGCCTCGACCGGTTCGACCCGCGTGTCGGTTTCATGCCGCGACGCGAAGTCGCGCATCCGCCGGATGATCTCGCCCGCGCGCAGCGATTGCTCGCCCGCCGCGACGATATGGTCGCGCAGCGGACCATCGGCGTGGTCGCCCAGCCCGCGCCGCGCGGCGGCGAGATAATTGGCGATCGCGGTGAGCGGCTGGTTTATCTCGTGCGCGAGCCCGGCGGCGAGTTCCCCCATCGCGTTGAGCCGCCCGACATGCGTCAGCTCGCTGCGCAACGAGGCGAGCCGCTCCTCATTCTCGAGCCGTTCGGAAATGTCGCGGACGAACCCGGTGAACACCCGCACCCCGCCATAGCGCGCCTCGCCGATCCGCAGTTCGATCGGCAGTTCGTGGCCGTCGGCCCGGCGCGCGGTCAGGATGCGGGTGCGGTCGATGACGCGCGTGGTCCCGGTTTCGCGATAGCGGCGGAGATAGCCGTCGTGGCGCGCGCCATGCTCGCGCGGCATCAGCATCGACACGTTCATGCCCACCGCCTCCCGCGCGGCATAACCGAACAGCTGTTCGGCGGCGGGGCTGAACGTGAGGATCGCACCGGCCTCGTCGATCACGATCATCGCATCGGGCACCGTCTCCAGCACCGAGCGCAACTGCGCCTCGCGCGCGGCAAGCTGGGTCTCGTTCGCGACTCGCTCGGTCACGTCGATATTGACCCCGATCGTGCGATCGAGCTGGCCGTCCTCGTCGTAGAAGCACCGCGCCGACCCCTCGATCGACCGGACATCCCCGCCCTGGCCGCGGATCCGATAACCGAACGAGAAACGGTCCGCCCGCGCCCAGACCGCCGCCGCGAGGCGTGTCTCGATCGTCTTGCGGTCCTCTGGGAAGACGTCCGCCGCCCAACTGTCATAGTCGGTGATCGTCCCGGGCGGGATGCCCGGCAACAGTTCGGTATTGCCGATCCAGTGGATCGCATTGCTGCGCGTATCCCATTCGAACACGCCGATCGCATGCGCCTGCGTCGCCAGCAGCAGCCGCGCCTCGCTATGCTCCAGCGCGCGTTCGGCGGCGGCGCGCGCGGTGATGTCGCTCAACGACAGGACGGTCAGCGTGCTTGCGGTGTCACCGCTGCGCGCAAGTTCGAGCACGCGCAATTCGCGGCCGTCGCGGTGTTGCTCGATCAGCTCGACCCCGCCGTGCAGGTCGCCGGCGGCGGGTTGCCGCATGACAGCACCGTCGCGCGTGCGCGACTGGAGCAGCGCATACTTGTTCTGCCCGATCGCCACCGCGGCGCTCCAGCCGTACAGGTCCTCGCACCCGCGTGACCAGTGGACGATCGTCCCGGCGGGATCGATCATCGCGATCGGGCCATTGTCGAGCGCGCGCGCCATGGCGCGGGTGGCCATCCGTTCGGCGACGAGGCCGGTGATCAGCCACCACACGACCGCGCCCAGAATCAACGTGTCGAGCGGGACGACCGACATCAACTGGGTCGGGTCGGACAACGCGGGGAACACCAGACCCTGCAGCACCACGATCAGCGCGGGCGTGACCAGAATGGCGGGCAGCACGAGATGCAGGTTGCGCCACCCCGCCGCATCCGGCGACGCCAGCGTATCGAGCGCCGCGCCGCACGCCTCGATCAGGATCGCCCCGGCCAGCACCGTCGCCGGGAGCGCGGTCGGCAACGCGATGGCGATGCCCGCCGGTGCCGCCCCCGCACCCGCCGCGTGCAGCGTCGCCGCCAGCGCCAGGATCGCGAAGCTCTCCGCCAGGGCAGCGGTGAGCGAGGCGACCCGCAGCAGATCGACCCGGCGCAACCGCAGCATCGCGGTACTCATCACCAGCAGCCCGAGAATCGCGGCCATCCCCCCCGCAGGCGTGCCGGACAGAAGGGCGGCGGGCTGCCGCAAGAGCGTGCCTGCTGCGACCAGCGCGGGAACGAAGAGCAACACCGCGACCAGCCAGGCCGTCGTCGGGCGGCGGGCGGCGGTAAGGCCGATCGCGACGAGCAGCAGCGCGACGACCTCGGCTGGCTCCGCGACCAATCCGTGCTGGCCGTAATCCAGCAGCACGGGGAAGCGAAGCGACCACCCCAGCAAGACCGTAGCCGTGCTGGCCGCACAGACGAGCAGACTGGCAAGCAGGCTCAACCGGCGGGCGGTGTCTGCGGCAACGCGGTTCGGCACTATGCTCCTGCCCGGCCTAAAGGTCGTTCGTTCGGCGGCTACAGTAAGCGACGACTGGTTACGAAACGCAATACATCGCGGCGAACGACTCAGGCGTGGAGATGCGACCGCTAGACGAAATACGCGGCGACGATCGCACCGAGATCTTCCGCCGGTCGCGTGTCGAGCGGGATTTCGATTGCCGGGGTCGTGCTATAGCCGCACAGGCGGCCATCGCGATCGACCGTTACAGCGACGATCCGATAGCTTTCGACGGACGTCGCCTCCGATATCTTGGGGCCATCCGCCTCCGCGTCGCGTTCCCGAACGACCGCGAGCCCGCCGGCCACGGGATAGCGGTCAGGATCGACGATGACGATGGCATTGCCGGGCAATCCGCCGCCAAGCGTCGCGCGGCAGACCCGCAAGGCGAACGCGCGTGCGCCCGCCCCGCTGCTGTCGGCGATCGTGATCGCGGTCGGGGTCCGCGCGACCCGCCCCTCGCCGACCGCCGCACCGAACACCGCGAGCCGGCGCAGGCCAGCGCCACCCAGGGTACCCGGCTCCGGAACGCTGCCGTGCGGGCCGGTGAGTTCGGCCCGCAACGCCACCAGCCGTTCCCGCATTCGCTCGCGCCGCGCGGTCGGATTTTGCATCGCGGCGATCATCGGCGCGAGGGCACCGTCGTTCGCCAGCAGCGAGAGCGCGGCGCGCAACGCGGGTTCATCGCGAACTTCGAGCAACGCGAAGATCGCTTCCTGGGTCGTCGGGTTCCAGCGGGCGAAGGGCCGCTGGGCATTCTCGATCCGCGAGAGCGTGACCGGCGCGATGCCGAAGCGGCGTTCGATCGCGGCGATCGTCAGCGACCGGTCGCCCTGCCGGCGCAAACGGATCGCGGCGGCCAGTTCCTGCGCGAAGGCTTCTTCCGAATGATCGGGCGCGCGCCGGTCGTTGAACGGTGTCGCCCAGCGCTCGATCGAGAAATGCGGTGCCTCCAGATCGAGCAGCAGATCCTCCGGCCGGATTCCCAATACCCCCGCGATCCGGCGCAACTCATGCGCTCTCGGCACGACTTCGCCACGCTCGATCTTGGACAGGCGAATGTAGGGGATGTCCGCGATCCGCCCCGAAAAGGGCAGCAGCCGGGCAAACCCCGCGCGCTGTCGCCACTCGCGCACGCGATTGGGGAAGACGATTGCGCGAAACGGATCGACGGGCGAGTCACGCCGCGCGCCAGAGGTAGTTTCTGCGTCCGCCAACCTGAACCACCTCGCTCTTATGCCACGTCGTCGCGCATACCCCATCGCGACCATAGGCGGCGGGTCAAGACCGGTAAATCTACGATTCGCGGGGTCAATGGGCGGAACAGCGCGCCTGGCGGGGCAAGCGCAGCATGGCGAGGCCCCCGTCGGGCGAAAAGCGCTTGAGCGCGACCAGCCCGCGCGGATGGGCGAGCCGGCGGTCGATCCAGCCTTCCGCCAACGGCCAGGGATCCTCGGGGGCGAGCGCCACGCCCGTGCCGTCGCCGAGAATGCCGATCCGCCTCGGGCGCGCGGCGGCGGGCCAGCGCGCGCGCAACAGATCGAGCAGCATCGCCGCGGTCCGTGCGATCTCGCGATCGCGGCGGCGGTTCGGGTCGAGCGGCAGGTCGCTTGCGCGAAGGCCTGTGTCCCAGCAGCGCAGCCGGACGCCGCCTTCGGCGAGATCGTGCGCGGCGGCGATCAGCAGCGGGCCATGCGCCGGCTCGGAACCTTCGATCAGCGCCTGGATCGTCTGGGAGAAATTCGCCGCAACGGTATCGAGCAGCGTGTCGCGGCTCGGCACCGTCTCGCACACCGACGGGCCCGGATCGTTGCGACCGCGAACGGCTCGCCTAGGGGGCATTGCGATCGCCATCACTGCAGCCGTTCGCTGCTGAGTGCGACGAAGCCGTGCGACGGCTTTGCGCCGCGCAGCGGTTCCAGCGGTGCACCGATCGTTTCGCGCGACTCGATCGCATCGACCGCGGCGGGATCGAGCACGATGACGCGGGCCAGTGCGTTGTGGGGCGCGCGCGCATCGGGAAGGATCGACGTCTCGGCCGCGCCGTGATCAGTCTTGCGACGCCGTGGCTGCGGCTTGCGCCGGTCGGCGAAGCCCGCGAAACGCGGATCGCTGGTCGCGATCTCAGCGACGACCCGCGCGGCGCGCTTGGCGACCTGGCGCATGCGCTCGCGTTCGATCGGGCAGGTCTCGCTATCCTCGGTCCCCGGCGTATCGTCGCGCAGGCGGCGCTCGACCATTGCGCGCTGCGTCGCGATCCGCGCTTCCAGTTCCGCGAGTTCCGCCGGATCGGGGGTCGACGGCTTTGCGCGGAAACGCGGGAGCGCGGGTTCGTCGACATGGACCGAGCGGACGCCGCGCGCCTTGCGTTTGAGCTGGTCGACCCCGACCTGCCGCAGGTGCGCGACATAGGCGTCGAGCAGCGCGGTGCGCAGGTCGTCCGCCATCATGCCGTCGACCAAGGCCTCGGTCCGGTCGAGCGCGGCTTCGTCCTCGATCATCGCCTCGAGCGAGGTCGACTCGCCATCGGGGCCGAGCGTGGAAGCGTGGAGCGAGACGGTGGTCGCCTCGACCCGGCGCGCGGACTGGCGCTGGTCGGTCATGAGGCGGAACCGCAGGCTCTGCAATTCGCCGCGGAGCTGCCAGTTGACGAAGGTCGTGAACTGCGCGCGCTCCGGATCATACGCCTCGATCGCGCGGTGGACGCCGATCGCGCAGCACTGCTCGGCATCGTCCCAATGCGCGGTCAGCCCATATTGGCGGATGAAGTGGCGGATGCGCGGCGCGATGATCTTGAGCACTGCGGCGAACGCGCGGTCGGCGAGGATGCGCTGGCGCATCGTCGGGGTCGCACCGGCGGCCGGGCGGTTGGCGATGACGTCGGCGACAGCGGCTTCGAGCGCGATGGTGGTCTTGGACATGTGCTCCCCCAAAGGACGATCGGGAGCGGCACCGTTGCTGTTCCCGTTGGAGCAACCATGCCGATTGCGGCTCTAACGGGTTTATAAACATCCTATACGTAGTTTCCCGATGCGAAGGGGTTTCCGTCAGTGCATGGCCCTGAAATTACGCCGGTTTCATTGGTAACCAGCGGGTTAACCATTCTATAGGATGAACGCACGGCCGGTGCCGATTAAGACTCAGGCGAAGCGTTGCGGCTGGACGTTGCGCGCGACGTAGGCGGTCAGCCATGCGCGGTGTGCGGCGCGCGCATCGCCGCTCGCCGCGATCGCGCGCCCTGCCCCGCTGTGTCCGATCTGCGCGGTGAGCAGCGTGCGTGCGCGGGCGTCGTCGAGCCCGCCTTTGAAGAAACGCACCATGTCGCCGGGGCCGAGGTGATGCCCGAGATAGGCCGAGCGCGCGATCGTCGCCGGATCGGTCCCGACCGCAACGCCCGCGCGGCGCAGCGTGTCGAGGTTGCTCCGCGCGTAATCCGCGATGGACTGGATCGCCGCGGTCGGATCGTAGCGGAGCGCGAGCACCGCCGCCTTCGACTCCGCACGCACGCGCCCCGTCGAATCAAGCCAGCCGTGCGCCTGCGCGACCCCGTTGAGCCACGATCCGGGTTTCTCCGCGAGCGACTGCCACGTCCCGCCGAGAAACTGGCCGAGCCCCGCCGCACTCGACCGCGGGTTGCGCGAATAGCAGTTCCACCGCCCGCCCGAATCCTTCGCTGCCTCCGCCTGGACGATCGCGGCGAGCGCGGCGCCGGGGATGCCCGAGCGGTCGGCCGCTGCCTGCAACGTCGATGCGTGGATCGCATTCGGCCCGAGATGATGCGTCGCCGCGTCGCCCGCGGGCGGGCAGGTCGCGGGGTCGGACGCGAGCGCGTCCAGCGGCGACGGCCGCGCGGCACCGCCGTGGCGTGCGTCGAACAGCGCGAGCAGTTGCGTCAGGTCGAACCGGTCAGGGGTGTTCGCCGCCGGTTCCGGCGCGGTCGGGTCGGCGGTCGAATCGCTCCCGAGCGCCGCCTGCCACAGATGGTCCGACACCTGGGCATGCGCGGCGGCTTCGATCAGGTTGGCGCGCTGCGTCGGGCTGAGCGGCGCGGCGTCGAGCGACGGAATCATTGCGACGGGCTTCGCTTGGCCCTGCGCAACCGGACGAAGCGGACCGCGGTCCTGTCGTCGACGAGCGCCTGCTGCTGCCGGTCTTCGGTCCGCTGCACGTCGGTGCGGAACTGGTCGGCGACGGTCTCGACCGCGCGGATCGTCGCATATTGCCGCGCGGCGCGCTGGCGGAGCTGGTCGAGCTCGACCGTCGCGGCGCGGGCGTCGCTGGCGCAGCGTTCGCGGTCACCGCGCGCGCGGGCGAGATACGGATCGGCGATCAGCAGCCGGTCGCCGGCGGCAAGCCGCGTTTCCGCCGCGATCTTCTCGACCAGCGCGTTGTGCAGCACGCGCGCTTCCTCGAGCCGTGACGCGGAGGCGGCGATCAACTGGGTCAGCGCATCCATCTCGCGGTCGAGCGCACGCAAGGCGGCGTCATAGGGAGTCTGCATCGGTGCCCTCCATCAACTGTGCCATCATCGCAAAAGCCTGGGCCGCATCGCCGCGATCCTGCCGGGTCTGCGTCAGCAGCGCCTCGATCTGCGGCGCGATCAAGATCGCGCGGTCGACCTCGGGGTTCGCGCCCGTGGTATAGGCGCCGAGCCGGACGATCTCCTCCATGTCACCATGCAGCGCGAGCACTTGCCGCGCGGCGAGGCGGATGCGGTTGTCCGCGTCCGACAGGCAATGCGGCAGCGTGCGCGAGACCGACTTGAGCAGGTCGATCGCGGGATAGCGTCCGCGCTCGGCGATCTTGCGCGTGATGACGACATGCCCGTCGAGAATCCCGCGCACCGCATCCGCGACGGGTTCGTTATGATCGTCGCCATCGACCAGCACGGTGAACACGCCCGTGATCGTCCCCTGCCCCGGCAACCCCGGCCCGGCGCGTTCGAGCAGCCGCGGCAGTTCGGCGAAGACGGTCGGGGTATAGCCGCGGGTCGCGGGGGGTTCGCCGTTGGCGAGCCCGATCTCGCGCTGCGCCATCGCGAAGCGCGTGACCGAATCCATCAGGCACAGCACGTTAAGCCCCTTGTCGCGGAAATGCTCGGCAATCGCGAGCGTGGTCCACGCCGCCTGCCGTCGCATCAGCGCGGGCTCGTCCGAGGTCGCGACGACGACGACGCTGCGCGCGAGCCCCTCGGGGCCGAGATCGTCGGTGACGAATTCCTGCACCTCGCGCCCGCGTTCGCCGATCAGCCCGATCACCGCGACATCGCACGCGGTCCAGCGCGCGAGCATCGACAGCAGCACCGACTTGCCGACCCCCGATCCGGCGAACAGCCCGAGCCGCTGCCCACTGCACAAGGGCACGAACAGGTCGAGCGCGCGCACCCCCGTGTCGATCCGCGCGCCCACCCGCGCGCGCACCGCAGCGGGCGGCGGGGATGCATTGATCGGTTGCGGATCGCCCCCGCCGGGCAGCGCGCCGAGCCCGTCGATCGGGCGGCCGAGCCCGTCGATCATCCGCCCGAGCCACTGCGCCGACGGCCGCACCGCAAACGCGCCGTCCTCCAGCCACGTGCGCGTCCCGGACATCAGCCCGTGCGGATCGCGGAACGGCAGGCATTGCGCACGGCCCGACTGGATTCCGGTGACTTCCGCCGCGATCCGCCCCGCGCTCGTCTCGAGCGCGATCCGCGACCCGATCTGCGCGGCGCCCGCAAGGCCGTCGACCTCGATCAGCGCGCCCTGCACCGACACGACACTGCCATAGCGCTGGTCGGGCGATGCGGCGGCAAGCGCGCGGGTGGCGGAAGCGAGCGACTGCATGATGCGTCAGGCCGCGAGCATCGCGCCGCGCGGTCCATCCTCCTGCGCGATCAGCGTCCGGCATTCGGCGAGGCCGCGGACATAGTCGCGCGCCGCGACCGCATTAGCAAAACGCACGCTGACCGCGCGCGCCGCGTCGTCGGTCTGCCCGGCAAGCACAATCTGCAACGCCGCGATGATCCGGTGATGCTGCGCGACGCGGTCGTGGCCGCAATAGGCAGCGAGGCACGCGACATACAATTGCCGCGCCGGGGTCGTCGCCTGATCGGGCGTCATCAGATCGTCTCCGCGCAGCACGGTCGCGTCCGGGTCGATCAGCAGGTCGCAGGCGAACGGCGCGCGCAGCGTGGCACCGTTGACGATCATCGTCTCGCCGTCGTCCAGTGCAAAGCTGCGCATCGCGCGATCCCTTCGATGGTGTTGGCGTTTTATAGGGGCGCTTGCCCCCCGCCGGACGCGCCGGGCACGATTAGACGGGCGCGCCCGCGCTTTTGGCAGTGCGTGCGCCCAGCCGGTGCCGCGGCTTTCTATGATGCAGGCGATATGCCGGGCGCGGGTCCGGCACCTGTGACGTGGGAGACCCCGGTTGAGCCTCTATTCCGCATTATACGCTGGCGTCTCGGGCCTCAGCGCAGAATCCGCTGCGATGGCCGCGGTCGCCGACAACATCACCAACATCAACACGATCGGCTACAAGGGCACCGATACGCAGTTCAGCACGCTCGTCACCGATGGCCGGTCGCGCACCACCTATTCGGCGGGCGGCGTGTCCGCACGGCCGCAGGCGCTGATCTCGAAGCAGGGGCTGCTCCAGGCGTCGAGCAACACCACCGATCTCGGAATCGAAGGCGGCGGTTTCTTCGTTACGCGCACCGGGCTGGGGGCCGGCGACACCGTCGCCTTCACGCGCGCAGGGTCGTTCAAGCCCGATGCTGCGGGCTTCCTGCGCAACACCGCGGGGTTCTATCTGCAGGGCTGGCGGCTCGACAACAGCGGCGCCTTCAACAACACCGGCAATGTCGCGGCGCTCGAACCGGTCCGGCTAAGCGACCTCACCGGCACCGCGATGGCGACCAACAGCATCGACCTGCGCGCCAACCTCCAGTCGAGCGCGACCGCGGTCACCGGCCCGGTCGCCCGTGGCGACATCGCAAACGGCACCGTCCCCCCGCAATTCACCCGCGCGATCGACGTCTATGACGCGCAGGGCGGGACGCATCGCGTGACGATGGGCTTCGTCAAGACCGGCCCCAACGCGTGGCGCGGGGAAATCTATGCCGACCCGGCCGATGTCACCGCGACCGGCGGGGTGCTGGCAAGCGGCGAGATCCGCTTCAACCCCGATGGCAGCATCATCAACGATCCCGCGGTCTATACCTCCGAGATGTTCGGGCCGCTCAAGGTCACCTGGACCAACGGCGCCGCCGCCGACCCGATCACGCTCGGGATCGGCAACAACGGCAGCCTCAGCGGGCTGACCCAGTTCGGCTCCGAATCCGCGCTGATCACCTCGAGCGTCAACGGAGGGATGCTCGGCAACATCTCGTCGGTCCAGGTCTCGGACAGTGGCACCGTCAGCGCGGTGTTCGAGAATGGCATTGCGCGGAAGGTGTTCCAGCTCCCGGTCGCGACCTTCCCCAATGCCGACGGGCTGACGCGCACGTCGGGCAACGCCTTCCTGATGTCCGACGCGTCAGGCAATTACGCGATCAACAAGCCGGGGTCGCTCGGCGCAGGCACGATCCGGGCGAGCACGCTGGAGGCGTCGACGGTCGATCTCGCGCAGGAGTTCAGCAACATGATCCGGTTCCAGCGCGCCTACAGCGCATCGTCCAAGATCATCACGACGGTCGACGACATGCTGCAGGAAGTCAGCAACCTGAAGCGCTGATCCGAGCGCAAGGCTTCGACTTCGCTCAGCCCGAACGGGTCTGGAATGGATCCGAGCCGCCGCAATACTCTCCGTTCGCCCTGAGCGTAGTCGAAGGGCCCCTCCCAACGGAGACCGCGGCAAGCGGCAGAGCGGACGGGAAAACGATAGAATCATAGTCAGCGACGCGCGACGAAAGGGCAGGCGATATGGCGCTCAGTGATATCCTCGGCTCCGCTATGTCGGGGCTCAACGCCGCGCAGGCGGGGTTGCGCGTCGTATCGACCAACATCGCGAACGTCGGCACCCCCGGCTACGCACGCGAGCAGTTGACCGTCTCGACCAACGTCATCGGCGGGCGCGTGAGCGGGGTCGTCGTCGGCGAGGCGACGCGCGTCGCGGACCGGTTCCTCGAGGCGGCGAGCTATCGCCGTGCGGGCGATGTCGGCGCGGCGGAGACGACTGCGGGGTATCTCGACCGGCTCCAGGCGACGCTCGGCGCGCCGGGGGCGGAGTCGAGCCTCACCGCGCAGCTCGATGCGGTCGCCAGCGCCGGCGTGACGCTGACCGGGTCGCTCGCGGTCCCGCAGAATGCCGATGCGTTCGTCGCGCGGACGAGCGACGCGATCAGCTCGCTGCAACAGGTCGACCATGACGCGGCCGCCTTGTCCGCCGATGCCGATGCCGAGATCGGCGATACGGTGTCGCGCGCCAACGCGCTGCTGACGCAGATCAGCACGCTCAACGACGCGGTGTCGCGGCTCGACGGGCTCGGGCGGAGTTCGTCGGGCCTGTCCGACCAGCGGATGCTCGCGCTCCAGGACTTGAGCGGGCTGATCGGCGTGACGGTGCGCGACCAGCCCGATGGCCGCGTGACGATCGAAACTGCGAGCGGTGCGCCGTTGCTCGACCAGCGGCTGCGGCTGCTATCCTATCCCAACGGCGGCAATGCTGCGGGCGCGGCGCAGCCGGCCTATCCCGGGATCGACATCCGCTTCGCCGACTCCGCCGGGCTCCCCGGGGTCGCGACCGGCGACCGGATCGACAATGCCGCGGTCGGCGGCAAGCTCGGCGCGCTGCTCGACCTGCGCGACCGGACGATCCCCGGCTTTCGCGACCAGTTGGGGAGCGTGTTCACGGGCCTGGCTCAATCGCTCAACGCCGCCTCGAACGCCGCGACCGCGATGCCGCCGCCCGCGCAACTGGTCGGCGCGGTGACGCCGCTGGCGACGGGCGACCGGCTCGGCTTCACCGGCAAGGCGACGGTCGCGGTGACCGACACCGCGGGCAAGCTGGTCGCGTCCACCACTCTCGATTTCGACGCGATGGGGCCGACCGCGACCGTCGGGGACATGGTTGCCGCGATCAACGCCGGACTTGGTGGCAAGGCGACCGCGAGCTTTGCGGGCGGGCGGCTCACCCTCGCCGCGAGCGCGCCCGACACCGGGGTCGCGATCGGGCAGGATCCCGCCACGCCGGCGCAGCGCGCGGGGGTCGGGCTGTCGCAGGTGTTCGGGATGAACGACCTGATCCGGTCGGACGGGCTGACGATCCCGAGCGGTTTCGCCGCGAGCGACCCGCACGGCTTTGCCGCCGGCGGCACCGCGCAGGTCATGCTGCGCGACGGTGCGGGGCGGCTGCTCGCGCAATATACGCTGGCGCCGGTTGCGGGGGGCACGTTCGGCGATCTCGTCACCAGCCTCAACGCAAGTCCGCTCGGGCAGTTCGGCCAGGTCTCGCTCGATGCGACGGGCCGGATGCGGTTCGCCGCCAACCCGAATGTCGCGGGCGCCTCGCTCAGCATCCCCGGCGATTCGACCGATCGCGCGGGGACCGGGCGCAGCTTCACGATGATCGCGGGGCTGACCGGCGGTGCGAGCGTGCTCCAGTCGGGCGAGATCCGCCCCGATATCCAGGGCAATACCGGCCGCCTGCCGCTCGCGCTGCTCGATACGCGCGCGGTGCCCGGCGGGATCGCGCTCGGCAGCACCGACCGTACGGGCGCGGCGGGCTATGCCGATGCGCAGGGCAAGCCGATCGACCTCGGTGTCGCAGGCATTGTTTCGGTCGAGAAGCTGGCCGCGCAGGTGCTCGGCGGCGCGGGCAGCAGTGCCGCGCTCGCCAAGATGCGGCTGACCGAGGCGACCGCGCGGCGCGACGATGCGGTCAATCGGCGCGACAGCTTTTCGGGCGTCAACATCGACGAGGAACTGTCGCAGATGGTCGTGCTGCAGAACAGCTATTCGGCCGCCGCGCGCGTCATCTCCACGGTGAACGCGATGTACGACACGCTGCTCACCATGGTCCGTTGAAAGGAACCGGCATGACCCGTATCGCCACCATTCCGCAGCAACGCCTCACCGCCGACGCGATCCAGCGCAACCAGGCGCGGCTTGCGGAAACGCAGGCGCAGCTTGCGTCGGGCAAGAAAGCGAACGACCTCGCCGCGCTCGGCAGCGATGCGGTGCGCACGCTGACGACGCATTCGATGCTGGCGCGCGCCGAGGCGCAATCGACCGTCGCCAGGCAGCTCGGCACCACGCTGTTGCTGTACGACACCGCGATCAGCGGGATCGACACGCTCGGCACCGACCTCCAGCAAAGCCTGCTCACCGCCAAGGGAACCGGCGAAACCGCGGGGCTGCAGGATACGATCCAAAGCGCGTTCGCGCAATTTTCCGCGCTGCTCAATACCGAGGAGGGCGGCGTTCCGCTGTTCGGCGGCGGGCAGGACGCGAAGCCGTTCACCCCTGCCACGCTGCAGGACCTGTCGAGCGACCCCGCCAAGGATTTCACCAATGGCAGCGTCCGCGCCAGCGCGCGGGTCGGCGACAATCGCGACATGGTGTACGGCATCTCCGCCAGCGATCTCGGCGGCGCGGTCGCACAGGTGTTCCGCAAGCTGGCGGATGCGGGGCCGTTCACCGGCCCGCTGACCGCGGCGCAGAGCACCGCGCTGAAGGACGCCGGAACCGCGCTCGACCGTGCAATGACGGGGGTTCGCGCGCTCAACGCCGAAAACGGGCACCGACAGGCGCAGGCCGAGACGCTCACGACGCGCGCCGAGGACCGCGCGACGCTGTTCAAGGGGATCATCAGCACCCAGGAGGATGCCGATCTCGGGCAGATCGCGATGGACCTGTCGCAACAGAAGACGATGCTGCAGGCAAGCTATTCGGTGTTCAGCCAGTTGAGCGGGCTCAGCCTCGCCGATTACCTGCGGTGAGCGAATTGTCGGCAGGGCGACAACGGGCGCGCCGCCTGCACTCTATAATATCCGGGATCGATCCATCGCCGCTTCTTCCGTGCGGTGGAGTCTTGCACGCAAAGGGGCAACGATGACCTTCTTCACCAATCTCAAGATCGCGATCAAGATCGCGGTCCTGATCCTGTCGCTCGGGGTCGTGACCCTGTTCGTCGTGTTCAACGGTGCAAGCCAATTGGGCTCGATCAGCACCGGCTATGCCGCGCTGTCGGGGACGACCCTGCCCAGCAATACGCGGCTGGCGCGGATCAGCGATCTGTCGGGATCGTTGGTCTATGCCGGTTACAAGACGATGGCGTATGACGGCGCCAGCAAGGAAGCGCGCGACGCCGCCGCGCAGGAACGCCGCGACACCGCCGAGGCGCATGACCTGCTGCGGAAGGTGGCACAGGCCGAACCCGCCGCCGCCGCAGCGCTTCGCGCGATCGAAACGCGATTGTCGCGCCTCGATGCCAGCGTCGGGCACGCGATGGAGCAGGGTCTGCGCAACGACAATGACGGCGCGCGCCGCTCGTTGAGCGAGGCCGACCAGCTTGCCGCGCAGTTCAGGGAGAGTATCGCCACGCTGATCGACACGCGCGAAACCGCCTCGAACGACACCACGGCCGCGCTCGCGGCGCGCGCGTCCGCGACGCAGCACAGCCTGGTGCTGATCGGCGTGATCGGCGTGATCGTCGCGATCGGCGCCAGCATCCTGGTGACGCAGCGGACGATCACGGGGCCGCTTGGCGCGCTCGAGAAGGGCATGCGCACGCTCGCCGGCGGAACCAACGCAATCGACGTCGACGGCACCGAACGGCGCGACGAAGTCGGCGCAATGGCGCGCGCGTTGCTGGTGTTCCGCGACAATGCGGTTGAACAGGACCGGCAGGCCGCCGCGAAGAAGGTTGCCGACGCGGATCAGGCGATGGTGATCGAGACCGTCTCGGGGCATCTCGAGCGGATGGCGAAGGGCGACCTGACCCAGCCGATCACGCGCGAGTTCCCGCCGAGCTACGCCGAGTTGCGGGCGCATTACAACGCCGCGCTCGCCAGCCTGCGCGACCTGATCGGCGCGGTGTCGGACAGCGCGCGGACGATCCGTGCGGGATCGAGCGAGATCGAACAGGCATCGGAAGACCTTGCCCGCCGGACCGAGGCGAGCGCCGCGTCGCTGGAGGAAACCTCGGCTGCGGTCACGCAGATCAACGACCGGCTCCGCACCGGCGCCGACAATGCGCACCGCACGGTCGAGCGCGCGGACCAGGCGATCGCGACGGTCGGCACCGGTCGCGGCACCGCAGGCGAGGCGGTCCAGGCGATGCACCGCGTGTCGGACAGCGCCAAGGGGATCGACAGCGTGATCGAGGGGCTCGACAAGATCGCGTTCCAGACCCGCGTGCTTGCGATGAACGCCGCAGTCGAGGCGGGGCGTGCGGGCGAATCCGGGCGCGGCTTCGCGGTCGTCGCGGATCTCGTCGGGCAGCTCGCGATGCGCTCCGAGGAAGAAGCCAAGCGCGCCCGCGAGCAATTGACCACGACGCAGAACGACGTCGTCCTCGCGGTCGACGCGGTCCACAAGGTCGATCGCGCGCTGCTCGCGATCTCGGACGATGTCGGCGTGGTGCACGAGCTGCTCGCCTCGATGTCGGTGGACAATGCCGCGCAGGCCGCCGCGATCCAGCAGATCGCCACCGCGATCCACGACATGGACGAAGGGACGCAGAAGAATGCGGCGATGGTCGAGGAAGCCTCCGCCGCCGCGCGCAACCTCAACGGCGAAGTCGGGACGCTGACGCAGAAGGCGGCGGTGTTCACGATCGGGCAGCACGTGGCGACGGCAAAGACGGTCGCCAGGCCCGTTGCGAAAGCGGCTGCTAAAAATGCCGCACCGGGCAAGACAACGCCAGCCTATCTCGCACCGGTCAAGCCGCTCCCCGCCGCCGCGATCCCCGCGCTGGTGCGCGACAAGGACGATTGGGACGAGTTCTGAGGGGGGGGGGCGTCCCGAAACTACTCCTTCCCCGGCGCAGGCCGGGGCCCAGAAGTGGAACAGAAGAATGCTGGCGATTGCGCTCTCTACGCCGACCTCCACGACTGGGCCCCGGCCTTCGCCGGGGAAGCGCAGAAGGGAAGGACAGCAAGAAACGCAGCAGGAAAACGCTAGCGCCGCCCGCCCGCCCCTTCGTCCCGCCGCAGCGTCAGCACCTCGACCCCGGTGGCGGTCACCGCGACGGTATGCTCGAACTGCGCGGACAATTTGCCGTCGTTGGTGACGACCGTCCAGCCATCCGCCTTGGTCGAAACCTTACGGGTGCCCTGGTTGAGCATCGGCTCGATCGTGAAGACCATCCCCTCGCGCAGCAGCATTCCGGTCCCGGCGCGGCCGAAATGCAGGACGGTCGGTTCCTCGTGCATCTCGCGACCGATTCCGTGCCCGGCATAGTCGCGCACGACCGCATATCCGTTCCGCTTGGCATGGCGTTCGATCGCGAAGCCAATGTCGCCGAGATGCGCGCCGGGCCGCACGGCGCCGATCCCCTTCCACATCGCTTCCTGCGTCACGCGCACCAGCCGCCGCGCGGCGGGGGTTGCCGTACCGACGATATAGGTCTTGCTCGAATCCGCGATGAAGCCGTTCTTCTCGAGCGTGATGTCGAGGTTGATGATGTCGCCCGCCGCGATCACCGCGTCCGCGCTGGGGACGCCGTGGCAGACGACGTGGTTGATCGAGCAGTTGAGCACGTATTGAAACCCGTATTGCCCCTTGCTCGCGGGGCGCGATGCGAGATCCACGGTGATGAACCGCTCGACCAGGTCGTTGACCTGCAACGTCGTCATGCCGACCAGATCCTGCGTGTCGAGCATCTCGAAAACGGACGCGAGCAATTTCCCCGACACGCGCAGCAGCGCGATTTCGGCAGCGGTCTTGATCATCTCAGACGGTGTCGCGCGGCACGGCGACCTCGGGCCGATGGACCCGCGCGGACGCCAGTTGCGCAGTGACGATGTCGTTGAACGACAAGGTCGGATGCGCTTCCGCGAGCATCCCGATCTTCATCCAGAATTCGGCCTGCGCGTTGATCGAGCGGCACATCACGCTCGCCGCCAGTCGCGCATCCTCGTGCAAGATGTCGTCGATCTTCACGATACCCATATCACCGCCTTGTCGAACCTGACCATATGAACCGTATATGGTTCATAGTGCCGGTCGTCAACGCAGGCGGGGTTACAGGTGTCGGTCGTGCCGCGCGAGCTCGACGCGGACGCGAAGTTCGACGTCGCGCGCGATTGCGGCGGCCTGGGGATCGTCGGGCGGAACGAACCGCGCCACCCAATCCGCCATCTCGGCGAGCATCGCGGGCGGGGCCACGCCGGCGGCCGTGGCGGCGTGGAGCCGTTCGAGCAGCCCGAGGCCGTGATCGACTTCGGCGACCAGACGGCGACGGCGCTCGCGCGGGGGTTCGGTCGCCGCCAGCGCGACGAGCATCTGGACCGAGGTCGCCGCCTGCAGCGGGCGCGGTGGCGCGGGCAGTTCGGTTGCGGCGGGCGCGGCGTCGGTCGCGCGGAACCCGGCGGTCGCGCGCGGCAGCGCCGCGAGCAACGCCTGAACCGGCACCGAAACCCCTTCAACGCGCAAAACCCGTTCTCCCCGGCGAACCGTCGCCGCTCTGTCTTCCTATAAGAGAAGCGAACGGTCTTTGGTGACCGAGGGGAAGGGAAATATGCGCAGCGTCGCGACGCTTCAGGCCTTGAGGGTGATCCGCATGCTCGTCACGCTCGCGATGGTGCTGGCGGCTCCGGCGGCGCTCGCCAACGGTCGGATCAAGGATGTCGTCGACGTCGAGAACGTCCGCTCCAACCAGCTGGTCGGCTATGGCATCGTCGTCGGGCTCGCGGGCACCGGCGACCGCACGCGCAACGCGCCGTTCACCGAGGAATCGCTCCAGGCGATGCTCGAGCGGATGGGGGTCAACGTGCGCGGCTCGCCGCTCAAGACGCAGAACGTCGCCGCGGTCTCGATCACCGCGACGATGCCGCCGTTCGCGCGCGCCGGCTCGCGGATCGACGTCACCGTCTCGGCGATCGGCGATGCCACCAGCCTGCAGGGCGGCACGCTGATCGTCTCCTCGCTGCGCGCGCTCGACGGCGAGATCTACGCGGTCGCGCAGGGGCCGCTCGCGGTCTCGGGGTTCAAGGCGCAAGGGGCCGGCGCGAGCGTCAGTCGCGGCGTCGCCACTTCCGCGCGGATCGCGGATGGTGCGATCATCGAGCGCGAAGTGCCCTATGCGCTGCGCTCCGCGACGACGCTCAAGCTCGCGCTCAAGAACCCCGATTTCACCACCGCCAACACGATCGCGGCGGCGGTCAACGGCCGGTTCGCGGGGACCGCGACGGTGCTCGACCCCGCCACGGTCGAGCTGCATTCGGGCAGCGGCTTTGGCGGATCGATGGTCGACCTGGTCGGCGCGATCGAGAATCTGCCGGTCAAGGTCGATCAGCCCGCCCGCGTCGTCATCAACGAAGCCTCGGGAACGGTCGTGATGGGCGCGGACGTGCGGATCAGCCCGGTCGCGATCGCGCAGGGCGGGCTGACGATCAGCGTCACCGAAAGCCCGGTCGTGTCGCAACCTGCGCCCTTGTCGAACGGCCAGACGACGACCGTCCCGCGCACCGCGATCACCGTCAACGACGGCAACAACGCCTCGCTCGGGCTGGTCGGTGGCGAACCGACCCTCGCCGCGCTCGTCTCCGGGCTCAACACGCTCGGCGTCAGCCCACGCGACCTGATCACGATCCTCCAGGCGGTGAAGAGCGCAGGTGCGCTCCAGGCCGATATCCAGGTGCAATGATGGACTCCGCGCGCCCCGTCGGCGCTGTGCCCGCCACGCCCGCTCCGACAGCGACACCGACGCCGACCCCGAAGGACCGCAAGACCGCGGAATCGTTCGAGGCGGTGTTCCTCGGCCAGATGACCCAGCTGATGATGGAAAGCGTCGACCCCGGCGAATTCTCGGGCGGCAATGGCGAGGACGTGTTCCGCGGCGTGCTCGCGGAAAAGCTCGGCACCGCAATGGCCGCGCGCGGCGGGCTCGGCCTCGCGCCGAGCGTCCTCGACCAGATCCTGCGCCTCCAGCAAGGAACCCCCGATGCCCGCTGAACTCCTCGATCTCGTCCAGTCGCTCACGCTCCTGATCGGCGAGGAGAGCGACCTGCTCGCCCGGCCCGGCGGCTATCGCCGGATCGGCGAGCTCGCCACCGCCAAGGGCCGCGTCGTCGCCGCGCTCGAGACTCGGCTCGCGCGGAACGACCGCGAGACCCCGGGTTGGCAGGCGACGCTCGATCCGGACACCCGCACGGCGCTGGCAACGGCTTCGGAAGCCCTGATGCAGGCCGCACGCGCCAATGCCGTGGTCCTCGAACGGCAAATCGCGCTGTCCGACGATCTGCTCGGCGCGATCGCGCAGGAAGCGCAACGCCGCACCGGCGCGACCGCGACGGCTTATGGCGCGGGCGGGCTGCTGTGGAACACCGAACAGGCAGCACCGATCGCGATCAATACGAGTTTGTAAGAGGCCTCACGCCGTTCGCCCTCAGCGAAGTTGCAGGGCCCGCGGCGTGCCAGAGGCTTCGACTGCGCTCAGCCCGAACGGATGGGGGGATCACCCCCCATGCTTGCCGAGCGCGGTCTGGAGCAGCGCCTGCTGCTTGCGGTAGATGCCCGTGACTGCCGCGAAGTCCGCCTGGATCTGGCCCATCTTGAGCAACTGATCCTCCAGCGTGACCGTGTTGCCGTCGGGCTTGGTCTCGAACGTGTCGCGATCCGGAATGAGCGCGGTGCCCGCCCCCGGCCGTGCGCCGAGCGCGACCATCGCCGCGGTCGGCGCGACGCGCGGCGCGGCGACGCCGGAACTTCCGCCCCCGTCCAGCAGCGTCCCGAAATCGGGGGCCGCGACGTCCTGCGCCTTGAAGCCGGGCGTCTCGCTGTTGGCGATGTTCTGCGCGACCACGCGCTGGCGTTCGGCAAGATGCTTCATCTGGCGGACTGCACCGGCGATCAGATCGGTCATTCTCGTGCAGTCCCATCCTGGCTGGCGCTGGCAGCGCTTCTAAACACGCGAGCGGCGGCCCGAGATGGGCCGTCCCGCCTCTATAATAGACGTGCCGCGCGGCATCCGGCGGCGTTACCAAGTCTGTTGCTGGAGCATTCCGTCATGCTGATGGCCCCCGTCGCCGAACCCGCCGAGCTCAAACGCTTCTCGCAACGCGAGCGCGCCGCCGCGCTGATGCTCGCGCTCGGGCAGGATTATGGCGCGCCGATCTGGGAGCAGCTTTCGGTCGAGGAGATGAAGGAGCTGTCGTCGGCGATGTCGCAGCTCGGGCGCGTGCCCGCCGCGGTGATCGAGCATCTGCTGCTCCAGTTCACCACCGAAATCTCGAGCCTTTCCTCCTGCCACGGCTCGTTCGAGACGACCGAACGGCTGCTGAACGGGATGATGCCGCCCGAGCGCGTGCGCGACATCATGGAGGATATTCGCGGGCCGTCCGGCCGGACGATGTGGGACAAATTGTCGAACGTCAGCGAAGGCGTGCTCGCGGGCTATCTGCGCAACGAATATCCGCAGACGATCGCGGTGATCCTGTCCAAGCTCAAGTCCGACCATGCCGCGCGCGTGCTCGCCGCGCTGCCGCGCGATCTGGCGGTGGATGTCGTCCAGCGGATGCTGCGGATGGACACGGTGCAGAAGGAAGTGCTCGCGCAGGTCGAGGCGACGCTCAAGAACGAGTTCATGGCCAATTTCGCGCGCTCGCAACGCCGCGACCCGCATGAATCGATGGCCGAGCTGTTCAACGCGATGGACCGCGCGACCGAGGAAGCGATGCTCGAGGCACTCGATGCCAAGGCGCCCGAGTCCGCCGAACGGATCCGCGCGCTGATGTTCACCTTCGAGGACCTCGCCAACCTTCTCCCCGCCGCGATCGGCGTGATCGTCCGGCAGGCCGACAAGCGGCAGATGGCGCTCGCCCTCAAGGGCGCGCCCGAGCTCATCAAGCAACTGTTCTTCTCGACGATGACCGAGCGCTCGGCGAAGCTGCTGCGCGAGGACATGGCCGGGATGGGCCCGATCCGCGCGCGCGACTGCGAGGAAGCGCAAAGCGCGCTCGTGCGGCTCGCCAAATCGCTCGCCGAACGGGGGGAGATCGTGCTGGTCGACCCCAAGAGCGACGATACGATGATCCTGTAACCGGAGGTTTTTATGGATTTGTCGTTCCACGCGCGCCCGTTCGCGTTCGACCGCGTCTTCACCGCCGCCGCCCCGCAGGCCGAAGACGAGCCCCGCGATGCGGAGTCGCTCGCGATCGAGCTCGAGCTGGCGCAGGCCGAAGCGGCGCGCCGCGACGCAGCGCACCGCGACGAGCTCGCCCGCGCGCGCGCCGACGGCTTCGCCGCAGGGCTGGTCCATGCCCGGGCGGACCGCGAGACCGCGCTGCTCGCGGCGATCGATGCGCTCCATTGCGGGGTCGAGGCGCTGACCGACTCGCTCGGCGAAACCCGTGCCGAGCTGCTCCGCGATGCCGCCGCCCTCGCGCGGACCGCCGCCGAACACCTCGCCGCGCACACGCTCGCGCTCGATCCCGCTGCACCGATCGACGCGGCGATCGGCCGCGCGCTCGCGCAGGTGGCGCGCGGGACCGAGCTGGTCGTGCGAGTCCACCCCGATCTCCTGGAACCCGTCGAGAATCGCATCGCGCAGCGGCAGGCGCAGGACCGTCGTCGCCTCAACCTGCATGTCACGGCGGACCCGGCACTGGCACCGGGCGACGCGCGGATCGCGTGGGACGACGGCGGCCTGAGCCTCGACCGCGCCGCGCGCGATGCCGTCGTCGGCAACGAAATCGCAATGTTATTGTCTCATTCCAGCGCGGTTCAGTAAGGGGCGGCCGGCGTATGAAGGGCATTATTTTCAATATCCTGGAAGAAGCCGTCACGCTTGAGCACGGACCGGACACGTGGGATGACCTGCTCGATGCAGCAGGCGTCGACGGCGCGTTCACCTCGCTTGGCAGCTACCCCGACGAGACGATGCTCGCGCTGGTCGACGCCGCCGCCGCCGCGACCGGCGCCGCCCCGGCGGACGTGCTGCGCTGGTTCGGCGAGGCGGCGATGCCGTTGCTCGCCGAACGCTATGGTGTCTTCTTCGAAGGCCACCGCAGCGCGCGCAGCTTCATCCTGAGCGTCAACGAGATCATCCACCCCGAAGTCCGCAAGCTTTACTCGGGCGCGGGCTGCCCGCACTTCCAGTTCAGCACCGCGCCCGATGGCGACCTGATCATCGGCTACCAGTCGCCGCGCCGGCTGTGCGCGCTGGCGGAGGGGTTCATCCGGGGCGCGGCGATGCATTATGGCGAACAGGTAACAATCTCGCATCTGGCCTGCATGCTGGACGATAGCCCGCTCTGTCGGCTTCGCGTCCGGTGGGACGGATGAAACACGCCCTCGTGGCGGCGGCTCCGGCGTTAGAGCAACAGCTCGCGCGCGCTGAACGGATTGCCCAGCGCGAACGCGCGGCGCGGCTGGAGGCCGAGCGAATCGCCGAACACGGGCTCCGCACGCTGTACGAAAGCAAGCAGCGGTTGCAGCTGCTCCAGCATATCACCGAGCTTGCCAACAGCGCGCGCACGATTCCCGAGGCACTCGATGCCGCGCTGGAAATGATTTGCGAACGGATGAGCTGGACGGTCGGCAACGTGTTGATGGTGTCGCACGATCTGCTCCGGGTCGAGGCGTGCGACATCTGGCGCGCGACCGATGCGGCAGACGTGATGGCGTTCGTCGAGGCATCGCGCCGCATGCCGTTCGGTCGCGGCGAAGGGCTGCCGGGCCGGGTCTTCGCGAGGGGGCGCTCCGAGTGGATCACCGATCCGGGCCATTCCGAACACTTCCTCCGCGCCGACGTCGCCGCGCGCTGCGGGCTCGGCACCGGCTGCGCGTTTCCGGTGCTCGCGGGCAATGACGTGGTGGCCGTGCTCGAATTCTACATGCGCCAGGCGGTGCCCGAGGACACCGAGATCATCGGCATCCTCGAACAGGCGGGGATCCAGCTCGGTCGCGTGTTCGAGCGGGACCGTGCACAGCGCGCGCTGGTCCATGACGCGTTGCACGATCCGCTGACCCGCCTGCCCAATCGCGCGTTGTTCAGCGATCGGCTGCAGGCGAGCTTCGATCGGCTCGCGCCGCCGCGGCGGCATGCGCTCGCGGTGATGGTGCTCGATCTCGATGGCTTCAAGCTGGTCAACGATTCGCTTGGCCACCATGCCGGGGACCGCGTGCTGATCCGCGTCGCGGATATCCTGCGCGACACGCTGGCGCGGCTGGAGGGCGAGCGCGGGGCGCATCCCGCCGCTTGGCGCGCCTCCCCCGCACGGATGGGCGGCGACGAATTCACGATTCTGGTCGAGGATCTGGCGGGCGAGGACCTTGCGGCACACGGCACGATCGGCACGATCGCCACCGCGCTGCACGACGCGTTGCAGGACAGGCTTGGCCTCGTCACCGACATTGCGCCGGTCGGAACCTCGATCGGCTTTGCGATCGGCAATGCGCTCCACGCCAATGTCGACCATTTGCTGCGCGACGCCGATCTGGCGATGTACGAGGCGAAGGCGGGGGGCCGTGGCCGCACGATCGGCTTTACCGAGGCGCTGGGGGAAACGCTGCGCGACCGCGCGCGGCTGACCGACGAATTGCGCGCCGCGATCGAAAACCGCCAGTTCGAGCTCGATTACCAGCCGATCGTGACGCTCGACGCAAGCCGGTCGGTCTGCGGGTTCGAGGCGCTGGTGCGCTGGAACCATCCGCTCCGCGGTCGGCTGTTGCCCGCCGAGTTCATCGACGTGGCGGAAACGAGCGGGCTGATCCTGTTCCTCGGCGACTGGGTGCTGCGCGAGGCCTGCGCGACCGCGGCGAGCTGGCCGATGCGCGACGGGGTCGCGCCCTTCATCAGCATCAACATTTCCGCGCGACAGTTCGCGCAGCCGGGCTTCGCCGCACGCGTGCGGCAGATCGTGCTCGAGACCGGGGTCGACCCGACGCGGATCCGGCTAGAGCTGACCGAGAGCACCGCGATCGTCGATATCGACCATACCTGCCAGGTGATCGAGGAAATCCGGCGCTGGGGGGTGCAGACCAGCCTCGACGATTTCGGGACCGGCTTCTCCTCACTGTCCTCGCTCCACCGCCTGCCGTTCGACGTGCTCAAGATCGACCGCAGCTTCGTGATGGCGATGGACGGGCACGGCAAGGGCGACGGCATCGTCCGCGCGATCGTCGCGCTCGCGCGGACCATCGGCATGACGATCGTCGCCGAGGGGATCGAAACCCCGGCGCAGGCGGAGCTGCTGATCGAACTCGGCTGCGAGCTGGGCCAGGGCTATCATTTCGGCCGACCCGCGGTCGCGAGCCATGCAGCGACGCTGCTCGCGCCACGGGACGCGGGCTAACCCGGCAAGTTTTTCCCACCGGCAAGACCTGCCCCGCCCCCGCCTGCCTATAATTCGGCAAACGGGGCTGTTGCCCCGCAACGCCACGGGGTCGCGCTTGGAGCAGTTCCGCCAACTGATCGCCCAATTGGGGCCCAAACGCCTGATCGTGATGGGTGTGGTCGCCGCCGCGCTGCTCGCGGTGCTAGGGGTCGTCGCACTGCGCGGCGAGGACCGGACGATGGCGTTCCTGTTCACCGACCTCGACCCGACCGCCGCCGCCGCGATCGGCGAGAAGCTGCGCGCGCAGAACATCCCGTTCCAGCTTTCGGCCGACGGCAGCGCGGTGCTCGCGCCGCAGGACAAGATTGCCACCCTCCGCATGACGCTTGCGGGCGACCGGCTCGGCGGCAAGATCGGCTATGACGTGCTCGATGCCGAACAGCCGTTCGGCGTCTCGGCCTCGCGCGCCAAGATGGACGAGACCCGCGCGATCGAGGGGGAACTCGCGCGCTCGATCCAGAGCATCGACGCGGTAACGCAGGCGCGCGTCCATCTCGTCATGCCCGAGCGCCAGATGTTCGCCGCCGAGGCGCGCCGTGCATCGGCCGCCGTCACGGTCAAGACGCGCGGACGGCTCCCCGCCGAGACGATCCAGGCGATCCGCTACCTCGTGTCGTCCGCCGTTCCCGAACTCGCGCCCGAAGCGGTGTCGATCGTCGACCAGACCGGCGCGCTGCTCGCGCGCGCGGGCGAAGCGAATGCAATGGGCGGCAGCGACGCCGACACGCGCCAGGCGCAGGTCGAGGGGAAGCTGCGCGACCAGATCGTCGCCTTGCTCGAGCCGATCGTCGGCCAGGGCAAGGTCCGCGCGGAAGTCGCGGCGCAGATCGACCGCGACCAGACGCGCGAGGATTCGACCGTGTTCGATCCCGACAAGCAGGTGATCGCGCGGCAGGTGACGGTCGACAATGACGACCAGAATCGCGAACTTCAGAGCACCGGCGCGGCAACCGTCGCGACGCAGCTTCCCGAAGCACAGGGACAACCCCCGGCCGCCGGGGGCGGCGACACGCGGCAGACCGCACGCAAGGAAACCTCCGAGGACACGACCTACGCCAACAGCACCACGCACAGCATGGTCGTCCGCGCGCCGGGGAAGATCAACCGGCTGACCGTCGCAGTGATGGTCGATGGCGGCACCAAGGGCCTGCCCGCGCCGCAGATCCAGCGGCTGAAGGGGCTGGTCGAGAATACCGTCGGCCTTGATGCGCAGCGCGGCGACAGCGTGGTCATCGAAAGCATGGCGTTCGCCGCGGACGGCGCGCTGGCGGACAGCAAGAGCGCATGGTGGGCGGTGCTGACGTCGGATCAGGTCGTCGGGCTGGTCAAGCTGCTGGTGATCGCCGGGGTCGGGCTGGTCGCGCTGCGGATGATCCGCGCGCGGCGCGATCCGGTCGCGGCGGCCCCCGCCGAAGACCCGCAGGCCGCGCTCGCCGACCAGCAGGCGGAAATGCTCGCGATCGCCGAGCAGGCCGCCGGCGGCGATCCCGACGCACTGCGCCAGCTCGAGGCGCTACAGGCGGCGCAGAGCGACCAGCCGCTGCTCGACCATGAGATCACCGTCGCGCAGGTCGATGGCCGCGTGAAGGCATCGGTCCTGAAGAAGATCGGCGACAGCGTCGCCGCCAGCCCGCCCGAGGCGGCAGCGGTCCTGCGCCAGTGGATGAACGCATGATGGAGCCAAGCATGTCCGACCCGGTCATTCCCGACGACGCGCAGGCGTCGCACGATCTGGCGACATTCGCCGGCGCGACCGAGGACTCGATCGGTCCGGTCTATCAGGAATTCGACGATCCGGTCGCAGCGACGTCCCCTGCCCCCCCGACCGGGCTGGAAGCGGTGCATGAAGTGCCGGTCAAGGTGCAGGCGGTGCTCGGGCGCGCGCAGATGCCGGTCGGGGATCTGCTCGGGCTGTGCACCGGAATGGTGTTCGAACTCGACCGGCGTGTCGGCGAGCCCGTCGATGTTTTCGTCAACGATCGCCTCGTCGCGCGCGGCGAGGTGGTGCTGGTCGATCACGCGCTTGGCGTGACGCTCACCGAAATCGTCCGGGCGGGGCGCTGAGCCGGTGGCGGGGGCGATCGTCCGGATGCTGCTGGTCGGGCCAGCCGATGGCGCGTTTCACGTCGCGGCGGGAATGGCGCGCGATGCGGGGGCCGAAGTCGCCACCGCGACGACGGTGGCGGCGGCGCTCGACTGCCTGCGCCAGCAGGGCGCGGCGCTGGTGATGATCGACGTCGCGGCGGACGTCTGCGGGTTTCTCGCGGATCTCGCGGCGGAACGCTTCGCGGTCCCGGTGATCGCATGCGGGATCGACGCCTCGGCGGCGCGCGCGGTCGCCGCGATCCGCGCGGGCGCGCGCGATTACGTCCCGCTCCCGCCCGACCGCGACCTGATCGCCGCCGCGATCCGCGAGATCGCCGCGCTCCCCGCCGGGCCGCTGATCGGCGACCACCCGAGCTTCACCCGCGCGCTCGATTTCGCGCGCGCGATGGGGCCGAGCCACGCGCCGATCCTGCTGACCGGCGAACGCGGCACCGGCAAGGAACGCGTCGCGCAGGCGATCCACCAGGCCGGGCGCGGCATGGGGAGTTTCGTGACGATCGAATGCGCCGGGGTCGCGCCCGACATCCTCGAATATGAGCTGTTCGGCCATGACGGCACCGCCTTCCCCGGTACGCGCGCGGGGCGTCGCGGCGCGATGACGACCGCGCGCGGCGGTACCGTCTTCCTGCGCGATATCGACGTGTTGCCCGCGGCATTGCAGACCCGGCTGCTCGGCGGACTCGAAGACCCCGGCGCGCCGCGGCTGATCGCGAGCGCGCGGCGGGCGCTGGACCCGCTGGTGGAGGCCGGACGGTTTCGTGCCGATCTGCTCGCGCGCTTTGCGCTGGCGACGATCGTGCTGCCGCCGCTGCGCGCGCGGGGGGGCGACATCGCGTTGCTCGCGCGCAGCTTCGCGACCGCGTCCGCCGCCGCCGAAGGCCGCGCGGCGCCGACGGTGAGCGACGACACCTGCCGTCTCCTCGGCGGCTATGGCTGGCCCGGCAACGTCGCCGAGTTGCAGGAGGTGATGCACCGCGCGGTCCTGCTCGGTGCGGGGCCGGAGATCGCCCCGCCCGCGCTCGTCCTGTCCGACGGATCGTCGCTCGCAGCGACCGCCGACGCGCCGGGCGGCCCGGCCGAGATGGACGCGCTCGTCGGGCGCACGGTCGAGGATGTCGAGCGCGACCTGATCCTGCTGACGCTCGAGCGGTGTCGCGGCAACCGCACCTCCGCCTCGCAGATCCTCGGCATCTCGGTACGGACGATGCGCAACAAGCTCCGTGCGTTCGTCGAGGCGGGAATCCCCGTCACCCCGGCGCTGTAACCGATGCCCGCGCTCAACCGCCTGCTTGGCCGGATCGGCGCCAATCGCGACATGGCGCTCGCGTTCGGCGTGGTCGCGATCATCGCGATGCTGATCCTGCCGATGCCCGCGTGGCTGCTCGACCTCGGGCTAGCGCTGTCGATCACGCTGTCGGTGATGATCCTGATGACCGCCTTGTTCATCGAGAAACCGCTCCAGCTCTCCGCCTTCCCGACGATCCTGCTGATCGCGACGATGCTTCGGCTCGGCCTAAACCTCGCCTCGACCCGGCTGATCCTCGCGCATGGGCATGAGGGCGCGCAGGCGGCGGGCGGGGTGATCGGTGCGTTCGGGGAATTCCTGATCGGGGGCGACACGATCATCGGGCTGACGATCTTCGCGATCCTCGTCGTCATCAATTTCGTCGTCATCACCAAGGGCGCGGGGCGCATCGCCGAGGTCGCCGCGCGCTTCAGCCTCGATGCGATGCCCGGCAAGCAGATGGCGATCGACGCGGACCTGTCCGCGGGGATGATCACCGAGCAGCAGGCGCGCGACCGCCGCGGCGAGGTCGAGGCCGAAAGCGGCTTCTACGGCGCGATGGATGGCGCGTCCAAGTTCGTGAAGGGCGATGCGATCGCCGCGCTGCTGATCACCGCGATCAACGTGCTGGTCGGGCTGGTGATCGGCGTCGGAGTCCACGGCGTACCGATCAGCGAGGCGTTCCACACCTATACGCTGCTGACGATCGGCGACGGGCTGGTCAGCCAGATCCCCGCGCTGATCGTGTCGATGGCGGCGGGGCTGCTCGTGTCCAAGGGCGGGGTCGCGGGCAAGACCGGGGCGGCGCTGGGCGAGCAGCTCGGGCGCTACCCCAAGGCGTTCGGGATGGTGTCCGCGCTGATGGGGGCGCTTGCCTTGCTGCCCGGGCTGCCGTTCGTGCCGTTCGCGCTGTTCTCGGGGATTGCGGGCTATGCCGCCTGGGCGCTGTCGCGCGCCGCGACGCAGCGCACCGCGCGCGCCGCCGCCGCAGAGGCCGCCGCCGAAGCGGAAGCCTCGGCCACCGCGGAGGAACCGATCTCGCGCACGCTCGCGATCGATGCGGTGCGGATCGAGATCGGCTACGGGCTGCTCCCGATCATCAACGACGCCGCGCGCGAGCCCCGGCTCGACGATCAGGTACGCGCTTTACGCCGACAGATGGCGACCGAGTTCGGCTTCGTGCTCCCGGCGGTCCGCATTATCGACAATCTCGCGCTCAAGCCCGACGAGTATCTCGTCTATATCAAGGAGACCGAGGCTGCGCGCGGCGAGATCCGGCTCGATCGGCTGCTCGTCATCAATCCCGGCGGGGGGCAGGTCGGCATCCCCGGAGAGGCGACGCGCGAACCCGTCTTCAACCTGCCCGCCTTGTGGATCGACCGCGATCTGCGCGAGGAAGCGGGGTTCCGCGGGCTGACCGTGGTCGACGCAGGCACGATCATCACCACGCACCTGACCGAGCTGGTCAAGGGCAGCATCGCCGACCTGCTGAGCTATACCGAAGTGCAGAAGCTGCTCGGCGAGATCCACCCGGATTCGGCCAAGCTGGTCGCGGAGATCGTGCCGAGCCGGATCTCGGTGTCGGGGGTCCAGCGGATCCTGCAGAACCTGCTGAGCGAGGGCGTGTCGATCCGCGACATCCCGACGATCCTCGAAGGCATCGCCGAGGCCGCGCCGATCACCGCCAACCTGACGCAGATGACCGAACACGTCCGCGCGCGGCTGGCGCGGCAGATTTCGGCGCAACAGGCGCTCGACGGCGCGATCCCGATCGTCACTTTGTCCCCCGATTGGGACATGGCGTTCGCAGAGAGCATCATCGGCCACGGCGACGAGCGCCAACTCGCGATGGCACCGTCCGCGTTGCAGGGGTTCATCGCCGCGGTCCGCGACACGTTCGACCGGCTGGCGGGCGAAGGCGAAATCCCGTGCCTGCTGACCAACCCGACGATCCGCCCGTTCGTCCGCTCGGTGATCGAGCGCGTCCGCCCCGCGACCGTAGTGCTGTCGCAGAACGAGATCCACGCGCGCGCGCGGGTACGCGCGCTCGGGAGCATCGGCTAAGACGCGACGACGAATAGGTTGGCTCCGCGTCGTCGGGATATTCTCCGGACTCGTCTTTTCCGCGATATTTGGTATGCCTTTTCTACAGGCGTTGGGCGGCTTGCGTTCCTTTACCGACCCACGGCGCACAAAATCAGCATAAGGGACTGTCATCTTGCGGGTTTTCGTGCATCTGGCCTTCGGGTTCGGCGACGAGAATTGGGCGCGTCGGTATGATGCGGGCGCGCTGATCGGCATCAACGACCGGGATGCCTATGGCTACCGCCGGGCGGAAGCGATGGGTGCGACGCTCGAGACATCGCGCGATCACCGCGAGGGACGGCTCGGGCGGCTGGTGCGACTGGGGTTTCGCTGGCTGCTGGGGTTCGACCTGCTCCACGCGGTGCGCAACCGCCGCCGCGCCTTTACGGCGGAGGTGATCTGGACGCACACGGAGTCGCAATTCCTCGCCTTCTGCCTGCTGTTCGCCGTGCTGAAACGCGGACGGGACCGGCCGAAACTGATCGCGCAAAGCGTCTGGCTGATCGACCATTGGGATCGCCAGCCGGTCCTGCGCCGGATGCTGTGGCGTCGGCTGATCCGCGAAGCCGATGTGCTGACGTTCCACTCCCCCGACAATCTGGCCCGGGCCCGCACGATGTTCCCGGAGAAGCGGTGCGAAATGGTGTTATACGGAATCCGGGCGGATGACCGCTATCCGCGTGACCCGCAGCGTCGCTTCGGGGTGCCGCTACGCCTGCTTGCGGTGGGCAATGATACCGAGCGCGACTGGCCGTGCCTCGTCGAGGCAGTTCGCGACCTGCCGTCGTGCCGGTTGCGGATCGTATCGACCACCTGCCCGCCCTCGCTGGCCGACGGCATCGCCAATGTCGAGATCGCGGGAGTCGCGAGCAACGACGCCTTGAAGACGCTGTACCACGACGCCGATATCGCGCTCCTGCCGCTCAAGGAAAACTCGCACGCGTCCGGTTGCACGGTCGCGGAAGAGGCGGCGCTGTTCGGTCTCCCGTTGATCGTCAGCGATACCGGCGGCCTGCGCGCCTATTTCGCTCCCGACGCGGTGCGCTACACGCCCCCCGGCGACGCCCCGGCGCTGCGACAGGCGATCCTCGACCTGGGCACGAATCCGGCTGCGGCATTGGAAATGGCGCAACGTGCGCAGGCGCGGATGGGGAACGACGGGCTCAGCGCGCACAGCTTCGTCCGCCATCACGTCCTGCTTTCGCGAGCGTTGCTCGACCGCATCCCCGCGCCGGCTCAAGCGGTAGCCGCGTGACACGGTGCCCCGTACCGTAACCGGATGGCGGGGGTCGCCACCGCTTTGCAACGTCTTGTGTCTGTGCGGTTGCGGGCCTGAACGCCAGGGTTCACAAGCAGGTCGATGACGACCGAACCACAGGCCACCCCGATCGGCAACCCTGCCGCCGAGCTCAGCACCGCTGGTCGCGCCCGCGCCATCATCGCGGGATCTATGGGCAATCTGATCGAATGGTACGACTTCTACGTCTATGCCTTCACCGCACTGTATTTCTCCGCCGAATTCTTTCCGAGCGAGGATCTCACCGCGCAGTTGCTCGGCACGTCGGGGATTTTCGCGGTCGGTTTCCTGCTGCGCCCGCTCGGCGGCTGGTATTTCGGGCGGTTTGCGGACCGGCACGGGCGACGCCGCGCGATGGTCGTGTCGATCGTGCTGATGGGGATCGGCTCCGCGCTGATCGCGGTGCTGCCGACCTATGCCGCGATCGGCGCGTTCGCCCCCGCCTTGCTGTTGCTTGGGCGGATGATCCAGGGATTCTCGACCGGGGGGCAATATGGCACCGCCGCGACCTATCTCAGCGAGATCGCGTTTACCGGGCGGCGCGGCTTCTTCGCGTCGTTCCAATATGTCACGCTGATCGGCGGGCAGTTGATCGCGCTTGCGGTGATCCTGGTCCTCCAGCAGCTGCTGACCACCGAGGAGATGCGCGCCTTCGGGTGGCGGATCCCGTTCGCGATCGGCGCGGTCGCGGCGATGACGATCCTGCTCTTCCGGCATGTCCTGCACGAGACCACCCGCACCGGCGCGCAGCATCCCGATGCGGGGACGATCCGCGGCCTGCTCCCGCACTGGCGCGCGTTCGTCACCGTCCTCGGGCTGACCGCGGGCGGATCGCTGATGTTCTACGTCTTCTCGACCTACATGCAGAAATATCTGGTCAACACCGCGCACATGGACCCCAAGACGGTCAATTGGGTGATGACCGCGGTGCTGATCCCGTTTGCGTTGTTGCAGCCGGTGTTCGGGCTGCTGTCGGACCGGATCGGTCGGCGCACCAACATGCTGCTGTTCGGCGCGCTTGCGACGATCACGACGGTGCCGTTGCTGTCGCTGCTCGCAAACGTACAGAGCGCGACCGCGGCGTTCGTGCTGGTGCTGGCGGGGCTGGCGATCAACAGCCTCTACACCTCGATCAGCGGGCTGTTCAAAGCGGAGCTGTTCCCGGTCCATGTCCGCGCGCTCGGCGTGAGCCTCGCCTACGGGATCGGCAACGCGCTCTTCGGCGGATCGGCGGAATATGTCGCCTTGTCGTTCAAGGCGGCGGGGCGGGAATCGGGCTTTTACTGGTATGTCACCGCGATCTGCGCGGTCGCGTTCCTTACCGCATTGCTGATGCGCAACACCCGCGGGACCGATCCGCTCCACGACACACGCTGAGCGCGACCCGCCAGCGTCACGGTGACGCCCTGATTCGTCCGCCGGACGGAACCTCCGGGTGGACACGAGGGTTAGACGATCATGCTGCAGGACCAGAACCTGAACGATGTGATCGACGCCTTCGAGGCGGGATATGCCGATGCGGTTGGCGCGATTTGGCAGGCTTCGCCCTGCCCGTTCGGCGCGCATGACCTGGTCCGCCGGACGGCCTGGATCGACGGCATTTCCTTCAACACCGCAACGGCCGCCAATCCATCCAAGTACGGCGAATCGCCCTTCCTTCCGACAAGCGCCGCCAACGGTTACGGTGTCGGCCTGCAACGTCATCCTTTTGTTGGAAAATTTATCCCGACGGGGCCGCGCGCAAAGTAGTTCGACGCGTTAACCTTGCAAACGGCACGTCTGGCCGAAGCGGTCCTGCCCTCGGCCTAGTCTTCATTAACCAAGCTGTGCAAGGCAGCGGCGTCTGGAACGCCGTTCATAAACAGTATCTTATAGATCGAGCCTCCAGGCTAGAAGCGTGATCGGCAAGCGCTGCCGAAAACTGGGGGTTTGCGATGTTGTTGCAGCCGAGTGCGTGCGTTCCTGACCGAGACCCTGCGCCCCCGCAGGGGCTTGAGCGTTTGGTATCGGGGGCGGAGTTACGGCCGCAACTGCATGCGCGCTCGTCCGCGAAGGTCGTCGATATCCAGCTTGCCGATACATGCGACCGGCGCGAAGGCGCGCGTTCGTTGATCAACCGCCGCTATGCCTGGCGTGGTTATGGCAGCCACCATGTCGTTCCGGCGCATCGCGCGACCGCGACCTTTACCGCGTCCGACGACAGCAATGTTCTCGGGACGGTCACGCTGGTGGTCGATTCCGAGGCGGGTCTCGCCGCCGATGCGATCTTTGCCGACCAACTTCAGCCCTTCCGCGAAACCCCCGGACGCAAGATCTGCGAGCTCGGCAAACTGGCGTTCGACGCTGGAATGCCGTCCAAGCCGTTGCTGGCGGCGCTGTTCCACATCGTTTTCATCTACGGCTATCATCATCACCGCTGCACCGACCTGTTCATCGAGGTCAATCCGCGCCACCGGCGTTTCTATGAGGCAATGCTGGGGTTCACGCCAATCGGCACGCCGCGCACCAACACCAGCGTCGCTGCGCCGTCGCAATTGATGTGGCTCGAGATATCGAGCATCCGCCGGCGGATCGAAGCGGCAGCCCTCGACGGGTCGGACCCGATTCCGCGCTCGCTCTACGCGCTGTTCTTCTCGCACGGCGACGCGCTCGAACTGGCCGAGCAGCTCACGTCCGATCGGGCGACGCAGGACGCGCGGGTCAAACTGTTCCTCCCCGCATTCTGACACAAAAAATGCCGCCGGTCGAAACCGGCGGCATTCCTTTACCAGAAGTCTGGCAAATCGCTTTTAGGCGAAAGCAACCGTCGACTTGCGACGACCGTAGCGCAGGCCTGCACCCATCATGCCGAAGCCGACGAGCATCATCGCCCAGGTTGCTGCTTCCGGAACAGCCGACGGGGTGAACGACAGGCTGCCGCCGATCGATGCGCCGCCATACGAGAAGCCGTTGACGGTCAGCGTGTTGAGCTGGCCAGCCGTGATCGGAACGAGCTCAAGCGACGCGAACTCGAAACGACCGTTCGGCATCATTGCAGCAGCCGTGCCGTTGAAGAACACCGACGTGAAGTTGATGTCGGTGGTCGACATCAGCTTGCCCGATGCGATCGAGGTTACCGAACCGCTGCCGAAACCGTCGGTCGGCAGGGTGAACGTGAAGATCTCGGAGAAGTTGCCGAGGGCAATGTTCTGCACGCCGAACGTGCCGTTGAACGTGCCGTTCGCGCCGGGGGTGCCGGTGAACGAACCGCCCTTGGCGGTGTTGCCGACCGTGTCGTTGACCGCGAAGGTTGCAGCCGACGCCGGAGCGACAGCAGCGATGGCGACGAGGGCAGCAGCGGCAGAAAGAAGCTTGGTACGCATGGGTTACTCTCCAACTAAGATAGCCACATGCTAGCAAGGAGCGTGCCAACCCATGTTTTTCAACAATCTCGTGTAACTCACTAGCCCGGACTGTAATTTCTACTGACAGGGGGTCGGCTAATCGCGGGCGCTGCGGGAATACGGCCGATCGGCGGGCGCGCTGGCCCAGCCCGTTTCCGGGGTCGCCTGCATCCGGAAACGCATTTCTCCGCCGGCCATGATCTGCTCGTGGCGCAGATACGCCTTGGTCACCGCCACGCCGTTCAACGTCACGCCGCCGACATAGGGATGCGTCGCGTCCAGCCCCTCTGCCACGATCGTCAGCCGCTTGCCGTTGGGGAGCGCGAGCACGGCGCGGTCGACGAAGGGGCGACCGATGACATATTCGAGGCTCCCGGGCGTGACCGGATAGAAACCGAGCGCGGTGAACACCAGCCACGCCGACATCTGGCCGAGATCGTCGTTTCCGGCGAGCCCGTCGGGCGTCGGATGGTACTGGCTCTCGACGATCTGCTTCAGCCTGGCCTGCGTTCGCCACGGCGCACCGGCATAACTGTAAAGATAAGCGACATGGTGGCTGGGTTCGTTGCCGTGGATATACTGGCCGATCAGCCCGGCGATATCCTCGGCATGGCTATAGTCGAGTTTCGAAGTGTCATAGGCGAACATCGCGTCGAGCTTGGCGACGGTCGCCGCGTCGCCCCCCAGCGCGGTGACCAGCGCGGCTTGGTCCTGCGGCACGAACCAGCTGTATTGCCACGCATTGCCCTCGGTATAATCCGACCCGTAGTTGATCGCGGTCGGATCGAACGGCACGCGGAACGTGCCGTCGCTCTTGCGCGCGCGGACGAAGCCGGTCTTCGCATCGAAGCTGTTGCGCCAGTTGGCCGCGCGCTTGCCGAAGGTCGCCGCGACATCGCGCCGACCCATCGCCGCGGCCATCCGCGCGATGGTCCAGTCGTCATACGCATATTCGACCGTTTTGGAGGCTGCCTCGGGTTCGCGGTCGATCGGGACATAGCCGAGCTTCATATACTCCCCGAGTCCGCCATACGAGGCGTAGGTCGCGCTCGCGACCATCGCGTCGAGCGCTGCGGTGGCATCGAACCCCCGAATTCCTTTCAGATACGCGTCCGCAATGACCGGGGCGGCATGATAGCCGATCATCGTCCACGTCTCGCGCCCCTGGAACTGCCACACCGGCAGGATCCCGTACGGGCTGTCCGCACGGCTCGCGATCAGCGAGCGGATCATGTCACTGGTCGTCGCCGCGGGCTGGACCAGCGTCAGCAGCGGATGTTCGGCGCGGAACGTATCCCACAGCGAGAAGGTCGAGCGGAAGGTGAAGCCCTGCGCCAGATGGACCTGATTGTCGGTGCCGCGATAGCGCCCGTCGACATCCCCCGCGACCGACGGCGCGAGCAGGCTGTGATACAGCGCGGTCGCGACATTGCGGCGCATCGGCGCGGGGGCTTCGAGCGTCAGGACGTCGAGCGCTTTGTGCCACGCCGCCACCGTCTTCGCGCGGACCGTGTCGAAATCGCCGGGTTCGCTCGCGAGATTGGCGATCGCGCCCGCTTCGTCGACCGAGGAGATCGCGACGCGGACCTCGAGCGGGCGCGCGAGCCGCCCGAAATCGAGCCGCGCGACCAGCGCGCGGCCGAGCCGCTCGGCGACCGCATCGCTGTCGCGGCCGGGGCCCTGGAAGCCCTTGTACGCGACATTCTGTTCGGTGCTGACGAAGGCGTGGCCGGTCAGCGGCGTGGAGAAGCGCATCGCGAAGAACAACTGGCGGTCGGGCGCCCATCCCCGCGTCTGGCGTGCGCCGACGATCGTCCCGTCAGGAAGCAGCCGGAGCGACGACCAAAGGATTTTGCCCGGGTAATTATAAAGCGACGAGCGCAGGTCGAGCACGAGATGCGCCGCCTTGCCCGCCGCGAAGGTATAGCGATGGATGCCGACGCGGGTCCCCGCGGTCATCTCCGCGCGAACGCCGGGATCGCTGAGCGTCACCGCATAATAGCCGGGTGCCGCGACTTCGCTGCGATGGTCGAACCGCGAGCGGTAGCCCGAACCGAGCCTGGCGGCATCGCCGGGCTCGAGCGGGACGGTTTCCCCCGAGACCGGCATGACGAGGAAGTCGCCGAGATCCGAATGCCCCGCGCCCGAGAAGTGCGTGTGCGAGAACCCTTCGATCGTCGGGTCCGAATAGCGATAGCCCGCCGCCCATTTGTAGCTGTCGCGGACGACATGGCCGGTGTCGGTATCGGGGCTGAGCTGGACCATCCCGAACGGCGCGACCGCCCCGGGGAAGGTATGCCCCTCGCCCCCGGTGCCGATCATCGGATCGACCTGGTCGTAGGTCGATTGCGCAAGCAGCGGAGTCGTCGCGAGCGCGGACGCGGCGGCAAGGGTTGCGAACGTGCGGAGCAGGGTCATTTCTCAAGTAGAGCAGGCGCCTGCGGGAATGAAAAGGGGAGTTGCCTCGCCCGTCCGGCATGGCCAAGGGCTGGAGCATGACTGAAGATCCCAACGCGTGGCCGCTCGCCAATCGGCTCGGACTTCCCGACACGATCGCCTATCTGCGCGATACCTATCCCGCGCCGGAATGGCGGCAGCACCACAATTTCGGCGAACTCGCGGCATTCTGGCTGCAGGTCCACGCCAGCCTGCGCGAGCAGGGCGGGCAATTGCAGCAGATCATGCAGGCCTTCCGCGAGGGCGTGCTGGATGCACCGACGTTCCAGCAGGCGTTCGTCCCGCGCTTCAACCATTTCCTCCAGCACCTCGAGGGGCACCACGGGATCGAGGACAGCCTCTATTTCCCCAAGTTCCGCGCGCTCGACCCGCGAATGGAGCGGGGCTTCGACGTGCTTGAAAGCGACCACGAACTGATCCATTCCGCGCTGATCGGCGCGCTGGACGGCGCGCGCGATCTGGTCGCGGCGTTGCCGCGCGGTGCGGCATCGGTGCAGGACGCAAGCAACCGCTATGCCGACGCGACCGACCGGCTGATGGCGCTGCTTGCCCGGCATCTCGCGGACGAGGAGGATCTGGTCATCCCCGCGATGCTCCAACATGGCGAGCGCAGCGTCGGGTAGAACGCCCCCGCTATCCCCCGCGCTTGAGCGGGCCGAGGTCGATCCCGAGCCGCTTGACCCGGTAATAGAAGGTCTTGCGCGGTATTCCGAGCTGTTCGATCGCCGCGCCGACTTCGCCCCCGGCCTGCGCCATCGCCGCAATGATCGCCGCGCGCTCGAACGCGTCGAGCCGTTCGGGGAGACTTGCCGGGCGGTCGTCCGACGCTTCGCCAACAGGATCGAGCCCGAGCACGAAGCGCTCGGCGAAATGCGCAAGCTCGCGGACATTGCCCGGCCAGTCGTGCGTCGCGAGCCGGTGCTGGACCGCCGCCGTCTCATCGGCGGGACCGGTCGCGCGATCCGCCGTGCGCCCTGCGCGACGAAATGCGCGAACAGCGGGACGACATCCTCGCGGCGTTCGCGCAGCGGCGGCATGCGCAGCCGCACCGCCGCCACGCGGTACAGCAACGCGGGTGCGATCGCATCCTCGGCCCGCGCGCCTTCCTCGGCTGCGGTGGCGATGATCCGCAGGTCGATCGGGATCGCGTCGCGCGCACCCGGCGTCACCAGCGCGCGCGCCTCGACCAGCGCGGTCAGCCGCGCCTGCAGGCCACGCGAGGCGTGATCGAGATCGTCGAGCAGCACCGTCCCCCGGCTCGCCGCGACCACGCTGCCGGTGCCGACGCGCGCGAACAGGTCGGTGTCGAGCAGCGCATCGGGATAGGCCGCGCACGCCACCCCGAGCAGCCGGTGCCGCCGCCGCTTGCCCGCCGCGTGGATCCGCCGCGCGAGCAGCGCCTTGCCCGTCCCCGTCTCGCCTTCGATCAGCAGATCGATATCCGCATCGGCGAGCGTCGGGATCATCGCGCGCAATCGCTCGATCGCGGGGGACGTGCCGATCAGGCCATCGTCGGCATCCTCCTGCGCCGCTGCGCGCAGTTGCCGGTTGTCGAGCTCGAGCGCGCGCGCCGTTGACGCCCGCGCCACCGCGGCGAGCAGCACGTCCGGGTCGAACGGCTTTGTCAGGAAATCCCACGCGCCCGCCTTGAGCGCCGCGACCGCCATGGTCACGTCGCCATGCCCGGTGATGAGGATGACCGGCAGTGTCGGATCGCGCGTGCGCAACAGCTCGAACACTTCGGTTCCCGACATATGCGGCAACCGCACGTCGGTGACGACTACGCCCGTGAAATCGGCCTGGATCGCGGCGAGCGCGGGGGCGGCGCTGGGATAGGCGTCGACCGCGAACCCCGCGAGCGTCAGCAACTGCGTCGTCGAGACGCGCAGGTCCTCGTCGTCCTCGATCAACGCGACGCGCGGCAGCGGCGCGGTCACAGCGCGCGCCGCAGCAGGATTTCGAAACACGCGCCACCGGAAGCGGGCACATGCCGCAGGCTTCCGCCGAGATCCTCCATGATGTCCTTCGCGATCACCAGCCCGAGCCCGAGCCCGGCGGGTCGGCTGGTGGCGAACGGCGTAAACAGCCGTTCGAGGATCTCGGGCGCGATCCCTGGGCCGGTGTCGCTGATCCGCACCGCGACCGTGTCGCTCCCCGATTTCACCGTCACCGTGATCCCGGGCGCATCCTGCCCCTGGACCGCCTCGCTCGCATTCTGGAGCAAATTGACGAACACCTGTTCGAGCCGGATCCGCCCCGCGATCACGCGGAGGTCGGGCGCGACCTGCGGCCAGTCCACCGCGACCCGGGAGAGCGGTTCGCGCAGCAGCAATTGCGCGCCCTCGATCACCTCGACCAACGCGACCGGGCCGATCTCGCCGCTCGCCTTGCGTGAGAAGCCGCGCAGTTGCGCGGTAACGGTGCCGATCCGCTCGGTCAGCCGCGCGATCGCGCGCAGGTTGCCGCGCACCTCCTCGGTCGCGCCGCGGTCGAGCAGCGTCTCGCCGGTCGCGGCATAGGTGCGGATCGCGGCGACGGGCTGCGCGGTTTCATGCGCGACGCTTGCGGTAATCTGCCCGAGCGTCGCGAGCCGGTTGGCCTGGCGCAACGCCTCCCGCAGCGTCGCGGCGCGGGTTTCGAGCAAGGCGCGTTCCTCGATCTCGCGGCGGAGCAGGGCAGTGCGGTCCGCGACCGCACGTTCGAGCAGACTGGTGCGATCGGCGCGCCGCCGCGCGCGCGACCAGGCGGCTTGCGCGAGCCACAGCACCGCGAGCATCAGCGCCCCCGCCACCAGCGCCGCCGCGCGCGCGACATCATCCACCGCCACCCGGCTCGGTTGCGCAAGCGCGACCCGCCAGCCCGCCGCATCGGGCTTGGTCCGTGCGACGAGCAGCGCGCCTTTCTCGCCGGGGATGCGGATGCGGCCATCGTCCCCCGCGCGGAACGGCGGCTGGGTGAGCGTCGGCGCGCCGCTGACGCGCAATTCGGTCGCGCGCTCGGCGGGGGCCAGCGGTCGGGTCGTGGCGAAACGCCAGCCGGGGCGGCTCGCGATCAGGATTAGCCCGGCGGAATCGGTGACGAACGTCACGCCCCCCGCCGCCGCCCATTGCCGCTCGAGCGAATCGAAATCGAGCTTCACCACGACCACGCCCCCGCCGATGGTCCCGCGCGCGAGGTACAGACCCGGGCGATTGCTGACCGTACCCAGCGCGAACTGGCGCCCTTCCGCGCCGCGCCGTGCCTGCTGGAAATAGGGCCGGAAGCGATAGTCGCTGCCGACGAAGCTGCGCGTGCTGCGCCAGTTGCTCGCCGCGATCGCATGGCCGTCCGGCGCGATCACGTACATCACCGCCGCCCCGGTAATGCCGGCGAGCCGCTCGAGTTTCCGATCGAGCGCCCCGGTCGCCCCTGCCCCGCCCGCCAGCGCGGCGACGACGTCGCGGTCGTCCGCCAGCGCCAGCGGCAGCAGGCGGAACCGCGCGATCTCGCTCGCGAGCAATGCCGCCCGCAAGCGCGCGTCCGACGCGACCGAGGCGGCGAGCCGGTTGCGGGCCGCAGCGCCGACCACCATGCCGACGCCCCAGGCACTTCCCAACACCAGCAGCAGCGCGGCAAAAAGCGCGGCGAGTCGCTGCCAGGGGATCGCACGGACCATGCCCGATCCTACCAACCGCCGGAGATTGTGCAACTTTCTGCACATTGCCGGCTGTGCGGTGGCAGGAACTGGCGCAGCCGCACACAGGGCAATGGCGCTAGTATACTGATTTATGGCGATTTTATCAAATTCTGGAAATCACGTCTCCCCGCACGTCGGACACGGCGATACTGATCCCCACAGGTATCGCCGCAGAGCAGAACCTCGCGACCAGAGGATGAAGGCCCCCATGACCATTTCGATTCCCGCCGCCGGCGACCAGCCGCCCGCCGCCCCCAAGCGGTGGTATGCGCAGCTCTATTTCCAGGTGCTCACCGCAATCGTCGCGGGCGTGCTGCTCGGCCATTTCGCTCCGCACGCGGGCGAGGCGATGAAGCCGATCGGCGATGCGTTCATCAAGGCGGTCAAGATGGTGATCGCGCCGGTCATCTTCCTGACGATTGTGACCGGCATCGCCGGGATGCGCGATCTCGCCTCGGTCGGGCGCGTCGCGGGCAAGGCCTTCGCCTATTTTCTGTTCTTCTCGACGCTCGCGCTGATCATCGGGATGATCGTCGCCAACGTCGTGCGCCCTGGCGCGGGGCTCAACATCGACCCCGCCTCGCTCGATACCTCCAAGATCACCGAATATGCCGAAAAGGCGCATGAAACGACGCTGACCGGCTTCCTCACCAGCATCATTCCCGACACCTTCCTGTCGGCGATGACGCAGGGGAACATCCTGCAGGTGCTGTTCATCTCGATCCTGTTCGGGATCGCGCTCGCGCTGATCGGCGACCGCGGCACCAAGGTGGTCGACCTGCTCAACGACGTGTCGATCGCCTTCTTCCGGCTGGTCGGCATCGTGATGCGCGCGGCACCGATCGGTGCGTTCGGTGCGATGGCATTCACGATCGGCAAATACGGCGTCGGCACACTCGCCAATCTCGCGACGCTGGTCGCCACCTTCTACGGCACGTCGCTGCTGTTCGTGCTGGTCGTGCTCGGGCTTGTCGCGCGGTTTACCGGCTTCTCGATCATCAAGCTGATCATCTACCTCAAGGCCGAACTGCTCCTGGTGCTCGGCACCTCGTCGTCGGAAAGCGCATTGCCCTCGCTGATCGAGAAGATGGAGCGCGCGGGCTGCCCCAAGTCGATCGTCGGGCTGGTCGTGCCGACCGGCTACAGCTTCAACCTCGACGGCACCAACATCTACATGACGCTGGCCGCGCTGTTCATCGCGCAGGCGTGCAACGTCGACCTGACGCTGGGGCAGCAGTTGCTGCTGCTGAGCGTCGCGATGCTGTCGTCGAAGGGCGCGGCGGGCGTGACCGGTGCCGGGTTCATCACCCTCGCCGCAACGCTGTCGATCGTGCCGTCGGTGCCGGTCGCGGGGATGGCGCTGATCCTCGGGGTCGATCGCTTCATGTCCGAGTGTCGCAGCCTGACCAACTTCATCGGCAATGCGGTCGCGACCGTCGTCGTGTCGAAGTGGGAGGGCAAGCTCGACGTCGAGCAGCTCAACGCCGCGCTCTCGGGCAAGGTGCTTCCGGCGCCGGCCGTCTCGTCCGCCCCTGCCGCGCTTAGCGTCGCCAACTAAGCGCCAAAGGACTTTTCATGACACATCTTTCGCGGCTGCGCGCCGCCACGGCCATCCTCGTGCCTTTCGCCGGCCTCGTCCTCGCCCCTTCGTCGGCGCTCGCACAGGCAAGTTCGGTCGAAAAGGCCCCCGCCACCCCGATCGCGACGGGCTATCCCGCCGCCGGATCGGGCGATGGCGCGAACGCCAACGGGTACAATTTGTCGCGCTGGGCCGAGGACTGGCGCGGCATGGCGGACCCGGCGAAGCGCGACGATCCGCTCGACCGGCTCAAGTTCCTGCCGCTCGACTCGAATGGCGACATCTACCTGACGCTGTCGGGTGAAGCGCGGCTGCGGATGAACCACACCACCAACCCCAATCTCCGCGAGAGCAAGGCGCAGCGGCAGGACATTCTGCGGCTCGTCGGCGGTGCCGACCTGCACGTGGGGTCGCATCTGCGCGGCTATATCGAAGTCGCGCATGGCGGGATTTCGGGTGTCGAACTCGGCGCGCCCGCCGCGACGCTGCGCAACGACCTCGCGGTCCAGCAGGCGTTCGTCGAGGGTGACGTCGACGTCGGCTCGGTCCAGCTCGGCGCGCGATACGGGCGGCAGGAATTCACCGACGGCCCCAACCTGCTCGTCTCGCAACGCGACAACAACACGATCCGCTATACGCTCAACGGCATCCGGCTGTGGGCCAAGGGCAAGACCGTCCGCGCCGACCTGTTCGATCTCAAGCCGACCGCATATGGCGATCTCGGGACCGAGGACGACATCAGCGATCCTGCGCGGCGCTTCTCGGGCGTGTCGCTCGGCTTCGCGGTGCCGAAAACGGCGTTCGGCGGGTCGAGCCTCTTCGTCGACCCGTTCTTCTGGCGGCGCAAGAATTCGGTCGGCGCCTGGGGCGGGCGGATCGGCCCGGCGGAGCGGTTCTACGCGGGCGTCCATGCCTATGGCGACGCCGGGCCGCTGACGATCGACTGGACCGTCAACCATCAGTTCGGCACCTATATCGACCAGCGGATCGATGCGTGGCAGTTCTTCGTCGCGCAGACCTACCGCGTCGGCAAGGCCAAGACCGCCCCGCGCGTCGGCGTGCATTTCGATTATTCGAGCGGTGGCGGCGGCTATGGCGGGCAGACGCTGCGCAACGCCTATGCGCCGTTCGGGAACAACATCTATTACAGCTACCAATTGTTCCTGACGCCGTCGAACCTCGTCACGCTCGCGCCGAACGTGACGGTCTCCCCCGCCAAGTCGCTGCGGGTGACGGCGGAATATGCGCTCAATTGGCGTGCCAACGTCACCGATGCGGTGTATCGCGCCAGCGGTGCCCCGTTTGCCGGGACGCAGAACTTCCGCGCCGCGCGGATTGCCAACGTCTCGCGGTTGCAGGCGGTGTGGGCGGTAACGCCGCGGGTCTCGGTGACCGGGCGCTACGAACATCTCGCCGCCGGGCCGGCGCCCAGGGATGCTGGCTTCAAGAGCTCCGATTTCCTCGCCGGCTGGATCAGCCTGCGCTTCTAAGAAAAGGACCCCCGCCATCGTTCATGCCATCCATGCCGCCGCGCGTGCGCTGCTCGCCGATCCGCTGACCAACAAGGGCACCGCCTTTACCGAGGCGGAGCGCGATGCGTTCGGGCTGCACGGGCTGCTCCCGCCGCACATCGGGACGCTGGAAAGCCAGATCGACCGGCGGACGCGCGCGCTCGACGGGATGGCGGACGATTTCCACCGCTATGCCTTCCTCCGTGAACTCCAGGATTCGAACGAGATCCTGTTCCACGCGCTGGTCCAGCGGGACCTGCCGCGGATGCTCCCGCTGATCTACACGCCGACCGTCGGCGAAGGGTGCGAGCGATTCAGCGAGATCTGGCACCGCCCGCGCGGGCTGTTCCTGAGCTACCCCAACCAGCACCGGATCGCGGACATCCTCGCGGACCCGGCGTTCGACCGGGTCAAGGTGATCGTGGTCAGCGACGGCGAACGCATCCTCGGGCTCGGTGACCAAGGCGCGGGCGGGATGGGCATCCCGATCGGCAAGCTCGCGCTCTACACCGCGTGCGCCGGGCTGCATCCGGCAGAAGTGCTGCCGATCCTGCTCGACGTCGGGACCGACAATGCCGCGCGGCGCGATGATCCGTTGTATGTCGGCTGGCGGCATGCGCGAGTCCGCGGCGACGAATATGACGGCTTCCTCGAGAGCTTCGTTTCGGCGGTGTCCGCGCGCTGGCCGAACGTGCTGCTGCAATGGGAGGATTTCGCCGGCCACAACGCGCATCGCCTGCTCGATCGCTATCGCGACCGGCTGCTCAGCTTCAACGACGATATCCAAGGCACCGCCGCGACCGCGCTGGGCACGTTGCTGTCGGCGATCCGGCGGACCGGCGGCGCGCTTGCGGACCAGCGGATCGTGCTGTTCGGCGCAGGCGCTGCAGGATGCGGAATCGGCGAGCTGCTCGTCCGCGCGATGGTTGCAGATGGCCTGAGCGATGCCGAAGCACGTACGCGGATCTGGGCGGTCGATCGCGACGGGCTGGTCGCCGCCGGCATGCCGGGGCTGACCCCGTCGCAGACGGCGCTCGCGCGGCACGAGACCGACATCCCGATTCCGCTCGACCTGCTCGGCACGGTCGAGCGGATCCGGCCGACCGTGCTGGTCGGCACCTCGGGCCAGAGCGGCGCGTTCGGCGAGGCGGTGGTGCGCGCGATGGCGGCGGGCGTCGAGCATCCGATCCTGTTCCCGCTGTCCAACCCGATCTCGCGCGCCGAGGCGCATCCGGCGGACCTGTTCGACTGGACCGACGGTCGCGCGATCGTCGGCACCGGCAGTCCGTTCGGCGTGGCGGGCGTGACGCAGGTCAACAATGTCTTCATCTTCCCCGGCGTCGGGCTCGGCGCGCTCGCGGTGGGCGCGCGGAGCGTGACCGAGGGCATGTTCATGGCCGCCGCGCGCGAACTCGCGACGATGGACGGCGAAGGCGGCACCCTGCTCCCGCCGATCACCCGGTTGCGCGACATCGCACTGCGCATCGCCACCGCGGTCGCACGGCAGGCGATCGCCGAGGGAGTCGCGCAACCCGAGTGCCGCGTCATCCAGGAGAGCGACATCGCCGCGACGATGTGGGCGGCGCACTACGATTGAGCCGCGTCGCTGATCGACTGCGTTGGGTGCAGCCGATGCGCCGCGTGCAGCGTTGGCTGCGCTGATGGCTGTATCGATTGCTCTTCGCTGGGTGCGCCGGATCGTGGTGCTCGCCTTCTGTGCCGCGGTCGCGCTGGTGCTGTTCGCCTTGTTCCGCCCGCCGCCGCAGGATCTGCCGTGGACCCCGCTCCGGCTCGACCAGCCTGCCGGTCTGTTCACCGGGCGCAAGATCGTCGCGCTCGGGCGCGATGCGAGCGCGTGCCGGGCCGTGCTGAAAGACGCTGGCTTGCGCTTTACGGCGGTGACCCCGCGCGGCCCCGAGGCGTGCCGCGTCGGGAACAGCGTCCGGATCGCGCCGCGCCAGGACATGCTGACGCTAACCCCCATCGTCGCGACCGCCTGCCCGGTCGCCGCCGGGCTGCTGGTGTGGCAGGCGCAGGTCGTCCAGCCCGCCGCGCAACGCCTACTGGGCACGACGGTGGCGCGGATCGAGCATTTCGGGAGCTATGCGTGTCGCCGGATGTACGGGCGATCCGAGGGCAATTGGAGCGAGCATTCGACCGGCAATGCCATCGACATCAGCGCGTTCGTGCTCGCGGACGGGCGGCGCGTGTCGGTGCTGCGCGACTGGTCGAAGGGCAATGCGCGCGGGCGCTTCCTCCACGCGGTGCGCGACGGCGGGTGCCCACTGTTCGCGACGATCCTGTCGCCCGACTATAACGCCGCGCACCGCGACCACCTCCATCTCGACCAGGCGGATCGCGGCGACATGGGTTGGCGCGCCTGTCGCTGAACGGGGGCGTCCAGCCCGCGCCCCCTTGCGCGGGATCGTTCACACGCTAAGCCCTGCGGCGGACGAAGGGCCTGGCACGCGCCTTATTGTGAACACCCGACGGACGCAGGAGACCTGATGCATTTCAGAGCGTTGCCTCAATCCGCAGGACGTATCGCACGGCAGCTTGGGTTGGCCGCGGCCCCGCTCGTCGCGCTGGCTGCGCCCGTCGCCGCGTCCGCCGCCTCCTCCTCGTTCGACCTGGCTGGCCCAAACGTCGTCGTTTCGGTGCGCCACGGGACGGTGACGCTCCCGCTCGAAGCGGTGCCCAATCTCGTCGAAGGCGACGTCGTCTCGATCAAGCTCGACCTTCCGCCCGAGCAGACCGAGGGCTTCCGGATCGTCGCAGGCTTCCTGCGTGGCGCGATCGACCGGCCGGCGAAGGACTGGTTCCACGAGGCGCACAGCCGCAAGGGCAAGAGCGCGGACTTCTCGCTGACCGTCCCCAAGGGCGCGCAGCAGATGGCGCTGCTCGTCATCCCAGAAAGCGGCGGCGGCGCGAATGCGGTGATCAGCACCGTTCGCAAGCGCCCCGGCGCGTTCGTCCGCGCGGTGCAGGAGCTCAACCAGGCGACGCTCGACCGCGCCCGGCTCGACGCGTTCCTGCGCGAGACGTTGAAGGCCGAACGGCAGAATCCCGAGAGCGTCTCCGCCGCGTCGCAGGTGCTGACGCGCAGCCTCGCGATCAAGCTCAAGGCGGAATGCCTCCAGCAACCCGCCGAACTCCAGGCTGCCTGCCTGACCGGCGACCGCGAGACGCTGTTGCTCGCGGATACGCACAGCTCCGCGCTCGCCTCGACGCTCGCGGGCGCGCCGACCGACCTCGCGTTCCAGCTCAGCGCGACCCCGCAGGCGGGCTATGGCTCGTACAGTTCGTATATCGGCGTAGTGCGTGACATGTTCCGCTTGCTCGGCGCGTTCCAATCGACGCAACTGCAGTTCATCCCCGCGCTGGCGCAGATCGGCAACGGCCGCGCGACATTGTTGCTCAACACGCCGCTGTCCTTCGCCAAGCCGACCTCGGTGATGGTCGTCGCGATGCCAGCGATCGAGGCGCCCAAGCCGCCGCCGCTGCGCCCCTCCACGCCCGACATTGCTTTGTGCGCCGCGCCCGGACTGGTGCTGCCGGTGGAAGGCGCACCGCTGATCTACGCCACGCAGTTCGCGCGCGACATGACGCTGCGCTTGAAGCGCCCGGACGGGACGCTGGTCGACGTGCCGGTCCATGCCGATGCGCGGCGTGGCGGCTATGTCCTCGATGCCGCCCTGCCCGCGGGGCCGTTCGGCGGGGCGATCCCCGCGCAGCTCCACGGCATCTGGGGATTCGCGCCGTTCGAGGGGCCGAGTTTCGCGCTCTCCAACCCCGCGCTCAATGCGTGGAAGACCGCCGAGGGCACTTCGCTGGTGGTCGGCCGCCCGAACGACGTCGAGATCCTCGGCGGGGGCGCGGGCTGCGTGACGCAGGTGTCGCTCCGGCGTGGCGACGGCGCGGCGAAGCCGGTGACGTGGAAACAGGCGGGCACGCGCGGGATCGTCGCGACGCTGCCACTCGACAAGACCGCGCCCGGTGCGGTGTCGGTCGTGATCGAGGGGGCTGCCGGGACGACGCCCGCGGTGATCACGCTGTCCGCGCTGCAGGAGGCAGGGAGCGTCGACGACCTCACCTTCCACGCCGGCGACGACGAGGCGGTGCTGACCGGCGCGCGGCTCGACCAGGTCAAGGCGATGACGATCGGGCCGCTTGCCTTCCACCCGGGCGGGCTGACGCGAGTCGACAACCAGGACCGGCTGACGCTGCTCGCGGACGATTCCGCGAAGGCGCAGACGATCGGCGCGGGGACGAGCCTGACCGCAGAGGTCACGTTCAGCGCGGGGCGGCGCAAGACCGTGCCCGTCACGGTCGGCGGACGCCGGACCGGGGCGACGCTGGTACGGATCGCGGGACAGGTCCCCGCGCATGACGGCATCGTGCCGATCACGCTGAGCAACCCCGACGTATTCGCGCAGGACGCGCGGATCAGCTTCGCCTTCCACAAGGACGGCATGGAACCGCTCGACGGGCAGGAAACGATCGAAATCGCCACCGCCGACGGACGCGCGACGGGAACGATCAAGGCGGGCAAGGGCTATGACCTGCAGGATGCGACGACCGGGATCGTCGCGTTTGCGCCGACCGAGACGCTTGGCGCGCTGGCCTATGGCCCGGTCCGCTTCCGCATCTGGCATGACGATGCGCCCTCGAACTGGACCGCGCTCGCGACGATCGTGCGCTTGCCCGACATCCGTTCGGTGAGCTGCCCCGCGCGCGACAAGTGCCAGGTCGCGGGAGACCGGCTGTTCCTCATCAAGGCGATCGGCGCGAGCGAACAGGCCGATACGTTGCAGGCGATTCCGGATGGTTTCGTCAATCCGCGGATCACGACCGCGGCGGCGCGCGACGGGCGAATCGTCCTGCAGTTGCGCGATGCGCCGACGGTCTTCGCGAGTGTGACGGCGGGGAAGTAGCGGGGTCGGAACGCAGCGCGTTCCTTCCAGCAGGCGCTTACCCGGCGAAGCCCGGGGCCCAGCAGTGATCGCCGAGGTACCGTGACGCAGTCGCTCGCAATCTCCCGTCTGGCTATTGGGCCCCGGCCTTCGCCGGGGAAGCACACGGGAGGATTGCAATCCTTTCAGCCATACCGGATCGCCACAAGGCTCGTATTGTCGCTCCCGTCGCGCGCGAGTGCGTTCGCGATCAGCGTATCGGCCAGTGCATCAAGCGACCCCGCCGCCACCAAATCGTGATCGTGCAACGACCGCGACAGGCCGTCCGAGCAGAGCAGCAGCAGATCGCCGGGCAGCAACCCCACCACCACCGTCGCCACGTCGAGCGCAAGCGCGACGCCGAGCGCGCGCGTGACGACATTCGCGCGTGGGTGTCGCACCGCCGCCTCGACGCTGAGCAAGCCCGCGTCGATCAGGTCCTGCACGAAACTATGGTCGTGCGTCAGTTGCCGTACCGCCCCGCCGCGCACCAGATACGCGCGGCTGTCGCCGACCCAGGCGATCGTCGCGGTCGCGTCGGGCGCGATCTGCGCGGCGACGACGGTCGACCCGGCATCGCTCCCGAGCGCGCCGTTGCGCGCGACGATCGCGGCGTTGGCGGCATGGATCGCGCCGATCAGCGCAGGTGCATCGGGCGCATCCCCGCCCGCCACCAACGCGCGCAACGCGGTGACGATCGTCTGCGCGGCGATGTCCCCGCCGGCGTGGCCGCCCATCCCGTCGGCGACCCCCCACAGGCCATGATCGGGGCAATCGAACACGCGATCCTCGTTGATCGCGCGGACTCGCCCGACGTGCGACCGCGCGACCGACTGGCCCGCGAACGCGCCACCCGCAACGCGCGAGGCTACGGCGGGCATCATGCCGGCTCCGCGGGCGACGGGCTGTTCGACTGCGCCTCGGCCGCGTCATACGCCGCGACGAACGCGCGCTCGAGCGACCCGCCGCTGCCCTGGTCGAGCTGCCCGGTCAGATCGCCATGCCGCCGCGCGACTTCCTCGGCCTGCAAGGCGGTGCGGCTCTTGAGCATCGACGCGCGCGGCGCGACCGCCGCGTCGAGCGCGACGGGATCGAACGTGTCGATCGCCGCGCGCAGGCTGCCGTGGAGCCCGGCGAAGGTCGCGATCAGATGGCGTTTGACGTCGCGGAACGACACCTGCAACGCCGCCGGTCCCGACAGGAAATTGCCCGATCCCGCCAGCAGCAGGTCGATCGCGAGCCGCTGCGTCGGCGCCCATTTGAACGGATTGTTGTTGGCTCCGCCGATCGTCGTGCGCGACAGCTTGTACTGGCCGCGCGCGCGGTCACGCTCCGCCATCAGGTCGCCGACGCCGAGCACCATCTGCCGGTACACCGCGCCCGCGCGGCGCATGATTTCGGCCGGGTCCTCGCTCGAAAGCAACGAGGCGTCGAGCCCTGCCCCCTCACAAAACGCCTCGAGCAGCGATTCCCCGCCGAACCCGGCGAAGGACGCGCCGTCGCTCCAGTCGTCGGGCACCGCGACCGACGAACCGAGCGGCGGGGTCAGCACCATCGTCCGCGCGGCATCGACCGTATCGTCGCCATGCGGCGCGCGGCTTGCCTTCAGGCGGAACCGGCCGAAGCGGATCGTCGACGGGATCTCCACCGCGACGTCGGTGGCATCGGGAAAGCGCCTGCCGGTCGTATCGTCAAACACGCCGTTCGCGCCGAGCGACCGCAGCCGCAGTTCGTCCGCGACCACCGCGAGTTCGCAGTGCGACCGCGACAGTTCGCAATCAGGATCGGCGATCGTCCAGTCCGCCGCGCTGTCGCGCCCGATCCGGATCAGGCCGTCGCGCATCAGCCGCGCGTCGATCGGCTGGAGTTCGTTCGCGGCATCGAACAGTTGCAGCATGTACATCGGGCAGCCTCCCTTCAGGCAGCGCGTCTGGCGGGCGCGACGCGCGTCGCGAGCATCGCCGCCTCGCCTTCGTCCTCGCCCGACAGGCGCGGTTCGATCGCGGCAGCGGTGCGGTTGAACGCCTCGAACACCGCGCCGAATTCATCTCCACGCCGGTCCGAGATGCGCAGTGCGAACGACGCGCTCGCCGCATCGTCGAGCGCCTTGCGCAACCGGCCAAGCGGGCGCGCGACCATCGCGCCGCTGAGATAGCCGACCAGCAGCACCGCGAGCATCACCACCGCGCTCAACAGCAGCAGCGACGTACGCGCGCCCGCGAGCGCGGCGTCGAGCCCGGTGCGCCGCACGACGAGATCGACCGTCCCGAACCGCGCGCCGGCATAGACGATCGGGTGCACGAAGCGGATCCCCGCCCCGCGCCCGCTGTCCGCGACACCGCTGACCTGTGAATCGCCCGCGCGTTCCATCACCGGCTCGCCCGAGGCGGGGCGATACCTTTGGCCGACCAGCTTCGCGTCGCCCGCCGCACGGATCGTCCCGCCGCTGTCGGTGACGATCAGGTCACGGATCGCGGGGTCGCGGCTCGCGGTGACCGCGAACGCCTGGAGTGCAGACCAGTCCTGCTCGCCCGCCGCCAGCCCGGCATTCTCGGCGGCGAGGACCGCCGCGTTGTTGGTGACGAACGACGCGATCGACCCGCCCGAGGTGATCGCCATATGTTCGAGCGTGCCGCGTTCGCGCGTCATGGTCGTCGTCGTGCACGCCACCAGCGCCGCCGCGGTGACGAGCGACAGCGCGAGCGGCAGCTTGATCCGCAACGACAGGCCGCGCCGCCCGACCGGCTTGTCGGCATGCGCCGCAAGCTCCTGCGCGAGCGCGCGTTCGAGCGCCTCGCCGGTCGCGAACCGCTGTTCGGGCTTCTTCGCGAGCAGCTTGTCGATCACGAAGCGCAGCCCCGGTGGGCAATCGCCGACGTTGCGGTCGATCGGCTCGACCTTCTCCTGCGCGATCTGGATCGCGAGCGTTGCGAGCGCAGTGCCCGGGAAGGCGACCTTTCCCGTCACCATCTCGTACAGCACGACCCCGAGCGAAAACAGGTCGGAACGCTGGTCGACCGGCAGCCCGAGCGCCTGCTCGGGGCTCATGTAGCGCGGCGTGCCGATCAGCTGGCCGACCTGCGTCCGGCCGAGCTGCGCATCGGCGGCGATCGGATCGAGCTCGCCGATCCGCGCGACGCCGAAATCGAGCAGCTTGGCGGTCCTGCCGTCCGACGACAGCAGGATGTTGGAGGGCTTGATGTCGCGGTGGACGACTCCTGCGCGATGCGCATAGGCAAGCGCGCTCGCAAGCTGCTGGCCGATCGCGAGGACGCGCTCGTACGGCATCCGCCCCTGCGCCTGGAGCGCGACGTCGAGCGGCTGGCCGTCGACCAGTTCCATCGCGATATAGGCGACCCCGTCGGTCTCGCCGACGTCGTAGATCGTCGCGATGTTGGCGTGGGAGAGCGCGCCCGCCGCGCGCGCCTCGCGCAGGAAGCGTGCGCCGATCTCGCGGTCGCGCGCGAAATCGGGCTTGAGCACCTTGATCGCGACCTGCCGGTCGATCTCGGGGTCGTGCGCGCGATACACCTCGGCCATCGCGCCTTCGCCGAGGCAATCGTCGATCCGGTAGCGGCCGAGCCTGTTCATCGCCGTGCCTTCACGGTCGCCGCGATCCGCTCGGCGCGCGCACGATCGCGCGCGATCATCGGGTTCGCCGGGTCGAGCGCGGACGCACGCCGCAGCAACGCGACCGCGCGCGCGACATTTCCCTGGTTGAGCGCGGCAAGCCCAGCCGCACGGAGCGGTCGCGCGGCGGCGGGGTTGGTCGCAGGCGCAGCGGCGGCGGGGGCAACCGGCCGCGCCGGGGTCGGCCTGGCGCGGGGACCGGCGCGGCTCAGCGCGGGATCGGCGCGACGGACCGGTTCGGGCCGGGGCGCCTCGCCGGGAATCTTCAGGCTCTGCCCGGCGGTCAGCGCGAACGGCGCGGTCAGCGCGTTGTAGCGCGCGAGCTGGTAGGCCTTGAGCCGGTTGCCGAGCAATTTATCCGCAAGCGACACGATCGTGTCCCCCGCCTGCACGGCGTAAGGATGGTTTTGCGGGCCGAGCAATTCGACGGGATCGCGATCGAGCGAATCCTGCAGCAGCCGCGCGGTCGGGTTCATCGGGTCGCGCTTGAGCAGCACCTTGAGGCGCTTGCCCGCGGTCGCGGTATCGCCGCGCAGCATCAGGTCGAAGATCGCGTCCGCCTCGGCGCTCGCGCTCACCGAGACCGGCGGCGCGGTATCCGCGCGCGGGCGCGCCGGCCCGCCCGAACAGGCGGCGAGCGTCGCCATTCCGGCGAGGACACACCCCAGCTTCCATCGACCGATCGTCATCACGCGCTTACCTTCTCGCCCTGTGCCTGAACCCCATCGCCCAGCGACAGCAGCGCGCCGAGGCTGCGCGTGTCGCGGACGAACCCTGCGAACCGCTCGGGATCGAGCGGTCGGCTGAAATAATACCCCTGGAAATGCTGGCAGCCGTGTCGGCGCAGCCACGCATATTCGGCCTGCCGCTCGACCCCTTCGGCCAGCACCTTGATGCCAAGCCCGCGCCCGAGCGCGAGGATGCTCTGGCAGATCGCCTGGCTGTCGCGGCGGCTATCGATCCCGGTGACGAATTCGCGGTCGATCTTGATCTTGTCGAACGCGAGCGCGCGGAGCGAACTGAACCCCGAATAGCCCGTCCCGAAATCGTCGACCGCGAGCTTCACGCCCATGCTGCGCAATTGCTGGAAGATCCGGCGGCAATGGTCGGCATCGTTGGTCGCGACGCTTTCGGTCAGCTCGATCTCGAGCGCGGCGGGCAAGACCCGGTGGCGCCTGAGCGTGCGCTCGACTAGGATCGGCAGGTCGTCGCGTTCGAGCTGCAACCCCGAGACGTTGACCGCGACTCGCAAGTCGCGCAGCCCCTGCGCCTGCCAGTCGGCGACACCGCGCACCGCCGTATTGAGCACCCACGCGCCGATCTCGCTCGCCAGCCCCATCGCTTCCATCACCGGCACGAACCGCGTCGGCGACACCGTGCCGCGATCGGCGCTGGTCCAGCGCAACAGTGCCTCCGCACCGACCACCCGCCCCTGGACCGCATCGATCAACGGCTGATATTCGAGCCGCATCTCGCGCCGCGTGATTGCCTGCCGCAGGTCCTGCTCGAGCCCGTAGCGATCGCGCGCGAGTTCGGCATGATCGACCGTCACGCCCGCCGCCGCCTCCGCCCCGCGCGACAGCGCGAAGGAGGCGAGCGTCCGCGCAAGGAACGCACCCGCATTCAGCCCCTCGGCATGATCGAAGGTGGCAAGCCGGAGATGCACTTGCGGGACGATCTCGCGGTCCTCGTCGATGACCGCTTCACCAAGGGCGTAGGAAATCGCGTCGAGCTCGGCCCGCGCCTCGGCTTCGGCGACCTGTTCGCCGAACCAGAGCCCGACATGCCCGCGATCGACCTGCGCGAGAAAGCGCGTCGGCGGCACCATCTTGCGCAGCCGCGCGACCGACGCCGCGAACACACGCTCGCCGAGCGCGGGGTCGAACGCGGTCAACCGCTCGAAATCCTCGAACGCGATCGCACCCAGAATCCCGCGCTGGTCCGCCGCCATCTGCGCAAGCAACGCCTCGCGCATTGGCAGGCCGCTGACCGGGTGCGCGGGCGACAGGCGGTAATCGACCGTCGCCAGCCGGTCGCCGAGCGCGGCGATCCCGTCCTCGAGCGTCGCGGAGTCGCTGTCCACTGCCGCCTGCACCTGATCGAGCGCGCGCGCGACGGTGCGCTGCAACCGCCACGTCCAGGTGAGCAGCAGCGTGGCGGTGATGCCGAACAAGACGGTCGCGGCGGTCCGCGGCGCGACCGAGGACGCGGCGACCAGGATTCCCACCGCAAGCGCGACGGTCACCAGGATCACGGTCGGGGCCGTGCGGAAGGATGCGATACGCTGCACAGGCCGCGATACCGCATCAAAGGATACGAGTCGGTTAATCGAAATGCGTCCCGATCAACGTCTTGTAGCGGGTTGTTCGCGAGTTTGGGCGTTCCCGCGGGTGTTTTTCGGGGTCTGGACAGCCAGGCGGCAAGCCCGGTATCGGCACGCGCATGAGCATTACCGCAACGATCATGAACACGGCCACCGGCCAGCCCATCCAGAAAATGGTTTTCGGCCGGATGCCCAAGCCGTGGGTGTCCTTCAATCTCGAGACCGGCGAGCTCGTCACCGCCGACCGCGTCGAAGTCGGCAAGCCTGCGCCGGGCAAGTTCGCGGTGCCGGTCGCGGTGTGGGTCACGCCCAAGGGCTGATTCGCGCACCGGTCATGGCATCGGGACGCATCTCGCGGTAAGGGCCGGCGATGTTGCGCATTACCGAACTGGCCCTTCCGCTCCATCATCCCGATGAGGCGCTCCCCGCTGCGATCTGCAAGCGGCTCAAGATCACCCCGCGCGACCTGATCCGCTTCAAGATCGCGCGCCGTGCGCATGATGCGCGCGACAAGCTGGCGATCCTGCTGGTCTATTCGCTCGACGTCGCGGTGAAGAACGAAGCGACCGTGCTCGCCAAGTTCCGCAAGGACCGCAACGTCGGCACCACCCCCGACACGCGCTACAAATTCACCGCACAGGCCCCCGCCGTGCAGAGCGAGATTCGCCCGGTCGTGATCGGCGCGGGGCCGTGCGGGCTGTTTGCCGGGCTGATCCTCGCGCAGATGGGGTTCCGCCCGATCATCCTCGATCGCGGCAAGGTCGTGCGCGAGCGGACCAAGGACACCTGGGGGCTGTGGCGCAAGAGCGTGCTCAACCCCGAATCGAACGTCCAGTTCGGCGAGGGGGGTGCCGGCACCTTTTCCGACGGCAAGCTCTACAGCCGGATCAAGGATGCGCGGCATCTCGATCGCAAAGTGCTGACCGAGTTCGTCAAGGCGGGCGCCCCCGAGGAGATCCTGACCGAAGCGCATCCGCACATCGGCACGTTCCGGCTCGTCACGATGGTCGAGAGCATGCGCGCAAGCGTCGAGGCGCTCGGCGGCGAATATCGCTTCCAGCAGCGCGTCGAGGGGATCGACATCGAGACGCGCGGCGACGGCAGCCGCCACGTGCGCGGGCTCCACATCCACGACGGCAGCTATCTGCGCGCGGATCATGTCGTGCTCGCGATCGGGCACAGCGCGCGCGATACCTTCGCGATGCTCCACGAGGCTGGGGTCTATGTCGAGGCCAAGCCCTTCTCGCTCGGGGTGCGGATCGAGCATCCGCAATCGTGGATCGACACCGCGCGCTTCGGGCCGAGTGCTGGCAACCCGATCCTCGGCGCGGCGGATTACAGCCTGTCGCACCACTGCAAGAACGGGCGGACGGTCTACAGCTTCTGCATGTGCCCGGGCGGCACCGTCGTCGCCGCGACCTCGGAGGAAGGGCGCGTCGCGACCAACGGCATGAGCCAATATTCGCGCAACGAGCGCAACGCCAATTCGGGGCTGGTCGTCGGCATCGACCCCGAGCGCGACTATCCGGGCGATCCGCTCGCGGGGATCGCGTTCCAGCGGCACTGGGAATCGCTCGCCTATGTCGCGGGAGGATCGAGCTACAAGGCCCCCGCGCAGCGATTGGGCGACCTGCTCGAGGGCAAGCCGTCTTCCGCGCTGGGGCAAGTCGTCCCGTCCTATCGCCCCGGCGTGACGATGGGCGACCTGTCCGAATGCCTCCCCGAATTCGCGATCACCGCGATGCGCGAGGCGCTCCCGGTGTTCGGGCGGCAGATCCCGGGGTACGACCATCCCGACGTGCTGCTGACCGGGGTCGAGACGCGCACCTCCTCGCCGGTCCGCTTCAAGCGCGGCGACGATCTGCAAAGCCTCAACACGCGCGGGCTGTATCCGGCGGGCGAGGGGGCAGGCTATGCGGGCGGGATCCTGTCGGCGGCGGTCGACGGGATCAAGATCGCCGAAGCGGTCGCCGCGAGCCTGACGCAGACCGCGGTGCCGCTGCCAGAGTGAACCGATCGCGTCCTCTTATGTTGTGCACTGCAACATCGATGGAGATTACGCATGGCCAGTGCGGCAAAGCCTTTCACCGCCGAACGTGCGATCCTGCTCCTCGGCTGGATCGCGACCGCGACCGCGGTGATGATGTACGTCTCGTACCTCTCGCAGATCCAGCTCAACCTCGCCGGGCACAAGGGCTCGGTGATTCAGCCGCTCGCGACCGCGGTCAACTGCACCTTGTGGGTTGCCTACGGGTTGCTCAAGCCGCAGCGCGACTGGCCGGTCGCGCTGGCGAATGCGCCCGGTGTCGTGCTCGGCGCGATCACCTTCGCGACGGCGTTATGACCCCGCGACCGCCCCGGGCACGGCGGCGGTTATTTGCGCGGTAGAAGCTGCCACACCTTGATCCGCCCGGTCGGATGCGCCGTGCCGTCGAGCCGGACCGCGCGTATGATCGAGACCGGGCGGCGCAGCGTCTCGCCCTTCATCGGCCCCTCGCCGCCCTGGCTGGTCGGCATCGCGAGAATCCGGCGGACGACGTCCATCCCTGCGACGACTCGCCCGAACACCGCGTAACCGGGCGAGCCCGGACGCGCGTCCATGTTGGGGAACGGTCCCGACATCAGCGAGAAATTGGCGGTCCCGGAATCAAGCGCGTCGTAGCGCGCCATCGAGATCACGCCGTCGACATGCCGCAGCCCGGTCCTGCTGGTCGGTTCGAGCGGCAGCGTGCCGAGCCGGCGGCGCGCATCGGTCCCGATCCCGCCCTCGATAAAGCCGAGTCCGGGCTTGCCCGGCCGCCGCGAGGCGCGGAAGAAGGCGGTGCCGTCGAGCCGCTGGTCATCGACATAGGCGAGGAAGTTGGTCGCGGTCCGGGGCGCATGCCGCGTATCGAGCGCGACCGTGATCGGCCCGGCCGATGTCTCCAGCCGCACCCGCACCAGCGGCGGTTCGGCAGGTGCCGCCCCCGTAAGCAGCGCAAGCGCCATCAGTCCCAGTAAACGCCGCATGCAGTGCTTCTCCGATCACCCGTCCCGTCCCCTAGGGGCAGTCGCGTCGGAACGGAACATTTCCCCGGCAAACGGGACCCGTGGCATGCCGAGCCGAGCCGGCGGCGGCGCGAACGCGTGGCGGCGTCGGTTGCGCAAAGGCGGTCGCGCCGGAGCAGCCGCCACCTTCTCCCCCGATTGCGACCGGCGGGCATGCGGCGCGTCTATAACGGTCCAACGCCTGGCCGATGGGAGAAGCGCGTGCCGCCAGTTGCCGCCGTATCGTTCCTGTCCGCTCCGACCGCAACGCCGCTCGCCGCGGAGCCCGTGGGGGGCGACGGGTTTCAGGCCGCCCTCGCCGCAACCACAACCGAAAGCCCCGTCGCGAGCGGGTTGGCCGGGATCGTACCGGCACCAGCACCCACCCCGAACACGGCTGGGCCAGTTGCAGCCGCGCCCGCCCTTCCCGCCGACACCTCATCGATCCGTCTTGGGCCAGACTCCCGTCACTCCACGTCGACGCCGATGCCATCCGATACGGTCGTGGCGCAGCCCGCGGCGGACGGCGCGATGCCCGTGCAAGCTGCGGGTGCCGGTCCGCAGCTCGCGAAGGCCCCGCCCCGTCCAGATGCCACGACAGCGCCGGCGGGCCTCCCGAGCGACGTCGGCGCGATGTTCCCCCCGGGGTCGGCGGACGCGGTCGCGCGTCTCGCCGCGACACCGCCAGCACCGACGCGAACGCTCGCCAGGATCCCGACCCGTTTCGCGACGCCTGACAAGGCGGTCTCGGCAGGGGACCCAACCGTGATTCAAGCGGCGGGGGTGCCCGCCGGTTCTCCGGTCGCTTCTACCGTGCCGCCGGTCATGCCGGCGGGGGTCGTCGCGACTCAGGCACCGATCGCAACCAGCCAGTTGAGCGCCACGGCTTCTTCCGAAGCGCCCGCGACCAATGGCGTCGGGTCCGCGAAGGTGGCATCAACCACCGCGAACGGGCCGAGCCTTGGCGAAACGTCGACGCCCCCCGCGACGGCTGCGGCAGACGCCTCGGCGACACCCGGGCCGGTCCTTCCGGCACCGCTCCCGGATGAAACGCGGCATGCGGTCGAAACGCCGTTACCCAATGCCGCGCTGCCGCCCGCACCGCTCCTGTCCCAGCAGCCCGCTACCGCCGTCCGCGCCGTTCCCGCCGGGCACCGCGCGATCGATGCGGGATCGGCGCGCGCGGCGATGATCGGGCGGGATGTCGGGCTCGCGATCGCGCGCCACGTCGATCGCGGCGGTGCGAGCACCGTCACGATCCGGCTCGACCCGGTCGAACTGGGGCGGGTCGAGGTGCGGCTCCAGATCGATCCGGCGGGCAAGCTCCTCGCCGCGATCGCCGCGGATCAGCCGGCCGCGCTCGACCTGTTGCGCCGCGACTCCGCGATGCTCGCGCAAACCCTGTCGCAGGCCGGGGTCCAGGCCGACGTCGGCAGCTTCAGCTTCGATACGCGCTCGGGCGGCGGCGGGCGGGGCGGGGCATTTCCGGCACCCGCCCGCAGCCCGGTCGACACCGCGGACGATCCCCCATCCGGACCGCAAACCGCCAAGCCCGGCACGTTGCACGCCAGCGGCCGCATCAATCTCGTTGCCTGAGGACCACCCGCATGACCTCGATCACCGCCCCCGCCACGGCCACTTCCGCCGTCGCTCCGGCGTCCGCCACGTCCGGCGCGCTGGCGAAACTGAGCAACGACTCGAACACCTTCCTCAAGCTGCTGACGACGCAGATGCAGAACCAGGATCCGCTCAAGCCGATGGATACCTCCGAATACACGCAGCAGCTCGTCCAATTCTCGCAGGTCGAGCAGTCGATCCAGCAGAACCAGTCGCTGAAGGACATCCTCGCGAAACTGTCGTCCAACGACCTGTCGAACGCCGCCGCGCTGATCGGCAAGACCGCCAGCTTCGACAGCAGCATCGCCGGACTTCAGCCGACCGGTGGCAGCAGTTGGCGCTACATGCTCGACCGCCCCGCGCAGTCGCTCGTCGCGACCGTCAGCGACGCCGCGGGCAACACGGTCACGACACGTGCGGTCGATCCGGCCGGCGGCAGGTTCGACTGGGACGGGACCGACGATCAGGGCAATCGCGCTGCTCCCGGAACGTACACGCTGTCGCTTGCCGCGGTCGATGCGGGCGGATCGACCGTTCCCGCCAAGATCGCCGCGCAGGGCATGGTCGCCGAAGTCTCGGTCGATCAAGGGCAACTGACATTGCTGGCAAACGGACAAAGATATGGCGCCGCAAGCTTGCTTCAGCTCGGGAGCACTATGGCGAACCAGTAGCAATCCGTATATTAATGCTTATTTGCCAAAGTGTGAGAATTACTACCGACGCCGTTTCGTGAAATTGATAATCGCGAGAAACTGTCGTACACTCTCAACTATAGCTATGTAGCGCTTATATTTGCCAATAGGTGCTCCATAAACATCAAAGATACACCTGCAATATTTTCATTACCTTCAAACCGGATGAAATATTTCTGCAGGCAATTGAAAATACCGTCGTTTTTGGGCGCTTCACCAAGAATATGATTACTGGCTGGTGGGGCACGGGCCTTTTTGCAAAAGCCAAAATGGTTTCAACGATCATCCCAATTAACGACATAACGTATTGGTATGGGGTATAGTGTTTAAACAATAAATTAACGAGACAGATCATAGGCAGAGGCCTGCTTGGGGTATAAGCAATGCCGTTCTCTCGAACCATCCCGACAAATGATCAGCCGCTGGTCGTCGCCAAGATCCTGCACTTCCGTAGGCAGGCTCCGTGGATGTACGCCTTGCTGTCGATCAACGCGGCTGCGCTTGCTTACAGCCACATCGGCTACGCCCCGCGGATTCTTACGCATGCTATCCCGGCGATGCTGGTCCTGCTTGCGCTCTGGCGGGTCATTGCCTGGGTTCTTCCTCCGAGTGCGGCCATGCTGACGGAAGCGGGCGCGGCGCGGAAAATCCGCCAGACCACAGTGCTCGGCGCTTTCTTCGCGATCGCCTTCGTTACCTGGGCCTTGTGTCTTGCGCGCTATGGCGGGCCGTACCAACAGGGGCACGTCGTCGTCTTCATCGGGACGACGGTGCTGGGTTGCCTGTTTTGCCTGACTCACCTGCCCGCCGCGGCAACCGCGGTCGGGGTGCTCGTGAACGTCCCCTTCCTCCTGTACTCCGCGCTCAACGGCAACACCGTCTTCACCGCGGTCGCGCTCAACATCGCGCTCGTCACGGCGGTTTTTCTGATCGTGCTGAGAGACGCGCACCAGATCTTCGAAAACCTGGTGGCGTCGCGCAATGCGCTGGTCGTGGAACGCCAGCAGGCGCAACGGCCGAGCGACGAGAATCGCGCGCTTGCGCACACCGATTCGCTGACCGGCCTGCCCAACCGCCGCTATTTCTTCGGCGCGCTCGAAACGCTGCTGGCGTCGCGCCAGGGTGCCGCGTCACCCGTGCCGCCGGCACCGTTTTGCGTCGGCGTGCTCGATCTCGACCGGTTCAAGGCGATCAACGACACCTATGGCCATGTCTGCGGCGATCGCCTGCTCGGCGCGATCGGCGCGCGGCTCGCCGCCGATACGCACGCGCCGATGACCGTCGCGCGACTTGGCGGGGACGAATTCGGCGTCCTGTACGACGGCCCCCCGGAGCAGGCCGAGCCTGCGATCCGCCACCTGTGCGAATCGATCCACCGCCCGATCGCGATCGACGGGCTGGAGGTCACACTCGGCTGCTCGGCCGGGATCGCGGTCTATCCCGAGGCGGGAACCACCGCGCATGCGCTGTTCGACCGGTCGGATTATGCGCTGTACCACGTCAAGGCGCACCAGCGCGGCGGCTGCGCGGTGTTCTCGCACGAACAGGAGGCGCTGATCCGGGTCGAGCAGCGCGTCGAGGCGGCACTTCAGGTCGCCTGTCTCGAACGCGAGCTCGAAGTCCATTTCCAGCCGATCTTCGATACGCGGACGATGACGGTGAGCAGCGTCGAGGCACTGGCGCGGTGGAAGTCGCCGGTGCTAGGCGAAGTCCCGCCCGAAACGCTGATCGCCGCGGCGGAACGGCTCGGGATCATCAACGCGGTCACGCTGACGCTGTTCGCGCGTGCGCTCGAAAGCCTGGCGGTGTTGCCCGACCCGATCTCGCTGTCGTTCAACCTGTCCGCGCAGGACCTGATGTCGCGTACGACGATGCGCGAGATCGTCCGGATGATCCTGGCGACCAACATCTCGCCCAAGCGGATCATCTTCGAAGTCACCGAAACCTCGCTCGTCACCGACATGGCGACCGCGCGCGAGGCGCTCGAGCGCGTGCGCAGCGTGGGCGTGCGGACCGCGCTCGACGATTTCGGGACGGGCTATTCCAGCCTCGGGTCGCTCCAGGAACTGCCGCTCGACATCCTCAAGATCGACCGCACCTTCGTCAACGGCATGGCGACGGGTACCGGGCGCAGCATGGTCGCGGCGATCCGCAACCTCGCGCAATCGCTGTCGCTCGATTGCACGATGGAAGGGATCGAGACCGAGAGCCAGTTGATCGAGGTCTCGCTGGCCGGCTATCGCTACGCCCAGGGGTATCTGCTCGGCCGCCCGATGCCGATCGACGCGCTGCTGATGACGCTGCGCGACCATCATGTGCAACTGCCCGATCCCGCCCCGCGGAGCCTGAGCGCGGTTCGGATCGGCTGACCCGTCGCGGTGCGCATTACGTAGAGACGTCCGCGCCCATCGCCGTCATCCCCACCCGCATGCCACGGAACCGATCGTCGGCAGCGTGGATCATGCCGGGCCGTGCGCGACCCGCAAGGGGAGACCGGACGTGCCGTTCAAGACCATGATGGTGCATGTCGCCGCGAGCGACGGCAATGCCGCGCTGCTCGCGCTCACCGCAGCGCTGGCCGCGCAACAGGACGCCCGCGTCATCGGTATCGCGGCGTGCGAGCCCGTGCAGATCGGCTACGTCGACGGCGATTTCACAGGCGCGCTCGCGGTGGCCGAGCAGCAGATCGTCGATGATACGCTGACGACCGCAGGGATCGAGTTTCGCGCCTGCGCGGCGCTGCAGCCCTACGTCCTGGAATGGCGCGCGATCGCGACGCTCGAACCGATCGCGCATGTTGTCGCGACCGCGGCACGTTGTGCCGATCTCGTCATCACGGGACTGTCGAGCAGCGCGCTCGACACGTCGCGCCGTGCCGATACCGGCGAACTGGTGATCCACGCGGGCCGCCCGGTGCTGGTGATCCCGCCGCGCGCGGTATCCGCTGCGTTCGAGACGGTGCTGGTGGCGTGGAACGACACGCCCGAATGTCGTCGCGCGACCAGCGATGCGCTGCCATTCCTGGCGCGCGCGGACCGCGTGATCCTGGCAGGAGTCGGCAGCGATCTAGACGCAGCGCGCGCGCAGATCACCGACGTGGTCGCGTGGCTGCACCGGCATGGGATCGACGCCGACATCATCGTCACGCACGCGCCTTCGGGCAACGCCCAGGCGCTCGCCAGGATTGCCGAGGACCATGCGGTCGACCTGATCGTCGCCGGTGCCTATGGGCACAACCGCCTTTCCGAATGGGCGTTCGGCGGCGTGACGCGCGCGCTGTTGCTCGAGGGAAACCATTGTGCGCTGCTCGCGCACTGAGCGGAAGGCGTCCCGATGAACCGACGGCAGCTGCTGATCGGCGGCAGTGCGGCGGCGGTGGCGGTCGGTGGTGCGACCTGGGCCGGGGTGGATCGCCTGGGGTCGATGACTCGCTACGACGCCGCGGTGGCGGAATCGCGCGCGGCGCTCTCGGCCAACCCCGGGTTCGCCGAACTCGTGCGGTTCGCGACGCTCGCCCCCAACGGGCACAATACGCAACCCTGGCGCTTCCGCATCACGCCCGGCGGCATCGGCATCCTCCCCGATTTCACGCGGCGCACGCCCGTTGTCGATCCGGACGATCATCACCTCTGGGTCAGCCTGGGCTGCGCGGCGGAGAACCTCGCGCTCGCGGCGGCGGCGACCGGTCATGTCGGCGAACCGCGATACGCGGTCGCCGAGACCGGGGCGATCGAACTTGCGCTGCGGCCCGGTCGCGCCGTCGACAGCGCGCTGTTCGCCGCGATCCCGCAGCGCCAGTCGACCCGCGGCGACTATGACGGCAGCCCGCTCGAGACGGCCGACCTCCACCGGCTCGCGGCGGCGGCCGAAGTGCCGGGGGTCGAGACGGTCCTGATCACCGACCGCGCCGCGATCACGCGTGTCCGCGATCTCGTGATCGTGGGCAACAGCGCGCAGATGGGCGACGCGGCGTTCGTGCGCGAACTGAAGCTGTGGCTGCGGTTCAACCCGCACGATGCGCTGAGGGCGCGCGACGGGCTGTTCAGCGTTGCGAGCGGGAGCCCGGCGGTGCCGTCGTTCGCGGGGCCGTGGCTGTTCGACCGGATGATGACCGCCACGTCGGAACATGCGCGGTATGCCCGCCAGCTCGATACGTCGAGCGGCGTCGCGGTGTTCGTCGGCGCGGCGGCGACCCCGGACCATTGGGTTGCGGTCGGGCGCGCGTGCCAGCGCTTCGCGTTGCAGGCGACCGTGCTCGGGCTCAAATGCGCGTTCGTCAACCAGCCGGTCGAGGTGGCGGGTCTTCGCCCCGAGCTCGCGGCGCTGGTGGGAATGGCGGGGCAGCGGCCTGATCTGGTGCTGCGGTTCGGGCGCGGCGCGGCGTTGCCCTATTCGGCGCGGCGGCCGGTTGCGGCGGTGCTGGCATAAGCGGGGCGCGCCGGCCGCCGGTCCGGCTTAGCCAAGCAGCGCGGCGACATGCCGCGCGATCTGCGCATTCTCCTGCGACGGCAAGACCCGCATCGGCACGTCGCCTGCCCAGCGCAACGCGCCGAGGATGGCATCGCGGACGAGCGCGTCATGCTCGCCGATCCCCCCGGTAAAGACGATCAGGTCCGCACCGCCCAGCGTCACCAGCATCCCCGCGATCTGCTTGGCGACCGAGCGGCAGAAGATACGGATCGCGAGCGCAGCCGCGGGCGCATCGGCGGCATGCAATACGCGCAGGTCCGCCGAAAGCCCGGACAGCCCGAGCAACCCCGAGTGCCGGTCGACCAGCGTTTCGACCGCGTCCGCGTCCATCCCGTGTTCGCGCATCAGGTACAGCAACACCCCGGGATCGATGTCCCCGGTGCGTGTCCCCATCACGACCCCGCCTGCCGGGGTCAGCCCCATGCTGGTATCGACCGACCGCCCGCCGTCCACCGCGGTGACGCTCGCGCCATTGCCGAGGTGCGCGATGATCAGCCGGTCTGGCACCGCCTCGCCCAATTGCGCGAGGATCGATTCGCACGACAGGCCGTGGAACCCGTAGCGCCGCACCCCGTCGGCGCGGAACGCGGCAGGGATCGGCAGGGTCGTGGCGATCTCGGGCATGTCGGCGTGAAAGCCGGTATCGAAACACGCCACCTGCACCGCGTCCGGAAAGCGCGCCTGCGCCAGCGTGATCATCGCGAGCGCGGCGGGGCCGTGGAGTGGCGCGAACGCCGCCGCGTGGCGCAATTGCGCGATTACGGCGGGATCGATCACCACCGGCGCGAACAGCGCCGCCCCGCCGTGGACGATCCGGTGGCCGATCGCATCGGGCACGATCGCGCCGATCGTCTCGAACAGCGCGGTGTCCGCGCCGGCATGCTCGACGTCGCCCGAGGCGGTCTCGCGTACCGCGTTGCCCTCCTGGACATAGACCCCGTATTTGACCGAGGACGACCCGCCGTTGAGCGTCAGGATCGTGTGCGTCACCGCGACCAGCGCCAGTCGCGGATCTCGGGCAGGTCTTCGCCATGCTCGGCGATGTAGAGCTTGTGGCGCTCCATCGTCGCCCAATAGCGCTGTGTCTCGCCCTCGACCCGGTCGCGCAACCGCGGAATCCGGACGATCGCGTCAAGCGCGAGCCGGAAGCGGTCGAGGTCGTTGAGCACGACCATGTCGAACGGGGTGGTGGTGGTGCCTTCCTCCTTGAACCCGCGGACATGGAAATTGGTGTGGTTGGGCTGGCGATACGCGAGCCGGTGGATCAGCGCGGGATAGCCGTGGAACGCGAAGATCACTGGGACGTCGGCAGTGAACAGCGCGGTAAAGGCGCGGTCGTCGAGACCGTGCGGATGCTCCGATTGCGGCTGGAGCACCATCAGGTCGACCACGTTGACCACCCGGATACGAATGTCGGGGATATAGTCCCGGAGCAACTGCACCGCCGCGAGCGTCTCGAGCGTCGGCACGTCGCCCGCGCACGCCATCACCACATCGGGCACCGCGTCGGGGTCGCTCGCCCACTCCCAGATCCCCGCCCCCGCGGTGCAATGCCGCACCGCCGCGTCGATCCCGAGCCATTGCGCCTCGGGCTGCTTCCCCGCGACGATCACGTTCACATACTGGCGGCTGCGCAGGCAGTGATCCGCGACCGACAACAGGCAGTTCGCATCGGGCGGCAGATAGATCCGCGCGACGCTCGCGGTCTTGTTCGCGACATGGTCGAGGAAGCCGGGGTCCTGGTGCGACAGGCCATTATGGTCCTGCCGCCAGACATGCGAGGTCAGCAGGTAATTGAGCGAGGCGATTGGCCGCCGCCACGCGATCCGTGACGAGACCTTGAGCCATTTGGCATGCTGGTTGACCATTGAATCGACGATGTGGACGAACGCCTCGTAGCAACTGAACAGCCCGTGCCGCCCGGTCAGCAGATACCCCTCGAGCCACCCCTGGCAGAGATGCTCGCTCAGCACCTCCATCACCCGCCCGTCGCGGTCGAGATTGGTGTCGACCGGCTCGATCTCCGCCATCCACGCCTTGCCCGACACCTCATAGACCGCCTGCAACCGGTTCGACGCGGTCTCGTCCGGGCCGAAAAGGCGGAAGTTGGTCGACGTCAGGTTGAGCGCCATTACGTCGCGCAGATACCCGCCGAGCACCGCGGTCGCCGCCGCGGTCACCGCGCCCGGCGCGGGCACCGCGACCGCGGACGCGCGGAAATCGGGAAGCGCGAGCGGAACGAGCAGCTCGCCGCCATTGGCGTGCGGGTTCGACCCCATCCGGCGATGCCCGGTCGGCGCGAGCGAGGCGTACTCCTCGCGGAACTTGCCGTTCGCGTCGAACAGTTCGTGCGCGTCATAACTTTGCAGCCACGTGTCGAGCTGGACGAGATGCTCCGGGTTCTTGAAGTCGGCGATCGGCACCTGATGCGCGCGCCAGGTTCCCTCGACCGGCTTGCCGTCGACCTCCTTCGGCCCGGTCCAGCCCTTGGCCGTCTTGAGCACGATCATCGGCCAGCGCGAACGCCCGGCATCGTCCGCCCCGCTGCGCGCGACCTGCTGGATCTCCGCGATCCGGGTCATCACCGTATCGAGCGTTGCCGCGAGCAACTGGTGGACCGTCTCGGGGTCGTCGCCCTCGACGAACCACGGTTCATGGCCATAGCCGCGTAGCAGGTCGGTCAGCTCGTCCCGCCCGATCCGTGCGAGCACGGTCGGGTTGGCGATCTTGAAGCCGTTGAGATGGAGGATCGGCAGCACCGCGCCATCGCGCGCCGGGTTGAGGAACTTGTTGCTGTGCCAGCTCGTCGCCAGCGCGCCCGTCTCCGCCTCGCCGTCGCCGACGACGCAGGCGACAACCAGGTCCGGATTATCGAACGCCGCACCATAGGCATGCGCGAGCGAATAGCCGAGCTCGCCGCCTTCGTGGATCGACCCCGGCGTCTCGGGCGCGACATGGCTCGGGATGCCGCCGGGCCAGGAAAATTGGCGGAACAACCGGTCCATCCCGCCGCGGCTCCGCTCGATCGCGGGATAGCGCTCGGTGTACGAGCCCTCGAGATAGGTGTTGGCGACGATCCCGGGGCCGCCGTGTCCGGGGCCGACGATCAGGATCATGTCGAGATCGCGCTCCACGATCACGCGGTTGAGATGGACGTAGAGCAGGTTGAGCCCCGGCGTCGTCCCCCAATGCCCGAGCAGCCGGGTCTTGACGTCGGCAAGCGTAAGCGGGGTATCGAGCAACGGGTTCGCGCGCAGGTAGATCTGCCCGACCGACAGATAGTTCGCGGCGCGCCAATAGCCGTGCATCCGGCGCAGGAGATCGGGCGACAACGGCGCATCGGCCGACGGGACCGGAGCGATGGGATCGGTCATGCGGGTTCCTGTCGATGGCTGTCCCGATGCCATGCGCGCTTCCGCGACCCGGCGTCACTTGAGGAAAGTACGTAGCCGCCGCGCGCATTCCCTTCGCGCGCGGCCTGCCCTAGGGACTGGAGATGCCCGCGCAATTCCCCTGGCAATTCGGCTCCGTGCTGCCGTGGCTCGACCTGTTCGGGATCGCCGTCTTCGCGATCACCGGCGCGCTCGCCGCGATCCGGCACCGCCAGACGCTCGTCACCGCGACCTTCTTCGCGCTCATCACCGGGACCGGCGGCGGATCGGTGCGCGACCTGCTGATCGGCGCGCCGGTGTTCTGGGTGCACGACCGGTTGGTCGCGGGGACCTGCCTCGCGGTCGCGGTGCTGGTGTGGACGACGCCGCAACGCTGGTGGAAGGGTACCGCGCTCGACTGGCTCGATGCGGTGGGTCTGGCGGCTTATGCCGTGTTCGGCGCGGCCAAAGCGCTCGCGTTCGGCATTCCACCGGTGCCTGCCGCCTTGATGGGCGTGGTAACCGCGTGCGTCGGCGGAATCATCCGCGACGTCCTCGCGGGCGAACCGTCGATCCTGATGCGGCCGGAATTGTATGTGACGGCGGCGGCGTTGGCGGCGGGATCATATGTGGTGCTGGTGACGCTCGGGGTCTCCCCCAACCTCGCCGCGCCCGTCGCGGCGGCGTGCGGCTTCGCGCTGCGGGCCGCGGCGATCCAGTTCAAACTGGCATTGCCCGCCTACGGCAAGGCCCGCGAATAAACCCCGATCGTCGGCGGCGTTGCGCAAGGGAACCCTCGTAACCGGCCGCGCGCTTACCTATTTCCCTATCTGGCGCTTCCATCAGAACAGAAGTAGAACTCGCTCTTATGCTGACTCATATTTCCGTGCGCGGCGCGCGCGAGCACAATCTCAAGGACGTGTCGGTCGATATCCCGCGCGATACGCTGACGGTCATCACCGGCCTGTCGGGGAGCGGCAAGTCGAGCCTCGCGTTCGACACGATCTACGCCGAGGGCCAGCGCCGCTACGTCGAGTCGCTCAGCGCCTATGCCCGCCAGTTCCTCGAACTGATGCAGAAGCCCGACGTCGATCATATCGAGGGCCTCTCGCCTGCGATCAGCATCGAGCAGAAGACCACCAGCCGTAACCCGCGCTCGACCGTCGCGACCGTCACCGAAATCTATGATTACATGCGCCTGCTGTGGGCGCGCGTCGGCATCCCCTACTCCCCCGCGACCGGCGAGCCGATCGCCGCGCAGACCGTCAGCCAGATGGTCGACCGCGTGATGGCGCTCCCCGAGGGCACGCGGCTGTACCTGCTCGCGCCGGTCGTGCGCGGGCGCAAGGGCGAGTATAAGAAGGAGCTGCTCGAATGGCAGAAGGCGGGCTTCACCCGCGTCCGCATCGACGGCGAGATTTACGAGATCGACGAAGCCCCCGCGATCGACAAGAAGTTCAAGCATGACCTAGAGGTCGTCGTCGACCGCCTCGTCATCGGTCCCGACATTGCGACGCGTCTTGCCGAAAGCTTCGAGGCCGCGCTGAAGCTCGCCGACGGGCTCGCTTATGTCGACCCCGCCGATCCGGTCGAGGTCCATACCCCCAAGCAGGAAGTGCTCGGCGACAATGCGCCCCCCGGCCGCATCGTGTTCAGCGAGAAGTTCGCCTGCCCGATCTCGGGCTTCACCATCGCCGAGATCGAACCGCGGCTGTTCTCGTTCAACGCCCCCCAGGGCGCCTGCCCGGCGTGCGACGGGCTCGGCGAGAAACTGCTGTTCGACGAAGATCTCGTCGTCCCCAACCATGCGCTCAGCATCAAGAAGGGCGCGGTCGTGCCGTGGGCCAAGTCCAACCCGCCCAGCCCCTATTACATGCAGGTCCTCGGCAGCCTCGCGCGCGAATTCGACTTCAGCCTCGAAACCCCATGGGAAGACCTGCCGGACGAGGCGCAGCGCACGATCCTGCACGGCACCAAAGGCAAGCCCGTCACGCTGACCTTCATCGACGGCAAGAAGTCGTACGACGTCAAGAAGCCGTTCGAAGGCGTGATCGGCAACCTCAACCGCCGCATGCTCTCGACCGAGAGCGCGTGGATGCGCGAGGAACTCAACAAGTACCAGAGCGCCGCCCCGTGCGAGGTCTGCCACGGCGGCCGCCTCAAGCCCGAGGCCCTCGCGGTCAAGATCGGGATGCGCGACATCTCGAGCGTCACGCGCCTCTCGGTCGTCGATGCGCTCAAATGGTTCGAGCAAGTCCCCGCCTCGCTCAGCGACCAGCAACGCGCAATCGCCGAGCGGATCCTCAAGGAAATCCTCGAACGCCTCGGCTTCCTCAACAACGTCGGGCTCGATTATCTCAACCTCGATCGCACCTCGGGCACGCTGTCGGGCGGCGAATCGCAGCGCATCCGGCTCGCGTCGCAGATCGGCAGCGGGCTGTCGGGCGTGCTCTACGTGCTCGACGAGCCATCGATCGGGCTCCACCAGCGCGACAACGACATGCTGCTCAAGACGTTGCGCCGCCTGCGCGATCTCGGCAACACCGTGCTGGTGGTCGAGCATGACGAGGATGCGATCCGCACCGCGGATTACGTCATCGACATGGGGCCGGGCGCGGGCGTGCGCGGCGGGCATATCGTCGCGCAAGGCACGTTCGAGGAAGTCCTCGCCAACGAGAACAGCATCACCGCCGATTATCTGTCAGGCCGGCGGGAGGTCGCGGTGCCCAAGACGCGGCGCAAGGGCAATGGCAAGAAGATCACCGTCCACAACGCCACCGCCAACAATCTGAAGGGCGTCACCGCAAGCCTCCCGCTCGGCACTTTCACCTGCATCACCGGGGTCAGCGGCAGCGGCAAGTCGAGCTTCACGATCGACACGCTGTTCGCCGCCGCGTCGCGCACCTTGAACGGCGCGCGGATCGTCCAGGGCAAGCACGACAAGATCACCGGCCTGCAATATCTCGACAAGGTCATCGACATCGACCAGTCGCCGATCGGCCGCACCCCGCGCTCCAACCCCGCGACCTATACCGGCAGCTTCACCCAGATCCGCGACTGGTTCGCCGGGCTCCCGGAATCGCTCGCGCGCGGCTACAAGCCCGGGCGGTTCAGCTTCAACGTCAAGGGCGGGCGCTGCGAGGCGTGCCAGGGCGACGGGCTGCTCAAGATCGAGATGCACTTCCTCCCCGACGTCTATGTGACGTGCGACGTGTGCCACGGCGAACGCTACAATCGCGAGACGCTCGAGGTGAAGTTCAAGGGCAAGAGCATCGCCGACGTGCTCGACATGACGGTCGAGGATGCGGTCGACTTCTTCAAGGCGGTCCCGCCGATCCGCGACAAGATGGCGATGCTCGAGGAAGTGGGCCTCGGCTACGTCAAGGTCGGCCAGCAGGCCACGACGCTCTCGGGCGGCGAAGCGCAGCGCGTCAAGCTCGCCAAGGAACTGTCGCGCCGCGCGACCGGGCAGACGCTGTACATCCTCGACGAGCCGACGACGGGGCTGCATTTCGAGGACGTGCGCAAGCTGCTCGAAGTGCTCCATCAATTGGTCGAGCAGGGGAATACGGTGGTCGTGATCGAGCACAATCTGGATGTGATCAAGACCGCGGACTGGGTGCTGGATCTTGGGCCTGAGGGCGGTGTGAAGGGCGGAGAGATCGTCGCGCAGGGGACGCCGGAGGTTGTGGCTAAGGCCAAGGGGAGCTTTACGGGGAAGTATTTGGCGCCTTTGTTGACGTCCAAGAAATAAGGATATCGCGACTTAACGCTAGGCGTTAAGTCGCGTGTTGCCTTTTACGGAGGATTGGCTTACAATTCCGTATGGATGTGAGCTTCGCAGATGAACGACTGGGCTTGATCGAAACGCATCGAGCAGCGGAAACTCATCTGCCTTACGCTGTAATCAGTACGGCACGCGCTCGTTTAAGCATCCTCCGAGCGTCTCCCGATCTCGCTACGTTGCGCAGTTGGCGGAGCTTCGGTCTCTCTCCCACCGCAGAATTGCCTGGCATGCATACCGTGCGGATCAACGAAAAATGGCACATGAAAATTAAATTTGAAAATGACGATCGCCCTCGCTCGGTCGTTCTAGAAGTTGCCGAGTACAACGCAGGGGATGCGGCATGAACTCCGACAAGATGGTAGAACTCAGCCCCCCCGGTAATTTCATCAAGGAAGAACTGGCATGCCGAGGATGGTCGCAGCGCGATTTGGCATTTATCTTGGGTCAGACTGAACAGCAACTTAACCCTCTAATGTCTGGCAAGCGTACAATTACTGCCGACATGGCAAGATTGTTGGGATCGGCCTTTGGAGTCGACCCTCAACTATTTGCTAATCTGCAATCACACTATGACATTAGTCGGGCGAAGGACCCAGATCCCGGGGTCAAAACTCGTGCAGTTTTGCAGGGAAAGTTTCCCATTCGCGAAATGATTCGACGTGGCTGGATCGCTGAATCCGAAGGTTCGCTGCTTGAACTTCAGGTTTCACGGTTTTTTGAAGGTAGCAATGACAATGACCACGAAAGTTCAGTGGCGTTTGCAGCAAAGAGGACACACTACGTAGAAAACACACCCAGTCAAATCGCGTGGGTTTACAGAGTTCGGCAAATTGCCAGGCTCATCGATGCTCCACGTTACGATATGGCTAAACTACAGGCGCTGCTTCCTCGTCTTCGAGCTCTGATGATTTACCCGGAGGCGGCACCTGAAGCAACCACCTTGCTACGTAGTGCCGGCGTTAGAGTTGTGATTGTCGAGTCTCTTCCGGGATCGAAGATAGATGGAGTCTGTACTTGGATCGCAGACGATCAGCCTGTCGTGGGGCTATCTACGCTTCATGATAGGTTCGATAATTTTTGGTTCGTTTTGCGTCACGAAATTGAGCATGTTTTACAGGGCCATGGTAAAAATTCAATTGGCATGATCGATAACATGGCCGATCAAAGTTCTTCGAGTGATGAAGAACTGATGGCCAACAGTGCTGCAGCTGATTTTGGCATACCTATCCAAAAGATGGATTCTTTTTATGCTCGCAAAGCTCCCTACTTCTCGGAGAAGGATGTCTTGGGTTTTGCAACCGTTAACAACGTACATCCCGCAATTGCAGTTGGCCAACTTCAAAAACGCATGGGTAGATACGACTATCTGAGAAAGTATCAGGTTCCTGTGAGAAAGTACCTGTTATCGGATGTTATGTCTGACGGCTGGGGAATTGTTCCAGAGGTTCATCTTTAGGAGGTCATTATGGCAAATTTCAAAGAACAGATGCTTGAAATATTTCGAAACTATACTGAAGAAGTCGGTTCAGAACCCGTATCGCTTGATGCGGTCGCTGAATGGGCCGTTGCGAGAAGTCTGTTTTTTCCAGCGCCCCGGAGTGTAGTAAAATTGTGCCGCGAGGCTCTTGCCGACAGTCTTCGAGAAGAGAAGCGTGTCGATAGTGAGGGACGAACCTACCGGGCCAATCATTCTGTTCGTGAAAGCGTGGGCGGCGTTCAGCTTACCCTTTGGGCCGACATAGATACTGCTCCACGTATCTTTATGGAGAAGTCCTTCGCACAGCGTAGAAAAGCGATAGCGAATGACTGTTTCCAGGCAAAGCAGGACGTTGATCATTTCAACGCAGAACGCGGTGGAATCAAGCCAATCCAAATGATTCTAGATTTCACTGATGACGTCGCTGAGTTGGAAGCTAGCCGAGATGCGAGCGATAAGGCTGCCTGAACCAGATTGCAGTCTTAACAAACTGAGCGGACAGCGGCAAAAGCGGCGAAATCCATACCGGTGACATACCCCGTAATACGGTCGATATTGTCGATAATATCGCGCAACCGAAGCGCCTCGCGCTCAGTAGACAAGCACCCGGTCCCGGTCGATCTCGGCCTGCATCCGCGCCGAGCGCGCAGGCTCGAGGACCAGATCGACCTTCGCATCGAGCATCCGCGACACCTGCTCGCCCAGCGCAGAAAAGCGAAACAGGTCGATCCCCGCCGCCGCATCCAGCGTCACCGCCAGATCGACATCGGACGCCTCGGACGCCTCGCCCCGCGCCACCGACCCGAACAGCGAGACATGCTGCAACCCCAGGGCGGTCAGCCCGGCCTCGTTGCGCTTCACCCGGCTGATGATCGTCGCGCGGTTCATGGCTGGTTCGCCGGGTAAGACAGCGCGGCGCGTACGTCTGCCTCGACCAGATAGGGGAAGTCCTCGAGGATCTCCGTCGTGCCCGCGCCACCCGCGAGCATTTCGAGCACATCGGTCACGCGCACCCGGGTTCCCGCAATGGTGGGTCGCCCGCCGCAAAGGGCAGAGTCCACGATGATACGGGGAAAGCCGGGTAGCTTCATGCACAGAGGGTGCGACCATAACGCCGGACGGTCAAGATCGCCGACGACCCTTCCCCGCTACAGCGATCGTGCGCCCCCACTGTCCTACACGCCCCCGAAAGCCTAAGCTCCCGCCCGCTCTTTGACACCACCGCACCCCAAGGTTTCGCCCGACCCACCGGGCGATCCGCACCCCGCGCCCGCCCGACGCCTACCCTTCCGAAGCGCCCGCCGCCCCCGTCGCCAGCAGCGACCGCCGCCGCGAATAGCCGAAGTACAGCGCCGCCGCCCCGCCCAGCCACACCGCGAACAGCAGATACGTGTCCTTCGGCAACCCCGCGATCAGGTACAGGCAGAAGGCGGCGCTCGCGATCGGCAGAACAGGGTAGAAGGGCACGCGGTAGCCGCGCGGCAGGTCCGGGCGGCTGCGGCGGAGCAGGATCACGCCGATCGACACCGAGGCGAAGGCGATCAGCGTCCCCATGCTCGTCAGATTGACCAGCACGTCGAGCGGCACCAACGCCGCGAGCAGCGCGACCCCGCCCGCGACCACCCAGGTGTTCTGCCGCGGCACCTGCCGCACCGGGTCGACCCGGCGGAAGAAGGCGGGGAGCAGCCCGTCGCGGCTCATCGCATACAGAATCCGCGTCTGGCCGTAGAGCACCACCAATGTCACGCTGAAGATCGACGCGATCGCACCGAGCGACAGCGCGAGCGCGGGCCACGCCGCTCCGGTCAGATTGTGGAGGATCACCGCGAGCCCCGCTTCCTGGCCCTTGAACGCGGTCCACGGCTGCGCGCCGACCGCGGCGACCGCGACGAGGATATAGGCGGCGGTGACGATCAGCAGCGACAGGATGATCGCGAGCGGCAGGTTGCGGCGCGGATTGTCGACCTCCTCGCCCGCGGTCGAGACCGCGTCGATCCCGATGTAGGAGAAAAAGATCGACGACGCCGCCGAGCCGATCCCGATCAGCCCCTTGGGCGCGAACGGGTGGAGATTAGCGGTGTTGAAATGCGCGAAAGCGACGCAGACGAACAGCAAAAGGACGGCAAGCTTGAGCAGAACCAGCACCGCATTGACGCTGGTCGACTCCTTTGCGCCGCGCAGCAGCAGCGTCAGGCACAGCCCGACCAGCACGACCGCGGGCAGATTGACCACCCCGCCCGCCCCCGGCGGCCGCGCGATCGCATCGGGAATGCGCCAGCCGGTGGTGAGGCTCAGCGCCTCGTTGAGATACTGCCCCCACCCCACCGCAATCGCCGAGGCCGACACACCATACTCGAGCAACAGGCACGCGCCGATCAGGAAGGCGGCCAATTCTCCCATGGTTGCATAGGCATAAGAGTAAGACGACCCCGCCACCGGCACCGCCGACGCCAGCTCGGCATAGCAAAGCGCGGTCAGCGCGGCGGTGATCCCGGCGATCACGAACGACACGCTCACCGCCGGCCCCGCCTCGGGCACCGCGGTCGTCAGCGCGACGAAGATCCCCGTCCCGATCGTCGCGCCGACGCCCAGCATGGTCAGCTGAAACAGCCCGAACTTGCGCCCCAGGCCGTGGCCATGCCCTTCTCCGGCCACGACGAAGTCGGCGACGGGCTTGCAGCGGAACAGCGTCGTCCACAGGGTCGGTCTGGTCGTCAAGGCGGCGGTCCTTCCTGGCCGGGTTCGTAGGCCCAAGCCGCTCGCATAGGACCGTTTCCCCCGCCGCGAAAGCACGCGGCCACCCTTCCCAAAGAAGCGCTTCCCAGGCGAAGGCCGGGGCCCAGGAGCGAGGCGCCGAAGGGGAGGACAGCGCTTCGTTACCTCGGCCATCCCGACTGGGCCCCGGCCTCCGCCGGGGAAGCGGTTTCTGGATCGAAGCGCTTCCCCCCGCTACCCCCGCTTCGCCGCGATATAGCGGTTCACCTGCTCATCCAGCACGTCGAGCGGCAGCGACCCCTGGCTCAGCACCGCCTCGTGAAAATCGCGAATATCGAACCGCGGCCCAAGCGCCTTCTCCGCGCGTTTGCGCAGTTCGGTGATCTTGAGCTGGCCGACCATGTAGCTCGTCGCCTGCCCGGGCCAGTTGAAATAGCGGTCGACCTCGCGCGCGATGTCCTTGTCCGACACCGAGCTGTTCGCCTTGAAATAAGCGATCGCCTGCTCGCGGGTCCAGCGCTTGGAATGGATGCCGGTATCGAGCACCAGCCGGATCGCGCGCCATACCTGGAGCGACAGCATCCCGAAGCGGGAATACGGATCCTTATATACCCCCATCTCGTCCGCAAGTCGTTCCGAATACAGCCCCCAGCCCTCGCCATAGGCCCCATAGAAGCCGAACTTGCGGAACTTGGGCAGGTCGGTCAGCGCCTGCTGCCGCGCAAGCTGGAAATGGTGGCCGGGCGCGCCCTCATGCGCGGCGATTCCGGCGACCTGGACCTTCTGCGTCTGGTTCATGTCGACCAGGTTGACGTAATAGATGCCGGGGCGCGATCCATCCGCCGACGGCGGGTTGTAGAAGGCGGTCGACGCGGTCCCCTCGCGCCATTTCTCGACCGCGCGCACCTCGAGCGGGATCTTGGGCAACACCCGGAAATAGCGGGGCGCGGCGACCATCACCGACGCGATCACCGCGCGCGCATCGCCCAGATAGGCATCGCGCCCCGCCTGCGTGTTGGGATATTTGAACTGCGGGTCGGTGCGGATCTTGGTGAAGAACTGTTCGAGCGTGCCGGTGAAGCCGACCTGGCGCTTGATCGCTTCCATCTCCTGCCGGATCGACGCGACCTGCCGCAGCCCGAGGTCATGGACCTGGTCGGGCGTGAGGGTGGTGGTCGTCGCGTTCTTGAGCTGGTCGGCATAATAAGCCGCGCCGTCGGGCAGGTGCCACGCGCCGTAATTGCCCGTCGACAACGGCTCGACCGCGTCGAGCGCGGCGAACAACGTGCCATAGCCGCGACGGAACGGGCCGGTGAGCGCCGCCTGCGCGTCCGCCAGCAACGTCGCCTTGGTCGCAGCGGGCGCGTCGAGCGCGCCGACCTTCTTGCGGAAGTCCGCGAGCAACGACGAATCCGCCCCGCCGTCGAACGGCGCGCCGGTGATGACCGCGCGTGCATCGGCGCGCGCGGGGGCGAAATTGACCTTGTTGGGGATAATGCCGGCCGCCGCCTGCGACCGCATCGTTGCGGCGACCTCGGTCATCACCCGCTCGGTATCGCGCAGCCGTGCGATATAGGCGCGCGCGTCGGCGACCGTGTCGATCTTGTGGTTGTTGATCAGCATCACCGGAATATCGCCCGCCGGGCTGCCGTTGGTCGAAACCGGGAAGCGCAACGTGCGAAACCGGAACGAGTCCCGGTCGCGCGCAACGCGATCCTCGAACAGTCGGTAGCTGACCCGCGCATTCTCGCCGAGTTGCTCGGGGCGGAACCGCGCGTGCAGCGCCTTCAGCTGTTGTTCTTCGAGCGCCTGTGCACGCACCGTCGCCGCATCGGTATAATCGTCGAGCCGGTCATAGTCGGTCTTGAGCCCGAGCTCGGTCTGCCGTTCCGGGCTGAGCGCAACCTGCGCGTCAAACGCGCGATCGAGAAATTGCAGCAGGGCCGCGTCCTGCGAAGGGGCCTGCGCCGTCTGGAGCGGGACCGGGGCATTTGCCTGGAGGAGGGGCACGACCGGCAACACGATCAGGGCGAAGGCAAGACGCATCGAATTCTCCTTGGAAAGCCCGCTTGTCGCGCGCAGGCCGGAACAACGCAATCGCGCCCGGCAAATTCGCAGTCCGTCGTGCGAAGGGCATCCAAGTCGATGGCGGATTGCAACCGCTTCTCCCGCCTGTTGCGTGCCGGGGTCGAACCGTCGAAATCACGAATGTGCTTGCACCCGCGTGCATGCTGCCAGACGACCGCGAGGTGTCGACGATACAAACGTTCGCACACCCTATATACAGCGGGTCCGGACATTCGGTGCGCATCGTTCGAGGTTGGCTTGTTCCAGAAACTGTTTCGTCGCGTCTCCGCCAACATCGCCCCCCGCGACTTCTCGGCTCCCGAAGGTCAGCGCGTCTATGCCGTCGGCGATATCCACGGGCGGCTGGATCTGCTCGAGGATCTGCTTGCGCAGATTGCGGACGATATCGCGCACCATCCCGTCGGAACGATCGGACTGGTGTTCCTCGGCGACCTGATCGACCGCGGCGCGGATTCGGCGGGCGTCATCGAACGGCTGCGCACCCTTCAGCATTTTCCGGCGAAAGCGCTGTTCCTGCTCGGCAATCACGAAGAGATCCTGTTGCGCGTGCTCGCGGGTGAGCCGGGGCTGGCCTATGACTGGCTCGGTTTCGGCGGCGATGCCTGTGCCGAAAGCTATGGCGTCTCCCCCTCGGCGTTGACCGGGATGAGCGAGGCGCAGATCGCCGAAGTGCTGACCGCCGCGATTCCGCCCGAGCATGTGACGTTCCTTAAGACGTTCGGCGATACCTTCCGCTTCGGCGATTACCTGTTCGTCCATGCCGGGATCCGCCCCGGCGTGCCGATCGAGGCGCAGCAACCGCGGGACCTGCGCTGGATCCGCGCCCCGTTCCTGACCGACGCGAACGACCACGGGTTCCTAGTGGTGCACGGCCACACGATCAGCGACGGGGTCGAACGGCGCGCCAACCGGATCGGGATCGATACCGGTGCGTATCGCACCGACGTGTTGACCGTGATCGTCGTCGAGCAAAGCATGATCCGCTTCCTGCAGACGAGCTGATGCCTTTTCCCGCGGCGATCCAGATACGCCTGCCCAAGCGATAGTCTGCGGGTCCTCGCGCCAACTATCGGGCGCAGGCACGTCCTCAAGCACACGCACACCGACACTGTAGCGATTGTCGAGGTATCATCCGCCCACCATCGCGCTTGCCGATCCACCCCGTCCTTCTCTACGAGGCGGCACCAACAGGAGTGATCGCATGCGGATTCTCGTCACCGGTGTCGCCGGATTCATCGGCTGCCACGTCGCGCGCGTCCTGCTGGCGCGCGGTGATACCGTGTTCGGGATCGACAACCTCAACGCTTATTACGACGTCTCGCTGAAACACGCCCGCCTTGCGCTGCTCGCGGAGGCGGGGGACGCGTTCACCTTCGCGCAGGTCGATTTCTCCGACCATGAGGCGCTCGACGCCGCACTCGACGGTCAGGCGTTCGACCGGATCGTCCACCTCGGCGCGCAGGCGGGCGTCCGCTACTCGATCGAGAACCCGCGCGCCTATCTTCAGTCCAACCTCGCGGGGCATCTCAACCTGCTCGAGGTCGCGCGGCATCGTACGGTCGAGCATATGGTCTACGCCTCGTCCTCCTCGGTCTATGGCGGGAACGACACGCTGCCATTCCGCGTCGAGGATCGGGTCGATCACCCGCTGTCGCTGTATGCGGCGACCAAGAAAGCGGACGAACTGATGAGCGAGACCTACGCGCATCTGTTTCGCCTGCCGCAGACGGGTCTGCGCTTCTTTACCGTCTATGGCCCGTGGGGCCGCCCCGACATGGCGATGTGGCTGTTCACCAAGGCGATCTACGAAGGTCGCCCGATCAATGTCTTCGGCGAGGGGCGGATGCGCCGCGACTTCACCTATATCGACGACATCGTTGCCGGGATCATCGCCTGCCTCGATTCGCCGCCCGCTGACGACGCGACGGTCAAGGCCGGCGGCAGCATCAGCCCGCACCGGATCTACAACATCGGCAACAGTCGCTCGGAAGACCTCGGCGAGATGATCGCATTGATCGAGCAGGCGTGCGGGAAGACGGCGACGCGCAACCTCCTGCCGATGCAACCGGGCGACGTGCGCGACACCTTTGCCGACATCAGCGCGATCCACCGCGATCTCGGCTACGAACCACGCACCACCATTGCGGAAGGCGTCCCCCGCTTTGTCGACTGGTATCGCGACTATCACGGGCTTTGACCGGCCCGGAACTGGTCCCGCGGTGCGCCATGGTCTGCACGGAACCCGGCCCGACGTTCGGCAGTAACAGCTCCATCGTCCGCAGGACGAAAACCGAAACGCACGCCTTGTATCGCTCCAGTGGCGCGACCTGCGCAAGAGCGGCCGGCACCGCATGCCCGCCACAATTCCAGGACGGTTTGGTCGGCCAGGGTCGACAAGCCACGGCCCCCTTCGCTAGCGTCCGCCCATCCCGAAAGGACTGAACATGCGTCGTACGTTCCTGCTTGCCACTGTTGCCGCCGTGATCGGCACCGCTCCTGCCGAGGCCGCCAATCCGTTCGCGCAACGCAGCACCCTGCCCTATCAGGCGCCGCCGTTCGACAAGATCCAGGATGGCGATTATCAGCCGGCGATCGAGCAGGGGATCGCCGAAAGCCTCGCCGAAGTGCGCGCCATCGCCGATAATTCCGCCGCGCCGACCTTCGACAACACGATCCTCGCAATGGAACGCCAGGGGCAAATGCTGGCGCGCGCGCAATCGGCCTTCGGGCAGGTGACGCAGGCGAACACCAATCCGGCGCTGCAGGCGGCGCAGGCGGCGCTCGCCCCCAAGCTCGCGGCCTATGGCGACACGATCTACCTCGACCCGAAGCTGTTTGCGCGCGTGAAAGCGCTGTACGACCGCAAGGCGTCGCTGAAGCTGGATGCCGAACAGGCGATGCTGGTCGAGGACTATTACAAGACGTTCATCCGCGCCGGCGCGCAACTTTCGGCGGCCGACCAGACTACGCTGCGCGACCTCAACAAGCAGATTTCGACCGCCGGCATCGCCTTCCGCCAGCGGCTGCTTGCCGCCACCAAGGCGGGGGCGCTGGTGCTTGACGATCCGGCAAAGCTGGCCGGAATGTCGGCAGGCGAGGTCCAGTCCGCCGCGCGCGACGCCGCCGACCGCAAGCTGCCGGGCAAGTATCTGCTGTCGCTCCAGAACACGACCGGCCAGCCGGCGCTCGAGTCCCTCACCGACCGCACGACGCGCAAGGCGCTGTTCGACCAGAGCTGGACGCGCGCCGAAAAGGGCGACGCCACCGATACCCGCGCGGCAATCCTGCAACTCATCGCGCTGCGGACCCGCAAGGCCAATCTCCTCGGCTTCAAGACCTGGGCGGACTATTCGCTGGCGGAGCAGATGGCCAAGACCGCCGACACCGCGCGCGGCTTCCTCAACGCGCTCGACGCCCCCGTCGCCGCCGCGCAGGCGGCACAGGTCGGCGAGCTTCAGCAGGCGATCGATGCGGACAAGGGGGGCTTCAAGCTCGAACCCTGGGATTGGGCGTTGTACGCGGAAAAGGTCCGCAAGGCGAAGTTCGACCTCGATCTCAACGAGACCAAGCCATATCTCGAGATCTGGAACGTGCTCGAGAACGGCGTCTTCTACGCCGCCACGCAACTGTACGGGGTAACGTTCAAGCGGCGGACCGACATCCCGACCTATCATCCCGACATTCGTGTCTACGAGGTGTTCGAGGAAAGCGGGACGCCGCTGGGTCTCGCCTATTTCGATTACTGGAAGCGCGACAACAAGTCGGGCGGCGCGTGGATGAACAGCTTCGTCCGCCAGGCGAAGATTTTCGGGACCAGGCCGGTCATCTCCAACACCGCCAATTTTACCAAGCCCGCGGACGGCCAGCCCGGGCTGGTGACGTTCTCGGACGTGCGGACGATGTTCCATGAATTCGGCCACGGCTTGCACGGTTTGTTCGCAAACCAGACCTATCCGACGCTGTCGGGCACCGCGGTGGCGCGTGATTTCGTCGAATTCCCGTCGCAGTTCAACGAGCATTGGGCGCTCGAACCGCGCGTGCTCGCGCATTACGCGCATCATTATCAGACCGGCGCAGCGATGCCGCAGGTGCTGGTCGACAAGATCAAGCGCGCCGAGACGTTCAACCAGGGATACAGCTTCGGCGAGACGCTCGCGGCGGCGCAACTCGACATGGCGTGGCATTCGGTCCCGGCAGCCGCGGTGCCGACCGACGTCGACGCATTCGAGGCGAAGGCGCTGGGCGAGACCGGGCTGGATGCCGCGCACGTCCCGCCACGCTACCGCACGAGCTACTTCGCGCACATCTGGGGCTCGGGCTATGCCGCGGGCTATTACGCCTATCTATGGACCGACATGATCCAGCAGAACGTCTACGACTGGTTCGAGCAGCATGGCGGGATGACGCGCGCGAACGGGCAGCGCTTCCGCGACCTGATCCTGTCGCGCGGGCATACCCAGGATTACTCCATCATGTTCCGCGCGATGACCGGCCACGACCCGCAGGTCGCCCCGCTCCTGCGCAAGCACGGGCTGAACCCGGCGAAATCGTAACGGCACGGCACGGCACCGCGCGCAACCCGCGCAGAGCCGTGCCGTGCCGCTTAGAAGCGCGTCGAGATGCCCGTATAGAGCTGCAGCCCGGGGGTTTCGCGGTTGAGGCCGATATAGGCCGAGGCATCCAGCTGGAGCGTCTTGGTGATCTGGTAGGCCGCCGCGAAATCCGCCGAATATTGCTGCGTATTCATGCGCGGCTCGAAGCTCTCCTTGGTCCACAGTTCGGCGTAGACCGTCGCTTTCTTGCCAACCGGATGCGCCAGGTTGATCAGGTTGGCGAGTTCGACATGATTGCCATTCCCCATCGACTGGTCGGCGGAAATGTCGAGTTCCGGACTGGTGGTCAGCGTGAAGTCGAAGGGGAGCGGGATGTTCACCGGAACGACCGCCCCACCCTCCCAATGCCCGTTGCCGCGCGTCGACCCGGCGGTCGGCGCCTTGACGAACCCGACCAGCGCGACCTGGGTCTTCGACTTGTCGACGGTCAGCTTCTGTTTCGCGCGGAGATACAGGTCGCCGATCCCGCGATCGGTGGTGACTGAACCGTCGTCCATCCGCATGCGCACCGATTCATACGGGACGAAATTGACTTCGACGTCGGTGTGCCTGCCTACGCCGTATTTCAGCGTGGGGTTCGTGAACAGGACGGTATCGGTCCGCACGCCGTCCGAGGTCTCGCGCGTCCAGTTGACGAGGTCGGTCTCGATCTGAACCGCTCCGGCGGGAACCGTGCAGGTCGTCGTCGCCTTGCTCGGCCGGTCGGTACAGATCGGCGTGGGGTCGGGCGCGACATTCGGCGGCAACGGCCCCGTGCCCTGCGCCGGATCGCCTTTGGCGGCCTCCTGCGCGAGCGCGGGAGCGGCTGATGCGACAAGCATCGTCGCGGCCAGCAAGGCGATTCGTTTCGGTGCAGCGTATTTCATGCGCCCGCCCTGCAAAAACCAGCGGCTTCGAGCAAGCACCGACTGCTTGATGCAAATCGGCAGACCAATGCCGCCGATCGCCAGGGACTTGCGGAAATGGGCGGAGTTCAGGTCGGACTTGCCGGAGGTCGCTTCAACCGGAGACCTCAAGCAGCCAAACGTACGGCGTTGCTCTGGGGCGAAGAGCCGATGGCGGAGACGGAGGAATTCAAAATGTAAACTTAAGTTGTTGGATCATAATAGGGTTTAACGTCGTTATTAATTTAAAAACCTCAGAAAATACCTCGGGAAATAATTCTCTAGATTACTGTGAATGCTCATGCTTTCTGGCGGCGTTCTGACCGCGCTATTTGTCGTCGGTGCCTTGCCGCGCAGTAAGCACGAATGTCCGGCTTTGGTGGAAAGCT
>NZ_JH594425.1:871056-872064 GCF_000242835.1 Sphingomonas sp. PAMC 26617
GACATTGCTCCGCAGCCCAAATTCTGTGAGCGTCTGCGCTTGAGTCCTTCGGCCGAGCCGCCGATGAACCAATGCGTGGGGGTGGAGCCGTATAAAGAGCGTGAAGGTTGCAACTGTCAGACCCGTGAGGAGGGCAGCATGAAAGTCATCCGGTACTCCATCGGCCTCGCTTTATGGGGTTTAATCCCCGCATCGTTCCTTGCTGCACAATCGGCTGATGACAAAACCCCAATCGTGGTGGTTGCGCGGCCTGAACCTCGCGAAAAGACAGTGCGGCATTTGGTAGATCATATGACTGCGATGACGAACGGTCAGGTGGCGCGCTTCACGACATCAGTGTGTTTCGGCGTAGATGGTTTCGTCTCCCCGCATAACGAGACGGTAAGGTACCGTCTCGAGAAAGATGCCAGGCTTGCGAAGCTCGACGTTCGGGGAAAAGGGTGCAAGCCCAACGTGATGATCGTTCTCGTTAATGACGGCAAAACGCTTGTGAACACGCTGTTTCGGCAGAGGCCTAGGTTATTCGCCGATCAATCGCTAAATGAGCGTCGAACACTCATGAGCGAAACGGGGCCAGTCCGGGTTATAACGACAACTGATCTTCGCGGAGCCGAGGGGCAACTGCCGAGCAAGTTTGCGCCACCGGGAGTGAATATCGCTGGGGCATCTTACTATCTTCCGGTGCAGTCTGCATCAATTATAGACGTACCGATGCGGCAGGACATTCTGTGGTCGATGATACTGATCGACAATTCTGCCGTACTGGGAAAGTCGTTGAAGCAGATTGCCGATTACGCAGTGATGCGGACACTCGCACGCCTACGAGGTGCAGAAGTGGTGACAAGCGAGCCTACCATCCTCAGCTTGTTTGCTCACAACGCGCCATCGCCGCCGGCCGAACTCACTACCTGGGACCGCGGTTATCTTACCGGACTATACGAAGGAAACGCCAACCGAGCGGGCTACGCAAAGACGGCAGAAATCGCAGAGGCGATAAACGCTCGCATT
>NZ_JH594425.1:872084-883374 GCF_000242835.1 Sphingomonas sp. PAMC 26617
CGCGAAAACAGTAAAATCAATATTAAGCCCCAGTCCCATCAGTGAGTGCATGGTGCCAAGACAAGGGTCTTGCTACTCATTCCCAGGCAGCTTTTCGTTCTCGGGCATTTCTACCTCGTTTCGCCTGCCGGTCGGGTTTCATCAACGGATCGCCACGATCTAGTTGTCTAAACGTGGCGATGTGGTGGTTACCGGACAGGCGGCTTTCGGTATTAGCATGGTCGAAAGCTGCCATCGGCCGGTGTCATAACCGTTCGGTGGTGACACAGGGGAAGGCCTCTACGTGCGGTCTGTTTCGGGGAGGTTTGAGGGCCCGATGAGTCTCTAGACACAGCTGAAACTAGAATTGTTAGGCTGAGGCGACGCAACCGTTTCGATCACAAATCGCTTAGACGATGTGAATAGCCGAACGTATTTGGTCGGTTATCAAGATGCCTTGCCCGGTTAGCCGAGCCAGTAATCGTGCCTCATATTCGGATTCGCAAAGATGGCCGATGACAAACGGTTTGATAGAGACTCATCGGTTCGCCCAATGATGGATGACGCGAAGGCCGAGCGCGGCCGGATATTGGCCGAGCTTGCCGGGCTCGACGACGGCACCGACCCCTTCGCCGCGGCGGTACGTGCCACGCGCATGCCGATGGTCATCACCGACCCGCGCAAGCCCGACAACCCAATCGTATTCGCTAACAAGTCTTTCTACCGGCTCACGGGCTACGCGCACGACGAGGTTCTCGGGCATAACTGCCGCTTCCTGCAAGGGCCGGAAACCGAACCCGCAACCGTGGAACTTGTCTGCGCGGCAATTGCCGCGCGGGAGCCGATCGAAATCGACATCCGCAACTACACTAAGGACGGACACCCTTTCTGGAATCGGCTGTTGATCGCACCGGTGTTCGATACCGACGGCAGTATAGCGTATTTCTTTGCCAGCCAGTTCGACGTCACCGCCGACTACGACAACTTAGCGGATCGCGTCCGGGAGCTTACCGAGGCCAACGAGCGGCTGCGCGTCGAGGCGGCTGCGCGCAAGCAGATCGAAGAGGCTCTCCGCCAATCACAGAAGATGGAGGCGGTCGGGCAGCTCACCGGCGGCCTGGCGCACGACTTTAACAACCTGCTGACCGGCATCACGGGCAGCCTGGATCTGATCCAAACGCGCCTCGCGCAAGGCCGCGTCGCCGACGTCGACCGCTACATCACCGGTGCCCAGGGGGCCGCTAAGCGCGCCGCCGCGCTCACGCACCGCTTGCTGGCCTTCTCCCGCCGTCAGACGCTCGATCCCAAGCCGACTAACGCCAACCGCCTGGTCACCGGGATGGTCGAGCTGATCCAGCGCACCGTCGGCCCCGAGATCGCCGTGAAGGTGGTCGCCCCGAGCGGGCTGTGGAACTCGCTGATCGATCCGCACCAGCTTGAGAACGCGCTGCTCAATCTTTGCATCAACGCGCGAGACGCCATGCCGGATGGAGGTCGGATCACCATCGAGACCGGCAATCTCGACCTAAATGCGCAAGGCGCGAGGGACCGCGACCTAGCACCCGGACAGTATGTGACGCTCTGCGTCACCGACACCGGGACCGGCATGTCGCCGGAGGTGATCCGACGCGCCTTCGACCCATTCTACACCACCAAGCCGATCGGTTTAGGGACCGGCCTGGGTCTGTCGATGATCCATGGGTTTGTTCGCCAATCCGGCGGGCTCGCGCATATCAGCTCGGAACCCGGCCACGGCACCGCGGTGTGTCTGTTTCTACCGCGCGACTTCAGCGAGGCCGGAAGCGGTGAAGAGGTCGGCGCTTCTGTCCGACCCTTAAGCAAAGCGGAGAGCGCGACCGTGCTGGTCGTGGACGACGAGCCGACAGTGCGTATGGTCGTCAGCGATGTGCTCGCCGACCTCGGCTACACCGCCATCGAGGCCGAAGATGGCGCGGCTGGGCTGCGGGTCCTGCAATCTGACGTCCGCATCGACCTGCTCGTCACCGATGTCGGCCTACCCGGCGGCCTGAACGGGCGGCAGGTAGCCGACGCGGGACGAGCGCTACGGCCGGGCCTGACGGTTCTGTTCATCACGGGCTACGCCGACAACGCGGTTCTAGACGCAAGCCAGCTCGACTCCGGAATGCGAGTCATGACCAAGCCTTTCACAATGGATGCGCTCGCTCAACGGATCAACGATATGGTGTCCGAAAGCTCGTCCAATTAGTGCTTTTAATAGACTTTGGGGGTAGCGTTAGCGTCTAAGCCACTTGGTTTTGAGCTTCGCTGCATGAGCACGCTTTTGTGCCACCCTTCCGAGGTCAAAACCGCGTATAGCTAGCGGCAGCTTTCAGGATCGCAGAAAATTGTCCGCAACGACCGAAAGTGGGCGTTTCCGGTCCGTCCGCTTCCGCGCCCGAAAGCGGACGATCAGCTTGCCGGCATCGTGGTCGCGTTCATCCCGGCGAACGTTGGTGGCAAGCGGACATTCAGCCGTAGCTGGTAAAGTTCACGCCGACCAACGTTCCGACAAGGAGCGATACACCTAGTAGCGCCATGGCCATAAAGCAGCGGCGATCCCAACCGATGTTCGCGGCCATTCCTACGATGACGGGCAGTCCCATCATCCAAGCCAAATTGATCAGCGACCTGAAAGCGAGGGCGTCTGTTACCAGCACGCACGCAGTGGTCGCAGTCGCGACTAAGCAGACCTGCAGAAGGTATCGATGTTGTGTCAGCGCTCGCAGGTGCATCATTGGGCCAGCTTACGTCTGAACGTAAACGTCCGCTACTGGGCGCTAGCTGCCCGGCTTCTTTTGCGGCTGACCTGCGTTGGAACTGATTCACATTTCGATAATTCTGTGATCCAGATCAACCAAATGGGCCATGGGATATGTCTTCCTTCATCAAGAAGCCCGCTGCGGCGCTTGGGCGAAAGCTCTGCGGTTCAGGAATGATCTCCCCTGACGAGGTGGACGCTCTCCAATCACTACCTCTACGCACACCGCGGCTGAAGGCGGGGGCGTGGGTCGTCACCGAGGGCCAGCTGGTGTCAGAATGCGGCGTCCTCATCTCGGGCTACGCCTGCCGACACAAGGTGGCGAAGGATGGGGGGCGTCAGATCGTCTCGTTCCACGTCGCAGGCGACTTCCTGGACGTGCAGCATCTCTGGGTCGAGAACGCCGACCACAACGTGCAGCTTATCACAGACGCCAACGTGGCGTTCGTGCCGGTCACGGCGCTGCGGCAACTGGTCGAGGAGCATCCCGCCATTGGCGTCGCGCTCTGGCGCGACAGCCTCCTGGACGCATCGGTCTTTCGAGAATGGGTGCTGAACGTTGGCCGCCGCGGCGCAAAGACCCGGATCGCCCACATGCTCTGCGAGTTCGTGGCAAGGTCGGAAGCCGCCGGACTGGGTAGCCCGAGCGAGCAAGTGATACCAATGACTCAGGAGCACATCGGCGACGCCACCGGTCTCACGTCGGTGCACGTCAACCGGATGCTGCGGACACTCAGGGAGGATGGTGCCTTGCAAGGCTCCGGTCGCGACCTGCAGGTCGCGGACTGGAAACGCCTGAAGCAGATAGCACAGTTCCGGGCGGACTACCTCCACCTGGCTGCCTAAGGCGATGGTTCGTGAGATTTCGCTTTCTTCGATGTCAGCGCAGGATGACTAACGCCGTGGTAGCGGCTCAACTGGACCGGCCGGCCATGACCAAAGTCGCGAGATGACTTTACGCGGTGGGCGGCGAGATCGCGACTGCCTCAGCAAGCGGCAGTGACATGACCTCGGCACCACCGGCATCGACGACCTGGATCTTCCCGTCGAGATAGAGGTGTCCCTCGCAGACCTGAGCCGCCATCAGCCCCCGCGCGCCTTTCAGGCCGAAGTGCCGGCCCTGGGCTAGATCAGCTAGCTCCGAGCCCTCTTCGTCCAGTGTCACGCTGCCACTTTCGTGCAGATGGAAGAAGTAACGCGACATCACGTACCTCGAGGTCAATAAGCTGTCTCAACGCGCAGAAAGCGGATTGGTGCGTAAGCTCATCAAAAACATATTTAGTTCAATTCTCTAGCCCCACCGCCGCTACTTCTGCGCCCTATGCCCGCAACGGAACACTTAGGGATAGTGGCAAAACGCCGCCGAACGAAAGGGCGAGGGCAACTCGGGGGCGATTACGGCTGAGGGCGGAATGACACCCTAAACTAAATGGCAAAAAGTGGTGGATTGCCGAGCGACCGCTGTTGGGTCGCAAAAACCGGACAGCGGACGTAAAGACGTTGGATGGCAGTAGAGACTATAATCCGGGACGCTTGAAAGATCTCCCATGTGGTGCTCCAGAGTCGACGCGTTAGTCAGACGCTGTCGCTTTTGAGCGAGATTGGCGGCACAGTGATCAGTCATATTCTGCTGAAAAAGGCGCAGATCGTGGGCGGCTTGGGTTTGATCAAACTCCTCATCAGCTGTTATTCGCCTCTTACATCGTCGGCGCGAATGACAATCAGTGGCAGGTTTGTTTTAAACGCCTGTCTTTCACGCTGCGCGATCCGGTGAATCTGATGCTCAAACTTCTTAAATCTATCCATACACTGTTGCGTGTCGAGATTAATTTCGCTGGCGTTTGTCAATTCAGCGATTGCGGCTGGGGTAATTAGATATTTGATAGGTCCGCCGGGGCCAGACGCTTCGAACACGACGCCATTCCTTATTTCGTCCCAATGGAAGCGCCCGGAGACGAACGTCAGAAGCGGTATCCCGTTTGCAATAGGATCAGGGGTGGCAGGTCGGACGTTAGCGTGTGAACCCGTTGCCAAAAACGATTTGAAATGTACTCGCACTTGGTCACATGCGTGAGATAACAATCGGTCTATATGCGCTTTATACATTTCGACTGGATCGTTTTTGCGACGATGCAACATATTCCATACTCCGATTTCTCGATTGGGAATAATACGATCCATTAGTATTTCGATGGAGTGGTGACGGTCGTCTTTCATAATTCTTTGCAAGCAAGGTTCGACGCTTACCCTTGAACCTTCCAACACCTGTATGAAGCATTTGCCATCTGAAAATAGCAAACCCGTAACCCCGTCCAGTGCGTTGTTATGGCGCGACTGATTGAGTATTCTCGTGAGGTCAGCGCCATCACCGGGAACCGTGCTTGTACTGACATACAGTATCTGACGCATCGTTCACCCCAAACCGAGTGACCACAGGTCTGACCGAGAGGCCAGATTTCTGTCAACAACATGCGTTATTGAGGGCGTTCGAAAAGGCGGAGGCCGAGGCTAAACGCGCGACCGCCTTCGGGAAGCACCCGAGCAGCGCTAAATGTCCGAAATTGGGCGTTTCCGGTCCGTCCGATTTACCGCCCGAAAGCTGCCAGTCAGCTTTCAGGAACGGTCGGAACGGTGGGAGCGGATGAACGTCGCGACCTGGTGGGGAACGGACATTGCTCCGTCCGAGAATTTCCGTCACCGTATGTGGATGGTTTCTTCTGGCCGAGCCGTTGACGAAGCGATGCGCTCATCCCTGATGGGTTGGAGCAGTCTGATCCTAATTTCCGGAATGCTTTTCGTTTTCGGGCTGATCTACGCCGTTTCGCCCCGCCATATACTACCGTCGCAGTCGTGGGCGAACGGCACCTACATCAACGCTTGTTGCGCACCCCTGCTTTTGCGTGATGGAAAAGTCACCACAGCTAACAGGGCAACGAATTACGTCGTGTCAGAGAGCAAATTCGGAAATCAGATTACCGTTGCCGCTGGTATTGGTGTTCGTAACGGAGCGGTCGAGTTCGGTGGGAACTACGCGTTCGTTCATTTCAACGGGGACAGCACCGCTTTGCCAGCCATCGGAACGCCGACATCGCTCCATGTCATCGGCTTGGATGACAGCCGCGACTACGTGTTCGAACGGCGCGGATAGACACGATCCACCGGCGCAACGGGATGACCGAAAGTGGAAGGAAGCCGATCTCAGAAAAGCGTTGATCAGCCCTGTATCAGCCACAGCGCCGTCACGATAACGCCTGCCATCGCCAACATGATTAGCAAGGCAGCGGCAATCCAAGCTGCCACCGCGCCAAAGCGATCTTCGACCCAAGGGATCAGGGTCTCGGTTAATGCTTGGTAGGCTTGCTCCATCAATCGAACGTAGCACGCCGGCGAATGACCGCAACTGGGCGAAAGTCGTCATACCGGCCGCATTGTCCAGGTGGCTTAAAGGCTGATTTTGCGCCGGGCCATCTCAGCGAAGGCATACTGCGCGATAGCCGTCTCAGGCTTTCCCCTAAAAATGTCGGCAAGATCGAGTAGGTCCTCGTTTCCGAGTTCTATGATCGACATCTCGATCTGCGTGAGACGCTTCATCAACCCCGCGTTCTGCTCCGCCTCGCGCTTCATCCGTATTTTCAGCATGCGATCATCGTACCACCAATGGCATGCACGCGGCAGATCCCCAAAGCTCGGCGCCCTCGTGTCGCGAATATGCTAAGTTTCGGACATCGCGTATGTCGCTGCTTCCCATGAAAACGGAATATCCGCACCTGTGGATTAGAGACCGTCCGTATTGAAGCGCTGACATGGCACTTCCAACCGTTCGTTCAGCAGACATTGTGAAGGCCAGCCATCGGCCCATGGTGGAGCCGCCTGCCGCATAGTCGCCAAAGGCGTCTGGCTCGCAACCGGTTTGTGCGGCTAGGACGGTGAGCATTGCAGCAGGGGGCACCTCGCCGGCTTCGAGTGCCCGGCCGGGATGGCGGAGATAGCTGAGCTGGACCGCATAGCCGAGACGATTGGCAGCGCGTCTCCGCCGGAATACCTCGACCAGATCTTCGGGGCCAAGCGTGTAAAGCCGCTCGATCGTGGCGGGGTCCGATGGTGGATCGAACAGCGTGGTACGCTGCGCCGGCGACAGGATTTGCGCGACCATCTTGACCGTGTTCCTCTTGCTGTCACACAATCATGCTGTGATGACGTTCATGCGACATAGCCGGAGTGACTAGTTAAGTGACAGGAAGGGGCAGCTTTGTGGCACTGCCCCGATCTGTCACGTGGACGCTCGTTAAAGTGACGGCGCTGATCGGCTATGCGCGGGTGTCGAAGGCGGACGGCAGCCAGGTCATCGACCTCCAGCGCGACGCGTTGGCGAAGGCCGGGGTAGATCTGGAACATCACCTCTATACCGACGCCGCATCGGGCAAGCGCGACGACCGGCCGGGACTGGACGCGTGTATCAAGGCGCTGCGTCATGGCGATACGCTGGTGGTGTGGAAGCTCGACCGGTTGGGACGCGACCTGCGCCATCTCGTCAATCTTGTCGGCGACCTGACGAAGCGCGACATCGGGCTGAAGGTACTCGCCGGCGAGGGCGCGTCGATCGACACCACCACTGCTAACGGCCGTCTCATCTTCGCGATCTTCGCCGGGCTCGCCGAGTTCGAGCGCGAGCTGATCGTCGAGCGCACCAAGGCCGGGCTGGCCGCGGCGCGTACCCGCGGTCGTACGGGCGGTCGCCCGTTCAAAATGACCCCCGCCAAGTTGCGCCTCGCCCAGGCAGCAATGGGCAAACCTGAAACCAAGGTCGCCGAACTGTGCACCGAACTCGGCATCACCCGTCAGACGCTCTATCGCTTCGTGGGCCCCAAGGGCGAACTGCGCAACGACGGGCAGCGGATGCTCGACCGGCGCAAGACGAAATGAACCGCCTGTTCCGTCAGGATCGACTGATCGCCTCGAACACGATCCGCGCGACGTTCGCGGGCTGGCACGACCGGGCGATGGCCGCGCTCATGCTGCTTGCGGCGTTGGCGGCCGTCCGCGCGTGGTTCGTCGACCGCCCCTGGACAGTTGCGGCATGGACGGCCTTCGCTGCCGGCGCGATGATCGGTATGGGCGCGGGACGCCTTGTCGGCACGCGCCTCGCCTTCCACGCCTTCGACGGACTGCTCGCAGCCGATGCTCTGCACCGGCAGATACGTCGGCACTATGTGGCGGCATGGCATGGCGTTGGGCTGGGGGTGCTGGCCGTGGTGACCCTGATCGCGCGTCCTTCGCTGTTGGTCGTCAGCGTTCCCGCCTATCTTACCGGGGTACTTGTTGCTGCTTTGACGGATGGCCTCAAGTTCCCAACGCACATCGTCGGCACGACGCGACCGGGATGGACGCTCCGGGCATGGTCGCACCGCCCGATCACCGGGGTGGTGGCCGCGACGGTGCTGCTCCTGTCGCTGTTGCCGGCACGCACGCTGGGCACGAATGCGCTGATGGCGTTCGTCGGCATCGAGACGGTGTTGCTCGCACTAATTCTGACCAGCGTCGATGACGCCATCGTCCGCTTCATGACCATCGCCGGACACGGATCACGGCACATCATCGTTCGATACATCAGGGGATTGGCGTCATTCCTCGCCGTGGCGGCGTCGGGATGCTGGGTCATGCTCGGACCGAGCGCGGCGGGCATTGTCGCTGCCGTGTGCATCGCGATGCTGCTGATCGTGACCTTGCGCATCCTTGCCTACCGGTTGCACGCCAAGCGGTTCGCCGATCTTCTTGTCTCAATTCTCGCAGGACTGCTCATGCTGGTCGCATACTCGATGCCCGTGGTTTTGCCCGTCATCGCTCTCGCCATGTTCTGGCAGTTGCAGCGCCGGGGGCGGGCAAAAACGTGGCTGTTGACATGAACCCTGCCGTCGATCTCGCGGGGGCAGCGGTCGAGCGGAGTGGACAGCACGTCGTGCAGGATGTCGACCTGACGATCTCGCGCGGATCGTGGTTTGGCCTGATCGGCGCCAACGGATCGGGCAAGACCAGCCTGCTGAGGGCGCTTGCCGGCAGACTGCCCTTCGCCGGCGGATCGTGCCGGGTGGACGGCGAGGAATTGGCCGGGGATCGTACCGCGCGTGCGTTGCGTTTCGGCTTCTCCCCGCCGGCTGACAAGCTGCCGGACGCCCTGCGTGGACACGACGTTCTCGAACTCATCAGCGGGAGCATTGATAATGTCCGCCCGCGTCTCGGTAAGCTGCACGACGCGCTGGGCCTGACACCGCTGCTGAACCGCTGGATCGGTGACTGCTCGGCCGGAATGCGACAGCGGATCGCGGTGGCCGCAGCGTTCGCAGGCGGTCACTCGCTCGTGATCCTCGACGAACCGTTCAACTGGCTCGATCCCGTCGCGATCTTCGATCTGCGCGAGGCCTTGCGCGACAGGGTCGACGGCGGCCTGACGCTTATCACCGCCCTCCATGACCTCGGTACGCTGGCGTCCGCATGCGACGCCGGTCTCATGCTCGCTGATGGCAAGGTCGCGCTGGCGTTAGACGAGGACATGTTGCGGACAGCCGCCCGGAATCCGCAGGCTTTCGAACGGCAGACGATCGACCGCCTGCGATCCGGATCAGCCACGTAGCTTGACGCTCAGGCCTTATCGTACGCTCCGGAAGAGATTCTGCGATGACCCCGAAACCTGAACGACTCACGCACACCGTTTCGTTTTCTGCGCAAGAAGCGTAAGTAGTATCGGCATAAACCGTAATAATATTTTACATTTTTAGCGAATTACGGAGTTCCGCCAGCTCGCCCTCACGTATTTTCGCGGTTGGCATAAGGCATGCATCCTGAAAGTCGCATAAGACATGACACGGGGGGGCAATAATGTCAGCGGTACGATATTTGGCGGCAATAGCAGCGATCACAGTGGGTCTAGGCACGGTCGAGGCGCGGGCGACTGTTATCGATTTTGAGAATGTCGATACAACAAATGCTCCGTTCAATGGGCTCATCACAGGCGGCGATTATGTCACCCAAAACGGCTACTATTTCCAGGGTCTGGAATACGAAGGTGCTACTGGCACGCTCGTAGGAGCGCTGTTCAACGGGGCGGACTCGAGCTCCTGTCTCAGTGACCAGTGCCCCAGAGGTAACGCTACTAATTATATAGGCGCACTGAACGACGGCATCATTGCCTTCGGCAGGTCGGACGGTGGCCAAACCACTCTCTTAGGGTTCGATGCCGCGTTCTTGGCATCCCCCGACGCTAACCCGATCGACGTTCCCGGCCTCTTGGCCATCCAGACTAACTTTGCAGACGGCGGTAATTCGGTAGTCTACTACCAGTTGGGAGCGATAGGGACGGGTGGGAAAACGTCATTCAACTCCTACCGAGCGCCGACGCTGCAGGCGGCTACCAGCTTTTACGCTTTCGGCCTTCGTTGCGATACCGCTGGATATTGCAAGCCCTTCGCAACGAATGAAGGCCAATTCGCTTTCGATAATATCCGGTTTGACGATACGGCTGTGGCCGCCGTTCCCGAGCCCGCCACCTGGGCAATGATGCTTGCAGGCTTCAGTATGATCGGTTTCGCATCACGCCGTCGTTCAAACGTCAGGACGACCATCGTTCACGCGTAAGTTTTCAAATAACATCACGAAAGCCGCTGCTTTGCGATGGCGGCGGCTTTTTTGTAAGCGGTTTCTTAGTCCGACATCCCTTAACCAGTTAAAAGCTACTACTATAGGTTTATGTCTTTTATGTCTCCGGAACTGACGTTGTTCAGGGTGAGTTTACAAGGCCGACGCTACAGCGCCACCCGTAAGGAATTCTCATTGACCGACGAAACTACAAATACCGTTGAACTGGCTACCGAATTGACGATGGCATGGCTGTCGAACCCGAATACGCGCACATCGGCAGAGGATGTCCCGGCATTCTTGAAGTCGATGCATGACGCAGTGATCGGTCTTTCAACTGCGCCGATCGAAGCTCCCACCGAGGAAGCTGCTGCTGAATTTACTGGCGCGGTCACAGCAAGGAAGTCGCTGTCAAATCCCGACGTGATTATCTCGATGATCGACGGCAAGCCTTACAAGACGCTGACGCGGCATCTCTCCACCAACGGTTTGACGCCTGCCGAATATCGCGCGCGCTATGGTTTGAAAGCCGATTATCCCATGACCGCACCGTCTTACTCGGCAATGCGTCGTGATATGGCGAAGAAAATTGGTCTTGGCCGAAAGCTAGGGGAGAAAGCTACCGTGAAAGCAGCCGCTCCCGCCTCGGCAGCGAAGCGTGGTCGCCCCGCGAAAGAGACCGAATCTGCCTGAGAGAACAGGCGGCGAGCATACTGGTTATGTTCGTCGCCGTTGGATTCATTGCTCGATAGCGGATCATCACCCGCAATCGAGCGGAAAAGTGGCCTGTCTGTCCAAGCGACACCGCATATTGAACGCCTGACCTTTGACGTATTTGGTCAAGTCAGTGAGTTATCAGCACATCGGCCAATCGTCGCTGAGCTCGCGCAAATGGCCGAAATT
>NZ_JH594425.1:884868-1075389 GCF_000242835.1 Sphingomonas sp. PAMC 26617
GGGAAGCGGTCGTGCGCTATGCGTCAATGGCATAAAGCTCGCGGAGCATCGCGGCGATGTCCTCATGCGCTTTTAGATTGGGACGAAGCTCCATCCGATCACGGGTAACGCCGGTCAGGTAATCCGCGATGTGCTGGTCGGATGCGCCAGATTCCAACAATTCGAGGACCGCTGGCGCGTAACTGTCATATTCATCGACGGCTTCGGGGATGCCCCGCACACCAATGGGGTCCCAAGCCCAGAGCAGGACAACTTGGACCATTCGCAGTTTCGCCAGTGCGCTCATGGCACTGGTTTAGATGGGTCGGCGGATGTCCGCTACTGGGCGAAAGAGGCCCGGCTCCTTTTCACGATGGAGCCGGGCCAACGTTAGATTTCTGTCGCCTCAGCCAAGGCGAGCGCATCCTCCACATCTACGCCCAGATAGCGGACCGTGTTTTCGATTTTGGTGTGTCCGAGCAGAATTTGCACCGCGCGCAAATTTCCCGTCGCCTTGTAAATAATTGACGCCTTTGTCCGGCGAAGCGAGTGGGTTCCATACTCCTCGCGGCGCAGTCCGGTGCCAACGACCCATTCGTCAACCAACCGGGCATATTGTCGCGTGCTTAGGTGGCTCGCTTGGTCGATGCGGCTGGGGAAAACATAATCGTCCACAGTGCCGCCGCGGCGATCCAGCCAAGCCAGCAAACTAGCTCGAGCGTCACCCATCAGTTCGAATTGCACTGGTTTGCCCGTCTTTCGCTGAACGACAATTGCACGGTGCCGGATCTGGCCACCAATGACCAAATCGCCAATTTTGACTGCGACGACGTCGCAGCCCCGCAATTTGCTATCAACCGCCAGATCAAACAAAGCGCGATCACGCATACGGCGGTGTTGATCGAGAAAGAAGCGGACGGCCCACACCTGCCTTGGCTTTAGGGCGCGCTTTGCACCGACCTTCCGACCAGCGTTCCATGCACGGCGGTCGGCAGCACCTGGGTCAAATTCTGACATTCCCATAATCGTTCTCCTGCGGCCATTATAGCCGATCAGAAAACGCGGGGGGCATGCCATATCGGCAGCCTGGAGCGGCCCTTCCACTTCCGCCCATTTAGAGACGTTGCCTCGAGCTTCCCCCAAAGGCAAAAGCGATTATGCATATCGAATTAGATGACGGGTGGAACGCAGAAGCAGTCAACGTAAATGTGACCGTGGGGCAGACGCCGTTCCCGATGCGCGGATGCTTTAGGGACCGTTTGCCTGACGAACTACGAGAGTTCGCGGATGGGCTCGTGCGGGGCCTACAGTTCGCTCCGGAGCTTGGTTATGAGCCAGCGTTTAATGTTGATTTTATCGGAAATGATTACTTCCTCTGGCGATACCGCCTCAGGTTCCAGCACCGTTGGCTTTGCTGGGCAGGTTATTTGAAGGTACGCTCTGAACCTGAGCCAGTAGCCAACGCAGTTCTCTATCTGAGGGCGTTTGCGGATCGGCTGGACGGCAGCTATCGAGCGCGAAAGCGGACGGACTGAAACCGCCCAATCTCGGCCGTTCCGCAGCTTGCGCACCGACGCTAGAAGCAGCCGTTCGTAGCAGGAGCGAATATATGCCTGAAGACCCTTGGCTGAGCGCATATGGCGAGCCGTATGACCCGCGGCCCGCAATACAAGCTTGGCGAGCCGGGCAGGTCAAAGCTGCCTCGCAGGAATTATGGGAACAGCTCTACCATCAAGGAACCGTCAATTCGGCCTCATATGCGGCGGTCGGAGAGATTGTCCGGATGATGGCGGAACAGGTCGGGCCTGATTGGAACGCCTACTCGTTGGTTGCGTCGATTGAAGAAGGGCGCTTAGCGGTAGCCAGCCCATCGATTCCTCCCGAACTCGAACACGACTACGAACAGGCTTGGGTTGCCATCCTGCCAATGGCGTTACGTGATCTCGGGCAAGCAACGGACGATCTTGTCGTGAGGAGTACCTTAGCCGTCGTCGCGCATTCCAAGGGGCAGCATACGCTGGCGACAATGGCGCTTTGCACAGAGGACGAACGGGCGGAAATGCTGGGCGCATAGTGTCCGCTTCGCCCTACTCTGTCTCGAAAGCTGCCATTCCGCTTCCCACCAAACCCGGACATTCGTGCTTACTGCGCCGCAAGGCACGACGACAAATAACGCGATCAGAACGCCGCCAGAAAGCATGAACGTTTGCAGTGCACCGCCTTATGCCGATATTTCGTCTCCTTGACTGACTGCCGCCGGCCAATAGCTCGCCCACCAGCACAAGCAGGCTCGCAGGCAACGATCTTTCGACTGTTCAACACTACAGCCAACGATCAGTGCCCACGGGTAAGCAATCTGGAAACAAGCTGGTCTAAGTACGGCTCGAAATAGCAAACGATTACCGCCACGAGAACAGCACCGATTGTAACAATCATAGGCCATGGCGCAGCGCGGAGTAGCGCGTCGTGCCCGCAGTCGCGGAGGCCGCCGAACCTATGGCCTAACGCTTTGTTTTCGGGTCGAGGAAATCACCTCGACCGCATGACCACCCTGCCCCGTCCCCTGATTTAAGAAATTGCCCACTTCGCAGCACGCCGGAAGCCGAAAATTCTATTACAGCACGCGCTTCTTGCCTTCGAACCCGTCCTTCACGGTGTCGATCCACGCGACGATCTCGCGTTCGCTCCACCGCGACGCAAACTGTGAAATCTTGTAGGGCGCCGGGAAGCGTTGCTGCTGGATCAAACGATAGATCATCGTCTTGCCCAGGCCCACCCGACGCTTCACCTCGTCGAGCCGGATCAGACGATCGGCCGGTTCATTTGTCATCGACGGAATAGAACATCGGATTGCGCATCCAGTCTTCGACTGCAGATTCCCGCCAGCCGGCCGAGCGTTCGCTGATCTTGATGTTTCTGGGAAACGTCCCCTGCCCCATCTTGCGATACATGCTCGAACGGCTGAGCCCGGTGCGGTCGAGCACCGTCTTGAGACGAAGAATCCGATCCGGGCTTTCGGTCTGCATGGCGTACCCTTGGCTTAGCTGTGGTGGCGTGATGCTGCGTTGGTTAGGATGAGACGGCTGGATGCGCTCGGCAAGGCTGCTGCGGGGTCGGTATGGTGCCTTGCGTACCCCGCCGCAGGAATAGAAGCCTTGGCGTAAGTGCTTGGTCTGGGAACGTGGATTCTTGGATCGTTTCGAGCCTTCAGCGTCACCGCGCTCTAGGCCGCATCGCGGTGCCGAGCCGCGCTGTGGGCTTTTGGTCCAATCCGGATTGCGATCGCTGACGCAAGTGGGCGGCCGGTGGCCGCCAAGCGGAACGCGGTAGGTTTGAGCGCGCTTTGGCGGACATCTGCGAAGCCGCCAGGGGTCGCCATGCCTTTGATTGCCGCGTGGCACACTCGATCCGGCCGGAGGGCGCGGCGGCGGCTGGCGCACACGCCCGCGCGCAGGCCGCCGCGCCGGCCGACCGGATTCGAGAGTGCGTTGTGTTGGCTCCTGCCGGGAGCCGGACAGCGCTGCGCGCTTGGATGCGGCGGACATCGCGCTGGCGCGATGGCGTTTGGCCTCCGGCTGTCGAACTGGCGGAGGTGGGCGTCGCTACCCTGTAGTCCCGCCGCGGCGGGTCGCAAGCTGCGCTGCGCGCAGCTCCTCCTCTTCGTTTCGGCCCTAGGGCCCAATCCCCATCGCCAAGGCGATGGGGGCCCCTTCGGGTGCAGCCCGCCGCTCTTGCGGGACTGCCGGTTCGCTCCTGCCGCCCACCCCCGCCACTCCGGCGCCGGTTGCGGTGGTTTTGGAGTGAGGAAGATGCAGGACAAGACCGATCGGACGAGCCTTTATGCCGAAGTGACGTCGCGCGTAATTGCCGAACTAGAAGCGGGGCGGTTGCCTTGGGTTCAGCCGTGGGATGCCGCTTCGTGCGGTTGCACCATGCCGCACAATGCCGGGACTGGGCGGCGCTATTCGGGAATCAACGTGCTCATCCTGTGGGCAGCGGTGATCGATGGACGCTATACCTCGCAACGCTGGCTAACCTACCGACAGGCGCAGGCGGCGGGTGGCAACGTCCGCAAGGGCGAGCGGGGCACCACCGTTTGCTATGCCGATAGCTTCACGCCGAAAGACGAGCAGGCGCGCGCACGCGATGAGGATCGCGACGCGCGGCAGATTGCGTTTCTCAAGCGCTTTACCGTTTTCAATATCGATCAGTGCGAGGGGTTGCCCGACGCGATGACGTCGGTCGCGCAAGCGCCGGTTACTGCGAATATCCTGCCGAAGGTTCGGGCGTTGATTGACGCGAGTGGTGCGGACTTCCGAATCGGTGGCGGTGAAGCCTATTATTCTCCCGGTGGCGACTTCGTAGCGGTGCCGCCGCAGGCCGCGTTCGGGGAGCCGATCAACTGGTATCGGACAGCGTTGCATGAGCTTGGACATTGGACCGGACATCGCAGCCGGTTGGATCGCGATCAGCGCGGCGGGTTCGGTAGTGCCGATTATGCGCGTGAGGAACTGGTCGCGGAGATGGCGAGCGCGTTCGCCTGTGCGTCGCTGTCGATCCAGCCGACTGTACGCCACGCCGATTATATCGGCAGCTGGCTGGCTGTGCTGCGCGAGGATGACAAGGCGATCTTCCGCGCGGCGAGCGGCGCCAGCAAGGCCGCCGACTATCTCCTCGCGTTTGGCGGAGCCGCCGTTGACGAGATCGATCGGGAGACGGCGGCATGAGCGAGAATCGCAAAGAGCTGGAGGCGCGCAACCGTCGCGCCTCCAAGCGATTGATCGAGAGCGCTTCGCGCGAGCAGGACGGGCCTGTCGATCCCGCACAACTCGCTGCAATAGAGCGGGCGCTGCGGGCATTGCCGAAAATGACGCGGGAGGTGTTTCTAGCGCACCGGCTTGATGGCCTCGACTATATCGAAATCGGGAAGGCCGCAGGATTGAGTCCGCAGCAAGTCGAGCGCCACATGGTGAAAGCCTTGTGTCAGCTGTCACGCTTCATGGACGGCGATGAACGCACGCCGTGGCAACGGCGCTGGAACTCTTTCGTTTCGCGATGGCGTTGACCGGCCGCAGCCTCGCCGGCCGTCCCGGCGAGGCTGTCCGAACCGATAGCAAAGCGTTAGGATGATGCGGGATGCAGACCAGCCTCGATCATTTGCCGCCGGCCAAGCAACGCGAGCTCGAACGGGTCGTGCGGATCCTGTTCGAACAGTTTGCCGACGCCACCGCGATCGCTACGTCCGACTGGAAGAAGCAGGCGCGCATCCTCAAGGTCATCCTCTACGGCAGCTATGCGCGCGGCGGCTGGGTTGACGAGCCGCACACTGCCAAGGGCTATCAGTCCGACTTCGATCTGCTGGTCATCGTCAATCATGAGAAGCTGATCGACCGCGTCGAATTCTGGTCGACCGCCGAGGACACGCTGAACCGCGAGCTCGCGATCACCAAGACGCTGCGCACGCCGGTCAATTTCATCGTGCATACGTGGCGCGACGTGACCGCCGGATTGTCCGACGGACGCTATTTTTTCATCGATATCGCTCGAGACGGGATCGCGCTCTACCAGAGCGACGACACCGATCTTCCCGAGCCTCAGCCCAAGACAACGTCTCAGGCGCTGGCAATGGCGCGGGAGTATTTTGAAGAATGGCTCCCGAGCGCCGGCGAATTTCTCGGTTCGGCCAAACATTCAGTTTCGCAGGGTTGGCTGAAGAAGGCCGCATTTGACTATCATCAAGCCACTGAGCGCTATTACCACTGCGTTCTGTTGGTCTGTACCTTCTACACGCCGCACGTGCACAATCTCGGTTTCCTGCGCACCCAAGCCGAGAGAATCGATCCGCAGTTGATTGAAGTCTGGCCGCGCGAAACCAAGGGCGACCGCGCGCGCTTCGAGAAACTCAAAGAGGCCTATGTGAAGGCTCGCTACTCCAAGCATTACCGGATCAGCGAAAACGAGCTTGCGTGGCTTGGCGAGCGTGTCGAGGCGCTCGGTCATGTCGTACAGGTGATTTGCGAAGAGCACATTGCTGTGCTCGAACACAGCGCCGCAGCCTGATCTGATCAAGACCCGCTGGAACTAGACCCGGTCGATTCGCTGTACATGCCGGCCGGGGTTGAGAACGCCGTTGGGCCGACGCACCGATACCTTTAATCATGCGATCTGGACATACGTATCGGTCACCCGGGGGCGGCCGACAGCATAGCATTTCTCCAAACTAGGCTCCATTATGGGGGGCGGAGATTTTGCTCCAGTTCTTGGTTCGGAGTCCTAGTTTGCCGCTCAAGGCGGAGCTCTAAAATCGTTGCGGGTAGGGCTCAAACGTCTTGTCGGCTTTCCACATGCTCAGCATGGCCATTGCAAGCTTTCGCGCGACCGCCATTCTCGCTTTCGGATAGCCTACTTTCTCTGCCAGCGTTACACCCCAGTCGCTAATCGCGCAGCGCTGTTTTGCTCTGGACATCATCACTCCTGCAGCCATCACAAGATGACTTCTCGTCATGGCGCTCCCTGCCTTTGTCACTCTCGATCGGTAGGTTGTAGAACCGGATTGGCTGATTTTAGGTATCATGCCGAGATAAGCACCCACATCAGCCGTGCGACGAAATCGTGAGGGCTCATCAATTGCGGAGTAAAACGAAACCGCACAGATTGGGCCTACGCCTGGAATTTGTAGAAATCGGCTAGTGACAGGATTTGAGGCCGCGGTGCGCTGCATCTGGCGATCGAGCGCCGAGACGTAGCTCGCCAATGAAACGCATACGGCAAGCAACGGTTCTATCTGCATTACCGCAGACGATCCAACGCTGCGCGAAATCAAATCCAGTTCTGTCTCTATCTGCGGGCGGAGTGCGGTCCCTAGGCTTAGCTGGCGGATCTCGCTTCCATAGTTGCGGAGGGTAGAACGTAACGTGGCCCGGGCCGCAACGCGTGCCGAGACAAGCCTATTCCGAATTATCAGCTGATTGCGAAGTTCCTGAGATGCCGAACTTCGGGTGTGAATCGCCAGCGTGGATAGATTGCCGAGACGGGCGATCTCGGCAAGCCCTCTCGCGTCATTGGCGTCCGTCTTATGGTGACGAATGGACAGAAAACGATGTACGGTTCTGGCGTGAAGCACACTTACGGGGAAACCAATCTTTCGAAGCTTTTCTGGCAACGCAACTGACCCCGTTTCCATGACCATTGCTTGAATTTCTGATTTCTTCAGGCCGCCGAGCCCGGCCGCTATCGCATCGGGAGACGATCCGGTTGAGCATTCCAGAACTGGACTGTCGCTCCGGTCTAGGACGCATATGTTGGTGAACTCCTCTCCCACGTCCAACCCAACCCAGTGCTTTTGCATCTTCATGCTCCAAGCTGACTATGATGGTCGGCGAGCTTCATTTTGGAAGCTAGGTTCGGTGCCTGACGACGACAGACCTAAAACGAGGTTTCGAAGAATCGCCTCCTGTCCCGAAGGACCTTAGATTTATATCGGCATCCAAAATTGCAGACAAGGCTTCTCGGCCGATATAAAAACGACAGATCGCAACACATAGCGAATACTTTTATGTTTTATTCGGTTGATCTGTTTCAGCTAGCTTATCTAAGTCGGCGTTAGGACTGATTCATTTCTCCTACGCATCTCTGCGTGAACGGGGATCCAGCGGCATCGGTCAAACCACGCCATAGTTGCTCTTATAGGCATTGGCTGAGGTCTGTCGATCGTCTGTCGTTCACGTTCATGCGTCGTCTAAATTGGCAGGTGCGAACGCCCGTTTGCCGCGCCTTCGCCAAAGTGTCAGCGCCTCGTCGCGACGTTCGCTTCGCAACGTCGCGGCACCCTCCAGCATGAGGCCGAACAGGACCGTACGATCGTCCTCGGTGAGTTCGACCAGCCCGGCCTTGACGACGAGCCCGCCGAGCTCGATTAGGTGGCGCGTTCGCTCGCGGCGCTTCACGACCCAGCGTCTCGTGTCGTCACGCGCGATTTGCGCTTGTAGCCGGTAGCGCGCCGCCCTCGCTCGCCGGATTGCTGCGCGTGTCGTTGTCAGTGCCGCCGCCAGCTTTGGCCGTTCGGTGAAATAAGGCGCTGCCGCGTTTGCGCCACGACTCTTTTGCGCTCGCGTCCTTGTTCTCGGTTCCCGCCAGCAGCAGTCCGGCCAGCTGCTCGATCGTGAGCGCGTCGGCTCCGGTCGCAATCACCAGTTCGCCGAGCTGGCGAACCTTCTGGTCTTTCAGCTGTTGAGCCTTGTCGCTCAGCGTCTTCAGTTCGGCATCGAAGTCGCGCGGTTTGCGCATGGTCACGTCCCCATTTGAAAGGTGAGGACGAACCAACTATCGCTTCAGTCGATCAGGCACAATCTTCTGAAATGCCTTGGGATTGTGCAGTCCCGAAACAGATGAAATCTTTTGAGGGCGCGCTTATACGTCGTGCCGACATCCGCTTTGAAGTGTAAGTGGATGGCCGTCATGGCGATCTACCATTTCTCGGCAAAGATGATCTCAAGGGCGAGCGGCTCGAGCGTGCTGGCATCTGCGGCGTATCGCTCGGCATCCCGACTGCACGATCGGCGGCTCGACCGGCACCATGATTTCTCGAACAAGACCGGCGTCGTGCACTCGGAAGTAATGCTGCCGGAAGGCGCACCCGAGCATCTGTCCGACCGCGAACGTCTGTGGAATGAAGTCGAGGCGATCGAGAAGCGGATCGATGCGCAACTTGCCCGCGAGATCGAGTTTGCGATCCCGCGCGAGCTGACGAAAGAACAGGGCATCGAGCTGGCGCGCGCGTTCGTGCGCGACGAGTTTGTCAGCCGCGGCATGATCGCCGATCTCAATGTGCACTGGGACATGGGCGCGGACGGTCTGGCAAAGCCGCACGCGCATGTGATGTTGACCACACGGCAAGTCGGCGAGGAAGGGTTTAGTCAGAAGAACCGCGACTGGAACCGCACAGACCTTCTGGAGAAATGGCGCGAGCGCTGGGCCGAACACGTCAACACCCGGCTTGCCGAACTCGACATCGATGCGCGCGTCGATCATCGATCGCTCGAGGCGCAGGGGATCGACCTCGAGCCACAGAACAAGGTTGGGCCTGCCGCGGCGCGCATGGCCGAGCAAGGGCTGGAGTCCGAGCGGCTGGCCGAGCACGCCGAGATCGCGCGCGCCAACGGCAAAAAGCTGCTCGCAAACCCGGCGCTCGCGCTGGATGCCATCACGCACAACCAGGCGACGTTCACGGCGCGCGATCTGGCGATGTTTGTGCATCGACACAGCGACGGCAAGGAGCAGTTCGACCAGGTGATGGCGGCGGTGAAATCCGCGCCAGAGCTTGTGCCGGTGGGCAAAGACGGTCGCGGCGAACCGCGCTTTACCAGTCGGGATATGATCGAGACCGAACACCAGCTCGAACGCGCCACCGACATCATGGCGAACCGCTACCAGCATGCCGTTCCCGATCGTCACCGCGACGCCGCGCTGGCGCGTGCGGAGGACCGTGGTTTGGTGCTGTCCGCCGAACAGCGCAGCGCGCTCGAACACGTTACCGCCGCCAAAGATCTCGGCGTCGTCATCGGCTATGCCGGCACAGGTAAGTCGGCGATGCTCGGTGTCGCGCGTGAGGCGTGGGAGGGTGCTGGCTACCGCGTTCACGGCGTTGCCCTGTCGGGTATCGCTGCCGAGAATCTGGAAAGCGGATCCGGCATCGCATCGCGCACGATCGCGAGCATGGAACACCAATGGGGTCAGGGCCGCGAGTTGCTCGATCAGCGCTCCGTGCTGGTGATTGATGAGGCCGGCATGATCGGAACGCGTCAGATGGAACGTGTCGTGGCAGAAGCCGAGAAGCGCGGTGCCAAGCTCGTGCTGGTCGGCGATCCCGAGCAGCTTCAGGCGATCGAGGCAGGTGCTGCGTTCCGCGCTACCGCGGAACGCCACGGCAGCGTCGAAATCACGCAGATCCGCCGCCAGCGCGAAGACTGGCAGCGCGACGCGACACGCGAACTCGCGACCGGCCGCACGGCTGATGCGGTCGCAGCGTATGACGCGCACGGCAGCGTGCATGTCGCCGATACCCGTGAGCAGGCACGTGAGGCGTTGATCGATCGCTGGGATCGCGACCGCGGCGCCGCGACTGACGCGACGCGGATCATTCTGACCCATACCAATGACGAGGTGCACGCGCTCAACCTCGCCGCGCGTGATCGACTGCGTTCGAGCGAGCAGCTTGGTGACGATATCGTGATCCAGACCGAACGCGGCGGCCGGGAGTTCGCGACCGGCGACCGGATCATGTTCTTAAAGAACGAACGCGAGCTGGGCGTGAAGAACGGTACGCTCGGGAGCCTGCAATCGGTCACGCAAAGCCGGATGGCGGTGATGCTCGACGACGGTCGTTCGATCGCGTTCGACGTGAAGGACTATAATCAGATTGATCATGGCTACGCCGCGACGGTGCACAAGTCGCAGGGCGTGACCGTCGACCGTGTCCATGTCTTGGCGACGCCGGGTCTCGATCGTCATGCCGCCTATGTCGCCCTGTCGCGCCACCGTGACAGCGTGGATCTACATTATGGCCGCGACGACTTCAGCGATCAGGGTAAGCTGGTGCGTGCGCTGTCACGCGAGCGCGGCAAGGATATGGCCTCGGATTATGGTCAGGCGCCCGAGCAAGACCGCGCCGCGCCGCCCGCACCATCGCGTAATCCGTTTGCGGGCTTGCGCCTCAATGTCGATGCCCCGCAGCCAGCGCCAGAACGACAGCGCAGCATGTTTGATGGCCTCGAGCTGGCGGTGCCCAAGGAGCCGGCGGTAATAATTGATCAGTCGCGCGATGTCGGCGCAGCCGTTCGCCGATACGCTGTGGCGTTCGCCGAGGTCGATGCCGCCGACCGCGCCGGTCGCGCGCCGTTGCCGCACCAGCTAGCTGCACTCGCCAAAGCGCAAACGGCACTCGATCAGGTTCAGCCGGATGGCGCGCGCGATCTGCGCGCTGTGCTGGGCCGCAACCCCGAGCTCGCGCAGGACTTACGACAGGGTCGTCCCGGCAGGGCGCTCCAGGCAATGGCGCTTGAACGCGAAATCCGCACGAATCCGAGGCGCCGAGCCGACCGGTTCGTCGATGACTGGAAGAAGCTCGACACGCAGCGCACCGAACTCGAGCGGGCGGGCGATGCTGCCGGTGCGCGCCATGTCGGGCAGCGGATGGGTGCCATGGCAAAGGGTCTCGAGCGCGACGCGCAGGTCGAGTCGCTGCTGCGTCAGCGCGGTCACGAGCTCGGAATAAGCATGCCCCAATATGAATCGATGTCCCACGAGCTCCAGCGCAATCTCGGCATCTCGCGCGGTCTTGGCATTGGGATGTAGCATTCCGGGCATGGACCAGGACGCTAGCATCGATGACCCCGTTCGCGCTTTCGACTCGCTTCGTCGTGAGGTGAGCCTCGCGCTCCGGGCAACCCAAGGGTTGACCGCAGAGCACCGCGAGCAACCCGATTATACCGAAACGCTCAAGGTCATGGATGACCGCCTTGAAACGATTTCGGCAAGCTTGGAGGTGATCAAGGACAGCCCGGCGATGCGGTTGACCCCGGGCAATCTTGGCGTCGCGATCGTAAGGGCAAGCGAACAGGTGCGTGCCCAAGACAGTGAAATGCTGCGGACCGCACACGACACGTCCACGACCTTGATCCAGCAGCTTCGGCTAGCGATCCAGCAGGTCGAAGCAGCAAGGGTGCAAAAGCAGCGCCTGATGCTCGCAGCTGCCGCCGGGTTGTTCCTAGGCATCCTGCTTTGGTCGATCCTGCCAGGGATTGTGACGCGCGCGTTGCCGGAGAGCTGGGCTGCGCCGCAATGGATGGCCATGCGCACGATGCGGATGGATCGTTGGCAGGCAGGTATGCGCTTATTAGCTGTCGACAAACTTGAGCCAACACCGAGCCCGAGTGCGTCATCTAGCCCGGTGGCGGAGACCCAAAAGCCTCATCGTCGCAAGCGGCGTTAGCCGGTGCGGGATGGACCGAGTGCTTTCAGGGTCATTTGGGTGGAGAGCGGAATGGCCGCTTTTGGGGAGCGATCGCAGTAAACTGCCGTTCGTTAAGCTGGCGGGGCAGGAGGGCTATACCGGGACGCGCCAGCTCGGCGCGGATCAGCTGAATTGCAGCGACGTGGTCCGCTTCCTCTTGCGCGGTTGCCGCATCGAAGGCGGCGCGGATGGCGTCGTCAGGCATGGCCAGCGCCATCGCGAGGTTGCGGCCTAGGTGCCGCAGGGAATGAGCCCGCAGGGTCCGCAGGGTTTCCGTGAGGATGCTGCGGATGCCCTGCCGGGCGATGATGCGAAGGGGCAGGGCCATTTTAGTATCCCGCCCAATCGCGGAGACCGAGCGGTGTGCGGGCGAAGGCCGGCGAGGGTGCGCCACCCGTTCACCTCGTCGTGTTCGTATTGTTCGAGCCCCCGCAGGGTGCAGTCGCCGTCGAAATGCGCGTCCTGCCCCCAATCGTGGCTACGGGCCCAATCGAGCCACCCGGCGCGCTTGCCTAGAGTCAGGTCAGTGAAGGGCGTTCCCCTATCCGGACCGGCACGGCGTGCGTGTTCACCCCCAGCGGCAGGGCCGTATTGTGCTGTGCGCTATGCCGCTTGGGTCATTCCAGAGCCGCCAGACGACGTAAGCTGCAGTGAGGAAGGTCTTACAGACGCCTCGAAATTCCTGAATAAAGCGACGCTTGCCACCTCCGACCAGGAGGCGGGCAATGTCGAGCTGTACGCGGGTCGGCTGCGGCAGGAGCAGCAACCTCGTCCACACGTACCAGAGGAACTTGAGGAAGTTCCCCCGGAGAATATCTTGGAAGTTCATTGGCCCTTTCGAAGTGAGCAAGGATTAGCTACCGTGGATGTCCGACTGGCGCGAACTAAGGAATCGCCATGCCACTGACTATGAACGAATCTTTGATCTACTCGGCGGTCAAAATTACGAAGTTTGTTGGCGGAAAGGCAGTCGAGACCGGAACAGGTTTCTTTTGGAATGCCTCTACCGAGCCAGGCCAGATGGCTCTGAGTATAGTCACCAACAAGCATGTAATGGCTAACGCTGAAGCAGTAGTCATACGTTTTCACCTAGCGACGGACGCAACGGCAACCGAGCCAAGCGGCCGGTTTAGCAACTATCAGATTGACGTCCCTCTGAAAGAAGTAGTGGGTCATCCTGACCCAAGCGTTGACTTGTGCGCTTTCGGAATCGCGGGGATAATTCCTGATCTTCAGAGTAAGGGCCAAACCCTTTTCTACAAAAATCTGTCTGCAGAAAATATCCCAAAGCCTGCAGACTGGTTAAACTTTGATGCTATCGAAGATGTTTTAATGATCGGTTGCCCGAACGGCATAGTAGACGAGTTCAATAATCGCCCAATAGTTAGACGGGGGATTACCGCGACTTCTATGGACCGGCGTTATAACGATAAGCCGGAGTTCATGGTAGACATGGCGTGCTTCCCAGGATCTTCCGGTTCTCCTGTTTTTATTAATCAGCTCGGATACCTTGACCGAGCAACAGACACCTACAAATTAGACGCTCGGCGTTTTTTTCTCGTTGGCGTTTTGTATGCCGGGCCTCTTATTAATAACCTAGGAACGATAACATTCGGAAAGGCTCCGACCGTTCAAGTTGCATCGATGATGCATCTTGGGAATGTAATACAAGGCGCGGAACTTCTGATATTGAATCAAGCAATATCAGACCATATTCGTGGTGTGACGTTACGGGCTTGATTCTCATATTCAGGTAATCTCCTACTATGCTTAACCGGAGGTAAGTCCCCTCAATCGCTGAGGCGCACTGCCTGATCGTCAAGATTGAGATCGCCCAACGTTTATGCGAGATCAGCCACGACCCGGTTCCCGTGCGGTGCATCCACCCCGTCATGGAGCTGATGGCCCAACTCGAAGACAAGGCCATTGAAGATCTCTACATGCCGGGCAGCATCGTTCGAGTGACGAAGCAAGAGGGCAAGTATCACGCCGCGATCGACGTTCCGATATACAATTCGGTTCTATCGTCCGCCACGCGCTGACATTGCTGCGCTTGCCGCCCAGGGTTGGTAGCCCTAGCCGACCGCCGATGCAGCGCTGCTTGCGGCCAGCACGCCGGCAGCCATTGGCGCAATCTCGAGCAACGAAACAACGTCGGCACTGCCCTTGTCTCCGGTATCGATCGCCACGCGGCGACCGGGCTGTGCCCCAGTGCTAAGTAAACGTCGACAAATCAGGTCCGCCAGGGCCTCGTCCTCGACGGCGCAAATCACCTGTCGACCACTCTGGCGCAGCGCGGAGAGGACTTCGACGAGATGCAGCGCTCTGAAATCGTCGATGTGCTGGACAGGATCATCAAGGACCAGCGTGGTCCAGCGCGCCCAGGAACGCGCCAAATGCACCGATAGTAGAAAGGCGAGTCCCGCCGCACGTCGTTGGCCACTGCTGAAGACGAATTGGGGGTTAAGGTCGTTGCCTACCTTCAGACTGAGAAAGCGTCGAACATCGCCACGGATGCTATATTCGATGCTGCGCCAGTCCGAATGCGGTCGGAGCCGCTGATAAAGCTCGTTGAGCAGCGGACTAATCAGCGCGAGGCGCTCGTCGACAATCTCGCTTGCGGAGCGTCGCACGCTTTTCTCAAGAGACTTCGCCGCTGCGAGCGCGGCTTGCGCCCGGGCAAGATCATCTGCCGCGTCGTCGACCTGCTTGCGAATTAGCGATACTCTGGAATCTACCGAGGCTAGCCGGCTAACAGCTTGCGAGCCCTCTAGAGCGTTGAGCGAACGTTCAAAGTCGATCAGCCGATTGCGCTCGGTCGATGCCTCGCGATCCAATGCTTCGGGATCGGCGATGAGGTCGAGCCTAAGGCCATGCATCTCGAAACTTTCCACGAGGGCCTTTTCCCGGGCGGTCAACCTGGCCAGCGCCTGGGCATCTGCGGAACAAGCTGCCTCTGCCTGAGAGAATGATGCCTCTGCGGACACGACCGCCGCACGCGCGATCCCCAAAGCGTTACGTGCAACAGTGATACCATGGGCGAGACTATAAATTCGCTTCCGTGCATGGGCCACGCCTTCGGTGAATTCCGCCACTGTCCTTTCAGCCTCACAAAGGGGGCAATGCCCTTCATGCAGCCCGACCTTCTCGCCGTGCTCAACAAGTATCGAAAGTGAGGCGGCGATGTCGCTGGCGCGTGCCTCGACCTCATATGCTCGCTCTGCGGTTTCAAGGCGCGTGCGCGCCGTTCCAAGTTCATGATGGGCAGATTCGCGCGCCAATGCTCTCGCCAAGCGGCTTTGGACGGCATCTGGTCTGTCATAATCCGCCCGCAATGCAACGAGCTCGCGACCGTCAAACACTGCCTGGTTTAGACTTTCAAGCCGCCGACGTCTCTCGGGAAGCAATCGCCGCGCCCGGTCGACGCGTGAGGCAAGGTCTTCATTCTGGCCGGGACTCACCAGCGCGTCCAACACCGCAATCGCGGCCGAGACATCGGCATTTTTCGACGCCGCCTCCGTTGCTTCGGACAACTGAACGAGTCCACTCGATAGCTGGGAGCGCATTTGCTCATACGTCGCATCGATACGTTGGAAGGTCGCCTCCGCCGCCGAGACGACAGCCTTTGCTTTGTTCGCCAGGTCTGCACCTTCGACTGAGCCAAGTGCCGCTCGCACCAGATCGAACCGCTGCGTTTCGGTAAGGTCGAGACTGAGCGCCGCAATCCATTCATCGCGGATGATGCTGGTCTTGCAGAGCTGGTGAAGCGGGTCTTCCGGCACGGCGCCTTGGCACAGCGCTTCTGCAAGCTCTTCATTTGATTTGTCGGCCCCCCCCTCACGGCTCCTAGTCACGATAAACTGTTTGCCCGTGGCGTCGCTAAAGGCGGCCGTCACGTAATGAGCGAGCGGGGTTCCCTCTCCGCGCCACCAGATATAGTCCCGGACCGTTTCCTTGCCGGAACTCTCGACATTGTATTTGCCGATTTCCCCCAAGACAGCGAATTCAATCGCATCGCAAAGCGTGCTCTTGCCGACGCCGTTGCGTCCAGTGATAACGGTAAAGCCAGCGCCGAAATCGACGCGGACTCTATCGCGGAATCCGCGGAATCCGCACACCTCAACATAATCCAGCTTCACGACCGGCTGCCCAGTATTTCAGCGACCTCGGCGGGATTGGCTGCTCCAAGAAACGCCTGAAGCGCCAGAGGCGGCAAATCCTTGGCCCTGGCGCGCAGCCGACCCTCGACACTGGCATTTTCCAATATCGGCTGCGCCTTAATTGGCGCGAGCGGCATCAAGGCGTGCCCCAGGTCTTCGATTATCTGAACTCCAGCGCGCGCGATTTTCCGCGTCAGGCTGAAATCCTCCTCCAGCCGTTCAACATCGCGACGCAGCAGGGGGGCTTGCTCGCTTGTCAAGAATACCGAATAGACGTTCCAGGCCTTGGCACCCGCCGCACGTAACGCAGCAGCGTGACGCGCCAGGACGCGCGCCTGAGCATCCTCCCAGTTCGCCAGAAGGTCTTCGGCCGTGCCGAATACGTGGAGAAATCCGACGATCGTCGAATTCTCGAAACAAGTCACCGCAGGTAACGCACCAGTCCAGACCCACGTCTGGTAGCCCGCTTCGCGCAGAAAAACCTCAGCCTGTGTCGGTATGTCCATCAAATCCCGAGCTCCGCACGCGCGTCGTTGAGGTCGAACCAGACCGCGCTCGATACCGGCCTTATAAAATTTCCAACTTTGCCAACCCGAATAACGTTTGCCGGACCGGGCAGATTGATCGCTCCCGGCGCAACCACGATATCGGCTGAATCGACAACTGGCGCTTCTGCAAAATTGGCCTTTAGCTTGCTGAGCGCGGCGCCGGCTCCGTTCACGACCCGCACCGATCTTCCGCCCATCATGTATCCCTGAGGTGTTTGAACCGCACCTGCTTGCCTCAGCATGAGGTGGAAGACTCCGAGGATTTCGCATTGGGCCGGCTGAGACCGGGTGGCCGGTTTACCCGGCGGAACACCTTCCGCATCGCGCCGCAATCCGTACAGGGTGGACGTGTCGAAATCTTCGATCTCCAGCCAGTCCTGCTGGCATCGTACGCCGGCCGAGTCCTCAAAAGCAGAACGCCCCGCAGCGAGAATCATCTTCAGATAGTTGGTCGAGAAGGCCTTTCGCAGTTCATCAAGAGCCACTGCGCCAGACTCCTGCACATGGGTAAAGGTAACGCCGTCGCCATGCGCGAGAGCCCATAGGTCGGGTGCCTTCTGCTGAAGTGCGTCTGCATCTGCTAGATCGACGACGGTCACCGACAATGGGGAAAGCCCGTCGAGCACAGTGCCGAGAAGGCCATTCAGATAAACCCAGTCACTCCAGAAACCGACCACAAGTAGGTCTTTCTGCCTGAGATTGGCTGCCATCCACACTTTGCTCCGCGCGATCCGCTCGGCAATCGGGGCCGCGTCCAACTGCGATGCTGTCCAGACCGTTGCCGAGCGGTCGCGCATCGCGCAGCCATGAAATTTCAGGAGCGGACCTTGGGTGCGAGCCCGAACCGTTGCCTCGTCTCCGTCGAGCGCGTTCTGGAAATCGAACCCGTTTTCAATTGCGCACCGCTCGATCAAAGTATCGTAATTTGCTGACAGGCTTGCGGCGGCTGCCTTCGTTATCAGGAAATCCGCAACTGCGGCGTGCCCTAGATTTGGTGGCCGCACAAAATCAGTCCAGGGTACCAGGCTCTCGATGAAGACCGATTGCAGCGTCTGCAGATCTGCGAAATGCTGCGCTAGCGCCTCAAGATCGTAACGCATCACTTCGTCAGCGTTAGGTTCGATCGTCAGCCGGTATTGATCGAAGCAAGCTTCGGCCACCTGCCAAGCCGCTGGCAGATTGCTGGGCTCCGCCATCGAAAGACCCGCGCCGCAGACGATCACCAGCCGGCCAGCGTGCATCGATGCGAGGAGCCGGGCTTTCGTCTCTGGATTCAAGCCTGCTTCCTCACATTGGTCCGACCTGATTCGGCGCAAAGCCACAAGCGACCTTTCGTCGGTAGCACGACCGGCAACTGAATGAGTAGTTGTGAAGTCTTGAATATGCGTCGCTGCGCCTCCGCGCTGGACACGATCCCCGTGTCGCTCGAAAAGCCGAAGCTGACAAGATTCGCGCCTGATGCGGCTCTCGGAGCCGTCGTGGGCGCTTTAGGTACCGAAGATGTCGGAGGGGCTGAAGCTTCGGTTGTACAGTTTCGGGAATCACCTCTTTGACATTTTGGCGGCAAGTGCCGACCTTGAGATTATGCCCAACGCGTTCATCCGTCATGAAAACCTCGCTGAACGATTTGTCGATCACGACCTTGTCGGCGGGTGGTACGACGAGCAGGACGCGATCAAGGCGGCCGGGCCGGCAGAGCTAGGTTAGATGTGGCAGGCTAGATTGCGAGAGCCTGGCGTTCCCCGCCCATTGATTTGAAGGACTGATGTTTTCGTGCCGGCAGCAGCACCGACCATAGCTATAAATGTCGATGCGGAGACAGCCGGCAGGCGCGCCCTCGCGGGTTTTTTGATTCAGATCCTGCGCAGCATCAAATTGGGCCTAGACATGAGCCTGACGCTGGTGCCGATCGATCAAGGCTCGCAGATGGTCCTTCATCTTGAACCTGCCGAAGGAAGCGATGTTCAGGTCGGCGGAGGTCCCCGCGCCATCATCGAGCAGGTGAAGATGCGCAACACCGCCGGAAAGTGGGATAGCGGCGAGGTGGCCTCCAAGGTCTTTCCCGACCTGCTAAAGGCAGTTCGGCTGACAGATGAACAGGAGTTTCGCTTCGTCACAAACAACGGGGCCGGCCTTGGCCGTCTTCAGGACTATGTCGCCGCGCTCGCCGAGGGTTCCGAGCGCCGGCACAAATGGGGTAATTCGAACCTCACTCGCACGCAATTCGAGCTTCGGTTGGCACAGGCGGCCGGACTAAGCTCGGTCGGCCTAGAATTTCGCCATCTGCTCGATCACTTCCGGATCGAGGTAATCGATGTCGAAGGTACGGAAGATGATATCGATAAGACGCTGAAGCCGCTTCTAAAGCCCGGTGAATCCCAGAGCGACAAACGCTACCAGCTGCTTGGCCAACTGATGCCGTTGGCAACGCACGGTGCGAAGCTGAGCCCGGAGGACCTGCTCGCGCTCATAAGCCCGCACGCTCACCGCCGCCTTGCGCATATCCAGTCGCTGCCCGAATTGCTCGCGCGTCACATTGACGAGGACACGCAGCTAGTCGGCTACTCGCCAGAGCAGCAAGCGCGCCGCGGCCTGCCCGATGTGCTTTCCAGCTTCTCGATTCTCTCGGAAGAGTCTGGTCAGGGCAAGACCTACACGCTTGCCCAGCTCGCCTTCGATCAGATCGAGCGTGGCGAGCTGGCCATCGTGATGCGGTCCCCGACGAAGATCGAAGATGTCATCGCCTGCATCAGCGAGCGGATATGGGAGCCCGCATACGAAGAGCGCGGAACGGTCGCGATTATGGCGAAGAGCCTCAGGGACGCCTTCGATGGCGGCAATGGAACCTGGCTGACCCTTTACATTGACGACGTCCAGGACCGCGAGTTCGCACAGAGGCTCGCTCGATCGAAGTGGCACGAATATGGCGTGAGAGTCATCGTCTCCGCCCAGCCGCGGATTACCAGCGTTGTTCGGTCGATCCGGCAGGATGTCGGGATTATCGAGATCGGTAACTTCCGCAGCGCCGACCTCTTCCGCTTCCTTACGCACCATGGCCGAGCCGAGGCGCTGGAAACGATGCCTGACGATGTCTTCGAGCTCCTCCTGAAGCCCGTGCACGCAAGCATCTTCGTCAAACTTCCGAAGCGGGCGTCCTGGGCTGGCGTTTCCGAGTACGAACTCTTCAGGGCCTATTGGGAATATGCCAGCCTGGAGGCGCGCGAGCAGGCGGATCATCCCAGCGACAAATATGCGCTGCGAACGCTCGCTGCGCAGCTATTGAATGGCCAGAGCCACTATCCGTGGCGGATCGCCGACCTCCAGGCCGTTGACCTCAACGACCAAGCTATACTGCGGCTCGAACAGGTCGGGCTCCTGCGTCGTCCTGTGCCGGATCGAATCCAGTTTGCGGCCGACCGGATGCTCAACTGGGCGATTGCGGAGTCCATGGCCGAGAAGATTCAGGAAGATGGCCTTACCGCCCCGCAGGCGGATGCGCTCTTTGCATCGATCGAGGGCCTGCAGACCAAGAAGAAGGAGCGGATCGGAACGCGTCTCGTCTATGTGTATTTCGACGCGCTTTCGCTGTTGGCCTCACAATGCGAGCCGCAATTTATCGCCGATCTCATCTGGGAACAAGTTGTGCGGCTTCCCCAGGAGGCGCGCTCGGAGGATCAGTGGCGGAACGGCTTCGGTAGTCTCGGTGTGGATATTGTGCCTGCCCTTGAACTGTTGAGCCGGCGGGCGTTCGATGAGGAACGCGACTGGGACATTCCGCGAAACATTCCGTTCGCGCTCGCTGCCGTCGCCGCATCCGACCCCGATCCGGTTCAGAATTTGATCGCGCGCCAGGTCGCGTCCGACAATGAGCATGAAGTCGTGATCGGCCTACGCGCCGCGCGCCTGATTCAGGCACCGGCGGCGCTCGACGCGATCTGGGAGGTGCATCTTGCGCGCTCGATCGCCTTGGAAGAGGCCAAGGGCAATACCGATATCGATATACGCTCGCGCGCATTCTTCCCATACCAGCTGAGCTCGGAGGCTTTCCACGTTGCGGTTAGCGCCGACAATGGGTGGGTGGACGCGAAACTGGCTTCCGAGACCAATCCCGTTGGGATCGACCAGTTGGTTTGGGTGCTCAAGGACCCGAAGTCAGTCAATAGCGAAACCGCAATCGATATTTGGGCGCGGCACCGGGACAGGATTGTCGCGATCAATCCGATGCCGAGCCCCGCCTTGATCTCGGCGATTGGCCATTTTCGCGAAACATCGCTCCTACCTATTCTCGACGCTGCGGCGGAAGACGAAGACGGGACGCGCGACAGCGTCCTGCGAAGTCTCGCGCGGCTCGCTCCGCAAGACGCGATTCGGCAGATCGCTGAGGGCAGCGATGTATATGGTTGGAGTGCCGCGAACTGGTGGTTCGATGAGCTCAGGGCGGCGGATCCTTCAGGTCTCGCCAACGCGATCCGGACGCGCTCGCATGCCGGGAACGACCCGGTCACGGACATCGCTCTCTACTACCGCTTCAACCCAGAGGCTATGGATCTACAGACGCTCAATGAGATGCTCGACGCATTTGCCGAGGATCTCCGAAACTTTAATACGGGCAACGGCGATGCCGACAGGCACGAGGGCAGGCTTGGCCATCCTTTGCGTTTCTTGCCTCGGCTGAGCGAGCCGTGGCAATATGAGGCGATGCGACGCCGGGCAGGCACCGGTCTCGAGACACAGCTCGTCCGGTTCGCCTCGGCCCGGCGGGGGCGCATGTCGATGACGCGTGACACGACCGGCAACGAGTGTGAGCGAATTCTCGCGATGATTGGCGGCAACGGATTTGACCAACTCATTCAGGCCGAACTCGGCAGGCCGAATGTCTTCGGTCGCCAGGACGGGTACGTCTTGGCCCGATGGTCGAGCTCCAGCGAGGTCACATCTGCGCTCGCACAGACGCCGGAAGAGGCGGATGCCCAACCCTATGGCCAAAGCGTGCGCATGGAGGCGCTCGCGGTCCATGGTTGCGATGAGCAGCTTGAAGCTATGGTCCGCGGCGGGGTGGCAGTCTATGTGAACGCAGCCCAGATGCGCAGCACGGATAGTCGCGACCTGTTGGGGCTGCGCGCGCGGATTACCGAGCTCATCAACCTCAGCGACCCTAAGTCCCTCGAGATCGCTGTGGCGCTGACGGGATTTCTTGGGGACGCAACTGACGCGGTGCCACTGGTCGCAATCTACCTGGCGCCGGAAACGCCGGTGGCGGTTCGGAGAATGATCCTCGGGTCGTTTCGCGCGCTACATTTTTATGCCCCAGAGTTGCTTCCACTTGCCAGCGACTTGCTTAAAGGCCAATTCGACGATGAGGCCCAATTCATTGCAACCTATCTGGCCGAGAGAGGCGACAAGGACGCGACGCAAGTCGTGATCGACTGGCTAGCGGGCCAGGATGTGGGCAACAACTCCACCTCGCGGCGAAGTTATCTCAACGCGCTACTCGATAGTGCCGCGGGTAAGGCGGCGGTGGTCAAATTTCTCCGACGTTCCCGGGAGAAAGGGCACTTGGTCGTGGACGGAAACCAGCTGCAGCTGCTGGCCGAGGCCGGCGACGAATGGGCGCAGCGGGAACTTGTGCGGGCGAGCTACCGGTACTCAGGTTTCGACCGAGGGAACGCGATCATTGCGATCGACTATCTGCGTGGAGACGATCCCGACGAAGCCTATTTCTCCGCTCGGCGCCTCTTGGTTCGCCATGGACTCGCAGTTGCAGCCGATCTCATGCTAGAGATCGACAGCGAACGTGCCGGCCAAGAGCTGATCGATCTGTACCGAACCGCAAAGTCCTCGCTCCGCCTCGAGCTTGAGCGCCGGCTGCGCGTCCAACTCGGGGTTAAAGGACTGGCCACGCTGATCGCACCATTGGCGGCAGTTCCACGGGCAAGGGACCGTACCGTTGCCGCTCGTCTAGCCGCAGTCATTCCCCCGGCGGTATCACTCCCTTGGCTAAAGACGCTCGCCGAAGATGTTTCTCCGGGGGTTCAGGAGGCGGCCCGCGATGCCGTTCGGCGGCGCGGCTTGGAAGCAGCGGCGATGGTGCATCGGGAGCTTCTGATGTCTTCGCCGAAGCCGCTCCAATGGGCGAGGCTGTCGACGATCATCGAGCTGGTGGATCCATTTTTTCTTTGGTCACGCGAGGACCCAACGAATCTCAAAGAGATATTTGACACCTTGCCGTACGAGTTCTTGGACGAAGCGCGCGACATGCGGAAGCGGCAGCTCAAGGCGCGTGAAGATGCGGCGTTGAAGGCGGACAAGGACCATTGATGGGTCGGTTGCCTCGTTCTCTTGCCGCCCCATCGCGGACCGACTCCGCCTCCAAGCCCGTTGCGCCCACACTTCGAGGCATCAGGTGAGTTTCAGGGTTTCGATCGTACGCTGCGGCACGCCAGCGTACGCTGCCAGCTGCGTCCCATGCGTGCCCATTTCCCAAACGACACGGGCGCCGCCAAAAGGCGGTGCTCTAAATCATTGGATTTTTTTGAGGAGGATGGTGCTGCCGGTGAGGATTGGGCTCACGACCTCAGCCTTACCAGTATGCGCTTCGTTTGGTCAGCTTCTCGGAAGAACAGGCAATAAGCTGCCACTCAGGCGAACACTGAATGTTTGGTAAAGACAAAAGCTGACGGTCCGCCCGTCGCTGTCGAACGGCAAGACGGTCCCACTTCTCGCCATTCCACGCGGTGCCGTTGGCACGGATGGCCTACATTAACAAACGACCGAAGTTGGGAATAAAAAAGCTGCTGGTGATTGGCGGAAAATGGGTCGTCGTATCGAAAGGTGCTCCGACCCGGCCTTTAAAAGGCAGGTTGACCGCATGTAAGGGCCGGATGGGCGTCGGCACGGCGCGCCGGTGAGCCAGATGGGCGGCGCATCCCGACCGCGATCCGACACATCACATATCGCCCTCCTCGCGATTCCGATACCACTTTAGCAGTTCGACACGCTCACGCGTAAGCTTCTCAACCTCGGAGCTGTAGAGCAGCGGTGCAATGCTGCCGTGGCCGGGGTGATTTATTCCAGAGCGGTATTCAGCCTGCCTATCACGATAGGCTTCCCACGCCGCCTGACTAGCGCGAAGGTCCAAATCTTCTCCGCTCGGATCGAAATCCCCCAGGATCACGATGAGTTCGTCGTTCACCCTCGCCGCATCCGCCGCTGCTGCGGCGTTCATCTCGACTTGAGTGATGGGGTATTCGCCGTACAGCAGAGTATTAAATGCTTCGTCAGCCGCATTCACGAATTGCGAAGTCGAGAGGATATATTCGTCCAGAATCCCGCCCTCGACGTCCTGTTGCTCTGGCAGCTCATGCACGAAGATGTGCCGTTGCTCGAACAGTCCGGCCAGATCCGTGCGAACTTTGTCGGGATTGGGCATGATCGGTGTCGACTGCCTACCCTCGATTCCCACCGCCCAGCGGTCTACGACACCCTGAAGATGGCTGAAAAGCGGTGTGTCCATCAGCCTAGAAAAAACGCGCTCGATGTCACCGACGCCGTTGATCGGAACCTCGTGCGACACGAGTTCGCCAAGAGATACTTCTTTGCCGACGAGTGCCCGCGCGAGCGCAAAGTCGATCTTGAGCGTGCCCTTGACCAAGTCCGCGCCGCGCGTCGCATAGGGATCACCGGCGTCAATTATGTTGGCGGCCCACTCCCTCGTGAAGACCTCGAGGATCGTCACCAGCCTGATGACGATAAACTGATGCGGAGCTCGGAAAGCGGCGCCGTTCCAGCCGTCCACAAGCGCCGTGATCTCGCTCATGCCTCGCGAGTGGCCAAGCCCTTTTCCGCGCATCCGCACGCCCGCGATTTCGGCCAGCTTGTCCCGTGCCATGCCCTCAGGGTAGGGCCCGTTTGCCAGGGCACCAACAAGTTCTTTTTTTCCGATGCGTCGGCTGACGAAGAGCGCCCAGCTACCGCCGGGACCCATTCTGAATGAGTGTCCGGTTTGTAAGCGACCAACCAAGGCGGTGAACGTCCGGCATTGGGTCACCGCTGTCGTAGTCCTCGAGAGGTCGACCACGACAGAGGTCTCCGCTACCTTTATCCGCATGCTTGCGAGATTTGATCAGACCGTCGAACTCGATTTGTACCGGGACGGGGCCGAACTCTTTGCCCAAGCGCTGGATGAAGCCGTGCTTATCCGCCTTGAGGCGGCCTTGGCCGCCCTTCCAACCAACGTTCCCGGCGTGCGGATCGTAGAGGGACGGCATCTAAAGACGTTTCTCGAATCTGCTGGACCGATCGGTGCGATAGCAGCCGCTGCGCTAGGACCCGAGGCTCTTCCGGTTCGAGCGATCCTGTTCGACAAGACGTCGGAGCGGAACTGGGCGCTCGGCTGGCATCAGGACCGCACAATCGTGGTAAGGGAGCGGACTGACGCTGACGGGTTCGGGCCGTGGACGGTGAAATCGGGCTTGATTCAAGTCGAGCCGCCTTTTGATATCCTCGAGCGCATGGTGACTTTGCGCGTGCACCTAGATCAAGTGGATGCGAACAACGCTCCGTTGCGCATCGTTCCTGGTTCGCACCGGCTCGGTCGCTTGAGTGAAGCCGAAGTGCAGGGCGTGGTGGCTACATCCGGCGAGCGGCTCTGTCTAGCCGAACGCGGCGACGTTTGGCTCTACGCTACCCCGATCGTACACGCCTCTCTGGCTGCCGATCCCCCACGCCGCCGTCGTGTGCTCCAGGTCGATTATTCGGCTGATGCCGCGCCACACCCACTCGCCTGGCACGGCATATAGGTGGGAGATTGAGCGCGCGCGTCCGAACGGTCCTGTTCGTTTGTAGCCAGAACAAGCTGCGAAGCCCTACCGCCGAGCAGGTGTTCTCGCGTCGGGAAGATCTCGAGGTAGACTCCGCCGGGACCAACCATGATGCCGAGAACCCGCTCACGGCTGAACTGGTCAGCTGGGCCGACCTGATCTTCGTTATGGAGAAGGCGCATCGGAGCAAGCTGCAGCGTCATTTTCGGGCAGCTCTGACAGGCAAGCGCGTGATTTTCCTCGATGTGCCGGACAATTTTGCGTTCATGCAGCCGGAGCTGGTCCGGCTGCTCGAGACGAAGGTGAGCAGGCACCTACCCGCCCGCCCGATGGCAACCGAGAAGCGGTCAAAATTGGAACATTAATGAGCGGCGGTTTTCGGGAAGCAAGTAGGCCGGTCTGAGTGTCGCCTATTAGGTCGAGATAGGTTCTATCGGTGTCCGCGCCGCATCGGAAGACGTGCCTCGACCAAACCGGTAATACACACACTGCTCGTAAGTATTTTCTTAAAATAAAATGTATGTTGTTAGACTTACAGCGGCGAGCTTCCGGCCGTGGCCTCACGCGGCCTTGAAGTTGCGAAAGAGCTTCTCGAACGAACCGCGTAGCCGGACCTCGAGCGCGGGTGTCATTGGCGACAGACCAATCTCGTACTCCTTGTTATGCCGAGATAAAAGCCGGTCGACCGATCCCGTGTTCTGGGTTGAAACGAAGAACCGTCCCTTAGTATATATATCATCGATAAGCCCCAAGAACGAGCGACCGAGATTTACACCCAGGCTGCTACTTAGATAATATTTACATTCTATCGCAAGCAGGACCTTACTGGATCTCGGATGTACGCTCTCACGGCGGCAGGTGTCAGCCTCGTCCTTGAACACGATGGCAACGTCACATTCGTGATTTACCCTTGATTTGCCCGATACGTAGATTCCTATGTGAGCCTCGAGCGTTGGGCGCCCTGGGAAATGGAGCTCCGCGTGGCAGTAGTCGTGCGCCACCGAAAAGATCGAGGACGGTGACGTTCGAAACCAAAAGCTTCTTGCTGATCGACCTTGACGATCGAGCAGGCGGATCGTTGCCCCCTCCTGACGGGCTGCTTCGAGCACCAGCGACCAGACATAGCACTCGTAAAGGTCGGCGCCGTCGGATGACGCCGACAGATTCGCGCTAGTCGCAAAACCAAGGGCGTTGGCAATCTCGGTCCATAAACCGGGACGGAGCGGCATTAGGCCTTCTCCTCGACGTCGGTAAGACGATCGCGAATGCCGGTCTCGCGCGAGAGCTCGTCAAGCACCCGTGAAAGCGGGATGACCGCCTCAGTGGCTTGATCGATCGTTGCACGATCCAGTTGCAACGCCGGATTCCCGACCTCCCCCGTTGGCGCCAAGGAGATCGTCGCAGGGTTTTCGTTCGCCTCGTCGACGCGATACCGTTCTACCGTCTCCAAGAAACGAGCCGCCATCATCGGTGGCGCGACGAAGGACAATCCAAGTGCTTCAAGCAAGAGGTCGAGCCGTTCGGTGGGACGATAATCCTTCTTGCCGACGAACTCCCCCGTCGAGCTAGCGCGCGCGCGCGGCACGCCCGCGAGCTCGTCCAGCCCAGGACTTTCAGCGACCTTGAGTTTGCGGTCGATCGGACGGCCGGCCTCGATCTCAGCGTGCCATTGCTGCAGGAAGTCGGCGATCGCGTCGCGGCCAGGTTCCAGAGACTCCTGCGGAAGCGCTTGCTCGATCGCGGCGATCACTTGGTTCGCCTCTTCGTCACTGATTGCCATGAAGCTCCCCCCTTTCTCTCGTTGTGCATCATCCAACATCTTGTAGGTAGCGTAATCAAGAGCCTGGGGAGCTGAATTGTCATGAAGCGTTGCGTTATTCAGGCTAGGTTTGTAAGCTCATTACGGCCGCGATGGCTCCAATCGGCGGCGAACAGCCACCAGCCCGAGGTCACTCTCCACGGCCGCAATCTTGGCGGGCATGAAACTGCGGAGCTGCAAGCCAGCTGTGAATAACCGCAAATGGGTCATGCTGGAACGATGAATGAACGCGGAGGTCGGGGGATATCTGCCCTGCGTGTTAGGCCCTGCACCGGCGATACGATGCCGAAAATCTTTGGTCAGCAGTCTGCCCCTAATCAGGTCTCCCTAATTGGCCCAGACGAATTCGGATGCTTCATGAACTGACTTAAGTCTCTCATGCTTGGATAGTGGCCCGACAGGGGGGCGAGGTCTACTCCGAGGTCGCGTAAAGTGAGGAGTGTCAGCATGGCAGTGGCCGAGGAGGCCTCCTCGTAGAAGGCCTGCACGTCGCCCCCGTCGATCAACGGAGACGAGTGAAACATGCTAGCGCGACGCTTGTTGATCCGCTTCGGAAGGTCAGCGCCGAACTCAAAGCCCGCATCATTCAGAACTTTGATCGCGCGCGTGATCAACGTCGGGAGCCCCGGCGACTTTTTGTTTTTTACCTCAAGGTGCTTGCGGGCGAACTCGCCTACCGCCGGATCCTCGGCAGCGTCCACATAGTCAAAGAACGCCTGCTCCGACGCAAGGTAGCTCGTTTCCTCGCCGGACTTGAACCGGGCTTTCAAGAGCTCCTCAAGAACCGGCATCACGGAGGCGAATCTCTCGTTCAGGGTGCCGCCGAACCAACGTCCAATCTGGACAGCGGCGATCCGGGTTGGAATGTCAAATTGGTTGGCGGCGTAAACCTCCAACACCTCTTTCAGACCGGCGGCATCCCGACCCTTCATGTGCATGCGTTCCAGAAAGTGCGGTAGCTTGTCGGGCCGGAAGCTGACTCCTCCCAGTTCGAGCTCGGCGTCCTGCGGTACGCGTTCATTGCCTTCTGTTCCCGCCCCCCACAGATGGAACATCGGGAACTTCGGTCTGAAGCCGGTCAGGAAGCCGAACAGGAGCTCAACGCCAAGGCAGAGGTCGAGAGCCTCGCTCAGGGACCTGGGCTGATCGAAGGTGATACGTAGGACCGTTCTCGTCCGAACTTCGCTCGACGCATGGCCGCGCTGAACGAAGGGACTCCGGACGGCAGTAACTTTACCCAAGCCCGGAACGACGACTAACTCTTCCTCCGGTTTGCGGATCTCGATCGAGGTCGTGCGATGGTCCTCGCCGACCGTGTCATCGAACGACCGGCCGCCATACCAAGCGGCAAAGGTTTCCGATTCCATACCCATGCCGACGAATATTGGTTCGTTCTCATCCGCGACGGCCCGGCCCGTAAGCAGCGCTTGGAATGAGCCGGTCAGTCTCGTCCGGAGGTAGGGATGCTTCGTTCCCGACTTACCAGGATCGACAAGGAAAGCGATTGGGCGAACGAGCGTGGCAGGGCGCTGATGGTCAACAAGCACTGACACAGGAAGCGCGCCCTGAAACACACCCTGGTCATAGATGGTCCGAGGCTCCGTGAGGCGGATCACCTCGAACTGCCAGCGTACCGTCTGCTCCCCTTCAGACCAGATCCGTCCGGTCCAGTCGGCGCGCTCGCTATCGTCGCTCGCTCCCTTCTCGGGAACGTAGATCCAAGTCTGCTCTCCCATCTCGACCTCCAGCAGCAGCTGCGTTATACTCCTACGCTGTAGGGACAACGTGGACACACGTCTGCATCTATCCACCTTGCAAGCGACATGAACGAATGGCGGGTTCTGGGGAGCGCCCGAGGCGGGTGAATTTCGTTTTTCGGTCATCCATACGTCGTCAGTCGACCAACATGTGACCTTCCGCGACCTTGGCATCAACGACCGCGCGTTCTGAAACCCAACATTCGGCGCTTAGCTGATTTGGCTAGCTCAGTCAGTCTTGGGGCCACCTTGCAGCAGCTGCTGGAACACAGGAACAAGCGCAGCGACAAAGAGGGCTAGCACCAAGTAGCCGTTGAGCGCCTCCGCCGCGGCGAAGAAACGGGCGATGGGTGCCGTAGCAGTGATGTCGCCATACCCCACGGTCGTCCATGTTATGACAGAGAAGAAGACTCCGGTGCCAAGATTTTGCGTCTGGCACGCGCAACTACCACTATCGTGTAGTCCAATCTGTGAGAAAATGTATCCGTAGGCTGCTATCAGAATGCAGAGGAACACTCCGAAATAGAAGAGGCCAATCCACCTCCCTGCCGCCGTCTTCCTCATTCCACTTCGAGCGACCTCACCAACAAAGACTTGATGGGCAACCAGTATGACAAGCAGGCTTGGCATCAGCGTTAGGTAGTCGCCGAACTGGAAAACAGTGTGGAGCAAGGCCGAGATAGCTGCCGCCACGATCGTGATCGTACCCAAGGACACGAGCCTACATGCCATTGGGCTGTTTTTTCGCTTTATCACCCCCGTTACATTCCGTCTCGGTCGAGGTCTTCGAGTCTTTGACTGATAGCGCGCTCGACCGTCTCCAGGGTTTCGGCGGGTCTGGGAGCGTCGTCCTCGTCCCTCTCGGTGATGAGCTTCACCTCGACGATGAACTTCAAGGTCTTCTCTTTAACGCGGACGCGGTCGGCGACGACGTGGCTGCCGAGCTCACTCCCCTCCAACTGATCGGCCAAGGCCTGCGCGAGATCTGGGGCCCAGTCGCGCTTAACGTAGCGCTTTAAGTTCTTTAGCAAGGTCCTTCGGCGAGCCTCGTCATCGACTAAGTCGATGGCCGGCTCGCGCACGAGTGCCGCGAGTATGACCGCACCCACCGTAAACACGGCAGTCAGCGATCCTTTCTCGATTTTCTCAACGTAGAAAGCTGGGGCGTCCCGGCTCGCATTTTTAAGACGATCGGCGATTGATCGTTTGACCGAATAGTCGACATCTTGTGCGAAGATGAAACTGTTAAGCTGTCGCAGTTGGGCGTGCCGGACGGCGGTAGCGACCTTACGCATGAATTGCCGGATCGAACGATCGGAAAGATCTTCAAATTCTTTGTGGTGGAAGTCTAGGACGACCTTCTTCATACAATCCCCGCATTGCGGCGACTGGCCGGGCCACCTTCTGTCCGTCCGGTTCTAAGCGGACCCGTTAAGTGTTGTGGAGCTGCCGCTGCGCGCGAGGCCGGCGGGGACCTCCCGGTCAGTGCCGCAGAGAGCATATCCGCCGGGGACGGTATGTTCAAGTCCGACGCGGTCAGCCTTTCCAGCCGGCCATGGATCCATTTGGCTGGAAACCGCCTCTTCAGTGGTCCTTTGCCACGACAGGCCCAGACACAGACAGTTGCGTCATGGTCGGTGGCCGTCCAGTTTCAGTCTGAAAGCCGACCGGCTGACGCCGGCCTAGGCATGACAGCTTTGTCACAGTTCAAGTCGTTCTTAAGGGTAAAATACTCGTCCCCGGAACAAGGCCAAAACCCACGTGAACGAATGACTGCTTTCGGGAAGCGCTAACTTGCTCCTGAATATCCACAACTGGGTCTTCGCCACCGCGAGCAGCCCGTCGGCTTGCCTCCAGTCATTGTCGTTCTGGGCTAGCGCAACGCAGCCCGAGAGTACCGCTCACGCCAATCATGTTAAACGAACACAAGCAGGTGATTGTATCATGCCGTTGATCCGGTATCCATCGGCTCATAAAAATCGTAGGGGATGAAATTGAGGTTTGAAATCAAAGCTTTGGCTGTCGCATTGAGTCTGCTGATGACCATAGCGACACCAGCTGGATCTCAGTCGATCGACTTTCCGAAGTACGCGGTGCCAGTTTACGTTGGCGTGAGAGCACAGCCGAACTTCGCAGGCGACGGCGCTAGATTCGCTAAGATGCGGACACGAATCCGGGAGGGCTTCGCCGCAAATGCTATTGCCGCGGGTCATTACACCGTAATTCAAATTGGCTGCGGGTCGAGTTGCACATTGAATTTAATTGGTGATGTTCGTAGCGGCCATATCGTCGAATTTCCGGTAGGCCGCGAGGAGTATCCGGGTGTTCAGATCATCACAGATCCCAAAAGTCGGCTCTTCACCGCTAAATGGGGCAACATCGCATTCACTACGTGCAGGACACGGCTGTACTCGTTTGACGGGCTTCGGTTCACACAAATTGGTAAAGACGAATTTCAGAACAAATCGTGTTTTGACTGACATGACAGTGTCGGCTGGACTGCCCTCATCGGCGGAGATTGACCTAAACTCGCACGGCCTTTACTCGCGCGTGATGAAAATCCGACGCACATGATGAGGATTGTATTAGGCCCTTTTCATCCACTGACGACGACCACGTTGCGCCCATTCTGCTGGATGCAGGAGCAGATCCTCTCACGAAAGGCGAAAACGGCACGGTTTGGGCGCAAGCCGTGAAAGGCCATATGCCCGCAACGCTCGCCTGGTTGGACGCACACGGCGTGTCATAAGTGTTAAAGCGGCGTGTTGATGAATGAGCGGCAGGTTTAGGACAGCGCAGGAGCGGCGCGAATGACCGGTTGTGGGGCGTCGTAGCGAACGAGCCGCTTGCCTTTGATGCCAGGTAGCGCTTCTTTCAAAACCGTTTGGTCAAAACCATCGTAACGGAATATTTAAGGCAGGCTGACGGCGCCCGGAGCATCACATGTTTCGTAGGTGAAGTCTGAGGAACTTCCGCAGCATTTGACGCGTCGCGTCTGCCGGCAGATCCGCCGGCGAACTAGTCAAGGTATGGAAGAACACGTCGCGCACCTTCTTTAGGTTATTGAACGCTTCCACATCCTCGTCAGCCATCTCCGGATCGAGCACACTCGCCATGATGGAAAACTTGTCGGCAAGGCGATACTTGTCCTTCATCACGTCCCGCATCCGTTCCGCAACGCCTGCCGCGGCTGGGGACAAAGCCTCATTCAATGCAGTCGAGAACATCGACTCATATCCTGAGAAGCTCGACACAATGAGAATCTCGAGACCGGCCCAAGCGGAAATGAAGGAGTTGAGCGGATTCAGCCGCTGCCCGTCCGATTGGGCCAGTAGCCGAGGCACATGCCGCAGCCCCTTCGCCGCCCCATCAAGTGCTGAACTTAATTGTACCGCCTCCGCCGCCTGCTCCGGCAGGAGCGCCGACTTCGACGTCATAGTGAACCCGCCTTTGACCTCCACCACGTAGAATGGCCGCTGGTCCTCGACGTGATAGATCATGTCGACAGACCCCAGCGACCGTCCGTCGTCGGTTACACCTCGGAATGCTGACAGAGAGAGGGCCGCCAATGCCGTATTCCTAGCTGAAACTACCGCTTCACGTAGCGGAGAGTCGCTCGGCCCCACGGAGATAGCGAATTCGCCTAGGTCGATCACGTTCTGCGGATCGCGATCCGGCTCGTCCGCCTCACAATCTATCACCAGCAGGATGCCGTCGCCCATCGGCGCGAGTCTTGCGCCCGGACTGCTGGCCACCTCGTCAAAACGCTCGCGCGGGCTACGGCCGGGAGTACTGCCCATAAGCGAGGACGCTAGCATGACGCCGCATGCCGCGCGGCGCGCCACATGAATCCTAGCTTCGCCGCCATCCTTCGCCAGGAAGGCGCGCCGCCCAGGCGCGTCGATCAGAACTAACGGTTCGCCGCCGAGTACCTCGGTCAGTGACGGCAAGAGATAGAGTTCGATCGACCTGACGCGCATTCCACCAGGATAGGCGCACCGTGATCGGCAAGCTACCCATTGCCAGCAGAGCGCCCATTAGGTGAACCAATGTCCGGTTCCGGGTAGCGCTGAGACGGCGCTTAGTGACCGCAATTGGGTCTTGCCGAAGGAGGGCATCGCGGCAGTTCGCGACCAACTCAGGTCGTTCCCCGACAAGCGCGGGAATGGCCGCTCCTGCCGAAACCCGACATTTCCGTTCGTCGAGCGGTCCGGCAGCAGTGCGCCCTCTTCTCGTCGTTCTTCGCTGTCGAGAGCAGTCCGAAAAGCGGCGGAGCATATACCGTCGGCGATCTGCTATGAATCAACACCTGCCGCAGATGGGCCAATTGTCGACCCGTCGATACATTGGTGATATGAGCGCTAACTCCGATGCGGATAGTTGAACCGCGCGAACGGGTCTGTCTCCGTGCCGCTGGCAAAGATCACGGTGTCGGTAGGATGGATTTCCTGCTGGGCCCAGCGATCCCAGCCCGGATGAATAAAGTCCGGCATGCCCCAGATGCGCACGGCCGAGAGAAACTCGTCACCTCGAAATCCGACGAAGTGCAGTGCAGGTTTCACCGTCATTTCCCACTCCACAGTGGCATTCTCAAAGCCCGACTACCCGAATGATCCGGTAGCAATCGGCTGCTTCGCACTCATCACAGATCAGCCCAGGAAAGATCGAAGCGCGCCAGATATTTGCGCAATCGATCCGCGTCATTGGAGGATGCCCTGCGCGTGCGGGAGGCCGCGAACAAGGTACGTCCCGCCTCGGAAAGCGACCTGCTCTTCCGACACGTATCGAGAACATGGGCCAGCTGTACGCGATCGAACGGATCGAGCGCGTCACGCTGTTCGGCCGAAAGGACAGCGGCAAGGTCATCGTCGGTCGCCTCACCCTGCGCCCATGCGCGCTTCAGCCGCGCGATCTCCGCCTCGACGCCGTCGAGATCGATCCGGCCTTTCGGGCTGAACGTCGCCATCCGCGTCACGCTCGACGCGAGATCGCGAAAATTGCCACGCCACTCGGCATCCGGCGCGCAGGCGAAGGCGAGAAAGCGGTCACGCGCCTCCTTGTTGAAGGTCACGCGCGTGCCTTCTCGCTCGGCGAAGCGGTCGAGTTCGTAGTCGAGATTGGGTGCGATATCCTCGCGACGGTCGCGCAGGCCGGGAAGGGTGAAGGTCCATAGATTGAGCCGCGCGTAAAGATCATCGCGGAACGTGCCTTGTCGAACGCAATGGCCAAGATCGCGGTTGGTGCCGGCGATCAGTTGGAAATCGCTCACTGCCTCCTTGTCGGCACCGACGGGCAGGAAGCGCTTGTCCTCAATCGCGCGCAGGATCATCGCCTGCTCGTCGAGCCCGAGTTCGCCGATCTCGTCCAGGAAGAGCGTGCCGGTATCGGCGGTGCGCAGCAGGCCCGGCCGGTCGGCCGCCGCGCCGGTGAACGCGCCCTTTTTATGGCCGAACAGAGCGGACATCGCACCGTCGCCCTTGAGAGTAGCGCAATTCACTTCGACGAACGGTCCGCGCACCTGATGCTTGAGGCGCTTGAGTTCGTAGATCCGTCGCGCCAGCTGACTCTTGCCCGCGCCGGTCGGCCCCATCAGCAACACCGGTGCCTTGGAGCGCACCGCAACCTGCTCGATATCGTCGATCATCCGGTTGAAGGCAGGGTTGCGCGTATCGATCCCGGATTTCAGGAAAGAGGTACTCTCGGCGGCAACCGCGGCGAAGCGCGTCGCGATGCTGTCATAGCGCGACAGATCGAGGTCGATGATATCCCAGCTGCCAGGCGCGCTCGACGGGAATCCGCGCTGCGGCTGGGTCTGGATCAACCGGCCCGGCAGGTAATGCGCTTCGGTCAGCAGGAAGAGACAAATCTGCGCGACGTGCGTGCCGGTGGTGATGTGCACGAGATAATCCTCGGCATCGGGATCGAACGGATAGGCGCGCGCGAAGTCGAGCAGCTTGCCGTACACTTCCTCGAAATCCCAGGCATTGGCGAAGTCAATCACGCGCCGATCGACATGTGTCTCCGGTGATATCGAGGTGATGTCGTCCGCGACATATTCCGCCAGCCGCCCGTGGGACGTGCCGTGCAGCAGCACGAAGCGGTCGATCCGCAGATCCTCATGCATGCATAGGCCGACCGACGGCCGCCACTTGTTCCAGCGCGATGGACCAAATTTCCCCGAGTCTAACGTGGATCCGAGAAATCCGATCGCGACGAGTGGCTTCATGATGATCCTATGGGATAAAATGCTATCCCATCCGATACGATCTCAATGCCTCTCCTGCAACCGATCTGTTTGTGCCCGGCTGATGATTGCAAAAATAGATCAGCAAATACAAGTGCTTGTTTGGAATGTAGTTCTGGCCAGACTCAACTGGCACGCAGGTTGCGTAGCATGACACGTCCCGCTGGTGCTCGAACATGGCCAGCGGGACGGCGCGGCAGGGGTGATCGGAATGGGCCGATCACCCCGGAACCGCAAAGGATTTGAGATGGCAAACAAGAGCCTCTTCGCATCGGCGATCGCCAAGCTGCTGCCGGCAACCGACAGCGTGAACCGCGAATTCGCGCCGGCCTATGCGTATGGCCCGCAGGCCCGGCTTGCGCAGCTGGCGGCAACGGGAACGCTGTCGGACAGCGTCTACGCATCGGCCGAGACGCATCTGGCCGAGACGATCGAAGCTGCGAAGGCGGTCGATCCGCTCTTCGTCGCCAAGGCGGCAATCTATGCCCGCGAGGCCGGAACGATGAAGGACATGCCGGCCTTGCTCTGCGCCTATCTGACGCTGGCCGACCCAGACCTCGCGGTCGTGGTGTTCGGGCGCGTAATCGATACCGGGCGGATGCTGCGCACGTTCGTGCAGATCATGCGATCGGGGCAGGTCGGGCGGACGTCGCTCGGCACGCGGCCGAAGCGGCTGGTGCAGACCTGGCTCGAGACGGCCTCGATGCGCGACCTGATGGCGGCTGCAACGGGCAACGACCCATCGCTCGCCGACATCGTGCGGATGGTGCGCCCAAAGCCGGCAACGGACGAGCGGCGCGCTTTCTACGGTTGGCTGATCGGGAAGCCGTACGATGTTGCGGCGCTTCCGGTCGCGATCGCGGCGTTCGAGGCGTGGAAGCGGGACCCTTCGGGCGTCCTGCCGCCGGTGCCGTTCGAATGGCTCACCGCGTTTCCGTTGACGGCGGAACAGTGGGGCGAGCTGGCGCGCAGCATGGGCTGGCAGGCGCTGCGGATGAACCTCAACACGCTGGCTCGCAACGGCGCGTTCGGTGTGTCGGGAGTTACAGATGCGGTGGCCGCGCGGCTGTCGGACTCGGCGGCGATCGGCAAGGCGCGTGTGCTGCCGTACCAGTTGATGGTGGCGCTGGGGTCGGCAGGTGAGGGCGTGCCGCTCAAGGTACAGGCGGCGCTCGAGACTGCGCTCGAGGCCTCGGTCTCGACCGTGCCGAGCGTGGCGGGGCGAGTGGTCGTCTGCCCCGACGTGTCGGGGTCGATGGCCTCGCCGGCGACGGGGTTCCGCAAGGGCGCCACGTCGAAGGTCAGTTGCAACGATGTCGCGGCCCTGGTCGCGGCGGCGATGCTGCGGACCAACCGCGAGGCGCGCGTCCTGCCGTTCGAGGAGAAGGTCGTGGGCATCACGCTCGATCCGCATGCCCGGCTCGCGGTGAACACCGCAAAGCTGGCGGCGGTCGGCGGTGGCGGGACGAATGTCTCGGCGCCGCTGGCCAAGTTGAATGCGGAACGGGCCGCGGTCGACCTGGTCGTGATCGTCTCGGACAACCAGTCTTGGATGGATGCGGTGCAGGGCGGCGCGACGCAGACGATGCGCGAGTGGAACAGGATCGTCCGGCGTAACCCGGCGGCGAAGCTGGTCTGCATCGACATCCAACCGCACGGCACGACGCAAGCGTCGGGCCGGGCAGAGATCCTCAATGTCGGAGGTTTTTCCGACGCGGTGTTCGACACGATCGCGAAGTTCGCCCGCGGCGAAACGCGCGACTGGGTCGGCATCATCGAGCACACGGAGGTATGAAAAATTGGCCGTGGCGAATGCCGGTGGGACTACATCCTCCACCTGAGGTCCGACGAGTAAAGCGCCCGAGTGCCAGTGATGGTGCGAAGGAGATGCGGGTTCGAATCCCGCCGCTGGAACGTAGCTTAAGGACCGCGTCTCGCCACCACTCGTCGCCACGGCCAGAAATCAACACGGCGAATGCCGGCACGGACTACATGGTGTCGCGGGTTCGAATCCCGCCCCGCGCAAGCGGGTAGCTCAGCCTGGTAGAGCGCAACGTCCGCCACCTTTTCGTCGCCGTGACCACATACGAAGCTGGCAAATGCCGACGGGACTACACGGTACAGGAGGTTCGAATCCTCCCCGGAGCGATCCGGAAACGTCTCGTCATTCCTCGTTGCCAGCACCGATCATCGGCGAATGCTGGTGGGACTACAGGGAGAGCGCCTGCTTCATGCAGGAGGTCGATGGTTCAAATCCATCCCCGGGCGACCGGGTAGCTCAGCAAAAAATGTCTCGCCAATCCTCGTCGCCGATACCGATACCGACACCGCCGACCCGTCGCGAATGCCGGTGGGACTACACGGACCTTGGGGGTCGCCGGTTCGAATCCGGCCGGGCTTCGGCCCGTAGCTCAGCGGTTAGAGCATCAGGCAAGTCTCACCAATCTCTCGTCGCCACGACCACGGCGTGCAACAGTTCAACAGGAGGTCAGGATGACCGAAGCCAATTTCGAATTCCAGCCCGTCGAGGGCGGCGTACCGATCAAGATGTGGACTCGCGGCGTCGCCGTGGACGACAAGGCGCGCGCGCAACTGATGCGCGCGGCGCAGATGCCGTTCGTGTTCAAGCACGTCGCGGTGATGCCCGACGTCCATGTCGGCATCGGCGCGACGATCGGCTCGGTCATTCCGACCAAGGGTGCGGTGATTCCGGCGGCGGTTGGCGTCGATATCGGCTGCGGCATGATGGCGGCGCGTACCTCGCTCACTGCTAGCGATCTTCCCGACAACCTGGAAGGCGTCCGCGCTGCGATCGAGCGCGCGGTGCCGGTCGGCCGTTCGGTTGGCCGCGGCAACCCGACACTGGCTCGTGGGGTGATCCGCCGGCGGCGATCGTCGACGTATGGGCGACGCTGGCGACGCGCTTCGGACAGATCGTCGCGAAATATCCCAAGCTCGCCAAGTCGAACAACCTGGTTCACCTCGGCACGCTCGGCACCGGCAACCACTTCATCGAAGTGTGCCTCGATACCGAGCAGCGGGTGTGGGTGATGCTGCATTCGGGCTCGCGCGGGGTGGGCAACGCGATCGGCACCTTCTTCATCGAACTGGCCAAGCAGGACATGCGCAAGTGGTTCGTCAACCTGCCCGACGAGGACCTCGCCTATTTCCCGGAAGGGACCGAGCATTTCGACGATTATGTCGAAGCGGTCGGCTGGGCGCAGGATTATGCAGCGCTCAACCGGCGGATGATGATGACCAACGTCATCGCAGCCATGCGCCGGGTGATCACCAAGCCGTTCGAGGCGGAGTTGGAGGCGATCAACTGCCACCACAACTACGTTACGCGCGAGAACCATTTCGGCCAGAACGTACTCGTCACCCGCAAGGGCGCGGTGCGCGCGGCGAAGGGCGTGATGGGGATCATCCCCGGCTCGATGGGGGCCAAGTCGTATCTCGTGCGCGGCCTCGGCAATGCGGAGTCGTTCGACAGCTGCAGCCATGGTGCCGGGCGTGTGATGTCGCGCACCGAGGCGAAGCGCGAGGTCACGGTGGCAGAACACGTCGCCGCGACTGAGGGCGTCGCCTGCCGCAAGGACGAAGGCGTCATCGACGAGAGTCCGCGCGCCTACAAGCCGATCGAAGCCGTGATGGCGGCACAGGCCGATCTCGTCGAGATCGTGCATACGTTGAAGCAGGTGGTGTGCGTGAAGGGGTAGCCCTTCACGCCACCATTCCCGAGAAAGAAGACCATGATCATCATCGACGGATCCGAAGGCGAAGGCGGCGGACAGGTCGTGCGCAACGCGTGCGCGCTGTCGCTCGTCACCGGCCAGCCGTTCCGCATCACGAATGTCCGCGGCAAGCGCGAGAAGCCGGGGCTGATGCGGCAGCACGTCACCGCGGTCGAAGCCGCGTGCGCGATCGGCGGCGCGACGTGCGAAGGCCTGAGCGTTGGGTCGACCGATCTGACCTTCCGTCCAGGCAAGGTGACGCCGGGCGAGTATCGCTTCGCAGTCGGCACCGCGGGATCGACCGGTCTGGTCTTACAGACCGTGTTGATGCCCCTGATCCTCGCCGGCGCGCCGTCCCGGCTCGTCCTCGAAGGTGGCACGCACAACATGCTCGCGCCGCCCTTCGACTTCATCGCGAAAAGCTTCCTGCCGGTCATCAACCGGATGGGGCCGAAGGTCACTGCGCGTCTGGCGCGGCACGGCTTCTATCCACGCGGCGGCGGCCGGATCGAGATCGATATCGAGCCCGCTCCGCTGACCGCGATCAGTTGTGTCGATCGCGGCGCATTGATCGGCCGCTCGGCCACCGCGCTGTTCGCCAGCCTGCCGCTCGACGTGGCTGAACGCGAGATCAAGACGGCGCGCGGACTCTTGGACTGGCCGGAGGATGCGTTCTCGATCCGTGAGCTGCCCGAAGAGCAAGGCCCTGGCAACATCGTGTTGCTCGAGGCAGTCTACGAGCATGTCACTGAAGTGGTGAGCGGCTTTGGCAAGCTCGGCGTTTCCGCCGAGCATGTCGCAAAGACCGCCGCCGCGCGGATGGCTGGCTATCTCGCTTCGGATGCTTTTGCGGGCCCGTATCTCGCCGACCAGTTGCTGTTGCCGTTCGCGCTCGCGGGCGGTGGCAGCTTCACTACCGTCAAACCAAGCCAGCATAGCCTGACCGCCAGGGTGATCATCGAAATGTTTCTCGGGCGGCGCTGCACCTTCCTGCAGCTGCCAACCGGCACACATCGCATGGAGGTCCGCTGAACCCAGTTGTAGATTATTTGATTCCGTGCGCGTCGAGCCAGGCGAGCGTTGCGGGCATATGGCCCTTTGCGGCCTGCGCTCGGACCGTGCCGTTTTCATCTTTCGCCCGTGGATCTGCCCCGGCGCGCAGTAATATCACAGCAACGCGATCATCGTCGGTCGACAACAGGGGCGTGGTGCCGTCCTTGTCGTGGGCATTAGGATTCGCACCGTGTTTAAGCAAAAGTTGCGCGAGCTGCGGAGACTCGCAACCCATCAGTGCTGTCCAACCAAGGCTATCGCGGGCTTCCAATGGCACACCCAAATCGATGAACGTCTGGCCCATCTCCAGTTCCTTAGCGGGATGCTCGTCACAGGTAGGTGCGCTGCCGCGAAGCGCCGTTAAAGCAGTCCCGTCATCGCCCGCAATAAGAGGGTCAGCACCAGCCTTCACGAGCGCGCGAGCGATCTTCGCGCTGCAACCGACGTTTCTAAAGGCTGCAGTCAGGGCTGGACGTGGGATGGCGGTGAGCGCGCCGCGGTTGGCGAGCGTCTCGAACAGAGCATCGCTTCCGCTCCTCGCGGCTGCGTGGACGAGCATCGTTCCCAGCACCTGGTCACCGATCTTTGCGTCGAGCGGCACGCCGCGCTTGACCAGCTCTAGCAACAGCTTCTCGAGGCCTTCCGCCGGACGATAGCCACTCAGTTTCGCCGCCGCGGCGGCCGCGAGCATCCCGGCCGAACGTGACCGATATTCGAAATGCGCTCCGTCGAGTTCATCGAGAGTCTGGAGGTTGCCGTCTACCCAGCGACCCGTGCCGGCGACCGCGTCGACCGCCTCTTCAAGATCGCGAACAGCCTGAGGCATGCCGGCCATCGTACCGATATAGTCGGTCACGGTCTTGCTTGCTTTGCCAACCCGGACAGTAAGCACTTGCGTGGAAGCATCGGTCGCGCCGTAGGCATATTCCTTCTTGAGTCCATAGAAGTGCGCTGCTCGAAACTCGTCGAGTAGTCGGGCGACCGCCGCGGGATCGACACGTGCAGCATGATGCCCAGACAGCAAAACGTTGTTGCCGTTATATTCGAGATGGACCTGAGCCGCCGTACCCCTGAAATGGTTGTCGCCGGTGTCGAACTCGACAAGTCCGTCACCGTGCACTGTCACGCGATAATCGGGGCAGCTCCCGAAGCAGGCGCTGCGATGGAGTGTGATCTCGAAGTCCGTTGTGTCGGCCGCCGGAAAAACAATAGCCGCGTTCGGCGGATCGGGTTGCTTCTGATAGCTAATGCTGACCCGGCCAACTGCGTTTACCGGCTTGCCGTCGAACATCTGCGGGCGGAACGTCCACGCCCGAAGCGCAGACAGCGCCGGGGCAGGATCGAGCTTCTGATAATTGTCGATAGGCTCCGCCGCGATAACCTTGCCGGCGGTATCAACGGTTACAAGCAAGGTAAGGCCTGCAAACCCGCTATCTTGCGGGATCACGGTCGTTTCGCCCGTAAGACGCTGATCGTCGAGCTTATAGAAGCCGATCGTCGGCACCGGTTCGGAAGCGCGACATGCGCCCCCGGTGACAATCCACGGCAAAAAACAATACCCTAGCGCACGACCGAATCTCATACCCATCTCCCCGTAGAGAGAGCATGACAATCGCGGAGGACAGTGGCAACGCGGCCCGACTTACCGCATCAGCCTCATCGGCAGCATTGCGCACTAATTGCAGCCGTTCAGCAGTAAACCGAGTTCGCCCGAACGCTGGCGCAGGTCCGACTGGCTGCGTCGGATGGAGTTGATGTTGCAAGACCATTCATTGCTCTAGAAGCTCCGCGAATGACCGCTCCCAGGGGAAGGCGTCGTTCGCCGTGGGGCCTGCGATCGACGGCTAAGTCCCAAACCAAGCCGTTTCGACCCGTGCTCAGAGACATGAACCAACGGCCGAAATTAGGAAGGCGGAAAGAGCCCGCGAAGTACGAAGCTGGTCAATTGCGCCATCTCAGGCGCCCTTTTTCGATAGATAGCCCGTCGGCCCGCTTGTTAAATCACCTGCGCGACAATTGTGGTTTCACGCGGCACCGTTGATCCGTTCAACCCGAAACGAAAGCACTCCTGAGCAGTATAACGGACCTTTAATTAGAAGATATTTTGAATTGAAAGTAACTTTGTCTGCGAAAAGTGGTTAAGCCTCTTATCCAGTTAATATCCAAGACCCTGATTCATACTTTCCGTATTTTTTTGGAACCGGTGACGTTGAGGGCGAGTTTACGGAGTTCTGGTTAAATTGCCGTTTTGAAGGAAACCTCATTGTCTCAAGAAACTACAAACACCGTTGAACTTGCTACTGAATTGACGATGGCTTGGCTGTCGAACCCAAATACGCGGACATCGGCAGAGGATGTCCCGGCATTTTTGAAAATGATGCATGACGCAGTGATCGGTCTATCGACTGCACCGACCGAAGCCGCCACCGAGGAAGCCGCTGCTGAATTTACTGGGGCGGTTACAGCGAGGAAGTCGCTATCAAATCCCGACGTGATTATCTCGATGATCGACGGCAAGCCCTACAAGACGCTAACGCGGCATCTCTCCACTAACGGTTTGACGGCTGCCGAATATCGTGCCCGCTATGGTCTGAAGCCCGATTATCCCATGACTGCACCGTCTTATTCAGCAATGCGTCGTGATATGGCGAAGAAGATCGGTCTTGGCCGAAAGCCGGGCCAGAAAGCCGCTGCCAAGGCGGCCGTTCCCGTATCGGCGCCAAAGCGCGGTCGCCCTGCAAAAGTAGTCGAGGCTGCTTGATGTGACAGGCGGCGGGCATGCTGGTCGTGTTCGCCGCCGTTCAGTCCATCGCTCGAAAGAAGATACTGTCCGGTATTGCACGGCAAATCGCCTTGGCAGGAAGGCTCCATCTACGCCCTCGTTGAAAACGGCCTTAAGTCCGCTTCCCTTCATCCTGCTTCTTACCGGCAGTTGAGCTGGTCGGTGAAAATTGCGCCCCCTTTTGTGAACGAACGGGATGGGCGTTCAAACGACGGGCTTTAAGTGGGAACTGACAGGCGTCGCTGCCGCGGCGGCAGACCTGCTATTAAAAGCTTTCAGTCTAAGAAACTTCGGTTCGATGAACGCTTCTTGGGAATACGGGGTGGCAAGTTCTGGGCCGCATGACCTCGCCGTTTCAGATGCATTGTACGCTCAATAATTTGCTGTTGATTGCGCACGATTCCCACATGCTGTCTGCCGCGCATCGCGTTGGCGAACTCATACGCTGCAACGCATCGACGGCATTGGGAACGTCAGAGGCAGCCAAGTGCCCGTTCACGCGTTGCTGCGCCGCACCATCTGGATGTTACCTTATGCCTATCTCTACGCCCGACCGGCCTGCATCGGTCGGGCTGATTCACTTTGCGCTGGCGCTCGGCGGCTTTGCGATCGGTGTAACCGAGTTCGCAACCATGAGCTTGCTGCCGTACATGTCGCATGGGTTGCACATCGACGAGCCGACAGCCGGGAACGTCATTAATGTCTATGCGCTCGGCGTCGTCGTGGGCGCGCCGTTGCTGACCGTGTTCGGCGCTCGCCTCAGCCGCCGCACGTTGCTGATCGTGCTGATGTCGCTTTTTGCCGTCGCCAACGGTCTGAGCGCGCTGGCACCATCCTATCATGCAATGCTCGTGTTCCGCTTCCTCAGCGGATTGCCGCATGGTGCCTATTTCGGCATCGCGTCGCTGGTCGCCGCGTCGCTCGTCCCCCCGGAGCAGCGCACGCAAGCCGTGGGACGCGTGATGCTAGGGCTGACGACCGCCACCATCATCGGCGTGCCGTTCGCCAACTGGCTCGGGCAGGCGGCCGGATGGCGCTGGGGGTTCAGCGTCGTGACCCTCTGCGCGCTCGCGACCGTGGTGCTGGTGCTGGCGATCGTCCCGCGCGACCGGCCCGACGCCGACGCCAGTCCGCTCCGCGAACTGGGCGCGTTGCGCCGTCCGCAAGTGTGGCTGACGCTCGGCATCGGTGCGATCGGCTTTGGCGGATTGTTCGCGGTCTATACCTATCTCGCGTCCACGCTGGTCGAGGTGACGGGCGTGCGATCGACGGTGGTGCCGCTGGTGCTCGCGGTGTTCGGGATCGGCATGACCGCAGGCAATCTGATCATCCCGCGCTTCGCTGACCGCGCGTTGATGCCGACCGCGGGCGCGTTGCTGGTGTGGAGTGCCGCGTCGCTCGCGGTCTACACCGTGGCGGCTCATCATTTGTGGTCGATCATCCTTGCGGTGTTCGCGATCGGGCTCGGCGGTGCGCTCGGCACCGTGTTGCAGACTCGGTTAATGGATGTGGCGGAGGACGCGCAGGGGTTGGCGGCGGCGCTCAATCATTCCGCGTTCAACACCGCCAACGCGCTCGGCCCTTGGCTCGCCGGAATGGTCGTAGCGGCCGGCTATGGCTGGACTACGACCGGGTGGGTGCGATGTGCGTTGGCACTGGGCGGTCTCGCCGTCTGGGCGGTCGCCGTGCTCTGGACGGTCGCGGATCGCCGCCAGCGGCCTGTGAGCGGATCGAGCGAGGCGGTGGCGTGAGCGAGGTTCCCACGCCACCCGAGGTCCGCCGCGGCTTGGTCCTCGCGGCCGTGATGGCGGCGTCGTTCATGATCGCGATCGAAGCGACGATCGTGTCCACCGCGATGCCGCAAATTGCCGGGCAGCTCGGCGACCTGCAATATTATGCGTGGGTATTCTCCTCCTTCCTGCTCGCGCAAACTGCGACGACGGTGGTGTTCGGCAAGCTTGCCGACCTCTACGGTCGGCGATCGGTGCTCCTGGTGGGCATCGGCATCTTTCTGCTCGGCTCGGTGCTGTGCGGCTTCGCTTGGTCGATGCCATCGCTGATAGTTTTTCGTCTTGTCCAAGGGCTGGGTGCCGGCGCGATCCAGCCGGTGTCGATCACCGTCATCGGCGACCTCTACGCGACGCACGAGCGCGGCAAGGTTCAGGGCTGGCTGGCAAGCGTGTGGGGCGTCTCGTCGGTGACCGGACCACTGGCCGGTGGTCTCATCATCCAGCATCTTAGCTGGGCGTGGATATTCTGGATCAACGTACCGATCGGGCTAGCGGCGGCGGCTGGCTTCTACCTGTTCCTGCGCGAGACCGTGGCTACGCACGAGCGCAGCGTCGACGGTATCGGGGCAGGGTTGTTCACGGTTGCGATCGCGGCGCTGATGGTGGCGCTCACCGAAGTCGGGACCGATGGCGGCCGCACCGCCGCGATCGCCACTGTGGTCTGCATCGTCGCCGTAGCGTTGTTCGTTGTGCAGGAGCGCCGCGCGCGCGACCCGATGATCGCGTTTACGCTTTGGGCACGCCGCACGATTGCCGCCACCAATGCGGTGACGCTGTTCAGCGGCATGGCGGTCATCGGGCTCACTACCTTCCTGCCGATGTACGTCCAGGCGGTGATGGGCCGTTCGCCGCTCGAGGCGGGCTTCATGCTCACCGCGATGGTGCTTGGCTGGCCGATCGCGGCGACGCTCGGTGCGCGCAACTTCGGGCGCTTCGGCCTGCGACCGATCCTGATTTTCGGCGCGGCCTTGCTGCCGGCGGGCGCGATACCGTTCGTGCTGCTGTCTCCGCTGAGCTCGCCGCTCGTGGCGGGGTTCGGCTCGTTGGTGATGGGGTTCGGAATGGGGTTCCTGAGCACGGCCGCGATCGTTCTGATCCAGGGCAGCGTGGGATGGGCAGAGCGTGGCGCCGCGACAGCCTCCAACCTGTTTGCCCGCAATTTGGGCAGCACGCTTGGGGCAGCGGTCCTTGGCACCGTGCTCAATGCCAGCCTCGCCCGCGGGCACGCGGGGTCGCTGCAGCAGATCCAGCAGCTGCTCGTGGGCCAGGGTTCAGCGGCAGGCGCGGTGGCGAGCCGAGCAGGACTGGCGAACGGCCTCCACCTGACGTTTTGGGGCGTCCTGCTGATCGCGGCCGTGACATTGGCGCTCTCAGTCTTCGTGCCACAGGCGACAACGGAGAATGGTGCAACGACATGAACCGATATCGGATGGCGGGCAGCGGAAGGAGCGCCAGGAACGTCTGCGGTTGGATCGTGTCTGCCGAGGTCATAGTGGATATCGACTAAGGACCGAGGCCTACAGCTGGAGAGAGGTTATACCAGGCGTGTTTGCGACAACCTTAGCGCCCCAAGCGGGGCAGGAATGACGGGAAAGTTAACAGCCGGCATTTGCACAACATCTGAAGTCTTCTGTTGTCTTTCGGACAGAGGGATATTGTTATGTCCGAAATATGTAGGCAAGTTTTTGGGCATGGCCACGCCCGTTTTCTATCTCACGACCTGAAGTCTCAGCTCCTGCTTCTGCTGAGCAAGGTGCGTAGTCCCCTTGAACGGGCTTCCTTTGCTTGGGAGAGCGACCAGCGTCGCAGGCTCTGCCAGTCCCGGCATCAACATTCCTGCCCATAGGACGGCTAACTCGCGCCTCCGGGGCATGTACGCCGCACGGTTATATGCACCCTCGACCTTGTTTGTCGGAATATGGGCGAGCATCAGATCGATAACCGCTCGATCATCGGAACGGCCATGCGACTTCACCCACTCGTTCATAATGGTCGAGAACGCCGCTCGAAAACCGTGAGGCACGTGACGGCCGTGATATCCCGCGCGATTGAGTAGATATCCAAGTGCGTTTTCGCTCATCGGTTGATGAACGTGGCGATTGCTCGGAAAAACGAGCTTGCCCCGCCCTGTGACCTTCCAGGCCGCTTCCAATACGGCCACGCTTTCCGGCGCAAGGGGAACAAGGTGATCACCGTCCATCTCGTCTTTGCGATCCCGATCCCCTTTCATACGGCTCGCAGGAATTCTCCAAAGAGGTGCCTTCCCGTCCAGGTCTTCGAATTCTTCCCATTGCGCCCCGCGCAACTCGCCTGGCCGAACCGCCGTCAGTGCGATCAGCCTCAGCGCCAGTCGGGTGATCGGCCTTGCAAAATCGGCATCTACGGTCGCCAACATCCTGCGTAATTCGCCTACGTCGGTAATGGCTGGCTGGCGCCCTCTCTTTGGTAGCGGCTTCAACGCAGCTCCGACCTTCTCGGCGGGGTCTGACGTGGCGAGCCCGCTGGCGATAGCATAGGTATAAATCGCAGAGATTCGTTGGCGCAGACGCTTCGCCGTTTCGATCGCTGACCGAGATTCGATCAAACGCAGGCACTCAAGGATCTTGGGTGGAGTGAGCGCTCCGATTGGGAACGCGCCGATCACCGGAAACACGTCGCGCTCGAGGGTGCGGATGACCTCGGCAGCATGTACCTTCGCCCACTGCGGCGCGTTCGCTTGATGCCATTCGCGGGCGATCTTCTCAAAAGTGTTGCGGCTCGCCTCGATATTTGCCTGGATCTTAAGCTTCTTCGCTACGGCGGGGTCTGTGCCCTCGGCCAAAAGCTTCCGCGCCTCATCGCGCTTCTCACGTGCTGCGGCGAGACCGATGAGCGGATAAGGCCCAAAAGACAGGCTCTTGCTCTTCCCGTCATATTGGTAATTCATCCGCCAGAGCTTCCCGCCCGTGGTCGACACGAACAGAAAGAGCTGGTGCGCATCAAACAGCTTGTAAGGCTTTTCCCGTGCCTGAGCCGCGCGCAGTTTTGCATCGTTCAGCATGACAATCCCGATACCTCATTTTCGCTGCCCGATACCCCATTCGCTGCCCACGATGGTTGTGGAGGCATGCGAACGGATAAGACCGAGCCGACGCGACAAACGACGGTTTTCCGGGGGTTTTGTCAAGATATGTGGACTGTTGCGGAGGGCTCTGAACGAGGCCCTGGCGGAGACGGAGAGATTCGAACTCTCGGTACGGTTTCCCGTACGACGCTTTAGCAAAGCGTTGGTTTCAGCCACTCACCCACGTCTCCAGGTCACGGCGAGGTGGCTCTATAGCCGTGCTGTTCGCTGTGATCAACAGCCGGTTTGCGCATCAACCACCGTGAATTCGACTCGGACTGGCGCGGCGTTCATTGGCGCGTCATATGATCCGGCGCTAGAGATGCGGGACGTTGGGGAGAATGACGATGCGCGTGGGTTGGTTTGCGGTCCCGAAGGCAGGGGCCATGCTCGCTGTCATGCTGGCAACAGCCCCGCTCGCGGCGCAGGTGCGAACGATCGATCCGAACCAGTCGATCGATTCGGATCTCGCACCGGCACAGCCCGCGCGGTCGACCTCGCAGAACCCATCACCACGAGCCCAGTCCCGGCCCGCTCCCGTCCAGCGCGCAACGGAGCCGGTCCAAAACGCCTATCCGCCCAGTTCGGATTCACCCCCGCCCTACCCGCAGGATACGGAATCGCCAGCCCCGGCTGCAGCGCCGACAGGCTCGCCCCGCTATCCCGATCCCCCTGCGAACGATCCCGCGACGCCGCCCCAGCAAAGCCCCGCCGACATCGCCGCGCAGGATGGCGCGCGCGCCGGTGCAGATGCCGCCGCGGCACAGGGCGAGACCTTCAAGCAAAGCGAAATCCTCGTCGCCGCCGAGGGCACGTTCGGCAAGGGCGCATCCGGGCTCGCGGGGATCCTCGAGCGCACGCTCAAGGAACAGGGCCAGCCGAACGCCTATATCTCGGGCCGCGAAGCCTCGGGCGCGATCGTCGTCGGGTTGCGCTACGGCAAGGGCACGATGTTCCACAAGGTCGAGGGCCAGCAGCCGGTCTATTGGACCGGCCCGTCGGTCGGCTTCGATCTTGGCGGGGATGCCAACAAGGTCTTCGTGCTGGTCTACAACCTGTATGACTCGGCCGAACTGTTCCACCGTTTCCCGGCAGCCGAAGGCCGCGTCTATTTCGTCGGCGGATTTGCCGCGACCTATCTACGCCGCGGCAACACCGTGCTGATCCCGATCCGGCTGGGCGTCGGCTGGCGGCAGGGGGTCAATCTCGGCTACATGAAGTTCAACAAGACCTCGAAGTGGTTCCCGTTCTGACGGCGGACCAGGGTCCGTCCAGCGCGCCGCTAACCCGGCAGGTCCTGCGCGCGATCCTGGCGGTGGCGTATCTTGCGGCGGGTGTGCTGCACGTTGCGATCCCCGCGCCGTTCCTGGGAATCACCCCCGCGTGGGTCCCCTTCGCGCCACAGGTGATTCAGGCGACCGGCCTGTGCGAAATCGCGGGTGCGATCGCGTTGTTCGTACCGCGGCTGCGCTGGTGGGCGGGGGTTATGCTCGCGCTGTATGCGGTGTGCGTCTACCCCGCGAACATCAAGCACGCTGCCGATTACATCGCGCACGGCACCGGCGGGCTCAGCCTGTGGTACCATATCCCGCGTCTGGCGTTTCAACCGGTGATCGTCTGGTGGGCATTGTTCGCCGGGCGAGTGATCGACTGGCCCTTTACCGCTCGAAAGCCCCGCGCATGACCGAACCGACCGACGAGATCCTGATCGACACCCCAGATGGCCCGATGACTTTCGCGGAGTGGAAGAAGAAGCACCCGGTCCAGGTCCCCTCGCGCCGCACCAAGGGCAAGGACCTGCCGGTCAAGGTCAAGCGTTTCACCGACAAGTAGTACGCGCGATCGTTTTTTTGATGGCACCAGCGCGCGTTTCAACCGTTGCGCTTCCGAACCATGCCCTGACGGTGTGGCCATGGATGAAAGGAACACTGCGATGAACGAGACCTCCCTCAAGGGCGATGCCCAGAATGTCACCGGTTCGCTCAAGGAAGCAGCGGGCAATCTGACCGGCAGCTCGAAGCTGCAGGGCGAAGGCATCGCGGATCAGGTTACCGGCACGGTCAACAAGGCCATCGGCGGCGTCCAGGATGCGATCGCGACCGGCCCGGGCCCGCTCGTCCAGCAGGCGCGCGATTTCGCCCGTGCCAAGCCATGGGCGACTGCAGCCCTCGTCGGCACGATCGGCCTCGCGCTGATCAACACGCTGCGCGGCAAGAAGTAAGTCGATACGGGTGGACCGGTTCGCCGGTCCACCCGCTTCCCTCGATCAACCGAACTCGATCGCCTCGAACCGGATCGGTTCGCCGATCGCAGCCTCGGCCAGCGTATTCTCCCACATCACCCGGTGACCGCGCACGATCGTGCCGACCGGCTTCCCCGTCACGGTCATTCCGGTAAACGGCGACCAGCCGCAGCGCGACGCGAGCCACTCCTGCTCGATCGTCCAGCGCGCCTTCAGATCGACCACGGTGAAATCGGCGTCGTAGCCGACCGCGATCCGCCCCTTACCGACAAGTCCGAACACCCGCTGCGGCCCTGCGCTGGTCAGATCGATCACGCGCTGCAACGTCGTGCGCCCCTCCGCGACATGGTTCAGCATCAGCGGCAGCAGCGTCTGCACCCCCGGCATTCCGCTTGGGCTGTCGGGATAGGGCTTGCCCTTTTCCTCGAGCGTATGCGGCGCATGGTCCGACCCGAGGATGTCGACGACACCTTGCTGCAACCAGTGCCACAAGCCGTCGCGGTGCGCGCCCGAGCGGATCGGCGGGTTCATCTGCGCGAGCGTGCCCAGCCGCGGATACGCCTCTTCCCCAGCCAGCGTGAGATGCTGCGGCGTGACTTCGCAACTCGCGATGTCCTTGTTCTGCCCGAGCAATTCGAGCTCGGCCGGGGTCGTCACGTGCAACACGTGGATCCGCCGCCGCGCGGCGCGCGCGAGCCCCAGAATCCGGCGGGTCGCCAGCAGCGCGCTCTCATCGTCGCGCCACACCGGATGCGACGACGCGTCCCCGGGAATTCGCTCCCCCGCGCGCGCGTTCATTCGTGCCTCGTCCTCGGCGTGGATCGCGACGCGGCGGTGCCCCGATGCCAGCACCTCGGCGAGCCGCGCGTCCTCTGACACGAGGAGGTCGCCGGTCGAGGCACCCATGAAGATCTTAACCCCCGCGGTCCCCGGCAAGCGCTCCAGCTCGGCCAGATCGGCGGCATTATGGTTGGTTGCGCCGACGTAGAACGCATGGTCGCACCACATCCGGTGATGCGCGCGCGCGAGCTTGTCGCCGATCGCTTCCGCCGAATCGGTGTTCGGCTTGGTGTTGGGCATCTCGAACACCGCGGTCACCCCGCCAAGCACCGCCGCGCGCGCCCCGCTCTCGAGGTCTTCCTTGTGGACGAGCCCGGGTTCGCGGAAATGGACCTGCGTGTCGATCACGCCCGGCATCACGTCGAGCCCGGTACAGTCGATCGTCTCGCCCGCCTCGCTTGGCGCAAAGCTGCCGAGTGCGACGATCCGTCCGCCGGTTACCGCCACGTCGGTGCGCGCCGGGCCACTCGGCAAATGCACCGTGCCATTCTTCAGGATCAGATCGTACGCTGCCATCACTGCCTCTTATGCAAAGCCTCACGGCGTCCTATCTCGTCGGGATGACCGAAACCACCCTTCCCGCGTCCACCGGCACGATGCTCGCGGATCGCGCGCTGCTCCGCGTTGCCGGCGACGATCCCCGCGGCTTCCTCCAGGGGCTGATCACGCAGGATGTCGCGACGCTCGACGCCGCCGCACCACGCTGGGCGGGATTGCTCACGCCGCAGGGCAAGGCGCTGTTCGATTTCCTGCTGTGGGCGGACGATACCGCGATCCTGGTCGATTGCGAGGCAAGCGCGGCAGAGGCGCTCGCCAAGCGCCTGTCGATGTACCGGCTGCGACGCGCGATCACGATCGAACCGGTCGCGGGCGTGGTCCATTGGTCGCGCGAGTCGGGCCAGGGTGTCGCGGACCCTCGACTTGCGGATCTCGGACACCGCTGGCTCGGCGAACCCGCCGAACCGACGGACGGCTGGCACGCGCACCGCCTGTCGCTCGGCGTCACCGAGGGCCAGCGAGAGCTCGGCACCGACCAGACCCTGTGGCTCGAGGCGAACGCGCGCGAGCTCAACGGCGTCAGCTTTACCAAGGGCTGCTACACCGGCCAGGAAAACACCGCGCGGATGCACCACCGCGCCAAGGTCAACCGGCGGCTCGTCGTCGCGCCGCTGGCCGAACCCGGCGAGCGCACCCGCGCGACCTATCCGGACCTCGGTCTGATGGTCGAGCTCAGGCGCGTCGAGGCGCTGGGCGATGCGCACGTCCCGGCATGGCTCGCGACCGCGCTCGCCACGCCCGAACCCGTCTGACCCGTCAGCGACCGATCGAGCTGTAGGCGAACCCCGCCTTTTCGACGTCGACAGCGGGATAGACGTTGCGCAGGTCGACCATCACCTTGTCCGCCATGATCGTCCCCAACCGCTTGATGTCGAGCGCGCGGTAGGTATCCCATTCGGTCACGATCACGACGACATCCGCCCCCGTCGCCGCCTCATAGGCATCACGGCAATAAGTGATCGCGGGCATCATCGCCTTTGCGCTGTCCATCCCCTCGGGGTCGTGCGCACGGACCGTCGCGCCCGCGTCGAGCAGGCTCTGCACGATCGCAAGGCTCGGCGCGTCGCGCATGTCGTCGGTGTTGGGCTTGAACGTTAGCCCGAGGATCGCGACGGTCTTGCCCTTGGCGTCGCCGCCGAGCGCCTTGATGACCTTGCGCCCCATCGCGCGCTTCCGGTTGTCGTTCACCTGCACGACCGCCTCAACGATCCGGACGGGCGTCTCGTAATCCTCGGCGGTCTTGAGCAGCGCGAGCGTGTCCTTGGGGAAGCACGAACCACCATAGCCCGGCCCTGCATGCAGAAACTTCGACCCGATCCGGTTGTCGAGCCCGATCCCGCGCGACACGTCCTGGACGTTCGCCCCGACCGCTTCGCACAGATCGGCGATTTCGTTGATGAACGTGATCTTGGTCGCGAGAAACGCATTCGCGGCATATTTGATCAGCTCGGACGTCCGCCGCCCGGTGAACAGGATCGGGCTCTCGTTGAGGTAGAGCGGGCGATACACTTCGCGCATCACGCCCTTGGCGCGCTCGTCCTCGGTGCCGATCACGATCCGGTCGGGGCGCTTGAAGTCGCCGATCGCGGCGCCCTCGCGCAGGAATTCGGGGTTGGAGACGACCGCGATCGGGAAGTCGCCCGCCAGCTCGTGCAGGATCTCCTCGACCTTGTCGCCGGTGCCTACGGGAACGGTCGACTTGGTCACGACGACGACCGGACCGTCGATCGCCTCGGCGATCTCGCGCGTCGCGGCGAAGACATAGGTCAGGTCGGCATGGCCGTCGCCCCGCCGCGATGGGGTGCCGACCGCGATGAAGACCGCGTCCGCGCCGCGAACCGCGGCCTGCAGGTCGGTCGTGAAGCGGAGCCGGCCCGCCGCAACGTTGGTCGCGACCAGCGTATCGAGCCCGGGCTCGAAGATCGGCATCCGCCCCGCCTCGAGCGCGGCGATCTTGGTTTCGTCCTTGTCGACGCAAATCACTTCATGGCCGAAATCCGAGAAGCATGCCCCGGATACCAGGCCGACATAGCCCGACCCGATCATCGTAATCCGCATCACAAATCCCCTGAACCCATCGCGCCGGCATGGCGGCATCCGTGATGCCACCTATCCGCGGGCATCGCGCAAACCATCGTTTAGCCGATGCAAGCATAATTGCCAGCCACCGGGCGATGAAGCGACGTGGTTGGACCGCTCATCTTCAGCAGACAAAGAAAAAGGGAGACCGGCCGTGGCCGATCTCCCCAATTTCCGTGCCCAAAGGCCTCGAGCTTAGTTGCCCGAACCCGGACCGTACGTGACTTCCACGCGACGGTTCTGGACTTCGCGAACGCCATCGGCGGTCTCGACGCGCGGACGGCTCTCGCCGAACGCTTCCGAGGTGATCACGCCAGCCGGGATCGAATGCGCGGTCAGGTAAGCCTGGACCGAGTCATCGCGACGCTGCGACAGACCAACGTTGTACGATGCCGCGCCCGAACGGTCGGTGTGACCTGCGAGCATGACACGTGCGTTACCGCAGTTCTGGTACTGGGCGATCGCGTTGTCGAGAATGCCGGCTGCCTCGGGCGTAACGTCCGACTTGTCCCATTCGAAGAACACGATGAACGGACCAGGCGAGCAAACCGGTGCCGGCGGGGGCGGCGGAGCTGCGGGTTCCGGCGGCGGCGGCGGAGCAGCAGGCTCCGGCGGCGGCGGGGGAGCTGCAGGCTCACCGAAGTTGTACGTCAGACCTGCGAGCAGGCTGTGCGTACGGAACTTGCTCTCGAACTGACGACCCGAGATGTCGACCAGCTTGACCTTGTCGGCGGTGAAGAAGCGATACTTCAGCGACGCGTCGATATGGCTGGTGATCGGCGCACGAACGCCGGCCAGACCCTGGTAAGCGAAGACCGTGTCGCTGTCGTTGAGGAACTGCGAGTTGTTCGCAATCTCGTAGCGACCCTTCACGCGTGCTGCGCCGACACCGCCGCCGACGAAGCCCTGGATGCCGTCATCGTCACCGAAGTCGAGCAGGCCGTTGACCATGAAGCTGAGCGCCGAGGTACGGCCGGTTGCGCCGTTGTAGTTGCCCGGAGCAAAGCTGCCGTTGGCAACGCCCGACGGGGTGCGGACCGACGTACGGTACGCATCGACTGCTGCCGACTTGTAGCCGACTTCTGCTTCGACACGGAACATGCCGAGGTCGTAGCCGATCGTGCCATCGACGTCATAGCCGTAATGGTGATCAACCGTGCCGGCGTTGTTCGCGCCAGCGATATCAAACTTAACGTCTTCCACGATCATGCCGCCACCCTCGACGCCGACGTACCACGAATTATCGCGGGCGAGGGCAGGTGTGGCGAGAGCAGTGGTCGCAAGCGCCATGGCAACGGCTAGCTTCCGCATAAAAAAACCCCTTCTTCTGGTTGTCACTCGGACAGCGCAAACTCCCTACCCAACAGAAGGTTTCCGCGCAAGCGAACAAATCGCCGGATCTGTTGCCGATATGCCACAGAAAGGGCCTCATCGTATCACGTTTCAATCAGGCCATGCTGTTGCAAAGTCGTGATTATATTGGCGATAGCGCGGCGCGCCAGAATGTCGATCACAGTGCCGCCGAACACCGGTGCGATCGCCGGCTGACGCGCCGCGACGACCCGTATCCCGTTGATAAGCACCTGCTGCGCACGGACTGAGCCGACTTCCCAATGCCCCTGAAGATAGCGCGCAACCGTCGTATCGGCGCGGGACCACACAGCCATTCCCTCGATCGCCGCCAGAAACCGCCAGCCGCTGGTTGTCCATGCCGCAAGTGCGTTGTCGCGACCGGTCCACGCGCCCGTCGCGGCAGTCCCGACAACCCAGCACTGCCCGGGCGTGGCAGCAGCGGGGGGTGCCGTCAGCCCTATCGTCTCGACGATTGGTTGCACTGCAACATCAAGCAGCGCCAAGGCCTCGTTGTGCGTCAGCTCTTTCTGCGCCTGGCCCGTTTGCAAAAACGGCAGCGCCAGGCGCGGGGTGGTATCGTCGCTCATCGTGATGCTCCTTCAGGCGGTCCAGGCAGGGACGTGGATCTCGGCGGCGCGCGACTCTCCGTTGGCACCCGTTTGCCGCACCGCAACATTCGATCCCCCCCGCCGGTCATCGGGGGCGAGCACGACGCCGGGTTCGAAAACCACGATGTCGCGTGGGGCATTGCCCCCCGCCCCGAGCGTGACGCGATACGCCTCGCGCTCCTCGGCGAGCGGCGCATCGACAGCGTCGACCCAGTGCCATCCCGTACGGCTGCGGCGCACCCAGGTCAGCGTCACCGACCCATCGCCGGTCTCGCGCGACCGCAGCAAGACCGGAGACGGCGGCACGACCGACGTCCCGCTGACCAGCACGGCCGCGGTCGCCGGTCCGGCGACGTCGCCCGGGCCCGTCGCAAGGATCTGGACGGTGGTGCCAAGCGCCGACGGCGGCAGGTCGATCGTGCTCGCGGTGTCGGGGGTCAGCAGCGCGAAGCGGTCCCCCGGTCGCTGCGTGCTGATCGCCGCTTCGGTTGCCCGCCGCCCCCGCCACAAACGCGAAAGCCGCCAGCGCGTCGCCCCGATCTGGTCCGCGCTGCCAAACTGCAGAAGCTCGTCGCCGACCAGCGCGAGGTTCACCCCGCCCCCCAGCGCGGCTGCATCCGCCCCCGACAGCACCATTTCGGCATGCGCAAGATCGACCTCGAACCCGTCGCCGCGATCGAGGAGCGCGGCGTTCGCCGCTGCGGGAAGCGTCACCACCCGACCGATCACGCCCGGCAGCGCGGTCGTCCCCGCAGCCTGCCAGCGCGCGCCGCCATCGGTGCTGTACAACAGCGCCGCACGCCGCCAGCCCGGCGCGGTCCCCGCCGCGACGACCGTCAGGCGTGGCGCGGCCAGGAGCGTATCGTCGAACGGCAGCGCTTCGAACACGCTCAGCAGCGTGGTCCCCACCGCCATGTCGGGGGCCGGAAGCACGCGTCCGGGGCTCGCGGTCGCCGCGGCGGTGCGCGCGGCAAGCCGCACGCATTCCAGCGTCACCACCTCGCGCTCGAACGCCCAGCGCGTGACTCGCCATACGCCGGCCACGTCCTGGATCGTCACGCGCGTCCCCGGCAGGATGCCCAGCGCGGCGCGCCCGAACGTCACGGTCCGTCGCTCCCGGCCCGCCTCCGCCTGCGCCAACACCTGTTCCGCGACCGTTTTCGCAGGTCCGGCGGCAATCGTCGCGGCGAGTTCGAGCTGGTCGTCGCGCGTGCCCGGCCCGGGCCGGCGTGCACGCTGCATGCCGATCTGGAAATCGCGCGCCGGATCGTAATGCGACACGCTGACCTGCCGCGCGACCGTTTCGAGCGCAGCGATGCTCCGTCCGCTCGTCCCCTGCGTGGCCCCGGGGGCGACGGTGTCGCCCTGCGCGACGACCCGCTCGGGAACGCTCCCGCCGCGCAGGATCAAGCCGTCGTCCGACAGTCCAGGTGCCGGCGCGAACCACCCCCCGCTTGCCTGCGCCAGCGGCTCGATCACGCTGCGGACGCTGTCACCGTACGCCGCAAAACCGGTCAGCAGGAGCGTATCGCCTTCGGGCATGACCACGCCGTCCGAGAGTTCCGTCGCGATTCTCCCGACCGTTACCGGTGCCGCATCCGCGATCACCTCGAAGGTCAGCTGGGGAATGCGGTTGCCGTAATCCGCGAGCTGGAAATGTTCGAACACCACATAGGCAAGGCCACGATGCGCCGGAGTCAGCGCGACGCCCTCAGCCGCCGCGAGCAACGGATCCACCGGCTGGTCCTCGCTTCCGTCATGCAGGCGGAAGCCGGTCGCACTCTTGAACACGCCGTCCGCACCGCGCAGCAGCTTGCCGTCCGCCCAGATCCGCCCCACCCCGCCGATTCGCCGCGCCGACAGCGCCACCGCGAACGATACCGAATAGCTGTAGGTGGTCGTGCTTGGCTGCCCCTTGCCGCCGCCGCTCTTGCCGGTGCTCTCGATCAGCTCGGTCGACCAGATCACGCAGCCGCCGATCCGCATCGTCCCGAACACGCGCTGCAGGGGCGTGCCATAGCTCGACGTCTGCACCTGCAACGCGGACAGCCGCGGTCCGCTGCGCCCCTTCGCCGGGAACAACACGGTGTGGTCGATCGCATTGCCGATCACCGCGCCGATCGCGCCGCCGACCGGGCCGCCGATCGCCGTCCCGACCGCCGAGAGTATGAGCGTCGCCATCGATCATTCCTCCTGAACACCAGGCAGATGCCAGCATCCCAGCATCGGCCACGGCACCGCCCCCGGCCATTCGACCACGCGCCGCAGCATCGCATCGGCATGGACGATCCCGCCCGGCACGATCACCGCGAGATGAACCTGCCCGACCCCGCTATCGAACAGCGCGATTCCACCCGGCTGCGCCCCCGCGCCACGGACGAACCCCGCCGCCGCGAACTGCGCGTCGATCCGCGCGACATCGCCCCCGCGCAGCGCGTAATCGCCGGGAACCGCGCCCGAATAGCCCGCCCCGCGCGCCGCCACCGCCGCCAGCCCGACACAATCCAGCCCATAGGCCGGGTCGCGCCCATGCAACCGGAACCGCGCACCGATCGCCCCGCGCGCCGCCGCGACCACGGCACGGTCCTCGCGCGTCATGCGCCGGGGTAGCGCGTGAGCAGGTCGATCCCCGGCAGATACGGTTCCCCGCGGAAGTTCACGGCATTGCCAAACCGAGCCGCGCAAGTGGCGAGACTCTTGTCGCATCCCTCGATCAGCTCGACCAGATCGCCGAGCTGCACCGGCAAGGCCGGCTCGCGTCGCAACGTCACCCGCGCGCCGTCCGACGCCGCGATCGCCCCCTGCAACCCGCTGTTCGCGCCGCCGATCCAGCGTAGCAGGCCACCGCCATACGCATTGCCGGTCGGCTCGAGCGCATCCACCGTAATATCCTGCCCCTCCGCCGCCGCCACCCGCGCCATCCGCCGCCGCCCCGCCAGCGCGACGCGACACCGCGCGTCGCCGAGGTCCGCGCGACATTCCGCCGACGTCAGCTCGACCACCGGCCGATCGAGCCCGGCGCTCGCCCCGCGCAATTCGGCGGTGAAGCCGTCTTGGCGCGTCTCGACCGCACCGATCGTCCCCGCGCCCAATGGCACCAGGGTCGGATCCGCCCCGCTCCAGTCCGCCGCGAACAGCACGACCCGCGCGCCGTCCCAGCGCCCCGCCTCCAGGTCCGCCGCGGTGATCGCGCTGCTCGTCAGCGCACCCGCGATGTCCATCGTATCGACGTCGAGCCCGTCGCTCCGCCGGATCGCCGACGGCCGCATGCCCGGCGCGGCGCGGTGGACGAGGCCGTCGATCAGCAGATCGCGATCATGGTCGGTCAACCCGATCGCGATCCCGTCGCATCGCTCGATCCTCCAGCAGAGCGCCATCGTCGTCAGCGTGCCCTCGAGGAAACTCACGCCGCGTCCTCGCGCACTTCGATCAGCGGCACGCTCGCCGCCGTGCCCGCGAGGAAGGTCGCGCGCGACACGCTCAACCGGTCCTCGGCGAAGCGCACCGGCACGTCGAACTGGAACCCCGCGCTCACCACCACGCCCGCCGCCGGCGCGGTGTCGAGCGTCACCCATCCCCCCGCCTGGACCGAGAACGCCGCCGTCTCGGCCGTGCCGACCGCGACCCGGACGCTGCCAGCCACCGGCCGCGTGATCCGCCGCAGCGCATCGCCATAGCGCTTGGTCAGCGCGAACCGCACCGTTACTCCGTCCCCTATTCCGATCTGCTGGTCGAGCGGGGTCGGCGTGGCCGCACCCGACGTCGCATCGAACGGATCGCGCATCCGGAACCCGCGCGCCGGGCCCATCCGCGCGCGGAAAAACCCGAGCAGCACCGCGATATCCGCTTCGGAGCGCACGCCGGGCCCGACATCGTAGCGAGTCCGCGCCTCCGCCCAACTCGCGTTGCGCGATTCAAACCCGCCCCCGCTCGTCACGATCGCGGTCGAGAATTCGGGGCTGACCTCCGCCTCCTGCCCGAGCGCGAGCGGGAACAGCACGTCGTCGAACGCGTCCATATCGTCTTCCCCCTGGTCGACCCCCTGGTCGAACTGCACGAACCCGTCGCGCAACACCTGCGGCAGCGCCCAGACGAAGGTCCGCGCAGTCCCCCGCGCGCGTGCCGCCGCCGCTGCCGCGGCGATCTCGCGCCAGTCCGCCGCCTGGTCCGGGCGCAGCACGAAGCCCGCGAAATAGTGCGTTTCGCCCGTCGCATAGCCGAGCCGTGCCTGCATCGCGGCCACCCCGCGTGTGGTCGCCGCGACGTTGCCCGCGACGACGAAATCATAATCCTCGAGCTGGAGCACATCGAACGCGGGCCGCGCCCAGCCGGGCGGCACGTTCGCGCGCTTCGCCTCGGGCATCGCGCTCGCGAGCACGGTCGGCAGATATACCAGCAGATGCGTCTGCACCGCGGGCGCGACGCCCCGCACCGCCGCGACCAGCGCCGCGGTCGACGCCGCCAGCAATACCCCCGCGGCATCGAGCAACGCGCGCTCCGCCGGCAACGTCACATTCGCCAGGGTCGCGATCTGCACCGGGGCACCACCGAGCGCGGCCTTCGCCGCCGCATCGTACAGGCACGGGCGACCATCCGGCATGACCCACCACCACGGCTCGCCGACCTGAAACCTGGGGGCCAGCCCGGCGTCCAGCGCGATCTGGACGAACGCCCCCGCCACCGCGCGGAGATACGCCATCGCGCCGGCATGCGCGGGCGACAACAGGGTCGATGGCGGCGACCATCCGGTCAGCGCGGGCGACCCGTCCCACGCGCGCTGCTTCCAATCGCCCCAGCAATAAGCGTCGAACAGTTCGTAACTGAGCGACCAGATCACGTCATAACCGAGCGCCCTGGCCCTGGCCGCGAAATCCCGGTGCCACGCCGCCGCCGCGACGTTGAGCACCCCGCCCGACAGGCTGGCATAATAGCCGCCGCCATTCGCCTCGAGCCGCATGTAATGGCTCATCCCGACATAATGGACGATGCTCCCGCGATACCCGAGCAGCAGCGCGTTGCGGAGCAGTCGCGCGGGCGTGAGATTATAGCTGTCGTCATACCCGCTCGCGATCCCGAGGCCATGCTCGGGGACGATCGCATCGCCGATCGCGAGCACCGCGCCCGACCCGTCGCAGCGGACGTCGCTCAACGCGACCCACGCCTCGACCGGGGCCGCCAGGGCACCGCCGCCTGCGACATAGCCCGGCGGGACGAGCGAGACGAACATCCGGTCGACATCCCCCGCCCACACCGGGTCCGCCTCCCCCGGCAGCACGAACCCGCCATCGAGCGCCGCGAAGTCGAGCGTGACGGTCGCATCGTCCGGCGACCCTTCCGCATAATTCCACAGCCGCACATACCACGCCCGCGCCACGCCGCTCGCGTCGCGCCCCTCGATCGTCAGTACCGGGCCGTTGATCGCGTCGAGCGCGATGACGCCGGCCGACTGCCACCGAAACGACAGCTGGCACCCGCGAAAATCGCGCGCGGTCGCGTAGCGCAGCAGCGGATGGTCGTGCGTATCCTCCGCCTCCCAGATCAGCCCCGCCAGATCGCCGCGCGTATGGAACACCGCATCGACGCGCAGCGCATCGGGCGCGGTGGTCGTCACCGCCGCCATCATCGGGCGCGGGAAATTGACGGTCCAGAAGCGCGGATCGAACCGCGCGATCACCCCGCTATCCTGCACCGTTCGCTCGGTCGCGAGCCAATAGGCCATTGTGGTCCTCCCTGGGCCTCTCCGTGCGCTTCGAGCGAGGAGGCCGGTCATCCGCAAATTCGCTTGAGCGCCGTCACCCTGAACGCGTTTCAGGGTCCACCGCGCCGCAAATCCGGTCCGAGCCCGCCGCGCGCTGGATGCTGAAACAAGTTCAGCATGACGGGTCCGGGAGGGCGAGCGGCGGCCCTTCCCACAATCAGCGTCACCCTGAACGCGTTTCAGGGTCCACCGCGCCGCAAATCCGGTCCGAGCCCGTTACGCGGTGGATGCTGAAACAAGTTCAGCATGACGGCAGGAGGGGGTGGGCGGTGCTCCTAAACACCCCCCTCACTCCGCGCTCAACGCCGCCTTCACCGCCCGCGCCACCTGTCGGCTCGACGCAGCCAGCGTTTGCGGCGCATCGCTTCCGCCCTGCACGGTGATCGACACGCGAACATCGCGCGCCCCGCCCCCGCCGCCCGCCGCGACGATGCTCCCGCTCGCGGTCGGCACGAACAGTTCCGGCCCACGCTCGCCGACCCAATAGGGCCGCGTCGGCGAGACCGGCCCACCCGTGGCACGCCCGGGCGCCCCGCCGAACAGACTGCCGAGTGCAGACAACAGCCCGACCGGATCGGTGCCACCTCCCCCACTGCAGCCGCAGCCCCCCGAATTGGTTCGCGGCAGCAGCGACGTTCCGGCGCTTCCCCCGCCGAACACCGCGTTCAACCCGCTCCGCAGCGCCGCCGCGGCGATGTCGTCGAGCACCGACAGCGCGACCTTGCGCAGATCCTCGAACCCGAGCGACCCCGACCGCACCGCCTTGACCAGCGCGGTCTCGATCCCGCGACCGGCGCGCTCCGCCCCGCTCACCAGCGACCCGTCGAGCGACGCACGCATCGCCTCCACGTCGCGCGAAAACCCCGCGGTATCCGCGCGCACGCCCACCACCAGCCGTTCGATTTCATCCGCCATCGGGAAACGCCTCCTGCATCCGCGCGATCGTCGCCGCATCGGGCGGCGCAATCACTCCATCCTCGCCCGTCAGCACCGCCACCACCGCCCCCAGTTCGGCGGGAGTCGCGTGCCAGAACACCTCCGGACCCCACCCCAGCACCGCCCCCGCCAGCCCGGCGAGCCGCACGCTCGCCTCGGCAAACCGCTCCATCACCGCCCCGCCAGGATCTGCCCGAGCAGCACCCGCAACACCGGAGTCGCCGCCGAAAGCCCCGCGCGCACGACGCTGTCCCCCAGCCGCTCGCGCGTGATCGCCTCGGGCGGATCGACGCGGCAATGCCAGAACAGCGCGACCATCTCGCTGAGCGCGAGCGACCCCGCCGCGGCGCGTTCCACCAGCGCGAACAGAGGCCCGAGTTCGCGCTCCGCCGCGCACAAAGCGGTGAAGCTCGGGCGCAACACCAGCCGCTCGCCCGCGACGCGGAGTTCCGCCTCGCCGCGCTCCGGGTTGGCGCTCACGCCGCGACCACTGCGCCCGAACTTTCCAGGCTGATCGTGTAGCTCCGCTCCCCGTTGTAATCCCCGGCATAATCGAGCCGCGCGACGAGGAACTTGCCGCTCAGCGTATCCCCGCCCTCGAAGCTCAGCCGATAATCGTCGAGCACCCCCGACAGCGCGCTCGCCTTGATCCGCAGTTCCGCCGCCGACCCGACGAACACCCCCGCCGCCGAAACGGAGACGCTGCGTACGCCTGCCCCCGACAACAGGTCGCGCCACCCGCCCGAATCCTTCGACGTCACCGCGACCAAAGCGCCGTTGACGCTGAGCTGCGTCGTGCGCAGCCCCGCGACCGTCTGATAGACGAGCGGCGACGCCCCATTCCCCACCTTCAGCAAGAAGGCACTGCCCCGTTCCACGCTCATAAAGCCTCCATCATGCGAATCCGGTAATCCATGCTCGCGCTCCACTGACCGGGGCTGGTGCCCCAGATCCGGCTGCGCACGAGCAGCAGGCTTGCGACCCGTCAGCCGGTCAGGTCGCGCGGCAAAGCCTCGATCGCCGCGCCGACGCTTGCCGCGAGCGCCGCCAGTCGTACCGCCGTCTCGCCGGCGTCGCGCAGCGTCACCAGCACGCGCAGCTCGCGCCCGGCACGATCCTTCGCGCCCCAGTCGACCGCGATCAGTTCGCCCAGCTCGGCAAAGGGCGGCGTTGCGCGCACCGGGGGACCGACATAGACGCCGTTCAGCCCGGCTACCGCGCGCAGGTTCGCCAGCACCGCCGCCTGCAGCACGCTCTCCGCGCTCATCGCAGCAAGCTCCCGATCCAGCGCAGCCGTGGGTCATCGGGCGCGATCCGCCCGGTCAGCACGACGTCCTCGCCGGCCACATCCACCGCCACCTCGGGCAGCGTCTCACGCAAGGTGGCGGCGACCCGCCCCCGCGCGCGCGCCGCCGCCGCCTCGCCGATCAGGCGCGCGCGTTCCTCCAGCGCGTCCATCATGGATGCTCTCCCGCCAGCAGCGCGATCCGCCGGAACGGTCGCCACAGCGCCGTCACCGCGAGCGGCGGCGGCGTGTCCTGTGCGCGCGCGTCGAACAGATGCGCGGCGAGCAGCACGACGCCCTGGCGGATCGGCCCCGGCACCGCCGTCCAGTCGCTCGCCATCCCGCTGTCGAACACGACGACGCGGATGCCGCTCCCGCCATCGCTCACGCGGACCCAGCCTTCGCCGTGCGCATCGATGTCGATCGCATAGGCCGTCGTCGCCAGCGCAACCCCCGCGGTCGTCTCGACCCGCGTGATCGCGCGGACCGGTGCCGCACCGATCCGCTGCCACCCGCCCGTCACCGCGACGCTCTCGCGCATCGTCCGGATGAGCGTCACCCGCCCCAGGAACCGCTCGGCCAGCCCCAGTGCCGTCTCGACGAACGCGGCGATCAAATCGTCCTCGTCCGCGCTCGCCACGCGCAGCACCGCCTTGACCGCCGCCACCGCCAGCGCACGATCCGCCGTGCCGAGCGTCACCACGCCCGGTCCATTACCCTCGATCATGTCGATCCCTCCGCCAGACAATCGCGGCGGCCGGTGCGCGATCCATTCCAACCCTGCCCCGGCCGCCGCCCCCGACTGCTGCTGGCGTTCAGGACACCGCGAACTTCATCAGCTTGATCGCCTCGCTGTTCGACACGCAGCCGCCGATCCGCTTGGTTGCGTAGAAATTGACGAACGGCTTGTTGGTGTAGGGATCGCGCAGGATCACGGTCTCGCGCCGTTCCGCGATCAGATAGCCCGCCTTGAAGTTGCCGAACGCGATCGACAGGCTGTTCGCGGCGATATCGGGCATGTCCTCGCTTTCGATCACCGGATAGCCGAGCAGCGTCCCCGGCGTCGCACCGCTCAGGCTCGGGCTCCACAGGAACTGCCCGTCGCTGGTCTTGAACTTGCGGATCCGCGCGAGCGTCGTCGCGTTCATCAGGAACACCGCGCCCTGCCGATACGGCCCGCGCAAGGCCTGCACCAGATCGATCAGCCGGTCCTGCGGCGTCGTCGGGAAATCGCCCGCCACCCCGCTCGCCAGATATTGCAGCGTCCCGAACGCGCGCGTCGCGTCGGTGGTCGCGGCGGTCGTCGCCTGGAGGAACCCCTTGGGGCGGCTGACCCCGGTGCCGTTGATGAACGCGCTCCCCTCGGCCTTGGCGAATTCGAGCGCGATCTCGTTCGCGAGCCACGCCTCGACGTCGAACGCGGCATCGTCGAGCATCGCCTGGCTCGCGCTCGGGTTGGCGTAGAGTTCGCCCATCGGCGGCGCGATCTCGGTGAACACCGGGGTCGCGGTGGTGGGTCGCGTATCGGTCTCCGCCGCCCAGCCCGAGGGCGTGCCCCCGGTCGTCACCAGCTTGCGATAGCCCGCAGTGCCGACCTGCACGACGTTGGCGACCGCGCGCATCGGCGAGATCGCCTTCAGCGTCGCGTCGATCACGCTGTCGATCTCCTTGGGGATCGCATAGCCGCCCGCATCACCGGTCACCCCGGTGAACGCCTTCATCTCCACGCTCGCCCCACTGCGCAGGAACCCCTCGAACCCGCCGCCCGCCGAAGCACCACCCCCGCCCGCAAGCACCGGCCGGACCACCGGCCCGCCGAGCGGCTGCGTCTCGAAACTCGCTTCCAGTGCATCCATCGTCTGATCGCTCATGTCATTCTCCCACGCCAAGACACCCGGACGACACCGCCGCCGGGCAAAGAAACCTGTGATTTTTTTGGAAAGTCCCGTGTTCCTGCGAAGGCAGGAACCCAGGGCACGCGCGATAACGCCTGAAGGCGTGCGCGACTCCCGGCCTCCCGCCTTCGCGCGCGTTCTGCAAAACCGTCCGTCATCCTGAACTTGTTTCAGGATCCAGCCCTCAGCGAGTCCGGACCGTTGTTGTCGCCCGGTGGATGCTGAAACGAGTTCAGCATGACGGCAGCTTGCAGTTCTCGCGCTTCCGGGACCCTCGCCTTCGCGAAAGTTCTGCAAAACCCGCCGTCATCCTGAACTTGTTTCAGGATCCAGCCCTCAGCGAGTCCGGACCGTCCTTGTCGCCCGGTGGATGCTGAAACGAGTTCAGCATGACGGCAGCCTTTGGGGCGAGCGGTGACGGCCCGCTGCTGAAACCTCAGCCCGAAATCGCGTGAACCCGCGCCAACGGCTGCATCGGCTGCGCCACCAGGCTCACCTCGACCAGATCGAGCGACGTCAGCTCCCGCACCGCCGCACTAGTGCGAGACCCGGCCCGCACGCGATACCCGATCGACAGCCCCGAAACGCCCCCGCCGCGCACCATCCCGGCCAGCGCCGCATCGTCGATCCGCCCGATCACCCGCAGCCCGCGCGCATCGGGCACGACTCGCTCGACTACCCCGACCGGTGCCCCCCGGTGATGCCACAACAACGGCACGGAACCGGAAACATCGAACGCCCCCGCCCGGATCACGTCGCCCCCGCGATCCACCCGGTCGAACACCGCGGCATAGCCCGCGAACCGCAGGCTCATTTGACCCAGTCCCAGAACCCCGTCTTCACCGCGATCCCCGTCAGCACCAAGGCCCCCAGGATCCGCACGACCCACCCGAGCGCGGCCTTCCACACGCGCTTCTTCGCGTCGCGCCAGGCACCGAGCAGTTCGCGCAGCTCCGCCATGTCCTTGGGCGCCGCGCCGTCGTCGAGCCCCAGCCGCGCCAAAGCGCGCGTCGCCGCGACCTCGCCCGCTTCCTCCGCGATCGCGCGCAGCGTCGCCAGATCCGCGCCCTCGCTCGATCCTTGCGCCATCAACTGCGCCAGCAAAGCACCACTCATTACGCATCTCCCACACCAACCGGCGCGATGCCGAGCATCGCGCGCTTTTCCGCCGCACTCAGGAAGTCCGCCGCCCCGACCTGCGCCCACACCCGCTCGCGATCCTCCGCCAGCGCGGTGATGCGATCGAGATCGACGCTGAGGGTCGCACCCTCGAACCACCCGCCAAGCGCCTGCGTCAGCGACGCCAGAATCGACCCCGCCAGCGGCAGGATCGCGAGCCGCCACAAGGCGCGGTTCGCTTCGCGGTAATTGGCGTAGGTCGCGTCGCCGGGGAGCCCGAGCAGCATCGGCGGCACCCCGAATGCGGTCGCGATCTCGCGCGCCGCGGTCGCCTTCATCTGCGTGAAATCCATGTCGGCGGGCGTCAGGCTGAGCGGCTGCCACTTCAACCCGCCCTCGAGCAACATCGGTCGCCCGGCATTGCGCGCGCCGGCAAAGCCTGCGTCCATCTCGCCGCGCAACCGCTCGAACTGTTCGCGCGACAGGCTCGACCCGTCGCCCGGATCGTACACCAGCGCCCCCGAGGGCCGCGCGGCATTGTCGAGCAGCGCGGTGTTCCACGCCGACGCCGCATTGTGCAGCGCCATCGCCCCTGCGGCAGTCGCCAGGCTGCCCAGCCCGTAATGATCGTCGAGCGGATGGAACGCCTTGATATGCACGACCTGCGGCCGCCCCGCCGGGTCCTCCGCAACCAGCCGCACCGACCGCTCGCCCACGCCGTAGCGATAGGCGATCGGCCACCCCGCCGCATCGGGCTCGACCGTCACCCGTTCCGGCCGCAGCGCGAACAGCTCGACCACGTCGCCGCGCGCATCGGTCAGCAATTGCACATACGCATTGCCGTGGAGCAGCAGATGCGCCGCGACGCTCGCGCACAACGCCTGTCCGCCCGAGCGCGCCTGCACCAGCGCGACGATCTCGGGCGGCCCCAGCAACGGCGCATCGCCGATCCCGTCCGCGATCAACCGCACCGCCCGCTGCGCGATCGCATTGCCCAGATACAGCGCGCGCACCTGCGCCTCGTATGAGCGCGGAACCTCCCCCACGCCGAACCCGCTCGCAAAGCGCGAACGCGCACGATCGAGCGCCGGCCGCGACTCTTCGCGACCGGCGGCTTTCCAGCCGAACCATTTAATGATGTTCTCCTGTGAGGAGGCGGGCGTTTGCCCGCGCGTATCCGCTCGAAGGGAAGCGTTAGCGTCCCCGCCATCCCGTCATTTCCGCGAAGGCGGGATGACCCCCGCCCCACTCGTCATTCCCGCGAACGCGGGAATCCATTAGCGCAGCGCGAGAGCATCAAACGTCCCGCCGTATGGATCTCCGCCTCCGCTGGGATGACGACGGGAGGGGTACCCCCCTCACCCCCGTGTCGCGAACCAGATCACGTGCCGCGGTCCCTTGCCGTTCTGGCGCGCCTTAACCGCGACCTCGTCGACCAGGAACCCCGCCGCCTTCAGCCGCGTGACGAAGCGCGCGTCGGGCGCCGCCGACCAGATCGCCAGCACGCCCCCCGGCCGCAACGCCATCCGCGCCGCCGAAAGCCCGCGCGGCGCATAGAGGCGGTTGTTCTCCGCGCGCACCAGCCCGTCCGGCCCATTGTCGACATCGAGCAGGATCGCATCATAGCCGCCCTCGGGCGCCAGGATCGCCTCGGCGACATCGCCCTCGAAAACGCGCACGCGGGGATCATCGAGACACCCGTCCGCCACCGCCGCCATCGGTCCGCGCGCCCAGGCGAGGATCTGCGGCACCAGTTCCGCCACCACCACGTCCGCGCGCGACCCGACGACACCCAGCACCGCACGGAGCGTAAACCCCATGCCATAGCCGCCGATCAGCACACGCGGCGCCGCGACGCCCGAAACACGCGCGCACGCGAGCGTGCCCAGCGCCTCTTCGGAGCCGTTCATCCGCGTGCTCATCAATTCATTGCGATCGACCACGATCATGAAATCGGCACCGCGCCGGTACAGCGTCATTGCGTCCCCGCCGGGGATCTGCGCCGTGTCGATCAATTCGCGCGGTACCATCGGACGCTCCAACCCTGCCGTCATCCGCAGACCGGGACGGCGGCGGAGGGTTGCGTCCCTACCGACCGGCGCGACGAAAAGCCACGCCGGTCGGCGGTGAGGATCAGCGTGCGGCGAGCACCGGCGCACCCGCCAGCATGTGCCGCGCGACCTGGTGCGACCAGATCGAATCGCCGGTCCGCGTCTCGAGCATCACGTTGTCGAGCGTCAGCGCACGGCGATACGCCGTCGCGGCATCCCCGGTCCGTCCGGCACGGACATAGGCGTTCGCCAGTTCGATCTGCGCGCCACCGTCGCGCGGATCGACCTGCGCGCTTGCCTCGGTCGCGTGCACCGCATCGGCCGATTGCGGCGCGGCAATCGCTACGCTCGAAAAGCTCGCCACTGCAACCAATCCCAAAGCCAAGGTCCTGATCATCGCTCCGTCTCCATTTTCTTCTGTTGCAGTTTGATGACACATATACGGCACTTTTGTGAAATGGTTTTTGCACGCCAGACCTAGACAATTAGACGTGCTCGAAACGAAGGAGCGAATTGACGAGACCAAGCGTTGTGGCAGTATCGGTTCAGTCGAGGCCAAGACTCGGATATTAAAGGAGAATGTCATGCTTGCTATGCTGCTCGCCGCCGCCGCTGCCGCGACCACGCCGACAGTCCTGCCAAGTCGCGGAATCGACGCGCCCTACCCCAATGTCGCCGAAGGCATCGTCTACGTCCCGACTCCGACGAGCATCTCGGCGGACATCACGCATCACAACCGCATGGTCGCGCTCCGCACCGAAGCGCTCGACCTGCAGGCGCGCGACGGCGGCATGCTGACCGCCGAACACAAGGCGTTGCTCCAGCACAAGCTCGATCGGATCCAGTTCCGCTTCGCCGAGATGCGCCGCCGCGCGGACATCTTCTCGGTCGATGCCACCGGGCAGGCGATGTACACCGCCTATACGCGCCCGAAGGTCGTCTATCCGCCCAACACCGGCCGAACCGGCGTTGCGAATTAGGTCGCATTCTCAGCGAGCGGACTGACCGCTAACGCTCAACTTGAGACATTCACGCCCTTTTGCATGATTGGCCTGTATGGCGGTACGAGGCTTGGACGCAGCGATTTCAGTTAACAAGCAGGGTAAAGAGGATGGCAGGTTTCGACTGGCACGGTGACGTTATCCAAGCGACCACCCCGGTGGATAAAAACTACCGTAACACCCAGAATGCCCGACGGTTTTTCGCAACTGTCTGCGGAGCCTCTTTCACCTTCGACCGCGACTTCATGGCCTATCTCAAGGACGGACAAACGAAGACGATGGGTGACGCGGCAAGGGAACGGATGAGCCGTCGAAACCCATCGCGATAAGCGACCGCTTCCAATCAATTTTCGCCGTTCCGCCTGATGCGTCGGGGCCGACATTTGAGGGGTCACGGCCACCCCCTTTCCGTCACCCCCGCGAAGGCGGGGGTCCATACTGGCTGACGGCGCAGGACTGGACGGACTGCGCTAATGGATTCCCGCGTCCGCGGGAATGACGAACGGTTTGAGGAAAACTCCGCTCTCCCACCGTGATCCCCGCAACGACCGCTCTCCACCAACTTTCGCCGTCAAGCCTGACGTCGCAGCCGATTTTTAAAGCGTCACCGCCGCCCCCTTCCCTCATCCCCGCGACGGCGGGGATCCATACTGACTGACCGCGCGGGACTGGACGAACGGTACTAATGGTTTCCCGCCCACGCGGGAATGACGGACCGGTGGCAGGACATTCCGCTCCCCGCCGTCACCCCCGCGACGGTCCGCTGCCCACCGCTCCCCGCCGCTCAGCCGTCGCGCGCAAAACAATAGGTCATAGGCTCGTGACCCAACTCACGTCGCTCTGACCCGTGCCGTCCGACGTTTCGCAATCATCAGCTCCCCCAGCGCCCACACCAGCGCATCCGCGCGATCGGGCGAGCGCCCCGGCCCCTGATAGCCGCCCCCGACGACCAGCCCGCACAGCTCGGTCTCGAGGTCGGCAAGCACCCCGACATGCGAGACCCGCCCGCGCTCGTACAGGATCGACACCGGCTCGGCGCGCGCAACTTTCCCGTCGGCGGCGTGGACCAGCCGCAGCGGCAACCCCGCATCCGCCGCGAGCAACACGCTCTCGACCATCTTGCCGCCCTGGTTCTTTTCCGCGATCACCCGGTCCGCGCGATGCCGTGCTGCGCACGCCGCCACCGCCTGCGCCCAGCCTTCCGGCGACAGTCCCGATACGCTCGCATCCTCCAGCACATACCCCCGCCCGTCGCGCCCCAGCGCGACCGCGACGATCCCGCACGCATCGCCCTGCCCCGAGTCGGTCCCGGCGGGCGGATCGACCGCGACGATCGTCCGCACCAGCGCAGGCGCCGCCACCACCCGGCACGCGTCGAACTGCGCGCGCCGCCAGAGCGCCCCCTCGGCTTCCGCGATCAGCTCGCCCGCGATCTCCTGCCGCGCGAGCCGAGTCCCGCCATACGCCTCCTCCAGCGCCGCGAGGAACGTGTCGGGCAAATGCGGATTGTCCTGCGTCCGCCCGACCGTCTCGACCAGCCCCTTGAGCGCCATCACCCGCCGCATCAGCGGGATCGGCCTGGGCGTCGTCGTCACCAGCACGCGCGGGGTGTCGCCCAGCCGCATCCCCAGCATCAGATTGTCCCACGCCGCGTCGCCGTAGCGCCACTTGGCGAGCTCGTCGCACCACGCCGCATGATGTTCCGGCCCGCGCAGCGTCTCGGGGCTCGCCGCCGAGAAGATCGCCGCGCGCGCGCCCGAGGCGAACACGATCTCGCCCGCGTCGCGCCGGTAATCGACCGGCTCGTCGAACCGCGCGACCGATACCAGTCCGCTTTCCCCCTCGATCATCACGCGCCGCACGTCCTCGATCGTCGCGCCGACCAGCGCGATCCGCGCCCCCGGCATCGACCGCGCGATCTCGCTGACCCATTCCGCGCCCGCGCGCGTCTTGCCGAACCCGCGCCCCGCCCGGATCAGCCACACGCGCCAGTCGCCGGGCGGCATCCGCTGTCCGGAATGCGCCCATGTCTGCCAGTCGTCGTTGAGCGTCCGGCGCTGCGGTTTGGTGAGGCCCCGCAACAGTTCGGCACGCTCCTCGACCGACAGCGCCAGAATCCGGTCGAGATATCCGACCGGCAGTTCCAGCGAGCCGGGCATCGGCTTTCCCGAACGGCGCTGGCGACGCGGACGTCCACTCACGCGCCACCCCGGCGTTTCTCGATCGCGCTCAGCTTCTTGAGGATCGCGGCGGCGGTGTCCGCCAGCTCGGCGCGTTCCAGGGGACGGCCGATCTTGCTCGACGGCTTTCCGACCGAACCGCGATGCGCGGTCAGCAGCCGCAGGGCGGTTTCGACATCGAGTTTCGGTGCGTCATGGGCGGTTTCGATCGCATCGGTCCGCGATCCGCCGGACAGGACGTGCCCCAGCAACATCGTCTCGAGCAGTTGATAGCCGCTCTCCAGCGCCCCTTGCCATTCGCGGGCGAATTCGGGGTCGCGGCGTCGCAACCCGTACAGCGACAGGGGACCGACCCCGATCGCAGCAGCCGACGCGGTGACATTGCAGCTCGCGGCGAGATGATCGAGAAACTCGGCCTTCATCTGCAAATTCCACCGCACGCGCTTGCCGCGCACGATCGTGGTGGCGCTGGTTGCCGTCAGCGCCGTTGCTGCGCCTGCGGCGCGCGGTCGGTAGTCCATACCAGCCCTCCTGTTCGGTGCGCGCCAACGCAAACGGGCCGGAAAGCGTCTCCGCCCCGGCCCGTCCCCATCGCCGCCGTTTCAACCCGCGGCGGCGGTGCGCAATTCTTCATCGTTCCTGATATGTACCTGATGAGCGTGACGATGTCAAGCGTTTTGTACCAGGTGGGTTCGTCGCCGCGTTTCGCCGATCCCTCGGTGGCGTAAAATCTCCTCCCTCTGGAGGGAGCGTTCCTGCGGTCCGGGCGTTCGGCGGCTGGTATCTCAGGAGACGGATCATGGCGAAGACACTGGCGGGATTCACGGTCAGCCGTTCAGGCGAAGACTATGTCATTACGATCGAGGAAGAAGGCGGCGAGACGCAGGAATATACGGCGACGTACGACCAGCTCGACCTGATCGCCGACACCGTCGGCGAGACGCTCGACTCGGACGAGGAAGACATGCTCGCGGTCGACGACGAGGGTGAAGCCAAGGACTGACGCCCACCCCACTGGGACGGCAGCGTCACGACTCGAAAAGGCCGCGCGGAGCAATCCGCGCGGCCTGTTTGTGTTCTGGAGAACACGCCTCCGCCCCTCCCCACCGCCGTCATGCTGAACTGGTTTCAGCATCCACCGGGCAACAAACCCGGACCGGACTCGCCTCGCAGTGGACCCTGAAACAAGTTCAGGGTGACGCCGGTACTGCGAGTACCGTCCCCCACCCCCCGCACGAAAAAGGCCGCGCAGGTCCCCCCGCGCGGCCTCCCTACTTTAGCCCCAACCGGAGTTCAGCGGCAGCGGACCTGCGCGTTGTTCTGGTCGACCGACTTGCCGACCACGCCGCCCGCGATCGCGCCGAGGATCGTGCCGACCCCGCGCGAATGGCCGCCGTCGATCACGTTGCCGAGCACGCCGCCGCCGACCGCGCCCGCGATCAGCCCGGTCGTCCCGTCGTTGCGCTTGCAATAATAGCGACCGTCATTGCCCGCATAGACCCGGTCGTCCGGCCCAAGGACCCGCTCCTGGTACCGCGAGTCGTTGCGGTAATAGCGTGCCGGGTCGTAATTGCCCTCGTCGCGATTGTCATATCCGGGGTCGGCATAGCGCTGGTCGTCGTAACCGCGCGGCGGCGCGGGGCGATAGCCGCGTGCGCGCGCCTGCTGGTAGCGGTCGTATTCGGCGCGGAAGGTGCGCCACTCGCCGTCGAAGCGCTGCTGCGCCTGCTGGAAGCGCGCCTCGTCCGCCTGGCTTTGCGCCAGCACGGGAGTCGCGATGGCCAGGCTCGAGCCGGCCAGCAGCATCGCGACACGAACAAACCGATTCATAGAAATCTTCTCCGCTCCACCTTTGGAAACCCCCATACGCGCCCACACCGATTAACGGGACATTTCCGCCTCAGCGCAAACCCGATCGCACCGCATCCCACGCCGCGATTTCGTCGTCATAGCGACGGGTGACCGTCACCGGTCCCGCGGTCGCGCTGACCAGGTCGACATCGACCGTCCCCGCCCATTCGAACGTCGCATTGCCCGACAGCCGCACCATCCCCGCTTCGCTCGCCTCGGCGCGCACCAGCCCGCCACGGTTGCGCACGACGATTTCGGTATCATAGCCGCAGCGCCCGGTCAGGCACGCGGCGAAGGTCGACGCCGCCATCGCGCTGCCGCAGCTGTCGGTCAGCCCGATCCCGCGCTCGAACGTGCGGACGAACAGCGTATCTGCGCCCCGCACCTCGACGAAGGAGACGTTGGCGCGGTTGGGCAGCCAGTCGGGCGCCGCCTCGCACGCCGCCCCGAGCGCGACCAGCTCGGCTTCGTCGATCCCCTCGACGAAGCTGACGAGATGCGGATTGGGCATCGCGACCGCGGTGAACCGCCGGTCGCTCGCCAGCGGGGGCACCGGCGCCTCGACGATCCGCGCCACACCCGCGTGGAGCGGCCACTGCGTCACGTCGAGCCCGGCCGGCCCCGCGACCTCGCGCACCGTATACACCCCCGCCGCCAGATCCGGGTCGCGCGACACGTCCGCCGCGGATTGCTTGAGCCCGACCCGCGCCGACTCGATCCCGAGCGCCGCGAACCCCGCGCGCGCGACGCAGCGCAACCCGTTCAGGCACGTCTCCGATTCGCTACCATCCGAATTAAGCATCCGCATTTCAAAGGGATAGCCCTCCTGCCGATTGGTCAGCAGCAGGATTCCGTCGCCCCCGACGGTCCCCGCCCGGTCCGCCAGCGCGATCGCGACACGCGCCCAGTCAGCATCGGAGAGATCGATCGCGCGCGCGTCGATCAGCGGGAAATCATTGCCCGAGCCGTGGCATTTGAGAATATCGAAGTGCATCGCACTGCCATAGCGCCTTCCCCCCGTCCAAGCGAGCGCTCACCCAAGCCCATAATGGTCCGCGAGCCGGTCGAGCGCGAGCGTCAGCACCACGCGCCCGCTCCGCTGCGGCCAGCCGAGCGCGCGTTCGGCGTCGGGCAGCCCCTCGCCCGCGCACACCACCCGCCACAGCACGTCGCGCAACCCCCGCCCGGCGCCGTCGAGCGCGGCATCGAACCGGCGCTTCGCCGCGATCTGCGCGAGCGTCGGGTCGAGCGCGTCGCCACCCCCACCATCGACCCGCGCCACCCAGCGCATCGTTACCGAGGGCGCCAGCGCCGCGCGCTCGTAATCCGCGCGCAGCCGCTCCCCCGCCTCGACCTGCCGCGCGTCAACCAGCCCGCGCGAGCGCAACCACCCCAGCGGCGATTCGCCGAGATTGACCGTCACCCGCCGCCCGCGCCCGCCCGGTGCGTCCGACAGCACCCCGTGCGAATCGATCCCGCGTTCCACCAGTTCGCGCATCCCGTCTCTCCCGTTCGAGTCGCCGGCGGGATTGCCACGAAGGCGCGATTGTAGGACAGTGGCAAACCGATTTGGTTTTATCATCGGCAGGAAAACCACGTGATCACCGCGATTCGCGAAGTCCGCCGCGCCAAGGGCATGACGCTCGAGGATGTCGCGCGCGCGTGCGTCCCGCCCACCACCGCGCAGACGATCGGCCGGCTCGAGACGGGGACGCGGACCGTGTCGGTCGGCTGGCTCAACCGGATCGCCGACGCGCTGGGGGTGCAGGGCGCGGATCTCGTCCGCCTCCCCGACCGGCCCGACATCGCGGTCGCGGCGCTGCTCGATTCGACCGGCGCGCACGCTCCCAAGCGCCCCGCCACGGTCGCGCCGCCGGTCGCCACCCCCGATCATCTTGCGATTCGCGTCGTCGCGAGCATCGGGGACTATCGCGCGGGCGACGAGATCTGGTGCGACCGGCTCGCCCCCGCTGCCTTCGCCCGCGCGCTCAACCGCGACGTGCTCGCCCCCCGCCCCGCCGGGCGGTTCCTGTTCGGGCGGCTGATCGGCCGCGAGGACACCAGGCTTCTCCTGCTTCCGCTCGGCCCCGGCACGCGGCAGCAGGTCGTCACCGATCCGCCATGGATCGCAACCGCCGTTCGATTGGTTCGCACCTTATGATCCTGTCCCTGCTCCTAGCTGCTCTTTCGGCACAAGCCGTGTCCGCTACGCCACCCGCGCCCGCGTCGCTGCCGGTCACCCAGGCCGAAATCGTCGCGACCTATCCGCATGATCCGCGCGCCTTTACCGAAGGGCTGCTGATCGATCGCGGGACCTTGTACGAAAGCACCGGGCGCGAGGGACAGTCCGACATCCGCCGCGTCGACCTCAAGACCGGACGCGTGGTCGCGCGCGTCAAGCTCGCGCCGCAGCTGTTCGGCGAGGGGATCGTCGCGTGGCGCAACCAGCTGCTCAGCGTGACGTGGCACGGCGGGCAGGGGTTCAAGTGGAGCCTGCCCGCGCTGAAGCGCATCGGTGCCTTCAGCTACACCGGCGAAGGCTGGGCGATGACCGACGACGGGCGCAACATCATCCTGTCGGACGGCACGCCGGTGCTCCGCTTCCTCGATCCGGTCACGCAGAAAGTCGTGCGGCGGCTGACGGTTACCGCCAACGGACGCCCGGTCGAGCAGCTCAACGAGCTGGAATATGTCGACGGCCAGATCTACGCCAACATCTGGATGACGCCCTATATCGCGCGGATCGACCCGGCGAACGGGCGTGTCGTCGGGGTGATCGACGTCTCGCCGCTGATCGCCAAGGTGGCTTTGAGCGACCGCGATTCGGTGCCGAACGGGATCGCGTATGACCGCGTGGCGCACCGGCTGTACGTCACGGGGAAGAACTGGCCGAGCCTGTTCGAGATCAAGCGCCCGCGATAAGGACTCGGAGCCGTTCGCCTGGAGCCCGTTCCCCGGCGAAGGCCGGGGCCCAAGAGTAGCGGCCAATGTACCGCCGCGCTGTCCCCAGCACTCTTCTGTTCCGCGATTGGGCCCCGGCCTTCGCCGGGGAGGTGTCAAAATCTGGAAGTGGCGAGCTGCGAAATGCCCCCCCCCCCAGACGCAAAAAACCCCGGTGGTCGCGCGACGCGACCACCGGGGCAATTCGAGACCGCCCGTCGCGCAGGGGCTGTCCAGAGTGGAATGCGCGAGGGGAGGCCCGGTCGGCCCCGCCGCCCTGGATAGGGGGGCGGGCGACGGGACCGGTCGGTTTAGCCGAGCAGCTTCAGCACGCCCTGCTGCGACTGGTTCGCCTGCGCGAGCAGCGCGGTCGACGCCTGGCTGAGGATCTGCGCCTTGGCGAGGCTGGTCGTCTCGGTCGAGAAGTCGACGTCTTCGATACGGCTGCGCGCGTCGGTCAGGTTAGCAACGCTCGAGGTCAGCGTGTTAACGACCGAATTGAGGCGGCTCTGGCCCGCGCCGAGCGAAGCGCGTGCGGTGTTGACGGCCTTGAGCGCGGTATCGAGCGTCGTGAGTGCGGTGGTAGCATCCCCTGCCGTCGCAACCGAAACGCCGCCAGTGACCGAATCGCCAGGCTGGGCGGGAACGAAAATCTTGTCCTTATCCGCCAAGGTCTTCGTCGTACCGATATCGTCCGTCGTTGCTGCCGCTCCGCCGAACGTTGCTTTGTATGCGACGTCCTCGATCGTGACCGTGTGGCTCTTGCCGATACGGGCGTCCGGGGGGGTGGTTGACGCGTCGATGGTCGACAGACCCGCCGTAACGGCACCGCCGCTGGTTCCGCTCACGCCCGACAGGTCAAGCGCGCTGAGGGTCAGCTTCACGGTGTCGCTGGAACCCGAACCGGTCTGGATGTTGATCGACTTGGCCGCCGTATCGAACAACTTCACGTTGTTGAACGTGCTGCCGGCGATGGTCGTCAGCTGCTTCTGCAATTCGGTGACTTCGGTCTGCAGGTTCTGGCGATCGGTGTCCTGATACGTTCCCGATGCGGACTGCACGGCGAGCTCGCGGACACGCTGCAGGATATTTGCGGCTTCGCCGAGCGCGCTGTCGGCGGTCTGGGCGAGCGCGATGCCGTCGTTGGCGTTGCGGATGCCCTGGTTCTGGCCCTTGATCTGCGACGTGAACGACGTAGCGATCGCGAGACCGGCGGCATCATCCTTGGCCGAGTTGATGCGCTTGCCGGTCGACAGGCGCTCGATGCTGGTCTGCAGCGCGGTGTTCGCGGCGTTCGACGAGTTGCTCGCTTTCAGCGCGGCGACGTTGGTTCCGATAACGGTCATTGATGGTCTCCGAAAAGGTCCGGCAATCCCGCCGCCCCCTATCGGAGAGCCGAGCCGCCAAGCATGGTAACGACCGTTTCGACCGGGCATTAAGCGTCCGCCCGCACTTTTTCGCCATTGTGTCGGTGCCGCCAACTTGCGGGCGGCAAAGCGGAAAATAATTGCCGGTTTCACGCCCGGTTTAACGCAGAATTTACTACGCGAGGCGCAATCCCCGAATCGACAAGGGGGTTTCCATGCGATCCATCGTTCCATCAGCGGCCATTCTGCGCCAGCATTACGCGCTGGTTTCGTGCCTGCGCGCGCAGGGCTTCGCGATCGGCTCGTATGAAGACGGCAAGCGCACGCCCGGCGAGTTCTACCTCGTCGCCGCGGGCGAGACCCCGCCGGTTTCGGCACGCACCGTCGTCCTCGGTCACGAGGGCCGTACCATCGTGCCATCGCGTGACGGCAGCCCGGCCTATGTCTCCTATGACGAGACCGACGCCGCGGTCGGCGCGGGCTTCGTCCGCGCGCTGCTCGCAGAGCCCGAGATGCCGACCGCCGCCGACCCCGAGAGCCTCGCGCTCCACACGCTCGCCGAGCGCGTGGCGACCGCCGACATCACGGTGCTGATCAACGGCCCGACCGGCACCGGCAAGGAAGTGCTTGCGCGCTCGATCCACTTGAAATCCAACCGCGCCGCCAAGCCGTTCATCGCAATCAACTGCGCCGCGCTCCCTGAGACGATGCTCGAGGCGCTGCTGTTCGGCCACCAGAAGGGCGCCTTCACCGGCGCGTCGTCGGGCGGCGAAGGCTTCTTCCGCGCGGCCGACGGCGGCACGTTGCTGCTCGACGAGATCGCCGAGATGCCGCTGCTGCTCCAGTCGAAGCTGCTCCGCGCCCTGCAGGAGCGCGAGATCATCCCGATCGGCGCGACCACGCCGCAGCCGATCGACGTCCGCATCATCGCCAGCGCCAACCGCGACCTGCAGGACGAAGTCGCCGCAGGCCGTTTCCGCGCGGATCTCTATTATCGCCTGTCGGTCTTCCCGCTGACGACCAAGCCGCTCGCCGATCGCGTGCAGGACATTCCCGCACTCGTCGCGACGCTGATCCTGCGGCACGCGGGCAACCGCACGACGATTCCGTGGCCGTGCGCCGAGGCGATCGACCTGCTGTCGCAGCACGACTGGCCCGGCAACGTCCGCGAGCTCGAGAACGTCCTCCAGCGCGCGCTGCTGTTCGCCGGCGGCGACACGATCCTGCCCGAGCACATCGTGTTCGACCGCCCGAGCGCGCGCGCCGTGATCGACGTGAACCCCGCGCCCGCCCCGGCGACGCTCGGCAACATCGTCCAGATGCACGAATTCCAGGCGATCCGCGAAACGCTCGCGGCGTGCAACGGCAGCCGGATCGAGACCGCCAGACGGCTCGGCATCTCGGAACGCACCTTGCGCTACCGTCTCGCCAAGGCACGCGAGCAGGGCGACGACATCATCCGCGCGCATGACCGCACGGCGGTGTCGGCATGAGCGGCATCGGCGGCATTGGCGGCGCGGGCGGGATCGACCGCGTCATGGCGCTCCGCGCGCAGATTCTCGAGCGCAACCAGGCGCTCGCTCGCGCAAGCGCGACGCCCGCCGCGGCCCCGGTCGCCGAGACGAAGCCCGCGACCCCCGCAAGCTTCGCCACGACGATGCAAACCGCGCTGGAAAACGTCAACCAGGGCCAGGCGCAGGCGGCAAAGCTCAGCGAAAGCTATGAGCGCGGCGAGACCGTCGACATCGCCAAGGTGATGCTCGCGCGCCAGCAGGCGTCGGTCGGGTTCGAGGCGACGCTGCAGGTCCGCAACAAGTTACTGTCCGCCTACAAGGACATCATGAGCATGCCGGTCTGACATGAGCAACGCCCTCACCCCCTCGCCCCAGCCGCAGCTCCCGAACGGCGTCGCATCGCTCGTTCCCGAGCGCTTCGCCAACCCGATCGCACAGGTCCAGGGCCTGCTCGCGCAACCTGCGGTGCGGCGCAGCCTGCCGATGGTGCTGCTGGTCGGCCTGCTCGCCACCGCGGCGATCGCGTGGATGATGCTCGCCACCCCGACTCAGAAGACGCTGTTCTCCGGGCTGTCCGATGCCGACAAGGGCTCGGTCACCGCCGCGCTGACGACCGCCAACATCAAGTCGCACATCGACGATTCGACCGGCGCGGTGACCGTCAACGAAGAAGACTTCTCGCGCGCGCGCATCCTGCTGGCGGGCCAGGGCCTCCCCAAGGCGGCGCCCGGCGGCTACCAGATCCTCGACAATCTCCCGATGGGCGTCTCGCGCGCGGTCGAGGGCGAACGCCTGCGCCAGGCGCGCGAAACCGAACTCGCGCGCTCGATCCAGGAGATCGACGCGATCGCGGAGGCGCGGGTCCACCTCGCCACGCCCGAAGCCTCGGTGTTCGTCCGCGACAATGCCGCGCCGTCCGCGTCGGTGATCGTCAAGCTCCAGCCCGGGCGCAGCCTTGGCGACGCGCAGGTCGCGTCGATCGTCAACCTCGTCGCCTCGTCGGTCCCGGGGATGAAGCCCGAGAACGTCACGATCGTCGACCAGATGGGCGGCCTGCTCACCAAGGGCGCGAACGAAAGCGCGACGAGTGCGGCGAGCGACGAGCGCATCGCGCTCCAGCGTCGCGTCGAGGAAAAGTATCGCGCGCAGATCGTCCAGTTGCTCACCCCGTTGATCGGCGCGGGCAATTTCACCACCGAAGTCCAGGCCGACGTCGATCTCAACGAGACGCAGGCGACCAAGGAAAGCTACGACAAGGCGGGCGCGCTGCGTGTCGAGCAGGGCCAGTGGACCAGCAACGGCAAGGACGGCGGGCAGGCCCCCGGCGGCATCCCCGGCGCGCTGTCCAACACCCCGCCGCCCGCCTCGACGCTGAGCGCACCCCAACCCGCGCCCACCCCCGGTGCGCCCGGTGCGCCCGGTGCGCCCGGTGCGCCCGGTGCTCCGGCAGCGGCTGCCCCCGGCGCGGCGACCGGTCCCGCCGCCGCAGCGGCTGGCGCGGTCAGCGATGCGCTCAAGGCCAGCGACCAATATTCGCGCGCCTACGATCTCGGCAAGGAAGTGTCGGTCAGCCGCACCGCCCCCGGCGCGATCACGCATCTCTCGGTCGCGGTGCTGTTGCGCGATCCCGAAACCGGCAAGCCGCGCGGCACGGTCGAGATCCAGCAGATCACCCAGCTCGTCCAGAGCGCGGTCGGCTATAACCAGCAGCGGGGCGACGTCGTCACCGTCATCAGCCGCAAGTTCGCGGGGGCCGCCGCGCTCGACGACAAGCAGCCGTGGTATGAGGCGGGCTGGCTCCCGGTCGTCGCGCGCAATCTCACCGCGATCGTCGTCGCGCTGCTGGTGCTGTTCCTCGGCGTCCGCCCGCTGGTCAAGGCGATCTCGAAGAAGAAGGGCGACACCCCCGCAGATGCGACCGGCCTGCCGCGCGACCTGCTCGGCGAAGCGCAGGGCGGCGGTCTCGCCGCGCCCCGAACCGGCGAGCCGGTCACGATCGACGCGCTCGAAGGCGCGCGCAGCTATGACGAGCGGATCGGGATGGTCCGGGGCTTCACCCGCGACAATCCCGCGCGCGCCGCGCTCGCGGTCCGCGACATGATCAAGTCATGAACGCGGTCGTCCGCAGCTATACCGGGGTCGAGCGTGCCGCGGTGCTGATGATGCTCGTCGGCGAGGAAGAGGCCGCGGCGATCCTGCAGAAGCTCGATCCCGAGGAAGTCCGCCAGCTCGGCAAGGCGATGTTCGCGGTCGCGGACGTGAGCGAGGCCGAAGTCGCCGACGTGCTCGACGATTTCGTCGGCCACGCGCGCGAGCGCACCGCGATCGGCTTCGACCCGCGCCCGCGGATCGAGGCGGTGATGACGCGCGCGCTGGGGCAGGAAAAGGCCGACAGCGTCCTCGCGCGGATCGTGCCCGCGGAAGACGCGTGCCAGCTCGACCTGCTCGACTGGCTCGACGCAGGAGAGATCGCATCGATGATCGACAAGGAACACCCCCAGATCGCCGCCGTCCTGATCGCCAATCTCGACCCGACGATCGGTGCGCAAGTCCTTGAGATGATGCCCGATGCGGTCCAGCCCGACATCCTCCACCGGCTCGCGCGACTGGGGCCGATCACGCCCGAGGCGGTCGAGACGCTCAAGACCATGCTCGCCAACCGCACCGGCAGCGGCAAGGCGCAGGCGGGCGTCACGCTCGGCGGGACGAAGGACGCCGCCAAGATCCTGTCCAGCGGGCGCAAGGCGACCGAGCTGCGCGTCATGCCCAAATTGTTCAAGATCGACCGCGACGTCGCCAAGGCGATCGAGGAAGCGATGTTCGTCTTCGACAATCTGCTCGAGCTCGACGACAAGAATCTGGGCACGCTGATCCGGAACATCGACAGCGACGTGCTGACGCGCGCCTTGAAGGGCGTCGACGAAAGCATTCGCGCGCGCTTCCTCGGCTGCATGTCGAGCCGCGCCGCCGACGGCATTCGCGACGAAATGGAATCGCGCGGACCGATGAAGCTCTCCGAAGTCCTCGATGCGCAGAAGATCATCATCCAGATCGCGCGCAACCTCGCCAAGGACGGCACGATCCAGATGGGTGGCGGGGAGGACGATTATGTCTGAGTTCGTCGCCGGTTTCTCGCCGCGCAGCCAGGGGATCGCCGACGCCCTGAAAGCCGCCTTCGCCCCGCGCGTCGGGGGCTTCGCCGCCGCCGACCTGCGTGAACGCGCAGGCGGGCGTGCTGGCCCGGTCGTCTTCGCCCCCAAGCCCGAGGGGCCGCGCCACTTCTCCCCCGCCGACCGTGATGCCAACCCGACCGAGGGCTGGGACCCGTTCGATGCGGAGGCCGCACCGACGGCGCCGTTCGTCGACCCGGTCGTCGCGGCGCACGCCGCCGGTTACGCCGAGGGCATGGACGCCGCACTCGCCGAAGTCGCCGCCAACGTCGAGCGCGACCACCGCCTGCTCACCGAGCTCGCCGCCGCGCTCCAGGCAGGCGAGCGCTTCGACCGCGAGGCGACTGCGCGCCGGTTGCGCCAGACCGTGATGTTCCTCGTCACGCAGATCGTCGGCGACGTCGGCATTTCGCCCGAGCTGCTCGCACGCCGGATCGATTCCGCCGCGGACTTGCTCAGCGACGGCACCGAATCGGCGATGCTGCGCGTCAACCCGGCGGACGTCGCGCTGCTCGAGGGCAAGTTGCCCAAGCAGGTCTTCGCGATCGGCGATGCCGCGGTCACGCGCGGGTCGTTCATCCTCGAAAGCGCGTCGACGATCGTCGAGGATGGCCCGGAACTGTGGATCGAACAGCTCGGCGCGGCGATCGACCGCGTCGCGGTGCCGACGCACTGATGGCGCACGCCTTTTACTCGTCACCCCGGGCTCGTCCCGGGGACCACCGTGCCGGACATCCTGCCGCCGTACGGCAAGCCCCTCGGTGGATCCCGGGACAGGCCCGGGATGACGGAGGGAATAGCGTCCCATGCTGAACCGTTTCACCGGCGATTATCTCGACGCGCTCGTCGTGCCTGATTTCACGCCCCGCCCCAAGGTCTCCGGCCGCCTCGCCTCGTTCGACGGGCTCCTCATGGAAGCGGTCGGGCTCACCGTGCCCGTCGGCACCGTCTGCCAGGTCGGTGACCGCACCGCAGCGGTCGAGGCCGAGGTGATCGGCTTTCGCAACGGGCGCACGCTGTTGATGAACCTCGGCGGCCCTGCCGCGCTCCTCCCGCAGGCCCCGGTCCGCCCGCTCGGCGCGCCGGGCGAGGCGGAGGTCGGCGCGGCGCTGCTCGGGCGCGTGGTCGATGGCACCGGCAAGCCGATCGACGGGCTCGGCCCGATCCGCGGTGCCGGGCGCTGGCCGCTCGCGGGGAAGATGCAGTCGCCGCTCGATCGCGGGCGCGTGCTCGAGCCGCTCGACGTCGGCGTCCGCGCGATCAACGGGTTGCTCACCGTCGGCCAGGGCCAGCGGATCGGGATCATGGCGGGCTCGGGCGTCGGCAAGTCGGTTCTGCTCGGGATGATCGTCCGCGCGGCGCAAGCCGATGTCGTCGTCATCGGGCTGATCGGCGAGCGCAGCCGCGAAGTCGCCGACTTCCTCGAAACCAAGGTGGCGGGCGCTGCCCGCGCGCGTTCGGTCGTCGTCGCCGTGCCCGCCAACCATTCGCCGGTGCTCCGCATCCGCGGTGCCTTGCGTACCCACGCGATTGCCGAGGCGTTCCGCGCGGAGGGCAAGAAGGTGCTGCTGATCATGGATTCGCTCACCCGCGTCGCGCACGCCGGGCGCGAGATCGGACTTGCGCTCGGCGAGCCCGCCTCGGCGCGCGGCTATCCGCCGTCCGCGATCGCGATGCTCCCCAATCTGATCGAACGCGCGGGCGTCGACGTCCACAGCGGCGGGTCGATCACCGCGATCTACACCGTGCTGGCGGATGGCGACGACGGCAACGATCCGGTCGTCGACAGCGCGCGCTCGATCCTCGACGGGCATATCGTGCTGTCGCGGCAACTGGCGGAACGCGGCGTCTATCCCGCGATCGACCTCGGCCCCTCGGTCAGCCGCGTGATGACCGACATCGTCGACAAGCCGCACCAGCGCGCCGCGCGCGTGCTGCGCCGCCACCTCGCGACCTATGAGGAGAATCGCGATCTCGTGCTGATGGGCGCCTATCGCTCGGGCGCGGACCCGGCGATCGACGCCGCCATCGCGTGCCATCCGGCGGTGCTCGAATATATCAAGCAGGATCCGGACGAGACCGTCTCGCTCGGCGATTCCGCGATCGAGCTGATCGGCGTGTTCGGCGATGCCTAAGTCCAAGCTCGACCGGCTGCTGCGCGTCCGCACACTGCAACTCGGGCTCGTCCAGGCCGACGAAGCGCGCGCGCGCGACAAGGCGCACGCCGAGACGACGCTCCACGGCCGCATCGTTCAGCTGTCCGAGAATGTCGCGCCGACGGTCGCGCCCATCGGTGCGTCCGCGATGGGGGCTGCCGCGCATTTCCGCGAACGCCTCCACCGCTCCGCCGAAGCCGCCGAGGGTCGCCTCCGCGCGGCGCAAGCGGTCGCCACCCGCGCCGCCGAAGCCACGCGCGAGGCGCGCCGCGACCAGAGCGCGATCGAGAAACTGATCGCGCGCGCGGATGCCGAGGCGGCGCTCAAGGAATTGCGCGAGATGGAGGCAATGCCGCCCGCGCGCGTGATCCGGCACGATCCTTGCTGAACCGCTGACGGGTGCCGCTTCCGGCCCCGCTGGATGCCTGCATGACCGACCTGACCACCCTGCTGTCCCCGACTGCTACCACTGCATCGTCGCCAGCGCCTGCCGCGCCCGCATCGGTGACGGGCGTGCCCGGTATGGCGGCGCAGTTCGCGCAGACGCTCGGGGACATGCTGGCAGGCACGCCAGCGGTCGCCGCGCCCGCCCCCACGCCGGTCGCCCCCACGCCGGTTTCCGTCGCGCCGCCCGACGCCGCGCAACCGCTCCCCATCCTGGGCCTGGTCGGACCGCTGCCAGACGGCAAGCTGCTGGCAACCGGCATCATCGACCGGCAAGCGCTTGCCGACGACGGCAACGCGGTGCCTGCCGACCCCGCGATCCAGTTCCTCGCCAACCCGGCGTGGCGCGCGAGCGTCGTCGTGCCAGCGCCGCCCCGCACGCCCGTACCCTTGCGCGCCGCGCTCGAGCGTGCCGCCGCGCAACTGGCGACACCTGCGCTGGCCAAGGCCGCTCGCGGAACGAGCGCGACCGCAGACGCCCCCGCCGACGATGCGGACCCGGTATCGGTCCTGTCCGACACGCCGAGCAACGATCCGGCGGCCCCGACCCCCGACCTACCCGCCAGCGCACCCGCGGCACAGCCTGCGCTGGTGCCGATCTCCCCCTTCGAACCCAACCACCCGACCGATGCGGACGCGGCGGAAGGCTCGCCCGGTCCGGTCGTGACGACGTCGGTCGAGCCTGCGCCCGGCAACCCGGTCGCCGTCGCGGGACCCGTGGCGACGCCAGCAGCACCGACGCGCACGAACCTGCCAGCGGTCGCCACCGCGGAGCCGGACTCTGTGGTACCCACGCTCGCGCGCCCGATCCGTGCTCTGGCAACGGTCGGTGCGACGCCGCCTGTGCTGCAGGCGGAGACCACCGCCATCGCTGGTCCCGCCCCGGCCCCCGCGCGCACGGGGCGTGCGCTGCCGTCCGACCGAGCGATCCTCGCCGCACTCGGGGCGCTGCCGATTGCGGGTCGCGACGCCGGCATCGTCCAGAACGCGGCCCCTGCCGCACTGACGACGCCGGTGCAGAGCGCGCCACCAATCCCCACCGCGACCCCGCCAGCGCCGTTCGACGGGTCCCAATCGCGCGCCACCGACGTACCGCCGCCCTCGCGACCTGAGGTGCCCACCGGCGTCCCGGCGGCAACCGCCGCGCTGCCGCTTGCGACCGCGACGACGTCCGCCGCCTTGGCCGGGCGGACCGCCGCCACCGCGCCCGACGCGACCGGCCGCGGCGAAACCATGCCGGTCCGCGCCGACCGAAGCGTCGTCCCGCCGGTCGCGGTTTCCACCACCCCGCAACCCGCCGGGCAGGTTTTCGCCGCCGCGCTCGCCACTGCGGCCAACTGGCGCGACCGCCCGCGCCCTGACCCTCTAGCGTCCGAGCGCCCCGATCCCGCCGCCCCTACCCCTCCGCTCGGCTTCGCCACCGCCGTCGCCCCCGGCAGCACCACGCCGGTCCAGCCGACCGGCGACGCGCAGCGCGCACCGCTCGACCTGACGCAGGACAGCGGCGTGCAGCGGATGATCGACCATATCGAGGTGCTCCGCGACGACGCCGATTCGCGCGACACGCGGATCCGGCTGGTCCCCGATGCGCTCGGCAGCGTCGACGTCGCGGTGCGGCAGGTCGGCGAGCGGATCCACGTCAGCTTCACCGCCGAGCATGAGGCCACCCGCGCACTGATCGCCGACGCGCAACCGCGCCTGACCGAACTCGCTGCCGAGCGCGGCGTGCGGATCGTCGGGACCAGCGTCGCGACCGACGCCAATCCGGGCGCATCGCAGTCTCCTGCACAGGGACAGGCGCAAACCCAAGGCCAGGCCCAGTCCCAGTCGCAAACCCAGTCCCAGTCGCGCCCCAACGCCCCGCAGCAGCCGCCCCGCGCGTCCGCGCGGGCGCAGCGCGACACCGAGACCCCCGAGGACCAGCGCCTCGCCTAACCCCCAAGGAAGCAGAGTATGAGTGAGATCGTCGAAGAGAAGGCCAAGAAGAAAAAGGGCGGGATGATGAAGATCATCCTGATCGTCGTCGGGTTGCTGGCGCTGGTCGGCGGCGGCATCGGCGGCACGCTGTTCGCGGTCAACGCCGGGTTTATCGGCGGTGGCGGCAAGCATGCCGAGCCCGAAGGCCCGCGCCTCGTTCCCAAGAGCGAGCAGAAGCGGATCGGCGAGGGTGGCGAAGGCGGCGAGGGCCATGCGACCGCGGGCAACAAGCCGCCGATCGGCACCGGCGGCGACAAATATGCTTCCAATTACTATGCGATGGACAAGGAATTCACCTCCAACCTGCAGGACAGCGTCCATTTCGTCCAGGTCGGGGTGGCGGTGTCGACGCCGTATGACGATTCGGTGATCCAGAACATCAAGACCAACGAGATCGCGGTTCGCTCGTCGATCCTGATGGCGCTGGGCGACACCACCGAGGAACAGGTCTTCACCAGCGAGGGCAAGCGCCAGCTCGAGCGCCGGGTCGCCAAGGCGATCAACGATACGCTCAAGGAAAAAGAAGGGTTTGGGGGGGTCGGTAACGTTTACTTTACCAGTTTCGTTGTTCAGTGACGCATGGTTAACGAGGCATCAGCAACGGCGGACGAACGCCGCGGACGGGCACGCGGCGCAGCCAAGGACCGGAGCGCGCAGCACGTCGCGATGGGGGCGACGAACCTCAACCCGTTCGGCGACCTGCACACCGTCCAGCATCTCTCCGCGCGGCTCGCGCGCGGGGTGCGTGGCGTGTTCGAGCCGTTGCTGCGCCGCGAATGCCGCACCTGGGCGGAGCCGCTCGTCGTCCAGCGGCTCGCCGATTACCGGATGGAACGCCCCGAAGGGCTGACCGCATGGCTGCCGATGACGATGACGCTCGGCAGCGCCCCCGCAGGCCAGGCGCTGGCCGTCCTCGACGGGCGGTTCGTGCTCGAACTGCTCGACCTGTTCTTCGGCGGGACCGGCCACGCCCCCGCCGAGCTCCCCGCCGAATTCACCCCCGCCGCGGAGGTGATGGTGACCCAGCTCGGCAAGCTGCTCGCCGAACCGATGCGCGCGGCATGGGAGCCGCTCGCGCGCCTGTCGTTCACCCCCGGCCATGTCGAACTCAACCCCGCGATGCTCGCGAACCTCGATGCGGACGATGCGCTCGTCATCACGCGCTTCGGGATCGCGGTCGGCACCGCCAAGCCGGTGTTCCTCGACCTGCTCTACCCGGTCTCCGCGCTCAAGCCGCACGGCCCGTCGCTGACCGGCAAGGTCCACGGCAAGACCGCCGAGCCCGACCCGAGCTGGCGCAACGGCCTCACCCGCGCGGTGATGGACGTACGCTTCCCGATCCGCTCGGTCCTCGCCGAGCCGATGGTCTCGCTCAGCCTGCTGATGGGGCTGAAGGAAGGCGACGTGATCCCGATCAACGTCGGTTCGGACGTGCCCGTCATGGTCGGCGGCGACCGGCTCGCGCTCGGCACCGTCGGCACGTCGAACGGCAAGGCCGCGATCAAGCTCAACACGATTTGTTACGACATCGACAGCGACTTCAGGGGCGATTTGCAATGAGCGACATGAGTTCAACCCCGTCGAGCGGCTTCCCGCTCGATGCCAGCCTGGCCGCGAACTTCCGCCTGTTGCAGGACGTCGACGTCAAGCTGACGGTCGAGATCGGCTCGACTTCGCTGACGCTGCGCGAATTGCTCGCGCTCGGCGAAACCAGCGTGATCGAGCTCGACCGCCAGGCGAACGAACTGCTCGACGTGCTCGTCAACGGTACGCTGATCGGCCGCGGCGAAGTGGTGATGGTCGGCGATCGCTTCGGCGTCCGCATGACCGAGCTGGTCAGCCCTGAGAAGCGGGCCTGATCCGCGATGATGTGGTCCTATGTCCTGAAACTCGTCATCCTGCTCCCGCTGGTCTGCGGGTTGATGATCGGCTGCCTGTATCTCTGGCGTCGGCTCGAGGCGCGGATGCCGGGCCAGCCCGCCAACCGGCTGCTCAAGGTCACCGAGACGATGATGATCTCGCCGACCGTACGGCTCGCGGTGCTCGATTTCGAGGGACGGCGGCTGCTCGTTTCGGTCAGCCGCACCGGCGTCGCGCTGGTCGATCGCGGGGGGCCGTCGGCATGACCTTCGGTCTTCGTTTCGACTGGCGGAAAGTCTTTCTGTTCACGATCGCGATCCTCATCGCGCTCGTGGCGGTCCACCCGGCACTCGCGCAGACGGCTGCAGCGGCGACCCCCGCCGCGCCGGCCCCGGGCGTCGGTGACGCGGCGGACCGCGCTTTGAAGGATCTGGGCGGCGGCAATGCCCCGCTGTCGCTCAGCCTTCAGTTGCTCATCGTCATGGGGCTGCTGACGATCCTGCCCGGCATCCTGCTGATGATGACGAGCTTCACGCGGATCATCATCGTGCTGTCGATCCTGCGCCAGGCGCTCGGGCTTCAGCAGACCCCGCCCAACCAGGTGCTGGTCGGCCTGTCGCTGTTCCTGTCGTTCTTCATCATGTCCCCCGTCATCAGCCAGATCAACACGGTCGCGATCCAGCCCTATTCCGAGAACCGGATCGGCGCGACCGACATGATCAAGGCAGGCGGCGTTCCCCTGCACGCCTTCATGGCGAAGCAGACGCGCAAGAAGGACATCACGATGTTCGCCGGGATCGCCAAGAGCGGGCCGTACCAGAACGCCGCGGACATTCCTTTTTCGGTGCTGCTCCCGGCCTATGTGACGAGCGAGCTCAAGACCGCGTTCCAGATCGGCTTCCTCGTCTTCCTCCCCTTCATCGTGATCGATCTCGTCGTCGCGACCGTGCTGATGTCACTCGGCATGATGATGCTGTCGCCGACGATCATCTCGCTCCCGTTCAAGCTGCTGTTGTTCGTCCTCGTCGACGGCTGGGCGCTGACGATGGGGTCGCTCGCCAATTCGTTCGTGAGCTGAGCGCATGGACGCAGAATATTTCCTGACGGTCGCCAACCAGACGATGTGGGTGCTTGCGCTTGCGTCGGCGCCGATCCTGATCCCCGCGCTGCTCGCGGGGTTGCTGACGGGCATGATCCAGGCGGCGACGTCGATCAACGAGCAGACGCTGTCGTTCGTGCCCAAGCTGATCGTTGTCGGCATCTCGCTGCTGGTGTTCGGCGGGCTAATCATCGGGCTGCTGAGCGACTTCACGATCGGCATCTTCGAGCGGATCCCGGATTTGGTGCGATGATCGCACGCGCCCGCCCTCCGTTCGCCCTGAGCGAAGTCGAAGGGCCTGCGCAGCGCCTGGGGCTTCGACTTTGCTCAGCCCGAACGGCGGTTGGGGCAACCCTCGCCAGCTCGGAGCGTCAATGGGCCCGCTAGGCCTCGGCCTCTCAATCGAGCCGCAGATGTGGGCGCTGATCTTCGTCATGGTCCGGATCAGCGCCGCGTTCATCGCCGCGCCCGTGTTCAGCGCGGTGTCGATCCCGCTGGTGGTGCGCATCTCGCTGTCGGGCGCGATCGGCGTGCTCGTGCTCGGCGCGCATCCGATCACCCCGCCCGACCATATCTTCGCGCTCGCGACGATCCTCGCGGTCGCCGCCGAGGCGCTGGTCGGCCTCGCGATCGGCTTTGTCCTCCAGATCGCGTTCGCCGCGCCTGCGCTCGCGAGCGAATTGATCGGCACGTCGATGGGGATCGGCTTCGCGTCGGCGATCGACCCGCAGAACGGCAAGTCGACCCCTGCGCTCGGCCAGTTCTTCACGATGATGCTCACGCTGCTGTTCCTCAGCGTCAACGGGCACCTCGTGCTCGTCGAGATGATCGTCAAATCCTATGACGTGATGCCCCCGGGTGCTGCATGGCTGAAACCCGCGCAGCTCGAGAACATCGCGCTGTTCGGCGGCTACACCTTCCTTGCAGGACTCCTGCTCGCCTTGCCGGTCGGCTTCCTGTTGCTGTGCCTCAACCTGATAGTCGGCATGATCTCGCGCTCGGCCCCCTCACTCAACCTGTTCGCGGTCGGCTTGCCCGCCAGCCTCGCGGTCGGCGTGATCGCGCTCGCGATGGCGTTCCCGACTATGGGCGACTACATGCTCGTGATCGTCCAGGAAGGCCTTGCCGCCGCACAGAAACTGGTGCTCGGCTGATGTCGGAGGAGTCCGGCGAACGGACCGAAGCCCCAACCGCAAAGCGCAAGCGCGATGCGGTCGAGAAGGGCGACATCCTCAAATCGCGCGAATTCGCGACCGCACTGGTGATGCTCGCGGGGATGGCGTGGCTCGCCCTGATGGGGCCGTCGCTGGTGGGGGCGTGCAAGGAGATCATGGCGACGAGCTTCTCGTTCGATCACCGCGACATCGAGGATTTCGAGCCGTTCCGTCCGCTGGCGCAAAGCGGCTGGAAGATTGCCCCCGCGCTCATCTCGCTGCTCGCGATCAGCTTCGTCGCGGCGATCCTCAGCCAGGCCGGGCTCGGGCATCTCGGGTTCAACGGCAGCCTGCTCGCGCCCAAGGCGTCGCGGATCAACCCGGCGTCGGGAGTGAAGCGGATCTTCGGGCCGCAGGGGTGGATCGAGCTCGGCAAGGCGTTGCTCAAGGTCGGGCTGCTCGGCAGCATCGGCTGGTATCTGCTCGGCCAGGTCGCGCACGTGTCGATGGGGCTGTCGTCGAGCAGCTTCACCACCGCGGTGGCTGCACTGACGGGAACGTTCCTCACCGTGCTGTTCACGATGGCGTTCGGCATGGTCGCGATCGCGGGGATCGACGTCCCGCTCCAGCTCTTCCAGCGCCTCAGCAAGCTGCGCATGTCGAAGCAGGCGATCCGCGACGAGAACAAGGAAACCGAAGGCTCGCCCGAGGCCAAGGGCGCGATGCGGCAGCGCCAGCGCGACATGTCGATGCGCAGCATGCGCAAGAGCGTTGCGGAAGCGCATGTCATCCTCACCAACCCGACGCATTTCGCGGTCGCGCTGCGCTACGATCGCGAGAACGATCAGGTCCCGGTCGTCGTCGCCAAGGGGCGCGGCGTGGTCGCGCTCGCAATTCGCGAACTCGGCGCGGAGACGCAAATCCCGGTGCTCGAATATCCCGCGCTGGCGCGTGCGGTCTATTACACCAGCCGCGAGGGGCAGGAAGTCCGCGACGACCTGTATGTCGCGCTCGCGACGGTGCTGGCGTTCGTGTTCGGGCTCAACGCCGAGGCGGGTGGCCTGCCGCCGCCGGTCTTCGTCCCCGAAACCGCGCGCTATGACGAGAATGGCGTACAGGCGTGACCGGAAAGGCCGGAAAACCCCTAAAGGTTTCCGCGTCCTCGCCGTTCTACGTTGAGAGCAGAGCGACGGGACCGACCGCATGACGACCACCACCAGCGCCACCAGCGCGACGCCAACGCCCACGCCGACACCGACCGCCTCGACCACGATCGGCCAGTCGCTGATCAACTCGCTCAACGCGGGGTCGGGCGTCGATACCGCAAGCCTCGTCGCATCGCTCGTTCAGGCGCAGTTCGCGTCCAAGAATCTCCAGCTGACCAGGCAGGACACCACCCTCACCGCGCAGATTTCCTCGGTCGCCAAGGTCCAGAGCGCGATCACCAGCTTCGCCTCTGGGCTCACCACGCTGGTCAAGAGCGGCAGCCTCCAGACCCAGCCGACCAGCAACGATACCGGCGTCCTCACTGCCAGCGCGCTGCCGGGTGCCAAGCTCTCGGGCCTGTCCGCGTTCGTCGAGGTGACGCAGCTCGCCACCGGCCAGACGACGACCAGCACCACCAAGTTCGACAGCCGCAGCGCGACCGTCGACACCGGCACGCTGACGCTCACGCTCGGCACCGCCAAGGACGCCGCGGTTTCCGGCTTCACCAGCAACGCCACGCCGATCAAGATCAAGATCGATTCGACCAACAACACGCTCGATGGCATCGCCAAGGCAATCAACGCGGCGAACAGCGGCGTTTCCGCGACGATCATCACCGATGTCGACGGCAAAGCCCGCCTCTCGCTGAAAGGCCCCACCGGCACCGACAAGGCGTTCACGCTCAGTGGCGATTCGACCGGGCTCGCCAAACTCAACGTCGGCGGCAGCGCCCCGGCGAGCACGATCGGCGCCGCCGCCGGCAACGCCAAGCTCTCGCTCAACGGCACGACGGTCGAGCGGTCGAGCAACACGATTTCCGACCTGGTCGACGGCGTGAAGCTGACGCTTTCCAGCGTCACCACCGCGGGCAAGCCGGTCGTCCTCGGCAGTTCGACCCCGACCGACGGGCTCACCCAGGCGGTCACCGATTTCGTCGATACCTACAATCAGCTGCTGGCCGAGCTGAAGACCGAAACCGACGTCTCCTCCGGACCGCTGAAGAACGATTACAACGCGACCAACCTGCTCCGCTCGCTGCGCGGCCTCACGCTGACCAGCCTGACCACCGGCGGCGCGGCCGGTGCCCCCGACACGCTCGCCGCGATCGGCGTCAAGACCAACAAGGACGGGACGCTCAGCGTCGACCAGACCCAGCTGACGGCGGCGCTCAACAAGACCCCCGAAGCGGTCGAGGCGCTGTTCGCGGATGGCACCGGCGCGACCGGTGGCGGGATCGCGGCCGCGCTCAACGCGATCTCGACCGCCGCGGTCAGCAACAAGGTCACCGTCAACGGACAGACCGAAACGACCGGCCTCGTCGCGAGCACCGCGCTCTATACCGCCGCCAAGGCCAAGGTGACCGACGCCGAGACGAAGGTGACCAGCGATACCGCCGCGTACCAGGAGCGGTTGACCAAGCAATATGCCGCCTCGGACGCGAAGGTCGCCGCGTACAAGGCGACCCAGACGCAGCTCCAGAACCAGATCGACCAGTGGAACAAGTCGGGCCAATGACCGTCGCCTACGCCTCTCCGTTCGGCCGCAACCCCGAAGCGACCTATCGCCAGATCGAAGTCGCGGGCCAGACCGCCGAGGCCGACGGCCCGGCGTTGGTCCAGTTGCTCTACGACCAGGCGATCCGCGCGTTGCGCGGTGCCGCCTGGGCCGCGGAGAACAACAATTACAAGATGAAGAGCGACAAGGTCACGCGCGCCACCGCGATCCTGTTCGCGCTGGAAGCCGGGCTCGATTTCGACAATGGCGGCACGGTCGCGCCTGCGCTCGCCCGGCTGTATGCGGGCACGCGAATGACGGTCGTCAACGCGGCGGTCCATAACGATCCGACCCCGTTCCGCGACGTGGCGGATACGCTCGACGAGATCGGCCAGGCCTGGCGCACGGTGCGCGCGGCGTAGGGCAAAAGCTGCCGTCATGCTGAACTCGTTTCAGCATCCACCGCGCATCAGGCATCGTCCGGACTCGCGGAGGGCTAGATCCTGAAACGAGTTCAGGATGACGCAGGAAGGCAGCCCGCTACCCGAACCACCGTTTCGCGCTGAAATAGCCGATGATCCCGACCGTGATCGTGATGCACACCCCGCCGATCAGGTCGAACGCCCAAGGCTCCTTGGCGAACGGCAGCCCCTCGACGTTCATCCCGTAAAGCCCGGTCAGGAACGTCAGCGGCAGGAAGATCAGCGCCACGATCGAGATCAGCAGCGAGCGCGAATCGATCTGTTCCGCGCGCAGGTCGGTCAGCGCCTCGTGCATCAGCGCGGAGCGTTCGCGGATCGCCTCGAGCTCCTCCGCCATCCGCGCGGCGCGGTCGGCGGCGGAATTGAGGTGGAGCCGGTCGTCGTCGTGCAGCCAGTCGCACGGCAGCGCGGCCAGCTTCTCGAGCGCGGCGCGCTGCGGCTGGACGAACCGGCGATAGCCGATCGCGGTGCTCCGCACCTTGGTCACCTTGCGGCGCAGCTCGAACACCTTGTCCGCGTCGAGATCCGCCTCGCAATCGTCGAGCTCGTCGCCGAGCTCGCCGACTTCGGGGTCGAGCTCCTCGGTGATCGCGCTCGCGAACGCCGCGATCAGGTCGCCCGGGTCCGCGATCGTGCCCTTTTCGACCGCCTTGGTTACCGCCTCGACCGCGGTCAGCGAGCGGCGCGTGACCGAGATCACCCGGCCCGCCACCGCCCAGATCCGCACCGATGCAAGCGGATCCGACGCGGTCAGTTCCTCGTCCGATCGCCCGCGCAGGTTGAGGAACGCGCCATCGCCGAGCGCATCGCAGCGCGGGCGCGACTCGGTCGTGGTCAGCGCATCGACGACATAGTCGGGAACCTTGGCGACATCCGTCAGCCAGTCCTGCGCGTGCGCGTTGTTGGTCGTCAGATGGACCCACACCAGATCGCCCGGCGTATCCAGCGCGGCCTTAACGTCGATCCGCGTCGCCTTGCCCCCGGCGACGCAATAGGCAAATCCGCTCATTGCAGCTCCATCCAGATCGTCAGACCCGCCTCGCCTTCGACCGGCGGCCGCTCCGAAACGATCCGCACCGCATCCGCGCGCGACCGGTCGAGGATCGCGGGCGGGGTCGCGGCGGGCGCGTAGATCCGGTCGGCGAGCGCCAGCGCGCGCGCCTGCCCCAGCGTCAGGTCGTCGGGGTCGTCCGAGGTCAGCCGGATCGTGACCAGCCGGTCGGGCGAGGCGGTCGCGTTCGCGAGCCATCCCGGCACCGCCTCGGGCGCCGCCGTCAGCGGGTCGAGCGCCCCGCCCTGCGCGAACGCCCGCCCGAGTGCGCGACGTCGATCGTCGAGCGCGGGCAGTACCAGCCGGATCGCGCCGCGCATCGCATTCAGCCGGTCGGCGAGCGGCCCGAGCGTGGCCGGGAGCATCGCCTCGAGCCGTTGCCGGAGCGCCGCCGCCAGCCCCGCAGACGCGCCGCCCGTCCCGATCGCGATCAACACCGGACTGCGGTCGATGATCGCGGGGAGCGTGAAGTCGCAATCGTCGGGGCGGTCGACCGCATTGACCAGCACGCCCCGTGCCGTCAGCCGGTCGATCGCACCGCGCGCCTCGGCATCGTCCTCGATCGCCACGATCGCGAGCGACGCGGTCGCCGCCTCGCCGACGATCACCGCACCCGCACGCTCGAGCAACCGCCGCTTGGCATCCGCGGGTTCGCCCTCGCCGAGCAGCATGACCGGCCGCCCTGCGAGCCGGACGAACAGCGGAAGACTGTGGAGCGTCATGCCTCGGGCTTGAGCCATTCGGGCAGGCGTTCGGCGGCAAGGATCGTCTCGGGGTTGATCCGGTCCGCGACGACCGCGAAGCGATCGCCGTCGACCAGCACCTCGGGCACCAGCGCGCGACTGTTGTACGTGCTCGCCATCGTCGCGCCGTAAGCGCCCGCGGTACGGAACACCGCGAGATCGCCGCTCACCACTTCGTCGATGTCGCGCCCCATCGCGAAGGTGTCGCCGCTTTCGCACACCGGCCCCGCGATATTGGCGGTCATCCGCCGCCCGTTCGGGCGGACCGCCGCGAAGTCATGCCACGCATCGTACAGGGCAGGCCGCGCGAGATCGTTCATCGCAGCGTCGACGATGACATAGGGGTTGGTCACCCCCGGCTTGACCCAGATGACCTTGGTCAGCAGCACGCCCGCATTGCCCGCGATCACGCGCCCGGGCTCGAACATCAGCGTGACGCCCCAGTCGCGCGTCACCCGCGCGACCATCGCGCCGAACTCGGCGGGGCTCGGGAACACCTCGCCCGCGCGGTACGGCACGCCGAGTCCGCCACCGAGATCGATCCGGTCGATCGTGTGCCCCGCACCGCGCAACTCGGCCATCAATGCGCCGACCCGGCGGTAGGCCGCTTCCATCGGCGCGAGATCACCCAGCTGGCTGCCGATATGCACCGCGACCCCGCGCAGGTTGAGCCCCGGCAAGCTCGCCAGCCGCGCGAAGATCGCAGGCGCCTGGTCGATCGGCACGCCGAACTTGTTCTCGCGCTTGCCCGTCGAGATCTTGGCGTGCGTGCCCGCATCGACGTCCGGATTGACGCGAAGCGTCGCGTGCGCGGTCACACCGCGCTCGGTCGCGAGCTGCGCGAGGACGACGCCCTCTTCCTCGAGCTCGAGGTTGAACTGGCCGAGCCCGCAATCGAGCGCGCGGACCAGCTCCTCGCGCGTCTTGCCGACGCCCGAGAACACCACGTCCGCCGCCGGGATCCCCGCCGCCAGCGCACGCGCGAGTTCCCCGCCCGAGACGACATCCGCGCCATAGCCCGCATTGGCGAGCAGGCGGAGCACCGCGAGATTGGGGTTCGCCTTGATCGCATAGGCCAAATGGACGTCGCCCGCCGCCGCCAGCCCCTCGCAAAACACGCGCGCATGCCGCTGGAACGTCGCGGACGAATAGACATAGACGGGCGAGCCCACTGCCTCGGCGATCGCCGGCAACGGCACGCCCTCGCAGTGCATCACGCCGTCGACGAGAGCAAAATGGTCCATGGGAAATCAGCCGATCAATTGGGCGGGGGCAGGTCGAATTCGTCGCCGCGACGTTCCTGCGATTGCTTGAGCAGTTCGTCGCTCCGCTCGGGGCGCGCCTGGTTGCTCGGGGTCAGCAGATCCTCCGGGGTCGGGGTCGCCTTGGCGCCATAAGGCGCGACCGGGAGCGACCGGCCTTCCGCGGGTTTGAGCGCGGACGATGCGCCGCACCCGGCGAGCAGCAACGCCGTACCCAGAGCGAGGGGAACCAGCAGAGGCTTCATCGTTGCGATCCTTCCCGCGCCGCCGCGACGGCCGCGCGCACATTGTCGGGCGCGGTCCCGCCGAAACTGGTCCGGCTCGCGACCGACGCGTCGATGCTCAGAACGCCGTAGACCCGTTCGTCGATCCGCGCATCGATCGCGCGCAGATCGTCGAGCGAGAGCGCATCGAGCATTACGCCCAGCGTCTCGGCGCGCCTGACCGCCTGCCCGGTGATATGATGCGCCTCGCGGAACGGCACGCCCGCCTCGCGCACCAGCCAGTCGGCGAGATCGGTCGCGGTCGCGAACCCCGATTCCGCGACCTGCCGCATCCGCTCGGTCCGGAAAGTGGCGCTCGCGACCATCCCCGTCATCGCCGCGATCGACAGGTCGAGCAGGTCATGCGCCTCGAACACGGGTGGTTTGTCGTCCTGCATGTCCTTGGAATACGCCAGCGGCAGGCCCTTCATCGTCACCATCAGCGCGGTCATGCAGCCGAGGATGCGGCCCGCGTGCCCACGCACGAGTTCGGCGGCGTCCGGGTTGCGCTTCTGCGGCATGATCGAGCTGCCGGTCGACCATTGGTCCGACAGCGAGACGAAGCCGAACGGCTGAGACGCCCATAGCACGAATTCCTCGGCCAGCCGGCTGAGATGCAGCGAACATTGCGTCGCCGCCGTCAGATAATCGAGCGCGAAGTCACGGTCCGACACGCCGTCGAGCGAATTGCGCGTCGGCCCGTCGAACCCGAGCGCCTGCGCGGTCATGGTCCGGTCGATCGGGAAGCCCGTCCCCGCCAGCGCCGCCGACCCGAGCGGGCACAGGTTGCCCCGCGCGCGCGCATCGGCGAAGCGGCTGCGATCGCGCGCGATCATCTCGTGATACGCCATCAGGTGATGGCCGAGCGTCACCGGCTGCGCGCTTTGCAGATGCGTGAAGCCGGGCATCACGCTCGCGGCATGTTCCTCGGCGCGGGTCAGCAGCGCATCCTGGAACTGGCCGAGCGCCGCATCGATCTGATCGATCGCGTCGCGCACCCACAGTTTGAAATCGGTCGCGACCTGGTCGTTGCGCGAGCGCGCGGTGTGGAGCCGCCCCGCGACCGGCCCGATCGCGTCGGCGAGCCGCGCCTCGGTCTGCATGTGGATGTCCTCGAGGACCATGTCCTCGGTCACGCCGTGTTCGGCATAATGCGCGGCGACCGTGTCGAGCCCTGCCGATATCGTCGCGGCGTCGTCCGCGGAGACGATGCCCTGTTGCCCGAGCATCGCGACATGCGCCTTGGATCCCGCGACATCCTGCCGCCACAGCCGCTTGTCGAACGGGATCGAGGCATTTATCGATCGCATGACCGCAGCCGGACCCTCGGCAAAGCGCCCGCCCCACATCGCATTGGATGTTTCGTTCATGTCAGTCTCGACCATTTTGGTGTTCCGCTCGGCGATCGTCCCGGTCCTGCTGCTGGGCCTTGTCGCGGGTTGCGATAAGCAAGTCTCGGGCAACCGGCAAGCCGAGGCGACTCCGGTCGCGTCCGCCCCTGCCAGCGCCGCGCCCAAGGCGGAGAAGATCGACCGCACGCACAAGGGCGACCCCGCGCCGTCGGTGAGCTTCGAGGGGCCGGACGGCAAGCCGATGACGCTCGCGCGGTTCAAGGGCAAGCCGGTGCTCGTCAACCTGTGGGCGACGTGGTGCGGCCCGTGCGTCAAGGAAATGCCGACGCTGGATGCGGCCGCCGAGTCCTTCACCGTCGCCGCGATCAGCCAGGACAAGGACCGCCCGACGATCGAGGCCTATTTCGCGAAGAACGGGTTCAAGCGGCTCAAGCCCTATCTCGACAAGAACGTCGCTTTGAGCGTCACCTATGAAGCCAGCCTGCCGATGAGCATCCTGTTCGATTCGACCGGCCACGAAGTCTGGCGCTCGACCGGGGGGATGGACTGGACGAGTGCCGAAGCGAAGGCACTGCTGGCGGAGGCGAAGTAACCTCTCCCCCCTACTTCCCCGGCGAAGGCCGGGGCCCAGTAGAGATGTCAGTGGTAACGGACGCAGCGCTTCAGCAATCAGCGTTCCGCACCTGGGCCCCGGCCTTAGCCGGGGAAGAAGGTATCAAAGGCAGCGCGAGTCCCGCTCGGGAGCCCCCGCCCCGCGCGTCTTCCACGCGCCGCCCGGCGCGCGATACTTGTCGCCCGGCGACGTCTTCGCGATCAGGTTGCACCCCGAGGTGAACGCGAAATCCTCGACCGTCGCGTTGTTCGCCGCCGCCTCGCGCGTGTAGACCGCCTTGCGCTGGATGTTGACGTGCGCGACCAGCGCCGACAGCGCGGGCGTCGACGCCCCCACCACGCCGAGATAGCCGTCGGGCTGCTCGCCGATCTGCCCGGCGGCGCGCGCCGCCTTCCAGTCGTCCTGCGCCAGCGCGACGCCCGCGGTCCCGAGCAACACTGCCGCGGCGAGCATCGCCGCCATTTTCCACGTACGCATTCAGAAGATTCCCGGGTTGGACTGGATCACCGTCTTGGCCTGATTGTCGAGCCGGTAGACGACTTCCTGCTTCACATTGATGTTGAGATTGATCTCGATCGGCTTGTCGGGCGCATTGATGCTGACGCAGCCCGCCAGCGCCATCGCGGCACCCAAACTCGCGGTCGATACGATATGTTTCATGCGTGCCGTGCTCGGTATTCCCATGGCCGTCGTCAATCCTGTTTCGCTCATGGCACGATTCTGCTTTCCGGGGGCTGAATAACGGGGGGTTTTGACTGCTTGTCCTGCTCCTGCAGCAGGCTCGGCAGATTGCGTTCGATCAGCCGCTTGGGGTCGTAGAAGCTCTGCGCCGAATCGATCAGCTGGCGGAACGGCGCGCGCACGCGGATATTGAACACCAGCGGCAGCTTCTGGAGGCGGTCGAACAGGAAATTGCGCTTGGCCCCCGCGCCCTGGCTGATCCCGGCGAACTTGACCTCGGTGATCATCTCGCCCGCGAGCGGCCCGTTCATCACCAGCGACAGGTTGCGGTAGCGCAGCGATTTCAGCGCCTGGAACGCGTAATTCGCCCAGAAACCGACGTCCTTCTGCGTGATCTCGCCGACATAGGCGATCGTCCCGCCGCCCGGCCGCACGACCAGCGTGCCGTCGGTGATCCGCCCCCCGGTCGAATCGAACACCATCGGCAACACCCCGTCGAACACCCCGGTCGCATCGAGGTTCTTGAAATCGAACTGCTGGAGGAATTGCGCCGCCTCCATGCCCGTCACGCGGAACGTCATCCGCCGTTCCTGCGGCGATCCGAAGTCGAGCAGCGTCGGCTCGAGCCGCAGCGTGCCCCCCGCGAACGGCCAGCGCCCCTCCTCGACCGCGATCCGCGTGCCCGGCAGCAATTGATACCGGATCGTCCCGTCGGTCACCGCGATCCCCGGGTTGATGCTCTTGACCGTCGCCACCTGCCCCGGCGCGGTGGCAAGCCCGAGCAGATCGGTAAAGCGGATCTCGCCCGCGATTCCCGTCACCGGGCCGAACGCGGCGGCGAGATCGGTGTTGGCGGTGCGGAACACGCCGTCGCTCGTCAGCCCTTGCGGGGTCCAGCGGATATGCCCCGCGCCCGAGACCGTGCCGACGACATCGGCGACCACGCCGAGCGTCAGCGGGGTCAGCAGCTCGGGCTGGACCTTCGGCCCGAAGACGATCCCCGGGACGCTCAGATCGGCATGGCCCGTTCCGGCGCTGAGATCATGGACGATCCTGACGTCCGCCACCCGGACGGTCCTGCTGGGTTCGACCAGCGTACCCGCCGCCGTGATCCGCCCCGCCTGCAACGCCAGCGTCACGCCCTGCGCGGCAAGCGGCCGGAAGCGCGAGACCGCCGCCGCATCCGCGACCGTCATCGTCCCGTCGAGCCCCAGCACCCCTTGGGCGAACCGCCACCCGCCGGTCGCGCCCGACAATACCAGCGGCACCGCGCCGATCTGCCCGCCTGCGCCGGCAAAGCGCCCCGCCGCGCCGCCGCCCGCCAGCGCGCCGCCAAGATCAGCGATGTCGAGCCGGGTCACGCGGTCCGGCGCGCCAAGCCGCAGGGCGACTCCTCCTGCGGCAAAGCGCCCGTCCGCCAGCGTCCAGGCGGCACGCTGCAATGCCAGCGTCAGCGGAGACGACCCGAGCGCCCCCGCCAGCCGCGCGCCGCCGATCCGCCCGCCGCCGCCGAGCTTGCCGTTCACCAGCCGCAGCATCGCGCCATCCTGCGGACACACCGTCACCGCCGAGCGCGGCAGGTCGACGCCGTTGGTCCGCAACCGCGCGAACCCCACCGCCGCGCACATGGGATTGACCACCAGCCCGCCACGCCCCCAGGTCGCGTCCAGCGGCACCGCGAGATCATCGACCCGCCCGTCGCCAAACGGTCCGCTGAGGACAACCCGCGTCGTGATCCGGCTGGCACCGCCGCCGCCCGCGCTTAACCGGACCGGTGCCAGCGCCAGCCGCGCGCCCGACGCGTCATACGGTGCGATCACCGCGGTCCCGACGATCGCCGCGCCGGGAGCCGCCTGCGCGAGCGTTGCGCGAATCGAGGGAAGCCCGCCGCCGTGTACTTCGGCATCGCCTTCGACCCGCAGCCCGCCCGGCCAGCGCCAGACGATCCCGCTCCCGCCCGAAACGCTCGCGCGCGCCCCCGACGCGCTGGCGAGATCGAGCCGCGACACCACGACCTGCCCGCGCGCGCCATCGACGATCGCCGACACCGCCGCCCCGCCGCCGATCGACCGCGCGGCGGCCTGCAACGCGGTTGAAAGCCGCGCGGCAAGCGGAGCGATCGGCGTCCCCGCGCCCGCCGTCCGCAACGGCGCCAGCCGCGCGAGCAGCGCGGGCGGGACGACACCGCGTTCCGCGCGCACCTGCCCGTCGAAGGCGAAACCGTCATCGGCATAGCGGTAGCGCCCCGAAACCCCGGTGCCACCCGCCGCCGCGCGCTGGCCCGATGCGGCATTGGTCATCGTCATCGGGCCCGAATTGAGTTCGAGCGTCCCCGAAACGTCGCTCGCCGACCCGACGAACGTCACCGGCCCCGCAACCTGCCGCGCCACCACGCCAGCGCCCGCGACCTCCCCGACCGCCAGCAACGCCTTGCCCTTGAAGTGATCGAGCGTCAGCCCGAGCGCGACCGACAGGTCGGCGCGCGCGCGCGTGACCGAGGTTCCGCCGCACGCACCGCGATCGATCGCGACCGGCCCTGCGAGACTCGGGCGCGCGGCATCGATCCGCACCGCAACGTCGGCATCCAGCGAAGCGATTCGGCACGCGCCGATCTGCAGCAGCGCCGATTTCGCCGCCAGCGTGCCGCGGAACCCGTCGTCGAGCCGCCCCTTCCCCGCCACCACGAGCGCGACCGGCCCGTAAGGCGTGCCGAGCGCAATTCTCGCGTCGCCGATCTCGGCGTGGATCGCGGGCAGCGCGAACGGCTTGCCCGACGGTGCCGGCAGCAACCGATCGATCGCGCCGAACGACACCGTGCCCTTCGCCAGCGTCGCACGCATCGCGACGTGTCCGGCGCGGATCGCGGTCACGCCGACGCCGGAGAACCACAGGCTGGTATCGACCTCGACCCAGTCCGCCACCAGATCGGGCCGCGCCGGATCGCCGATCCGCACGTTGGTCAGCCGCTGCGTGCGCAGCCCGATCCGCGAGATTTCGTACCGCGCGGGCACGTGCGCGGCGCGGAGCGCGTCATCGATGAAATGCTCCGCCACCGGTTTGCGCGCGAGCCACACCGCAGCAAGCACGACGATGACCGCCAGCACGATGCCGGGCACGATCCATCGCCACAGCGCGCGACCCCGCTCGGTTGGCCCGGGCGAAACCGATTCCTCGGAAATATCGTCCGTCACGCCGTCTTCGTCACCCGCATTGCCTTGCGCTACGACCTTAGACGGACAAACGCCCCCCCGTCACCCTCGCGCAAGCCCGCCCTCTGCGAAACCTCCATTCAGCGTCCCCCTGAACGCGTTTCAGGGTCCACCGCGCCACAATGGCTGACTGTCCGGGCGGAGGGCTGGAGGCTGAAACACGTTCAGCATGACGACGATTGGGGGCGGCGCGGACGAGCATCACCGCAACAGAGCCTTCCGCGGAGGTCTCGCCTTCGTCCGAAGACACGAAGCGTGATGTCCATCGGCAACGTCCGCAGACGGCGCGCCGCCACGGTGACGACGCCAATCCCGTCCCCTCTACTTCGACCAGCGCACGAAGATCGCGGTCGGCAGCAGCAACCCGCGCGCTTCCTCGCGCACCGCCATCTCGCCGACCTCGACCGTCCCGCCCAGATCGCCTAGCGCCTGCCGCACCAGCTCGCCGATCGCGAGCGCCGACATCCGCACGGCATAGACCGTCAGCACCAGGAACTTGCTCTCCGCATCGAGCAGCGCGCGGCAATCCGCGATCAGCGCCGGCAGATTTTCCTCCAGCCGCCACACCTCGCCCTCCGGCCCGCGCCCGAACTTGGGCGGATCGAGGAAGATCCCGTCGTAGCGCCGCCCGCGCCGCACCTCGCGCGCGGCGAACTTGGCGGCATCGTCGACCATCCAGCGGATCGGGCGATCCGCCATGTCGGACAGGAACGCGTTGGACTTGCCCGCCTCGACCGACTTTTTCGACGCATCGACATGCGTCATCCGCGCGCCCTTCGCGGCGAGCGCGAGCGTGCCGACCCCGGTATAGCCGAACAGGTTGAGCACCTCGTCGCCCTCGGCCACGCGCCCGCGCATCCACGCCCATTGCGCGGCCATGTCGGGGAAGAAGGCTAGATGCCGGAACGGGGTGTTCTGCGCGAGGAACAGCAGTTCCTCCCAGCGCACGTGCCAGCCCCCGCGTGGCACGTCCTTCGACAGATGCCACTTGCCGCCACCATCCTCGTCGGACGCGCCGATGAAGTCGCCGTCGGCTTCCCAACGGTCGGACGCGGGGGCCCACATCGCCTGCGGTTCGGGCCGGATGAAGCGGAAGCGGCCGTAGCGCTCGAGCTTGCGGCCATGGCCGGAGTCGACCAGCCCGTAATCGGCCCAGGGTTCGGTGATCAGAGTCGTCAGGGTCATCGTTCAGGCCTTCGCCACCGCCCGCTCGGCGATATACGCTGTCACCGCCGCGAACGTGCCCGGCAAACTGTCATAGCGTTCCTCGCGGTCGAACAGGTCGCCGATCCGCGGCGGCAGGCTCGGCCGCTTGCCGGTCGCGCGCTCGACCGCGTCGCGGAACTTGGCAGCGTGCGCGGTCGCCAGCGTCACCACCGGCACGTCGGCGGGAAGCCCGGCACGATGCGCTGCCGCCAGCCCGATCGCGGTATGCGGGTCGATCACCTGCCCGCTGCGCTCGCTCGTCCGCCGCATCGCAAGCGCCATGTCGTCGAGATCGACGCTGTCGCTCGCAAACAGCGCGGACGCGCCGTCGCGCTGCGTATTGGTCAGCTGCATCGCGCGCGTCGCCTCGAACCCCTGCATCTGCGCCGCCAGCGCATGGCCGTCGCGCCCGCCGAGATCGAACAGCAGCCGCTCGAAATTGCTCGACACCTGGATGTCCATCGACGGGCTTGGCGTCGGGATGACGCTCCGGCTCGAATAATCCCCGGTCGACAGCGCGCGCGCGAGGATGTCGTTGACGTTGGTCGCGACAATCAGCTTGGCGACCGGCAACCCCATCTTGGCGGCGACATAGCCCGCGAACACATCGCCGAAATTGCCCGTCGGGACCGAAAAGGCGACCGGCCGCTCGGGCGCCCCCAGCCGGACTGCGGCGTAGAAATAATAGACCACCTGCGCCATCAGCCGCGCCCAGTTGATCGAATTGACCGCCGACAGCGCGAACTTCCCCGAGAAGGCGTCGTCGTTGAACATCGCCTTCACCAGCGCCTGCGCATCGTCGAAGCTCGAATCCTCGAGCGCGATGTTGTGGATGTTCGGCGCGATCACCGTCGTCATCTGCCGCCGCTGGACGTCCGACACGCGCCCCTTGGGGTGGAGCATGAACACGTCGACCCCGGCGCGCCCCGCAAGCGCATCGATTGCCGCCGACCCGGTATCGCCCGATGTCGCGCCGATCACGGTCAGTTGCTGGCTGGTGCCCGTGAGGAAGCGTTCGAACAGCAGACCGAGCAGTTGCAGCGCGACGTCCTTGAACGCGAGCGTCGGCCCGTGGAACAGTTCGAGCAACCAGTGCTGCGCATCGAGCTGCACCAGCGGGACGACCGCGGCATGCGCGAACCGGCCATAGGCCTCGGTGCACAAGCCGCGCAGCTCTTCCTCGGTCAGCGCATCGCCGACGAACGGCAGCATCACCTGCACCGCGGTCTCGACATAGGAGAGGCCGCGCATCCCGGCGATCTGCTCCGGCGTGAACTGCGGCCAGCTTTCGGGGAGGTACAATCCGCCGTCGCTCGCCAGCCCGGCGAGGGTCACGTCACGGAAATCGAGGGTCGGCGCGGAGCCGCGCGTGCTGATATAGCGCATGGAGACTTCGGTTAGCGGGCCGCGGGCGACTCGGCAACCGCGCGCCGCCTGAGCGCAAGCGCATAGATTATTGCGGCGATCGCGGCGAAGATGAACCATTGTACCGCATACGCGAGGTGGTTGTTGGGCACCGCCGACAGATCGGGCTGCGGATTCGGGTCGAGCCCGGCGAGCGGCGGGTCGGCCACCAGCATCAACGTCTTGGGCGCGGCGCTGCCGAACAGACCGGCGATCAGCGGCTGATGGTCCGGCGCGTGGCTGATATAGCCGCGGACCGGCCCGCCTTTCCACGATGGCCTGGCGTGCGGATCCTTGCCGAATCCGAGCTGCACCGTGAAGCCCGGCCCTTCCGCGCCCGTGCGGCACTGAGCGATCTGGCGCCAGCCCGTGCCACCGCGCGCATTGCGCCCGCCCTCGATCGCAAAGCTCACGGGCTCAAGGCATAAGGCACTGGAACGGCGGAACAAAAGCCCGTCATCCATAGGGATTGCCGGGAACGCGACCGGCGGCAAAGTGACGTTCCGCGCGTAATGCGCGAGCAGCGCGGCCTTGTCCGCCCGCCGCCCGAGCTGCCACACGCCAAGTGCAACCATCGCGATGATTGCGAGCGTAACCAGGATCGTCGCGAAGACCGGAACGCGCTTCATGGCGGGGTGATTCGTCCCTCATGCGCGGCGTTGCGATACTCCGCGCCCAGCAACGCCGCCTTGGCGACGCGCAGCGACCCGACCACGCCGAACACCGTGATCGGCAACCAGATGATCAGTTGAAGCCAGATCGGCGGCCCCCACGCGAGCTGGATCGTGATCGCGAGCCCGACGATCAGCGCGCCCAGCACCAACGTCAGGATCGCCGCCGGCCCGTCGCCCACGTTGAACGCGCTATAATCCAGCCCACAGCGCGGGCATTTGGCAGCGAAGTCGAGCCACCCGCGGAACAGCCCCGGCGCGCCGCAGCGCGGACAAAGCCCCTTCACCGCGGCGGCGACCGGGTCCGGCGCGACGAAGGTCTCGGCCCGCTCGGGCGGCATCACCCGCTATGGACCGGCGCGCCCCAGCCGCCCCAGACATAGACGGTGACGAACAGGAACAGCCAGACCACGTCGACGAAGTGCCAGTACCACGCCGCCGCCTCGAAGCCGAAATGCTGCTTGGGCGTGAAGTCGCCGCGATAGGTGCGGATCAGGCAGACGATCAGGAAGACCGTCCCGATCATCACGTGGAAGCCGTGGAACCCGGTCGACATGAAGAACGCCGCGCCATAGTTGAGCCCCTTGAACGGGAACGGCGCTTCCGAATATTCGAACGCCTGGATCGAGCTGAAGATCAGCCCCAGGATGATCGTCGCCCACAGCCCCTTCTTGAGCCCCTCGCGATCGCCATGGATCAGCGCGTGGTGCGCCCAGGTGACGGTGGTGCCGCTGGTCAGTAGGATCAGCGTGTTGAGCAGCGGGAACTTGAACGCATCGATCACTTCGAGGCCCTTGGGCGGCCACTGCCCCGCGCCGCGCGCGACGTCGGCGATCAGGCTGACCTTGCCGTCGAGCACCTGGATCCCCGCCGGAAACAGCGAGAAATCAAAGAACGCCCAGAACCATCCGACGAAGAACATCACTTCCGATGCGATGAACAGGATCATGCCGTAGCGCAGATGCAACTGGACGACCGGGGTATGATCCCCCGCATTGGCCTCGAGCACGATTTGCCGCCACCAGCCGTACATCACCGCGAGAACGCCCGCGAGCCCGGCGTAGAAGATCAGCCCGCCGCCAACCGCGGAGTGCATCCACATGATCCCGCCCGACGCCATCGCCAGCGCCGCCATCGAACCGGCCAGCGGCCAGATGCTGGGCGGCAGGATATGGTAATCGTGGTTCTTGGCACCGGCCATGTTGCATCCCCGTCGTATGATCGTTGGATCGATCGGTTTTTCGTACCCTAGCTTTTGGCTTTCGCCGAATCCACCGGGTAAAACGTGTAGCTTAGCGTAATCGTCTCGACGTCGTTCGCGTCCGGATCTGCGAGGATCTTCGGGTCGACGAAGAAGATGACCGGCATCCGCGCGGTCTCACCCGGTTGCAGCGTCTGCTGGGTGAAGCAGAAACACTGGATCTTGGTGAAATATTTGCCCGCCTGTGCGGGCGTCACGTTGAACGTCGCGGTGCCGGTGATCGGCTTGTTCGACGTGTTGGTCGCGGTGAAGAACGCCATGTCGCGCGCGCCGACGTCGACCGTGTCGTACGGGTTTTCCGGGGAAAACTTCCACGGCATGTGCGGCGCGACGTTGGTGTCGAAATCGATCCGGATCTGGTGGTTCTTGACCGCTCCCGGCGCGACCGTCCCACGTTGCGTCGTGCCGTTGAGGCCGGTCGCCTGGCAGAACATCCGGTACAGCGGGATGCTCGCCCAGCCGAGGCCGGACATGAAGCAGATCCCCAGCACCGCGAGCAACGCGGTGCGCAGCTTGCGATCCATCCGGGCGATCCGGCCGGTCATTGGTGCGGCATCCCCGCCTTGATCTTGGCGATGCTGATCGCGAACACGAGGATCACGAACGCGAACAGGATGATCGCGAGTGCAGTTGCCCGCGCGCGCTGCCGCTTGCGGACCAGCGCCGCCTGGATGGTCGGGTCTGGAAGCTCGTTCATGCGAGGCACCGATCAGTCGCGAGGGTCGCGAAGATCGCGAGGATATAGCCGATCGAATAGACGAACAGCCAGCGTTCGGCCTTCATCGTCGCGGGCGTCTCCGCGCGCTGGATGACGACCCAGATGGTCAGCCCGAGGAAGATCGCCGACAGCACTGAAGCGACGATGCCGTAGAGCGACCCCGCGAGGCCCAGCGGCCAGGGCGAGATCGCCGCCGCGGTCATCAGCACCGCATAGAACAGCATCTGCGCGCGCGTCGTCTTCGCGCTTGCCACGACCGGGAGCATCGGCACGCCGCCCTTGGCGTAATCATCGCGGATCAACAGCGCGAGCGCCCAGCTGTGCGGCGGGGTCCACAGGAAGATGATCGCGAACATAAGCAGCGGCAGCGCGGAGACCGACCCGGTCGCCGCGACCCAGCCGATCAGCGGCGGGAAGGCACCGGCCGCGCCGCCGATCACGATGTTCTGCGGGGTCAGACGCTTGAGGCCCACGGTATAGACGAGCACGTAGAACAGGATCGATACGGCCAACAGCGCGGCCGCCGGGATGTTGATCGCCAGCCCCATCAGCAGCACCGAGAACACCCCGAGCGCGACGCCGAACTGGAGCGCAGTCTCGCGCTCCATCTTGCCGGCCGGGAGCGGGCGCTTGGCGGTGCGCTTCATCAGCGCATCGATGTCCGATTCATACCATTGGTTCAGCGCGCCCGCCGCACCCGCCGCAAGCGCGATCGCGAGGATCGCGGTGAAAGCGAGGACTGGGGGCAGCGATACCGGCGCGGCGAGCATCCCGCACAGCGCGGTGAACACGACCGAGCGCATCACGCGGGGCTTGGTCAGCGCAAAGAAGTCGCGCCAGTCGGCGGGAAGGCTCGGATTGGAAACGGTCACAACGGTCATTTACAAAATCCTCCCCTCCCGCTCGCGGGAGGGGCTGGGGGTGGGCTCGCGCTATCCCCTCGCGGAATCGGTCGGAGCGGAGCGCAGGGCCACCCCTACCCCTCCCGCAGGCAGGAGGGGAGTTAAAACGTCAGTCGATCCGCGGGAGCGTCTCGAACTGGTGATACGGCGGTGGGCTCGACAGCGTCCATTCGAGCGTCGTCGCGCCTTCGCCCCACGGGCTGTCGCCAGCCTTCTTGCCGGACATCAGCGAGATGATGACGTTGACGAAGAACACCACCATCGATGCCGCCATGATCATGTAGCCGATGCTGGCGACCCAGTTCCACTGCGCAAGCGCGTCAGCATAGTCGGGCACGCGGCGCTGCATGTTCTGGAGGCCGAGGAAATGCATCGGGAAGAACATCACGTTCACGCCCAGGAAGAACACCCAATAGTGCACCTGGCCGAGGAACTCGTTGTACATCTTCCCCGACATCTTCGGGAACCAGTAATAGAAGCCGCAGAACAGCGAGAACACCGCCCCCAGCGACAGCACGTAGTGGAAATGCGCCACCACATAATAGCTGTCCTGCATGTAATCGTCGATGCCGCCGTTGGCGAGCACGACGCCGGTCACGCCACCGACGGTGAACATGAAGATGAACCCGATCGCCCACAGCATCGGCGTCTTGAAGGTGAGCGAGCCACCCCACATCGTCGCGATCCAGGAGAAGATCTTGATGCCGGTCGGCACCGCGATCACCATCGTCGCCGCGGTGAAGTACATCTTGGTGTTCACCGAAAGACCGGTCGTGAACATGTGGTGCGCCCACACGACGAAGCCGACCACGCCGATCGCGACCATCGCGTACGCCATGCCGAGATAGCCGAAGACGGGCTTCTTCGAGAAGGTCGAGATCACCTGGCTGACGATGCCGAAGCCCGGCAGAATCATGATGTAGACCTCGGGGTGGCCGAAGAACCAGAACAGATGCTGGTACAGCACCGGATCGCCGCCGCCGGCCGGATCGAAGAAGGTCGTGCCGAAGTTGCGATCGGTCAACAGCATCGTGATCGCCGCAGCGAGCACCGGAAGGGCCAGCAGCAACAGGAAGGCGGTGACCAGCACCGACCACACGAACAGCGGCATCTTGTGCAGCGTCATGCCCGGCGCGCGCATGTTGAAGATCGTGGTGATGAAGTTGATCGCGCCGAGGATCGACGATGCGCCCGCAAGGTGGAGCGCGAGGATCGCCATGTCGGTCGACGGCCCCGGCTCGCCATAGGTCGAGAGCGGCGCGTACAGCGTCCAGCCGTTCCCCGCGCCGCCGAAGAAGGGCGAGGCCAGCAGCAGCGTGAAGGCGGGGATGAGCAGCCAGAACGACACGTTGTTCATCCGCGGGAACGCCATGTCGGGCGCGCCGATCATGATCGGCACGAACCAGTTGCCGAACCCGCCGATCATCGCGGGCATCACCATGAAGAACACCATGATGAGCCCGTGCGCGGTAATCAGCACGTTCCACAGGTGGAGCGAGTGATCGAGCCCCTGTTCGCCACCGGGCAGGAAGCTTGCCCAATAGCCCAGATACTGGATCCCGGGATGCGCCAGCTCTGCGCGCATCAGGCCCGAGATACCGCCACCGATGATCCCCGCGACGATCGCGAAGATCAGGTACAGCGTCCCGATGTCCTTGTGGTTGGTCGACATGAACCAGCGCGCGAAGAACGACATCTGGTGCGTATCATGCGCATGGGCATCGTCATGATGTGCCTCGAAGGCGCTCGGGGTCAAAGCGGTGTCGGTCATGACTCAGTTCCCTGCGGAAGCGTTGGCAGCGACGGGGCTGGCACCGGGGACGGGGGCCTCTGCCGGCAGCGCCGCGGCGGCGGCATTGCCGATCGCGGTCGGCTCGCCGGTGGCGACGGCGGCGGGCGTTGCGGCGACCGGCGCGGCGGCTGCGCCGTTACCCGGCATCGTGCCACCCTTCGCCTTGACCCAGGCAGCGAACACCGCTGGCTTCACCGCCTGTACCGTGATCGGCATATAGCCATGCCGCGCCCCGCACAGTTCGGAACAGACGCCGAAATAGACGCCTTCCTTTTCGATCGTGAAACTGGTCTCGTTGAGACGACCCGGGATCGCATCGAGCTTGATCCAGAACGCCGGAATTTCCCAACTGTGGATCACGTCGTTCGAGGTGGTGATCAGCCGGACCGGCACGCCGACCGGAAGCACGACGCGATTGTCGGTCGCGAGCAGGCGCGGTCCGTCGATCGCCGTGCGGGCGCGCTCGCCCTTGCCGACTTCACTGGCTTCTTTCAGCATGTTCGACGTGATCGAAAAACCGCCGTTGCCGGGATATTCGTAACTCCAATACCATTGGTTGCCGATCGCCTTGAGCACGACCGCATTCTTGGGCGCAGGCTTGTACTGCGCCTGGAGCAGCCCGATCGACGGCAGCGCGAGCCCCAGCAGGATCAGCACCGGGATGCCGGTCCACGCGACTTCGAGGATGGTGTTGTGCGAGGTCTTGGACGCGACCGGGTTGGCGGCACGACGGAACTTCACGATCACGAGGCCGAGCAAAGCAAGCACGAACAGCGAGATGACGGTGATGACGGGCATCAGCAACGCATTGTGGAACCACGCCGCCTGACGGCCGGTCTTGGTCACCTGCGGCTGGAGCGTAATGCGGCCCGGAACGGGCTGGCCGATCGCCGGGTCGATCGCCATCGCGGGCGCGCCGTCGACCGCGAGCATCGGGTCGGTCGGTTGTGCGGCGGCGGGCGCGCCAGGCGCAGCGGTCTCGGGTTTGGTGACAGTCACGACCGGAGCAGCTTGCGGCGCGGCCTGGAGAGCGCCCGTACCGATCATCGCGAGGCCCGCTGCCATCACGATCGATTTCATGCCGATCATACGCATCCTCTGCATCTACCCTTTGCGACTCTGCCGGCTTTTTGGACGACGACCAGGCGGGGATACGCCCTTTTCTTTTAGGGCTATAAGCGGAAGGGACGGATGCCTCAACCCGCGCCAGTCCTTTTTCTAGCACGATCGTTGCGTCGCTGCGCCCTCGCCCGTAATCAGGCCCAGAAATCCCCGGCGCAATCACTGGACGCAAGCAATGACCGAAGACGACGTTCTCGCCGAATTCCGCGCTGCCGAGGCATTGCTCGAAGGGCATTTCATCTTGTCGTCGGGCCTTCGATCGTCGCGCTACCTGCAGTGCGCGCGCGTCCTGATGGACCCGGCGCGCGGCGCGCGGCTGGCGGAGGCGCTGGTCGCGCGGCTCCCGGCGGACGTTCGCGCCAGCATCGCCGCGGTCGTGTCGCCCGCGATGGGCGGGGTGATCGCGGGGCATGAGATAGGCCGCGCGCTCGGCGTGCCCGCGATGTTCCTCGAACGGCCCGACGGCACGTTCGAGCTGCGCCGCGGTTTCCGGCTGGAACCTGGCACCCGGGTGTTCATGATGGAGGACGTCGTCACCACCGGCCTGTCGTCGCGCGAGGCGATCGCCGCGATCGCGCGGGCGGGCGGCGAGACGGTCGCGGCAGGCGCGCTGGTCGACCGGTCGAACGGCACCGCCGATCTCGGCGTGCCCTTCTACCCGCTGATCCGGCTCGACGTACCGACCTACAAAGCCGATGCGCTTCCGCCCGAACTTGCGGCGATCCCCGCGATCAAGCCCGGCAGCCGCGCGGCATGACCGACACGCTCCGCCTCGGCGACGAGAGTCGGCTCCGCCTCGGGGTCAACATCGATCACGTCGCGACCGTCCGCAACGCGCGCGGCAGCGGCTATCCCGATCCGGTCCGCGCCGCGTTGCTCGCGGCCGAATCGGGTGCGGACGGCATTACCGCGCATCTGCGCGAAGACCGCCGGCACATCACCGACGACGATATCGCGCGCCTCTCCTCCGAATTGACGATTCCGCTCAATTTCGAAATGGCCGCGACCGCAGAGATGCTCGCGATCGCGCTGCGGCATCGCCCGCACGCGGCGTGCATCGTCCCCGAGAAGCGCGAGGAACGCACCACCGAGGGCGGGCTAGACGCGGCGGGGCAGTTCGCGATGCTGCAACCGCTGGTCGCGCAACTGGGCGCTGCCGGGATCCGCGTCTCGCTGTTCGTCGAACCAAGCGCAGCGCAGATCGACGCAGCGCTCCGGCTCGGCGCGCCGGTCGTGGAACTCCACACCGGCCGCTATTGCGACCTGGAGGGCGAGGCGCAGGCCGTCGAACTGCGTCGCATCGCCGAAGCCGCGGCGCTCGCGGTCAAGAACGGGATCGAGGTCCATGCCGGCCACGGCCTGACCCTCGCCAACGTCGCGCCGATCGCCGCGATTCCGCAGATCCGCGAACTCAACATCGGGCACAGCCTGATCGCCGACGCGATCTTCGTCGGGCTCGGCAACGCGGTCCGCGCGATGCGGGACGCGATGGACGCGGCGCGATGAAGCGCGCCACATTCTCCCTCTTCCCCCGGGGAGAAGGAGTAAGATGATCATCGGTCTAGGCTCGGACCTGTGCAACATCGAGCGGATCCAGGCGTCGCTCGATCGCTTCGGCGAGCGCTTCGAACAGCGCGTGTTCACCCCGGTCGAGCGTGCCAAGGGCGATCGCCGACCGTTCACCAAGGCGGGCACGCTCGCCAAGCGCTTCGCGGCGAAGGAAGCCTTTTCCAAGGCGGTCGGAACCGGCTTCAAGCGCGGGGTGTTCATGAAGGATATCGGCGTCGTCAACGCTTCCTCCGGCGCGCCGACCTTGCACTTGCAGGGCGGGGCGCAGGCGAGGCTTGACGCGCTGACGCCCGACGGCCACGTCGCGCGCGTACATTTGACGATGACCGACGATCATCCCTGGGCGCAGGCGTTCGTGATTATCGAAGCGGTGCCAAGGGACGAAACATGAGCGAGGAACTGGCCCTGAGCGCCGACGAAACCAAGCCACGCGCAGGCGCCGAGGATCTCCGCGCCACTCCCGGCGGCAAGCAGACCAAGAAGCCCGGCACCGACTGGGCATCGGAAATCCGCGGCATCTTCTGGCTGATCCTCGCGGTGCTGGGCTTCCACAGCTTCATCGCCAAGCCGTTCTACATTCCGTCCGAATCGATGCTCCCAGGGTTGCTCGTCGGCGATCAGCTTGTCGTCAGCAAGTTTCCCTACGGCTGGTCGTTCGTCTCGCCGACCTTCCACCTGTTGCCGTTCATTCCCGGCCGTCTGCTCGGTCAACTGCCCGAGCGCGGCGACGTCGTCATCGTCACGCCGCCGGGGACCAAGACCGATTACATCAAGCGACTGATCGGGCTCCCAGGCGACCGGCTCGAAGTGCGCGACGGCACCGTCATCCTCAACGGCGTGCCGGTGAAGCGCGGCCCGCTGCATTATGTCGATATCCCCAATTACGGCAATGCGCCGCTTCCCTCCCCCGAAGCGGGCGTGACGTGCGACCCGAGCCAGTATGACAACGCGCTCCACACTGCCGCAAACGGCAAGAGCGTCTGCCGCCTGCCGCTGGTGACCGAGACGCTTCCGAACGGCCGGCATTACGATACGGTCGACCTCGGCAGCTATCCGGGCGACAATTATCCTGCGGTCACGATCCCCGCGAACCACGTGTTCCTGATGGGCGACAATCGCGATCGCAGCGCCGACAGCCGTTTCCCGCTGTCCGAACAGGGCCTCGGTGGTCCCGTGCCGTGGGAATATCTCGGCGGGCGCGCGGAGTTCATCACTTTCTCGAAGACCGGGCTTGGTTCCTGGAATCCCCTGACCTGGGGTCAGTCGTTCCGTGGTGGACGCGCTGGCACCTCCTTGCATGCGAGCCGTAGTAAATGAGTGAGTCCCAAAGCGCCGAACTGGTCCGCGAACCCGCCCCCAACGAGCTCCGCGACCCGTTCGTCCGCAAGGAACTGACTCGCGCGACGGTGTGGCTGGGGCTGGCCAGCGCAATCGCGCTGCTGGTGTTGCTGATCCATCCGCTGCTGATCATCTTCGGTGGGCTGGTGTTCGCCTCGATGCTCGACGGTGGCGTCCGGCTGCTCGGCCGCGTGCTGCCGATCGGGCGATCGTGGCGGCTGCTGATCGTGGTTTTGCTGACCGTGCTGTTCCTCGTCGGTCTGGTGTGGTTGACCGGCGTTCAGGTCACCGCGCAGTTCGCGCAACTGCAGCAGACGCTGATCAGCCAGGCGTCGCGCCTTGCGGCCTGGGCCACGAATAAGGGAATCATGCCGCAACAGCCCGACATCAACGGCATGTTGCAGCAGGCCCTCGGGTCGTTCGGCAAGCTGACGGGGTATGTCGGGATCGCGTTCAGCGCGTTCGCCAGCCTCGTCATGGTGCTGGTCATCGGCCTGTTCGTCGCGATGGAGCCGCGCCTTTACGGTCGCGGTCTCGAGTGGATGATCCCGCGCGAGGCGCGTCCGCGGTTCGCCGGGACGATCGACGAGATGGCAAAGACGATGCGCCGCCTGCTCGCCGGTCGCCTGTTCGGTATGGCGCTGGAAGGCGCGATGACCGGCGTCGCACTGGCGTTCGCCGGCGTGCCGATGGCGCTGGTGCTGGGCATCATCACCGGCCTGCTCGCGTTCATCCCCAACATCGGCGCGATCACCAGCGGCGTCCTGATGATCGCGGTCGGGTTCAGCGCCGGGACGCAGACCGGCTTCTGGGCGATCGGCATCTATATCTTCATCCAGGCGGTCGACGGTTATGTCGTGATCCCGATGGTTGCCAAGAAGACGGTCGACTTGCCACCCGCGCTGACCTTGTCGTCGCAGATCCTCGCGGGCACGCTGTTCGGGCTGCTCGGGCTGACCCTCGCCGATCCGCTTACCGCGATGATCAAGGTCGCGCTCGAGCGCAGCTCGGAGGCGGAAGAGCAAGCGGACGCGGCATGACGCCGGTCCTGTACGATTACTGGCGCTCGTCGGCGGCGTATCCCGTCAGGATCGTGCTGAATCTCAAGCGGATCGCCTATCACAGCGTCGCGATCGACCTGACCAGCGGCGCGCAAAGGTCCGCCGAGCATCTCGCCCGCAATCCGCAGGGGCTCGTTCCCGCGCTCGATATCGGCGGGGTCGTGCTGACGCAAAGCCTTGCCATCATCGACTATCTCGACGCCGCCTATCCGACACCCGCGATGCTGCCCGCCGATCCGCTGTCCCGTGCGCAAATATTGGCGACGGCGCTGTCGGTCGTCGCGGACCTCCATCCGATCACCAATCTGCGGGTCCTCAACCGGCTAACCGACCAATTCGGTGCCGATCCCGCCGCGCGAGAAGCATGGTATCGTCATTGGGTCGAAACGGGCCTCACCGCGCTCGAGGCAATGCGCGCTACGGCCGCGGGACCGTTTCTGGGCGGCGAGTCGCCCAATCTGGCCGACGTCTGCCTCGTTCCGCAACTCTACAACGCGCGCCGCTTCGCGGTTCCGCTGGATCGCTTTCCCCGGCTGGTGGCGGCGAATGCCGCAGCGGCAGCGCTTCCGGCCTTCGCGGACGCGCACCCCGACCGGGTCAGGCCGTCGGCCTGAACCCGCGCTTGAAGCGGTGTTCCAGCACCGTTTCGTCGAACAGATCGAGATAGGCGGTCGCGGCATCCTCCCCCGGTTGCGGGATCGGGTTCGGACGGGAACGTCCGGGCGCAAGCCAATGCTCGAGGGCTGCGACCAGTCCGGCCGCATCCCCCGGAGCGACCACGCTGCCGACCGCCGCGCTCGTCACGATCTCGCGCACCGCGACGCTGGAGTCGGTTGCGACCACCGGCGTCCCGACCGCGAGCGACTCGCGCAGCACGCCGGGAACGCCCTCGAAATCGGACACGAGTGCGAGCGCGGTCGCCCGCGCGATCGTCGGAGTCGGGTCATCGACGTGCCCGGGCAACCGCACCCGGTCTCCCAGACCATAAGCCGCGACTTGCGATTCGATCGTCGCGCGTTCGGCGCCCTCGCCCAGGATCATCAGCGAAACATCGCGGGCGTCGATGTCCGCAAAGGCGTCGATCAAGCGATCCCAGCGCTTCTGCGGCGCGAGCCGCCCAACCCCGACCAGGAAACGGCCGTTGGGCACGAGCGGCGAAGCCGTCCCGGGGGCCGGGCGCGGCGGCGGGTTGGGAATGACGCTCACCATCGCCTGGGGCACCCCCATCATCCGGCATGCTTCCTCCGCCATCGCCGGACTCATTGCGACCAACCGGTCGACGAATCGCGGATGCCAGCGCAACCATTCGCGGTACGTCGCGGCCACCGCGGCGTTCTGGTCGCGCCGGACCAGCGCATTCGAGATCTTCGCGACGATCGGCGGGCAGCGGAACCCGAGCCGCAGCCGCGTCCAGGCGGCAAGCGCGGTGTAATGATTCCCCGGGCAGAACAGGACGTCGGGCGCAACCGCTTCGGTTTGGGCGGCGATCGCGCTCATCCCCAACATCGTCTTGGTCCCGACCTGGCGGACCTCGACGCCGTCCGGAAGGTCCCGCGCGAGCGGCCCCGCGACATCGCCGACGATCAGCGTCACCCGCCGTCCCAACTGCGCCCAGCTTCCCGCCAGCCGCAGCAACGTCTTCTCCACGCCCCCGCCGTCCAGCGTCTGCGCATAAGCGAGGATATGGGCGGCGGGTGGACGTGGGCTGAGCATGATCGACGTGTGTAACTAAGCTATGTCGCGAATGTGTCCCAGCCGTTCCATTCGCCGCGTCATTTTACGGTCGCCGTACCATGTGACCTGCGCGACGCACGACATTTGCCGCGCCGACCGGTTCGGGGTAAGGCGCGCCATTCGATCGCCCCCGATCGGCGTATAAGCGGACACTCTCGCCACGTGAACAAACTGACGACCGGGCCGGGAATCGGGACTGCGGCGCAAGCGTCGCCCACGCCTCTCCCCGCGCCATCGCTCCCCGGACTTTCCGGCACGCAGGATCTTGCCGGTCTCGAACCGATGGCCCCGCGCCGCCGCCGTTGGCCAGCCTATCTCGGGGCCGCCGTGACCTTGCTGATGATCGGCTGGCTCGGGCTCAAGCTGCGCGCGATGGGGGTCAACACCCTCTGGTCGGCGCTGCCGACCAATCCGTTGTTCTATCTCTTCTTCGCGCTCCTCTATCTGGCACCAGTAACCGGCGACTTCATCATTTTCCGGCGGCTGTGGGGCATACCGGCGGCGGGCTATGTCGCGCTCGCCAAGAAGCGAATCGCCAACGACATGCTCAACTATTCGGGCGAGACATATTTCTACGCCTGGGCGCGGCAGCGCGCGTCGATGGTGGCAGCACCGTTCGGCGCGGTGAAGGACGTCAGCATCCTGTCCGCCGTCGCCGGGAACATGATGACGCTCGCGATGATCGCGGTGGCCATGCCGCTCGGGATCGGCCTGCTGACCCCGCGGGGGTTGCAGAACGCGATCTGGTCGGTGGTGATCGTGTTCGGCATGTCGTTGCCTTTCCTCATCTTTTCCAAACGGGTTTTCTCGCTGCCGCGGCGTTCGCTGTGGTGGATCTTCGGCGTGCACTGCCTGCGGCTGATCGCCGGGTCGGTGTTGCTCGCGTTCGCATGGCATTATGCGCTGCCGACCGTATCGCTTGGCATGTGGCTGTTGCTCTCGGCAGCGCGGATGATCGTCGGGCGGTTGCCGCTTGTGCCGAACAAGGACCTTCTTTTCGCCACCTTCGCCACCCTATTGATCGGGCAGGACGCGCAGCTGTCCGTGTTGCTCGCGATGACGGCAGCCTTGCCGTTGCTCGTCCACGTCGTGCTGGTCGCGCTGTTCGGACTGGTCGACCTGATTAGGAAAGCGTGACGATGGTGCGGAAGCTGGTGATGACGACGGTACTCGCGGGCATAATGGTCGCGGCGGGCCCGGCGTTCGCGGCACAGGCGGCGATCGGTAGCGACGCGGCCGCGTGCAGCAGCGGCGGCCCCGCAATCCGCGTCACGGTCGACGGGCTCAAGGACCGGACCGGCGAGCTCAAGCTCGAGCTGTATCCCGCCAACGAAGCGGACTTCCTCAAGGACGACCGCGACCTCATCAAGGAAGGCAAGTTCTTCCGCCGCGTCCGCCTGCCGACGCCCCCCTCGGGTCCGGTGGTGCTGTGCATCCGGGTGCCGGCACCCGGCCCCTATGCGCTGTTGTTCACGCACAATCGCGACGGCCGCAACAAGTTCAACTTCTGGGCGGACGGCGCCGGCTTCCCCAGCAACACCAAACTCGGGCGTTCGCGCCCCAAGGTGTCGCAGGGACGGATCGTCGTGCCAGAGGGTGTTGTCTCGGTCGACATTCACGCCCAATATCTCCGTGGCCTGAGCGGTTTTGGTCCTATTCAAGGCGGTTGATCGGCATGCGGATCGTCGACGTCAACGAATTCTACTCGCCGACCGGCGGTGGCGTGCGGACGTATATCGACCGCAAGATGGGGATCATGGCCGATCTCGGGCATGAGCTGATCGTCATCGCGCCGGGGCGCGAACCGGGCATCGAGGAACGCCCCGGTGGCGGGCGCGTGATCACCGTCCAGACCGGGCATCTCCCGCTCGACGCCAATTACGGAATCTTCTGGGATGGCGCGCCGGTGCTCCGGTTGCTCGACCAGCTGCAGCCCGACGTGGTCGAGACGTCATCGCCGTGGCGGCTGCCGTGGGTCGTCGGCAAATGGCAGGGGAATGCGGTCAAGGCGTTCTTCATGCACAATGACAATATGGCGGCCTATGCGCTCCGCTGGCTCGAGGGACTCGCGCCGCAGGAGCGGATCGAGCGCGCGTTCAACTGGTACAGCCGCTACATGGACAGCTTCCTCGTCCATTTCGACGCGGTCGTCACCAATGGTCCGGCACTCGAGAAGCGGTTGAAGAACCGGGGCGTGCGAATCGACGTATCGATGCCGCTGGGGATCGAGCGCGGACATTTCTCCCCCGAACTGCGCGACGAACGGCTGCGCGCGGCATTGCTCGCGCAGTGCGGCCTGCCGGCGACCGGGCATCTGCTGCTCGGGCTCGGGCGACACCATCCCGAGAAACGCTGGCGGCTGGTGATCGACGCGGTCGAGCGCGCCGGGTCGGAGCTTCCGGTCGGGCTGATGCTGCTCGGCAATGGCGTCGAAAGCGCCAAGATCGAGGCGCGGATCGCGGGATCGCCGCACATCCGCATGTTCCGCCCGGTCTATGACCGCGAACGCCTCGCGCGGATCGTCGCGAGTTGCGACGCGCTGATCCACGGGTCGGAAGCCGAGCCGTTCGGGCTGGTCGCGTCCGAGGCGATGGCGGGCGGCTTGCCGCTGATCGTCCCCGATACCGGCGGGTGCATGGAAGTCGCCGATCCGCTGTCGTCCGAATTCTACACCGCGCGCGACGCGCAGAGCGCGGCGAGCGCGATCCACCGGCTGTTCGCGCGCGACCCGCGCGTGCTGCGCCGCGCCGCGCTGGTTGCGGCAACGAAAGTTCGCAGCGACCGCGAGCATACGATCGAGCTGATGGACTATTACCAGGGTCTGGTCGACGCCAAGCGCGCGGGGCGGCTGCTCAGGGCTGCCTGACATAGAGGCGGAAGCGCGGCGACGCGACCGGCTCCAGCCGATAGTGATGCGCGATCGCCCAATGCTCGAGCCGGGCATCGAGCGCGGGGTTTCCGCTGGTCCACTTGGCCTCGCCGCCGATGAGGATGGCGGCAGGCATCACCGTATCGCTCCGTTTCACCGTCCCCGGCGAAGCGCGCGAGGGAAGCCTGCCCAGGGCATCCAACCGATCCCCCGAGACGAGGTGCAACCCCGCCTCCGCCCCCGGCGCGACGAGCGCATGGCTGCGAAAATAGAACGGCCCCGTCGCAAAGCGCCGATCCGGCAACCGCCCGGTCGCAGCCAGAAACTGTGGCGACAGCGTGGCAACCGGTCCCGCCACCCCCGCGCGGTCAAGCGCTGCCCGCACGGCCCGCCCGTCGCGCAACGCGGCCAGCACCGGCAATCGCCCGGTTCCGCCATCCTCACCGACGATCAACCCGGCAACCGTCGGCGCAAGCCCTGCACATCCGAACACCACCGCCACGGACCGCACCCAGCGTGCCGGCGGCCGCTGCTGCCACGCCAGCGCGAGCAATACGAACAGCGGCGGCAGCATCGGCAGCAGATATTGTCGCCAGGTTGGAAACGGCAGCACCGCTGCGACAAGCCCCGCCGCCGCCATCACGGCGATGACCGGCAATCGCCGCCATCCCCCGCGCGCCGCAAGCACCAGCGCGATCAGCGCCGGCCCGAGTGCGAGGAACTTCAACGCATCGACCGCCTTGGCCAACCATGACAATTTCCACGGCGCCGTGCGGTAATATTCGGCCGGCGCGCGCGCGGGAAAGGTGAGCGTGCCGAACACGAAACCGGCGGGTGCCTGCGCCCAGGTCCAGCCGACCAGCGCCACGATCGGCAACGCCCCGGCAAGGACGGCAAGGGGACGATGCCGCCGATCGAACAGCGCATAGATTCCATAACCAACCGCCGGCAGCGCATAGGAAATCTTCGCCGCCGTCGCCCCGGCCAGCAGCGCCCCCGTCAGCACCCCGCCCAACGTGCCACCACGTCCCGCAGCCGCGCGGACGATCAGCACCAGCGCGCCCCCGAGCAGTGCGGCGGGCAAGGCGTCGTTACGTGCGGTCGAGATGCTGAACAGGAAGGCGTCGCACGTCGCGAACAGCGCCGCCGCCCAGAGCGCGATCCGCGGCCCCGCCCCCGCCTCGCGGCTCGCCCGCCAGACGCACCCGACCAGGGCAGCCCCCAGCACCACATTGGTCAGCCGCAACACCGGCCACGCCCATGCCCCCGCGACCCAGGCGAGCGGCGCGAACAGCAACGGCTGGAGCGGGGTCTGCAGATAGGCGTAATCGCGATACGGCAGATACCCGTGCGCGCTCAGCACCGCGGCGGCGACATACTGGCTTTCGTCGTGATCGATCGGTCGCAGCAGCGCAAGCAGCGCGAACACCACGAACACGGCGGCTAGAAGCCGGAGCGGCAGACCGATACGCACGGGAACGGTTGGCTCCATCCCGCAGGCGCTAGCATGCGGTTTCGGTACTGTCACGAACACGCCATATCCGCGCGGCAAGAGAGGCGTTGTATCAGCAGGAGCCTCAAGATGACCGCCCAGATCGACCGCCGCTCGCTCCTTCTGACGGGGTCGCTCGGCCTCGGCGCGTTCGCGGTGCCCGGCTTCGCGCAGAGCCCCAACGTCACGCAGACACGCGGCTTCACCCATTCGGTCGCGAGCGGCGAGCCCGGCAGCGACACGATGCTGCTGTGGACCCGCTATGTCCCCGCGACCGGCGACACCGCCGAACTGCGCGCCGAAATTGCGGAAACGCCCGATTTCGCCCGCATCGTTTCGGGCGGCGCGCAGATCACCGGGGCGTGGCGCGATTTCACCGCCAAGATCACGGTCGACAATCTCAAGCCCGGCACGCGCTATCATTACCGCTTCGTCGCGCCCGATGGCACATTCTCGCCGGTCGGAACGACCAAGACGCTCCCGGTCGGCCCGGTCGAGCGCTTCCGCACCGTCACCTTCTCCTGCTCCAACATGCCGTACGGCTATTTCAACGCCTATGCGCACGCCGCCGCGCGCGACGACATCGATCTCGCGATTCATCTCGGCGACTATTTCTACGAATATGAAACGGGCGATTATCCCGCGGTGAAGGACCAGGTCGCCGGGCGCGTGCCCCTCCCCACGACCGAGCTGCTGCATCTCGCGGATTACCGACTGCGCTATGGCAGCTACCGCAGCGACCCGGACCTGATGGCGCTCCACGCCAGGCATCCGATGATCGTCCAGTGGGACGATCACGAATCGTCGAACGACAGCTGGGAAGGCGGGGCGCAGAACCACCAGCCGAACGAAGGCGACTGGAATGCCCGGCGGGCCGCGTCGATCACGGCGTATCGCGAGTGGATGCCGGTCTCCGACGAGCCGTGGAAGGCGTATGAGATCGGCACGCTCGCCACGCTGTTCCGCACCGAGACGCGGCTGCTTGCGCGGACGAAACAGCCCGACGTCGCACTCTTGTTTGCATCCACCGACCCGACCGCCGCGCTGAAGGCGTTCCGCGACGGCGCGTGGATGGACCCCGGTGTCACGATGATGGGGTCGCAACAGGAGAGCTGGCTCGCGCATGCGATGGCCGGGTCGGTGAAGCAGGGGCAGCAATGGCAGGTGGTCGGCTTCGGAACGATCATGGGGCAGACGGTGATGCCGGCCGAGGCGATGAGCTGGCTCTCCCCCGATTCGCCGGAGCGCGCGCGCGGCTATCTGCTCGCAGGGGTGGCAGCGGCGAAGGTCGGGCTGCCGTTCAATTACGACAATTGGGGCGGCTATCCCGCAGCGCGCGCACGCTTCCTGCGCAAGGCGCAGGGCCTCGGTGCGAACCTCGTCGTGCTGTCGGGCGACAGCCACAATGCCTGGGCCTATGATCTCGGGCAGGACGGTAAGCCCGTCGGCGTCGAGTTTGCCGGGCATGCGGTCACGTCGCCGGGCTATGAAGCGGCGAGCCGGACCGACCCCAAGATCGTCGCAGCGGCGCTGGTCCGGGCCAACCCGGAGCTCAAATGGTGCGACACCAGTCGCCGCGGATACATGGCGATGACGCTGACGCCTGCAACCGTCAGCAACGACTGGATCATGGTCGACACGATCAAGGCGAAGTCTTCCGCCGGTCGCGTCGGACATAGCGCGACGGTCCACCGCGGGCGCAATATCATGGCGTGAAGGTTGCCGTTCCGCGCCCGCTGCGGCACACCGGGCGCAGGCCCGGGGGTGGCCGCGGGGGGCACAGGAATTGCGCGTAACGATCAAGGACGTGTCGCGGGTGTCGGGCGTGTCGATCAAGACCGTCTCGCGCGTGCTCAACAACGAACGGTATGTCGGCGCGGAAACCCGCGCGCGGGTCCAGGCGGCGGTGGCAGACCTCAAGTTCCGCCCGAGCACCGCCGCGCGCTCGCTCGCCGGGCGGCGCAGCTTCCAGATCGCGCTGATCTGCGACAACCCCAGCCCCTATTACGTCTATGAAATGCAGTCGGGAATCCGCGACCGCTGCGTGCAGGACGGGGTGCGGATGATCGCGCAGCCGTATGACCGCAACGCCACCACCCTGCTCGACGAACTCGAAAGCCTGGTCGACGCAACCCATGTCGACGGGCTGATCCTCACGCCCCCGGTGTCGGACAATCCCGACGTGCTAGACCTGCTCGCGCGGCGCGGGGTGCGGTTCGTGCGGGTCTCGCCCGGGAGCGGCCCCGAGCTTGGTCCCGCGACCTTCATCGACAATGAGGCCGCCGCCGCAGTCATGACCGCGCATCTCCTCTTGCTCGGGCATCGCCGGATCGGGTTCATCGCGGGGCATCCGAGCTATGCGACCAGCGCGCAGCGGCTGCGGGGCTATGCGCGCGCGCTGAGCACGCAAGACGTTGCGTTCGACCCCGCGCTGGTCCGGGACGGAAGCTACGACTTCGCCTCGGGCGCAGCGGCGGCGGCGGTGCTGCTCGACCTGCCCGAGCCACCGACCGCGATCTTCGCGTCGAGCGACGACATGGCGGCGGGGGCGTTGACCACCGCGCATCGGCGCGGACTGAAGGTCCCCGAGCAGCTCTCGATCGCTGGGTTCGACGATACCGAGATGGCGGGGTTCGTCTGGCCGCCCCTCACCACGATCCGCCAGCCGACGCGCGACATGGCGTATCAGGCGGCGGACCTGCTGCTTGCGCCGGTTGAAGCGGACGCGCCGGCGGAGCAACGCGAGCTGCCGTTCGAGCTGGTGGTGCGGGAATCGACCGGCCCCGTCGCGGGTTCGCGCTGAACCGCCACCGCGGACCGTTCGGTTGACTGCGGCGGGCGGCGACGGAAGGTCGCGGCCGCGATCGGCATCCGAACCGCCATCATTCCTGCTTTCGCCAATTCCGCCAGACGCCTAAAGCGCGGTTCATGACCAGTATCCGTCGCGTTCGCCCAGCGCTTGTCGCTGCCGCCACCCTGTTCGCCGCGAGCAGCGCAGCGCCTGCCGCTGCCTATTGGGAATATGGCCATCAGACGATCGCGCAGATCGCAGAGGCCAACATCCGCCCGCAGACCCGCATCGCGATCCGCCGCTTGCTCAAGCAACAGGCGCTGCTCGATACGCCGACCTGCAAGGCGGGGACGATGACGGAGGCAAGCACCTGGGCGGATTGCGTCAAGCCGATCAAGGGCGCGGACGGCAAGCCAGGCTTCGGCTATGCCTACACATGGCATTTCCAGGACGTCAGCATCTGCCGCCCCTTCTCGCTCACCGACGCGTGCAAGGACGGCAATTGCGTCTCCGCGCAGATCACGCGCGATGTCGCAACGCTCAAGGACCGTCGTGCCCCGGCGAAGGACCGCGTCGAGGCGCTGGTGTTCCTGATCCACTTCGTCGGCGACCTGCACCAGCCGCTCCATGCGGGGGAAAAGGACGACAAGGGCGGCAACGACGTCAAGGCGTCGTACGACCATTATGCCCCGCCGCGGCTCAACCTCCATTCGGTGTGGGACGGGCTGCTCGCCGAGCGCGCGATCACGTCGGGGCCGGGGCTGGTGCACCGCTACGCGCCCGCGGTGCGCGCGAGGATCACGGCGGGCAACGTCACCGACTGGAGCCGCGAAAGCTGGCAGGTCGCGCATGACTCGACCTACGCCAGCGTAATGGCGGACCCGTGTGCGCCGACCCCCGAACGCGTGACGCTCGACGAGGCGACGATCGAGACGCTGGTTCCGGTCGCGCGGCTCGAGGTCGAGCGCGGCGGACTGCGGCTGGCGAAGCTGCTGGATGCGGCGCTGGGGTAAATCGCACGAGGCTCGCCTCCGAACGGTTGGGATGGTCCCCCTACCCTCGCCCGCCCCAATGCCAGCTCCAGCCGCCACGCGTCTTGCGGATCGCCACCAGCGCGAACAGCAGCAACAGCGCGACCAGCACACCGATCCGCGCGACGCGGTTCGGCATCCGGGTCATGTCGAGCACCGCAAGCGCCACGAATCCGAGCGTCAGCGCCCAGCCCTGCCATGTCACCGGGGTCGCGCCGATCCCGAACGCCTTGGGCGCAAACCAATAGCCATCGTCTGAATCAGCCATCGTCATCCTCCTTGGGTGGCCGCCCGCGACGGGGCGGATTCGGCACGTCCAGCTTTACCCCCCGCCGCGCGAGCGCCTCGCGCAGCAGGCACTCGACCTGCGCATTGACGCTCCGCAATTCGCCCGCCGCCAGCCGTTCGACCGCCGCATGGAGCGCGGGGTCGAGCCGGAGCGCGAACGCCTTCCTGGGCGGAGCCGTCACGGACCCGCGCCTACTGGTACAACGAGCCGGTGTTGACGACCGGCTGCGTATCGCGCTCGCCGCACAACACGACCATCAGGTTGGACACCATCGCCGCGCGGCGCTCGTCATCGAGTTCGACCACGCCCTTTGCGGACAACAGGTCGAGCGCCATCTCGACCATCCCGACCGCGCCCTCGACCAGCGTCTTGCGGGCGGCGACCACTGCCTGCGCCTGCTGCCGCCGCAGCATCGCGCCCGCGATCTCCGGGGCATAGGCCAGATGCGTGAAACCGCATTCGTCGACCGTGATCCCCGCCGTCACCAGCCGCGCGATCAGCTCGGTGCGGAGTTCCTGTGCGACCTGGTCGTGGTTCCCGCGCAGCGTGACTTCCTGATGCTCGTAATCGTCATACGGATAGCGCGCGCCGATCGTGCGCACCGCCGCCTCGATCTGGACGATCACGAACGCCTTGTAATCGTCGATGTCGAACAGCGCCTGCGCGGTGTCGGTGACGCGCCAGACGACCTGCGCGGCGATCTCGATCGGGTTGCCGCGCAGGTCGTTGACCTTGAGCCGCTCCGAAATCATGTTGTTCGCGCGCAGGGAGACGCGTTTGCGCCCGAGCCACGGGAGCACCCAACGCAGCCCGGTCTTCCGATCGGTCCCCTTGTACGCGCCGAACAGCGTGATCGCGGTCGCCTGATTGGGTTGCTGCATGTAGAAACCGCCTGCAACGAACACGCAGACCAGCGCGGCGCCGGTGATCAGGACACCGCCGAAATCGGAGTCCGGGCTGAGTCCGCTCACGCCGAACGCCGCCAGCCCGATTGCGGCAACCATCACCAGCAGCATCGCATATCCGCCCGACGTCGTCGCCGAATGTTCGGCGGACAAGGTAAGCGCGGTGTTGCGTGCGATCGACTCGGACATGCGGACCTCCCGTTTATTATGATATCATATTTATATCATTGTGGGGTGTGACGCAACCGGGCGGCGTCGGCGGCCGTGCCCACCCCCACCCGTCATCCTGAACGTGTTTCAGGACCCACTGTCGCCCGCGCCCAACGCCTGCAGAGGTCGCGGCGCGGTGGATGCCGAAACGCGTTCGGCATGACGGCGGTGTGGAGTCAGAGAGTGCCCCCCACCGCCGTTCGGGCTGGGCGTAGTCGAAGCCCCCTGCGCAGCGCATGCCCTTCGACTGCGCTCAGGGCGAACGGGAGGTGACGCAAAAAGGGCGGCGTCCTCCCGGACACCGCCCTTTCCCAACCGATCCGCAAACGGATCAGTTCAGGACGATCGTCACCGCGCGACGGTTCTGCGCGAGGCTCTGCTCGTCCGAGCCGAGCGCGATCGGGCGCTCCTTGCCGTAGCTGATCGTCGAGATCCGCCCCGCCGCGACACCGCGCGCAGCAAGATAGTTCTTCGCCGAATTGGCGCGACGGTCGCCGAGCGCAAGGTTGTACTCGCGGGTGCCGCGCTCGTCACAATGGCCTTCGAGGCTGACCGTCACGTTCGGATATTTGGCGAGCCACGCCGCCTGACTGTCGAGGATCGCGCGGGCAGGCGAGTCGATGTCATAGCTGTCGAGCGCGAAGTTGACGGTGTTGCTCGTGACCGAGCGTTCGAAATCAGCGCGCGAACCGGGCGTGATCGCGCCGTTGGCACCGGCATTGGGATCGACCGGCGCGGTATCGCTCGGCGCGGGCGGAATGACGGCGGGGCGCTTCTTGCTGCACGCAGCAGTGGCGAGCAGCGCGGTCGCGATCAGGATAGAGGTCGTTACTTTTGCCATCGGGATTCTCCTTGGGGAATGGAAACGAACACATCCGGTTACACGACAGGATTACACATCGTCCGGCGCATGCATGAAAATCGCTATCAGGGGCGTAACGGTCCCCACGCCGGATCGGATCCATCGAGCACTGTCGGCACGCGCCGCACGTTGACCCCGGTGAGATCGACCGACCACAGATCCGCCTTGCCGCTGCCGCCGCCGGTCGAGCGGAAGAACATCAGCACGCGGCCGTTGGGCGACCAGCTCGGGCCCTCGTCCTGCGATCCGTCGGTCAGCAACTTCTCGTTGCCGCCCGCCGGGCTCATCACGCCGATGCGGAACGATCCACCGATCTTGGTATAGGCGATCAGGTCGCCGCGCGGGCTCCACACCGGGGTCGCGTACCGCCCGCTGCCGAAGCTGATCCGCTGCTGCTGCGATCCGTCCGCGTTCATCACATAGAGCTGCTGCGTTCCAGAGCGATCGCTCTCGAACGCGATCCGGCTGCCGTCGGGCGAATAGGTGCCGCCGGTGTCGATCGCGGTGGACTGGGTCAGCCGCTGCGGCGTGCCGCCGCTCAGGGGCACGCGGTAGATGTCGGTATTGCCCGCGCGCGCCATCGAGAACAGCACCCAGCGGCTGTCGGGCGAGACGCGCGGCGCGAACGTCAGGTCGGTATTGCCGACCAGCAGCCGCTGCCGCCCCGACGCCAGATCATAGACATAGATCGCCGGACGATCGTTGAGATAGCTCATGTAGACGATCGAGCGCTGGTCGGGCGACAGCCGCGGGGTCAGCGCAATCGCCTGGCCGTTGGTCAGGAAGCGGTGGTTCTCGCCATCCTGGTCCATGATCGCGAGCCGCTTGATCCGGTGCCCCTTGGGGCCGGTCTCGGAGACATAGACGACGCGGCTGTCGAAATAGGGGCCTTCGCCGGTCAGCTTGGAATAGACCATGTCCGCGCACTTGTGCCCCGCACGCCGCCAGTCGCTCGGTGGGACGACATAGCCGGCGCGTGCAATCTCGTTGCGCGAGGTGACGTCGTACAGATAGCAGCCGACCGTCAGCGTCCCGTCGCCGGTCGCGCGGACATAGCCCTGCACAAGCGCGGACGCCCCCGCCCCGGTCCAGTATTCGAACGTCGGCGCGGTCACTTCGGAGAAGGCGACCGGCTTCACGCCCGCCTCGAGCGGCTTGAACAGGCCGGAATTGCGCAGGTCGGTCGAGATGATCTTCGACAGCTGGACGCCGAGCGCATCGGTGCGCCCCGCGGGCGTATCGACCGGCTCGGTCGTCGGCATCGTCGGCACCGCGATCCCGAGCGGCGCGGCGATCCCGCCGACGACGTCGACGACGAGTTCACCCTGTTGCTGCGGGTTGGCAGCGCCGGACGGAGCGACGGGCGCGGGTTGCGGCGCGGGCGCGTCCTGCGCCGCCGCGGTCCCCGCGATCAGCGCGGCACCGGACACCGCCAGAAGGGTCTTGAGCATCATCTTGGGAAGCATCGGCAATTCCTCAGCCCGGAAGTTTGTAGCGCAGGATAAACGTCTTCCACCCGCGCGGCACGTCATAAAGCTCGGGCGGGAGACCGCGCAGCGGCGCACACCCGGTAAAGGTGGCGATCGCGTTGCGGTCGACCACGTCGACATAGCGGCGATTCTCGTCATCGACCCCGCCATGATCCGCCGCGACCGTGGGCCGGCCCGCGAGCGACCCGTCACGGTTGAGCTGCAATCGGATCGTCACGACGATCCGCGACGCGCCCGGCCCCGGGTTGGGCTGGCGATCCGCGCACGGCTGGACCTGCCGCCGGATCGCGGAGCCGATGTCGGCGGCTGCCTGCGCGTTCATCGTCGCGCCGGGCGCGGCTTCGGACGCCTTGGCCTTGCTCGGGCTTTGCGTCAGGCCCTTGCGGAAATCGTCGTCGAGCAGCGATCCGGTCGCGCGCACCTTGGTCGACTTCGCGTTCGCGCCATTGCCCTTCGCCGCCGCGCTCTTGCTGGCAGCGGCCTTCGCGGCGGCGGCGGCGGCGGCGGCTTTGGCAGCCTTCGCGTCCGCCACTGCCTTTGCATCTGCTGCCGCCTTTGCCTGAGCAGCCTTGGCTTGTGCGGCCTTCTCCTGCGCCGCCTTGGCGAGGTCGGCCTTGCTCGGCTTGGCTTCGGCCTTCGGTTCGGGCCTTGGCTTGGGCTGCGGCTTGGGCACCGGAACGGGTTTCGGGACCGGCTTGGGCTCGGGCTTCGGCTGGGGAACCGGCTTCGGCACCGGCTTCGGCTGGGGTTTCGGCTCCGCCTTGGGCTGCGGCTGCGGCTTTGGCTGGGGTTGCGGCACCGGCACCGGCTCAGGCTCGGGCGCAGCCGCCGCTTCCTCCGCAGGCGGCGCGGCATCCTCGGGCGGGCCCGCATCGGGCGCGGCGGATTGCGCAGGCGGTTCCGCGGCGGGCGGCGCGGTCTGCTCGAGCGCGACAGTGTCGACCAGCGATACGTCGATCGGCTTGGTTGCGGGCGGCGGCAGCTTGGCCGCGCTCCAACTCAGCGACAGGATCGCGAACAGGAAAACGTGCCCCAGCGCGGCAACGCCGAGCGCGATTCCCTCGCTGCGGGTCATCCGCCCGTCCATCTCAGTTGCCGTCCTGGCTGACCGTCACCAGCGCCACGCGGTTGAGCCCGGCGCGATTGAGTTCGCCCATCACGCGCATCACCTTGCCGTAATCGAGCTTGGTGTCCGCGCGCAGAAACACCTGCGGCGGCTTCGACGGATCGGCCTTGGCGGCAAGCTGCGACAGGATGTCGGGGAGCATCGCGTCGCTCGCCAGATCCTTGCCGACGAACACCTTGCCTTCGTTATCGATCGAGATCTCGATCGGCTTCTGGTCCTGGTCGAGCGCCTTGGCGCGGCTGTCGGGCAGATTGACCGGTACGCCCGCGGTCAGCAGCGGCGCGGTCACCATGAAGATGATCAGCAGCACCAGCATCACGTCGACCATCGGGGTCACGTTGATGTCCGCCATCGGCGCGCGTCGACCGCGCCCGCGCTGCGAGGGGAGGTTCATCGCCATCGCTTAGCGCCGACCCTCGCTCTCGAGCTGCCGGCTGAGCGTCGCGTGGAAGCCGTCGGCAAAGCGGTTGAGCCGCGCCTCGATCCGGTTGATGCCGTGGCTGAAGCGGTTGTACGCGATGACCGCAGGAATAGCCGCGAACAGGCCGATCGCGGTCGCGAACAACGCTTCCGCAATCCCCGGCGCGACCACCGCGAGCGACGTGTTGTTAGCGCTGGCGATTCCCGTGAAGCTGCGCATGATCCCCCACACCGTGCCGAACAGCCCGACGAACGGCGCGACCGAGCCGATCGTCGCGAGAATGTTGAGCCGGTCGGCCAGGATGTCGATTTCGTTCGCGACCGAAGCGCCCATTGCGGTTGCAAGCCGTTCGCGCGTCGCGCCGCGATCGACCTGACCGCCGACGGTCGAGCGCCGCCATTCCGCAACGCCCGCGACGAACACCCGCGCGATCGGCAGCTTGCTGTCGACATGCTCCTTGTAGAAGGCGTCGATATCCTCCGCCTTCCAGAACGCCTTTTCGAACGCCCCGATCTTGCGGCGGATTCCGCCGAGCTTGACCACGAACCCGATGATGATCGCCCAGGTCCACACGCTGGCAAGCAACAGCCCGATCATGATCGCCTTCACGACCACATCGGCCTGGAGGAACAAGGCGATCGGCGACATGCTCGCCGCGTCGGTATTCAGCATCATCTCGTTCACGACGTCTTTTCCCCTGATGGCATCTGCTTCGCACCCATCACTTGCTCGCCCATGACCTGCTCGCCCATGACCTGCTCGCCCATGACCTGCTCGAACGCGGCGATCCATGCGCGCGGCTGGCGCACCGGTCGCCCGGCGGGCGAGACCAACGCCGCGGTCACTTCGGCCTCGGTGAGTATCTGGGCACCCAACATGACCTGTTGATGAATATCGACCGAAGCGGCGCGGATCTGGCGCAATCGCGTCACCACCACCAGCGCATCGTCAAGCCGTGCGGGCGCGCGGTAGCGGATCGACAGCGCGGTCACTGCATAGGCCCCGCCGCCCGCTTCCTGATGCGCGCGCTGGTCGATCCCGGCGCGCACCAGCATGTCCGAGCGCGCGCGCTCCATGTAGCGCAGGTAATTGGCGTGATAGACGATACCCGAAAGATCGGTGTCCTCGAAATAGACACGTAGCGGAAAGCGATGTTCGCCCCCGACGATCCGCCCGTTTGCGGGCGCGTCGAGCCCCTGCGTCGCGGGCACGACCGGGTCGCGCGGGGGCTCGGCGCGGGCGGACCCCATCGGAACAGGCGTATCGAGATCGGGCTGCGGCATTCCGTGTCGCTCTAGCGGCAAGCCGTCGGTACGAAAACCCCGCATGGCCCCGGCGATCCGGCTGGACGGGCGCAGGGTACCGCTTAAACAGAACAGATGACCGATTCAGCGCTGCGCATCCGGGGGCTTGCGAAGAGCTTCGACAAGCCCGTAATCCGGGATCTCGACCTCGATATTGCGGCGGGGCAACTTTATGCGCTGCTTGGCCCCAATGGCGCGGGCAAGACGACGACCTTGCGGATGGTCGCGGGTCTGGCCGTACCCGATGCCGGGACGATCGAGATCTTCGGGATCGACACCGCGCGCGATCCGCTGGGGGCGAAGGCGATCACCGCCTGGTTGCCCGACGAGGCGATGCTCTACGACAAGCTCACCCCGCTCGAATATCTCGCGTTCGTCGCCGGGCTGTGGCGAATGGACCCTGCCCGCGCCGCCGCCGAGGCGGACCGGCTGCTGCAATGGCTCGACCTGTGGGACCAGCGCGACACGCGCTGCGAGGGGTTCTCCCGGGGCATGAAGCAGAAGGTCGCGCTCGCGGGCGCGCTGATCCACGATCCGCGGCTGCTGATCCTCGACGAACCGCTGACCGGGCTCGACGCGACGATGGCGCGGCTGGTAAAAGATGCGCTCCGCGCGCAGGTCTCCGCGGGCAAGACCGTGATCATCACCACGCACATTCTCGAGGTCGCCGAGCGGATGGCGGACCGGATCGGGATCATCGCGGGCGGGCGGCTGCTCGCCGAGGGCACGCTGCAGGACCTGCGCGACCGCGCGGGGACCGAGGGGATGACGCTCGAGGACACGTTCATCCGCCTGACCAGCACGCCCGCGGTCGCCGCATGAGCCTGGCGCGTCCGGGAAGCTTTGCCTGGCTTGCGCTGCACGAATTGCGGCTCGCCTTCCGCGCACGGCCGACCAAGGGGAAGACGCGCTGGATCGGCTATCTGCTGGTCGGCGGGTGGCTCGTGATCGGGTGCCTGGCGGGCTGGGCCCTTCGTAACAAAGCGATCCCCGTCCCGCCGGACGCGCTGATCGGCGTGCTCGCGGTCAGCACGCTCGCGCTCAGCTTCATGACCGCACAGGCGATGATCGGCAGCCAGCGGACTTTGTACGAACGCGGCGACCTGCCGCTACTGCTGTCCGCGCCGATTCCGGGGCGGAGCGTGTTGCTCGCGAAGCTGCTCGGGATCGCCGCGACGATCGCGCTGACCTATGCGGTGCTGTTGCTGCCGATCGTGCTGCCGGTCGCGATCCTCGGGCATCCGCGTCTGTTCGGACTGGTCGCGCTGCTGATTGCACTCGCGCTGGTCGCGGCATCGCTCGGGCTCGCGTTGACGCTCGTCATCGCGGCGCTGGTCGGCCCGCGCGCGGCGCGCACCATCGGGCAGGTCGCGGCGGCGGTGCTGGGGGGGGCGCTGTTCCTGTTCACCCAGGTCCTGCCGCACAGCGAAGGGCGCACCAGCACCTTCACCGTGGTGTTCGAACGGCTGCGCGACGCCGGGATCGGCACGTCGGGGGTCAGCGGCCTGCCCGGTCACGCCGCGTTCGGCGATCCGCTTGCGATCGCGGTTCTGCTCGGCGTGGGGCTGGCGGCGTTCGCAGGGGCCGGCATCACGCTCGAACGGTCGTTCCTGTCGGGCTATTTCGACGGCGGCGCCAAACTCTCGCGCAGCCGCCCGACCGGTCGTGCGAGCGCGCGGCTGTTCCACGCCGGGCTGACCCGCACCGTATTCGCCAAGAAATGGCGGTTGCTCGCGCGCGACCCGGCGCTCGCGTTCCAGATCGTGCTCCGGCTGATCTACCTCGCGCCGCTGGTGCTCGGGCTGCTCGGTGGGCGGCATGCCGTCCCCATCCCCGCCGCGCTCGCCTTCGCCAGCGTATTGATCGCCAGCCAGCTCGTCGGCAGCTTCGCGTGGCTGACCGTCTCGGCGGAGGATGCGCCCGACCTGCTCCAGGTCGCCCCCGTCGCGCGCGCCACGATCGACCGTGCCAAGCTGCTCGCCGCGTTTGCGATGGCGGCGCCGTTCGCGCTGATCCTGCCGATCATGATTGCGCTGCAGACACCGCTCGGGGCGGCGATCACGCTGGTGATGACGGTGCTTGGCGGCGCGGCGGCGGGTTATGTCGAACTCAAGCTCGGCAAGCCCGGCAAGCGCGGTGCGTTCAACCGGCGGCGCTCGGGGTCGATCGTCGCGGGGATCCTGTCGCTCCTGATCGCGCTTGTGTTCGGCGGCGGTGCGGCGGCGCTGGTGTTTCTGGTGGGCGGGGGGTTAGCGGGGATCGGGTAAGACGATGCACAACGCGCCCGCCATTTGAAAAGGCCCGAACTTAGAAGTCTTCGAGCAGACGCACTTGAGGGTAGTCGGAACGGACCCGTTGGTGAAACTTGATGTCGCAGGTCGCAAGGTCGGCACCGAGTTCCAGCGCCAGGGCCATATACAGGCAGTCCGCGACCGGATGGCCAAGCGTGATTGCAAGCGTACTCGCAGCTTCAAGCCGATCCGGCGTCAGCCGATACAGGAACACCAGCCTGTCCCGGATCGCCGCAGTCCACTCGCGGATTACGATGAGCCCTTCGTCCTGCCGCATCGACCGGCTGTTCACGGCGCGAACGATCGCGCCGCAAACTTCAGTCAGGAGCAGATCCGGGGCAACGAGTTGATCGGCATTCCGCTCCAGGAAACGGAGCGCCTGATCGGTATCGGGCTCGCGCAGCAGCGCCCTCACGGCGAGGCTTGCATCGACGACGATCACGCCTCGTCGCGCAGCGCCCGAACAATTCCGACGCTATCCGGCGAAAGGCCGTGTTCGGCGACACGTCGTTGAAAGGAAGCACGAAGATCGCGCACGATCTCAGCGCCCGACCGGGACCGTTCGCTCAGCATATGCGCAACCTCGTCCTCGAGCGAACGGTGGTTCTCCGCCGCGCGCAGCTTCAGCCGTTCAAAGACGGCGTCGTCCAGGTCCCGGATCGTCAGAGTCGCCATGCCCGCAACGTAGCAAATCGCACGCCGCTCGCAAACGCCCCGCTTTACGCCGCCCGCTGCGCCAGCGCCGCCGCCGCCTCGTCCATCAGGCTCGCGATGATCTCGGCGGCAGGTTCTTCCTTCGTCACCATCCCGACCGACTGACCCGCCATCACGCTGCCATGCTCGACATCGCCGTCGATCACCGCGCGGCGCAGCGCGCCCGCCCAATAATGCTCGATCTGCAACTGCGCCTCGAGCATCGCGACCTTGCCCTCGTCGAGCGAGAGCGCGACTTCGCGCTGCTTGGCGGTGAACAGCTCCGCCCCCGCATTCTTGAGCGCGCGCACCGGTATCACGGGGAGCCGCGAGTCGAGCTGGACGCTTGCCACCGCATCGCGGGCCGAGGCGCGGAGGAACGCCTTCTTGAAATTGGCGTGCGCGATGCTCTCGGTCGCGCAGACGAAGCGCGTGCCGAGCTGGACGCCCGCCGCGCCCATGTCGAGATACGCCGCGATCGCCTCGCCCCGGCCGATCCCGCCCGCGACGAACACCGGAACCTTGTCCGCGACTTCGGGGAGAATCTCCTGCGCGAGCACGCTGGTCGAGACCGGGCCGATATGCCCGCCCGCTTCCATCCCCTCGACGACGAGCGCGTCGACGCCCGAGCGGATCAGCTTCTTGGCGAGGCTCAGCGCAGGCGCGAAGCAGATCAGTTTCGCGCCGTCCGCCTTGATCTTGTCGATCGACCCGGTCGGCGGCAGCCCGCCCGCGAGCACGACATGCCCGACGGCATGCCGCGTACACACGTCGATCAGGTCGAACAGCGCGGGGTGCATGGTGATGAGGTTCACGCCGAACGGCTTGTCGGTCAACAACTTGGTCGCGGCAATCTCACGGTCGAGCAGCTCGGGCGTCATCGCGCCGCACGCGATCAGCCCGAAGCCGCCCGCGTTCGAGATTGCGGCGACGAGGTTGCTCTCGGACACCCACGACATCGCGCCGCAGACGATCGCGACCTCGCTGCCGAGGAACGCCGCGCCACGCGCCATGCGGCGCTGAAGGCGCTCGGCGCCGATCGAGGATGTCTGGTTCATGGGACCGGCCTAGCCTTGAGCGGGGGTTTCGGGCAAGTGCCGCGGCATGCGACAGGAAATTGGTGAACTCACCTTCGATACGCCCGGCCAGGGCCTGCACGACTGTACCCGCGCGGTGAACCGCTGGGTCGAGGCGACCGGGATCCAGACCGGGTTGTTGACGGTGTTCGTCCGGCACACCTCCGCTTCCCTGCTGATCCAGGAGAATGCCGCCCCGGCCGCGCGCCGCGACGTGGAGCGCTATTTCGCGAAGATCGCGCCGGAAGGCGCAGGCTACGAGCATGACGACGAAGGTGCCGACGACATGCCCGCGCATCTGCGCGCAGCGCTGACCGCGACGAGCCTGTCGATCCCGGTTGCCAGCGGCGAACCGGTACTCGGAACGTGGCAGGGCATTTACCTGTTCGAACACCGCCGCGCCCCGCACCGACGGCTGATCGCGGTCCACCTGATCGGAGAATGATCGGTACCGCCCCCGCTGGCGGGCGCGGAACTTAACCCCGTGCGAGACGCTACGCCCCCGACTTTCGGCATCTGGAGCAGCACCATGGAAATCGGTTTCGTCGGCCTCGGCCTGATGGGCAGCGCGATGGCGGCCAATCTCGCCAAGGCGGGGCACCGCGTCGTCGCGTGGAACCGCTCGCCGGTAAAGCCCGAGGATGCCCCCGGCGTGACGATCGGGACGCTCGACGACGTGCTCCGCAGCGAAGTCGTCTTCACGATGCTGTCGGAAGATGCGGTGATCCGCAGCGTCCTGCTCGATTCGGGCGCGCTCGACAGCGTGAAGCATGACCTGATCCACGTCGTCGCGTCGACGATCTCGGTCGCCTTCTCGAAGGAGCTCGCCGCCGACCATGCGCAGCGCGGGATCGGCTATGTCGCCGCCCCCGTGTTCGGCCGCCCCGATGCCGCCGCCGCTGCGCAGCTCAACGTCGTCGTCGCGGGCGACGAAGCCGCGGTCGCGCGGGTTCATCCGCTGCTCGAGGTGTTGTCGAGCAAGGTCTGGCCGCTCGGCACCGACCCGAGCAGCGCCAACGCCGCCAAGATCGCGGGCAACATGATGATCACCATGGCGATCGAGGCGATGGGCGAAGCCTTCGCGCTGGCCGGCGACAATGGCGTCGACAAGGCCGCGTTCCTCGAGCTGATGACCGGCACGCTGTTCGGCGCGAAGGCGTATCAGAATTACGGGCCCAAGATCGTGTCGGAGGATTTCACCCCCGGCTTCCGCATGAAGCTCGGGCTCAAGGACCTGCGCCTCGCGACCGAGCTTGCGGACGCGGCGAATGTGACGCTCCCCGTGCTCAACGCGATTCGCACGCGGATGCACGACGCGGTCGAGGACGGCATGGCGGACAAGGACTGGTCGGGAATCGCGGCACGGCCGTTTGCTGCGAAGCGATAGACCTGTTGTAGCCCGCCGACGGCAGCGCCTGCGGGCTGAGACGAAAGCTTAGGTTCGCCGTCTTCGATCCGACTTTCCGCCGAGGTGACGGTCGGCGGCGATACGGTGGATGGGGCGGGCTCGACTCGATACCAGGGTGATCGACCCCGACACGATTTGATCGGGGAGAAATGTCGCCGGAACGGCGCAAAGCCGCGCGCTCCGCCGTGCTGATCGCGTCGTTTCGGTCGCGCTTGAGTGCGCTTGCGGGCGCAAAGACGGTAAGATGCCATCACGGATCTCGCGCAGGCTCGAACCGTTTGTCGCGTCCCCCTCATCCCCCCGGGATCACCCCAAGGACGATACCGCACACCCGATCCCGGGGCACGACGATCGCATGCCGTCATCGCGCAATCCGCGCGATGCGAAACGGTCCGCCCAGTCCGGGCGGGCGACGGCCAGTTCCGCGTCTTCCAACATCTCGGAGGATACCATGGCAACGAACTACACGATCTACCTCGTCAATCAGTCGTCGACGACCCAGACTTTCTGGTGCTTCCTGACCCCTCCAGCGGAATTGGCAGGCGACCCGAATGTCTTCGCCAACTCCAGCGCCTCGCTGGCGATCCCGTCGAATTATCCCGGCACGAACTCCTTCACCATTCCCGTCCAATACAGCGTCGGTGCCGGTGCGAGCAATCAAGCGGTCGGACTGGATGTCGAGATCAATTCGACGATCTCGCAACAAAGTAGCCTTACCCAGGTATGGGACGCGACCTACGGCACGGTTCCGCCGAAAATGGGCCCCAACCTGACCCTCTCCAGCAGCAAGGTCGGTGCCAACAGCCTTAAGATCGTAACGAACGCTTTCCCCCAGGATAATAACGAATCGAAAGGCTGGTACGCCAACCAGTCGTTCGGCATCGAAAGCGCATCCGGTTTCATGGGAATGACCTGGTCTCCGTCGCCCAGCCAGAGTCGCACCCTCACGCCAAAGCTCAGTTTCTATGTCAGCATCGGCTCTTTCGGCGATTCGACGCTGGCCGACTGGACGCAAGTCAGCAACGAAGCCGCGCTGCTCACGGTACCCAATTCGTTTAAGGCCGGGGCAGCCACGGTGACCCTGCTCAACGATGGCACCTGGTCCGTGACGCCCGGCAAACCGGCCAGCCTCACGCTGCTCGACAATCTGTCCCTCGTGAGGTCGGCGGCATTCCAGCAACTCACGGCGCTGGCCTATCTGTCGGATGGCACCTTGCAGCAGGACGTCGTCAAATCCGTCTTCTGGCCGACGCAGTTGGACGGCGTTGAATTGGTGGACGACGGATCAGGCGAAACGATCCTGTCCGGAAAGATGACGGTGGCCACGGCCCTGACCGCGGCCTTTGCGTTTTTCGTGATTGCGAGCATCAAATTCACCGTCAACAGCATCGTGGGCGGCACGACCGTCAACTTCACCTATGATGGCCCGCAGACGGCCACGACCATCGAGGAAACGGTGGTTGCGGGCGCGACCGCCGTCTTTGGCAAGGATGCCTGACCCTACCCTAACGATGTCCGACGCGGTCGGCGCGCGATGAACGAGCCGTTTGCGGTCACCCCCGCACAGCGGATTCGGGCCGACCCGCGTTTCCCACCGGTGGCTGCGACGCAACCCGTTGCAGCCACCGTCACTGTCCCCAGGACCAGCGTCCAGATCGTCGCAACCGCCGATTACGCGATCGAACTGGTCGCAACGTTCGCCGCCGCCGACCCGGCCGGCGGGCAGGCTCTGGTTGCCGGGCTGCAAACCGTCGACACGACCGTCACCATCGACTTCACCTCCGCCCTGCCCCTGTGGTGGTTTGCAGCAGTACAGAAAGCGGGTGAGATTGCCGCCAATACGACGGCTTGCGCGTATTCCAGCAATTCCGACATTTTCCAGATGCAGCTGAACAAGAGCATCACGCTGACCCATGACGGTACCGGCTGGCACATTCCCACGTACGATGGGACGCTGTATACCGTTTCGGTCGGCTTCGGGCTCGGCGCCGAGATCGTGTATTTCGCGTACGCCGCCGTCGTTTCCCCGATGACGTCGGTCCTGATCAACGCCGGTGGCTATGAACTGGCGCGGTCGAGCGGCGCGCAGACGATCGGCTCGACCATTACCGCCGATCAGGAGTCGTGGATCATGCCACTCGGCGGCGCGTATCGGCTGACGTTCGATTCGTCCGGGGACGGAACGTTGAGCAACCGGTGACCCGATCGGTACTCAATCAAAACCAGTCCGAACCACGCGGGTCAGGCGGCATCCTCGGCATCCAGCCCATAAGCGGTATGCAGCACGCGCACCGCGAGCTCGGTGTAATCCTCCTCGATCAGCACCGAGACCTTGATCTCGCTGGTCGAGATCGCCTGGATGTTGATCCCACGCTCGCCGAGCGTCGAGAACATCGTCGAGGCGACGCCCGCATGGCTGCGCATCCCCACGCCGACGACCGAGATCTTGGCGACGCGCGTGTCGTGGACCAGCTCGCTGAAGCCGATTTCGCCACGCCCCTGGTTGAGCACCTCGATCGAGCGCGCAAGGTCGGCGGCGGGGACGGTGAAGGTCACGTCGGTCGATCCCGCCGCATGCGCGATGTTCTGGATGATCATGTCGACGTTGATGTTGCCCTTGGCGAGCGGCGCGAAGATCGCCGCCACCGCGCCGGGCTTGTCGGGCACCGCGATCAGCGTGATCTTGGCCTCGTTCTTGTCATGCGCGATGCCGGTGATGAGCTGGCGTTCCATATCGTCGATCTCCTCTTCGCCCACGATCATCGTGCCGGGTAATGTGTCCGCCATCGGCGCGTCCTCGCCCGTGAAGGACGACAGCACCTGGACGCGGACGCCTTCCTTCATCGCAAGGCCGACCGAGCGGGTCTGCAACACCTTCGCGCCGACGCTGGCGAGTTCCAGCATCTCCTCGTAGGTGACCTTCTTGAGCTTGCGCGCGCGGGGAACGATCCGCGGGTCGGTGGTATAGACGCCATCGACGTCGGTGTAGATGTCACAGCGGTCCGCCTGCATCGCCGCCGCCATTGCGACGGCTGACGTATCCGAACCGCCCCGCCCGAGCGTGGTGACGCGGCCGTCGTCGTCGACGCCCTGGAACCCCGGGATCACCGCGACCTCGCCCGCGGCAAGGCTGGTTTCAAGTGCGGCCATGTCGATATGCTCGATCCGCGCAGACGCATGCGCGTCCGACGTCGCGATCGGCAGTTGCCAGCCGAGCCAGCTCCGCGCGGGCACGCCCGCCGCCTGAAGCGCGATCGCGAGCAAACCGCTGGTGATCTGCTCGCCCGCCGAGACGACAACGTCATATTCGCGCGCGTCGTACAGCGACGACGCCTCGCGGCAGAAGCCGACCAGCCGGTCGGTCTCGCCCGCCATCGCCGAAACGACGACCGCGACCTGGTTGCCCGCCGCGACTTCGCGTTTCACCCGCGCGGCGACCGAGCGGATCCGCTCGATCCCGGCCATCGAGGTGCCGCCGAATTTCATCACGATACGTGCCATGGTCCGGGTCACGAAGTCCTTGGGGTGGGGCTTGGGGTATTGGGGTGGTCCTGATAGAAAGCGGGTATGAATAGCGCAACCGTAACGTCTGTAACCACTATCGACCCGGCCGAGGCCAGGCACTTCGGCACGATGGCCGCCGAGTGGTGGGATCCCAAGGGGTCATCCGCGATGCTCCACCGGCTCAACCCGGTGCGGCTGGGGTATCTGCGCGCGCAGATCGACACGCAGTGGCATGGCGACGAAACCGGCTTCACGCCGCTCGCCGGCAAGCGCGCGCTCGATGTCGGGTGCGGTGCCGGGCTGTTGTGCGAACCGCTCGCGCGGCTGGGGGCGGAGGTCACCGGGCTCGATGCGGCGGCGGAGAACATCGCGGCGGCGCAGGCGCATGCCACCCTTTCGGGCCTCGCGATCGACTATCGCACCGGGAGCGTCGAGGATTTGCGGGACGCGACGTTCGATCTCGTCACCAGCCTCGAGGTGATCGAGCATGTCACCGATCCGGCGGGCTTCGTCGCCGGGCTGGCGCGCGCGCTTGCGCCGGGCGGGCTGCTGGTGCTGTCGACACCCAATCGCACCGCCTTGTCCCGCCTCGCGCTCATCACGCTGGCCGAAGGAACCGGGACGATTCCGCGCGGGACGCATGACTGGAACAAGTTCCTCACCCCCGACGCGTTGACCCCGCTGGTCGAGGCCGCCGGGCTGCGCGTCATCGACGTGCGCGGACTCGCGTTTTCGGTGGCCAAGGGGTTCGTGCTGAGCGACGACACCAGCCTCGATTATTTCGTGACGGCGGTGCGGGCCTGACGGGGCAAGCGCCGACCGCCGGCATCGGTCGGGTGCGGGTCAGCCGTCGCCGACGCGCTCGATATCCGCGCCGACCGCGCTTAATTTTTCCTCGAGCCGCTCATAGCCGCGATCGAGGTGGTACACGCGACTGACCTGCGTCTCGCCCTCGGCGACCAGCCCCGCGATGATCAGGCTCATCGATGCGCGCAGGTCGGTTGCCATCACCGGCGCGCCGACAAGCCGGTCGACGCCGCGGACGACCGCAGTGCGCCCCTGGACATGAATGTCCGCACCCATCCGCGCCAGTTCGGGCACGTGCATGTAGCGATTCTCGAAGATCGTCTCGGTCAGCGTGCTTTCGCCCGGCGCCATGCACAGCATCGCCATCAGCTGCGCCTGCATGTCGGTCGCAAAGCCCGGGAACGGCGCGGTCGATAGCGTCACCGGCTGCAGCGGGCCGTTCGCTTCGACGAACAGGTTGTCGCCGCGCTCCTCGACGGTGACGCCCGCTGCACGCAGCGCGTCGATCGTCGCAATCATGTCGTCGGCCTTGACCCCGACCAGCTCGAGCGACCCGCCGGTGATCGCCGCGGCGCAGGCATAGCTGCCCGCCTCGATCCGGTCGGGCATCACGCGGTAGGTCGCGCCGTGGAGCCGGTCGACGCCCTCGATCTCGAGCGTGCTCGTACCGATGCCGGAAATTTTCGCCCCCATCGCGACGAGCAGGTTGCACAGGTCGACGATCTCGGGCTCGCGTGCCGCATTCTCGATCCGGCTGCCGCCCTTCGCCAGCGACGCCGCCATCACGACATTCTCGGTCGCGCCGACCGACACGACCGGGAACGTATAGCTGCCGCCCGACAGCCGCCCGCCCGGCGCGATCGCCTTGACGTAGCCCGCCGCCATTTCGAGCTGCGCGCCGATCGCTTCGAGCGCCTTCAGGTGCAGATCGATCGGGCGATTGCCGATCGCGCAGCCGCCCGGGAGCGACACCGTCGCCTCGCCCGCGCGCCCGAGCAGCGGGCCAAGCACGAGGATCGACGCGCGCATCTTGCGGACGATGTCGTAAGGCGCCTCGGTCGCGGTCAATTTCCCCGCGCGGATCGTCATCACCCGCCCGAAATCCTCGGGCCGCGCGCCTTCGATCCGGGTCGAGCAGCCGAGCTGGTTGAGCAGATGCCCGAAGCTGTCGACATCGGCGAGCCGCGGCAGGTTGCGCAGCGTCACCGGCTCCTCGGTCAGCAGCGCGCACGGCATCAGCGTGAGCGCGGCGTTCTTCGCGCCGGAGATGGGGAGACGGCCAGAAAGGCGGTTACCGCCCCGAATGAGAATACGGTCCATCGACCTCGTTTATCGTCTTGCCCCGCGCGCGCAAGCTGGCGTGCGCGGAATCACCCGATCGGTCGTCTCGTGGACACGCTTGATCGACTTTAATGCAAGGATACTGCCACACTGCTTTGTGGCCGGAGAACAAGGGGTGATCACCGCGTGCCACAAAGTTGTTTCGCCGAGCGTCTCGGCGATATGGTGGAGCTTACGACGCAGGAACGCGCCGCGCTCGACCGTCTGGAGGAGCGCGAGCGCGCCCTCAAGCGCAGCATGACGCTGCAGCGGGAAAACGACCGCGCCAACGAAATCTATATCCTGCGGCGCGGCACGATGATGAGCTCGGTGCTGCTCCACGACGGCAGCCGGCAGATCCTGCGCTTCCACTTCGCGGGCGATCTGCTCGCCGTGTCGAACATCATCTACGGCGACGCTACCGAGACGATCACCGCGCTGACCGATTGCGTCGTCTGCCCGTTCGAGCGGACTGCGCTCAGCACGGTGATGCTCGAACACCCGCGGATCGCCGCGCTGATCCTCGTCTACAACCAGATCGAGCGTGCCGCGCTGACCGATCGCCTCGCGGCGCTCGGGCGGACTTCGGCAAAAGCGCGGGTCGCGGCGATGCTGATCGAGATCCGCAACCGGATGCGGACGCTCGACCGGAGCGTCAGCACCAGTTTCGTGCTCGGGTTGACGCAGGAAGAGATTGGCGACGCGACCGGGCTGACCGCGGTCCATGTAAACCGCATGCTCCGCCAGCTCGAGGACGAGGGGCTGATCGCACGCGAAGCGGGCCGCGTCGAGTTTCTCAACGAGCGCGGACTGACCCGCTCGGCCAATTTCGTCGATCGCTATGCCGGGCTCGATCTCGGGTGGCTACCCGCGCGACTCTGAAGCGCGGTGGCGCTCAGGCCTTCTCCAGCATGCACTGGAGCGGATGCTGGTTCTGCCGCGCGAAATCCAGCACTTGCGCGACTTTGGTTTCCGCGACTTCGTAGCTGAAGATCCCGCACACCCCGACGCCCTTCTGGTGGACGTGGAGCATCACGCGGGTGGCGGCTTCCATGTCCATGCGGAAGAACCGTTGCAACACGAGGACGACGAATTCCATCGGCGTATAATCGTCGTTGAGCAGCAGGACGCGGTACGGCGTCGGCTGCTTGGTCTTGGAGCGCGTGCGGGTGGCGACGCCAGTGCCCCCATCGCCATCGGAGCCATCGGTTCCGTCGTCGCGGCGTTCCGCCATGGAGATGTGAAGGTGGTCGGTCATGCAGCCCTAAAATATGGCATTGTACCCCGTGAGGGCAAGGGGTCCGCGCAAACGAAAAGGGCGGCTCCCGTCGGGAACCGCCCTTCGTGGTCACAAAGCAGGATCGCTCAGGCGGCGACCTTGACCTTTTCGACCGCAACCGCGACCCGGTTCGAGATCGGCTGCGCGATCTCGCCGAGGAGCTTGACGTACCCCTCGGTGAACTTGGCGGTTTCCGCCATCATCGAATCTATCGCCTGCTTGGTCAGCTCGCTCTGGAGCTTGAAGAACTCGGTCGGCGACTTGATCGACGCGAACTGGCTGGCGGTGGCGTTGGCCTTTTCGACCGTGGTGCGGACATAGTCGCTGGTGTAGCGCGCGATATCCTCGGCGCCCTTGGCCGCGATCTTGCTCGACTCGACGACCGCCTCGAGGTTGCCCTTCGAGAATTCGTTGAGGTCGGCGATCATCTTCGAGCCCTTCTCCATCGCGGTCTTCGCCCGGTCGTTGACGTCGGCGAAGACGGTCTTGGCTTCGGCCTGCGCGGTATCGGCAGCGGTGTTGATCGTGGCGGTAGCGTCCATGGTGCTGAAGTCCTTCTGCATGACGGCCGTCGCGGGTGCGATGGCGGGGGTTGGTGTCTGGGCTGGAGAAACGGAGACAACGGGAACCTGCGCCGGCACCGGTGCTGGCACGGATTCGGTACTTTCCACGGGAGCCAGCGGCACGGGTGCCGGCTTCGCCGTCGGTGCACGCGGAGTCGCGGGCTTAGAGACGGATTTCGGCGCAGGCTGCGCGACGAACGGAACGGGCGGGGCCTCGGTCACCGCCGCCGGAAGGGGCGGGGTCGAGTCGATCGGCTTGGCAATCCCCTTGGGGGGGACGGACTTAGGGCCTTTGCTGGCCATGACCGGACTTCTCCTGAGCTACTTTTGCTGCAGCGCAATATAGCAGCAAAAGTAGCTTGGAACAACACCTATGTTGCACCGCAACATCAAAATCCAGTTTAGCGAAATTATTGATAAATCGCCGTTATCTCGCGCGTACGTAGAGTCCCGGAGCATCCTCCAAAGCGGACAGAGCGCCCTCCCCGGGAAGCCGCGCGCCTGTCGCGGCGACCTGTTCTTCCCCCATCGCCCGGAGCCACTCGCGCCAGTCCGGCCACCAGCTCCCCTTGGTCTCGGTCGCGCCCGCGACGAAATCTTCGAACCGCTCGGTCTCGCCCGGGTTGAGCCAATATTGGTATTTCTGCGCGGACGGCGGGTTGACCACCCCCGCGATATGTCCCGAGCCCGCGAGCACGAACCGCTTCGGCCCGATGAAGTGGTGCATCATCGCCCACACGCTCTCCGCGGGCGCGATATGATCCTCGCGCCCCGCCTGGATATAGGCCGGGGTCGCCACGGTCGACAGGTCGATCGGCGTCCCCAGCGCCTGCATCTCGCCCGGCCTGGCGAGGCGATTGTCGCGGTACAGGTCGGTCAGATAGGCGATGTGCCACGCCGCGGGCAGGTTGGTCGTATCGCCGTTCCAGTGGAGCAGGTCGAACGGCGCATAATCCTTGCCGAGCAGATAGTTGTTGGTGACGTAGTTCCAGATCAGGTCACGCCCGCGCAGCTGGTTGAACACCGCCGCCATATACCGCCCGTCGAGGAACCCGTCGGGCGTCAGCGAGCGGATCAGCGCAAGCTGGTCGTCCGCGACGAAATGGAGCAGCTCGCCTGCCTTCTCGAAATCGACCTGCGCGGTGAAGAAGGTCGCGCTCGCCACCTTGTCCGCCTCGCCGCGCGCGGTGAGGATCGCGAGCGTCGCCGCCAGCGTCGTCCCCGCGACGCAATAGCCGATCGTGTGGACCGCCGGCACGTCGAGCACCGCGCGGATCGTGTCGACCGCATCGATCTGCGCGGCAATGTAATCGTCCCACACGACATGTTTCATCGTCTTGTCGGCCGAGCGCCACGAGACCATGAACACCGTGATCCCCTGCTCCACCGCCCAGCGGATGAAGCTCTTTTCGGGGCTGAGATCCAGGATGTAGAAGCGGTTGATCCACGGCGGGAAGATCACCAGCGGGGTGGCCAGCACGGTCTCCGTCGTCGGGCTGTACTGGATCAGCTCGTACAAATCCGTGCGGTGGACGACCTTGCCCGGTGTCATCGCGATGTTGCGGCCGAGCTCGAACGCGCTCTGGTCGGTATGCGTCAACTGCCCCTTGCCGAGATCGGCGAGCATGTTGTGCAGGCCCTTGAGCAGATTCTCGCCACGAGTCTCGATCGTCCGCACGATCACCTCGGGGTTGGTGCCGGGGAAATTGGTCGGGCTCATCGCATCGAGGAACCCGCGCGCGGTAAAGCGCATCTGCTCGCGCTGCTTGTCGTCGATGCCCTCGACCGCCTCGACCTGTGCGAGCATCGTGTCCGCGACGAGGAAATAGCTTTGCCGGATGAAGTCGAACACCGGGTCGTCGTGCCAGCGCGGGTCCTTGAACCGCTTGTCGCGCGCATGGTCGGGCGATTCGGCGCGGGGCGCGGGCTTCGCCGGGTCGAGCATCCGCTGCCACAGCGACAGGCTCTCGCTCCAAAAATCGCGCGTCCGTGCAAGCGTCGCCGGGTCGGTGAAACCGGGGATGGCAGGGAACAATGCGGTGTTCGCGGTCATCGTCGCCATGCCCTGTTCGAGCAGCATCTGCTGCGCGCGCCCGAGCACCCAGGTCCAGTGCTGCATGTCGGCAAGGCTGGGTGCGGGAGGGGGCGGCGCGGTGCCGGCCGGCGTGGTGGTATCCGAATCGGCCATGGCATCCTCGATCCTGTTTGCGCTCTTCTATCGTGCGGGCGCGGCGGCGTCATGCCGGATTGCACGGACGATCAACCGCTTGGGCGCATTGGGAAGTTCCCGCGCCGCTCCCCCGGCGCGCGACAGCCCACACAGGGGGAGGAATTCGGCCACGCAACCAGCCACGACAGCTCTGGGGTGACGAAGCGCGTGCGATTGGCGTAAGGATCGGTCTCCTCAAGCCGGGTTTCGCGCAATGTCCGACGATTTCTATCGCATCAAACGCCTGCCACCGTACGTCATCGCGGAAGTGAACGCGATGCGCGCGGCGGCGCGGGCGAGCGGCGAGGACATCATCGATCTCGGCATGGGCAACCCCGACCTGCCCCCGCCGCCGCACGTCATCGAGAAACTGATCGAGGTCGCGCGCAAGCCCGACGCGCACGGCTACTCTCAGTCCAAGGGCATTCCCGGGCTGCGCAAGGCACAAGCCAATTACTACGGCCGCCGCTTCGGCGTCGATCTCGATCCCGAGACCGAGGTGGTCGTGACGATGGGCTCGAAGGAAGGGCTCGCCAGCCTGGCGACCGCGATCACCGCGCCGGGCGACGTCGTGCTCGCGCCCAACCCGTCCTATCCGATTCATACCTTCGGCTTCATCATCGCAGGGGCCACTATCCGTGCGGTCCCGACCACGCCCGACGAAGCCTATTTCGAATCGCTCGAACGCGCGATGGCGTTCACCGTCCCGCGCCCGTCGGTGCTGGTGGTCAACTATCCGTCGAACCCGACCGCCGAAGCAGTCGACCTCGCCTTCTACGAGCGGCTCGTCGCGTGGGCGAAGGAGAACCAGGTCTGGATCCTTTCCGACCTCGCGTATTCGGAGCTTTATTACGACGGCAACCCGACGCCCTCGATCCTGCAGGTGCCCGGCGCCAAGGATATCGCGGTCGAATTCACCTCGCTCAGCAAGACCTATTCGATGGCGGGCTGGCGGATCGGCTTCGCGGTTGGCAACGCGAAACTGATCGCCGCCATGTCGCGGGTGAAGTCGTATCTCGATTATGGCGCATTCACCCCGATCCAGGCGGCGGCGTGCGCCGCGCTCAATGGGCCGCAGGATATCGTCGAGGCGAACCGCATCCTCTACCACAAGCGCCGCGACGTGCTGGTCGAGAGCTTCGGCCGCGCCGGATGGGAGATCCCCGCCCCGCGCGCGTCGATGTTCGCCTGGGCGCCCCTCCCGCCCGCGCTCGCGCACCTAGGTAGCCTTGAGTTCTCCAAACAATTGCTGACAAGCGCCAACGTCGCGGTTGCGCCAGGGGTGGGCTATGGCGAGAACGGAGAAGGCTTTGTGCGCATCGCGATGGTCGAGAACGAACAGCGATTGCGGCAGGCCGCGCGCAACGTGAAGAAGTATCTCCAGTCGATGGGCGTCAACACGCCAAGCGCCAAGGCCGGTTGACCCAAGCCGGATGATCAATCCCCTGTATTCGATGGCCGGCGTGCTCGTCGGCCTCGTCGTCGGCTTGACCGGGGTCGGCGGCGGCTCGCTAATGACCCCGCTGCTGGTGCTTGCCTTCGGCTTCCACCCGGCGACCGCGGTCGGCACCGACCTGCTCTATGCCTCCGCGACCAAGACGGTCGGGACGACCGTCCATGGCTGGCGCGGAACGGTCGACTGGCGCGTGGTCGGGCGGCTCGCGGCCGGCAGCGTGCCCGCCGCGCTGCTGACGCTCGTCGCGCTGCATTACGAAGGCGAGCGGTCCGCCAATACCGGGCACGTCATTTCGGTCGTGCTCGGCATCACGCTGCTGCTGTCGGGAATCGCGACGCTGTTGCGCAAACGGATCGTCGCGGCGCTGGGGCAGCGGCTCGGCGCGGTGTCGCCCGGTCGCCAGGCGCGGCTGACCGTGCTGCTCGGCGCGGTGCTGGGGGTGCTGGTGTCGTTGACGTCGGTCGGCGCGGGTGCGCTCGGGATGACCGCGCTGCTGATCCTCTACCCGACGCTGCCGATCAACCGGCTGGTCGGATCGGACATCGCGCACGCGGTGCCGCTGACGCTGCTCGGCGGGATCGGGCACTGGATCCTCGGTTCGGTCGACGGGGCGTTGCTCGTCTCGCTGCTGATCGGGTCGATCCCCGGAATCATCGTCGGCAGCCTGATCGCGACACGCGTGTCGGACCGCGTGCTGAGCCCGATCCTCGCGGTCGTGCTGGCGATCGTCGGCATCAAGTTGCTGTTCTGAAGATGCGCGACGGGTTCGCCTTTTCGACGCGGTTCCGCGTGCGCTATGCCGAGATCGACGGGCAGAAGGTCGTCTTCAACTCGCGCTATCTCGAATATGCCGATGTCGCGGTCACCGAATTCTGGGAATGGACCGGGATCGGCGATGCGCTGGGGGCGGCGTGGCACGAGACCGAATTCCACGTGCGGCATACCGCGATCGATTATCTCAAACCGTTCGTGCTCGGCGATACGGTCGAGGCGTTCGTGCGGATCGACCGGATCGGCGGGTCGAGCCTGACCCAGACGTTCGAGCTGTGCCACGCGGAGACGGGCGAATTGCACACCGTGATCGCGATGACAGTGGTCAACGTCCACCTGCCGACGGGCAAGGCGGTGAGGATCGCCGACGACGTGCGCGGGTTCCTGGAGCGGATCCCGGGGTAGGATCGGTTCTCCTGCGAACGCAGGAGCACGAGACCTCAGTTGTCCTTCACCCCGACCGTCAGGTCGAAGCGGATCCTGACCCACGCCCCGATCATCGGTTTCCCCCCGATCCGCGGCGGGCGCACACGGAACTGCCACGCGGCCAGCCGCAACGCGCGCGACAGGCCCGATCCCGGGGGCGATTCGCCCAGCGAGCGGCAATTCTCGACGTGATAATCCTCGATCGTCTTGCACGCGATCAACCCGTAGCCGCTCTGCACCCCGGCGGGCAGATACGTCGCCAGTTCGGCGCGGGTCGGCTCGCGATACCATTCGGCGTTGTAGAGTGCCGCCCCGCCCGGTCCCTGCCCGGGACCATATGCCGCTACGCTGTCCTTGCCGGTTCCCTCGGAATCGCCCGACCCCTTGCTCGACGGGATCTTGCCGATGTCGGACGCGGCGAATTCGTCGTGGCTCAGCTCGATGAACTTCGGGCGCACCGGCGTGACGACGGGCGGCGGCGCGACCGGCGGCGGGGGCGCGGGCGAGGTCGTGCTGGTCGCCTGTTTCTGCTTGGTCGGGGTGCGCGTGCGCTGCGTCGGCTTGGGGCCGATCGCGGGGGCATCGGGCGGGACCTCGAAGGTCTTGAGCTCGCGTTGCGGCTTGGGCGGCGTGAAGACGCCGGTCCCGAGCTGCAACAGCAACAACGCGACCAGACCCTCGACGACCAGCGCAAGGATGATCCCGCGCGCCCGGCCGCGATCATTGGAAGAACGATAAGACGAGGATGCCATCAATACGGTGCCCAGAGCGCGTCTTGGCGCGCTGCACGATAATCGGGGCGATTCAAAGGCCCGTCCGTCCGCATGACGGCGATTTCATCCGGCATGCGCGGCCTGGCCCCGTCAACCCGCATCGGCAGGCTGGGTCGTCCAGCCGAGCGTCGGGATCGTCACCGAACGCTTCCCCGCAAGGTCGATCCGGGTGACGAACAGGTTGCGCCCCTCGATATAGCTGAGCACGCGCCGCGCGCGGCCGAGCGAGCTGGTGCCATAGGTCTGCGCGATCTCGGCATCGCTCGGGCAGGGCAGCCCCTCGCGCGCGGCCTTCGCCACGAGCAGGAACGCGCCGAGCATCTCGTCGGGAAGGTCGTGCGCGGTCGCGATCGCCTCGGCCCAATCGCCGTCGAGCCCGTCGAGGATGCCCGCACGCGCCGCCGCCAGCCGGCGCGCGAAGCCCGAGGGATCGAGCGGCGCGGGCGACACGCCGACCATCCGGCAGCGCACCTGGAAATCCTGGTACAGGATCGCCGCAGGCCGCGCGGTCGAATCCGGATCCTCGACGATCGCGGACAGCACGTCGCGGACGACCGCGGCGAGCTCCTCGTCGGTGTGGCGCGGCACTTCGGGAACGGGATCGGGGATCGAGTCCGCCGCGATCCGGTCGATCACCTTCGCGGCGGGTGCGGGGCGCGGCAAGGGCGCGGGCATCGGCATCGGTTCCTCGAGCCCGAGCAGCAGCAACTGCTTCATCTCGCCGGTCGGGGCCTGCGGGAGCGGCGTCAGCACCGGCCCGCCACCGCGCGACCCGGTCTCGACCGAACCGACCTTGATCGACACCGGACGGCGGCTGACCGCCGGCCCGAGCGCGAGGAAGGTGCCGCGCGGGAGATCACGGATCTGTTCGGCCTGGCGTCGCTCCATGCCGAGCAGGTCCGCCGCGCGCGCCATGTCGATGTCGAGGAAGGTGCGCCCCATCAGGAAGTTGGAGGCTTCCGCCGCGACGTTCTTGGCAAGCTTCGCCAGCCGCTGCGTCGCGATGATCCCGGCAAGCCCGCGCTTGCGCCCGCGACACATCAAATTGGTCATCGCGCCGAGCGACGCGCGCCGGACCTCTTCGCTCACTTCCGCGCCCATCGACGGCGCGAACACCTGCGCCTCGTCGACCACGACGAGCGCGGGAAACCAGTGCTCGCGCGGCGCATCGAACAGCGCGGAGAGGAAGGCGGCGGCGCAGCGCATCTGCCCCTCCATTTCGAGTCCTTCGAGATCGAGCACCACCGACGAGCGATGCTCGCGGATCCGCGTGCCGAACCGCGCGATCTCGCCGACCGAATAATCCGCCGCCGAAATCGCGATATGGCCGTAGGCGTCGGCGAGCGTGACGAAATCGCCCTCGGGGTCGATGATGATCTGCTGGACCTGCCCCGCGCTGCGTTCGAGCAGTCGGCGCAGCAGATGCGATTTTCCCGAGCCGGAATTGCCCTGGACCAGCAGTCGTGTCGCCAGCAATTCCTCGAGATCGATCGGTACCGACCGCCCGCCCGTGTCGAGCCCCATGTCGACTTGAAATGTCATGGCCGTCCAATGGCCGATGCCGGGGGGCATGAGCAAGCGCGGTGACGGGTCCGGGGGTGGAATTCGACGCCGCGCGCCGTGCGGCCGGTCAAAGCCCGAGCACGCCCTGTTCCGGAAGCGCACTGTCGTTCGCGGCCGAGCGCCGGATTCGGGTGCGCTCCCCCGGGGCGTCGGCGACGCCGCCCTCGAGCCGCAATTGCGTCGGCGCGAGCGGTTCGACCCGCGGCAGCGCGAACCGGATCAGATCGCACCCCGTCCGCAGATCGAGCGGATCGGCGAGCGCGGCGATCCGTTCGCGGAACAGCCGGACGAGCAGCGTGGGATCGCGCACCGGGAGCGCGGTCTTGATCGCAAGCGTGCGGACGGTGCCGTCGCTGTGGAACAGCCGGATGCAGAACCGCCGCCCGCCCTGATGCCGCGCTTCCAGCACCGCGGTCGCCTCGGCCGCAAGCGCGGTGATCGCGGCGCGAAGTGGCCGGATCCGCGTGATCGGGGCCGCGAAGCCGCGTTCGAAGGTGAGCGCGGGCAAGCGACGCCGCGGATCGAGGCCAGCGTCGTCGGTCCCGAACAGCCGTTCGAGCGCCTCGGCGGTATCCTCGCCGAAATGCTCGGCGATCGCGGCGGCGGGACACGCGGCGAGGTCGCCGATCGTCTTCACCTTGGCGTCGCGGAGGGTCGCCAACGTATCCGCGGGCAGTCGCAGCGCCGCGACGTCGAGCCGCCGCAACGCCGCCGCCGCGTTCGCGGCGGGCATCGTCCGGAAGCGGGCGAGCGCCTGCGCGGCGGCGGGGCTGCCGGCGAGCGCGTGACGGACGTCATCGCTCCAATTTCCCAGACGCGTTTCGAGGTCCGTCAGCAGCGCGTCCTCGCCGCCGAACGTTTCCGCGCATTCGGTCAGGTCGAGTGTAATCCCGTCCGATTCGTCCAGCGCGACCATCGGCGTGTAGCGCTCGCACAGGTCGGCGATCCGCTCGATCCAGTCCTGGTCCGCCTCGGACGCGACGTCGTGGATCGCAAGGTCGGGCACGAGCGCCTGCGCCGCCGCAACCGGCATCCCGGGCGCGACCCCATGCGCCTGCGCACGCGAATCGACCGCGCTGACGCGGATCGTCCCGCCCTCCCGCGCGACCAGCACCAGCGGCGCGTCCGTAGGCCCGGCGTCGCCCGGGGCACGCCGCGCCCGGTCGCTCGACAGGAAGGGGAACCACAAAGCGAGATACCGCCGCTCGGGTTCCGCCACCGCCACAACGGCCCGGCGCGCCGCCCGCGCGGAAACTTGTTTGCTCACAGTCCCACTCCACCAGCCAAAGCGCGCCAACGGGGTCGCGACGCGACCGACTCTGACTCAGTGTTCGTCCTATGTTCCGTATCGGGGAGAATGCGGGAGGGGTCAAGCCAGGGGTTGGGCACGAATTCTTTCCAGCGTCACCCTGAACTCGTTTCAGGGTCCACCGCGCCACAATGGCAGTCCGCGCTCGTCGCGCGGTGGATGCTGAAACAAGTTCAGCATGACGACATTTTAGAAGCTCGACAGCGTTGTCACAAAACTGGTCAAACCACTTGACAGATTTGCCGACGCTCTGGTCTAACAGATCCAATCGACAGCAATCCGACGGGCAAAAGTCCGCATATGCTTCCGGGGAGGACAGACACATGAACACCACCGCACGCTCGCGCCTTCACCTCGCAACCGCTGCTGCCGCGCTCGCGACGGCGCTGATGGCCGCCGCCGCCGCGCAGGCGCAAACCGCACCCACCGCGACGCCGCCCGTGCAGGCGCCAAGCACCGAACATACCCTCGCGCAGCCGGTGCCAAGCGACGACATCGTCGTCACCGCGCAACGCCGTTCAGAAAACCTCCAGACCGTCCCCGTCGCGATCAGCGTCGTCGGCGCGGAAGCCTTGCGCAGCGGCAACGTCAACAGCGCGGAGACGCTCGACCGGCTCGTCCCGTCGCTGACCTTCAAGCGCGGCACCGCCAACGTCAATTCGACGATCGCGATCCGCGGGATCGGGACGCAGTCCTTTGCCTCTGGCGCGGAGCCGAGCGTGTCGACGATCATCGACGGCGTCGTCTACGGTCGCTCCGGCATGGCGACGCAGGATTTCGCCGACATCGACCGGATCGAAGTGTTGCGCGGGCCGCAGGGCACGCTGTTCGGCAAGAACGCCTCGGCGGGCGCGCTCAACATCGTGACGCGCGCGCCGAGCAGCGTGCTCGCCGCCGACGCCTCGGTCGCCTATTTCGACAAGAGCGAAGTCCGCGCGACCGCCAACCTGTCCGGCCCGCTCAGCCAGAACATCGCCGCGCGGATCGGCGGCTATTACGGCTATTATGACGGCAACGCGCGCAACGTGTACAACGACAAGACCGTCAACGGCTACAAGCGCTGGGGGATCAAGGGCAAGGTTCGCGGCGACTTCGGCGACCTGACCGTCACGCTCGCGGCGGATTATTCGCACGCGAACGACGATTGCTGCGGCGACGTGCTCGGCACCACCATCCCCAACGCGCAGTTCAGCACCATCTTCCTGCCGCAGCAAGGCGCGGTCGTCCCGCGCTTCGGCAATCGCGACATCAACAATAATTTCGGCCCGGGCACGACCGACACCAACACCGGCGGTTCCGCGACGATCGACCTCAAGCTCGGCGATCACACGCTGACCTCGATCACCGCCTATCGCAACTGGAAGAACCGCCAGCTGCGCGACGGCGATTTCGGGTCGCAGAGCGGGCAATATGTCGCCGCCGCCTCCGCCACCACGCCCAATGCCGCGACGCAGAACATCGACCAGCGCGACGACGGTGCGCTCGATTTTAACCAGTATAGCCAGGAAGTCCGGATCGCCTCGCCGACCGGCCAGCTGATCGAATATGTCGCAGGCGGGTTCTTCTGGTGGACCAAGGAGCATGACACGTTCACGCGCTCCGACACCTTCTGCTCGGCCTCCACGCTGCCGATCGACGCGACCGGCTTCCGCCCCTGCAGCACCGCGCCCGGCGTCAGCACCTTTACCACCGCGACCGGCCCCGCCGCGTGGAACACGCGGTTCCGCAGCCAGGCGGGGTTCGCGCAGGCGACCGTCAACGTCAGCGAGGCGTTTAAGCTGATCGGCGGGATCCGCTACACGCATGACACCGTGTCCTACGATTATGCGCGCACCAACACCCCCGCCGGGGTCGCCGCCGCGCTGCGCCCCGGCATCCAGGGCCCCTTCACCTTCGCCGAGCGCACCAGCGCGAACGGCGTTTCGGGCAAGGCGGGCGTGCAGTTCCAGGCGACCCGCGACGTGATGCTCTACGGCACCTACTCGCGTGGATATAAGGGGCCGGCGCTCAACGTCTTCTACTCGATCACCGCCAACAACACCGGCGCGATCTCACCCGAGACGAGCAACGCGTTCGAACTGGGCGCGAAGACCAAGCTGTTCGACCGGCGGCTGACGCTCAACCTGGCGCTCTACAGCCAGGTGCTCGACAATTTCCAGGCGAACAGCTTCGTCACCATCCCGCCGCAGACCTTCGTCACGCTGACCAACGCGGGGCGCGTGCGCTCGCGCGGGGTCGAGATGGATTTCAGCTGGCGCCCGACCGACCGGATCTCGTTCAATGGCGGCTACACCTATAACGAGGGGGCGATCCGCGAATTCCGCTGTAACGCGGCGACGCTTACCCCCGCGCAGCTCGCAACCTGCGTCGCGCACAATGGCAAGCCGCTGCCGTTCGCGCCGAAGCACAAGTTCAACATCGGCGGCGACTGGAAACTGCCGGTCGACGATGTGCTGCCGTTCACCGTCCGGCTCGGCTCGGCGATCGCCTATTCGAGCCGGATCAATTTCGACCTCGACCAGACCCCGCTCGCGCAACAGGCACCCTATGCCCTTGTCGATGCGAACCTCACCTTCGCCACCCGAGACGGCCGGTATGAAGTCGCGCTGATCGGCAAGAACCTGACCGACAAATATTACACCAGCTTCGTCACGCCCGCGGGCAATGGTGTCAGCGCCTTGTCCTATGCGCGATTGCAGGTGCCGCGCGATGCGCAACGCTACTTCGGCGTGCGGCTCGGGGTCAAATACTGACGATCCCGCATGGTTAATTGCCCTGAGAGCGCGGCGGGAGACCTGCCGCGTTCTTTTCATTGGCAATTCCTGAACATCTCCTTAATCGCCGCCACCGCCCACACCCGCTGTTGCTGCAATGCAACAGGTTCCGGCAAAGGTCGATTTTGCGCGGATCGCTTTGTGTCCTGACGGGTTTGGCGGACCTCAACGGAGAACACACATGCGCAAATTTCTGATCGTAGCAGCCGCTGCAGCGGCATTCACGGCTGGCGCCGCATCGGCCCAGGACGTGACGACCACGTCGGCAGAGACCGCGAACACGTCCAACACGTCGTTCCGCGGCTTCCGCCTCGAAGGCAACGCCGGTGGCGATCGCTTCCAGTCGCAGGGCCAGCACAACGACAAGTTCGGCTACGGCGCGACGATCGGCTTCGACGGCATGATCGGCCAGCGGATCGTCGTCGGCCCGGAAGCGACCTACTGGAACGCAGACGGCGGCAATGAGAATTGCTCGGGCGTCAGCAACGGGACGGTCTGCCACAAGTCGTTCGAAGAGTTCGGCGTCGGCGTCCGTGCGGGTTACCTCGTCACGCCGCGCGCGCTCGTCTTCGGCAAGGGCGGCTGGGTCACGAACGAGCAGCGCAAGCGCTTCGACACGACGGCAGCAGGCCAGCGGTCGTTCTACGATCACGTCAACACGACCGGCTACCAGGTCGGCGGCGGCGTCGAGTACACGGTCGTCGAAGGCCGCCTGCCGGTCTATGCGAACGCACAGTATGTGTACTCGCAGTATAACGACCACACCTCGCGTCAGCGGATCATGGGCGGCATCGGCGTTCGCTTCAAGTAAGCGAACCGCCGTTCCGGCAGAGAGGGGCGCGCCCAGCGATGGGCGCGCCCTTTTTCGTGGCTCGAGCGGTTACAGCGTGACCCGGTAGATCGGACGATTGCCCGCCTGGCGTTCGGCCGTGCCGCCTTCGATCACGGTCTCGCGGGTTTCGGTGACGGGCAGGACGATCGAGATCGTGTTTGCCGATGATGCGGGGCCGTGTGATGTCACTTTGAGGGTGATGGTCTCGGCGGTCGCCACGCCTTCGATCCGCCAGACCTGCGGCTCGCTCCCGGCGCTTTCGCCATCGTCGTCATACCCGTCCCAGTCGAACGCCCCCGCCCCGACCGGAGGGAACAGCCAGACCCCAAGCTCCGGCACACCGGCGCGGAACCCGCCCGCCGCAAGATCGACCAGCATCGCCGACCCCGCGCGCGCGAACAGCGGCGGCGGGCCATCGAGCGGTGCGGGCACGTCCTGCGCCCCGCCGCCGTCGAGCACGGCGCCGGTCCACACGTCATACCAGTGCCCCTGCCCCGGCAACCGCACGCGGCGCGTCGTTGCGCCAGGCTCGACCACGATCGCGGCGAGGACGTCGCGCCCGATCATGTGGTCGTCGCCATCGACCCATGCGCCCGCATCCTCGGGATGATCGAGCCACAGCGGGCGCAGCACCGGCGCATAGTCGCGCGCATAGCGGTGCAGCAGGTCGTGGAAGAACGGGATCAGCGTCTGCCGCAGCGCCATCAACCGCCGGATCGCGGGGAGCGCGTCGGCGTGCATCCACGGTTCGTTGACGGTCCGGTCGTCGTTCCAGCTATGGATGCTGAAGCGCGGCATCAGTACGCCTGCCTGGACCCAGCGCACCAGCAGTTCGGCATCGGGCGCGGGGCCGGAGAAGCCGCCGACGTCATGCCCGCTGTTCGACACCCCCGACAGCGCGAGCCCCAGCCCCATCTTGAGATTGTAGCGCAGCGTCTTCCATTCGGTGCGATTGTCGCCCGACCAGGTCTGCCCGTAGCGCTGGAGCCCCGCCATCCCCGACCGTGTGACGATATAGGGCCGGACGCCCGGCGCATGCGCGACCTGCGCCGCGCGCGACGCGCGCATCATCAGCAGCGCCTGGAGCGGAAGCGCATCGGCGGCGGGGCGCGGCGCCCCGAAACCGTGGATCCGCGCGCGCGCGTCCCACACTTCATATTCGTTATTGTCGTTCCACGTCGCAGCGATGCCGTGGTCGAGCAACGCAGTCGTCACCTGTCCGCGCCACCAGGCGGCGGTCGCGGGGTTGGTGAAATCGAGATAGACCCCCGGCGCGCCCCAGAATTGCGCCTCGGTCGGCACGCCGTCCGAGTCCGCGACGAGCAGCCCGGCGTCGCGGACTTCGGCGATGCGCGGATGATCGAGCAGCATCGCGGGCTTGATGTTCGCGACCAGCCGGACGCCTGCCGCCGCATAGCTTGCCGCGAAGCCCGCAGGATCGGGGAATTTGTCGCGGTTCCAGTGGAACACGTAGCGCGTGTCGCCGATCGACGTGTAGCCCGACGACAAATGGAACGAGCCGCAGCCGATATCATGCGTCTCGATGCCGGTGATGAACTCCGCCATCCGCACCTGCGCATCGGGCGCGTCGGTGTAGCTCATCGTCGACCCCGAATAGCCGAGCGACCAGCGCGGCGGCATCGCGGGCTTGCCCGTCAGCCAGGTGAAGCGCCGCGTCACCGCTGCCGGATCGGGGCCGGCGATCATGTACAGGTCGAGATCGCCGCTTTCCGCCACCATGTGCCGATACGGCCCGTGGTAATTGTCCATCTCCTGCCCGAAGTCGAAGGTGACGCGCGCGAGCGTGTCGTAGAACGCGCCGTGGCAGACGCCGTCGCCCTGCGCGGTCAGGATGTACGGGATCGCCTTGTACAGCGGGTCGGACGTCTCGGCGTCATACCCCATCGGATCGACGCTGGTCAGCCGGAAGCGCCGCCCGCTGCGGTCCATCGCGCCCGCGCGCTCGCCGAGGCCATAGTGGCGCTCGCCCGGCTGGCGCGCGACATAATGATAGGTGCGACCGTCCCACCAGCCGAAGTCATACGCCTGCGTCGGGCGATCCGCCGCCATCGTGCGCCAGCCGCCGCCGACGCGTTGTTCCCAGACGCAGCGGAAGCCGTCGAGCGCGACCGTCAGCCGGATCCGCGCGGTCTCGATCACGAGCTGCCCGGGCGTCTCGGTCAACGCGAACTCGGGCAAGGCGAAGCCATCGGTCGCCATCCGGTCGCGCCCGGGTTCGGCGATATCCTCGGCCCCCGGCGCGATTGCCCAGCTCGGCATGCTGGTGACGCTGCCATCGGCGAGCAGCAGCAGCCGGACCACATCCTCCTCGAGCACGAACACATGCGCGACCTGCCCGCTATCCGCACGGAGCGTCACGCGGCCGGGCTCGCGCTCGGCGACCGCGAACAGCGGGGGAGCGGAAAGCGTCGCGCGTCTCATGCCAGCACCTTTTTCTCGGGAATCGCGAGCCGCCCGATCGTCAGGATCAGCACCCCCGCCCCGACCAGATCGAACACCGCGAGGCACGCGAACAACGGGCCGTAACCGATCGTATCCGCAAGTTGCCCGATCGCGAGCGAGAACAGCAGCCCGCCGGTCCACCCCGCCATCCCGACGAAGCCATTGGCGGTGCCGACCTCCTCGGGGGTGAAGACATCGGCCGACAGCGTGTTGATCAGCACCGAGATCATCTGGTGCGCAAACCCGCCGACGCAGAACAGCGCAATCGCGACCATCGGCCCCGACGCCAGCCCGATGCACCCCGGCGCGATCATCAGCACCGCGCCGATCGCGATCCCCGCGACCCGCGACGGAATGAGGTTCATCCCGGCGCGCTTCATCAGGAACAGCGAGAGATACCCGCCGAGGATCCCCCCGAGATCGGCGGCGAGAAACGGCAACCACGCGAACAGCGCGATCTGCTTGAGATCCATCCCACGCTCGGTCACGAGATAGAGCGGGATCCAGAAGCTGAACGTCTGCCACGCGGGTTCGGCAAGGAAGCGCGGCAGTGCGATCGCCCAGAAGCGCCGGGTGCGGAGAATCGCCTTGGCCGAAACCTTCCCCGGAACCGCCGCCGGGCGGTCTGCTGCGATCAGTGCCTGTTCCTTGGGGGTGATCGCGAAATGGTCGGCGGGGGAGCGGTAGAAGGCGTACCACAGCGCCGCCCACACCAGCCCGAGCGCGCCGGTGACGATGAACGCCATCCGCCAGTCGTACAGCGCGCTGATCCCGATCACGACCGGCGGCGCGAGCACCGCGCCGAGCGACGTCCCGGCGTTGAACCACCCGGTCGCGACCGAACGGCTGCGCGCGGGAAACCATTCGGCGATCGTCTTCATGCCCGACGGAATCGCCGCCGCCTCGCTCAACCCGAGCAGCCCGCGGAAGAAGGCGAGCCCCTGCCAGCCCCCGGCAAAGGCGTGGAGCATGTTCGCGACCGACCAGGCGATCGCGAACAGCGCGAAGCCGATCCGCAACCCGACCGAGTCGACGATATAGCCGCACACCGGCTGCATCACCGTATAGGCGAGCTGGAACGCGCCGACGATGTAGCTGTACTGCTCGGTCGAGAAATGCAGCTCGGTCTTGAGCTGCGGCGCGAGCACGCCAAGCGAGTTGCGCGCGAGATAGTTGAGGATCGTCCCGAGCGAGACGAGCCCCACGATCCACCAGCGCAGCCCGCGGAGCTTCACCCGCCGCTCCGCCGACCGGCGATGGCGGAGGGTGCGCTCACCAGTTCCACATCGTGCCGTCGCGCAGCCGCGCGATCGGCAACTGGCGCGGATCGTACGGATATTTCGCGGCCTCGGTCTCGTTGATATCGACGCCGTGGCCCGGCGCGTCGCCCGGATGGAGCATCCCCGCCTCGAACGTATAGGCATGCGGGAAGACCGCGTCGGTCTCGGGGGTGTGCCGCATATATTCCTGGATCCCGAAATTGGGGACCCAGCTCTGGAAATGCAGCGACGCGCCCATCGTCACCGGCGACAGGTCGGTCGCCCCGTGGCAACCGGTGCGGACCTGCCAGATCGCCGCGAAATCGGCAATCCGGCGCAGATGCGTGATCCCGCCCGCCCCCACGATCGTCGCGCGGATGTAATCGATCAACTGGTTCTGGATCAGGTCCTTGCAGTCCCACAAGGTGTTGAACACCTCGCCGACCGCGAGCGGCGTGGTGCTGTGCTGGCGGATCAGCTTGAACGCTTCCTGGTTTTCGGCCGGGGTCGCATCCTCGAGCCAGAACAGGTCATAGGGTTCGAGCGACTTGGCGAGCTTGGCGGCTTCCTGCGGGGTCAGCCGGTGGTGCGCGTCGTGGAGCAGCAGCGGGGTGTCGCCGAACTTGGAACGCAGCGCATCGAACAGTTTCGGGGTGTGGCGCAGATATTCAGGCGTCGACCAGATCGTCTCGCTCGCGAGCGCGGCGTCGGCGGGTTCGTAGAACAGTTTGTCGGTCGACACGCCGTACGGCTTGTCGAGCCCGGGGACGCCGCTCTGCGCGCGGATCGCGTGATAGCCAAGGTCGATATAGCGCGCGACCTCGTCGCTGGTGTGCGCGATGTCCGCGCCATTGGCATGACCATAGACCATCACGCCATCCCGGCTCTTGCCGCCGAGCAGGTCGTAGACCGGCGCGCCGAGCGCCTTGCCCTTGATGTCCCACAAGGCGACGTCGACCGCGGCGATCGCGCGCATCGTCACCGGGCCGCGCCGCCAATAGGCACCGCGGTACAGCAATTGCCAGATATCCTCGATCCGCCGCGCATCGCGACCGATCAGCAACGGGCAGACGTGATCTTCCAGATAGCTGACCACCGCCTTCTCGCGCCCGTTGAGGGTCGCGTCGCCGATTCCGTAGACGCCCTCGTCGGTCACGATCTTCAGGGTCACGAAATTGCGACCCGGGCTGGTTACGATCACGCGGGCTTCGCGAATGCGCATCTCGACTTGTCCTCTCCGTCGTTGGGGTTACGCTAGCGGAGCCGATCCGGCGTGTCTATATTGGCCTGACCAATTTTTGAGGAGTTGTCGCATGGCGGTTCAGCCACGCGAAGAGGGCAATCGCCTGTACGCACAAGTCGCGCGAACGCTCGCCGCGCGTATCGCCGAAGGCGTGTATCCGCTGGGCGGGCGGCTGCCGTCGGAACGCGACATCGCTGCCTCCACCGGCGTGTCGCGCCCGACCGTGCGCGAGGCGATCCTCGCGCTCGAGCTCGACGGACTGGTCGAGGTGCGCACCGGCTCGGGCGTGTATGTCGCTGCGCTCGCGCCCGCGCGTGCACAGGCGGACACCAGCGGGTTCGGCCCGTTCGAGATCCTCGAGGCACGCGCACTGATCGAGGGCGAGACCTGCGCGCTTGCCGCGACGCTGATCGACGATGCCGGGGTCAGCGCGCTCGCCGCGATGATCGACGCGATGGAGCTCGAAAACGAGCGCGACGTCGAGCGGTCGGAGGAGATCGACCGACGCTTCCATCTCGGTATCGCCGAGGCGACGCAGAACAGCGCGCTCGTCGCAGCGGTCGATTCGCTGTGGGCCGCGCGCGACCGTTCGCCGCAATATCGGTTGCTGTCGGACAAGGTCCGCCGTGCCGGGATCAAGCCGCGCGCGGGCGAGCATAACGCAATCCTCGCCGCTTTACGCCAGCGCAACCCGCACGCCGCGCGCAACGCAATGCGCGACCATCTGCGCCGCGTGATCGATTCGCTGTTGCAAGCAACCGAGAGCGAGGCGGTCGAACAGGCGATCGAACAGGCCCGCGCGACGGTCGCCGCGACGCGGCAGCGGTACAGTGGGATCGCGTGATGGAAACGGCGGGCGTTTAACTGCCCGTTCTGCTCCGCCCCATCCCGCCGTCATGCTGAACGTGTTTCAGCATCCGCCGTGCAACGACCATCGATTGGGGTCACGGCACGGTCGACCCTGAAACACGTTCAGGATGACGCCGGTAATCCAAAGACCTAGCTTTGATCACGCCGGCCGAATGTCGCTCGTCTTGAAGGCCGCGACGATCGGCGATGGATCCTCGAACTCGGTCTCGTAGATGAACGCCGCCGACAGCCGCGCCCAGGGGAGTGCCGAGCGCGTGAAGATCTCGGCGATCGGGCGGACCCAGGTGCGATCGTCCAGCGACGACGGGCGGACGATCACGCTGTCGGGGGATCCGGTCGTCGTCGTATGCGTCCAGCCCGCGCAATCGGGGCAGACGTAGCGGGTCGAGGTCGCCCCCGATTCCGCCTGCTTGTCGAGCGCGCGCGGGGGCGTGTCGGACGTAACGGTGAACCCGTCCTTCGCGACCGCAAGCCCGAGCGAGAACGCCGAAGCGGTCATCTGCTGGCAGTCCGTGCAGTGGCACGCCATGGTGAACAAGGGCGGCTGGTCGATCCGGTACCGGATCGTACCGCAGAAGCAGCCGCCATCGAGCGGGAGAGCGAAATCGGTCATGGCACCTCAAACGCACCAATACGGATTCGGTGGCACGAAGCGGAACCGGGCGGTTTGTCCAAGTGACAGCGAGTCCTGCGCAGGCTAGCGCAAACGCGATGGGTCCGCTCCGTATCCTCTTGCGACGCAACGCGCTTGCCACCTGGATGGTGATTGCGGCGGCGGTGCTGATGAAGGCGATCGTGCCCGCGGGTTTCATGCCGGAGCGGACCGCGAGCGGGATCGCGGTGGTGCTGTGCCCGGGAATGGCGACGGCGCCCGAGCGCGCGGGCGTCATGCCTGGAATGGCGGCCCCTGCGCTGTCGCCGCCCCGCAAGGGGCATGACCAGGCTCCGGCAAAACCCGATGTCCCCTGTGCCTTCGCGGGGCTGACCGCGCCGAGCTTCGGCGGGATCGACCTCGTCCTGCCGGCGATCGCGATCGCCGCTACGCTCGCGGCCGCGCGCCTGTTCGCTCCGAACGCGCCGATCGCGCGCCGCGCGTTCCTGCGCCCCCCGTTACGCGGCCCGCCCGCGATCGCTTGAGCCTTGCCGGGGCGGGTCCGCCACCCGCCCCAGAGGATCGATCGCGCGCCGCTTGCGCGCATCGGACAGGAATTTCCCATGACAGAACGTACCCGCTCTCGCGGTGCGGCCGTGACGCTCGCCGCGCCGGCCGGCCCCGTGCCGACTGCCGTCCCCCGATCGCGGGCGTCGGCCCCTGCGAGAAGACCATGAGCGTCCTGGCGCCGGGGACCCGTTGGTACAATACGGTGTGGCGCTGGCATTTTTATGCCGGCCTGCTGTGCATCCCGTTCGTCCTGTGGCTCGCGCTGACCGGGTCGCTGTACCTGTGGCGGCCGCAGGTGGAAGCCTGGCTCGACCAGCGGTTCGACCACCTCGCGACCAGCGCGCCCGCGCGATCACCCGATGCGCAGGTCGCTGCGGCGCTGCGCGCGGTGCCGGGGGCGAGCCTGCGGAGCTACGTGCTGCCCGATGCGCCGGGCCACGCCGTGCGCGTCATCGTCACCAGCGGTGGCGTGGACACGCGCGTCTATGTCGACCCCGCGACACTGGCGGTGTTGCACGTCGCCCCCGAGGCGACCCGGCTGTTCCCGCTGCTCTCCCGACTCCACGGCGAACTGCTCGCGGGGACGATCGGGAGCGGTATCGTCGAGATCGCCGCGTGCTGGGCGGTGACGATGCTGCTGACCGGGCTGTACCTGTGGTGGCCACGCGCGCGGCGGGGGCTCGGCGGGGTGCTGTATCCGCGCCTTCGCGGGGGCAAGCGGCTGTTCTGGCGCGATCTTCATGCGACGGCCGGGATCTGGGTGTCGCTCTTCGCGCTCGGGCTGATCGGGACCGGACTGCCCTGGGCGAACGTTTGGGGCAGCTATCTGGTCGAGATCCGCGCGCTGACGGGGACGAGCAACGGGCCGGTCGACTGGACGATCGGGGGCAAGCCGCCCAAGCCCGATCCCGCCGCCGACCTGCATGCCGACCATGCGGGGATGGCCGGGATGGCCGGCATGATGGCGCAAAGAAGCGCCGCTGCGCCCCCCGGGGGCGACCTTACCCGGGTCGTGCGCGCGGCGCAGCCGCTCGCGCTCGCGCCGCCGGTGCTGGTCGCGCCCCCCAAGACGCCCGGCGCGCCGTGGAAGGTCTCGTCCGACGCCGCCGACCGCCCCCTGCGCGCCGAGGCGACGTTCGACGGGGCGACCGGGCAGATCCTCCACCGCAGCGACTTTACCGAGCGCCACTGGATCGACCGGCTGATCGGTTACGGCATCGCGGCGCACGAGGGCGCGCTGTTCGGGGTCGCCAACCAGATCGCGGGGACGCTGACCGCGCTGCTGCTCGCGCTGCTCGCCGGGTCGGGCGCGGTGCTGTGGTGGCACCGGCGCCCGGTCGGGCTGCTCGGCGCGCCGATCCCGCTCACGCGCCCGCGTTATGGACCGGTGCTGATCGGCGGCATCGTCGCGCTCGGCCTGTCCATGCCGCTGTTCGGCGCGACCCTTCTGCTGGTGCTTGCGGTCGAACGGCTGGTGCTGCGCAACCTCCGCAGACCCAAGCGGTGGCTGGGGCTGTCGCTCGTGTAGCGCGCGCGCCCTTATACCGTCAGCGCCTCGATCGCCTCCGCCATCGCCACGTCCTTGTGCGACAACCCGCCCGCGTCGTGCGTGGTCAGCGCGATGTCGACGCGATTCCACACGTTCGACCATTCGGGATGATGATCCGCCTTTTCCGCAAGGAACGCGACGCGCGTCATGAATGCGAACGCCTCGCTGAAATCGGCGAAGGTGAAGCGCCGCGTGATCGCATCGCGCGATTCGTCATAATCCCATTCGTCGAGCGCATCGAGCGCGGCGGCCCGGTCTTCGTCGTTCAGCGGCTCCACCGTCACCTAATGCTCTCCCGCTGGCGCAAGGCGCGCCATCGCCGTAAGACTTAGCGCATGGCGCTGACCGATCAACTCCCGCCCGATGCCGACACGATCGAATCGATCGCGCGGGCGACGATCGCGGGGCTCCCGCCCGAATTTCGCGCGCATCTCGGCGACGTCGTGCTGATCGTCGAGGAGTTCGCCGACGACGAGACGCTCGATGCGCTCGGGATCGAGGATCCGTTCGACCTGTCGGGGGTCTATCACGGTCGCCCGGTGGGCGAGAAATCGTCGATGGATTCAGGGACGTTGCCCGACCGGATCCACCTCTACCGCCGCGCGATTCTCGACGAATGGGTCGCGACCGGAATCGCGCTGACCGAGCTGGTCGCGCATGTCACGATCCACGAGATCGGGCATCATTTCGGGCTCTCGGATGCCGACATGCACGCGCTGGAAGCGGCGGCGTCGGACCGGTGAGCGACCACCCCGCCGCCTTCGCCTTTTCGGGGGTCAGCTGCGTGCGCGGCGGGCGGCTGCTGTTCGAGGCGCTGTCCTTCGCGCTTGCGCCCGGCGACGCTGGGCTCGTGTCGGGGCCGAACGGGGTCGGCAAGTCGAGCTTGCTCCGGATCGCGGCGGGGTTGCTCCGCCCGGCCGCCGGAACCGTGACGCATCCCGCGACGCGCGCGTTGCTCGCGGAGGCGCATGCGCTCGATCCGGCGCGGCGGCTGGTCGATGCGCTCGCTTTCTGGGCCTCGCTCGATCCCGACACCGCCGCGGCGCGCGACCGGGCGCTGCGCGCGCTGGGGGACGTCGATCTCGCGGCGATCGCCGAAGTCCCGGTCCGGCTGCTCTCAACCGGTCAGCGCCGCCGCGCCGCGCTCGCGCGCGTCGTCGCCAGCGGCGCGACGCTGTGGCTGCTCGACGAACCCGCCAACGGGCTGGACGTCGCCAGCGTCACGATGCTCGAACGGCTGGTCGCGCAGCATCGCGCAGCGGGCGGGATCGCGCTGGTCGCGACTCACCAGCCGCTCGCGCTCCCCGCCGCGCAGCCGATCGTCCTGTCATGCTGACGTTGATCGCGCGCGACCTGCGGATCGGCTGGGCAAGCGGCGGAATCGTCAATGCGGTCGCCTTCTTCCTGCTCGTCACGATCCTGTTCCCCTTCGCGGTCGGGCCAGACACCGCATTGCTCGCACGGATCGGTGGGGGCGTCATCTGGGCCGCCGCGCTGCTCGCCGCGCTGATGCCGGTCGAGCGGCTGGTCGGCCCCGACCTCGACAGCGGTGTGATCGACCAGCTTGCGGTGCGCGGGGTGAGCCTGTCGGCGGTCGCGGCGGCGAAGATCGTCGCGCACTGGCTCGGCTTCGGGCCGCCGCTGATGCTCGCCGCGGTCCTTGCCGCCGGCTTGCTCGGCCTGCCCGCCGCGACGCTCGGCGCGGTCGAGCTCGGGTTGCTGATCGGCACCCCGGGGCTGGCGGCACTCGCGGTCGCGACGTCCGCGCTGGTGACGGGGTTGCGCGGCGCGGGCTCGGTCGCCGGGCTGGTGATGTTGCCGCTTGCGGTCCCGCTGCTGATCTTCGGCGCAGGGTCGATCGAGGGCGGAATGGGCGCGCTCAAGCTGCTCGGCGCGGTCAGCCTGCTGTTGCTCGCGGGCGCGCCGTTCGTCGCGGCGGCGGCGATGCGCGCGGGGATGGAGTAGGCCGCGGCTTTCCGCCAAGACGATCGCGGCGGCCTGATGGTGAAGCTGGATCGGATCGGTCCAGTATTCGAGTTGCAATCTTTCCGGAGCCGTTATAATTTTGGCAAACGCTACTGATACATCCCGTCTGCCCGTTCGTACTGTTCACAAGCAGCTACCAGAGGCGAACTGTCTTGATGACCACTATAGACACTATAGTGACACCGGAAGATCAAGACCTCGTAACCATCGTCATCATCAACTATAATTATGCGGCGTATCTCGCGACCGCGATCGATAGCGCGCTCGCGCAGGATCATCCCGCGATCCAGACCATCGTCGTCGATGACGGATCCAGCGACGGGTCGCGCCATATCATAGAATCCTACGGTTCCGCGGTCGAGGCGCTCTACTGTCCGAACAGGGGGCATTCGGCGGCGCTGAATACCGGCTATTCGCGCACGCGGGGAAACGCTGTCCTGTTCCTCGACGCGGACGACCTGCTCCATCCGACCTGTATCTCGACCGCGCTGCGAAACCTGATGCCGGGCGACGTCAAAATCCAGTTCCAGCTCGAAACGATCGATCCACAAGGGGTCAGCCAGGCGATGGCGTTCCCGTATTTCAGTGCGGCGTTCACGCCCGCCGAAGTGCGCCGCCAATCGCTGCTGTCGGGCTGGTATGCCTGGACCGTATCGACCGGCAATCTGTACCGCCGGCAGTATCTGGACGCGGTGTTGCCGCTGGACGACACCAAGATCTACCGATCGCCCGACGGCTATCTGAACAAATTAGCGCCCTTGTTCGGCAACGTTCGGTCGTTGGCGATCCCGCTCGGGGCCTACCGCGTGCATGGACGCAACCAATGGGCGTCGGCGGCCGGTGCCTGGGATATCGCGGCGGCCGTTCGCTGGCTCAGGTTCGAAAGCGCGCTCGAGGACGCCTTCCTGCGCGTTGCAGCGCACCGGGGCATTGCCGTCCGCCGCCCATTGTTGTCGAGCTTTCACCAGTTGGAGAGCCGGATCCTAGTGTTGCGCTTCGCCACGGATCGCCCGCTGCCGGACGACAGCCGGCGAAAGGCCATCGCGGCGGCGCTGAACTGGTTGCTGTTGCTGCGGACGGACGGATGGGCGGGCGGCATTGGTCGGCTGAGCTGGCTGCTGTTCTTAGCTTTCGCGCCGCGGGACATGGCGCTTGCGCAGATGCGCGTCGCGCGCGCGCAATCGGGTCGCTCGCTGTTCTGGCGACGGGCGGTCAACTGGACGCGGCGGTTGTGAACCGATGGCGCGCTGCGATGGGGGGGATGGCTGGATGCCCCGTGAGGACTAGAAGTAGATGTTCGCCAACCATCGTCGTTGTTCGCCACCGCCTTTACGTTCCCGCATAGTTCCGTGTTGATCGTTCGCCATGTTCCGCTACTGTTCGCCAGCAACCGCGCCAAAGTGTGGTATCGGATGTGGGGCCATTATGGGTAAGCTGACCGTCGCCTTCGTGAGGAATGCCAAGCCTGGCCGTCACGGAGACGGCAAAGGGCTATGTTTGGTCGTGAAGCCGTCCGGCGGTAAGTCCTGGGTCTTGCGGATCCAGCACGGCGGCAAGCGCCAGGACATAGGCCTTGGCTCCGTCGATCTATCGACGCGCTCATCCGAAGACCGGCGCGAGTCCGAGAAGCTGCCCATCTTATTGCGGCGCGATCTGACACTAGCTGAAGCCCGGGAGAAGGCGGACGAGTTGCGGAAGTTCGCCAAGTCGGGTCGCGACCCAATCGCCGAGCGAGATCGCGACCGTGCAGCCACGCCCGACTTCAAGAAAGCTGCGGAACTGGCACACGCTGCGTTGAAGGACGGATGGGAGACGAAGAACGCCGCGGCCTTCCTGTCGCGACTCGAGACCCACGCGTACCCCCTATTGGGAAAGATGCCGGTTAACGAGATCGATAGCGGTGAGATCCAGGACGCACTCAAGGCAATCTGGCTAACCAAGCCCGCCATGGCGCGGAAGGTGCGGCAGCACATCGCGACCGTGCTGAACTACGCCAAATCGAAGAACTGGCGTGACAGCGAGGCACCAAGCAAATCGGTCAGCGTCGGCCTACCCAACCAGCCGGAAGGCAGCAACTTCGACGCTATGCCCTACGCCGAGGTGCCAGCGTTCGTCGCCGATCTGACGTCGAAGCCTGACACTAATGGCAGGCTGGCCCTCTTGCTCGTTATCTTCGCCCCTGCACGTCCCGGCGAAGCCCGTCATGCTCGCTGGAAACATATCAATTTTGACAAGTGGGAGTGGAACCGCCCCGCCGAAATGATGAAAAACAAGAAGGCTCATACTGTAACGCTGAACGCCCCCGCAATAAAGTTGCTCGAGCGCATAAGAGACGAGCGATCGCCGAAAGCGGATGATCTAGTTTTCCCCGGTCGCGGTGGCAGCCCGCTATCGGACATGACCCTTACTGCCGCACTGAAAACTGCAAAGCAGGCTTGTGACGCGCACGGCTTTCGCAGTTCATTTCGGGACTGGGCTGCGGAGAAGATGCCGGAAGTTCCTGATCCTGTCGTGGAAGAGGCAATGTCGCATTTGGTGCCGGATAAAGTGATCCGCGCCTACAAGCGCACTAAGTTTATGGAGATGCGACGCGATCTGCTCAATGCGTGGGGCGTGTTCTGCGCCGGAGCCGCCATCGATCAGGCGTAATAGGCAAGGTGTGACGTATACGTCACCTGTTGTGACACTCGGAAAGTAGGACACAACACGAGCCCGCAATTACCTAGTACCAACGTCGTTGCCCGCTGGAATTTCCCAGCATTCAGGAGGCAACGATGGACCCCGTCACAGTCACCGTGGAAGACGCCAAGAAGGCGCTCGGCATTGGCCACACGACGATTTACCGACTCTTCAACGAAGGCAAACTCGACACCGTAAAGATCGGTCGAAGGACGCTAGTAAAGATCGATAGCATCCGTGCGCTCGTAGGCCAGGCTGCGTGATCGATGATGCTCGAAACGGTTGGGGTATCGGAGCCCCATAAGCGGAAAGGCCGCCCTGTGCCGGGGCGACCTTTCACGAATTTCATCAGCAGTAACGACACTTCAGATAGCACGCACGCACTCAGGATTCAACGACTTCGACTCTTCGGGATCGACGGCCATCGCGCGAATATGGTCGCGTCACTGGCTTGGGGGGAGACGCTCGATGTCTGACCCCGGCAACCTCGCTGAAATGTTCGCCCTGCCGCCCCACCTTGCCGCGCTTCAGCTGCTGGTGAACCGGTGCCCCGATGCGGTTTCTCGGAAGGCACTAATCGTCTGCGCTGGATCGTGTGAAGCGATCGGCCGTGACGAAGGCTTTGTCATGGTCACTGCCAACCAGCTGGAGACGGCATAATGGCGTGGATCTATCCACCAGCGTCTTGGGCGCATGCTCGCGCGGCACGTGCGGTTCGCGGCAAGGCCCCTCGCCTCGCGGTGCGGCGATCAATCTTGATGAGCCAAACACCACACGGATCATGGACCGTCGCTATTTGCGAATGGCGTTACGGGAAATGGAAGAAGCCAGAATGGCTTTGCCAGTCGGTACCGTTCGAGCAGGCCCGTGACGTCACGATGCAAGCTTGGCAGCGATACCGACTGCCAGTGTCCTGGAGCTATTCGACAGACACCCGCCTCCGTCCATTTCTCTTTGGCCAGTACGAACCGGCAGGAGATGCAGCATGAGCGCTCGCATACTATTGCTGCCCCAGCGGCAGCGCGAAAACCGCGGCACCGTCCACGTCATGGGCGACAAGATCGATGGCTTCGAAATCGGTCACGAGAGTTCGTCGGGCAATAGTTGGGGCAGTTTCGCCGGTCCGTTCGCGACCGGAGAGGAGGCGATCACCGCTGCCTATGCACTCAACCGGGACACGTACGGCGGCACATGTGACGTCTGGGTCTGCGACGCAGCCGTTCAGGACGCTAGCCCTGGCGTTGGCCTCCCCTCCGTGCCGGGAGATTTTTGATGCTGAAGGACCCCTATGCCGCTTACGGACGAGCAGGCGAGAGAAACACCGTGACCGATCTGCCGCGAATCTGCGCTGACCTTCGAGACCGCTTTCCCATTTCGGGCGTGGCCGCGAAGGCAGGCGTGAAGCTACAGCGCGCTGGGCGGGAGCTGAAGGGGTGCTGCCCCTTTCATCCCGACAAGTCGCCCAGCTTCACTATCTACGCCGACGATCGCCGCTTCCAGTGCTTCGGCTGTGGTGCCGAAGGCGACGTGCTCGACTTCGTCCAACGAGCCTATGGCGTGAAGCTGCTGCCAGCGATCGATATGTTGGACGGTGGAGTCCTGCGCGAACTCGAACAGCAGCGCGTCATCGCGACACCCAAGGCAGATTGGTCGAAGGCTGCATTGTCGATCTGGGAGGGCGCGACAGCAATCGACGGTACGCCTGCTGAGGCTTATCTTCGGTCTCGCGGGATCACGATGGATCTACCGCACACACTGCGCTTTGCCCGGCTCCGCTACCCTCAAGAACAGGCCACCCGCCCTGCTCTCGTCGCCGCGGTCTGCAATCCAGATGGCGATCTCACTGGGATCCAGCGCACATTCCTGACCGAGGAGGGGCGCAAAGCCGACGTCGCCGAGGTGAAACTGTCGCTCGGGCGCGTCGCTGGCGGCGCGATCCAGCTCGGCGCGCCCGTCGCCAGTCTCGTCGTTACCGAGGGACTGGAGGACGGACTGACGCTTGCGCAGGCTCTTGGCCGCTCGGTCTGGGTATCGGCGGGTACGTCGATGCTCCCCCGAATGGAGATGGCCGACGTCACGCGCGCGATCGTCATTGGTGCTGACGGCGATGCCCCGGGGGAGGCTGCAGCTAACAAGGCGGCACATGCCTTCACGGCTGCGGGACGAAAGGTGCGGATCATGCGCCCCTCCCCCGGCTTCAAGGACTTCAACGCTGAGCTGATGGAGGGGAACCGGTGAACGCAACTTCCCTTAAAGCCCGTTTCGACGCGGCCGAGACGTTCGCTGGCGCGCCGTTGCCAGAGGCAGCGAAGATCAATGCCTCGCCATTCCGCTGGCCGGATCATCGCACCCTTCCCCGCCGCCCTTGGGTGTGGGGCCGCTGGCTCCTGCTGAGCACGGTTTCAGCAATCGTGGCCCCAGGGGGCGTCGGCAAGTCGTCATTCGTCGCCTCGATGCTGCTGTCGCTGGCGAGCGGCCGACAGGACATTCTCGGCAAGACGGTTTGGGCCGGCCCTAAGCGGGTCTGGTACTGGAACCTGGAGGACGGTCTGGCCGAGCTGGAAATGCAGCTTGTCGCCGCCGCGATGTTCCACCGGGTGACGCAGGACGCTTGCGGCGATCGGATTTACCTCGACAGCGGCCCCGAGGGTGCGGAGCTTCGGATAGCGGTCGAGGATCGAGATGGCTATCGCGTTGCCATCCCCGTTGTTGAGGCACTCGTCGCTGAATTGACGGACCGAAAGATCGACGTTTTGGTCATCGATCCCTTTGTTTCGTCCCACGGTGTGGCCGAGAACGACAACAGCGCCATCGACGCGGTGGTAAAAACATGGGCCAGCATTGCGAAGCGCGCCGGCTGCGCGATCGTACTCGTCCATCATTCGAAGAAGCTCGGAAACGAGAAAGTAACGGCGGAATCGTCACGAGGGGCCAGTGCGCTCGTGTCGGCAGCGCGTGTGACGTTGGTGCTCAACCGAATGGACAACACCGAAGCCCAGCGGTTCGGAATTGCTGAGGATAAGGAACGCCGCCGGTTATTTACGGTGCAGGACGACAAGGCGAACCGAGCGCCTGCCGAAGACGCGCAATGGTTTCAACTGGCGTCCCAGAACGTCAACAACGCTACCGGTGAGGATGATCCCTTCGGTGTGGAAGGCGATAGCGTTGGCGTAGTGACCCGCTGGACGCCACCAGACGCCTTCGACGGCGTAACGACAGACCACCTTCGTAAGGTGCAGCAGGCGGTTGCAGCGGGCACCTGGAAGGAAAGCAGCCAGGCAACGAACTGGGTCGGCATCGCCATCGCCGATGTCATGGGCTTGGACCCCGACAAAAACGCAAAAGCAGATCGCGCTCGGATCAATGCACTCCTCCGCCAATGGATCGCCAGCGGGGCGCTTCTCGTGGTTGAGCGCCGCTGCCCCGACAAGCGTGAGAACAAGAAGTATGTCGAGGCGGGCGAGTTGGCCATCGACGGTAGTGCCCCACCTTCAAAAGGTAGGGCGGGGCAAGGTGGAGTAAGTGGGGCATCCAGAGCGCCCCGCCCCACCCCGCCCCCCGTAGGGGGCGGGGGTGGTGGGGCAGGCGCTGGCGAGGAAAGTCAGGTGGGGCGGGGCAACCCCGCGCTGGTGAAGTCGCCCGTCGTTTTCCCCGCCGCCGGCACCCCGCGAACGACGCGGGGTATCATTCTGGCGCCGGGTGAAGGATCTGACGATGTTGATATATGAGAGAGATGCTCTCTTGGTGAATTTTGCTAGCGGCTGCCCGTAAGGGTAGCCAGACTTTCTTCCAGCTCCGCGCTCCTAAATGGCTTAGTGAGTCGTGGCAGGTCAGGAACAATACCTTCTGTCTCAGCATAGCCCGACACGATCAACACTGGCAGGTTTGGTTTTGTCTCTCGCAAGGCATGCGCGAGTTCCACTCCAGTCATGCCCGGCATGAGATGATCGGTGATCAACAGGTCAGGTGCCAGGCCTTCCGCAACTCGCTCCATTGCCTCTTCGCCCGAAACAGCCTGCCGCACCTCATAACCGAGTTCTTCGAGCATATCGGCGGTGCTGGCTCTTACCACCTCCTCGTCATCGACAAGTAATACAACGCCGGACGCTCGACCAAGTGCCGCAGGAGATTGGCCATATGTCCTGCCGTCGGGAACGACGGCACTGATCGGCAACCAAAGCTCAATGTTCGTACCGACTCCCTGACGGCTTTGAATTGTGAGGGAGCCTCCTAACTGCGCTGCCAAACCATGCGCCATCGACAGCCCAAGACCGGTGCCTTTCCCAATGCCCTTGGTCGAAAAGAATGGCTCGACGGCGCGGGCGAGCGTTGCGTCGTCCATCCCTAAACCAGTATCTGCAACCGAAAGCCGGACATAGTGTCCGCGCTTGAGCGTGCTGCGCGGAGCACGAACGCTGTCACGTGTGGCGCTGATCCGCAGCGTGCCGCCATCCGGCATCGCGTCGCGGGCATTCACGCCGAGGTTCAACAGCGCCATCTCCAGCTGGTTCCGATCGGCGTTTGCCGGCGGTAAGTCATCTGCCACGTCTACGACGACGTGCACCCGCGGCCCTGTTGTGCTCGCAAGAAGCTCTGCCATCCCTTTCACAAGACCCGCGATATCTACTGCGACAGGTTGGAGCGGCTGACGCCGCGCAAATGCGAGAAGTCGCTGGACAAGTGTCCTAGCACGATCAGCGGATTGGATGGCACCAGCTATTAATCGTTGCTCCCGCTCCCCTCCCACGCCTTTACGCTGAAGCAGGTCGAGCGCGCCAACGATCGGCGTCAGCAAATTATTGAAGTCATGGGCAACACCACCTGTAAGGCTTCCCATCGCTTCCATCTTTTGGCTTTGGCGTAAAGCATCCTCGGCTTGCTGCAGTTCCGCAGTGCGTTCGGCCACACGCGTTTCTAGCGTCTCATTCAGTTCGCGGAGCTGTTCTTCGATTCGTTTGCGTTCGGTGATATCGATGGCCGTGCCAATTACTCGGGTGCAATCCCCGTCAGCGTTGAACAGGCCGCGCCCTTTTGCGGCAACCCACCGGATGATGCCGTCTTCTTTGCCGACCGTCCGATATTCAACGTCGTAGAATGCCCGCAGATTGGGATTGCTCGCGGCCTCGTATGCCTTGCGGGTTGCTTCCTGGTCATCCGGATGAACGCCGTTGTAGTAATCGTCCAACGTGACCGGGACATCGGCGGAAATCCCGAACATCGCCTTGACGCGTGGTGGCCAGAACATGCTGCCTGTGAGTTGGTCGACATCCCACTCACCGATCTCACCGATATCGATTGCGAGGCGCAACTGTTCTTCTTTGAGGGTCAGCTTGGATTCGTGCTCGCGACGGTCATTGATATCGATAATTGAGCCAACATAACCGAGATATTGGCCAGCCTCGTCAAACCTTGCGGCGGCGGTATCGATTGTCCACCGGTACACTCCATCAGCGGCGCGTAAACGGAACTCGATTCGATAATCACGCTGTTCTGTATTTGCTGAAACAAAGGCCCGCTCCGCGGAAGGCCGGTCCTCCGGATGGACCGCATCGAGCCAACCGTAGCCTTCCCCCGCTCCCGGGGCCTGCCCCGTAAACTCATACCATCTTGCGTTTAAGTGGGTACAAAAACCGTCAGGGTCTGTGACCCACATCATGACGGGTGCGCGATCAGCCATGGTACGAAAGCGCGCTTCGCTTTCACGAAGCGCTACTTCAGCATTTTTCTGGTCGGTAATGTCGACGAATACCCCCGACATAAGGACGGTTCGCCCTTTAGGCGACAACACCGGCTCCGAAAGGCTATCAACTTGGCGGATAACGCCGTCTGGAAGAACGATCCTGTAATGTACGTTGAGCGGCTTGCCAGCCGAAACCGCTGCCATCGATTCAGCGTAGACGGACGGCAGATCCTCCTCATGTATGCGACCGAAGACCGCTTGATCAGTTAAATCCTCGACAGCCGAAAAGCCGAAGATTTCCCGGCTACGCAGGTCGAGGCGGACGACGCCGCTGTCCACCTCCCACTCGAAAGTTCCGAGCTTCGCGATCGTAAGCGCTGAACTGCGCCAAGCGTCGTTGGCGTGTAGATCGTCCGCTGACTGACTGACTGACATACGGAAACCCTAGCGAGCTATAGCATCACGGGAAATGCGAAATATCCTGACTGACGTCGTTGGGCAATGCGGTACCCGACTGCATTAAGGTGCATTCCCAATCGGGATCCAAAGCCGGTAAAAGCAGCCGCGCCCACTCGACCAGCAATGTCCCGCGCCTTCGCAGAATCTTTTCCCGATTGCCATTTCCTGAGATTACCGAACGCCCCTAGGGAAACGGGAAAGATCACAGGGAAAGAATGGCTGATTCCGGCGGTTCGTATCGCTACTCTGATCATCGGCCGTTGGGTGATTCTGGCCATTTGCATACCAAATAGGTTTGTTACGACCGCGGTCTCGTACTACGATCATTACAAATATGGTCGGGGGGCTGAATGAAGATCGTTTTGGGAATGGCAGCGGTTGTGTTTTCAACTTCGTCTGCAGGCGCAACCAACTACGTAATGACAATCCAGCCAGGGCCGCAGCAAACCGAACGCATGGATAACGGTCGTCAGGTTGTTGATGATTTCGGTCAGAATTCCAACGTGAGGATGATGCCCCCGAAAGGCGCTACCGACAAGCGCAGTGGCATGCGACTCTACGTCACGAATCGTAGCGACAAGCCGTTCAATTTTGGCCCGGCAAACGTCACGCTTAAGCTCGTTGATGGGACGATCATCCCGATGATCACAAACGATCAGCTGGTACACGAAGAAAAGCGCAAGGAAGGGTGGCAACGGTTCGGCAGCGCAATGGCCGCGGCGGGCAGATCAATGGAGGCTTCGCAGGCAGGTACTGTAAACAGTTACGGCAGCTATTCCGGCAACACCACCGGGACAATAGGGACAACGCCCTTCAACGCGATGAGCAACGGCAGCGGCACTGTAACTACCTATGACCCGGCCCGAGCCCAGATTGCCCAAGCAGCCGCGAATCAGCAGACGCGGGCCGACAGCGACGCACTCGACCAAGCTCAGGCAGCGAGCCGAGCCTATGTGGATGGGTTCATTCAAACAACGACAATCGACCCTGGTGCTACGTTCGGCGGCCCGACAATCTTCAATCCCCCGAAGGCGATGAAGAACGGCAATGCGCCCCTTCAGCTGACAATCGTTGTCGACACCGGCGGCGAGACACACCAGTTCGCCGCGACGTTAGCGAAAGTCCGATGATCGGTCCGGGAAGCGCCTCGCCGTCGGAATTAGACGGGGAGAATGCACTTGCCGACACCCCATCGGGCCCGGACCAAGCGGAGTAGGAGCAACTTGAGGGCTGGGATCGTACGGTCGCTGAAATGTTCGCGATGTTCTTCACGCCCGAGGTTGAGAAGTGACAGGCCGAAGCGCTATCACGTATGCAACGTCGCTGGCGAACGGCGAAACTCGAAGGACCCCCGCTGCGAACGTTATCGGCCCGCCCGACGATAATTCTGACAGCGGCTTCGGCATAATCCGTCCTCATTAAAGCGGGAGTCGAGCCCGCTTGCCAGCGTTATTCGCTACTGCCGATCCCAGCCCGCTTTAGTCCGCAAGTCCCGGTCCAGCGCGCTCAGAGCGTTATCCAGATGAAGCCCGGCCAACTGGCCCAGTTCCGCTGCAACTGCCAGGTTCTGAGCAACGACAATCGACACCGGATTGAGCATGCCGACAAACTCGCGACAGAAGGCGTCACGCTGCTGACACCAGCGATCAACTACGCGATCAACTTGTACCTCGGCATACTCATCGAACGATACCCCTTCGGGTGGTACCAGCGCGTCCAAGCCTATAGCGAACGACTGAACCGCGTCGGCACGTCGCTCGTCCAGCAGCGCCTGCCATTCAGCCAGTTTGGCTGTGACGTCGGCAATCATGTTTTCGGCAACTGCGTAGCCTGTCGGATCGGGAATGATCATCGAGATGCCGACGCTGCAACAAATCTGACGACGATGGGCATTTCGTCATCACGCAGACACGCAGCTTGCAGGGCCGCTTGCGGGTCATCATGCCCGTCTACGAATATGATCCGTGGCTTGGGGGCGTTGATGCCCGCTGCACTCTCGAGGCTATCCATTCTCAGCTTGATCCCACGAACTGGCATGCTGATCTCCTTCCTTAATTGGCACGAACGGCACTGCGGCCTTCAAACCACGCGCTCATTTCCGCGGTCAGATTACAGACAGCCGCGCCTCCATTTGGCTGAGCGGCTGGTGGCATCATTGATACGCGTTCTTCCTCGGTGATCGGATCGCCCAGCCACAAGCGAACCTCCGGCGGCAGCTCGCCCCTCCCGGCTTCGACGGCAGCCAGGCGGCGCATCATGTCCTTGCTCATGCTCTTTGCTCAAAAGGGCGACCATGCGCGGCCATGATCTGGGCAACGTAGGCTTCCTTAGGAGCAAACCGCATTGCCCAAGCATAATGCGTGGCGGGCGACATCGCGAGCCGGTCATCAAACGATAGCCCGTGGTCCTTGTCGTCCATCTGATCCGCGATCGCGGCGAGCTTCTTGCAGAAGAGCGCGGCATCGTTCTGAGTCTGTCGAGCGGATACGGGCTCCGACATCAGCTTTACCTCAAGCCGACCCATGCGGTCCCTTAGATTGTGCATCGTCATTGCTTCATCTCCAGTGCGGCCAAGCGGCGTTCCAGATCGCCGACTTCGATAATCGAGCGGTGCGCGGTCAGCAGCGCCATGACGCGGCCAGCTTCGTCAGGGGTGATCTCTCCCGCGCTCACTGCCGCCAAAACGGCTGTAGAAGCCGCTACGGTGTCCTCGGCAGACTTTACGGCTGGCAGCTCCATGGAGATGGGAGCGTCCTTCCTCGGTGGCGCTAGGCGGTCCAGGCAAAGGCGCAGCGCAGGACCATCACCTTCCAGCGCCATGTCGATTGCCTTGCGCGTCAGCTTCTCGTGGTCGCCCTCAAGCATGGCTTCGATCGCCAAGGTAACCTTGTGGCGCGACCCCTTGGTCCTGCCACCAAGCGCGTTTCCCGGAGCAAATGTCCCGTCCGTTTTGCGGCCGTTAGATTTCGGATCTGCCATGTCAGTCAAGAATGCAGCTCCCGAGGGCGAAGTTCGACAGTCCAGGGGTCGCATCCCAGGACAATCGCGGCCTGATCAACCGCGAAAATAAACTCCCCACCGGAATCAAGAATGTGCTCGTCCCCATCGGGAACCGCATCGACGATGACACGTCGGCAATCGGACACCGGCATTTGGCTGGCGTTCGCTACCGCTTGGGCAAGCCAGTTCAGCGTCCAGGTGCGGAACCCTCGAGCAAGACGCTTTTCCCGTGACTCGAACCAGAACAGATCGCCGCCATTGATTCCCGTAAGGATGCTGCGCCCGAATGGCAGCGCGACATGCTGACCGGGATCGTCATCGAGCATAACCGTGTCTTCAGCCGTTTCGGTCTGTGGTTTGCCGGTCATTTCTGATACCTTTCGCCTGTGCGTAAATTACTGACCATTGGTGCTGTCCCGCTCGTATGGTGGTTCCTGCCGACTATCGCCTACATTCTGAGCGGCGGCCTTCTCGGGTGATCGCGAGATGGCTGTGCGGAGGAATTCGCGCAGATCGAGCACGTTGTGGGCAATCACCGGCTCGCGAGCTGCGATTGTCGACAGCTTCGACAGGTATCCGAGCTGGCCCGCGCGATCGGCTTCTTTCGGGATGCGTGTGAGCCATCTCAGCAGCCGCGGTGAGGTGAGCATTTCGGCGCTGATACGCTGGTATGCGGCCGGCATGGCAAGCCCAACGGCAACGATCGGATGCCCGAGTACCGCCGCACCTGCAGCGCTCCATAGCGACATGCTGGTCTTGCTGAATTCGTTTATGCCGCCCGTGTTGCTATGTCCTGCGAGCTTTTCCGAACCCTTGATGCGCTCCGCCAGCAGCGCCAGATCGTTCATCGAAGCGCGAAGTTCACCGCGACCGAAAAGGACGGCTTTCGACTCTGGCGTCATGGTGTTCCACCGCGTGAGCCAGCGCGAGATACTGAAGGCGTCCCCCTCTGCGTTCTGTGCACCTGGCAACGCCCGACCACCCTGGTGGATGAAGGTGGATCGGACTGCGTTCGCCTCTTCGGGCGACAGCCGCGCCATAGTGGCCTGAAAGCGATTGGAGTCGCCTCTGTTGCCGGCCATGGCGTCCAGCTTCGCGAAGATCTGTTCACCACTAAGACCTGCGAACGGGCTGCGGCCTTCTAGGGCTGCCTGTCCTGCCGCGTCATCCATCATCACCCGCATACCTAGCTGAGGCAGAAGCGCCGATTTGCCGCGCTCGGAGAGCTGCCCCCAGACCTTGGTGAAGGCCGCAGGATCGAATTCACGTCCGCCCCGGGCATCACGGACGATGGACGCTCGTACCGTGTTTGCATCCTCTGCCGGCATTGAGCGCATGATACGCGAGAAGGCAGCGGCGTTGCCGGTAGAGCCTGGCTTGAGCATGCCTTGTACGGCAGCGAAGGCTTCGTTCGGCGTCGCGTCGCCCTTCTTACCAAGCACCATCGAGAAGGTGTCGTTGATGCGCTTCATTCGGCCGTCGTAATAGTCGTTCGCACGCCGCCAACGAGCGAGCGCTTCTGGGCTCGCGTCGCGAGCCGTGGCTTCCATGTCGCTGGTGAGAGATCCGTAAAGTGCGCGAAGCTGGCGGGGTGCGATCTTCTCGGTCAGGTTCGGATCGGCAAGCATATCGCCGACCCGAGTGCGAAACTCGCTCAGATCCTGCCAGGACAGCGCGCCGCCCTCGGTAACGTCACGCGTCATCGGCGCACCGGATGCGTCGAGCAGTCCTGTCTCGGTGCGCGTTACATTTGGAGTAAGGGCATCGAGAAAGTTCGATAGCCGACCGTTGCGGAAGATTGCCCCAAGCTGGGGGTTGCTACGCCATTCCGCAGTGAAGTCGTTCAACAAGCGCCGCGTGCTACCGAGCTGCGCCTGCTGGTCGGCAGCAACTGGGACCTGATCATAAAGCGCGGACGCACGTTCCGCGGTATCGTCCATAAAACGTGAGACACCGCGCTGGATGAGCTGGCCCGCACCGGTGGTGTCCGACGGCGCGGCAAGGGCCCGCTCGACCGCCCCGCTGGTGTGGTCCGCAGCCGCGACACTGCGGTTGGCGACCTCGGCCGCACGATCGCCCACGATGTTGCCAGCATCACGTGGAGACGGTGCGTCCCCAGCCAGTTCTCCGACACGCCCGCTGAAGCTGGTATAAAGGCGATCTGCCGCGTCCCCCACGACCTTGGCACCGAACGGGGATTGAGCGGCACCCTGCGTCGCCCGCTGAATCCCGCGACCACCAACGTCTTGGGGAAGAATATCTACGCCCTGCCGCTCGGCTGCCCGAGCAACCAACGCAGCCTCCGGAATCTCCGCCATCGGCAGCGCCCGCTTCGCGATCCGCGAAGCATAGATAGCTGGAGCCAGCTTCTGCCCTGCCAGTCCAAGCAGCGCACCGCCGGCAGCGCCTTCCACAGCGCCAGTGACGCCGCCTAGAAGTCGTTCGCCGGGACCACCATTCGCCGATCCCGCGCCATAGGCACCACCGTAAGCGGCACCCTCCGTCGCCATATGTCGCGCGATCGATTTGCTTGCGATCGTACGGGCTTCGTTCGCAGTGAAGCCCTCAAGACGCGCCGCCCGGTAGGAATTCTCAGCAACCGCCGACATGCTGCGGGTAAGCCCAGCCTCCTCGCCAATAACAGGCAGAACAAGGTTACCGGCAAGGTTACCAGCAAGGGTAGCATATGGATGTTCCTGTTGGTCCGCCCCGAGCTGGGCACGGTCCTGATCGACCGTTGTATTGTACGCGTCTGTGAAGTTTTCGCCATGCAAACTCGCGTTAACACCGCTGATCAGGCCGTGAATTTCATCGCCCGTGCCCAAGGTAATGCCTTGCTCGCCACCGTGAACGAAAGCGCTACCGGTGCCGCTGCTGACAGCCTTGGGCATCTTGTAGGTGACGCCGTAATTCACGGGCTTCCCGGCACGTAGTGATACGTCGCGATCGTGGGTAAACGCCGTAAGCGCAGCGTGATCGCTCGCGAAACCGCGACGCTCGAGAAACTGCTGAAGCTCGTCTGGCCCAGCTGAATGCAGCAAGGCATTATATTGCGCTTCATCTTTCGGGCTCAGCTTCGAAAGCGGCTCGTCGGGGAGCTGGTCGCCAAATCCGCCAGCCATCTGGTCGGGGGCTTCTGCGGCCTGCGCGTGTCCTGGATCTCGCTGAAATTTCTCGAATGGGTCCGTCGAGGCTGATTCGGCAGGAGCGGCTGGAGCGACAGACCGGTTCGAGACCTCGGGTGTAGGACTGTTCAACTCAGCGTCGCCGCCTACAAAGCCAGTGTCCGCGCGTTGAAACTGTTCCCATGGATCATTCAACATCAGCGGATCCTCCGGATACCATTGGGATCAATGAAGGGGGTACCTTTAGGAAGGCTCAGCGCCTGCTGAACGTTGGCAACCCGCATAGGTGTGTCGCCCCCGCTCGACTGACCACGACTACGCGGGGCGTACGGGGCCCCATTGTGGTCGACCGGCAAAGCGGTTCGTCCGCCTTTGATGATGTTCTGCAACGCAGCCATTGAGCCGGGCTGCAGATCTACGGGTAGCGGGCGGTCAGGGAACGCTGAATGCCACTGATTGATCATCTGCGGGTATTGAGCGAGCGCGAGCTTTGCCATCGCCTGCAACGCAGCTGCGCGGCCCGCTTCTGACTGTGCGGGCTTGGCATTGCCGATCAGACGCTCAGCTTCGGTCTCGCTCGCTGCGCCATTCTTCGACAGCTTCTGGAATTCCCCCTGAATGGCTTCCAGCTCCTGGCTGTAACCCTTGACGTGCGCGGGGTCGAAGGACTGGGTGATTCCCGCAACGAAGCCGCTTGCAGGACCGAGGTTCATGCCGCCGAGGGCGAGATGATTTTCCCATGCGCTGTTCATATGCGCAGCGAACCGACCTAGTGACGACATGACCTGTGCAGCCTTGCCGTTACCGGTGAAGTCCTTGCGTGCCTGCTGACGCATTGGAAGCGTCGTGGTGTCGATGGACGGATCGACCTGTGCGATGTCCTCCGCCAGTTGCTCGCCGAATTTACTACCTGGCCGCGGTGCCGGCGCCCGACCGTCGAGGATCGCTTTAATGAGCGAGGCTCGGCCAGTTGGAAGGGTGGCAAGATAAGTGGGGCCTGTCAGCCCCGAGTTATCTGCCGTCGCCCGCTTTGTGACGAACGAATATGACCCGCTTGGCGCATCGCTAGACACAGACGCGCTCGATCCTGGAGCGCCGCCTGTTTCACCATGCGCAATCGTGCTGCGTGCCTGCGACCAGTCTCCTTGCACAAGCTGTGACGCAGCCTGAGGATTGAGCGAAACCCAGCGTCCGCGAAGTGCCGCGGCAGGGTCCGCCTGCTGCTTTGCCCAGTTGAAAATAGCCTCGCCAACCTTGTCCTGCGTGTCGGCATTGAAAGGCGCTTGCTTCCAGTTCGAGCCCAAAACCTTCGGCGCGAACTCGGCCATGGTCGAACCATTGATCTGGTACGTGCCAGCTGAACTGGATTTCGCGCCCTTGCTGTTCAGCGCCTTGCCGAAGCCGACAAATTGCCCAATCGTTTTTACGCTGTCCGGAACGTATCCGCCGCCTGCGTCCGTGTTGATGAGGCGGCTAGTGTCGCCTGTGCTGACTGCACTGCCCCCAGGCGTTTGTACGGACCCGCCACCGATCGGAACGAACTGCGTCGTCTCCTGCTTCGTGTTTGGGTCCGTGACCTTGATCTCGCGATACTGCGCGGCCTCAGGGTCACGGTAATCAACGACGTATTTTCCGTCGGCGTCGTAATGACCGATCGAACGCCCGACGACTGTCCCCTTTAGCGCATCAGCCGCCGTGCTCGTGCGCAGCTTGGCCAAACTTTCCGCGAACTTGCCGTCTCCGTCGACCGCGGCAAGGTGCATCATCATGGTGCCTTTCACGGCATTGATTGCATCCTTGTCGCCCGACTGCAGGGCTGTAATTTCTTGGTCGAGATCGTCCGTCGGTTCCCCAGCCGCGGTGGCAGCCTCCCGCATCTGCTTCAGGCTGCTGATCGCTAGATCAGGCTTGTTGTTCTGCAGCGCCGATATGACCGGTGCGATCGCTTGGATATGCGACTGCCGAATTGCCGGATCTTTGATGGACCAGAATTCCTTCACGGCGTTCGTATGGTCGGGGTACTTGACCGCGATGCTCGCCAGCGCGTCCGTCGTGGGATTCTTCAGGTAGGATGACCAATCGGACTGAAACGCCGTATCATTGGCCGCCTGGTGCTGCAGATCCGCTAACTTGGACGCATTCAGAGCAAGGTTCTGGTCGTCGATCTGCTGCTTGCGGGCGTCGTTCTGGCCTTGCTGAAAGAACTGTCCTGCCATGCCCGAATTTTGGCCGAGCATGGTCATGAGCTGAGTGGGGTCAGTCGCCATAAATCACCAAATCCCGGTTGCGGCAGTGGTACCGAGCAGCGCCGATTTCGGTGTGTCGAAATACTTCCCGGCGATCTGCCCGAGACTATTCAAGGTATTCTGGAACGCGTTCGCCTGTCCCAGGACACCGCTCGCGGCAGCGTTGCCCTGCTGTCCAAGCAGCGCCGTGATCGTATTGCCGGAGTTCGTGGCGGCGGCGTTTGTCCCCGCAGCCCCTGCCTGACCGACATTCACCAGCCCACCGAGGGCGGCGAGGCGCTGCTGGATCGTATTGGCCAGGAGCGTCGAACTGTTGTTGTAGAGCGCGCTTTGCATGTTCCCGCCACGCAAGCCACCAGTAGCGGCCCCGTTCTGCAGGATCGCGTCCGTGCCAGTTCTGTCGAGCGAGGTGAAACCTGGAGATGTTTTCAAAGCATCGATTGCAGTTTGCTGGCCCGACGAGCCCCCGGATCCCAAACCAAGCAAATCGAGCATACCCGACAAGCCGGATGTGCCGGCTTGCATGTAAGGTTGTTGGTTCGCTTGGATCGTGTTGAACTCATTTCGCTGTTCGTTGATCCCGGCCTGCTGAGCGGCGGCCTGCTGCTTCGCAGCGGCAGCGGCACCTTTCCCGCCGGTAATGCCGCCGAGAATCGACCCGGCCGCACCAATTCCTGCTGCTGCTAGAGGCATACGAGTTCCTTCCTAAAGCGTTCGACCGAGCCGAACTGGTCGCTGTGAGTGATGCCGAGGGACGTCATGCCGAGCTGGCGGCAGAACCATCGGACGCGCTGATTCTCGATGGGGCAGGTGCCGAGCAGGAAGCGGGCGCCGGTAGCGCGCACCAGCCAATCGAACATCGCAAGCGCAGCGGTGATCGCTTTGCGACCGCGGCACGATCGGCGGAACATGCTGTGAAATTCCCATCCGCTCGCGGTGTGGTCGAAGCAGATCATCGCGCCGTCGCCGTCGGTGACGAACACGATCGCAGGGTTCGCGATCTTACTGCGCATATCGACCTGCGCTGTCCCAGCGGGGAAACCGCAGAAAGGCAGAATGTCGGGATCGTTCGCGAAACTATTGATCAAGAGGGGATCGCGGGTTGCGAACATTACGTTCGCCAAAGAACCTCGGTTTTGCGCAATGCGCACTCGGTCGCCTGCATCAGTACGGACGAGGGTCTCAGAGGCGGATTTATGGACTATCAAAGCGTCACCCGGGAGTGCGATGCCTCACGGAGCAGAGGCTATGATACGTCCGATGTCATGACTGTACCGCTTCAATGAGCGATTGGCTTGTGTCCTATATTTGGAGCGTCACAAGGCGAACATTTTCAGTGACGCCCCAAAAGTAGGACACAAGACGCCTACGCCAAACGTGGTGTAAACCCGCGCTCAGCGCCAACCAGTGCCTCCTACTGTGAATGGAGTGAACGGTGCGACGGACAACAGGTCCGACATAATTCGTCACCGTTCCCATTCTCGGTGCTGCCGTAGCCCCGAGCACTACCGCTGCTTCCGGTGTGACAGGTCCGTCATCGCCATTCCGCATACTTAGGAGTATCGCTTGTGCCTGTTCGTCTAACGCGGCCCTATAACGGGCAGAACGCCAACACGATTTATTCCGGCCCCGATGAAGGCACCCTGCGCGGGTGCGGCATTGCAGACGATTATGTCGAGCTGGCATCCAACTACGTGCCAACCGCCACGCAAGCATTCCGCGCGTTCGCCAGCACGTTCAGCGCCACGGCTCCGGCTGGTTCGACCATCGCGACGTTCTCGAACCCGTTCGCCGGTCAGGGCCGCGGCATGACGACCTACGCGCTGACGGGCACTGTACCGGGTCAGATCGCGCTTGGGGCTAACCTGCGCTCGCTGGTCGTTGGGAGTACTGCGGCTGTCGCTGGCACGATCTACACGGTTAATGTTGTCGCTACCTCGGGCGATGGACTGCTGACGACGCAGGCATCCACGTTCAGCTTTGGGGCGGTTGCTCAGGCGGCTTTGGTTGGTGGCGGTGGTGGGACGGTAACGCCGACCCCGACGCCTACCCCAACGCCTACGCCCCTTACGATCACCGGCACCCCGCCTGCAGCTCAACAGAACAGCGCCTATAGCTTTACCCCCGCAACCTCAGGCGGCAGCGGGACCAAGACGTTCGCGCTCACCGGCACGCTTCCGGCTGGGCTGGCATTCTCGCCTACTACCGGCGCTATCACTGGCACCCCAACGACATCCGGCACGACGAGCGGGCTGAACATTTCCGTGTCCGATAGCAGCGGCAGCGCTAGCCTTGGCGCGTTCTCGCTTGTTGTGGCTGCGGTATCTGCGACGGTATCCGCCCTTGTCGGCATCGGCGATAGCATCCTCGCCGGTCAGACCACAACCGGGGCAGACAAGATCGCGTTCAACACGCTGGGCTACCCGTCACAAAGCGTCACAGTCACGAACCTAGGCGTGCCGAGCCAGACGCTGGCGACGAACTATTCGCGCGTTCAAAATTACGCTATTGACCCTTATTATGTCGATACCGGACCAAGCATCTTATTTGCGGAGGGCGGGACTAACGACATCGGCAACAACAATCTGACTGGCGCACAGACTTACGACATCATGAAAAATCTCATCACGGCTGCAAAGGCCAAGGGGTTCTACGTGATCGTCCAAACGATCCTGCCACGCTTGGTAGGCGGAACATATTCATGGACCACAGCCCAAGAAACCGAGCGGCAGGCCTATAACACGTTGGTAGCGGCGAACAGCGGCGGGGCGGACGCTATTCTCGATCTCCGAAGCCATCCGCAGCTCGGGGATAGTGCGGGCTACCCCACGAGCAGCCTGACAAACGACGGACTCCATGCGAACGATGCCGGGCACGCGGTGCTCCGCGTAGCCTTCAAGGCTGCGTTCGATACGTTCATCAACGCAGCACCGAAGTACAAGCTGCAGGTTGACCTGACGCTCATTGCGAAGACGGTCTTGCAGGGGGTCGCGGGCAGCACGCAAATCGTTGGCGGGCATTCGACTTGGAGCACAACCGCCTCGTCCAACGACGGAACGCCCTTGACCATCTCGGGATCTACTCTGAACTACCCTGCGTTCACGACTACCGGCGATAAAACAATCACGTTCGTTGAAACTCCGCCTGCCGGTTTGGGACTGTCCGCGCGGACTTCCTCGGTCACGCTATCGGTCGGTAGTGAAGCCCTGAACTACGTGCGCTTTGACAAGCTCGATTACCGCGTGACGGAAATCCGCAGCACCACCGGTGGCCTTAATTACTATACCGATACGGCCATCAATAATCACACGCCGCAGTTGAACACGTATTCGACAAAGCGGCTTCCCGCGAGTGCGGACGGGTGGGCGGCTTACACGCCTACCGCGGCTCAGACTTATCCGATCATGGGCTTGAGTGCTGCGGACGACCCCGTGAACTTTAGCCTGTACACGATTGGCATTTTCCAAGAGAGCGCGCCGGGCGGCACGTACTCGATCATCGGAACGAGCAAGACGACCGCAAACTTGGCTTCGGCGGTTGGCGATACCGTCCGACTACGACGGGCCGGTACGGTTGCTTATGCAGAGGTTCAGCGCGCTGGATCGACCACCTGGTTGCTTGCCGGGACGGTGCCAAGCGTCACGACAGCCCGTCTTACGTTCGTGCTTCAGCCCAGCGCTGCGGGTGCTTCGTTCGGCATGAACGGCCCCTTCACGACTACGAACTTCGCATGATGGTCATGGCGCTGATGAGTTGTCCATGTAGCAGTCATGGCAAAGATCATCGCGCTGCATTGCTACGGCTGTCTTGCACTGGAGGCAAATGCCACTGGCCCGCAGCGCCAAGCGTTCAGCCGACCGACGACGAATAAAGGCGATGATCTTTCCCATGTCCGACTCATACCCCAAAAGTACAAGGCCGTAAATGATCTGCCACGAATGCGGCGCACACTCGGCGGACCACGTGACGCGCGGTCCGCTAAGCGTGCAGCTCGATCCGCCGCGAGCAGCATTTCCAAGGCTGTGTTCGTTGGGCCGGTCGCGCTCTGCCATGCGAAAAGTGCCGCACAACGCTTAGCGATCCTGTTACAACATTTGGGACCGATGGGAGCGGGCTGCGGCGCGGAGGTTCGCCGCAGCCCTGGCCGCGCAATCTTCCGGAGTCACTGCGGTTACGGACAGCTCAAACACAAATAAATTACGAGGCAAGAGGAATCGCGTTCTCTGGGGGTGGGCGATGCCAAAAAGGCCTCGGGGCGTCTTTGTGAAAGACCCAGCCATATGCTCAGATGGTCGACCCCTGTCAGTAGGGTTTACAGTCCAACCTATTGAAACACGTGGCAATGTTGGAAAACGGCGCTTGGCACGCTCTTTGCGAGCACCTTGGATTATCTTCGGAGAGTAACCCATGCGTACCAAGCTTCTTTCTGCCGCCGCTGCTCTCCTCGCCATCGCTGCTGTCGCGCCGGCGTCGGCTGCAACCTTTGCGGTTAACGACACGGCTGGCAACGCCGCACAGGGCGGCAACTTCAGCAGCACCCCCGGCCCAGACGGCACGTTCAATGGCATGTTCGGCGTGCAGAACATT
>NZ_JH594425.1:1079025-1353211 GCF_000242835.1 Sphingomonas sp. PAMC 26617
CTGCTAATCTAGCAATCAATGGCCCTTCCTCTAGTCAAGGAAGGGCCATCGTTGACGAAAATGCGGTTGCTTTTTGGGGAGCTATCGTTTGTTAACCGCTAATGGCAATACAGTTATGTCGCCATAACGATGCGTATTCCGTTATCTTGATCGGCGCCATGCTCGCCGTACTACGAACAACGAGTGATCAGTCGCTTGACCAACAATCAAAATTAATCAATCGACTTTTCCATAACCTTGTTGATGAGGGATTCAGTTCCCGCCTCGCTAATCGTGCGACCCAAGTCTATGGCAACCTCCGGCGTCATACTTACAATTTTTCCGTCGTATCCCTCGACCAAGACATGCCCGTCCTCGACCCAAACTTTTCGTGGCGATCCGTAGGGCTCTATTCGATCTCCACGCTGCGCATGTTCCGCCTTCTCGACTTGAGTACGCGGCAAGAATCCAGCGGGTCGGGTCATCGGTACACCTCCACGTCGGCACGCATGCCGACCGTACTAACGCGACAGGCGCTTTTTTTGTTGCCCCTGGCCACACACAACGACGGCTAGACCCAGCCTCACCTTCTGAGTTTGGTAGCCGCAGACGTTGCACAGCTGCGCCACCAAGAGCTCCAAGCTCAAGGCGTCCGGGTTGGTCAAAGTCGCCCCCCTTATGAAAGGGGGCGATCATAGAATGCTCTGTTTCGACGGACCCGGCGACGTTAGCCTTTACGGCGCGGGCTAGCCGACGGCGACTTGGTGACTTTTTCGGCGGCGGTTGTCAGCCGCGGACCTGGTTTCCGACCGAGGCCAATCTTCTTAGCCATTGCGCTACGGACCTCGCTGTAGCTTTGCGAAACCATTGGATAATCAGCTTTCAGGTTATATCGTTCCCGATATTGATCGGCGGTCAAACCAGCGGCCGTTAAATGACGCCGCAGCGCCTTGTACGGCTTGCCGTCGATCATACTGATGATGTGATCTTTGCTGGCAAGCGACTTTCGGACTGACACGGCTGGCGGATATTCGGACATGTCGGACTTCGAACCGCCTTCGAGGCCCCCCGACGACAACCTAGCAACAGCGTCATATATCGACGTGAGTATGACCGGCACATCGGTGACGGTTGCCCGGTTATTGGGATTGCTAAGCCAAGCGATGGTCATCTCAGCCGCCAGTTCGACAGCGGTCGTTTTCGTGGTCATGTGTTTGTCCGTATGTCTGCGCCGAACTACAATCGGCTCGTAAGGTTTAGACGATTCCGTCACCGCAACAACGCCCGGACCGCGGTACACGGCAGAACGATCAGTTTTGCGTCGACCGACATCACGGTGCCCCGCTACGTGTAAAGGCGTCGATCGTTTTGATTTTTCATATTATCTGTGAAATTATGTACGACATCTTAAGTCTTAATGGCCCCCTCCACGTTAACTTTAATGCGCGACGCAGTGTAAGCAAACGGATACATTTACTAAAAATATTAACCGCGATTTCACGTGAAACTGCCACTGGCATAGGGTTTGCTAGCATTGAATTTAGGCGGCGAGTGAACGCTGCCAGAAGGGGATTATCCAATGAAGAACAAGCTTCTCACGCTCGCGATGGCCTCGGTGGCCGCGTTTTCCGCGTCGTCCGCAAACGCGGCGCTGACGGTAGGCGACCTTGTCAGCATTCAGTATTATTTCCCGTCGCTCAGTGCCCCGTATGGCGGACCGCAAACAACAGTTTATACGGGTGCGGGACAGACCATTGCTTCAATAGGTAACTACGGCGTCTTTACCCTGAACGATGACAGCGTAAGCCTTAGCCCTGGTGACAGTTTCACTTTCTCCGACGGAGAGTTTAACGGCCCCGCCCTCATCGATTTGACGAATGCGGATGCTTTTGCAGGCTGGACCGTAACGGACGATACGATCGGTTTGTCTAGCACAGCGATCAGCGGTGACCGGATTGCAGCAAGCTGGCAGGGGCTGTCGGTCAATCCCTCTATGTCTGCCACTTTCTCGGCCCCAACTGGTGCAGTTCCGGAGCCAGCCACTTGGGCGATGATGCTCGCCGGCTTTGGCATGATTGGGTTTGCCGCTCGTCGCCGCCAGTCGATCAAGACGACTGTCGCGTACGCCTAATCAGGCCAAACTTAAAAAAGCCGCCAGTCCGACGGGCTGGCGGCTTTCTACCGTGTTCAAGCTTTTTGTCGACGAGGAGACAATCGCGGTTATCAGCGTCCGCTATTTGTCCGGTATGAACCGCCAACCGATCTGAGTGCCGCCATCGTGCTGGCCGAGCGTCAGATCGATCGGATCTTGGCCACAGACTTCGCACCAAAAGCGAATAGCTATGCCATCGCGTCGGCTGCTTGGGTTCTCGGTCCCTTGCGAGTGAGGAACAACCTCACAGCCGGAGTTAATGACGGTGGTTATCGTCACCTCTGGTGCATCTTCCGCTCGATCATAGACAACAACCTGAGCGTGATGCAGTCCGAGCGATCCGCATCTTGGACAGACAAGTTCTGCTACGCCGTCGCCATAAGGCTGGGTGACGATCTGATCAGTTCGACGCCAAGTTCCATGCATGTTCGTTCCTCCGAAAAGGCCCTATTATGGACGATGCGCGCTAATTGGCAGCGATGCACGTAGCATCGCGCCTGAGCCACACGAGTCTTACGAACTGTTGCGGTCGCTAGCTCATTAGGCTGGTAGCGGACAGCCACCCCAGCATGAGACAATATGTAGCGAGTGAAGCAGCTACAAAGACGATCGTTGTAGCCAAGCTGAGAAAAACGACCGCAGCTAACGTCTCTCTCAGGTTTCTCACCGTTCGCGATTGCCGAAAATGCGAAGACCGACGCAGAGAGATATTACTGACATCTGCTGCTCGTCCGCGGACAACGGCTAGGGCGTCGTGCCGCGTACATATTGCGATAGAAAGTCTGTTGGTTGATTTGGCATACGAAGCTCTGCTTTGCGCGCCACTCGCCGCCCAACTGCAAGTTATCGCAACGCTTCGCTTACCTGATCGAACATTGCGGCGGCGATAGCCATGAATGGAAAACAGGTTTCGATACCGTTTCATCGGTTCGGGCCTGCCAGCGGATTAGGCGAAGCCGCCTAAATTGTCAGCCTCTTCATCTGGCATGCCTTTATCGGTCGTCTCGTCTGGCAGCCCAATACCCGGCTCCGTTGACATGTCGTTAGCGTCAGGCTCGTTACCTGGGATGTGGTTCGGGTTCATAAGTTTCTCCTTCGAGAGGGCGCGAACTAGGAACGCCCTAAATTACGCAGCGGTAGCTCGGAAGCCGCGCCCAACCTTGCGACAGTTCCTACTGCCCGCGATCCAAAGTGTCGCTCGGGCTTCGGGCGTCGCCTTCCTTCTGATGCTCGGTCGAGAGGTTCGGCGCAGGCTGTGTCTCAGTGGCGGCGTTCTCCGCCATGCCTTTCTTACCCGGCTCGGTCGAAAGGTTCGGGCTTGGCTGCGTCTCGGTGTGCTCGTCATTATGGGACATCGCTGCTCTCCTTGCCGCTGCAACGGCTCTGGAGGCGGTGGCGTTCCGTCCTCGGCGATGAGTTAAGCCTTCAGATCAGCGACGCGCTCTCGCAAGTCCTTTCCTGGCACGAAGTGGGGTAGCCGCTTGGCTCTGACCTCTACCGATTCGCCGGTACCGGGGTTGCGGCCAACACGAGCATCGCGGTCGCGAGTGCTAAATGTTCCGAAGCCCCGGATCTCGACACGCCCGCCGTCGACCAAGCGCGCAGTGATCGTGTCGAAGAAAGCGGACACAAGGATCTCAATTTGCGGAAGTGGCAAGTCGGGGTTCTCTGCTGATACTGCCTCAACGAGTTCGGATCGGATCATATTAAGTCCTTTTATTTTGCGCGCGGATATTGGGACAAACGCCATGCGGCGTCTTAGCCGTGCATGGTCCGTTGCGGCCATCGCCCCCTAGGGAGTTCGGTTCTGGGACCTCCTTAGCAGCAATGGTCTGCCTCCACAGCTTCGACACTTACGGCTCGGACATGAGCGACCGAAATGTATCGCGACCTTGCCCCACAATGGGGGGCAAACACGGCATTAATTCAGGATCGTGCAAACCTTGGCGGCCCTCCGGCAGCTTCGTCGTCGTGCGCCGACCAGCCTTTCAGAGTGCGCTAGCGGTCGGCGGAAGTGTTCAAACGAAGATGGAGGAAAAATAGAAATGAGTAACACCGTCCTGTGGCGTGCGAAGCCCCGCACGTCGAAGCCGAACTCGCGTCAAAAACGCAATGGCCTGTTCCTAGACGCTCACCCGGTCTGCCAAGCTTGCAACGAAGCATCGTCGGAGGAAGCTCATCACGAGCTTCCAAAGGGTCACGCCGATCGCGAAGACTGGCACTGGATGAAGGCGCTCTGCACGCCCTGCCACGTCGCCCTGCACAAAGTCGAGCGGTAGACCCTATGCGGGGTCGGACAATCTTACTCCGGCCCCGCCTTTAAGCGACGCATCGCCAGGCGATATTAATTCGATGCCCGCATTCACCAGAGCAGTGGCGATAGCAGTTGTGGTGGCCTCCTGCACCCCCTGCCCGGACTCGAAACGCTTCATTGTAGCAATCCCGATCTTGGCCGCCGCCGCCATTTCGTTGGCAGTCCACCCGAGCATAGCTCGAGCTGCACGACTTTGTTCGGGTGAAACCATACTGATACGTTTAGCATCAAATAGTGCTTGAACGCCAGCATAAACGCTGATACCAAAGGGATCAGACGGTCGAACCGGGAGATTGAGCCCTCCCGATCCGACCTGACCACAACCGTCTGTTGAGGAGACGAATAATGGCTTCGACTAGCTTACCGGCACCCGTGCGTCCGGCCAATACCGAAGACGCCGTCGATTCACGGTCTACCACTCGCCGCGCTGCCTTTGGAGCGATCGGTCTGGGTTTCGCCGCGGTCACTGTTGCCGCAGCCGCCCCCGTTGCGGCCCTTACTGCCACCGCTTCTGGCGTTTCCCCAGATCTGGCCCGCCTGATCGACGAAGCGCATGCCGCAGAGAACGCGTCCGACAAGTACTCCAGCGAGGTTTACGAACCAGCGCGACGGGCATGGCTGAAAGAACGCGAGGCGTTCCCGCATTTCACGATGATGGGCACTGACGATATGAGCGGCAAGCAGATCCGCTACAGTACTGACGACGTGTCGATGTTTTCTATCGCGAAGGCTGTCAGCGGTGGGTCACGCACCGAGGATTACGTTCAGGATGCTCGCACCTTTCTCGCGGGTCACTGGCGGCGGTCACGTAAGATCGACCAGCTTCGAAGCACTCGCATGATCGACGTGATGTGCGAACAGGATGACGCGCTTTGCGACGCTTTGTCCCGCGCAATCGACGCTGTGATTGCGTTCCCGTGCGTCTCGATCGCGGACCTCAACGCCAAGATGGCGAAGGTTATGCAATGGGACTCGCTGGGCAACGAAGGCACCGGGATAATGATTGCCGCTGACGTTGCCCGTCTTGCAGCACGGGAGGCTTGAGCATGGCCCGCGCCACGAAAGCAGCTCTCGCCAGCCCCAACGTCGTAGCGCTGCCCACGGCAGCCCCCCGGCAGGTCCAACAGCAGTACAATCGTGCCTCACGCGCTGCCCGGGGCGCATTGCGTGAAGCGTGTCCTTGGCCCGGGCAGTACCATCACCCCCAGCAACGGGAGGCAATGCGTAAAGCGGACATCATTCGACAAATGCCTGTCACCCCCGAACTGCTGCTCGTGAGCATGCTCCTACAGACGGTTCCAGAGGACGCATTTTTGAAGATCGTTGAACGTTTGGCGCCGTCCGTTGCGGCTGGCGATCAGCTCTCGGTGCAAGCGCTCACCGTTCTCCAATGCAGCCGCATGACGATTGGAGAGCAATTCGATTTTCTGCGCGCTCAACAGCAACTTTCGGATCGGGCCTGTTGAAATGGCAACCCCCATCCAAGAGGCAGGGGCTTCGACCTCTTTCGGCTTCGACCCCAGCGCGTGGCTATCGGCGCTGGTTGCGATCGGCGGCGGCTACGCCCTCGCGTCGGGCCGGAAGCTGTGGCTTGGCGTGCAGGACTGTCCTGCCGATGAGCTGACGTCCGTCATGGCGCAGATCATCGGTAAGCCTGACCGGATTGAAGCGCTTCGCGGGACTATCGAGCGCCGTCAGGGTGGGGAGACGGACTGATGGCATACCCATCGGCAACCGCTCGCCCACGCACTCACGATGCGCGTCTATGGCGTAGACCACGCACCCGTCCATGGACGCGCGGTACCGATAGCACGCGACTAGAGCGCCTTCTGGCGCAGATACCATCACTGCCCCGTGCTTCGCTGTCCAGGCTCACGACGCACCTCATCGATCGCTTGGACCAGTTGGATGGCGATCCGGACCTCGAGGACCTCAACGACGATTGGGAGGACGGCCACGACCGCGAACAAGCCTACGACTAACGCGCCCAAACCGGTTGCGGCTGGAGGCACGATGATAAGCCGGCAACCTGCGGCCCGTGATCGTCGGTCCGCGGGTTCGCCACGCATGCATCACTTCGCCGACAGCTTGGCTTTATCGGACGAGTATCGGGATGCAGACTGGTGGTTGCCACTCTACCGGCGTGCATTCCCCGGGCTCGCGTCCGCCGTACCGGTCTGTGATGATGGATGGGCGCAACGCGGAGGCGTAGATCGCGTTCTGACGATGGCGTCCGGCAGGACTTACACGGTCGACGAGAAGATTCGGACCGCCGATTGGTCCGACATTCTGCTGGAGCAGTGGAGCGACGAAGCTCGGCGTGTCCCGGGATGGGTGCAAAAGCCGCTGGCTTGCGACTTTATCGCTTATGCCTACGCACCGAGCGGCGTCTGCTATTTGCTGCCTGTTGTGCCGCTGCAGCGCGCGTGGCGTCAGCACGGACGAGAGTGGCTCAAGCGCTACGGCGTCCGTCGCGCCCACAATCCCGGTTACGTGTCGGCGAGTGTGCCCGTGCCGCGCGGGGTGCTGATGCAGGCGATCGTCGAGGCGATGTTCGTTTCGTAACGCCTGAATTACTATCGCCCACGGTCACATCAGACCGCGCCCTTGTCTTTTGTCTTATGCAGGCGTCCGAGCAGCGGCCTTGGCTGCGTACCGCCCGTCGCTCTCGCTGAGGGCGTCGCGCCATTTCCCGTCAAGAACGTACTCACAGCCCATGCGCTGGGCGAGCCTGCTGGCGGTACGGGAGACTTCGTGAACGACGAGTAACGTCCGTTGGTCTCTATCGGCCATCAATCTTCTCCCCTAAATCCGCTTGCGTTGGATGCCTTATCCGCGTTCCTTCCGCCAGCAAAGATTGAGGGAAGGTTCTGAATGCCGGTTGAGTCGAACGCCACTCGCTATCCTGAACTCGTAATCGGCATCGCAGGTCCAATCGGTATCGATATTGACGAAATATCCCGAACAATCGAGCACGCGCTCGATGCCGTCGATTACAAGACGATCCCAATCCGCATAACGGACGAGATCAAAAGCGAACTCACAGAGGTCACGCGACCGGAAAACCCAGATTACGAAGCGTTGATGATGTACAAGATGGACCACGCCAGCGCGGTCTGCCGAGTACATAAAGCACCCGATACCCTTATGCGGATGGCCATCCGAGCAATCATGAATCACAGGGCGCTGGCGGCTAGCCCAGAAGGCCCCGCTGATGTGGCCACGATGCGCGGGGAGACGGGTGAACTCCGGCCGCTCAAGGTGATGCCGAAGACAGCCTACATCATACGCCAACTGAAACGGCCAGACGAAGTCGAACTTCTGCGCAGGGTCTACGGGCGACAGTTTATCCTCATTTCTGCCTATGGGTCTGCCGAGAGCCGTAAGCGCATTATTGAAACGAAACTAAAGCGCAGCCTTCATCTGGACGTCCTTGATCATGTGATCAGCGCTAAGGCTGACGGCCTCATGTTCCGAGATATGAACGAGGGCGGAGATGCGCACGGGCAGCACCTGAGAGAAACTTTCCATCTAGCTGACGTCTTCATCGACGGTATCAACAAGGCGGAGATGGAAGCCAAAACCGTTCGCTTCGTTGAGGCGCTTTTCGGACGCACCGATATTGCTCCGACGAAGGCCGAATACGGAATGTATGCGGCGAAGTCGGCGGCTCTACGGTCAAGCGATCTTTCAAGACAGGTAGGCGCAGCGATTTTCACTAACGATGGCGAGCTGATCACCCAAGGGTGCAATGAGGTGCCAAAGGCATTCGGCGGAACGTACTGGGACGGTGAAGATCCCGACTACCGCGATGTAAAACTTGGCCACGATCCAAATGACGTTCTGAAACGGGAGGTTATTAGGGACCTGCTGGAACGTCTCGAACGGGCCGGCATGCTTTCGGATCAGGCTAAGGCACATGGCAGCTCGTCTCAGATCGTCGACGCGCTAATAAAGAAGGCGTCGGGAGATAACCCACCTGCCGGGACAGGCGCGCTCCACGGCGCGTCGATTACCGATCTTACCGAATATGGACGGGTTGTTCATGCCGAGATGTGCGCCATCTGTGATGCGGCACGGCTAGGCCGATCGGTAAAGGGCGCGACGCTCTACTGCACGACATTCCCATGTCATAATTGCACAAAGCATGTCCTTGCCGCCGGGATTGCAAAGGTCGTTTATATGGAGCCCTATCCTAAGAGTAAGGCGAAGGAGCTTCATGAACATGAGATCGAGATCGAACGGTCGAGTACGACCCGCGTCTCCTTCATGCCTTTCCTCGGCATATCGCCGTATCGCTACCGCGACATTTTTCAGAAGGGTAAGCGCAAGAAGGAGGGGGTGGCGCTGTCCTGGTACGAGCAAACTCCGAGGCCTATGATCGACGTGCCTGCCCCGACATATTTAGACTTGGAGTCGTTCGAGGTTGCGCAACTTATCGGGCACATGCAGCGCCCGGGTGACGACAGCGTCTCCGCCGTTCCTACCGTTGAGCCATCAAGGGCTTGGTGGCGATTCGGCAACGGTAAGACCGCAGAGTGAACGCAGACTTTCGCCATCGTTCGCGGTCATCCGTGGCGCGATGTGGTAACGAATGGTGGATCGCTGACCAATTCAGCGCAGAAGATTTCCATTAGATCAACGTCTTAACGTCGACTGGCTGGATGCCCCGTGAGGATTCGAACCTCAATAGGCGGTATCAGAAACCGCAGTCTTACCATTAGACGACGGGGCATCAGCAGGCGTGCGCTCTAAGGCCGCGCATTCCGAGGGTCAAGCCGTTTCGGCGCGCGGGGGTGCGACTTAATCGGCTTTCCCGGGAATCACGAACGATCGATCAGGTCGAGGATGCGCATCAGCCGGTCCTCGTCGAGCGTGAACCCGGTGCCGGCATCGTCCGCAACGGTATGCGCCATCCGCAGTCCCGCCCAATCGGTATTGTTCTTCTGGATGCACGTCACCCGGCGCGGCGGCTGGATCGCGAGGATCGTCCCGCCTTCGGGCATCGCCATGACCGGATGGCACAACGCCGACCCCTCGACCGACACCACCAGCGGCGCGTTGCGGAAGGCGGCGACGAGGCCGTCGACGCTTTCCGCCTCGGGCGAGAGGATCGTGAAGCCGCGCCGCGCCAAAAAGTCCGCAAGTGCAGCTTGGTTGAGCAGCGGCCGCGCCGCGCCGCCATCGCGCAGGATGAAGACCGGCGCGCCGCTGCGGTCGTTCGTCGCGCCCGCGCGGATCCGCTGGCGGAGCGTGCGGAATCGATCCGTCCGCCGCTGGTTGAGCGATTCGTCGTTGACGATCCAAAGCCCCTCGACCTCGGCGAATGCGGTCCGGTGCAGCTGCAGGTCGACCAGCGTGCGATATCCGGGCTCGTGGACCCACGGCTTGCGCGCCACGCCGAGCGCGGTTTCCGGGCGATCCTGGGCGAGCAGTTCGAGCGCGAGCCCGTCGGTTACCCAATGGCCGAAATAGGTCTCGGTCACCCAGCTGGTGGCCAGGATCTGATCGCGCAGATGCTCTCCGACGCCGCGCCGCATCACCGGACTGCGCCCGGGATGATCGTTGAACGCCTTCATCGACCCGTTGGCGAAGACCATCCCGTCGGCGATCGTCGCGCGCTTGTAATGATGCGCGAGCGTCGGTTTATGCGTCAGTGCCCCGCTGCTGCAGAAGCGGATATATTCGTCCTTCGCCGATGGCTTCTCGAATGCGATGATCCGCTCGCCCTCGTCGGGCAACTGGATGATCGGGCGATATTCGGAGGTCGACCCCGGTGCCCAGGTCTCGGTCTTGTCCGCGACAGCCTCGAGCGGCTGGCCGTGCAGCAGCTTCCGGCGGGCGCGGGCGATCAGCGGTTGGAAGGAGATCATGTACGATGCGATCTTTCAGCAGGTTCGGACGCTGGTCGTGCGACATAGACCGCGCGCGCGACTTTCGCACCCGGTGTTTTGGGGAAAGGACGGCCCGCCCCTGCCCCGCTGGGACAGACGGGGGGACGATTCCGCGCGTCCCCGCCGCGTCGCGTCGCTTGCTGCAACGCCATCGCTGCGCTAGCGTTACCTCAAAGCACCGAACGGCGCGCGGATCCGCGCACGCCGCGACGGCAGAACAGAATAAGCGAGTTTTAACGGCATGGGGGATGTTCCACCCGATATGCCGGTCCGGCAGGCCCGCCCTGCCCGTTCGGCGCCGACCCACGGCCGCGAGGTCCGTGGCAAGCCAGCCAAGGGCAGGAAGCCCGGCGGCAATCCGGCAAGCACCGCGCCGCGGGGTCGCGATTCCCGGCATTTCGCCGCGCTCGATCTCGGCACCAACAATTGTCGGCTGCTGATCGCGCGGCCGCAGGGCGACGGCTTTGCGGTGGTCGACGCGTTTTCGCGGATCGTCCGGCTGGGCGAAGGCCTCGCCAAATCGGGCCGGCTGAGCGACGCCGCGATCGACCGGACGATCGTCGCGCTCAAGATCTGCGCGGAGAAGCTCAAGCGTCGCAACGTCACGCTGTCGCGCGCGGTCGCGACCGAAGCCTGTCGCCGCGCCGAGAATGGCGCGGACTTCATCGCGCGCGCCTATGCCGAAACGGGAATCCTGCTCGACATCATCTCCGCCGAGGAAGAGGCGCGCCTCGCCGTGCTGGGGTGCCATGCGCTGATCGAGCCGGGCGACGATCCCGCGCTGGTGTTCGACATCGGCGGCGGGTCGACCGAACTGGTGCTGGTCGATACGCGCGGGGAGGCCCCACGCGTGCTCGACTGGCACAGCACGCCGTGGGGCGTCGTCTCGCTGACGGAGAGCGCGGGGCACGGCCCCCCGGGCGCGGATGGCGGCCCCGAGGGGCGCGCCGCGGCCTATGCGCGGATGCGGTCGCTGGTGGCCGAGAGCATGGCCGGGTTCGCGGCGCGGCTGCCACGCGAAATCGCGGTGCCACGGCTGCTCGGCACGTCGGGCACGGTGACGACGCTCGCGAGCGTCCACCTCGGGCTGTCGCATTATGACCGCTCGCAGGTCGACGGGCTGATCGTGCCTGCCGCGGCGATGCGGCGGATCAGCCTCGACCTTGCGAGCAAGGACCTGAACCAGCGCGCGCAATTGCCGTGCATCGGGACCGAACGCGCCGATCTCGTGGTCGCGGGCTGCGCGATCCTCGAGACGATCCTGGATTTGTGGCCCGCCGAACGGCTGGGCATCGCCGACCGCGGCATTCGCGAGGGCATCTTGCGCCGATTGATGGAGAGTTCTTCGTGAGCAAAGACGGCGGCGGACTTCGCGTCCGCGTGAAGACCGCGCGCAAGCGCACCGCGCAATCGACGCGCTGGTTAGAGCGCCAGCTCAACGACCCCTATGTGAAACGCGCCAAGGCGGACGGTTTCCGCAGCCGCGCGGCGTACAAATTGTCCGAGCTCGACGAGCGGTTCGATTTCCTGAAAGGCAAGCGCCACGTCGTCGATCTCGGGATCGCGCCGGGTGGCTGGGCACAGGTGGTGCGGCGGCAAGTGCCCAAGGCGGCAATCGTCGGGATCGATCTGCTCCCGGTCGATCCGATCGACGGGGTCGAGATCCTCCAGCTCGATTTCATGGACGATGTCGCGCCGGAGCGGCTGATGGCGGCGCTGGGCGGCGCGCCCGATCTGGTGCTATCGGACATGGCGGCGAACACCGTCGGCCACCCGCAGACCGATGCCCTGCGCACGATGGGGCTGGTCGAGGCCGCGCTCGATTTCGCGATCGACGTCCTGCAGCCGGGCGGTGCGTTCGTCGGCAAGGTGTTCGCGGGCGGCGCGGATACCGCGCTGGTCGCGGAGATGAAGCGCAACTTCACCACGGTGAAGCACGCCAAGCCACCTGCGAGCCGCAAGGCATCGTCGGAATGGTATGTGGTGGCGCAGGGGTTCAAGGGGCGGAAGGTCGAGGGCTAGGGTTTAGCCTACAAGCTGACCGTTCGTTTCGAGCGTAGGCGAGAAACCTGCGCGGAACGGGCGGGAAGGTTTTAATCACCAACGTCGCCGATTCGAAGCGGTCGCGGCGCAGGCCCTTCGACTTCGATCAGGGCGAACGGTGGGGGCAGGCAAGCACGCCGCAACTGCAGTCCCCCGAACCGGCGGGACGAGACCACCACACCCGTTCGGGCTGAGCGAAGTCGAAGCCCTCGGCACAAACGCCGGGGTCAAACTCCGCTCAGAAAGGCCTCAGCCCTCGTAGTCGGCACCCAGATTCTGGTTCCGCGGCGGGGCGGCGGCGGTGAGGCGGAGCGCCTCGGCCGATGCCGACAGGCTGCCGACCGCATCCGCTTCGTCCTCGTCGTCGACCTGGACGCGCTGGAGACCGTTGATGACCGACTCCTTCAGATGCGCCGGGCGCACGCGCTCTTCCGCGATCTCGCGCAAGGCGACGACCGGGTTCTTGTCGCGGTCGCGATCGACGGTGAGGTCGGCACCACCCGAAATCGCCCGCGCGCGCTGGGCGGCGAACAGGACGAGATCGAACCGGTTGGGGATCTTGTCGACGCAATCTTCGACAGTGACGCGCGCCATGAATGGCTTCCTTCGCAAACGACGGTATTCGGAAAGATGATCCCTTAGGCGGCAACCCGACAGGAGTCAAGAAAATCGGCCGCTCCCGTCCTAGCCCGCCATCGGGTTCGCGGCGCGCTTCGGTGCTATTGGGGACTCCTGTGGCACGAACCGTTCCAGATCATGACGTCGCCCGTCCGGCGCGGCCCCGGAAAGGCCAGCACCGTTGCCAAGCTCTGCGCTGAGACGCGTGCAGCGCTGTTTGCGGCGACGGCGATCATCCCGACATGGATCCCCTGCGCAGCGATCGCCCGGGCCGACGGGACTGGCATTGGTTCGGCCCCCTCCACGATCCGCCGCAAGCGCTCGCGCATCGCGAGGTTGGCGGGGAGCAAGGTGAAACGGTAGTGCACCAGATACAGCTGCCGCGCGAACACCGGGTACGGCGCCTCCTCCATTTGCGTGATCAACGCGGAAAAGCGCTCAGGTGCGAGGATCTGGCAGTGCGCTGCGGTCATCGCCGCAAGCTTCCGAGTGGTCGCCCAGTCGGCGAGGTCCACTTTGATCGAAGGAGCGTGCCAGGCGATGCGCGTTGCCGACGCATTCGCAATCGCGATGGACGCGATGGAGCCCGCAAGCGCGAGCGTCGCGATCCCGATAAGCGTCCGCTCGGACCGCACCCCGGCGAGCAACAGCAGACGGACGATCAGCAGCGCGACCAGCAGCAGGGCCGGAACCGACCAGAAAATCCGGAACCCCAGATTGCCCGTGACCGCGCTGACCGCGGCAGTGCCAAGCGGGTTGAGCACGAGCAACAGGACGCATGGCACGTAGAGCAATGCTGGATGCGCGAACCGCGATCGCAGGACCGCTAGCGGGGTAACGGCGATCAACGCGATCAGCAGGCGGCCTTCGACGCCCCAACCGGTCACGTAGTTGAGCATATTGATCGGTACTCCGACATTCAGTTGCTCGGACGGCAAGGCGAGATGTCGGACCATGATGATTGCCGCAACGATGGCCGGCCAGACAATCGTGGGTGCCAATGCGATCGTTTGCTTCCATGCGGCGGCCGAGCGCGGCCGACTGGCGAGAAACGCGATCGCGACAAATCCGCTCGCAGCCGGACCGCCATACAGGCCGTTGGCGCTGAACCCGACCGCACAGACATTCGCGAGCGCCAGCGCGACGAGGTCGACGGGCTGCTTCCTGACGAACCAGCGCGCCGTCAACGCAGCGATCAACGGCAGTAGGGCCGTGACGAGGAAACCTTTCCCCTGCTGGTAGCGGATGATGCCATGAATGCCCCAGCTTGCGTAGGTCACGTCGTTGAAGAAAAGGGTGGCAACATAGAATAATGCCACGACGAACCAGTAGCGGCCGATGACCGGCTCCAGCGCCGTGAACAGGAACAGCGCCGTCAGCATCAGCGGCACGGCAGGCAGAAAGACTTCTATCGCCGTGATCGCACTGACGTTCCAGTAAGACGATAGGACCGCGCCGAGAAGTTCGTACGAATGAAACTTGTAGGTCGGCAGGTGTAGCAGGTTGGGCCCGTCCCCGATCATCGTATCGAACTGAAAGATCGCGCCCATGGTCCGTTTCGCGCCGATCGCGAGATTGATGTAGTTGGCATCGTCCGCGTCGGACCGATCAGCGAAATAATATAATGCCAGGAGCACGGTCGCCAGCACGGCGAGCCGCAGCAGGTTCAGCGCGGGCCGCTCGGCCGGTGCGGCGAGGACGCTGACGGTACCGGCGCGGCGGTGGACGCTCCACAGCACGGTCGAGCAAAGGCACACCGCGGTGCATACGGCGAACACCGTCGGCACCCGCATTCCGATATCCGCGGCAACCGCCATCACAACAAACGCGCCCGCGACACACGACCAGTCCCACGCGGTCAGCCGCGGGAGCGCCAACACCAGCGGCGCCTTATCGTCCCGGTCATACCACCGAACGATACGGTGACCGTAGAAATACGCGGCCGCCAGCGTCACGATCGTTGGCACAATGGGTGCCCAGAGCAGATAAGCGTAATGGACGTGAGAAAGAACGAGTGAGGCGCACAAAATCGTCCAGACGGCATACCACAACAGCGCAATGCCAAGCGTGGCGGCACACAAGCCGTAGAGATGATTCTTCGTTTCCCGCTGTGTGGCGGGGCCAAAAGACGCAGTGCCATACAAATTAGAATACATGGCCACGCAACTCCCCCGCCCGCCGCCCTAGCAGGAACACTCCGTGCTACAAGACGCAGCCGAGATTTACTGTTACGCAGCACGACCAGCGGAAGATTCGCAGCATTGCAAGCTTATGTCTTTGTTATTCTTTGTCAATTGCTTGATTTGCGTGGACGGATATCGGGTCGAAGGCCTTGCAGCGCCTGCCGCTTGGCGGCATCACGCGCTGCGATGACCGAACCCGCGCCACAACCGACGTTCTCCGTGGCGGGCAACCGGCTGACGATGCTCGATACCGGGCCGCGCCGTCTGGCGGCACTGATCGCGCTGATCGATGGCGCGCGCCAGTCGCTCCGCGTGATCTTCTACATCTACGTCGATGACGACGCGGGCGAAGCGGTGCGCGCCGCGTTGCTCCGCGCAAGCGCGCGGGGCGTGGCGGTGTCGCTGATCGTCGACGGGCTCGGCAGCGAGGCGGCGGCGGCGCACGATTTCTTCGATCCGCTGCGCGACGGCGGGGTGCAGGTCTGCCGCTTCGTGCCGCGGTGGGGGCGGCGCTATCTGCTCCGCAATCATCAGAAGCTCGCGCTCGCGGATGGCGAAACCGCCAACCCGCGCGCGATCATCGGCGGGTTCAACGTCCAGGACAGCTATTTCGGCACCGTCGCCGAACAGGCGTGGCGTGATCTCGGGCTGATCGTCGAGGGGCCGGCGGCGCAGCGGATCACGGGGTATTTCGACGTGCTCGCGCGCTGGGCGGGGCAGCCCAAGCCGCCGCTGCGGACGCTGCGCCGCGCGCTCTCGACGTGGAGCGAGCCGCAGGGGACCGTGCGCTGGCTGTTCGGCGGACCGACGCGGCGGCTGTCGCCCTGGGCGCGTGCGGTGAAGCGCGACCTGCGCGACGCCACCCAGGTCGACCTGATCTCGGCCTATTTCGCGCCCAATCCGGGGATGCTGCGGCGGCTCGACAAAGTCGGGATGCGGGGGCGCGTGCGGATCGTGCTGGCCTCCAGAAACGATCACGGCGCCGCAATATGGGCATCGCGCTTCACCTATGCCGGGCTGCTGCGCAAACGGGTGAAGATCTACGAGTACCAGCCGACTAAGTTGCACACCAAATTGTTCCTGATCGGCGACGTCGTCTATATCGGCTCGGCCAATTACGACATCCGCAGCCTGTTCCTCAATCTCGAGATGATGCTGCGGATCGAGGACCATGCCTTCGCCGCGCATGTCCGCCGCTATGTCGATGGCGAAGTTGCCAATTCGGAGGCGATCACGCCCGAACTCTACAAGGCGCGGACCAGCCCGTGGATGCGGGTGAAACAGGCCGCGGCCTTCTTCGTTATGACCGTGCTCGACTATAACATCACCAAGCGCCTCAATTTCGGGCCCGAGCGGTGACGGTGGCAACCCGATCCAGAGGCCGGATCGACCGCGAGTTCGGCCTGCTGTTCACGGTGATGCTGACGATCGCGGCGGGGAACACCGCGCTGCAATCGGTGCTCCCCGCGCTTGGCCGGTCCCTGAAAGTCCCCGACAGCGCGGTGGCGGCGGCGTTCTCGGTCTCGGCGTTGCTGTGGGTGATCGCCGCGCCGTTCTGGGCCCGCCGGTCGGACCGGCACGGGCGGCGCGCGATGATCCTGCTCGGGGTCGGCGGGTTCTGCGTGTCGCTGCTGGTGTGCGGGGTGTTCCTCGCCGCCGGGATCAACGGCTGGATCGGCGGGACGACCGCGTTCGTCTGCTTCATCCTCGGGCGGCTGATTTACGGCAGCTTCGGCTGCGCCGCGCCGCCGGCGGTGCAGGCGCTGGTCGCGGGCAACACGACGCGCGAGGAACGGACCAAGGCGCTGACCTTGCTCGGCTCGGCGTTTGGGCTCGGGACGATCCTCGGCCCGACGATCGCGCCGTTCCTCGTGCTCGGAACGATCGCCGGGGTCGAGATCGGGCTGTCCGGCCCGGCCTTCCTGTTCGCGCTGTTCGGGCTGGGCGTGTGGATCGCGGTGCGGCGGCTGCTCCCCAACGACCTACACCCCGACACCGCGACGCATGGCGCGGCCAACGCCTATCCCTCGATCGGCGGGCAAAGCGGCGGTGCAAGCATCGTCGCCGCGACCGAGCCCGAAACCGAACAGCATGCCGAACAGGTCGGCTATCGCGATCCGCGCATCCGCGCGTGGCTGATCGCGGGACTCGTCGCGGGGCACGGACAGGCGATGACCGGCCAGGCGATCGGCTTCCTCGTCATCGACCGGCTGCACCTGCTCCCCGCGACCGCGCTCCAGCCGACCGGGATCGTGCTGATGATCGGCGCGCTCGCGGCGCTTCTGGTACAATGGGGGATCATCCCCAACCTCGACTTGCGCCCGCGCGCGATGATGCTGGTCGGGCTGGCGATCGCCGCGGTCGGCTGCGCGCTGACCGGGGTGGCGACGTCGCTCTACGGCATCGCCTGCGCCTATGCGCTCGCGTCGGTCGGGTTCGGCTTCACGCGACCTGCCTTTACCGCTGGCGCATCGCTTGCGGTCGGGCATCATGCGCAGGGGTCGGTCGCGGGGAAGGTGACGTCGATCAACGGTGCGGCGTTCGTGCTCGGGCCGTCGATCGGGGTCGGGCTGTACGAGGCCCAGCATGCGCTGCCCTACCTTGTAGCAGGGGCAGCGATGCTGGTGCTCCTCGTCTATTGCCGCGTCGCGTTGCGCGAACCGTCAGCGCGGTCCCTCGCTCGTGCGGGGCGGGAAGGCGAAGCCGATCGGCTGTAGCGCAGTCGCATCCTGCTTGAGCCGCGCGGACATCGCCTCATATTCGCGCTCAAGCTCGGGCGTGACCGATGCGCGCGAATCGCCGAGCGCGATCTTAAAGTGCGCCATCGTCACCTGGCTGACCGACATCGACTCGCGCAGCGCGGTGAGACCCGCACGCCGCACCAGATCCTCGAGATCCGCGCCGGTGAAGCGATCGGTCCGTCCCGCGACGACATCGAGATCGACATCCTCGGCGAGCGGCATCTTGCCGGTCTGGATCGTCAGGATGCGCTTGCGCCCCGCCCGGTCCGGCACGCCGACATAGATCAGCTCGTCGAACCGGCCCGGCCGCAACAACGCCGGGTCGATCAGGTTGGGCCGGTTGGTCGCCCCGATCACGACGACCGACTGGAGTTCCTCCAGCCCGTCCATCTCGGCGAGGATCGTGTTGACTACACGCTCGGTCACCTGCGGCTCGCCACCACCGCTCCCGCGTGCCGGGACCAGCGAATCAAGCTCGTCGATGAAGATGACGCACGGGGCCACCTGCCGCGCGCGCGCGAACAGCTTGGCGATCTGCTGCTCGCTCTCGCCATACCATTTGCTGAGCAGATCCGACGATTTGGTCGCGATGAAGTTGGCCTGCGCCTCGCGCGCGACCGCCTTGGCGAGCAGCGTCTTGCCGGTGCCCGGAGGACCGTACAGCAGGAAGCCCTTGGCCGGACGGATGCCGAGCCGACGGAAGGCGTCGGGATCCTTAAGCGGAAGCTCGACGCCTTCCTTGAGCCGCATCTGCGCCGAATCGAGCCCGCCGACATCGTCCCAGCGGACGCGCGGGGCCTCGACCATCACCTCGCGCATCGCGCTCGGCTGGACGCGCTTGAGCGCATCGAGGAAATCCTCGCGAGTCACCGCAAGCGTGTCGAGGATCTCGGGCGGGATCGTGCCTTCGGACAGGTTGAGCCGCGGCATCAGCTTGCGCACCGCCTCGATCGCCGCCTCGCGCGCGAGCGCGGCGAGATCGGCACCGACGAAACCATAGGTCGTCCGCGCGAGTTCGCCGAGATCGACCTTGTCGCCGAGCGGCATACCACGCGTATGGATGCCGAGGATCTCGCGCCGCCCGCGCTCGTCAGGCACGCCGACGACGATCTCGCGGTCGAACCGGCCGGGACGCCGCAGCGCCTCGTCGATCGCCTCGGGGCGGTTGGTCGCGGCGATGACGACGACGTTGGCGCGCGATTCGAGCCCGTCCATCAGCGTCAGCAACTGCGCGACGAGGCGCTTCTCTGCCTCGCCCGACACCTGCCCCCGCTTGGGCGCGATCGAATCGATCTCGTCGATGAACACGATCGACGGTGCTGCCTTCGCCGCTTCCTCGAACACCTGACGGAGCTTGCCTTCGGACTCGCCATAGGCCGAGCCCATGATCTCGGGCCCGTTGATCAGGAAGAACTCCGCCGCGGATTCATTGGCGACCGCGCGCGCAAGGCGGGTCTTGCCGGTTCCGGGTGGCCCGTGCAGCAGCACGCCCTTGGGCGGATCGACGCCCAAGCGCTGGAACAGCTCGGGATAGCGCAACGGCAGCTCGACCATCTCGCGCAACTGGTCGATCGTCGGCCCCATCCCGCCGATGTCATCATAGGTGACGTCGGCGCGGCGCGCTTCCTTCGGCTCCTCATATTCGGGGCGAAGCTCGATCTCGGTCGTCTCGTCGACATGCACCACGCCCTTGGGGACGGTCGAGATGACCGCGAGGCGGATCTCCTGCAGCGCATAAGCGGGCGCGCGCAGCATGTTCTGGACGCCCGGCGGCATGTTGTCGACGCGTTGCTGCCCTGCGGTAGCGACGACGTCGCCCTGGCACAAAGGCCGCCCGAAGAAAGTGCGCTTGAGTGCATTGGACGAACCCTGCAATCGCAGGTTCTGTTGTGCGGGTGCGAACACGACCCGCGTCGCGGGCTTCGATTCGATCTTGCGAACCTCGACGAAGTCGCCCGAGCCGACCCCGGCATTGGCGCGCTGGAGCCCGTCAATCCGGATGATCTCGAGCCCCTCGTCCTCGGCATAAGGCGCGACCGCGCGCGCGGGCGTGGTCGACTTGCCGACGATCTCGATCACGTCGCCCTCGCCGATCCCCAGCGCTGCGAGCATCGAGCGCGGGACATGCGCCAGCCCCCGCCCGCTATCCTCCGCGCGGGCATTGGCAACCTGCAATTTCCGAATCGGCGCCTCGGCGTCCGCCATAGTCATTCCCTCACGAAACCCGCTGATGAGCGCGCGAGATAGGGGGTCGGTTCCGCGAATACGAGGGCGCGCGCCAGGACGGTCCGCATCTGCGCCCGATCCGCGACGGACAAAAAAAGGGCCGACCCCGGAGGATCGGCCTTGAAAGTTTTAGGAGAGGATGCCTGAAAGGCACCGTCTAAATGCCCGGACCGGGATTATGTTGCAAGTGCGAAAGGATTGGAGACGATTGCGCTTTCTGCAATCGTCGCTATCGATTGCGCGTGTCGCGTATTCTGTAATTGAACGATAGCAACATGGTGCGTCGCACCATTTGGCTTGGGAAAGGCTCCTCATGCGGAGATTACCGCCACTCACCGCGATCGAAGCGTTCGTCCAGGTCGCCCGGACCGGGTCGATCAAGGCGGCGTCGCAGGAACTGGCCCTGTCGCCGCCGGCGCTCAGCCGCCGGATCCAGTCGCTCGAACGATTCATCGGGCGTCCGTTGTTCGAACGCCGCCATCAGGCAGTGGTGCTCAACGCCGATGGCGACCGGCTGCTCCAGCAGATCGCGCCTGCGCTCGACCAATTGTCCGACGCGGTCGAGGTGATGACGAGCAATACCGATGTGCTCCGGCTGCGGCTCGGCATTTTGCCGCTGTACGCATCGCAACGGCTGTTCCCGCGGCTCGGCGAATTGCGCACGCGGCATCCCGAGTTGCATCTCGACATCGATACGAGCACGCACAACATCTCGCGGCTCGGTGAGGGGCTCGACGCGGTCATTGCCTTGGCGCGCGATATCGATCCCGCGCTCTATTCGCGACGGCTCGATCGCAACCAGGTCTATGTGATCGGGGCGAAATCGCTGATCGAAGGGCCGGATCCGGTCGTGCGGCCGGACCAGCTCGCCGGGCTGACCGCCTTGGTCCACCGCGAGATGCCCGACACGTTCAGCGCATGGCGTGCGGCGGCGGGGCTGACCGATCTCGAACCGCTCGCGGTCGACCATTTCGATTCGGGCGCGCTGATGCTCGAGGCGGCCGCGCAGGGGCTCGGCATCGCCTTCATGCACGAAAGCCATTTCGCCGATGCCAACGATCCGCGGATCGTGCGGTTGTTCGATATTTCGGTGGAGAGCCCGTACAGCTACTGGTTCGCGTGCCGCCCGCGGGCGCTGTTGCAGAAACCGGTCAAGCTGTTCCACGACTGGCTGATCGCGACGATCGCCGATCCGAGTGTGTAGATTCTTCTTCTAAAGCCCCTCCCCTTCAGGGGAGGGGTTGGGGGTGGGGAAGTGCCTCGCAGAGAGGTGGCCCTGCTGGACTGCCCCACCCCAACCCCTCCCCCGAGGGGGAGGGGCTTTAGTAAGGTTTAAGCAGCCGTCGCCTTCAAGATCTTGCCCGGCGCGCGCGGCGGCTCGCCCTTCGGCAGCGCGTCGATGTGCTCCATGCCCGACGTCACCTGACCCCACACGGTGTACTGACCGTCGAGGAAACGTGCATCGTCGAAGCAGATGAAGAACTGGCTGTTCGCCGAGTTCGGATCGTTGGTGCGCGCCATCGACGCGACGCCGCGGACGTGCGGCTCCTTGGAGAATTCGGCCGGCAGGTTGGGCTTGTCCGAACCGTGCATGCCGGTGCCGGTGGGGTCTCCGCCCTGCGCCATGAAGCCAGGGATGACGCGGTGGAACACGACGCCGTCGTAGAAGCCGTCATTGGCCAGCTCGGCAATACGCGCGACGTGCTGCGGCGCGAGATCGCCACGCAGCTTGATCACGACGTCGCCGCCGTCGAGGGTGAGCGTCAGGTTTTCGGGAAGATCGGCCATGTTGGGCTCCTGAATTGGGACTGACGCTGCCGTAGCGATGCACCGCCGCAGAGGCAAATCGCCACTGATTGGCTTTGTTCCCATATCGGGCTAGACGAGCGGCTTGAGGGCAACAGGAGGTCCACCCGTGAGCGAGACCGAGCTCCTACCCGAAACCGACACGACCCAGCTCGACGAGGACGATCGGCTCAAGCCCGAGTTCGTCCGCGCGGTGATCGACGCGGTGCAGGCGGGCGACGCCGAAACGGCCCGGTCGCTCGTCGAACCGCTCCACCCCGCCGATATCGCGGATCTGTTCGAGCTGACCCCGGCGGATTGCCGCGCTGCGCTCGCGAGTGCGATCACCGACCTGCTCGACGGCGACGTCTTTGCCGAGATGAACGATTACGTCCGCGAGGATCTGATCGATTCGCTCTCGGCGAGCCAGGTCGCGGATATCGCGTCCGAACTCGACACCGACGATGCGGTCGCGATCATCGAGGACATGGAGCCCGCCGACCAGCGCGAAGTGCTCCGCGCGCTCGACCCCGATGATCGCGCCGCGATCGAGGAAGCGCTGAGCTATCCCGAGGAATCCGCCGGCCGCCTGATGCAGCGCGAGCTGATCGCGGTGCCCGAGCACTGGACCGTCGGCGACACGCTCGATTACCTCCGCACGCACGACGCGCTGACCACCGATTTCTGGGAAATCTTCGTGGTCGATCCGGCGCACAAGCCGATCGGGACGGTCGCGTTGTCGTGGATCCTGCGCACCCCGCGCGGGATCGGCATCGGCGACGTGATGCAACGCGAACAGACGCTGATCCCGGTCGACATGGACCAGGAAGAGGTCGCGCTGCGCTTCCAGAAATATGCGCTGATCTCGGCGGCGGTGGTCGATCCCGGCGGGCGGCTGGTCGGGATGATCACGGTCGACGACATCGTCCACATCATCTCCGAGGAAGCGGGCGAGGATATCCTCCGCCTGTCGGGCGCGGGCGATGGCGACATCAACGAACCGATCCTGCTGACGGTGCGGACGCGGATCACCTGGCTCGTCGTCAACCTTGGCACCGCGATGCTCGCGGCGTCGGTGGTCGGCGCATTCCAGGGCGAAATCGCGCGGTTCGCGCTGCTCGCGGTGCTGATGCCGATCGTCTCGGGGATGGGCGGCAATGCCGGCACCCAGACGCTCGCGGTCGTCGTGCGCGCGCTTGCCACCAACCAGCTGACGAGTTCGAACACAGCGCGGATGATCCTGCGCGAATTCCGCATCGCCGCCGCCAATGGCGCGATGCTCGGGGTGCTCGTCGGAAGCGGGACCTACCTCGCGTTCGGCAATACCGGGCTCGCGATCGTGATCGCGATGGCGATGATCATCAACAATCTGGTCGCCGGGCTGGCGGGCGTGCTCGTGCCGGTGTCGCTGGAGCGCGCCGGGGTCGACCCCGCGGTATCGTCGGCGGTGTTCGTCACGACGATGACCGATGTGATGGGTTTCTTGTCGTTTCTGGGACTTGCGACGCTATGGGGGCTTGGCGGCTGACCCCGCTGCGCCCAAATCGCATCGCATGTTGCATCTGACCAAGGTTGCGTTCGGCGCGACGAGCCTCGACCATCTCGCCGAACGGCTCAAGCAGCGCGCCGCGGAAGGTCCGGTGTTCCTCACCACGCGCTACCTGCCCAAGCGGCACGAGGAAATCGTGCGGGAGGGCGACAAGGGCGGGTCGCTCTACTGGATCATCAAGCACACGCTCGTCGCGCGCTCGCCGATCCTCGGCTTCGGCGAGGCCGAGGGCGGGCGGGTGGCGATCCACATCGATCCCGCACTGGTGCTGACCGAAGGCCGCCCCAAGCGCGCGCACCAGGGGTGGCGCTATCTCGAACCGGGCGATGCGCCTGCGGATCTGGGCGGCGACGTGGTGGTGGGGGATGCGATGCCGGCGGCACTCATCGGCAAGCTGGCGGCGTTGGGACTGATCTGAGGCGCATCGATCCGGGGACTATCCCCCTCGCTGGCCCATCCAACGTCCTGAGACGCCGCCTTACGGTGCCGGACCAGCGCCACATCGGATCGGCCCGGTCGCCGCGCTCGAAACCCGGCACGTCGGCTTGCCGTAGATCGTCACCGCGCCAAGCCCCGTACTCGTCGCATCGGCGGTGTAGCGCGCGGTCGCGGTCACCGTCCCCGATCCGTCGAGCCGCACGGTCAGCGCGTCGCTGCGCAGCGCCGTCGCGTCGATCCCCCCGGTCCCGCTGGTCAGCAACCGTACGCGCCCCCCGCGACCGCCGAGCGTCATCGCGCCCGATCCGAGCATCGTAGCGTTAAGTTCGTCGCCATCGAGCCCGGGCGCTTCGATCGATCCGCTCCCCGTGACCTGCAGGTCGATCCGCTGCGCGCGGAACGGCCCTGTCACCGCAAGCCGCCCGCCGCCGACCACGGTCGCCCCGCGCAGCATCGGAACGCCGAGCCGGATCACCAGGGACTTCGCCGTCCCGCGCCGGGGGACTTCGGCCCAGCCCCGGCTACCCGCACGCACGACGAGCGTCCGCCCCTCGACCCGGATATCGATCGTGTCGCTCGCCTCCGCCGGGCCATCCGCGCGCGCCGACGGCGCGGTGCGGGTCGTCAGCGCAACGTCGAACGGTCCGTCGATCCGGATCCGGTCATAGTCGGTGACGACATAGGAGCGCCCCGTCGCCGCCGATGCAACACCGGGCGCGACGAGGAGAAGCAAGGCGAACAGGCGGACATTCCTCATCCGAACGGCATCGCCGCGAACGGGTCCTTACGCAAGCGCGCGCTTCAGCCGCCGCAGTGGACGTCGCCCGACCCGGTCTTGCTGACCGTGCAGCGCGCCTGCGGCCCGAGATCGACATCGCCGGAGCCGACCAGCGAAACGCGTGCCGGGCCAGCAACGTCCGCGCGGACATCCCCCGATCCCGCAACCGAGACGGTCGCCGTCCGCGCCTTCACGCCGCCCGCCGCGACGCTGCCCGATCCGGCGACGTCGATCGTCAGCCGTTCGACCCGGCCCTTGGCATCGATATCGCCCGAACCCGCGACCGACAGCCGCGCCTCGGGAACGCTGAGCGCCCCGATCGAGAGATTGCCCGACCCCGCCGCTTCGCCGCCGAAGCGCTGCCCGTCGACCCGGTCGATCGCGAGATCGCCCGATCCCGCGACTTGCGCGCCTGTGATGCGCGGCATCGTCACGAACACCTTCACGCCCCGTCGCCCGCCGCCCCAGCCGAACCCGGCGAGGTTTTTCTTGCGCCCGATTTTCAACGTATCGCCGTCCCGGACGATCTCGAGCTTGTCGAGCTCGGTGCGCGGCCCTTCGGCGCGGACCGAGAAGCCGGTGCCGACCCGGACATCGACATCGTCCGATCCGCGGAGCGAGACCGCGCTGAAATCGCTGATCGCAAAGGTGCGGGTGGTTCCAGACCCGGCAGGTTCGGCCGCGTCGCTCGTGTTCGAACACCCCGCGAGCGCGAGGACGGCGATCAAGGTCAGACTGCGCATACGCCACCTCCTGTGTGTTGCCTTATTAGTACACCTTTGCGCGTCCGGTGCAACCCCCCGCCCCAAGCTGCCGTCCGGCTGAACTCGTTTCAGCATCCACCGTGCAACGGGAGCGGACCGTTATTGTGGCGCGGTGCACCCGCGCACGCGCTCGAAACGCAGGCAAGGCACTCCCGTGAGCAATCGACCCGCCACAACGAAAAAGGGGCGACCGTTGCCGGCCGCCCCTTTTTCGTACCACGTCTGTCCACAGACGATCAGGCCGGAGCCTTGTCCTTGTTGTGGATCGCGGCCGCCTTGCGGAGGATCTCGAGGATCTTCTCCTGTGCGGTCGGCTCGTCGACCTGCTCCATCGCGGCGAGTTCGCGCGCGAGGCGGCTGGTCGCGCCTTCGAAGATCTGCCGCTCGGAATAGCTCTGCTCGGGCTGGTCGTCCGCGCGGAACAGGTCGCGGACCACTTCGGCGATCGACACGAGGTCGCCCGAATTGATCTTCGCTTCATATTCCTGCGCGCGGCGCGACCACATGGTGCGCTTGACGCGCGGCTTGCCGGTCAACGTCTCGAGTGCCTCGCGCAGCGTCTTGTCGCTGGAAAGCTTGCGCATCCCGACGCTTTCCGCCTTGTTGGTCGGCACGCGCAGCGTCATCCGCTCTTTTTCGAACCGCAGAACATAGAGTTCGAGCTGCATCCCGGCGATTTCCTGCCGCTGGAGCTCGATCACACGGCCAACGCCGTGCTTGGGGTAAACGACATAATCGCCGACGTCGAAGGACAGCGCCTTGGCAGCCATTCCGTTAGACCTTTCTGTGAACCGGGTATCCCGGTGCAACGCACTACACGCAGCAAGGCTGCATCAGCGCACGCGGGGGGTGTATGGGTTTGAACGTCTCCGTGTCGGAAAAGCACTGATAGCGCTTACCGTCAGCCCCGGTTTAACATAGTCGTAATAAAATTACCAGCCAAACGTCGCCGAACGCGCTGCGCCGGCGTCGTAAAACGCCGGTGGCAGTCCCGAATCCGATCCGTCGGTTGCAGCTCAGTCGCCCGCGCCGGGTTCCGCCGAGAAGAATTTGTCATACTTGCCGGTCTCGCCCTTGTGCTCGTCCGCGTCCGCCGGAGTCTGGTCCGCCTTGCGCGTGACGTTGGGCCACTGGCTCGAGAAGGTCGTGTTGAGTTCGAGCCACGGCTCGAGGCCGCTCTCGGTATCGGGCAGGATCGCTTCCGCGGGGCACTCGGGCTCGCACACGCCGCAATCGATGCACTCGCTGGGGTTGATCACCAGCATGTTCTCGCCTTCGTAGAAGCAGTCGACCGGGCACACCTCGACGCAGTCCATGTACTTGCACTTGATGCAGGCATCGGTGACGACGTAGGTCATTAGGTAACTCCCGGAGCAACGAACCCGACGCTGCTATGCCCGAGCGCCCGCCTCGTCAATGATTGCAGTGCCTGTTCGGTCATTTTCGATGAGGTCGGTGTAGCAGGCGCGCCCCGCATCGGGCGGTCCGCGGCGTTCGGGAAGGCATTCGACGCGGATCGCGCGGATCCGGCCCGACGGCGTCGCGAAGGCGAGCACGCTGCCGACGCGCACCGCCGCGGCGGGCCGGTCGACCGCACGTCCGTCGATCCGCAACCGCCCGCCAGCGGCCATCCCCTGCGCGATGCCGCGCGTCTTCACGATCCGGGCGAACCAGAGGAAACAGTCGAGCCGCATGCTCGGGCCGCGGGGGAAGGCTTCAGCCATGCACCGCCAGATCGGCGAGCGCCGCAAAGTGCGTGCCGCGCGGGGCGACGACGGGCCGGACGGTGGGGAGGCCACGCCAGACCCAGCGCGGCGCCGCATCCTCGGGAGCGGCGGGTGCCGGGCGGAAGCCGAACCCCGCCATCAGTTTCTCGATCGTCGGTTGCGTCAGCCCCATCGACAGCGCGAGCGCCGGATCGAGCGCGAACGGCTGGCGCCCCGCCGCACCGCGCGCATCGTGCGCCGCGCGCGCGATCCGTTCGATCAGGTCGATCCGCACGGCCTGCGCCGCGATCGGGCGATAGCCGTCCGCAAGCGTCGCACCGGGCGCGCCGCGCACCAGCACGCTCGCGCCCTCGCGCGGCGCTTCCGCAATCGGTCGCCCCTCGCGAATCGCGAACAGCGCGCGCCGCCACCGCGCGGCGGCGGGCTTGAGCAGACGGGGGTCGAACAGGTCGAGCGCACCGATCGTCACGCCCGCGCGCCGGAACGCCTTGCGCGCGGCACCGTCGAGCTTGTCGAGCACGGCGACGACCTCGCTCCGCGCGACCAGCCCGCCGCCCGCGACCAGCGCCGCCGCGACCGCGCGCGACGCCGGGCTCGCGGCAGGATCGCGCTGGACCGAGTCGAGCAGAACCGGCCCCGGCAGCGCGCGCGCCACCGCATCGCCGAACCAGCCGCGCAACCGCAGCTCGATCTTCGCGCGCAGCGCGACGTCGAGGCAATCGAGCGCACGATCGAGAACGACCCGGGGCCGCACCAGGCTTTGCCCGGGCGCAAAGGTCGCGACGGTAAAGCCGCGCCACAGCAGCACCGGCGTCTCGCCCGCATCGGTCCGCAGCGAGACATCGGCATCCGCCGCCTCCGCCAGTGCGGTCCCGCGCTTGCCGCGCTCGTCCCCCAGCCGGCGCTCGGCGGCGGCGAGCAGCATCCGTTTGTCGCTCGCGCGCGCATCGGCGGCGACGGTGAAACGGAACCCGTCGAGCCGCCCGATCGCATGATCCTCGACCATCACCTCGCCCTCGGCGCCGATCGTGACCGGCAGCATCCGCGGGTCCGCGCCGATCTGCCGCATCAGCAGCGTCGTCCGCTTGTCGACGAAACGCTGCGTCAGGCTCGAATGGAGCGCGTCGGACAGCCGCTCCTCGACCGCGCTCGCGCGCTCGGCCCAGTGCCCGGGGTCGGCGAGCCAGTCGACGCGGTTGGCGATATACGCCCAGCTCCGTGCCGCCGCGATCCGCCCGGCGAGCGTCTCGACATCCCCCGCGACCGTATCGAGCCGTGCGAGTTCTGCCGCGAACCACTGGTGCGGGATATGCCCCTGCCCCTCGCTCAGATGCCCGAAAATCCGCGCGACGAAGCGCGTGTGGGGATCGACCCCGAGCTTGCGGAAATCGGGCAGCCCGCACGCCGCCCACAGCCGCGCGACCATCAGCGGATGCCGCGCGCGGGCACGGACCCAGTCCTCCTCCGCCATCCGCTTCAACACCGCAAGATCGACCGATTGCGGTGCCGCACGCAGACGGCGGTTCTCAGGCTTCGCCTCGAGGCTCGCGATCAGCGCGGCGATGCTCGAGAAGTCGGGCTCGCCCTCGCGCCAGTAGAGATGCTCGAGCGGCGGGAAGCGGTGCTCCTCGATCGCGAGCACTTCCTCGGGTGCGAACGCCCCCGGCCCTTCCTCGACCAACGCGCCGAACGTCCCGTCACGCTGGTGCCGCCCGGCGCGGCCCGCGATCTGCGCCATTTCGGCGACGGTCAGGCGACGCTGACGATGGCCGTCGAACTTGTTGAGGCTGGCGAAGGCGACATGGGTGACATCCATGTTGAGCCCCATCCCGATCGCGTCGGTCGCGACGAGATAATCGACCTCGCCCGCCTGGAACATGGCGACCTGCGCGTTGCGCGTGCGCGGGGAGAGCGCCCCCATCACCACCGCAGCACCACCGCGCAGCCGCCGCAGCATTTCCGCGACCGCATAGACCTCCTCCGCGCTGAACGCGACGATCGCGGAGCGTTTGGGGAGGCGGCTGATCTTCTTCGCGCCGGCATAGCTCAGTGTCGAGAAGCGCGGGCGGTTGATGATCTCGATTCCGGGGACGAGCGCCTTGACCATCGGCCGCAGCGCCTCCGAGCCGAGCAGCATCGTCTCTTCCCGGCCGCGCGCGCGCAGGATGCGATCGGTAAACACGTGCCCACGTTCCATGTCCGCGCCCAATTGCGCCTCATCGACGGCAACGAACGCCAGATCGCGGTCGACCGGCATCGATTCGGCGGTGCACAGGAACCAGCGCGCGTCCTTGGGGACGATCTTTTCCTCGCCGGTGATCAGCGCGACACGGTTCGCGCCCTTGATCTTGACGACGCGGTCGTAAACCTCGCGCGCCAGCAGGCGCAGCGGAAAGCCGATCATGCCGCTCGAATGGCCGCACATCCGCTCGACCGCGAGATGCGTCTTGCCGGTGTTGGTCGGCCCGAGCACCGCAGTGACGGTGCTGTCGTGATCGCGTTGCATGACAGAGCCAACATCGCGTTGCGGAACGCGTTGCGCAACCACCGTCTTTGTTAAAATCGCCCGATAATCAAACTGTCGCCCCCCGGTCGCTGGTGTGGCAGCAAAGCGTTCCATGCCTCGTCGCGCGCATCGAACGGCTGGCCGCATCGCGGATTACCGTGAGCGGCAGTTAATTTGACTTTAGCATTCGTGCGGCACAGTCCCTGGGCCTGACGCTGCGGGGCCAATTCAGGCAGCGTGTCACGTCTTTCGGGGGCCAGTCAGCCTTGTTCGTACCCAATGTCCAGGGCCTGGAAAATGCCGGCGGCACGACTGCGCTGTCGTTCGGCCGCGCGATCGCGCCGGTTGCGCAGGTCAGCCGACTGGAACGGTTGCGCGCCGTCGCCGCGCAGATCGACTGGGTTCCCGATCTCGGCACGCGGATCGGCTCGCGCGACTGGTGCCGCGGGACGGCAACCTGCGCGCTGCTGTGCGCCACCGCATTCGCCGTCGCGCCGCCGATCGCCCATCCCCTGCTCGGCCAGGCCGCCGCACCGCTGACCGGCACCGACCGCGAGGAAGCGCGCGCGCAGATCATCGCGCCGCTCGCCTGGGGCGCGGACACCGGGCGGCACATGGCGTCGAACGATCTCGTCCGCCCGCTCACCGAAGCGCCCGAACGCCCGATCGAGCAACGCACCGCAACCGTCGGCCACGGCGACAGCCTCGGCGACATGCTCCAGCGCGCCGGGCTTTCCGAACGCGATGCGCAGGATACGGTAGCTCTGGTCGCGACGACGGTGTCGCTCGGCGACCTGAAACCCGGCACGCAGATCCCGATGACACTCGGCCGCCGCCCCAATCGCAGCGTCGCGCGCCCGCTCGAGGCGCTGTCGCTGCGCGCGCGGTTCGATCTCGCGCTCGATCTCAAGCGCGTCGGCGACCGGCTCGTGCTGGAGCGCCATGCGATCGCGGTCGACGATACGCCGCTCCGCATTACCGGCGCGGTCGGATCGAGCCTGTATCGCTCGGCGCGCGCGGCAGGCGTCCCGATCCGCGCGGTCGAGGCGTATATCAAGGCGATCGCGAGCAAGGTTCCGGTCGGCCAGATCGATTCGACCGACACCTACGATTTGATCGTCGAACGCCAGCGCGCCGCAACCGGAGAGACGCAACTCGGCAAGCTGCTGTTCGCGGGGCTCGGCCAGCGTTCGCACCGGACGCAACTCGTCCAGTGGAACGACGGCACCTGGTATGAGGCGACGGGCCAGGCGGAACGGCAGGGCCAGTTCACGATGCCGGTCTCGATGGCGCGCGTCACGTCGAGCTTCGGGATGCGTTTCCATCCGCTGCTCGGCTTCTCGCGGATGCACAAGGGGATCGACATCGGCACCGCCTGGGGCACGCCGGTGCATGCACCAGCCGACGGCGTGGTCGCCTTCGCCGGGCGCAGTGGCGGCTATGGCAATTTCCTCAAGATGGCGCACGGCGGGTCGATCGTGACCTGTTACGGACACCTCAGCCGCTTCGCGGTCCGCGCGGGGCAGCATGTGTCGCGTGGCGACGTGATCGCCTATTCGGGCAACAGCGGGCTGTCGACCGGGCCGCATCTCCATTGGGAAGTGTTGCGCGGCGGCGTCGCGGTCAACCCGCGCGGGTTCTCGTTTTCGAGCCTGTCGACGCTGTCGGGCGAGCAATTGCGCGCGTTCCGCGCGAAGGTGTCGGGGCTGCTGGCGGTCAAGCCGGGCGCGTAAGACAGGGATAACGCCCAGGAATCCGCCACCCCGGCGAAGGCGAGACCTCTGCGAGAGGCGGTCTACGCCCCCCCCGTTTGGTGTTTTCCCGCGAAGGCGGGAATCCAGGGCTAAGCAAAACAATGGCGTACAGTTCTCGCGACTCCTGGACTCCCGCCTTCGCGGGAGAACAGCTATGGTTTCGCAGAGGCCATGCCGTCATCGGAATGACGGCAGGATTATGAAACACCCCTCCGTTACCGCCCCTGCGCGCGCCAGCGTTTGAGCGTGCGCGCGATGATCTCGTCCTCGCCGCCGGTTTCGCGCCACAGCTTCGAGAAGACCGGATCGTCCGACGCCGGACGCCGCGCATCCTCGAGCGAATCGAACGACACGCGCACCGGCACCGCGACGCCTTCGCCGCAGACGATGCATTCGCGGTTGCGCAGCGCAGGGATCGAATCGAGGAACCCGCGCGCGCCCTCGGGCATCGCCGCGCGGACGAACGCCTGGTCGCGATCGTTGTTGAGCCGCATCGCGATGATCGTCCCGCACTGCGACAGCACGCCTTCCGCCAGATCCGACGGACGCTGCGTGATCAGCCCGAGCGACACGCCGTATTTGCGGCCTTCCTTGGCGATCCGGCTGAGGATCCGCCCGACGCTCGAATCGATCTTGTCGCCGTTCGGAATGTAGCGATGCGCTTCCTCGCAGACGAGCAGGATCGGGCGCTTGGGCTCGCCGCGCGACCAGATCGCGAAATCGAACACCATCCGGCTGAGCACCGCGACCACCACGGACGTGATCTCGCTCGGCACCCCCGACACGTCGATGATCGAGATCGGCTTGCCGTCGCCGGGCAGGCGGAACACACGCTGGAGGAACCCCGCCATCGTGTCCGCGACCAGCATCCCTGAGAACATGAAGCCGTAGCGCGGATCGGCCTTGATCTCGTCGATCTTGGTCTTGAGCCGCAGATACGGCGCGGTGTCGCCCGCGCGGTCCATCTTGCCCATTTCGAGCCCGATCAGGTTGGTCAGGTCGCTCAGCAGATACGGCACCGGCGCATCGACCGTCAGCTTGGTGATTTCCTGCCCCAGCCGCCCCTTGGCGCGCGCCATCAACAGGCATTTGGCGAGGATGTCCGCGTCGATCTGCTTCTCCGAGCCGGAGCTGGTGACGAACACCTCGCAATGTTCCTCGAAATTCATCAGCCAATAGGGCATCTGCAGGTTCGACACATCGTAGATCGCGCCATTGTCGCGGAAGGCCGAGGCATATTCGCCGTGCGGATCGATCATGACGACATGGCCCTGCGGCGCCATCTCGCAGATCCGGTGGAGGATCAGTGCGGCGCTGGTCGACTTGCCGGTGCCGGTGCTGCCGAGCAGCGCGAAATGCCGGCCGAGCAGCGCATCGACATAGAGCGCGGCGCGGACGTCGCGAGTCGGATAGACCGTGCCGATCTCGATATGCGCGCGGTCGTCCGCGGCGTAGATCTGCTTCATGTCGGGGGAGGAGACCGGATAGACCATGCACCCCGGGACCGGATAGCGCGTGACGCCGCGGCGGAAATTGTAGAGCTTGCCGGTGAGTTTCTCCTCGTCGCCCTCGCCGAGGAAATCGACCTGCGCGGCGATCCGGTCGGCATGCCCGTCGAGCAGCTTGAGCGAGCGGATGTTGGCGATCAGCCAGGTCGAGCCGACCCGCATCTTGATCTGGCTGCCGACCGACCCCGCGCTGGCGACGACAGGGTCGGGATGCGCCCCGGTTTCATCCAGCGCGGCCGCGTCGAGCACGACCATCCCGCTCGATCCCGCGATGTCGAACACCATGCCGATACAGGTCGCGATCGTCAGCGGTGCCGGATCGGCAAAGGCCTGGGGGGCAGGCATTTGGGTCATGTGCGTGATTATCCTGGCGTTCCTGATCGCCGGACCATGGCGGGGACTGGTAAAGATTGCGTGTTGGCGCGTCCCGCCCGCCGCCTTCCCTCGCCGTTCGTCGAAGCGCCCTCAGAACCGCCGCGCGATCCACCCCGCCGCCCAGCCGAACAGCACCGACAGCGCGACCGCGACCAGCCCGTATGCGACCGACCAGTGTTCCGCCGAGCGCGCGACGAAGCGTTCGAACCCCGATTTGCGGATCTCGATCTCACGCGTCGCCGCCGCCAGCACGCGGCCGTCGCGAATCAGGAAGGTCTCCGCGGTGAACCGCCCGACGGGAACGCGCGCGGGGATCGTCACGCGCGCACGGTACAGCACGCCGTCGGTGATCTCGACCGCGCCCGGCGACTCGACATACAGCCCGGTCCGCGTCTTGAGATCGACCAGCCCGCGCGCGAAGCGATCCTGTTCCGACGTCGGCGCGCTCGAGGCGGGCGACAGTTGCAAACTTTCGAGCCCCAGTTCGTAGATCGCGCGGGTCCGCGTGTTCATCAACTGCTCGATCGGCCTGGACGACGCGATCGCATAATAGCTCGGTGCCGAGCGATAGCGCAGTCGCGCGGCATTGACCCAGATCAGCCCGCCGAGCTTGTCCTTCTCGCGCACCAGGATCGACTGCGTCGGCCCCTTGACCACCACGACGATGTCGGTCGGCTTGTCGTCATCGGGCAGCCGTCCGCCGGGATAGAGGATCGCGCCGAACAACAGCAGGTTCGCGCCGGTGAAGCTGTACTGGATCTCGATATCGCGTTGCGACACGTCGGGGACGAGCACCGGCTTGGACGCGGTCTGCGCCATCAGCAGCGGAGCCGCCACCGCGGCCAGCGCAAGCCGCTTCACGACAGTTCGACCGAATAGATCTCGTCCGGCCGCCAGCCGAGCCCGAGTGCGATCCGCCCCGCGACGAGCAGCACGATCACCGCGAGCGCGAGCCGGAGATATTCGGGCTTCACCTTGCTGGCAAAGCGCGCGCCGACCTGCGCCCCCGCGACCGACCCGACCAGCAGCAGCACCGCCAGCACGATATCGACCGCCTTGGTCGTCGTCGCATGCACCATCGTCGCGGTCGCGGTGACGAACAGCGTCTGGAACAGCGACGTGCCGACCACGACCTGAGTCGTCATGCCAAGCAGATAGAGCATCGCGGGCACGAGGATGAACCCGCCACCGACCCCCAGCAGGATCGTCAGGATCCCGACCCCGAAGCCGAGCAGCAACGGCGCGAGCGGCGAGATGTACAGCCCCGAGCGATAGAAGCGCGTGCGCAGCGGTAGCGCCGCGACGAGCGGGTGGTGCCGCCGCTTGCGCGGTCGCGGCGGCGCGCCGGACCGGACCGCGCGGATCGCGCCGATCGCCTCGGTCGCCATCATGCTCCCGATCGAGCCGAGCAGCAGGACATAGACGATCGCGATCACGGTATCGATCTGCCCGGTCGACTGGAGCAACCGGAACAGGAAGCCGCCCACGACCGAGCCGATCATCCCGCCCGCGACGAGCACCCCGCCCATCTTGAAGTCGACGCCCTTGCGCCGGACGTGCGCGAACACGCCCGAGACGCTCGCCCCCGTCACCTGGCTCGCGGCGGAGGCGGCGGCGACGGTCGGCGGGATGCCGTAGACGATCAGCAACGGCGTGGTGAGGAACCCGCCGCCGACGCCGAACATCCCCGACAGGAAGCCGACGCCGCCACCCAGCAGGATGATCACCAGCGCGTTGACCGAGAGATTGGCGATGGGCAGGTAAATGTCCATGTGCCGACGCGATAGCGCGCTCCGCCCAAAGCCGCGACTCAGAAATCGGTGCCGAGCGTCAGCGCGGGTCCGGCCCCGGGCCGCGCGCGCCCGGCAACGCGTTCGCGCCAGTCGACCATCAGCCGCAGGGTGGCGCGCCGGACCGGCACCGCAAGCGTCAAACCAGGCCCAAGATCGAACCGCGCGGCACCCCGCTGCGCGCCGCCCCAGACACCCGCGCCGAAATCGACCTCGGCCCGCCCGACATGCCCGACGCCGCGGGTCACGCGCACCGCCGCGTCGGCATAAGGTTCGACCCGGGCACGGCGGATAGCGCCCGCCTGGCCATACGCCTCCGCGTGCAGCCCATGCCCCGCGGCGATCGGGCCGAACCCGCCGATGACCGCGATTCCCGGACCACCCTGCCCTTGTCCAAGTGCGAAGCGATTCTCCGCGACGAGCTTGACCGGCAGCCGCGTGGGTTGCCATTCCAGCCCCACCGACGCCTCGCGCAACCCCGGCCCCAGCGGCGTCGTCACGCGCCCCGCGAGCGCGACCCGCTTATGCCGGTCGATCGTCCGCACCAGCCGGACTCCCGCCTGCGACCCGCCGAGTTGCCCGCCCGCCGGCGCGCTTCCCTGGTCAATCCCGGCGCGCGCCACCATCCACGCGCTGACCGACCACCGCTTGCGTTGCGCCGGATCGCGTTCGGGTGGGTCCGTCCGTTCGTCACGCCGAAGGGGCCGGACCTCGTTGTCGGTCGAACCGGCGCGGACCGCCCGCCCCTCCTGAGTGCCGTCATGCTGAACGCGTTTCAGCCTCCCCCGCGCATCCTGGCCGGCCTGCCGTTGCGGCACGGTCGACGCTGAAACGCGATCAGGGTGACGCTTGAAATAGGGGTGGGACTGACCCCGGCCGTTCGGATGGTCATCAAACACCCCGCCCCGGCGCAGCTCCTGCGCGGCGTCAGTGCCGCGCGGCGCATCGATCCGCGCCGTCATCGCCCGGAAGGGCGGCGACGCCCGGCCGACCCACGCGGGGTCGCGTACCGCGATCGACGCGGGCGCTTCCGGTGCAGGCAGCAGCATCGCCACGCGCAGGCCGATCCAGCCGGTCGCGACCGCGCCAAGGAATCGCAACGGGCGGCCCCGGTCGGCCCGTGGCGTTCGCCTCACGCTGGCGGGCCGGACAGGTCCGGAAAGACGTGCGCGGTCTTTTCCCACCGGAGCGCGACCCCACACAACGATCCGACATATCCCACCAGCGCGCGCCGGGCCGCGAACAGTGCGATATAATTGGCGACGAACGCGCGTGGCAGCGACCAGCAGGCCTCCCGCCAGCCATAGGCCCGTCCGGTGAACAGCGCGCGCATCGCCAGCCGCCAGGCAAGCAGCGCCGCATTCGCCCCGAGCAGCCATTTGCCCTTCGTCGCGAGGTTGGGAGCCGGTGTCGCCAGCAGCAGATGGCCCAGCCGCGACGCGGTGAATGCCGCCAGCCCGAAATAGGCCGCCGCCACCACCAGCACCGCCAGCGGCGCGCGCCGGTCGCGCATCCGCATCCAGTGATCGCGCCAGTCCCGCACCGGTCCCCACCCAAGCCGATCCCACCCCGACAGCGCGATCCCGGTCATCCAGCGCGCCTTCTGGCGCACAGCGCTGGCACTGGTCGACGGGAAATAGGCGCGGACCGCGACCAGCGGCCCCCCTTCCGATTCGCGGACGCGCGCGAGGATTCCGCGTCCGCCCAGCCCGGCGACCTGCAGCCCGAATTCATAGTCTTCGGTCAGCGACGCCGCATCGAACGGACATCCGCCGCGCGCCGTCGCAATTCGCTCGATCATCCCGCGCTCGATCGCGCAGCCGACCCCCGCCAGCGGCAACCCTGCCCCGAGCAACTGGCGGACGACGAGCTGCTTGCCGTGCGCCTCAAGCCATTGGGCGTTATCAGCACTCCGTCCGAGCGCCCATCACCTCACGCCTACGTCCGATTTTGGTGGAAAACGGAACGGCGGCTTTCGGGAACGGGGGTGGCGATAGCCGACATTGCGGGGCTGCTGCTTTCCCGAAATGAATGGTGTTCCGGGAAAGTCAGCGATGCCGTTCCCGGCTGGTAGGTGGCACGCCGAACATACGTTTGTATGCGTAGGCAAAGGCACTTTGCGACAAGTAGCCGACGCTGTTGGCAACGACGGCGACAGTCCCTTCGCCCCTCGCCAAGGCTGCGCGGGCAAGCGTCAGACGCCAGCACCGCAAATAGGTGAGCGGGGGTTGACCCACGCGGCGGGCGAACTCGGCGGAGAAAGCGGCCCGCGACATACCAGCCAGACCGGCGAGTTCCGCTACTGTCCATGGCTGTGCGACGTCATCGTGAATTGCACGAAAAACACGGCCAAGCCTCGGCTCGGCTAAGGCACCTAGCCAGCCGATCTCGCCCGAACCCGGACCCCCGGCATGAGCACGTATGGCCTCCACCAGCAGCACGTCGGCAAGCCGGGCACTGACGACTTCGCCGCCGATCATATCGCGCTCGAACTCGCTGTTCATTAGACCGAGAATGATTGCGACGGCACTGGATGCCAGCGAAGATCGCGAAACGACCATGCACTCCGGCAGCATATTGAGCAGGAAGTCCGCGTGGCCCGGCGTGAACGTGACGGTGCCTCCTATCGCGATCGTGTCATCCCCGCCAAAACGCGCTACATCGCAGCCGGGCGGATAGAAGGCCCGACCATCGACGGGCATTTCGTCGGGATGACTTGCAATCACGTAAGCGGTGCGCCCGAGCACGCACACGTCGCCCTCGGACAGACGCTGAGGCGCGCGGCCGGGCAGCAGCATCCAACCATTGCCGCGCAGCATGGCCATGAACTTGAGCCGATCGATGGAAGGGAACTGCAAGGCCCATCGGCCTGCCGCTTCCATGCGGGTTTGCCGTGCAACTTTTGCGCCGAGAACACTAAGCACCTCGGACAGTGGGTCACGCGTCGGTTTAGACGATTGCGATAAACTCATAGACGGTGTCACATAGATCATCTGGCATTCGGAGACTATCTCGATGACCAAGGAGATAGCTAATGGGTATCGAAGGCAAAGTCGTCGCGATCACGGGCGCAAGCAGTGGCATAGGGCGGGCGACCGCAACGCTTCTCGCTGAGCATGGCGCGTTTGTGGTGCTAGGTGCCCGAAATGACGATGCGCTCAAGGCCGCTGCCGGCGAGATCACAGCCAAGGGCGGAAAGGCAGTTTTCAAGTCCACCGACGTTCGTCGCCGAGCCGATTTGGAAGAACTTGTCGCTCTCGCGGTCGAGAATGCCGGGCGGCTCGACGTCATCATCAACTGCGCCGGGATCGGGCCGATCTCGCGCTTCGACGCACTCGACGTCGATGGCTGGGACGCCATGATCGACGTGAACCTGCGCGGCACGCTTTACGGTATCGCCGCCGCCCTACCGGTGTTCGCACGCCAAGGAAGCGGGCATGTGGTCAACGTCATCTCCACAGCCGGCATCAAGATGGTCCCTACGATGGGAGTGTATGCCGCTACCAAGAACGCGGTGCGGACAGCCACGGAGATATTGCGGCAGGAAGCAGGGCCGAACCTTCGCGTAACCGAAATTTCACCAGGGATGACCGCGACCAGCTTTGGCGACAGCATTACTGATCAGGCAGCAAGAAACGCAGTCGGCGAGCAGATCAGCGCGATTGCGATCCCGCCCGATGCGATTGCACGTGGCATCCTCTATGCCATCGAACAGCCCCCGGAAGTCGATGTCGGGAGCATCGTCATTCGCCCCACCGCGCAAAGGTGACAGCGTTCCCGCAAAGGAAACCATACCGGGACAGTCGCCCGGGCGATCACGGCGAGAGCCGTCCGCCCCCCCCTTTCCCAAAATCTGTTCCCGATTGCTCTTTCTCGAATTAGCCTGTCGGAGACGGAGAAACGGAAAGATTGCGCTTAACGAATGGCCGTTATCGGGAGCCCGGATCGCCGGCCTGACCGTCCGCTTGTGGGCGTCTCCGGTCCGTCCGCTAAACGCGGGATTGCGTTGCCTCCTCCGCGGCGAGCGCCTTTTGAAGTTCGTTAATCGTGCCAGCGTCGAACCAACCCTTCAGCAGGTATCCGACCCTCTTGCCGTTTCGCCAAAGCACAAAGGAAGGAAGTATCGGAACGTCGCCAGCCGAGCCTTCTCGAATTTCGGTGCCGAGGCGCGCCGTAATCCAAACGGTGCGTCCGTAGCGTTTTAGCCGAACCTCATCGTGTGAAATGCAAAGCCGCATGGTGGCGTTGAAACCAAACAAGATCGTTGAGCCAAGCACGAGACCGGTGGCAGTCAACCATTCCGATGGGTTTAAGGCTAGGTCCGCCACCCCCACAACGGTGAGAGGAAGGCTCGGGATAAGAAGCAATACCCATGCGCTTAGTCGCGGCTTGAAAGTCCTCATTCACGCAACATTGCACGCGGTAGGAATGTCTACAATTGGGCGTTTCCGGACCGTCCGCTTTCGAGCCTGAAAGCGGACGGTCGGCTTTCAAGCACGGTGGTCGCAAGGCTGACGTCTGAACGTCGCGACCTGGTGGAGAGCTGCCGTTCCTGCCGTCAGTGATAATAGAGACTAAACCCGATCAACAGCGGCATCGCGAGAATGGCGGTAGCCCCAGCCGCGATGACCGGTACAGCCCACTTTCGCGAAGCAGGCCTCCCATCTATCAAGCGACTGATTAGGTAACCCACGAGCAGGCAATACACGATTGCCCAGCGGTACAGAACCTGCACACCGACGATGCAGTTCGTTTGCCAGAAGGACAAAACGCCGCAAATGTTGTCGGGCATGTCACCTTGTGGTTGAAACACGAACACAGCGAGCAGCGCAAACGCAGCAACGCCGCCGTAAATGCGACCGAGAGAAATCATGTTCATTGGCCGCCTTAACCCGTCAGACGAATGTCCGAAACTGGGCGTTTCCGGTCCGTCCGCTCTCGGGGCGGCCCGGACCTGCGATAACGACCAATGCGCATAGCTGTGGCTCAAGCCATTGGGCGTTATCAGCACTCCGTCCGAGCGCTCATCACCTCACGCCTACGTCCGATTTTGGTGGGGAACGGACAGGCAGCTTTCAGGAGGCAGTTGGCGATAGCTGCCGTTCTCGAAAAAGATGGTGAAATGGGAATATGCGAACTTTTGCATTATTAACAATTTGACATGTGATCGTCGAACTTTGGTCTGTTACTTACGGATCATCTGCCATCGGAGCGCGTAATGGGCATCATAGCGACCGTTGTATCCCCTTCGGCCCAGATGGAATGGGGTGCCCCCTTTCCATCTGCGACCATGGTGTCGGGGCCTGATCATACAAAAACTGTTGATGCCAAAACCCACGTACAAGAATGCTTTTTACGCTACCGATTTAAATCAAATGCCTCGCTATCTGCGATAGCGGATTTTTATCTTCATGAAGGACAGGCTAATAAAGCAGTCTTGTTTGACGACTCGGAGAGTAAAATTGCTGGGTACCGGACACTCACATTTACGAAGCAAAAGTTCATGTTCGTGACGTTGTCACAAGAAACCGGTTATGTGCTCGGTGCCGTCGTATTTCAGGTGCGTAGCGGCTGCTCTCAACCATAGCAGGCGGCTGGCGGGCGCATTCTCGAAACGATGGTGTTTTGAGAAACTGCCCCCTGAAGGTCTAGCCGCTACTTCGTGTTTCTTAGCCTTACCCATGCCCAGCGCCAGAAGCGCGCTTCGGCGAGCATGAGCTTGACCAGTAAAGGAGGAATGCCTTGGCGCTCCAATGCTACGGCATCAGGTTTGCCACCAAACAAGATTCGCATGGCCGCTACGAAAGCCATGCCCTCGAAAATGGCTAACACAGCAATGCCAAGACCACGAACCCAACCCAATTCACTCAGAATTGTCTCGGCTTGATCGGGTACGATCTTTGCCGCGATCCATATCCCGCCGCAAACCATCGCCAATGTCCGAAGCGCAAGAGCGCGGCGAGGCATGTTTCGGTAACACACCGCATAGATTAGCGGCACGAACACGCACCAATCGAAGATCGTCGCTGCCTCGCCTAGCTTTGGCTCAACCTCCCAAGGATAGGACGTCCGGAAGGTCAACGCGGCAGCGAGCAAGAAAGGAAGCACGAGGTAGAACCAGTGACGTTGAGCCACATTCAATGCCTTGTGCATCACGGATGCCCTCTTGCTGAACGATCACAGGTTTACTGTTAGATGGTGCTGACCTCCAGCGAAAATACCTACCGTAAGCGGCACGTCGTTTCTGATTGGGAAGGTCCAGCGGGAAAGGCGTGGTGCGGCAGTGGTTTCATCGTCGCCGAACGAGCAGCTTCCTCAAAATCTGTTCCCAATTGAGTTTCCCGAAATTGCCTGCCGGACATGAAAAAACGGGAATCTGATGATGGCTCGAACGGCAGGTTTCAGGATCGTGCCCGTACAGACTGAACGACCGGGTTTGGGCGTTTCCGGACCGTCCGCTTTCGAGCCTGAAAGCGGACGGTCGGCTTTCAAGCACGGTGGTCGCAAGGCTGACGTCTGAACGTCGCGACCTGGTGAAGAGCCGCCGTTCGTATGCTATGGGATTCGCATGGATAGCTACCTACCGCTTCTGCTCATTCCGGGCCTTCTGCTCGTCATTTGGTTTGGCAGCGTTCCCCAAATCAAGCGGTATATGAACGACATAAAAACTGGACCATCCGAGGATCGAGCTAAGGCCGATCGCGAGAAGGCTGATACGCACGAGCAGGCAGCCGACTAAAAGGCAATGGCTGCAAGTGCGCGTTTCCGGTCCGTCCGCTCTCGGGGCGGCCCGGACCTGCGATAACGACCAATGCGCATAGCTGTGGCTCGGCAAACTCGTCCGCATAATGCCCCGACACGAGGCGCGCGCCGCGATCGACCAGCGGTCGGATCGGCAACTGGACGACGCTGTACGGCCCGATCAGCGTATCGAACACGCGAAGTTCGCCGGGGTGCACCAGATCTTCCGCATCGTGCAGGATGATCGCCGCGGCAGTGCGCCCGTCCAGTGCCTCGTCGCGGGCGAGTGCGCGCCACACGGTGTTGAGGCAATCCGCCTTGGTCGTCGGCCCCGGGCGCGCGCCGATCACCAGCCGGACGCGCGCGTCGCGCGCCGCCACGTCGGCGACCGCCGCAATCGTCGCGGGATCGTTGGGATAGGTGCCGACGTAGAGCCGGTAATCGCCATGGTCGAAGCGGTCGAGCGCGGTGGCGAGCATCGCGCCGATCACGCTCGCCTCGTCCCATGCCGCGATGAAGACCGCCATGCGCCGCTGCGGCCGCGGATCGCAGGCCGCGAGGGTGCGGGGCAGTGCGTGTGGTCTTCGCCCGATCCGGGAGACGAGCCACGTCAGGTCGATCGCAAGATCGTCCAGCCCGCCGATGCAGAAACCGACCATCGAAAACAGGATCGCTTCATGCGCGATCGAATCGATCGCGGCGACCATCCAGCCCCCCCCACGCCGCGCCCCCCGACTTAGCTCCAGCGTGAGACAAGCACGAAAAACGCCGTCGCCACCCGGGGATTGCTGCGGGGGTGAGCCGCGTGAAACAGGCCGGCCGCCCCCGGATCGTTCTCCGGGGACAGCCAGCACCGCTGCGACGAAAAGGATTTTAGCGGTAGAAGCCCCGGATCACGTCGACGACATAGCCGCGCCGCGTGTCGACGAGGATCACGTCGTTATAATGCCGCACCCACTGCTGGCCCCAGCCCGGGCGCCGCAGATGATAGCGGTACGGATCGGCGATAATGTAGCGCGAGCCGTAATAAGGCGCGCCGATCCGCAGGCCGGGGCGGAACGACGTGTAGCCGAACGGCGCGTTCCAGCTGCCGCGGGCGTAGGTATTCGGGTTGCGATCACGCCAGCCGCGCCAGTCGTCGCGGCCCCAGTTGCGGTCGCGGTCGCGCAGGTCCTCGCGATATTCCTGCCGGGCATCGCGGACGTCACGGCGCTGCTCCCGCACGTCGCGCGGGTCGCCGCTGCGATACGCCTGCCGCAGGTCGCGCTGCTCCTCGCGGATGTCGCGACGGTCGTGCCGCAGTTCCTGGTACGATTGCGCCTGCGCGGCCACGGGCATCAGCGTGGCGGCGAGCAGGGCGGTGACGACGAGTTTACGCATGGATCATCTCCTCCGGTTTCCAACCTGTCGCCGTGTCGAAGCGGCAGGCCATGAAAGGGACTATGACCGGATTCGACTGAACCCCGCGCGAACGCCGATGTCAGCAAAGCGTCAGGGTTGTATCAGAGTGTAACGATCCGCCGGGGCGCGTCGTTCACGGGGTCTCGCGACCGCCGCCGCTGCCGTTCGGGCCACCGCCGGTGTTGCTGCCGCCGCCGCCGCCACCGATCGCACCGACCGTGCCGATGTTGCCGAACAACTCGTCGAAGAAGCTGCGCTTCTTGCCCAGCGTCGGCGTGATCTTGCTCGACGGGCTGATGCTCGCGACCTGCTCCGCGCCGGTGCGGCGCACCGCCGACACGACACCGCGATCGTCGAAGCTGATCCGCACCGTGGTCTGCTCGCGCACCTTGGGGTTGTTATACGCGTAATTGCGCGTCTCGCGGCTGATGTAATACCAGTCGCCCTGGTTGAACTGGCTGGTAAAGCTCGGCTTGCCGAGCACCGCGAGGACCGACTGGCGGTTGTCGGTGCCGGTCTGGACCGAATTGACCAGGTCGGGATCGATCACATAGCCCTGGTGCGATTTCAGCGGAACGCACGCGCTCCCCCCCACGATGATGGTGGCGGCGAGGACGGCGGCCGTCAGCTGGCGGACGGACTTGAGGCTCATCGACTTCTCCACACCGGCGCGGCACCCAGGGCAGGGCGCGCCATTCCATTGCATCCCGGACGCGATGCCTCAATATGCCGGGAAACGCGGCCAAACAAGGGCAGGCCTTGGGCAACCGCGAGAGGATATGCGTTTGAGCTGGCTATCAAAGGTTTTCGGGCGCCGCGACGACGATGTCGCGCTGTCGCTGTACCACGCGGTCGTCGCGCAGGCGCGGCTGCCGCACTGGTATGAGGCGGGGGGCGTACCCGACACGATCGACGGGCGCTTCGACATGATCGCGGCGATCCTGTCGCTGGTATTGTTGCGGCTCGAGCGCGACCCGTCCGCCGCGGCCGGGGCTAGCGCGCGGCTGACCGAGCGGTTCGTCAGCGACATGGACGGGCAGTTGCGCGAATCGGGGGTCGGCGACATCGGCGTCGGCAAGCATATCGGCAAGATGATGGGGATGCTCGGCGGGCGGCTCGGCGCGTATCGCGACGGCCTCGCGGCACGCGACCTGCGCCCCGCGCTCGAGCGGAACCTCTACCGATCGGGCGCGCCCGCGCCTTCTGCGCTGGCATATGCGCAGGACGCGCTGTTCGCGTTCGACGCGCGCCTCGCCGCCCTTCCAACGCCCACTATCCTTGCGGGAGACATCGCATGACCGCCCCCGAATTTTCGCGCACCGAACGCCTCGACACGATCGGCGAGGGCGAGCGGACGATCGCGATCACCGCGAACGACGCCGAGCGTGCAGCGCTCGCCAAACGGTTCGACCTGATTTCGGTCGACCGGCTCGAGGCGAAGTTCGCGGTGCGCCGCGATGCGGCGGGCGTCGTCGCGCGCGGGACGGTCAGCGCGGCGGTGGTGCAGGCATGCTCGGTCACCGACGATCCGCTGCCCGTGACGGTCGAAGAGCCGATCGCGCTGCGCTTCGTCGACCACGAACCCGATTCCGAGGAAATCGAGCTCGATCCCGACGCGCTCGACACGATGGTGTTCGACGGGGCGGCGATCGATCTGGGCGAGGCGGCGGCGGAGACGATGGCGCTGTCGCTCGATCCGTTCCCGCGCGGGCCCAATGCCGCGGCGGCGCTCAAGGCGGCAGGCGTGATCAGCGAGGAAGAGGCCAAGCCCGCGGGTGCGCTCGCCGGGCTGAAGGAAGCGCTCGAGAAGCGGCTCGACCGGTCGTGAGGGGGGGCAGCGCCAGACCTTCACGGTCTGCACTTCCCCGGCGAAGGCCGGGGCCCAGTAGTGAAGGTCGCTGAAACGGAGCTCAGCGCCTGCTCCTCAACGCCCGCTACTGGGCCCCGGCCTTCGCCGGGGAAGCGGTGATGAAAAGACGCCCATTTATACCGGCGGCCAGGCGACAGGCCGACCCGCCTCAGTCCTCGTCCGGCCCCAAACTCGCGTCCAGATCGCGCGGCCGTACGAACTTCGTCAGCCGCGCCGCACCCGGCGTGAGATCCGCCCATTCCCCGTCGAACGTCATCTCCGCCATCGTCGCGGTCGGATATTTCGCCTCGAGCGCCATCCGCAACGGCTCCTCCGACATCGGCACGAGCCACAAAGCGAGATCCTCCAGCCCGGGATTATGCCCGACCAGCAGCAGCCGCTCGGTCGCCGCGGGCACCTCATGCACCAGGTCAAGCAGCGTCACCGCCGACGCGAGATAGATCCGCCGGTCCCACGCCGGTGCGAGCGTCCGGCCATAGCCGCTTTCGACCCCCGCGAGCGTCTCGACCACGCGCACCGCGGGCGAGGCGACGACATGGTCGAACGCCAGACCTGCGCCGCGCAGGTGCGTCCCCATCATTTCGGCGGCGCGTTTTCCTTTTGCGTTCAATGCCCGATCGAAATCGCGCAGCGCCGGGTCATCCCAACCCGACTTGGCATGGCGCAGCAGCGTCAGCGTCTTCACGGGCCTTCTCCGTCGTTCAGGCGGTTGCGCGAGCCCCATGCCCCGTTTGCACGAGGGATGGAAGCGCCGCCGCACGCGCGACCGCTTCATCGAGCGTTACGCGCGTGATCGTCACCCCCGGCGGGAAGGCGGTCAGCAGCCGCGACGGCATCGCGGAGGACAAGAGCACGAACATTCCGTGATCGTCGGCGCGGCGGATCAGCCGCCCGAACGCCTGCGCCATCCGCGCGCGGACGATCCGGTCGTCATACGCCTTGCCGCCGCCCTCGCCGGTCGCGGCCATCCGGCGCGCGGCGTGGAGCACGGTCGGCTTGGGCCATGGCACGCCTTCCAGCACGACGAGCCGCAGAGATCGTCCGGGCACGTCGACGCCGTCGCGCAAGGCATCGGTCCCGAGCAAAGACGCGGCCGGGTCATCCCGAAAGATATCGACCAGCGTGCCCGTGTCGATCGGGTCGACGTGCTGCGCGTAGAGCGGCAACCCCTCGCGCGCCAACCGGTCGGCGATCCGCGCATGGACCCCGCGCAACCGCCGGATTGCAGTGAACAGCCCGAGCATCCCGCCGCCGCTCGCCATCCCGAGCCGCGCATAGGCGTTGGCGAGCGCGCCCATGTCGCCGCGCTTGACGTCGGTGACGATCAGCACTTCCGCCTGCGACGCATAATCGAACGGGGAAAGCGCCGCGAACCGGCTCGCGCCGCGCAGGACATGGTTCGCGCCGGTGCGCGCCTCGGCGACGTCCCAGCCCTCGTCGCTGCTCGCATCCCCGCCGCGCAACGTCGCGGACGTCACCAGCACGCCATGCGCCTGCTTGAGCACCGTCTCGGCGAAGGGCCGGGTCGGGTCGAGCCAGTGGCGGTGGAGCCCGACGTCGTAATCGCGCCCCTCGACCCGGTCGACCGCCATCCAGTCGACGAAATCGGGGGAGGCCGGCCCGCCGATCCGCGTCAGCAGCGACAGCCAAGCGGCGACCGTATCCGCGCGCCAAGCGAGCGAGGCGACCGCGCCCTCGATTCGCGCGCGCGCCTGCCCGTCCATCCAGTCGGGCCCTTCCTCTAACACCGCCTCGAGCCGCCGCCCGAGCGCGACCAGCGGGCGCACCAGCGCATCGAGCGCTTCGGCGGCGGGTGCCGCCGCCTCGATCAACGCGGGGTCCGGCTCGGCAAGTTCGGTCTCGAGCCCATAGCCCGCATCGCCCTCGGCCTCGGCGCGCGCATAGGTCAGCCCGCGCACCGCCGCGAGCAGCGCCTCGACCGGCCCGAACGGCGCGCCTTCGCCCAGCCGTTGCAACCAACCGTCGCTCGCAAGCGCGTGCGCCGCGACGACCGCATCGGTGATCGCGCGCCCGCCCGCCTCGTCATAGCTCGCCACGTCGGACAGCCGCGCCGCGAGGCCCCGTCGCCGCCCGCGCCCGCCCGATTCGGGGCCTATCACCCAGCGGCGCAGCTCGATCGTCTCCGCGCCGGTCAGCGCGGTCGAGAACATCGCGTCGGCGGCGTCGAAGATGTGGTGGCCCTCGTCGAATACATAGCGAGTCGGCCGCGTCGTCGTCTCGCGCCCGCGCGCGGCGTTGACCATCACCAGCGCGTGGTTGGCGATCACCAGATCGGCATCGGCACTCGCGCGCGCAGCGCGTTCGATGAAGCATTTCCGGTAATGCGGGCAGCCGGCATAGACGCACTCGCCGCGCCGGTCGGTGAGCGCGGTCGATCCGTTGCGGCGGAACAACGTCGTCAGCCAGCCGGGCAGGTCGCCCCCGACCATGTCGCCATCCGCGGTATAGGCCGCCCAGCGCGCGACCAGATGCGCGAGGATCGCCGCGCGCCCGGCGAACCCGCCCTGCAGCGCATCCTCGAGGTTGAGCAGGCACAGGTAATTCTCTCGCCCCTTGCGGGTGACGACCTTGGCCTTGCGCACGGTCGCGTCGGGGAACAGCCGCGCGCTCTCCTGCCCCAATTGCCGCTGGAGCGCCTTGGTGAAGGTCGACACCCACACCGCGCCGCCCGCCTGCTCCGCCCACAGCGATGCGGGCGCGAGATAGCCGAGCGTCTTGCCGATCCCGGTCCCCGCTTCCGCCAGCACCATGTTGGGCGCGCCCTGCGTCATCCGCGGCGCGAACGCCTCGCGCGCGGCCTGGGCGTAGGCGCGCTGGCCCGGGCGCTGCTCGGCGGCGCTGCCGGTGAGCGTGGCGAGCCGCGTCTGCGTCTGGTCCGCATCGAGCGATACGGTGCGCGGGGCCGGGCGCGGCGCGCCCTCGGACCATTCGGGGAGCTTGGTGTAGAGCCAGCGTTCGGCGACCTTGGGCTTGGGGAGCCGGTCGACCAGCAGCGGTGCCCAGGTCCAGCGCAGCTTGAAAAGCGATTGCGCGGCGGTCCACGCGCCCTCGCGCTCGGGCCAGTCGTCGCCACCGATCATCCCGAGCAACGCATCGGTCGCGGCGCGCAGGAACGGCGCGATCTCGGCGTCGGTCTCGGGCGCGTCGAGCCCCGCGACGCGCGCTAGCCCGCGCGGAGTCGGCACCATGAAGCGCGCCGGGCACAGAAAGGCGTAAAGCTCTAGCAGATCGAGCCCCGACAGGTCGGCATAGCCCAGGCGCTGCCCGATCAGCGCGGCGTTGAGCAGAATGACGGGGGTGTCGGCGGCGATCCGGATCGCCTCGCCCCGCCCGATCGGGCGCGTACCGTTCGCGTCGGCGATCCAGATGCCGCTGTGGCTGGCATGCAGGGCAGGATAGGGAAGCGCGCTCACCGGACTGCTATCGCGCGCGCGGAACGGAATGGCAACGGTTTGCGCGGCATGCAGGGGTTTCAACCGTTCACGACGCGCCGTCAGCAAGGCAGAACCGCACCTAGCTGCGCGTCCGCCGCTTTCCCCCGCCGGATCCCCGCGATACAGCAGCCGCAATGCGCACGCGTCCGCCCTCATCGCCCCCGTCCGCCGGGATCACCCGTCGCGGCTTGTTGATCGGGGGCGGCGCGGGCGTCGGGCTGGTGCTCGCATGGGCGGTGTGGCCGCGAAAATATCTCCCCAACCTCACCGCCGATCCGGGCGAGACGATCTTCGGCGCGTGGATCAAGATCGGCACCGACGGGCATGTCACCGTCGCGGTCCCGCAGGCCGAGCACGGGCAGGGCGTCTACACCGCGCTCCCGCAGATCGTCGCGGACGAACTCGGCGCGGACTGGCGGACCATCGCGGTCGAGCCGGCACCGCTCAACCCGCTCTACGCCAACCCGCTCGGCACGACTGACCTGCTCGAGACCACCCCCGGCACGCTCGCAGCGCGCTGGCAGGGCAGGGCGATGCTGACCGCAGGATCGAGCTCGGTGCGCACTTTCGAGAACGACCTGCAACAGGCGGGCGCGGCGGCACGCGTCCTGCTGTGCAAGGTCGCCGCCGCGCGCTGGCAGGTCGACTGGCAGACGTGCGACACCAGCGCGGGGTTCGTCACGCACGGCAAGGACCGGCTGCGCTTCGCCGACCTTGCCGCGGAAGCCGCGCGCGGCACGCTCCCCGAAGCGCTGCCGATGCGAATCAACCAGGACGACAGCCGCCTCTCGGGGCAATCGCTTCCCCGGCTCGACGCACCCGCCAAGCTCGACGGCTCGGCCAATTTCGCGGGCGACGTCCGGCTCCCCGACATGGTCTTCGCAAGCATCCGCCAGGGGCCGGCAGGGGACTCGAAACTGCTCCGCGTCGATCGCGCGGCGGCGGACCGGATTCCGGGGGTGCTTCAGGTCGTCACCAACGATCGCTGGGTCGCCGCGATCGGCAACAGCTGGTGGGCGGCGAACCGCGCGCTCGATGCGCTCGCGCCGCGCTTCGGGACGCGCGGGCCGATCGTCACCAGCGCCTTGATCGACGCCGCGCTCCAGACCGCGCTCGCTGCGCCGGGCAAGCGGGTCGCGGCGTTCGGCGATGTCGATGCGGCGTTCAAGGACGCGCGGCTCGTGACGGCCGACTATCACGCCGGACTGTCCGCGCACGCCGCGCTCGAGACGATGACCGCGACCGCGCGGTTCGATGGCGGGCGGCTCGAACTCTGGCTCCCGACGCTCGCCCCCGGACTTGCGCGCGACGCCGCGGCGGCCGCGGCGGGGATCGCGGCGGACCGGGTCGTCGTCCATCCGATGCTGATCGGCGGATCGTTCGGTGCGAAGCTCGATCATACCTGCGCCGAACAGGCCGCGGTGCTCGCGGTGACGCTCAAGCGCCCGGTCCAGCTCACCTGGTCGCGAGTCGAGGACCTGCTCCACGATCGCTTCCGCCCGCCCGCGTCGGCGCGGATGGCGGCACGGCTCGGCCCCAACGGCCAGATTCTCGGCTGGCGCGCGCGCATCGCCGCGCCCGCGACCGGGCAGGAGATCGCCGCACGCCTGTTCGCGCACGATACCGGCGTGCGCACCACGCTTGCGCTGACGCCGGCGGGCGACCCCTATGCGGTCGCAGGTGCGCTGCCGCCGTATCGCATCGCGGCCTGTGCGATCGACCATCACCCCGCCGACATCGGCGTGCCGACCGGGCACTGGCGCTCGGGCGCGCACAGCTACACCGCGTTCTTCACCGAATGTTTCCTCGACGAACTCGCGCATCTCGCAGGGATCGAGGCGCTGTCGTTCCGGATCGGGTTGCTCGGCGGCAATCCACGGCTCGCGCGCTGCCTGTCGACCGCGGCGTCGCTCGGCGGGTGGGAAGGTGGGATCGCGGGGAGCGGGCAGGGGATCGCCTGCCACAGCTTCCGCGGTAGCCACATCGCGGTGCTGGTCGAGGCGCATGTCGGCGAGGGGAGCGCGGTCAGCGTCGACCGGATCGTCGCTGCGGTCGACTGCGGGCGGCAGATCAACCCCGATCTGGTGCGCCAGCAGATCGAGGGTGGATTGCTGTTCGGCATGGCCGCCGCGACGGGGGGATCGACCGGCTTTGCGCAGGGGTTGCCCCTGGCGCGCAGCCTCGGCGACCTCGACCTGCCGCGGCTTGCCGACACCCCCGACATCACGGTCGAGCTCATTTCGAGCGAGGCCGATCCGGGGGGCGTCAGCGAGCTCGCGGTGCCGCCGGTCGCGCCCGCGATTGCCAATGCGCTGCAAGCCGCTACGGGCTATCGTCTGCGCCGTCTTCCGCTCGTTCCGGGATCCAAGTGATGCAAGCTGTTCTGCCCGCCGGCCATCCGCCGGTGAAGCCACGCCGGATCGGTGTGTTGCTGACCAACCTCGGGACGCCCGACGGCTCCGACGTCCGCTCGGTCAAACGCTATCTCGGCGAATTCCTGTCGGACCGGCGCGTGGTCGAGATTTCGCCCTTGCTGTGGCAGCCGATCCTGCGCGGAATCATCCTCAACACCCGCCCCAAGAAGTCGGCGCATGCCTATTCGATGGTGTGGACCGAGGACGGCTCGCCGCTCGCCGCGATCACCAAGGCGCAGAACACCGCGCTGCAGGGCGCGTTCGGGCCGGACGTGATGGTCGACTGGGCGATGCGCTACGGCAAGCCCGCGATCAGCGAGCGGTTGCAGGCGATGAAGGACGCCGGCTGCGACCGCATCCTGATCGCGCCGCTCTACCCGCAATATTGCGCCGCGACGACCGCGACCGCGAACGACAGGGCGTTCGCCGCGCTGGCGAAGATGCGCTGGCAGCCGGCGCTGCGCACGCTCCCGCCCTATTTCGACGAGCCCGCTTATATCGAGGCACTCGCGCAATCGATCGAGGAAGGCGTCGCCGCGCTCGATTTCGAGCCCGATGCGCTGATCGCGAGTTTCCACGGCATGCCCAAGCGCACGCTCGAGCTCGGCGACCCCTATCATTGCCATTGCCAGAAGACCGGGCGGTTGCTCGGCGAACGGCTGGGCAAGACGCTGATCGTGTCGTTCCAGTCGCGCTTTGGCCCGGCGAAATGGCTCGAGCCTGCGACCGACCTGACGCTCGAGGCCTTGCCCGCACAGGGGATCAAGAAGGTCGCGATCTTCGCGCCGGGCTTCTCGGCGGATTGCCTCGAGACACTCGAGGAACTCGCGATCCGCGGGCGCGAGAGCTTCGAGGAAAAGGGCGGTACGCATTTCGCGTATATTCCGTGCCTTAATGACAGCGTTATCGGTATCAAAATGTTGCGCACTTTACTTGCACGCGAACTTGAAGGCTGGGCCAACCCCGCATAGCAAGGGCGTGGGACTGAAAGATCCACCAGGAGAGTATGCATGGCACGCGTCGCGATCGTAACCGGCGGCACCCGCGGTATCGGCGAGGCGATCAGCCTTGCGCTCAAGGACGCGGGCATGACCGTCGCCGCCAATTACGCGGGCAATGACGAGCGCGCGCGCGCCTTTACCGAACGCACCGGCATCGCCGCATTCAAATGGGACGTGTCGGATTATGACGCGTGCCAGGCGGGCTGCGCGGCGGTGGTCGAACAGCTCGGCCCCATCGATGTGCTCGTCAACAATGCGGGCATCACCCGCGACGGCACGATCATGAAACTCAGCTACCAGGCGTGGAAAGAGGTGATCGACACCAATCTCGGCGGCTGCTTCAACATGGCGAAGGGCGTGTTCCCGGGCATGCGCGACCGCAAATGGGGGCGGATCGTCAACATCGGGTCGATCAACGGGCAGGCCGGGCAATATGGCCAGGTCAATTACGCCGCCGCCAAGTCGGGCATCCACGGCTTCACCAAGGCGCTCGCGCAGGAAGGCGCGCGGGCGGGCGTGACGGTCAATGCGATCGCACCCGGCTATATCGACACCGACATGGTCGCCGCGGTCCCCGCCGACGTGCTCGAGAAGATCGTCGCCAAGATCCCGGTCGGCCGCCTCGGCCAGGCGAGCGAAATCGCGCGCGGGGTTGCGTTCCTGTGCTCGGAAGAAGGCGGGTTCGTCACCGGATCGACGCTGAGCATCAACGGCGGGCAGCACATGTATTGAGCACGCCCGCGCGCACGGTGCCGCAGGGCGACCGTCGCATCCGCGCACGACGCGGCTTGTCTCTACCCGAACGCGCACGGTAAGGGCCCCGAATGCAGGGGAATACCGCACCACTTCACTGGTGGCAGACACGCACGTTCGTCGCGTTGATGGCGCTGGTCGCGATCGTCCCGTTGCTGCGTCCCGAGATCGCGCCGCTGGTCGACCTGCCGGGCCATATGGGCCGGTATCGCGTCCAGCTCGAGATCGGCACGCATCCGTGGCTCGCCAACTGGTATAATTTCAGCTGGCAACTGATCGGCAATCTCGGGATCGACATTCTGGTCATCCCGCTATCGAAGCTGTTCGGGCTCGAACTCGCGGTCAAGCTGATCATCATGACGATCCCGCTGCTGATCGTGACCGGCTATCTCTGGATCGCGCGCGAGGTCCACGGGCGGATTCCGCCGACCGCGCTGTTCGCGTTGCCGATCGCCTATAGTTACCCGATCCATTTCGGCTTCGTGAACTTCGCGCTGTCGATGGCGATCGCGCTCAACCTCTATGCCCTGTGGCTGCGGCTTGCGCGGCTCGGGCATCTGCGGCTCCGCGCGGCGATCTTCATTCCGCTCTCCTGCGCCTTGTGGGTGTGCCACACCTTCGGCTGGGGCGTGCTCGGCGTGCTCGCCTTCTCGGGCGAACTGATCCGCCAGCACGACGTGCGCGGCCAGCGCGGCGTGAAGAGCTGGTTCAAGGCGATCTTCCATGCCGGCCTCGGCTGCCTCCCGCTCGCGCTGCCGCTGGTGATGATGGTCGTGTGGCGCAGCGGCGAGCATGTCGGCGGGCAGACCGCGGACTGGTTCGACTGGCGCGCCAAGATCCGCTGGCTGACGATGACGTTCCGCGACCGCTGGATCACCTTCGACATCGCGTCGATCGCGGTGGTGCTGCTGATCCTGTTCAAGGGAATCCGCGATCCGAACATTCAATATTCGCGCAACCTCCTGCTGTCCGCGCTTTTCCTCCTCATCGTCTACATCGTGTTGCCGCGCATCGTGTTCGGCTCGGCCTATGCCGACATGCGGCTCGCGCCGTTCATGCTCGGGATCGCGGTCATCGCGCTGCGCCCGAAGCCCGGCCTGTCGATCCGCGGGAGCGCGACCCTCGCCGCCCTGGGGCTCGCCTTCGTGCTGGCGCGAACCGGCGCGACGACCGTCAGCTTCTGGATGTTCGCGAACGATTACGACCGGGAGCTCAAGGCGCTCGACCGCGTGCCGGTGGGCGCGCGGCTCGTCACGTTCGTCGGAGAGGAATGCGGCAATCCGTGGGTGATGAGCCGGCTCGAACATCTCCCCGCGATCGCGCTCGAACGGCGGCTGGCCTATGCCAACGACCAATGGTCGATGGCGGGCGCGCAGCTCCTGACCACGCGCTACCTGCCTGCGCGCCGCTTCGCGCACGATCCCTCGCAGATCGTCACGAGCGTGCAATGCCCGCGCGAATGGTGGCGCCCGATCAACATGGCGATGGCGCGCTTCCCGCGCGACGCGTTCGATTACGTCTGGCTGATCCGCCCGCCCGCCTACGATCCGCGCTTCAACGAAGGGCTGGTGCCGATCTGGCGCGACGGGACGAGCGTGCTGTTCCGCGTCGACCACGGCGCACCGGGGATCAAGGTCAGCGACGAATCGCTCCGGCTCCGCTCGCGGCCGATGCCCTCCCCGTTCTGAGCCTTTCCGTTCTGGCTCAGCCGCGGCGGAACGGGGTCAGTTCGCCGAGATATTCCTGGTCCGCCTCGACCGACGCGCGTTCGCGCGCGAGGAAATCCGAAATCGCGCGGCGGAAGTTGCGATCCGGGATGTAGTGCGCGGACCAAGTGGGCACGGGGACATAGCCGCGCGCAAGCTTGTGTTCGCCCTGCGCGCCCGCCTCGACCGTCCGGAGTCCGCGCGCGATCGCGGCGTCGATCGCCTGGTAATAGCAGAGTTCGAAATGGAGGAACGGGACCTCCTCGGTACACCCCCAATAGCGACCGTACAGCGTCTCTTCCCCGATCAGGTTGAGCGCACCCGCGATCGGGCAGCCATCGCGCTCGGCGAAGATCAGCAGCACCTTGTCCGCCATCGTCTGTCCGAGCAGCGTGAAGAAGCGCCGGGTCAGATACGGCTGCCCCCATTTGCGCGCGCCCGTATCCTGGTAGAAACGCCAGAACGCGTCCCAGTCGGCTTCGGAAATATCCGCACCGGTGACGTGGCGGATCGTCAGGCCCTCGACCGCGGCGGCGCGTTCCTTGCGGATCGCCTTGCGCTTGCGGCTGGCGAGCGCGTCGAGGAAATCGTCGAACCGGGCGTAGCCGTCATTCTGCCAGTGGAATTGCGTCCCCTCGCGCAGCAGCCAGCCCGCCGCCTCGAACGCGGGGAGCTGGTCGGGCGTAACGAACGTCGCATGCGCGGAAGACAATTCGTGCTGGTCGGTGACCGCCTCGATCGCCGCGATCAGCGCGGGCGCCTGCGCCGGATCGCGCAGCAGCAGCCGCGGGCCGGGAACGGGCGAGAAGGGGACGGCGACTTGCAGCTTGGGGTAATAGCTCCCCCCGGCGCGCTCCCACGCGTCCGCCCAGGCGTGGTCGAAGACATATTCGCCCTGGCTGTGGCTCTTGGCATAAGCGGGCGCGATCGCAGCGGGCTTGCCGTCCGGCCCGTCGACGATGATCGGGATCGGCTGCCACCCGGCGCGCGCGGTCGCGCTGCCCGAGGCTTCGAGGATCGACAGGAAGGCATGGCCGACGAACGGGTTCGCGCTGCCCGCGCAGGCATCCCAATCGGCCGCGGGAATGGCGGCGATGCCGTCGGCGATGCGGGCGGTGACGGCGTTGGTGCTCACACCCCCAAGCTAGGGGTTCGCGCGTCGGTTTCCAACCGGTTGCACGCCGATCCCCCAGCATAAGCCGATCAGCAGGAACGGCGTTGCGAATTCGCGGTGCCGTTCGCCGAATTCGAACCAGACGCCGAACAGCATCCATTGCAGCGAACAGGCGGCGATCAGCAGCAGCAGCGGAAGCGGAATCCGGCTGTTCCGCAACGCGGTACCCGCCAGCATCGCGATGTGCGCCAGTTGTGCGACCGGCCATAGCAGTGCGGCAAGCGCGACGGGCAGCGCAGGCTGCATCGCCGTCAGTCGCGCGACGCCGAACACGCCGATCCCGCCGGCGCGCGCCAGCTTGGTGGCGGTCAGGCGCAGGAAGGCGGTCGGGTGGGTCTCGATCCAGGCGAGCGCGACCGCCTTGATCCGCGCATTATAGACGAGTTCGGGGAGGCCCTTGAGCGCGGGCGGTGGGGGTTCCCAATTGCCGGTCGCGGCCGGGTTGTTGCCGATCCACAGGCTCGCCCCGCTCGCGCTGGTCAGCGGGACGAAGGCGTGGAACACCGCCCAGTTGCGCACCCACCACGGCAGCAGCACCCCCGTCGCGACGATCGCGCCACGCAGCCCGAACAGCAGGATCCGCCAGCGCGGCATGCGTCCGAGCAGGACGATCCCGAACAGCGCGGCCAGCGGGGCCTCCCCGGGCTGTGTCAACGCGAGCAATCCGGCGGGCAGTCCGAGCGCGACCGCCCCGCGCCAGCCGGGGCGCGGGGTCAGCCACGCCAGCGCGACCAGCACGACGAGCAGCGCGCACAGCGATTCCTTCTGCGCCAGCGGGGCGGAGAACAGCACCGACGGCCAGATCAGATACAGCCACGCCGCGCGCCGCCCCGCGGTCGGATCCCCCAGCCGTCCCCCGAGCCGCGCGATCAGCCACGCCGTCGCCAGATCGGTCAGTGTCCCCAAGGCGAGCAGGGACGGTGTCGAGACCCCCGCCAGCGCGCCCCATCCCGCGAGCAGCAACGGATAGACCGGGGGAAACAGGGCATGCCAGTCAGACCCGAAATAGGGTTCGTAGAACACGAGCCCCCGCCCCGCACGCAGCGTCTGCGCCAGGACGAGATAGGCATGCGGATCGCCCGGGGAGACACGGCCTGCGCCGATCCAGGCGACACTCGCGCGCAGCGCCAGCACCAGCGCGAACAGCAGCGCGGTTCCGGCGGAGGTCGGGGCCTCGCGCAACCGCGCGATTCCGAACGCCGCGACCGCAATCCACACCGCGACCGCCGCGACACTCCCCCAGCCCAACCCCCAGCGCGCGGCCAGATCGGGCAGCGCCGACAGGCCGTACATCGCAAGCACCGTGAAGAGCGCGGCCGTCGCAAGCCGCAGCGCGCGCGGCGCGGGCATCACTCGCCGAACGAGGTGGCGCGGTACAGCAGCGTGATCGCGACGCGGCGGTTGCGCGGATCGGACGGATTGTCCCGGATGATCGGTTCGCGATCGGCGACGCCCTCGATTCGGTTGAAGCGGTTCTCGGGCGTGCCGCCCGCCGCGAGGCGTCGCCGGGTCGCCTCGGCGCGCGCGCTCGACAGCATCCAGTTGTTCATCGCGAGCGGATCGCCATACCCCAGGCTATCGGTATGCCCGCGGATCATGATCGGGTTGGCGGTGCCCTTGATCGACTGCGCGATCAGCCCGAGCAGCGCGGAGGCGCGCGGTTCGAGCTGGGTCGTTCCGAGATCGAACATCGAATAATCGGCATCGTCGAGCAGATCGATCCGCAACCCGCTCTGCGTCCGGACGAAGCGGACGTGCGACGACAGCTTCACGAGCTGCGGGTTGGACGCCATCGCGCTCAGCACCTGGCGACGCATCTTCTCGAAATTCTTGCGATCCTCGGCGGACAGCGCGGCACGGTCCTTGAGCGTGCCCTTCTGGCCCGAGCCGACCTGCATCCCGCCAGTCGCATCGATCGGCACGGTCATCGCCCGAGTCCCGGTCTGCGACGCCTTGTGCTGGTAATTGTCCTTGTCGGTGATCGACGAGCCGCCGAACAGCCCCATCGAGCCCGCGCTGTTCTGCTTGAGCTGGACGAGCGTGGGCGAGAAATAATCGGCGAGCGCCTTGCGCTGCTTCTCGTTGGTCGCGCCGAGCAGCCACATCAGCAGGAAGAACGCCATCATCGCGGTCACGAAATCGGCATAAGCGACCTTCCACGCGCCGCCGTGATGGCCGCCATGCCCTTCGATATAGATCTTTTTGTAGATGATCTTGGGCGGCTGGTTGGTGCCATGCGGCGCGCGCGCGGCCATTAGCGGCGGTTCCCGAGCACGACCGGATCACACAGCATCGCCACCGCGCGAAGCGCAGCAAGAGCGGCCGCATAGCCATTGCCGACGGGCGTTGCCCGGTCGAGCTTTGTGGCTTTGTGGCTTTGTGCGAGATCTTCTGTCGCGAGGAAGGATTGATCACGCAAAGGCGCAAAGGCGCAAAGAGAAGGAATCTCTTCGCGACTCGCGTTGCGGCTCACGACTGGGCGCAGGATCGATGCAGGCCGCTTCGCGGCTTTGCGGCTTTGCGTGAGATCCCCTTCTTCAGCCGAAGCAGAAGCAAGGAATGCCTCAGGGACCGGACGCTTCGCGGGGGAGTGGTGCAACCCGCGCATCACCGCGCCCGCAGGCCGTCGAAGACTTCGGCGAAGCCCGGCTGGTTCGAATGCGCGATGCCCGAGCGCGCCGCCTCGATCACCAGCGGCTGCGGGTGGCCGTGGAGCGAGGCGATGATGATCTGCTTGACCACGTGATAGATCGCGCCGTCCGCCTCGATCACCTGCTTCAGCCGGTTGGCGAGCGGGGCGACGATGCCGTACGCGAGCAACACGCCCATGAACGTGCCGACCAGCGCCGACCCGATCATCGCGCCGAGGATCGCGGGCGGCTTGTCGATCGAGCCCATCGTCTTGACCACGCCCAGCACCGCCGCGACGATGCCGAGCGCGGGCAGCGCGTCGGCGAGGCTGTTGATCGTGCCGTGCGGGCCCTCGACCTCGTGGTGGTGGGTCTTGATCATGTTGTCCATCACGTCCTCGACCGCATGGACGTCGAGCGTGCCCGAGGAGACGACGACCAGCCGCAACGTGTCCGCGATCAGGTTGATCAGCGTGTGGTCCGCCAGCAGCCGCGGATATTCCGCGAAGACCGCGGAGGACTTGGGATCCTCGACATGCGGTTCGAGCGCGATCGGGCCTTCGGTACGGAGCATTTTCATCAGCTTCGAGACCAGGAAGATGACGTCGAGATAATCCTGCTTCTTGTATTTCGGGCCCTTGAAGACCTTCAGGAAGCCGCCGCCGAGCGCCTTCAGTTCCTTCATCGAATTGCCGATGATCAGCGCGCCGACCGCGGCGCCGCCGATGATGAGCATTTCGTGCGGAATCGCTTCCATCACCGGGCCGAGCGCGCCGCCGGTGATGGCAAAGCCCCCGAAGATCATCACGAGCAGGACGACTAGGCCGATTGCGGGAAACATGAGGGGCGGTACGCCTTTGTAAACGCTGCAATAAATTGTGCTGTACGACACTCGCGACGCACGTTTGCCGCTATAAGTACGGTCTACGGGGATTCCGTAGCAAAACGGTTAACCGGCGTGGGGTCGGCGTTAATTCCTGGGCGCGCCAGCGGAGGTCTTGCTTCCGGGCAGCACGCCGACGTTCTCCGGCAAAAGCCGGAGTCGAGGGGTATGGGCGCGCCGCCCGTTGCCCTGGGCTCCTGCGTCCGCAGGCGCACGTAGAGACGCCGAATCAGCGCAGATAGGTGAAGAGCGACAGGCTGCTCAGCTTGGTGAAGCTCGCCTGCGTCGCCGACAGGATCGTCATCTGCTTCTGCAATTCGGTGATCGCGCTCGACAGGTCGGTATCCTCGAGCCCGGTGCGATCGACCTCGCGCGCGGCGGCGGCGTCGGTTGCCTGGGACGACACGATGTCGAGTCGCGCGCCACGCGCGCCGACCGAGCCCTGGACGTTGTTGACCTGCGTCTGGGCAGCGCTGAGGCCGTCGATCGCATCGGACGAGGCCGTGGAAACGTCCCCGCCGGTATCGAGCGCGGTGATGTAGTCGGAGAGGATCGCAAAGACGTCCGTCGTGCCGCCGGCCTTGGTGGGAATCTTGCCGAACACGCGCTCCGCGCTGTCGGTCGCCGCCACCGCGGTGCCGTCGCCAACCGGGATCGCGGGCAACTCGCCCGTCCCGCCGAGCGACACCTTGCCGTCCGCCGCCTGCGTGACCGCAGCGGTCCCGGTCGCCGCGCCGAACAGCGGCTGGCCCCGCGCGTCGCTGGTGTTGGCGAGGTTGACGAGATCGTCGAGGATGCTCTTGAGTTCGATCGCGATGGTCTTGCGGTCGCCGTCGTTGAGCGTGCCGGTATTGGCGCGGATCGTCAGTTCGGACGCGCGCTGCAACTGCGTCGACACCGCGGTAAGCGTCGAATCGGACTGTTGCAGCAGCGATTTTGCGAGGCTGATGTTGCTCGAATAGGCCGACTGGTCGGCGGTCGCCTGCTTGATCGACGCGAGCCGGTTGTACGCGACCACGTCCTGCGACGGCGCGGTCAGTTTCTTGCCGGTCGCGATCTGCGTGTTGAGCGTGCTCGTCTGCGCGGACAGATTGGTCATCTGCGCGGAGGTGCGATCGAAGAACAGGCTGGTGCCGATTTGCATGGCGGGTTCCGTCCGGGGCCTAGTGGAGGTCGAGGATCGACTGGAGCGTATCCTTGGCGACCTGAATCACCCGGCTGGACGCTTGATAGGCCTGCTGGAAACGCAGCAGGTCGACCGCTTCGGTATCGAGGTTGACGCCCGACACCGCATCGCGCGCGGACACGGCGTTGGTGCGGATCGCGCCCTGCGCATCGGCCACCTGCTTGCGGGCGGCGAGCGCGGCGGCATTGCCCGAGACGAGCGCGGTCGTGTTCGATTCGAAGGCACCGCTCGTGCGCAGCGTATCGAGCTTGCCGAGATTGCTGTTGTCGCGTGGCCCCGCGCCGACCGCCGCCGCGGCGACGCCGCGCGGATCGGTCAGCGCGACGGTGATGTCGGTCGGGTTGGTCCCGGTCGCGAACAGCGCGGTGCCGGGCTTCGAATCGAGATCCGCGCCACCCTGCTGCACGGCGTTGACGCCGTCGGTGAAGGACGTCGCAATGGCGTTGAGCTTGATCCGCGCGTCCGAAATCCGCTGCGCGCCCTCGACGACGCCCGCCAGCGCGCCGCCGGACGGCGTAACGCTCGCCTGCGACCGCTGAAGCGTGAAGGCGAGCACGCCGTCGGTGCCGCGCGCGAATTGCAGCGTCTCGGCCTGGTTGCCCGAGACGAACGGCGGACCGCCCGCATTGCCGAGCTTCACCGCGGCGCGACCGTAGGAATCGATCGACACCGAAACGTCGCTGATCGCGCTCATCTGGTCGAGGATCGAGTCGCGCTGGTCGGCAAGCTGCGCCGCGCCGGTCGAGCCGGGCTTGACCCGCGAGAGCCCCTCATTGACCTTGGCAAGCGCGGTGCCGAGGCCGTTGAGCGTGCCGACCGCGGTGGTCGCGGTACTGTTCACGTCGCTGTCGAGCTGGTCGAGCGCCTTGCCCGTCGCGTTGAACGATCCCGCGACCGACGTCGCCTGTTCCAGCAGCGCGGCACGCGGCGTGGTCGCGGTCGGATCGGCGGCAACCGTCTTGGTCGCGTTGAAGAAGCTGGTCAGCCGGTCGCCGAGCTGGTTGCCGGTCAGCGCGGTCTCGATCCGGCCCATCCAGGCGATACTGGTGTCGCTGCGCGCGAGGTCCGCCTGCGAGGTGCGCACATCGGCCTCGCGGAGCGTATCGGCCGAGCGGGTGATTCCCGACACCGCGACGCCAAAGCCGCTGCCGTTGACCGTCGCCGAATTGATCCCGGTGGCGGGTGCGATTTCGGACAGGTCGGTGGTGCGCTTGGCATAGCCCGGCGTCGACGCGTTGGCGATATTGTCGGAAACGGTGGTCAGCGCGGTCTGATACGCTTTGACGCCACTCGCGCCGATGCTCAGCATGTCGCTCATGGCGTCTTCGCCTTGTCGGTCGCGGGCGCAGCCTGCAGCCCGGCCTGAACGCCCGCCTGCGATTTCGCGAGAAACTCGGTCATCGCCTTGCCGATGCCGAGCGGCGCGTGCGCGGCCATGTTCTGCGCGACCTGCGTGTCCTGCATTTCCTTGAACGTATCCATGCCCTTGGACCCGAACAGATCGTCCTCGGCGAGATGCGTCGAGCGCATCGCCTTGACCATCATGCCGGTGAACACCGCCTCGAACTTCTTGCCGGCGGCATCGAGGTTGGCACGGTTCGACAGCCGGCTGGTGTCGCTTGCGACACCACCGACCGCCGAAGGCGCGTTGACCGGGGGAAGGGCAGGGACGTCACTCACAATACGATCAACTCCGCTTTGAGCGAACCCGCTTCCTTGAGCGCTTCGAGGATCGCGACCAGATCGGCGGGCGACGCGCCGATCGCGTTGATCGCCTTGACCACGTCGGACAGTTTCGGCCCCGGCGCGATCAGGAACATCGGGTGCTTTTCCTCGTCGACCACGACGCCCGACTTCTGTGCCTTGGTCGTCTGGCCCTGGCTGAACGGCGCGGGCTGGCTGACGCGTTCGTTCTCGTCGATCCGGACGGTGAGCTTGCCGTGGGTGATCGCAGCGGTGCTGACGCGAACCGCCGAATTGATCACGACCGTGCCGGTGCGCGCGTTGACGATCACCTTGGCGGGCGGCTCGGCCGAGACGACGCTCAGATTCTCGATCTCGCTCATCAGCGTCGCGCGGACGTCGCCACCCATCGGCGCGCGGACCGACACCGACACCGCATCCACTGCCTGCGCCACCCCGGTGCCGAAGCGCGCGTTGATCGAGCCTGCGACATTCTGTGCGGTCGTGAAATCGGCGCGCGCGAGGTTGAAGGTGAGCGCAGGCGTGTTCTCGAACCCGGTCTTGACCGCACGCTCGACCGTCGCGCCCTCGGGGATGCGGCCGGTCGACGGGATATTGATGACGATCTGCGACCCGTCCTTGCCCTCGGCGCCAAGGCCGCCGACCGCGAGGTTGCCCTGCGCCATCGCGTAGATCTGGTTGTCGGCACCAAGCAGCGGCGTCAGGATCAGCGCACCGCCGCGCAGCGACTTGGCCTTGCCCATCGAGGCGACGGTGATGTCGAGCTTCTGCCCGGGCTTGGCGAAGGGGGGGAGTTCGGCGGTGATCATCACCACCGCGGCGTTCTTCAGGCCCGGGTTGATGTTGGCGGGAAGCTGCAACCCGAAGCGCGAGGTGACCGCCTTCATCGACTGGATAGTATATTCGAGATTGTCGTCGCCGGTGCCGGGCAGGCCGACGACCACGCCGTAGCCGGTCAGCTGGTTGGTGCGGATCCCCTGGAACCCGCCGAGATCCTTGATCCGGTCGGCGGACGCGGGGGTGGCGACGACGAGTGCGGCCAGCAACGCGAGCAGGAGCGGGAGCAGCCGGCCCATCAGAACGGACTCACGACGGAGAAGAACCGGCCGAGCCAGCCCTGGCGGCTCGCGCGCGCGACGTCGCCCTTGCCGGTATAGGCGATCTGCGCGTCCGCGACGCGGGTCGACAGCACGCGGTTGTCGGCGTCGATGTCGGCGGTGCGGATCAGCCCCTTGATCTGGACGAACTCGTCGCCGCGGTTGAGCGTGACGCGCTTCTGGCCCTGCACCAGCATCGTGCCGTTGGGCAGGACGCGGCTGACCGTGACGCTGATCTCGCCCGACAGCGTGTTCGACTGGTCGGCACCACCGCCGCCCTTGAAGGTGCGGGTGCCGCTGGTCGCGACGTCGGTCCCCTGGAACAGCGCAAGCCGCCCGGTGGTGGGGGGGATGAGCGACAGGCCGCCCGACGAATCGAGCTTCGAATTGGCGGACTTGGACGCAGCGGTGCGCTCGACCAGCACGATCGTCAGCGGATCACCGACGCGGCGCGCGCGCGTGCCCTCGTAGAGCGCGGCATAGCCGTCGTTGACCTGGAAGATCGACCCCGTCGCCGCGGCGGGAGCCAGCGCCGCTTCGGGCATCGCCGCCGAAAAATCGACCGGCGGCGTCTTCTTGCCAAGCAGGCGCGACTCGGCTGCGCTGGGCAAAAACAGCGCAAATCCGACGGTCAGCTGAATGACGAACGGTTTCATGACCTTAGTCATCAGATATTTTGATTAACATATTTGAGCATTTCGTCAGTCGCGGTGATCATTTTTGAATTCACCTCATACGCGCGCTGGGTTTCGATCATGTCGACCAGCTCCTCGACGACGTTGACGTTCGACCCCTCGAGCTGCCCCTGGCGGACGTTGCCGCGCCCGTCCTGCCCGGCGACGCCGAGGTTGGCGGCCCCGCTCGCGGCGGTCTCGACGAGGTAATTGTCGCCCTTGCTCAGCAGCCCCGCCGAATTGGGAAAGCTCGCGACCTGGATCTGGCCGAGCTCGCTCGGCGCGGTCTGGCCCGGCACCATCGCGGTGACGGTGCCGTCGGTCCCGATCGTGATCGCGGTCGCGCCCTGCGGCACGGTGATGCCGGGCTGGACCTGATAGCCTTCGCTCGTGATCATCAGACCCTCGGGCGAGCGCGAGAAATTGCCCGCGCGGGTGTAGCCGAGCGTGCCGCCGGGCATCTGCACCTGGAAATAACCGTCGCCGTCGAGCGCGAGGTCGAGGCTGTTGTTGGTCGACTGGAACGAGCCCTGCGTGTCGATCCGCGCGGTACCCTGGATCTTGACGCCGGTGCCGAGGTTGAGCCCGGTCGCGTATTTGGTCTCGGACGTGCTCGGCGCGCCCGGCGCGGTCACCGTCTGGTACGCGAGCGTCTCGAACGCGGCTCGGTCCTTCTTGTACGCGGTCGTGTTGACGTTCGCGAGGTTGTTCGAGATGACTCGCATGCGCATGTCCTGGGCATCAAGCCCGGTCCGCGCGATATGCATGGCTGCACTGCCCATCGTCTATTCCTTCAGCTCGGGAGCCGCATCACGGATGCGGCGCTTTCGTCCATGTCCTTGGCCGACTTCATCATGTTGGCCGAAACTTCGTAGCTGCGCTGGTTCTCGATCATGTCGACCAGCGCCTGGGTCATGTTGACGTTCGATCCCTCGAGCGCGCCGCTCTCGACCTTCGCGTCCATGTCCTGCGGCAGCGTTCCGCCGCCCTTGACGTAGAGCAGATTGTCGAGCCCCTTGACCGTCGTCGTGCCCTTGGGGGTGGCGAGCTTGAGCTGGTCGATCACCTGCGGGTTCTTGGCGTCGCCGCCCTGCGGGACGATCGACAGCGTGCCGTCCGCCGAGATCGAGATGCTCTGCGCCGGCGGCACCGTGATCGGCCCGCCTGCCCCCATCACCGGGAAGCCGTCGCCGGTCTGCAGCACCCCGGAGGGAGCGACCTGAAGGTCACCACGCCGCGTATACGCTTCGCTCCCGTCGGGCGACTGGACCGCGAGCCAGCTGTCGCCGGTGATCGCGACGTCGAGCGGGCGTCCGGTCTGCTGGATCGCGCCGGTGCTGCGATCCGCGTCGAGCACGTCCGCCGAGGAGGGCGTTCGCGTCTCGAGCGGGGAGCCTTTCAGCGACAGCCGGTCGAACACGACGCGATCGGCGCGGAACCCGATCGTCGAGGCGTTCGCCATGTTGTTGGCGATCGCGGCTTGCGACGCGAGATGCGCCTTGAGCCCCGTCGCCGCCGTGTAGACCAGCTTGTCCATGTTCCGCTCCGGTTCCGTCTAGATCAGTTGCGGATGTTGAAGATGGTCTGCGAAATCTGGCCGTTGATATCGAGCGCCTTGGCATTCGCCTGGAAGTTGCGCTGCGCGGCGATCAGGTCGACCAGTTCCTCGGTGATATCGACGTTCGAGCCTTCGAGCGTGCCTGCGCTGAGCGAACCGAAGCCGTTCTCGTTCGCCGACCCGAGCGCCGCGCTGCCGGAGATGCCGGTCGACGACCAATAGCTGTTGCCGGTCTGGCGCAGCCCGGTCGGGTTGGCGAAGTTGGCGAGCGCGACCTTGCCGAGCGCGACCGTGTCGCCGTTCGAATAGTTCGCCGAGACGATGCCCTGCTTGTCGACCGACACGCCGGCGAGCTCGCCGACCGAGGCACCGTCCGCGGTCTTGGCGTTGACTGAGAAGGGGCTCGACTGCTGGGTCGATCCCGCGAGATCGAGCTTGATCGCCTGCGCGACGCCCCCGGTGATCGGGTTGAACGAGTCATAGGTCACCGACGACGGCGTCGAGGACAGGTTGCCCGATGCGTCGAACGTCACCGGCGTGCCCGCGTTCGACCCGCCGACCTTGAGCTCCTGGTCGCCGACATAGCTGTGGACGGTCCAGGCATCGGTGCCGGTATGAACGTAATAGCTGGTGAGCGTGCTCGCCTTGCCCGCCGAATCGTAGATCGTCGTCGCGGTCGAGCTGTTGTAGCTCGACGCGTTGGTCGGCGAGAACGCCGCACTGGGGACCGAGGCGGCGGCATACAGGTTGATCTTGAGCCCGACATTGCTGGTTGCGGCGGGCGTGCCGTTGGTCTCGGGCAGGTTCAGCGCGATCAGGCCGTCGGTGCCGCTCGCGGTGGTGTTGCCCTTGGCGTCGACCGGATAGCCGAGCAGCGCCGAGCCCTGCGCGTCGACGATGTTGTGCGTCGCCGGATCGACCTGGAACGCGCCGTTGCGCGTGTAGGCGGTCGCGGTGTTCACGCCGCTGGTCTTGACCGCGAAGAAGCCGTCCCCGGTGATCGCGAGGTCGAGCGACGAGCCGGTCGTCTTGAGGTTGCCCTCGCCGAACTGCTGGCGGTTCGACTTCACCACCGCGCCCGAGCCGACGAGCTTGGTCGGATCGGTCGCGATGCTCGACGCGATGACGTCGGCAAAATCGGTGCGGCTCTTCTTGAAGCCGTTGGTCGAGACGTTGGCGAGGTTGTGCGACACGGTCGAGAGTTCGGTCTGCGCGGCCTGCAGGCCGCTGAGCGAGGTGTAGAAGGACATCGGGTTGCTCCTGTGCGATTCGGATTAAGCGAGGAAAGGGATCAGCCGACCTGGCGGACGGCGCTGGCGGCGACCTGTCCGATCCCGGGCAGGGTGAGCATCGGGGTGCCCGAGGCGGGCAGCGAGACCGCGGCGACCGGCGCCCAGACGAGGTTGCGCGACGTGACGCTGTCACCGCCGTTCGCGGCGTTGACCGAGACGGTGAACGGCCCGGTCCCCGCCTCCGCGCCGTCGGCGGTCTTGCCGTCCCAGTCGTAGGTCGCGGTGCCCGCTTTCTGCGCGCCGAGCGACAGCGTGTTGAGCGTCTGGCCGTTGGCGTCCTTGATCGACACGGTGACGTTGGTCGCGTCCTTGTCGAGCTCGACCGCGCCGGCGAGCCCGCCCGCGGCGCGCCCGTAAGCGGTCGATCCCTCGGTCAGCACCGTACGCCCGACATAGGCGAGCGCGTCGCTCGGCGTGGTCGCGCCGAGCTTGTCCTGGATCGCCTTGAGCGTGGTGCCCATGTCCGCGATTCCCGACGTGCTCGAGATCTGGGCGAGCTGCGCGACCATCTGCGTGTTGTCGACCGGCGAGAACGGGTCCTGGTTGTTGAGCTGCGCGGTCATCAGCTTGAGGAAATCGCCGGTGCCGAGCGTCGACGACGTCTTGGGCGCGCTCGCCTTGGCGGTGGTGGTGGCATTGATGCCAAGGCTGTTGAGCGTGGAATCGAACGTGGAGGCCATGATCAGCGTCCCAATTTGAGGGTATCGAGGATGAGCGACTTCGCGGTCTGCATGACCTCGACGTTGTTCTGGTAGCTGCGCGAGGTCTCCATCATGTCGACCAGCTCGCGGGTTTCATCGACGCCCGACTGCCAGATGTTGCCATCCTTGTCGGCGAGCGGATGCGACGGATCGTAGACCTTGGTCGGGCCTTCGCCCGCGGTGACGATGCTCTCGACGTTGACCGTCGCGAGACCGGACGCCTTGTCATATTGCGTGCGGAAGACCGGCTTGATCGTCTTGTAGGCGGTGTCCGCGCTGCTCGTGACCGCGCCCGCATTGGCGAGGTTCGATGCAGTGGTGTTCATCCGCACGAGCTGCGCGGACATCGCGCGTCCGGCGACCTGGAAGATGGAAAGCGGTTGGTCGGCCATCTGTTATTCACCCTTCAGAGCACGGGTGATCTGGCCGATCCGCCCGTTGAGGAAGGAGAGCGTCGTCTGATAGGCGACGGCGTTTTCGGCGAAGGCGGTCTGCTCGGTCGACAGTTCGACGGTGTTCCCGTCGAGCGACGGCTGCGACGCGGTACGATAACGCATCGCGCCGGCGATGCTGGCGCTGCCGCCGGTATCGATCGCGCTTTCGGCGGACGACAGCGCGGTCTGGAAATCGATGTCCTGCGCCTTGAAGCCGGGCGTGGACGCGTTCGCGATGTTGGACGCGAGCACACCCATGCGCTGCGATCGCACCTCGAGTGCCGCACCATGTACCCCGAACAGTCCTTCGCTGGGCATCGCCCGTCTCCAGCGCCTCATTGCGCAGCCAGGTCTCAGCAAGGGGCGTGCCAAATGCGCATGGGGGCCGGGCGGCAAGCGAAGCACTGGCAAAGCGGCAATGGCTTGCCGGGCGGCGGCAAGCCGGTTGCCGCCGCTGCCGCTGCCCCGGCGGCCCTGGCCTCCGCCCGGGTGCAGGCGGGAGCGTTTACCAGATTGGCCCACGGCTTGCAGTGGTCGCTGCGATGCCAATGACCCTCGCCCCGTTCCTCGACCCCATCGCCTTCGCCATCGTCGTCGGCGGTACGCTGACGGCGGTCGTGCTGCGTACGCCCGCGGGCGACCTCGGGCGGGGCATTGCGGCACTCCGCATGCTGGCCGCACCGCGGTTCGCCGCCGATCCGCTGGTCGAGCAGATCGCCGCGTTCGGGCGGATCGCCAAGCGCCACGGGGTGCTCGCGCTCGACCGCTCGGTGATCGCCGACCCCGACATCGCCGCCGCGGTCGCCGCGATCGTCGATGGCGCCGCGCCCGAGGAGATCGCCGAGCTGCTCCGCCAGCGCCGCCGCGCGCGCGCCGAGCGCGCCGCCGCAAGCGCCGAACTCTGGTCGGGTGCCGCCGAGACCGCGCCTGCGATGGGGATGGTCGGCACGCTGATCGGGCTGGTCGGCATGTTCGTCAAAATGCAGGATCCGCGCGCGATCGGCGCGTCGATGGCGGTCGCGTTGCTCGCCACGCTCTACGGCGCGCTGCTCGCCAATCTCGTGCTCGCGCCGATTGCCGCGCGGCTGCGCCGGATCGCGCGCGACGAGGCGGTCGACCGGCTGCGGCTCGAACCCCCGTTGATCGCGCTGGCAACGCGCGAACAGCCGCGCCGCCCGCTCGCCGTGGCGAAATCGGCATGATCGCGCCCGACGACGACCTGCCCGAGATCGCCGCCGTGCGCCCTGCGTGGCTGATGACGCTGGCGGATCTGGCGTTGCTGCTCGTCGCGTTCTTCGTCTTCATCCAGGCCAATCAGCAGCTCGACGGCGGCACCCTCGCGCGCGGGATTCGCGCGGGCTTCGGTGCGCCCGACACGGGCGCGATCGTCCCGCCGGCACCGATGCCGGTCACCGCCAATGCGGTCGGCGGCTTTGCGCAGGGGTCGGCGGAGCTGCCGGGTCCGGTCGCCGCGCTGTCCGACTGGGCACGCGAGGCGCTGCGCGATCCGCGGGCGATGCTTGCGGTGACGGGGATGGTCGACGGCTCGCCGCAGGATGTCGATCCCACCACCCATAGCGCAGCGCTGCTCGCCGCCGACCGCGCGCGATCGGTCGCAAGTGCGCTGATCACCGCGGGAATCGCCCCCGATCGCATCGCCATCACCGCCGCCGGCCGGTCCGGCCGGCGCGGCGTCAGCGTGACGACGGGGTTTGCCGGCAACCGGCAAGACGCTGCCGTTCCGGTTGCCGCTCCCCCTGCCGCTCCCCTAGCCGCCAAAAGGACCTGATCCATCATGCGCCGTTTCCCGCTGTTCCTCCTCGGGCTCGTCGCCACCCCCGCATTGGCCGCGCCATTCCAGGATACCGGGGCGATCGATCGCGCGGTTGCCGCCTTCACCGGACACGGCGTCGGCAATGAGGGCGGCGCGCGCACGCCCGTGGATGCGCGGCTGAAGCTTGCCGCCTGTCCGATGGTGTCGATGGCGTGGCGCACCGACACGCACGACGCGGTGGTCGTCACCTGCACCGGCCCCGAATGGCGGCTGTTCGTCCCGGTCAAGCTCCCCGCCGTCCTGCCCAGGGGCGCAAGCCCGCTGGTCATCACGCCGAGCGCGCAGCCCGCCGCGATCAAGGCGGTCTATGTCATCAAGCGCGGCGATCCGGTCACGATCAGCGCGGGGTCGCCCGGCTTCTCGATCACGCGCGAAGGCGTCGCGGTCGGCGATGCGGTCGTGGGCGGGCGGTTCATGGTCAAGGTCGACGACCAACGGAACCCGGTCCAGGCGGTCGCGACCGCGGCGGGAAGCGCGACGCTGCCAGGTTGGACAGAATGATTTAAGCTTTGCCCGGACCGGTCGTTATACCTTTCGTCATCTCTTCCCAAAGGTGCTGATGTGGTGGACGCGATCGGACCCAAGACTGTTTCAACGCCGGATCGGCCGGTCATTTCGACCCCGCCGGTGACGACGATCGCGGCTGCGGCCAAACAGCCGGCCAATCCCGCGCGCCAGCCGCTCGAGCTGTCGGCGGTCGCGTCGGAAGTCGGCAAGGGCGTGCCGGTCGATAGCCAGCATGTCGAGGATGTCCGCCGCGCGGTGCGCAACGGCACCTATCCGCTCACCCCCGACACGATCGCCGACCGCATGCTCGCCCTGAAGCTCAACTGGAGCCCCAAGAAATGATGCCGCCCGAAACGCGCCGCGACGCCCTCATCGCCGTGATCGAAGCGCTGCATGCCGAAATCGAGGCGCTCAAGACCAACGACGTGCGCGCGTTGGAACAGGCGACCAACGACAAATTGATGCGGATCGAAGCGGTCGCGGCGTTCGGGGATCTGCCCCCGGGCGCCGAAACCCGCGCCTTGGCCGAGGAAGCGCAGCGGCTCAACGACACCTGCCGGATCTACGTCAACCTGATGGCGGCAAATGTTCGCCGCCGCCTGCAAAATCTGACCGGGTCTGCCGGGGTGGCGATGGGATCGGCACCGGGGAGCGTGTATCGCGCGGGGATGGGGCTGGCGGCGTTCGCCTGAGGGGCGATGTGACGTCCCCTTCTTCTTCCCCGGCGAAGGCCGGGGCCCAGTCGCGCAGGTTTTCGTAACGAAGCGCTGACCGCCGCCACTGCTGCCTCTCTCCTGGGCCCCGGCCTTCGCCGGGGAAGTAAAGGTAGGAAGAAGCAGCCCCCGAAAACTGGCACGTCTCTTGCTGATACCTGGCTGTCCGCCTGATCGCGGATCAAAAGCCGGGGACCAATGCCTTTCAATCCGCTTTCCATCCTGAACGGAGCCGCCGACGCGACCGGCGCGGGCGGGTCAATTCGCACCGCGATCGCGAACGCGAGCCAGAAGACCGGCATCGATTTCAACTATCTGATGGGCCAGGCCAAGCTCGAGAGCGGGATGCGCAGCAACGCGCATTCGGGCACGTCGAGCGCGAGCGGCCTGTATCAGTTCGTCGACCAGAGCTGGCTCCGCGTGGTCAAGGCGCATGGCGCGGAGCACGGCCTCGGCTGGGCCGCGAACGCGATCTCGACCAGCGCGAGCGGCAAGGCGGTCGTCAACGACCCCGCGACCCGCCAGGCGATCCTGTCGCTCCGCAACGATCCGACCGCCGCCTCGCTGATGGCCGCCGAGCATGCCAGCGACAACAAGGGCGCGATCGAGGGCTCGCTCGGGCGCGCCGCGACCAGCACCGATCTCTACATGGCGCATTTCCTGGGCCTGGGCGGCGCGCGGCAGTTCCTCACCGCGATGCAGGCGAACCCGGACCGCAGCGGCGCCGCGATGTTCCCCGCCGCCGCCAATGCCAACCGCAGCGTCTTCTACGATTCGACCGGCGCGCCGCGCTCGCTCGGCCAGATCTACGGCCGCTTCGCCGCCAAGCTCGATGCCGCGGGCGCGACGCAGCCGACCGATGCGACCTCCGGCCTGTCCGCGACGCGGCTGGGCGAATGGGGCGCGGACGTCATTCCCGGCAATGGCGAGCAGTCGACCTCCGACGCCGCGGTCTGGGCGCAGAACACGCTCGCGCAGTTGAGCGGCACCACCAGTCTTGGGGGCAGTCTGGCCGGCACGCGCACCGAGACCGCGAGCCTGCTCCGCCCGACCCCGAATACCGCGCGGCTCGCGTACATGATGCTCGCGACGATGGGAGCCTGATCCAGTGGCCTTGTCCCCCAAGCCAGGCGGCGTGATGCCGCTGCTGCGCTCCGCCGCGCTGCCGGTCGCGATCCTGTTGCTGGTCGTGCTGATGGTCGTGCCGATCCCGGCGGCGATGCTCGACGTGTTCTTCATCATGAACATCACGATCAGCCTCGCGGTGCTGATGGTCAGCCTCAACGCCCAGAAGCCGCTCGATTTCTCCGCCTTCCCGACCGTGCTGCTGTTCGCCACGCTGTTCCGCCTGAGCCTCAACGTCGCCTCGACCCGCGTCGTGCTAGTCCACGGGCATGAGGGCGAAAGCGCGGCGGGCCATGTGATCGAAGCGTTCGGGACGTTCCTGATCGGCGGCGATTATGTCGTCGGCCTGTTCGTCTTCGCGATCCTCGTGATCATCAACATGATCGTCGTCACCAAGGGCGCAGGCCGCGTGTCCGAAGTCAGCGCGCGCTTCACGCTCGATGCGTTGCCGGGCAAGCAGATGGCGATCGACGCCGATCTCAACGCCGGGCTGATCACGCCGGACGAAGCCAAGGCGCGCCGGATCGAGGTTTCGACCGAAGCCGATTTCTACGGCTCGATGGATGGTTCGTCCAAGTTCGTGAAGGGCGACGCGGTCGCCGGCCTGCTGATCCTTGCCGCCAACATCGTCGGCGGGCTGATCCTCGGCCCCGTCAGCCACGGCATGACGATTGCGGCCGCCGCGCACAATTATGTGCTGCTCGCGATCGGCGATGCGCTCGTGGCGCAGATTCCGTCGCTGATGCTGTCGATCGCCGCCGCCGCGATCGTGACTCGCGTCACGTCCAGCATGGATCTCGCGGGCCAGATCGGCAGCCAGTTCGGCTCGGCGCGGACGTGGACGCCGGTCGCGATCATCCTTGCGCTGCTCGGGCTGATGCCGGGGATGCCGCATCTGGTGATCCTCCCCGCCGCCGGGCTCGCCGGGTTCGCCGCGTGGAAGATGCGCCAGGCATCGCGCCGCCCCGCCCCGGTCGAGGTGGTCGCGCCCGAGCCGGTCGATCATTCGAAGATCGGCTGGGACGAAGTGTCCGACCTCATGCAGGTCAACCTCGACATCGGATACGGCCTCGTGCCGCTCGTGGACGAACGTCGCGGTGCGCCTTTGATGGGCCGGATCACCGGGGTCCGCCGCCAATTGTCGAAGGACATGGGCTTCGTCATCCCGCAGGTCCGCGTCCGCGACGACATCAACCTGCCGCCCTACACCTACCGGATCGTCGTCGGCGGCGTGGTCGTCGGCGAGGACAGCGTGTCGCCCGACGAGATGCTCGCGCTCGACACCGGGCAGGCGATCGGCGGGCTGATGGGCAAGCGCGCGAAGGACCCGACCTTCGGGCTCGACGCGGTGTGGATCGCGGCGGGGGATGCCGATGCGGCGACGGGTGCGGGCTATCTCGTTGTCGATCCGGGCACGGTGATGGCGACGCACCTCAACCATCAGCTCACCCAGCATTCGGCCGAGCTGCTCGGCCCCGACGAAGTCCAGTCGCTGCTCGACGGGTTGAAGGACCGCGCCGCCAGCCTCGTCGCGTCGCTGTCGCCCAACCCGCTCCCGCTCACCACGCTGACGCAGGTGCTGCGCGGGCTGCTCGCGGAGAACATCCCGCTCAAGGAATTCCGCCGGATCGCCGCCGCGATCGCGGTAGCCGCACAACGCACGCTCGATGCCGAGGAAATCATCGAGGCGATCCGCCCCGATCTCGGCGGGCTGATCATCGGCAAGATCTGCGGCGTGCGCGAGCCGCTGCGCGTGATGACGCTGGAGGGCGGGCTCGAGGGGCTGCTCGGCCAGGCGATGCGCGCCGATCCGTCGCGCCGCCACACGATCGAGCCCGATCTCGGCCGTCGCATCGTCGATGCGCTGCAACGCGCCGCGCAGCCGCTGGTCGACGAGGCCAAGCCGTTCGCGCTCGTCGTCCAGCCCGCGATCCGCGTCGCGATCCGCAAGCTGGTCAAGACCTGCCTGCCCGACATTCCGGTGATGAGCTTCTTCGAAGTGCCGGAAGAAAAAGCCGTCGAAGTCGTCGCCGTGATCGGCGCTCCCGGAGCCCTGCCCGCATGATGCAGCTTTCGCCCAACGCCTTCACCGATGCGCAGCCGCTGGTCTATGGCCGCACCGCCGCCGGGCCCGACCTCAAGCTGCTCGCGAAGAAGCATTTGCCGCTGGTCCGGCGGATCGCCTGGCATGTCCACGGCAGCATGTCCTCCTCGGTCGAGGTCGAGGATCTCGTCCAGATCGGGCTGGTCGCCTTGGTCGAGGCGGCGGGCGCGTTCGAGGAGCGCGGGCAGGTGACGTTCGAGCAATATCTGATGACGCGCGTGCGCGGCGCGATGATCGATGCGCTGCGGCGTTCGGCCACGCTCACGCGCGGCGCGATGCAACGCAAGCGGCTATATGCGCAGACGGTTGCGGTGATGACGACCGAGCTTGGAAGCGCGCCCGACGAGGCGGCGGTCGCGGCGCGGCTGGGGGTGTCGCGCGAGAAACTGCGGATCGATTATGCGAGCGCGCAGCCGGTTCGATTGGAGCCGATCGAGGATTTGTATTCGGACGAAGGCCCTTGGTTCGCAAGCGACGAACCCGACGCCTTCGCGCAGCTTTCGGAGAGCGAGGAACGCGACACGTTGATCGCCGCGATCACCGCGCTGCCCGAGCGCGAGGCGCTGGTGATCCAGCTTTATTATGTCGAGGAAATGAACCTCGAGGAAATCGGGCTGGTGATCGGCGTGGGCGCGGCGCGGGTGTGCCAGATCAAGGCCTCGGCACATGCCAAGCTGAAGAAAGCGATGCTGGGGTAGGGTACCGGCATTTCGACCGTCACCCCAGGCGTGCCCCGGGGTCCACCGCGCCGCGCTTCCTCAAACTTCGAGTTTGCTGGACGGTGGACCCCGGGACAAGCCCGGGGTGACGGTGTGGCGGATGTTTTGCCGCGCCCTAGTCGCCTGACGCCATCCCCTGCTTCCGCGCCCCCACGATCATCTTCCTCGCGATCCCGCGCACGGCTTCGTCGTCCTGCGTCCCGTCGCGCGCCGGATCGCCGAGGTGATCGAGGCTGCCTTCGAGATACTCGAGCAGCCCCGGATGCTTGTCCTCGACATATTCCATCAGCTTGAACAGCAGATGCTCGGTTGCGATCTCACGCTGGCGGACCTGGACTGTGGTGTCGTCGCTCATCATTGCCTCCCGTGTTACCGCTCGACCGATTTGGTCAGCATCGGCGTTTGCTGATGCTGGACGACGCGCCATACGTCATGCTCGAGGCGACGGATTACCGAGGTGCAATGCGCATCATACGCCTCGTCGCCGCGCTGCGCGTGGACGTGATAGCCGATCACGATCAGCCCTTCCTGCGGGCGCGACACCGTGCGTTCGGTAAGTTCGGCGCTGTCCCACACTGGCGTATCCGCGACCGCGTCGATCGCCGCGCTGCCCTGCAGCACGAACGGCGGGCGTGGCAGGACCATCACCACGTCGGCGTCGACCTTTTCGCGGTAATTGTCCGGGCCTTCGGTCCAGAGGCTTTCCTCGAAGCTCCACAGCCGTGCGTCTTCCATCATCATTCTCCCGAGTGTCAGGGGAGGAAGGCCGGACGGCGCAAATCGTTCCGTATCAAGGGTTACGTCCGCCCGGTCGGGCATCGTCGCGTCGTGCTGTCGGATCGTGCGGTCGTTGTATCGGCTGCCTCTCCTGTCTCCTCGTTGGCGATCCGCAACGAAGGTTCCGATTTCACCAGGATGAAACCGTACGACACGGGAACTGGCCGGTCAGCCGACGGTCGCCCACTGCAGGATCGACCGGGTCAGCGCCTCCGCCACCGGCTCCCCCCGGCCGGGGCCGAGGATGACGAATTCGATCTCGGGCAACGCCGGGAGCAGGGTATCCGCCGCAACCCGCGCGAGCCCGGCGGGAAGCAGCCGGAGCGAATGCGGCATGATCCCGACCCCGGCGCGCGCGGCGGCGGTGAGGCCGCTGAGGCTCGCGCTGGTGAAGGCGACGCGCCACGGCCGCCGCGCCGCATCCAGCGTCGCGATCGCCATCGCGCGCGTGACGCTCGGCGGGGGATAGAGCAGCAGCGGCAGCGGCGCGGTGGCGTCGAGCGCGTAATCGGCGCGCGAGACCCAGGCGACCTGTTCGCGCCATGCGGTCACCCCGCGCGGATCGCCTGCGCGGCGTTTGGCGAGGACGATGTCGAGCTGCCCCGCGTCGAACGCGTCGTAGAGCGTCTGGCTCAACCCCGCCGTCACCAGCAGATCGACTTCGGGATGCCGCCGCGCAAAGCTCGCGAGCACGTCGGGCAGCGCGGACAGGACGAAATCCTCCGACGCGCCGAACCGCAACCGCCCGCGCAGCGGAACGCCCGTCAGATGCCGGTCGAGCGCGTCATACGCCTCGAGAATCTTCCGCGCGGGATCGAGGAAGCTCTCCCCCGCAACTGTCAGCGCGACCCGGTGCGTATCGCGCGCGAGCAGCCGCCGCCCCGCCAGCGCCTCGAGGCGTTTGATCTGCTGGCTGACCGTCGACTGCCCGGTCCCGAGCGTCCGCGCGGCAGCGGTAAAGCTGCCGGTCTCGACCACCGTGACGAACGCACGCAGCAGTTCCGGGCTGATCCGATCCATGATCATCATGATGTGTGATGACTGTTATCCTGTCCATCACGATTGTGGATGGCGGATGCGACGCGTATTTCGGGGGCGGACAACAGGACGATATCCATGACCATGCTGCGCGCACTGATCGGCCGTTTGCCGATCGACCCCTATCTGCTGATGCTGATCGCGACGGTCGCGCTCGCCTTCGTATTTCCCGCGCGCGGCGCGGCGCAGCCGATCGCCGAGGGGAGCGTCACGATCGCGGTCGGGCTGTTGTTCTTCCTGTATGGCGCGCGACTGTCGCCGGGGGCGGTGTGGGCGGGGATCACGCACTGGCGGCTGCAGTCGCTGGTGTTCGCGAGCACCTTCCTGATCTTCCCGGTGATCGGGCTCGGTGCCTATTGGGCGACGCGCGCCTGGTTGCCCGAGGATATCGCGGTCGGCCTGCTGTACCTGTGCCTGCTGCCGTCGACCGTCCAGTCGTCGATCGCCTTCACGTCGATCGCGCGCGGGAATGTCCCCGCGGCGCTGTGCAGCGCGTCGGTTTCCAACCTGCTCGGCGTCGTGCTGACGCCGTTGCTCGTGGCGTTGCTGTTGCGCTCGGTCGGGGGCGGGGTGTCGCTCCATGCGATCGAGGGGATCGCGCTGCAGATCCTGCTGCCGTTCGTCGCCGGACAGGTGGCGCGCCCGGTGATCGGCGCGTGGCTGGTCGCGCATCGGACGATCACCTCGGTGGTCGATCGCGGGTCGATCCTGCTGGTCGTCTATGCCGCGTTCAGCGCCGGGGTCGTGGCGGGGGTGTGGACCAGCCTGTCGCCGGGCGATCTCGGGATCGTGCTGGGGATCGATCTGGTGATCCTCGCGGTTATTCTGGCGATCACGACGCTGCTCAGCCGCTGGCTCGGATTTTCGAAAGCGGACGAGATCGCCATCGTCTTCTGCGGATCGAAGAAGAGCATGGCGGGCGGAATCCCGATGGCGACGATCCTGTTCGCGGGCCATTCGGTCAGCCTGATCGTGCTGCCGTTGATGCTGTTTCATCAGGCGCAACTGTTCGTCTGCGCAACGCTCGCGCGGCGTTATGCGCAGCGGGATGAGGCGGGGGCGGAGGTGGCGGTGCTGGCCTGAAGCCGCACCCGACCCACTTACGCGCCAAACATCCGTTCGGGCTGAGCGCAGTCGAAGCCCCCGCGCCACGCCGGCCCTTCGACTTCGCTCAGGGCGAACGGAAGGGGGGAGGGGATCGTCAAGGCACCTTCAGACCGTTAGCCCAGCAACAACCCCGCCAATGCCGCCGACATCAGATTCGCCAGACTCCCCGCTGCCAATGCCCGCAACCCGAGCTTGGCGATCATCGGGCGCTGGTTGGGCGCGAGACTTCCTGCCGACGCCATCTGGATCGCGATTGACGAGAAATTGGCGAAGCCGCACAGCGCGAACGTCACCACTGCGGTGGTGTGCGGCGACAGGGTCTTCATCTTGCCGAGGTCGATGAACGCGACGAATTCGTTGAGCACGATCTTCTGCCCGAACAGTTCGCCCGCCGCGCGCGCCTCGGTCCACGGGATGTCGAGCAGGAACATGACGGGCGCGAAGACGAAGCCGAGCATCCCCTGGAAACTGAGGTCGGGATAGCCGAACCACCCGCCGATCCCGCCGAGGATCCCGTTCGCGAGCGCGACCAGCCCGACGAACGCGAGCACCATCGCGCCGACCGCGACCGCGATCCGCACGCCGGTCTGCGCGCCGTTGGCGGCGGCCATGATGATGTTGGCGGCGCGTTCTTCCTCGAGCGCCTTTTCGGCGACGTGGAGCACCGCTTCCTCGGGATCGTCGCCGAGCGCGAGTTCGCCCGCGGGCGCGGTGGTCTCGTCGGGCATGATGATCTTGGCCATCAGCAACCCGCCCGGCGCGGACATGAAGGACGCGGCGAGCAGATACGGCAGCGCGCCCTGGCCGAGGAACGTCGCGTAGGCGAGCAGGATCGTCCCCGCGACCCCCGACATGCCGACCGTCATCACCGCGAACAGTTGCGGCGGGGTCAGCCCGGCGAGATACGGGCGGATCACCAGCGGCGATTCGCTTTGCCCGACGAAGATGTTGGCGGCGGCGCACAGCGCTTCCACCTTGGACACGCCGATCACCTTCTCGATCGCGCCGCCGACCCAGCGGATCACGAACTGCATGATCCCGAGGTGATAGAGGATCGACACGAGCGCCGCGAAGAAGATGATGACGGGCAAAGCCGAAAAGGCGAATGCGGTGCCGAACGTCGGGTCGCTCGCCAGCCCGCCGAAGATCGTCGTGGTCCCCGCCTTGGCATAGCCGAGCAGGTTCCACACGCCGCGCGACATGCCCTCGATCATCCGGCGCCCGATCGTGCTGTGGAGCACGAGGATCGCGATCGCCACCTGCAGCGCGAAGGCGGCCCCCACGACACGGAGACGGATCGCGCGGCGATTGGTCGACAACAGGACGGCGAGCCCCAGGATCACGACGATGCCCAGGATGCCGATCGGAAATTTGTCCACGTATTCCCCGCAGTTTCGCGCGCACTCCCCAAATTTCGGCGCGCTACCGGGGGCGGACCATACACGCAGACGCAGATAGGGCTAGGGGGCGAGGGAGAAAGTGGCGGGTGCGTTCCGATTGCGCGCGGTTCCTACAAACCCCCGTCATCCTGAACGCGTTTCGGGATCCAGCCCGCCGCGAGTCCGGACCGGGCCTGTTGCACGGTGGATGCTGAAACAAGTTCAGCATGACGGCAGCGTTTGAGGCGCCGGTCGGCTACCGCATTCCCCCCGAATCCCGCCCTCCGGGAACAGATTCCCTTTCCGCACGCGATCCGCTAGCGTCGCCCGCGATGACGACACCTGCTCCTGCGATCTCGCGTTCGCTTTTCGCCTTTTCGATCTTCTACGGCGGCATGGTCTGCATCGCGGGGGTGCTCGGCAACAAGCAGGTCTCGCTCGGGCCGATCTCGCTGCTCGGGCCGCTCGTCGGGATCGGGCCGCTTGCGGTCGAATCCGGGATCTTCGCGTTCCTGCTGCTCGTCGTCGTGTCGAGCGCGGTGGCGGAACTTCACGGGCGGACGGTCGCCAACCGGCTGGTGCAGATCGGGTTCGTGCCGCTGATCGCGTCGATCCTGTTGTCGATCGCGGTGCTCGCCGCCCCCGCCGCGCCCGCGATGGAGCCCGCGCGGCGCGATGCGTTCGCGCTGATGATGGGCGGCACGCCGCGGATCTGGCTCGGCGGGATCGTCGCCTACGGAATTTCGCAGACGCTCAACGTCACGATCTTCAGCTGGCTCAAGCGCAACGAGAAGGGCGGGCTGTTGTGGCTGCGCGCGGGGATCTCGAGCATCCTCAGCCAGATCGTCGATACGCTGCTGTTCGTGACGATCGCGTTTTACGGCGTGTTCCCGATCGGGTCGCTGCTCGCCGGGCAGATGCTCGCGAAGGTGACGCTGTCGGCGGTGCTGGTGCCGCCGCTGATCTATCTGGTGGTTGGGATCGGGCGGCGGCTGGATCGCGGGTGACTTAAGCGATAAGGCGCGGGCATGACCGATCATTCCCCCGCCCCAGCCTTGCTCGCCAAGGCCGAAACGCTGGTCGAGGCGCTGCCCTACATGCAGCGGTACGCCGGCAAGACCTTCGTCGTGAAATATGGCGGGCACGCGATGGGCGACCCCGAAGCGGCGCGCGATTTCGCCGAGGACGTCGTGCTGATGAAGGCGGTCGGGATCAACCCGGTCGTCGTCCACGGCGGCGGGCCACAGATCGGCGCGATGCTCAAGCGTTTGGGGGTCGAATCGCGCTTCGTCGATGGCCTGCGCGTGACCGATGCGGAAACCGCGCGGATCGCCGAAATGGTGCTCGCAGGATCGATCAACAAGGAAATCGTCGGCTGGATCGGCCAGGCGGGCGGCCGCGCGGTCGGGATTTCGGGGAAGGATTCGAACTTCGTCACCGCGGTCAAGGTCGGGCGCGAGACGCCCGATACGCTGCAGGGGATCGAGCGGCACGTCGATCTCGGGTTCGTCGGCACGCCGGTGGGCGTGGACCGGCGGATCATCGATACGCTGTCCGAGGCCGGCATCATCCCGGTGGTCGCGCCGATCGCGATCGGCACCGACGGCCATACCTATAACATCAACGCCGACACGATGGCGGGCGCGATCGCCGCCGCCTTGGGGGCGGAACGGCTGTTCATGCTGACCGACGTGGTCGGCGTGCTCGACAAGGACAAGGAGCTTGTCACCGATCTCGATCCGGCGGGCGTCGCCCGGCTGCGCGCCGACGGGACGATCTCGGGCGGGATGATCCCCAAGCTCGAGACGTGCGTCCATGCGGTGGAAAGCGGCGTCGGCGCGGCGGTCATCCTCGACGGGCGCGTGCCGCATGCGATGCTGCTGGAGATCTTCACCGATCGCGGGGCGGGGACGCTGGTCCGGCGCTGAGCGATCCGGACTTTTTTGTCTGCCGTCACCCTGAACGCGTTTCAGGGTCCACCGTGCCGCAAGTCGCGTCCGCACCCGTTGCGCGGTAGATGCTGAAACGAGTTCAGCATGACGGCGGGGGCGGGGCGGGGGTGGGCGCGGGATCGGTCCGCGCACACCGCGAAACGATGTAGCACCGTCGCAAGACGCTAAGGGGGTGTTCGCATTTGCGAGATACCGCTAGGATCGCACAGCTCAACGCCCGGAGACGCCATTTTGCATACGATCATCCAGATATTGCAGGTCCTGATCAGCGCGATAACGACGATCGTGCTGATTCAGGTGGTCCTGTCGCTGCTCGTCTCGTTCAACATCATCAACACGCACAACGAACTGGTGCGGTCGATCTACAACGGGCTCGAGCGCGGGACCGAGCCGCTGTATCGCCCGTTCCGCCGGATCCTCCCCGATTTCGGGCAGATCGACCTCGCGCCGTTCGCGCTGCTGCTGACGCTCAAGATCATCAGCATCGTGCTCAACAATTACGACGCGCATCTGCTCGTCGGCGCGCCGCTCTGAGCCGGAGCTGACCGCATGACCGCTACGATCATCGACGGCAAGGCGTTCGCCGCCGGCCTGCGCACGCGCATCGCCGCGCAGGTCGCGACCTTTACCGAAAGCGCCGGTCGCGCGCCCGGCCTCGCGGTCGTGCTGGTGGGCGAGGATGCCGCCTCCGCGGTCTATGTCCGCAACAAGGGCAAGGCGACGCAGGGCGCGGGGATGATCAGCATCGAGCATCGCCTCGCGGCCGACGTCGCGCAGGACGAACTCCTCGCGTTGGTCGACACGCTCAACGCCGATTCCGCGATCGACGGGATCCTCGTCCAGCTCCCGCTTCCCGGCCATATCGACGAGCGCGCGGTGACGACGCGGATCGACCCCGACAAGGACGTCGACGGTTTCCACCCGGTCAATGCCGGACGGCTCGCGACCGGAATCGCAGGCTTCGTGCCGTGCACCCCGCTCGGCTGCGTGATGCTGCTCAAGGACACGCTCGGCGACCTGACCGGGCTCGACGCGGTGGTGATCGGCCGGTCGAACATCGTCGGCAAGCCGATGGCGCAATTGCTGATCGCCGAGAGCTGCACCGTCACCGTCGCGCATTCGCGCACGCGCGACCTGTCGACCGTGGTCAAGCGCGCGGACATCGTGATCGCGGCGGTCGGACGGCCCGAGATGGTCAAGGGCGACTGGCTCAAGCCGGGCGCGACCGTGATCGACGTCGGGATCAACCGGACCGAGGCGGGGCTCGTCGGCGACGTCGATTTCGCGGGCGCGATGAGCGTCGCGGGCGCGGTGACGCCCGTGCCGGGCGGAGTCGGCCCGATGACGATCGCGTGCCTGCTGCGCAACACGCTCGTGTCGGCGGCACGGCGCGAAGGCGTGGTGCTCGACGAGGCGGCCCTGTGATCGCCGCCCGGATGGCGGTCGGCGCATGATCGAACTCTTCATCTCCTCGCTCATCACCTTCTTCGTGGTGATCGATCCGCCCGGCTGCGCGCCGATCTATGCCGGGCTGACCGCGGGTGCCTCGCCCGCGCATTCGCGCGCGATGGCGGTCCGCGCGGTGATGGTCGCGGCGGGAATCCTGCTGGTGTTCGCGCTGTTCGGCGAGGCGTTGCTACGCGGGCTGGGGATCAGCCTTTCCTCGTTCCGGATCGCGGGCGGGATCATGCTGTTCCTGATCGCGCTGGAAATGGTGTTCGAGAAACGCACCGAGCGCCGCGAGGATCGCGCCGCCAAGGTCGCGAACGACCCCGAGGTCGAGGACGTGTCGATCTTCCCGATGGCGATGCCGATGATCGCGGGGCCGGGGTCGATCGCCTCGGTCATGCTGCTGATGGGCCGCAACGAGGGGCTTGAGCGTTCGGCCGTCGTGCTGGCGGCGCTGGTGACGATCCTGCTGCTGACGCTGGTCGCGTTGCTCGCGGCGGGGCCGATCATGCGCGTGCTCGGCGCGAAGATCGAGGCGGTGATCACGCGTCTGCTCGGCGTGCTGCTCGCGGCACTGGCGGTGCAGTTCGTGATCGACGGGGTGCGGGTGAGTCTGGCCTGAGGGCACGACGGCATCCCGATCACGTTGTCCTTGTCACCACCCCGGTATATACCGCGTTGGTACCTGGAGAGGACGCAATGCCAAAAGCTGCCGTTTTCACGATGGAGCTCGAGAGCGACCTGCGGGACGCGTTTATGGCCGCAGCAGAGGCGAGTCACCGTCCCGCGCCGCAGATTGTCCAGGAATTGATGCGCGAATTCGTGCGCCGCCAGCACGGCGCGTTTGTTCAGCAGAAGGTCGATACAGCGCGCGGTTCGCGTCGGGAAGACCGTGGCACTCCAGATGCGGCGATCGAGGCCGTGTTCGCGGCGCGCCGGGCGCGGGTTACCGACGAGGCGTGAACGTCCGTTGGACGCCGGAAGCGGAACAGGACCGCACGGCGATCTGGGAATATCTCGTGGCGCGCGCGATCCTGCCGCGGCGGTGCGGACCCCCGACCGCCCGCGGCGACGAACCCCGCGCTCTTTTACTCCGGCTTGATGCGCCACAACCGCAACGGTGACCCGCGCGGCAGGTCGATCGGCTCGAGCCAGTCGAACGTCTTGCGATGCGCAAGCTGCGCATAGAAACCGTTCGGCGAACGGACGCGGTAGATCGTCGATTCGGACAGGTTCGGGCACACCAGCAGCAACGTCGCGCCATGCCGCCTGGCGGTCGCGCGGAAATTCTCGGGCGTGCCCGAGAAGGCGTGCTGCACGTCGAGGATCGCATCGCCGTTGCGGTGATACGGTCCCGCGATCGCGCTATGATGCGTCAGCGTGATCAGCCGCGGCCCGAGATCGACGAAAGTGAACACGATCTGCGCCGGGATCCGGTCGAGCGGCGACAGCGCCGTCATCGTCGGGCAGCGCGCGCCTGCACGGTCGACCACCTGGACTCGCTTGGTCGGCCGGTCGGGCGGCGTGTAGCGCAGGTTGAGCCCGGTCCAGCGCAGGTCGAGCGGAGTCATCACCGGCCCGGTGAACGACCCCGAGGCAAGGATCACCACCCCCGCCGTCCCCAGCACGCGCACGACACTGCTGCGGCTCCGCAGCGTCATCGGCACGAGCAGCCAGATCAGCGCCGCCGACCCCGGCACCGACAGCATCTGCGCGGCTGGCCCCGCGCGGATCTGCCACAGCAGCATCAGCGCGGCGAAGGCGACGAACAACAGGACCGGGGCCCACAGCCCGCCCCGCGCGGTCCCGCGCGCACGCCACGTCGCGAGCATCGCGCCGAGCACGCCGATCATCGGCAGCACCGCGATGACGAACGCGGTGCGGAACGGGTGCTCGTAGATCGGCTTGGCTTCGCGGACGTTGTTGAGCCAGGTCTTCGCCAGCTCGGGCGAAACCTGTTCCGGCCGCCCGAGGCATTGCGGGAACACCAAAGCGAAGCCGACGACGACCACCCCGCCCGCCGCCAGCGCAAGCGCGAGGCGGACCCAGCGGTTGGCGGGGTTGGCCCAGGCCATCGCGAACAGCAGCGCGCCACCCACGACCATGACGCTCAGCCACACCGGCGTCAGCGCATCGCAGCGCAGCACGCTGTTGGCATAAGAGGCGAACAGCGCATAACCGATCGCGCAGCCGCCGCCGAGGCTGAGCGCATAGACGCTCAGCCGCTGCGCCTCCGTCCGATCCCAAACCCAGCGCAGCGCGAGGATCACCCCCGCCATCGCGGCATAGGGGAGCATCTCGAGTCCGATCGCAAGCGACACCGCGCTTGCCAGCCCGACGATCGCACCGCCGCGCGCCGCGCGCGGGTCGCACAGACCTGCGACGGTGAGGCTCAACATTGCGAGCTGCCAGCCGTGATGGTCGATCCGTTCGGGCATGAACATCGGCATCGTCGCTGGGCAGACGATCAGCAGCCCGATCGCGACCGGCCACGCGCGCGGGTCGATCAGCCGCCGCACCGTCGCACCGAGCCCGAGGATCACGATGCTCAGCGGCAGCAGCGGCGCGATCCCGCACGCGAGCATTTCCGCCTCGCGCACCCCGACGAACGGGCGCAGCAGCACGATCAGTCCGGCGAGCGGCAGATCGACGATCCGGCTCCAGTGCATGTCGAAGCCGAGCGGCGGGTTCATGCGATATTGCCGCAGGTCGTACCAGCCCTGCCCGCCGAGCCAGGCGCGCACCTGCATCAGGCGCATGTTGTCGTCGGTATCGCCGAGCTGGAGGAAATGGATCCCGGTCCAGCGGCTGATGACGTAGTACAGCGCGATCAGGCCCCAGGCGATCAGGCTCCAGCGAACCCAGTCGCGCTCCAGCGTGCGCGTCAGCGAACCGTCATTCATCCAAAACGCTTTCCTAGAACGAGAACGCCCTCTAGTGCGGCAGGCGTAAAGGGCAAGCGAACGTGACAGCACTCAACCGACAGTTTCAAAGCCTCCGCGACAGCGGAATGCTCGGGCAGATCATCCGCTTCGGCATTGCCGGGGGGCTGTCCACGATCGTCTACGCCGCGGTGTACCTGCCGCTGACGCATTATGTGTTCGAGCCGGCGCACGCGGTCTACGCGGTGCCGTTCGCCTTCGCGGTCGCGGTGCTGGTCGGCTTCCCGCTCCACAGCTACTGGAGCTTCAAGGGGCACGGCACGCGCGACAACAGCGGCAAGCAGCACGGCAAGTTCGTCGCGGTGCAGGCGTTCGGGCTGGTGCTCAACGCGCTGATCACCTGGATCGTCACCGGCTGGTTCCACCAGCCGACCTGGGTCCCGTTGCTGTTCGCGGTGTCGGTCGTGCCGCTTGCGACCTTCGCGCTCAACCGTATCTGGGTGTTCGGCTGATGGACCGGATCGTCTACGACCGGATGGCGGCGCATGATTCGACGCATTGGTGGTATCGGGCGCGGCGCGACATCCTCGCCGACTATCTGACGCGCGAGGGCGGTCTGCCCAAGGACGCGCGGATCCTCGAGATCGGTTGCGGCACCGGGCACAACCTGCCGATGCTTGCGGCGTTCGGCTCGGTCGAGGCGATCGAGATCGACCCCGCCGCGCGCGAGATCGCGTCCGAACGGCTGGGGCGCCCGATCAGCGCCGCACCGCTGCCGACACTCCCGGGGATCGAGCGCGGCGCGTATGACCTGATCGCGGTGCTCGACGTGGTCGAGCATATCGAGGACGACGTGGCCGCGCTCCGCGCGATGGCGGCGTGCCTCAAGCCCGGCGGCAAGATCCTCGTCACCGTGCCTGCGCACCGCTGGATGTGGAGCGCGCACGACGTGGTCAACCATCACCATCGCCGCTATTCCAAGGGCACGCTCGCCAAGGCGATCAGCGATGCCGGGCTGCGCTCGAACGGGTTGCGCTATTTCAATTCGCTGCTGTTCCCGCTCGCCGCCGCGGCACGCGTCGCGGGGCGGATGACCGGGCGCGACGACAGCGACGATTCACCCCCGCCGCCCGTGTTGAACCGGCTGTTCGAGACGATCTTCCGGTTCGAGCGTCACTTGGTCGGCAGGGTGCCGCTGTCGCCGGGGGTCTCGATCGTCACGTTGCTGTCGCCCGCGGGGTCCTCGGCGCGATAACCGAGCGTCGCACGGCCCTGGATCGGGCCGACGACGTCGCCGACGATGTACAAGGGGCGGCGCTTCGATTCGACGTAGAGCCGCCCGAGATATTCGCCGATCATTCCGAGCACGAACATCTGGAACGCGCCGAGCAGAACGACGACGAGCATCGTCGAGGTCCAGCCCGCGACCGCACTGCCGCTGAAGAAGCCGACCGCGATATAGAGGAACAGCAGCAGCGACGCGCCCGTCAGCGCGAGCCCGAGATGGCTCGCGAAGCGTAAAGGGGCGGTCGAGAAGCCGGTGACCGCGTCGAACGCGAGCCGGATCATCTTGCTCAAGGGGTAATTGGTCTCGCCCGCATGCCGCTCGGCACGGTCATACGGGAAGGGGACCTGCTTGAACCCGACCCACGCGACCATCCCGCGAATGAATCGCGCCTGCTCGGGCATCGACAGGAACGCATCGAGCGCGCGCCGGCTCATCAGCCGGAAATCGCCAGTATCGAGCGGGATCGCGGTATCGGTCACGCGGTCGAGCAGGCGATAAAAAGCGGCGGCGGTGGCCTTCTTGAACAGCGTCTCGCCCTCGCGCTTGCGGCGCACCGCATAGACGACGTCCGCGCCTTGCGACGCCATTGCCGCGCGCATGTCGGTCAGCAGTTCGGGCGGATCCTGCAGGTCGGCGTCGATGATCAGGATCTGCGCGCCACTGCACAGGTCGAGCCCCGCAGTGAGCGCGAGCTGATGCCCGTGGTTGCGCGACAGGTTGATCACCACCAGCCGCGGGTCGGCGGCGGCGAGGCGCTGCATCACCGGCCAGCTGTCGTCGCGCGAGCCGTCGTTGATGAGGAGGATCTCGTAATCGTCCCCCACCGCGCTCCGCGCCGCGCCCGAGACACGCGCGTGGAGCACGTCGAGACACGCCGCTTCGTTGTAGCAGGGGATAACGACGGACAGTGCGGGCGTGGTCGGGGAAACGGGACGGGTCATGCGCGCCGGTCTAGAAGTGTTTGGGGGCGAGTGGAAGCGGGCGGTTTGATGCTCCCCCGGACGCGCGCGATAGACTCCGCTTCCCTTCCTTCACGCTTCGCCCCCTACGCGCTTCGCCTCCTTCTCACTTCCCCGGCGAAGGCCGGGGCCCAGGAGCGCAACCGGAATGGTCACAGGCTGCGCACAGTTGCAAAAACCTTCGCTGCTGGGCCCCGGCCTCCGCCGGGGAAGCGGATTAGCTGAAGGTTACACGATCGGCGTCCCCGCAAGCTGCGCGCGCGCACGCTCCTCGCTCAGCCGCTCGAGGATCGTCAGCGGAACCGGGCCGTCGCGGAGCATTTCGTGGAACTGCTTCTGGTCGAACTTCGCGCCCAGGATCTTCTGCGCCGTGTCGCGCGCGCGCATCCAGCTGAGATGCCCGAGCTTGTAGCTGCACGCCTGCCCCGGCATCGCGCAATAGCGCTCGATCTCGCTTTGCGAGCGCCCGCGCGTAAAGCCGACGACCTCGACGAAATAGTCGGTCGCCTTGTCGCGGCTCCAGCCTTTCGAATGGATCCCGGTGTCGACCACCAGCCGCGCCGCGCGGAACAGGAACGACTGGATATAGCCCGCGCGCTCGATCGGCGTCGCATAGCCGCCGAGCGGTTCGGCGAGCTGTTCGGCATAATGCGCCCAGCCTTCGCCATACGCACTGAAGAAGCCGAGCTTGCGGAGCACCGGCATGTCGAGTGCCGCCACGAGGCTGAGCTGGAGGTGATGCCCCGGCACGCCCTCGTGATAGCTGAGCGACGGCAGCGTGTATTTCGGCCAGTTCTCGATATTCTTCAGGTTGATGAAGTAGATCGCCGGGCGCGAGCCATCGAGCGCGGCGCGCTTGTAATAGCCGTTGGGCGCGCCGTCCTGGATCTCGACCGGGACCGAACGGATGTCGAGCGGGGCGGACGGCGGGTTGAGGAACGCCTGCCCGAGCTTCGCCTGCATCGCGGCGACCCCGGTGTTGAGCCCCGCGATCAGCTCGGCGCGACCCGCGGCGCTGTCGGGATAGAGCTGCTCGGGCCGCTGGTTGAGCGCGGTCAGCCGCGCGCCGGTCGAGCCTTGCGTCAGTCCCTGCGTCTTCAGCAAGGCATCGAGCTGCGCGCTGAGGTCCGCGACCTGGTCGAGCCCGATCTTGTGGACTTCGTCGGGGGTGAAGCTGGTCGTCGTCGCCGCGGCAAGTGCGGCGGCGTAGATCTCGCTCCCGCGCGGGAGCGGGGCGATCCCGGCGGTGCTGCGCGCGTTTGCACGGAGCGTCTTGACCAGCGCGATCTGGCGATCGAGTGCGGGGTAGACCTTGTCGTTGAGGCTCGCCGCCGTGCGCTTGTCCCAGTCGCCGGACAGGCCGCGCGCCTTGGCACGGGTTGCGACCGAGGACACGATCGAGCTGTCGGCGGCGGCGGGCGCGCGCAGCTTGGCAAGCTGGCCGAGCGTCAGGTCGAGCAGGAAGTCGGGCGCGACGATCCCGCGTGCGGCCTCGCTCCGCTGCAGCGCGCTGTCCTGGTCGAGCGCGGTCGCGAACGCGTCGACGCGCGCGCAATAGGCGTCGGCGTCAGCGGCGGTGACGATCGTGTGGGTGCTGTTGAGGAAATCCGGGATCTCGAAATAGGCCCCCGATTGCTGCGACAGCACATAGGGCCGGTTGGGCGACCCAAGCCCGAACTTCTCGGGGCCGACGGTCCGCTGCGTCAGCGAATAGAGCACGACCTCGCGGTTGAGCTTGCCGCTGCGCGACAGGCCCGCGACGGGCACCGCCTGCACCGCGGCGATCGCCTTGCGGGTCCGCGCGAGCGCGTCGGTCCGCTCCGCCGCGGTGCGCGCGTCGAGCTGGCTTTTCAGCGCGCCGTTCGCGCCCTTGTCGAGCCCGAGGCTGCTCGCCTGCTCGGGCGATTCGCGGACATTTTGTTCGAAGATCGTCTGGAAGGTCGCGTTGAGCGCGGCATCGCCCGCCGGGGCGGCGGCGCCAGCGCCGCGAGGTGCCAGTGCAAGCGCGGCAGCCGCGCTGCTCGCGCTGAGAAAAGTACGACGTTCCAAGGGGCAGTCCTCTCGCGTGACGATGATGCGGGGATCGTATCAGGGCCGATCGGATCGGCAAGGGGCGGCGGGGCCATCGGTCGAAACCCACCGCTTTCGACATTGACGCAGTGCAGCATAAAACCTACCTGCCCGCGCTCTTACGCTAAGCCCGTTCCGGCGCAGCCTTGCTCAGCGCTGGAGGCGCCGCGACCATGACCATGACCTTCCCCGATCTCGCCTTGTCGCCGCTGATCCTCAAGGCGCTCGCCGAGGAAGGTTATGCCACCCCGACCCCGATCCAGGCGCAGTCGATCCCGCTGCTGCTCGAAGGGCGCGACATGCTCGGCATGGCGCAGACCGGCACCGGCAAGACCGCCGCCTTCGCGCTCCCGCTGCTCCACCGCCTCGCCGCGAACCCCCGCCCGGCCCCCAAGGGCGGCGCGCGCATCCTGGTCCTCGCGCCGACGCGCGAGCTCGTGTCGCAGATCGCTGCGGGCTTCGAGAGCTTCGGGCGCCACCTGTCGCTCAAGGTCACCACCATCTTCGGCGGCGTCAGCCAGTTCCATCAGGTCGCGGCGCTCGACGCGGGGGTCGACATCCTCGTCGCCGCCCCCGGGCGCTTGCTCGACCTGGTCGACCAGGGCCTGTGCGACCTGTCCGCGCTCGAGGCGCTGGTGCTCGACGAGGCGGACCAGATGCTCGACATGGGCTTCGCCAAGCCGATCGAACGCCTCGTCGCGACGCTGCCGAAGGACCGCCACACGCTGCTGTTCTCGGCAACGATGCCCAAGGCGATCGCCGCGCTCGCCGAAAGCCTGCTGACCGACCCCGCCAGCGTCGAGATCGCGCCGCCGTCGACCACGGTCGACCGGATCGCGCAGTCGGTGATGTTCCTCGACGCCGCGAACAAGAAGACCGCGCTGCTCGAATTGCTGCGGACCCCCGAGATCGGCCAGGCAGTCGTCTTCACGCTGCAGAAGAACATCGCCAACGAAGTCTGCGCGTTCATCACCGAGGCGGGGATCACCGCCGAGGCGCTTCACGGCAACAAGTCGCAGGGCCAGCGCGAGCGCGCGCTCGACGCGTTTCGCGCGGGCACGGTGCAGGTGCTGGTCGCGACCGACATCGCCGCGCGCGGGATCGACGTCGACACGGTGACGCATGTGTTCAACCACGATCTGCCGAGCCTGCCCGAAAGCTATGTCCACCGCATCGGCCGCACCGGCCGCGCCGGGCGCAGCGGCTTCGCGATCACGCTGTGCGATGCCGAGCAGCGCGCGTGGCTCCACGACGTGGAACGCGAGATCGGGCGGACGCTGACCGTCCACGACGATCACGCATGGCATTGCGAAGTCGCGCGCCACTCGACCAAGCGCGCGCCGGTGCTGGGCGGCGGCCCGGTCAAGCAGGTCAAGCCCGAGAAGGCACCGCGCGAGCGCAAGGTCTGGACCGAGGAAGAAAAGCTCGCCGCGCGGATGGCCGCCCGCGCCGCCTGACCCTTTATGTCTCCCAGCGAAAGCGAGACTTCCGCTGAACCACAGCTGTTCTCCCGCGAAGGCGGGAGTCCAGGGTCAGGCAAAATAACGGGTGTTGCGCGTAACGGCCGTGCTCCGGCCTCCGCCGCAGCCCGTGGGTAAAGGCGCTTACGGGCTCCCCTTGCCCCCATGCGCGCCGACCGATGTGCCGGTCGAGAAGCTCGTTTCGTCCGACGCGAGCATCACGTAGAGCGGCGCAAGCTCGGCCGGCTGCCCGGCGCGGCCCAGCGGGGTATCCTGTCCGAACTCGCCCATCTGCCCCGGCAACTGCCCGCCCGCGACCTGCAACGGCGTCCAGATCGGCCCCGGCGCGATCATGTTGACGCGAATCCCGCGCTTGGCGAGCTGCTTGGCGAGCCCCTTGGTGAAGATCAGGATCGCGCCCTTGGTCGAGGCGTAATCGAGCAGCTCGATCCCCGGATCGTAGGAATTGACCGAGCCGGTGTTGAGGATCACCGATCCCGCGGGCATATCCTTCGCCACCGCCTTGGCGATGCGGAAGTAGGCGAAGATGTTCGTCTCGAACGTACGGACCATCTGTTCGTCGCTGATCGCGAAGATGTCCTCCTTCGATTGCTGGTAAGCCGCGTTGTTGACGAGCAGGTCGATCCCGCCGAGCCCTTTCCGCGCCGCCGCGACGATCGCCTCGCACCCTTCCAGCGTCCGCAGGTCGCGCGGGATCGCGACCGCCTTGCGCCCGGCCTGACGGATCAGGTCGACCACTTCGCGCGCATCGGGTTCCTCATCAGGGTGATAGTTGATCGCGACGTCCGCGCCCTCGCGCGCAAAGGCGATCGCCACGGCACGGCCGATACCCGAATCTGCGCCGGTGATCAGCGCCTTGCGCCCGGTCAGCTTGCCCGACCCACGATAGCTGCGTTCGCCGCAATCGGGCTTGGGGTTCATCTTGGACTGGAGCCCGGGCCACGGCTGATGCTGCTCGGGGAAGGGGGTGTTGGTATATTTGGTCCGCGGGTCGCGCAGCGGGGAAGCACCCTGGCTGGCCGGGGTGCCTTGCGCACCGACGCCCTGCGCCGCCGCCAGCCCGCCGATCCCGATCGCCGCGGCGCCGAGCACGCCCCGTCGTAAAGTTCCGTTGTCCATCGCCATTGTCCCGTCGCCGTCGTCGACTTGGGAACGAGCCATACATCTTTTTGTTCAGCTGATGACACCTCCGCTGGAGGGTGACGGGTGAGTATGAGAAGGTCGCCGCTGCGGCTCCAAACTCCTCACGCGCCGTCATGCTGAACTTGTTTCAGCATCCACCGCGCAACGGGCATGGGCCGGGCTCGTGATGCGGTGGACCCTGAAACGAGTTCAGGGTGACGGCGGGAGTGGGAGAGCGGCCGCTGCCTAACGAACCCGCCGTCATGCTGAACTTGTTTCAGCATCCACCGCGCAACGGGCACGGGCCGGACTCGTGACGCGGTGGACCCTGAAACGAGTTCAGGGTGACGGCGGAAATAGAAAACCGCCAGCAACGAACCGACCGCGCAATCCTAGACCCGCGTGACCCCGCTCACCGCGTCCGCCGCGCGCAAAGCGCCGATCACGCGCATCAGATGGTGCACGTCATGCACCTCGACGTCGATCGTGTTGGTGTGGAAACCGGTATCGCGATTGTCGAGCCGAAGGTTGACGATATTCGCCTTCTGCGCGCCGATGATCGTCGCGATCGTCCCGAGCGCGCCGGGTTCGTTCTTGACCTCGACCGAGATCCGCCCGGTCGCGCCCTCGGACTTGTCGCCCCATGACAGGTCGACCCAGTCGGCATCGTCCGCGTCGCTCAGCAGGTCGCAGTCGATCGCATGGACCTCGATCCCGACATCGGGGCGGCGCAGGCCGACGATCCGGTCGCCCGGCACCGGGTGGCAGCATTCGGCGAGATCGAACGCGACCCCGGGGGTGAGCCCGAGGATCGAGATCGCGCTCGATTGCGGCGGCAGGTCGCGCAACGCGTCGGTCCCCGCCGAGCCCGGCATCAACGCCTCCATCACCGCCGCATCGGGAATCCGGCGGCGCGCGATCGCCTCGAGCAACGCGGCCTCGTCCGCCACCTTCAACCGTTGCAGCGCCATCGCCTGCGCCTCGCCCGACAAGGGCGCAGGGAGCCGCGAGACGAGTTCGTCGTACATCTTCCGCCCGAGCGCCTGAGTCTCGATCCGCTCCTTCTGCCGCAGATGCCGGCGGATCGCCGCGCGCGCCTTGCCGGTGATCGCGAAGTTGAGCCAGTTGGGCTGCGGCTCCTGCGCCTTGGACCGCAGGATCTGGACCTGGTCGCCATTCTCGATCGGGGTGCGCAGCGGCACGACTCGCCCGTTGATCTTCGCGCCGACCGACTGATCGCCGAGATCGGTATGGACCGCGTACGCGAAGTCGATCGGGGTCGCGCCCTTGGGCAGCTGGTGCAGCTCGCCCTTGGGGGTGAAGGCGAAGATCCGGTCCTGGTACATCGCCATGCGGGTATGCTCGAGCAGCTCCTCGGGGCTCTCGGCATTGTCGAGGATCTCGACGAGGTCGGTGATCCAGCTGTGCTGCGTGTCGGGGCGGACCTTGTCCTGCTTGTACGCCCAGTGCGCGGCGAGCCCGAGCTCGGCTTCCTCGTGCATCGCGCGGGTGCGGATCTGGATCTCGACGCGGGTATTGTCGGCGTGGATGATCGTGGTGTGGAGCGAGCGATAGCCGTTGCGCTTCGGGGTCGAGATATAGTCCTTGAACCGCCCCGGCACCATCGGCCAGCGCCGGTGGATGACGCCCAAGGCCTCGTAACACGCCTCCTCGCTCGGCACGATCGCGCGGAACGCCATGATGTCGCTCAACTGCTCGAAGCTGATGTGCCGCTCGGCCATCTTCTTCCAGATCGAATAGGGGTGTTTCTCGCGCCCCGAGATATCCGCCTCGAGCCCGTGGCGCGACAGCAGCAGCTTCAACCCCGAGCCGATCTTGGCGATCCGGTCGCCGCCGCCCTCCTTGAGCTGCGCGAGGCGCCGGACGATCGATTCATACGCCTCGGGTTCGAGCTGCGCGAAGGCGAGCGTCTGCATCTCCTTCATGAACTCGTACATGCCGATCCGCTCGGCGAGCGGCGCGTAGATATCCATCGTTTCCCGCGCGATGCGTTTGCGCTTGTCGGGGTTCTTGATAAAATGCAGCGTCCGCATGTTGTGCAGCCGGTCGGCGAGCTTGACCAGCAGCACGCGAATGTCGTCCGACATCGCGAGCAGGAACTTGCGGAGGTTCTCCGCGGCGCGCTCGTTCTCGGTCTGCGCCTCGATCTTCGACAGCTTGGTGACGCCGTCGACCAGCCGCGCGACATTCGCCCCGAACAGTCGGGTGATCTCCTCGGGCGTCGCGACCGTATCCTCGATCGTGTCGTGGAGAATCGCGGTGGCGATCGTCTCGTCGTCGAGGTGGAGGTCGGTCAGGATCCCGGCGACTTCGATCGGATGGCTGAAATAAGGGTCGCCATTCGCCCGCTTCTGGCTGCCATGTGCCTGCATCGAAAAGACATAGGCACGATTGAGCAGGGCTTCGTTTGCCGTGGGATCGTAGTCCAGGACGCGATCGACAAGTTCATACTGACGCAACATCTGGATCAAGATGGCGTCGTGAGGGTTTGATTTGCAACCTGTTTGCGCAACAAACCGAAAAAACCCCGCCGGCGCGCGGGGCGCCGGCGGGGGGAAAGGTCCTCGGGGAGAGGATACCGGAGGGCGGATCGTGTCAGCGGATCACTTCGCGCGCGCGTTGCACTTGGCCAGCGCGTCGTCGTCGAACGGCTTGCCGCCCGCGGTGAAGGCGGTGAGCTTGCCCGCACGCTGCGCGACCAGTTCGCACATGATGAACTCGCGCTGCCCGCTCTTGCTCGCGGTGAATACGGTGTCGCGCCACTTCCACACGGTGCCGCTGGTGATCAGCGTCTGTTGTGCAGGTGCAGCAGCGGGGGTGGCGACATAATAGGGGCCGGTGTCGGCGGCCTGGGCCGCGACTGGCGTCAAGACGAGGGCGGACGCCAGAAAAGGCGCAGCCGCGAGTGGAAACGAGATCATCGGAACGACTCCAGCAATGAGTTTGCAATGCAACAATTAGCGAAGTAAGTTGCGACTTGCAACTGAAAATACGGTGGCGCTGCGCACATGGTTTCCCTGCGCCGTCAAAATGCGATACGATGAGGAATCATGGACGAAAAACTGCGCGAACCGCTGCGCGAACAACTGGTCAATTGCAGCCTGCCCGCCGCGCTGGAGGCGATGGGCGAGCGCTGGAGCTTCATGATTTTGCGCGCCGCCTTCAACGGGCTGCATCATTTCGAGGAATTCCAGTCCGAACTCGGAATCGCGCGCAACATCCTCGCGAACCGGCTGGGACGGCTGGTCGAACACGGCATCCTGACGCGCGACGCGATCGCCAAGGACCGGCGCAAGATTCATTACCAATTGACCGACAAGGGCGCGGCGCTGCTGCCGACCATGCTCGCGCTGCGGCAATGGGGGGAGCGGTGGGAGACGGGGTTCCGCGCCTCACCGGTGCTGGTCGACGCGCGCGACCGGCGCCCGATCGGGCCGATCGAGGTGCGCTCGTGGGACGGGCGGACGCTCACCAAGCACGATCTGCTCTGGGCCTTGCCCGAGGACGTCAACGCGGCTGAACCCGAGGGCGGCGAGGCGACCGCCCGTGCGGCGGAATAGCGTGGCGGGTGGCGCGATCCGCTGTGGATTCGCGCGCCGATCCTGCGTATCCTCGCCCCGTGCCTAGCCTTCACGCCCTTGCGAACCCCGCGCGCTTCCTTGCGATCGCGCGGCCGTTGACGCCGGTGCTGTTCTGGGCGGGCGTCGCACTGATCCTGTTCGGCGGCTGGGCCGGGCTGACCCAGACCCCGCCCGATTATCTCCAGAAGGACAGCGTCCGCATCCTCTACATCCATGTCCCGACCGCGTGGCTCGGCATGGGGGGGTGGAGCGGTATCGCCTTGTCTTCATTGGTTTTTCTTGTGTGGCGCCATCCACTCGCGATGATCGCGGCGCGCGCGATCGCGCTGCCAGGTGCGACCTTCGCTGCCTTGTGCCTCGCGACCGGATCGATCTGGGGCCGCCCGACCTGGGGGACGTGGTGGCAATGGGACGGGCGGCTGACCTCGATGCTGCTGCTGTTCTTCGTCTATCTGGGCTTCATCGCGCTGGTCCGCGCCGAGGACGAACGCGCGGGGTTCGGCGGCGGCGGGCGGATCGCGGCGCTGTACGGCGTGGCCGGATCGGTGCTGCTGCCGATCATCCGCTATTCGGTCGTGTGGTGGAACACGCTCCACCAGGGGCAGAGCATCGGGCTGACCAAGTCGACGATCGATCCCGCGATCCTGTGGCCCTTGTGGTTCACGCTCGGCGGCTTCACGCTGTTCTTCGCCGGGATCGTGCTGATGCGGATGCGCACGATCCTCGCGCGCACCAAGGCCGAGGCACGGTTGCGCCGCCGCGCGCATCATGTCGAGGTGACCGCATGAACCACTGGCCGTTCATCATCGCCGCCTACGGCCTGACCGCTGCCGGATCGGTCGCGCTGGCGGCGTGGAGCTATCTCGCGATGCGGAGGGCGGAGAAATGAAGGCCAAGCACCAGCGCCTGACGCTCGCCGCGCTCGCGGTGGCGGCGGTCGGCGGGTCGAGCGCACTGGCCTTGTCCGCATTGAAGGACCAGGCGGCGTTCTTCTACGCGCCGGGCGACGTGAAGAAGGACGGCTTGCCGCTCGGCCGCGCGGTGCGGCTCGGCGGGATGGTCGCGGGCGGATCGATCCACAAGCTGGCGGACGGCGTGACGATGCGCTTCGTCGTGACCGACGGCCTCGCGCGCGTGCCCGTCGCGTTCCGCGGGATCGCGCCCGACCTGTTCAAGGAGAATTCGGGCGTCGTGGCGGAGGGGCAGTTCAACCCCGACGGCAGCTTCACCGCGAGCAACCTGCTGGCGAAGCACGACGAGAAATACATGCCCCCCGAAATGGCGGGCAAGATGCACGAGACGAAGACGCTGGTGCAATGAGCCTTTCCTTGACGGTTGCTTTCTTCGGCTGGCGGGAGAGCGCGGCATGATCGCCGAGGCAGGACTCGCCGCCTTGTGGTTCGCGGCGGCGCTCGCCGCGTTGCAACTGATGCTCGCGGCGCTCGGCGTCTGGCGGTCGGCAAAGCCCGCGCTCGCCGAGCTTGCGACCACCGAGGACGTGCTGCGCGCGGTCCGCCCGGTTGCGGTGGTGCAGGGGGTGCTCGCGCTGCTTGCGATGCTGCTGCTCGTCAGCCTGTTCGTGCGCAGCGACATGTCGGTCCTGCTGGTCGCCGAGAACAGCCACTCCGCCAAGCCGCTGCTGTACAAGATCGCGGGCGCATGGGGCAATCACGAGGGCTCGATGCTGCTGTGGGTCACGATCCTCGGCATTGCGGGCGCGGCGGTCGCGCTGCTCGAGCGCAGCCTCGCGCGACCCACGCTGATCGCGACGCTCGGCGCGCAGGCGGCGATCGCGCTGGGGTTCTACGCTTTCTTGCTGTTCTCTTCCAATCCGTTCGCTCGGGTCGATCCGGCACCGGCTGACGGCAACGGGCTCAACCCGCTGTTGCAGGACCCCGGCTTGGCGTTCCATCCGCCGACCTTGTACATCGGCTATGTCGGCATCTCGATCGCCTTCTCCTTCGCGGTCGGCGCGATGATCACGCGCGACGTCGGCCCTGCCTTTGCGCGCGCGATGCGGCCGTGGGTGCTGGGCGCGTGGATCTTCCTGACGCTCGGGATCACGGCCGGATCCTATTGGGCGTATTACGAGCTCGGCTGGGGCGGCTGGTGGTTCTGGGATCCGGTCGAGAATGCCTCGCTGATGCCGTGGCTCGCCGCCACCGCGCTGCTCCATTCGGTGACGGTGCTGGCGACCCGCGACGGCCTGCGCGCGTGGACGCTGATGCTTGCGGTGGTGGCGTTCTCGATGTCGATGATCGGGACGTTCCTGGTGCGGTCCGGGATCCTGACGAGTGTCCACGCCTTTGCGGTCGATCCCACACGCGGGAGCTTCATCCTCGCGTTGCTCGCGATCTATATCGGCGGCGCGTTGCTGTTGTTCGCGCTCCGCGTGGGCACGGTGCGCGCCGGCACGACATTCGATTTCGTCAGCCGCGAAGGCGCTTTGGTCGCCAACAACCTGCTGCTGACCGTCATTCTCGGGATCGTGCTGATCGGGACGCTGTACCCGATCGTCGCGGCCGGGTTCGGGACGCAATTGTCGGTCGGGCCACCGTTCTTCGACAAGGCGGCGGGGCCGGTCGCACTGGTGCTGATCGCGGTGATGGCGGTCGGCCCGCTGTTGCGCTGGCGCCGCGACACCGCACAGGCGGCGATCGCGCGCGTGACGATCCCGATCGCGGTTACGGGCATCGTGCTGATCCTCGTTGCCGCCACGACCGGCGGGATCGCGTTGCTGCCGTTGCTCGGGCTCGCGCTGGCGGCAGGGCTGGCGGCGGCAAGCGTAGCGCCCCTGTGGAAACGCAGCCTGCGCCGGACGCCGCTGTTCACCTACGGCATGGTCGTCGCGCATCTGGGGATCGCGGTAAGCCTTGCCGGGATGGCGTGCGACACCGCCTTCACGCAAGCCACGCTGGTCGCGGCGCGCGTCGGCGAGCCGCAGCGGGTCGGGCCGTATCTCGTCACGCTCGACGGGGTGAAGCCGGTGGTCGGCCCGAACTGGTCCGCAATCGAGGCACGGCTGAGCGCGCGACGGAGCGCGGACGGCGGCGTGTTCTATCTTCGGCCGCAATCGCGGTTCTTCTCCAATCCCGTCACCGTGACGAGCGAATCCGCGATCGCGACTCGCTGGGACGGGCAACTCTACACCGTGCTCGGCGAACCTGATGCGCAGGGGCGGTGGCAATTGCGGCTGTGGTGGAAGCCGTTCGTCACGTTGATCTGGCTCGGCGGCGCGCTGGTCGCGGTCGGGGGCGCGCTGTCGCTGCTCGGGCGGCTCGCGCGCGGACGGCGGGATCGCGCGCGGGTGGACGCCTACGCATGAGCCGGCGGCTGATCTGGATCCCGTTCGGCATCGCGCTGGCGTTGCTCGGGCTGGTGGCGTGGGGGCTGTACAAGCCCGCCGATCGCACGGTGCGCTCGGCGCTGGTCGGACAGACGCTGCCCGCATTCGACCTCCCGCCGATCGTCCCGACCAAGCCGGGGCTCGCCAACGCGCACTTCGCGACCGGCAAGCCGCGGCTGCTCAACATCTTCGCAAGCTGGTGCATCCCCTGCGTGGCGGAAGCGCCGCAATTGTTGCGGCTGCAGCAGGCGGGCGTCGTGATCGACGCGGTCGCGATCCGCGATACACGGACGGACATCGCCGAATTCCTTGCGCGCAACGGCGATCCCTATGCGGCGATCGGCGATGACAAGACGAGTTCGCTGCAGCTCGCGCTGGGCTCGTCGGGCGTGCCCGAGACGTTCGTGATCGACGGGCGCGGGCGGATCGTACAGCAGCACGTCGGCGATATCCGCGAGGAGGAGGTGCCGGGGCTGATCGCGCTGGTGCGGGGGTTGCGATGATCGGCCTCGGCTTCCTTCTTCGCCGGGGAAGTGCTGCGTTGGTGCTGGTTCTCTGCACATCTCCCGCCTTTGCCGACAGCAGCTTGCCGCCAGCGCCGCTGGCCAACGTCCAGCTCAAGGACCCGGCCAAGGAAGCGCAGGCACAGGCGTTGATGGCGACGCTGCGGTGCGTGGTGTGCCAGGGCCAGTCGATCGCCGACAGCAATGCCGAGATGGCGGGCGACATGCGCTCGTTGGTGCGAACCCGGATCGAAGGGGGCCAGAGCCCCACGCAGATCCGCGACTGGCTGATCGCGCGCTACGGCGACTATATCAGCTACGATCCCCCGTTGAGCGCGCTGACCGCCCCCTTGTGGATCGCCCCGCTGGTGTTGCTGGCGCTGGGCGCATGGCTTGCGCGGGCGAGCTTCAAGCGGCGGGGGCGGTAACAGATTCGCGCGAATGCCCGGCCACGTTAGCCGAGCAACGTCTCCCAATTCCCGGCAAACGCCGCTTCTCCTGCGCCAGCGATCGCCGTCAGCGCCGCGGTATCTTCCGCCAGCGACGGGGCGAACCCCAGCCCGCCAGCAACCAGCCGCCTCAGCACAGCCCCGGCATCACCCTCGGCAGCCGCCGCGGCCAGCGCCGCACCCGCCGGATCGACGATCACGACACCCGCGCGCGCACGCTGCATCAGGAATGCAACCCAGCACCCCAGTGCCGCAACGACATGGGCGGGCATTTCCCCCTTTGCCCGGTACGCCGCGAGCGTGTCGCCAAGCCGATAGGGCAGCTTCTGGCTGCCGTCGGCGGCAATCTGTTCGAGCCGGTGGACGATCGCGGGATTGCGGAACCGTGCCAGCACGGCAGCACGGTACGCGTCGTGATCGAACCCCGCGACCTGCGGCAGGGTCGGCACGATCTCGTCGCGGATCATCGCCTCGACGAACCCCGCCAGCGCAGCATCCTGCATCGCCTCCGCGACGCTGGTCGCGCCGCGGAGCAGCCCGGCATAGGCCAGCGTCGAATGCGACCCGTTGAGGATCCGCAACTTGGCCTGTTCATAGCCGGCGACATTATCGGTCAGCGTCGCCCCCGCACGACCCAGCGCCGCGCATACGGGGTCACCCAGATCCTCGATCACCCATTGCGCGAACCCTTCGCGCTGCACCGCCGCGCGGTCGACCACGCCAAGCGTTTCCAGCACATCGGCGTACAGGGCATCGTCGGCGGCGGGCGTGATCGAATCGACCATCGTCCCCGGCACACGGACTTCGCCCGCGATCCATTCGGCGAGATACGGATCGAGCGCCCCGGCAAAGGCAATCAGCGCGGCATGGAGCTTGGCGCCATTGTCCGCGAGATTGTCGCACGGCATCACCACGAACGGCGCCGTCCCGGCGGCATGCCGCGCGGCGAGCCCGGCGACGATCCAGCCGATCACGCTGCGCGGGGTCTCCGTGCCGGTCAGGTCGTGCGCGATGTCTGGGTGCGCGACATCCAGCGTGCCGTCGGCAGCAAGGCAATAGCCCTTTTCGGTGACGGTCGTCGTTACCAGGCGGACCGCCGGGTCGGCGAGCAAGGCGTGCGTCTGCGGGGAATCGTCCGGGCCGAGGAACCGGCTGTGCGCGCCGATCACGCGGTGGTGCGGTTCGGCATCGCGGATCGCGAGCGTGTAAAGGCCCTGTTGCGCGGCAAGTTCGGTGACGGTGCCAGCGCTCCGCAGCGAAACCGCGGCGATCCCCCAGCTCGGGTCCTCCGCGAGCAACGTGTCGACATACGCGGCCTGATGCGCACGGTGGAATGCGCCCGGGCCGAAGTGGACGATCCCGACCGGCGGGGGGGTGCGCCAGCCGGGACGCTCGACCGAAGCGGGGAGCGCATCGAGCGCGGCATAATCCAGTCGCGGGCCGTCCTGCATCATCATCTCACTTCCGCGCCGTCACAACAGTAGAGCCGAGGCGTTACCCGCAGCGGGGCGGGGGACGCCAGCGTCTTTCGCGTGGCCTCGGCATCGCAACTTGTCGTTGCGCGCAGCACCGCTTACCAGACCGCGCAACAACCCGGTTCGGGAGAGACGAGAATGCCGCGACGCCTGGACCTGAACCCCGACCGGCTGTTCCCCGCCGATCCGACGACCCGCGGCATCGCGCGCACGCTATACGCCGAAATCGCCGACCTGCCGATCGTCAGCCCGCACGGCCACACCGATGCGCGCTGGTTCGCCGATGACGAACCGTGGACCGATGCGACCGCGCTGTTGCTGGCACCCGATCACTACATCTTCCGCATGTTGTACAGCCAGGGGATCGCGCTGGACACGCTTGGTATCCCGAGCCGTGCCGGCCTGCCCGCAACCGATCCGCGCGCCGCGTGGCGGACGTTTGCGGAGCAGTACACGCTGTTCCGCGGCACACCGACGCGGATGTGGCTGGACCATGTCTTTGCCGAGGTGTTCGGCTTCGATATCGCGCTGGAAGCCGCGACTGCCGACCTGTATTTCGACACGATCGCCGAGCAGCTCGCGACGCCCGCATTTCGCCCGCGCGCGCTGTTCGATCGGTTCGACATCGCGTTCCTCGCGACCACGGAAGGCGCGCAGGACGATCTCGGTGCGCATCACCGGATTCAGCAGTCGGGCTGGAACGGTCGCGTCGTCACCACCTACCGCCCGGACGGGGTGATCGATGTCGAGCACGAGCAGTTCGGCGCCGCGATGTCGCGCTTTGCCGAGCTGACCGGCGAGGACGTCCACAGCTGGCGGGGGTATCTCGCGGCGCACCGCAAACGTCGCGCCGATTTCCGCGCGGCGGGCGCAACCGCGACCGATCACGGGCACCCGACCGTCGCGACTGCCAACCTTTCGGCGGTCGAGGCAGAGGCACTGTTCGGCAAGATCGTCGGCGGCAGCTGGACGCCCGCCGATGCCGAGCTGTTCCGCGCGCAGATGCTGACCGAAATGGCGGGGATGTCGGTCGAGGACGGGATGGTGATGCAGATCCATCCGGGGTCGTTCCGCAATCACAATGCCGGGCTGTTCGCGACCCATGGGCGCGACAAGGGCGCGGACATTCCGATGCGGACCGAATATGTCCACGCGCTCAAGCCGTTGCTCGACCGGTTCGGGACGAGCACCGACTTGTCGATCATCCTCTTCACGCTCGACGAGAGCGTCTATGCGCGCGAGCTGGCGCCGCTGGCGGGGCATTATCCCTGCCTGAAGCTGGGGCCGGCGTGGTGGTTCCATGACAGTCCCGAAGGGATGCGCCGCTTCCGCGAAATGACGACCGAAACCGCCGGCTTCTACAATACCGTCGGATTCAACGACGATACGCGCGCGTTCCTGTCGATTCCGGCGCGGCATGACGTCGCCCGGCGCGTGGATTGCGGTTTTCTCGCGCGCCTCGTGGCGGAACACCGTATCGCCGACTGGGAAGCCGTCGACCTCGCGCACGAACTGACCAGCGGGCTGGTGCGGCGGGCGTATCGGATCGACGGGGAGCGGTAAACGGAGACGACCGCCGCACCATCACTGGCGCGGCGGTCGGCCCATGACGCTTAGGCGTCCGCCTTCTGGAGCGCGGGGTAGTCGATGTACCCTTCCGGCCCCTGGCTATACCAGGTCTTGGCATCGTCCTTCGCCAGCGGCGCACCGGTGCGCAGGCGCTCCGGCAGATCAGGATTGCTGATGAAGGTGCGCCCGAACGCGATTGCGTCCGCAATGCCCGAATCGATCGCGGCCTGTGCCTCCTCGACCGTCGTGTAATCCGAGTTCAACACCAGCGGGTTCTTGAACACCTTGCGGATCTCGGGCGACTGCTTGGGCACCTCGGTCTTGCCGAACGTCCCGTTCGGGCCGGGCTCGCGCAGTTCGAGGAAGGCGATGCCGATGTCGTCGAGGACCTTGGCGGCGGCGGTGAACAGACCGGTCGGGTTGCTGTCGTCGACCCCCTGCGAGTCGCCATTGGGCGACAGGCGCACCGCCGTACGATCCGCCCCCGCGACGCTCGCCACGCGCTCGGTCACTTCCCGGAGCAGGCGGATGCGATTCTCGATCGGGCCGCCGTACGCGTCCTCGCGGAAGTTCGCGTTGTCGCGCAGGAACTGGTCGATCAGATAGCCATTGGCGGCATGGATCTGCACCCCGTCGAACCCGGCGGCGAGCGCATTGCGCGTCGCCAGCTCATAATCGTCGATCAGGCGGGGGATTTCCGACAGCTCGAGCGGGCGCGCGGTCTCGAAGTCCTGCTTGCCCTCGTAGGTATGCGCCTGGCCCGCGGTCGCGGTCGCCGAGGACGAGACCGGCTGCATGCCGATCACCGAGGAATGGACCTGGCGGCCCATGTGCCACATCTGCACTATGATCCGGCCACCCGCGGCATGGACGCGCTCGGTGATCGGCTTCCACGCCTCGACCTGTTCGTCGTTCCACAAGCCCGGCGCGAACGGCCAGCCCAGACCCTCACGGCTGATCCCGGTCGCCTCGGTGATGATCAGGCCCGCACTCGCGCGCTGCTCGTAATATTCCTGCATGATCTCGGTCGGGACGAAGGTCTTGGTCGACCGGCCACGCGTCAGCGGTGCCATCAGGATACGGTTGGGGGCGTGGATCGCACCGAGCTGGATGGGATCGAACAGGCTGGGCATATGCGCGAAGTCCTTTTGCTGTGACGCAGCACAGATAGGAGGCTACACGGCGACATGCATCCGCGCGCCTCCGAAAGAAAATCTGTTTCGCCCGAAAACACGACCGAGCCGACCGCGCTTGCGATCGTCGCGGTGGTCCTCGCCAATGTCGCGCTCGCGTTCGGGCCGTGGTTCGTCCGGCTGGCCGATGTCGGGCCGGTGTCCTCGGCGTTCTGGCGAATCGCACTTGCCGCCCCGCTGCTTGCTGGCGCTGCGCTGGCGACGGGGTGGCGGCCGTTCGGCGCGGGCGGCGCCAACCTGTCGCGGCTGCTGTGGGGGATGATCGCGCTCGGCGGGATCTGCTTCGCGGCGGATCTTGGCAGCTGGCACCTCGGCATCCTGCGTACGACGCTCGCCAACGCGACGCTGTTCGGCAATTGCGCGATCCTGATGTTCCCGATCTACGGCTTCCTCGTTGCGCGCGCATGGCCGACGCGAATCCAGGGAATCGCGCTGCTGCTGGCGACCGTCGGCGCGGCGCTGCTGATGGGGCGGTCGTACCAGCTCGATCCGCGCAATCTTGCGGGGGACATGCTCTGCCTGCTCGCAGGCGTGCTCTACACCGCCTATTTCATCCTCATGGCGCGCGCGCGGACGACGATGGCGCCGATCCCCGCGCTCGCGCTGTCGACGATCGCCAGCATCGTGCCCTTGCTGATCTTCGCACAACTGCTCGGCGAGCAGATGTGGCCGACCCATTGGGGCCCGCTGATCGGGCTTGCGCTGGTCAGCCAGGTGATCGGGCAGGGGTTGATGATCTTCGCGCTCGGCAAGCTGCCGCCGCTCGTCGTCGGGCTTGCGTTGCTGGTGCAGCCCGTGGTCGCGGCGACGATCGGCTGGACGGTTTACGGCGAGAAGCTCGGTTTAGCCGACCTGTTCGGCGCGTCGCTCGTCGCGGTCGCGCTGGTGCTGGTAAGCCGCCGCGCGCGGGGCTAGATAAGACGCATGGCCGATCCGATCCCGCTTCCCGTCTCCGCTCCCGTCAACCGCCTCGCGGATGCGACGCTCGACGAAATTCGCGCGGCGCTCGCGCCCGCGATCGCGGACAATGCCGGGTTCGACGGCTGGGGCGATGCCGCACGCGACATGGCGGCGGACCAGGCGGGGGTCGATCGCGACGTCGCGCGGCTCGCGTTTCCGGGCGGCGCGGCGGACATGATCGCGGCGTGGTTCGCGCAGGTCGATGCCGAGATGCTCGCGCGGCTGCCGCAGGAGCGGCTGATGGCGATGAAGATCCGCGACCGGATCCCCGCGCTGGTCGAGGCGCGGCTCGACATCGTCGCACCGAATCGCGAGGCGCTGCGGCGCGCGCTCGCGATTCTCGCCTTGCCGCAGAATGCGGTGCGCGGGGTCAAGCTGGGGTGGCACGCCGCCGACGTGATGTGGCGCGCGGCGGGCGACACCGCGACCGATTACAATCATTATACCAAGCGGACGTTGCTCTCGGGGGTCTATGCCGCGACCGTGACGGTGTTCCTCGATGACGACAGCGAGGGCCATGCCGACACCAGCGCGTTTCTGGCGCGGCGGATCTGGGGCATCATGCGGTTCGAGCGGATCAAGAGCCGGTTCGTCGGCCAGTCGGAACTGCGCCCGAGCCTGTCGCGGTTCGTCGGGCGGTTGCGCTATCCGGCGGTGTGATTTCGGGGAACCGACCGTCCTTTTCGACTTCGTGCGGGCGTTCTCAAACCGTCCGTCATCCTGAACTCGTTTCAGGATCCAGCCCTCAACGAGTCCGGCCAGCCGGTGCGGCATAGTGGATGCTGAAACAAGTTCAGCATGACGGCAGCTTTTGAAGCCCAGGGTGGCGGCGGTGTGCCACGTCATCCCGCACGGATAATGCGACGAACTGCGAATGGCTCGCATTTAATGCTGGCGTAACCCCACCGTTATTGATAATCAGTCGCATCATGGATATGTCCAATCCCGTGAAGCTGCCTTTGAGCCTCGAATCGCTGCCGCACCGGCAGATCGCGACGGTTGCCGCGATCGACTGGGCGCACCTGTCGACCCCCGAAGCGCGCCGGTTGCGCGAACTCGGGTTCGACGAAGGCGTCGGGATCGAAGTGCTCCATCGTGCCAGTCTCGGCAAAGGGCCGATCGCATGCCGGATCGGCCGCATGACCGTCGCCCTGCGCCGCGCCGTTGCCAGCACGATCTTCGTATCCCCCGTCACGCAATAAGTGACCCCACAACGATGACCGCCACGCCCCTCGTGGCGCTGGTCGGCAATCCCAATGCCGGCAAGAGCGCGTTGTTCAACGCACTGACCGGCGCACGCCAGAAAGTCGGCAATTACCCAGGCGTCACTGTCGAGCGGCATTCCGGACGACTCGCACTGCCCGATGGTCGGGTCGTCGATCTGGTCGATCTCCCCGGCGCATACAGCCTCGAACCGTCGAGCCCCGATGAGCGCGTCACGCGCGACGTCGTCACCGGCACGCAAGCAGGCGAGCGGCTGCCCGATGCGCTGGTCGTGGTCGTGGATGCGTCCAATCTCGACAACCATCTCCGCTTCACGCTCCAACTGATCGCGCTCGGCCTCCCCGTGGTGGTCGCGCTCAACATGTTCGATCTCGCGGAGCGCGACGGGCTGACGCTCGACCCCAAGAAGCTGTCCGAGGAACTGGGCGTGCCGGTCGTCCCCACCGTCGCGGTGCGGCGGCGCGGGCTCGAGGAACTCAAGACGCTGCTCGGCGGGATCGTCGACGCCGATGCCGCGATCCGGCTGCGCCCGAGCAACCATGCGATCGGCGAGGACATCGTCACCCTGCAACGCCGCGCGCGGAAGATCGCGACTGCGGCGACCGTTGCGGAGGCCCCGGCGCGCCGCTGGGGCAATGCGTTCGATTCGGTCGCGCTTCACCCGGTCTTCGGGCTGGTGCTGTTGTTCGCCATCCTGTTCGCGATGTTCCAGGCGGTGTTCTTCGCGGGTGCCGCGCCCGCGGATGCGATTGCCGCCGGGTTCGACTGGGTGTCGGGACTGGTCAAGGACGTGATGCCCGATTCGGTGCTGCGCTCGCTGATCACCGACGGGATGATCGCGGGCGTCGGCGCGGTGGTGAAGTTCCTGCCGCAGATCCTGATCATGTTCTTCTTCATCCTTGTGCTCGAGGCGAGCGGCTACATGGTCCGCGCCGCCTTCCTGATGGACCGGGTGATGGCGAGCGTCGGCCTGTCGGGCCGCGCGTTCATTCCGCTGCTGTCGAGCTTCGCCTGTGCGGTGCCGGGGATCATGTCGACGCGGACGATCGAGGACGAGAAGGACCGGCTGACCACGATCCTCGTCGCGCCGCTGATGACGTGTTCGGCGCGGCTGCCGGTCTATACGCTGGTGATCGGCGCGCTGATCCCGAACGTACACGTGCTGCCATTCGTCGGGTTGCAGGGGCTGGTGATGCTCGGGCTGTACATCATGGGGGTGGTCGGCGCGTTCGTCGTCGCGCTGGTCCTGCGCAGCACGGTGACCAAGGGCGAATCCTCGGGCTTCATGATGGAAATGCCCAAATATCAGATGCCGCGCGCACGCGACCTGGCGATCGGGTTGTGGAGCCGCGCCGAGATCTTCCTGAAGCGTGCTGGCACGACGATCGCCTTTACCACGATCATCCTGTGGGCGCTGCTGAGCTTCCCCAAGCCCCCCGAAGGTAGCCCGGTCTCGGCGGTCAATTATTCGGTGGCGGGCCGTATCGCCAATACGATCGAGCCGGTGTTCCGCCCGATCGGCTTCAATCGCGACATCGTGCTCGCGCTGATCCCAGCGATGGCAGCGCGCGAGGTCGCGGTGGCCGCGCTCGGCACTGTCTATGCCATTGATACCGCGGGCGAGCAGAGCGAAGCGAAGATGACGCAGACGCTCCATACGCGCTGGAGTCTGCCGACCGCGCTCGCTTTCCTGATGTGGTTCGTGTTCGCGCCGCAGTGCATCTCCACCATCGCAGTGACCCGCCGCGAGACCAACGGATGGAAGTGGCCTGCCTTCATGGTTGGCTATTTGTTCACGCTCGCCTACATCGCTGCGGGTGCCACTTATTGGGCGGCAATCGGATTCGGGCTGTAACGGCCCCACAGCAGCGGGACTTGAGACTATGGCGGGCAGCGTCAACAAGGTGATCATCGTCGGCAATCTTGGCCGCGATCCCGAAAGCAAGAGCTTCCAGAACGGCGGCAAGGTCGTGAACCTGCGCATCGCCACGTCGGAGACCTGGAAGGACAAGAACAGCGGCGAGCGCAAGGAACAGACCGAGTGGCATTCGGTCGCGATCTTCAACGAGGCGCTGGGCGGCGTCGCCGAGCGCTATCTCCGCAAGGGCTCGAAGGTCTATATCGAGGGCGCCCTCAAGACGCGTAAATGGCAGGACGCACAGGGCCAGGACCGTTATTCGACCGAGATCGTGCTGCAGGGCTTCAACGGCGTGCTGACGATGCTCGACGGCGCGCCGGGCTCGGGCGGTGGTGCCGGCGGCGGCGGTGGTGGCCGTGACGATTTCGGCGGCGGCGATGACTTCGGCGGCGGTTCGGGCGGCGGTGGCGGCTACGGCGGCGGCGGCGGTGGCAATCGCGGCGGCGCGAGCCGGGGCGGCCCGCCCGCAGGCGGCGCGGCGCGCGGCGGTTTTGCGGACGACCTCGACGACGACGTCCCGTTCTGAACCGAACCTGTTCTGTGGCGTTAGCTTAACCGATGATAAATGCCCTCTCTACCGACGCGCCGATCGGCAATGGCTGGCGCGTCGATGAGGCGGTCCGCGCGGCGGCGATCGCCGAGCATGAGATCGAGACGCTGCGCGACGACGCGTCGCTTCGGACGATCACCGATTTTGCGGCAGCGCTCTGCGAGGCGCCGATTTCGCTGGTCAGCATCGTCGAGGCGAGCCGACAGACGTTCCTGTCCCGCACCGGGCTCGAGCCGAGCGAGACCCCGCGCGAGACTTCGTTCTGCGCCTATGCGATGCTTGGCGACGACATCATGGTCGTGCCGGACGCCCGGCTCGACCCGCGCTTTGCGACCAATCCCCTCGTTACCGGCGAGATGGGCATCCGTTTCTACGCGGGCGTCCCGCTGGTCAGCCAAGACGGGATCCCGCTGGGCTCGCTCTGCATCATCGACCGGATCCCCCGCGCCGGGCTCACGCCGTTCCAGCGGCAGGGCCTCCGGGTCCTCGCCGCCGACGTGCTCAACCGCCTGAGCGACAGCCGCACCAGCGCGATCTCGCGCGCGACGATCGCGGACAGCGAAGGGCGTTTCCGCGTGCTCGCGGACAGCATGCCGCAGATGGTGTGGTCGACGCTGCCCGACGGCTTCCACGATTATTACAACGCGCGTTGGTATGAATTCACCGGAACGGCGCCGGGTTCGACCGATGGCGACGGCTGGAACGACATCTTCCACCCCGAGGACCAGGAACGCGCGTGGGGCGTGTGGCGGCATTCGCTCGCCACCGGCACCCCCTATCAGATCGAATATCGCCTTCGCCACCGCGACGGCACCTATCGCTGGACGCTTGGTCGTGCGCTGCCGATGACGGATACGAGCGGGGCGATCACGCGCTGGATCGGCACCTGCACCGACATTCACGAACAGAAACTGGCGAGCGAGGAGCGCGAGGTCATCGCGCAGGAACTGAGCCACCGGATCAAGAACATCTTCGCGGTAATTTCCGGGCTGATCACCTTCGCCGCGCGCGCGCATCCCGAATTCAAGGGTATCGCAGAGGATCTCCGCCACCGCGTCACCGCGCTCGGCCGTGCGCATGATTTCGTCCGCCCGCACAGCGCGCAGTCGCGGCCGCAGGCGGAACAGACGAGCCTGCACGGCCTGCTCGACGCGCTGTTCCTGCCCTATCAGTCGACCAACGCGTCGCGGCTGCATGTCGGTGGCACCGACGTGGCGATCGACGACCGGTCCGCCACGCCGCTTGCGTTACTGTTTCATGAGCTTGCCACCAACGCGACCAAATATGGCGCGCTGTCGAATGATACCGGGGCGGTGACCGTGACGAGCATCGTCGACGGCGACGAGATCATGCTGATCTGGGAGGAGCAGGGTGGTCCTGCCGTCGAGCAGCCCGAAAGCACGGGCTTTGGAGCACAGCTGATCGACCTGAGCGCAAGCCGCCAGCTGGGCGGCAAGGTCGCCCACGATTGGGCCGCGGATGGCTTGCGAGTCGTCGTCGAGGTTTCGAAAGCCGCGCTAAGTCGCGGTTGAGCGTCACACGAGCAGGACGAAATCGCCGTTGGTCGCCTCGAGGGGGGCGTGATCGCGGGCGGTGGCGACCGCGGCAGCGGTCAGGATCGCGGATTCGCTGAACGGTTTGCGGACATAACCGACCGCGCCGCTCGGGTGGGCGATCTGACCCGGATTGGCAGTGACGAACACGACCTTGAGCCCGAATTCGTCGGCCAGCATACGCGCGAGTTCGGGACCGGTCGCCCCGTCGCGAAGGTTGATGTCGACCAGCGCGAAGCTGCAATCCTGCGCAGCATCGAGCGCGCCGAGCTTGTCCGCCGCGATCGCCTTCACCGCATAACCGGCGTCGATCAGGATCCGCTCGAGGTCGAGCGCGACGAAAATCTCGTCTTCTACGATCAAGGCGGTTGGCACAGACATAGGGTGAACACTATCTACGTAATGTAAGTTAATGCTTCGAACCCTGTGGCGAACGCTTTGGTTCCTTTAATTCGCGAGGACGTAGCAGGAATACAGCATGTTCGGCGCGGAAGTTCGCGGCTGCGGAAGTTGTCTGCTTGTCGCCCGACAGGAACCACGCCCCCTCTACCGCGATGTCACGCGCTTTGACGAAGGCTCGGAAATCGTCGATCGTGACGTGATGGATGTTGGGTGTGTCGAACCATTGTTCGGGGAGAAGCCGCGTCACAGGCATCCGCCCGCCCCACAGCAGCGACAACCGCACCCCCCAATGGGCGAAGTTCGGGAAGGACACGAACGCGCGCTGGCCGATCCGCAACAGATGGTCGAGCACGACATCGGGCCGACGCGCGGTCTGGAGCGTCTGGCTGAGGATCACATAGTCGAAACTCGCGTCCGGATAATCGGCGAGCTCGATATCGGCATCGCCCTGGATCACCGACAGTCCACGCGACACCGCCGCAGCGACATTGCCCGCATCGAGTTCGAGCCCGCGCGCATCGACCTGCTTGGTATCGCGCAACGCCGCCATCAGCGCGCCGTCGCCGCAGCCGACGTCGAGCACGCGCGCACCGGGTTCGATCCGGTCGGCGATGATCGCGAGATCGGGGCGGAGCGTCATCGGGGCGCCCGCAGCATCGCTTCGGCCTGAGGCGACAGACGCTCCATGAAGCGCTCGGGCCGGATCAACGGGTGGAAGCCGAGTCTCGCGTACACGCCATGGGCATCGAGCGTGCCCAGCGCGATGCGGCGCAACCCGGCATAATCAGGCCGGTCCAGAAACCAGGTCACCATCCGCCGCCCCAGCCCCTGGCCGCGTCCGGCCTCATCGACCCAGACGTCGGCCAGCCACGCGAAGGTTGCATGATCCGTGATCATCCGCGCGAAGCCGACCTGCGTGGCGCCACGGTAAGCGCCGAGCGCATGCGACCCCGCGATCGCGCGTTCGACCGTTTCGAGCGCGATCCCCGGCGACCAGTAGCTCGACGCGAGCCATCCGTGGATCGTGTCGATCTGCAACAGCGTGTGGTCGTCTGACAGAACAATTTCGGTCATGCCCCAGCCTTCAGGAAGCCATCGACGACGCGGTTCAACTCGGGCGCCTCCAGCAGGAACGCGTCGTGCCCGAACGGGCTCGACAACTCGACGAAGCTGACCGGCGCGCCCGCTGCGTTGAGCGCATGGACGATCGCGCGCGATTCCGCGGTCGGGTACAGCCAGTCGGTATCGAAGCTGACGAGGCAGAAGCGCGCCCTGGTGGCACGGAAGGCGTTGGCGAGATGCCCGCCATGTTCCTCCGCCAGATCGAAATAATCCATCGCGCGGGTAATGTAGAGATAGGAATTGGCGTCGAACCGGTCGACGAAGCTGATCGCCTGGTGGCGTAGATAGCTTTCGATCTGGAAATCCGCATCGAACCCGAAGCTCTTGGCGTCGCGCGCCTGCAAGCGCCGCCCGAACTTGGCGGTCAGGCCAGCTTCGGACAAATAGGTGATATGCGCCGCCATCCGCGCGACCGCGAGCCCCGCGGCGGGCGGATCGGCCTCGGCATAATAGGCCCCCTCGCGCCATTTCGGGTCGGCCATCACCGCCTGCCGCCCGACTTCGTGGAACGCGATGTTCTGCGCGGTGTGCCGTGCGGTGGAGGCGATGATGACGACCGCGCGCACCCGGTCCGGGAAGGTCGCGGGCCAGCTCAGCGTCTGCATCCCGCCCATCGACCCGCCGACCACTGCCGCGAGCGTCCCGATCCCGAGATGGTCGAGCAGCATCGCCTGCGCGCGCACCATGTCGCGGATCGTGATGACCGGGAAGCTCATCCCCCACGGAACGCCCGTCGCGGGGTTGACGGTCGCGGGGCCGGACGACCCCATGCAACTGCCCAGCACGTTCGAACAGATGATGAAATGCCGCGTCGGATCGACCGGCTTGCCCGGGCCGACCATCCGCTCCCACCAGCCCGGCTTGCCGGTGACGGGGTGCCGCGAGGCGACGTGCTGGTCACCGGTCAGTGCGTGGCAGATCAGGATCGCGTTCGAGCGATCGGCGTTGAGCGTGCCATAGGTTTCGTACGCGATCTCGACCGGCGACAGCAGCGCGCCACCGTCGAGACGCAACGGCCCCGGCAACGTGACGTGGCGGGCAAGCCCAAGGCGCGTGTCGTCCATATCGGAGCGGATAAGCGCGTGGCGACGCGGGTTCAAGCACCGCGCGAAGCGGGGTGCTGCTTGCCATCGCCAAATCGATCCGCCATGCCGCGCGCCATGTTGCCTTTCGCCCGCGTCACCATCATCGGCATCGGTTTGATCGGGTCGTCGATCGCGCGCGCGGTCCGCGCGACGATGCCGACGGTGCGGCTCACCGGATATGACGCCGATCCCGACGTGCGGGCGATCGCGGAGCGGATCGACCTGTTCGACGATGTCGCGGACAGCGGCGGCGCGGCGGTGATCGACGCCGATCTCGTCATCCTGTGCGTGCCGGTCGGTGCGATGGGCACCGCCGCCGCGGAGTTCGCCGCCGACTTGCCCGCGGAGGCGATCATCAGCGACGTCGGCAGTTGCAAGGCCGAGGTCGTCCGGGCGCTCGGCGCGGCGCTCCCGGGCGCGACGGTGGTGCCCGCGCATCCCGTCGCCGGGACCGAGCGGAGCGGCCCCGAAGCCGGGTTCGCGACGCTGTTCCAAAAGCGCTGGTGCATCATCACCCCACCCGAGGGGACCGATCCGCTCGCCGTCGAACGCGTTGCCGAGTTCTGGCGGCGGCTCGGCGCGGAGATCGAGATGATGGCCCCCGATCATCACGACCGCGTGCTCGCGATCACCAGCCATCTGCCGCATCTGATCGCCTACACCATCGTCGGAACCGCATCCGACATGGAGGAAGTGACCCAGTCCGAGGTGATCAAATATTCGGCAGGCGGCTTCCGCGATTTTACGCGGATCGCGGCGTCCGATCCCACGATGTGGCGCGACGTGTTCCTCGCGAACCGCGAGGCGGTGCTCGACATGCTGCAACGCTTCTCGGAGGACCTCACCGCGCTCCAGCGCGCGATCCGCTGGGGGAAGGGGGACGAGCTGTTCGACCTGTTCTCCAAGACGCGCGACGTGCGACGTGGGATCATCGAACAGGGGCAGGACGATCCCGCGCCCGATTTCGGGCGGACGCACGAGTAACGGCCGCGCGCGGGATCAGCAGAGGGCAGGACCCACTGGCCTTACCCCCGCGCCGCCCTCCCGCTCCAGCGCGTTGATCTCCGCATGGACCCGCGCCTCGGCTTCGCCGCGGGGCAGGCCCGGCGGGATCGGCGTGCCGAAGCGGAACGTCACCGTGCCCGGCAGATGCGGACCCTGCCGCGGCCACACCAGCCCGCTGTCGATTGCGATCGGCACGACGGGGATCTTGAGCATCTGGTACAGCCCCGCGAACCCCGCCTTGAGCGGCGGCTGCTCGCCCGGGGCGACGCGCGTTCCTTCCGGAAAGATCAGGATCGAGCGCCCCGCCGCCAGCGCTACGCGCGCTTCGCGCAGCATTCGCCGGAGCGCGCCCGCCGACGCCTCGCGATCGACCACGATCACGCCGTAGCGTTTCGCCGCCCAGCCCCACACCGGTATGTCGGCGAGCTCCTGCTTCATCACGATCGCGGGATGCCGCAGCATCCGCCCGAGCTCGAGCGTCTCGTACATCGCCTGGTGCTTGGCGACGTACAGGACCGGGCTGTCATAGAACCGCTCGCCCTCGATCCGCTTGAAGATCCGCAGGAACGTTCGCGTCGTCAGGCCGTGATACTGCGTCCAGAAATGCGTGTGCGCGATCATCGCCTTAGTGCCGAACGCCGCGGAAATCACCGAGGTCAGCACGATCGGCACCGATCCGGCGTAGAAGACGATCTTGAACATCAGGTTGCGCATTGCGATCATGTAGCCTGCCCGATCAGCAGCGCCACGCGGCGCAAAATGAGTTTGTTATATTCGCCGACCAGCACCGCATAGCTCGGCGTGCCCGGAACGCCATCGCCGATCACCGTCGCATCCGACCCGAGCGCGTTGACCAGTTCGAGCCGCGCGCGCGCCAGATGCCAGTCGGAGGTCACCAGCCGCACCGAATGGTAGCCGTGCTCGCGCACCCAGTCCGCGGTTTCCTCGGCGTTGGAGCGCGTGTCGACCGCTTCGTGGCCAAGATCGATGCAGCAGGCGAACACCTGCGGGCTGACCTTATATTCGTGCGCCAGTTCACGCGGGCGGACCTGCGGCGCGACCCCGCTGATCAGCATGCGCTTCGCCGCATGCGCCTCGAGCATCTCGAGGCCGCGCGTGATCCGGCCCGACGTGCCGGTCAGCACGACGATCGCGTCCGTGCGCGTGTTCTCGAGCGGTGGGGGCCGCGTGGCGAGGAAGATCCCGAACCCGCCGATCCAGCACAAGCCCGCAAGGACGATCAACCGGAAGATCACAACACCCGCCTCAACGCCGCCAGCACCGCGACCCGCGCGGACAGCGTCGCCAGCACCGCGAAGGCGACCGGAAGGCAGGCGAGCAGCACCCAGTCGCGCATCCCGAGCGTCAGGCCCGCGATCAGATCGGACCCCAGCGCATCGAGCTGCACCCCGACCAGCACCACCGCGCCGAGCGCGACCGCCATGCCGAGGATGCCGCCGACCAGCGTGTCGAGCGCGATCCGCCGCTGGAAGAGCCGTGCGACCTGCACATCGGTCGACCCCAGCATGTGGAGCACCGCGATCGTGTCGCGGTGCGTGTCGAGCCCGGCGCGCGCGGCAAGGATCACCACCGCCGCGGTCGCCGCCGCCATCAGCAGCACCAGCGCGCCCGCCAGCCCGGTCAGCATCGCCATCACGTTGCGCACCGGAGCCATCCAGCTTTCCTGCCGGTCGATCCGCGCGCTCGGCGCGGCGGCGCGGACCGCGCGCGCGACGCTGGCCGCTGCGGAGGCGCTCGCCGCGGTCAGGTCGACGTCGATCATTGCGGGGATTGGCAGGTCGGGGTCCGCGCCGTCCGCGCCCAGCCACGGGCTCAGCATCTCGGCCAGCCGTGCGCGATCGACCGCGACCGCGCGGCGCACCTCGGGCTGGCGTCGGAGCGCCGCCAGCACCGCACGCGTCTCCCGCGTCCGCACACGTTCCGCGGGGGCGACGATCTGCACCGTCAGCCGCCCCGCGAGTTGCCGGTCGAGCACTGCCGCCGCGCCGAGCGTCGCGAGCCCAAGCGCTGCGGCAAGCACCGTCAGGAACAGCATGATCGCCATCACCCACAGCATCACCCGCGTGCCACGCCGATCATCGAGCAGCCCCCGGTCCGCCTTCGACGCCAGAATCCCGATACTCATGAAGGCCCGCCGGGGGGCGGGAAGCGCAGCGACCCGGTCGGATCGAGCAGCCGGCCCTTGTCGAGCCGCATCATCTGCGCATGCGGAATCCGCCCCATCGTCTGCAGGTCGTGCGTCGCCACGACGACGGTCGTCCCGAGCCGGTTGAGCGAGTCGAAGAGATGCAACAGCCGCTCCGCCATTTCGGGGTCGACGTTGCCGGTCGGTTCGTCCGCGACGAGGATCTCGGGCCGGCCGATCACCGCGCGCGCGATCGCGACGCGTTGCTGCTCGCCGCCCGAGAGCGTTGGCGGGCGCGCCGCGATCTTCTCCGACAGTCCGACCCAAGCGAGCATCTCGCGCACCGGATCCGCGACGTCGCGCTCGGGCACTCCCGAGACGCGCAGCGGCAGCGCGATATTGTCATAGGCCGACAGATGCGGGACCAGCCGGAAATCCTGGAACACGACGCCGATCCGCCGCCGGAACCCGGGCAGCCGCGCGCGCGGCAGCGTCACCGCATCCTCGCCGAACAGCCGGATGCTCCCGCGGGTCGGACGCTGCGACAGGTACAGCAGTTTGAGCAGCGACGTCTTCCCCGCGCCCGATGCGCCGGTCAGGAAGTAGAACGCGCCGCTCGACAGCGTGAAGCTGACGTCGCTCAGCGTCTCTTGCCCCGTGCCGTAGCGAAGCCCCACCTTTTCGAATTGAACGATATTCGCCATGCGGCGTGCGCTACTCGCTACTTGTCCATGCCCCGCCCCTGCATCGCACGATCCCTTGCACCGCGACAAGCGCGCAGGCGCAATTCCACGGCTCTTGCCACCGGGCCGGTGGACAGCGTAGATTCCCCGGACAGCGCGGACGCCCCGGTTGGTGTATCCCCCGCTGTGCTGGCTTGCCCCGTCTGCCCTTAATGTCTGAAATGCCCCGATGATCCTCGAATGTACCGAGTGCGAGACCCGTTATGTGATCCCCGATACCGCGGTCGGGCCGGAGGGGCGGACCGTGCGTTGCGCCAATTGCAAGCACAGCTGGTTCCAGGAACCTGTGCCCGTGCTGGTGCTCGACGAACAGGACGAAGCGGAGGGTGAGGCGGGTGCTGCGGACGAAGTGCCGGAACCGCCACGCGCGCCGGTCGCCGCACCGATCCGCGAAACCCCGCCGGTGATCGACGCCGGTGCCATTCCCGACACGACCCGCGCGCCGGTCGCTTTCGACGCCTTCGCCCACCAGCCGCCGTTCCGCCCGCGCCGCAACCCCGCGCGCCGCTGGACGATCGCGGCCGTGGTCGCAGGCGTGGCGATGCTCGGGGCGACCGCCGCGATCGTTTCGACGAGCACGCCGCGTACCGCGACCACGCTGTTCCGCCCGGCGGTCGAGACGCCGCTCCGGATCGTCAACCGGCCGGTCGATCGCCACGATTACAACGGCAACGAGATTTTCGCGATCAGCGGGACCGTGCTCAACCCGACCGACACGCGCCAGCCCGTCCCCGATATCCGCGCCGACCTGCGCGACGCACAGCACCGCATCGTCTACAGCTGGACGATCCGCCCTGAGGCGACCGCGCTGCCGCCCAAGGGACGGGTCGAGTTCAACAGCGCCAAGCTCGATGTGCCGGTCAACGCGAAGGATCTGGTGCTGAGCTTCTCGGGCGAGCCGAACCACTGACCCAGAGGAACCGCGCGCCGTTCAGCAGCGTCGCCGCCACCATCCCCAGCCCCGAGGCATAGACGAGCCCGAGCGGCCCGACCCCGTGCGTCACGAACAGCCAGCCCAGCCCGCCCGTTACCCCGAAGAAGGCGATGATGCCGTTGACCCCGGCGACGATCTGATCGCCGAGCGAGCGCAACGCATAGACAAAGACGAGCTGCACACCGTCGAACAGGATGAACGGCACCCATAGCGGCACCATCGCCAGCGCCGCCGCATGCACCCCCGCCGCCGCGGGAAAAGCGGCGACGATCGGCGCGCGCGCCAGCAGCATCACACCGCCGAGCGCGCCCGTGATCGCGGCGGCCAGCCCCGCTGCGATCAGCGCGCGCGCGCGCACCTGCTCTGGCATCCCTTCGCCGACCGCATTGCCGACTCGCACCCCCGCCGCCGATGCCAGCCCGACCGCGGCACCGAAGGTGACATTGTGAAGCGCGAACACGATCTGGAAGGCATGCGCGGTCACCGGGCCGAGATCGGTCGACAGCGCGATCAGGATCGAAAAGCCCGCTAGTTCCAGTCCCGAGGCGACCGCCGGCACCGCGCCGAACCGCGAGAGCTTTACCGCCCCGGGCAGCGCCGCGCGCCATTCGGCTGGCGTCATGACGTGCACCCCCCGTTCGCGCGCATCCGGGATGGTCCACGCCGCCGCCAGCATTCCCGCCGCGCCCAGCAACGACGCGATCGTCGTTGCGGCGGCAGCGCCAACCGCCCCCAGCGCGGGGGCGCCGAAATGGCCGTCCGCAAGCACCCAGGCAAGCAGCGCATTGATCGGTAGCGTCGCCAGATTGACCACCGTCACCCGCCGCGGTCGCGAAATTCCCTCGAGGAAGAAACTCGCCGCCAGGCTTACCAACTGCGCGGGGTACGCAAGCGCCATCGTCCGCACCACCGCCGCCGCCGGATCGACCAGCGCGGGCGCGACCCCGATCCCCGCGAGCAGCGGCGCGGCGAACAGCCCGAACGCGAGCGCGCCGACCAGCCCGAGCATCCCCGCCAGCACCAGCCCCTCGCGCATGCGGGCGCCCGTTGCGGGAAGATCGCGCGCGCCGTCCGCGCGGGACGTGAAGACCAGCACCCCCGACAGCCACGCCAGCCCAGCGACGATCGTGACGAAGGTGAGCGCGCGACTCGCGCCGAACGCGGCGACCTGATCGGTTCCGGTCAGCCCGACGACGACGATGTCGGTAACGCTGAGGATCGTCCAGTTGAGGCTGGTGAGCATCACCGGCCACGCCAGCGCGAGGATCTTGCGCGTCTCCGTCACGGTTTGTCGGTGCGCGTTGGTCATGCCGTGCTGCTACGGGAAGCGCACAAAATGCGAAAGGCTTGTACGTCGGCCATTGCGTCCCCCGATTAGCTTTGCTAGGGGCGCTCGCCTACCAGCTGCCGGGCTTGCCCGGTGATGTTACGTGCGGCCGTGGCGGAACTGGTAGACGCGCAACGTTGAGGTCGTTGTGGGCGAAAGCCCGTGGAAGTTCGAGTCTTCTCGGCCGCACCATTTTTTCAAGATGCAGATGTGAAATACACCCTTTCGGGGGCCCGTCGTCTTGCCATGGGCATCGTACCCCGGTCACGGTAGAAAGCGGGATGGACGACCGACCCGCCAAGCATCGCGCCGTCACGATGCCACGCCCCACACCGGGACCGCACTGATCATGCCGACACATTTCAGCAGGCGGCAGGCCGTTCAGCTCGGCGCGGTGGTTGTCGGCGGTTGGGCGATCGGCCAGGCATTGCGCCGCACAGCTCCGATCGGACGCGACATCGGCGCACGTGCTGATGCGATCCTGAATCGCGGCGTGTCGCCGGAAGCCGGCCCCGCCGATGCCACGGTTAAGCTCGCTGTGTTCAGCGACTATCGATGTCCCGCCTGTCGCGGAGCGTTTGCAGCGATGGAGGATGCTATCCGGCGCGACGGCAAGGTGCGGATCCTCTACAAGGACTGGCCGATCTTCGGGCCGCCGTCCGAACGCGCCGCCAGCGTCGCACTCGCGACTGCCGAGCAAGGAATCTACCCCGCCGTCCATCGCCGACTGATGACCGACGATCGCACGATCGACGACGCCATGCTGCGCGACATCGTCGTACAGGCGGGCGGCGACTGGACGCGCGCAACGGCCTGGCTGGCGGCGCACGCGGAGGGCGTCGCGGTACGTCTGCGCGCGAACGGTCGGGAAGCGAATGCGATCGGGCTGGCAGGAACCCCGGGCTATATGGCCGGGCCAATACTGGTGACGGGCGCGATCGACGCAACTGATTTCGGGCGACTGTTCGCCAGGGCACGGACGGCGGGACCGTCGTGAACAGCTGATCGGAAGGCCGCCGCGCCGCGCCCGAGACTTGCGACAAACCCTTGACCCCGCCCCCGCCCCAACCCAACTCCCGCGTAACGATCACCGCATAGGGGCTGCGACCACATCATGACGACCACCACCGCTCTGGAACCCACCACCCCACAGACCCACGCCTTCGAGGCCGATGTCGCCAAGCTGCTCCACATGATGGTGCACTCGGTCTATTCGGACAAAAGCGTGTTCCTGCGCGAGCTTGTCTCGAACGCGGCGGATGCGTGCGAGAAGCTGCGCTACGAGGGGATCGCCAATCCCGCGCTGCTCGGCAACGATGCGAATCCGCGGATCACGGTCACGCTGGATCCGGAGGCGCACACGCTGACGATCGAGGACAATGGCATCGGCATGAGCGCGGCTGAAATGACCGATGCGCTGGGCACGATCGCGCGGTCCGGCACCAAGAGCTTCATGGACACGCTCGCCGCAGCGCAAGGGTCCGACGATCCACAGCTGATCGGCCAGTTCGGCGTCGGTTTCTATTCGGCGTTCATGGTCGCGAGCAAGGTCGACGTCGTCTCGCATCGCGCCGGGAGCGGGGAGGCGTCGCTCTGGTCGTCGGACGGGCTCGGCAGCTACACGATCGCGCCGGTCGACCTCGCGCAGGCGCCCGCGCGCGGCACCCGCGTGACGCTCCACTTGCTCGAGGATGCGCAGGATTATGCGCAGCGCTACACCGTCGAACAGACGATCAAGGCGCAGTCGGGGCATGTCCCCGTGCCGATCTTCCTGCGCGAAAAGCCCGATGCAGAGGCGGTCGAGCTGACCGATGGCGCTGCGTTGTGGACCAAGCCCAAATCCGCGATCAGTGCGGCGGACTACACCGATTTCTACCGCAGCGTGTCGGGCCAGTTCGACGAACCCGCACTGACGCTCCACTATCGCGCGGAGGGTCGCCACGAATATTCGGTGCTCGCGTTCGTGCCGTCGTCCAAGCCGTTCGACCTGTTCGATCCCGATCGCGCCGGGCGGATCAAGCTGTACGTGAACCGCGTCTTCATCACCGATGAAGCCGAATTGCTTCCGCGCTATCTGCGCTTCGTGCGCGGACTGGTCGATTCGTCGGACGTGCCGCTCAACATGTCGCGCGAGATGATCCAGCAGAGCCCGGTGCTTGCTGCGATCAAGAAGGGCGTGACCGCAAAGGTCCTGTCCGAACTGGAGAAGCGCGCGTCGTCCGACACCGAGGCCTACCTCAAGATCTGGGACACGTTCGGTCCCGTGCTCAAGGAAGGGCTGTACGAGGATTTCGAGCGCCGCGCCGCGCTGCTCGACCTCGCGCGCTTCCATACGACGAGCTCCGACGGCGGCTGGCGCTCGCTCGCGGACTATAGCGCGAACCTGAAGGAAAATCAGACCGCTATCTATTACGTGACGGGTACCGATCTCGACCGGATCGCGACCGCGCCGCAGCTCGAGGGCTTCCGCGCGCGTGGCGTAGAGGTGCTGCTGCTGTCCGATCCGATCGACAATTTCTGGGTGACGGCGGGCGTCGATTATCAGGGCAAGCCGTTCCGCTCGGTAACGCAAGGGTCCGCCGATCTCGCGCTGGTCCCGCTGCTCGAAGGGACCACGCCCCCGTCGACCGAAGCAAGCGGCGAAGTGATTGACTTCCTGGCGTTCGTGAAGACGACACTCGCGGATGCGGTGTCGGACGTGCGGGCGTCCGATCGGCTCACCGACAGCGCGGTCTGCCTGGTCGCGACCGAGAGCGGCATGGACCGCCAGCTCGAACGGATGCTCGCGAGCGCAGGCCAGGCCCCGCCCAAGGCCAAGCCGGTACTCGAGATCAATCCGCAGCACGCGCTGATCGTCAAGCTCGCCGCGCTGGGGGAGGGGGACACGACGCTACGGGAAGATGCGGCGCATCTCCTGTTCGACGAGGCGCAAATTGCGGACGGCGAGCAACCGCTCGACCCGCGCGCGTTCGCGGCGCGCCTCGCGCGAGTCCTGACCCGCGCCGTGGCGTAAACGTCCAGCGGCCCCCTGTCCTCAGCCGGGGACGGGGGGTCGGTTGGCCGGGTCAGTCTTCCGGCCGTTCGAGCGTATGGCGTGTTTGCAGCCACCAGGCGATCGTCGCCGCCAGGAAGGCCCAGCCCGCGCCAAGGATCCAGCCGGCCAGCACATCGGTCGGCCAATGAACCCCGAGATACAGGCGCGATACCCCGATCAACAGCGTCAGCAGCATCGCGGCGAGCACGACATAGACGCGCAAGCCGCGCGACTTGACGCTGCGTGCGACGAGCGCTGCCAGCGTAAGGTAGACGATCGCCGAATCCGCCGCATGCCCGCTGGGGAAGCTCGTGTGGGAGAAGGTCGCCCAATGGGCGACGACATTGGGGCGGGGGCGGTCGAACGCCGATTTGAGCAGCTCGACCGCAAGCGTACCGATCACCGATGCGCCGATGAGGAACCCCGCCATCGCGACCTTGCGCACGATCAGCAGCGCGCCAGACACCAGCAGGACGACGATCGTCAGCGTGGTCGAGTCGCCGAGCGCAGTAAAATCCTGCATCGCGAAGCGCAGCGCGTGCAGTCCCGCACCCGGCCGATCCGTCGCGGATCGGATCCCGACGAGGATCGCACTGTCGAGCCTGTTGGTATCGCCGGCGCCGACTTCGGAGGCGATGTGGAGCACGAACAGCACGAGCGCCGCCACGATCCCGAACGCCGCAAGCAGAACCCGATCGGGTCGCTGGCGGACTGCTTGCAGTATTGCTGGGATTCCCGTCGACCGCATCTTACCACCCTGTAGCGCCGTACCTGGCACGGCCTTGACCGCATTCGCTCTGAATTCCGGCCTCGCGCGACAGGCTGGTCGGATCGGAACGGGCAGGGTAGCGTTCTGGTTGCGGCTCTGCATTTTTTGCCCGGCCGGACCGAAAGCATAGTGTGTCGATCATCCCCCATATCGTTGCCATCGGGACCGCCGTTCCTAGCCATGACATTCACGCCGCGTTTATCGCCTGGGCGCGAGCACGGCTGCCGGAGGCGCGGAGCGCGCGCGTGTTCGACCGGATGGCCAGCCGTGCGGCGATCAACCATCGCTGGTCGGTGCTGCCGGTCAGCGACGATGGGGGCTCTCCGGTCGACCCCGGTGGCTTTTACGCGCGCGATATCCTGCCCGGGACTGCGGAGCGGATGAAGCTTTATGCCGCCGCCGCCCCCGCGCTCGCGATCGAGGCGATCACGGCACTCGGCGAAAAGGTGTCGCTCGAGGGTATTACGCATCTCGTCGTCGCGAGCTGCACCGGGTTTGTCGCGCCCGGCATCGACCAGATCATCGCCGCGCGGCTTGGCCTCGCGCCGACGGTCGAACGGCTGCTGGTGGGGTTCATGGGCTGTTACGCGGCGGTTGCCGCGTTGCGCAGCGCGCGCCACATCGTCCGCTCGGCGCCCGCCGCGCGCGTTCTGGTCGTATGCGTCGAGCTGTCGACCTTGCACCTTCAGGACACCCCTGCGCTCGAGCCGCTGCTGGCGATGCTCCAGTTCGGCGACGGCGCCGCTGCTGCGCTTGTCACCGCCGACCCCGCCGGCCTCGCGCTTGGCGAACCCTTTGCCACGACATTGCCGGATTCGGCCGAGTTGATCCGCTGGGACATCACAGACCAGGGGTTCGCGATGCATCTGTCGGGCGAAGTCCCCGCGCGGATCGCCGCAGGGCTCGCCGATCCGGTCTTTGCGGCGGCCGCGACGGGGGGACGCGACCCGCAGGAGATCGACGGCTGGGCGGTCCATGCCGGCGGGCGCTCGATCCTCGATGCGGTGGAGACCGCGCTATCGCTGCCGCATGACGCGCTCGCAACCTCGCGCGGGGTGCTGGCGGATGTCGGCAACATGTCCTCGGCAACGCTGATGTTCGTGCTCGCACGGCTGCTCGACGGGCCGCCGATCCGAAACGGCGTCGCACTAGCGTTCGGCCCGGGGCTTGCCGCCGAGGGTTTCGGTTTCCGGAGCGCAGGATGACCCTCCGGCGCCGCGCCATTGCCAAGGAACTGATGGACGCGGACGACCTGTCCGCGGAGACCTATGCAGCGGTCGTCGGCGATTTGGCCAAGGTCAACGCGGTCACTATGGCCCCGCGCCCGACGCTCGATTTCCTGCGGCGCGGGACGGCGGGGACGACCCGGTTCAAACTGCTCGACGTCGGCTTTGGCGATGGCGACATGCTGCGACGGATCGCGCGCTGGGCCGACCGGCGCGGTCTGGAGGCGGAACTGGTCGGGGTCGATCTCAATCCCCGCAGCGCGCTCGCGGCCGCGGCGCATACCCCGGCAGGGATGCCGATCCGCTATGCTACCGGTGATTACGCCGATCACGCCGGGGAAGGCTGGGATTTCGTCGTCAGCAGTCTCGTCGCGCATCACATGACGCATGCGCAACTCGTCGCGTTCCTGCGGTTCATGGACCGGGAGAGCGCGCGCGGCTGGCTCGTCAACGACCTGCACCGTCACGTCGTCGCGCATCGCGGCTTTCCGGTTCTCGCCACGCTCGCGCGCTGGCACCCGATCGTGCGGCATGACGGGACACTGTCGGTCGCGCGGTCGTACCGCCCGGACGAATGGCAGCCGATCCTCGCCGAAGCTGGCGTCACGGCACGCGTGTATCGCTCCTTTCCGTACCGATTATGCGTCGAACACCTGCGCTGATCGTCGGCGGCGGCCCGGCGGGCGCGAGCGCCGCGATCGTGCTTGCGCGCGCGGGAGCACCGCACCTGCTGGTCGAGCGCAGCCGCGATACCGGCGACGCGATTTGCGGCGGCTTCCTGAGCTGGCGGACGCTCGAGTCGCTCGGACGGCTGGGAATCGCGCCCGAGGCGTTGGGACCGGCGCGGGTCCTGCGAACCCGGGTCATCCTCGGGGACCGGGTGGTCGAGGCGCCGCTTCCGAGACCCGCGCACGGCGTCTCGCGACACCTGCTCGATACGGTGATGATACGCCATGCGATCGCACACGGGGCAGCGGTCGAGCGCGGCATTACGGTGCGCAGTCTGGTCGATACCGCCGCAACGCTCGACGATGGCGCGGTGCTGGCGGGCGACACGCTGTTCCTCGCCAGCGGCAAGCATGACGTGCGCGGTGCGGCGCGCCCGGCCGATGCGCGCGGCGCGGATCCTGTGCTCGGCCTGCGCGTCCGCATCGCCAGCGCGCCCGGCCTGACCCGGCTGATCGGCGATGCGATCGAACTGTTTCCGTTCGATCGTGGCTATGTCGGAATCGTGCTGCAGGAGGATGGCAGCGCCAACATCTGCATGGCGGTCCACCGCTCCAAGATGCTCGCAGCCGGCTCGCCTGCCGCGCTGCTCGATACACTGGCGCGGGAATGTCCACGGCTTGGCGATCGGCTGGCATTCCGAAGCGGCGACGAACCGATCGATGCGATCGCCAACGTGCCGTACGGCTGGCGTGCGCGGCAGACCGAAGGCGCGGTGTTCCGGCTGGGCGACCAGGCCGGGGTCATCCCGTCGCTTGCGGGGGAGGGAATGGGAATCGCGATCGCGAGTGGCATCCGCGCGGGCCATGCCTATATCACTGGCGGTGCGGCGGCGGCACCGCGCTTCCAGCGTGATTTCGCCGCTGCCACTGCCCGGCCGATCCGGCTGGCGGGACTGGTGCGCGACGCAGCCGAACGGCCGTGGCTCGGCGCGGCCTTGCTTCCGCTGGTGGGCCACGTCCCGGGCCTGATCCAGATCATCGCAAGCGCGACCCGTATCGGCCATTCGCCGCTTGACCACGCTGCCCCCCAACAGGAAAACTAGGTCCATGGAGCACATCACCCTGTCCGAAACCGAATGGCGCAAGAAATTGAGCCCGGAATCCTATCACGTATTGCGCGAGGCGGGGACGGAGCGGGCGTTTTCCGGACGCTATAACAACAACAAGGCCGATGGCGTGTATCGCTGCGGCGGGTGTGCGCTGCCGCTGTTCGACTCCGCCGACAAATACGACTCGGGCTCGGGGTGGCCCAGCTTCACCCAGCCGATCGACGCGGAGAATGTCACAGATCACCGCGACACCAGCCACGGCATGACGCGGATCGAAGCGCGTTGCTCGCGCTGCGACGGACATCTCGGGCATGTCTTCCCCGACGGCCCGCCGCCGACCGGCCTGCGCTATTGCATGAATTCGCTGAGCCTCGAATTCAAGCCGCGCGGGACCAATGGCGACGAGGCGCGCGGCTGATCAGTCGTATCGGCGTGGCCGTGGCAGGGATTGCCGGGGCATGGCTTGTCGGATCGTCCGGCAAGTCCTAACGCTGGTAACCGCGCATGGCCCGCTTTCCCGCTTCTTCCCCCCGTTCTGCGCGCGCGCCCTTGTGGCGGCGGCGCGTCGTTCTGGCGTTTCAGGTGCTCGCGGGGCTGGTCGTGCTGGCTTGCGCGGTGCTGGCGATCACCGTCTATGTCTCGGAAGGGCAGCTTCCGAGCTATGACGAGCTGAAATCGTCCCCCAACGGCCAGATGATCCGGGTCCATGCCGCCGACGGCACGGTGATCGTCTCGCTCGGGCCGAGCTATGGCGAATGGCTCCCCTACGGCAGGATTCCGCTCGCGATGCGCGAGGCGATGGTCTCGGTCGAGGATCGCCGCTTCCGCTCGCATTTCGGCGTGGACCCGATCGGCCTCGCGCGTTCGATCCGCTTCGCGATCGACAATCGCGGCAATGGCCGGCGGTTGCAGGGCGCGTCGACCATTACGCAGCAGGTCGCGCGGACGATCTTCCTGTCGAACAAATATACTTTCGGCCGCAAGGGCCGCGAGATGCTCCTCGCGCTCGCGCTCGAACGCAAGTTCACCAAGGATCAGATCCTCGAACTGTACCTCAACAAGGTCTATTTCGGTGGCGGTGCCTACGGGATCGACGCGGCGTCACGCCGGTTCTTCGGCCATGGCGCGGATACGCTGAGCCTGTCCGAGGCGGCGATCGTCGCGGGGCTGGTGAAGGCGCCTTCGGTCTATTCGCCGACCGCCGATGCGCAGGCCGCGGTCGACCGCGCGGGCGTCGTCATCAGGCTGATGCAGGAAACCGGCGCGATCACCGCGGAACAGGCGGCCGAGGCAAACCCCAAGGACGTCAAGCTCGCCCCCGAGCCGAAGCAGAACAGCGTCCGTTATTTCACAGACTGGGCGCTCCCGCAGCTCGAGGTACTGATCGACGAGACGCAGCGCCCGCTCGAGGTATGGACTACGCTCGACCTCGGGATGCAGCGCGCCGCCGATGCCGCGATCCGCGCGAATGCCCCGTCGGGCGCGCAGGGCGCGCTCGTCGCGATCGACCGTGACGGCGCGGTGCGCGCGATGGTCGGCGGGACCGACTACGTCACCTCGATCTACAATCGCGCGACTCAGGCACAGCGCCAGCCGGGGTCTGCGTTCAAGCTGTTCGTGTATCTCGCGGCGCTCGAAGCGGGGCACAAGCCCGAGGATTCGATTGTCGACGAACCGATCACGATCGATGGCTGGAGCCCGCGCAACGACAGCCGCCACAACAGCGGCGCGGTGTCGCTGCGGACCGCCTTCGCCTATTCGCTCAACACGATCGCCGCCAAGCTCGGACAGGAAGTCGGTTTCGCGACCGTCGCGGACATGGCGAAGCGCTTCGGGATTACGACCAAGGTCAACACGCATCCGTCGATGGTGCTCGGCACGTCCGACGTCCGGCTGATCGACATGACACGGGCTTTCGCAAGCGTCGGCAATAAGGGCGTCGCGGTGACGCCGTACGGCATCACCAAGGTCACCGCGTCGGGCGAGACGATCTATGCCCAGACGGTGGATACCAGCCATGTGCTGGTGGCACCGTTCGTCGCCGCCCAGATGACCGACCTGCTCCAGACCACCGTCAACACCGGCACCGGGCGCGCCGCGCAGATCGGCCGTCCGGTCGCCGGCAAGACCGGCACGACGTCGTCGAACAAGGATGGCTGGTTCCTCGGCTTCTCGAGCGGGCTGACGACGGGCGTGTGGATGGGGCGCGACGACGCCAAGCCGATCGCGGGGCTCCATGGGGGTACCGCGCCAGCCAAGGCGTTCGCCGATTTCATGAAGGTCGCGGTCGCCAGCCGTCCGGTCGAACAGTTCGACACCAAGGTCACACTCCCAGAATATCAGCTCGAGCCCGATCAGGAATCCTATTTCGGCGAGGCGGACAACGGCCTGTTCGTCGATGCGGATGGCAATCCGGTCGAACCGGGCACTCCCCCGCAGCCAGCGCCCGAGAGCGGCCAGCAAGTCGACCCAGACGGCAATCCGATCGTCCGCCAGCCACCGCGTGCGCCCGAGACCCAGGGCGACGGCGCACAACCTGCCGAGCGTCCCGCGGACGGGGAAAAGCTCGATCAGGCGTGGCTGGACCATGTGCTTGGCCGGGACGGCCAGCGCCAGCCACCGCGCACCGTGCCACGGGACCGCGTTCAGGCGGTGCCGTCAGACCGTCAGGATCCGCGCCCGACCCAGTGAAGCGCGGCGCCGTTCGCGCGCAGCCAGGCGTGCGAGCGCGCCGGATCGTTCTCGTCGAGCAAGGCGACGACACGGTGGAATTGCGGCCCGTGGTTCATGTGGAGCCGATGCGCCACCTCATGCGCTACGGTCGAGCGGCGGACGTAGTCGGGCATCAGGATGAGCCGCCAGCTATAGCGGATCGTCCCACTCGACGCGCAACTGCCCCAACGACTTCGGGCATCGCCGACGGCGACCTTCGTGACGGTGACCCCGGCGCGCTCGGCGAACTCGGCGGTCTCCGCGCTCAGTACGCGAAGCGCCTCACGCTTCAGCCACAATTCGATCCGCCGCGACAGGCCGTCGCGCGACCCGCCACAGCGCAGGACATCCCCGTCGCGCGTGATCCGCCGGGTCGAGGTTTCGTCCCACGTGATGGTGAGGTCGCCATCGCCGAACGGAAAGCTGCGGCCCGGTTCGAACGGAACGGCCTGAGGGAGGCGCGCGCGCTGTTCCGCGATCCAGTCCGCCTTGCCCGCCGCCCAAGCGAGCGCGGTCTTCAGCGATGCACGCGGGGGGAGCACCAGCCGCACTCGCCCGGTCGCGCTATCGACCGACAGCCGCGCGCGACGCGCGCGGGCGTTGCGGACGACCTCGGGTTGCTCGGTCACAGCTCGCGGTCGACCAAATGATATTCGAGTTCGCCCGCGTCGTCCTCGGAGATCGTCCAGCCGCGAACCGACTGCCCGGCGCGGTGAACCGCCTCGCGATCGCCGCAGACGAGATAGTGCCACTCGTGCAGCGGTTCGTCCGCCGCGCGCAGGCGGTAGGCGCAGGTTGAGGGGAGCCAGTCGATCGTCCGCACATTGTCGCGGCTCAGCCGGACGCATTCGCTGACATAGGCGTGCCGGTGCTTGTAATTGGAACACAGCGCGGTCGCGCGGTCGAGCAGGCGGCAGGAGACGTTGGTCGGGAGCAGCTCGCCGGTCTCGTCATCCTCGAGCTTGTGGACGCAGCATTTGCCGCATCCGTCGCACAACGCTTCCCATTGCCCGCGGTCGAGCGTGTCGATCGGCTCTTCCCAGAATTTTCCGCTCATTTGACCCACCGTTCGAGTTCGCTCGCGACCGCCTGCGGGGTCTGGTCCTGCGGCAGCAACGCCACTGGCTTGCCCGCCGGGTCCATCAGGAACGCAAAACGCCCGTGCGCGACGAGATATCCGCCCTGCGCGTTCGGCTTCTCCGCCTGGACCGCGACCCCATACGCCTTGGCGAGCGCGAGGATTGCCGCCGGGTCGCCCGTAAGGCCGACCATCCGGGAGTGGAACGCGCTGACGAACGCCTTGAGCACGGCGGGGGTATCGCGTTTCGGGTCGACCGTGACGAAGACCGGCACGACGTTCGCCGCGCGCGTGGCGTCCTTCGCGTCGAACAGGCGCAACCCGGCGCCGATCGTCTGCATGTCGGTCGGGCACACGTCCGGGCAGAAGGTGTAGCCGAAATACATGATGCGATAGCGCCCGGCAAAGTCGCGGTCGGTGCGGGTCTTTCCATCCTGGTCGGTCAGGCGGAACGGAGCGCCAATCCGGGCGCCCTCGAGTGGCGGCCGATCATTCGGGGCGGGGCTGCTGCACGCAATGGGGAGCGCAGCCAGCAGGAACGCGGACAGCGCGCGGATGATCTGGTTCATGGCGTGTTTGGTCATGATCTGTTAGCACGCACCGCGCAAGCACTGCGCCGGTTTCGCCTTCTGTCAGGACTCTTATCCGATGACTTTCCGCTCCATCGCCAGCACGTTCGCGATCCTCGCCGCCCCGGTCGCCCTGGTCGCGACCCCGGCCGCGGCACAGCTCGGCCAGTCGGAGGGCTATAAGTTCCTCCAGGCGATCAAGGACGGGAAGGGGGACGAGGTGACCAAGTTCCTCGACAAGCCCGGGGCCACGGTGATCAACACGCGCGACGTGACCAATGGCGACGGTGCGCTCCACCTCGTGGTGCGCCGGCAGGATTCGACGTATCTCAATTATCTGCTCGCGCGGGGGGCCGATCCCAACCTGAAGAACAATCGCGGCGAGACCCCGATCCTGATCGCGGCCAATCTGGGGTCGACCGATATCATCGAGAACCTCGTCAAGCATGGCGCGAACGTCAATCTCGGCAATGCCAGCGGCGAGACGGCGCTGATCCGCGCGGTCCAGCGTCGCGATGCCACGATGGTGCGCAGCCTGCTCGACCTGGGCGCCGATCCGGACCAGAAGGATCTGCTGCAGGGCTCGTCCGCGCGGGATTATGCGCATCAGGATGCGCGCACGCCGGCAATCGCTGCGCTGATCGATGCGGCGAAGAAGAAGGAGCGCAAGGCGGTGTCCGGGCCGAAGCTGTAGCGTTCGACCATGATCTCGTTTGTCACCCCGGCCCCTTTCCGGGGCTGACGAACGGTACCGATTACCCCGTAAACGCCAGCCCGTTGGCATCCGGATCGGTCAACGCGATCATCCGCCGCGCCGCCCGCCGCGCAAAGGCGAGCGTAACGCGCTTGCGCGTTGCAGCCGACAACGGATCGGTATGCGCCTCCCGCAGGATCGCGGCATCGTAGCGATCGGCGACGATCACCCCGGTCCGTTCGGGCAGAAAACCTTCGCGGTCGAGCGGGCTGGCGTCGAACCCAGCCGGCACTGCCCAGTAATAGCGGTCGCAACAGCCGAGATATTCGGTCCATTTCGAATCGCCGAGCAGATCGGCGCGCGAGACCTTGATCTCAACGATGACGATCTGACCCCGGGCGTCGATCGCCATCAGGTCGGCGCGACGATTGCCGTCGAGCGGAACCTCGCTCAGCGCGACCAGATCGTGCCGTAGCAGCATCCGGATCGTGCCGCGCGCCACGTCGGCGGCGCATAAAGGGGAGCCCGGCGCATCGATACAGGATTGCGGGGGAGAGTCGGGCGCATCGTCTAACATGCGCCGATCCTAGAACATTTCACGAACGCGTCAAACCCGACGCGACGGATTGCTCAGCGATAGAAGACGTGGTTGCCGATCGCGGCGACCTGCTGGCGGTGCCAGCCCGGTGCGGCGCGCTTCGCGTGGAAATACATCGCGTCGGAGGCTGGGCTGTCCCAGCTGTCGGCAAGCGCGACGCGGGCGACCGCGATGGCGGTGCGATACTGGCGGTTCGAAGGGACCGACGGGACATGTCCGCCACGAACGAACGAGAACTGGCCGGGCTGGGTCACGACCGAGCAGACCGACTTGGGGAAATGCCCCGACTTTGAGCGGTTGAGGATCACCTCGGCGACCGCCAACTGGCCACTAAGCGGTTCGCCCTTGGCCTCGAAGTAGATCGCGCCGGCCATGCATTGAAGCTCGTCGCCCATGTCGTCCGGGACCGACTGTGCGGCAACCGCCGCATCGAGGGTTCCGTATGCGACTTCGTCGCCGTCCTGCAGTTCGTCGTTCGCCATCGGCTCCTTGATATCCGCTTCCTGGACGACGCCGGCTTCGGGAACCGAAGCAACGACCGGGGCGTTAATTGCCCGATCGAGCTGCTGAGCGAAGCCCGGCGTGCCCGCGCCGATGATGGCGGCTGCGGTGAGGATCATCGTCGCACAGGTGGCGACGCGGTTAGCAAACGACATTCAAACTACAAAAGTGCGGTTGGTGCGCGGACATAAACGACCGTTAGGTCGTTTACCCGGACATCCCCCCGACTGCGTAACCCCACCGGATCGCACCCGGCATGGCACAACGCCCATGACTGTTGCATTGGCTATCCATGGGCCGGGTCAGATGGTCAACTCGCCAGGATTGTTTCTGCGGCGAATCGTTCCGGCGACGCGATGTCCAGTTCGATCACCCACAAATCCGGATCCCGGTCGCGCCTTCGCCGCCAATACGACTCGCGTTCGGCGACGTTGGCAGAGTCGGCTGGACCGGTTGCGACCAGGGCCGGTTTGCCCAATTGGTCGAGAGCGCGCTCCATTATGCTGGAGTGCCCAATATTATCGTTAAGAATCAATAAAATAGCACCGGAATTTGGTTCGCCTCGGGCGCGCACCATGCCCATGCCACCCGCGTCGTTCGCGCGCTTGAGCAGCGCCGAAACGAGCAGCCCGCTAGGCAGCAATGCCGTCACGACGCGCGATAGCCGGGCAGGGTCGCAAGCGGGATCTGCGAGCGCATGAAAGTGCCGGTACCCCGCGCCGCCTCGTCACCTGCCGCGTCGATCAACCGCGCTTCGGCGACGAACACCCGGCGATGGCCGGACACCCAGCGTCCCTCGGCAACTACCGGTCCTTCGCGCAGCGGCTTTGTCAGCAGGAGGTTAAAGGCGGTGGTGAGGAGGAATCGGTCCGTCACCAGACTGTTGGCGGCGTAGAAGGCGGCGTCGTCGAGCATCTTGAAATAGCTCGTGCCATGCGCCGCACCGCCGGCGTGATAGACCTTGGGATCAACCCGGAAATGGATCCGCGCGACTCCGGCTTCGGGAATTTCCAGCGTGGATTCGAACAATTGGTTGATCGGTGCTGCTGCATAGAGCGTTTCGAGGGCACGGAAATGCGCCGCCTCGCCCGATGGACTTACGGGTTCAGGCGGCATCACGCGCTTCATCCGCCATCAGCAGGGCGACGAGCGCATCGCGCGATCCGGCACCGCGCAGCTTGTCGACGAACGACGCATCGCGCAGCATCCGCGAGACGCGTGCGAGCGTCTTGAGGTGTTCCGCCCCGGCATCGGGCGGGGACAGCAGCATGAAGACGATATCGACCGGGAGATCGTCGACTGCCGCGAAATCGATCGGGTTGGCGAGCCGAGCGAACACGCCGCAGACCTTTGAAAGCCCAGGAAGTCGGCCGTGTGGCGTCGCTACACCACGCCCGAATCCGGTCGACCCGAGTTTCTCGCGCGTAGCGAGCGTCTCGGTAGCCGCAGCGGCGTCCACGCCATAGACCTTGGCCGCCACGCTGCCGAGGTGCTGGAACAGCATCTTGCGCGTCCCCGCGGTTTCGCGTTCGAGCACAGCATCGGCGCTCAGAAGATCGTGCAAGTCAGTCATCGCAATCCTTGGGCCCGCGACAGGCACGGGTGCTTGCGCGGGCCCATAGCGCCGATCAGGGATCAGCGAAAGCGGAGCGAAACATTATGAAACGCGCTGCGGCTCCACCCAACCGATCGTGCCATCCCCGCGGCGGTACACCATGTTGTAGGTGCCCGAGCCCGAATTGCGGAACAACAGCGCCGTCGTATTGCGCAAATCGAGCATCATCACTGCGTCCGAAACGGTCGCATCGGGAATGTCGACACGGGTTTCCGCGACGATCAGCGGGAAATCCTCGACCTCTTCCTCGGCGGTATTTTCCTGGAACAGCGTATAGCCCGCATCACCCGACGCCAGTTCGGCGGCCGCGGTGGAGGCCGCACTGGTCGCGGCGGCGCTACGATCCTTGAGGCGGCGCATGTAGCGGCGCAGCTGCTTCTCGATCTTGGTCGCGGCGGTATCGAACGCGGCGTGCGCTTCGGAAGCGTCGCCGCTCGCCTTCAGGATCAGGCCCTGCATGACGTGGCAGACGATGTCGCAGGTGAAGCGGTTGTCGTGCGGTCCCTTGCCGAAGGTCACCTGCGCCGAGATCGTCCGCGCGAAATATTTGGTCGCGATGCCCTGGAGGCGCTCGTCGACATGGGTCCTGAGCGCGTCGCCCGTTTCGACCTGATGGCCTGAAACCCGAATATCCATGAGCATTCTCCATAGTAGCGCCGGACCCCGTTGTTCGGGTCTTCCAGCTGGTAGATGACGTCTGCCGGACGCCTCGACCCCCCAATCGGTAGAAGTCAGTTGACCGCCTCGCCTCCCCACAAAGGATTGACGACCGACTTCATGAACGCTGCGTGCCGGACGAGATCCGCGTCCGGCACGGTAAAGACACGCGCGGGGCGGACCCGCGCGGGCGCGACGGGCGCAGAGGCGACCGCCACTTCGATGGTTTCGCTGATCAACCCGAGCCCGATCTGCCGGCCGCCGGTCAGCTCGACATAGACCTGCGCGAGCAGTTGCGCGTCGAGCAACGCGCCGTGGAGCGTGCGATGGCTGCGGTCGATCCCGTAGCGGCTGCACAGCGCATCGAGATTGTGCTTCGCGCCGGGGTGCCGCGTCCGCGCCATCGCGACCGTATCGATCATCCTTCCAAGATGGATCGGGGTGCGGCTGCACCGAACCAGCTCGCCGTTGAGGAAGCCGAAATCGAAACTGGCGTTGTGTGCGACGAGCGGACTGTCTTCGAGAAACTCGAGCAGGGCTTCGGCACCATGATGGAACAGCGGCTTGTCCGCGAGGAACGCGTCGCTCAGCCCGTGGACGCGTTGCGCCTCGGGCGGCATCGGGCGTTCGGGGTGGAAATAGGCGTGGAAGGTGCGGCCGGTCTCGACCCGGTTGATCATCTCGACACACCCGATCTCGACCATGCGGTCGCCATCGGAAAAACTGAAGCCCGTGGTCTCGGTGTCGAAGACGATCTCTCTCATAGACTCAGGATAGTGGGGTTTTGTGCGCTGCGAGGCAAGCGATGATCCGGCGCACCGCGTCGCGCGTCTCATCCAGCGAACCGCCTGTCGGAACGACATAATGTGCGCGCGCGACCTTCTCCGCATCGGGGAGTTGGCGCTCGAGGATCGCGTCGAATTTCGCCTCGGTCATGCCCGGGCGTTCCAGAACACGTGCGCGCTGGACCGATTCGGGCGCGGAAACGACGACGATCGTATCGACTCGCGACTCGCCGCCGGTTTCGAACAGCAGCGGGATATCGAACACGACGATCGGCGCATCTGCATGCTCGGCAAGGAAGGCGGCGCGCTCCTCGCCGACCGCCGGGTGAACGATCGCTTCGAGCCGCTTCAGCGCGGCCGTATCCCCGAGCACCATCGGCCCGAGTTTCGCGCGATCGACTCCTCCCGGCCCGGTCGATCCGGGAAACGCCGCCTCGATCGCGCCGACCAGCCGCCCGCCCGCGCCCTGCAACCGGTGCACCGCAGCGTCAGCATCGAACACCGGCACGCCTTCGTCGGCGAACATCGCAGCGACCGTCGACTTGCCCATGCCGATCGAGCCGGTCAGGCCGATCGTGATCATGCGGTGAGCAGGTCGCGCAGCTTGAGGTCATGGTCTTCGTCGCGCGGGGGGGCCGCACCGAAGAACAGTTCGAACGCGAGTGCGGCCTGGCCGATCAGCATGTCGAGCCCGTCGATCGTGTCGAGGTCGCGCGCGCGTGCCGCCACGAGCAGCGGGGTTTCGAGCGGCGCATAGACGACGTCATAGACGATCGCATCCTCCGGCAGCGGATCGAGATCGAGGTCGAGCGGGGGCTGGCCCGCCATACCGAGCGAGCTTGCGTTGACGACGAGTGCGGCGGGGGGGAGCGTCGCGGTCAGCGGCAACGCCTGGCCCTTCAGCCCGAACGACGACAGCAGCGCGGCGGCCTTGAGCACGTTGCGGTTGAGCACCGTCACCGGCCCAACCCCGAGCTTCGCCAGCGCGAACAGCACCGCGCGCGCCGCGCCGCCCGCACCGATCACCACCACCGGCGCGCCGGTTAGATCGACCCCGCCCAGCGGGGCGTAGAAGCCCGCCGCGTCGGTGTTGGTGCACAGGAACGCGCCGTCCTCGCCGCGGAACACCGTGTTCGCCGCGCCGATCGTGCCCTTTACGCCGCCCGGATCGGCAATGTGATCGAACACCGCCTGCTTGTGCGGCAGCGTGACATTGCACCCGCGCCAGTCGGGGTCGGCGGTCCGTTTCGCAAAATAGCCCGCGAGGTCGTCGGGCGCGACGTGGCAGGTGCGATAGTCGCCCTCGAGCTTGAGCGCGTTGAGCCAGAAGCCGTGGATGATCGGCGATTTGGAGTGCGCGATCGGGTCACCGATCACTTCTGCATAGATCATATCGGCATCACTCCGCGGAGACGTAGATAATCGAGCACCTGCAACAGCGGCAGCCCGAGAACGGTGAATTGGCTTCCCTCGATCCGCGTGAACAGCTGCGCACCGGGGCCTTCGATCCGGTAACAGCCGACGCAGCCGGAAATCTCGGGCCATTCCTGGTCAAGATAGCTTTCGATGAAGTCGTCCGACAGCGGCCGGACGTGCATCTTCGCGCGATCCACCACCCGCCACACCGGGCGACCGCCCTCGGCGATCACCGCCGCGCTGATCAAATTGTGGCGTTTGCCTGACAGGCGGCGCAGATGGTCCGCGGCCTGATCGCGCGAGGTCGGTTTGTCGAGCAGCGTGCCGTCCTCGATCGCAACGACCGAGTCACAGCCGAGGACGAGCGCCAGGCTGTCGCGCGACGACACCTTAAGCGCCTTGAGCTCCGCGAGCGCATCCGCGAGATCGCGCGGCGCAAGGCCATCGCCGAGCAACGCGGCCTTGGCGCTGTCCTCATCGACATGCGCCGACACCGCTTCGAACGGAATCCCCGCCGCGGTCAGCATCGCGCGCCGAGATGCGCTCTGCGAGGCAAGCACCAGCCTCACAGATCCCCCCGCGGCACGATCCCGCGTTCCCCGACCAACGCGATGATCGCGGCGGCGGTTTCCTCGATCGACCGCCGGGTGACGTCGATCACCGGCCAGCCATTGTCCGCGAACATCCGTCGCGCATAGGCGACTTCACGGGTCACTGCTTCATGGTCGACATAAGCGGTTTCGGTCTTCTGGTTAAGCGACAGCAGCCGGTTGCGACGGACCTGAATCAGCCGGTCCGCGCTGGTCGTCAGCCCGACGACGATCGGATTCTTGAGCGTGTAGAGATTGAGCGGGGGCGGGCTTTCGATCACGATCGGGATGTTCGCGGTCTTGAACCCGCGGTTCGCCAGATAAATCGAGGTCGGCGTCTTGGACGACCGCGACACGCCCGCGAGCACGATGTCGGCCTCTTCCCAGTCTTCCGACAAAATCCCGTCGTCATGCGCGATGGTGAACTGGATCGCGTCGACCCGCGCGAAATAGGCGGCATCGAGCACGTGCTGCCGCCCCGGCCGCGCCTTGGCAGCCTGCCCGAGCAACCCCGACAGCGCCCCCGTCACCCCATCGAGCGGCGCGACCGCGGGCAGGCCGAGCGCGCGGCAGCGCGTCTCGAGCGTCTTGCGCGTCTCGCTGTTGACCAAAGTGAACAGCACGAGCCCCGGATTTTGCGAAATCTCCTGCAGGATCCGCTCGAGATGCGCCTCGGTGCGCACCATTGGCCAGAAATGCCGGATCGTTTCGACATCGTCATATTGCGCGAGCGCCGCCTTGGCGATGTTCTCGAGCGTCTCGCCGGTCGAATCCGACAGCAGGTGGAGATGAAGCCGCATCAACCGCGCCCCCGGGAAAGGCCTGTGGATAACATGCGGATAAGCGCTAGCGTAACTTCGCCGCCGCGCAAAGCGGCCCGGATCGGTGGACAAGCCCAGCGTTATCCACAATCGCGTGCACAGCGCCCGAAGTTATCCACAGGCTGTGAGTCATGGGGACAGAATCGCAGGACGTCTCGCTGAATCGGCCGCGGGAGTCGGCGCGCGCTGTTGGCAATTCGGGGACAATTGCATAAGCCCCGGCTTCCACCGGCCAACAACCGCTATTACCATTCAAGAATCTAGACTCTTATAGAAGTGGGGACGGCGATCCTGCCTGCATCGACTCAATCCGGACCGCTGTATCAGGCGCCTTTCAAACCGCTGCTCGCGACGCTGAAAGGCACGCGCCAGGACGTTCCGCCGATCTGGCTGATGCGCCAGGCCGGGCGCTATCTCCCGGAATACCGGGCGTTGCGCGCCGAAAAGGGCGGGTTCCTCGCTTTGGTCAACGACAGCGCAGCCGCCGCCGAAGTCACGATCCAGCCGATCCGCCGCTTCGGATTCGACGGCGCGATCCTCTTTTCCGACATCCTGATGGTACCCGCGGCGCTCGGGCAGGGACTCACCTTCGGCGTCGGCGAAGGGCCCGCGCTGACTCCCCCGCTGGTCGATCACGCGCTGTCGTCGCTTGAACAGGCCCCTGAGCGGCTGGAACCGGTCTATGAGACGGTCCGGCAGGTCGCGGGGATGCTGGGGGACGAGACCACCTTCCTCGGCTTTGCTGGCAGCCCCTGGACGGTTTCGACCTATATGGTTGCCGGCAAGGGCAGCCGCGACCAGAGCGAGACGCGCCGGTTCGCGTACGGGGACCCCGCGGCATTTGGCGAGATCATCGACGCAATCGTGACCTCGACCGTCGACTATCTCTCGAAACAGATCGAGGCGGGCGTCGAAGCGGTGCAATTGTTCGACAGCTGGTCCGGCAGCCTCAGCCCCGCGCAGTTCGAACACTGGGTGATCGCGCCCAATGCTGCGATCGTCTCCGCGCTTCACACGCGGCACCCGGGCGTACCGGTGATTGGCTTTCCGAAGGGGGCCGGTGAAAAATTGCCGAGCTACGCACGCGAAACCGGAGTCGATGCGGTCGGCGTCGACGAGACGATCAACCCCGAATGGGCGGCGGCGAACCTCCCCGAGGGGATGCCGGTCCAGGGCAACCTCGATCCGCTCGCGCTGATTGCGGGCGGTCGTGATCTCGAAGCGGCGGCGGCGCGGATCCTCACGGCATTCGAAGGCCGCCCGCACGTCTTCAACCTCGGCCACGGCATCCTGCAGGACACGCCGATCGCGCATGTCGAGCAGTTGCTCGCCTTCGTACGGAACGCATGATGGCTGGAATGCTCGGCAACACCTATCTCTGGGTCAAGGCAGCGCATCTGATCTTCGTGATCTTCTGGATGGCGGGGCTGTTCATGCTGCCGCGCTATCTCGTCTATCATCAGGAAGCGCTGGCGGGCGCGGGCGGCGACGCCGGGCTGTGGGTCGAGCGCGAGGCCAAGATCCGCAACATCATCCTGACCCCGGCAATGATCGTCGTGTGGGTGCTCGGGCTAGTGCTCGCGGCCAATGCCGGGCTGTTCTCGGGCGTGGTGGGGCTCGGCTGGCTGCATCTCAAGCTGCTGCTGGTGGTGATCCTGACCGGCTATCATGGCTGGGCGGTCGGCTATGCGCGCAAGCTCGCGGCGGGCAAGCCGACGCTGACCGGGCGCCAGCTGCGGATGATCAACGAGATCCCCGCGGTGCTGGTGACCTCCATCGTGATCCTGGCGATCGTCCAGCCGTTCTGACTCCAGCGCGGATGCGTCACGGCTTGACGCGTCCGCCACCCGGTCGTATCTGGCGAGGATATCGTAGTGAGATGGCCCCGCGCCGTTCGGCTTCAATATCCTTCCTCAAGCATCGTCGCGTACCCTTCGCCGACTGAAGCTCCTCCTCCGCATCTTCATGCTCCGGACGCCCGAAATGCATCTCAAAGATCTCAAGAACAAGAAGCCGGCCGAGCTGGTCGCGATGGCCGAGGCGCTCGGGATCGAGAGCGCGTCGACGCTGCGCAAGCAGGACCTGATGTTCGCGATCCTCAAGGTCCAGGCCGAGCAGGGCGAGCAGATCATGGGGCTCGGCACGATCGAGGTGCTCCCCGACGGCTTCGGCTTCCTGCGCAGCCCCGAGGCGAACTATCTCGCGGGCCCCGACGACATCTACATTTCGCCCAACCAGGTCCGCAAGTTCGGCCTGCGCACCGGCGATACCGTCGAAGGCGAGATCCGCGGGCCGAAGGATGGCGAACGCTATTTCGCGCTGGTGCGCCTCACCGCGGTCAATTTCGACGATCCCGATGCAGTCCGCCACCGCGTCAATTTCGACAATCTGACGCCGCTGTATCCGGAAGAGAAGCTCACGCTCGATCCGTCCGACCCGACCGTCAAGGACAAGTCGGCGCGCGTGATCGACATCATCTCGCCGCAGGGCAAGGGCCAGCGCACGCTGATCGTCGCGCCGCCGCGTGTCGGCAAGACGGTGATGCTCCAGAACATCGCCAAGGCGATCACCGACAACCACCCCGAGGTGTTCCTGATCGTCCTGCTGATCGACGAGCGGCCCGAGGAAGTCACCGACATGCAGCGCTCGGTCAAGGGCGAGGTGGTCAGTTCGACCTTCGACGAACCCGCGACGCGCCACGTCCAGGTCGCCGAAATGGTGATCGAAAAGGCCAAGCGCCTGGTCGAGCACAAGAAGGACGTGGTGATCCTGCTCGACTCGATCACGCGTCTCGGCCGTGCCTACAACACCGTCGTGCCGTCGTCGGGCAAGGTGCTGACCGGCGGTGTCGATGCGAACGCGCTCCAGCGCCCGAAGCGCTTCTTCGGTGCCGCGCGCAACATCGAAGAGGGCGGTTCGCTCTCGATCATCGCGACCGCGCTGATCGATACCGGCAGCCGCATGGACGAAGTGATCTTCGAGGAATTCAAGGGCACGGGTAACTCCGAAATCGTGCTCGACCGCAAGGTCGCGGATAAGCGCATCTTCCCCGCGCTCGACGTCGGCAAGTCCGGCACGCGCAAGGAAGAGTTGCTGGTCGACCAGAGCAAGCTCTCGAAGATGTGGGTGCTTCGCCGCATCCTCATGCAGATGGGGACGATCGACTCGATGGAGTTCCTGCTCGACAAGATGAAGAATTCGAAGACCAACGAAGACTTCTTCGAAAGCATGAACCAGTAATCCCGCAGTAACGGAGCGCGGGCGGGTTACAGCAGCGTGCGCCGCCCTCGCGCCTCGAAGTCGAGCAGCCATGCCTTGGTCCGGCTGCCCGCTCCCGCCGAATAGGCGCCGAGCGTGCCGTCTGCATTGAGCACGCGGTGACACGGGACGAGGATCGGGAAGGGGTTGCGCGCGCACACCTGCCCGATCGCGCGCGCGCTCGAGCCGGCTGCCATTGCTAGCGCCCCGTAACTCATCGTCTCGCCATAATCGATCGCGCACATCGCATCGCGGAGCGCTTGGCCGCGCACGGTTGCTGCGGGGGCAAGTGGGACTTCGAACGCGGTGCGCTCGCCCGCGAACCACGCCTGTAATTGCTCCACCGCCGCACGGACCGCAGCGGAGGCGCCAGGCATATGCGGCCAATCCTCGTCACCGATCTCGATCGCGTCGATCTGCGTATCACCACCCCGCAGGGTCACGGACCCAACAGGCGTTGCGATCCGGGCCATATCGCGCGCATACATGGGCACATCATGCAGCGCGGCGCTCGCCCGCTCAAGGGGAGAAGCCGCGGTGAAGATCAACGTCGAAGTCGATTGTACGCCCGAGGAAGCACGCCGCTTCATGGGCCTCCCCGACATGGCGCCGGTCCATGAAAAATATCTGTCGATGCTGACCGGATCGATGGACGGCGCGGCTGCGCCCGAAATGATCGAGACGATGATGCGGAGCTGGGCGCCGATGGGGGATGCCGGAATGGCGATGTGGCGGCAGATGTTCGACCGCGCGACCAAATAGACGATGTCGGACCGCGATACGATCTACGCGACCTCGAGCGGCGCGCCGCCCGCCGCGATCGCGATCATCCGGGTCAGCGGGGCAGGGGCGATCGCCGTGGCGACGTCGCTCGCGAATACGGTGCCGGCACCGCGGCGCGCATCGCTGCGGGCGTTGCGGCACCCCGACACTTTGGCGTTGCTGGACCGTGCGATCGTATTGCTCTTTCCGGGTCCGGATACGGCCACCGGGGAGGATCTGGTCGAGTTCCATGTGCATGGCGGTCGGGCGGTCGTTGCCGCAGTCGAAGGCGCGATTGGCTGTCTGCCGGGGACACGGCGCGCCGATGCTGGCGAATTCACGCGCCGCGCATTGGCCAATGGCCGGATCGACCTGACCGAGGCGGAAGGTCTCGGTGATCTGCTCGCGGCGCAGACCGAGACGCAGCGACGCGCGGCTTTGCGGATCGCGGAAGGGGGGCTTCGCGCGGAGATCGACCGCTGGACCGACGCGCTGATCGCGGTCGCGGCGGAGATTGAGGCGGCACTCGACTTTTCGGACGAGGACGATGTCGCCGACGCATCGGTCGCAGAGACGACGGCAAACATAGCGAACATCGCCTACGCGATCGATCGCCTGCTTTTGGCACCCCCGGTCGAGCGGCTCCATGACGGGATCCGGGTCGTCATCGCAGGGCCGCCCAACAGCGGAAAGTCGACGCTGATCAACGCGCTTACCGGGCGCGAGATCGCGATCGTCTCCGCGATTTCGGGAACGACGCGCGATCGGATCGAGGCGGCGGTGGTTCGGCGGGGGGTCGCCTATCTGCTCACCGATACCGCCGGGCTAACCGAAACCCCGGGCGACGAGATCGAACAGATCGGCATCGCGCGGGCGCAGGCGGCGATCCTTGGTGCGGATATCGTGGTGTGGCTCGACGATGGCGCACCACCTAATGACGGCTATCTGGCGATCCATCCCCGTGCGGATGACCCCGAGCGTATGGTGGTTCCCGATGGCCGTATCCCGGTCGCGGCGCGGATCGGTGTCGGCGTCGACCTGGTATGGGCGGCGATCGAACGACGCGCGTTGACGTTGCTGCCGCAGGAGGATGGCCTTGCGGTCAACGCACGGCAACGCGACCTCTTGCTGCAATGCAGCGCGGATTTGCATCATGCTGCTGCACAGTCCGATCTGCTCCTTGTTGCCGAGAACCTTCGCGGTGCGCTTCTGAGCCTCAATGCCGTTGCGGGGCGGAGCGGGATCGAGAACGTCCTCGACTCGATCTTCGCGCGTTTTTGCATCGGAAAGTGATGTTCCACGTGGAACGTTTTGACAGCACGGCCCGCGCGACCTAGCGAATGACACCATGGAACAGTTCGATGTTATCGTCGTTGGCGGCGGTCACGCGGGAACCGAAGCGGCTGCCGCTGCGGCGCGGCGTGGCGCGCGGACGGCGCTGATCAGCTTTGATCCGCAGAAGATCGGCGCGATGTCGTGCAACCCTGCGATTGGGGGGCTCGGCAAAGGTCACCTCGTTCGCGAAGTCGACGCGTTTGACGGCCTCATCGCGCGCGCGACCGACCAGGCAGGCATTCACTACCGGATGCTCAATCGCAGCAAGGGGGCAGCGGTTCAAGGGCCGCGCGTACAGGCGGATCGTCGGCGTTATGCTGCGGCAATCCAGGCCATGCTGTCAGCCGAGCCTTCCCTTACGATCGTAACAGGCGAAGTTGCCGCGCTGATACTCGAACGCGCCAACACGGTTTCTGGTGTCGTTCTTGCCGACGGCAGGCAATTGCGATCGGCAGCGGTCATCCTTGCGACGGGGACATTCCTTGGCGCGCGGATGTTCTGCGGCGAAGAGCGGAGCGTCGGCGGGCGGTTGGGCGAGGCCGCGGCCTCGCTGCTGGCAACGCAATTGTATGCAGCGAAGCTGCCGATGGCGCGGCTCAAGACCGGAACGCCGCCTCGGCTTGATGGGCGGACGATCGACTGGGCCGCGCTCGCACAACAGCCAAGCGATGACGACCCCTGGACGATGTCCCCCGCATCCGAGGGGCGGGTGCTTCCGCAAGTCCATTGCGCGATCACGCGCACGACCGCGGAAACGCATGACGCGATCCGGGCAGGGCTCGATCGCTCGCCGCTGTTCGGCGGTGACATTGCGGGGCAGGGACCGCGTTACTGCCCATCGATCGAGGACAAGATCCATCGGTTCGGGGATCGCGACGGACATCAGATCTTCCTCGAACCCGAGGGCCTCGACGATCATGTGATCTATCCCAACGGGATTTCGACATCGCTCCCGGTTGATATCCAGCAGGCGATGATCGCGTCGATTCCGGGGCTCGAGCAGACCCGGATCCTCGCGCCCGGTTATGCGGTCGAATATGATCATATCGATCCGCGGGCGCTGGCACCGACGCTTGAGGTGCGCGCGATGCCGGGGTTGTTCTGCTGCGGCCAGATCAACGGTACGACCGGATATGAGGAAGCCGCGGGGCAGGGGCTGATCGCGGGGATCAACGCCGCGGCTCGTGCGCAGGGCAGTGCAACACTGGTGCTCGACCGGGCGTCGAGCTATCTCGGCGTGATGATCGACGATCTGGTGTTGCAGGGGATCACCGAGCCGTATCGCATGCTTACGGCACGCGCGGAGTTCCGCTTGCGGTTGCGTGCGGACAATGCCGAGACCCGGCTGTCGCCGATCGCCGAACAGCTCGGGTGTCTCAGCACCGCCCGGCGGAACCGACTTGAGAAACGGTCTGAGATGCTCGCGCATGTCGCTGAGGCGCTGGAGCGGCCGGTTTCGTCGGCAATACTGCGGGAACGCGGTGCGCCGGTCGAGCAAGCGCCGGTCCTGCGGAGTGGTGCGGAATGGCTTCGCGTTGCCGGTGTCACGCTCGATATGGTCGCGCCTGATCTAGCGGCCACAGTAACGCCCGATGTCCGGAGCGAGGGTGCGGAAGATGCGCGCTACGCCCCTTATGTTGCGCGACAGGATGAGGAGGTCCGCGCGCTTCGCGCGAATGATACGATCCTCATTCCGGACGCGACCGACTTTGCCGGCATCGCCGGACTGTCGACCGAGATGATCGAGCGACTGAATGCCGCCCGGCCGACGACGCTGGGCGGGGCAGGGCGGATCCGCGGTATTACGCCCGCCGCGCTGACGGCGATCCTGTTGCGCGTTCGCCGGCGCGCGGCATGACCGAAGACGAAGCAAAAGGCTGGATCGCGGACCGCTATGGCGCGGCTGCGGTCGATCGGCTTTCCATCCTCGTTGCGCATGTTGCGGCTGAGGCGGTGCGTCAGAACTTGATCGCGCCCTCCACGATGGAGACGATCTGGAACCGTCATATCGTCGACTCCGCGCAGTTGCTCGATCATGCACCACGGACCGGGCTTTGGCTCGACATTGGGAGCGGGGCGGGGTTTCCCGGGATGGTGCTCGCTATGTTGGGCGAGCATACCGTTTGCTTGGTGGAACCACGGCGACGCCGCGCTACCTTCCTGTCCGAGCTTGCAGACGCGGTGGGGGTTCACGCCGGCGTCGATGTTCGGTGTTCGCGCGTGGAGACGGTAACGCTTCAGGCGGATATCATCACCGCCCGTGCGGTCGCGTCGCTCGACAATCTTTTCGCCTGGAGCGCGCATGTTGCCACCCCGGAGACGCGCTGGATCCTGCCCAAGGGCAAGTCCGCGCTGGAAGAGGTGGCCAGTGCGAAGAAGGCGTGGCATGGTGTGTTTCACGTGGAACATAGCATCACCGACCCCGCGTCGATGATCATACTCGCATCAGGGGTGACACGGCGATGAACGTCATTGCGATCGCGAATCAAAAAGGCGGCGTGGGGAAGACCACGACGGCCATCAATCTTGGGACCGCGCTTGCGGCGACCGGGCTGCGCGTCCTCTTGCTCGACCTCGATCCGCAAGGAAACGCGTCGACGGGCCTTGGAATCAGCCGCGCCGACCGGACGCATTCGACGTACGACATCCTGCTTGGAGAAATTACGATCGAAGCGGCTGCGGTACCGACGGTCGTTCCGCTGCTCGATATCGTTCCCGCAACGGTCGATTTGTCGGGGGCCGAGATTGAATTGGTCGAATATGAGGAGCGCACTCACCGTCTGTCGCGGGCGCTGGCGCGGTCGGATCACCGTTGGGATGTCGTGCTGATCGATTGCCCGCCGTCGCTCGGGTTGCTGACCCTCAATGCGATGGTCGCGTCCAATTCGCTGCTCGTCCCTCTGCAGTGCGAATTCTTCGCGCTCGAGGGACTCAGCCAGCTGCTCAATACGGTCGAGCGGATCCGTGAACGGTTCAACCCCGGACTGTCGATCATGGGGGTTGCGCTGACGATGTACGATCGCCGCAACCGCCTTACCGAGCAGGTCGCGAACGACGTCCGCGCGGTGCTTGGTCGGGTGGTGTTCGATACGGTGATCCCGCGCAACGTGCGCCTGTCCGAAGCGCCGAGCCATGGTCTTCCCGCGCTGATCTATGACCATCGGTGCCTTGGGTCCGAAGCCTATATCGCGCTCGCCCGCGAATTGATTGCGCGTTTGCCCGGCGCGCCAAAGCCGATCCTTGAACCCCAGCCAGCCAGGGCCGCATGACCGACGCCACCACCCCCGCTACCCGTCCCAAGCCCCGCTCCGGCCTCGGGCGTGGCCTGAACGCCCTTATGGGCGATCTGGCACGCGAGGAGCCCGTGGGCGGGTCACAGGCGGGGGCGTCGCCGGGAATTCGGTCGTTGCCGGTCGGATCGCTGACCCCCCATCCAGGCCAGCCGCGTCGGCATTTCGACGAGGCCGCGCTCGAGGAGCTCGCGCAGTCTATCGCGTTGCGGGGGCTGATCCAGCCGATCGTCGTTCGGCCTCATGGCACGGGTTATCAGATCGTCGCAGGCGAGCGCCGCTGGCGCGCGGCGCAGCGCGCGCGTTTGCATGAAGTCCCGGTGATCGTCCGCGATTTCGACGACACACAGACGATGGAAGTCGCGCTGGTCGAGAACATCCAGCGGCAGGATCTCAACGCGATCGAAGAGGCCGAGGCGTATCAGCGGCTGATCGAGGACTTCGGGCACACGCAGGAAGCGCTCGGCAAGCTCGTCCACAAGTCGCGCAGCCACGTTGCGAACCTGTTGCGACTGCTCGAACTCCCCAAGCAGGTGCAGGAGCGCGTGCTCCACGGCGCGCTGTCGATGGGGCATGCCCGCGCGCTGATCGGCGCGCCCGATGTCGAGGCGCTGGCGGACAAGATCGTCGATCGCGGGCTTTCGGTGCGCGATACCGAGAAGCTGGTACGCGCGACCAAGCCGATCCAGCGTTCGCCGAGCGACGGGGCAGGGCGCGACCCCGATCTCGCGGCGCTCGAGCATCAATTGGGCGACCTGCTCGGGCTTGGTGTGCGCGTCCAGTACGGGCCGAAGGGCGGCACGCTGACGCTGAGCTATTCGACGCTCGACCAGCTCGACATGGTGTGCCAGCGGCTGACGGGCGAGCGCATCTAGGCGCACCCCACCGGTCGGGAGCCGTGAGAGCGTCGTCTAGCTGTTCTGCCGCGCCGCGATCCGCGCGACCGCGACGATTGCCTGGTCTGCCAGGACATTGCCGGCATTGTTCGGCGCCATCGTCGCGCGTTCCGCACGGCGGACACGATCGATCGCCGCGCTGAGCGCGGGGGCAGACCAGATCCGCAAGGCGCGCGTCGTGGCGGCGCGTTCGCGGAAGAAAACGCGTTCGATCAGCGTGTTGGCGTTGGCACCCGCATCGATTTCAGCGCGCATTTCCGAAATCGCCATCAGCCGTCGCACCAATTGGCGCAGCAGCGGGATCGGCGAGCTTCCTGCAACGTCCAGCCGCGCGAGTTCGTCGGCAAGTCGGTCGGGGCCGCCATCGATCGCGGCTTCGATTGCGCGCGACATTTCGGAATCGCCAAGGTCCGCACCGATCGCGTCGAGCGTCGCATCGTCGAGTTCGCGCGGGCGTTCGGGAGCGGCGTCGAGGTACAGCGCGATCTTCTCGAGCTCGCGGGTCATCACTGCGCGGTCACCGGCGGCCGCGACCGCGATCCGCCCGGCGGTCGACCCGGTCGTGCGCAGCCCCTGTTCGCGCGCGATGCTGGTCGCGAGCTTGTCCGCCTCGCCCGCATCGGGGACGTAGAAGGCGCAGACCATCGCGCGCGGGTCCGCAGTGGCGAGCTTGACCAGCGTGGACGACGCCTTGGCGCTGGGGGAGATCACCACGACCGGGTTGCCGCCACGTTCGGCCGCCAGCAGCATCGTGCAGGCGGCGACGCTTTCCTCGCCCGCACCCGCAACCCGGATATGCCGCGCGGTGCCGAACAGCGACAGCGACGCGGCTTCGTCCGCGAGCAGCCCGGGGCTCGATTTGAGCTGCGACGGTTCGAGATCGACCCGTTCCGCCTCGGGTCCAAGCGCGCGCGCAAGCCGCGTGGCGACATCGCGCGCGCCCGCTTCGTCGGGGCCGTAGAGCAGGTACAGGCGGACGTCGGGGCTGACCGCGTCGATCGCGCGGGTGATCTGGTTGAGGTTGGCCTTCACGGGTGCGGCTTCCGGGCCGCGTCAGCGCGCCGCGCGGTCAGCGTGGTCGACATAGGTTGCGACCCGCGTGAGGATCTGGTCCGCGACGATCTGCGACAACCGCTCGAGCGCGCTGTTTTCCGCGGCGATCGTCGCATATTCGGAGCCGACCGAGTCGATCCCCGCGTCGGACCCTGCGGCGGCGTCGAGCAGCACCGATCCGTTGCTCAGATCGACAAGCTGATAACGCGCGCGCAGTGTGCGGCGTTCGCGCGAGATACTGTCGTCGCGGCGGATTCCGAGACCGATGATCTTGTCGTCGAGCTTGACCTCGAGCCGATAGCGGACCGTCGTGCCCTGGCCGCTGTGGAAGCGGTCACGCAACGCATTGCCCATCAGCCAGCCCGCCTTGCCCTCGATCGCGCCCACATCGACCGCAGCAAGCGTGGTCGCGACGGTGCCGGTGCTCCCACCCGAATAGAGCGGACGCAGGCCACAGCCCGACAGCGCGAGCGCGGCAACCGCGAGCGGCAGGAGGCGCTTCATGCGACGAGGTTCACGAGACGGTCGGGCACGACGATCACCTTTCGCGGCGTTTTGCCTTCGAGCGCGCGGACGATCTTGTCCGAGGCGAGCGCGGCGGCTTCGATCACGTCGCGGGCGGTTCCCTTGGGCATCACCAGCGTGTCGCGCAGCTTGCCGTTGATCTGCACCGCGATCGTGACTTCGTCCTCGACCAGCAGCGCCGGATTGACCTCTGGCCAGGGCGCGTCGGCGATCAGGCCGTCGTTCCCCGCAGCGGCCCAGGCTTCTTCCGCGATATGCGGCGCCATCGGGGCGACGAGCCGCATCAGCGTCGCGATCGCGGTGTCGCGCGACACAGACGGTGCGGCGCGTTCGATCGCATTGACGAGCTCGAACAGCTTGGCGACCGCCTTGTTGAACGCGAGCGCCTCGATATCGACCGCTATGCCGGCGATCGTCTGGTGGAGCTTGCGGTCGAGCGGGGCGTCGACAGTGCCGGACTGGCCGCTCTTGTCGCCATCGAACAGCCGCCAGACGCGCTGGATGAAGCGCCACGAACCTTCGATCCCGCTTTCGCTCCACGGCAGGTCGCGCTCGGGCGGGGAATCGGACAGCATGAACCAACGCGTCGCGTCGGCGCCGTACTGGTCGACGATGCCGGTCGGGTCGACGGTGTTCTTCTTCGACTTCGACATCTTCTCGATGCGGCCGACCGTGACCGCCTCGCCGGTCGCGCGCTCGACATAGCCGTCGCCACGCTTGTCGATGTCGTCGAGCGACAGCCACAAAGGCTTGGTGATCGTGTCGGTCCCGTCGGTGCCGATCTCGGTCACCTGGCGGCTATAGGTCTCGTGCGTGACCATCCCTTGGGTGAACAGCCCCGCGAACGGCTCCGCCACGTCGAGCATCCCGATATGCCGCAGCGCGCGCGTCCAGAAGCGGGCGTAGAGCAGGTGGAGGATCGCATGTTCCACCCCGCCGATATATTGCGCGACCGGCAGCCATTGCTCGGCGACCGCGCGGTCGAACGGCTTGTCCTTGGGCTGGCTCGCGAAGCGGATGAAATACCAGGAGGAATCGACGAACGTGTCGAGCGTGTCGGTCTCGCGCCGCGCCGCACCGCCGCAGGACGGGCAGGGGACGTTCTTCCATGTCGGATGGCGGTCGAGCGGGTTGCCGGGGATGTCGAAGCTGACGTCCTCGGGCAGCACGACCGGGAGCTGGTCCGCGGGGACCGGCACCGCGCCGCACGCGTCGCAGTGGATGATCGGGATCGGCGTGCCCCAATAGCGCTGACGGCTGACGCCCCAGTCGCGCAGGCGGAACACGGTCGATCCGGTGCCCCAGCCGCCATCCTCGGCGCGGGTGATGACGGTGCGCTTGGCGTCCTCAATGTCCATGCCGTCGAGGAAGTGCGAGTTCACCAGCGTGCCGGGGCCGGTATACGCGGTGTTCCCGGTGAACAGCGGATCGGTGACGTCGCCATCCGACACGACGCGGCGGACCGGCAGATCGTATTTGCGCGCGAAATCGAGATCGCGCTGGTCGTGCGCGGGGACGCCGAACACCGCGCCTGTGCCATATTCCATCAGCACGAAGTTGGCGATGTAGACGGGCAGTTGCAGGTCGGGATCGAACGGATGCTGCGCGGTGAGCCCGGTATCGAAGCCGAGCTTCTCCTGCGTGTCCATCTCGGCCGCAGTGGTGCCGCCGCGCTTGCACAAGGCAATGAAATCAGCGGCTTCGGGGCTATTCTCGGCGAGCGCCTGCGCGATCGGATGGTCCGCCGCGACCGCGACGAAGCTTGACCCGAACATCGTGTCGGGGCGGGTGGTGAACACCTCGACCGAACCGCCATCGGATAGGCTGAACCGGAACTGCAACCCGCGGCTGCGCCCGATCCAGTTTTCCTGCATCAGCTTGACCTTGTCGGGCCAATGCTCGAGCGCGCCCAGGCCTTCAAGCAGCTCATCCGCGAAATCGGTGATCTTCAAGAACCACTGCGACAGCTTGCGCCGCTCGACCAAAGCGCCCGAGCGCCAGCCGCGCCCGTCGATCACCTGTTCGTTGGCGAGCACGGTCATATCGACCGGATCCCAGTTGACCGAGCTTTCCTTGCGATAGACCAAGCCATGGCGGAACAGCTCGAGGAACAGCGCCTGCTCGTGCCCGTAATACTCAGGCTCGCACGTCGCCAGCTCGCGTGTCCAGTCGAGCGCGAAGCCCAACCGCTTCAGCTGCGCCTTCATCGTCGCGATATTATCGCGGGTCCAGCCGCCCGGATGGACGCCCTTTTCCATCGCCGCATTCTCGGCGGGCATGCCGAACGCGTCCCAGCCCATCGGATGGAGGACTTCCATCCCCTGCATCCGGCGGAACCGCGCAAGCACGTCGCCCATCGTATAGTTGCGGACGTGCCCCATGTGGATCTTCCCCGACGGATAGGGGAACATCTCGAGCACGTAGGAACGGGGCTTGGGGCTGTCGTCGCGCGCGGCGAAGGTGCGGCGGTCGTCCCACACCTTCTGCCAGGCCGCGTCCGCCTTCAGCGCGTTGAAGCGTGACGCCATCGGTTGGATATTCCTACTGGGTTACGGCAGCGCGGCGCAGATCGCGGGCACGCGTGAGGATGATGTCTTCGAGCTTCTGCACGGTCGCCGCCTGCACCGGCGCCGCGACCCACTGGCCGTTCTGGTTGACCTGCCGCAGCGACGCCACGCGCAGGCCGTCCGCGCGCAGATCCTGGTCGAGGATCGTCACGGTCACCTTGACGCGCTCGGTCGGTGCGGCGGGGTTGATATACCAGTCGGTGACGATCACGCCGCCGTTGGAATCGGTCTGGAGCAACGGCATGAAGCTCAGCGTATCGAGGCTCGCGCGCCACAGATAGGCGTTGACGCCGATCGTCGTGACCTTCGATGCCGCGAGGTCCGCGCTCTGCGGGCGACCGCCCTTATGGCCGCATGCGCCGAGCGTCAGCGGGGCGATGAGCGCGAGCGAAAGCAGAATCGCGGTGCGGGGGCGGCGGATCATCGGCTGTTCCTGAACAAATCGGAGTGTCGGGGGTTCGGCGATATCTATAGAATGTCCCGCGTTTGCCGCAAGCACGACCGTCGGTAACGAAAGTGCAAGAACGCAGGTGGTAGAGAGTGTGGCCCGGACGACACTGTCCGGGAAAAATGAGTCGGAATGGTGGCGGTACCGGATTGAATCATGGTAGTCGCCTCGCAACATGATAGTGCCACGAAGGTACACGTGAAGGGGTCTGAAGTGTCGCTTGCTCGCTGGATGTCCGGGATTGCCGTGGGGTCGCTTGTCGCCCTCGGCATCGCCGTGGCTCCGGCGCTTGGCGCGAGCGATGCCCCCGCACCGCGGATCATCCCGCGGCACAGTGCGCAGATGGTGCGTGGCCTCGGGTCGTTCACGCCCGCGTCGGCCGATCCGCGGCTCGCGGCGATGTTCGCGCGCGGTGGTCTCGATACCAGCGGCTTCCGTTTCACGCCCTCCGACACCCGCCGTGAAGGCAGCCGTGCGGTGACGGTCGCGGTGCAGGCGCGCAGCGTCCGCGGTGTGATCGCGCGGGCGGATCGTGCGTCGCCGATCCCGGTCGCAACCGTTGCGCTGACGCCGATCGCGTATAACCTCGGGGTTGCCGTGGGTTGGAAGCGGCTTGCGGTCTCGGGCGATGTCGCACAGGTCGATCTCGCCGGAATGCCCGGCAGCCGCCAGTCGGCGGACATCGGCGTGAGCTATACCGGCAAGCGGTTCAGCGGCCGGGTCAATGCGGTCGCCGACCGGCCGTTGCCCAACGGCCCCAAGCTGATCGAGGATGCGCCTGCCTATGCGCTTGATGTCGGTGGGTCTTATTCGCTGACCCGTCGTCTCGATGTGACCGCGGGCGTCCGCTACAAGACCGAACGCGACCGCTTGACGCAACAGCCGACCGAGGACCGCCGCGACAGCCAGGCAGTCTATATCGGGACCGCGTTCCGCTTCTGAGAGTGGCGTAGGCTGCGGTCTGCCGCCTTCCTGACGTGTTGAAGACGTCTGCACACCCCTGTTCGTGTTGATGCGGAGGCAGAAACCCAGGGCCAACCAACACGACGTCTTAGGTCTCGCGCGACTCTGGGGTTCCCGCCTTCGCGGCAACGGCGTGCCCACATCCGTAGCCAGGGCGACGTTCGCCGGGGTTTTGCGCGTGTCGGGACGACGGGAGCAAACCGTCGATTGCGGCCCAACCTGCAAACCCCAGCGCGCGCACCCGTCTGAACCGCGCGGCATTCATTCCTCCAAGCGCGATCGCCGGCAACCCGACCGCCCGCGCGATCCGCGCCGCGCGCACCGGCCCCAGCGCGGGCGCGCCCGGGTGAGTCCGCGTCGGATAGACCGGGGAGACGAACACGACCTCCGCCCCCGCGCGCCGCGCCGCAAGCCCTTCGCGCACCGAATGTGCGCGGCCGATCCGCACCGGCTGGTTCCGCGCGCACGCTTCGTCGACCAGCACCAGACCCCGCCGTCGCGCGAGGGTCGCGATCCGGTGCTTGAGCACCGCGCGCTCGGCGGGGGCGGCGGCATGGTGGCGGAACACTACCCCGCTCCCGCGCGGCAATCGCACGAGGGAATCCCACAAAAGCTCCCCGATCCGCTCATCTGTCATCAGCCAGAGCACCGGAAACGCGCGGCGATGGGACAGGCTGGGGTGACGAACGGCCATTCGACCGCCTATAGCGCGCGGCATGGCCACCGACGACCCCACCACACGGCTTGCCGCCGTTTCCACCAGCATCGCGCATGCCGCCGAGCTTGCCGGCCGCAAACCCGAGTCCGTCACGCTGATCGCGGTTTCCAAGACCAAGCCGCCCGAGGAGATCCTCCCGCTTCTCGACGCGGGCCAGCGCGTGTTCGGCGAGAATCGCGTGCAGGAAGCGCAGGGCAAATGGCCTGCGCTCCGTGCAGCATTCCCGGACGCGCAGGTGCATCTCGTCGGGCAATTGCAATCGAACAAGGCCGAGGATGCGGTCGCGTTGTTCGACGCGATCCATTCGGTCGACCGGCTGTCGCTGGTCACTGCGCTGGGACGTGCGATCGAAAAGCTCGGCAAGCGGCCCGCGTGTTTCCTCCAGGTCAATATCGGGGATGAGGACCAGAAGGGCGGGTGCGCAATTGCCGATCTTCCCGGGCTGATCACCGCCGCGCGCGATGCGGGCCTGCCGCTCGCCGGATTGATGGCGGTGCCCCCGGTCGAGACCGAGGCCGCTCCGTATTTTGCGTTGCTCGCCAAGCTGGCGCGCGACCATGGGCTCGACGGCCTCTCGATGGGGATGTCGGGCGATTATGAAACCGCGGTGATGCTGGGCGCGACGCATGTCCGCGTCGGTACCGCCCTTTTCGGAGCGCGCAAATGAAGTTCGATGGCCTGATTTTCGATTTCGACGGTGTGCTGATCGAGAGCGAAGCGGTCGGCAACCGCCAGATCGCGGAGTATCTGACCGGAATCGGGCATCCGACGACGCCCGAGGACAGCTACGCCAATTTCATGGGGCTGTCGGGGCAGCATTTCATCGGTGCGCTCGAGCAATGGATCGACCGGCCGCTCCCTGAGGATTTCTACACGATGCGCGCAGCCGAGGATGCGCGCGCGCTTCGCGAGGGCGTCGGCGCCGTCGAGGGCGCGGTACGGTTCATCCAGGGGTTGCCGTTCGATCTTCCCAAGGCGATCGCCTCGTCGAGCTCGACCGAATGGATCAAACGGCATCTCGCGCATATCGGGCTCGAGGACGCGTTCGGCGACCATATCTATTCGGGCAAGGAGCATGTGACCAACGGCAAGCCCGCACCGGACCTGTATCTGCATGCGGCCAAGGCGATCGGGGTCGATATCACGCGTTGCGCGATCCTCGAGGATTCTCCGGTGGGCGCTACGGGGGCGGTGGCGTCTGGCGGGCATGTCATCGGATTTGTCGGCGGTTCGCACTGCGGGCCGGACCATGCGGACCGACTGCGCGCGATCGGGGTGCATGATATCGCAAAGAATTTTGGCGAGGTCCTGCTGTTGCTGGAGTAAGGCGACCCACTACTCCACGCTACTCCACTCCCACCCCACCGTTCGTTTCGAGCGTAGTCGAGAAACCTGCGCTGTGCCGGGTTTCTCGACTACGCTCGAAACGAACGGAAAGAGGGGGGCATCCCCAATCCTAGGCGAAACCCTAGAACTGGTGCCCCGTCCGATCGCGCTTTGTCGCGAGATAGCGTTCGTTATGCGGGTTCGCCGGCAGGATGTGCGGCACGCGTTCCGACACCGCGATTCCCGCCGCCTCGAGTTGCGCGACCTTCTGCGGGTTGTTGGTCAGCAACCGTACGCGCGTCTGCCCGAGCAGTTCGAGCATCCGCGCCGCCACCGCGAAATTGCGCGAATCGACCGCGAAGCCGAGCCGCGTGTTCGCATCCACCGTATCGAACCCCTGGTCCTGCAACGCATAGGCGCGCAGCTTGTTGATCAGCCCGATCCCGCGGCCTTCCTGGCGCAGGTATAGCAGGATTCCCCAGCCGCTCTCGCGGATCGCGCGGATCGCGCCGTCGAGCTGCGGGCCGCAATCGCACTTCAGGCTGCCGAGCACGTCGCCCGTCAGGCACTCGCTGTGGAGCCGGACCAGCGGCGCCCGCCCATCGGGGGTGCCGATCAGCAGCGCGACGTGTTCGCCGGGCATTTCGGGGGTGCGAAACGCGACGATCTCGGCGTCCTCGGCGTCTGCGACGGGGAGATGCGCGCGTGTCGCGATCGCAAGTCGCGCGGCATCTTCATGCGCGACGATATCGGCAGGGGTGAGCACCAGCGCCGCCTGCTCGCCGGGGATCGCGAAGAAGGCGGGGAGCATCCCGCCGATCCGCGCGAGCGTCAGCGCGGCGGTGGCGGCATCGTTCGCGGGGAGCGCGATCGCGCGGAACGGGCCTTTGAAAGGGGTGTCGAGATCGAACTGCGGATCCGAAAGCGCGGTCGCCATCGCGAAATCGAGCCACGGCGCGCGTTCGACCAGCACGGGGGACTCGGGCTCCGCCGCCTCGCGCTGGTTGGCGAGCTTGAGCGTCGCCGCGCGCCCCGCCGAGAGCAGCACGGGCGCGTGCCTCGCAGGATCGAACGCCGCGAGCCGCACCGGGTCCGCGGTCTCGATCGGCAGCAGCGCGAGCGTGCCGTCGCTGCCCGCAATCGCGATCGGCCAGCCGCGGCGCAGCGCGTCGATCGCGAGCGCGGTCTTGTGCGCGTCCCCGGTCGTGTGGGTCACAAGGAGAATTCGGTCATGATCGGCACATGGTCGGAGGGTTTCAGCCAGCTGCGGCATTCCTCATACACATGGTGCCGAACCGCCGTGGCCGCAACGTCCGCGGTCGCCCACATATGGTCGAGCCGCCGCCCGCGATCGTTGACCGTCCAGTCGGCCGAGCGATAGCTCCACCAGGTGTGGAGCCGCGCGGGGGCGGGGTGGAAGTGCCGCCCGAGATCGACCCAGCTGTTCGACGCCTTGAGCCGGTCGAGCGTGTCGACCTCGATCGGGGTGTGGCTGACGACGCCGAGCAATTGCTTGTGGCCCCAGACGTCCGAGGGGAGCGGTGCGATGTTGAAATCGCCCACCAGCAGCGTGGGGCCGTCGAGCGTGGTCGACCAGTCGATCATCCGGTCGAGAAAATCGAGCTTCTGCCCGAACTTGGGGTTCACCTCGCGGTCAGGTACGTCGCCGCCGGCGGGGACGTAGACGTTCTCGATCCGCATGCCGTTTTCGAGCCGGACGCCGACATGCCGCGCTTCCTTGTTCGCCTGCCAGTCGAAGCGGTCGTCCTCGGCAAGCGGGACGCGCGACAGGATCGCGACGCCGTGGTGCATCCGCTGGCCGTGGAGCACGATATGCTTGTAGCCAAGCGCACGGAACGCGGCGAGCGGGAAGTCGCCGTCGATCACCTTGGTTTCCTGCAGGCACAGGATATCGGGGTCGGCCTCGCGCAGGAAACGCTCGACGATCTCGATGCGGAACCGCACCGAATTGATATTCCACGAAACGATCTTCAGGGTCGTCATCCGGAGTGTGTAGCCGCGCCGACCCGGCAACGCCAGTCGGCGGTAGGCGCATACAGAAAGGCCCCCGCTCCGGGGGCATGGAGCGAGGGCCGACCTAGCGTTCGTCACGCAGGCGGGAAGTGGTGCGTCCGGGCAACAGGGGGAAAAATCCCGGTCCACCCCACATCCGCAGGACCGCGTCTAGCCCCACGAACCTGTCGCCAATATGAATGGCCTCACTTTTTCCCGGTGTTTCGCGTCGGATCGTTCCAGCGAAACGCGTTGTCGGCGACGGGGGCGTTGAACTTCTGGTTGGACAGCTTGACCGTCGTCCGGTTGTTCTGCGAATCGAGCGTGACCCAGCCCTGCAGCATCAGCCCGTTGGGCGCGGCGGCATTGCGTTTGAAGACCAGGTTGATCCGGCCGTATTCGGGATGCTTGGGGTCGGCGGCATCGACCGAGACGAGCTCGGGATTGCCGGTCGGGACGACGGTCGCGATCGCGCTCATGTCGCGCGACGGATCGAGCAGGATCCCGAGCGGCGACCCGCCGATTGGCCAGCGTTGCTTTTGGCCGACCGAATAATCCAGGAACCACAGCGACTTGCCATCGGCGACGATCAGGATCGGCACGCCCTTTTCATATTGAAAGCGGATCTTGCCGGGCTGCTTGAGCGTCAGCGTGCCGGTCAGCACCTTGCCCGCGCGATCCGCCTGCGCGAAGTCGGCGGTCATCGATTTAACCGCCTGGAGGTGCTTCTGCACCAGCGTCAGGTCGGCGGACGGCGCTGCCACCGCCATCGCAGGGGCGGCGAGGAAGGGGACGAGAAGGGCATAGCGAAGGGACACGAAGGATTCTCCTGACACGGGGGCTGGGGGCTCCCCGGTTTTAACGGCTGTGCTTCCCCGGCGAAGGCCAGGGCCCAGTAGAGCTGGCCAAGGTAACGCGCGCAGCACCCGCTTCTATCCGCTCGCTCCTGGGCCCCGGCCTTCGCCGGGGAAGCGCACCGTTGCAATGTGGTGCCCTGATAAAGCCACCTACGCTTGAATGCGCCGTGAACCAGACCGTTTCCCGCGTCCGCCCCGTGTTCCTGCGGCGGCGGGAACCTGGAGGGCGCGGAGAAGTCTTCTGACGCGGGGGGCGAGGCTCCCCGGTTTCAAAGAGTACGCCTCGAGTACGCTTCCCCGGCGAAGGCCGGGGCCCAGTAGCGCAGGCCAAGGTAACAAGCACAGCTCCCGCCTCTATCCGCCCGCTCCTGGGCCCCGGCCTGCGCCGGGGAAGCGCACCACTACGACGCAGCCGCTAAAGCCAGCGCCCGCTTGAGGCCACTGTTAAACAACCACCCGTCTCCCTGAACTTGTTTCAGGGTCCACCGCGGCCCAAGTCCGGTCCGTGCCCATTGCACGGTGGATGCTGAAACAAGTTCAGCATGACGGCGGTTAAGATAGGCACGGGCAAGTATCACCCCACCACGCCGTCAATCCGGAAAACCACCCCTCAGACCGGATGCCCATCCCGGTCGCGCAACACCTCGCGCCGTCCGACATGGTCGGGCCGGCTGACAACGCCGTCCTTTTCCATCCGTTCGATCAGCCGTGCGGCGTTGTTGTACCCCACGCGCAACTGGCGTTGCACCCAGGAGGTCGATGCCTTCTGGCTCTCGCACACCAATTGCACCGCGGCGCGATATTGCTGGTCTTCCTTGCTGTCCTCGCCGGTCGGCGCGCCGTCGAGCGCGAAGCTTTCCTCGGGCTCCTCGGTGACCGACTGGATGTAATCGGGCTGCCCCTGCGCGCGCCAGTGATCGGCGACCGCGCGGACTTCGTCGTCCGACACGAACGGACCGTGGACTCGGACGATGCCCTTGCCGCCGGGCATATAGAGCATGTCGCCCTTGCCGAGCAGCTGCTCCGCGCCCTGTTCGCCGAGGATGGTGCGCGAATCGATCTTGGAGGTGACGTGGAAGCTGATTCGCGTCGGCAGGTTCGCCTTGATCACGCCGGTGATGACGTCGACCGACGGGCGCTGCGTCGCCATGATCAGGTGGATCCCCGCCGCGCGCGCCTTTTGCGCGAGCCGCTGGATCAGGAATTCGACTTCCTTGCCCGCGGTCATCATCAGGTCGGCCAACTCGTCGACGATCACGACGATCTGCGGCAGCACCTGATAATCGAGCGTTTCTTCCTCGTAGATCGGCTGGCCCGTCTCGGAATAGCCGCACTGGACCTTGCGCCCGAGCGGCTGGCCCTTGGCCTTCGCGGTCTTCACCTTCTCGTTGAAGCTGGCGAGGCTGCGCACCCCCATCGACGACATCTGGCGATAGCGATCCTCCATCTGCTCGACCGCCCATTTGAGCGCGCGGACCGCCTTGGCGGGATCGGTCACGACCGGCGAGAGCAGATGCGGAATGTCATCATACATGCTCAATTCGAGCATCTTGGGATCGATCATGATCATTTTGCACTGGTCGGGCTTCAACCGGTACAGCAGCGACAGGATCATGCAGTTGAGCCCGACCGACTTGCCCGAGCCGGTGGTGCCCGCGACGAGCAGATGCGGCATCGGCGCGAGATCCGCGATGACGGGATCGCCCGCGATGTTCTTGCCTAGCACCAGCGGGAGCGAGGCGGACTGATCTTCGAAGGTTTGCGACCCGATCAGTTCGTGCAGGCCCACCATCTCGCGGCGCACGTTCGGCAGCTCGATCCCGATCACGGTGCGCCCGGGAATCGTCGCGACGCGCGCCGACACCGCGGACATGTTGCGCGCGATATCGTCGGCGAGCTGGATCACGCGGCTCGCCTTGATTCCGCTGGCGGGTTCGAGCTCGTACATCGTGACGACCGGGCCAGGCCGCACGTTGATGATCGATCCCTTGACGTGGAAATCGTCGAGCACGGTCTCGAGCAATCGCGCATTGCGTTCGAGCGCGGCCTTGTCGATCTGCCCGCCCGGCGCAGGCGGGGTCGGGATCAGCAGGTCGAGCGGCGGAAGCTGCGTGTTGTCGCCGAGGTCGAGCGAGGTCTGCTGCGTGCGGACGCGCGGGGGGGATTGCGCGATCTGGCGGTCCGAGATCACCGGGCCGGGGCGCGGATCGGGTGCCGCAACCGCGCGCGGCATCGAGACCTTGCGCGCGGGCTTGGCGTCGTCTTCGGCGTCCTCCATGCCGTCATCTTCGTCGAACCCGGCGATTGCCGCGCGCTCGCGCCGTGCGTCGCTCAACCGCCTGGCGATTTGCGGGATCCGCAGCGTGCGCTCGGCCATGTCGATCGTGAAGCTGTACGCCCACAGCACCAGCGCGGCGATCCCGAACGCCGTCGCGATCCCGCGCGTCGTCCACAGGATCGCGACGGGATCGCCGATCAGCCCGATCGCGAGCCGCAGCAGATTGGACAAGGCAAGCCCGAACACGCCGCCATACCCCGCCGGCAACCACGCGACCGCCGCGCCCGACACCAGCCCGAACGTCGTTCCGGCAAGCAGAGTCCCGCCCGTCGACGCGAGCAGCATCCGGCGCCAGCGCCCGACCGGCACGTCGCGCCATAGCCGCAGCGCGATCAGCAGCAGCGTCGGCAGCAGCAGCACCACCGCCGGGCCGAAGACCCAGAACGCCGCATCCGCGACGAGCGCGCCGGGACGCCCGAGCCAATTGTGCGCCGGACCCGCCGAGGCGGTGTTGAGCGACGGATCGCTCGCATGATAGCTTGCGATGACGATCACCATCAGCACGACGAGCGTAAGCAGCGTGAACGCGCCGAGCAGCGCGCCGCTGCGCACGGCGCCTGCCTTGACCGTCTCACGCCAGAGCGGTGGCTGCGCTTGGCTCGCCATGATGCAATGTCTTCCCGATGTTCGCTGTCTGTGCCCTTGGATTCATCGCTCGCCCACGCGGTCGCGTCAAGTTTTCCGCGATTGGCAGCGTCGCGCGAGAGGCTTACAGACCAGGCATGGATACAGCAGACGTCATCATTCTCGGCGGTGGACTCGTCGGCAGCGCGCTCGCGGTGGCGCTCGATGCGCACAACATGTCGGCGATCGTCATCGACATTGCGGACCCCGAGGTCATCCTCGCAGCAGGGTTCGACGGGCGCGCCTCGGCGATTGCGGGGGCACCGTGGCGGATGCTCGGCGCGATCGGCGTGGCCGAGAAACTCGCGCCGATCGCCTGCCCGATCAAGGGGATCCGGGTGAGCGACGGGCTCGAACCCGGCGCGCTCGATTTCGAACCCGATTCGAGCGAGGAGGCGCTTGGCCACATGGTCGAGAACCGGCGGCTACGCGCTGCGCTGTTCGAGGCGGCGTCGAGCGCGAAGAACGTCGACGTGCGGATGAAAACGCGCGCGGTATCGATCGATCGCGCAGCCTCCGGCGTCACCGTGACGCTCGATTCGGGCGCGGTGATTCGCGCGCCGCTGCTGATCGCGGCGGAAGGGCGCAATTCGCCGACGCGCGAGGCGGCGGGGCTCAACGTCGCGCGCTGGACGTATGACAATGCGGCGATCGTGACGTCGCTCCACCACGAGCATAGCCACGAGAACATCGCGTTCGAGATCTTCTATCCCGACGGTCCGTTCGCGATCCTGCCGCTCAACGACGACGCGCAGGGGCATCGCTCATGCATCGTCTGGTCGGTCACGCGCGATCAGGCGCCGGGGATGATGAAGCTGTCCGACCGTGGCTGGCTCGCCGAGGCGGACAAGCGAATCGGCGGGTTCCTCGGCAAGCTCGGGCCGTTGGGCGCGCGGTCGAGCTATCCGCTCGGCTTCCATCATGCGGCGAAGATCGTGTCGGACCGGCTCGCGCTGGTCGGCGATGCGGCGCACGGGATTCACCCGATCGCGGGGCAGGGGGTCAACGTCGGCTTCCGCGATGTGGCGACGCTGGTCGAGGTGCTGGTCGAGGGCAAGCGCAGCGGGCTTGATTTGGGCGATCCCGCGCTGCTCGCGCGCTACGACCGGTGGCGGAGCCTCGACACGCTGATGGTCTCGGTCGCGACCGACGGGCTGACGCGGCTGTTCGGCGTGAAGGGCAAGACCGCCAATGCGGTGCGGCGATTCGGCCTGTCCGCGGTGCAGAAGATGCCCCCGCTCAAGCGCCGCTTCATCGCCGAGGCGCGCGGCGAGAGCGGGGATGTGCCGAAGCTGCTGCAGGGGATAATGGTTTAAGGGGGGCGGTCGCATCAGGAGCAGGGATGTCATCGCGCGGCTCAAGCTGGATGGCTGGGCGCCGGTCCGTCAGGAGGGCAGCCACATCCAGCTCCGGCATCCGACCCGGCCGGGGACCGTCACCGTACCGCATCCCAAATCCGACCTCGCGATCGGCACGCTGAAGAGCATCGAAAACCAGAGCGGGGTGAAGTTGCGGTAGCGTGGTGCTGCGGCGATCAGCGCCCGGTGACTCGCCGCGCTGCCAGTTCGTGGCGCGCTGCCTCCGCCAGAAAGCCGGATCGATTGGTCGCAACGCGGTCGATCGCCGCCAACAGGCCCTCGTCCAGCGTGATATTTAGCCGCACCGATCGACCCGGACGGTCCGATCGGACCAATATCCGCGCGACTTCCTCGACTTCCGGGTCCCGCTCGAGCGTATCCAGCGGTGTCGGGTCGGCGACCGGATCGCCATGCTCCGCCGATACCAGCAGATGCCCAGACAGCGCCTCTTCTGCCGCAAGCGCCGCCTGCTGGATCGTGGCACCGGCTGACGTGCATCCCGGCAGGTCGGGGAAGAAGACGCTGAAGCCCTCCTGGGCGCGTTCCACGATGGCGGGGTAAACAACGATAGCCATCGAAACAGCTCCTCTCACTATCGATGTGTATCTATACACACCGCGAGCTGCAGGCAAGCCACCGTGGTTCGCTTATTGCAGCGTCACCGAATCCTCGCCGTCGTGCCGCCCGAAGAATTGCATCAGCTGGATGATCAGCTCGGCGCGTTCCTCGATCCGCTCCGCTTCGAGCAGGGCTTGCTTGGCCGCGACGTCGAACGGCGCGATCTGAGCGATGCCGTTGACCAAAGCCTCGTCGTCGAGCCGCGTCACTGCATCCCAGTCGACCGCATATCCTTGCGAATCGGCAAACGCCCGCGATTCGCTCTCCAGCGCCGCGCGCCGCGAGAGCGACAGTACCTCGGGCGATTCGGGGGAGGCGATCAGTTCCGCCTCGACCTGGCGGAACGCGGTCGGGACATCGAGCTCGCGGACGATGCGGAACAGCGACAGCCCCTCGAGGATCAGATTGTAGCGCCCGTCCTCGCTCGCCTCGAATTCGGCGATCTTGCCGATGCAGCCGATGTCGAACAGCAGCGGCTTGTCGGGCCGGGCGGGCACGTTGGGACGCGGCTGGACCATCCCGATCCGGCGATCGCGCGCCATCGCGTCCGAGATCATCGCGCGGTAGCGCGGCTCGAAGATGTGGAGAGGCAGATGCATCCCCGGGAACAGCAACGCGCCCGGCAGCGGGAAGATCGAGAGGCGGGAGATCGTCATCCGAACAGGATCGCGGAAAGCTTGCGACGCTGCGCCGCCACCCACGGGTCCTCGAGCCCGACCACCTCGAACAGCTTGAGCAACTGCGTGCGGGCGGCGCCTTCGTTCCAGGCGCGATCCTCGGCGATCATCGCGAGCAACGTGGTCGCGGCCGCATCGCGGTCGTTCGCCGCCATCTGGCCGTTGGCGAGCGCGAACCGCTTGTCGAAATCGCCAGGGTTGGCGGCAACCTCGGCGGCGAGCCCGGCAAGGTCGTCGACCGGAGTCGCATCCTGCGCCAGCGCCAGCGCGGCACGGGCGCGTTCGATCTCGGGATGCTTGGCGGTGTCCTCGGGCATCGCGGCGAGATGCTCCTGCGCCGCGTCGAGCTCACCCGCCGCCACCAGCGCGCGGACGAAGCCCGCGTTGACCGCGGGATGATCGGGCGCGATTTCGGCGATCTGGCGGAAGATGGCGGCGGCGCGGTCCGCATCGCCCTCGGTGAGCGCTTCCTCGCCCATCGCGATCAACGGCTCGATCTCGGCCTCGCCCTGCGCGGCTTCGGTCTCGATCGGCAATTGCTTGAGCAACTGGTCGAGCATCGTCTTCAACGCCGATTCGGTCCGCGCGGGGGTCAGGTCGGCGACGAGCTGCCCCTGGTACATCGCATAGACGGTCGGAATCGACTTGATCTGGAATTGCGCGGCGATGAACTGGTTCTTGTCGGTATCGACCTTGGCCAGCACCACGCCCTTGTCGGCATAGGCGGCCGCGACCTTTTCCAGCACCGGGGTCAGCGCCTTGCACGGGCCGCACCATTCCGCCCAGAAGTCGATGATCACCAATTTGGTCATCGATGGTTCGACCACGTCGCGGCGGAATGCCTCCACCGCGTCACGTTCGACTGCGCTCATTCCCAGGGTCGCCAAGAGATGCTCCAATTCGTTCGGGTCGTAGCGCCTTATGTGGGGGCGAGGGCCGACAAGCCAACCCTTTTCGCGATTGTGCGAAAAGACGCTTGCCGACCTGCCAACCCGGTGTTAGAGGCCCCCCCCTACCCGCCGGGCTCCACAGTCCGGCACACAGCGCCAGAGCGGGCGTAGCTCAGGGGTAGAGCACAACCTTGCCAAGGTTGGGGTCGAGGGTTCGAATCCCTTCGCCCGCTCCAGCGACTTCCTACATCGATATCATTCCCCTCGGGGATCCGCTGTACGGACGATCGCCGATTCGCGCGTCATGTCCAGTACAGCACGCGTGCCAGCGGCAAGCGCCGCGCGATCTCGCGGGTGAACCACGCGCGCAGCCGTTTCATCGTCGTGGCGTCATACACCTGTTTCTCGGTGCCGAACTTGGTGCGCTTGGTGACGCGGTCGGCGTCGGTCATGTCGAGCGCGGATCCGGGGTACCAGCTGTCGAGCACTGCCTTCGAGCCGCTGGTGAAACGGTGCGTGATCAGCTCGACGGTCAAGTCCGGAACTTCGGCAAGCAACGCCGCGGCGTCCGCGAGCAGCGTATCGTACGCCGCCTCCCATCCGTCCGCCGCGATGATCGGCGCAATCGTCAAACCGACCGGATAGCCCGCGTCCGCCATCCGCCGCAGCGCATGAAGCCGCGCCGCGACCGGCGCGGTGCCGCCTTCGAAGCGGGCGTAGCGCGCCGAATTGATCGACGCGCGCATGCGGGTGCGGCCCTGGTGATCGAGCCCGAGCAGCGGCTCGACGTCCGCGAACTTGGTGGTGAAGCGAAGCTGGGTCGCGGCATCCGACGCGCCGAACCATGCAATCATGCGCGACAGCGACCCCGTCAGCGGCTCGATGCCCAGCGGATCGGTGTAGCAGCTCGCCTCGAACGTGGTTCCCTCATGCGCACGGGCGGCGGAGCGCGAGGTGATCGTCCCCTGGTCCATATAGCGCGGCAGGACGCCGAGGATCTCGTCGAGATTGGCATAGACCCGCGTGATCGGCGGGCCCTTGAGCGAGCCCGCGAGATAACAATAGCTGCAATGCGCGGGGCATCCCGCCGCCAGATCGACCCGCCAGTCCGCGCTCGGCGCGATCGGTTCGAGCCTGAGCTTCGACGGCGGCGCGACGACGACCGCGAGCGTCGCCTTCGCGTCCGCATAGGCGGCGCGCGGATCGTCGGGCTGGTCCCACACGACCCGATCGTTGGGCAGGTCGACCACGGCGACGCCCTGCGCCGCGGCACGCGTGGCGATGTCGCGACCGTGCGCCCAGTCGCGCGCCGAGCGGGTGATGAGCAGGCGGCGCGGACGCCAGGTTCGGGGGGCGGGATCGATGAGCGAAGACACGAGCGCCAAACGCGCGGTCCGTCGCCTGCGTTCATTTTGCCGGGAGCGATCATTTCAGCGGGGCGTTCAGGCGGGGAGGGCGCGCACCAAGCGCGTCGAGAGAGGATTCATCGCCATGGCAACCACGCTCACCGCAACCTTCGCCACCCGTCGCGAAGCAGAGATGACGGTCGAACGGCTCGTCCAGGAACAGGGCCTAGAGCGGACCGACATTTTCATTGCCGCCGCGGGCGACGAGAACACGGCAGGCGAGGAAACCGCCGGGTCGGACGCCGAAGCCGGCGAGCCCAGCCCCGAATCGCGCGACGATGCCGCGCTGAATGGCCGGGTGATCGTTTCGGTCGATGTCGCGGACGACGCGCGCGCCGGTGAAATCCGCAGCGCGTTCGCCGAGTTCGACGCCGCCGACGTCGCGACCGACTGACCGGACCATGTGGCCCAAACCCGATCCCGTGCTGCCCGGGCAGAAAAGCGTCTGGGCGTTCCCGCGCCCCGCAATCGCCCAGGCGACCACCGCGCATGTCGTGATCGAGCATCGCGGGATCGTGGTCGCGGACAGTCGCGCGACGGTGCGGACGCTCGAGACGAGCCATCCGCCGAGCTACTACATCCCGCGCGCGGATATTCGCGACGGCGTGCTGCGGCGCGCCCCCGGCGCGTCGTTCTGCGAGTGGAAGGGGAATGCGGCCTATTGGGACGTGGTAGTGGAGGACGACGTGCTGCCACGGGTCGGGTGGAGCTACGCCAACCCGACCCCCGGTTTCGCGATGCTCCGCGACCATGTCGCCTTCTACGCTGCGCCGTTCGACCGGTGCAGCGTGGACGGCGAGACGGTGACGCCGCAACCCGGCGACTTCTACGGCGGCTGGATCACCAGCGCCTTCGCCGGGCCGTTCAAGGGCATTCCCGGCAGCCGGTTGTGGTAGGCCGCGCCAACCGGGTCGGCTAGCATCGCCGGCATGACACACGGCGATATCCGAATCGGCATTGGCGGCTGGACCTACGAGCCCTGGCGGGGGACGTTCTTCCCCGAGAAATGGGCGCAGAAGCGCGAACTCGACTTTGCCGCGTCCAAGCTGACCGCGATCGAGGTCAACGGCACCTATTATTCGTCGCAGAAGCCCGCGACCTTCGCGTCCTGGGCAAAGGCGGTGCCCGACGGGTTCGTCTTTACGCTCAAGGCGTCGCGCTATTGCACCAATCGGAAGGTACTCGCTGAGGCGGGCGAATCGATCGCCAGGTTCACCGGGCAGGGGATCACCGAGCTTGGCGACCGGCTCGGGCCGATCCTGTGGCAATTCATGGCGACCAAGAAATTCGATCCCGACGATTTCGGCGCGTTCCTCAAGCTGCTGCCCGCCAGCCAGGATGGAGTCGCGCTGCGCCACGCGGTGCAGGTGCGGCACGACAGTTTCCTCGTGCCCGAATTCGTCGCACTGGCGCGCGCGGCGGGAGTCGCGATCGTCTATGCCGATTCGACCGACTATCCCGCGATTGCGGATGTGAGCGGGGACTTCGTCTATGCGCGGCTCGAGGCGGCGGTCGAGGAGGAGCCAGCGGGTTACGCCCCGGCAGCGCTCGATCGTTGGGCCGCGGCGGCGCGGGACTGGGCGGCGGGCGGATCGCCCGAGGGATTGCCCTATGTCGCGGACGCGGCACCCAAGCAGCCACGCGATACGTTCGTCTTCTTCATCAACGGCGCCAAGGTGCGTGCACCGCATGGGGCGATGGCGTTGATCGAGCGCTGTTCGGGTAACGGTCGGTAGGAAACGCCTTCCTTTTACCTCCCCTTTTCTTCCCCGGCGAAGGCCGGGGCCCAGAAGCGGGACAGTCGTTTGCTGGACGCTGCGCTTCGCGACTACGGCCATCGCTCCTGGGCCCCGGCCTTCGCCGGGGAATGATTATCGGGGGGCAGAAACTCCCTAAACTGCGGGAGACGTACCGGCTTCCGCGGCTTCCGGTTGCGCGGGCGCTGATGCCGGTGGCGCAATCGTCGTCGGTACGCTCGCCTTCGGCTCGACGCCCGGGGCATTGATCGCGGCGCTTTCGATCGTGTCGAGCGCATGGCGCGCACCGATGTAGCGGCGCGCCGCTTCGGTCCAGCGGGTCGCTTGGCTCGCCCCTGGCATGCGGGACACCTCGGCGAGCGCCGCCTCGACCTGTCCCGCTTCGAGCAGCCGCCGGGCGCGCGCGATCCGGTCGATCGGGAGCGGCGAGGGCGTGCCCGCGCGACGCAGCACGACCAGGTTGCGGATTTCGCGCCCGAGGCTCTGGAGCCAGCCGCTGCTGCCAACGCCGGTCATCAATTCGGGAGTGACCCCGTCGAGCCCGGCGCGCAGGTCCTCGAGCGTCACCGGGTTGCGCGCCGCCTGGGTGATCGACGCCACCGCTGCCGCCTGGGACGTGCCGAAGCGCTTGCGCAATTGCTGTTCGAGGAACCCGAGGTTGAGTCCGCGATCGAGCGCGCGCCGTGCGGCGAACGCGACCATCAGCCCCTCGCTGCGGGTCGCATAAGCCGCAGACTGCTGCGCATCCTGGTCGATTCCCGTCTCGCGCGCTTCCAGTTCGGCAAGCTTTGCGGCGAGCTGCTCCTCGCGACCGGTCAAGGCGGCGAGATCAATCGCGGGGACCGGCGCACCCGGCTTGCCCGGCAGGATGACGACCGGGGGCTGGCCGTTCGAGACGGGCAGCGTCATCGTCGCGACCTGCTTGCCGTCACCGTCCTTGCCGAAGCGCGTTACAAAGAAAGCCGTCGCGCCGACCCCGATCAGGAATGCGATCAGCCCGAGCGCGACCCCCATGCGCCATCCCATGCCGCGCCGGCCCGCTGGGACCGACGGCGTGTACGGGGGTGGTGTGAAGGGGGGCACTGTCGGAGCGGTTGCGGTCTCGACACGCGAGCGTGCAGCGAAATCGGTCTCGGGGACGGTTGGCGCGGTTTCGTCCATAGGCTTGCCTTATCATCGTCCTGACGCAAACGGTCAACGCTTCGTCGGCGCAAGCGGTGCGAGGGCTGCGAACAATGCCGCGTCATCGGGGGTGGCAGCGGTGACGATCGCACGCCAGCCAACGCCTGCCGCCGCCGCGATCGCCGGGCTGAACGCGGCCAGCGCGATCGTCGCACGAGTCTCGGCGGCGTCGACCAGCGCCGCGATCCGTTTCGCCGCGCGCGCCGAGTGGAGCAGCGCGACGCCGTGGTCGAGCACCGCCAGCGCGAACGGTTCGACCGGCACGGCGGCGCTGCGATACACCGGGATCAGCGTCGCGATCACGCCGCCCGCCTCGAGCGTTCGATCATGCCCGGTCAGGTGCAGCGCGCGCGCGATGCCGTGGTGCGCCGCGAGCGCGAGGATGTCGGCGGCATTGCCGCTCCCCGTCGCCATGACGTCAAACCCGTAGTCGCGCGCGGCCGCCGCGGTATGCGCGCCGACCGCGATCACTGGCAGGCTTCGCAATGCCGCGAGCCCATCGCCGCCGAAGCGCAGGCTGTTCGCGCTGGTCAGGATCAGCGCGTCGTGCGGGGCGGTGTCGGGTACGGTCCAGTCGAGCGGCTCGACCGCGAACAGGGGAAGCGCCATCGCTTCGAACCCGGCTGCTTCTGCGCGCGCGCAGGTCGCGGCGTTGCCGGGTTCGGGCCGGAGCACGACCAGCCGCAGCGTCATCCCGCAAACAGCGCGCGGACCGGCGGCGGCGCGCGGTCGAGCAGGTCCTGCGCCAGTCGTGTGGCGAGCGTCGGATCATCGACCGCGCCGGTCAGGCTGCCCACGACATGCGCGCTGCCATCCTCGGCGAACAGTTCGCCGCGCAGCGTCACCGTCTCGCCGTCGAGCGTCGCGAGGGCGGCGACCGGCGAGTGGCAATCCGCCTGCAACACCGCGAGCAACGCGCGCTCGATCAGCACGCAGCGGTGCGTCGGCGGGTGATCGATTGCGGAGAGCAGCGCGCGGACGCGGTCGTCGGCGGTGCGCGCCTCGATCCCGACCGCGCCTTGCGCCGGGGCGGGGAGCATCACCTCGGTCGGGATACAGCTCCCGACCTCGACTCGCCCGAGCCGTTCGAGCCCGGCGGCGGCGAGCAGCGTCGCATCGACCTCGCCCGCGGTCACCTTGGCGAGCCGCGTATCGACGTTGCCGCGCAGCAGGATCGTGACGAGATCGGGGCGCAACCGCTTGACCTGCGCGACCCGGCGCGGCGAACTCGTGCCGATGATAGCACCCTCGCGCAACGCGACGACGCTGTCCGCGCCGATGATCCGGTCGCGCACGTCGGCGCGCGGCAGCATCGCCGCGATGCTGATCGCCTCGGGGCGGACGGTCTCGACATCCTTCATCGAATGGACCGCGAAATCGATTTCCCCCGCCAGAAGCGCGCGGTCGAGTTCCTTGGTCCACAGGGCCTTGCCGCCGATCTCGGCGAGCGCGACGTCCTGTCGCCGGTCGCCGGTGGTGCGGATCGGGACGATCTCGACCCTGTCGCGGTCCCAGCCGTGCGCGGCGCACAACGCCTCGCGCACCATATTGGCCTGGACGAGCGCGAGCGGTGAGCCGCGGGTTCCCAGCTTGAGCGATTGTGTCACGCATGCTCCCTTCGTCGCCAGTCATGACGAACCGGCTCGCCTTCGACAAGTGGCGGGCGGCGCGGTAGGGATGGCGCATGGCACTCATTCTCGGTCTCGAATCCAGCTGCGACGAAACCGCCGCCGCGCTCGTCACGTCGGATCGTCAGGTCCTGGCGCATCGGCTCGCGGGGCAGGAGGCGGCGCATCGCCCGTATGGCGGCGTCGTTCCCGAAATCGCGGCGCGCGCGCATGTCGAGGTGCTCGCCCCGCTGATCGAGGCGGCGCTCGCGGATGCGGGCGTCACGCTCGCCGAGGTCGACGCGATCGCCGCGACTGCGGGGCCGGGGCTGATCGGCGGCGTGATGGTCGGGCTGGTAACGGGCAAGGCGCTCGCGCATGCCGCGGGCAAGCCGTTGATCGCGGTCAATCATCTCGAAGGCCATGCGCTCAGCCCGCGCCTGTCCGATCCGGATCTCGATTTTCCGTATCTGCTGCTGCTGGTGTCCGGCGGGCATTGCCAGTTGCTGCTGGTCGAGGGAGTGAACCGCTATCGGCGGCTCGCGACGACGATCGACGATGCCGCGGGCGAGGCGTTCGACAAGACCGCCAAAGTTTTGGGGCTCGGCTTTCCGGGTGGCCCGGCGGTCGAGGTCGCCGCGCGCGCCGGTCGTCCGATCGTCCCGCTGCCGCGGCCGCTGAAGGGGTCGCCCGAGCCGCACTTCTCGTTCGCGGGTCTCAAGAGCGCGGTCGTGCGCGCGCAGGCGGCGGGGATCTGGTCGGTCGAGGATATCGCCGCGTCATTCCAGCAGGCGGTGGTCGATTGCCTGCTCGACCGCACGGTGCGCGCGCTGGGGCAGGCGCATCATGCGACCGCGCTGGTGGTCGCGGGCGGGGTCGCCGCGAATGGTGCGGTGCGGTCCGCGCTGTCCGATCTGGCGGGGGCGAACGGGTTGCGCTTTGTGGCACCCCCCTTGTGGCTGTGTACCGACAACGCCGCGATGATCGGCTGGGCCGGGGCGGAACGCTTCGCTGCAGGGCTGACCGATCCGCTCGATGTCGCCGCGCGGCCGCGCTGGCCGCTCGATCCGGGCGCGGAAGCGGTGCGTGGCGCGGGAGTGAAGGCATGAAGATCGGGGTCATCGGCGGCGGCGCCTGGGGCACCGCGCTCGCGCAGGTCGCGGCGCGCGGCGGCGAAGAGGTCCTGCTGTGGGCGCGCGAGGCGGATGTCGTCGCGGGGGTGAACGCAACTCACCAGAATGCGCGCTTCCTGCCCGGGATCACGCTGCCCGAAACGATTGTCGCGACCGGGTCGCTCGGAGCCTTGTCGGTCTGCGACGCGCTGCTCGTCGTCGTCCCCGCGCAGCATGTCCGCGCGGTGCTCGCCGAGACCGCAGTCGGGGCGACCCCGCTGGTGCTGTGCGCCAAGGGGATCGAGGCGGGAACGCAAATGCTGGTCGGCGAGGTCGCGCAGCAGGTCCACCCCGCCGCGCCGATCGCGGTGCTGTCGGGGCCCACCTTCGCGCATGAAGTCGCTGCCGGGCAACCGACCGCGGTCACGCTGGCATGCGCGGACGAGGCGCTCGGGGCGGCGCTGGCGGATCGGCTCGCGGGGCCGGCGCTGCGGCCGTATGCGACCACCGACGTGACGGGTGCGGAGATCGGCGGCGCGGTCAAGAACGTGCTCGCGATCGCGTGTGGCGTGGTCGAGGGTGCGGGGCTCGGGCAGAATGCGCGCGCCGCGCTGATCGCGCGCGGCTTTGCCGAGATGGTGCGGTTCGGGCTGGCGCGCGGCGCGCAGGCGGAGACGTTGAGCGGCCTGTCGGGGCTGGGTGATCTGGTGCTGACCTGTTCGTCGACCGCGTCGCGCAATTTTTCGCTCGGCGTCGGGCTCGGGCAGGGGCGGCGCGCGCAGGATTTGCTCGCGGACCGCGTGACGGTGGCGGAAGGCGCGGCGACCGCGCCGGTGCTGCGCGCAGCGGCGGCGGCGATCGGGGTCGAGATGCCGGTGGTCGCGGCGGTCTGTGCCTTGCTGGAAGGCGCAGAAGTGGGCGCGGTAATCGAGGCGCTGCTCGCGCGGCCATTGCGGCGCGAGGCGCGCTAGGGACGCCAATGCTCCGGCGAACGTCGCCGGGAGCACCCTTGCTCCGTCACCCCGGGCTTGTCCCGAGGTCCACCGTGCAGCTGTCGCAACGGCGTAATAGCGTAAACCACGGTGGACCCCGGGGTGACGGGGCGTTTCGTACAGGGCTCGCGCGCCGGCGTGACGTCCGCCCCTCAGAAATCGATCGCGATGCCCTTCAGCTCCCAGTCGCCATAACGCGTCGGATCGAGCCCGAGATGGTCGCGCGCATCGCGGTCAGCGGGCTTGGGGTCGGGCGCGGGGACCGGCGTATTCTTGCTGAGATAGGCAGGTGGCTTCACATGCGGCGGACGAGCGGCCATGAGGGACTTCCTTGCAGACGCATGAGATAAGGCGTCCCCCGTCAATTGGCGGTCCTTTGCGTAGAGTTCAAGCCCGTGACCTTGCCACCCCCCCGCCGTTACATGCCCCGTCCAGAGCCCGTCGAGGCCCCCGGCGTGCCTGCACGCCGCGCCGCGCTCCGGATGCTCGACGCGGTGCTGCGCCAGGGTCTGCCGCTCGAAGCCGCGATCGGTCGCGCCACCGCGGGGATCGACCGCGCCGATGACCGCGCGCTCGCGCATGCGATCGCGGCGGAAGTGCTGCGGCGGCTGCCCGATCTGGATGCGCTGATCGACTCGGCGACCAAGACGCGGCTGCCCGATGATTCGAAGGCGCGCTTCGCGCTCCGCATCGCGCTGGTGCAGGCGCTGTCGCTCGGCACGCCGTCGCATGCCGCGATCGCGACCGTGCTGCCGCTGGTCGACGGCGGCCCGCGCAAGCTCGTCCACGGCGTGTTCGGGACGCTCTCGCGGGGCGGCGACCAGCTCCCCGAATTGCCGACGCTGCCCGATGCGGTCGCGCTGCGCTGGCATGCTGCGTGGGGCGACGACGGCATCCACGCTGCCGAGGAAGCGATGGCAGCCCCTCCGCCGCTCGACCTGACGCTCGCCGGCTGGGACGAAACCGCGCGGTTCGTCGAGGAACTGGGCGGCGTCTCGCTGCTGCCCGGGCATGTGCGGATCGATTCGGCGCATGTCCCCGAGCTTCCCGGCTTCGAGGAAGGTCGTTGGTGGGTGCAGGATATCGCCGCGTCGCTGCCCGCGCGCCTGCTTGGCAAGGGGACCGGCACCGCGCTCGACCTGTGCGCCGCGCCGGGCGGCAAGACGATGCAGCTCGCGAGCGCGGGCTGGCAGGTGACGTCGGTCGATGCGTCCGAAAGTCGTCTGGCGCGACTTCGCGACAATCTCGCGCGGACTGGCCTGACGGCGGAAATCGTCGAGGCGGACGTGCTCGAATGGGCACCACCCGCGCCGGTCGATGCGGTGCTGCTGGATGCGCCGTGCAGTGCGACCGGGATCTTCCGCCGGCACCCCGACGTGCTCCACCGCGTACGGCCGTCGCAAATAACCGATCTCGCGGCGTTGCAGACCAGTTTGCTGACGCGCGCGGCGGAATGGGTCAAGCCGGGCGGGACGCTCGTCTTCGCGACCTGCTCGCTCGAACCCGCCGAGGGCGAGAAGCAGCGCGAACGCTTCGCCGCGGCGCGGCCCGATTTCGCGCTGGTGCCGGTCGAAGTGGACGAACTCCCGGCGGGGATCGTGCCCGACGCCAAGGGGTGCGTGCGGACCTTGCCCGGAATGGTCAAGCCCGGCGGCAACGACGGCTTCTTCATCGCGCGCTGGCAGCGGCAGGGCTGAGCATCTCGCCGGGGAGCGTTGAGCGCTTGTCCCGTATCCCCGGCGTGCTACAGGCTTGGCGCATCATGTCCCAGCGCCCCGTCCGCATCGCCCCTTCCATCCTCTCGGCCGATTTCGCCAAGCTTGGCGAGGAGGTCCGCGCGATCGACGCCGCCGGCGCGGACTGGATTCATGTCGACGTGATGGACGGCCATTTCGTCCCCAACATCTCGATCGGGCCGGGCGTGGTGAAGGCGATCCGCCCGCACACCGCCAAGCCGCTCGACGTCCACCTGATGATCGCGCCGGTCGACGCGTATCTCGATGCGTTCGCGGAAGCGGGCGCCGACACGATCAGCATCCATGTCGAGGCGGGGCCGCACACGCATCGCAGTCTTCAGCACATCCGAAGCCTCGGCAAGCGCGCGGGCGTCGTGCTCACGCCGCAGACCCCGGCGAAGGCGCTCGATTATCTCCTCGATACGGTCGACCTGGTGCTGGTGATGAGCGTCAATCCCGGCTTCGGCGGGCAGGCGTTCATCGAAAGCTCGCTTCGCAAGATCGAGAGCATTCGCAAGATGATCGACCACGGCGGCTATGATATCGATCTCGAGGTCGATGGCGGGATCGACCATGGCACCGCGCCGCGCGCGATTGCGGCGGGCGCGGATGCGCTGGTCGCCGGCACCGCGACCTTCCGCGGCGGGCCCGATGCCTATGCCGCCAACATCGCCGGCCTCCGCCGCTAAATGCGCGATCGCTCGACCCCGGAGCTCGACGTGCCGTCAGGGCCGAAGGACGGGATCGACGAGGGCAAGCGGCTGATCCGCCTTGGTGGGGACAAGGGCCTGTCGCTCGCCGAACGGCTGTCGGAGCATTTCCACCGTTTGACGTGGCGCACCCCGATCCACGGGCTGCGGCTCAAGGGGCGGCATCCGCTCAAGCTGATCGCGGTGCCCGATGATCCGTTCCTCGGCGACGTCAAGCGGGGGCATGCGCTGCTCGAGGGGATGCTGACGTTTCGCGGCGAAGCGCACGACATCGAAACGCTCGATCTCGCCAAACCCGTCTTCTCGAAGGGGTTTGCGGACTATTTCCACAGCTTCGCGTGGTTGCGCGACCTGTCGACCGTCGCGACGCGCGCGCAGGCGACGCCGATTGCAGAACATCTGATGCGGTTGTGGCTCGCGCGGCATGCCGACACCGTCAGCGAACCCGCATGGCGCGCGGATCTGTGGGGCCGGCGCATCCTCGCGTGGACCGCGCATGCGCCGCTGATCCTGTCGTCGGCGGACCTGGTCTATCGCAGCCGTGTCCTCAACACGCTCGCGCGCGGTGCGCGGCATATCGACCGGAATGCGGAAAAGGCACCGCAGGGCGCGCCGCGCGTCGCTGCGCTGTGCGGGGTGGTCGCGGCGACCTTGCTGATTCCCGGCGGCGATCCACGCCAGTCCGCGGTCGAGGCTGCGCTGCTGCGCGGGCTCGAGGCGTCGATCTACGAGGATGGCGGCAACGTCGCGCGCTCGCCGGGCGCGCAGGTCGACCTCATCATGCTGCTGACCTGCCTGCGCGACGTCTACGACGCGCGCCGGTTGGAACCACCCGCGTTCCTCGCCGAGACGCTCGGCAAGCTGATGCCCGCGTTGCTCGGTATCTGCCATACCGATCGCGACCTCAGCAGCTGGCAGGGCTGCGCGCCTTATGGCGTCGCCCCGCTCGCGCAGGTGATCGAGGCGAGCGGGGTGCGAACGCGGCCGCTGCGCCAGGCGCGCGACTGGGGGTATCAGCGGCTGGCGGCGGGGTCGGCGGTGCTGATCCTCGACGGCGCGCCGCCGCCGGTCGCGCGGCTGGTCGAAGGCGGCTGCGCGTCGACGCTCGCGTTCGAGCTGTCCGACGGGCGCAACCGGATCATCGTCAATTGTGGTGGCGCACGCGCCGGAATCGCGCAGCTTCCCGCGGATCTGGCGGAAGGCCTGCGGACCACCGCCGCGCATTCGACGCTGGTCGTCGGGGACAGCAATTCGACCGCGATCCATGCCGACGGCACGCTCGGGCGTGGGGTCGCCGAGGTCGAGCTGGTGCGGCAGGAAAGCGAGGCGTCGAGCCGGATCGAGGCGAGCCACGACGGCTATGCCCGCCGCTTCGGGCTGATCCACCGCCGGCAACTGGTGATGACCAACGATGGCAAGGAACTGCGCGGAGAGGACGTGCTGCTCCCCGCGCCCAAGCGGCGCAAGGTCCAGCCGTCGACCTTCGCGATCCGCTTCCACCTCGGGCTTGGTATACAGCTCTCGCCGACCGCGGATGGCATGGCCGCGCTGTTGCGGTTGCCCGGCGGGGGGCTGTGGCAATTCCGCTGCCGGGGCGGGGCGCTCGCGTTCGAGGACAGCCTGTGGATCGACGCCGAGGGCCGTCCGCATGCGACGATGCAGCTCGTCGTGACGGGCGAGGCACCGGCGGGCGGCGCGAATGTCGGCTGGGTGCTCAAGCGCGCGCATTGAATTTCACGGCCCGAGCGGGCAGGGGGTGCGCGACATTTCGCCCCTCTTTCCCGCTGGAGCCTCCCCATGACCACCATCCCGATCCGCCGCGCGTTGCTGTCGGTGTCCGACAAGACGGGTATCGTCGATCTCGCGAAGGGGCTGGCGGAGCATGGCGTCGAGCTCGTCTCGACCGGGGGCACCGCCAAGGCGCTTCGCGATGCCGGGCTGGAGGTGCGCGACATTTCGGACCTGACCGGTTTCCCCGAGATGATGGACGGCCGCGTCAAGACGCTCCACCCGGTGGTCCACGGCGGGCTGCTCGCGGTGCGCGACGATGCGGCGCATGTCGCCTCGATGGAGGAGCACGGAATCGGCGCGATCGATCTGGTCGTGGTCAACCTCTATCCGTTCGAGGCGACCGTCGCCAAGGGTGCGGAGCGCGACGAGATCATCGAGAATATCGACATCGGCGGCCCGTCGATGGTGCGCTCGGCGGCCAAGAACCACGCGTTCGTCGCGATCGTCACCGATCCGGCGGATTATGCGCTGGTTGCGGGCGGGAGCACGACACTGGCGGATCGTCGCAAGTTCGCCGCCAAGGCCTATGCCGCGACCGCTGCCTATGACGGGATGATCGCGACGTGGTTCGGCCAGGTCGACCAGGGCGAAGCCTTCCCGGAGACGCTCGCGATCACGCTCCAGCGCGGCCAGTCGCTGCGCTACGGCGAGAACCCGCACCAGTCGGCGGCGTTCTACACCGCGGGCGGCACCGCACCCCGCGGGATCGGCCAGGCACGCCAGGTGCAGGGCAAGGACCTCAGCTACAACAACCTCAACGATGCGGACGCTGCGCTCGACCTGATCAGCGAATATCGGGATGCCGCGCCGACCTGCGTCATCGTCAAGCACGCCAACCCGTGCGGCGTTGCGACCGGCGAAACGCTCGAAGCGGCTTATGCTGCCGCCTTCGCCTGCGATACGGTGTCGGCGTTCGGCGGGGTCATCGCGCTCAACCGCACGCTCGACGGCGCGACCGCGCGCGCGATCGCGGGGATCTTCACCGAAGTGGTGGTTGCACCCGATGCGGATGAAGAGGCGCTCGCGATCTTCGCTGCCAAGAAGAACCTGCGCTTGCTGCTGACCGGCGAGCTGCCCGATCCGGCGCGCGCCGGGTTGCTGGCGAAGGCGATCACCGGCGGCTGGCTGGTGCAGAGCCGCGATGGTGAGTCCAACCCCGAGATGACGGTCGTCACCAAGCGCGCGCCGACCGAGCAGGAGCTCGCGGACTGCCGCTTCGCGTGGACGGTGGCCAAGCACGTCAAGTCGAACGCTATCGTCTATGCCAAGGGCGGCAGCACCGCCGGGATCGGCGCAGGCCAGATGAACCGGCTCGAGTCCGCGCGGATCGCGGCGTGGAAGGCGAAGGACGCCGCCGACAAGGCTGGCTGGGGCGAGCCGCGCACGATCGGCGCGGCGGTCGCGTCGGATGCGTTCTTCCCGTTCGCCGACGGCTTGCTGGCGGCGGTCGAGGCGGGCGCCACCGCGGTGATCCAGCCGGGCGGATCGATCCGCGACGACGAGGTGATCGCGGCGGCGGATGCGGCTGGCCTCGCGATGGTGTTCACCGGGGTGCGCCACTTCCGGCATTGATCGGGCGGGGTTCCTCCCCCGTTAACCCGTCATCTCCGCGCAGGCGGGGATGACGGGCTTGGGCGGCGATGCGCGCCCACTCCATCCGTGGCCTATCCCGCCACCGCCGGTTTCCGCCGGATCAACGCGCGGTCCTCGTCGCGGAACGCCCAGCGGTACAGCACGTACAGGTAGGCCGCCGCCATCAGCGGTTCGCCGATCGCGAGTTCGGCCCATTCGAACCGCTTGGGCAAGGCAGTGAACGCGCCCCCAACGACGCAGGTCGCGAGCACCGCCCACGCCATCGCCCAACGCCATCCCGCCACGGGGGCCTTGAGCAACCGCGACAGATAGGTCGACTTGATGATCGAGGTGATCGTCACCGATACGAACAACGCCACCGCCGGCCCCGCCGCCTGGAACGCGACCGGCCAGCCGACCGACTGCATCGCGAAGATCAGACCGAAGCTGAGCGCCACCTGGAACAGCAGCATGCCGATCGAGATCGCCATGTTCTGCAACCGCGCGATATAGACGAGCGCGGATTCGCACACCGCGCCGGTCGATGCGGCCGCCTCGGCGAACAGCAGGAACGCGAGCGCCGCGGTGCCCGAGACGAATTGCGGGCCGACCGTCCCCATCACCGCCTCACCCGGGATCGACCCCATCAGCGCAAGCCCCGTCTGCGCGGCGAGAATCCAGAAGCCGACCTGCCGCACCTGCGCCGCGATCGCCCCCATGTCGCTGCGGGCGAGGCTGGTCGTGATGACCGGGCCGAGGATCGGGTCGAAGCTCGTCTTGAGCTTGCCCGGGATCGACGCGACCTGTTGCGCCATCCAGTAGATGCCGACGATCCGCGGCTCGAACATCACGAACAGGATCGAACGGTCGACGTTGCGCGTGCCCCATTCGAGCGCGTCCGCGCCAGCCAAAGGCGCATTGCGGCGGATCAGTGCGATCGTCCGCCCCGGATGGAGCCGCCACCCGACCGGCGCGCCATAGCTTCGCCAGAACGGCACCAGCGATGCGACCAGCGCCGCGATCATCGACAGCATGTAGGCGATCACCAGCCCGTCATGCGGTGCGACCGGATACAGCACGCCCGCCGCGATCGAGATCGTCCACGGCTCGATCACCGCGCGCGCGGTGACGGTGGCCTTGACGTTGCGGCGATAGGCGAGCGCGGCGAGCGTGATGTCCGACCAGGCGGTGAAGACGATGATGCACGGCAACAGCCGTTCGAGCCCGGTCGGCGCGCTGCCGTGATACATCAGGTCGGGGACGAGCAGCAGGAACCCGCTCGCGAGGAAGGACGCGAGCGCCGCGACGACGAGGCAATCCCACACGATGTCGACATGCGGGCGATCCGAATCGCTGATCGCAAGCGCGAGGCCCCGCTTGAGCCCGAAGGTCGCGAGCAGGGCTGCCACCTCGACGAACAACACCGCGCGCGCGAAGGTGCCGAGCGTGTCAGGCCCGTACAACCGCCCGGCGATGAACAGGAACGGGATCCGCGCGACAAGGCGCATCAGGAAGCCGAGGATGTTGGTCCGGCCGCCTTTGGCCAGTGCGTTGATCTCGTCGTCCGTGCCCCCACGGTCGGTCGGTACGCCCCCCGTTACTGTCGTCAATGCGCGGCCCCCCAGCTCAGGCCGGTGCCGATCTCGATGCCGAGCGGCACGCTGAGCTGGACTGCGGGTTCGGCGGCGGTCGCCATCACGCGTTCGATCACGGGTTTCGCCGCGGCGACGTCGCCTTCGGGGAGTTCGAACACGAGTTCGTCATGCACCTGCAGCAGCATCCGCACATTGGGCAGCCCCGCCTCGAGCAGCGCCGGGCCCATTCGCACCATCGCGCGCTTGATGATGTCGGCGGAGGTGCCCTGGATCGGCGCGTTGATCGCGGCGCGCTCTGCTCCCTGGCGTTCGTGCTGGATCTTGGAGGAAATGCGCGGGAAGTGCGTCTTCCGCCCGAACAGGGTGGTGGTGTAGCCATTCGCACGGACCGTCTCAGTGGTTTGCGCGATATAGTTGCGGATGCCGGGGAAGCGATCGAAATAGCGGTCGATCATCGCCTGCGCCTCGTCCGCGGTGACGTCGAGCCGACCCGCCAGGCCCCAGCGGCTGATCCCGTAGAGGATTGCGAAGTTGATCGTCTTGGCGCGCCCGCGCGTGTCGCGGTTGACCTCGCCGAACAGCTCCTGCGCGGTCAGGCTGTGGATGTCAGCCCCGCTGGCGAACGCCTCACGCAGTTGCGGCACGTCCGCCATATGCGCCGCGAGCCGCAGTTCGATCTGCGAGTAATCGGCGGCGAGCAGGACGTTGCCGGGTTCCGCCACGAACGCGTCGCGGATCTGGCGGCCGATTTCGGTGCGGATCGGGATGTTCTGGAGGTTCGGGTCGGTCGACGACAGCCGCCCGGTCTGCGCGCCGGTCAGCGAGTAGGATGTGTGGACACGCCCCGTCGCGGGGTTGATCTGCGCCTGGAGCGCGTCGGTATAGGTTGACTTGAGCTTGGACAGCTGGCGCCATTCGAGCACCTTGGTCGCCATGTCCTTGCCGGGTGAGTCCTTGTCGGCGGCGATCCGCTCGAGCTCGGTCACGTCGGTCGAATAGACCCCGGACTTGCCCTTGCGCCCGCCCTTGATCCCCATCCGCTCGAACAGCACGTCGCCCAGTTGCTTGGGGCTCCCGATCGTGAACGCACCGCCCGCAAGCGCATGGATATCGACTTCGAGCGCGCCGATCTGCGTCGAGAATTCGCCCGATAGCTGCGCGAGCCGTTCGCGATCGACCTTGATCCCGTGGCGCTCCATCTGCGCGATGACCGGCGCGAGCGGGCGATCGACCATCTCGTACACGCGCGTCGCACCCTCGGCGGCGAGGCGCGGCTTGAACCGCCGCCACAGCCGCAGCGTCACGTCGGCATCCTCGGCGGCGTAGCGCGTCGCGGCGACCAGATCGACTTCGTTGAAGGTCCGCTGCGACTTGCCGACGCCGACCACGTCCTTGAACGCGATGCAGCTGTGCGACAGGTGCGTCGCGGCGAGCTCGTCCATGCTGTGGCCGTGGAGCCCTGCGTCGAGATCGAAGCTCATCAGGATCGTGTCGTCGAACGGCGCAACGCCGACGCCCAAGCGCCCGAGCACGATCATGTCGTACTTCAGGTTATGCCCGATCTTGAGCACCGACGGATCCTCGAACAGCGGCTTCAACTTCGCCAGCGCGACCTCGACCGTCAGCTGCTCGGGTTTTTCCGCGAACAGCCCGCTCCCGCCATGCGCGAGCGGGACGTAGCAGGCGAGGTTGGGATGGAGCGCCATGCTGATCCCGACGAGGTCGGCGCGAGTCGCGTCGATCCCGGTCGTCTCGGTGTCGATCGCGATCCAGCCCTGATGCCGCGCGAGCGTGATCCAGCGGTCGAGCGCGGCCTCGTCGACCACGGTCTCGTACGTGTCGTGGTCGCACGGCGGGTCCTGCTCGGTCGGCACCGCCTTGGGCGCGGGGACGGGGGCATCCGCGACCGCGGACAGCTTGGCGAGCAGCGAGCGGAACCCGTGATGTTCGAGGAACACGCGCAGCGGCGCATCTGGGATGCCCTTGAGTTCGAGATCCTCGAGCGGCTCGGGCAAAGCGACGTCGCATTTGAGCGTCACCAGCTCCTTCGACAGCCGCGCCATGTCGGCATGTTCGATCAGATTGTCGCGCAGCTTGCCCTTCTTCATCCCCTCGGCGGCGGCGAGCACCGATTCGAGGTCGCCATGTTCGAGGATCAATTTCGCGGCGGTCTTGGGGCCGACGCCGGGAACGCCCGGCACGTTGTCGACGCTGTCGCCCATCAGCGCGAGCACGTCGCCGAGTTGCGCGGGCGTGATGCCGTGGAATTTCTCCGCGACATGCTCCGCGCCGAGGCGACGGTTGTTCATCGTGTCGTACATGTCGAGCCCGGGCTCGATCAGCTGCATCAGATCCTTGTCCGACGACACGATCGTGACCGCCCACCCCTGCGCCAAGGCTGCGCGCGAATAGCAGGCGATGATGTCGTCGGCTTCCAATCCCTCGGTCTCGATGCACGGCAGCGAGAAGGCGCGCGTCGCATCGCGGATCATCGGGAACTGGGGTACGAGATCCTCGGGCGGCGGCGGGCGGTGCGCCTTGTATTGATCGTACAGGTCGTTGCGGAAGGTCTTGGACGACTTGTCGAGGATGACGGCCATATGCGTCGGGCCGTCGGCGGCGTGCACCTCGTCCGCGAGCTTCCACAGCATCGTGGTATAGCCATAGACCGCGCCGACCGGCTCGCCATGCTTGTTGGTGAGCGGGGGGAGGCGGTGATAGGCGCGGAAGATATATCCCGAGCCATCGACAAGATAGAGATGCGGCATCGTGCGGCGATAGCAGCGCCCGCGCCTTAGCAGAAGCCCGCTTTGCGTTCAGCCGTTCGGGCGGCTGGCGCTCCGGCGATTGGTATCGGCGGAGACCGTGCTCGCATGCGTCGCGACGACGCTCGACACGACCGCCTGCATCAATTGCTGCCGCGCCGGGATCGGGCGGAGCGTGTCGCCGATCATCACCGCGATCGCATAGGTGCGGCCATCGGGCGCGATCAGCAGGCCGACATCGTTATAGCCAGCGGTCCGCCCCGCGTAGTCCTGTCCGGTCCCGGTCTTGTGGCCGAACGTCCAGCCCGGCGGCACCGCGCCGCGCAGCCGCATCTTGCCGGTGTGCGAGGATTGCATCGTGCCGATCAGATAGGAGGTGGACGGGGCCGACAGGATTTCGCCGCGCTTGAGCCGCGCGAGCGCGGTCGCGATCGCGGCGGGCGCGGCACCGTCGAGCGGAGCGGCGACATAGCGGTTGAACGCGGCAAGGCGCTCGGCGCGGGTCAGCGCGTTGCGCGCGCGGTTGAAGCCGTCGTTGAACGCGTAGGACGGCTGCCACGTCAGCCCGGCGGTGGTCGCCTGCAACATCCGCTCGCCCGGGCCGAAGCCGATCGCGCCCAATCCCTTGCGCGCGATGAAGCCGCGCACCGCGGTCGGCCCGCCGACGAGGCGGAGCAGGCGATCGTTGGCGGTATTGTCGCTCATCGTCAGCGCGCGCTGGAGCAGCTCGCCGACGGTGGTGCGATAGCCGGTGTCGCCACGGATCAGCCCGGCGATCGGCTGGTGGAACAGCGTGATGTCGTCGCGGGTCAGCGTGATCGGATCGTCGAGCCGGAGCTTGCCGGCATCGCGCGCGGCGAGCACCGTCATCGCGACCCACAATTTGCTGACGCTTTGCTGCGGCAGGCGCTGGCTCCCGCCCGCATTGATCATCCAGCCATCGTCGACGCTGCGCACTGCGACCCCGACCTTGCCGTTGAAGCTGCGCACCAGCTGCGTGATCGTTGCGGTCAGCATCGGCGGCTGCGGCAGGACGCGGTGACCGACCGGTGCCGGCCCCGAGCGCGGCGGGATCGCGACGACCAGCGGCGCCTGCGTCTGCGCGCCACGCGCGCCCTGGAGCCGCGCGCCATAACCGCAGGCGCACAGCGCGGAGACGAGCAGCAGGGTGGCTGCGGGCTTCATGAGGTGCAGAGGTAGAATATGCGCAACCACCGAATTTGTTTCCCGCCCGGCATCATGCCCTGAACCCTCGCGATAGGGCCAGATCTGGTTTGAGAAATGGGTACGATCGCAAGCTGCGACCAGACGCCTTCACTGTACGACCAGACGGCACGGTACGCCCGGTGACGCTCACTCCTCCCGCCGTCATCCCCGCGCAGGCGGGGATCCATACTGGCTGGTCTCGCAGGAACAGCGCGGCGGTCCCAATGGATTCCCGCCTGCGCGGGAATGACGGATAGGGGGATCTTAATGCCCGGCTACGGCACGAGGATCGTGTCGCGCGCCTCGGGCAGCATGTCCGGATAATCGAGCGTGTAATGCAACCCGCGCGATTCCTTGCGCGCGAGCGCCGAACGCACGATCAGTTCCGCGGTCTGGAGCAGGTTGCGCAGCTCGATCAGGTCGGGCGTGACGCGGAAATGGCCGTAATAATCGTTCACTTCCTCGGTCAGCATCCGGATGCGGTGCTGCGCGCGCTCGAGCCGCTTGGTCGTCCGCACGATCCCGACGTAATTCCACATGAACCGGCGAATTTCGGTCCAGTTCTGCTTGATCACGACTTCCTCGTCCGAATCCTCGACCCGGCTTTCGTCCCACGCGCGGATCGGCGGCGGGGCGGGGAGCGCGTCCCAATGGTCGCTGATATGCTGGGCGCATGCCTCGCCGAAGACGAAGCATTCGAGCAGCGAGTTGGACGCGAGCCGATTCGCGCCGTGCAATCCGCTCTCGCTGCACTCGCCCGCCGCATAGAGGCCGGGCAAGTCGGTACGACCATCCAGATCCACGACGATCCCGCCGCAGGTGTAATGCTGCGCGGGGACGACCGGGATCGGATCGGTGGTCATGTCGATCCCCAGCGTCAGCAGCTTCTCGTAGATGTTGGGGAAATGCTCGCGGATGAAGTCCGGCCCCTTGTGGCTGATGTCGAGGTGGACGTAATCGAGCCCGAGCCGCTTGATCTCATGGTCGATCGCGCGCGCGACGATGTCGCGTGGCGCGAGCTCGGCGCGCGGGTCGACCTCGGGCATGAAGCGATAGCCGTTTTCCGGCAGCAGCAGGTGTCCACCTTCGCCGCGCACCGCCTCGGTGATGAGGAAATTCTTGACGTCGAGATTGTAGAGGCAGGTCGGGTGGAACTGCATCATCTCCATGTTGGAGACGCGGCACCCGGCGCGCCACGCCATCGCGATCCCGTCGCCGGTCGCGCCGCGTGGCGCGGTCGAGAACAGATAGGTCCGCCCCGCGCCCCCGGTCGCCAGGATCGTCGCGCGCGCGGTGTGGAGCTCGACCCGGCCGGTCGCGCGGTTGACCGCATAGACGCCCCACACATGCCCCGCACCCGAATAGCGCTCCTCGTGACGGCCGGTGGCGAGGTCGATCGCGACCATGTCGGGGATGAGCGTGATGTTGGGATGATCGGTCGCGGCGCGCTGCAACGCCTCCTGGACGGCCCAGCCGGTCGCGTCGGCGACATGGACGATCCGGCGATGCGAATGCCCGCCCTCGCGCGTCAGATGCAGCCCGCCGCCATTGTCGGCGGTTTCGGTCGCGAACGGCACGCCCAGCTCGACCAGCCGCGCGATCGCGGCGGGCGCGCGTTCGACGACCATCTCGACGGTCGCGCGATCGTTGAGCCCTGCGCCCGCGATCATCGTGTCCTCGACATGGCTCTCGAACGTGTCGCCTTCCTCGAGCACCGCGGCGATCCCGCCCTGCGCCCAGGCGGTCGAGCCCTCGTTGAGCTGCCCCTTGGCGAGCACGGTGACCTTGAAGCGATCCGCCAGGTTGAGCGCGGCGGTCAGTCCGGCCGCGCCGGAGCCGATGATGAGGACGTCGGACTGCATCGCTTCTCCACTTCCCGCTCTGGCCGGGTGCCGCGGCGGACCGACGTCACACGTCTGTCACAGCGGCTGGTATCGTGGATTGGCGGGCTTGCCTAGCAGGACGCGGGATGGTGTTGCCTGGGGCTGCGCCGCCGTATAGCGACGCAGCTCATCCCAGCCCCGGCGGACCCCAACGATGACCCTGCACAATTGGTGGCTGTTTACCGGCGCGGTGTTCCTGCTGTGCGGGACGCCCGGGCCCAACATGCTCCACATTCTGTCGCGCAGCGTCGAGATGGGGCTGAAGCGCAGCGTCGCGGCGATGGCGGGGTGCCTGCTCGCGCTTGTGCTAGTGCTCACCGCTTCGGCGGCGGGGGTGACGACGCTGTTGCTTGCGGTGCCGGGCGCGTTCGACGTGCTGCGCTATGTGGGGGTTGCGTATCTTATCTACCTCGGAATCAAGGCGTGGCGCAGCAACGGGGCGCCGATCGACGTGGCGGAGGGGGAACTGCCGCGCACGCTGTCGCTGCGCGCGCTGTTCCGCGGCGGGTTCGCGATCGGGATCAGCAACCCGAAGCTGATCTTGTTCGCAGCCGCCTTCTTCCCGCAATTCGTCGATCCGGCGTTCCCCAAGCCGCCGCAATTCGCGTTGCTGGTGGTGACGTTCGCGGTGCTGGAGAGCTTCTGGTACGGAGTTTATGCGCTGGGCGGGCGGTCGCTGGCGGGGTATCTCGAGCGGCCCGCAGTCAAGCGGCTGTTCAACCGGGTGACGGGGGTGATCTTCATCGGCTTCGGGCTCGCGCTGCTGCGGACGCGGCATTCTTGAGTTTACTGGCCGTCGGGGCGAGGTGACCTCACCCGATGTCCGTCATTCCCGCGCAGGCGGGAATCCATAGTCACTGTCCGTCATATTCTGCGCGGTCAGCCCGTATGGATCCCCGCGTCCGCGAGGATCACGGTGAGGGGCGGGCGCAAGCGCGAGCAGCCGTCCTTACGCGTTCGCCGCGCGCGTCAGGTTGAGGAACACGTCCTCCAGATCTGCCTCGCGCGTCGATACGTCGACGATCCCATAGCCGTCCGCCTGCACCGCCGCGAGCACTTCGCCCGCGTTGACCTTGTCCTTGGCGTAGGTGATCGCGAGCGTCCGCGTCCCCTTCAGCTCGATCTTCTGGAAACAGGCGTTGGCGGGCGGGACCGCGACGTCGCGGTCGACCGTCACCTCGACCATCTTCTCGGTCGCCTTCGCCAGCAGGTCGCGGGTCGGTTCGTTGGCGATCACCTTGCCGTGATTGATGATCGCGATCCGGTCGCACAGTTCCTCGGCTTCCTCGAGGTAATGCGTCGTCAGCACGACCGTCACGCCTGCTTCGTTGAGCGAACGGACATAGGCCCAGAGTTGCTGGCGCAGTTCGATGTCAACGCCCGCGGTCGGCTCGTCGAGCACCAGCACGGGGGGCGAATGGACCATCGCCTTCGCCACCATCAGGCGGCGCTTCATGCCCCCCGACAGCGTGCGGGCATAGGCATCGGCCTTGTCCTCCAGATGCACCGCGCGGAGCAATTCCATCGAGCGGCGCTTGGCCTTGGGGACGCCGTACAGCCCGCCCTGGATCTCGAGCGTCTCGAACGGCGAGAAGAACGGGTCGAACAGGATCTCCTGATTGACGATCCCGATCGACACCTTGGCGTTGCGCGGGTGCTGGTCGATGTCGAAGCCCCAGATCGACGCGGTGCCGCCGGTCTTGTTGACGAGGCCTGCGAGGATGTTGATCAGCGTGGATTTTCCCGCGCCATTGGGGCCGAGCAGCCCGAAGATCGTGCCGCGCGGCACATCGAACGACACGTCGTCGAGCGCTTGCTTGCCGCCCTTGTAGGTCTTGCACAGGTTGGCGATGGAGATGGCCGCTTCCGTCATGCGGGTTGCTGTACGGGGGCGGGGGGCTGGCGGAAAGGGTAAAACCGTATGTCGGGCGCGCGTTTCCCCTTCTCCGTTCGTGCTGAGTAGCGATCGAGTAGCCCCCGCTTGGGGGCGTATCGAGGGCGCGTATCGAAGCACGGTTGCGCGCGATGTCCTTCGATACGCGCCCTCGATACGGCTTCGCCTACTCGGTCGCTACTCAGGACGAACGGGGGGATAGGGAAGATCATCCCCCCACCCAAACACCGTTGAAGCTTCCCCCCCGGCTTGCTATCGCGGCCGCATGATTGCCCCGCCCGAAATCCTCCGCGTCACCCACGCCCGCAATATCTGCGACGGCGCGACCGACATTCCTGGCGGCGCGAGCCTCGGGCATCCGCGCGTCTTCCTCGAGATCGACGACACCGGCTATGTCGATTGCGGCTATTGCGACCGCCGCTTCATCCTTATCGGCGGACCCGCCGATGGCGCGGATCAGGCAACGCTGCACGATCATGGGGATGGCGCAGGCCGCTGAGCCTCCTATATTCGGGGGTATGACGAGTCCCGCAGACCCCCGCGCTTTCCTCTATCATGACGGACAGCTGTCCCCCGACGAGGCCCAGGCCCTCACCGCAGCCGCACTCGGCAAGGCGGATGATGGCGAACTTTACCTGCAATATCGCAAGTCCGAGGCGTTCGGATTCGACGATGGCCGGCTGAAGACCGCGAGCTACGACACGCATTCGGGCTTCGGCCTCCGCGCGGTGTCGGGCGAGATGACCGCCTTTGCGCATGCCAACGAACTGAGCGCCGCCGCGATCAAGCGCGCGTCCGAGACGATGGCGCTAATCGATCCGTCGGCCAGCCCCAAGGCAGCCCCACCGCGCGCCACCAACCGGCATCTCTATACCGACGCCGATCCGCTCGACCTCATCCCCTTCGCCGACAAGGTGAATTTGTGCCAGACGATCGACGCCGCAGCTCGCGCGCGCGATCCGCGCGTGGCGCAGGTGTCGGTGTCGCTGATGGGCAATTGGAACGTCGTCGAAATCGTCCGCGCCGATGGTTTCATGGCGACCGACATCCGCCCGCTGGTGCGGCTCAACGTGTCGATCGTGGTCGAGCAGAATGGCCGCCGCGAGACCGGCAGCTTCGGGATCGGCGGGCGCTACCTCTACACCGACCTGATGGAGCCCGCGACGTGGAACCGCGCAATCGACGAGGCGCTGGCGCAGGCCGTCGTCAATCTCGATTCGGTCGCCGCGCCCGCGGGTGAGATGACCGTGCTGCTCGGGCCGGGCTGGCCGGGGATCTTGCTGCACGAGGCGATCGGCCACGGGCTCGAGGGCGATTTCAACCGCAAGGGCACCAGCGCCTTCTCCGGGCGGATCGGCGAGCGCGTTGCGGCCCCTGGCGTGACGGTGGTCGACGACGGGTCGATCGTGGATCGCCGCGGGTCACTGTCGATCGACGACGAGGGCACGCCGACGCAGGAGAACGTGCTGATCGAGGACGGGATTCTCAAGGGCTATATCCAGGACCGGCTCAACGCGCGGTTGATGGGCGTGGCGCCGACCGGCAACGGGCGTCGCGAGAGCTTCGCGCATGCGCCAATGCCGCGGATGACCAACACCTTCATGCGCGGCGGGAACGACGATCCCGCCGAACTGCTCAGCCGAGTCAAGTCGGGCATCTTCGCCAAGGCGTTCGGCGGCGGGCAGGTCGACATCGTGTCGGGCAAGTTCGTCTTCTCGTGCACCGAGGCGTATCGCATCGAGAACGGCAAGATCGGCGCGCCGATCAAGGGCGCGACGTTGATCGGCGACGGGCCGTCGTGCCTGACCAAGGTCGAGGGAATCGGCAACGATTTCGCGCTCGACGAGGGCATCGGCATGTGCGGCAAGGGCGGGCAGAGCGTCCCCGCGGGCGTCGGGCAGCCGACCTTGCTGGTTGGCGGGCTGACGGTCGGCGGGACGGCGATGTAACCCTGATGATTTGACTTTGCGTCACCCCGGCCACCGTGCCGGGGTCCACCGGCGTTCTTTTCTAAACATCGGCGGATGCGGTGGACGGTGGATGCCGGGACGAGCCCGGCATGACGGAGCGGAAAGGCGAGACATGACGGACCAATCCCCGCACTGGCCCGAACTCGACTGGCCCGCGTGGCGCGACACCGCGATCGCGCTCCAGTTGCGAACCCAGATCATCGGCAAGGTCCGGCTCGCGCTGTCGCCGTGGCTCAACCACAGCTGGCATGTGCCGCTTTATGTCTCCGCGCGGGGCCTCACCACGTCGGCGATCCCGGTCGGCGACCGGATCCTCGAGATCGACTTCGACCTGCTCCACGATCGTTTGGTGTTCATGACCAGCGACGGGCGCAGCCGCGGGATCGGCCTCAATCCGGGCAGCATCGCGCATTTCCACGAGACGGTGATTGCCTGCCTGAGCGAACTCGACCTTCCCGCCACCTTCGATGGCACCCCGAGCGAAATGGCCGACGTGCCCCCCTTCGCCGAAGACACCGCCGACCGGCCCTATGACGCCGACGCCGTCCGCGCCTTCTGGCGCGCGCTGATCCAGGTTTCGCGCGTTTTCGGGCAGTTCCGTACCGGTTTCCTCGGCAAGGCGAGCCCCGTGCATTTCTTCTGGGGCAGCTTCGATCTTGCGGTCACGCGCTTCTCGGGCCGCGCCGCGCCGACCCATCCCGGCGGTTTCCCCGGCCTGCCCGATGCGGTGACGCGCGACGCGTATAGCCACGAGGAAGCCAGCGTCGGCTTCTGGCCGGGCAGCGACGCCTGGCCGCACGCCGCCTTCTATGCCTACGCCTATCCCGCACCTGACCATTATGCCGAGGCGCATGTCAGCCCGGCAGCGGCGTCGTGGAACGCCGGGCTCGGCGAGTTCATGCTGCCTTATGACGCGGTCCGCACCGCGCCCGATCCGGATGCGGCGCTGCTCGGTTTCTGCCAGTCGACCTATGATGCCGCTGCCGATCTCGGACAGTGGGATCGGTCTGCGCTCGAATGTGCGCCGGGTCGCGCAGGAATCCCACGCCACGTCTGACCGCTTGCGTCGGCGCGCGCCGCCTGCGACCATGCGGTTCGACCAGAGGGTGTGCGCGATGAAGAAAATCCTGTCCGTTTTCATGAGCATGGCGATCATCGCCGGCCCCGCCGGGGCGCAATCGGGCGACCGCACGGAGCGTCTGCTGGGTGAACTCGCCGACGCACCCGGCCCGCCCGGGTTCGAGGAAGCGGTCCGCGCGGTAATGGTGCGCGAGCTCAAGCCGCTGGCGGACAAGGTCAGTTACGACGGCGTCGGCTCGGTGATCGCGCAGCACGGGTCGAGCGGGCCCAAGGTGATGCTCGACGCGCATATGGACGAGCTCGGTGGCGTGGTGCGGCGGGTGACGCCGACCGGCTATCTCTCGATGCAGATGCTCGGCGGCTGGCTTGACCAGGCGCTGCCCGACCAGCGCTGGATCATCATCGGCAAGAAGGGGCCGGTCCATGCCGTGACCGGAATCCGCGATATCCACGTCGTGCCCGCCGACGAACGCACCAAGGTCTATCCGCGCGACACGCTGTACCTTGACGTTGGCGCGAAGAGTCCCGCCGAAGTCGCGGCATTGGGGTTGTCGGCGGGCGACCCGGTCGTGCCGGATTCGCCTTTCACGGTGATGGGCAAGGGCGACCGCTATCTTGGCAAGGCGTGGGACGACCGGGTCGGGCTCGCGGTGATCATCGAGGCGATGCGGCGGCTGCGCAGCACCGGGCACCCCAACCAGCTGTTCGTCGTCGCGACGGTGCAGGAGGAAGTGGGCCTGCGCGGTGCGCGGACTTCGGCGGACCTGATCAAGCCCGATGTCGGCATCGCGATCGAGGGCGGCATCACCGGCGACAGCCCCGGGCGCAACCCGGAGGAGACGCAGGCGGTCTTGGGCGGCGGGCCAGGCATTTTCCTGTACGATTCGAGCACCTTGCCCAACCGCAAGTTCGTCCGGCTGGTCGACGAAGCCGCGCAGGGCGCGCGGATCCCGCTCCAGCACGATCTGGTCCAGGGCTATGGCGACGACAGCGCGGCGATCCAGGCGACCAACGGCGGCGTGCCGACGGTCAACCTCGTCGTCCCTGCGCGCTATACCCATGCGCATAACGGCATCATCGATCGCGCCGATTTCGACCGGATGGTCGATCTCGTCGTCGCGCTGATCGGCAAGCTCGATGCGAAGACGGTCGCGGATCTGCGCGACTTCACGCCGGGGAAGGAGTGAGCGGATGAGTCTCGTCGAAGTCGGGCGCTTCGGGCGTAACGAGGCATATATCGTGATCGGGCGGCTCGATAGCGAAGGGATCATGGCGATCGCGCTTGATGGGAATGCGAGCATCGCGGACGGGAGCCAGTTCTTCATTCCGGTCCGCGTGATGGTGGATGACGAGGACGCCGACGCGGCGCTGGAGATATTGGGGGCGGACGCGGGCTGAGGGTGCCGTCAGGGCTTTGGGCGGGGGTGCTCTGCGAGGCTCGCCCCACCCCCTACCCCTCCCCTGAAGGGGAGGGGCAAGAAGAAGAAGAAGCGGACTAGCCCCTCCCCTTCAGGGGAGGGGTTGGGGTGCGGCCGTGCAGCGCGTCCGGCGAGAGGCCCATGCGCGGCGTCCCTGCGCGCAAATGTCTCCAAAAACGAACGGGCGGGGAATAAAGCAAAAGCCGACCTGCCTCATTTTCAGGCAATGCTTCGCACCTGCACATAAAATTTACGCAATCGTAACCGTTCTGACGCGTCACATGCACGGTTTCGCGTCCCGGCGCATCTGGCACGGCGCTTGCGAAGCATTCCCCAGGACCAATAACCAGGGGGGTCTTTGCGTGAAGCTCGTCATAGCGATCATCAAACCGTTCAAGCTCGACGAGGTGCGCGAGGCGCTGACCGAGATCGGTGTTGCAGGCATGACCGTCACCGAGGTCAAGGGTTTCGGCCGCCAGAAGGGCCAGACCGAGATTTATCGCGGCGCCGAGTACAGCACCAACATGGTCCCCAAGATCAAGATCGAGGTCGTCTGCGGCAGCGATGTCGCCCCCCGTGTGGTCGAGGCGATCCAGGCGTCCGCCAACACCGGCGCGATCGGCGACGGCAAGATTTTCGTGCTCGATGTCGGGCAGGCGGTGCGGATCCGCACCGGCGAAACCGATGAGACCGCGCTGTGAGGGGGGTAGAAATGAAGCCAGCACTAAAGACGGGTTTTGCGATGCTGGCGGGGGCGTCGGTCGTTGCGGCGCTGCCCGCCTGGGCGCAGGCCCCCGCGCTGATCAAGGCGCCAGCCGCCGCGCAGATGGCGACGATGGTCAACAAGGGCGACACCAGCTGGATGCTGATCTCGGCGGCGCTCGTGCTGATGATGTCGGTACCCGGGCTCGCGCTGTTCTACGGCGGGCTGGTGCGCACCAAGAACATGCTGTCGGTGCTGATGCAGGTGATGATGATCGTCTGCATCGCCTCGCTGCTGTGGGTGTCCTACGGCTATTCGATGGCGTTCACTTCGGGCGGCGAGAACCATTTCTTCGGCGGGCTGTCCAAGGCGTTCCTGCGCGGCGTCGACGGCACCACGCTCGCGGCGACCTTCTCGAACAACGTCTACATTCCCGAGCTTGCCTATGTCTGTTTCCAGATGACCTTCGCGTGCATCACGCCCGCGCTGATCGTCGGGGCGTTCGCCGAACGGGTGAAGTTCACGCCGCTGATGATCTTCGTCGTCGCGTGGCTGACTTTGGTCTATTTTCCGATCGCGCACATGGTGTGGTATTGGGCCGGCCCGGATTTCCTTCCGAACGCGCCGACCGACGGCGGCTGGCTGTTCAACCTCGGCGCGCTTGATTTCGCGGGCGGCACCGTCGTCCACATCAACGCGGGCATCGCCGGTCTGGTCGGCTGCCTCGTGATCGGCCCGCGGCTCGGCTATGGCCGCGAGCCGATGCCACCGCACTCGCTGACGATGACGATGATCGGCGCGAGCCTGCTGTGGGTCGGCTGGTTCGGGTTCAACGCGGGGTCCAACCTCGAGGCGAACGGCGTCACCGCGGTCGCGTTCATCAACACCTTCGTCGCCACCGCCGCCGCTGCGGTTTCCTGGGCAGTGATCGACCAGATCGTCCACAAGAAGCCGTCGCTGCTCGGCGCGGTGACGGGTGCGGTCGCCGGACTGGTCGCGATCACGCCGGCGTCGGGCTATGCCGCGCCGATGACGTCGATCGTGCTCGGGCTGATCGTGTCGCCGATCTGCTTCATCTTCGTCACCTATGTGAAGGCGTGGCTGAAGTATGACGACTCGCTCGACGTGTTCGGGGTCCACTGCGTCGGCGGGATCGTCGGGGCGCTTGCGACTGCGATCGTCGCGGCACCGTCGCTCGGCGGGCAGGGCTATTTCGATTACACCAAGTTCCCCGCGGTCGCGGTGACCGCTGCCGAATACAGCATGTCGGCGCAGCTGATGAAGCAGCTCACCGCGGTCGGGATCACCTCGGTGTGGTCGGGCGGCGTCTCCGCCGTGCTGTTCCTCGCGCTCAAGTACACGATCGGCCTGCGCCCGACCGAAGAGGTCGAGCATAACGGGCTCGACATCACCGAACACGGCGAGCGCGCCTATAATTACTGAAGAGTTTGGTTGCCGGGTCGGGTGACCCGGCGGCCCCACGATGTTCCTCCTGCGGACGACCTAAGGCCGGTGTGGCAACACACCGGCCCTTTTTTCTGTGTGGGGGGCGCGAAAATAATGCCCGCCTCCCCGGCGAAGGCCGGGGCCCAAGAGCGGAGCGATCGAAAGAGAGTGCAACGCCTGATTACCTCGGCCATCGCTATTGGGCCCCGGCCTTCGCCGGGGAAGTGGAGCAGAAGGGGAGGTTGGTCTTTGGCCGGAGCTGTCGGAGGATCACTCGCCTGAAGCGCGCGCCGAGGTGCCGGTGGGGTGTTCAGAGCGCTCCGTCAGATCCGCCGCCGCGCGCGCCTGCTGGACCCGGCGCGCCGCGAGCACCGCGCCGAGCACGAAGCCGCCCGGCACGAGCACCACCGCCGCCGCGATCCCGATCCTCGTCCAGTCCCTGCGATCCATTCCGACCGCCTAGCGGCTCACCCCAGGTCGGTCGTCACGAAATCGGCACAGCGTTCCCCGATCATGATCGACGGCGCATTGGTGTTGCCCGAGACGAGCTTGGGCATGACCGAGGCGTCGGCAACGTACAGCCCCTCGACCCCGCGTACCCGCAGCCGCGGATCGCACACCGCGTCCGCGTCCGACCCCATCCGCGCGGTGCCGACCGGGTGATAGACCGTGTCGGCGCGCGCCCGGATCAGATCCTCGAGCGCGGCATCGTCCGACAGGTCGACCGGATGGCGGTCGCGGCCCATGTGGCCGGTCAGCGGGGGCTGCTCGAGGATCCGGTACATCGCGCGCACCCCCGCCTTCATCACCGCCATGTCGCGCGGATCGGTGAGGAACGCGGGGTCGATCAGCGGCGCATCGTACGGATCGGTCGAGGCGAGCCGGACCGTCCCGTGGCTTTCTGGGCGGAGCACGCAGACGTGGCACGAATAGCCGTGGCCCTTGACCTTGGTCCGCCCGTGATCCTCGAGTGCTGCAACGACGAAGTGGAGCTGGACATCGGGGGCGGGGGCATCGGGCATCACCTTGAGGAACGCGCCCGCCTCGGCGAACGGCGTGGTCATCAGCCCCTCGCGCTTGCGCAGCCACTGGAGCATCCCGCCCGCCATCGCGAGCGTGCCTTTCAGCGAACTCCCGACGAACTGCGTCCCCGGCGTCTCGAACGACGCGACATAATCGATGTGATCCTGCAGGTTCGCGCCGACCGCGCGCCGGTCGACCCGTACCGCGATCCCGTGGTCGCGCAGATGCGCCGCCGGGCCGATCCCCGACAATTGCAGCAATTGCGCGGTCCCAAACACGCCGCCTGCGAGGATCACCGCGCGCCGCGCGCGGATCTGGCGGGTTTGCCCGTCCTGGAGATAGGCGACCCCGTTCGCGCGCTGGCCGTCGAACAGCACGCGCTCGACCGTCACCCCGGTCAACACCGAGAGGTTGCGATGCGGCGGGCCATCACCGAGATACGCGCGCGCCGAGGTCCAGCGTTCGCCGTTCTTCTGCGTCACCTGATACAGGCCGATGCCTTCCTGCCGCGACCCGTTGAAATCGTCGTTGTGCGGGATCTGCAGGCTTTCCCCCGCCGCGACGAAATCGCGGCTGCCCGGGTTGGCGTGATGCTGCTCGCTGACCCACAAGGGGCCGTCGCCGCCGTGGAAGGCGTCGTCGCCGCGCTCGTTATGTTCGCTGCGCTTGAACCACGGGAGGACGTCGTCATACGCCCAGCCGGGGCAGCCCATCGCCGCCCAATTGTCGTAATCCCAGCGATTGCCGCGAATATAGATCATCGCGTTGATCGCGCTCGACCCGCCGAGCCCCTTGCCACGCGGCTGGTGTCCGCGGCGGCCGTTGAGGCCGGGCTGGGGGACGGTTTCGTAATTCCAGTTGGTCTTGGGGGTCTGGAACGCGAGCATCGCGGGCATCCGCGTCCGCAGGCCGGTGTTGCGGCCCCCCGCCTCGAGCAGCGCGACCGAATAGCGGCCGCCTTCGCTTAGCCGGCCCGCCGCGGCGGCCCCGCCCGATCCTCCGCCGATGACGACGATGTCGACCTCTTCCACAGGCTATCCTCTCGCGCTCCACGGCCGTGGCTATGCTGCCGACGTGCCTTGAGCGGAGAACTTGGCACGATCCCAGCGCCGCCGCCAGCGGTGTTGCGCGCGGATATGTGGAGAATCAGGGGTAGGTCAGCGTCGCCTCGAGCGCGCGGACCTCGTCCGCGGTGATCCCGAACAGCAGGACGCTCCCGAGCGCGCGCTCACCCGACTCGATTCGCACCCCCTCGACGTCCTGCGCCAGCGCAACCGGGGGGAGCAGGCGACGGACCGCGACCTTCGTCCCGTTGCGGCGGAGCAGCGCGAGCGCGCCATTGCCCACGACCAGCGCGGCGTGGCCGTCGGTCCCGACCACCGCACCATGCGCGACGAACCCGGCGAGCTGGTTCTCCGCCATCTCGCGTGCCTTGGCGGGGCTGCCGATCCGGCTCTCGTCGAGCCGCAGCCAGCGCGCGACCAGCGCCAGCGCGACGAGGCCCGCGACGCTGTAGCCGAGCAGGTCCCAGCTCATTCCTTTGGAATCACTGCGGGGTGGAGAGCGCGTCGAGCAACGGGCGCAGGCCGGTCAGGTCGTATCCCGCCGCCGCCGCCTTCGCCATGACGGTGTCGGGATTTGCCCCCGCCTTGACCGCGGCGAGCGCCCACAGGTTGCACGAGCGCGTACCCGAACGGCAATAGGCGAGCACCGCGCCGTCCGCCTCAGCGAGCACCGCCGCCATCGCGTCGATCTGCGGGTGCGAGAAGCCGGCGTGTGTCACGGGGATCGCGCTATACTGCATTCCGGCGGCGGCGGCGGCGGCGGCGATCTCGTCCCCGCTCGGCTGGCCGAAATCCTCGCCGTCGGGGCGGTTGTTGACGATATGCGAGAAGCCTGCGGCCTTGAGCTCGGCGATCGCGTCGGGATCGATCTGCGGGGCGACGGCGATGCTCGGGTCGATGGTGCGGAGGATGGTCATGCCGCCCTTATACCGCGCGGGCCTCGCCGCGAAAGGCCTGCCGTCGTGCGCGCGCCGGGCCGGAACGTCGCCCTGCGCTGGTGTGTTGGGGGCGCACGGACACTTTGGCCCGATCGGCGGCCGGAAGGATGGCGATGATCGACCTGGGACTGTCGCGATTGTGGGAAAAGCGGCTCGAGGCGGGGGTGACCTTCGTGATCGCGATCGTTCTCGCGCTGGTCGCGTACCGGCTCACGATGCTCGCGCTGCGCCGGTTCGTCGATCGTACGCCGAGCCGCGCGGACAATGTGGTGGTCGAGCGGATCGCCGCGCCGATGCGGTGGATCTTCCTCGCGGTCGCGTTGAGCATGGCCGCGCGCGGGGTGGATCTGAAGCCGCACGCGGCCGCCTTGTGGCAGCAGATCGCGGGGTTCGTCGTCCCCGCGCTGGTCGGCTGGATGGTGATCGCGACGATCCGTGCGGTCAACGACGTGGTCGATCTGCGCTATGACGTCACGGTCGCGGACAATCTGAAGGCGCGGCGCAAGCGCACGCGCTATGCGATCCTCACGCGGATCGCGGTGATCTGCGTCGTCTTCATCACGCTGTGCATGATGCTGCTGAGCATCCCGGCGATCCGCACGGTTGGCGTCACGCTGATGGCATCGGCAGGTCTGGCGGGGCTTGCGGTCGGCGCGGCGGCACAGCCCGCGCTTAAGAACCTGATCGCGGGGATCCAGCTTGCCTTTACCGAGCCGATCCGGCTCGACGACGTCGTCATCATCGAGGGCGAATGGGGGCGGATCGAGGAGATCCGGCTGACCTATGTCGTGGTGCGGATCTGGGACGACCGGCGGCTGGTGGTGCCGGTGAGCAAGTTCCTCGAGGACAGTTTCCAGAACTGGACGCGGTCGAACGCGCAATTGCTGGGGTCGGTGTTCATTTATGTCGATCCCGCCGCCGATGTCGCGCGGCTGCGCGCGCGGGCGGAGCTGATCGTTCGGGACAATCCGCGCTGGGACAAGCGGTTCTGGAACCTGCAGGTGACTGACGCGACACCGGATGCGATCCAGCTCCGGGTGCTCGCGACCGCGCAGGACGCGTCGATCGCGTTCGACCTGCGCTGCGACATTCGCGAGGGGCTGATGCGCTATATCGCGACCGAGATGCCCGAGGCGATCGTCCGGCGGCGGCTGGTGGCGGAGGGGTTCGCGCATGCGAACGATGCGACGCCGACGGGGGGCGTGCCCCGGTAGGGGTAGGTTGCCTCGGCGTTGCGAACCACCTCATCCCCCCATTCCTCCGTCACCCTGAACTCGTTTCAGGGTCCACCGCGCCACGATGGCGGACCGAGCCCGTTGCACGGTGGATGCTGAAACAAGTTCAGCATGACGGCTTTGGGGGGGCGGCGGCGGTGGGGATCGGCGGTGTAACCCGTCGCGACTTCAGAACCGGCGCACGACCGCCAGGAACGCCTCGCCATACGCTTCCAGCTTGCGTGCCCCGACCCCGGTAATCCGCCCCATCGCACCGAGCGACGCCGGACGCAGGTTCGCCATCTCGCGCAGCACCGAATCGTGGAAGATGACGTAAGGCGGCACGCTCGCCTCGAGCGCGAGTTCGCGGCGGCGGGTGCGGAGCGCTTCGAACAAAGGATCGCCGCTCGGATTCGCGGCAGCGCCCGTTCCCCCACGCGTGCGCCGCGTGCGCTTGGGCGGGACGATCAGGTCGACGCGGTCATTCTCTTTCAGGATCCCGCGCGCGCCGGGGCCGAACTCCAGCCCGCCGAAATCGTTCGCGCGGAGTGCATCGCGCAGCAGCAACGCGCGCCCGACCGGCTTGATCAACGCGGCTTCCTCCGGGCTCGACGCGATCCCGAACACCCCGAGCGCCTCATGCCCGTTCATCAGGCTTCGCTCGCTCGACTGGCCCATCAGGACCTGTTCGATATAGCCCGCGCCAAAGCTCTGCCCCGTGCGAAAGACCGCGGAGAGGAACTTCCTCGCCACCTCCGTCGCATCGACGCTGGCGGGCGGGCTGATGCAATTGTCGCAATTGCCGCAGTTCTCAGGGCTGTCGTCGCCGAAATGCTTGAGCAGGATGCGGCGGCGGCACCCCGCGGTCTCGGCGAGCGCGCCGAGCGCCGCGAGCCGTTGCCGCTCGCCCGGCTGGCGCGCGGGCTCGACCTCGCCGATCCGCTGGCGTGCGCGCGCGAAATCCTCCGCCCCCCAGAAGAGATGCGCGACCGCCGGGTCGCCGTCACGTCCGGCGCGGCCGGTTTCCTGATAATAGGCCTCGATCGACTTGGGCAGGCCGGCATGGGCGACGAAGCGGACGTCAGGCTTGTCGATCCCCATCCCGAACGCGACCGTCGCGCACATCACCATGTCCTCGGACGCGACGAAATCGGCCTGGTTGCGCGCGCGGACCGACGGATCGAGCCCGGCATGATAGGCGCGCGTCGGGCGACCGGTCTTGGCGAGCGCCTCGGCCATCTTCTCGGTGCCAGCGCGGCTCTGGACATAGACGATGCCAGCGCCGGGCGTCTCCGCGATCAGGTCGGCGATCTGGCGCGTCGCATTGTCCTTGGGGCTGATGCGGTACTGGATGTTGGGCCGGTCGAACCCCGCGACGATCATCCCGTCGTGCGGGATGCCGAGCTGGTCGAGGATGTCCGCGCGGGTATGCGCATCGGCGGTCGCGGTCAGTGCAAGCCGCGGCACGCCGGGGAAGGCATCGAGCAGCGGGCGGAGCAGGCGGTAGTCGGGGCGGAAGTCATGCCCCCATTCGGACACGCAATGCGCCTCGTCGATCGCGAACAAAGCGAGCGGAGCTTGCCCCAGCAGGTCGCGGAAGCTCTGGCTCGAGGCGCGTTCGGGCGCGACGTAGAGCAGGTCGAGGTCGCCGCGGCGGAAGCGCGCGATCGTTTCCATCTGGTCGGTATCGACCGAGGTCAGCGTCGCCGCGCTGATCCCGATCGCGGTCGCCGCGCGGAGCTGGTCGTGCATCAGCGCGATCAGCGGCGAGACGACGACGCAGGTGCCGTTGAGCGCGACCGCCGGGAGCTGGTAGCACAGCGACTTGCCCGCGCCGGTCGGCATCACCGCGAGCGTGTTTTCGCCCGCGAGCACACGCTCGACCACCGACCCCTGGACGCCGCGAAACGCCGGGAAGCCGAAGGTGGATTGCAGGATGGGGAGGGGGTCAACCACGATCTAGGCCAAGAAAAAGGATGATGGCGTGATCGACACGGCGCATCAGGGGCTCTTCGAGCTTGCCGACGTGCTTGTCCAGCTTTTCGCGCCGAACCGTCACCAGTTCGTGGACGGTGACATAGGATGGCACGCGCAGACCGTTCACCGCGCTGGGGGTGACGGGGACGCTGATTGACAGCTGGCCTGCGCGCTCGTCGCTGGTGATCAGCGCGAGGACCACGGTCGAAATCCCGAGATACGCGGTGTCCTGGACGATCAGCGCCGGGCGCGGCTTTCCCGCGAAACCCGATCCGGCGGCAACGGTGACGATGTCACCACGGTTCACGGTGCGCCGCCTGGACCCCAGTCATAGTCCGCATCGGGCCAATGCTGGACCGCCTCGATGAAGGCGAGCGTATCGGTCCCATTCTGCATGGCGTTGATGACGGCCGTATCTTGGGCAACGCTCGCCTGGAACGCCGCGCTGGCGCGATCGGGCAGCCACAGCGTCCGCGCCCGCAACCCCTGCGCACGCAGTGCCGCGCGGCGCTTGGCAACACGTTCGGCACTGGTCATCGGTCGTTCCATGCCCATTGCAGCGGTCTCCGGAAGGTGTCGTTACATGTAACGCTCGCAGGGTGGGCTAACAAGGTTTTCCCGAAACGTTCTTGCGCTAGGCTGGGCGGCGCAGCACATGCGTGGCTATGGAACGCGTTACCGACAACAAGGCCGAAGCCGAATTCGAACTGATCGTGAGGGGCCAGCGCGCGGTCGCGGCGTATCAGCGGGAGGGCGACGCGATCGTCTTCACGCACACGATCGTGCCGCGCGCGATCGAGGGGCGGGGGGTCGCGTCGAAGCTGATCCGCGCCGCGCTCGATTCGGCGCGGGATCGGGGATTGAAGGTGATCTCGCAATGTCCGTTCGTGACGGCGTATATCGAGAAGCACCCGGAGTATCGCGCGTTGCTGTAACGCGGCGATGAGGCTCGAATCGAACAGGGGAGGGGCTGCCCAGCCCCAGCCCCTTATTCCGCCGCGAGCGTTTCCTCGGCGCGCTCCTGCGCCTGGCGGTTCCACATCTCGGCATAGAGCCCGTTCTTGCGGAGCAGCACCGCATGGCTCCCGCGCTCGACCACGCGCCCCGCTTCGAGCACGACGATCTCGTCGGCATGGACCACGGTCGATAGCCGGTGCGCGATCACGATCGTCGTGCGTCCGCGTTCGATCGCTTGCAGCGTATCGAGGATCTCGCCCTCCGTACGGCTGTCCAAAGCGCTCGTCGCTTCGTCGAGGATCAGGATCGGCGGGTTCTTGAGCAGGGTGCGGGCGATCGCGACGCGCTGCTTCTCCCCGCCCGACAGCTTCAGTCCGCGCTCGCCGACGCGGGTGGCATAGCCGTCGGGCTGGCGTTCTATGAACCCCGCGATCGCCGCCCCGCGCGCAGCGTTCTCGATCTCGGATTCGCCCGCACCCTCGCGGCCATAAGCGATGTTGTAGCCGATCGTGTCGTTGAAAAGCACCGTGTCCTGCGGGACGATCCCGATCGACGAGCGCAGGCTCGCCTGCGTCACCTGCGCGATGTCCTGTCCGTCGACCGTGATCCGCCCGCTGGTCAGGTCGTAGAAACGGTACAGCAGCCGCGCGAGCGTCGACTTGCCCGCCCCCGATGGCCCGACCACCGCGAGCGTCTTGCCCGCCGGAATATCGAGGTCGATCCCCTTGAGGATCGGCATTCCGTCGTCATAGCCGAAGCGCACGTCCTCGAACCGGACGTGTCCGCGCGCGATGTTCAGCGGCTTCGCGCCGGGGACGTCGACCACTTCGGAGGGCGTGTCGATCAGATCGAACATCGCGCCCATGTCGATGACTCCTTGTCGAATGGTGCGATACACCATGCCGAGCAGGTCGAGCGGGCGGAACAGCTGCGCGAGCAGCGTCGAGACGAGCACGACGTTGCCCGCGGTGAAGCGGCCCTCGCTCCAGCCGTAGACGACCAGCGCCATCCCGCCCGCCATCATCAGGTTGGTGATCAGCGCCTGCCCGATGTTGAGCCACGCGAGCGAATTCTCGGAGGTGACGGCGGCGCTGGCATAGGCAGCCATCGCCGCGTCGTAGCGTTTCCCCTCGCGCTCCTCCGCGCCGAAATATTTGACCGTCTCGAAGTTGAGCAGCGAATCCACCGCATGGCTGACCGCGCCGGTGTCGAGGTCGTTCATCCGCGTGCGCAAGGCGGCGCGCCAGTCGGTCACCCAGCGCGTGAAGACGATGTACACCGCCACCATCACCAGCGTTCCCGCGACCAGGGCGAACCCGAATTTGGTCCAGAAGATGCCGAGCACCAGTGCGAGCTCGAGCACCGTCGGCGCGATGTTGAACAGCAGGAAATACAGCATCGTGTCGATGCTCTTGGTCCCGCGCTCGACCACCTTGGTGACCGCACCGGTGCGGCGTTCGAGATGGAAGCGCAGCGACAATTGGTGGAGATGTCTGAACACGCCGGCGGCGAGGCGGCGGGTCGCATCCTGCCCGACGCGCTCGAACACCGCGTTGCGGAGGTTGTCGAACACGACCGAGCCGAACCGCGCGGCGGCATAGCCGATCACCAGCAGGAAGATCAGCGACACCACTGACGGCGTTCGCGGTCCACCCGCCATCCCGTCGATCGCGCCCTGCAGCGCGAACGGCGCGCCATAGACCTGCACCAGCTTGGACGCGACGACGAGCAGCATCGCGCCGACGATCCGCAGCCGCAGCGCAGGCGCGTCGGCGGGCCAGAGATACGGCAGGAAGCGCCGCAGCGTCGGGAGCATTGGGCGCTCGGGCGCAGTCGAAGTGGTTGCAAGATCAGGTGGCATCGAAAGCGCATGTAGTCCTAGTCAAGCCGGATCAAAAGCGGCTGGTGGAACAAGCAGTGCATCTCATCTGTTTTATTGGCGAACGGAGACGATCATGGACTCGCTTTTCTACGTCATGGCGATCATGGGGTGCGGCGATGGCAGCATGGGTTGCCAGCAGGCGCGCGTCGAACAGGCTCAGTACCGCTCGATCGCGCAATGCCAGGCTGCCATGCCCGCGGCATTGGCACGAAACTCGGATATCGATTTTCCTGTGGTGAGCGCTTCGTGTCGGGCGACCGGGATGCCGATGGCTTCGACCAAGGCGCGGGCGCAACATGGGTAACAGCGTTATCCCGTTCTGCGCATCCCCGGCGTGGGCCGGGGCCCAGTAGCGGAAGCAGAGTTTAACGCGGGCAGTCCTCAATAGTTAGACGCGCGCTACTGGGCCCCGGCCTACGCCGGGGAAGAAGTAGAAGACTCCTTGAAAAAGCCTAGCGCGGTCGGGTCCACAGTGTGGCATCTCGAACCGACGGCGGATACAGCGCCCTGCGCCGCCTCGCTTCCCCAAACGCGCGCCGCATGAACCCGAGCTTCGCCGACCCCGACGTTCCGACACGAACGTCCCATGCGCGCGGCCCTAGCGCGGCAACCGTGCGCCCGATCGCACCGTAGATTCCCGCCGCCGCCAGCACCGCCCAGGCCGAGCGGAACGCCAGCGCTGGGGTCCCGAACCGCGCGCTGTCCTCGTAGCGCGCCGCCAGCAACCCGAGCCGCTCGCCGAGCAACCCGAGCCGGTCGCGATACTCGGGGGCGAGCATGGCATCCGCCGGGATGCCGAATTCGTCGAGCCAGTCCTGCGGCAGGTAACAGCGCCCGGCGCGCGCATCCTCGGCCACGTCGCGCGCGATGTTGGCGAGCTGGAAGGCGAGCCCGAGGTCGCACGCGCGGTCGAGCGTGGCGTCGTCGTCGGGCGACACCCCCATCGCGATCGCCATCATGCTGCCGACCACGCCCGCGACATGATAGCAATAGCGGTACAGATCCTGCTCGGTCTGCGGCCGCCAGCCTTCCGCATCGAGCGCGAAACCCGCGATCAGGTCGCGCGGGAGCGCGGGCGGCAGGGCGGTCTCGGCGGCAAACAGCCGGAGCGCGTCGAACGCGGGTTCGCCGACCGATACGCCCGCGAGCGCCGCCTCGGTCTTGGCGGACATCGCCGCCAGTCGAGCGGGCCCGTCCGTGACGCCGGTCATGCCGTGGCCGTGATCCTGCCCGTCCGCAATGTCGTCGCACGCGCGGCACCACGCGTAGAGCAGCCACGCCCGTTCGCGCACCTTGGGGGCGAACAGCTTGCTCGCCGCCGCGAAACTCTTGGAACCTCGCGCGATCGACTCCTGCGCGGCGGCCACGATGACGTCACGCGAAGGCTGGCCGCTCACAGGTCTCTGGCGCGCATCTTGGTGATCGTCTCAACCGGCTCGTGCGCCGCCATTTGCGCAAGCAATCCGTCGAGCGCGGTGTCGATCAGCAGGATCCCCTGATGCTGTGGGCGCAGGAACCCGACCGCGCCCATCTTGCGATAGAAAGCAACGAGATCGTCATAATAGCCCGCGACGTTGAGCAGCCCGACCGGCTTGGCGTGATAGCCGATCTGCGCCCAGCTCAGCGCTTCCCACAGTTCGTCCATCGTGCCGGTGCCGCCGGGCAGGTTGACGAACCCGTCGGACAGGTCGGTGAACGCCTGCTTGCGCTGGTGCATCGTGGCGACGACCTGCAGATCGGTGAGGCCACGGTGCGCGACCTCGGCGCTAACGAGCGCTTCGGGGATGATGCCGATCACTTCGCCGCCCGCTTCGAGTGCGGCGTCGGCGACTGCGCCCATCAGGCCGAGACGCCCGCCGCCGTAGACGACGCCGATGCCGCGTTCGGCGAGGGTGCGGCCGACCTGGCGGGCGGATTCGATGTAGACTGGGTCAGCGGGCGAAGCGGACCCGCAGTACACAGCGAGACGCTTCACAAGCCCCTCCCCTTCAGGGGAGGGGTTGGGGTGGGGAAGTGCCTCGTAGAGAGGCCCGCACGCTGTACTGCCCCACCCCCAACCCCTCCCCTGAAGGGGAGGGGCTTTAGAAGATTAATCATCGTTCACTCTCCAGCATCAACGCGGCGGTGGCCTTGGCACTGCCCACCACGCCGGGAATCCCCGCACCCGGATGCGTGCCCGCGCCGACGAAATACAGGTTCGGAATATGGTCGTCGCGATTGTGGACGCGGAACCATGCGCTTTGCGTCAGCAACGGCTCGAGCGAGAAGGCGCTCCCCAAATGCGCGTTCAGGTCTGCCGCGAAGTCATTCGGCGCATAATGGAACTTCGTCACGATCCGCTCGTGGATATCCGGGATCAGCCGCCGCCCGACCTCGTCGAGGATGCGCTTCTCGAGGATCGGGCCGATCTCCTTCCAGTCGACCGGGAACTTGCCGAGGTGCGGCACCGGCGCCAGCACATAGAAGGTCGAATGCCCTTCCGGCGCGAGCGACGGGTCGGTGACGGTCGGATGGTGGAGGTAGAGCGAGAAATCCTCGGGCAGCACGCCATGATCGTAAATGTCGGCGAGTAGCCCCTGATAGCGCGGCCCGAACAGGATCATGTGGTGCGGGATGCCCGGCCACGTGCCCTTTATCCCGAAATGCACGACGAACAGCGACGGCGAGTATTTCTTGCGTGCGAGCCCGTTCTTGGTCCGCTGCGCGCTGCGCGAGGATTTGAGCAGGTCGCGGTAGCTGTGCATCACGTCGCTGTTGCACGCGACCATGTCCGCATCGGCATGCCAGCCGCTTGCGGTGGTGACGCCGGTCGCGCGGTCGCCCATCGTCGCGATGTCGACCGCGGGGTCGTTCAGCCGTAGCACGCCGCCCAGCCGCTCGAAATGGCGGACCATCCCCGCGATCAACTGGTTGGTCCCGCCCATCGCGAACCAGACGCCGCCGTCCTTTTCGAGCTTGTGGATCAGCGCGTAGATCGCGCTGGTGTTCATCGGGTTGCCGCCGACCAGCAGCGTGTGGAACGACAGCGCCTGCCGAAGATGCTCGTCCTTCACGTAACTCGACACGATCGAATACACCGACCGCCATGCCTGGTATTTGGCGAGCGCGGGGGCGGCCTTGATCATCGACGCGAAGTCGAGGAACGCGACATGACCGAGTTTGCGATAGCCTTCCTCGTAAACCCCTGCGGCATAGTCGAGGAACTTGGCGTAGCCCGCGACGTCTTCGGGGTTGAGCTTGGCGATCTCGGCATTGAGCGACGGTTCGTCGTTCGAATAATCAAAACTGACGCCATCGGGCCAGTTGAGCCGGTAGAAGGGGGTCACCGGCGCGAGCGTGACGTCCTCCGCCATGTCGCGCCCGGTCAGCGCCCATAGCTCCTGCAGGCAGGGCGGATCAGTGATGACGGTCGGCCCGGCGTCGAAGGTGAAGCCGTCCTTCTCCCAGACGTATGCCCGCCCCCCGGCCTTGTCGCGCGCTTCCACGATGGTCGTCTCGACCCCCGCGGACTGCAGCCGGATCGCGAGCGCAAGCCCGCCGAACCCGGCACCGATGACGATCGCGGTCCGCGCCGTCATGACGTCTGCTCCACCCGGGAAGTGGGCAGCAACCCGATCGCGCGGAGCGCGCGGCCGACCGGCACCGGCGGCTTGCCGGTGAGGATCCGGGCCTTGTCCATCATCGTCGATCGTCCTGCATAGAAGCGCCGCACCAGTTGCGGATCGAGCCGGTAGAAGCGTTCGAGCACGCGGTAGCGTTCCTCGGGGTCGGCGGCGCGGAACAGCATCTTGTCGAGCATGCGATAGAAACCGCGGTCCTGCCACGTCGTTCTGGCAAAACCGTGGGTGAGCGTGTGGAGCGCAGGCCCCGACAGATCGGTCGCGCGGACGATCAGCGCGGCGGTGCGGACCGCATCGGGAAGCGAATAGCCGGTGGTCGGGTGGAACAGCCCCGCGCGCATCCCCGCCTTTGCGATGCCGAGTCCGCTCGATCCCCAATAGCCCTCGAAGTCGCCCCCCATCGCGACCGGCAGAACACCGCTTTCCTCGCGCAGCACGCGCTCGACCTGCCAGCCGCGCGCGGCGACATAGCCGTCGATCCGCTCGCCGATCGCCGCGTGGTCGAGCGTGGGGGTGTCGCTGTAATAGGTGTCCTCGACGAACATCCGGGTGGCGGCGAAGGGCAGGCAATAGACGAAGCGATAGCCGTCGATCTGCGACACGGTCGCGTCCATCACCATCGGGCGCGGATCGTCATGCGGATCGGCGAGGCTGAGCTCGCGCCCGAGGAACTTCTGCCAGCCGAGATCGAGCCGCGACAGATTGCCCGGCCCGCGTGCATCGATGACGCCATCGGCCGCGATCTGCGTCCCGTCCGCGAGCAACACCGAGGTCGGCGTCAGCTCGACCACCTTGTGGCCGGTCATTACCGCCTTCGCGGGAAGCGCGGCGCGCACGACCGTATCAAGCCGCTCCGATTCGATCGAATAATAGATACTTTCGAGCGTCCGGCGGTGGGCGGGAAACGCGATGTCATACCGCGTCCAGCCATAACTGATCAGCGGCGCGAGGATCCAGCGGTCCGCCTCGGCGATGTCGCTGACGAAGAACGACCACAGATGGTTGCCGCCGATCGTGTCGCCCGCATCGATCAGTCGGATGTCGAGCCCGGGACGGCGCTTTGCGAGCGCGAGCGCGATGAGGCCGCCCGCCAGGCCGCCGCCGACGATCGCCAGGTCGCAGGATAGGGGTGTTGGCATCGCCACGGCGATAGCCGAATGCGCCCGCCATGCAACCGTCCGGCGCGGGCTCGCCGCGCAAAAAGGGCGTTCTGCACCGGGAGGGGCCTGCATGGGTGCGCGGGGCGTCACCGCGTCGTGGCGTTTGCGCGCATTACGCTCTACAGAGTGGGGGAATGACCGTCGCCCTCGCCATCTTTGCCTCCGCGCTCGTCATGTCGGTGATCGTCGCGGTCCGCTATCTCGTCGTGTCGGGCGCGTTCGCTGCGGCAACACAGGCGCGTTACCCCGGCCTGTATCGCGGCCTGTCCGCCCAGATCCGGCGAGAGATCTGGTGGAGCGTCGCGTCCGCAGCGATCTATGGCGTGCCCGCTGGGGTCATCGCCTGGGGCTGGAAGAATCGCGGCTGGACGGAGATCTATTCCGACGTCCACGCGTTTCCCTTATGGTATCTGCCGGTATCGGTGGTGCTGTATCTGGTCGCGCACGACACCTGGTTCTACTGGACGCACCGCTGGATGCATGAACCGCGCGCGTTCAAGCTCGCGCATGCGGTCCATCACCAGAGCCGCCCGCCCACCGCATGGGCCGCGATGGCGTTCCATCCGATCGAGGCGATCTCGGGGGCCGTGATAATTCCGCTACTGGTCTTCATCATTCCGATCCATCCCGGCGCACTCGGGTTGGTGCTTGGCATCATGACGGTTATGGGGGTCACCAATCACATGGGGTGGGAGATTTTTCCTGCGTTCATGTGGCGGGGGGCATTGGGCAACTGGCTCATCACCGCGAGTCACCATCAGCGTCATCACGAGCTGTATCGAGGAAATTATGGCCTCTACTTCCGATTCTGGGACCGGCTGTGCGGGACCGACCGAGGCGTTGGCGATTTCGCGCGCGAACATGCGAAGGCTGGCGTCGGTCAGCGTGGCGGGCATGGTGCTGCTGGCAACGCTGCCGGGCGCGGTGCCAACCGCTGAGCTTGCGGTCGACGTCTCCAACCTGCGCTCGACCAAGGGCATGGTCCGTGTCTGCCTGACCGCCGATCCGGACAACTTTCCTGCCTGTATCGACGATGCGAATGCAACCACGCGCTCGATCCCCGCAACCACGACCAGCATCCGTTTCGGCGGCCTCCCGCACGGGACATATGCTGTTGCGGTGATCCATGACGAGAATAACAACCACAAACTCGACACTTTCGCCGGAATTCCACGCGAAGGCTTTGGTTTCTCTCGTAATCCCACCGTACGGTTTGGCCCGCCACGCTTTGCGGCGGCGCGGTTCACCCTGCAAAGTGATGCAGATCGGCAACAGGTTCGGATGCGATACTTGCTCTGACCACGGAAGATGGGAGCCAAAATGGTGACATGGCGTTACGCGCCCGACATCATTTGTTTCCGCTGGAGCTGCCCGTGACCTATCGCCCTCTCTTTGCCGCCGCCACCGTCTTGTTGCTCGGTGCCGCCGCCCCCGCCTTCGCGCAGGACGCCGCGCCGGTCCCGGCGGACAACAACCAGATCGCGGCCGATTTCGACAAGGACACCGTCACCGTCGGCGTCGGTGCTGCCTATCTGCCGGACTATGACGGTTCGAACGATTACCGCGTCGTTCCCGCGCCCGTCGTGATCGGATCGATCAAGGGCTTCAACTTCAACGTCATCGGCAACCGCGCGAGCCTGGATCTTGCGCGCAACAACCCGGGTCAGCGCTGGGACATCCAGTTCGGCCCGATCGGCGTCGTCAATTTCGATCGCCAGAGCCCGAAGAACATCGACGACCTGCGCGTCCGCGCACTCGGCAAGATCGGCACCGCGATCGAGCTTGGCGGTTATGTCGGCCTGGGCAAGACCGGCGTCATCACCAGCCCGTACGACAAGCTCTCGGTCTCGGTCAGCCTGCGCCATGACGTCAACGGCGCGCACCGGTCGAGCATCCTCCAGCCGTCGATCAACTATCTGACCCCGCTCAGCCGCAAGGCGGCAATCGCCGTGTTCGGCACCGCGCAGCGAGTTGAGAGCGGCTACGGCCAGACCTATTTCTCGATCACGCCGGCGCAGAGCCTCGCCAGCGGCCTGCCGCAGTATAGCGTCGGCAAGGGCTGGAAGAACTATTCGGTCGGTGGCCTGGCGACCTATTCGCTGACCGGGGATCTGCTGCACGGGTTCAAGCTCGTGGCGGGCGGCACCTATTCGCGCATGCTCGGCAATTTCGGCGACAGCCCGATCGTGAGCATCGCGGGTTCGCGCAACCAGTGGGTCGGTGCAGCCGGCGTCGCTTACACCTTCTGATGTAGCGTACCCGTATCGGGGCAAACCTTTCGGCGCGGCATAAGCTCTGCGCCTGGCCGCCATTTCCCGGCTTGCGTCCCGCCTCGCGCGGTGCCACGCAAGCCGGGCCGCAAGGCGCGTTTCAAGGATGAAGGCTTCGCCCCGATGAACGATACTGACCAGCAGCTGATCGAACGGCTCGAATCCCGTGCCGAACGTCGCAGCGAACGCCGCGAATTTTTCCGTACCGCGCTCGGCGCCGGAGCGGTCGCCGCACTCGGCGCAACCGCAGTCACGATCGGAAGCCGGGCGACCGCGCAGGCGACCGACAACGACGCCGCGATCCTTAATTTCGCGCTCAACCTCGAATATCTCGAGGCGCAATTCTATTCCTTCGCCGCGTTCGGCACCGGTTTGCCCAACGCGTTGCTGACGCCTGGCAGCGCAAGCACGACGACGCAGGGCACCGTCACCGGGGGCCGCGCGGTCAACTTCACCGATCCGCTGGTTGCCCAATATGCGCGCGAGATCGCGCAGGACGAGGTCAACCACGTTACCTTCCTGCGCGCGCAGCTGTCGACCGCAGCGGTCGCGCAACCCGCGATCGACATCGGCTCGAGCGCGACCAGCGCGTTTAGCGTGGCGGCGCAGGCGGCCAAGATCGTCGCGGCGGGGGCGGCGTTCGATCCTTATGCAAGCGACGAGAATTTCCTCCAGGCGGCGTTCCTGTTCGAGGACGTCGGCGTCACCGCCTATCGCGGTGCCTCCTCGCTGCTTTCCAGCAAGGTCTATCTCGAGGCTGCCGCGGGCATCCTTGCCGCGGAGGCGTATCACGCGTCGATCATCCGGACCGTGCTGTACAGCAAGGGGCTGCAGACCCCGAGCCTGCGCACGAACACCGATGCGATTTCGAACGTCCGCGACGCGTTCGACGGCAGCAGCGACGATGACCAGGGCATTTCGGCGACGACGATCGCCAACAGCCAGTTAACCGCGCTCAACGGTCTCAGCGCATCGAACATCGTGCCGACCGGGCAGGATGGTCTTGCCTATGGCCGCGCGACCGGCCCCGTGCTCAACATCGTCTATCTCAGCACGCTCGCCGTGGCGAAGGGGGGCTTCTTCCCCAATGGCGTCAACGGCAGCATCAATACCAGCACCGCAGCGGCCTGAGCCTCGCGTCTGTGCTTCCCTTGTCTTCGCGCCCGTACCGGAGTGTTTCCAGTGATCGATAGCGACCTCCTTCTCACCGTCCTCGATGCGGGCGAACGCCGCCGCGCGGCGCGGCGCAGCTTCCTCCGCACCGCCGGGGCCGCCTCGGTCGTCGCGGGCGGCAGCGCGCTCCTTTCGGCCTGCGGAGCAAACAACGGCGACAGCGCCATCACCCCGACCCCCACGCCGACCGATACCGCCAGCGCGACGCCGAGCCCGGCCTCGACCGACGTGCTGAAGGACCAGGACACGTTCAACTTCGCGCTCAACCTCGAATATCTCGAAGCACAGTTTTACAGCTTTGCCGTCACTGGCGCAGGTCTTCCCGCCGCGCTGCTGACCGGCACGGGCACGCCCGGCGGCGTGACCGGCGGGCGGCAGGTCGCGTTCACCGATCCGATCGTCCAGCAATATGCGCGCGAGATCGCGGCGGACGAGGTCGCGCACGTCGCGTTCCTGCGCTCGGTGCTTGGCACGTCGACGGTCGCGCAGCCTGCGATCAACATCGACGGTGGCGCGACCGGCGCGTTCACCGCGGCGGCGCGTGCGGCGGGAATCGTCCCGGCGACCGGCACCTTCGATCCTTATGCCAGCGATGAGAACTTCCTGCTCGCGGCGTTCATCTTCGAGGACGTGGGCGTCACTGCGTATAAGGGTGCAGCGCCGCTGATCGCGCAAAGCCTGCTGATCGACGCGGCCGCCGGGATCCTCGCGACCGAGGCCTATCACGCCGGGCTGATCCGCACGGTGCTCTACGCCAAGGGCATCGCGACCCCGTCGCTGCGTACTAACGCCAATCTGATCAGCGACGCGCGCGACAGCCTCGATGGCACGGCGAGCGACCTCGACCAGGGGATCGGCGACGGCACCACCGCGAATCTCGTCCCGACCGACGCAAACGGCATCACGTTCAGCCGGACGCCGGGGCAGGTGCTCAACGTCGTCTATCTCAACCGCAATGCGGTGGTCGGCGGTGGGTTCTTCCCCAACGGCATCAACGGCAACATCAAGACCAGCGCGGCGAGCTGACCTACCTTTCCTTCGTCGCTTGAAGCACGTACAAGACTGAAATTCCCCGGGGGGCTGCGCCAGAGCAGCTGAGAGGTGGCTGAAGCCACGACCCGTTTGAACCTGATCCCGTTAGCACGGGCGGAGGGAGGGAGCGGTGTCCACGCCCGGGTTCCGTTGTCGCTCGTCCGATTTTGAGGAGCGAGACAATGGCCGACATTCCTGCCCGCACTGAAATTGGCGTTACCACCGGCGCGATCCGCGGATCGCGCAAGATCCACGTGCCGTGCGCGAATATCCCTGGCGCGGGGGTCGCCATGCGCGAGATCCTGCTCGAACCCTCCGCGAACGAACAGCCGCTGCGCGTCTACGACACGTCCGGGCCGTATACCGACCCCAAGGCGCAGATCGACATCAACATGGGGCTCCCGCAGCTCCGCCGCGACTGGATCGTCGCGCGTGGCGACGTCGAAACCTACGACGCGCGCGAAATCCGCCCCGACGACAATGGCCTGACCGGGCCGGATCGCTCGGCGGGCGTCCCGCAATATCCCAACGTCGTGAAGCGCCCGTTGCGCGCCAAGGCGGGGGCGAACGTCAGCCAGATGCATTATGCGCGGCGCGGGATCATCACCCCCGAGATGGAATATGTCGCGATCCGTGAGAACCTCGGTCGCGCCGCCGCCAAGGAGAAGCTGATCCGCGACGGCGAATCGTTCGGCGCTTCGATCCCCGATTATGTCACCCCCGAGTTCGTTCGCGACGAGATCGCGCGGGGCCGGGCGATCATCCCCAACAACATCAACCACCCCGAATCCGAGCCGATGGCGATCGGGCGCAACTTCCTGGTCAAGATCAACGCCAACATCGGCAATTCGGCAGTCGCGAGCAACGTTGCGGCGGAAGTCGACAAGATGGTCTGGTCGATCCGCTGGGGCGCGGATACGGTGATGGACCTGTCGACGGGGCGCAACATACACGACACGCGCGAATGGATCCTGCGCAATTCGCCCGTCCCGATCGGCACCGTTCCGATCTACCAGGCGCTCGAAAAGGTCGGAGGCGTCGCCGAGGACCTGACGTGGGAGATCTTCCGCGACACGCTGATCGAACAGGCCGAGCAGGGCGTCGATTACTTCACGATCCACGCCGGCGTGCGGCTCGCCTACATCCCCATGACCGCGAAGCGCGTGACCGGGATCGTCTCGCGCGGCGGGTCGATCATGGCGAAATGGTGCCTCGCGCACCACAAGGAGAGCTTCCTCTACGAACGTTTCGACGAGATCACCGAGATCATGCAGGCGTATGACATCGCCTATTCGCTCGGCGACGGCCTGCGCCCCGGCTCCATCGCCGACGCGAACGACGAGGCGCAGTTCAGCGAACTCTATACATTGGGCGAGCTCACGCATCGCGCGTGGAAGAGCGACGTCCAGGTGATGATCGAAGGCCCCGGCCATGTGCCGATGCACAAGATCAAGGAGAACATGGAAAAGCAGCTCGAAGTGTGCGGCGAGGCCCCGTTCTACACGCTCGGGCCGCTCACCACCGATATCGCGCCGGGCTATGACCATATCACCAGCGGGATCGGTGCCGCGATGATCGGCTGGTATGGCACCGCAATGCTTTGCTACGTCACGCCCAAGGAGCATCTGGGCCTGCCCGACCGCGACGACGTCAAGGTCGGCGTGGTGACGTACAAGCTCGCCGCGCACGCCGCCGATCTGGCCAAGGGGCACCCGGCGGCCAGGATGCGCGACGACGCCTTGTCGCGCGCACGCTTCGATTTCCGCTGGCGCGACCAGTTCAACCTGTCGTTGGACCCCGACACCGCCGAGCAATATCACGACCAGACGCTCCCGGCGGAAGGCGCCAAGACCGCGCATTTCTGTTCGATGTGTGGCCCGAAATTCTGCTCGATGAAGATCACGCAGGAAGTGCGCGACTTTGCGGCGAAGCAGAACGGCCCGGCGGACGGGTTCCTCGCGGCGGGCGCGGGGCAGGCGGCGGACGCGGACCGCGCGGCCTTTGCCAAGGGCACGACGCATGTCGACGCGGAGGCCGGGATGGCGGCCATGAGCGAGACGTTCAAGGAGAAGGGCGGGGAGATTTACCTGCCGGCGGAGTAAGACGCAGGAGGTTTCAAGTGCCGGCGGCGGGAGAGCGCCGCCGGCTTTGCGTATCTAATGCACGATTGCCGTGCGATCGCTCCCAATTTTTATACTTATTCAAGAGTGAATAAGCCGCCTTAGTGGTAAGCAGCCTCCGCCGGTCGCTTCGATCCGTGAAACGTACTCCAGCCCGACACAGTTCATCCCGAACACAAGTCCGCCGCGCCTGCGCTACAGATGCCGCGGCGGATCCATCGCCTTGTGCAGGACGCGCGCGATCAAGACGCCCTCCGGCCGCACAGCATAGAAAATCCGGTGCTCGCCGCTGGGCAGGCTTCGCATCGCTCCGGGCAAATCGCTTCGCGCAACACCAAGCTCGGGAAAGTCCGATAGCCGGTCGAACACGGCATGGATCGTCCGCAAATAGGCCTCGGCGACCGCGCGACCGTGGACCGCGATGCTATAGTCGAGGATTCCGTCGAGGTCGGTATCGGCGTCACGACTAAGCGTGACGGGGATCAAGCGACGCCGTCCCGTTCCCTGCGATCGCGGATGATATCCTCGATCGTCCGCTCGCTCACCCCAGAGGCAAGCCCCTCGGCAATCGCCGCCTGCAACGCGATCAGCTTCTCCGCATAGTCCCGGTCGCGGCGCACCAGATCGCGAACATAGTCGGCACCGCTGTCGTACCGCCCCTCGGAAACGCGCGAATCGGCCCAGCTTTGCAGATCGTCGGGAAGCAGGACGTTCATCTTCGCCATGCCGCCATTTTACGGCAGCGCTCCAGTAGCGACAAGCCGCTTATCAGGGATACCGGTGTTGCCCCTCTCACCGCTCTCCCGGTGCGATCCCGCGCCGCATCATCTTGCGCAGACGCCCGGGCAGCCAGCGCGCGGCGAACGCCATGCGGTCCGCGGTCTTGCCCACGAAGGTGTGGACGCGGTCGCCGTGCACCGCATCCCACGCCGCCTGCGCGACCTGATCGACCCCGGTCAGCTCGAGCCCCGCGCCCGTCACCACTTCGCGGATCGACTGGTTGCTGTTGCCCGCGGGGGCCTGCAGCAACGGCGTGTCGATGAAGCTCGGGACGATGTCGCGCACCTTGATCCCCGCGCCATACCATTCGCCGTCGAGCGCCTCGGTCAGCGCGCGGACGCCGAACTTGGTCGCGGAATAGACCGGCAGCCCGGACGAGCCGTAGATCGCTGAGGCGGACGCGGTGTTGAGCAGGCACGATCCGGGCGTCCGCGCGAGATAGGCGTAGCCGATCTTCGCGCCGTTGAGCACGCCGACGAGGTTGATCGCGACGACGCGGTCGAGGTCCTCGAAGGACATCTCGGCGATCGGGCCGCCGGTGCCGATCCCGGCGTTGTTGAACAGCACGTCGAGCCGGCCCCCGGTGGTGGCTACGAACGCGTCGAGGCTCGCGACCCTGGCGTCGCGGTTGCGGACGTCCATGACATAGGTTTCGGCGATGCCGGGCGGGAGCTCCGCGGCGGTCTCCGACAGGCCCTGCCGGTTGACGTCGGCGAGTCCGACTCGCCAGCCCTTGGCGGCAAACAGTTTTGCGGTGGCCTGCCCGATGCCCGAGCCGCCGCCGGTGATGAAGATCGCCTTTTGCATATATCCCCTCCGTCATGCCCGACTTGTCCCGGCATCCCCCGGGCAGCACAGGCTTTGACGGAGGGTTTGCGGTACGGGAGCCTTCGCGACAAGCCCGCCATGGTTTGGATGGGCGGGAATCGACACGCGAAAAACCCCCGGCCCCCCGCCGCGTGCGCCCGACCGGGGGCGGCACGCGGGCAACGCAACGCGCGCATCCGCGTTTGACGCCTGCGGGACCCTCCCGCACAAGGATCCCGATGGCGCAATCCCCCCCTTCCGGCCCGACCGTCGCGTTCGAGGCCGTTTCCAAACGCTATCCCGGCGGGACCGTCGCAGTCGATCGGGTCTCGGTCGAGATCGCGGGCGGCAGCTTCGTCGCGCTGGTCGGGAGTTCGGGGTCGGGCAAATCGACGCTGCTCAAGATGATCAACCGGCTGATCGAACCAAGCGAAGGTTGCACACGCATCGCTCGCGCAAACGTCGCGGACGAGCCCGCGCCGATGCTGCGCCGAAAGATTGGCTATGTGTTTCAAAACATAGGACTATTCCCACATATGACGGTCGCCGAGAACATCGCGATCGGGTTGCGGCTGGCGGGCGGGGACAGCGACGGTGCGGACCGGGTCGGCGAACTGCTCGATCTGGTCGATCTGCCGCGCGCGGTCGCCACGCGGTTGCCCGATGCGCTGTCGGGCGGGCAGCGCCAGCGGGTTGGCGTCGCGCGCGCGCTTGCGACCGCGCCGGGGCTGATGTTGATGGACGAACCGTTCGGCGCGCTCGATCCGGTCACGCGCGACCAGTTGGGGCATGCGATCCGCGCGCTGCACGACCGGCTCGGGCTCACCACGATCATGGTGACGCACGACATGGCGGAGGCGCTGATCCTCGCCGACCGCGTGCTGGTGATGGACGCAGGCGGGATCGTCGCGGACGAAACGCCGCGCGCGTTGCTCGAAGGCGCGGGCGGGCCGGTCGCGCAGGCGCTGGTCGCGGTGCCGCGCGATCAGGCGGAGCGGATGCGCGCGCTGGCGGGCGAAGCGGCATGACCGGCCCGTTCCTCGAGGCGATGACGCGCGTGCCCGATCTGCTCGCGGCGCATCTGCTGCTGTCCGCCGCCGCGCTGATCCTCGGGCTCGCGATCAGCCTGCCGCTTGCGATCTGGTCGGCGCGGTCGCCAGCCGTCGCGCGCTGGACGCTCGGCATCGCGAGCCTGATCCAGACGATCCCGAGTCTCGCGCTGCTCGCGTTGTTCTACCCGCTGCTGCTGTTCCTGTCGGGGCTCGTCGGCGGCGGCATCCCCGCGCTGGGGTTCCTGCCGTCGCTGCTCGCGCTGTCGCTGTATGCGGTGCTGCCGATCCTGCGCAATGGCGTCACCGGGCTCGCGGGGATCGACCCTGCGGTGATCGAGGCGGCGGATGGCGTCGGGATGACGTCGTGGCAGAAGTTGCGGATGGTCGAAGCGCCGCTCGTCGCACCCGTGCTGATGGCGGGAATCCGGACCGCGGCGGTGTGGACGATCGGCGCGGCGACGCTGTCGACCACGGTGGGGCAGCCGAGCCTCGGCGACATGATCTTCGCCGGACTCCAGACGCAGAACTGGGCGCTGGTGCTCGCCGGGTGTTTCAGCGCGGCGGCGCTGGCGCTCGCGGTCGATGCGCTGCTCGGGGTGATCGAGCGGTCGATCGCGCGGCGGCGGCGTGGCGTCGCGCTGGGGGCGGGGGGCGTGCTGATCGCGGGCGTCCTGCTCGCGCTGGCACCACTGTGGCCGACCGGCGGGAGCGTCATCACGATCGGCGCGAAGAACTTTTCGGAACAGTACATCCTCGCGCGGCTGATCGGCGATCGGCTGGAGCAGGCGGGCTACAAGGTCCGCTATCGCGACGGGCTCGGCTCGGCGGTGATCTATGGCGCGGTCAGCTCGGGCGCGATCGACATTTACGTCGATTATGCGGGGACGATCTGGACCAACGAGATGAAGCGCCGCGACACGCCGAAGCGCGCGGCGATGGTGTCGGCGATCGGTGCGTGGAGCGCGAAGACCTCCGGGGTGAAGGTGCTCGGGTCGCTTGGGTTCGAAAACGCCTATGCCTTTGCGATGCGGGGGGATGCGGCGCGGGACCGCGGACTCGTGTCGCTCGACGATCTGGTGCGTGCGGCGCCGGGGCTGAAGTTCGGGGCGGACCTCGAATTCCTCGAGCGGCCGGAATGGGCGGCGATCCAGCGCGCCTATCCGATCCGCTTCGGCAGCGCCCGCGCGTATAACCCGACCTTCATGTACCGCGCGCTCGAGAGCGGGCAGGCGGACGTGATCTCGGCCTTTTCGTCCGACGGGCGGATCGCCGCGCAGCATCTCACCGTGCTGAGCGATCCGCGCGGGGCTATCCCGGGGTATGACGCGATCGTGCTGGTCGGCAAGGCGCATGCGAGCGACGCGAAGTTCCTCGCCGCGGTGCAGCCGTTGATCGGACGGGTGTCGGTCGAGGCGATGCGTGCGGCGAACTATCAGGTCGACCGCGACGATGCCAAGGCGTCGCCCGAGGCGGCGGCGCGGTGGCTCGGGCGGAAGATCGGCGTGCCGATGCGCTGAGGGGCGCTGTTCTCCCCCGAAAGCGGGAGTCCAGGGGTGAGACCGCCCTACGGCGTTGTCTTGCCCGACTCCGGGTTCCGGCTTCCGCAGGACCGTTTGCGGGAGAACCGCCGTTGCCGAGCGACCCGCCCGCGCGGGACTGACGGTCCTTGCAGACGCGCGCTTATTTGACCCGCGTCCACGTCTGCGTGCGGCAGCCGATGTTGGGGAACACGCAGCCTTCGCCGACCAAGGTGTTCGCATCCACCTGCCGGATCGTGCCGGAAATGGTCTGGCCCAGATCGGGCACCAGCACCGAACCGCTCCACAGGCCCGATTCGCCCTGGCGGAAATCCTGGAACAGCATCGCGCCGACCAGCGGGGCGCCGCCGCCGCGCTGCGCATCCGCCTCGGCCTGCGGCGTGGCGGCGATCACCTTGCCGCAGATTGCGTCGCCGCACGGCTGGAACACCACGCGGACGCTCTTTCTGGGGTTGGTCCAGACCCCCTTGGGGATCGCGGCCGTGGCCGCCACCGGGAGCAGCGCGGCCACTGCCGCCGCTGCCATTACAAATGCTCGCATGCTGATCGCCTTCCACGAAGAACCGACGGATGCGCCTATGCGCACCCGCCTGATCCGTGGATGAACGCGTCAGATCGAATCGAGTGCCTGCGCGAAGTCGGCGATCAGATCGTCCGGATCCTCGACGCCGATCGAGATGCGCACGAGGTTGTCGGTGATCCCGAGCGCCTGCTTGCGCTCGTCCGACACCGACAGATGCGTCATCGCCGCCGGGTGCGACGCGAGCGTCTCGGTGCCGCCGAGGCTGACCGCGAGCTTGGCGATCTTGAGCGCGTCGAGGAAGGCGAACGCCTCGGTCTCGCCGCCCTTGACGATCAGCGAGAAGGTCGAGCCCGCACCGCTGCAATGCCGCGCGTAGATGTCTGCCTGGCGCTCCATCCCCGGCGTGTCGGCGAGGAAGCCGAGATAGCCGACTCGCTCGACCTTGGGATGATCGCGCAGGAAGGCGCAGACCTTGACCGCATTCTCGCCCGCGCGGCTCATCCGCAGTTCGAGCGTCTCGAGGCTGCGCATCAGCATCCAAGCGGTGTTGGGGTCGCAGATCGTGCCGATCGTGTTGCGCATCAGCCGGATCGTGTTGATGTGCGCCTTCGACCCGAGCACGCCGCCTGCGACCAGATCGCTATGCCCGCCGGCATATTTGGTGAGCGAATAGACGACGATCTCCGCGCCATGCTCGAGCGGCTTGAGCCAGAGCGGGCCGAGGAACGTATTGTCGATCGCAATCGGCGGCTTGTTCTCGCCGGTGAAGATCGCGTCGCGACTCGCGCGGACGGCCTGGATGTCGACCAGCGCGTTGGTCGGGTTGGCGGGGCTTTCGAGGTAGATCAAAGCGACGTTGCCGGTCGCCGCCTTGGTCATCACCGCGTCGATCTCCTCGCGAGTCGCGCCCGCCGGGAAATCGAGCCACTGGACCCCGAAGCGGCCGAGGATGCGCGCGATCAGCGTCTCGGTCGCCGCGTAGAGCGGGCCCGAATGGACGATCGTGTCGCCGGGCTTGACCATCGACAGCATCAGCGTGGCGATCGCGGACATGCCGCTCGAGAAGACGAGTGCGTCCTCGGCCTCTTCCCATACGCCGAGACGATCTTCGAGGATCTCCTGGTTGGGGCCGTTGAAGCGCGAATAAACGAGGCCCTGCGACCCGCCGGGACGCTTGCCGGTGACGCCCTCGAAGTGGCGCTTGCCCGCGGCGGCATTGGGGAAGACGTAGGTCGAGGTCGCGAAGATCGGGGGCTTGAGCGAACCTTCCGACAGCATCGGATCATAGCCGTGGCCCATCATCAGCGTCGACGGCTTAAGCTTGCGGTCACCGATTTTCTCGACCGAGGGCTTGGCCTTGGTGCGCGGCGCGACGCCGGTCAGGTCGGCTTCGTCCGCGCCGGTCGCGTCGATCGGGGGAGTGGGGGTCTGCGCCATGAAATAGGTCCTGCCTTGCTGAAGGATATGCCCCTCCGTAACGCGGGATAGTGTCATTTGATACCATGCCGTGTCGGGCGGTTGCCTCCATCGGGCCACCCGTTCGGTTAAGGCAAAGTCGAGAACCTGCACTGTGACGGATTTCTCGCAGGCGACTGCGCTTCGGTACCTCCACCTGCGCTGCTGGGCCCCGGCCTTCGCCGGGGAAGAAAGTTTTTGGACAACGCGCGCCTGCCACATTTCCCCTTCCCCGGCGCAGGCCGGGGCCCAGTAGCGAGACAGACGATTGCGGGCGACTGCGCTTCGGTACCTCCACCTTCGCTGCTGGACCCCGGCCTTCGCTGGGGAAGGAGATCTGGCAAGCCCGGGCTTCCCGCGTTTCCGCTTCCCCGGCGCAGGCCGGGGCCCAGTAGCGAGACAGACGATTGCGGGCGACTGTGCTTCGTTACCTCGACCGTCACTCGACTGAGCCCCAAACGGACGGAGGGAGAAACGCGCCCCTTCAGGCGCGGTCTGTTTCCGCGCCTAACCCGATCAGCGCGATCTGCCGGCCATAGCCGGGCTCGCCGCGATGCGTTGCGCGGCGGTAGCTGTAGAAGCGCGCCTCGTCGGCATAGGTATCGAGCCCGAGCGCGGCGATCCGCGTAAGGCCGGCGGCGGCGAGGCGGTGGACGACGTAGGATTCGAGGTCGAACTGGTGATGCCCCGCGCGGGCGGGCGCGAAGAAGCGTTCGTTGGCGGGGTCGTGCGCTTCGAAGCGCTCAGCGAAGGCATCGTCGACCTCGTAGCTTGCGCGCGCGATGCACGGGCCAATCGCCGCGGTGATGCGGTCGCGGCGCGCACCGAGCGCTTCCATCGCGGCGATCGTCGAATCGGTCACCCCGCCGATCGCGCCCTTCCACCCGGCGTGCGCTGCGCCGACCACGCATGCCGCGACATCCGCGAACAGGACGGGCGCGCAATCCGCGGTCAGGATGCCGAGCGCGAGGCCGGGGCGATCCGTGACGAGCGCGTCGGCGCGGGGGCGTTCACCGTCCGCGAACGGCGCGGCGACGGTGATGCAGTCGCCCGAATGGACCTGATACAGCGTGACGAGCGTCGCGCCCGGCAGCACCGCGTCGGTCGCGCGTGCGCGATTCTCGGCGATGGCGGCGGCATCGTCGTCCGACCCGAGTCCGACGTTGAGCCCGGCATGGACCCCGGTCGAAACGCCGCCCTCGCGCCCGAGGAAGCCGTGCGCGACGCCTTCCAAAGTGCGCGCATGAATGACGGGAACGCCGCTCACAGCACCAGCCGCATCAGATTGTCGTCGTCGACCGTCGTGCCGACGCGAAACGCGATCCGACCGATGTCGCGGAAGCCATAGCGTTCGTAGAACCGGTGCGCGCGGTGGTTGTCGACATAGACGCTGAGGATCACCTCGCGCGCGCCGTGGCTGCGCGCATGGTCGAGCGCCCACGCCATCATCTCCTGCGCGACGCCGCTGCCATGCCACGGGCTGAGCACGTAGAATTGGTACAGCTCGATCGCATCGGGGCGCCATTCGCCGGGGAAGGTGACCGGCCCCATCTTGACGAAGCCGATGATCTTGCCGTCGTCGAGCGCGAGCCGGATCGCGAAATCGGGGTCGGACAGTTGCGAGGGCAGGCCGTTGGGGCCGAACGCCTCGTCGAGGAACGCGCCGAGATCCTTCGGGTCGTAGAGCGTGCCGAACGTCTCGGTGAACGATTCGCGCGCCATCGCGGCGAGCGCGGGGCCGTCGATCGTCCGTGCGTCGCGATACTGGATCATTCGAACCCCGCAGGTGTTGGCCAGCCGGGTGCCGACACCGCAAGGACCTGGAATAACGTGCCCATCGCCTCGGTCAGGCGGGCCTTGTCGGCGGCGATCCCGTCCGCGCGGTCGGGCGCGGCCTTCGACAGCGCGGCGGCGCGCGCGTCGATGCCGAGCGCGGTGAGGAACGCGCCCTGGTCGACCGGGCCCTCGACGCGCGCGCCCTCGACCAGCGCGGCCGCACCGAGCGTGCCGAAGTCGACGTGCGCGGTCAGGTCCTGCTCGCCGGGGGCGTCGAACGGGTTGGCGAAGGCGTGGCCGCGCACCGCCTGCAACGTGTCGCCGATCGCGGGGCCGTTATAGCCGTAATCGACGATCAGCAGCGCGCCGCCCTGCGCGACGATCCGCTGCGCGAGGGCGCGCAGGATCGCGACGCTCGCGGGCGAGGTTTCGATTACCGCGCCGTTGGCGGTGTCGCGCAAGGCTTCGGGGATGACGCCGTCGGGCACCTGCGTGCCCGCGATCGGGAGGAACAGCGTGTCCTGGCACGCGACCAGCCGCTCGAACCAGCCCGCCTCGCCTTTCACGAGCTGGCGGATCGGGAGCGCGTCGAAGAATTCGTTCGCGACGACGACCAGCGGGCGATCGGTCGGGAGCGTGTCGATCGAGTCGTGGAAGGTCGCGGCCGCGAGGCGCTCCTTCTGCGCGGCACGCAGCACCGGGCTGGTCTCGACGCAATGCACCGGCGGCGCGAACCCTGCCTTTCGCCCTGCGCGCAGCGCATCGGCGGAGAGCGTGCCGCGGCCGGGGCCGAGCTCGACCCAGGCGGCTTCGGGGCGGCCGGCGCGGTCCCACAGGTCGGCGGCCCACAGCCCGATCAGCTCGCCGAACATCTGGCTGATTTCGGGCGCCGTCGTGAAGTCTCCGCCCGTGCCGAGCGGATCGCGGGTCGCGTAATAATGCTGGTTCGCCGCCGCCATGAACTGCGCGATCGAGACCGGCCCGGCGAGCGTGATCGCGCGCGCGAGGCGGTCGGCGAGGGGAGCAGGCGGGGGTGGGGAGGGGGTGTCGTCCGTCATTGTCGGCGCGCAATGCCCCGCGACGGCGCGGTCCGCAAGCGTGGTGGCGGGGGCTGGGTCGCTTCCGCAATCCAAGTCCCGCCCGTCACCCCGGCACAAGGCCGGGATGACGCCGCTCCGAGGGCGTCAGGCGACGCTCGCATCTCCGGCAATCGGCACGACGCGCTGGCGGCGGCCCTTGGCGGTCGCGACCAGATACAGGCCGCCGAGGATCATCGGCAGCGTCAGCACCTGCCCCATGTGGATCGTCGTCGCGAAGAAGGTGCCGCTGAACTGCGAATCGGGTTCGCGGAAGAATTCGACCGTGAAGCGCGCGAGCCCGTAGCCGACCAGGAACAGCCCGACGAGCCGCCCCGGCTCATAGCGCGCCTTGGTGCGCCAGAAGGCGAACCACAGGATCGCGAACAGCGCGATCCCCTCGAGCCCCGCCTCGTACAACTGGCTCGGGTGGCGGGGCACGTCGTTGCCGGTGCGCGGGAAGATGATCGCCCAGGCGACGTTGGAGGGCTTGCCCCACAGCTCGCCGTTGATGAAGTTCGCGATCCGCCCGAAGAACAGCCCGAACGGCACCGCGCACGCGAGATAATCGTGGATCCGCAGCCAGTCGAGCTTCTCCTTGCGCGCGAACAGGATGATCCCGATCGACGTGCCGATCATCCCGCCGTGGAACGACATGCCCCCGTCCCACAGCCGGATCAGCCGCCACGGGCTAAGCAGCATGTCGGGCGCATAGAAGATCGCGTATCCGAGCCGCCCGCCGAGGATGATCCCGAGCGTCGCGTAGAACACCAGATCATCGACATGCCGCCGCGCCATCGGGCTGCCGGGCTGCGCGATCAGCTTGAGCAGATACCACCAGCCGACCAGGATCCCGGTGATATAGGCGAGCGAATACCATTTGATCTGGAAGAAGCCGAGGTCGAGCGCGACCGGGTTGAGGTGCAGGTCCTCGAACCGCAGATGGCCCGCTGCGCCGGGAGCGGCAGCAGCGGTCGTCGCATCGGCGAGCAGGGGCAGGACGGCAGTCAGGATCAAGGCTTTTCCCCGGGGATTTGCGCCTCCATAAAGGCGACTGGCGACAAGACCAAGCGACAAGACGAAACGGAGGATGAGATGCCGAGCATATTGGACGGCCGCATGGATGCGACCCTTGCCGCACTGACCGGACCAGGCGGTCCGCTCGCGCTCGGGAGCGTGTCGGTGGACGGGCGCGACCTGCCGGTCATCACCGGCGTGCCGCAGACGCTGCCGCCGTATTTCGCGCATTATTGCGCCGAACATGCCGACAAGACCTTCCTCGTCGCGGGCGACGAGCGGCTGACCTTCGCGCAGGTCCACAGCGCCGCGGCCTGTGTCGCGCAGGCGCTGGTCGGGCAGTATCGGATACAGCCGGGCGACCGCGTCGGGATCGCGATGCGCAATTCGCCGTCGTGGATCGTGCTCTACATGGGAATCGTGATCGCGGGCGGGGTCGCCACGTTGCTCAACGGCTGGTGGCAGGCGGAGGAACTCGGCGCGGCGATGACCGACGTCGAATGCAACCTCGTCTTCGCGGACCCGCCGCGCGCACGCCGGATCGCGGCGATCGACGGGCTCGGTGTCCCGATCGTGACGATCGACGACACGCTTCCGCTCAAGCAGGCGCTGGCCGGGCTCGATCCGTCCGAGGTCGCACTCCCCGTCGTCGCCCCGACCGACCCTGCGACGATCCTGTTCACCTCGGGTTCGACCGGCCAGTCGAAAGGCGCGATCAGCGATCATCGCGCGGTGACGCAGGGGGTGTACAACTATCTCGCGCAGGCGCTGATGATGCTGAGCATCGCGACGCAGGACGGCAGCCCGCCCGACGGCCAGCCCGCGACGTTGCTCAACGTACCGCTGTTCCACGTCACCGCCGAAGTGCCGGTATTCCTCCAGAGCTTCGCGATGGGGCGAAAACTGGTCCTCATGCCCAAATGGGACGCCGAGGAAGCGATGCGGCTGATTCAGGCGGAGCATGTCAGCTATTTCGTCGGCGTGCCGCTGATGAGCTTCGAGATCCTGACTCACCCCAATCGCGCCGCCTACGACCTGTCGAGCGTCACCGATTTCGCGGCGGGCGGCGCGCCGCGCCCGGTCGAGCATGTCCGCCGGATCGCGGACGAGATGGGCGGGCCGAAACCGCTGCTCGGCTATGGCCTGACCGAGACCAACGGGATCGGCTGCGGCAATTTCCGCGACAATTACCTCGACAAGCCCAATTCGACCGGGCGTGCTTCCGCGCCCTTGGTCGATCTCGCGATCCTCGACGATCGTGGGCGCCCGGTCGCGCAGGGGGAGCGCGGCGAGGTCGGGATTCGCTCGATCTGCAATTTCCGCAAATATTACGGCCGCCCCGATGCGACCGCCGCCGCCTTTACCGCGGATCGCTATTTCCTGACCGGCGACATCGGCTATCTCGATGCGGACGGCTATCTGTTCATCGTCGACCGCAAGAAGGACATCATCATCCGCGGTGGCGAGAACATCTCGTGTCAGGAAGTCGAGGCGACGATCTACCAGCATCCCGGCGTCGCCGAGGCGGCGGTGTTCGGCTTGCCCGACGAGCGATATGGCGAGGTGCCCGGCGCGGTCGTGCTGCTCCACCGGGACGAACGCCTGAGCGTCGACGAACTGTCCGCCTTCCTGTTCGCGCATGTCGCGGCGTTCAAGGTCCCGCAGCGGATCTGGTTCGTCGACGCGCCGCTGCCGCGGCTCGGGACCGAGAAGATCGACAAGGTGACGCTGCGCCGGACGTACCGCGCGCTGGTGGAAGCGGAGCGGGCAGGGGAGACGGTTTGAGGTGAGGGGGGCGTTGTTGGGCGCGGCGGGGCGTCCCACCACCGCCGTCATGCTGAACTTGTTTCAGCATCCACCCCTCCGCAGGCTCGGCCAGCCGGTGTGGCACGGTGGACCCTGAAACGCGTTCAGGGTGACGCCGGGGGGGCGCCGTTCCCCCACCCCCCCAACTTGCCGTCATGCTGAACTTGTTTCAGCATCCACCCCACCGCAGGCTCGGTCCGCCGTCGTGGCACGGTGGACCCTGAAACGCGTTCAGGGTGACGGCGTGAGGGGGGCACCGTTCCCCCACCCGCCCAACGTACCGTCATGCTGAACTTGTTTCAGCATCCGCCGCTCCGCAGGCTCGGTCAGCCGTCGTGGCACGGTGGACCCTAAAACCAGTTCAGGGTGACGGCGTGAGGGGGGTACCGTTCCTCCACCCGCCCAACGTACCGTCATGCTGAACTTGTTTCAGCATCCACCGCTCCGCAGGCTCGGCCAGCCGTTGTGGCGCGGTGGACCCTGAAACCAGTTCAGGGTGACGGCGTGAGGGGGGCTGAAACAGCATAGCGTTTGCGCTTGCCCCCCTAAAGCGGCAAACGCGGATGCATCATGACCGACACACCTTTCCGCATCGCCGCCCAAGAGTCCAAAGCCTGGCCGTATGAGGAGGCGCGCAAGCTCCTCAAGCGCTATCCCGACGGCAAGCCGGCAAACGCGCCGATCATCTTCGAGACCGGCTACGGCCCCTCGGGCCTGCCGCATATCGGCACGTTCAACGAAGTGCTGCGCACGACGATGGTGCGCCACGCGTTCCAGACGCTGTCGGACGCGCCGACCCGGCTGATCGAGTTCAGCGACGACATGGACGGCCTGCGCAAGGTGCCCGACAACGTCCCCAACCAGGCGATGCTGACCCAGCATCTCGGCAAGCCGCTCAGCCGCATTCCCGATCCGTTCGAGAAGTTCGAGAGTTTCGCCGCGCACAACAATGCGATGCTGCGCGACTTCCTCGATCGCTTCGGCTTCGAATACGAATTCATCTCGTCCGCCTCGCAATATGAAGCCGGCGTGTTCGACGATGCGCTGAAGGGCGTGTTGCGCAATTATGCCGCGATCATGGGCGTGATGCTCCCGACGCTGCGCAAGGAACGCGCCGCGACCTATTCGCCGATCCTGCCGATCAGCCCCAAGACCGGGGTGGTGCTCCAGGTCCCGGTCGAGGTCGTCAATGTCGAGGAGGGGACGATCCGCTTCACCGACAGCGACGGCGAGGTGCTGGTGCAATCGATCCTCGGCGGCCACGCCAAGCTGCAGTGGAAGGTCGACTGGGCGATGCGCTGGGTCGCCTTGGGCGTCGATTACGAGATGTACGGCAAGGACCTGATCGACAGCGGCGTCCAGTCGGGCAAGATCGCGCGCGTGCTCGGCGGGCGCCCGCCCGAGGGGCTGATCTACGAGATGTTCCTCGACGAAAAGGGCGAGAAGATCTCCAAGTCCAAGGGCAATGGCCTGACGCTCGAGCAATGGCTCGATTACGGGACGCAGGAGAGCCTGTCCTTCTTCGCCTATCGCGAACCCAAGAAGGCCAAGCAGCTCCACGTCGGCGTCATCCCGCGCGCGGTGGACGACTATTTCGACTTCCGCGGCAAATATGCAGCGCTTCCGGTCGAGCAGAAGCTCGGCAATCCGGTGCATCACATCCATGACGGCGACGTGCCGGGGACGACCCCGCCGGTCACGTTCGGGCTGCTGCTCAACCTCGTGGGCGTGCTCGGTGCTGGCGCGACCGCGGAGCAGGTGCGTGGGTATCTCAGCAATTACGTTGAAGGCGAGATCACGCCCGAGCTCGACGCGCTGATCGGCCATGCGCTCGCGTACAACCGCGATTTCGTCGCGCCGACGCTCCAGCGGCGCAAGCCCGTGGGGATCGAGGTCGCCGCACTCGAACGGCTCGATCGCGATCTGGCCGCCGCACCCGCCGATGCCTCGGCGGTCGACTTGCAGAACATCGTCTATGCGATCGGCAACGAGGGCGGATTCGATCCGCTGCGCAGCTGGTTCGGTGCCTTGTACGAGACGTTGCTCGGATCGTCGCAAGGGCCGCGGATGGGCAGCTTCATCGCGCTCTACGGGATCGACAACACCCGCACGCTGATCGCCGAGGCGCTCGCGGACTGACGGAGGACCTGCCCATGCCGACCAAACCGCTGATCGGCCCGACCACGCGGCTGTGCATGTCGCTGGCGGCGCGCCCGGGCACTTTCGGGACGCGCTTCCACAACCGGCTGTACGAGATGCTGGGGCTGGATTTCGTCTACAAGGCGTTCTCGACGCGCGACCTGGAAGGCGCGGTGCGCGGGATCCGCGCGCTCGATATTCGCGGCTGCGCGGTCTCGATGCCGTTCAAGGAAGCGGTGATCCCGCTGCTCGACGGGCTTGCCCCGTCGGCGGCGGCGATCGACAGCGTCAACACGATCGTCAACGATGCGGGTACGCTGATCGGGCACAATACCGATTATGCCGCGGTCGCGCGGCTGATCGCCGACATCGACCCGGCGACGCGCTTCGTGTTGCGCGGGTCGGGCGGGATGGCGAAGGCGGTGGCGGCGGCACTCCGCGACGCGGGGTTTCGCAACGGGACGATCGTCGCGCGGAACGCGGCGGCGGGGCAGGAGCTGGCGGCGCTGTACGGCTTTGGCTGGTCGGCGGAACTGGGCGATGCCGCGGCGGGACTGCTGCTCAACGTGACCCCGCTCGGGATGACCGGGGGCGATGCCGATGCGCTCGCCTTCCCGCAGGCGATGATCGCGGCGAGCGACGTGGTGGTGGACGTGGTGCAATACCCGCCCGAGACCCCGCTGCTGCGCGCGGCGCGGGCGGCGGGCAAACGCGTGATCACGGGCGCGGAGGTGGCGACCCTGCAGGCGCTCGACCAGTTCGTGCTGTATACGGGCGTGACGCCCGAGGCGGATCAGGTCGCGGAGGCCGCCGCCTTCGCCCGCGCGAACGGGTAGGCGGCGCGAGGAACGGGGAACGGGGGAGTGGGGGAGGATTACCGCCCCCCATGCCGTCTTCCCGCCTCCACGAGAGTTTTGCAAAACCGTCCGTCATCCTGAACTTGTTTCAGGATCCAGCCCTCCACGAGTCCGGACTATGCCTGTTGCGCGGTGGATGCTGAAACAAGTTCAGCATGACGGCAGCTTTTGGGGCCGGGGGCGACCGAAGTGGCGACCGGGAAAAGACGTTTCCCCAAACCCGCCGCTCGCTTCCGGTTCCCCCCGCGTCTCCCACGCGTTAGGCCAGACGCATGGTCCACTTTCCCACCCCGCCCCGCGCCGTCCGGAAGATCCGCTCCGCGTTGCGCACCTTCCTCGCGCAGGAGGCGACGAGCGGGATCGTGTTGATGGCAGCCGCGGCGCTCGCGCTGGTCATCGCCAATTCGCCGCTCGCCGACGCATATTTCCACACGCTCCACCGCGAGACCGGCCCGGTGCTCGCCCCGGCGATCGGGCCGATGACGGTGCATCTGTGGATCAACGACGGATTGATGGCGGTCTTCTTCCTGTTCGTCGGGCTCGAGATCAAGCGCGAGCTGGTCGACGGGCAACTTGCTTCGCCTGCGCGGCGGCGGTTGCCGGTGATTGCGGCGGCGGCGGGGATGATCGTCCCCGCGCTGGTGTTCCTCGCGATCGCGGGGGGTAACCCGCCATTGCGCGCTGGCTGGGCGATCCCCGCCGCGACCGACATCGCGTTTGCGATCGGGGTGCTCGCGCTGCTCGGCCCGCGCGCGAGCCCGGCGCTCAAGCTGTTCCTGACGACGGTCGCGATCGTCGACGATTGCGGCGCGGTCGCGATCATCGCGCTCGCCTATAGCAGCGGGATCGATCTGGTCGCGCTGGCGGGCGCGGGTGGCGTGGTGCTGCTGCTGCTCGTCCTGAAACAACGCAGGGTGATGCAGGTGTGGCCATATCTGGTCGGGTTTGCGGCTCTGTGGTGGCTGGTGCTGCTCTCGGGGGTGCATGCGACCGTCGCCGGGGTCGTGACGGCTGCGCTGATCCCCGTAACCAAGTCGCCCGGCATGCCCGATTCCGCTGAATCGCCGCTCCACCGGCTCGAACATGCGCTGTCGCCGTGGGTCGCGTTCGGGATCGTGCCGCTGTTCGCCTTTGCCAATGCCGGGGTTTCGTTCGCGGGGCTCACCCCTGCGGTCGCGCTGGACCCGCTGGTGCTCGGCATCGCGGGCGGGCTGTTCCTCGGCAAGCAGGCGGGGATCTTCGGGGGCGTCGCGCTCGCCGAACGGTTCGGGATCGCCAAGCGCCCCGCGGGCATGTCGTGGCTCCAGCTGTACGGTGTCGCGCTGCTCGCGGGGATCGGGTTCACGATGAGCCTGTTTATCGGGGGACTGGCGTTTCCGGGCAACGATGCGTTGCAGGACGAGGTCAAGATCGGGGTGCTCGCCGGATCGACGCTCGCGGCGGTCGCGGGCTGGCTGGTGCTGCGGTTCGCGCCCACGACACGAAAGGGATCCCATGCGTAGCTTCTTCTCGCCTGCCCAGCTGGCGCATGCGCCCGCGCAGGAACTCCACAACGGCGGGTTCACCGCTTATGCCGAGACGCCATCGCGCGCGGAGACGATCCTCGCCGCGATCGGCGGCGCGGAGACGCCGGAGGATCGTGGCGACGCGGCGATCCGGGCGGTCCACACCGACGACTATCTCGCGTTCCTGCGCGAGGGGCCTGCGCGCTGGGCGGCGGCGGGGCGGCCGGGGGATGCGATGGGGTATGTCTGGCCGGTGGTTGGTCGGCGGTCGCTCAGGATCGACCGGGTCGACGGGCAGATCGGGCGCTACAGCTTCGACGCCTCGACCCCGCTGACCGCGCAAAGCTGGGGCTCGGCCTATGGCAGCGCGCAAAGTGCGCTCGCCGCGACTCAGGCGGTGCTTGGGGGTGAGCGTGCCGCGTTCGCGCTGTGCCGCCCGCCCGGGCATCATGCGGGCGCGGATTATTACGGCGGCTATTGCTACCTCAACACCGCCGCGATCGCCGCGCAGGCCGCGCGCGACGCGGGGCGGCAGCGGGTCGCGATCCTCGATATCGACTATCACCACGGCAACGGCACGCAGGATATCTTCTGGGATCGCGGCGACGTGTTCTACGCGAGCATCCACGCCGATCCGGTAAGCGACTACCCGTTCTACTGGGGCCATGCCGACGAGACCGGGGACGGCGAGGGAGCAGGCGCGACGCTCAACCTGCCGCTGCCGCAAGGCGCGGGGCTTGCCCCGTTCCGTCGCGCGCAGGACCAGGCGCTCGAGGCGATCGCGCGGTTCGCGCCCGACCTGCTCGTCGTCAGCTTCGGCGCGGATACGTGGGAGAGCGACCCGATCGCGCATTTCAAGCTGACCACCGACGATTATGCGGTGCTCGCGCGCGACATCGCGGCGTGCGGCTGGCCGAGCGTGATCGCGATGGAGGGCGGCTATGCGGTCGACGCCTTGGGCCGGAACGTCGTCAGCCTGTTGTCCGGCTTCTGATGGCGGCGCATGCCAGGGGAAGTGCTGGCTACCGGCGGCTGACGCTCGCGATGCTGTTCGCGGGGTTCTCGACCTTTTCGCTGCTCTATTCGGTCCAGCCGCTGCTCCCGATCTTCGCGCAGCGCTTCGGGGTGAATGCGGAGGGCGCGAGCCTCGCGGTGTCGCTGGCGACCGGGCCGCTCGCGATCGGAATCCTGTTCGCCGGCGCGCTGTCGGATCGGTGGGGACGCCGCCCGATGATGGTCGCGGCGATGTTCCTCGCCGGGCTGTTCACCCTCGCCACCGCGGTCGCGCCCGACTGGACGACGCTGCTCGCGTTGCGCTTCGCGACGGGCGTTGCGCTCGCGGGCGTGCCGGCGGTCGCGATGGCCTATGTCGCCGAGGAGGTCGACGCGGGGTCGGTCGGGTCGGCGATGGGGCTCTATATCGCGGGGAGCGCGATCGGCGGAATGGCGGGGCGGCTCGGCGTCAGCCTGATCGCGGATGTCGCGGACTGGCGCTGGGCAATCGGGATCGTCGGGCTGGCGGGGCTGGCGATGGCGGAAGCGTTCCGGCGGCTCGCGCCCGAATCGCGGGGTTTCACCCGGCGCACGCACAAGCGCGGATCGGTCTGGCGCGCGACCGCGACGCTGTTTGCGGACCGTGCGCTGCCGCTGCTGTATGCCGAGGCGTTCCTGCTGATGGGCGTGTTCGTCACGATCTACAATTATGCGGGGTTCCGGCTGCTCGCCCCGCCGTACAGTCTTGGCCATGCGGCGGTCGGCGCGATCTTCCTGCTGTATCTGCTGGGGTCGGCGAGTTCGGCATGGTTTGGCGGGCTGTCGGGACGGCTCGGGCGGCGGCTGGTGTTCTGGACCCCGGTGGTGCTGCTGATCGTCGGTATCCTGCTGACCGCGACCGCGCCCTTGTGGAGCGTGATCCTGGGTATCGCGGCGGTGACGGTCGGCTTCTTCGGCGCGCATTCGATCGCAAGCGCCTGGGTGGGCCGGCGCGCGCGCGAGAATCGTGGACAGGGGGCGGCGCTGTACCTGTTCTTCTACTATGCCGGGTCGAGCGTGCTCGGGTCGGCGGGGGGCGTCGCCTGGACGCGCGCGGGCTGGCCGGGGGTGACGGTGTTCTGCCTGATGCTTGGGGTCGCCGCGCTGGTGATCGCGCTGTTGCTGCGGCGGGTGGCGCCGTTGCCGATACCGGTCGAGACGCCGGTCAAGCCGATCGGGAGCGACTGATGGCGACGGTTGCTTCCCATTCGCTCGAAACGAACGGGGGGATGATGCCGGTATAAGGGATCGCGCAGTGACGAGGTTCAGCGAAACGGTGCGCGGCGCGACCGCAGGCCCCCATGCAGGGCGCGCAAACGATTCGCTGAACCTGTCGACGCGGACACGCTGCCCCCCCGAGCAACGCGGTGGTTCATGACGCGTATTTCTGCGGGGGACAATACTGAATGTTACGTTACCATAATAAAACGGGCGACCAACTGGCCGCCCGTTCGATCCGTCAGCACTGTGTAACGCTCAGAGCTTGCCGGTCAGCTCCGGCAGGATCTTGAACAAGTCCCCGACGAGGCCAATGTCCGCGACCTGGAAGATCGGCGCGTCCTCGTCCTTGTTGATCGCGATGATCGTCTTCGAGTCCTTCATTCCCGCAAGATGCTGGATCGCGCCGGAGATGCCGATTGCGACATAGACTTCCGGGGCGACGATCTTTCCGGTCTGGCCGACCTGATAGTCGTTCGGCGCATAGCCCGCGTCGACCGCGGCCCGGCTCGCACCGACGCCAGCGCCGAGCTTATCGGCGAGCGGATCGATCAGTTCGTGGAACTTGTCGCCCGAACCGAGCGCACGCCCGCCCGAGACGATGATCTTGGCAGACGTCAGCTCGGGCCGCTCCGACTTGGCGATCTCGCTGCCGACATAGGTCGACACGCCGAGGTCGCCGGTCGTCGCGACCGCCTCGATCGTCCCGGTGCCGCCCTCGGTCGCCGCCTTGGCGAAGGCGGTGCCGCGCACGGTGATGATCTTCTTGGCGTCCTTCGACTGGACCGTCGCGATCGCATTGCCCGCATAGATCGGGCGCGTGAACGTGTCCTCGCTCTCGACCGACAGGATGTCGCTGATCTGCATCACGTCGAGCAGCGCGGCGACGCGCGGCGCGATGTTCTTGCCGTTGGTCGTGGCGGGCGCGAGGAACGCGTCGTGATCGCCCATCAACTGGACGATCAGCGGCGCGACGTTCTCTGCGAGTGCATGCGCATAGGCCGCGTCGTCCGCGACATGCACCTTGCCGACGCCTGCGATCTTGGCGGCTTCGGCGGCGACCGCGTCGACGCCCTGGCCGGCGACGAGCAGATGCACCTCGCCGAGCTGCGATGCGGCGGTGACCACGGCGAGCGTGGCGTCCTTGACGGTGGCGCCGTCATGTTCGACCCAAACGAGCGTCTTCACTTGGAAACTCCCATCGTCTTGAGCTTGGCAACGAGTTCATCAACGTCCGCGACCTTGACGCCGGCCGAGCGCTTGGCGGGTTCGACCACCTTGAGCGTGGCGAGGCGCGGGCTGACGTCGACGCCGAAATCGGCGGGCGTCTTGTTCGCCATCGGCTTGGACTTGGCCTTCATGATGTTGGGGAGCGACGCATAGCGCGGCTCGTTGAGGCGCAGGTCGACCGTGATGATCGCGGGGAGCTTGAGCGTCTCGGTCTCCGACCCGCCATCGACTTCGCGCGTCACGGTGACGCTGTCGCCGGCGAGCTCGACCTTCGACGCGAACGTCGCCTGGCCGACGCCGAGCAACCCGGCGAGCATCTGCCCGGTCTGGTTGTTGTCGTCGTCGATCGCCTGCTTGCCGAGGATCACCAGATCGGGCTTTTCCTCGTCGACGATGGCTTTCAGCAGCTTGGCGACGCCGAGCGGCTCGACCTTGTCCTCGCTGACGACGAGGATGGCGCGGTCAGCCCCCATCGCGAGCGCGGTGCGGAGCGTTTCCTGCGACTTCTGCTCGCCGATCGAGACGACGACGATTTCCGTCACGCCCTTGTCCTTCAAGCGGATCGCTTCCTCGACCGCGATCTCGTCGAACGGGTTCATGCTCATCTTGACGTTGGCGAGGTCGACGCCGCTGCCATCCGCCTTGATGCGGGGTTTCACATTGTAATCAAGCACCCGCTTGACCGGTACCAGCACCTTCATCGGCTATCCCTTCCAAGGTCGATCACGTTTTCCGCCACGCGTAAAGGCGGTGCATCTGGCGGTCAGATGGCTATTTTCCGCGCTTTTCGCAAGTCCGGTATGGAAAAAGCGCGATGCCGTAGCGGCATTTGCGGGACGGAACGTGCCGATTCGGCAGCCGAACAGAAAAGGGGCCCGGACGTTGCCGTCCGAGCCCCCGTTTCATCGGTACCGCGGGTGGCTTACGCCGCCTTCTGGACCTCGGCGACGATCTTCTTGGCGGCATCGCCAAGGTCGTTCGCGGGAACGATCGCGAGACCCGAGGTGGCGAGGATTTCCTTGCCCTTCTCGACGTTGGTGCCCTCGAGGCGGACGACCAGCGGCACCGAGAGGTTCACTTCCTTCGCCGCGGCGACGATGCCCTCGGCGATGATGTCGCAGCGCATGATCCCGCCGAAGATGTTGACGAGAATGCCCTTCACCGCGGGATCGCTCAGGATGATCTTGAACGCCGCGGTGACCTTCTCCTTGTTCGCGCCGCCGCCGACGTCGAGGAAGTTGGCCGGGAACATGCCGTTCAATTTGATGATGTCCATCGTCGCCATCGCGAGGCCGGCGCCGTTGACCATGCAGCCGATGTCGCCGTCGAGCTTGATGTAGGCGAGGTCGTACTTCGACGCCTCGAGCTCGGCGGGATCTTCCTCGGTCTCGTCGCGCAGTTCCAGCAGGTCCTTGTGACGGAACATCGCATTGCCGTCGAAGGCGACCTTGGCGTCGAGCACCATCAGCTTGTTGTCTTCGGTGACGGCAAGCGGGTTGATCTCGATCTGCTCGGCGTCGGTGCCCATGAAGGCGTCATACAGCTTGGACGCGACGTTCGCGGCCTGCTTGGCGAGATCGCCCTTGAGCTCGAGCGCGGCGGCGACGGCGCGGCCGTGATGCGGCTGGAAACCGGTCGCCTGATCGATGTCGATCGCGTGGATCTTCTCGGGCGTGTCGTGCGCGACGGTCTCGATGTCCATCCCGCCCTCGGTCGAGGCGACCATCGACACGCGGCCGGTGGCGCGGTTGACGAGCAGCGCGAGGTAGAATTCCTTGGCGATGTCGACGCCGTCGGTGACGTACAGGCGGTTGACCTGCTTGCCGTGCTCGCCGGTCTGGATCGTCACCAGCGTGTTGCCGAGCATGTCGGTTGCCGCCGCGCGAACGTCGTCAGCGGTCTTGGCGAGGCGAACACCGCCCTTTGCATCGGGGCCGAGTTCCTTGAACTTGCCCTTGCCGCGGCCGCCCGCATGGATCTGCGCCTTGACGACGTAGAGCGGCCCGGGGAGCTTCTCGCAGGCTGCAACCGCTTCCTCGACCGACATGGCGGAGAAGCCCGCCGGAACCGGCACGCCGAATTTCGCCAGGAGTTCCTTGGCCTGATATTCGTGGATGTTCATGGGTTCGTGCCTTTCACGGGTCGAGTTTGCCTGTGCCTTAAGCACAGCGGGCGCAGTGAATCCACCCCTTGCAAGGCTCGCCTTCGCCGCGCGGGTCGCCTATGGGACGGTCATGTCGTGGATCCTCGGCCTCGCGCTGTGTCTGGTAACCGTCGTCGGGATGGAGGCGTTCGCCTATGCGGCGCACCGCTGGATCATGCACGGGGTCGGCTGGTTCCTCCACGCGAGCCACCACGCGCCGCGGACCGGCGCGTTCGAGCTCAACGACTGGTATGCTGCGATCTTTGCGGTGCCCTCGTTCCTGCTGATCTTCGGCGGGTTGCAGCTTGGCTGGTGGCCGGGCTGTGTGTGGATCGGGGCCGGGGTCGCGGCGTATGGCGCGATCTATTTCGGGTTTCACGACATCATCGTGCATCGCCGGCTGCCGACGCGCTATCTGCCCAAGTCCACCTATATGAAGCGGATCGTCCAGGCGCACCGGCTGCATCACGTGGTCGAGACGAAGGAGGGGAGCGTCAGCTTCGGGTTCCTCGTCGCGCAGCGGCCGGAAGCGTTGAAGGCGGAGCTGAAGCGGCGCCAGCGGGCGGGCGTGCGGGCACCGGGGCGGCAGCGCGATCCGATTCACTGAGCGTTTTCGGGGCCGCGCACTTTCTCCTTCCGGCATCCGCAGGGAGGCAAGACCTCTGCAAAACCGTCCGTCATCCTGAACTTGTTTCAGGATCCAGCCCTCCGCGAGTCCGGGCTATGCCTGTTGCACGGTGGATGCTGAAACAAGTTCAGCATGACGGAAGTGGGGACGGGGTCCCCAATCCCTCAGTCGAACAGCGACGACACCGAGCTTTCGTCCGCGATCCGGCGGATCGCCTCGGCGAGCAGCGGCGCGATCGTCAGGTTGCGGATGCGCTTGGCGTCCTTGATCACCTCGTGCGTCCCGATCGAGTCGGTGATCACCAGTTCCTCGAGCGCCGACCCCTCGACTCGCGCGACCGCGCCGCCCGACAGCACGCCGTGCGTCACGTAAGCCGCGACCCCCTCGGCACCCGCCTGCTTCAGCGCGGCGGCGGCGTTGCACAGCGTGCCCGCCGAGTCGACGATATCGTCGATCAGGATGCAGAAGCGGCCCTCGACCTCGCCGATGATGTTCATCACCTCGGACTCGCCCGCGCGCTCGCGCCGCTTGTCGACGATCGCGAGCGGGGCGTTGTCGAGCCGCTTGGCGAGCGCGCGCGCGCGCACCACGCCGCCGACGTCGGGCGAGACGACCATCAGGTTGCGGTCGCCATAGCGCGTCAGGATATCCGCCGACATCACGGGGGCGGCGAACAGGTTGTCGGTCGGGATGTCGAAGAACCCCTGGATCTGCCCGGCATGGAGATCGACCGAAAGCACGCGGTCGGCGCCCGCGACCGTGATGAGGTTGGCGACGAGCTTGGCCGAGATCGGCGTGCGCGGGCCGGGCTTCCGGTCCTGGCGGGCATAGCCAAAATACGGCACCACCGCGGTGATCCGCTTCGCCGACGCGCGCTTGAGCGCATCGATGCAGATCAGCAATTCCATCAGATTGTCGTTGGCGGGATAGCCGGTCGACTGGAGCACGAAGACATCCTCGCCACGGACGTTCTCGTGGATCTCGACGAACACTTCCTCGTCGGCGAAGCGGCGGACGCTCGCCTGGGTCAGCGGAATCTCGAGATAGGCGGAGATGTCGCGCGCCAAGGGCAGATTGGCGTTCCCGGTCAGAAGTTTCATGTGCGGTCGCCCTTTACTGCGTGACAAAATCGCGACTCCCTTAGAAGCGCGGGGCGGATCGCGAAAGGGGGCGGGGGACAAAGCGTCGCGCGCTTGCCCCGGCGCGCGGGGCTGCGTAGGCCGGAGGGATGACCGTCCACACCCGTTTCGCCCCGTCGCCCACCGGGCACCTCCACGTCGGCAACATCCGCGCCGCGCTCCACAACTGGCTGTGGGCGCGTGCGCAGGGCGGGGAATTCTGGTTGCGGATCGACGATACCGATGCGGAGCGCAGCGAGGAACGCTTCGTCGACGCGATCCGCGCGGATCTGGCGTGGCTCGGGCTCGTGCCCGATGGCGAGGAACGCCAGTCGGCGCGGTTCGCGCTCTATGAGGCGCGGTTCGAGGCGTTGCGCGTGGCGGGTCGGGTCTATCCCGCCTATGAAACGGCGCAGGAGCTCGACCTCAAGCGCAAGATCGCGGCGGGGCGCGGGCTGCCGCCGATCTACGATCGCGCCGCGCTCGCGCTGAGCGACGCGGATCGCGCGGCGCTCGCGGCCGAGGGCGTCCAGCCGCACTGGCGCTTCAAGCTCGACCACGACACGCCGATCGTATGGGACGACCTGATCCGCGGGGCCCAGAAGTTCGATGCCGCGACGATGAGCGACCCGGTGATCCGCCGCGCGGACGGATCGTGGCTCTACATGCTCCCCTCCGCGATCGACGATGCCGAGATGGGGATCACGCATGTCGTCCGTGGCGAGGACCATGTCTCGAACACCGCACTCCAGTTGCAGATGTTCACGGCGATGGGCGTTACCGCGCCCGCCTTCGCGCATGAGGCGCTGCTGACGGGGGCGGAAGGCAAATTGTCCAAGCGGCTCGGCTCGCTCGGCGTCGCGCATTTCCGCGAGATCGGGATCGAACCCGAAGCGGTGCGCGCGTTGCTCGCGCGGATCGGGACGAGCCTGCCGGTCGAGCCGCTGGTCGAGACGCAGGGGCTGGTGGAAAGCTTCGACTTCGCCAGATTCGGCCGCGCGCCCGCGCGGTTCGACGAGGCGGAACTTGCCGGACTCAACGCCAAGATCGTCCATCAGCTCGATTTCGCGCATGTCGCCGAGCGGCTTCCGGCGGGGATGGGCGAAGCGGAATGGGCGGCGGTGCGGCCCAATCTGGCGACCGTCGCGGAAGCCGCCGACTGGTGGCGCGTGATCGAGGGCCCGATCACCGCGGAGCGCGACCCCGCCGATGCGGATTTCCTCGAGTCGGCGGCGCGCATGATCAACGTGATCGCCTGGGATGCCGACCCGTGGCACGCGCTGACCGCCGCGCTCAAGGCCGAGACCGGGCGGAGCGGCAAGGCGCTGTTCCTGCCGCTGCGCCGCGCGCTGACCGGGTTGAATCACGGGCCGGACATGAAGACGCTGCTGCCGCTGATCGGACAGGATCGTGCGCGGGAACGCTTGATTGCGACATGAGACAATGTCTCTTGCGCCGTAAAGGTTATGATGTAACATCCTCCACAGCCCCGGCAGAGACCGGGCGGTCTTAGGTGGAGATGAGCGCATGTATGCAGATCGCTATTCCCGGCCCGGCGGACTCAATCCAGGCGGCGTCGCGTTCGCGCTTGGCGCAAGCGGCGTGCTGCTGTTCGGGCTTTCGCTGACCGCACCGCATTTCGTGCAGCACATCGTCCCGACGATCGAGGCGACCAACATCCCGCTCCCGACCGATCCGCCCCCGCCCGAACATCCCAAACCGCAACCGCCCGCCGCGCTGCACAGGACGGTGACGCCGAAACCGATCGATCACGTCGAGGTCACGGATCCGCCGATCCCGATGACCACCAGCGGCCTCACCGGGGTCAATATCGATCTTCCGCCGATGGCCGGTACGGCGGCAACCACGGGCGAGACCGGCACCACTGGTACGATCCCGCTGCCGCCTCCGCCGGTCCTGACCGCAGCCCGGATCGACTCGCGCTATCGCGACTCGTTCCAGCCCGCCTATCCCGCCGACGAACGCCTCGCCGAACATGAGGGCCGCGTCGTCGTCCGCGTGCTGGTCGGCACCGACGGGCGGGTGAAACAGGTCGAGCCGATCAGCGCCGCGTCGCCCGCGTTTCTGGAAGCGACCCGTCGCCAGGCGCTGACCAGATGGCGCTTCACGCCCGCAACGCGCGGCGGCGTCGCGGTCGAGGCGTGGCAACAGATGGCAGTGCGCTTCCAGCTCGGGCAGGAATAAGGTCGGCGGTAGCGTCGACGCCGCCACGCGACATCGGTCCGCATCCGGCGCCGGGAAAGCGCCGGTGCGGCCTGGCGCCGAGGCCATATCGTTAACCATTGCTTCCTAGACCATGGGTGCCACCGGCTCGAGCGGTGGCGCGACCAGGAAGCGCGAAATGACAGGTTTTCCCCCGAACCGAGCCGTGAGCCATCCGCTCGACACGCCGTTCCTGCTGTATGGCGTGCTGTGTTTCGTCGCCGGGATGGCGATGTACGTGACCGGCGTGCTGCTCGTTTTCCCGCGCTATCTGCTCAACCTCCACGCGCTGCTTGATCCGGTCGCGGGATGGCTGGTGTGGTATAGCGGGGTGCCGATCATGATCGGCATCGTGCTGGCGTTGTTCGACCTGCTCTACATGCACCAGCACAAGAAGCCCGATGTCCCGGTGCGCTATATCCCGGTGAAGCGACGGCGCGTCACCGTCGCGCTGACGGCGTATAACGACGAGGACAGCATCGCCGGCGCGGTCGAGGATTTCCTCGCGCATCCGCTGGTCGAGCGCGTCATCGTCGTCAGCAACAACAGCCGCGACGCGACCTTCGAGCGCGCCGAGGCGGCTGGCGCGCTGACCTTCAACGAGGCGGCACCGGGCTATGGGCGCTGCGTGTATCGCTGCCTCAGCGAAGCGGTGAAGTTCGACGACACCGAATTCGTCGTCTTGTGCGAGGGCGACAGCACTTTCCGCGCGTATGACGTCGAAAAGCTGCTGGCCTATGCCCCGCATGCCGATGTCGTGAACGGCTCGCGGATCGTCGAGCCGTTGCGGCAGTATCTCACCCAGCTGACCGTCTTCATGTATTACGGCAATCTGTTCGTGGGGAAGCTGCTGGAAGCCAAGCATCTGGGGCGTGGCACGATCACCGATGTCGGCACGACCTATAAGCTGTGCCGTCGCGATGCGCTGATCGCGCTGCTGCCGCATCTCAACCCCGCGGTGAACCTCGAGTTCAACGCGCATTTCCTCGATACCGCGCTCCGCCGTGGTTTGCTGCTGCTCGAATGCCCGATCACCTTCCATGCGCGGATCGGGCTCAGCAAGGGCGGCAACGTCAACAACTGGCGCGGCTTTGCGGTGGGGACGCGGATGATCTACGGCCTGCTGTCGGACTGGAAGCGCTTCGCATGAGCGGCGACTATCACGCATCCCGGCTGACCGAGGACCACCGCCGTGGGGCGGTGTGGCGGGCGTTGTGGCATTATGTCTTCCGCCACCGCATCGCCGCCGACGCGTGCGTGCTCGATCTCGGCGCGGGCTATGGCGACTTCATCAACAGCGTCACCGCGCGCCGCCGGATCGCGGTCGACACCTGGGCCGGGCTGGCCGACCATGTCGCGCCCGGGGTCGAAGCGATCGTCTCCCCCGTCACCGAACTCGGCGCGATTGCCGATGGGACGGTCGATTTCGCCTTCGCCTCCAACCTGTTCGAGCATCTGCCGCAGGATGCGTTCGTCGTTGCCTTGCGCGAGATCCGGCGCACCCTGTCGGCGCGCGGCACGCTGACGATCCTGCAGCCGAATTACCGCTACGCGTACCGCGAGTATTTCGACGATTACACGCATGTCGCGGTCTATTCGCACATCAGCCTGGCCGATCTGCTGAGCGCGCATGGCTGGGAAGTGACCGAAGTGCGCCCGCGGTTCCTGCCGCTGACCGTCAAGTCGCGGCTTCCCGTGTGGCCGTGGCTGATCGGCGCCTATCTCGCCTCGCCGCTGAAGCCGATGGGCAAGCAGATGCTCGTCGTGGCACGCCCCCGGTGATCGCGGCGACTTCGCGGGGGGATTGGCGGCTGTGGGCGCTGCGGTTCGGGGTCGCGGTCGCGGTCGTCCTGCTCGCGCTCGACCTCGTCCGGCTGATCGCCACCGGGTTGCGCGCGGTTCATTATGCGTATGACCTAGACTATGGCGAGGGGATCGTCTGGCAACAGATGATCAATATCGTCGCGGGCGCGGGCTATGCGCCGCTCGGCGTGTTCCCCGCGATCGTCTATCATTATCCGCCGGTCTATCACCTCGTCGTCGGCGCGGTCGCGCAGGCGTTCGGCAGCGACGGGCTCGCGACCGGCCGGATGGTTTCGTTGCTCTCGACGCTCGTCTCGATCGGGCTGGTGGGGCGTCTCGCCTTCGCGATGATCCCGGCGCAGGAGCCGCGCCGCGTGCGGTTGCTGGCGGCGGCGATCGCGGGGGGATGCCTCGCGCTCTCGCCGCCGATTCTCCACTGGTCGAGCCTGATGCGAGTCGACATGCTGGCGGGCGCGTTTTCGCTCGCCGGTCTCGCGCTGACACCGGGGGCGGCGACAAACCCGCGGCGGCTTGCGCTGGCCGCGCTGTGCTTCGTGCTGGCGATCTATACCAAGCAGACGTCGATTGCGGCCCCCGCCGCGGCGTTCGTCACGTTGTGGCTCGCCCGGCCGCGTGCGGCGTGGACGCTGCTGGGGTGGTGCGCGGCGCTCGGGCTTGGCATCCTGGCGGCGTTGAGCGTGATGAGCCACGGCGGTTTCCTGCGGCATACCTTGCTCTACAATCTGAACCGGCCCGACCTGTCGCGCGCGCAGATCGTGGCGTTCGCGATCCTGGTCCACATCAGCATCCTGACGATTGCCGCTCTGGGAGTCGTAGCGGTCTGTCGGAACCTGCGGTCCCCGACCGTCGCGGCGCTGCGCCAGAAACTGGCGGCCGACCCGGGTGCGTTCGCGGCGTTGCTGATGCTCGCCTTCCTCGTTCTCAAGACCGCGATGCTGCCGACGATCCTCAAGTCCGGCAGCAACGACAATTACCTGATCGAATGGCTTTACGCCGCCGCCGCCTTCGTCGGGATCGGCGTCGTGCCGCTGGTGGAGGCGGTATTTACCGGCAGTCGGCGACCGTCGTTGCTGCTGGTTGCGATGATGACGGTCGGGGTACCGATCCAGGCGTATCACATCCTGGTCGCCGGCACGCCGAACGACCTGTCGCGCTCCTACGCGCCGGTGGTCGAGCGGATCGCGCGGTCGACGCGCCCGGTCGTGTCGGATGACATGGTGCTGCTGATTCGCGGCGGCCAGCCCGTCCGGTGGGAACCCGCGATCGCCGCGGAGCTCGGCCACGCGGGCCTTTACGACGAAGCCGGTTTCGCACGACTCGTCCGCGCGGGGACGTTCGGGTTCTTCGCGACCGTCGGGGATCGCGGAGACCGGCTTTACGACGAACGCTACAATCCGGTCGTCGCCGATGCGATCGATGCGGCCTATCCCCGCCGCGAACGGTATCACGACCTGGTGCTGCACCTCCCGCGCTAGGCCAAAGGGCGCATCGGCAGGCGGGATGACGGTCGCGGTCGCGCGCGGGACTGGCGCCGCCCCCCGGGCGCGCCTATCTTCGGGTCATGAAGCTCCTGCAATATTTCTCGCCCCGGCAGGCGTGGCGCGATGTCCGCTCCTTCGTGACGACGCGGCGACCGCACCAGCTCGGTTTCATGGGGGTCGCGCTCGCGCTGACGTACGTGATGATCATGGGCGTGATCTATGAATCGCGGATCCCGCCCAAGCCGTATCACCGCGACATCATCTACGTTCAGAACTGGCGGCTCGACCGGACCAACGCGCAGATCATCGCGCAGCAGAAGATCGACAGCGTGGAGAAGGCCAAGCAGGACGCCGAACTCGAGCGGCTCAAGGCGGAACGCCGCGCGCAGTTCAAGAAGGTGAACGACGGGCTGAAGGCCTGGGGCATCTGATCGCATGGACGATTCCCGCTGGATCGACGCGGCGCTCGCGCTCGCGTCGCGCGGTCGCGGGCGGACCGCGCCCAACCCGAACGTCGGCTGCATCATCGTCGCGCCGGGAAACGGGGGCGGAAAGGTCGTCGGGCGCGGCTGGACGCAGCCGGGCGGTCGCCCGCATGCGGAGGCGATGGCGCTCGCGCAGGCGGGGGAAAAGTCGCGCGGCGCGACTGTCTATGTCACGCTCGAACCGTGCGCGCATGTTTCGCCGCGCGGGCCCGCCTGCGCCGACCTGCTGATCCTGTCGAACGTCGCGCGCGTCGTCGTCGCGCTGGAGGATCCCGACGTGCGGACCAATGGCGCGGGGATCGCGCGGTTGCGCGACGCGGGAATCATCGTCGACGTCGGCACGGGCGAGGCGGCAGCGCGCGCGCAGATCGCCGGCTTCCTTACCCGCCTGTCCGAACAGCGCCCGCACGTCACGCTCAAGCTCGCGCTGTCGCTCGACGGGGCGATGGCGCTCGACTCGGGCGCGAGCAAATGGATCACCGGCGCGGCCGCGCGCGGGCATGCGCATCTCGAACGCGCGCGGCACGAGGCGATTCTCGTCGGGCGCGCGACGATCGACGCGGATTCGCCGACGCTGGACGTTCGGCTGGAGGGATTGGCCAAGCGGTCGCCCCGCCGCGTCGTCCTGTCGCGCACGCCTGCATTCGCGCCTGCAGACGGCGATTCGGCCGGCTGGGAAAACCTTGGCGCGCCCGAGGCGATCGGCGCGCTGGACGCGGTCGATCACCTGCTGGTCGAGGGTGGTCCGGCGACCGCCGCCGCGTTCCTCGCCGCCGATCTGGTCGACCGGCTGTTGCTGTATCGCGCGCCGATCCTGATCGGTGGCGGGCGCACGCTACCCGACATCGGATTGAACGACCTGGCCGACGCGCATGGCCGTTGGGTCTTGACCGATGCGCGTACCCTTGGCAGCGACCGGCTCGAGGTTTACGAATGCGTAAGGGGGCGCGTAAGGACCCGCACCGCCGCGGCACCGCCCGGCGCAAGAGGATAGAGCGATGTTCACCGGGATCATTACCGACATCGGCACGATCGACCGGATCGAGCAACGCGGCGACCTGCGCGTGATCGTGGCGACCGGCTATGACATGAGCGGGGTCGATCTCGGCGCGTCGATCGCGTGCTCGGGCGTGTGCCTGACGGTGGTCGACAAGGGCGTCAACGCAGACGCGGACTCGCCCGGCGGGTGGTTCGCCGCCGACGTTTCGGGCGAAACGCTGTCGCGCACCGCCGCGGGGCAATGGACCGAGGGCGCGACGCTCAACCTCGAACGTGCGCTAAAACTGGGCGAGGAGCTCGGCGGCCATATCGTGACGGGGCATGTCGACGGGATCGGCGAGATCGTCTCGATGACCACGGAGGGCGGATCGCTTCGGGTGGTCGTCGCGGCGGGCCCCGAAATCGCGCCGTTCGTCGCGCCCAAGGGGTCGATCACGCTCGACGGCGTGTCGCTCACCGTCAACAGCGTCGAGGACGTCGTTGAGGATGGGGCGGATCGCGTGCTCGTCGGGATCAACCTGATCCCGCACACTGCTGCCGTCACCACCCTCGGCAGCCTTAATGCCGGTTCGCCGATCAACATCGAGATCGACGTGCTGGCGCGGTATCTCAAGCGTATGGAGCATTATCGTGGCCGTTAACCCGACGTCCGGTCCCGAAGTCGCGCGGTTGCGCCATGGCTTCCTGTCTTCGCCGGAAGAACTGATCGACGAGGCCAAGAACGGCCGCATGTTCATCCTGGTCGACGACGAGGACCGTGAGAACGAGGGCGACCTCGTCATCCCCGCGCAGATGGCGACGCCGGAGAAGATCAACTTCATGGCCAAATACGGGCGTGGCCTGATCTGCCTTGCGATGACCAAGAAGCGAGTCGAGGAACTCGGGCTCGGGCTGATGAGCCGTCACAATGGCACGCGGCATGAAACCGCCTTCACCACCTCGATCGAGGCGCGCGACGGCGTGACGACGGGCATTTCCGCCGCCGATCGTGCGCGGACCATCTCGGTCGCGATCGATTCGTCCAAGGGCAAGGACGAGATCGTCACGCCGGGCCACGTCTTCCCGCTGGTCGCGCGCGACGGCGGCGTGCTGGTCCGCGCCGGGCATACCGAAGCGGCGGTCGACGTGTCGCGGCTCGCGGGGCTCAATCCGTCGGGCGTGATCTGCGAGATCATGAACGAGGATGGCACGATGAGCCGGCTCGACGACCTCGTCGGCTTCGCGCAGCTCCACAACCTCAAGATCGGCACGATCCGCGACCTGATCGCCTATCGCCGCCGCCACGATCATCTCGTCGAGAAGCGCGCCGAAATGGCGTTCGACTCGAAATGGGGCGGGCAGTGGAAGGCGATGACCTTCCACAACAAGGCGACCGGCGACGAGACGATCGCGCTGGTCAAGGGCCGGATCGACCCGACCAAGCCGACTCTGGTCCGCATGCACACCGCCTCCTATTTCGTCGACATGTTCGGCGAGCAGTCGCAGCGTTCGGGCCTGTTGTCGGGCGCGATGGAAGCGATCGCGGCGGAGGGGACCGGCGTCATTGTCGTGATCAACCGCCCGATGAAGGATTCGGTCACGCGCTTCATCAAGCTGCGCAGCGAGGGCAAGGGCGCGGGCGCGCCCGAGGTCGAGGAACTGCGCGACTACGGCGTTGGCGCGCAGATCCTCGCCGAACTCGGGGTCGAGGAAATGGTCCTGCTGACCAACACGCATCACGCGCTCGTCGGGCTCGAGGGCTATGGCCTGTCGATCGTCGACGAACGTCCCATCCCCGGAACGGGCGGAGAATAATGGCCAAGATCCTCATCGTCGAAGCGCGCTTCTACGAGCATCTCAACGACCTGCTGCTCGAGGGCGCGCGCGCCGCGATCGAGCAGGCGGGGCACAGCCACGAGACGATCACCGTCCCCGGCGCGCTCGAAATCCCCGGCGCGGTCGCGCTCGCGGCGGACAGCGACCAGTATGACGGCTTCGTCGCGCTGGGCGTCGTGATCCGCGGCGAGACCTATCATTTCGAGATCGTCGCGGGCGAAAGCGCGCGCGGTCTGATGGCATTGTCGATGGACGGGCTCGCGATCGGCAACGGCATCCTGACCACCGAGAACGAAGCGCAAGCGCTCACCCGCGCGCGCAAGGACGAGAAGGACAAGGGCGGCGAAGCCGCCAAGGCCGCGCTGGCGATGATCGCGCTCAAGGAGCGGTTCGGCTGAGCGGCGCGTGGGTTTCTACAGCACTCTGTGTTCTGCACCCCTTACTCCGCTTCCCCACTCCCCCCAAAAGTACGCTTCCCCGGCGAAGGCCGGGGCCCAGTCGCACAGGCTCTGGTAACGGGGCACAGAGTGTGAACTTCTCGGGTTGCGCTCCTGGGCCCCGGCCTTCGCCGGGGGAGTGAATCAAGGGGAGAACAGTCTTCGCTTGGGAAGCGTATCAGAGGGGGCCTTCCCACCATCCCCCCGCTTACTTATACCGGTGTCAATAAGCGGGGAGAGCGACACGATGGCATACGCCCACACGTTCAAGGCCAATCCGCACTGGCTGCCCCGCCAGAAGCAATCCGCGATCCGTGCCATTCCCGGCGAGGACGGGCTTCCCTTCATCGGTAACACCTTCCGGATGCTGCGCGATCCCGGCGCGTTCGGGCGGCGGATGATCGCGACCTATGGCCCGGTGTTCCGCAACAATGCGTTCGGCGGCCCGACCGTGACGCTGGTCGGCGCGGAAGCGAACGAACTCGTGCTGTTCGACCGCGACCGCGTGTTCTCGTCCGAACAGGGGTGGGGGCCGCTGCTCAACCTGCTGTTCCCGCGCGGGTTGATGCTGATGGATTTCGAGAAGCACCGCGCCGACCGCAAGGTCATGGCGGTCGCGTTCAAGCCCGAGCCGATGCGGCATTATGCCGAGACGCTCAACGCCGGGATCGCGCGCGAGGTCGCGACCTGGGGCGATCGGCCGCTGCGCTTCTACGATGCGATCAAGGAACTGACGCTCGATCTCGCCGCCGAGAGTTTCCTCGGGATGCCGCTTGGGGAAGAGGCGAACCGGATCAACCAGGCGTTCGTCGACGAGGTGCAGGCGTCGATCACGCCGATCCGGATACCCTTGCCGGGATCGCAGATGCGCAAGGGCGTCAAGGCGCGTGCCTATCTGATCGACCTGTTCAAGCGCGAGATTCCGGCGCGGCGGGCAGGGCAAGGGCAGGACTTCTTCTCGCAATTCTGTCGCGCGACCGGGGATGACGGGCAACCGCTGTCGGCGGATGCGATCGCGGACCATATGAACTTCCTGATGATGGCGGCGCACGATACGATCACCTCGTCCGCGACCAGCCTTGTCATGCTGCTCGGGCGCAACCCCGAATGGCAGGAGAAGCTGCGCGCGGAGATCGCCGGGCTCGGTCTCAACGACGAAGGCGCGCTGCCCTATGGCCAGCTCGACCGGCTGGAGCTGACCGACATGGCGTTCAAGGAGGCGCTGCGGATGATTCCGCCGGTCCCGTCGCTGCCGCGGCGCGCGGTCAAGGACTTCGAATTCGGCGGCTATCACATTCCCGCCGGAAGCACGGTGAGCGTGAGCGTCGCCTATACGCACATGATGCCCGAGCTATGGCCCGAGCCGACGCGGTTCGACCCGCTGCGCTTCACGTCCGAGGCGGTCCGCGCGCGGCACAAATATGCGTGGGTGCCGTTCGGCGGGGGCGCGCATATGTGCCTGGGGCTGCATTTCGCGACGATGCAGATCCGAATCTTGCTGACGCACTTGCTAAGTCGGTACCGAATCGCGTTGGAGGAGGATGCGGGGGCGGAATGGCAAGCCTGGCCAATCCCGCGACCCAAGGACGGGTTGCCCTTGCGCTTCGTGCCGCTGGCGCCCGGTCGCCCCGCGGACACGTAAAAGGACGACATGATGAAGCTCCTGGCCTTCGGCGAGATCCTGTTGCGGCTGTCCCCGCCCGGGCGCGAACTCCTGATGCAGACGCCCAAGCTCGACGTGTGGGTCGCAGGGGCCGAGGCGAATGTCGCGGGGGCGCTTGCGCGGCTCGGGCACGCCGTCGCCTTCGCCAGTGCGGTGCCGGACAATGACCTCGGGCGCGCGGCGATCGCCAATTTGCGCGGCGCGGGGGTCGATACGCGCGACATCCAGATGCGCGGGGACCGGATGGGGCTGTATTTCGCGACCTCGGGTGCAGGCCTGCGCGCGACCGAAGTGATCTACGACCGCGCTTACTCGTCCTTCGCCGAGACGCCGACCGAGGCGTGGGACTGGGATCGGTTGCTCGACGGGGTCGATCGGCTGCTCTTGTCGGGGATCACGCCCGCGCTCGGGCCGGTGCCTGCCGCGAGTGCGATCGCGGCGGCGGAGGCGGCGTCCGCACGGGGCATTCCGATCGCGTTCGACGGCAACTGGCGCGGCAAATTGTGGGAGCGGTGGGACAGCGACCCGCGCGGCATCCTGATGCAACTGGTCGACAGGGCGGACCTGTTGTTCGGCAACCACCGCGATATCGCGCTGCTGCTCGGCCGCGAATTTTCCTCTGATGGCGAGGAACGGCGGCGCGAAGCGGTCGAGGCGGCGTTCGCGGCGTTCCCGCGGCTCACGACGATCGCGTCGACCGCGCGACATGTCGAGCATGTCGACCTCAACCGCCTGTCCGCGCGGGTCGATACGCGCACCGCGAGCGCGCAGACCGAGGAAGTGGTGATCGCCGGAATCGTCGACCGGATCGGCGGCGGAGATGCGTTCGCGGCGGGCGTGCTCCACGCGCTCCGCGGCGGTGGCGATCCGGCGGCGGCGGCGCGGACCGGGCTCGCGCTCGCCGCGCTCAAGCATTCGTTGCCGGGGGATGCGTGCCTGTTCCGCCAGGCCGATATCGACGCCTATCTCGCGGGCGGGCTGGACGTACGGCGATGAGCGAGGGCGCGCCGATCCGGGTCGGGCTGATCGGTTACGGGCTGGCGGGGGCGTCGTTCCATGCGCCGCTGATCACCGCACTCGATGCTTTCGCGCTGACGACCGTGGTGACGTCGCGCTTCGATTCGGTCGGGCAGGCGATGCCGGACGTACGGGTCGAAAGCGACGTCGCGGCGGTGCTGGCCGATCCCGCGATCGACTTGATCGTGATCGCCGCGCCCGACGCGCAGCACGCGCCGCTCGCGCGCGCCGCGCTTACGGCGGGGAAGCATGTCGTGATCGACAAGCCGTTCGTGACCGATCCCGCCGATGGCGCGGCGCTGGTCGTGCTGGCGGAAGCGCAGCGGCTGATGCTCTCGGTGTTCCACAACCGGCGCTGGGACGGCGATTTCCTGACGGTGCGCCGCCTGCTCGACGAAGGCATGCTGGGCGAGATCGCGCTCGCGGAGTTCCGCTGGGACCGGTTCCGCCCGGCGATCAAGACCGGATGGCGCGAAACGCCGGGGGCGGGGCTGCTCAACGACCTCGGCCCACACCTGATCGACCAGGCGGTCGAGCTGTTCGGGATGCCGGAGGCGGTGACGGGGGATCTCGCGAGTCAGCGCGCCGGTGCCGCGGTCGAGGATTATGTCGAGGCGACGCTGCACTATGGCGCGCGACGCGTGATCGTGTCGGCGGCGACGCTGGTCGCCGCGCCGCGCCCGCGGTTCGCGCTGCACGGGACGAGCGGCAGCTTCGTCAAATACGGGATCGACCCGCAGGAGGCGGTGCTGCGCGGCGGAGGCTCGCCACGCGATCCGGGATATGGCGTCGATGCCGTTGCGGACCATGGCGTGCTGACGCTCGGCGACGGCAGCACGCGCACGGTGCCGAGCGAGCGGGGCGACTGGCGGGCCTATTATGCGGGCGTCGCTGCCGCGATCCGCGAGCAAGCCGAACCACCGGTCAGCGCTGGCGCGGCGCTCGACGTGATGCGCCTGATCGCGCTCGTGCGGCAGAGTGCGAGGGAAGGGCGGACGATCCCCTGTCCCGCAGGCGGCGTATAGCGCTGGAACGCCTCGGCTCTCCCGCATCGCCCGGCAGGAACGGTCGGACTGTAGTCGGTCGCGGCCTGACGAAAGGCACCTCCACCTTAAGGCGGAGCGCGGAACTCTTGCCCACCCCCTCCGTTTAACGCTGGTAGAGGGCATCTCGTCGCTGTACCATAGGATGTCCCCCGTTGGAGGAGCGTCGTGATGAACGGAACCATCTTTTTCCGGGCCGACCACGAACTGATCGGCCGTGTGCTTGCAGAAAAATTGCGGCGTCGCATGGAACGATCCGATTTCCAGGATTGCGTCCGGATCGTGCCGTCGCGCCCCTTGGCGACATCGGACGCAGCGCCCGGCTTCGGCGAACGCCCGCCTTTCGGCCGATAACCGCCCGGCGACGCTTTACGCCGCGGTCAACCGCTGGTGATCGATGTGTGGCAACACGTGTCGCGCGAACAGATCGGCCTCGGCGGCATGCGGATAGCCCGAGAGGATGAACGCCGCGATCCCCATGTCGCGATACGCGTTGATCTTGGCGAGCACCTGATCGGGATCGCCGACGATCGCCGCGCCGCAGCCCGACCGCGCCCGGCCGACTCCGGTCCACAGGTTCGCCTCGGCATAGCCGTCGTCCGCGGCATTCTCCCGGAGCGCAGCCTGCGCGGCGACCCCGGCGGAGGTCGAGTCGAGCGACTTTGCGCGGATCGCGGCGCCTTCGGCGGCGTCGAGCTTGGACAATAGCCGGTCGGCGGCGGTGCGTGCTTCCGCCTCGGTATCGCGGACGATGACGTGCGCGCGATAGCCGAACTGGAGCGTACGGCCGTAAGCGCCGGCCCGCGCGGTCATGTCGGCGATGATCGCGGCGACGGTTTCCTGCTTGTCGGGCCACATCAGGAACACGTCCGCTTCGCGCGCAGCGGCATCGCGCGCGTCGGGCGACAGACCGCCGAAGTACAGCAAGGGTGCCTTGCCCGAGACGGTGCCGATCCGCGCGGGATCAAGCTTGAGCTTCCAGAATTCGCCGTCATGGTCGAGCGGTTCGCCGTTGAGCAACGTCTTGAGGATCCGCATCAGCTCGACCGTGCGCGCATAGCGGGGGCCTGAGCCGAGCGTTTCGCCGGGCATATCTGACGAGATGATGTTGACCGACAGCCGCCCGCCGAGCAGCCGGTCGATCGTCGCGATCTGGCGCGCGAGTTGCGGCGGCCAGCTTTCGCCGACCCGCACTGCCATCAGCAGCGCCATCCGCTTGAGCATCGGTGCGATCGCGGCGGCGAAGGCGGTCGTGTCGATCCCGAGCGCATAGCCCGAGGGAAGCAGGATATTGTCGAACCCGCCGGTTTCGGCCTGGAGGACGATGTCGCGGCAATGCTCCCAGCTCGACTTGAGCCTGGCATCGGGGACGCCGAGGAACTCGTAATCGTCGTCGCACAGCGCCGAGAACCAGCTGACCTCGCACGGGCTGCGGTCGGTCATGGCAGGCGTTCCCCGCGCGCGGCGATCAGCACGTCGTACCAGCTCTGCCGCGTGAAGCGGACCTTGTAGACGTCGGCGATCTCGCCGATGCGGGCGACATTCTGCGTGCCGACGATCGGGATCGCGCGTGCCGGATGCGCCATGATCCAGGCATAAGCGGCCGCGGCGCGCGATACGCCGGCCTGCTCGGCGACCACGTCGAGCGCAGCAGCGACCGCCTTCGAGCGGTCATCCTCGGGTGCCCCGATCCGCCCGCCGCCCAGCGGCGACCAGGCGAGGACCGCATGGTCGCGTTCCATCGCGAGATCGAGCAGGCCGTTTTCGATCGGCCCCAGTTCGAGCGGCGAGAGTTCGGGCTGGAGGCTCGCGAGCGGGATGGTGAGGAACGCCTCGAGCGCGCGGATCTGCGGGATCGTGAAGTTCGACACGCCGATCGCGCGGACCTTGCCCGACGACACCATCTGCTCGAGCGAACGCGCCAGTTCCTGCGGGTGCGTGAGAATATCTGGGCGGTGGATCTGGTAGAGATCGACCTGGCCGACCCCGAGTCGCGTCAGCGAGTCCTCGAGCGCCTTGGTCAGATAGGCGGCACTCTGGTCGTAGGGGACCGGCGGAAGGATCCCGCCCTTGGTCGCGAGCACCATCCGGTCCCGCAGGGCGGAGTCGTCGGCAAAGACCTTGCCGAGCAGCGACTCGGCGTCGCCGAACCCGTCGGTGCCGTTGAAGCCGTAGATGTCCGCGGTGTCGAACAGCGTCACGCCCGCCGCGAACGCCGCGTCGATCAGCGCGCGCCCTTCCGCCACGGTGGACTGGCCGAAGCGCCACATCCCCCAGGCTACCGGGCTGACCATCAATCCGCTCTTGCCGAGCGGACGCAATTCGGGTGTAAGAATGATCTCAGACATCGTTGTCATATAGAGGCGAAGACCTTGGCAGAGCAAGTGCGTTACGGGCTGGTCGGCACCGGCATGATGGGGGTGGAGCATATCACCAACCTCGCGATCACGCCGGGCGCGGTGGTGACCGCGCTGGCCGATCCGGCGGAAGGCTCGCTCGGCTGGGCGCGCGACGCACTGGGCGACCGTGCGGGCGAGGCGACCGCGTTCGACTCGGTCGAGGCGCTTGCCAGCAGCGGCCTGTGCGATGCGGTGATCGTCTCCAGCCCGAACTATACGCATCGCAGCGTGCTCGAACCCTTGTTCGACGCCGGCCTCCACATCCTGTGCGAAAAGCCGCTCGCAACGACGCTGGACGACTGCCGCTGGATCGTGGAGCGCGCAGACCGCAGCGACCGCGTGTTCTGGACCGCGATGGAATATCGCTACATGCCGCCCGCCGCGGCGTTCATTGACGAGATCCGCAAAGGATCGATCGGCCGGCTGCAGATGCTGTCGATCCGCGAGCATCGTTTCCCGTTCCTCGTCAAGGTCGCGGACTGGAACCGCTTCAACCGCAACACCGGCGGGACGATGGTCGAGAAATGCTGCCATTTCTTCGACCTGATGCGGCTGATTACGCAGAGCGAAGCGGTGCGCGTCTATTGCTCGGGTGCGATGGACGTGAACCATGTCGATGAAACCTACGGCGGCGAGCGGCCCGACATCATCGACAACAGCTACACCACCGTCGATTTCGCCAACGGTGTGCGCGCGATGCTCGACCTGTCGATGTTCGCGGATGGCGCGGAAAACCAGGAGGAGATTACCGCGGTCGGCGACACGGCGCGGCTCGACGTGCTGATTCCGGAAGGCGCGCTGGTCCATTCGCCGCGTGTCGGGTTCCGTAATCCCAAACAGGCGACGCGGCGCGTGGTCGAGGTCGATCAGGCCGCGCTCGATGCGGGGAGCCATCACGGCTCGACCTTCTACGAGCATCAGCGGTTCAACGCAGCGGTGCGCGGGGCGGGGCCGGTCGAGGTGACCGCGCGCGACGGGATGCTCGCGGTCGCGATCGGAACGGCGGCGGAGATCAGCGCACGCGAGAAGCGCGTGGTGGAGATGAAGGAGCTGGGGTTCTGATCGTTTGATCCCGCTTTCCTTCCGTTCGTTTCGGGCGGGCAGGGCGCGACAAGCGCAGCTTTACGCCGGGCAAGACTGACAGCGGTGTCCGGGACCGCAAAAGATCAATACCCACCAAAGAAGTGGGAATATCGCACACGGGAGGGAATGATGATGACCAAGGGACGTTATCTCGCGGGGGCCGCCGGCTTCGCGCTGTTCGCCGCGACGCCGCTCTGGGCGCAGACCGCCGCCCCCGCGCCGGACCAGAAGCCCGCGCCGGTCGCCGAATCGACCGCGCCCGTTCCGAATGCCCCCGACGAAGCGCCCCCCGGCGACATCATCGTGACCGCGCAGAAGCGCTCCGAACGGCTGCAGGACGTGCCGGTCGCGGTCAGCGTCATTTCGGGCGACGCGCTCGCGAGCCAGGGGAAGGTCAGCCTCGAGGGCGCGCAATATCTCGTTCCCACGCTCAATTTCCTCAAGTCGGGGACGACGCTCAACCAGTCGCTGTTCCTGCGCGGGGTGGGGACGTCGACCTTCTCGATCGCGGGTGAACCGTCGATTTCGACCGTCGTCGACGGCGTTGTCTTCGCGCGCGCGGGCGAGGCGTTCGGCGATCTGGTCGACGTCGACCAGATCGAGGTGCTGCGCGGACCGCAGGGCACGCTGTTCGGCAAGAACGCGAGCGCGGGCGTGATCAACATCATCTCCAAGAAGCCGACCCGGACCTTCGGCGGCTATGTCGAGGCGGGGTTCTTCACCGACAGCGAATATCGCGGTCGCGCGGCGATCAACGTGCCGCTGGGGGACAGCGTGCGGTCGCGGCTGACGGGTTTCTACACCAATTACGACGGCAACATCCGCAACACCGCGGTCAACAAACTCGTCAACGGGTTCGAACATTATGGCGGCCGGTTGCAGGTCGACGCGGATGCCGGGCCGAACGTGAAGCTCGCGTTCATCGCGGATTATCACCACAATGATGACGATTGCTGCGGCGAAGTAATCGCGACCGGGCCGATCAACCCCGCGACCGGCGCGGTCGTCGCCAACCCGTCGTCGGGCGTGCTGCCGACCCCGCGCGGCGCGGATACGCGCTCGATCGCGCAGGATCTCGTCACGCGGACCAAGGAGACCGGTTACGGCTTTTCGCTCCAGGCGGACATCAGCGCGGGGACGCAGACCGTCACCTCGATCACCGCCTATCGCAACTACAAGAATACCGAGATCCGCGACGGCGATTTCCTCCCCGGCGCCTATGTCGGGTTCAACCAGCTCCACGATTTCGGGCCGCAGACCGGCGATACGTTCAGCCAGGAATTGCGGCTGACGTCGCCGGGCCACCAGTTCCTGACCTATGTGCTGGGCGCCTATTATTCGCGCGCGGCGAGCGAGCGCATCTTCACGCGCAACGACGTGGTCTGCAACACGACGCCGGGCACGACCCCCAACCCGCTGGTGCCGTGCGGCAGCGCGGGCGCGCCGCGCACGACCTCGCCAACGGGCACCGCCGATTTCGGCTCGGTGTTCAAGAACATGGCGCTGTTCGGCCAGGGCACGCTCAATCTTGCGGAGCGATTCCGGCTGATCGGTGGCCTGCGCTACACGGTCGACCAGCTCGACGTGTTCCATTCGCGCGTGACCGCGCTGGCCGGGCCGGGGATCAACGGCAATTTCGACCAGGGCGTGTACAACAATGGTCTCGGCGGCGGCGTCTCGAACGGCATCCCGTTCCGGGCCAAGGCGACCAACGAGAATCTGTCGGGCAAGGCGGGCGTGCAATATGACATCAGCCACGGGTCGACGGCGTATGCGACCTTCGCGCGCGGCTATAAGGGGCCGGCGTTCAACGTCTTCTACAATCTGACCGCTACGGGCACGAACACGATCGCACCCGAGACGTCCGATTCGTACGAGCTGGGCCTCAAGAACACTTTCCTCGACGGCAAGCTGACACTCAACCTCGCGGCTTATTATGCCAAATACCGCAACTTCCAGGCGAACAACCCGGATCTGGTGGCGGGCGTGGTGGTCACGCGCTTCACCAACGCGGGCGACGTGTCGACGCGCGGCGGCGAGCTCGACGCGACGTTCCGGCCGATCCGCGACCTGAACTTCACCGGCGGCGTCGCCTATACCGATGCGCATGTCGATCGGTTCAACGCGCCGCTTGGCGCGGCGGTGGTGCCCGCGGGGACGCCGCTCGGCTTTGCGCCCAAGTGGAAGGGCAACCTCAGCGCGGATTATCGGGTGCGGACCGGCGGGGTCGCGGATATCTTCCTCGGCGCGCAGGGGTCGTATCAGAGCAGCGAGCTCGGGCTGTTCTCGGCGGACGCGGTGCAGCGGCGGCTGGGGACGATCGGGGCGTACGGGTTGGTCAATCTGAGCGTCGGGCTGGCCACGCCGGACGATCACTACAAGCTGACCTTCCAGGTGCGGAACCTGTTCGACCAGAGCTTCGCCGCGTCGATCATCAACGGCGGGCCGGGGCAGGCGTATCGCTACCAGATCCCGCGCGATGCGGACCGGTATTTCGGCGTGACCGGGCGGGTGACGTTCTGAATGCTAGATCCTCCCCGGGACGGGGAGGGGGACCGCCAGCCTTCTTCAGGCTGGTGGTGGAGGGGGGCTCTCCGCGAGCGGAACGCGTGTGGCGAGAACCCCTCCACCATTCGCTAAATGCTCATGGTCCCCCTCCCCGTGCCGGGGAGGATTAGCGGTTCTGCGCCTTGTTCTACCGCGCAGGCGGGAGTCCGGGTTACAGGCGTGGCCCCGGTTCCACGGCGGCCTCGCACCTCCCACCGTTCGTCCTGAGTAGTGACCGAGTAGGCGAAGCCGTAGCGAGGGCGCGTATCGAAGGACAGGTTGCCGCGCGTGACGGTCCTTCGATACGCGCCCTCGATACGCCCCGAAGAGGGGCTACTCGGTCGCTACTCAGGACGAACGGTGGGGGTGAGGTTGGGACGGTGGGGGCGAGGCATGCAACCGGTCCCCCCCTTAATGCGCGACCACCAGCCCGTCCCCGCGTTCGCGTTCGTCGATCGGCACGATCCGCGGGATCAGCAAATGAATCGCGAGCAACGCCGCCAGATACGACCCTGCGCAGATCGCCAGCGCCGGCCGGTACCCCCAGCCATGCGCGAGCGCATAGGCCTGGAACTGGATCATTCCGATCGAGCACAGATTGCCGCAGAACGCCGCGATCCCGATCCCGCTGCCGACCGAGCGCGCGGGCGTATCGCTACCAGATCCCGCGCGATGCGGACCGGTATTTCGGCGTGACCGGGCGGGCGACGTTCTGAGGTATGGGTGGGCCTGCCCCCTTTAGCTGAGGCCTCTCACCTCCCACCGTTCGTCCTGAGTAGCGACCGAGTAGGCGAAGCCGTATCGAGGGCGGGTATCGAAGGACAGGTTGCCGCGCGTGACGGTCCTTCGATACGCGCCCTCGATACGCCCCGAAGAGGGGCTACTCGGTCGCTACTCAGGACGAACGGTGGGGGTGAGGTTGGGACGGTGGGGGCGAGGCATGCAACCGGTCCCCCCCTTAATGCGCGACCACCAGCCCGTCCCCGCGTTCGCGTTCGTCGATCGGCACGATCCGCGGGATCAGCAAATGAATCGCGAGCAACGCAGTCAGATACGACCCCGCGCAGATCGCCAGCGCCGGCCCGTACCCCCAGCCGTGCGCGAGCGCATAGGCCTGGAACTGGATCATCCCGATCGAGCAGAGGTTCCCGCAGAACGCCGCGATCCCGATCCGGCTGCCGACCGAGCGCGCGGGGGTAATGTCGGTCACCACCCCGAACACGTTGGTCGAGAACCCCTGGTGCGCGAACAGCACGAGGCCCAGCAGCAACGCCGCCGACCACGGGCTCGACACGCTCTGGACGAACACCACCGGCAGCACGAGCAGCGCATAGCCGAGCATCGTGACCTTGCGTGCGCGGTTCACGCTCCACCCCGCCGCCATCAGCCGCGAGGGGAGGAACCCGCCGGTCAGCGCGCCGCACGCCGCGAGCACATAGACCAGCGCCACCGGCATCCCGAGCTTGCCCTGTTCCATCCCGAACAGCCGGTGGAACAGATCGGGCAGCCACAGCAGCATGAAGAACCACACCTGATCCGACAGCACCTTGGCGATCGCGATTGCGAGCGTACCGCGCGTCCACAGCACTTTCAGCCACGGCACGGGGGCGGGCGCGACCGCGTCGAGCGCGACCGGCTGGACGCGGATCGAGAACCACACGACGACCCAGATCAGCCCGAGCCCGCCCGCGACGAGGAACGCCGCCTGCCACCCGAACGCGAGCGCCAATGCCGGAATGAACAAAGGCGTGACGATCGCGCCGATATTGGGCGCGGTATTGCCGATCCCGAGCGCGATCTGGCGGTCCTTGTGGTTGAAATAGGTCGCCGCCGACTTGACCGCGGCGGGCGTGCCGACCGATTCCGCGATCCCGAGCAGGATCCGCGCGGCGAAGAAGGCGGGGACGGTGGTGGCGAAGGCGTGCGCCATCCCAGCGAGGCTCCACACCAGCACTCCGAGCGCGAACCCGATCCGCAGGCCGACGCGGTCGAGGAACCAGCCGGTGCCGAGGAACGCGAACGCGGTCGCGATCTGGAAGGCGGTGCCCATGTTGGCATAGTCCTGGTCCGACCAGCGGAACTGCGCCTCGAGCGTGGGTTTCAGCAGCGCGAGGATCTGCCGGTCGACATAGTTGAGCATGACCGCGACGAACACCATCGCGACGATGATCCACCGGGCTGCGCCGCCTCGCATTGCCATATGCGCTCCACTCCTGTCTTTTTCTTGAGACAGCGTTGTCAGATATCGCTGCGTTCGGCTAGACCCGATCGCATTCCGTCGTCCGGTCTTGTCCCGGGGGCTGCCGCGCTCCAAGACATGAAGGTGCGGTGTGCGGCACGGTGAACCCCGGGACAAGCCCGGGGTGACGCAAAAAGGGTCGGTGAAGCGCGATGGCATCCAGGCAACCGAACCGTCCGCTGCCGATGGCGGCCGATCTCTACGGCGACCTGTACGGCGACGTCTCCGCAACGCCGAAACGCGACTGGCGGGGGTATGCGCCGGGGCTGGTGGTGGTCGTGATGGGGACGCTCGCCGCGGGGTTCCTGTCGGATCATTACGGCGTGCCACTGACGCTGATGGCGTTGCTGATCGGGCTCGCGCTCAACTTCCTCAGCGCGGATTCGCGGCTGACCCCGGGGCTGGCGTTCGCGTCGCGCTCGCTGCTGCGCTGGGGGATCGTGCTGGTCGGCGTACGGATCACCTTCGGGCAGATCGTCGCGCTCGGGCCGGTCGCGTTGCTGAGCGTCGTCGGGATCGTCGCGCTGACGATGGCGGTGGGGGTGTTCGCGGCGCGGCGGTTCGGCTTCGATACCGCGTTCGGGTTGCTCGCGGGCGGGTCGGTCGCGATCTGCGGTGCGAGCGCCGCAATGGCGCTGGCGACGACGCTTGGCGAGAAGCGCACGACGCAGGCACAACTGACGCTGGTGCTGGTCGGCATCTCCGCGATGAGCGCGTCGGCGATGATGCTCTACCCGCTGGTCGCGCATGCGCTCCACATGAGCGACCTGAAGGCGGGGTTCCTGCTCGGTGCGGCGATCCATGACGTCGCGCAGGCGCTGGGCGCGGGCTATTCCTACAGCGACGGCGCTGGCGGGATCGCCGCGATCGTCAAGCTGACGCGCGTCGCGCTGCTCGCCCCCGTGCTGGCGGTGGTCGCGGTGGGGCTGTCGCGGTTCGACCCGAACGGCGGGGCGGGCAAGGCGAAGGGGCCGGGGGTGCCGTGGTTCGTGGTCGGATTCTTCGTACTGGCGGGCATCAACTCGTTCGGCGTGATCCCGCCGATCGTCGCGACCGGCGCGGAAAAGGCGGCGGCGGCGATGCTTGCCGCCGCAGTGACCGCGACCGCGATCCGCTCGCCGCTCGCGCAATTGCTCGAGGCCGGGCCCAAGCCGTTGCTGGTGATCCTGATCGCGACGCTGGCGGCGTTTGCGCTCTCCCTCGGGTCGGCGGTGTTCCTGATCGGGTAGGGAGCGGGCGGCTTACGCGGCCCCTGGCGACTCGCCGAACACCCCGATCTCGCGCCCGCCTTCCGACGACAGCCGCGCGCGGTACAGGCCGGGGGTGGTGAAATGCCATGCCGCGGTGCCATCGGGCGCCGCGACGATCACCCCGCCGGTCCCGCCCATCGCGCGCACTTCGTCGAGCACGGCCCGGGCCGCTTCGGTCACCGGCATGCCGCCGATCCGCGCGCGCGCGCAGATTTCGTGCGCGACGCCGACGCGGATGAAGAATTCGCCCGACCCTGTGCACGACACCGCGCCCGCGCGATCATCGGCATAGGTGCCCGCGCCGATCAGCGGCGAATCGCCGATCCGGCCCCAGCGCTTGCCCGTGACGCCCCCGGTCGAAGTCGCGGCGGCGACATGGCCGTGCGAATCGCACGCGACCGCGCCGACCGTGCCGTATTTCATGTCGACGTCGAACGCGCCGCCGCCCGCGAGCATTTCCTCGAGTTGCGCGCGGCGTTCGGGGAGGACGAGCCAGTCCTGCGTCGCCGCCTCGCAACCCTGTTCGCGCGCGAACGTGTCTGCGCCCGCGCCGCTCAGCAGCACATGCGGGCTGTGCGCCATCACCGCGCGCGCCAGGGACACGGGATGCCGCGTCGCGGTGACGCCGGCGACCGACCCGGCGTTGCGGTCGCGCCCGTCCATGATCGCGGCGTCCAGCTCGGCGATCCCGTCGTGCGTCAGCGCGGCACCGCGGCCGGAATTGAAGTGCGGATCGTCTTCCAGCACGCGCACCGCCGCCTCGACCGCGTCGAGCGCGCTGCCGTCGCCTGCCAGCACCGCTGCCCCCGCATCGAGCGCGCGACCGAGCGCCTCGGTCGCCCCCTCGACCTGCGCGGGGGTGAGCGTCGCGGGCGTCATTTGCCCGGCACCGCCGTGGAGCATCAGGGTCCAGCTCATGTCGTGTGTTCCTTGTGCGGGAAGGGACGCAGCCCGATCAGCGGCCGCAGCCAGCCGATCTCGCGCCCGATCAGGTAAAACAGCCAGCAGCCACCGATCGTCGCGACGACGAGCACCGCGAATTCGGCGAGCGGCGACAAGGCGAATGGCAGCAATGCGCCCTCGACCCCGACGATGATCGTCTGGTGGATGATGTAGAAGGGAAACACCGCCTCGGTCAGCGTCCGCCGCCAGCGCCGGTCGAAATTGAGGAAGCGGTCGGCCAGCGCGATCAGCGCGACGACCATGCTCCACCCCTGGACCGCGCGCGACACCGCGAACAGCGTGCCATAGGGCCAGCCGGGCATGCTTCCGCCCGGCCAGCGCAGCTCGATCGCGGCGGCGACCGCGTAGCTTGCGACCGCGACGATCAGAGCCGCGGGCCACCAGCGATGGATCGCCGCAAGTGCCGCGGGCGAGCCGGCAAGCGCGAAGCCGAACAGGAAGCCGGGAAGATATTGCGCATGCGACACGCTGTCGCGGACGAGGTCGTTGGTCGGCCCGATTCCGGGGAACAGCCACGCGCTGACCAGCACCAGCCACGCCATCGGCAGCAGCCACACCAGCACCGTGCCGAACACCCGGTCGAACAGCGGCTGCAGGCTCCGCCGCCCGACCAGCGCGACGCCTACCACCAGCAGCATCGTGTACAGCCAGAGATAGCCGACGAACCACAGATGCTGCCACGTCGGCAGCGGCAGCCCACGCACGCGCGCGAAGCGGAAATAGTCGTGGAGCAGGAAATAGCCGAAGTCGTGGGCGTAGCCGCGCTGCGTCGTCAGCTCGATCCACGGCTGGATCGGCACGACGACCAGCACCCCGAACAGCAATGGGAGCAGCAGCCGCCACGTCCGGTTGCGCGCGAACCGGCCCGCGCCGTGCCCGCGCGCCAGCAACGCGCGGCTGGCATAGCCCGAGACGACGAACAGCAGCAGCAACCGCCAGCTGTTGAGTGCGAGCATCGGCACCACCACCCAGGGGATCGGGTGCGCGGTCTTGGCGTGATAGCCCCAAGGGACGAACACCATGCCGATATGGTAGAAGATGAGCAGGCCGAACGCGCCGATTCGCAGCCAGTCCAGACCATAATGCCGTTCCATCGCGCTTCCCTTAGCCGATGATCGCGCTTTGGCCAGCGCGACCGGGCGAGTGCCCACGCTTTCGCGCGGCAAAAGGTTCCCGTTCGGCGATCGAGACGCTATATCGGCCCCGCAGCGAAGGAAATTCTCCCCATGTCCCTACGTCCGTGGCGCGATATCATGCGCCGTCAGTCCCGCCAGATCATGGTCGGCAACGTGCCGGTCGGCGGCGACGCGCCCGTCACCGTCCAGACAATGACCAACACGCCGACCAGCGACCCGCGCGCGACGATCGACCAGATCCGCCGCTGCGAGGACGCTGGCGTCGACCTGATCCGCGTCTCCTGCCCCGACGTCGAGAGCACCGCCGCGCTGAAGCAGATCGTCCGCGCGAGCCGCGTGCCGATCATCGCGGACATCCATTTCCACTACAAGCGCGCGCTCGAAGCCGCAGACGCGGGCGCGGCGTGCCTGCGGATCAACCCGGGCAATATCGGCTCGGCGTCTCGCGTGCGCGAAGTGATCGACGCCGCCAAGTCGAACGGCTGTGCGATCCGGATCGGCGTCAACGGCGGCAGCCTCGAGAAGCATCTGCTCGAAAAATACGGCGAGCCGTGCCCGGATGCTTTGGTCGAATCGGCGATGGATCACATCAAGATCCTGCAGGACCATGATTTCCACGAGTTCAAGGTCGCGGTGAAGGCGTCCGACTTCTTCCTCGCGGTCGCCGCCTATCATCAGCTGGCGGAGCAGGTCGATTGCCCGCTGCACTTGGGCATTACCGAGGCCGGTGGATTCGTCGGCGGGACGGTCAAGTCGTCGATCGGGATCGGCTCGCTGTTGTGGGCCGGGATCGGCGACACGATCCGCGTCTCGCTTTCGGCTGAGCCCGAGGACGAAGTCCGCGTCGGGTTCGAGATCCTCAAGTCACTCGGCATCCGCAACCGCGGCGTGCGAGTCGTGTCGTGCCCGTCGTGCGCGCGGCAGGGGTTCGACGTGATCCGCACCGTGCAGGCTTTGGAAGAGCGGCTCCAGCATATCCGCACGCCGATGTCGCTGTCGGTGCTCGGCTGCGTCGTCAACGGCCCCGGCGAGGCGCGCGAGACCGACATCGGGCTGACCGGTGGCGGCAACGGCAAGCACATGGTGTATCTGTCGGGCGTGACCGACCACACGGTCAACAGCGAGGACATGCTCGAACACATCGTCAAGCTGGTCGAGGACAAGGCCGCGTCGATCGAGGCGCATGAGGCGGCGCTGGCCGCGGCTGCACCGGTGCCCGTGGCGGCGGAATAGGTCCTGTGGTACATGTCAGGTCTCGGGAGGCCTGACATGACCTATCATGCCAAAGTGATCGCTGGCGGTACGATTGCCATCCCTCCGGAACTCCTTGCGGAATTGGGGATCAAGGAAGGCGACTCGCTGGTGATCGAACGGGCGGAGGATGGCGGCTTGATCGTCAAGACCTACGCGCAGATCGTCAAAGAGGTGCAGCGTACGTTTCGCGCGATGTTGCCACCCGACTATAGCGGCAGCATGGTCGATGAACTGATCGCGGAACGGCGGGCGGAAGCCGCGCGCGAAGAGGCCGATCTGGAAGATTGGATGCGGACGCACCAGGCGCAATGAGCGTGGTTATGGATGCATCCGCGGTGCTTGCGATCCTTTTTGGGGAACGTGGCGCGGACGTGGCTGCCGCCTCGGCGCGCGGCGCACGGCTTTCCGCAGTCAATCTGACCGAAATTCTGGAGAAGATCGCCCGCAGGACCGGCACTTGCGACGCGGTACTGCCGACACTGGCCGAACTGAAGATCGACATTGTTCCGTTCGATCAGCATCAGGCGCGCCTGGCGGCTGATCTCAAGCCCCAAGTCGGCAAGAATGATTCGTTTGCCGATCGCGCCTGTCTGTCTCTCGCACTTTCCTGTGCGCTGCCGGTCGTTTCTGCAGATCGCGCCTGGGTCGACCTCGATATCGGAGTCGATATCCGCATGATCCGGTAACGCGCTTCTGCGTTACGCGTGACGTGGGCGGCGCTCCTCACTATGGGGCAGCGATGCGGCCTGTTTCCTCCTCTCACGCCTTCTCGGTCGCCGCGATCGGTATCGGCACCTATTCGGCGATGGACGTCCTGATGAAGGGCCTCAGCATCACCAGCGGCGCGTATAGCGCGGTGCTGTGGCGCTCCTTCGTCGGGGTCATGCTGCTCGGCACGGTGTTCCTGCTCAGGCGGCGGGCCTTCCCGGGGCGGGCGGCGTTGAAGCTCCATGCGCTGCGTGGGGCGACCGGGGGGATTTCGGTCCTGCTGTTCTTCTGGGGGCTCGTCCGCGTCCCGATGGCGCAGGGGGTCGCGCTGACTTTTCTCGCGCCGCTGATCGCGCTGTTCTTCGCCGCGGTCCTGCTCGGCGAGACGATCCGGCGTGCGGCGATCCTCGGCTCGGTGATCGCAAGCCTCGGCGTGCTCGCGATCGCGGCGGGGGAGGTGCAGGGGCATGCCTCGACCGCCCATGTGCTCGGCTCGGTCGCGATCTTCGCGGCGTCGATCTTCTACGCCTATTCGCTGATCCTGCTGCGGCAACAGGCGCAGGTCGCCGATCCGCTCGAGGTTGCGCTTTTCACGAGCATCGTGCTCACCGCCCTGTTGCTCGTGGGAGCCTGGTGGTTCGCCGAGGTCCCGAACGTGGCGCAACTCCCCGCGATCGGTGGCGCCGCGGTGCTCGGGTCGATTTCGGCGATGGCGCTCGCCTGGGCATACAGCCATGCCGAGGCGCAAGTGCTCGCCCCGGTCGAATATACCGCGTTCCTATGGGCGGGGCTGTTCGGCTGGTGGGTGTTCGACGAGCGTGTCTCGCTCTACACCCTTGCCGGCGCGGCCCTCATCATTGCGGGCTGCGTCTTCGCCATTCGCGGCCCCGCCGCACCCGCCCCCCAGACCGAGGCCGCCGCATGATCGAAATTCGCCCCGCCACCGCCGACGACGTCGCGCTGATCCTGCATTTCGTCCGCGAACTGGCCGAATTCGAGCGTGCCGCCGACAAGGTCGTCGCGACCGAGCCGTTGCTCCACGACGCCCTGTTCGGTGCGCATCCCGCAGCGGAGGCGGCGATCGCGTCGCTCGACGGGACGCCGGTCGGGATGGCGCTGTTCTTCCACAATTTCTCGACCTGGACCGGGTGGCGCGGGCTGTATCTCGAGGATCTCTACGTCACCCCCGAGGCGCGCGGCAGCGGTGTCGGCAAGGCGTTGCTCAAGCATCTCGCCGCGCTTGCGGTCGAGCGCGGGTGCACGCGGTTCGAATGGTCGGTGCTCGACTGGAACGAAAAGGCGATCGCCTTCTACCGTTCGGTCGGCGCGCTGCCGATGGAGGAATGGACCGTCTACCGCGTCACCGGCGATGCGCTCGCGACGCTCGCGGACAAGGCCTGATGGCGGTCGACCCGGGACTGATCGCCTGGGTCGAGGAGGCGCTCGCGCCGGTCGGCGGGGTGACGAAGCGCGCGATGATGGGCGGGGCAACGCTCTATCTCGACGGGACGATCTTCGGGATCGTCGCGGGCGATCTGCTGTGGTTCAAGGCGGATGCGGAAAGCGATGCGGCCTGGGATGCCGCCGGGTGTGCGCGCTTCAGCTACGACATGGGGGAAGGGCGGACGGGCACGATGAACTACCGTCGCGCGCCGGATGACGTGTATGACGATGCCGATGCGTTGCGCGACTGGGCGCTGATCGGGGTTGCGGCGGGAATGCGTGCGCCGGTGAAGCGGAAGAAGCCGGCGAAGTCACCGGGCCCATAACCGTCACCCCGGCTTCTCCGGGGTGACGGGGATATGGCCCGTGCGCGCACGCACGGGCGCGTGTGTCAGGCGTCGACGTCCATGCCCGGAGCCGGATCGCCTGCCTTCTTGGCCTCTTCATACCGCTCGATCGCCTCGATCACGACCTTGCGCGCTTCCTCGCGGTCGCCCCACTTGCCGACGCGGACCCACTTCTTCTTTTCCAGGTCCTTATAGTGGGTGAAGAAATGCTCGATCTGCTCGAACACGATCTCGGGCATATCGCCGCGCTCGTTGACGTTCGAATAATAGGGGAAGGTCGAGTCGACCGGCACGCACACGAGCTTCTCGTCGCCGCCGGCTTCGTCTTCCAGGTTGAGCACCGCGATCGGCCGCGCGCGGACGACGCAACCCGGGATGAACGGCGAGCGCGCGACGACGAGCGCGTCGAGCGGATCGCCATCGGGCGACAGCGTATGCGGCACGAAGCCATAGTTCGCCGGATAGCGCATCGGCGTGTGGAGGATGCGGTCGACGAACAGCGCGCCGCTTGCCTTGTCGAACTCATATTTCACCGGCTCGCCACCGGTGGGGACTTCGATGATGACGTTGAGGTCGTCCGGCGGGCTCTTCCCGACCGGGATCATGTCGATGCGCATTGAGTCGTCCTGTCTTGACTTGATTTGGGTTAATGCAAAAGTAAGCCTGCTATCCTGCCTTTAGCGGGGCATCAGCAGACGATCCAGACCGCCTTCGCCCGTCCCGCTCTTCTCGAGCCGTGGATAGCGCAGCCCACCGTGATACTCGAGAGCGACCGGCGCGATCGTATCGTTCGCCTTGATTAGCAGCGTGATCGGCGCCTTGCCGGTCTTGGCGGCGGTGATCGCGGCTTTCAGCGCGGTGTCCGAATAGCTCGTGCCGTTGACCGCGACGATGCTGTCGCCGACCGTGATCCCCGCCTTGAACGCCGGGCTGTCCCAGCCGACGCCGGTCACGCCGCCCTCCTTGTTGAGCGAAACGCCGATCGAATAGGTGAGGTCGGTCGTCTTGCGGGTCGACTCGGCGTTCTTGAACGTAAGCGTCGGCTCCTCGCTGTAGACGAGCTTGTAGCCGTTGGTCTCGAACCCGGTAATCGGCGCACGCGCGCCGGTTTCGGTGAGGCGCTTGGTCAGCAGGCCCGCCCAGTCATAGGGCTGGATCGCCTGGAGCGTCTTGACGACGTCGTCGAACGTGTAGGTGACTTCGCCATAATCGCCATCGGTCAGCCCGAAGAAGGCGCGGCCGAAATCGTCGATCGACTTCTTGCCACCCGACTGGCGGCGCAGGATCGAGTCGACCTCCATCCACACCAGCAGCCCTTCGTTATAATAGTCTTCCGAGCGCTGGTAGCTGGTCCAGCCCTTCGGACGACGCTGCGAGATGACCGGATCGTTCGTGGTGTCGACCATGTCGCGCCAGGTGCGCGCCGGGCGGTTGTCGAGGCTTGCGAGGATCATCGCATAGCCGTCGAGCGTGTCCTGTTTCGAGACGATTCCCGACCGCGCCTGGAGCACATAGCCCCAGAATTGCGTCTGCCCTTCATAGACCCACAGCAGGCTGCCGCGCATCGGCATGCGGAAATCGGGGGTCCACAGGTCCGCGCCGCGGCGAAACTTGCCGTCCCAGCTGTGATTATATTCGTGCGGCAGCAGGTTGCGCGGCCCCGGGCCGTCGTTCCACTTGGTGAAATAGCCGAGCTTGACGCCGTCTTCCGACGAGCGGTGATGCTCGAGCCCGATCCCGCCCATCAGGTCCGAGATCGACAGCAGGAATTCATAGGTGTCGTAATGCTGCGACCCGTAGAGCTTGACCGCCTGGTCGACGAGCCGCTTGTGCGCGGCGATCTGCTCCGGCGTCGCGGCGAGCTCGGCGGCGGTGTCGGCATAGACGTCGAGGTTGACGCGCGGGCTCAGCGCCCACTGCTTGTAATAGCGCCCCGCGAGGACGGGGGAATCGACCAGCACTTCGTAATTGGTCTTCTCGTACGAATAGGTCGCGCCGTTCGCCTTCGACGGCAGGCCCGACGAGGCGGTGAACCCAGCGGGATATTTGACCGTCGCCTTCACCGGGATCTGCCGGGTGAAATAGCCCGCCGGGTACAGGCTCATCGAGTTCCACTGGAGCCGCAGCATGTTGGGGGTCATCACGATCGAGCCCTGGTCTTCCTTCGTCGCCGACAGGAATTGCAGGTCGATGTCGAGCTTGCTCACGCCCACGGGCACGTCGATGTGATAGGCGTAGACGTCGACCGGATCGCGCGTCCACGCGAGCTCCTTGCCGCCCGCACGGATGTGCAGCGCGGCGAGCTTGTCGAGCTGGCCGGTCGGCGAATGGTTGCCGGGCAGCCACTTGGGGAACAGCAACGTCATTGCCCCCGCCTGCACCCCGGTCAGCGTCTCGCGCGTGGTGAAGATCCCGCGGGTCGTGTCGGTCGCGTCGATGTCGAGCGTCATCGTGCCGGGGAAGGGCACGTCCTGCGCGGCCGGGATCGTGTCGACGATCGGCACCGGCTGCGGCTTGGAGTTCTCCGCCAGCACCGGCGCGGTGGTGGACAGCAGGACGGCGGTGAGCGCGACGCGACGGATCATGCAGGGGACTTTCGCATTGGGAGGAAAGGAAATTACGCTGTTACGGTGACTTAAGCGGGCAAGGCGGCGCGCGTCCAGCCCATCAGCCGCCGCCGCTGCTGCTGCTGCCGAGCACGTTGATCGAGAAGGCGAGCACGCCGATGTTGAAGACGAACGCGGCAAGGCATTGCCCGAGCACGGTCCGCCGCACCCGCCGCGACGAGATTTCGACGTCCGAGGTCTGGAAGGTCATCCCCAGCGTGAAGCTGAAATAGAGGAAGTCCCAGTAATCGGGCTCGTCGCATTTGGGGAAATCGATCCCGCCGCTGTCCTTTCCGTCGTCTTCGTCGTCGGAATAGAAGAGATGCGCATAATGCATCGCGTAGATGGTGTTCGAGAACAGCCACGCCACCACCAGCGTCCCGATGATCAGCAGTGTGCCGATCAGGTTGGTCTTGCCCTGCGTCTCCTTGAACACCGACGTCAGGATGACGAGCATCGTCAGCCCGGTCAGCACGAGCAGGCCGGCGCGGTTCGCATCGTTCGCAGCCGCCTGCTTGCGCATCGCCCCGGCCTCGCCCCGGCGCAACAGCGGCAGGATCGCGACCAGGAAGAAGACGCCCGCGACATCGAACGACGCCATCGTCCCACGACCCCAACCGAGCGGCGGGATCGCGACGAACAGCCCGGCAACGAACAGCAACGTGAAGAGGATGAAGCGGGGCGGAGCAACCTTGTTGCCGATGTCGAAAACCATGACGCGGGTGTTGCAGAGCTTTCGCGCCGCCGCAATCCCGCGTGTTACAGGTGCAGCGCACGCCGCGCCATGACGCCGGCGATGAACAGCAGATACACGCCGAACACGCGCTTGAGCGGTTCGGCGGGGAGCGCGTGCGCGGCGGCGACGCCGAGCGGCGCGGTCAGGATCGACATCGACGTGATCACCACCGCGCCGAGCACGTTGACATAGCCCAGCGATCCGACCGGCAACCCGGGCTTGCCGAGCCCGATCAGCACCCAGCCGATCGTCCCCGGCACCGCGATGATGAAGCCGAACCCCGCCGCGGTCGCGATCGCCTTGTGGATCGTGCGGCCGCACAGCGTCATCACGATCACCGCCACCGTCCCCCCGCCGATCCCGAGCAACGACGAGAACAGCCCGAGCGACCCGGCGATCGCGGCGCGGACACCTCCGCTCGGCATCGTGTCGCTGACCTGTCGCCGCGCGAGTTTCGGGACGAGGAAGTTGATCGACATCAGCGCGATCCCGCCCGCGAAGATCAGCGCGAGCGTCTGGCCGGTCATGCGCTGCGCGAGCACCACGCCGATCCCGACGCCGAGCACGATCCACGGTGCCCAGCTTCGCAGAATGGTGAAGTCGACCGCGCCGCGCCGCGCGTGCGCGAGCGTCGAGCGAAGCGCGGTGACGACGATCGTCGCGAAGGAGGTGCCGATCGCGACATGCGTATATTCGGCGGGATCGCCCCCGAGCAGCGGCAGCAGTGCGATCATCGCGGGGACCACGACGAACCCCCCGCCGATCCCGAACAGCCCCGCCGCAAACCCGGCGAACAGCCCGGCGGCGAGCAACGCGAGGATGACCGGCGCCCAGCCAAACATCGCGCTCATGCGGCGCGACCGTCGGGGTGTGGTGGCGGCGACGAAGGGCGGGGGGACAGGAGGCGCATCGAACCCTTTCCGAAAAGATCGGTGTGGCCCTGCGGATGCTGAAAAGGCGCTGTAACCGCGCCCGTTGCGGAGGATGCTGCGGCGCAGCGCGGAACGTGTCAAGCACCCCTATCCACCGCGGCGCGACAAGCATCTGGCGCAACGCGCGGGGCTCGCCTAGAGAATCGCAGGCTATGGCCCGTATCGAAACCCCCAAGCGTATCCGTGGAACGCAGGACATCTTTGGCGACGAGCAGCGCCGCTTCACCCGCGTGGTCGAGGCGTTTGATCGTGTCCGCAAATTATATTGCTTCCAGCGCGTCGACATCCCCGTGTTCGAGAGCACCGCAGTCTTCGCGCGCTCGCTCGGCGAGACGACCGATGTCGTGTCGAAGGAAATGTACACGTTCGAGGATCGCGGCGGTGATTCGCTGACGCTGCGCCCCGAATTCACCGCGGGGCTGGCGCGCGCCTATCTGACCGAGGGGTGGCAGCAATATGCCCCTTTGAAACTCGCGACGCACGGGCCCGTGTTCCGCTACGAACGCCCGCAAAAGGGGCGCTTCCGCCAGTTCCACCAGATCGACGCCGAGGTGATCGGCGCGGCCGAGCCCGCCGCCGATGTCGAGCTGCTCGTGCTGGCGGACCAGTTGCTGCATGAGCTGGGGATCGCGGATGGCGTGACGTTGCAGCTCAACACGCTGGGCGACGCCGAGACGCGCGATGCGTGGCGCGACGCGCTCGTCGCGCATTTCACCGCGCACAAGGATTCGCTGTCCGAGGACAGTGTCGCGCGTCTGGAACGCAACCCTTTGCGTATCTTGGACTCCAAGGATCCGCGAGACCGACCGATTGCCGACGCTGCGCCCGATATCGATGCCTATCTGACGGTGGAGGCGCGCGGCTTTTTCGATGCGGTGACCGCGGGGCTGGATGCGGCCGGCGTCGCGTGGACGCGCAACGCGCGGCTGGTGCGCGGGCTCGATTATTACCGGCACACCGCGTTCGAATTCGTCACCGACCGGCTTGGCGCACAAGGCACCGTGCTCGCTGGTGGGCGCTATGACGGGCTGGTCGGGTCGCTTGGCGGGCCTGAGACGCCGGGCGTCGGCTGGGCGGCCGGGATCGAGCGGCTGGCGATGTTGCTGGAGGAGCCTGCGGTCGACACGATCGATGTCGTGATTGCGGTCGAGGACGATGGCGCGATGTCCACGGCGTTTCGCGCGCTGAAGCTGTTCCGCGAGAACGGTCTCTCCGCCGAGATGGTCGCGACGGGCTCGCCACGCAAACGCTTCGACAAGGCGGCGAAGATGGGGGCGAAGGTCGTCGTCGGGCTGCGGCTCGACGGGGATGCACCCGTGTTCAGCACGCGCGCGGCGGCGGACGTTGTGGAACATGAAACGGTGAAGACGCTGACGCAGCGACTGGTCGCGGCATGATGACGTTTGTCTCACTCGCTTCCCCGGCGAAGGCCGGGGCCCAGTCGTGGAACGGCAATTGTTCTCGGGCAGTCCGCGCTTCCGTCGGCCATCCCGACTGGGCCCCGGCCTTCGCCGGGGAAGTGCCGAAGGTCGCCGGGGAAGTGCTGAAGGGTATGCGCACCGCATGAGCTCCATCTCCCCCGAACGGATCGCGCAGATCGAGGCGCGGCGTGACGAACTGTCCGCGTTGATGGCGACCGGCGACCTGCCGTCCGACCGGTTCGTCGCGGTGTCGAAGGAATATGCCGAGCTCGAACCGGTCGCGCGCGCGGCGGGCGAGGTGCGGCGGTTGCGCGCCGAGCTTGGCGTGCTCGCGGGCATGGAAGCCGATGACGACCCCGAGATCAAGACGATGGCGCGCGAGGAGATCGAGGCGATCCGCGGCACGCTCCCCGACGCCGAGCGCGCGCTGTCGCTCGCCTTGCTCCCGCGCGACGCGGCGGACGAACGCGCCGCGATGCTCGAGATCCGCGCGGGCACCGGCGGCGACGAGGCCGCCTTGTTCGCGGCCGACCTGTTCCGCATGTACCAGCGCTATGCCGAGGGGCAGGGGTGGAAGGTCGAGCTGATCTCCGCCTCGAGTTCCGAAAGCGGCGGGTTCAAGGAAGCGATCGCGTCGGTCGAGGGCAAGGGCGTGTTCGCCAAATTGAAGTTCGAAAGCGGCGTCCACCGCGTCCAGCGCGTCCCCGCGACCGAAGCGCAGGGGCGGATCCACACGTCCGCGGCAACCGTCGCGGTGCTGCCCGAGGCGGAGGAGGTCGACGTCAAGATCGACGACAAGGATCTGCGGATCGACGTCTATCGGTCGTCGGGGCCGGGCGGGCAGTCGGTCAACACGACCGATTCCGCGGTCCGTATCGTTCACATCCCGACCGGTCTGACGGTGATCCAGCAGGACGAGAAGTCGCAGCACAAGAACCGCGCCAAGGCGATGAAGGTCCTGCGCACGCGCCTGTACGAGGCGGAGCGCGAGCGGCTCCACACCGAACGCGCGGGGGCGCGCAAATCAATGGTCGGGTCCGGCGACCGGTCGGAGCGGATTCGCACCTATAATTTCCCGCAGGGGCGCGTCACCGATCACCGGATCAACCTGACGCTGCACCGGTTGCCGGAGATCTTGCAGGGTGAGATGGAAGAATTGCTCGGCGCGTTGATCGCGCAGGACGAAGCGGAGCGGCTGGCGTCGCTGGATGGCTGAGCCGGCGAACGGGGGAAAGCCCCTCCCCCTCGGGGGAGGGGTTGGGGTGGGGCCGTGCAGCGCGCCCGACCTCGGTGGTCTCTGCGAGGCTTCCCCCACCCCCGACCCCTCCCCTGAAGGGGAGGGGCGAGAAGCAGAAGCCATGCGCAAGCCCCTCCCCCTCGGGGGAGGGGTTGGGGTGGGGCCGTGCAGCGCG
>NZ_JH594425.1:1354161-1359240 GCF_000242835.1 Sphingomonas sp. PAMC 26617
AAGGGGAGGGGCGAGAAGCAGAAGCCATGCGCAAGCCCCTCCCCTTCAGGGGAGGGGTTGGGGTGGGGCCGTGCAGCGCGCCCGACCTCGGCAGTCCCTGCGAGGCTCCCCCCACCCCCGACCCCTCCCCTGAAGGGGAGGGGCAAGAAGCAGAAGCCGCGCGCAAGCCCCTCCCCCTCGGGGGAGGGGTTGGGGTGGGGCCGTCCAGCGAAGCCCGACCCCGGTCATCTCTGCGAGGCCTCTCCCAACCCCTCCCCTGGAGGGGAGGGGCGGATTAGGGCGGCGCTTGCTTCTGCAACCGCCGCGCTCGCCACATTCAGCCATACCCCGCGGCTCGATGCCGAACTGCTGATGGCGCACGCGCTCGCCATCCCGCGCGAGACGCTGCTGCTCTCCCGGCTCGACGCCGTCGTGCCCGACACCTTCGCCCCGCTGCTCGCGCGCCGGCTCGCGCAGGAGCCGATCGCCTATATCACCGGGACGCGCGCCTTCTGGACGATCGAGCTGGCGGTCGGCCCCGGCGTCCTCGTCCCCCGCGCGGACAGCGAGACGCTGCTCGACGCCGCGGTCGACCATTTCGCGAAGCGGCCACCCGCGCGCATTCTCGACCTCGGGACCGGCCCGGGCACCTTGCTGCTCGCGGCGCTGGCGGAATGGCCGGCCGCAACGGGGGTGGGCGTCGACCAGTCGGACGTCGCGCTCGGCTTCGCCCGGCGCAACGCCGCAACGCTCGGCACGGCGGAGCGGGCGAGCTTCGTGCCGGGCGACTGGGCGGACGGGATCGACGAGACATTCGACCTGATCCTCGCGAACCCGCCCTACATCGGGACAATCGAAAGCCTCCCGCGCGAGGTAGCGGAGCATGAACCCGGTGCAGCGCTGTTCGCCGGGGTGGATGGGTTGGCGGACTATTACAGGCTTGTCCCGCAGCTCCGTACGGTGCTCGCGCCCGGCGGCGCGGCGATCCTCGAGATCGGCGCGACCCAGGCGGACTCGGTTAGCGCGTTGCTTCGAAAGCAGGGTTTCGATGTCGACCTGCGGCACGATCTGGGCGGTAACCCACGTGCGCTGATCGCCACGAAAGCGGCTTGACGGATCGTATGGCTTTTCCAATATTCCGCTTGGAGAATGCGCAGCAAACCGCTATTGCAACCCCTAGGGGCACGCATTTTCATCGTAACGTGTTGAAAATGGGCTGTTGCCCGCTCCCTTCGTCATGCAGTCGCCCGGTCCGGCGACGCTGGCAAGCGCGCTTCGTCGATGGTCGGCGGTCGGTGCGCAAGGGGCATTTGCATCCATATTTCTGGAGCACGACCCGGTTGGTTTCCAAGGACAGGACAACAAGAACTTGATCAACAATCGTCAGGCCGGTCGCCGTCGCGGCCGTGGCGGGCAGCAACAGCGCTCGCAAGGTGGTGGCAATCCGGGCCGTCTCGATACCGGAAACCGGATCGACAATCGCGCCCGCGGCAATGCGGCGCAACTGCTCGAGAAATACAAGACGCTCGCGCGCGACGCCCAGATGCAGGGCGACCGCGTCAACGTCGAATATTACCTCCAGTTCGCAGACCATTACTTCCGCGTGCTGGCCGAAACGCGCGCGCGGATCGAAGAGAATGGTGGCCCGGTCCAGCGCCGCATCCAGGGTGCGACGCTCGACGAGGACGATACCGAATTCGAGGACGAAGGCGAGCGCATCGCCCCCGTCGAGCAACAGCGCGGCAACCCGAACGGCCAGAACGGTCAGAACGGCTATCGTCAGGAGGGACGGCAGGACACGCGTTCCGACGGCAACCGCTCGGACGGCAACCGCGCCGACAGCAACCGTCAGGAACCGCGCGCGGAGTCCGGGCGCAATGACGGCAACCGCAACGACACCCGGAACGACCAGCGCGGCGACGGTGATCGCGGGTATCAGCGCGGCGGCAATCGCGGCAACGGCGACCAGCAGAATGGCGCGGTCGAAGCACGCGGCGATGATTCGTCCGAGCGCCCACGGAGGTCGCACAACGGCGCGAGCCAGGACGACGGCGGGTACGAGCGCCAGCGGGACCAGCAGCGCGATGCGCCGCGGGGCACGGACGATCGCTACACCCGGACCGATAGCCGCCCCGAAAGTCGTGACGAGGAGTCCCGTCAGGACGCCGACGCGTCCGAGGCCGTGCCGGTGACGACGGAACAGGCCGCGCCGGTTCAGTCCGACGCCGCCGAGCCGCCGCGTCGCGGTCGCGGGCGTCCGCGGCGCGATGCCGCGACCGCGCCGGTTGCTACCGCGTCCGAGCCCAAGGACGATTCCGCCGACGACAACAGCTTCTCGGCGGATCTCCTGCCGCCGTCGCTCAATGTCTCGGCGGTCGTGTCCGACGACCCCGAAGCCGATGCCGCCGAAAAGCCGCGGCGTCGTCGCGGTCGCCCGCCGATCGTGCGCGAGACCGATCCGGTCGCCTGAACCCGTTTGCCGACCGCCCGGGCCCCGCGCCCGGGCGGTCGGTCAGCCTTTATTCCGGATCGTCGATCGATTCGTCATGGCCGCTTCCCGAACTGAGGAAGACGAGCCCCATCAGCGCCGCGGCGAGCATGATCGATCCGCCCGCGCCGCCGATCACTGCCAGGATCGCGACCCAGCCCAGCGGTCCGTACACCTGTTCCAGCACCAGGATCGCGCCCGCGATAAACACGACCGCGACGATCGCCATCCAGCCGAGCATACGGCGGTAGCGTGCCCACGCGAACGCGGCATAGTCGGGGTCATCGAGGCCTGATCGCTTCGGCATGCTTCCCATTGCCGCGCAAACGTGAAATCCTCAAGCGCCTGGAGACTCGGATAGCGAGCGCAGACGGGAGAGCGATGATGACGATCGGAGCCATTTTGGGCGGCAAGGGACGCGAGGTCGTCTCGGTCACCGCGGATCAGAGCGTGCGCGCGGCGGTCGCGCTGCTTGCGGAACGCCGGATCGGCGCGGTGCCCGTGCTCGACGGAACGCGGATCGTCGGCATCTTCTCGGAACGCGACGTGATCTATGCGGTCGCCAGCCAGGGCAATGACGCGCTCGGCCAGACCGTCGCCGACATCATGACCGCGCCTGCGATCACCGTCGGTTCCGACGAAGCGGTGATCGGCGCGCTGTCGTTGATGACGCGGCGCCGGATCCGCCATCTGCCCGTGGTGGACGACGATCGGATCGTCGGGATGGTGTCAATCGGCGATCTCGTCAAATATCGCATCGACCGGATCGAGGCGGATGCCGAGGCGATGCGCAGCTATATCCAGTCCGCCTGAGCAATGTCTGATGGCGGGCGGCGCGAGACCTCTGCGCCGCCTGCGCGATCGAATCGACGCCCTAAAACGCTGGTTCGATCACCGGGCGCGCGTCCGCTGGCGTCCGCCGGATCGTCTGGCGCACCTCGCGCACCACGCTCCGGGCGAACAGCCCGAGCCACCCGGCATAAAGCGTCACCCCGCTCGCCACCAGGGTCAGCAGCCGCGGGAAAGGCCCCATCGCGGGAAGCAGCCGGTCGACCAGCATCACCCCCAGCGCCATCGCCACCGCGGCGATCAACCCGGGGGCGATCGCCACGATCACCGCGCGGAGCGTGGTGCCGATCACCGGGAGCGACCGCCACAGGCTGAAACCGAGATAGACCGGATACGCAAAGATCCACGCCGCGGCGAGCCCGGTCGGCCCATAGGGCACCGCAACCAGGAACCCGGTCGCAAGCACGACAGCACCGAATGCGCCGTTGCGGACGCCGATCCCGGGCCGATTGCGCGCGTCGCACGCGGGTTGCAGCAAGACCTGCAGCGTCATGAACGGCATGGCGAGCGCGAGGAGATGCACGACCGGCGCAGCCCCGCGCCATTTGTCGCCCAGGACCGTCAGCACCAGCGGCTCGGCCACGACTGCCAGACCGAAGTAGAACGGCAGCGCCGCCAGCATGATGATCCGCACGCTGCGGTTGAACGCGGTGGCCACCGCCGCGCGATCGTGCTGGATCCGGGCATAGGCCGAGAAGGCGACCTCATTGAGCGGGGGGACGATCTTCGACACGAAGATCTGCGTCAGGAACAGCGCCTCGGTGTAGAGGCCAAGCGTATAGGGGCTGAAGTTGCGCCCTGCGATGAAAACGTCCGCCTGGCTTTGCGCGAACCAGAAGAACTGGCCGACCGCCATCACCCCGCCATACCGCGCCATCGCCCCTGCGCCGCGAAAGTCGAAGCTCGGCCAGACGAGCGAGCGCGCCGCGATCGTCATGCCGATCGCGCGGACCCCGAACAGCACGATCGGCGCAAGCACCAGCGTCCAGACGCCAAGCCCGGCGAGCGCGCCACCGAGCGCTGCACCGGCGCCTGCGACCGACGCGATGATATTGGCGCGCGCCTGCATCCGGAAATCGAGGCTGCGGGAGAGAAGGGCATAAGGGAGCGCGATAAAGGGGGTAGTGAGATACAGCAGCGCCTGGACGCGCAGCATGTCCGCAATGATCGGCTGGCGATAATAAGCGGCGGCGGCCGGCGCGAGCAGCAGCGCCTGGATCGCCGCCAGGATGAGGTTGAGCAGCAGCAGCATCCCGAACAGCTGGCGGATGTCGCGCTGCGTGATCTCCGCTTTCTGGATCAGCCCGCTCGCAAGGCCATAGCCGTTGAGCATGTTGAGGAACACCAGCACCACCCCGGTCATCGCGAACAGACCGTAATCGTGCGGGTCGAGCAGGCGAATCACGAGGAAGGTCGACGCCCATTGCACCAGCTGCGCGAGGATCTGGCTCCCGGACCGCCAGATCACGGCGCTGCGCACCTGATCGGCGAGCGATTCAGCGCGGGCAGGGGGGGATTCGGATCGGGACGCCATCCATGCAGCCGTAGCGCGCAAGGCTTTAAGGAGGCCTGAATCCGCGGAGTTCCGCGGGTTTGACGCGCAATTGAAAGAAAAGTGCAAAAAAGCGTTTGACCGAATCGTGTGCCGGCCATAGAGGGGTGTCACCGCAGCGACGGACCGAACGGTTCGCTTCTGCAGTCACCAGATCCTCGGCGTTTGGTTCGCCCTTTGAAAGAAGGGCTGAGCAAGACGTCGGCGTTTT
>NZ_JH594425.1:1364620-1413674 GCF_000242835.1 Sphingomonas sp. PAMC 26617
AGTGCCGGCGTACATGACCTCGCTTTTGCCTGCAGTAGCGCACGCGAGACGGGGCACGAACCCGGCTCGCCAGCCTTGCCGCCAGGCAGGCCCGCACAGCGGCACCGCACCTCCTCGCCGTTCCCTGTGATCCGCGCCAAGTCCCTGTGCCACGCCACACTGTTCCATCCGCCTGGACGGAACGGTCAGGCCAAACCGTGGGCTATGATCATTCGACACCGCAAACGGATTAACCCCGCACCAGCCAACCCGCCGCCATCAGGCGTGGTGGCGCCCACCATCCAGCGACTGCCGAGGACCGCATAGTCAACCGGTTACCTTCCCCTCGCCTATACCGCCGGATCACCACGTCGCGTTACGGCTCCATCACCGAAAGGAGATCGTCGACGCTTCCGGTCGCGAACGCGGTATACTCGTCGCCAATCGCATAGGGCAGCAGGATACGCCGGCCGTGCAGCAAAGCGCCGCAACTGTAGGTTACGTTCGGGACATAGCCCCCACGCTGTTCCGCCGAGGGGAACAACACGGGGGACGGCGTGCGGGCGAGGACCTTGCCGGGATCCGCCTTGTCGAGAAGGCATGCCCCGACGCAATAGCCGCGCACCATGCCGACTCCGTGGGTGAACAGGAGCCAGCCCTCGTCGATCTCGATCGGCGAACCGCAATTGCCGATCTGGACGAACTCCCACGAATATTTCGGCCCCATGATCCGCGTGCCGATTTCCCAATTGAAGAGATCGTCGGAATACAGCAGCCACAGGTTCACGCTGTCCTGTCGCCCGATCATCGCGAAGCGGCCGTCGACGCGCCGCGGGAACAGCGCCATGCCCTTGTACCCCGCCATCTCGCCCGTAAGCGCGCGCATCTCGAACGTCCGTTGGTCCACGCCGCGGAGCAATTCGCCCCGCGCCGAGGTGCCGTCGAACGCGGTGTAGGTTCCGATCACGCTTTCCACCCCGTCGTGGTCGGTAAAGCGGACGAGCCGCAGATCCTCGACGCCCTGCCGCTGGCTGGGCAGGGTCGGGAAGATCACGGTCTCGGAAATGTCCTCGCTGTCGTCGGCGCGCATCCGCACCCAGCCATCGCTTTCACTTTCGATCCGCGGCGGGACGCCCTGTTCGCTGGGGGGATCGACGATGAGTCCGGTGCCGCCGTCCCAGGTTCCGGTCCGGAACGTCACCGACGAGATGTGCCCCTCGCCGACGCCCCGCAACGAAAGGATGAAACGGACGCTGTCGTCGTTCGCATCCTGGTCGGGCACGGTCACGATGCTCGGGTTGAACAAGGCGGCGGACTCGAAGGCATATTCCTGGCTGTAATAAGCGCCGAGCAGGATCCGGTCACGCTCCTCGACGACCTTGGCATCGCCAAGATCGCCCTCCACTTCCGCGAAGCGCCGGAGGAACAGGGCCTTCGCATGGTGGTGGCGTGTGTCCATCGACTCCGTCAGCAACCGCAGCATGCGGTCGCGCGTCTCGGGTTCCAGCGCGAGGACTCGCGCGACGACGTCCTGCGCGCGCGTCGGTTGATGATCGAACGCTTCCGGGTAAGAAAAGCTGAACGGCCGGATGACGGTGCGCGAGGGGTCTGGCTTGAGTTCCACCTCCAGCGTGGTGAACACGTCCGCTGCGATCATCCGCCTCAATCCTTCTGTGCTGCCTTGTCCGAAAGGCGATACTCCTGCCGCGCCGGTTAGGTCCGAAATCATCGGTCTGGCGATAAAACTTTACGGTTGCGACATAGGCGACCCCGTCGCTGCCAAGCCACGCCGCCAGTAGGACAGGAAGCCGCGTGCTTTATGGAACAGGCGGAACAGATAGAACCGCCGCACCCCCGCATGCGTCGTGACGGGGCGTAGCACGTCGAGCCGCAGGTCGCAGATATCGGTGAACACCATCCGCCGGACGCGTTTGTCGTTGAACAGGTGCTTGGCATATAACGCCCCGTCGCCAAAGGCGTAGCCCGCCAGCAGGCGGGTTTCGTCGCGGATGTCGCGGCGGCCGTGGTGATGGTCGACGACGATCAGCGGATCGTACAGGAGCGCGATCCCCAGTCCGCTCGCGCGGAGCAGGAAATCGGTGTCTTCCGCCGCCACGAACGGCGCGCCCGCGCCGAAGCGTTCGTCGAACGGTCCGACCGCCGCAAGCACGTCGGCACCGAAGGCGAGGTTCGCCCCCATCACGAAGCCGCCCGGAAATACGCCCGGCGGCGCGACCATCGGGTGATCCTCGAGCTTGACGGTCACGGCGAGGTCGGCGGGGTTGCCGAGCAGGATCCGCCCGCCGATGATCGCGGGGCCCGGTGCTTTGGCGAAAGCAGCGACCAGATTGCGGACATAGTCGGGGTGGAGGATGCAATCGTCGTCGGTCATCGCGACGATCTCCCCGGCGCGATGCACCAGTCCGCGGTTGCGCGCGCGTGCAAGCCCCGGGCGGGGTTCCTCGACCGATATCACGCGGAAAGGCTGTTCCGCGCGCCACTGCGCGATCAGCCCCGGGGTCGCGTCGGTCGAACCATTGTCGACGAGGATCACCTCGACCGCGATCCCCTCCGCTGCCGAGACGGCGCGGGAGACCGACGCAAGGGTCGCGGCGAGCGACGCGCACCGGTTGCGGGTACAGATCAGCAGGGTGACGGCGGCCGCGTCCATTACCGGCTTTCGCTGCGCCGTTCCGCAAGGTGCAAGGCCTGCGCCGGGCTTGTCGCGCTTTCCATCGCGGCGGCGGCGGGCCAGGCGGCGACATAGGCCGCGAGCTTGCCGTACGTATTGTCGAGCGCGACGTGCGGCAGATCGAGCAGGTCGGCGAGGATGTGGCCGTGGAGCCGATCCGTCACCAGCACGCGCCCGCGCGACAGCAACCGCAGCCCGCGTGCGACGCGGTTGGCGGCTTGCGCAGTACGCGCGGTCGGGTCGCTGCCGGGGGGAAGATCCGGATCGTCTTCCAGCCAGTCGACGACCGTCGCGTCTCCGTAGTCGGGCGGCGCGTATCCCCGGCGTTCTTCGTCGGTGCGCAGCAGCATCAGCACGGCGCAATCCGCGGTCGCGCGCGGTTGCGGGCCAAGTGCATAGGCCGAGTCCGGCGCGAGCCGAGTCTCGCACGCGAAATGCCGGTGCGCGAAATCGAGGCTGCGGGCGTCGCGGACGTAGAGGGCAAAGTCCGGGTGGTCCGCCACCAGCGTGGCGAACCGGTCGGCTTCGGCGGGCACGTCGAACTGGATCGACTGGGGCAATTGGACGACCGGGCGGTCGCGGATCGTCGCGAGGATGGTTTCGCGGAACCGCTGGTGGTGCGGCCAGATGTCCCCCAGATTGCCGCCGCCGTGGAGGAACAGCACGCCCTCGGGACAGGCGCGGCGAAACGCGGCTTCGTCGAAATCATGCCAGGTCGAGACATAGTCGGGGTCGCGCCCGGTCAGTGCGCGCAGCAGGGTTACCTCGCCGAGCCAGATCGCACTGTCGCCGACATTGGCGTGATCGGGAAAATCGACCAGCGCATAGCGCGTACCGGGTGCGACATGGGCGCGGTACACGTCACGCAACGCGGCCTGTTGCGCGGCGATGCGGTCCACCGTCATGCCCCGACCGCGCCATGTTCTGCTATGACTTCGCGGTACAGCGCCTCACAGCCGTCCAGCCAGGCGTCGCGCGTGAACAGCGCCTCGACCCGCGCGCGTTGCGGCGCGCGCGGGAGCGCGGTCGCCGCGGTCATCGCATCGGCAAGCGCGGCGACATCGCCCATCGGCGCAAAGCAACCACCCGGGCCGATCACCTCGCGCGCCGCGCCCATGTCGAACGCGGCGATCGGCACCCCGCACGCCATCGCCTCGACCGCGACCAACCCGAAGGGCTCGTCCCAGCACGGCGTGAAGACGAACACCGACGCGCGTCCCATCGCGTCCGCCAGCGCGTTGCCCGCGATATGACCGCCGTAGCGGACCGTGTCGCCCAGCAGCGGCTCGACCTCCGCCGCCCAATACTCGGGGTCCTCGATCGCGCCGAACAGCGTCAAGGGGATGTGCGCCAGCCGCGCGGCCTGCGCCGCGAAATGCGGGCCCTTGTCGCGCGTCATCCGTCCGCACCAGACCGTGTGGCCGTCACCGTGCGGACGGTACGGCCACGAGGCGGGGTCGATCCCGTTGTAGAGCACCGAGGCCTGCGGCGGTGCACCGTCCGGCCACCACGCTTCCAACTGGCGGCGCGAGGTGACGGTGAGGCGGTGGCCGGGCCCCGCGCTTTCGCGCACGAACCAGTGCAGCGCGTCATACGGGGGCACGTGGAGCGACGTGACGGTCGGGACCACCGCGGTGCGTCGCGGTTCGATCGGGAAGCGGTGGAGGCTGTTGTTGTGGACCACGTCGAACCCGCCCGCCGCGATCCGGTCGCACGCGGCTTCGTAGCCCGCGTCGATGTGCGCGATCAGCGGCGCATGGCCGCGATGCTCCGCACCCGGGAACTGCGCTTCGTAATGGACGGGAAGGACCGGATCGATCGGCAGGCCGGGGTCGCTGTCGCCCGAGGCGAACAGCACGACGTCATGCCCGCGCCCGCGCAACCCGGTCGCGAGATGCCAGCAGTGCGATTCCATTCCGCCCGCGAAGGGCTGGCCGATCCGTTGCCGGACATGCCCGAGGATCGCGATCCTCATCCGGTCGACCGCGCGCGCTCGGACGCCGCGAGCCGGTCCTCGAGCAGGCGGATGACGGTCGCGGTATTGGCGTAGGGCTGGTGGCTCTGCTGCCCGGTCAGCGCGCGGTCGGCGTCGTCGGGGCGGCGCAGGATGCGGATCGGCTGCCCCGGCGCGAGGTCGACCAGCCCCATCAGGCGGAACGCCTGGAGCCAGTGCCCCATCGTGCGATACCCCCATTTGGCCTCGAACACCTCGGCGTTGCGCACGACGCTGTCGAGATGATGGACCGGCGGCATGTGATGCGGGTGATATTGGTGATAGGCGAGCCCGCCCTTGATCCACGCGATCGGGACGCCCGCGGTGTCGAGCACCTTGCCGAAATCGGTATCCTCGCCGCCATAGCCCGAATAGCGTTCGTCGAACCCGCCGACGCGGAGGAAGGTCGCCCGCCGCATCGCGAAGTTGAGCGACCAGAAGCAGCGGTAGTCGTTACAAATTTCGATCCCCTCGGGCGGCGGGCCGCGGCGGTCGGAATGTTTGACCGCGACCTCTGCAAAGGCGTCATACGACCAGTCGCCATCGGTCGCCCCGCCGGGCAGGTACAGCACTTCGCCCATCAGCAGCCCGTCGAGCTTGGTGATGAAGCCCGCATAGTCCGCGAGCAGCGTCGGCGTCGGGATACAGTCCATGTCGAGAAAGACGAGGACGTCGCCCGTCGCGGCGCGCGCCGCCACGTTGCGCGCGGCGGCGAGCGGAAGTGAATCCGCAACGACCTGGATCTGGCGGATCGGGAAGGGGGCGTCGGGGAGGTCGTACAGCGTGTCCTGCATCACCGCGACGATCAGCTCCGCCGGCGGCACGGTCTGGCGCATCAACCCGCGGACGACGTTGACGAGGTGGTCCGGGCGCCCCTTTCCCAGCGTGACGACAGAAATTTCACTCATGGATATTGCTCGGTTCGAAGAGGATCACGGGACGAGAACCCGCGGGCGCAGTTTGGTATCCTGCGGCGGAGTCGATCGCCCGCGGTATCGAACGCCGCGACGACGCTGCCGTCGTCATCGCGGTGCCTGAAATCGTCAGTCGCCGGGCATGCCGGTCATTTCGCGCCAGTGATCCCTTGCGGGTTGCCCGACGCGAGCACGCCGCCGCCGACCGCCTGATAGAGCGCGACGGTATCCGCCATCCGTGCCGCCCGGGCCTGGATCAGCAAGGCGGTCGCCTGCGCGCTCGCCGCGGTCGCGTTGAACACCGTCAGCGTCCCCACCCCGCCCAAGGCGAGCTGGCGGCGCGTGAAGCGCAGGTTCTGCGTCGCCGCGTCGTTCGCGCGGGTCGCCGCGTCGAGCGCGGTGGCATCGGTGCGCAGCCCGGAGAGGCTGTCCGCCACGTCGGCGAACGCCTGCAGCGCCGCGCTGCGATATTGCGCCTTGGCGCTGTCGAGCGCGGCTTCGGCAACGTGCTGCTGCCCGCGCAACGCGCCGGCGTGGAAGATCGGCTGCGTCACCCCGCCGAGCAGCGCCCAGAACGGATTGCCACTCGCGAACAGACCGCCGAAATCGACCGCGGTGCTGCCGCCGGTCGCGGTCAGCAGGATGTTGGGCAGGCGGGCGGCGATCGCCACGCCGAGATCGGCCCCGGCCCCGCGCATCTGCGCCTCGGCCGCGCGCACGTCGGGGCGGCCCGCGACGATCTGGGCGGGCAGGCCGACCGGCAACGTATCCGGCAGCGTCAGCGTTTCGAGCCGGGGCAGGTCCGGGAGCGGAGTCCCGGGCGCGACGCCCAACAGCAGCGCGATCAGCGTGCGTTGGTGATCGCGCTGCCGGATCAGCGGGGGGAGCAGGGCTTCCGCGGTCGACAGCACGGTCTGTTGCGCGGCGACGTCCGCCGCGCCGATATCGCCGAGCGCCTGGCGGCGTTGCAGCATCTGCAGGATGTCACGATTGCCCGAAATGCTGTCGTTCGCGGCATCGATCTGCGCGGCGAGCGAAGCATGCTGGATCACCGCGAGCACGAGATTGGCGACGATCGTCGTCCGCGCGGCAAGCAGCCGATCCCCCGCGACGTCCGCCGCGGCGCGCGCGGAGCGCTTGCGGTTGCGCTCGGCCCCGAACAGGTCGAGCGGATAGGTGACCGAAAGCTGCGCGGTATGCAGCGTGTAGAGCGTCTGGTTCGGGTCGGCGAGCGGGCTCTGCAGCGCCTGCGACACCCGCGCGCGTTCGGCCTGGTAAGAGGCGTCGACCTGCGGCTTGCCTGCCGCCCCGGCGATCACCAGCTGCGCGCGCGCCTGGCGAAGCGCGGCATCGGCAACCGCAAGATCGTTATTCGAGCGCAATGCCCGCGCGACGAGCGTGTCGAGGACGGGGTTGCGGAAGCGATGCCACCATTCGGCATCGAGCGCCGTGCCGGGTGCGATCGTCTGGTCGGGGCCGCTGGCGGCAGCGATCCGTTCGGGCAGGACGGGCGGCGCGAGCGACAGCGCGGTGGTCGGATGCTGCGGACCGACGGTGCAGCCGATCAGCAACAGGGGCGCTGCGAGTGCGATCCGCTTCATGCCGGTTCTCCCTGCGGGATGACGGAATGGGGGTGATGCCCGACGTCGCGCCCGTGCGCGCCGCGATCCTCCGGACCCACATGCCGCGAGAAACGCCCGATCAGGACCGGCAACACCAGCAGGATCAGGATCGGCGCGAGCCCCATCCCGCCGACCACGACGAGCGCGAGCGGCTTCTGCACCTGGCTCCCGATTCCCGCAGAGACGGCCGCGGGAAGCAGCCCGATCGCGGCGGCGAGGCAGGTCATCACCACCGGGCGCAGGCTCGTCTGGACGGTGCCCGCGATCGCGGCGTCGCGGTCGAAGCCCTGGTCGATATGCTGGTTGAAGGTCGTCACCATCAGGATGCCGTCCATCACCGCAATCCCGAACAGCGCGACGAAGCCGATTGCCGCGGAAATGCTGAACGCAGTCCCGGTCAGCGCGAGCGCGAGTACGCCGCCGATGATCGCCATCGGGATCACGCTGAAGCTGAGCAGCGTGTCGCGCACCGAGGAGAAATTGGCGTAGAGCAGCACCAGGATGAGCGCGAGGCTGATCGGCACGACCACCTCGAGCCGGTTGACCGCGCTCGTCAGGCTGCCGAGTTCGCCCGCCCATTCGAGGCTGTACCCCGGCGGGAGCGTGACGGTCTTCGCAATCCGCGCCTGCACCTCGTCCACCGTGCCGCCGAGATCGCGGCCGCGGACGCTGAACTTGATCGGGACGTAGCGTTCCTGATGCTCGCGATAGATGAACGATGCGCCGGTGGTCAGGCGGACCTTGGCGACTTCGGACAACGGCACCTGGATCGACCCGGTCCCGCTCGGCGACGGCGCGCCGATCGTGATCCGGCGCAGTGCCGCGAGGCTGTCGCGCTGCGCGTCCTTCAATCGCACGACGATCGGGAAGTGCCGGTCGGTCCCGCGCTCGTACAGGTCGCCGCTGCTCTGCCCGCCGATCGACGCGGCGACCGCGGTGTTGATGTCGTCCGGCGTCAGGCCATAACGCGCCGCCGCACCGCGATCGATGTCGATCTGGACGGTCGGCTGCCCGAGCGAGTTGGAGATGCCGAGATCGGCGACGCCGCGGACCTTGGCCATCTGGTCGCGGATCTGCTCCGCGATATGCTGGAGCGTCGCGAGATCGGGGCCGAACACCTTGACCGAATTGGCACCCTTCACGCCCGACGAGGCCTCCTCGACATTGTCCTGGATATATTGCGAGAATTCGAAGTCGACGCCGGGGAAGCGCGCCTGCAACCGGTGTTGCAGCTCGGCGGTCAGCGTTTCCTTGGTCACGCCCGCGGGCCATTGGTCGACGGGTTTGAGCGGGGTGTAGAATTCGGCGTTGAAGAAGCCGGTCGCATCGGTCCCGTCATCGGGGCGACCGTGCGTCGAGATGACGCGCTGGACCTCGGGATAGGCCGCGATCATGTCGCGGATCGCGTTGACCGAGGGTTGCCCCGCCTCGAGCGAGATCGACCCGGGCAGCGACGCGCGGATGTAGAGATTGCCTTCCTCGAGATGCGGCAGGAACTCGATCCCGAGCGAACGCATCCCCACCAGCGCGGTGACGAGCAGCAGCGCCGCACCCCCGAGCGTGATGATCCGGTTGGACAAGGCGAAGGCGGCGGCGGGTTCGTAGATTGCGCGCAGCTTGCGGACGACCCAGGTCTCGACCTCGTCGAGCGAGTCGGGGAGGAGCAGCGCGGACAGTACCGGCGACACGGTGAAGGTCGCGATCAACCCGCCTGCGATCGCATAGGCATAGGTCTTCGCCATCGGGCCGAAGATGTGGCCCTCGACCCCGGTCAGCGTGAACAATGGGATGAAGCTCGCGATGATGATCGCGGCGGCGAAGAAGATCCCGCGGCTGACTTCGCTCGACCCGTGGAGGATCGCGGAGAAGCGGCTCGCCGGGGTGGCGTGGCCGTGCCCGCTTTCGATCGCGGCGGAACGTTCGACCATGTGGCGGAAGATGTTCTCGACCATGATGACGCTGGCATCCACCACCAGCCCGAAATCGAGCGCGCCGAGCGACAGCAGGTTGGCGGATTCGCCCTGCACCGTCAGGATCAGCACCGCGAACGCCAGCGCGAACGGGATGGTCAGCGCGACGATCACCGCGCTGCGCAGGTTGCCGAGGAACAGCCACTGGAGCACGAAGATCAGCAGGATCCCCTCGACCAGATTGTGCATCACGGTGTGCGTGGTGACGCCGATCAGCTCGGACCGGTCATAGATCCGCTCGAGCTTGACGCCCGGCGGCAGGATGCCGGACGCGTTGATCGTCTCGACCTCTTTCTGGACCGCGTTGATCGTCGGCATCGATTGCGCGCCGCGCTGCATCAGCACGATGCCCATGACGATGTCGTCGTCCGCGCCTTCGCCCGCGATGCCGAGCCGCGGGGCATTGCCGATCCGCAGCGTCGCGACGTCCTTGACCAGCACCGGGTTGCCCGCATTGGTCGTGACGAGCGCGTTGCGGATCGCATCGGTCGACTGGATCAGCCCGACCCCGCGGACGATCGCCGCCTGCGACCCGAAGTTGATCGTCTGCGCGCCGACGTTGCTGTCGCCCTTGCTGATCGCGGCGAGCACCTGCGAGACGGTCACGCCGTGCGCGACCATCCGGTCGTTGTCGACCACCACCTCATAGGTGCGCAATTTGCCGCCCCAGCCGGTCACGTCCGCGACGCCCGGGATGCGCTTGAACCGGCGTTGCAGCACCCAGTCCTGCAGCGTCTTGAGGTCCATCACCGAATAGCCCTTGGGCGCGGAGATACGGTAGCGGTAGATTTCGCCGATCGGGCTGGTGGGGGAGATCTGCGGCTGCGCGCCGCCGGGCAGGTTGCCGAGCTGCGACAGGCGGCCGAGCACGCGCTGCTCGGCTTCGGCGAAGGTGTAATCGTAGCTGAACTGGATCCGCACGTCGGACAGGCCGAACAGCGAGATCGAGCGGACCGAGGTGATGTGCGGCACGCCCGCCATCGCGACCTCGACCGGGATGGTGACGTTGCGCTCCATCTCCTCCGCCGAGACGCCGTTGCTCTGCGTCAGTACCTCGACCATCGGCGGGACCGGGTCGGGATAGGCCTCGATGTTGAGATTGTAGAAGGCGATCCCGCCGGCCAGGATCAGCCCGACCAGCAGCATGAGCACGAGGATGCGCTGCCGCAGCGCAAAGCCGACGATGCCGTTCACGTCAGAGCCCCGCTTCGTTGACGAACAACGCGCCCGAGGTGACGATCCGGTCGCCCGCCTTCAGGCCAGCGACGATATGGTCGACGCCATCGGTGCTGTCCGCGACCTGGACCGGGCGTGCGTAGAGATAGCCCTTGGGGCCGGCGACCCAGACGACCGCCTTGTCGCCTTCATGGATCACGGCGTCCGAGGGGACGTAGATCCCGGTCGGCGCGCCGCTGCGCTGCTCGATCGTGAAGCTCGCGAACATCTGCGGTTTCAGCGCGCCGTCGTCGTTGCGCACGGTGGCGCGGACGGGGAGACGGTGCGTCGCCGGGTCGAGTGCTTCGCCGACATTGTCGATCACCGCGTCAAACACCCGGCCCGGATAGGCCGGCGTGGTGACGCGCGCCCGGTCGCCGACATGGACGCTCGCGGCATCGCCTTCGGCAAGCTGCGCGATCAGCCAGACGCGGCTGGCGTCGGCAATCGTCATGATCGGCTTGTCGCCGCCCGCGGTGACATATTGGCCCGGCGCGACATCGCGGCTCGCGACCACGCCCGAGACCGGTGCGCGATAGACGGTTTGCGCCGAGATCGAATCGCTGCCCGCCTGCAATCCACGGATTTCGGTCGCGCCCTTGCCGAGCAGCGACAGTTTGTCGCGCGTCGCCGCCAGCGCGGCATCGGCCGAGCGCAGCGCGGATTGCGCGGTGACGAGGTCGCTTTGCGCCTGGCGGTAATCCTTCAGCGCGCCGCCCGCGGTCTGGTAGATCGCGGCCTGGCGGGTCGCGGTGTCCTGCGCGATGCGGACCTGCGCGGCGGCGGTGGCGCGCTGCGCGCTCGCGGTGAGGAACTGGTCGCGGGCCTCGACGAAATCGGGCGAGGCGACCCGCAGCAACGGCTGCCCGCGCGTCACCTTCTGCCCGGCCTGGACGAATACGGCGGCGACCTGGCCCGAGAAGGGGAGCAGGACGGGCGTGCTGCTGTCGCCATTGACCGCGATCGTGCCGGTCGCCTCGAGCCCGCCGGTCGTCGCCCCGTCGCGGACGGTCAGCAGCTTCATCGCCGCCAGTTGCTCCCTGGTCGGGGCGAACGATCCGGCCGGGGCGGCATGCGTCGTCGGCTCGGCCGGTTTGGTCGCCGCGCCGATCATCGCGACCACGACGAAGATCAGGGCGATGACCGCCGCCGCGATCCCGAGGAGGCGGAGTTGCGCGCGCCGATCCAGTTTCCTGGTGGTGGGGAGGGCAATGCTATGGTCGGTCGTCGCCGTCATCTCGGTCTCGAACTCGCTTGCGAGGCAGGGGGAGGCGGGGCGATAGGCGGCTTGGCTTACAGCAGGCTTACAGACCTATTTTGGGGTAAGCGTTTCTGCAAAGCGGCGCACGAGCGGAAGGCCAGGCGAGACGATGCGGTTGTTGTTGGTGGAAGACGATCGGGAACTCGCCGAGGCGCTGGCGGCGGCGCTCCTGCGGCGCGGCATGGCGAGCGATCATGCCGCGACCGCCGGCGACGCGTTGCTGATGGCGGACGCCGCCCGGTACAGCGCGATCGTGCTCGACCTCGGCTTGCCCGATGCGGACGGGCTGGAAGTCCTGCGCGCGCTGCGGGCGCGGCTTGATCCGGTCCCCGTCGTCATCCTCACCGCGCGCGGCGATACCGCGGCGCGGATCGGCGGGCTCGATTACGGCGCCGACGACTATCTCGCCAAGCCGTTCGACGTCGACGAACTTGTCGCGCGGTTGCGCGCGGTGCTGCGACGGCAGGGCGGGTTCGGCGGCGCGGAGCTGGTCGTCGGCAATCTCCGCTTCGATTCGGTGGCGCGCGCGCTGGACGTCGATGGACGCCCGGTCCTGCTCTCGGCGCGCGAGCTGGACCTGATCGACGTGTTGCTGCGGCGACCGGGGCGCGTGGTGGTCAAGACGCTGATCGAAGACCAGTTGTTCGGTCTGTCGGAGTCGCTCGGGTCGAATGCGGTCGAGGTGTATGTCCACCGCCTGCGACGCAAGCTCGAACAGGCCGGCGCGACGATCGTGATCGAGACGATCCGGGGGGTCGGCTACATGCTGCGGGCGGCGGCATGAGGATCGGCTGGCCCCGCTCGCTGATCGCGCGGATCCTGTTGCTGGAGGGAACGGCGATCGTGTTCGCCATCATCCTCATCCCGCTGCTGACCGCATCGGTGCTGCATCGCACGAAGGCGGTGTACCAGGAGAAATTGTTGCTTGCGCAGGCGCAGGACATCGCCGCGGAAGTGACGTCGACGCCGTCGGCCCCCGGGCGCATCCTGCTCCCCCCGGCGCTCGAGGCGCTGTACGCGGGCACGTATGACGGTCGCGCGTTCGCGATCGTCACGGCGGCGGGGCATGCGGTGCGGCTCAGCCCGCATGCGCAGGACGTGCCGTGGGGTGCTGCCCAGCGTCGGCGGACGCCGCAATCGTTCAAGCGCGGCAGCTATGTCCTGGTCAGCGTACCGGTGCGGATCGCGGATACCGCCTTGTGGATCCTGGTGTCGCAGGACGAGACTCGCCCGGGCGCGATCACCGACGACATCACCCGCAGCTTCCTGACCCGCTACCTCGCGCTGCTGTTGCCGATCCTGCTGCTGCTGCCGCTGATCAACAGCGTGCTGATCGCGCTGCTGGTGCGCACCGTCCGCAAGGTGTCGGACCGTGCCGCCGCGATCGGCCCGCGCAGCCTGCACGTACGGCTTGCCGACGCAGGATTGCCGACCGAGGTGCGCCCGCTGGTCGAGGCAACCAACAGCCTGATCGAGCGGCTGGAACAGAGTTTCGAAGCGCAGGCCGAATTCGTCGGGAATGTCGTCCATGAATTGCGCACGCCGCTGGCGACCCTGCGGATCCGGCTCGATGCGGTTCCCGACGACACGCTGCGGGCCGCGTTGCTCGCGCAGGCGGACCGGGTGTCGCATGTCGTGTCGCAGTTGCACGATCTGGCGCGCGCCGATGCGATGGTGGCGGAGGATCAGGTCGCGGTCGACCTCGTCGCGGTCGCGCGCGACACGCTGACGGAGGTCGCGCCGATGATGCTGGCCGGCCGGCATCCGCTGACGCTGGAAGTGCCCGAAGCGCCGGTCTGGGTCAGGGGCAATCGCATGCTGCTGGCGATCGCCTTGTCGAATTTCCTCAGCAACGCGGCACGGCACACGCCGGATGGCACGCCGATCGAGATCGCAGTCGATCCCGCCGGGGTGCTGGCCGTGACCGACCGGGGGCCGGGGATTACCGTCACGGACCGAAGCTTGCTGACGCAGCGGTTCTGGCGGGCGGATCATCGACGATCGGACAGTGCCGGGATCGGGCTGTCGATCGTCCAGCGGATCGTCACGCTGCACGACGGGCGGCTGGACATCACCGACGGACCGGACGGCGGGACTCGGTTCGCCATGGTCATCCCGTTGGCGAACCGATAGCCGGGACGGGTTCGGCGTCCCCGGCGAGTCCGTCGCCCGCGCGGTTGCGCACCGCGGACGGCACGGGGAATTGCAGCGTCGCGACCGTCGTGCCGGAGATGCGCGCATAGGCGATCGTGCCGTCGATCTGGCTGGCGAGCATGACCAGCAGGCTTCGCCCGCTGCGATCCTTGGCGTCTCCGCGGCGGAAGCCGACGCCATTGTCGGTCACGATCAGCTCGGCGCAGTCCGGGCGGAAGGCGTGGCGGTGCAGCGACAGCAGGACCTCGCCGCCATCCCCGTCGGGGAACGCGTGTTTGCGGACATTGGTGAGCAATTCGTTCGCGATCAGGCCGAGCAGGCTCAGCGTCCGCACCGGCAGGCGGAGGGTTTCGGCGATATCGGCGCGCAGCGAAATCGACCCGACGCTCAGCGTCGAGAGTTGCAGGTCGTCGCAGAGGTCGAGCAGGAACTGGCGCGCGGCGACCGCGTCCTGCGTATCGCGGTCGCGGACCTCGAGCCGCTGGTACACGCGCCCGAGCACGACGAGCCGACCACTGATGTCGACCAGGGCATCGCGGGCCTCGGCGCTGGTCGCGTCGCGCGCCTTGATCGCAGCCATCGAGACCATGATCGACAGATCGTTCGAAAGGCGGTGCGCCAGTTCCGAATGCGCCACGCCGCGCCATTCCGCGATCTGGCGACTGGCCGCCACGTCTGCGGCGAGAAGCGCGGACAGCGTATCGCGGCGGCCGACATACCACGCCATGATCACCCCGGTCGCGATGACCGCGATCAACCCCATCGCGTGATCCGGATCGCTGACCGCAAACCCTTCGCCGGGCAGGATGAAGGCCAGTTCCAGCGCGCCGACCGCGACCATGACCGACGTCGGCCCGCGCCCGGCGAGGAACGCCACGATCGCGAAAGCCAGGCATGTCATTCCAAAGGTCGGGGCCGCATTGTTGGGCGCGGCAAGCGTGCACCCCGCGATGACCGCCGTTTCGAACAGGACCGCCAGGATCGTCGCAACGATGGCTCGTAGGAAGCGCGATGCCATGAAGATCCCTCCAGCTGAAGCGGAGCCGTAACGCCCTGAAAGCAGGGTCGTTATCGCCGCGCGATGCGGGGGGATTGGGCGCTGCGGCTTACACGGGCCTTACAGCGCGATGGCGCGGGGGGCATTTGTCCGGGGCGGAAGCATCGCAGGGTCCGATCCGGATCGGTGGAACCGACCCGGATCGATCGCCTCAGCGGATCAGGAACGCGCCCTTATAATCCTTGTCCGCATCGCCCAGCACCGTGCTGCTGAACTGATACGTCCCGCCGCGGCGCGTGACCGGGGCCTGGAGCCGCACGGTCATGCGTTCACCCGACGCCAGGACGACCTGCCCGTCACCGATCTTGTTCTGATCGCGCGGCAGCACGCGGGCCTGGTCGAAAAAGGCTTTCTGGGTGAGATTGTGGCCCTTGTCCGACCGGTTGGTAATGCGCAGCACATAGCGCGCGCCCTGGCGGAGCGGGATATTGCGCGGAACGAAGCCGTCGTCCGTCATCGTGACGGAGACGACCGGCGCCTTGTTCCAGTCGGGGGCCTGGGCGGCGACCGGGGCGGCCAGCGCGATCATTCCGAGAAGGATCGATTTCATGTCGGGTCTCCTATTCCATTGACCTGACCGCAATGTCGCAGCGCCCGCTTCGTTCCGCCGATCGCGAAGGGTGCCAGCAGTTCGGCCCTTCCCTTCAGGGGAGGGGATGGGGCGGACTTACCGAGCGCGCTCTGCTGGACTGCCCCACCCCAACCCAACCCCTCCCCTGAAGGGGAGGGGCTTTCTGGTGCCTGTTGCATCGGGATAAAGCGTTGCGGCGTAGTCCGGAAACGCCGGCACGATCCTGCATGGATCTGGAACGCCTAGCCGGACCCCCGACGCGATCGCTGCTTGACCAACCCCCACCACTAGTGGAACATAAAGAGAACATACCGAGTCTTACCGTCATGTCGCCTGTCCCCGAGTCGTCCGCCTCCCGTATCGCGTATCTGCGGAAAGCCAGTCTTCCGAGCGTGGATTTCCGTGTCCTGCCGTTCGGGATCTGTGCGCTCGATTCGCATCTTGGCGGTGGGGGCCTGAGGACCGGGGCGCTGCACGAAGCCGCCGCGCTGACCCAGTCGCTCGCCGACGATGCGGCGGCAACGCTGTTCCTCGCGGGGATCGCCGCGCGCGAGGCGGCGAGCGGCGGCGGGCCGGTGGTGTGGGCAAGTTGTCGCAGCGATCTGTACGCGCCCGGACTCGCGCAGGCCGGGCTGGCGGCGGCAAACGTGCTCCATGCGCAGCCGCGCGACGAGGCGGCGCTCCTCGCGGTGATCGAGGATGCGGTGCGCGACGGCACGCCGTCTGCGATCGTCGCCGAGGCGGGCAAGGTCTCGATGGTCGCGACCCGGCGGCTGCACCTCGTCGCGGCGGAAGCCGATATGCCGGTGCTGTTGCTGCGACGCCGCCGCAACCGCGAGCAGGATCCGCTCGCCGAGCCGTCTGCCGCCTGGACTCGCTGGCGCATCGGCAGCGTCGCGTCGGGTCGGCTTGGCGTCGCCGGGGTCGGGCGTCCGCGCTGGTCGGTCGAGCTTGCGCGGCAACGCGGGGGCGATCCTTTTTCCCTGATAGTGGAGGGCAGTGATGAGACGGGTCGTCTCGCTGTTCCTGCCGAACTTGGCCGTCGAACGGCTGAGACGGTTGGAACGGCCCGCCACGCGGCAGCCTGACCGCCCCGCGCTCGAGCTTCCGGTCGCCGATGACCCCGGTGCCTGCTCCGCCCCCCGTGGCGGGGGTTGGCGGCCGGGCGCGCGGTGGGCACGCGGGGGGAGTGCGTCGCGCGCCGAGGTGGAAGCCGAGGCCAGCGCCTTGCCGCTTCACGCCCAGCCGCCGATGCGCGAGCTTGGCCGACGGTCGGAAGCGGCGAGCCATCCGTTCAAGGGCGAGCTGCCGGCCGCGCACCGTCGCGCCGTGGTTCCTCAACAGCCCGATCATGCCCCGCTCGCGCTGGTCGGCAAGGTCGGTCGGCGCGAGGAGGTGGTCGCTGCCTGCACTGGCGCACGCGCGCTCGGCATCCATGTCGGCATGGCGGCGACGCATGCGCGCGCATTGGTGTCCGATCTGGATTTTCGCCCCGCCGAGCCGAACGCCGATGCCGCCCTGCTCGATCGGCTGGCGCTGCTCGCGGTGCGGCGCTGGTCGCCGATCGCGGCGGTAACCCCCAACGACGGACTGTGGATCGATCTCGCCGGGTGCGATCACCTGCATGGCGGGGAGGAGACGTTCTGCCGCCGTCTCCGTGCTTTCTGCCGCCGCGCCGGGTTTACCGCGCGCGTCGCGGTCGCGGATACGCCGGGCGCGGCCTATGCGCTCGCGCGGTTCGGGGAGAGTGATTGCACCCGCGCCGCGCCCGGCCAGACCGCGCAGGCGCTCGCCGCCTTGCCGGTCGCGGCGTTGCGGCTTGCGCCCACCGCATTGGTCGCCGCGCGCAAATTCGGGTTCGAGCGAATCGCGGATCTGCTCCCCGTGGCGCGCGGGCCACTCGCGCGGCGGCTCGGGCTCGCGGCGATCACCCGGCTCGACCAGGCACTCGGCGCGGTCGCCGAACCGATCGCGCCGCGCGAGGATGCGGTGGTGCCGCGGGTCGAACGCCGGTTGCTCGAGCCGATCGGGACCGCTGAGGCGATCGAACAGGTGATGACGGACCTGCTCGGCGATCTTGCGGTCGTCCTGCAGGCGCAAGGGTTAGGCGCGCGGTCGCTGCGGCTGACCGGGCTGCGCGTCGACGGCGGCGAGCAGGTCGTCGCGATCGGCACGTCGCGCCCGACGCGCGAGGTCCCGCATCTGCTGCGGCTGTTCAAGCTCAGGATCGAACGGATCGACCCCGGCCTCGGGCTCGAACAGTTCGTGCTGGTCGCGCCGCATACCGAGCCGCTCGACGCGGTCGATCTCGGCGCGGTGCTCGCGGGCGAGACGCGGGTGCGCGATTGCGCGCGGCTGGTCGACGTCATCGCGGGGCGGATCGGCGCGCGCAGCGTGTTCCGGATCGCGCCGGTCGAGAGCCATGTCCCCGAGCGCGCGGTCACCCGGTCCGACCCGAACGATCTGCCCGGAAGCTGGCCGCTGTGGCAACGCCCGGTCCGACTGTTCGCGCGGCCCGAACCGCTGTCGCATGTCCTGGCGCTGCTTCCCGACCAGCCGCCGCGCCGGTTCGAATGGCGCGGGCGGCCCCACACGGTCGTCGCGGGCGATGGCCCCGAGCGAATCCACGGCGAATGGTGGCGGCGCGACGCGGAAGTGTGGGCGGTGCGCGATTATTACCGAGTCGAGGATGCGGGCGGCGGGCGCTATTGGGTGTTCCGTCGTGGCGACGGTTTCGAGGAGGACACCGGCGACCTGTCGTGGTGGATCCACGGCGTCTTCGCATGACCGACTATGTCGAGCTGCAGATGCTCACCCATTTCTCGCTGTTGCGCGGCGCCTCCAGCCCGGACGAGCTGTTCGCGGCGGCGGCGCTGCTGGGCTATCCCGCAGTGGGCGTCTGCGACATCGGCACGGTCGCGGGGGTGGTGCGCGCATGGGAAGCGCAGAAGGCGACCGGAGTCCGCTCGATCGCGGGGACGCGAGTCGATCTGTCGTGCGGGCGGCGGCTGTTGCTTTACCCGACCGATCGCCCCGCCTGGTCGCGGATCACGCGACTGCTGACGATCGGCAAGAAGCGCGCGGGGAAGGGCGGGTGCCTGCTCCACTGGCCCGATCTCGCGCCCTGGTCGGAGGGGATCGTCGCGATCCTGCTGCCGCACGAGGCGGATACCGAGAACCTCGCCGCGCTCGCCGATCTCAAGACGGTCTATGGCGCGCGCGGCTATATGGCGCTGTTCCAGCGGCGGCGCCCGAACGATGCGGTGCGGATCGACGCGCTCGCGCGGCAGGCACGGGCGGCGGGGGTGCGCGCGGTGGCGACCGGCGACGTCCTCTATCACGCCCCCGACGCGCGATTGTTGCAGGACGTGGTGACCGCGGTGCGCGAGAAATGCACCGTCGACGAACTTGGCTATCGCCGCGAGGTCAACGCCGACCGCGCGCTCAAGGCCCCCGCCGAGATGGTCCGCCGCTTCCGCGATTATCCCGATGCGCTGCGCGCGAGCATCGACATCGCGCGCGCCTGCACCTTCGATCTCGGCGAACTCGCCTATCAATATCCGCACGAACGCGTGATCGAGGGGCTGACCGCGCAACAGGCGCTCGCGCAGCTGACGCAGGAAGCGGTCGAGCGGATGTTCGATGGCAACGTCCCGCAAGCCTATACCGACCAGATCGCGCACGAGCTGCGGCTGATCGCCGAGCTGGAATATGCGCCCTATTTCCTGACCGTCCATGCGATCGTGCGCGAGGCGCGGCGGCGCGGCATCCTGTGCCAGGGGCGCGGATCGGCGGCGAATTCGTGCGTCTGCTTCGTGCTGGGCGTCACCTCGATCGACCCGATCAAGCATGAATTGCTGTTCGAACGCTTCGTCTCGGGCGAGCGCCGCGAGCCGCCCGATATCGACGTCGATTTCGAGCATGAGCGCCGCGAGGAGATCATCCAGTGGATCTATGAGACCTACGGTCGCAACCACGCCGCGCTGACCGCGGTGGTCACGCGCTATCGCGCGCGCGGCGCGGTGCGCGATGTCGGCAAGGCGCTGGGATTGCCCGAGGATCTCACCGGTTCGCTCGCCGGGCTGATCTGGGGCTGGTCGGCGGAAGGGGTCGGCGAGAAACAGGTCAAGGAACTCAACCTCGATCTCGGCGACCGGCGGCTGCGGCTGACGCTCGAGCTCGCGCGCAAGCTGATCGGGGTGCCGCGCCACATGAGCCAGCATCCCGGCGGCTTCGTGCTGACGCACGACCGGCTCGACGATCTCGTCCCGATCGAACCCGCCGCGATGGCGGACCGGCAGATCATCGAATGGGACAAGGACGATATCGATGCGCTGAAGTTCATGAAGGTCGACGTGCTCGGGCTCGGGATGCTCGGCTGCATGAACCGCGCGTTCAACCTGCTCGAACAGGAAAAGGGGATCCGCGTCGGGCTCGCCGACCTGCAAAGCGACGATCCCGACGTCTATGCGATGATTTCGAAGGCCGACACGCTCGGCACCTTCCAGGTCGAGAGCCGCGCACAGATGTCGATGCTGCCGCGGATGAAGCCGCGGCGCTTCTACGATCTGGTGATCCAGGTCGCGATCGTCCGGCCAGGACCGATCCAGGGCGACATGGTCCACCCCTATCTGCGCCGCCGCGAGGGGTTGGAACGGCCCGAATATCCGCGGCCCGAATTGCGCGCGGTGCTCGAGAAGACGCTCGGCGTGCCGCTGTTCCAGGAACAGGCGATGAAGGTCGCGATCGTCGGGGCAGGCTTCACCCCGTCCGAGGCTGACCAGCTTCGGCGTGCGATGGCGACCTTCAAGTTCACCGGCGGGGTCTCGCATTTCAGCGACAAATTGATCGAGGGGATGGTCGCGCGCGGCTATCCGCGCGATTTCGCCGAGCGCACGTTCCGCCAGCTCGAGGGCTTCGGCTCCTACGGCTTTCCCGAGAGCCACGCCGCGTCCTTCGCCAAGATCGCTTATGCGTCGTGCTGGATGAAGCATCATCACCCCGACGCGTTTTGCGCGGCGCTGATGAACGCGCAGCCGATGGGGTTCTACGCGCCCGCGCAGATCGTCCGCGATGCGCGCGAGCATGGTGTCGAGGTCCGCCCCGCGTGCGTCAACGCCAGCCGCTGGGACTGTACGCTCGAGCCGACCGGGGGGCGCTATCTCGCGGTCCGGCTCGGCCTGCGACAGATCCGCGGGCTGTCCAATGCGGATGGCGCAGCGATCGTAGGCGCGCGCGGGACAGGGGCGTTCGATTCGGTCGAGGATGTGTGGCGGCGCTCGGGCGTCCAGCGCGCGGCGATCGAGAAGCTCGCCGACGGCGATGCGTTCCATGCCTTCGCGACCGACCGGCGGCAGGGGCTGTGGAAGGTGCGCGGCCTCGGCGAGGCACCGCTCCCGCTGTTCGCCGCCGCCGACCGCGCGGCCGACAGCGTCAGCGCAGAGGGGGTGGAACCCGACGTCGCGCTGCGCCCGCTGACCGACGGGCGCGAGGTGATCGAGGATTATCGCACACTCCAGCTATCGCTCCGCGCGCACCCGTTGAGCTTCGTGCGTGACGAACTCGCGCGCCGCGGCGTCACGCGCTGCGCCGAGCTCGCGACGATCCGCGACGGGCGGCATGTCGAGGTCGCGGGCATCATCCTGGTGCGGCAGAAGCCCGGCAGCGCAAAGGGCGTGCTGTTCATCACGATCGAGGACGAGAGCGGAATCGCCAACGGTATCCTGTGGCCCGACCGGTTCGAGGCGCAGCGGCGCACGATCATGTCCGCGTCGATGGTCGGGCTGAAGGGACGGGTGCAGAAGGAAGGCGAGGTGATCCACGTCATCTGCGACCGGATCATCGATCATGGCGACCTGCTCCACCGCGTCGGCGACATGTCCTTCCCGCATCGCACCGGGCGCGGCGACGGCGCGCAGCATCCCGGCTCGCCCGATCGCGGCGACGCGGGCTGGAACCCCGTGCCGCGCAATTGCTACTGGCCGCCGCACGCCGACGGCATGGACCCGGAAGAGGTGGTGCGGTTCAAGTCGCATGACTTCCACTGATCGGTGCGGATCGCCTCCCGGCATCAACGGATCGTGATTGCCCTGTCGGTCCACATCCTGCGCACCGCGGTCACGCGCTGTGGGGAGCGGCGTGTCGACCGGCCGGACGTGCAACTCGCGCTGCGCACGTTGCTGCCGTTCTGCCCGGAGCGCTGGCCGCTCGTGCTCTATTGGGATGCGGCGGGGCAGGAGAATGAGATCGGCCGCGCGCAGGGCGTCACCGCGGCGTTCAACGGAATCGTCCGCCAGTTGCGCCGCGCGGGCTGTTACGAGGAGGTGCCGTCCGCAGGATCCACGCCGACGCCGCCCGAAACGGGCGGTCGGCACGGGGCATGACCCGCGGACGGCGCTCGGTTATTCGAGATCGTTCTCGCTGATGACGATCGTCGCCTGGTCGCTGTTGCGTGCAAGCGCGACGAGGCCGGCTTCGGCGATCGTATCCTCGAACAGATTGAACTGCTCGACCGCATCGCCATCGGGTACGTCGCCGCTCAGCGCTTCGAGCACGGCATATTGCACCGCGAACTGATATTCGTCGCCGTCCACCTCGGCGACGAATTCGACCAGCTTCTCGTCCTCGTTATCGAGGATGGTCGTGTGCGAAATATCCATTTTGTCGGCAGCCATGTCTTCACTCCAGATCGTGTCGGTTCGCGATGTGCGCTTGAACGGACGGGATCAAGGGTGGGTTCGCGAGGGCCGTCGAAATTCTTTGCTCACTCGGTCCGCTGCAGCAGGTCGACCAGATCCTGCTTCCAGAAGCGCGCGGCGGTATGCGTGCCATGCCCGCGGGTTTCCGCGCTCTCCGGGATCAAGCGGAACCGCGCATCCTTCATCCGCGCGACCGCACGCTGTGGCAGGTCGAGATTGCGCGGGTTGATGAAGTCGTCGGCGGAATTGATCCACGTCGTCGGCACGGTGATCTTCTCGAGCTGCGCCCACGGCGCATAGGTGCGCGAGGCGTCGATCTGGTAGATCAGGTCGTTCGCATCGATCTGCGCGATCGACGCCGCGACGCGTTCGCGCGCGAATGTCTCGGCCTGCGCGCGGCGAGGGTATTGCGCCTGGAAATACAGCGGCGCCGCGCCAGCGACGAACAACAGGCTGGCGGCAGTCCGCAGCCCCTGGGTCGGCGGCGCGCGATAGTCGCCGCCCGCCCACGCCGGATCTGCTTCGATCCCGTCGATCGCGAGCTGCCGCCACATCCGGTTGAGCCCGGCGATCTCGATCGGCTCGCAGGCGAGCGGCATCAGCGCGCGCAGGAAGTCGGGATGCGTCTCGCCCCAGACGAGGCCGTGCATGCACCCCATCGACGTTCCCATCACCAGCCGCATCCGGCGGATCCCGAGTTCGTCCTTGAGCAGCCGATAGTCCGCCTCGACCATGTCGTCATAATCATAGTGCGGAAAGCGCATGTGCAGCCCGTCGGACGGCTTGGACGATTTGCCGTGGCCGATCCCGTCGGGCAGAATGATCCAGTAGCGCGTGATGTCGAGCGGCTGGCCCGGGCCATAGAGCTCGTCCGCGAATTGCGGGCTGAGGAACTGGCGTCCGGTGCCGCCGGTGCCGTGGAGGATCATCACCGCATTGTCGATCTCGCCGCGCGCGTTGCGGTGCGGCTGGCCGAGCATGGTGTAGTTGATCCGCAGTTCGGAGAGCGTCTCGCCCGAGCGGAAGCGGAAATTTCGGAGCGTGGCCTGCGCATCGCGCGCGGGCCATTGCAGCGCGGGTTTCGCCGGCGCGGTCGCCGCCGCCAGGGGCGGAACCTGTGGGGGAGCGGGTGGGGTCTGGGCAACCGACCCCTGGGCGAGCGCGAGCAGCAGCGAGAACAGCATGGCGCTGTACTGCACGCGAACGCACCCGTCGCCAAGCCACGCTTTGCATCCGCGACCCGGGACGATTGTCGTGCCTGATCCCGCCATTGCACGACCGCCTGTCCGCACGGCAGGGATTGACCTGGCGCGTCATCGCCGCTTTTCCCTGATCGCAGTTGCGCTACAGTGCGCAGCGATGCGATCGCGAGCCTGTGGTGCCCGCTGTCCTGCTGATAGGAAGATGTACGTGACCGAACTCTGGCAGCATATCGCCACGGATTTTGCCAATATCGGGTCGCCCGCCGCGCTCGCCGCGTTCGCGCAGGTGGTGATGATCGATATCATGCTCGCCGCCGACAATGCGATCGTCGTCGGCGCGCTGGCCGCGGGATTGCCGGCGGCGATGCGCCGCAACGTGATCCTGATCGGGGTCGCCGCCGCGCTGATCCTGCGCGTCGTCTTCGCGCTGGTCGTGACGCAGTTGTTGCAGGTCGTCGGCCTCGTGCTTGCGGGCGGGTTGCTGCTGGTGTGGGTCGCGTGGAAGATGTGGCGCGAACTGCGCTCCGACGACGGCGGGACCGACGCCGACGCGCTCGCCAGCAAGGCACCCCGCAAATTCTGGGCGGCAGCCTGGGCGGTCGCGGTCGCGGACGTGTCGATGAGCCTCGACAACGTCCTTGCGGTCGCCGGTGCGGCGCGTGACCATCCGGGGATCCTCGCGATCGGGCTGATCCTGTCGGTCGCGCTGATGGGGCTCGCCGCGAACGGGCTTGCGCGCGTGATCGAACGCTATCGCTGGCTCGCCTACGTCGGGCTGCTGGTGATCGTCTACGTCGCCGGACGGATGATCTGGGAGGGGTTCACTGATCCGGCGCGCGGCGTGCTCACCCTGTTCGCATGAGCAGGCTCCCGTCCCGCCATCGCCGCCTCGACGACGCGCTGGCGGACCTCCCGCTCGAGGAGCCGATGCTGCTGAGCGAACTCGACGGGTTCCTGACCGGGGTGCTGCTATCCCCGGCCCCGATCCTGCCCGACGAATGGTTCGTCAGCATCTGGGGCAGCGCGGAGGACGGCAGCCCCCCGTTCGAGGAGCCGGCGGATGTCCGCTGGTTCACCGACGCGGTAATGGCGCGTTACACCGAAATCGCGCGCGATCTCGGTCGCGGCAAGCCGCAGCCGATCTTCGAGGTCGATGAGCGCAACGGTGACGTGATCTGGGAAATCTGGATCGCGGGATTCGCCGAGGCGATGGATTTGCGCCCCGAAAGCTGGGCCGCACTGGCCGAAGGCGACGATCCGGCAATTGCCGCCGCCGTGGCCGAGCTGTCCCTGCTGATCGCGATGGCGGACAACACCAGCGCGCTCGACACGGTCCAGATCAACGCAATGCAGGACGCGATTCCCGTGACGATCACGACGACCGTTTTGCGCCTGCACGCGGCCGGGACAGGCGGCGTCGGGGCGCCGCCGCTCTCGCTCGTCGCGCCAGCGCCTGCGAAGGTCGGCCGGAATGACCCGTGCCCATGCGGGTCGGGCAAGAAGTCGAAGCGCTGCTGCGGATAACAGGCGACGCGTTGCCTCGCTGGCCGGGATGCCGCAAGCTGGCCCGTGACAAAACGCGGCATCCGGCCGCGGAGTGAATCAAGACGGAGCCGCCTCATCCTCGGACCCAGCGTCCTGCTCGCGATTCTCGGCTATTGTGCGGTGCTGTTCGGCATCGCGTGGGTTGTCGACCGGCGCGGGTTGCCGATTCGGTTGGGGCGGTTCGCCTATCCGCTGTCGCTCGCGGTCTATTGCAGCAGCTGGACGTTCTTCGGCGGGGTCGGCACCGCGGCAATGCGCGGGTGGGACTATCTCGCGATCTACCTCGGCCCTGCGCTCGTCTTCCTGCTCGCACCGCGCTTCCTGACCCGGCTCGTCCGGCTCGCGCGCGACGAGGGGTCGAGCTCGATCGCGGATTTCATCTCCGCGCGCTACGGGCGCAGTCGCGGCACCGCGGCGATCGTCGCGGGGACCGCTTTGCTCGCGTCGATCCCCTATATCGCGCTCCAGCTTCGCTCGGTGACGTTCAGCTTCGGCGCGATCACCGGGGTCGACCGCTCGTCGTCGATCGGGACGTTCGTCGCGCTGTTGCTCGCGGGGTTCGCGATCCTGTTCGGCGCGCGGCGGTATGAAGTCACCGGGCGTAACCCCGGCGTGGTCGCGGCGATCGCGGCGGAATCGCTGATCAAGCTGCTGTGCTTCGTCGCACTTGGCGTGTTCACCATATTGCTGCTGGTCGACGTCCCCGCCGCCACGCTCGCACCCCCGATGGCGCGGCTCGGCAGCGGCTTTACCTGGGCCGCGCTGACCTCCGATTTCTGGGTGCGCACGCTGCTGTCCGCACTCGCGATCGTGTGTCTCCCGCGCCAATTCTACGTCGGCGTGGTCGAGGCCGGAAGCCCCGAGGCGGTCCGGCAGGGGCGGTGGCCGTTCATCGGCTATATGGTGGTGATCTCGATGCTGGTGCTCCCGCTCGCGCTGGCCGGGATGACGGTCCTGCCCGCCGATGCCGCGCCCGACCTGTACGTGCTCGGCGTCCCGCTCAGCCAGGGCCGGCACGCGATCGCGCTCGTTGCGTTCATCGGCGGCTTTTCAGCGGCGACCGCGATGGTCGTGGTCGAGACGATCGCGCTGTCGACGATGGCGACCAACGACTTGCTCAGCCCCTTGCTGTTGGGCCGGCAGGGCGATGCGCGCGGCGGCGATCTCGGGCGGCGGCTGTTGCGCGTGCGACGGCTGATCATCGCGGCGATCGTCGCGGTGGCGTTGCTCTATGGGCGCAACCTCGATGCGGATGTCTCGCTCGCGTCGATCGGGCTGATCGCCTTTGCCGGGGTCGCGCAATTCGCGCCCGCGCTGATCGCGACGGTCGGCTGGGGCTTCGCCGACGAGGAAGCCGCGCGGCGCGGCCTGGTCGGGGGGGTGATCGTGTGGATCTACTGCCTGCTGCTCCCGTCGATCGGCGACGGGATCGGGCCGGCGCTCGCGCGGCTGTCGTTCGGGGTGCTCGATCCCGAGGCGCTGCTCGGGTGGCGGATGGGGTCGCCGCTGGTCAATGGCACGGTGTGGAGCCTTGGCATCAACGTCGCGCTGATGGCGTGGCCGCAGGCGCTGCGCAGGGTCCGCCGCAACAGCGCGCTCGATCATGTCACGACGCACGGCGAACTCGAGCTGCTGGTCGCGCGCTTCGTCGGCGAGAGCGAAGCCGCCGAAGCGATGGCGGCGGTGTCGCGCGACCCCCGCGCGCCGATCGACGGCCCTGCCGCGCGCACCGCCGAACGGCTGATCGCGGGCGTCATCGGCGCACCGTCCGCGCGCAAGATCGTCGCGTCGAGCATCGCGGGCGCGGCGATCGACGTCAGCGACGTTGTCCGCCTGCTCGACCAGCGCGGCCGCTCGCTGCGCTTCTCGCGCACGCTGCTGTCGGCGACGCTCGAGACGATCGACCCGGGGGTCAGCGTGATCGATTCCACCCTGCGGCTGGTCGCGTGGAATCCGCGCTATGTCGAGATGTTCGATTATCCCGAAGGCTATGTCGTGACGGGGCGGCCGATCGCCGACCTGATCCGCTACAATGCCGAGCGCGGCGGGGCGGGGCCGGGCGATATCGAGGCGCATGTGGCAAGGCGGATGGCGCATCTCTCGCGCGGGACGCCGCACAGTTTCGAGCGGCAACGCCCGTCGGGGCGCTGGATCAAGGCGGTCGGGCGGCCGATGCCCGGCGGCGGCTATGTCCAGAGCTTCACCGACATTACCGCCGAGAAGGAAGCGCAGGCCGATCTCGAGGCACGCGTCGCCGCGCGGACGTCGGATCTCGCGCACTCGAACACTATGCTGGGCGAGGCGCGCGCGGTGGCGGAGACCGCAACGCGCGACAAGACGCGCTTTCTGGCGGCCGCGAGCCACGATCTGCTCCAGCCGCTCCACGCCGCGCGGTTGTTTTGCGCGGCGCTCGACGAGGGGAAGGCCCCCGATCAGACCGACCTGATCCGCGCGATCGATGGCGCGATCGGGTCCGCGGATACGCTGCTGCGCGCCTTGCTCGACGTGTCGCGGCTCGATTCGGGCGGGGTGGTGCCACGGGTCGAGCGGTTCGCGCTGGGCGAGCTGATCGCGGAACTGGCGACGCAATTCCACCCGCTCGCGGTGGAGCGGGGACTGTCGCTGGTGAGCCACCCGGGCGCGTATTTCGTGGCGACCGACCGATCGCTGCTGCGCTCGATCCTGCAGAACTTCCTGTCCAATGCCGTGCGCTATTCGGCCGACGGGCGGATCTGGATCGGTGCGCGGCGGCGCGGGGGCGACGTGCTGATCGAGGTGCGCGACAAGGGACCGGGGATCGCGGCTGCCGACCGCGACCGGATCTTCGTCGAATTCGAACGGCTCGAAAGCAAGGGCAGCGCGGGCGGCGGGGTCGGCCTGGGGCTTGCGATCGTGCGGCGGATCGCGGATCTGCTCGGGACGCCGGTGGAGCTACGGTCCGCGCCGGGGCGGGGGTCGACCTTCGCGGTGCGGGTGCCGCTGGCGACACCGGGGCGCGACCTGCCGGTTGCGGTCGCCAAACCTGCTGCGCAGGCGGTGCCGCCCGGGCTCAGGATCCTGTGTCTCGACAATGACCTGACGATCCTCGCGGCGCTCGATGCTGCGCTGCGCGCGCGGCGGTGCGTGCCGTTGCTCGCCGCGACGATCGCCGAGGCGCTGCAACTCGCGGAGGACGAGGAGCCTGATATCGCGCTGATCGATTTTCACCTGGACGAGCCCGAGGATGGCCTCGCGGTTGCGACGCGGTTGCGCGCGCTCGACCCTGCGCCCGCGGTCGCGCTGGTGACGGCGGATCGCGCGATCGCGGACGACCCGCGCTGTGCGGGAATGACGGTGCTGACCAAGCCGGTCGTACCCGCGGATCTCTGGGCGTTCATCGAACAGGCGTCGCACCGCGCAGCGCAGGTCGTGGCGGTGGATTTCAGACGCTGACGTGAGTCGCTTCCCCGGCGAAGGCCGGGGCCCAGGAGCGAAATGCCAGAAGCTGACCGACGGCGCTTCGTTACATCGACCATCGCGACTGGGCCCCGGCCTTCGCCGGGGAAGCTGCTCAAAACAAGCGCGAACCCGCCCGAATCAATCCGCGAAATCCACGTCCATCGCACGCGCCGCGAGCACCGCCTGCGTACGGTTCTGTACCCCGAGCTTGCGCAAAATCGCGGTCATATGCCCCTTCACCGTCCCCTCCGAGATGCCGAGGTCGAACGCCACCTGCTTGTTGAGCCGCCCAGCGATCACCCCGAGCAAAACCTTGAGCTCGGTCGGCGTGAGACTCGCCACGCGCTTCGAAACGTCGTCGCTCGGGAGCGCCTCGCCGGGCGCATCACGTTCCCCCGCAAGCGCGCGTGCGACCGCGGCCTCGAGCGTCGCGAGGTCGGCGGTCTTGGAGACGAACCCGACTGCGCCATACGCCCGCACGCGCGGCGCAGTCGCGGCTTCGTCGGCGGACGAGATGACGACGATCGGCGTGTCGGGCCGCTCGGCATGGAGCAAGGCGACTCCGGCAAGCCCCTCCGACCCCGGCATCCGCAGATCGAGCAGGATCAGGTCGAGCCGCGCCGCCCCGCGCGCGGCGGCGGCGGCCTCGCCCAATTGCCCCGCCTCGATCACCACCGCATCGGGTGCCGCACGCGCGACCGCGAGCTTGAGCGCCTGGCGGAACAGCGGATGGTCGTCGGCGATCAGGATCGTGCGGCCATCCGCTGCAGGCAGTGCGCGCGTCATGCCGGTTCGAGCGACGCCTCCACGCGACCCGCGATCAGCGCGTCCACGACCGCCGGATCGGCGAGCGTCGAGGTGTCGCCGAGCGCGTCGAGCTGGTTCTCCGCGATCTTGCGCAGGATCCGGCGCATGATCTTGCCCGAGCGCGTCTTGGGCAGGCCCGGCGCGAACTGCAGCACGTCCGGCGTCGCGATCGGCCCGATTTCGCGGCGGACCCACTGGATCAGCTCCTTGCGCAGGTCGTCGCTCGGCTCGGCGTTCGCGTTCAGGGTGACATAGGCATAGATGCCCTGGCCCTTCACGTCATGTGGCATCCCGACCACCGCCGCCTCGGCGACCTTCGCATGCGCCACGAGCGCGCTTTCGACCTCGGCAGTGCCCATCCGGTGCCCGCTGACGTTGATGACGTCGTCGACCCGGCCGGTGATCCAGTAATAGCCGTCTTCGTCGCGGCGGCAGCCGTCGCCGGTGAAATACTTGCCGGGATAGGTCGAGAAATAGGTCTGGAAGAAGCGTGCGTGGTCGTTCCACACGGTCCGCATCTGCCCGGGCCAGCTGTCCGCGATCACGAGATTGCCCTCGACCGCGCCGTCCAACACCTTGCCGTCGGCATCGACCAGCTCGGGCTTCACGCCGAACAGCGGCTTGGTCGCGCTGCCGGGCTTGAGCGCGGTCGCGCCGGGGAGCGGCGAGATCATGTGCCCGCCGGTCTCGGTCTGCCACCAGGTGTCGACGATCGGGCAGCGCCCGTGGCCGACGACGGTGTGATACCAGTTCCACGCCTCGGGGTTGATCGGCTCGCCGACCGACCCGAGCAGGCGCAGCGAGGCGCGGCTGGTGCGCTTCACCCATGCGTCGCCCTCGCGCATCAGCGCGCGCAGCGCGGTCGGTGCAGTATAGAGGACGTTGACCTTATACTTGTCGACGATCTGCCAGAAGCGGCTGTGATCGGGATAATTGGGGACGCCCTCGAACATCACGGTCGTCGCGCCATTGGCGAGCGCGCCGTACAGCGAATAGGTGTGGCCCGTCACCCAGCCGACATCCGCGGCGCACCAGAAGATGTCGCCGGGGCGATAGTCGAACACATATTGGTGCGTCATCGACGCCCAGACGAGATACCCGCCGCTGGTGTGGAGCACGCCCTTGGGCTGCCCGGTCGACCCGCTGGTGTAGAGGATGAACAGCGGATCCTCGGCGTTCATCGTCTCGGGCGCGCAGTCGGTCGACTGGTCCGCGACGCAGTCGTGATACCAGCAATCACGACCCTCGGTCATCGTGACGGCACCGCCGGTGCGGCGGACGACGATCACGGTGTCGACCGCAAGCGCGCCCTGCTTGAGCGCTGCATCGACATTGGCCTTGAGCGGAATCGACTTGCCGCCGCGCAGCCCCTCGTCGGCGGAAATGACGAGACGGCTGTCGCAATCGTGGATCCGGTTGCACAGGCTGTCGGGCGAGAAGCCGCCGAACACGACCGAATGGATCGCGCCGATCCGCGCGCACGCCAGCATCGCGAATGCGGCTTCGGGGATCATCGGCAGATAGATCGTGACGCGGTCGCCCTTCTGCACCCCACGCGCCTTCAGCGCATTGGCGAGCTTCGACACTTCGTCGCGCAATTCGGCGTAGCTGATGCTGCGCGAATCGGCGGGGTCGTCGCCTTCCCACAGGATCGCGATCGCATCGGGCCGCGCGTCGGCATGGCGGTCGACGCAATTGGCGGCGACGTTGAGTTCGCCGTCCTCGAACCAGCGGATGTGGAAATCGGCCTCGTCGAACGACGTGTCCTTGATCTTGGTCGGGGGCGTAATCCAGTCGAGTCGCTTGGCCTCACGCGCCCAGAAGGTATCAGGGTCGTGCGCGGCTTCGGCGTACATCCGGTCATACGCTGCGGCATCGATCAGCGCGTCCTTCGCCCATGCGGCGGGGACGGGATAGCTGGCCTCGGTCATCGGACTCTCCTTTTCGCGGCATTCTAACGTGTCGCAATCGCACGAACACCCCTCACCAAGGTCAGGGATGGATGTTAGGGCGCGATCCCTCATGATCCTGGCGCTGACATCCGCGCCAAAGACCGCTGGAGAAGCAGGGAGTTAAGGATGACACGATCGGTATGGACGACGTTGCTGCTGGGAACCGCCCTGGCCGGGGTCGTCCCGGGCGCGGCACACGCGCAGACGGCGCACGAACTTGAACTCGAGGCCCGGCTGAAGGCCCTCGAAGCCGCGGTGCAGGATCTGCGCGGCGAACTGAACGCGGCGCGCGCGACCGCCGTCACGACCCCGGCGGCAACGCCCACCACCCCGCCGGCCGCACTCGCGGCGACGCAACAGACCGCGCCGACCGCAGGCCCCGGTGGCCCGACCGCCCCGACCGCGGTCGCCGAGGCGAAACCCACCGGCAAGGGCGCAGGCCCGACCGACGGCTTCAAGGTTGCGGGGACGACGGTCAAGCTCAACGGCTTCATCAAGACCTGGGCCTCGGTCAGCCGCTACAGCGGTGGCAACATCGCCCCCGAATCGGTCGGGCGCGATTTCTATTATCCCAGCATGACCCCGGTCGGCGGACGCAACGAGGGCAACAGCGTCGAGGCGCATGCCAAGCAGACCCGAATCGTGCTCGCGACCGAGACCCCGCTCGCCGGACACAGCCTGAAGGGCCTGGTCGAGCTCGATTTCCAGGTCGTGCCCGGAACGCAGGGCAACCAGCGCGTCGTCAACGGGTACAACCCGGGCCTGCGCCGCGCGTTCTTCACCTTCGACAACTGGCTGTTCGGCCAGGAATGGACGACCTTCCAATATATCGGCGCGCTGCCCGAGACGACCGACTTCATCGGCCCATCGGAAGGCACCGTGTTCGTCCGCCAGGCGCAGGTCCGCTATACCCGCAAGCTGAACGACGCGTTCGCGCTGTCGGTCGCGGTCGAGAATCCGGAAACATCCTCGACCAACGTCGCCTCCGCGACGATCGTCGAGAATTCGGACGATCGCCTGCCCGACGTGGCTGCACGGCTCAACTACAAGGCGAGCTTCGGCGAACTGTCGCTCGCCGGGATCGGGCGCAAGCTCACGATCAACACGGGCACGTTCAAGGACAATGCGACCGGCTGGGGCGTGTCGTTCGCGGGCAAGGTGCCGTTCGGCACCGCGGCGCGCTCCGACCTGCGCTTCATGGTCACGCATGGGGTCGGGATCGGGCGCTATGTCGGGCTCAACCTCGCGCCCGACGCGGTCTATGTGCCGGCCGCGGGTGCGCAACTCTACATGCCGAGCCTGACCGCGGGCTTTGCCGCGCTGAAACTGGGGTGGACGAGCAAGCTGCGCTCGACCTTCATGGGCAGCGCGCAGGGGATCGATTACGCCACCGCGGGCACCCCCGTCGGCGCGAGCAAGTCGGCGTGGAGCGCGTCGGCCAACCTGTTCTACTCGCCGGTCGAGCATGTCGATCTCGGGATCGAACTGCGCCACGCCGAACGCAAGCTGGTTGACGGGCAAGTCGGCAAGCTTGACCGTGGCGAACTCGCTGCACGTTACTCCTTCTAAAAAACAGAAACGAACATGGAGAGGATGCCGTCATGGCTACAACGGTCGGGGATTCGCCCCTGGGACATACGAAACAAAGCCAGCCACTGATCATCATCGCGTCGTCCTTGGGCGCGGTGTTCGAATGGTATGATTTTTACCTGTACGGCCTGCTTGCGACGATCATCACCGCGCAGTTCTTCTCGGGCGTCAACGAGACGACCGGGTTCATCTTCGCGCTCGCGGCGTTCGCGGCGGGGTTTGCGGTCCGGCCGTTCGGGGCGTTGGTGTTCGGGCGGATCGGCGATGTCGTCGGGCGCAAGAACACCTTCCTCGTCACGATGGCGATCATGGGCCTGTCGACCTTCCTCGTGGGGCTGTTGCCGAGCTATGCCTCGGTCGGCGTCGCCGCGCCGATCATGCTGGTCGCGCTGCGCCTGTTGCAGGGCCTCGCGCTCGGCGGCGAATATGGCGGGGCGGCAACCTATGTCGCGGAACATGCGCCGCAAAAGAAGCGCGGCCTGTTCACCAGCTTCATCCAGACGACCGCGTCGCTCGGCCTCTTCGCCGCGCTGCTGATCGTGATCGGCGTCCGCACCGCGGTCGGCGAGGCAGCGTTCGCGTCTTGGGGCTGGCGGATCCCGTTCATCGTCTCGATTGCGCTGCTTGCGGTGTCGCTGTGGATCCGGATGCAGCTCGAGGAAAGCCCGGTCTTCCAGAAGATGAAGGAGGAGGGCAAGACCTCCAAGGCCCCGCTGACCGAGGCGTTCGCCAAATGGGGCAACCTCAAGATCGTTTTGATCGCCTTGTTCGGCGCGGTCGTCGGGCAGGGCGTCGTCTTCTACACCAGCCAGTTTTACGCCTTGTTCTTCCTCGAGAAGAACCTGCGCGTCGACGGGCCGACCACCAACATCCTGATCGCGGTTGCGCTGTTGATCGCGACGCCCGGGTTCATCTTCTTCGGCTGGCTGTCGGACCGGATCGGGCGCAAGTGGATCATCCTGTCGGGCTGCGCACTCGCCGCGCTGACCTATATGCCGCTGTTCCACGCGCTGTCGCAGGCGGCGAACCCTGCTTTGTATGCGGCACAGGCCTCGTCACCGGTCGCGGTCGTCGCGAACCCGGCGGAATGCTCGGTCCAGTTCGACCCCGTCGGCAAGAACAAGTTCGACAGCAGCTCGTGCGACATCGCCAAGTCGTATCTGGCGAAGGCGGGCATTTCCTACGCCAACGTCGTGGCACCGGCGGGAACCGTCGCGCAGATCAAGATCGGTAACGCCACGATCCCGGTGGTCGATCCGGCCAAGGTGACCGGGCCTGCCCGCGCCGCCGCGATCAAGGCGTTCGGCGGCGAGGTGAAGGCCGCGCTGACCAAGGTCGGCTATCCCGAGAAGGCGAATCCGGCGCAGATCAACAAGCCGCTCGTCGTCGCGATCCTCGTCGTCCTCGTGCTGTACGTGACGATGGTCTACGGCCCGATCGCGGCGTTGCTGGTCGAGCTGTTCCCGACGCGAATTCGCTACACGTCGATGTCGCTGCCCTATCATATCGGCAACGGCTGGTTCGGCGGGTTCCTCCCGACGATCGCCTTCGCGATGGTCGCCGCGACCGGGGATATCTATTACGGGCTGTGGTACCCGATCCTCGCCTGCGCGGTGACTGCGGTGGTCGGGCTGGTGTTCCTGCCCGAGACGTTCCGGCGGTCGCTCGACGGCTGACGCCCTCGTAATACGACGGAAAATCGGCCCGGGATCGCACCGCGATCCCGGGCCGATTGCGTATCGGGCCCGGAACGAAGATGTCGAGGTCGGATTCCAAGCGTTCGCGGCAGGGGGGGCGCCAATCGGTAGGGGGGAAAAGGCAGCCGCTACCGCTACTCTTGCCTCTCCCTGTTCCGCGCCTTCCTTACCTTCTGCGCTTCCAGGGCGAAGGCCGGGGCCCAGTTGTGGCGCAGAGCTAGTAGAGGCGCTGTCCTCACCAATCTTCTGCCCCTCTACTGGGCCCCGGCCTTCGCCGGGGAAGGAAGCAGGAAAGAAGGAAACTCGACACCTCCCGACTATTGCAATTGATAATCGTTCTCAACACAGCCATAGGCGCCTCAACATTGATGAGGACTTTTGGATGACGCGCCCCTTTCTGTCGGCTTTGATGCTCGGTACCGCGATGGCTGCGCTTCCAGCAGCGGCACAGGTCGCACCCGCGTCACAAGCCGACGACACCGCGATCATCGTGACCGGCGAGCGTCCCTCGACCGAAGCCTCCGCGGGCACCAAATCCGCGGCGCCGCTGGCGGAAACCCCGCAGTCGATCAGCGTCATCTCCGCCGCCGAGATCGCCGATCTCGGCCTCGCCAACCTCAACCAGGCGCTGCGCTTCGTCGCGGGGGTCACCACCGAGCAGCGCGGCGCGAGCGCCGAAGTGTACGACCAGTTCAAGCTGCGCGGGTTCGATGCGCCGCAGTTCCTCGACGGGTTGAAGCTGATCGAAGGTGCCGGCTATCTCTCGCCACAGATCGACGTGTCGCGGCTCGACCGGGTCGAAGTGGTCAAGGGCCCTGCCTCGGTGCTGTACGGCCAGTCCGGCCCGGGTGGGCTCGTCGCCTTGTCGAGCAAGCTGCCGCTCGACCGCGATGTCTACGGTGCGGTTTCGGGGACGTACGGCACCTATGATCTCTACCGCGCCGACGCCGACGTGGGCGGTCGCGCCGGATCGTCGGTGTTGTGGCGGGTCTATGGCAGCGTCAACGGCGCGCATACGCAACAGCAGTTCAACGCGCGTGAACGCCAGACGATCTCGGGCGCGGTCACGCTCAACGCCGGGCATGCGACGACGCTGACGCTGCTCGGCGCCTATTCGCACGATCCACAGAACGGCAATTACGGGGTGTTCCCGGCCTCGGGGACCTTCATCGCCAACCCCAACGGTGCTTTGCCGACCGACCGCGATTTCGGCGAACGCGACAACATCTTCGCGCGCGAGCAGGCGGCGGGGACGTATATCCTCAACCACGATTTCGGCGCGGGCTGGAATTTCCGCGGCTCGGGGCGGTATCAGCACGCAACCTCGAACCTGGGGCTGGTCTATGCCGCCGGGCCGCTGCTCGCGACCGACCTGACCCAGCGCAGCTTCACCCGCGCCTCTTATTCCACGCGGGAGCGCAGCGACGGCTGGGTGTTCGACAACCAGCTCCACGGCGCGGTCACGACCGGCCCGGTCAAGCACGACCTGCTGTTCGGGGTGGATTACCAGACCAGCAAGGCAAGTTACGCCCCCGCGTTCGGCACCGCGACGGTGGTTGACGGATACGCCCCGGTCTATGGCACGATGGCGGTGCCTCTGACGCCGGACACCGTTCCGGACGGCGGCCCGGTGACGGTCCAGCGCCCGTTGCAGCAGCAGGCCGGCCTGTATGCGCAGGACGAGCTGTCCTGGGGTGGCCTGCGCGTCGTGCTCGGCGGTCGGCACGACTGGGCGCGGCAGCGGTCGAACCCGGGCGCGGACACGCAGGTGTCGCGCAAGTTCACCTATCGTGTCGCGGGGCTCTATACGACGTCGTTCGGGCTCGCGCCCTACGCCAGCTATGCGACCTCGTTCCAGCCGCAGAACGCCACCGTCCAGAATGCCGACGGCACGTTCGGCCTCGCCGACCCGTCGCTTGGCAAGCAGATCGAGGTCGGCGCGAAATATACCGTGCCGGGGACCAAGATCCTCGTCACCGGCGCCTGGTTCAGGATCGACCAGAGCAATGTGCTGACCTATCTCCCGACCTTCGTCGCGCTGCAGAACGGCAAGGTCCGCTCGACCGGCGTCGAGGTCGAGGCGACTGTGCCGCTGCCGTATGACTTCGCCGCCAAGCTCGCCTACAGCCGGCAGAAGGTGCGCACGCTCGAGGACGCGATTCCCGCCAATGTCGGGCGCGGGATCCTGGGCGTCGGGCGCGGCGGGGTTTCCGCCAATCTCGAATGGGCGCCCACCAAGGGGGCATGGCAAGGCTTCGCGATCGGGGGCGCGGTGCGGCATGTCGACAGCATTTTCGCGGGTGCGTACACCAATCCCGCGGGCGTCACGGGCGCGGCGCAGAGCACCCCGGGCTTCACGCTGTTCGACGCGCTGGTGCGCTACGACCTCGGCAAGATCGCTCGGCGGCTGCAGGGTCTGTCGCTCGCGATCAACGCCGCGAACCTGTTCGACCGGAAATATGTGTCGACCTGTTATCTCGATTACGCGTGGTGCTGGTACGGCAACCGCCGCACGGTGCAGGGGACGGTCGCGTTCCGCTGGTAGGTGACCCGGCTTAGCGGCTGGCGGCAAGCATCGCGCGGCGTTTCGGCGCGCGCCGCGCGAGCATCTCTCCATATAGCGCGTGATAGTCCGCTGCCATTCGGTCGGCGGAGAAGCGCGTGATCACATCGGCGCGGCACGCGTGCCGGTCGATCCCGGCAACCCGGTCGATCGCCGCGACCGCCTGTTCGGGCGTATCGACGACGAAGCCGGTTACGCCGTCGCGGACGATGTCGGGCATCGACCCCCGCCGGAACGCGATCACCGGGGTTCCGCAGGCAAGCGCCTCGACCACCGAGAGCCCGAACGGCTCCTCGAAATCGATCAGGTGGAGGAGCGCCATCGCCGAGCCAAGCGCGGACAGCCGTTCCGTGCCCCCGAGCGCACCCGAATAGCGCACGGTGACGCCGTCGATGTGCGGGCGGACCTCTTCCTCGAAATAGCGCTCGTCCTGGACGATCCCGGCGATGTGCAGCGGGATCCCCGCGGCGTGCGCCACGGCGATCGCAACCGCGGTGCCCTTGTCGGGATGGATCCGCCCGAAGAACAGGAGTTCGCGCACCGGTGTTGCGCCGAACGGGAACGCCTCGACGACGATCCCGTGCGGGATCGTCGCGGCGTAGCGCAAGACCGGGCTGCGGTCGGTCGCGCTGATCGCGACATAGTCGACGTCGTGCTGATATTCCTCGAGCATCGGCAGGATCCGCTCGGACGGCATGCCGTGGAGCGTCGTCACGATCGGGGTGCGGATCATCCGGCTGAACGCGAGCGGCACGAAATCCGCCTGGTTGTGAATGATGTCGAACGCATCCGCCTGTTCCATGACATGCGCGACGTGGCGCATCTCCCAGACCTTGGCGTCGATCCCGGGGGCATCGTTATACGGCCGCGGCACCACGCCCGCGAGCGTCCCCGCGGTTGCGCTGTCCAGCGTCGCGAACAGCGTCACATCGACCCCGCGGGCGACCAGCGCCTCGGTCAGCACGCTCGTGCTCAGCTCCCACGGGCCATAATGGTGCGGCGGGGTGCGCCACGCGATCGGCGCGAGCATGGCGATGCGGAGGGGGGCGTTCTGGGTCATGGTTTATCGACGTTCATAGGATTGCACGCGCCACCGGCCGGTGCGGGTATCGCCGACGCCGCGCCAGCGCACGCCGGTCGCGGCGAGGAAGCGGGCGTGGATGTGCGCGGCATGCTGGACGAAATCGGGATAATCGACGCGGTGATGCGCGAGCACCAGCCGCCCGCCGCTGCGCAGCGCGGCGGCGACATCGCGCGCGACCTGCCGCAGCGTGCGCGGCGACAGATAATAGAGCACCTCGGCGACCACCACCGCGTCGTAGCGCGCCGCGGGGAAGCGCCCCGGCAGCACCAGCCGCCGGACTCGCACATGGCGATCAGCCCCCACCGCGCGCCGCACCAGTTCGACCCCGCTCTCCGCGCCCTCGGTCGCATCGAGCCGAAGCGCGCGGCGGGCGAGCGCGACGCTGTTGGAACCGTTGCCCGCCGCCAGCTCGAGCACCCGCCCGATCGGCCCTGACCCGAGGCCGTGGAGGATCGCGCCGCGCTTGTGCGCCTCGTCGCGGTTGGTGAAGGTGCTCCACGGGTCGGCATCGCCCGCGAATTTCTGCTCGAACCCGGCAAGATCAATCGGCTTCATCGCGCCACCGCGCGATAGCGTTCGACCGGATGCGCGAAGGCGGCAAGCTCGCCGCGCGAGATGGTGAACCCGGTCGGATCGTCGTCGATCATCCCGAACTGGCTGTAATAGCGCCGGATCGCGCCCCGCTTCGCCGCACCCGACGGACCGAGCGTCAGCCGGTGCGTCGCCGGACGCGCGCGAATCTGGCGGTTGGGCCAGACGAGATATTCGAGCCGCCGCACCGCCGGGCAGTCCGCCGCGACCGCAGCGACGACCCGGTGATCGGGATGGTCGTCGTCCTGCGCGGGGATGACGAGCAGGTCGTGCCCGCGCCCCTGCGCCAGCGCCCGCGCCAGCGTCGCGCGCACCATCGTGCCGCCAGCGGTCATCCCGCCATCGGGCAGCCCGAGAAACCGCACGTCCCGCGCCGCGACACCGATCCGCGCCAGCACCGCGCGCGTCTCGCGCCGCCGCTGCGCGACCAGCCGCGCGCGCGGCCAGCGCAGGCTGTTGGGGTGCGACCCCGCGCCATCGGTCGCGATCAGCACGCGGACCCGCGCCCCGCGCCGTCGCAACCGCGCGATCAGCCCGAACGCCCCGATCGCCTCGTCGTCGGGATGCGGCGCGACGATCAGCGCGCTGCGCACCCGGTCGAGCGAAAGCGGCTTCACAGTGCGGGGACCAGCACGGCATCGACCGCTGCGGTGCCGACCCGCATCCGCTGCGCATCGGGGGCGGGCTGGCGCAGATACACCATCAGGTCGGTCATCGCCGCCGACAGCGGATGCGCGACGAACATTCCCGACAGCCCGACCGCCTGTTGCGCGAGCAAGAGTGCGCGTTCAGCCGCAGCGGCGACCGCGAGTCGCGCCGCCGCGACGCGCTCGATGAACCCGGCTTCGCCCCAGTGTCCGGCGGTCGACCGGACCGCAGCGGCGGCGGCGTCGGCCGCGCCGTAGAGGTCCGCGAGCCGCCCGAGCTGGTGCGGGTCGCCCGTCCGACCGGTTGCGACGAGATGCGCGCGGACATGGTCGAACAGCGCCGCGACTCCGCCGGCATGGCACGCGACGAACCGCAGCGCGCCCCCGCTGAAATACGGCTCGCGCGCATAATCGCCCGGCGCTCCGATCGTGCGGAAGCTCGCGGGGTCCGCGCCATGCCAGCGCACCATATGCGTCTGCGACCGTTCCATGCCCACGACGTTCCACCAGTCGCGATCGATCTCGGGCGCGGAGGCGGCGAGGTCGATCAGCACGAGCCGGTGCCCCTCGGGCGTATCCGCCCCGGCAAGCGCATGGCTGAGGATCCCGGAACCCGACGCGAAACTCTTGCCGCCCTCGAGCCGCGTATCGGCGACGCGGAGCGGTTCGTCGGGGATCGCCGCGTTCCACACGCCGAACAGCCCGCCATCGGCAGCGGTCGCCAGCACCGACTCCGCCTGGTCGTCATAGCGCCCGATGATCTGAAGCGCGTCGACATGCCCCTCGAACAACCGCGCCAGCGGAAGGTCGCTCCGCCCGATCCGGTACAGCATCCGCAACAAGGTCAGCAGGTCGGCGGCATCGCGCGGATCGCCGCGTACCGGGAGCAGGCCATGCAAGGCGCGCAACGTCTCCGCCATCGACCACGCTTCGGCCCGCGCGGAAGCGAGCAGCGTGTCGAGCGGATCGGGCGCGAGAGTCACGCGGCAACGCCTTGATGCTGGAGCAGGAGCGTCGCCAGCGCGGCTTCGGCAGCGGCGAGGTCGACCAGCCGTTCGCCGCCGGGAATATCGGGCACGACGCGGATCGCGAACGCCTCGGCGGTTTCCGCATCCGCCGCAGCCGCGTGGATATGGTCGCGGCCGCAGCACAAGGCTTCCGCCAGCACCCCGGCACCAGCAGCGGTCACCGGCCACGCCGCCCGCGCGACGGCATGCCGGGCATAGCGCCACGCGACGTCCTCCGGATGCGCCATTCGCGCCGAACCGCCCCCGGATTGGTCGAGATCGCGCAGATGGTCCGCCAGCCCGCCCCGCGCGCGCCCGTCGCGCCGCGTCGAGGTTTCGACCCGGATCGCGCAATCGCGCCGAACGCGCAGCCCGAGCCGATAGGCCTGATCGACCAGCCGCGCATCCTCGCCCGCCGCCACCGCTGCGAATCCGCCCAGACGCAGGTAGGTCGCACCCGAACAACCGAGGCTCGCGGCGCTCGTATAATGATGCGGGGCTCCGTTTTCCCACGGGACGGGATCGAGCAACCGGCGCAACCGGGCGAGCCCGTCGTAATAGGCCTCGATCCGGTCCTGAACTGGGCTGGCCGCACCGCCGCTGCGGACGATCAGCCCGGCTGCGATGTCGGCCAGGTCGAGCGCTTCGATATTGCTGGCGATCCAGTCCGTCGCCGGGACCGAGTCCGCGTCGGTCGACAGGAGCACACCCGTCTCGCCGACCGTCGCCAGCCCGAGCGCCATCGCCGCCGCCCGCGCGCGACCTGCGTTGGGGGCGGTGTTCGGCGGGAGCATCTGCGTGACGACCGCGAACGGCAACGCCGCGCAACGCGCCGCGACCACCGCTGCGCTGTCGTCGGTACAGGCGTCGAAGACCACGCACAGCACGAACGATTCGGCGCGCTGCTGTCGCGCGAGCGCGTCGAGCAAACGGGGCAACAGCACCGCTTCGTTGCGGACCGGAACGCACACCGCGACCATGCCCGCCCGCGGGTTCGCGACCGTTGGTCGATTTCGCGGCAAAGGGGGGGCGTCTGCAATCGCAGCATGCGCATCGGAACGAGACATCAGGCGAATTCTCTCCCTTTCGCCCGACAAACGCCGTGCGGAGGGAAATGGATCAAATTTCATTACGGTCGCGCGTCATTTTGTTTCTGCGCTGTGACATTCGGCGGTCGTGCCTGCTCCCACCTGATGTCCATCAACCCGAATGCCCGGAACGGCCACGTCGGCCGTGGGTTCACCGACATGGCCCGTGTTGCGGGGCCGCAGCAAATCGGGGCGTGTGTGGACGATCAGGGGAAAAATGCGGACAGCCCGTGGCAGATGCCGCGCGCGGCGTGGATCGCGGTGCTCAAGCGGACCTGGGCCGAGACGGGTGCCGACAATATCGGGCTGATCGCTGCGGGCGTCGCCTTCTACGGTTTCCTTGCGATCGTTCCGATGCTGGGCGCGATCGTGCTGGTGTACGGCCTCGCCGCCGATCCCGCGACCGTCGTCCACGACATGACCGAGCTCACCTCGATCATGCCGAAGGATGTCGCCAAGCTGATCGGCGAGCAGTTGATGAGCATCGTCCAGACCTCCGACGGCAAGAAGGGCTTTGGCCTCCTGTTGGCGCTCGCGCTCGCCTTGTTCGGCGCGCGCAATGGTGCGGGTGCGGTGATCACCGCGCTCAACGTCGCTTATGAGGAAACCGAGAAGCGCAACTTCTTCTGGGTCAATCTGCTCGCGATCGGGATCACCGCGGCGGCGGTGATCGGCGCGATGCTTGCGCTCGTCGCGATCGCGGCGCTCGGTTATCTCGGCACGCTGTTCCCGAACGCGCCCGATTTCGTCGTCGTGCTGGGGAAGATCGCGGTCTACCTGCTGCTGACCCTGGTGGGCGCGGCGGCGGCGGCGACGTTGTACCGCTACGGCCCGTCGCGGCGGCACGCGCGCTGGTCGTGGCTGACGCCGGGGTCGATCTTCGCCGCGCTGTCGTGGCTGCTGCTGACGATCGGCTTCGGGATCTATGTCGCGCAATTCGGCAATTACAACGCGACCTACGGCTCGCTCGGCGCGGTGGTGGTCACGCTCACCTGGCTGTACCTCTCGAGCTACATCCTGCTGTTCGGTGCCGAGCTCAATTCGGAACTCGAGCATCAGACCGAGCAGGACACGACGGCTGCTCCGCCCGAAGCGCTGGGGGACCGGGGCGCGTGGGTGGCGGATCATGTCGCCGACACGCCAGAGACGGTTGGCACGGTGAAGGACGATCAGCCAAGACGCGCTTCGCCCTGGCATGGTGCCGCCGCCGGGATCGCGGGCGGGCATGCCGGCGCGCTGATCGGGTTGCCGAAGATCGGATGGAAGACCACGACCGCGGCGACGCTCGGCCTGTCGCTGTTGCGCCGGGGCCGTGGCTGGGAAGGCGCGTTGCTGGTGGCGGGGACCGCGGCGATCGCGTGGAACGGGCGGAAGCGCGCGCGCCGGGTGGAGGCGGTGTTCTTCGACGTCGACGGGACGCTGGTCGACAGCAACGACCTCCATGTCGACGCCTGGGACATTGCGTTCCGCGAGCATGGCTTCATCGTCGATCGCGCGGCGATCCGGGGGCAGATCGGCAAGGGCGGCGACATGCTCGTCCCCACGCTGCTGCCGGGAACCCCGGAGAAGACCGTCAAGGCCCTGTCCGACCGGCAGGGCAAAGTGTTCAAGCAGCGTCATCTCGGCGCGGTCAAAGCCTTTCCGCAGGCCGCGGCGTTGCTCGAGCGTGTCCATGCCACCGGCCGCCGTGTCGTGCTCGCCTCGTCCGCCGATGCGCATGAGGTCGATCATTACGTCAAGCACCTCGGGATCAAGCGGGTGATCGACGCGCGGACGACGATCGACGATGCCGCGACGTCGAAACCCGCGGGCGACATTTTTGCAGCCGCGCTGCGCAAGGTCGCGCCGGTCGACGCCACCGCGACGATCGTCGTCGGCGACACGCCGTTCGACGTCGAGGCGGCGACAAAATGCGGAATCCGCACGATCGCGCTGCGCTCGGGCGGGTTCGATGACGCCGCGTTGCGCGCGGCGGGGGCGATCGCGCTGTACGACGATGTCGCCGACTTGCTCGCGCGGTTCGACACCTCGCCGCTCGCGGAGTGAGGCAGGCCGCTTGATCGCGGCGCAGCATCATGGTCTGTGTGGGGGCGATGCTGTCCGCCCCCCTGCCTTCTGTCGCCCCGCCCCGCTGGCATCCCCGGTTGATGGAGGCGGCGCTCGCGCTCCACGACAACCGCCTGTCGGACGCGGAGCCGTTGCTCCGCGCGCATCTGAAGGCGGACCCGTTCGATGCGGCGGCGATGCGAATGCTGGCGGAACTCGCCGGGCGGATCGGGCGGTACAAGGATGCCGAGACGTTGCTGCGGCGCGCGCTCGAAGTGTCGCCCGCGTTCCACGCGGCGCGCGCGAACCTCGCGATCGTGCTGTACCGGCTCAACCGCCCGATGGAGGCGATCGCCGAGCTCGACGCGTTGCTGGAGGAGGAGCCCGACCATGCCGGGCACGCCAACCTCAAGGCGGCGGCGCTGGGGCGGGTCGGCGGGTTCGACGATGCGATCACGCTGTACGAGACCGTGCTCAAGACGGCGCCCGACCAACCGCGCGTGTGGATGAGCTACGGCCATATGCTCAAGACCGTCGGGCGGCAGGCGGATGGGATCGCCGCCTATCGTCGCGCGGTCGAGATCACGCCGAGCCTCGGCGAGGCGTGGTGGAGCCTCGCCAACCTCAAGACGCTGGTGTTCACCGAGGCCGACATCGCGACGATGCAGGCGGCGCTCGCGCAGGAGGACCTTAGCGACGAGGATCATTTTCACCTCGATTTCGCGCTGGGCAAGGCGTGCGAGGATCGCGGCGCGGCGGATGCGGCGTTCGGCCATTATGCGGCGGGGAATGCGTTGCGGCGGACCAAGCTCGTCTACGACGCGGATGAGACCACCGCCTTCGTCGATCGCAGCATCGCGACCTTCGACGCGGCGTTCTTCGCGGCGCGTGCGGGGCAAGGCTGCGCCGCGCCCGACCCGATCTTCATCCTCGGCATGCCGCGCGCAGGCTCGACGCTGGTCGAACAGATCCTGTCGAGCCATCCGCTGGTCGAGGGCACGTCGGAGCTGCCCGACATCCCTGCGCTTGCGCGGCAGGTGGCGGACTATCCGGCGGGAGTGGCGTCGCTCGATCCCGCCGCGCTGCGTCGGATCGGGGCGGCGTATCTCGACCGCGCGGCGGTGCAGCGGCGGACCGACCGCCCGTTCTTCATCGACAAGCTGCCCAACAACTGGGCGCATGTGCCGCTGATCCTGGCAATCCTGCCCAACGCGAAGATCATCGATGCGCGGCGCCACCCGCTTGGTTGCTGCTTTTCGAACTTCAAACAGCATTTTGCCCGCGGGCAGGCGTTCAGTTACGCGCTCGACGACATGGGGCGCTATTACCGCGATTACGTCCGGTTGATGGCGCATGTCGACGACGCGTTTCCCGGCCGGATCCACCGTGTCGTGTACGAGCGGATGGTGGGGGATACCGAAGCGGAAGTCCGCGCGCTGCTTGCAGCCTGCGGGCTGGACTTCGACCCCGCGTGCCTCGCGTTTCACGAAACCCAGCGCTCGGTACGGACCGCAAGCTCGGAACAGGTGCGCAAGCCGATCTTCCAGGAAGGGACGCGCGCGTGGCACGCGTTCGATCCGTATCTTGGCGCGCTCCGCACCGCGCTGGGCGACGTCGTGGACTGCTACCCCGAGGTGCCGCGCTTCGGCTGAATTCGCTGCGTTGCAAAACTGTCACGCTGCACCTGCGAACGTTTCGTAGGTAAACTGTCATATTGACCACGCGCCACCACCCGTGCAGCTTCGCAACATAATTTCTGACTGGGGGGTCTGCATGCACATTTCGAAGCGTCGTTCGCTGTTCGTGGCCTTGATGGTGTCGAGCGCCGTCACTGCCTGTCCGGCGATCGCGCAGACCGCGGCGGCCCCTGCGACCACGACGCCTGCACCCGACGAGCAAAGCGACATCATCGTCACCGCGCAAAAGCGCGACGAGAATATCCAGAACGTGCCGATCAGCATCCAGGCGCTCGGCACGCGCAAGCTAGACCAGCTCAACGTCACCAGCTTCGCGGATTATTCGCAGTTGCTTCCCTCGGTCGCGTTCCAGAGCTCGCAACCGGGCGTGACGACGATCTACATGCGCGGCGTCGCGAGCGGCGGCGACGGCAACCATTCGGGCTCGCTGCCTTCGGTCGGCGTCTATCTCGACGAACAGCCGGTCACGACGATCGGCGGCACGCCGGACATCCATATCTACGACGTCGCGCGGATCGAGAGTCTCGCCGGGCCGCAGGGCACGCTGTACGGCGCGTCGTCCGAGGCGGGGACGATCCGCATCATCACCAACAAGCCCGACGTTTCGAGCTTCTACGGCCGCGTCGATGCCGAGGCGAACACGGTCAAGTCGGGCGGGCAGGGCGGCCGGATCGAGGGGATGCTCAACATCCCGCTGTCGACGCAAGCCGCCTTGCGCGTCGTCGGTTTCTACCAGCATGACGCGGGCTATATCGACAACGTCCCCGGCACGCGCAGCTTCACCGGCGGGATCACCGCCAACAACGCCGCGTTCGTCGAGAAGAATTACAACGATTCGGACATCTGGGGCGGCCGCGCCGCGCTCAAGATCGATCTCGACGACAATTGGACCGTCACGCCGACGGTGCTGTACCAGGAACAGCGCAACCACGGCAGCTTCGGCTATGACGCCAAGGTCGGCGACCTCCAGGTCCAGCACTTCTTCCCCGAATATCGCCGCGACCGCTATGTCCAGGCCGCGCTGACGATCCAGGGCAAGGTCGGCAATTGGGACGTGACCTATGCCGGCGCCTACTTCGACCGGCGCGACACCCAGTCCTCCGATTATACCGATTATGCCGAGGCGTATGATTCGCTTTATTCCTCGGTCGGCGGGATCGCGGGCTATTTCTATTTCCAGAACAATGCCGGCCAGCAGATCGATTCGCGTCAGCACATCATCGGCACCGACCATTTCAAGAAGACCAGCCAGGAACTGCGCGTCGCCTCGCCGCAGGACGAGCGCTTCCGCGTCGTCGCTGGCGCCTTCTACCAGCGGCAAAGCAACGCGATCCACCAGGATTATCAGGTTGCGGGCCTCGCCGACACGTTGTCGGTCAATGGGCATCCGGGAACGCTCTGGCTTACCGAGCAGCATCGCGTCGACAAGGATTACGCGGTGTTCGGCGAGGCGAGCTTCGACCTGCTCCCGCGCCTGACGCTGACCGCCGGGGGGCGCGCCTATATCTTCGACAACTCGCTGATCGGCTTCTTCGGGTTCGGCCGGGATTTCAACGGGCCGCCGTATAATGCCGCGGGCAGCTCGAAGACCGGGGTCGCCGGCTGCTACACCACGACCGGGCAGGTGGTGCGCGACAATCCCACCGGCACGCTGCTTCCGGCGGCGGTCGCCGGAAGCCCGTGTACCAACCTCGCGCAATATGCGAGCGGGGCGCTCTCGCCGCGCAAGATCGACGGGCAGGGCGCGACCTATCGCTTCAACGCGACGTGGAAGCCGATCGACAAGGTGATGGTGTACGGCACCGTTTCCAAGGGCTTCCGCCCGGGCGGGATCAACCGGCGCGCGACGGTCGCGCCCTATGCCGCGGATACGCTGATCAATTATGAAGTCGGCTGGAAGACGACGCTGCTCGACGGGCTGATCCGCTTCAACGGCGCGGTCTATCAACAGGACTGGAAGGGTTTCCAGTTCGCCTTCCTCGGACAGAACAGCTTCACCGAGATCCAGAACGGGCCGGATGCGCGGATCCGGGGCGTGGAATCGGACGTGACGCTGTCGCGCGGTGGTCTCGCGCTGACCGCGGCGGGCTCCTACACCGACGCCAAGACGCGGCGGAACCTGTGCGCGATCAACGAGCCGACCTTCACCTGTACCGGCACCGGCAACTTCATCAGCGCGCCCGCGGGGACTCGCCTGCCGGTGACGCCACGCTTCAAGATCAGCGGAAACGCGCGCTACACCAAGCCGGTCGGGACCGCGAAAGCCTATGTCCAGGCGCTCGTGACGCACCAGAGTTCGGCCTCGTCCGACATCCGCACCGCGATCCTCCAGACGGGGACGGGCGACACCGTCAATCCGGCCGCGCTGCAGGGACGGCTTGCCGCCTACACCACCGCCAATTTCGCGATCGGGGCGGAGTTCTCGGGCTATACCCTTGAGCTGTTTGCGCAAAACGCGTTCGATGAGCGCGCGCAATTGTCGCGCTTCCAGGAGTGCGGGAGCTGCGGGCAACGGCCGTATATCGTCACCAACACCCCGCGCACGATCGGCATTCGCGCCGGCGCAAAGTTCTGATCCCTTCCCTTTTCCGGAAAGACTGCTGCATGCGTTTCACTTCCTGCTTGTCCGTCGCGGTCGTTCTGGCTGCGGCGGCGGGGGCCGCGCCCGCGTCCGCCAAGACCGTCGTCGTCACCGCCGCGCACATGATCGACGTGCTCGGCGGCAAGCGTGTCGACGATGCGCAGATCGTGATCGTCGACGGGCGGATCACCACGGTCGGCAAGCGCGGCGATGCCATTCCGGCAGGCGCGGAGCGGATCGACCTCGGCAACCGCACGGTGCTCCCGGGGCTGATCGACATGCACGTCCATCTGACCAGCGACCCGACGCTCAGCGGCTATCGCGGGCTCGAGTTCACCGACAGCTACTGGACCGTGATCGGCGTCGCCAATGCGCGCAAGACGTTGGATGCCGGGTTCACCACGGTGCGCAACGTCGGCTCGAGCGGCTATGCCGACGTCGGGATCAAGCAGGGGATCGAGCGCGGCGAGATCCCGGGCCCGCGGATCGTCCCCGCGACCTATGCGCTCGGCGTGACCGGCGGGCATTGCGACGCGACCGAATTCCCGCCCTCGATCACGGTGCCGGCACCACAGATCGCCAATTCGCCCGAGGGGTTCCGTGCGGCGGTCCGCACGATCCGCAAATATGGCGCACAGGTGGTCAAGGTCTGCATGACCGGGGGCGTGCTGTCGAAGACCGACTCGGTCGGCGCGCAGCAATTGAGCTATGAGGAGATCAAGGCGATCGTCGACGAGGCGCACATGCTCGGGATGCGCGTCGCGGTCCATGCGCACGGGACCGAGGGGATCAACGTCGCGCTGCGCGCCGGGGTCGACACGATCGAACATGCAAGCCTTGCCGACGCGACCTCGTTCAAGCTCGCCAAGGAGCACAATGCGTGGTTCGACATGGATATCTATGACGACGACTATATCCTCGGCGAAGGCGCGAAGAACGGCGTGTTCCAGGAGAGCCTCGACAAGGAACGCGCGATCGGCCTGAAACAGCGCCAGACCTTCCGCGCGGCGCACGCAGCGGGGGTCAAGATGCTGTTCGGGACGGATGCGGGCGTCTATCCCAACGGCAACAACGCGCTCCAGTTCGCCAAGATGGTCGAATGGGGGATGACCCCGATGGAAGCGATCCAGTCCGCGACGAGCAGCGCGGCACAGGCGCTGGACCGGACCGGCGATGTCGGCGCGATCGCGGCGGGGCGCTACGGCGATCTGGTCGCGGTGGACGGCGATCCGCTGGCGGATATCCGGACGCTCGAGCGTCCGTCGTTCGTGATGAAGGGCGGGACGGTCGTGCGCGGCGGGAGCGCGGGGTAGGGGCTGCTTTGAGAGGTGGCGTGCTTTTTCCTAAAGCCCCTCCCCTTCAGGGGAGGGGTTGGGGGTGGGGCGGTGCCTCG
>NZ_JH594425.1:1414270-1583340 GCF_000242835.1 Sphingomonas sp. PAMC 26617
CCACCCCAACCCCTCCCCTGAAGGGGAGGGGCTAAGTTGTCCCCGTCCGCGCAACCCCCACCACGCCCCCGCAGCCGGCAATAAACCCCATCATCGCCTCCAGCGGAGCGTCCGCCCGCCGCGCCCATACCGCACCACCGACGTCTGCGTGATCGCGGCGGGGCGCTATGCATCTGGTCAAGGTCGACGGCGATCCGCTAGCGGATATCGGAACGCTCGAGCGTGTGGCGTTCGTGATGAAGGGCGGCATGATCGTCCGCGGGGGGACTGCGGGGTAAGGGCTGTACTGAGAGGAAAAGCCCCTCCCCTTCAGGGGAGGGGTTGGGGGTGGGGCAGTGTCTCACCGAGAACGCGCTCTGCCAGACTTCCCCACCCCAACCCAGTGTCGGGTGAAGGATGCCCCGCATCCTTCAGGCCATGCCGGGGGCATGGCCGACCCGACACTCCTAAAGGGGAGGGGCTAACCCTTTTCAGTCCCGCAAAACCTCCACCACATCCCCGCACGCCGGAATAAACCCCACCATCGCCTCCAGCGGTTCCCCCGCCTGCCAAGCCCGCACCGCCGCGATCGGCCCACCGTGCGCAATCACCAGCGTGGTCCCGGAACCCGGCAACCGGCCCCACGCCGCGCAGGCCCGTTCCGAGAGATCAAGCCCGGTCTCGCCCCCACCCGGACGAAACCCCGCCGGATCGGTCATCATCCGGTCCATCAGATCCCCGGTCTCACGCCAGATCGCGTGCCACGTCCGGCCCTCCCACGTCCCGAAGTCGCGCTCCAGCCAACCCGTGTCAGCCTGCACCGGAACCCCCCGCCGCCGTGCGATCATCGCGGCCAGCCGCGCCGTCCGCAGCGCCCCGGAATGAACGATCGCATCGATCGGCACCGCCGACAGTTCCTCCGCCAGCCCCCGCGCCATCGCCAGACCCGCGCGGCTCCACCCCATGTCGGAGCGCCCATAGCAACGCTTGCGCCACGCCAGCGCGACCGGCGGATGCCGCACCAGCAGCACCGTCCCGCTCACACCGCCGCCGCCGCGAGCAGCACGACGAGCTGCCCGACATAAGCCGCGAACCCGAGGCAGTCGCCGGTACTTCCGCCGATCCGCCGCCGCAGAAAAGCGGCCAGCCAGAGCAGGAAGACCGCCCCGACCAGCAGGCACGCCAGCATCGACACCGGGCGCAGCAGCACCAGCGGCAGCACCCCCGGCACCGCCAAGACCACCGCCAGCAGCACCCGCCCGAGCGGCACCTTCCCCGCGCGCACCGCCATCCCGTCCCCCCGCACCGGCGCGACGGCCCCTGCGAGCACCACCGCCCACAGCCGCCCCATCGTGGCGGCGGCAACGATCGCCGCGACTACGAGTCCCGCCGGGAGCGCAACGATCGCCGCAAGCCGCAGCGCGACCACCAGCCCGAGCCCGAGCGTCCCGTAACTCCCGATCCGGCTGTCCTTCATGATCCGCAGCGCGGTCTCGCCGTGCGCGGTGCCGCCGAACGCATCGCAGAAATCGGCGACCGCATCCTCATGGAACGCGCCGGTCAGCAGGCCCTCGACCATCAACGCCAGCACCGCCGCGACGACCGGCGGCCACGCCGCGCCCGCGCCAGCGAACACGCCCGCGGTCACCAGCCCGACCAGCGACCCCACCGGCGGCAACCACGCCATCGCGCGCGCGAGGCCATCGGCGGCCTGCTCCCCCGACAGCCGCGCGAGCACCGGCACGGGCACCCGCGTCAGGAATTGCAGCGCGAGCAACGGTGGTGCCCAGGATGGGGCCAGAAACGGGGCGCGCGTCATGTCAGTCCGCCCGCTCCGCGCCGATCGCATCGAGCCGCGCGACATCGTTCAATAGCGCGGCGGCGGCATCGAGCAGCGGCAAGGCAACGAGTGCGCCGCTCGCCTCGCCGAGCCGCATCTCCCATGCGAGCACCGGCTCGAGCCCCAATGCCGCAAGCGCGGCGGCGTGGCCCGGTTCGGCAGAGCGATGCCCCGCGATCATCTGGCGCTTGGTTCCGGGCGCAAGCCGCTCGGCCATCAGCGCGGCGGCGGTCGCGACATAGCCGTCGAGCAGCAGCGTACAGCCGAGCGCCGCCCCACGGGCGTAAAACCCCGCCATCGCCGCGATCTCATAGCCGCAGACCGAGGCGATCGCCGCCGTCGCATCCTCGGCGAGAAGCAGCGTCGCGCGCGCGACCGCATCGGCGACGACGCGCGCCTTGATCGCCAGCGTCGTATCGTCCGCGCCAGCGCCACGCCCGACCGCCGCGTCGGTATCGAGCCCGGTCAGCAATGCGGCCAGGCAAGCCGCGGGAGTGGTGTTGCCGATCCCCATCTCGCCCGCGATCAGCAGCGCCGCGCGCTCCGCGACGGCGCGGTCCGCCTCGTCCGCGCCGACCTGCCACGCGGCGTCGAACTGCGCGGTGGTCATCGCCGGACCGTGCGCGAGGCTGGCACTGCCGTCGCCGACGCGCGCATCACGGAAGAAGGCGGGCGGATCGACCATGCGCGGCCCCGCCACCCCGACATCGACCAGCCGCAACGGGCAATCGTTGGTCGCAGCGAGCGCGTTGCTCGTCGCCTGTCCGGCGAGGATCGTCCCGATCATCATCCCCGTCACCGCCGACGGCCACGCCGACACACCGTCCGCGACGCACCCGTGATCACCCGCGAACAGCACGACGCGGCGGGGCCGCGTGCGTGGATCGCGCCGGTCCTGCGTCAGCGCGAGCGCCACCGCGAGCCGTTCGAGCTGGCCGAGGCTGCGCCGCGGCTTGGCGAGCGCGTCGAGATGGTCCCAGAGCGTCTGTTCGTCGATCATGCGGCTTCCTTTGCGATGGCGATCAGTGCGGCCACGTCGAGCACCCGTTCCAGCGTGGCGGCGATTGCGTTCAGCGCGGCATCGATCGTCTCGCGCCGGTCGAGCCCGTCCGAGCGTGCGCCGAGGCTGGCGACGAGGTGCGCGCGCGCGTCCGGCTGGTCGAACAGGCCGTGGACGTAGCAGCCCCCGATCTGCCCGTCGCGCGCGGTCGCGCCGTCGTGCGCGCCATCGGCGAAGCGGAGCAGCGCGGGGGCATCGGGGTCGACGGTCGTGACCCCGGCGTGGATCTCATAGCCCGCGAACGCTGCGTCGCCCGAGACGAACCACCCCGTAATCGGCCGCGTCCGCTTGTCGCCCCGGATCACGGTATCGACCGGGAGCAGCCCGAGCCCCGCGACCGACCCCGCGTCGCCCTCGATCCCGTCCGGGTCGGCGATCGTCCGCCCGAGCATCTGATACCCGCCGCAAATCCCGAGCACGCGCCCGCCGCGCCGGACGTGCGCGGCGAGATCCACGTCCCACCCCTGCGCGCGCAGGAAGGCGAGGTCGGCAATCGTCGCCTTGGTCCCCGGCAGGATGACCAGCGCGGCATCCCCCGGCAGCGGCGTCCCCGGCGGGATCATCGCGAGCCGCACGCCGGGCTCGTGCGCGAGCGCGTCGAAATCGTCGAAATTGGCGATCCGCGCCAGCATCGGCACCGCGATCAGCGGCCCCGCGCCATCGCCGGTGTCGCGCCCGAGCGCGACCGCATCCTCGGCGGGCAGCCGCGCCGCATCGCTGAGCCACGGCACCACCCCGATGCTCCGCCACCCGGTGCGCGCGGTGATCGCCGCCAGCCCGTCGTCGAACAGCGACACGTCGCCGCGAAACTTGTTGATCAGGAAACCGCGGATCATCGCGGCATCGGCGGGGTCGATCACAGCCTGCGTCCCGACCAGCGCCGCGATCACCCCGCCGCGATCGATATCGCCGACCAGCACGACCGGCACGTCCGCCGCGCGCGCGAACCCCATGTTGGCGATGTCCCCGCGCCGCAGGTTGATCTCCGCGGGCGACCCCGCGCCCTCGACCACGACGATATCCGCTTCGGCGCGCAACCGCTGGTACGCACCGAGCACCTCGGGCAACAAGTCCGGCTTGCGCCGCCAGTAATCGCCGCCGCGTAGCGTCCCCTGCGCCTTGCCGCGCACCACCAGCTGCGAGGTCCGGTCGCTTTGCGGCTTGAGCAGCACCGGGTTCATGTCGACGCTCGGCGCGACCCGCGCGGCGATCGCCTGCAACGCCTGCGCGCGCCCGATTTCGCCGCCGTCCGCAGTGACCGCGGCGTTGTTCGACATGTTTTGCGGCTTGAACGGACGAACCGTGAGCCCGCGATTGGCGAACACGCGGCACAGCCCCGCGACCAGCACCGACTTGCCGACGTCCGACCCGGTCCCCTGCAGCATCAGCGCAGCCATGCGATCCCCCCGACGACAAGCCATAGCAACCCGCAGGCGATCCGATAGCAGCGCAGCGCGCGCGCAAGATCGCGCGCAGCGGGGAGGGGGCCATCTCCCAGGATCGCGCGCGCAGCGGGTTCGCCGTCGTAGCGGACCGGACCGCCGAGCGTCCGCCCGAGCACCCCCGCTATCGCCGCCTCGGGCCAGCCGCCATTGGGTGAGGCGTGACCAGGCGCGTCCCGTAGCATCGTCCGCCAGCCGCCCCGCCCGGCGAGACACAGCAACGCCCCCGCAATCCGCGCCGGAACCCAGTTCACCCCATCGTCCGCCCGCGCCGCCGCCCAGCCGAACCAGACGTAACGCGGCGTGCGATGCCCGATCATCGAATCCGCGGTGTTGATCGCCTTCGCCGCGACCAGCCCGGGCAACCCGAGGAACAGGAACCAGAACGCGGGCGCGACGACGCCGTCGCAGAAGCTTTCGGCAAGGCTTTCGATCGCGGCGGTCGCAACCCCGGCCTCGTCGAGTGTGTCGGTATCGCGCCCGACGATCATCGCGATCGCCGCGCGCGCAGCGGGCAGGTCGCCCGCCAGAAGCGGCCGCAACACCGCAGCGACATGATCATGAAGGCTCCGTTGCGCGAGCCCCGTAGTGCCCACGGCAACCACCAGCACCAGCCCCCAGCCACGCCCCGCACCCCGCTCGATCGCCACGCCAAACACCGCAGACACCGCAATCAACACCGCCAGCAGCGCAACGCCCCCGATCCGCTGCCACGCCGCATCGCCGCGGTTCCACCGCCGATCGAGCGCCGCGATCAGCGCCCCCGCCGCCATCACCGGATGCCACCAGCGGCGCGGATAGCCGAACGCGGCCTCCGCGATCAGCATGGCGAGCAGCATCCCGGCATGGCTCACCGCGCGATCGGCAGAATGAAGCGGTGACCTGCGGGAGTCAGCCCGATCTCGACATCCACGCCATACGCCTCGGCGATCAGCGGCGCGGTGAGCACCGCGTCGGCAGGCCCCGCAGCAACGACCCGGCCGCCCCGCAACAGCACCGCATCGTCCGCGATCCGCGCCGCGAGGTGGAGATCGTGGAGCACCAGCACCACCCCGCTCCCCGCATCCGCGATCGCCCGCAACCGCGCTAAAACATCAAGCTGGTGCGCGGGATCGAGGCTCGCGAGCGGTTCGTCCGCCAGCAGCCAGTCGGGCTCCCCCGCCAGCACCCGCGCCAGCAACGCGCGCCCGCGTTCGCCCCCCGACAGATGCTCGACCCCACGCCCCGCCAGCCCGGTCATGTCGGTCGCCGCCAGCGCGCGCGCGACCGCATCGCGGTCCGCTTCGCTCTCGCCCCAGCGCCCGCGATGCGGCAGCCGCCCGAGCCCCACCAAAGTCGACACGTCGATGTTCCAGTGCACGTCGGCGGCTTGCGGCAACAGCCCGATCGCGCGCGCGCGGACGCGTCGGTCGATCCGCTGTACGTCCGCACCGTCGAGCGTCGCGGCACCATCGTCGGGAACACGCAGCGCTGCGAGGCAAGCGAGCAACGTGCTTTTCCCCGCACCGTTCGGCCCGAGCAACGCGGTCACGCGCCCGCGCCGGAACGCGAAGCTGACCGCATCGAGGACACGCTTGCCCCCCAGCGACAGGCCGATCCCCTCGGCAGCAAGCGTGCTCATGCCAGCCTCCGGCGCATGCGGATCAGCAGATACAGGAAGAACGGCCCGCCCAGCATCGACATCGCGATCCCCAGCCGCAATTCGCTCACCGTCGGCGCGAGCCGGACGAGACTGTCCGCCACCATCAGCAACACCGCCCCGCCAAGCGCGGAGGGAAGCAGGATCGCGGACGGCCGGTTGCCCGCGAACGGGCGCACCATGTGCGGCACGATCAGCCCGACGAATCCGATCACCCCCGCCGACGCCACCGCCGCGCCGACGCACAGCGCTGTCCCCGCGATCACCACGAGTTGCAGCCGCCCCGGATCGACCCCGACCGAGCGCGCCGCCTGTTCGCCGAGCGTCAGGGCATCGAGCGACCGCGCAGTCGTCGCGAGCAGCGCGCTCCCGACCACGATCAGCGGCAGCGCAACCTTGACGTCGTCCCAGCTGCGATCGGTCAGCGCGCCCATCAGCCAGGTCACGATCTGCGATGAAACGAACGGCGTCGGCGCAAGGCTGATCGCGAGCGCGGTGAGCGAGCCGGTGATGCTGGTCAGGATCATCCCCGCGAGCGTGAACAGGATCAGGCTTCCCGAACGTCCAGCGATCAATGCGAGCAACGCCATCGTCGCCCCGGCGCCGACCAGTGCGAACCCCGGCAGCAGCCAGAGCCGCGCCGCGAAGCCGAAATAGAGCGACACCACCGCGCCCAGCGCCGCGCCCGACGACACGCCGAACAGGCCGGGATCGGCGAGCGGGTTGCGTAGATACCCCTGCATCACCGCCCCCGACAACCCGAGCGCACCCCCCACCAGCAGCGCGAGCATTGTGCGCGGGAGGCGCAGTTCGACGATGATGATCGAGCGCGGGTCGGCGGCGGTCCACGCGTCGAGCGGTACCCACACTTTGCCCGCCGCGACCGACAGGCACGCCGCGCAGACCAGCGCGACGACGAGTCCGAGGTTGAGCCGGGTCACGCGGTGAACCCGCGGCGGACCTGCTTTAGCCGCGCCATTGCGTCGATGATCGTCGGTCCGCCGCAATTCATCAGCCGCGCCGGATAGGGCGCGACCGTGATCCGCCGCGCGAGCCGCCTGACCGCCGGGTGCGCGGTCAGCCGATCCTCGCCCGCTTCGGCGGCAGCGACCGACAGCAGCACGCGCGGCGGCTGCGCGATGAGATATTCTAGCGGGAGCACGTCCCATTTCTTGAGGCCGTAGGCTGCACTCATGTTGCGGAACCCCGCGCGGCGGAGCAATTCATCGGGAAGCGTCCCGCTGCCGGGCACGAGCCCGCCGGATTGCCAGATCAGCGCGGGCAGCGGCGTGGCGCGAGCAGGGGTCGCCGCCGCCGTGATCCGCGCCGCCAGCGCAACGCCGCGTTCGACATGCCCGGTCGCGGCAGCGATGTCGCGGACCTGCACGACGCTTTCGGCGACCGACTCCGGCACCGTAAACTGGACGAGCCGGATATGCAGCCGCTTGAGCGCGGCAACCGTCGCGGGCTCGGTATGCGGCCCGGTCAGCACCACGTCGGGCCGCAGCGCGACGACTTCCTCGGCGGTCCCGGAAGTCGCGCGAAAGCGGTTGGCGACGCCGAGCGGGATCGAGGTCGCGCGCGGGTCCTGCGAATAATGGCTGATCCCCGCGATCTGCGCCGGGTCGGCGATGCGCACCAACACCGCGTCGATACACGGGTTGATCGATACGATCCGCGGCGGGCGCGCCGGGGCCGCCGATGCCAGCAGCGCCGCTGCCACGGGCAGGGCGAGCAAACGCCTCAAAACTCGACGCCCTTCTGCGCCGCGAACCCGGCGTTATACGGGTGCTTCACTTCGGTGAAATCGGTGATGAGGTCGGCGATCTCGAGCAGTTCGGGCTTCGCGCCGCGCCCGGTGATGCAGATGTGCTTGGTCAGCGGGCGGTCCTTCAGGAACGCGACGATGTCGGCGATCGGCAGCGTGTCGTTGCGCAGCACGATGTTGAGTTCGTCGAGGATCACGAAGTCGATCGCGGGGTCGAGGATCATCTCCTTCGACCGCTCCCACGCGGCCTTCGCAGCAGCAATGTCGAGTGCGCGGTCCTGCGTGTCCCAGGTGAAGCCTTCGCCCATCACCTCGAAGGTCGCGAGGTCGGGATGCGCCTCGAAGAAGTTGCGCTCGCCCGTCTCCCACTTGCCCTTCACATATTGCAGGATCGCGACCTTCATCCCCCAGCCGATGCTGCGGATCGCCATCCCGAACGCCGAGGAGGACTTGCCCTTGCCGTTGCCGGTGTGGACGATCAGCAGACCGCGCTCGAGCGTGCGGCGCGCCTGCATCCGTTCGCGCGCGGCGGCGATGCGCTTGCTGCGCGCATTGTGGCGGGCGAAATCCTCGGGGGTCTCGGTCATCGGGGGAACTCCTCAAGCGCGGTGGCAAGACGGACGAGGCCAGCCGCACCGCGCGGCAGGCCGATACGGAGCCGGTCGGGCTGATCGGCGAAGGGGCGGGTCAGGATCGCGTGGCGCGCAAGCGTCTCGAACAGGCGGGTTGCCGCCTTGCAGGCGATGAGCCGGAACAACGGCGCGTGGCCGATCAGGTCGAGCCCGGCGTCGCGCAGCACTTCGTCGAGCAGCGTGCCGGTCTCCGCGATCCGCGAGGCTTGCGCCTGGCGCCAGCCGTCGTCGCGATAGGCCGCCGTCCCGATCGCAACCGCGGCGGACGAGACCGGCCAGTCGCCGAGCAGCGTCCGCAAGCGCGTTGCAAGATCCTGACCGGCAACGACGAAGCCGAGCCGCACGCCGGGGAGCCCGTAGAATTTCCCGAACGACCGCAGCATGATCAGCCGGTCGCTCGCGTGCGGGCAGAGGGCGGGGGCGGGGTCGGCATAGGCTTCGTCCACGACGACGGTCATCGTCGTCGCAAGCGTGCGCAGCAGCGCGGGATCGGTGACGCGGCCATCGGGATTGGCGGGCGAGGCGAGCACCAGCAGGTCGGCGTCGTTGAGCGCGCCGCCACCTCCAACTCCCACCGTCACCCCGGGCTTGGCCCGGGGTCCACCGGGGTGCGTATCCCCTGGCCGTGGATCACGCGGCACGGTGGACCCCGGGACAGGCCCGGGGTGACGAATGGGAAGGGATGGGGCGTGACCCACTGCATCCACCGAATCCGCCGAAACCGCCACCGCACCCGGCCACGCCGCGAGATGCCCCGCATAGCCCGGCCGCACCACGCTCGGCCGTTTCGCGCCCAGTAGCGGTGCCAGCACCCGCATCGCAAGGTCGGTCCCCGGCACCGCGACGACCTGTGTCGGATCGGCCACCCCGAACGCCGCCGCCGCCGCCGCCTCGAGTGCGGCGATCGCCCCCGGCTCGGGCAGCCGCTCCCAACCCGGATCGACCCCCGCCACCGGCCACGCCCAGGGTGCGATCCCGGTCGACAGGTCGATCCAGTCCGCCCCCCCGAACGCGGCCCGCGCAGCCTCGACCCGTCCGCCGTGGGCGTGAAACAGGGCGAGGTCGCGGGGTGTCATCGGGCGGTCAATAGGTCAGCCGGATGCCGCCAAAGGCAGCGCGACCGGGTTGCCCATATTGGTAGATCGTCTGGTAGTGCGTATCGAGCACGTTCTCGATCCGGCCGTACACTTCGACCGTCCTGGTGACCGGAAAGGACGCGCGCAGGTCCGCGAGCACATAGCCGTCGAGCCGTCGCGCGTTCGCGGCATCGTCGAAACTGTCGCCGACCGAGGTCAGCGTCGCGCCGGTCGTCAGCCCGAAGGTCCAGCGATAGTCGGCGTTGACGGTGATGCTCTGGCCCGGCCGCCGCGCGAGCGTGTATCCGAACGTGGCGGAACCGGGCGAGCGATCGGTCGCGTCGAGATAGGTGTAGCTCGCGCTGACCGTCAGCGGCGCGACCGGGCGCAGCAGCAGCGTGAGTTCCACCCCCTGCGCGCGGGTCCGTGCGATATTGTCGTAAGTGCCGAACGGGCGATCGGTGCAGATCCCGGTCAATGGTCCGTCGCACGATACGAAGGTGATGAGATCGCGCGAGTTGCGGTGAAAATACGTCGCGCTTGCCTCGACCGCGCCGTCCAGCGCCTTTTGCGTGATACCGGCGTCCCAGCCGTGCGAGCGTTCCGGGGTCAGGCCGGCATTCCCATATTCGCTCTGCAGCTGGTACAGCGTCGGGGCCTTGAACCCTTCGGAATAGCTCGCACGCAGCGTGGTCGCGCCGGCGTTGGGCGAATAGACCCCGCTTCCCGAAAACGTCGTCGCACCGCCGAAGATGTTGTGGTCGTCATGCCGCACGCCGCCCGTCGCGGTCAGCCCGGCGATCGGCGTGATCGCGAGCTGGCCGTAGCCGCTGAACAACCGCGCCCGCCCGCGCGTGACCGGGCCGCCATAGCTCGACGAGGAAAAGCGCGAGACCTCGCGTTCGGCACCGAAGGTCGCGAACACCGCCTTGGTGATGTCCGCCGTCCCCTGATATTCGATCCGGTCGTTGCGGCCGATCCCGCGGAACGTCTCGGTCGGGTCGCTGTCGGGGTCGAAATTGCGGCGGTCGGTATCGGTGTGCGCATAGCCGATGCGGTTGCGCAGGCGCCCGTCGAACAGCGCGGCGTTGAGCCCGGCATAGCCGATCCATTGTTCGGAATCGCCATATTCACGCGTGTCGCCGAACGTGTAGTCGGGCGGCGGGAAGCCATCGAAATCGGTGCGGCTGTTGGTGTAGAAACCCCGCAGGTCAACCGAGACGGTGCTCGCGAGCGCGATCCCGAGGCTGCCGTTGGCGGCATAGCTGCGGAACCCGTCGCGTTCGGTGCCGGGCGCATAGGCCGAGATCCCACCGGTACTATAATACCCGCCGCCGAAGCTCGCCGACACCGGCCCGGCCTTGCCCGAGACGTTGGCGAACCCCTGCCCGGTGCCATCGCCGCCGCCCTCGGCACGTGCGATGATCGCGATGTTCTCGGTCGGCTGGCGGGTGACGAGGTTGACCACCCCGCCGATCGCCTGGCTGCCCCACAACACCGATTGCGCCCCGCGCAGCACTTCGATCCGCGCGATATTGCCGATCAGCAGGTTGCCGAAGTTGAACCCCCCGCCCGGCGCGGACGGATCGTTGAGCTTGATCCCGTCGATCAGCGCGACGGTCTGGTCGCTCTCCGCGCCGCGAATGCTGACCGAGGTCGTGGTGCCGATCCCGCCGTTGCGGACCACGGTGACGCCGGGTGTCTGGCGGAGCAGGTCGGACACGACCACCGCCTGGCGCTGCGTGATGGTGGCGGTGTCCAGAACGGTGACCGACTGGCCGACGGTATCGACAGGGCGTGCCGCGCGGTTGGCGGTGACGACGATCTCCTGCGCGGCATCGGCGGCCTTCTCCAGCCCAGTGGTGGACTGCGCGCTCTGCGCCAGCGCGGGCGCGGCAAGCGCTATGCACGGCAGCACTATCAGATAGGTACAGGTCTTCACGTGGTTCCCCTTCGCAACAGCTCATGGGACCACGCATGGCGATATGCCGGAAAACGACTTCCCGCGACGCACGACCCCAACCATGTCGTCTCGCGAGGAAACCCTCGATCGCTCGGCACTCCCCGGCCGGACGAAGGACAACCGCGACAGGCAGGTCTCCTGGCTTCCGGGTCCTCATCTTGCCCGGCCTTCCCGGATCCGGAGATCCAGTGGCGCACGAAGGAGCAAGACTCGCCGGTCACAGTTGCGGGGACAGCCCCGGATGACGAGCCTGCGCTCGCTTCCGGGTTCCCTTTTCATCCCATCTCTGGGAACCTGTCGCAGCTGCGCGTCTAGAACGCGCGTTGGACAAGGGCAAGCCGTGGCACGATCGACACTATTCCTGGGCGGCGCACGGTCGGGCAAGAGCCGGCTTGCGCAGCAGGCGGCGGAGGCGTGCGACGGACCGCTGACCTATCTTGCGACCGGGGAAGGCCGCGACGATGAGATGGCGGATCGCATCGCCCGGCACCAGGCGGATCGCGGCGCGCGGTGGCGGACGGTGGAATGCCCGCTCGCGCTCCCCGAGGCAATTGGCGCGGTCGGGGCCGGCGCGGTACTGGTCGATTGCCTGACGTTGTGGCTGTCGAACCTGATGCTGGGGGAACATGACATCGCTCGCCGCACCGCGGATCTGCTCGCCGCGATCGCCGGAACGCCGCTGCCGGTAATGATCGTGAGCAACGAGGTCGGGCTGGGGATCGTGCCCGAGCATCCGCTGGGCCGGAGGTTCCGCGACGCCGCGGGGCGGCTCAACCAGGAGGTCGCGGCGCAGGTGGACGCGTGCTATTTTGTCGCGGCGGGACTGGTGTTGCCGCTGCAACCCTTTGGCGGGACGCGCTAGACGTGATCTCGTTCTCCCGCCGGCGCAGGAGAACGAGACCGCGTCCTCAGACGCGCATCGGCATCAGGACGTACAGCGCCGCCGACTTGTCATTCTCGCGGATCAACGTCGGCGCGGCGGCATCGGCGAGGTGGACCTCGATCGTGTCGCCATCGAGCTGCCCGAGGATGTCGAGCAGATAGCGGCTGTTGAACCCGATCTCGAACCCGAGCGCGGTGTATTCGCCCGGGACTTCCTCGGCGGCGGTGCCGTTTTCGGGCGAGCTGACCGACAGGATGATCTTGTCGCGGTCGAGCGCCATCTTGACCGCGCGGGTCTTCTCGGTCGCGATCGTCGAGACGCGGTCGACGCCTTCCTCGAAGCTGCGCGGGTCGATCTTGAGGATCTTGTCGTTGCCGGTCGGGATGACGCGGCTGTAGTCCGGGAAGGTCCCGTCGATCAGCTTGGACGTCAGCAGCGCCTGCCCGAGATCGAAGCGGATCTTGGTCGGCGACATCGACACGCCGACCGAGCCGTCGATCTCGTCGAGCAGCTTGCGCAGCTCGGCGATGCACTTCCGCGGGATGATGATGTCGGGCATCGTCTCCGCGCCATCCGGCCGCGGCATGGTCACGCGCGCAAGACGGTGGCCGTCGGTTGCGGCGGCCTTGAGCACGGGGAGCGGATCCTCTGACACGTGCCAGAAGATGCCGTTCAGATAATAGCGCGTTTCCTCGGTCGAGATCGCGAAGCGCGTCTTGTCGATGATCTGCTTGAGCGTCTCGGCGGGCAGCTCGAAGCTGACCGGGAGCTCGCCCTCGGCGATCACCGGGAAATCGTCGCGCGGCAGCGTGCCGAGCTGGAACTTGGCGCGTCCCGCCATGATCGTCATCTTGCCCTCGGCCGCGCTGAGCGACACCTGGCTACCCTCGGGCAGTTTGCGTGCGATGTCGAACAAGGTGTGCGCCGACACGGTGGTCGAGCCCGGCTGGTCGACCGCGGCCGCGATCGTCTCGTTGATCTGGAGATCCAAATCGGTCGCCATCAGCTTGAGGCCACCTTCGGCGGTCGCCTCGATCAGCACGTTGGACAGGATTGGAATGGTATTGCGCCGCTCGACCACCGACTGGACGTGGCTGAGCCCCTTCAACAAGGTTGCGCGTTCGATCGTCGCCTTCATGCCGTTCCCCCGGGCCGCCGCCCCATTTTCAGCCCATTCCGGTGCGCACCGGGGGCAATTCGCCGTGTGCCTTTCCTTAAACATAAAAGGGGCCGGAGCAAGCGCCCCGACCCCTCTTTCCCGCAGCTAATCAGCCGTGGGCCGTCTCGTTTCCGGTCGTAAGCGACCGAATCAGAAGCGGAAGCCGACGCCGGCGAGAACCTGGTGACGGTCCGTGTCGACGCTGAAGTTGTTGGTGTTGGCACCATTCGCGAACTCAAGACGTGCGTTGCCGTAGTTCGAATAGCGATATTCGAGCTTGGCATAGGTGCGCGCCGTGATCGCCTGCTCGACGCCTGCGCCGACCCGGTAGCCGTCCAGCGTATAATGCTGGCCGGTGGTGACCGTGCCGTTGTTCGCGGTCAGATCGAGGCGGGCGTTGGTGTAACCGCCCTTGACGTACAGCAGCATGGTCGGCTGAAGCTTGTAGCCGACGCGCGCGCCGGCATAGAAGTCACGACCGGCCTTGACGCGGCCGTAGCCGAGCGCGGCTGCATCGACCGGGTTGTTGGTGACCTTGCTGGTCGACCCGGTGACTTCGCCTTCGACGCCGAACACGAAGCGGCCGCCGTTGTCGATGTCATAGCCGATGTCGCCGCCATAGGTCAGGCCGTCGGCACCGCGGTCGCCGCGGATGCTCGATCCGTCGGTGCTGCCGGGCTGCAGCTTGTCATAGCCGAGCAGGACGCCGGCACGCGGGCCGTTGAACGCGCGGTCGGGGGAATTGGTGGGCGGGCCGTCCTGGGCCAGTGCGGGGGCAGCCATGCCGAGGCCGAGAACGGCGGTGGCGGCGGTGAGGACGATCTTGCGCATTGGGGTAACTCCATGGTGTTCGCCCGCCGGTTCCAAATCCTTAACAGCGGGGAAGGCTCAGATAGGCGCTCGCCGAAGGCCTTGCATGAACCTCAGATAAACACGGAAAACCGTTGCTTTTGCGCCACACGGGGTTGAAGGAACGCCCATGAATTCCAACGCCCCGATACTGTCGCAAACCGCCCCGAAGTCGCCACGCGGCGGCCGCGATTACATTGCGCGGCACGGCGAAACCGTCTTCAACGCCGCAGGGCGCCTGCAGGGGGAGCACCCGCACACGCCGCTGACCCGCGCCGGTTTCGCGCAGGCGGAGGAAATGGGGCGGGTGTTGCGGCAGAAATTGGGCGCCAAGCCCGCACTGACCTTGTGGGCCTCGCCGACCGGGCGCGCATTGCAGACGCTTGCGGTGATCGCGGAGCATCTCGAGCTCGATTGGCACGGCGCACACACCGATTCGCGGCTGGTCGAGATCGGCACCGGCGACTGGGCGGGGCGCTATTATGCCGATCTCGCGGCGGAAGGGCTGAAGGTCGTGGATCGCGAGACCGGGCTGTTGCATCCCGCCCCGGGCGGCGAACACTATCCCGCGATCGCCGCACGCGTATCGGGCTGGCTCGCGGATACCGACGCCGATCCGGGCGACCGGCTCGTCATCATGCACGGCGTCTCCAGCCGGGTGCTGCGCGGGGTGATGACCGGAGGCGCGGACTTGCCGGGCTATGGCGCGCCCGCATTGCCCGGGCTGCCGCAGGGCTCGATCGTGCTGATCGAGCGCGGAGTCGAGACGCTGGTCCATCGCGGCGCGGGGCATGCGCCCGCGTGATCCGGCGGCTGCTGGCGGTGCTGGCGTTGGCCGCGCTCCCGGCGGGGGCGGGGGCGCGCGAGACGCTCGGCGTGTTCGACCGGTGGGGCGCGTTCAGCGACTCCGCGCCGGGCCGCTGCTTCGCGATCGCCGAGCCGGTGCGCGCGGGCGGCGCGTCGCGCTGGCGGCCGTTCGCGAGCATCGCGAGCTGGCCGGGGCGGGAGGCTGGAGCGGGACGGGTGCGGAACCAGCTCCACATCCGGCTGAGCCGGGAGCGCGATCGCCAGGCGCGCGTCACGCTGTCGGTCGGGGACCGCCGCTTCGACCTGACCGCGACCGCTGCCGACGCTTGGGCGCCCGATGCGCGGACCGACGCCGCGATCGTCTCGGCGATCCGCTCCAGCCGGAGCATGAGCGTCGAGACGCTGGGGCAGGCCGGGGGGCCGTTCGCGGACGTCTATGCGCTGAAGGGCGCGGCGACCGCGATCGATGCGGCGGCGATTGCCTGTCTCGGCCGGTAACGGGCAGCGCGGCGAACGCAGCGAAGGTTGCACGGACCGGGCACGGGCGTCTCATATAAGCTATTGTTATATTGGCAAAATACCGTGATTCACGCCTGCGCGCCGACGAGGCCGTAATAGACCGTTCCGTCGGCCGCCGTGATCGTGACGAGCAGCGCGACCTCGGTCCCGCGCGGGCCGTACAGCGCGCCTTCGAAGCTGCCCGTGACGCCCGAAGCGGTGTAGGTCGCGGTGCCGCTGACCCGGCCGGTCGACGGATCGACCACGCCGACCAGCGTGATCGGCTGTGGGGTGACGGGCGGGCCGTAGATGGACGAGCCCGTTCCCCCCAGCGACGCGGGATAGAAAGCGGTGCTGCCGCTGACCGACCGCGCGCCATAGTCGATCGCGAGCGACGCCGTCGCGCCGGTGCCGCCATAAACGAAGGTCGAGGTGAGGGTGGACTGCCCGCGCAGGATGACGGTCCCCGCAGTGGGAAGGTCGCTCGCAAGCGTCCGCGCACCGAACAACAGATAGCGCAGCACGCGATTGTCGGGGTCGGTCGTATCCTGCCACGTGACATAGCCGGCATAGCTCAGGCCGATCCCGGCGCCATTGGCATCATAGCCGAGATCGACCGGCTTGCGGGAAAGGCTTTGGGGTGACCCGACCGACGTATCAAAGGATGCGCTCCCGCTTCCCTGCACTTGCGTGCCGACCGTGAGCGCCGCGCTGCCGTAGCGGGCCTTGTACTGCCGCGTCGCCACCGTGAAATCGAACCCCTGCGCTGCCGACTCCTGATCGAGGCGTGTCAACGGGGACGCCCCGCGGGGTTGCTGCAACGTGTAGCCAATCGCGGTGAAGACGCGATCGCGCGTGAAGTCCGACGCAGCGGCATAGCTTGGCTGGGGTGTGGGCGTGGGTGTCGGCGAGGGGGTGGGGGTGGGGGCGGCTCCCGATGGTCCGGCCGGGACGACCGCGACATCGCCGCCCCCGCCCCCGCCGCTGCCGCTCCCGCTGCACGACGCCGTTATCAGGCCTATCCCGACCAGCACGCACCAGTTCGTCTTTGCCAGTACCGTCATTCGTCCGTCCCCCCGACCCGGCGGGACGAATAGCGGGATCAGGAGGGGCCGACAAACCCTTCCCGCACGATGGTGCAACGCCGAATAGGCGCGGCGTGACGGATTTGAGGTGTGGGAGACTTGCGGGGAACCAGGCGGCCAGGCTTCCTCACAAGGCGGCAGCGACGGCATCGGCTTAACATCCGCGCAACTCCTCGTGGCGTGATCGTCCGCAACGGTTCGATTGCGGGGTTCGAGGCGTATCCGTCCCAGTCGCTGTATCATGCCAGCAAGGCGGCGGTTCGCTCCGTTGCACGGAGCCGGACGAACGATCTGACGGGCCGCGGCATCCGCGTGAACGTCGTCTTGCCGGGCAGCGCCGACACCCCCTTGGTGCCAAACGTCTTCGACGGCTCGCCCGATGCAGCCGGCGGAGCCTTCTCGCCATACGCCGATCGCCAGAGAGTGCGCTCCGGAACCGGTATCGCGCACGGTATCTTCAATCGATCGAAGTCTATCCGGCTTCGAGCGGAGCGGTGGCCGGCACGGCGTCGAGCGCGACGCTCACGGCCGCTTGCAGTTCCGCCAGACTGTACCCGTCCCGCGCCTGGATGGCCAAACCCTGCATGATCGCCGTGATGAACCGCGACAGACGCTCCGCGGGCTCTGCCGTCAGCCACTGCCGCAGTTTCTCCGCCAGCAAGGTGCGGAAGGCGGCACGACGCTGGACGAGTTCCTGCGCAAGCTCGGCATGGTCCGGATGGCTGGCGATCATCCCGGTGTTGAGCATGCAGCCGATCTCTCCCTTCGGATCGAGCAATCCCCGGGCGGTGCCGTCGAGCAGAAGGCGCACAGCTTCCCGAAGCGACCCCGCCGCATCCATGAACGACAGATCGGAGGCTCCGCGGAAATCTGCGTACCGGTCGAGCGCTTCGCGATAGAGCGCCGCCTTGTTGCCGAACGCGGCATACAGGCTGGGTGCCGCGACACCCAGCTCCGCCGTGAGCTGCTGGAACGATACACCCTCATAACCGTGCCGCCAGAACAGACGCATGGCGCTGTCCAACGCAGCGTCCCGGTCGAACCCGCGGGGTCTTCCAATCGGTCGGTTTGACGGGGTTTCCATAATGCCCGTTAAACAACGATTGACAGGCGGACGCAACCAATCCATTCTTTTATGACCGTTAAAGAATACTGAGGTGATACCAATGCCGTCAGCCAATCCCATCGCCGTCATCACCGGGGCATCCTCCGGCATCGGTGCGGTGTACGCCGATCGCCTCGCGGCGCGCGGCTATGATCTCGTGCTGGTGGCGCGCCGGATCGATCGCTTGTGAACGCTGGCGGACAGCCTGTCGGCGGCGCACCAAGTCGAGGTCCAGGCGATCGAGGCCGACCTCACCGACGAAGCAGGCCTTGCACGGGTCGAGCAGCTGCTACGCTCCGACGAGCGGATCGCGCTGCTGGTGAACAACGCGGGCAATGGCAAGCTGAGCGGCACCCTCGACATGTCCGATGCCGATACGGCCTCGACGATCGCGCTCAACCTCGTCGCGCCCACCCGGCTGGCTCGCGCCGTCCTGCCTGCGTTCGTGAAGCGGGATGCCGGTGCGATCATCAACATCGCGTCGGTCATGGCGCTGCACGTGCTTCCCATCACGACGCTGTACAGCGCGACGAAGAGCTACGTGGTGATGTTCAGCCGTGGGCTGCAAGGCGAGTTGCAGGGGACCGGCGTTCGCGTCCAGGTTGTCCTTCCGGCAGCTACTGTAACCGAATTCTACGACCAGGCCGGTCTTCCGCTTTCGGCGCTCGATCCTGCGGTCGTCATGACGGCGGAAAATCTGGTCGATGCGGCGCTTGCCGGTTTCGATACGGGCGAGGCGGTGACGCTTCCTTCGGTCCACGATGCCGAACTCTGGACCGCCTATGACGCAGCGCAGGATGCGCTATTTGGTGCCACGCAGGTCGGCAGTCCGGCACCGCGCTACGCCCCGGCTGTTTGAGCAAGTCCCAATCTGGGCAGGTCCCGGCAAATCGTGCCGAGTCGCGGCTTCGTTCTTCCGGTCCCTCCGGTGATCGCGCCGCCAGGGGGCCGGCCCGAGGGCGGGCGGCAGCCGCGCTGGCCTGCCGTGCGCGTTCCCGCCGTACGGGGAGTGGAAAAACCGTGCGTTTTGCCCTATGTGCGCCCCATGCAGACAGCACCAGCCTTCTCCATGCCCATCCCGGGGCATATCGACCCTGTACCCGTGCCTCGCGCATTGGTGCCGCGCAGCGACGGGCGGATCGATCTGCTCGGCCTGTCCAAGCCCGATCTGCGGATGGCGCTCGAGACCTCGCAGCTCGACCCCAAGCAGGCGAAGCTGCGCGCCAAGCAATTGTGGCACTGGATCTACAATCGCGGCGTCACCGACTTTTCGCTGATGACCGACATCTCGAAGACGATGCAGCCGTGGCTCGAGCAGCGCTTCACGATCAGCCGCCCGCAAGTGGTCGAGGCGCAGGTGTCGACCGACGGGACGCGCAAGTGGTTGCTGCGGACCGACGACGGCAATGATTACGAGATGGTGTTCATCCCCGATGCGGACCGCGGCACCTTGTGCGTGTCGAGCCAGGTCGGCTGCACGCTCAACTGCCGCTTCTGCCACACCGGCACGATGCGGCTGGTGCGCAACCTGACCCCAAGCGAGATCGTCGGGCAGGTGATGCTCGCGCGCGATGCTTTGGGCGAATGGCCGAGCCAGCCCGAGGGGCGGATGCTCACCAACATCGTGATGATGGGGATGGGCGAGCCGCTCTACAATTTCGACAATGTCCGCGACGGGTTGAAGATCGTGATGGACGGCGACGGGATCGGCCTGTCGCGGCGGCGGATCACTTTGTCGACCTCGGGCGTCGTGCCGCTGATGGCGCGCGCGGGCGAGGAGATTTCGGTCAACCTCGCGGTGTCGCTCCATGCCGTCACCAACGAGATCCGCGACGAGATCGTCCCGATCAACCGCAAGTATAAGCTCGAACAGGTGCTGCAGGCGTGCGCGGACTATCCGGGCGCGAACAATGCGCGGCGGATCACGTTTGAATATGTGATGCTCAAGGACAAGAACGACAGCGACGCGGATGCGCGCGAGCTGGTGCGGTTGCTTAAACTTTATGATCTGCCGGCGAAGGTCAATCTGATCCCGTTCAACCCGTGGCCGGGCGCGCCGTATGAATGCTCGACGCCGGAGCGGATCAAGGCGTTTTCGAACATCGTGTTCGACGCCGGGATCAGCGCGCCGGTCCGCACCCCGCGCGGGCGCGATATCGATGCGGCCTGCGGTCAGCTCAAGACCGCGAGCGAGAAGAAGACGCGCGCCGAGCTCGATCGGCTGGCGGAGGAGAAGCAGGCGGCGCTGGGGTGAGGGGGGCGGGGGGTTTCGCGGCCCGTGCCGGTCCCACAACTCGCCGTCACCCTGAACGCGTTTCAGGGTCCACCGTCCCGCAACTCCGGTCCGAGCCTGTTGCGCGGTGGATGCTGAAACAAGTTCAGCATGACGGGGGTGTTGGGGGGTGGCGCGTCCTGATCGGCCGTGCGATTCTCATCAGCGTTGCGTTCCCACGCCGCCGTCACCCTGAACGCGTTTCAGGGTCCACCGTGCCGCGGGGGCGGTCCGTGCCTGTTGCACGGTGGATGCTGAAACGAGTTCAGCATGACGGGGGTGTTGGGGGGTAGCGCGTCATGATCGGCCGTGCGTTTCTCAACAGCGTCCCTTTCCACGCCGCCGTCACCCTGAACTCGTTTCAGGGTCCACCGTGCCGCGGGGGCGGTCCGTGCCTGTTGCACGGTGGATGCTGAAACAAGTTCAGCATGACGGGGGTGTTGGGGGGTAGCGCGTCATGATCGGCCGTGCGTTTCTCAACAGCGTCCCTTTCCACGCCGCCGTCACCCTGAACGCGCTTCAGGGTCCACCGTGCCGCAAGTCCGGTCCGAGCCTGTTGCGCGGTGGATGCTGAAACAGGTTCAGCATGACGGCAGGAGGTGGATGGCACGCGCAACTGCGCCACCCGACCAACCCGACCCTATATCTTGCCTCGATCCGCCCGCTGCGGCACAGGCGTCCGGCACAAGATGCGGCAGGACGGAGGCGCGGTGACCCTGACGACAATCGGCCTGTCCGCGGGCGCGGGCATCCTCGGCGGCGCGATGAACGCGCTGGCGGGCGGGGGCACGTTCGCGACGCTGCCCGCGCTGATCGCGCTCGGGCTGCCCGCCAATACCGCCAATGCGACCTCGAACGTCGCGCTGCTGCCGGGCGCGGCGACGAGCAGCTGGGCGTTTCGCAAGGAGCTTCAGCCGGTCGGCGGGGTCAATGTGTGGCTGCTCGGGGCGATCACCTTCGTTGGCGGGCTGGCGGGGAGCGCGCTGCTCGTGGTGACGCCGACGCGCGCGTTCGACCTGATCATCCCGTGGCTGCTGCTGTTCGCGTTCGTCGTGATCGCGTTCGGGAAGCAGGCCGCCGATGCGCTCCACAGCCGGGTCGCGATCGGGCAGCGGACGCTGATCGCGGCGCAGACGTTGCTCGGCGTCTACGGCGGCTATTTCGGCGGCGGGGTCGGGTTGATGACGACCGCGATCTACGGGTTGCTCGCGGGGGTGTCGCCGCGCGCGCTGTTCGCGCCGCGCACGTTGATGCTCGCGCTCGCCAATGCCGCCGCCGCGATCGTGTTCATCGCGGGCGGGCTGGTCGCGTGGGCGGCGGCGGTGCCGATGCTGGTCGGCGCGATCTTCGGCGGGTGGATCGGCGCGATCGTGGGCAAGCGGCTGTCCCCCGGGCTGGTGCGCGGGTGGACGCTGTTCGTTACCGCCGCGACGACGATCGTGTTCTTCGCGCGCGCCTATTTCTGATTCGGGAGCGTCAGCAGCGCGGCAAGGATCCTGGGGTCGTCCTTCGGGTCGATCGAGGCCTTGTAGGCGGTGCGCATCTTGCCGATCTCGGTCGTCCAGGTCTTGGCGTCGAGCTTCGGCTGCGTCAGCAACTGCTCGGCCGAATGGCAGGCGGTGCAGTTGGTCGTCAGGATCTCCGCGCTTGTGGGGAGCGTCGCGGTCTCGGGCGGGAGCGTGATCGACTGCGAGGTCAGCGCGATCGCGGTGGGCGCGGGGGTTGCCTCGGGCGCACGGTGGCACGCGCCGAGCAGCAGCAGCGCGACGAGCGGGGCGCGCGTCATGCCACCACCACGCGCGTGGTTTCGATGCTGCTGCGCATATAGCCTCCGGGGTTCCAGATCGGCGAGGCCTTCTGGCCAGCGCCGCGCATGTTGACGGTGCGCACCGCGATCTCGTGCGATCCGCGCGGCAGGCCCGCCAGCGGTATCGCCCAGCGGCGGAAGCTGTAGGGGCCGTGGTCCGGACCAAGCTGCGCCGCCTTCCAGCTTCGCCCGCCGTCGAGCGACACCTCGACCTTCGCGACACCCGCGTCGCCGCCCAGCGCGATCCCGCGCGCTTCCTGCGGCGTGGTGCGGGTGAAGAAGGCGCGCGGCGGCATCCGGCCGATCGGGACGGTCGCGAAATCCTTCGCGCCGGGCTGCACGCCCGCGTCGGCGGTCGCGGGGATGCGATACGCCTTTTCCATCCAATAGCCGGTGTCGGGCGCGGTCAGCAGCTCGATCGAATCGAGCGCCTTGATCCAGTAGGTCGAATAATAGCCCGGGACGATCAGCCGCAGCGGGAAACCGTTGAGCAGCGGGAGCGCGGCGCCGTTCATCCCGTAGGCGACGATCACGTCGTCGGTGCGCGCATGGTCGAGCGCGAGGCTCTTGGCGAAATGCGGTGCCTCGCCCGGGGCCTGGTCGAGCCCGGAGAGCTTCACCTGCACCACGCCCGGCGCGACACCCGCGCGGTCGAGCAGGTCGCGCAGCCGCACGCCGGTCCAGCGCGCATTGCCCATCGCGCCATTGCCCCATTGCGCGCCCGGCACGCGCGGCGCGAACAGCCCGCGCGAATTGCCCGAACACTGGTTGACGGCCGCGATCTCCACCTTGGGCATCGCCTGGATGTCGGTCAGTGAGAGCGCAGTCGCGCGCTTGACCGCGCCACCGATCTTGAGCCGGAACGCCGCTGCGTCGACCGACAGCGGAATGTCGGCATAATGCCAGCGGACGTAGAACCGGTCGTTCGGGGTGAACGGATCGTCGCCGAGCGCGCCGTCGAACGCCGCCATCGGGGTTTCCAGCAGCGGCGCACGGCTGCGTTGCAGGATCATCCCCGTCTTGCCGGGAAAGGCGTCGGTCAGCGGTCGCTGGCCCGTGCCGTCCGAGAGACCGAGGTCGACCATCGCCTGCGCCCAGAGCGGGGCGCTGGCGAGCGCGCCGACGCCGAGGCCCCCGAGCGCGAGCGCGGCGCGGCGGTCGACGGGCTCAGCCATGCTGGATCGCCACCGGCACGAACCGCGCGACCTGCTTGCCGACCAGCGAGAGCTGTTCGATCACCGCGGCATCGTTCGCGCCGCCATCCTCGTCGAACTTGGTTAGCTGCGTGTTGACCGCGGCGGCGAACGGCGTCGGCCAGCCGCGCAAAGCGTGGACGATCGAGCGCAGCGCGGCGATCGTGCTGCCGGTCGCCTGCCAGCCATAAGCGGTCGCGATCAGGCCGACCGGCATGTCGGCGAGATACTGGCGATGCGGGTCGCGCGCGGTTTCCTCGAGCAGGTCGAGCGCGTTCTTGACCACGCCCGAGATGCTGCCGTGATAGCCGGGCGAAGCGATGATGATCGCGGATGCCTGGCGGATCGTGTCGACGAATTCGGTTTCGTCGGGCGTGCGGGTCGTCGCCTTGGGATCATAGAGCGGGAGCCGCGCCATGTCCGCGCCGCCGAACATGCGGGTGCGGAAGCCTTCGCGCCCCGCCGCGTCGAGCGCGATGCGCAGCGCGCGTTCGGTCGAGGAGATACCGCCGATCGTCCCGCCGATCCCGACGACGAGGGGCTGATCGGATACGGGTTCGGCCATCGGGGCAGGGCTTTCGGCTGGGTCCAAACGGACCGGGAGCGCGCTCAATAGCCCGGCAGGGCAATTGTCTCAATGCTTCTGACTGCCCCTCTGACTGCCCGCCTGACTGCGGTGTCATATCGGGATACGCAACATTGCTCGCGCCACGGCACCGGGCCTGCTAAAAGCACGCGATGCTGTCCCCCTGCTTGCGCGATCTGTCATACACAGATAATACACTCGTTCGTCCTGTCGGGATCTGCTGAGTATGCGCCCATATCCGTTCGATGCCGACCCGGCTTCCTCGCGCAATGGCCCGCTCGAGCTGAAGGACGGGGTTCCGCCGCCCGAACGCTATCTCCGCGAGACGCCGTTCGAACCCGAGGACGACCACTATCCCCGCCCGCCGCGCCGGCGGCGGCAGATCAACTGGATGCGCTGGATCATGCGCGGGCTTGGGCTGGCGATCGTGCTGTTCGTGCTCGCGGTCGCCTGGCTCGCGGTGACCGCCCCCTTGTCCAAGTCGCTCCAGCCGCCGACGCCGCCGAGCGTCACGCTGCTCGCGGACGATGGCACGCCGATCGCGCGGCGCGGGGCGATCGTCGGCGCGTCGGTCGATGCCGCCAAGCTGCCCAAGAACGTTACCAACGCGTTCCTCGCGATCGAGGATCGCCGCTTCCGCTCGCATTGGGGGATCGACCCGCAGGGGATCGCGCGCGCGTTCGTCCACAACCTGCGCTCGAGCGGGCGCGACCAGGGCGGCAGCACGATCACGCAGCAGCTCGCGAAGAACGCGTTCCTCGATTCGGACCGCACCGCCGCGCGGAAGATCCGCGAAGTGCTGATCGCCTTCTGGCTCGAGGCGTGGCTGACCAAGGACCAGATTCTGTCGCGCTACCTTTCGACGGTCTATTTCGGCGACAATACCTACGGCCTGCGCGCGGCCGCGAAACATTATTTCGGGCGGACCCCGGAGAATCTGTCGATCGCACAGGGGGCGATGCTTGCAGGGCTGGTCAAGGCGCCGTCCAAGCTCGCGCCGACGGTCAACCTGTCGGGCGCGCGCGCGCGCGGCGCGCTGGTGCTGGCGGCGATGGTCGATGCGGGGTTCCTCGACAAGACGACCGCCGCCTCGGTCCGTCCCGCGCGGCTCGCGAGCGACCGGGTCGCGCCGCTTCCGAACGGCACCTATTTCGCGGACTGGGTGCTCCCCGCCGCGCGCGACCAGGCGGGCGAACTCGCCGCCGAGAGCAAGGTCCGCACCACGCTCGACCGCCGGTTGCAGAAGGCCGCCGAACGCTCGGTCAAGCGCGCCGGGTTGCGGCAGGCGCAGGTCGCGCTCGTCGCGATGCGCCCGGACGGCCGCGTCGTCGCGATGGTCGGGGGCAAATCCTATGCCGCCAGCCCGTTCAACCGCGCGACGCAGGCGATGCGGCAGCCGGGATCGGCGTTCAAGCTGTTCGTCTATCTCGCGGCGATGCGCCACGGGATGACCCCGGATTCGATCATCGACGACAAGCCGATCACGATCGCCAACTGGAGCCCGAAGAATGCGGACGGGCGCTATCTCGGCCCGATCACGCTGCGACAGGCGTTCGCGCGCTCGTCCAACGTCGCGGCGGCGCGGATCACGCAGGAGGTCGGCGTCGCCGCCGTCATCAAGGCGGCGCGCGATCTCGGCGTGACGACGCCGATCCCCAACGAGGCGACGATCGCGCTCGGCACCGCGAGCATGTCGCTGCTCGAACTGACGCAGGCCTATGCCGCGATCGCCGCCGAGCAATATCCGGTGCGCGCGCGCGGGCTCGAGGATGCGCCGTCGCGCGGCATGTTCGCGACGCTGACCGATCGCCCGCATGCGCTGTCGGGGACGATCCGCGACGAGATGCTCGACCTGTTGTCCGCCTCCGCCGAGACGGGGACGGGGCGCGCGGCGGCCTTGTCGGTCAAGACCTATGGCAAGACCGGCACGACGCAGGACAGCCGCGACGCGCTGTTCGTCGGCTTCGCCAACGGGCTGGTGGTCGGCGTGTGGGTCGGCAATGACGACAATACGCCGAACGCCGGACTGTCGGGCGGCGGCGTGCCCGCGCGGGTGTGGAGCGACTTCATGCAGCAGGCGCTCGGCGTCGGGCGCGCGGTGGTGCCCGAGGCGGTGACCGAGGATGTCGACCCGGACGCCAACGGCTTTGGCGAGACGATCGAGAACTTCCTCGACCCGGGGAATATCCCGCCGGTCGAAGGCGAAATTCCCGGCGTCGGGCGCGTGCGATTGCGGGACGGGCGGCTCGATTTCGAACCGACCCGCGACGGGCGGCGCGAAGACGAGCGCGACCGCCGCCGCCGCGACGACCCCGAGGATCGCGCACCGCAGCGCGATGGCTATGAGGACGAGCAATAGCGGGTGGCTGGCGCGGGGGTGCGGTTTTGGGTACACGCACCTCAAAATCAGGAGCGCTTCCCCGGCGAAGGCCGGGGCCCAGTAGCGAAGGGGGTTGCAACAACGCGCTGCGCTCGCAACCATATCGCCCGCTACTGGGCCCCGGCCTTCGCCGGGGAAGCGCCTTTATGCGTGCATTCATTTTATCGGCGTGACGCCGCGTTGTTCCAAGGATTCCTATGACCGACCAGAAATGTGGCCTCGTCGCCGTCCTCGGCGCCCCCAATGCGGGCAAGTCGACGCTCGTCAACGCGCTCGTCGGGCAGAAGGTCGCGATCGTCAGCCCCAAGGCGCAGACCACCCGCGTCCGGCTGATGGGCGTCGCGATCGAGGGCGACACGCAACTGCTGCTGGTCGACACGCCCGGCATCTTCGAGCCCAAGCGCCGCTTCGACCGTGCGATGGTGCAGGCGGCGTGGGGCGGGGCGGAAGGCGCGGACGTGCTCGCGCTGGTGGTCGATGCCAAGGGCGGGCTGCCGACCAAGGTCACCGACATCGCGACCGCGATCAAGGACCGGCCCGAACCCAAATATCTGATCCTCAACAAGGTCGATCTGGCGGACAAGGCCAAGCTGCTGCTCCACGCCGAGCGGCTCAACGGCCTCGTCGCGTTCGACGAGACGTTCTTCGTCAGTGCCTCGACCGGGGACGGCCTGCCCGAGCTGAAGGCGCATCTGGCGGCGCGGATGCCCGCCGAGCCGTGGCATTTCCCCGAGGACCAGGTGTCCGACGCGACCGAGCGCAGCCTTGCGTCGGAAGTGACACGCGAGCAGATCTTTCTCCAGCTCCACGCCGAACTGCCCTACGCGTCGGCGGTCGAGACCGAGCAATATCTCGAGCGCGAGGACGGATCGGTCGAGATCCACCAGCAGATCCTGGTCGAACGCCCGACGCAGCGCGCGATCGTGCTCGGAAAGGGCGGCACGCGGATCAAGGAGATCGGCGCACGCGCGCGGACCGAGCTGAGCAGCATCATGGGGCGGCCGGTGCATCTGTACCTGCACGTCAAGGTCCGCCCGGGCTGGGACGACGAGCGCGACGTCTATCGCGACATGGGGCTCGACTGGGTGGAGTGAGGCGCGCTTTCGCCCCGGTATTGCTTCCCTCTTCTTACTTCCCCGGCGAAGGCCGGGGCCCAGAAGCGGAGCGGACGAAGGCCGGGCGGTGCGCTCCGTTACCCTGGACATCACAACTGGGCCCCGGCCTTCGCCGGGGAAGCATCAGGGGTTTGACGACTTTACCGGGAGAGGGGAAGTTCGCGATGCGCCGTCCTGTTCTAACCCAGCATCGCCTCCATCCGTTCCGGCATGAGCACCCCCCCTTTCACTTCCCCCCTTCACTTCCCCGGCGAAGGCCGGGGCCCAGGAGCGGAGCGGACGAAGGCCGGGCGATGCGCTCCGTTACCCTGGACATCACAACTGGGCCCCGGCCTTCGCCGGGGAAGCATCAGGGGTTTGATGCGTTGCCTTTAACCCGTTCGTTTCGAGCGAAGTCGAGAAACAGCTACGCGCGCTGTGCCAGGTTTCTCGACGCCGCTCGAAACGAACGGGAGAGGGAAATGTCGTCCTGTTTCAGCCCAGCATTGCCTCGACCCATTCCGGCACCAGCACCCCCGCCGCCCCGAGCCGCGTCTCGTGGAAATAGGCGCTCCCCGCCGACCGCTCGAGATTGAGCTCCAACGTCCGCGCGCCCGCATAGCGCGCACCCTGGACGAACCCGGCGGCGGGGTAGACCGCGCCCGACGTACCGATCGATACGAACAGGTCGGCATCCGCGAGCGCGCGTTCGATCCGCTCCATCTGGTACGGCATCTCGCCGAAGAACACGATGTCCGGGCGCAGTTCCGGCGCACCACAATGGCCGCACACCGACCCCGGCGGGAGCGCCCCGGTCCACTGCACGCGCGCCCCGCACGCCGCGCAGAGCGCCGACTGTAGCGCGCCGTGCATGTGGAGCAACCGCGTCGCCCCTGCGCGTTCGTGCAGGTCGTCGACGTTCTGCGTCACGATCAGCAATTGCCCGGGCCATTCGGCATCGAGCCGGGCGAGCGCCGCGTGCGCCGGGTTGGGGGCGACGCCCGCCAGCGCGGCGCGCCGCGCATCGTAGAAGCGATGCACCAGCACCGGATCGGCGGCGAGCGCCTCCGGCGTGCAGACGTCCTCGACCCGGTGGCCTTCCCACAGCCCGCCCGGCCCGCGGAAGGTGGCGATTCCGCTCTCGGCGGAAATGCCCGCGCCTGTCAGAACCACGATGTTTTCGGTCTCTCGCATGGTATCCTTGTACGCGAGGCTCTAGAGGCCCGGGAGAGGAATTTACGAAAGGCACGCGCGATGACCGCGATCGGGATTATCGGGAGCGCGGGGCGCATGGGGCAGGCGCTCGCGGCGGCGGTGCCCGACCTTGGCGCGACGCTCGTCGGAGGGATCGACGCGGGCGGCGATCCCGCCGCGCTGGCGCATGACGCCGACGTGCTGATCGACTTTTCCGCCCCCTCCGCGCTCGAGCGCAACCTCGCGGCGGCGCGGCTGACCGGCACGCCGATCCTGATCGGGACGACTGGGCTTACCCCGACGCATCACGCGCTGGTCGATTCGGCGGCGAGCGAGATCGCGGTGCTGCAGACCGGCAACGTCTCACTCGGCGTGACGCTGCTGGCGAAGCTGGTGCGCGAGGCCGCGGCGCGGCTCGGCCCCGAATGGGATATCGAGATCGCCGAAATGCACCACCGCCACAAGGTCGACGCGCCCTCGGGCACCGCGTTGCTGCTCGGCGAGGCGGCGGCGGCGGGGCGGGGCGCACCGCTTGCCGAGCTGCGCGTGGCGGACCGCGCGGGGCTGGTCGGCGCGCGCTCGGAAGGGACGATCGGCTTTGCGTCGCTGCGCGGCGGATCGGTCGCGGGTGACCATCTCGTCGTGTTCGCGGGCGAGGGCGAGCGGATCGAGCTCGGCCACCGCGCCGAGAATCGCGCGATCTTCGCGCGCGGCGCGATCACCGCGGCGCTGTGGCTCGCGGGGAAGCCCGCCGGGCGCTACGGGATGGAAGAGGTGCTGGGGGTTTGAAGAAGGCCGACGTCGTCGAATTCTATGCGCGGCTCGCCGCCGACAACCCGCACCCCGAGACCGAGCTCGCGGCGGGCAACCCGTTCCAGCTCGTCGTCGCGGTCGCCTTGTCGGCGCAGTCGACCGATGTCGGGGTCAACAAGGCGACGCGGCTGCTGTTCGAGGACGTCAAGACGCCCGAGCAGATGGTCGCGCTCGGCGTGGAGGCGCTCAAGACGCATATCAAGACGATCGGGCTGTTCAACACCAAGGCGAAGAACGTGATCGCCTTGTCGCAGAAGCTGATCGACGATCACGGCGGGGTGGTTCCCAACGACCGCGCCGCGCTCGAACAGCTCCCCGGGGTCGGGCGCAAGACCGCCAATGTCGTGCTCAACGTCGCGTTCGGTGCGGAGACGTTCGCGGTCGACACGCATATCTTCCGGGTCGGCAACCGCACCGGCCTCGCGCGCGGCAGGACCCCGCTCGCGGTCGAGCTCAAGCTCGACACGGCGACGCCGCAGCCGTTCCGGCTCCACGCGCACCATTGGCTGATCCTCCACGGCCGCTACGTCTGCAAGGCGCGCACCCCCGAATGCTGGCGATGCAGCGTTGCCGATCTCTGTGCGTTCAAGCCCAAGACGCCCGCGCCGAAGGTCCGCGCCGACCCGCGTCCAGCACAGGAGTGAGTTGCATGCGCCTGATCCTCGCCGCCGTCGCGCTGCTGTCCGCCACCACCGCCGCCGCCGCGCGCGAGCAGATCCCGGTCGCCACGCCCGACGGGGAATCGGTGTCGTGCGTACCGCTGATCCAGATCCGCGAGACCCGCGTGCGCGACGACCGGACGATCGATTTCATCATGAGCGGCCGCAAGGTCTATCGCAACACGCTGCCGTCCTCCTGTCCGAGCCTCGGGTTCGAGCAGCGCTTCAGCTATGCCACCAGCCTCAGCCAATTGTGTTCGACCGACATCATCACGGTGCTGTACCAGGCGCCGTACCTGACCCCGGGCGCGAGCTGCGGGCTCGGGCAGTTCCAGCCGGTGACGCTGGCACGCTGAATCGCGCGCGTTTGGGCTGGCGTCGGCGCGCGGGCTTTGCTAGGCGGGCAGTCAGGCACCCGTAGCTCAGCTGGATAGAGCGCTGCCCTCCGAAGGCAGAGGCCACTGGTTCGAATCCAGTCGGGTGCACCATCATTCACCACATCTGCACCGTGCGAGCGGGTTTTGCTTCCGTCGCAGCCTCGTGTCAGCAATCCAACCGAAGGGGCCCCCCTTCGATGCGGGAGCCGATCGCAAGCCAGCGACCTGCGCCAGGCTCAACTTATCGAAGCCTCGCGGTGCACCAGCCGCATCAGCCAGCGGAGCGCGCCGTCCAGCATGCTTCGGCGCTCGGCATCGATGATGAGTCGGCCGGGGATGGGCTGGATGAACGCTGCGGGCCGTTCGGGCGCGTCGATCGCCGCGAGGAAGCGCAGACGGTACAGCGCCTCGCGTGGCTTCAGATGGTTCTGGGGATCGCTGTTGACCGCGATCGGCCCGCCGTTGGTCGAGGCGAGCAGCGGCTGGTCGAGCGACTGCACCGCCGCCCGCCCGATCTCGAGCAGCCTTGCCGGCCGGGCGGGTCGCGCGACGTCGTCGGGCACGAACCGGGCGTGCGCGGACTCCGCGATGCGCGCGAGCCCCGTCTCGCCGACATAGGCCTGGATGTCGGCGCGGTCGGGGCTGACGATCCGCGCGACGATCTCGCCGCCGCCGATCCAGCGGCCCGCGTGGATTTCAGGACGCAGGTCGGTGACGATCCCGTCGATCGGCGCGCGCAGCACCAGCCGTTCCGCCAGGTCGCTGGCGCCCTTCAGCCGCGCGCGCTCGGCGGCGAGCTCGCGTTCGATCACCGCGCGGTTGGACAGGTCGATGCGATCCGCGCTCGATCGCGCGAGCTGCGTTTCGAGCCCGGCGATGCGCGCCGCGCTGCCCTGCTGGCTGGCGTGCAGGGCGGGGGCGCTCAGTTCGGCGATGATCTGCCCGCGGCGGACCGCCTGCCCGTCGGCGACGCGCACCGCGTCGATCCGCGCGGCATCCCCCGCGACGAGCGGTTCCGAATCGATCGGCGCGAGCAGTGCGGGCGCGCTGACGTGCCGGTCGAGCGGCAGGACCATCGCGACCAGCGCGAGCCCCGCCAGGCCCAGCGTCCAGCGGCCGCGCGGGCTGCGGGCGATGTCATGGCGCAAATGTGTCCAGGCGCGGAGTTCGGCAAGGATGGGGCGCACGATGAAGACTCCGATCTCGATCGCGAACAGCAGGATGCCCGCGAGCTTGAAGAACAGATGATAGACCAGCAGCGCGATCCCGAAGAACAGCACCAGCCGGTAGATCCAGGTGAGCCACGCATAGCCGACGAGGAACCGGCGCAGCCGCAGCGGCAGGTCCTCGGGCGGGGCATGGCCGAGCCCGAACAGCAGCTCGCGCAGTTGCCAGCGCCCCAGCGCGAAGGCGCGCGGCTGCAGATTGGGGACGCCGAGCAGGTCGGACAGGACGTAATAGCCGTCGAACCGGGTCAGCGGGCTGAGGTTGATGAACAGGCTGACCACCCAGCTCGACGTGGCGAGGACGAACATCGCGCTGCGCAGCGCGCCATCGGGCAGCCAGAGCCACACGAAGGTGCACAGCGCCGCGGTCATCAGCTCGGCGGCGACGCCCGCGCAGTCGATCGCGATGCGCTGGCGGCGCGCGCGCAGCCGCCAGGCGCTGCTCGTGTCGGTATAGAGCACCGGCATCATCACGAGGAAACTGACCCCCATCGACGCCACGCGACAGCCGAAGCGGGTCGCGGTCAGCGCGTGTCCCAGTTCGTGGATCACCTTCACCGCCGACAGGCCGAGTGCGTAGACGAGCACCCCCTGCCAGCTGAAGAAATAGAGGAAGGACGTCGCGAACGCATCCCACTGGCGCGCCACCATGATCAGGTCGAACAGCACTAGCGCGGCAAACACCCATAGCGTGCGGACCGACCAGAGCGGCCTGAACCAGCGCATCGCCGCCTCCAGCCGCGCGGCGGGGCGGACCAGCGGGATGCGGAAGAACAGGTAATTGTCGAGCATCCACTTCCACCACGCGCGGCGCTGCGCGACGCGGCGGGCGTTCATCGCCGCGACGACATCGCCGATCGGCGCGACGACGAGCTGATGCTCGAGCGAAAAGGCGACGACGCGCTGCACCGCGCGATTGGCCTCAGCGTCGTCCAGGCCCTCTGCCGCCAGCGCCGCGCCAAGCTCGGCGAACGCGCCGCGCGCCCAGCACGCGAAGATCGCATGTTCGATCCGCCCGAGCCGGTAGAAGGCATGGCGGAGCGGATCGAACAGCGTCCACCCCGGCGCACCCCCGATCAGCGGGGTGCCCGGCTCGATCCGCAATTCCTGCCGCAATGCCGGGAGTGCGAGCGGAGACGGCGTCGCGAGCGACGCCATCACAGCCCGATCGTCTGGCGCAGCGCGGCGATCGGCCGACGCAGCAGCGCATAGGACAGCGGGACCCAGCGTCCGTACAGTCTGGCGGTGCCGCGCGACCCGATGCGGGGCGGCGTGCCGTCCGGCCGGGCGATCACCGCAAAGGACAAAACCCCTTCCGGCGTCGGCCGCGCCTGATAGCTCGCCGAGACCACCCGGCCGCCCAGCGCCCACAGCGGCTCCGCATCGAGCCACACCTGCATCGGCGCGCCGGCGTTCAACCGGAGCTGTTCCTTGGCGGGGAGTTCGACGTGGAAGGCGACCTGGCGCGGATCGACGATCTGGACGATGGGGTCGCCGACGTTGACCGCACGCCCTTCCCAGTCGCGGCGGTCGCTGTAGAGCACCATTCCGGCGCGCGGCGCGAGCACCTGCGACTTGGCCATCACGTCGCGGGCATAAGCGAAATCGGATCGCGCGAGATCGGCCTCCGCCTGGAGCTGGGCGATGTCGTGCGCCTGCGCTGCGTCGGCAAAGGCCGCGCTGCTGGCGCGTTCCAGCTTGGCCCTGGCGACGGCCAGCCGTTCCTCCGCCTGCGCAAGTTCGTTGCGGACCTTCACGTCCTCGAACACCAGCACCGGCTGCCCCTGGCGGACCATCGTATTGGGCGCGACCGCGATCTCGCGGATCACGCCGGCGAACGGTGCCGAGACGACGTAGGGCCGCGCGGCGACCACCTCCATCGGCGCGAGCACGCTCATCCGCACCGGAAACAGCGCGATGGCCGCCGCCGCGGCGAGCAGCCATCCGCGCTGTCGCACCGATGGCAGCCACAGCTTGCGGACCGGGCGATGGGCGGTCAGCGCCAGCCACGCATGCGCGATCGTTTCCGCCGCGCGCGCGATCCGCGTCGCCTCGCGGGGATCGAACGGGGTTTCGCGAGTCAGCACCAGGCCGGCGAACGTCTTCCCCGTGCGGTCGTCGAGCGGCTGCCAGTGCCACGCGAGGAACGGATAGTCGGCAAGCACCGGATCGTCCGACAGCCGCGCCAGGTCGAACGCGGCAGGGGCGGGCTCGGTCGTGTCTGCCAGATGCGCGGCGAGATGGCGCTCGACCGCCTGGATCAGCGGCGCGTTGCGGTCGACCACCGCGATGCTCGAGGCGCAGACCACGTGCAGCGCGGTCCCGGCCATCGCCTCGCGCAGCACGAAGGCCTGATCGTAGGACACGATCCGGCGCAGGTCGTTGGCGACAAGGTAGCAGAGCTCGGCCACGCTGGGTTGCCGACGCACCTCCCCCTCGAACTGCATCAGCGCGGGCAGCGCGGCGCCGGCGATTCCGTCGACGCGCAGGGGAATCGGAATGGCCGCCTCAGCCGTGCTTGGCATGCGCTTGCTCCGCAGCTGCCGTACCGACGGGTGCCGAGACGGCGAGCGCGTGTCCGCCCTGTCCGGCGCGCGCGTCGTCGAAGATCGCCGAGCCGCTCATGCCGGCCAGGATCAGGCCGTCCTGCCTGGTGATCGCGCCGGTGACCTTGATCGTCTTGCTGACCGGGTCGACCGCCGCGCCGAGCCGCTGCACGCGACCCCGCACCGATTTGCCGGTCTCGTCGATGGTGAAGCTGAACTGCGCGCCCGGTCCGACCCAGGTCAGCCAGCGGCTCGGCACGATCATCTCGATCTCCCCGGCACCGCCGCTCTGGATCTTGAGCAGCGGCTGCCCGCTGGCGGCGATGTCGTTGCGCCGGGCCGTCTGCTCGACCACCTTGCCCGCGAACGGCGCGCGCACCGAACAATCGGACATCTGCGCCGCGACCGCCTTGGCCTCGGCATCCGCCTTGCCGAGATTGGCGCGGCTGACCGCCACCTCGTTCTTTCCGGTCGCCTCGTAGCTGTCGAGTTCGACCTGCGTTTCGTAGGTCTTGCGGTACGCCGCCGAGGCCGCCTCCGCGGCGCGCAGTTGCGCCGCGGAGGCGGTGCAGTCGAATCGCACCAGCTCCGCGCCGGCGGCGAAGGACTGGCCTTCGGCGAACGGCATCGCGACGATCCGCGCGGTCATGCGCGACGCCACGGTCGATGTGCTCGAAGCCTTGATGACGCCGCGGATCGCCGCTTCGACGGGCCGGGGTGCCGGGCGTGCGATGACGGCCGGCAACGGCGCTGCGTCCCGGGGCGGCGCGACCTGCTCGTCCGGGAACCGTTCGACGGTGCGATACGTGCCCGCCGTATAGCCGAGCAGCGCGGCACCGGCCGCGCCCACCGCCGCCAGCACCCAGATGCGCCGGGGCCGGGCCGCAGGGGCCGCGTCGTCGACCGGCGCGAATGCGATCACGCGATCGAACTTCATTTCAGCACCGCCGCGCGCGAGCGCGCGTCCCACCCGGTTGCCAGCGAAGCGGACAGCGCTTTCACGGTCTCCCGCCCGGTAAGATCCGCCCCGAAGCCGTCGATCCCCATCGAGCTGTACAGGTTGGCATAGGCATTTTGCGCGTCGGCGTAGGCGATGTCATATTGGACTTCGGCCACGAGCGTGTTCATCTCCTCGCGCAACTGGGTCTGCTGGCTCATCGCGCCGGCGCGATACCCGGCCTCGATCTGGCGCTTGATCTTCTCCTGCACCGCCAACTGGTGCGCGGCGGTCTCCAGCTCCTCGGCAAGATGCGCGTAGCGCGCGCGGGCGACGTGGACCTGCGTGATGACCGCCATGGTCAGCGCGAGCTCGCGCTGCTGCAGCACCGCGTCCTGCGCCCGCACCGCCTTCTTCTGGGCGGGATAGCGGAACACGTTGAGGACATTCCAGCTCGCGCGCGCACCCCATTGGACCCAGTTCTGATTGAACAGGAAACTGTTCGAATCCACGTTCGCGCCGACGAGGCCGCGGAAACTGGGCAGCGCGCGGAGCAGGGCGGCGTCCAGTTCCCTGGCATTGATCCGCTGGCGATAGCTGACCTCGCGCAGTTCGGACCGGTTGCGCAGCGCGGTGATCATCATCTCCTCGCCACTCTGGTGGACCGGCGGCAGCGCGCTGCCGCGGTCGGGCAGGACCAGGTTGAACGGCGTTCCAGGCTTCAGGTTCATCAGCGCCGCCAGTTGCGCCTTGGCGATGACCAGTTCGCGTTGCAGGCGGCGAACCTGCGCCTGAATGTCGATCAGTTCGCGCTGATAGGTGAGTGCGGTGAGCGGTGGCGACAGGCGGCGTTCGGCCAGGCGTTCGGAATGGTCGAGCGTGGTCGAGACCGAATCCTCGAGCGCCTGCAGCTTGGTCAGCAACCGTTCCGCGCTGACCGCGCGCCAGTAGGACGTGCGGACGTCCTCGATGATGCGGGTCGAGACCTTGCGGCGTTGCTCCTGCGCGATCAGCACCTCGTCGGCACGCTGCTTGGCACGGACATAGGACAGGCCGAAATCGAGCACGTCCCAGCTGAGCGTCAGGTCCCCGGTGAAGACGTTCTTTTCCGAGGAGGTCGAGGGTTCGAGCGACTGGCGACGGCTGAGCAGCGACAGCGAGCTTGCCCCGGAATAGTTGCTCCGCCCGGCATAGCCGCCGTTGGCGACGATCTGCGGCAGCATGTCGTAGCGCGCCAGGTCCATTTCGCGGACCTTCAGCGCTTCGTTCATCATCTCGACCTTGTAGTCGAGGTTGTATTTCAGCGCGCGCGCCATTGCCTCGTACAGGTCGATCGGCCCGGACACGGGTTCCTTGTCGGCGTCGACGCGCGCCAGGTTGCGGTCCGCGGTCTGGCCGAGGTGCGAGACGGAAAGCGGTTGGGGGGTTACCGCGCAGCCGGCGACGAGCACCAGCAGCGGCAATCCGGCGAGTTTCAAGACGGTCATTGCGTCATCCCTTGGGCGTGATCGGAAAAGGCGTCCGCCAGCGCGGCGGTTTCGCGGTGAAAGGCGGTGCGCGCGGCGTGCAGCGTTCGCGACAGCGGCGCGGCGGCACCGGCGCGCCGGTCGGCGATCGGTGAATCCAGCTGGATCTCGCCGGTCGCGCCCTGCACGACGACCGGAATGTCGAAGGCGCGACCGTCGGCGCGAACCGCGTGGACGACGAGGTGGAGTTCCTCGGCATCGACCGGGCGTTCGAGGATCGCCAGGCCCCGCTGGTCCATCGTCACCCAGTCGGGCAGCCGCGATCCGTCCCGCATCCGCAGCGAATAGTCGGTGATCCTCGGGGCATCGTCCGCCGCGACGTCCTTCATTTCCATGTACAGGATGCGATCGCGCACGATCGATTCGATCATGACCTGATCGTTGCCCGTGGCGAGCTGCCGGACCGAGAAGCCGTTCAGCGGCTTGAGCGTGAAGTCGCCCCAACGCGGATCGAACAGCCGGTCGACATCGTCCCGCAGGTTCCGGACGCGGTCGAGGTGGCGGATCGTGTCGTCGACGGCGGGCATGCCGTTGCGGCCCGGGCTCGCCTGGCCGCCCAGCCAGCTGATCCCGTTCACCGCCGTCAGCAGCGGACCATCGCCGCCGAGATCGGGGGTGCCGTGCAGGCTGCGGAAGCCGTTGACCGTATCGTCGATGATCAGCGGGACGGCGAGGAAGCTCCCCGCCGGATCGCGGACGTTCTCCCCGCGTGCGCCGTCGGGTACGCCCGGCCGTGGATACAGGCCGAGCAGCGCATTCACGTCGGCCGCCGCCTGCGCGACGCGCACCATTGCCACCGAAGCGGTGAAGCCGCCCCGCCCGTCGCTGACGACGTAGCGGATGCAGGCGGTGCCCTGGAAACCGATCGGCGCGACATAGGCGAGCGTGCCGTCTGGGTTGATCGTGACCGTGCCGACGTCGGCGGTGGCCGAAAAGACGCACACCGGGTCATTGTCGGCATCGCTGACGTTCGCCAGCACCGGGATACGGCAGCGGACGCCGCCGACCGCCTCGATCGCCTCGTTCCCGTCCACCGGCGGCGTGTTGATCCGCGTCACCACGACCGAGGCGGTCCCGGTCGCCGTGCCCCCCTTGCCGTCGAGGATCGTGTAGGCGATCGTGTCGGTGCCGACGAAGCCGGCATTGGGCGTGTACCGCACGGTCCCGTCGGACAGGATCGTCACCGTCCCGTTCGCGGCCGTCGCGCGGACCACCGACAGGCTGTCACCATCGACGTCACGATCATTGCCCAGCAGCGGGATGACGACGGGCACATCCGCGTTCGTCGCAGCACGGTCGGCCACCGCGATCGGCGGATGGTTGACCGGCAGCACCGTGATCGTTGCGGTCGCCGTCGCCGATCCGCCGTTGCCGTCGCTGATCGCATAGGTGACCGTCGCCACGCCCGTGAAGTGCGCCGCCGGCGTGAAGCCGATCGTGCCGTCGGGGTTGATCGTCGTGGCACCCTGCGCCGAATGCGCCGCGGTCACCGTCAGCGGATTTCCCTCGCGATCGCTGTCGTTCCGCAGCACCGCCAGCGTGACGGGCGTGTCCTCGTTCGTGGTCGCGGTGTCGTTCACGGCCACGGGCGGATCGTTGACCGGCACGACCGTGACCGCGACCGTCGCGGTCGAAACGCCGCCCTGTCCGTCGCTGATCGTATAGGTGATCGTGTCGGTGCCGGCGTAATCGGCGCGCGGCGTGTAGGTCAGCGTCCCGTCCGGGTTGATCATGACGGTGCCGGTGTCGGCAGTCGCGCTTGCGACGCCCAGGGGATCATGGTCCGGATCGCTGTCGTTGGCGAGGACCGCGATCGTGACCGGCACATCCTCGCTGGTCGCGGCACCATCGTTCACGGCGGTCGGTGCCGGGTTGGTCACCGTCCAGGTGAACGACGTCGATACGCTCCCGCCGGCCCCGTCGCTGGCGGTGACGGTGACGCGATAGACGCCCCCGTCGCCGCCCTGGCTTGCAGACGAATCCAACGTCCCGCTGATGACGCCGGTCGCCGGATCGATCGTCAGGCCGGGGGGCAGGTCGGTCGCGTCATACGTCAGCGAACCGCTGTCGATGTCGCCGAACGCGGAACCGGCGGGGAAGGACACGCTGTCCGAATCGACGCTGGACTGGTCCGGTAGGGCCGTGCTGACCGGGGCATCGTTGACCGGATCGATGGTAACCGCGACTGTCGCGGTCGAAACGCCGCCCTGCCCATCGCTGATCGTATAGGTGATCGTGTCGGTGCCGTTGTAATTGGCGGCGGGCGTATAGGAGAGCGTGCCGTCGGCGTTGACCGTGACGGTCCCGTGCGCTGCGGCCGCCGTGGTGACGTGCAGCGGGTCGCTGTCCGGGTCGCGGTCGTTTGCCAGCACCGCGATCGTGACGGGGGCGGCGGGATCCTCGTTCAGCATGGCCGCATCGTTCGCGGCGACCGGCGGCGGGTTGGCGATGCTCCAGACGAACGTCGACGTCGCGCTTCCGCCAGCGCCGTCGCTGGCGGTGACCGAGACGCGGTAGATCCCCCCGCCGACTTGGCTTGCGTCGGCGGACAGCGTGCCGCTGATCACCCCGGTCGCCGGATCGATCGTCAGCCGGTCGGGCAGGCCCGTCGCGGAGAAGGTCAGCGGATCGCGGTCGATGTCCGAGAAGCTGCCCGACGTCGCGACCGAAACCGGCGTACCGTCGAGATCCGACCGGTTGGACAGTGGCATGTCGACCATTGGCGCATCGTTGACCGGCGTGACGGTGACGGCGACGGTGGCCGTCGCCATTCCGCCCTGGCCATCGCTGATCGCGTAGGTGATCGTCGTCGCGCCGTTGAAATTGGCGGCGGGCACGAAGGTCAGCGTGCCGTCGGGGTTGATGGCGACGGTGCCGTCGGGGGAATAGGCGCTGGCGACCTGCAGCGGATCATTGTCCGGATCGGTGTCGTTGGTCAGCACCGCGATCGTCACCGGCGTGTCCTCCGGCGTCGACGCGCGATCGTCCACGGGGGTCGGTGCGGGGTTGGTCGCGGTCACGGTGAAGGTTGCCGTGGCGGTGCCGCCGGCCCCGTCGTTCGCGGTGACGGCCACGCCGTAGACGCCGCCGTTCTGTTGGCTGGCGGACCGGTCGAGCGTGCCGCTGATGAGTCCGGTCGCCGGGTCGATCACCAGCCCCGCCGGCAAGCCCGTTGCCCTGAAGCGCAGCGTGTCGCCGTCGAGATCGGAAAAGCGGCCCGCGGTCGGCAGGCTGACCGCCGCGCCGTCGACCCCCGCCACGTCGGGCAGCGGCGTGGCGACCACGGGTGCGTCGTTCACGGGCGTGACAGTCACCGCCACGGTCGCCGTCGCCATCCCGCCCTGGCCGTCGCTGATCGTATAGTCGATCGTTGTCGCGCCGTTGAAATTGGCGGCGGGAACGAAGGTCAGCGTGCCATCGGCGTTGATCGTCACCGCGCCGTCGGGGGAGCTGGCGGACGTGACCTGCAGCGGGTCGCCGTCCGGGTCGCTGTCATTGGCGAGCACGGGGATGGTGACCGGCGTGTCCTCCGCCGTCGTCGCGCTGTCGTTGGTCGCGCTCGGTCCGGGATTGGTCACGGTGACGGTGAAGCCGGTGGCGACCGTTCCGCCGTTGCCGTCGCTGGCGGTGACGGTGACCGCATAGACGCCGCCGCCGACCTGGCTTGCCGACCGGTCGATCGTCCCGCTGATGACGCCGGTCGCCGGGTCGATCACGAGCCCCGCCGGCAGGCCTGCCGCCGTGAAGGACAGCGTGTCGCCGTCGACATCGGAAAAGGCCCCCGCGACGGGTAGCGAGACGGTCGCGCCGTCGACTTGGGCCACGTTCGCCAGCGGGGTATCGACGACCGGCGCATCGTTGACCGGCGTGACGGTGATGGACAAGGTCGCATTCGCCATGCCGCCCTGGCCGTCGCTGATCGCATAGGCGACCGTCGCCACGCCGTTGAAATTCGCGGCGGGCGTGAAGGTGATCGTGCCGTCGGGGTTGATCGTCGCCACGCCATCGGGGGACGTCGCGCTGACCACGGTGAACGGATCGCGATCGGGGTCGCTGTCGTTGGCGAGCACCAACACGATGACCGGCGTGTCCTCGGCCGTGGTTGCGCTGTCGTTGGCCGCGGTGGGGGCGGGGTTGGTCACCCACCAGCTGAACGGCGTGCTGACCGTCCCGCCGTTGCCGTCGCTCGCGGTCACGACCACGCCGTAGCTGCCGCCGTTCCCCTGGCTCGCCGATCGATCGATGGTGCCGCTGATCACGCCGGTGGCGGGGTCGATCGACAGGCCGGCGGGCAGCCCGGTCGCGCTGAAGCGCAGGGCACCGCCGTCGATGTCGGCGAAGGTGTCCGCGACGGGCAGGCTGACCGTGCTGCCATCGGCACTCACCTGGGGCGTGATCGGCGTCGCGGTGGGGGCGTCGTTGACCGGGGTCACGGTCACCGTCACGGTCGAGGTCGAAAATCCGTCCTGCCCGTCGCCGATCGTATAGGTGATAGTGTCGGTGCCGGTGAAGTTGGCGTCCGGCGTGTAGCGGACCGTACCATCCGCGAGGATCACAACCGTCCCGTTCGTCGCCATCGCCGATGTCACCCACAGCGGATTGCCATCGGCATCGGTGTCGTTGGCGAGCACCGCCAGCACGACCGGCGTGTCCTCCGCGGTGGTGGCGCTCGACGGATTGGCGACCGGCGCATCGTTGACCGGGGTGACATCGACCATGACCGTCGCGCTCGACGTCCCGCCATAGCCGTCGCTGATCGCGTAGCGGATCGTGGTCGTGCCGTTGAAGTTCGCTGCCGGGGTGAAGGTGATCGTCCCGTCCGGGTTGATCGCGACGGTCCCGTCGGGCGACAGTGCTTCGGTCACGGTCAGACCGTTGCCGTCCACGTCGCTGTCGTTGGACAGGACCGCGATCGTGACGGGGGTGTCCTCGCTGGTCGTCGCATGGTCGTCTGCCGCGACCGGCGCCTGGTTGGACGACGAGACGCCGACCGTGACCGCGGCGGTCGCGCTGCCGCCATTGCCGTCGCTGATCGCATAGGTGATCGTGTCGGTGCCGTTATAGGCCCGTGCGGGCGTATAGGTCAGCACGCCGTCCGCCCCGATCGAGACCGTGCCGTGCAGCGCGGTCGCGCGGGTCACCGTCAAGGGATCGCCCTCGGGATCGTGGTCGTTGGCCAGCACGGTGATTGCCACCGGCATGGCGTCCGCGGCGAAGGCGCTGTCGTTGGCGGCCACGGGGGCCGGGTTGGTGATCGACCAGGGGAAGATGCGGCTGACCGCTTGCCCGCTCGGGTCGGTTGCCGTCACCGTGACCGTATACACCCCGCCGGTGCCGCCCTGGCTCGCGTCGGCGGCGAGCGTGCCCGACAGGATGCCCGTCGCCGGATCGATCCCGATGCCCGGCGGTAGCCCGGCTGCGGCGAAGACGAGCGTGTCGCCGTCGCGATCGGAGAAGAACGTCCCGACATTGACCGACGCGCTCTCGCCGTCCTGGTTGGCGAGCGCCGGGATCGCGACCGCATCGGGCGCGTCGTTGACCGGCGTCACCGTGATCGTCGCGGTCGCGGTCGAAACGCCGCCCTTGCCGTCGGATATCGTATAGCTGACCACCGCGATCCCGTTGAAGTCGGCGGCGGGCGTGAACGTCACCGTGCCGTCGGCATTGACGACGACGCTACCGTGCGTCGCGCTCGCGGACGTGATCTGGAGCGGATCATGGTTCGGATCGCTGTCGTTGGTCAGCACCGCGATCGTCACGGGGACGTCCTCGGGGGTGGCGGCCATGTCGTTGACCGCGGATGGCGGATTGTTCTGCACCGAATAGAGGAACGTGGTGGTGACTGCCGCGCCCGACGGATCGGTCGCGGTGACGGTGACGACATACGGCCCGTTCACCGACGTGCTGGGATCGAGCACGCCGCTGATGACGCCCGTCATCGGGTCGAGCGTCAGGTTCGGCGGCAGGTTGGTCGCGGTGAAGGTCAGCGGGTCACCGTCGGGATCGCTGAACGACGACGCGATCGAAAAGGATACGGCGGTCCCGTCGTCGCCATTCTGCGCCGGAATGCCGCTGGTCACCGGGGGATCGTTGACGGGTTTCACGGTCACCGTGACGGTCGCGGTGGCAACGCCGCCGTCGCCATCGGTGATGCGATAGACGATCGTGTCGGGGCCGTTGAAATTCGGGTTGGGCGTATAGACGAGCGACCCGTCGACCGAGATCGTCACGCTGCCGTTGCCCGCGCTTGCCGCCGTCACCGTCAGCGGATCACGATCCGGATCGCCGTCATTGGCAAGCACCGGGATGCGGACCGAGCCATCCTCGTCCACCGTCACGCTGTCGTTGGCTGCGACCGGCGCGGGGTTGGTGACCGACCAGACGAAGGTCTGCGATACGCTGCCGCCCTTGCCGTCGCTCGCGGTGACGGTGACCGTGTAGACGCCGGCGTTCGCCTGGCTGGCGCTATGATCGATCGTGCCGGAGATCACGCCGGTCGCCGCGTCGATCGTGAGGCCGGCGGGCAAGCCCTGCGCGGTGAAGGCGAGCGTGTCGCCTTCGGGATCGGCAAACGCGCCGCCGACGGGCAGGTGGACGACCTGGCTGTCGGGACTGGCCTGGTCGCCGATGCTGCCCGACACCAGCGGCGGATCGTTCACCGCGTCCACCGTGACGGAGACGGTCGCGGTCGACGTGCCGCCCTGACCGTCGCTGATCGTATAGGTGATCGTGTCGGTGCCGTTGAAATTGGCGTTGGGTACGTAGCGCAGGGTGCCGTCGGGGGTGATCGTGACGGTGCCATTGCCGGCGGCGGCGGTGACGACCGTCAGCGGGTCGCGATCCGGATCGGTGTCGTTCGCCAGCACGTCGATGGTGACGGGCGTGTCTTCTATCGTGTTCACCGAATCGTTCGCTGCCGCCGGCGGCGGGTTGGCGACGGTGAAGCTGATCGTCTGCGTGACGGTCCCGCCCTTGCCGTCCGACGCGGTGATCGTGGCGCTATACATGCCGCCGTTGGTCTGGCTGGCGCTGTTGGAGATCGTGCCCGAGATCACCCCCGTGACGGGATCGATGCCGAGCCCCGGCGGGAGCCCGATGGCGGCGAAGCGCAACGCATCGCCCTCGACGTCGGAAAAGTTGCCCGCGACCGGCACCGCGATCGCGGCACCGTCCGTCACGCTGCGCGGCGCGATCGGCGTGGCGACGGGGGCGTCGTTGACCGGGGTGACGGTCACGGTCAGCGTCGCGGTCGCGGTGCCGCCCTGGCCGTCGCTGACCCGGTAGGTGATCGTCGCGGTGCCGTTGAAATTGGCGGGCGGCGTATACTGGATCTGGTTGCCCGAGAGGACCGCCGAGCCGACCGTCGCCATCGCCGAGACGACGGTGAGCGGGTCGCCGTCGGGATCGCTGTCGTTCGCCAGTACGTTGACCGTGACGGTCGTGTCCTCGTCGATCGTCACCGCATCGTTCTGCGTGATCGGTGCCGGATTGCTGACCGCCCAGACGAACGTCTGGCTCGCGCGCAGGCCGCCCGCGTCTGTCGCGGTCACCGTGACCGCATAGACGCCGCCGCTACCTCCCTGGCTCGCCGACCGGTCGATCGTTCCGCTAATCACGCCGGTCGCGGCGTTGATCGTCAGACCCGCGGGCAACCCGGTCGCCGAATAGCGCAACGTCGTGTCGTCGACGTCGCTGAACGCGCCCGCGGTCGGCACGGTGATCCCGCCTTGCGCATCGACGCCGGCCTGCGGCGGCAGCGTGCCGACCGCGACGGGTGCATCGTTCACCGCGGCCACCGCGACCGCGACGCTCGCGCTCGCGGTGCCGCCCTGGCCGTCGCTGATCGTGTAGGTGATCGTGTCCTGGCCGTTGAAATTGGCGTTCGGAACGTAGCGCAGCGTCCCGTCGGGGTTGATCGTGACCGTGCCGTTCGCCGCGCTCGCCGAGACGACGCTCAACGGGTCGCGATCGGGGTCGCTGTCGTTGGCGAGGACATTGATCGTGACCGGCGTGTCCTCGCTGGTCGCGGCGCTGTCGTTGGCGGCGGTGGGGGCGGGGTTGGTGACCGACCAGGCGAAGGTCTGCGTCGCTGCCAGCCCGCCGGCATCGGTCGCGGTGACCGTGACCGCGTAGACGCCCCCGCTGCCGCCCTGGCTCGCCGAGCGGTCGATCGTTCCCGAAATGACGCCGGTGGCGGGGTCGATCGCGAGACCCGCGGGCAGCCCGGACGCGGTGTAGCGCAGCGTCGCATCGTCGACGTCGCTGAACCCGCCGGCGGTGGCGACGCTGATCCCGGCCTGCGCATCGACGGTGCCTTGCGCGGGCAGGGTGCCGACGCGGACAGGCGCGTCGTTGACCGCGACCACCGTGACCGGGATCGTCGCGGTGGCGGTGCCGCCCTGGCTGTCGCTGATGGTGTAGCTGATCGTGTCCGAGCCGTTGAAATTGGCGTTGGGCGTATAGGTGATCGTGCCGTTGGCGTTGACCACGACGCTGCCCCGGCCCGCCGATGCCGACACGATGCTGATCGGATCGCCATCCGGGTCGCTGTCGTTGGCGAGCACGTTGACGGTCGTGCCGGGGATGTCCTCGTTCACGGTCAGCGCGGGGTCGTTGACCGCGACCGGGGGCGGGTTGGTGATCGTCCAGGCGAAGGTCTGGGTGGTCGACAGCGCCCCGTCGGACGCCGTGACGACGACGGTGTAGACGCCGCCCGCGACCTGGCTGGCGGATCGGTCGATCGTGCCGGTGATCACACCGGTGCTCGCGTTGATCGACAGCCCGTTCGGCAGGCCGGTCGCGCTATAGGTGAGCGCGGTGCCGTCGACATCGGCAAAGGCGGCGGCGGTGGCCACGCTGATGCCGCTCGCCGCATCGACATTCGCGCGCGGCGCGAGCGATCCGACCCGGGTCGGCGCGTCGTTGACCGGCGTGATCGTGATCGGCACGATCGCGCTAGACGTTCCGCCGCGGCCATCGCTGATCGTGTAGCTGATCGTGTCGGTGCCGTTGTAATTGGCGTTGGGCATGTAGTTGAGCGTGCCGTCTGCGTTGATCGTGACGGTGCCGTTGGGCGCGCTGGCGGCGGTGACTACGACGTTGCTGGTCGTCGTTCCGGGAACCGGCTTGTCGTCGAGATCGGTGTCGTTGGTCAGCACCGCGATGTTGGCGATCGGCGTGTCCTCGGCGGTCGTCAGCGGGCCGTCGTTGACCGCGACGGGCAGGTCGTTGACCTCGATCACCTTGATCGTCGCCACCGCGACGTTGGACGAGAAAGTGGCATTCGCGAAACTGACGTTGATCGTGCGGTCCACCGTGGCGGGCCGCTCGCCCGTGTTGCGGAAGGTCACCGTGCCGAGCGCCGCCTGATAGGTCGCCGCGCTCGCCGCGCCGGTGAAGGTGAGGGTGCTGCCGGTGATCGCGTAGGAAATCCCGCCGGTGACGGTGCCCGACGTCGCGGTCGACCCGTTGACGAGCAGCTGGTCCCCGCTTTGCGCATTCGACAGCCCCACCGTCAGCGACGTGACCGAACCGATCGGGTTCAGGATCGTGGCGTCGGTATTGGCGATGCGGATCCCGCTGCCGTTCTCGATGAACGTGCCGAGATAGCTCGATCCGGTCGCGGTGCTGTCGCTCGAATCGAGATCGAGCCGGGGGATCGAGGTCGTGACCCCGCCCGCGCCGAACGCGAACTCGTTGTTGCCGTCATGGTTGAACCCGGCTTGCGCGGACGCCGCGCGATCGAGCTGATAGGTGATCGTCCAGGTGCTGGTATTGGTCCAGTTGAACTTCGCGGCCGAGATCGGCAGCGGCGGGAGCGACAGCTCGTTCTGCGTCCCGAACGCGGCAACCTGGCCTGGCGTCATCGTGGTGAAGCGCACGTCGCTGATCGCCGCCGACTGGAACGACGTCAGCGTGTCGGTCGAGACGATCACGCCTTCGCGGGTGAACGCGTTGGGGTTCAGACCCGTGCCGTCGATGTCGGCGATCGTGAAGCTGACGTCCGCCGCGACCGGGGTGTTCGTGCCGCCCAGCACCAGTTCCCAGCGGACCTGCGCCGACGCCACGCCCGAGGTCGGCCCGCCCGCCGTGGCGAGCAGGAAGCCGGGGTCGTTCGTCGTGGCGACGGGCCGGTCGAAGTTGATGACGTCGGTCCCGAGCGTGGTCCCCACCACCACCGCGCGCAGGTCGAGCGCTTGTCCGTTAAGCGTCGCGGCGTTGGTCCACACCGCATAGCCCGCGCTGATGCCGGTCGACCGCGATGCGCCGATGATGACCGAAAACCCGGCGCCGGTGGCGCTGTTCGCCACCTCGGTCCCGGCGGCGTTGTAGACTTTGAGCACGGTGGTGGCCGAATTGACCGCAATCTGCGCGGTGGCGAGCAGCCCGTGCCAGTCCAGCGCGGTGAGCGCGGTATGCTCGACCGTGCCGAGCCTGTTTTCGAGCACCCAGTTGCCGCCGCGCATCGCTGATCCGGTATCGTCGATCGACGCCGCGACATCCGCGCCGGTGGTCGTCGCGATGGCGTCGACCAGGGCCTGGCCCGACGGGCCCGCCGCCACGTCGCACCCGTAGATCAAAATGTCGGCATCGGCCGAAAGATGCGTGCCGATCGCGGCGAACCGATCGGCCAGCGCCCCCGTTGCCGTCGCGGCATCGACCCGGGTGGCACCGAGAAAGAAGGCACCCGCGACGCCGTGGCTGACGATGTGGATCGCGCCGACGTTGGTATGGCCCGACACCGCATCGCTGATCTGGGCAAGGCCGTCGCCGCCCGCGTCGAGCACGATCACGGTCCCCTGCGCGCGCCATTCCTCGACGAGTTGCTCATAGTCGCTGAGCGAGGAATCGATGAAGATGAAGCTCTGTCCGGCGGCATCCCGGCTGGTCGCGTCCGGGGATGCCGCGGCGACGGCGTCGGTCGCGACCGCGCTCTGCAACCAGGCGCGCTGTTCGGTGGGTTGGAGGTTGGGAACGCCCGCCGTGTCGCCGGAGCCGGCAGGGCGCGCGGGGTCGGCGGTGGACCGTGCCGACTGCGCGGCGGCGGTGTCCGCAGTGGCGAGCTTGGCAAGCAGATCGCCGCCGTCCAGCAGGGGGCTATCCGACGATACGGCATCATGCGCGGTGACGATCGCCGCGCCATCGAACATCATCCGCGGCTCGAGCGGCATGAGGCACGCCATGCTGCTGGCGCGCCCCAGGGAAAACCGTGTCTTGCCTGCCGTCTTCGAGACCATTGCGACTACACCCAAAATCCGCCGGGACCCCGCGGCAACGCCGCCGGGCACCACCGTCCCCGGACGGTATCGAACCCGTCGAAAGCCCCGTCGAAACCCGTAAGTCCCCCTTCGCCACTGTAGATGCGCGCAAGACGGTCCGGTCATGCTCGGTGCTTTTCGTCACCTAGGGATGCTGCGCAGTTGCCTGTTCGGCGCGTCTCACGCTCTGCCCAGCTTCGGCTTCAGGTCGCTTCGTGCGCGCGAGCATTGGTGAGCATTCGGGAGATCTTCCGCCGCAGCGGGGCCGCTGTCCTTCAGCATTACGGTCGGCCAGGCCGTGACGGTCGGCTCCCTTGTTCTACTGGCCGATGACCGAGGGGTGCCGCTGATCGATCAACCCACCGCCGCCCGCGACGCGCGTGGATATGCACGCACCTTTGCGGCAGGGAATGAGATGTTCGGCGTCGTGTCAGCCGACTAGCGGCTAACAGCGTTTGTTCTCGTCAGTCGTACAGGCGCGACGGAGGCCAAGAGCACGCGCAAAAACAGCAGCGCGGTCGGCGACGCGAAACGGCGTGGCGCCCGAATTCGTCAATGCGGGCCTGGCGCGGGACCGACCGAGCCAGTCCCCGTTGACTTGATGTTCTACTTACCTGATTTGGCACGGTAATAAATGAGGCGACGTAAGCGCCGAATTGACCCCCACCCGCATACCACCTTCTATTTCGCAGACTTCCCCTGAGATGCCGCAGGGTCGGCGACCGTCAGCGCGCCGCCATTGCCGAACGTTGAATTTGAAATTCGCCCCTTTGAAACAAGGAAACAAATTTCGTGTCGAGCGACAAGATCGAAGTACGTCCCCTCCCCGCTTCGTCTGCGACGGGCTCGCACAAGAAAATCCTGCTTGCGACGGTTTTGGCCGCAACCGTGATCGGAGGAGCCTTCGCGGCAGTTGGTGCAGGCTCAGGGACCAACAGTACGTCGCTCAGCCCGGCAGTGGTCAATCAACCGGCACCTCCAGCGATCTATCAATTTGGCACGAGGACCGTACCGACGCCGACGGGTACACCGTCGCCGGCCCGGTCGCTTTCGCTCGGGATCAACGTCGCCAGCAGCAATTACTACGGTACCGAGCGGACGTTCGCCAACCTGGCCTTCGCTACCGGTGCGTGGCGCAATCCATCCGCCAGCTGGGCGGACGTTCCGAAAGACAAGCTGACGCCTGGCGGTACGCCGTTGATCTATGCGGCTCTCATTCTCAACGTCCCGCAGACCGTCTGGGCGGGCAAGGCAACCCCCATCACGTGCACATGGACCGGCAGCGGGAACATCCGCGTCGACGGGGACGCCCGGCTGACCGGGAGCAATCATGCTGCGAGCTTTACCTGGCCAGGATATACCGGGAAGGCGCTGCCGACCGTGATCCTGTATGTGGACTCGGTCAACAAATCGGACCCCCTCGCCAACCTCGACTGTCGCGAGCCCAATCTTCCCACCAACGGGGCGTTCGATCAGCGGATCGTCGATGACCTCAAGCCGTATGGCATCCTGCGCTTCCTGGATTGGTCCAACGCCAACAGCAATCCGGCAAGCGTGACATGGGCGACGCGTTCGACGCCGGCCCGGCTGGTTCAGGACGGCACCGACGGGATCGCGCTCGAGCATATGGTCGACCTCGCCAATGCGGCGGGTGCAGACCCGTGGTTCACGATCCCGTGGAACGCCGACGAGACGTATGTCCGCGCAATGGCGAAACTCGTGCACGATCGGCTGGCGACAGGGCACCGGGCCTATTTCGAGCTATCGAACGAAACATGGAACTACGGGTTTCCGATTGCCAACCAGGTGCTGAACGAAGGGGTCGCAGAGGGGCTGTCCAGCGACAGATACACCAATGGCGTTCTTCGCTACGCTGAGAAGTCGATCTGGTTTCACAAGCTGCTCACCACCGCTTTCCAGGACAATCCCGCGCGCCTGGTTCGTGTCTTCAGCACGCAGAATGGCAACGGGTGGTCGATCGACCAAATGATGGGCTTCCGTGACGCGCCGAAATGGGCGGATGCAATCGCGACCGCGCCGTATTTCGGGCACGACCTGCTACGGTCCGTCGACTCCGGCGTCACCGACTTGCCGACGCTTTTCGCCGCGCTCGAAACGATGCGCGTTACCGCCATTGACCGCGCCGTCGCCGACAAGGCAAGCGCAACCAAGTGGAACAAGCGATACGTCGCTTATGAAGGTGGCCAGCACATCGTTCCCTTCGCGGAAAACGCGGCGGTCGCGGCACAGATGCAGCGTAGCCCCCTCATGCATGACATGTATCAACGCTATCTCCAGGATTGGAAAACGAAGATTGGCGACACCGTGACGCTGTATTCGGCAACCGGTTTCATCGGCCAATATGGAGCATGGGGGATCCGGGAATATGCCGGCCAACCACTCGCGGACTCGCCCAAACGACGGGCGGTTCTGGAAGCTGCCTCGGCAGCGCCCTGACCGAACCTCTCCCATTCCTTAAATAGGAACGGTCATTGTAAAAAATTCTTACGATCGAGGAGTCCGTTTCGCAATTCATCGGAATTGCGGCACGGATTTCTGCGGTTGGCATAATCCATGCTCGTATCCCAGAGAGAAGACCGTGCCGAAGGCTGGAGGTTGATGCCAAGTCGGCGAACCTCACACGCGCGAGTCAACAGTGGGGTTACGCCGTGCGTGTTTTGAGATCACTGTCCCTTGCCGTTGCGTTGTCGGCAGTACCGAGCCTGGCTCAAGCGGCTACGTTCACGTTGACCGGCGCGCATTCGGCGACCTTTACGCTGCCGCTCAGCCCAACCGCGATCGACCCCGAGGGGCAGGCTGCTGGTTTGAACGACCCCACGATCTTCGCGCTCGAAAGCACCGCCACGGTCGACGGTGTCCCAACACCCGTTCTTTTCTACTTTTATACCGCTCAAGGCGCGGGTGGGTTCGATCTGTTGAGTCTCAGTTCTCGTTTCTTTCGATATTCTCCCTCGGGCGCATCGATCTTCACCGGAACGGTTTTCAATCCGACATTCGTGCTCGGGGAATATGACTTCACCGACTTCAACCTTCCTGCGCTGACCTATCATCTTTCGGTCACGGCGGACGCCGTGGCGCCCGTGCCCGAAGCGGCGACGTGGGCGATGATGCTCGCCGGTTTCGGCATGATCGGCGTCGCGGTCCGTCGTCGTCAGTTGGCTCAGATCACGATCCGCTACGCCTGAGTTTTTCGGCAACGGGGACTGGCGCCGTCTCGGCGGACACCAGGACCTCAGAAGGCCTGCTCGCCGACATAATTCCCGGCGTTGCTGTAGCGACAGACCAGGACGTCGGTATGCAAGCCGGTCGCCTGCGCGCATCCGACCTTGCTCGTAGCGCGCCACGCGACCTGGGTGTAATGACCGACATCCTCTACGTTTCCGGTCGTGCTGTTGTCGGGAAACGTTCCGGGCTTGAAGAAACGCTTTTCGCGGATCCAGGCGTCGACCCGCTGCTCGAGCCGATAGGCGCCTTTCGTGCCTTCCCAAAGGTTCTCGCCTTCCGGGTTGGACGGCAACTCGGCGGCGTGTTCGAATGCACCGGTTGCGGCGAGGTGGTTTGCCCAGCTTTGCGCGGACTGCGCCAAGGCTGCGTTCCACTGGAGCGGTGCCACGCCCAGGCCGGCCCGCTCCCGGTTATGCAGCGAAAGAACGGTCGCTTCGAATTCCGCGGCCGTGCTGGTCGCGCTGACGAGGGTGGGGGCAACGGTCGCCAGCAGCGCCACCGTCAGGGTGCGTTTCAACGTGCGCACAGACATACGGACAATACCTCCGGAGGAGGGTATTGCCAGGTCGGACTGTAGTTATCGTTTCAGGACCTGGTTAACCGCCTGGTCGGGATCTTCAGGCTGCGATGATTGCGACCCGATCGCCGACCTTCATCTGCCCGTACAGAAGCCGCGCGAATTCGAGCGGCACGCCGATGCACCCGTGAGTCGCCGAACCCTCGCGGACGGTACTGGCGTGGATCGCGACCCCGTCGCCCGTCAGTCGCAACATGAAGGGCATCTCGGCGTCGTACAGCGACGACCGGTGCGTTTCGGCCTTCGCCAACACCGGATAGACGCCTCTTGGGGTCGGTTTTCCGTCGGCGCCAAACAGCACCACGGTCGTACCGATCTCGTTCCCGCCACGAAACACCGACAGCGTCTGGCGCGACAGGTCGACCCGTACCCAGACCGGCCCGTCAGGGACGCCCGCATCGTTCCAGATATAGTCGCCGAACCGTATCGGTCGCTGGCTGTTCAACAGGCTCTTGACCCGTTCGCTCTTGCCATCCGGCAGGACGAGAGCCGGATACCCGTTCGCGGGATAGGTGATCCGGTCGCCGCTGGAGATCGGCGCCACCGGCCCCGCGGGACTTGCCCCGTGGCGTGGCCCGAAAGCCGGGACAAGAAACGACGCGGCGACCAGGGTTGCGACACCCGACACGGCCATAACGATACGCATTGCCTGCAATCGCGTCAGCGCACGGTATCGGCAGCGAGGGGACCTGTGGACGCGCTTTTGCGGCGCCGCCGATATCCGATGCCAACCAGGAAATATCCCGTCAGCATCAGCGCCCAGGTCGAGGGTTCCGGGACCGCGGAGGGGACCGAGGGAACACCCCCACCGTTACCCCCAACTCCGACGGCACCGCCCGTGCCTGGCGTACCGCCACCGCCACCACCGGAAATCGTACCGGGGAAGCCGCCCCCGCCGAAACCGCTGCCGGATGCTGGAACGCCGGCTGGAAAACTCGTCACGGCCTCATCGGGAATGACCGCGTCGCTAGTCGGGAGAACCGGAATCAGACCCGTCTCCGTCGCCGGGACAGCAACAGGCGGACGCGTCCGCACGTTTGAGAGAACCCGCTCGGACGGCGCTGCCGGGCCAGTACCGGTGGCGCTCGTGCGATCGTTCGCGTAGGCCTTTTTCGATTGCAGGAGCGCACCGCTGGACCGCGACCCGGGCGATCGACCAGAGAGGACGGAAAGCGGATCGGCCAGAAGTGCTGCGGTGGCGGGGCTGAGCTGCCCGCCGCTCACCATGTACTGCAACGCCCCGATCGAGCAGGCGACCGCGACGACCGCCCCTATCGGACGGATGTACGACTTCTTCCAGAACGCAAACTTATCTTTCATCTCAGTATATTCCCCAATACCAATTCAACTCGGTATCAAAGGATTCGTTGCACGCGGGGTGCAGGGTCGGTGTCCCAAATTGAGCGCAGACGCCTGATTCCCCCCGCGTGGCGGGGTAGAGGCGGTGCTAAGGGCGCGGGTTCGACGTCCACGGCGGCTCCAGCGTAAGGCGTTGAAGCTGGTCGCGGTGGAGGGGCGGCGCTCGAGGAGCGTTGCGGTCGAGGAAAGCGTTTCGGCCACCCGCGATACGCGACGGTCTCATCCCAAATAGGGTGTCGTCAGGACCGCTTCCGCGTCGCCAGATCCTGGACGGCGAGAGGAGCGGGCACCGGTGCGACCCGAGCGGGGATGCCCGCTTTCCCCCGTCTCACGACGCTGGCGCGTGAAAGCGGCGACCCCGACGCAGATAGACGATCATGTGGCCCGCCTCGCGCGGAACCGCGAGGACCGGTCGATAGTCGCGGCGGAGCGCGGTCTCGACAAGCCCGAGCGTCTGGCGGTTCCATTCGGCGAAAGGCGTGTCGAGCGTGACGATGACCGGCGGCGCTTCGGCGAGGATGCGGCGGACCTCGGCGACCTCGTCGATCCCGCTCGCGCCGCGTTCGGGTTCGTAGGCGAGCGTCGAGGGGAAGACGCGCGTCGTCGGCAGGCAGGTTCGCGCGAGGTGGTACAGGATCGAATCCGCCGCGAAGACATAGGGGCAGCCACCCGCGCTGTTCGCACGCATGACCGCGGCGACCGTGCGCACGCCGGCGGCGTCGACGGGGCGGATCGGCACGCGCGCGACGAACAGCCCGAGCCCGACCGCGAACAGCGCGGGCGTGGCGAAACGGTAGCGATCGAGCACCGGCGCGGCGAGGATCGCGAAGGGTGCGACCAGCGGAAGCACATAATGGTCGAAGAACGCGCCGATCATCGCGAACGCGACCAGCGCCGCGCCCAACCAGCCGAAGGCGAGGGTTTTCTCGGCGGTCCACGGCCGCATTCGCCACGACACGATCGCGCAGAGCAGGAAGGGGAACATCTGTCCGATGTTGCCCGCCATCCGCGCGGCGATCTTCGCGGCGGGATAGCCCTTGCGGAGCCTGATCGAGGCGAAGTTCGAGAACCAGAACGCCTGGAACACCGCAGGTCCGCGCCGCGCATAGTCGAGCACCACGGCGGCGGTCGGCGCAATCGCGAGCGTCACCCACAGCAGCGCCGCTAGGCCGATGACCGGCCATCTTCCGCCCGCGCGGCGGAGGTACCAGAGGTGCGCGACGCCGAAGAACGCGCCTTCCACCGCAGGAGTGTATTTGGTCTGGATCGCCAGCCCCGCGAGGAAGCAGCTCGCCGCGCCGTTGACGACGATCGCGCGCGCCGCCCCGCGCCCGGCTCCGCGTGCCGCGAGCTCGGGGAGGCGCAGCGTCAGCACCGCGGCGGCGGTCATGAAGAGATTGTAGAAGACCGGCGACTGCCCGCCGCGCCCGCTCAGCAACGGCAGCCACAGCAGATAGGCGATTGCCGCCGCGAGCGCCGCGCCACGCGACGCACCGAGCCGGCGCGCACCCCGACCGACAAGCCACGCGGTGCCCGCCGCGAACAGCGTCGCGACGAGTTGATAGGCGAGGATCCCGTCGCCGGGCAGCAGCCGGATCGCGGCGAAGATCAGGAACAGCCCGACCGGCTTGCGATCCCAGATGTCGACATAGGGGAGCGCGCCGTGGAGCATCCGGTCGCCGACGAGCAGGTAGAATTGCTCGTCGACATGGATCACGGGATTGCCGAAATCATGGCAGCGGATCAGCACCGCGACCGCGAGCAGCAGGAGCGCGATCGTCAGCGGGCGCGCGGTCGTCGTCCTTTGCGGGCGCGGTTCCGGCACGGCCGGGTCGACGATCCGTCGGATACTCGCGCTCATGATGGTCGACGCCTTTACAAAACACAGAAACACGTTTCCCGCGACAGGGCTGACCGCCCCCCCCTGGCGTCGTCTGGAAAGCTGCGACGACGCGGCCATGCAACGCCGCGACGGACAGTCTGGCGATCCCCTACCGGGGTTCTGGAGAGGCGGGCGGCGGCGTGCCTTCGCTACCGGTCAGCTGTTCTCGAACAGCGCGCCGCGTAGATTGATCGCGTCATATTGATCGAGCAGGGCACTTACTTCGGCGACGATCGCTTCCTGCTCCGCGCGGACTCGCGCGGACGCGTCTGTCGTGGGGGTGCCATTCCTGCCGTCATGGATCGTGAAGCCGTTGTCGAGCAGCCAGATCGTATCCGTCGCGCGCGATCGCTGTCGCCGCAGGTGGACCGCCCATTGCTCAATCAGTCCTGCCGGAACTTGCCGTTCGATTTCACCCATGTCCCTGCCTACAGCGCGGCTGGTTAACGCACAATTTAGATATGGCCCGTGTCGGATTTTTGCCCCCGGCGCGGTCGCTTGTCCGCCGCCACGGCGGTGCCTCAGCGAAACCGACGGACCTTGCGATGCGCCGGGGCCAGGATCGTCGGCTGGGGTCACCACCGCCTGCAGCCCCCCGGACGTCCGGCGGACGATGCTGCGGATGGATGGATCTTCGATCACGGATACCCTCGATATTCTGTTGCCAACGGGCTGCCCCGTGCCGCCTTTGGGCAGTGTATGGGGCAGCGACGTTCGCACGGCACCCCTGCCGCCCGGTTTCGTCCTAATGGACGAGGCCGGGCGGTGCCGGGCGCACCAGCGTGACCCCTCCCGCAACATTAACAGGGCGGGGCGGGCGAGCTATTGACACGACTGTCAGTAAGGAGCCGAGTCGATGGCCACGCTTCCCCCGTTTCCCGGCACCAGCGGACGACGCGACTGGCGCACCGCATTCGACGCGATCCGCAAGTTGCTCGCGAACGGCGACGATACCACCCAGGTCTTCCGCATCATGCGCGCGCTCAACGTCGGCAATTCGCCGATCAACTATGCGCGGCTGATCGCCACCACGCAGGGCGGGCGGCTCGCCTGCGAACAGACCGAGCTTGCCGAGCGCCTGTCGGACAGCGCGTTCGTCGCGGGGTTCGCGCCCGGCACGGTCGGCGCGGCCTATCGCGAGTTTCTCGAGACGACCGGCTATTCTGCCGACGGACTGGTGCAGGTGAGCCAGGTGATCAGCGAGGATCAGGTCGCACACCCTTATGCCTGGTTCGGGCGGCGGGTGCGCGACACGCATGACATCTGGCACGTGCTGACCGGCTACAAGGCGGACGAATCGCTTGGCGAGGCGTGCCTCGTCGCGTTCAGCTATGCGCAGGTCGGCGGGCTTGGCTGGGCGTTCATCGGCGGCGCGGCGGCGTTCAAGAGCCTGTCGGTCACGCGCAACACGCTGTTCGCGCGTGCGGTGTGGGAAGGGTATCGCAACGGACGCCGCGCGCGGTGGATTTCGGGCGAGGATTATCTCGCGCTGCTCGCCGAACCGATCGATGCGGCGCGCGCGCGGCTGGGGATCGTGACGCCGGTCGCGTATCTCAAGGCGCAGCGCGAGCTAGGGGCGGAACTGGCGTCTTATCTCAGCACCCGGCGCGAGACTGCGGTGGAGCCGTCGCTCGCGTCATAGGACGGACGCTTTATTTCCCAAACGCCTTCCCGTTCGTTTCGAGCGAAGTCGAGAAACCTGCGCTGTGCCGAGTTTCTCGACTACGCTCGAAACGAACGGACGGAGGGGGATGGCTCGACTTCGTTCGCATCGGCCGGGTGGAGGCGTGTTTGCTTCTCTCTCCGCGCGCGCATCACGCAAATTGCGTAACGCGGCCAACAGGGTAGAGCGGTCGCGATGCTGACGCGCCTCGTCCTCACGAATTTCCGCAACCATGCCGCGCTGGCGATTCCGCCCGGCCCGGGCTTCGTGGTGCTGACCGGCGAGAATGGCGCGGGCAAGACCAACGTGCTCGAGGCGGTGTCGCTGCTCGCGCCCGGGCGTGGGCTGCGACGCGCGGGGCTGGGCGAGATGGCGCGGCAGGACGGGCCCGGCGGGTTCGGGATCGCGGCGGACCTTGGCGGCGACGTCGCGCTCGCGACCGGCACGCAGGCGAACGCGCCCGAGCGGCGGATCGTGCGGGTGCAGGGCTCCGCGGTCGCCGCGACGCAACTCGCGGAATGGCTGACCGTGCTGTGGCTCACCCCCGCGATGGACCGGCTGTTCGTCGAGCCTGCGGGCGAGCGGCGGCGGTTCCTCGACCGGCTGACGCTCGCGCTCAGCCCCGGCCATGCGGTCCACGCCAACCGCTACGAAGCCGCGATGCGCGCGCGCAACCGGCTGCTCGGCGAAGAGGGGCGGCCCGACCGCGAGTGGCTGAGCGCGCTCGAGGTACAGATGGCCGAGCATGGCATCGCGATCGATGCGGCGCGGCGCGATACGGTCGCCGCGCTGGGCGCGCGGCTGGTCGAGCAGCCCGACGGCCCGTTCGCGCGCGCCGGTCTGGAGCTGACCGGCTGGACCGGGGCGGGGGAGACGCTCGCCGCGGATCTCGCGGTGGGCCGCGCGCGCGATGCGGCTGCCGGGCGTGCGCTGGTCGGCCCGCATCGCAGCGATCTGGCGGTCACGCATCTCGGCAAGGCGCAGGCGGCGGCGCTGTGTTCGACCGGCGAGCAGAAGGCGTTGCTGCTCGGGCTGATCCTCGCGCATGCCGATCTCGTCGCCGAACGGACCGGAATGGCGCCGGTGCTGTTGCTCGACGAAGTGGCGGCGCATCTCGATCCGGTCCGGCGCGCGGCGCTGTTTGCGCGGCTGGCGGGGATCGGGCAGGTGTGGATGACCGGGACCGAGGATGCCCTGTTCGCGGACCTCGGGCGCGACGCCTTGCGTCTCACCCTGGGGCATGGCGCCGCCTGAACCCCGGCTGTCGAGGGAACTCACCGGCGGTTCAAGCGCTCGCGCCCAAACCCTTCCCATCGGGCGGGGGCCAGGGAGTTACACGATGACGATGATCCGAAAGTCGATCCTTACCGCTGCCGTTGCCGCCGTCGCGCTCGCGGGCAGCGCGATGCCCGCCGCCGCGCAGGAGCGGTGGGACTGGGGTGGTGGCCGCCCGGGTGACCGCGACTATCGCCTGGTTGGCGCGGGCGTGCCGATCCTGTTCCCCGAGCTGCGCGGGACCAACCGCGGCCGCGCGTTCGTGCTGCGCAATTTCGACTTCAACCATGACGGTCGCGTCAATCCGCGCGAGGCGGATGCCGCCAACCGCGCCTTCGCGCAGGTTGCCGGCCCGCGCCGCGACCGGTTCGACTGGGCGTCGCGCGACCGCGTCGTCGTGGTCGAGGACCGCCGCGGTCCGCCGCGCGGCGGCTGGGACCAGCGCGCGATGCGCGGCTACGGCTTCCGCCAGACGTCGCGCGGCGCGATGATGCGGCTCGATGAGGACGTGCTGTTCGCGACCGACAGCGCGGTGTTGCGCCCGGGCGCGATCGACAAGCTCAAGGGCCTTGCCGACTATCTGCGGTCGGAATCGGGGGTGCGGGTCGCGATCGACGGCTATACCGATTCGCGCGGGACCGATGCGCACAACCAGGCACTGTCCGAGCGCCGCGCGGATGCGGTGCGGACCGCGTTCGACCAGATGGGCGTGACTCGCGCGCGCTTCTCGGTGGTCGGGCATGGCGAGGCCAATCCGGTCGCGCCCAACACGACGCCGCAGGGCATGCGCCAGAACCGCCGCGTCGAGGTGACGTTGCTGGGGCAGCGCGCCGACCGGTTCTGAGACTTGCTACCGCCCCGGCAGCGTGCCGGGGCGGACTGGCGCCTTCGCAACACATTTGCAAAAACGTCCGTCATCCTGAACTCGTTTCAGGATCCAGCTCTCCGCGAGTCCGGACCGGGTTCGTTGCGGGGTGGATGCTGAAACACGTTCAGCATGACGGCAGCTTTAGAGCGAGCGGTGACGATCAGGCCTCCGATTGCTTTTGTGGTCCCGCACCCCGCCGGGGTCGCCGCCGCCATGCATCGGATGCACGCACGATTGCGTTGCGCGGATTCCGATTGCGATTGTAGCGAACGCGTTACGGGCAGATATTCCCACCCGCACCCCTGACGGGGCGCTGCGGCCCCGGCATCCTTCGGGGGCGTTCGGGGCAAACCTTTCATGAAATCGCTGGATCTGTGGCTCGTCGGCTTTGGCTTGCGCTGCGCGGGGCTGCTCGTCTGCGAGCTGGCCTGTTTCGGCTTCGTCATCCCCACGCTGTTCAACCTGCATAGCGACCTCGCCAATCTCGGCGCGGCGCTGCTCGCGCTCGTCGCGCTCGTGGCCGGCTTCCTGTCGGTCACCGCGCTGACGCGCGAATTCACCCTCCTCCTATTGGACCCAGATAATGAAAAGAACAGGGACAATGACTAGACTCGTTCGTTTCGCCCCTCTCGTGCTGATCCCGTTGATCGCGATCCTGCCGATGAGCTCGTGCAGCCGGGTGGAGCCGGGGCATGTCGGCATCAAGGTCAGCAATTTCGGCAGCGCCGCCGGCGTCGCCGACCATGCGCTCGGCGTGGGCTGGTACTTTACGCCGTTCGGCACCAACATCTTCGAATATCCGATCTATACCTCGACCTATGCCTGGACCAAGTCGAGCACCGAGCAGAGCGGCGTGGACGAGGAGTTCCCGTTCCAGGATCGCAACGGGCTCAACCTGTCGGCGGATGTGTCGGTGGCGTATCGCGTCGATCCCGTGAAGGCGCCGATCCTGTTCCAGAAATACCGGATCGACATGGCGGGGATCGTCGCGGGGCCGTTGCGCAACGCGGTGCGCAGCGCGCTCAACGAGGAAGCGGCGGGGCTCGGCGTCGAGGAAATCTACGGCCCGAAGAAAGCGGCGTTGCTGTCGGCGGTGCAGCGCGATGTCGATCGCTATTTCGAACCCGTCGGGCTGCATGTCGAGCAGCTCTATTGGGCGTCGAACATCCGCGTGCCCGACCAGGTGCTGAACCAGATCAACACCAAGATCGCCAACGAGCAGGCGGCACTGGCGGCGCAGGCGAACGTCGCGACGGTCAAGGCCAATGCCGACGCGCGGATCGCCGAGGCCGAGGGCAAGGCGAAGTCCTCGCAGATCGAGGGAGAAGCGCTGCGGGCCAACCCCGCGATCCTGCGGCAGCGTGCGATCGAGAAATGGGACGGCAAGCTGCCGACCTACAACGCCGGGGGCGGGCAATTGCCCTTCATCGTCGAGAAGTAGCGCAATTCGGCCCGGGGGTGGCGTCCCGGGCCGCCTACCCATTTCGCTTCCGTTTCCAGCCCTGAATCCCTATACGCTTGGCATGGCAGAAGACCCCAATACCAACGACTATGGCGCAGACTCGATCAAGGTGCTCAAGGGCCTCGACGCAGTGCGCAAACGCCCCGGCATGTACATCGGCGATACCGACGACGGCTCGGGCCTCCACCACATGGTGTTCGAAGTCTCCGACAACGCGATCGACGAGGCTTTGGCCGGGCATTGCGACCGGATCGACATCACGCTCAACGCCGAGGGATCGGTCACGGTCGAGGATAACGGCCGCGGGATTCCGACCGGCATCCACACCGAGGAAGGCGTCAGCGCCGCCGAGGTGATCATGACCCAGCTTCACGCGGGCGGTAAGTTCGAGAACACCTCGAACGATAACGCCTACAAGGTGTCGGGCGGGCTCCACGGCGTCGGCGTGTCGGTCGTCAACGCGCTCAGCGAGTGGTTGGATCTCACGATCTTCCGCGACGAGCAGGAGCATTACATGCGCTTCGCGTTCGGCGATGCGGTGGCACCCCTCAAGATCATCGGCCCCGCGCCCGGCAAGAAGGGGACGCGCGTCACCTTCTTCCCGTCGCCCGCCACGTTCAAGATCACCGAATTCGACTTCGACAAGCTCGAGCATCGCTACCGCGAGCTGGCGTTCCTCAATTCGGGCGTGCGGTTGTTCCTCAACGACGCACGGCACGCGGACGTGAAGACGGTCGAGCTCTATTACGAAGGCGGGATCGCCGCGTTCGTGAAATATCTCGACCGCAACAAGGTCGCGCTGATGCCCGAGCCGGTCGCGATCAGCGGCACGCGCGACGACGTCACGATCGACGTCGCGCTCGAGTGGAACGACTCGTATTACGAGAACGTCCTCGCTTTCACCAACAACATCCCGCAGCGCGACGGCGGGACGCACATGGCGGCGTTCCGCGCGGCGATGACGCGGACCCTCAACAATTATGCCGAGAAATCCGGCATGTTGAAGAAGGAGAAGGTCAGCCTCACCGGCGACGACATGCGGGAAGGTCTGACCGCGATCGTGTCCGTAAAGCTGCCTGATCCGAAGTTCAGCAGCCAGACCAAGGACAAGCTCGTCTCATCCGAGGTGCGCCAGCCGCTCGAATCGCTGATGGCGGACAAGCTTGCCGAATGGCTCGAGGAAAACCCCGCGCACGGCAAGGCGATCGTCCTCAAGATCATCGACGCCGCCGCCGCGCGCGAAGCCGCGAAGAAGGCGCGCGAGCTGACCCGGCGCAAGGGCGTGATGGACATCGCGTCGCTTCCGGGCAAGCTCGCGGATTGCCAGGAGCGCGATCCGGCGAAGTCCGAACTGTTCCTGGTCGAGGGTGACTCCGCTGGCGGGTCGGCGAAGCAGGGGCGCGACCGCCACTTCCAGGCGATCCTTCCCTTGCGCGGCAAGATCCTCAACGTCGAGCGGGCGCGGTTCGACCGGATGCTGTCGTCGAAGGAAATCGGCACGCTGATCCAGGCGATGGGCACGGGCATCGGGCGCGACGACTTCAACGTCGAGAAGCTGCGCTACCACAAGATCGTGATCATGACCGACGCAGACGTCGACGGCGCGCATATCCGCACGCTGTTGCTGACGTTCTTCTACCGCCAGATGCCCGAGATCATCACCAAGGGGCATCTCTACATCGCGCAGCCGCCGCTCTACAAGGCGACGCGCGGACGGTCCGAAGTGTATCTCAAGGACGACAGCGCGCTCGACGAATATCTGGTCGAGAATGGCGTCGCGAGCGTCGTGCTCGAGGGTGCGCAGGGATCGCGTTCTGGCGCGGACCTGCGGACGCTGGTCGATCATGCGCGGCGGATGCGGACGCTGATGCGCTTCGTGCCGAGGCGCTACGATCCGACGATCGTCGAGGCGCTCGCGATGGGCGGTGCGCTCGATCCGGCGCTCGAGATGGACGCACGGCGCGAGCGCGTGGTGCAGGTCGTGCGCGGGCTCGACGCGGCGGACCAGGACGCGCGCTGGTCGGCGACGCTCGCCGAGGACGGCGGCTTCCATGTCGAGCGCGTGTGGCGCGGCGTGACCGATCACCACATCATCGAGGCGGCGTTCCTCGGCTCGGCAGAGGCGCGCAAGCTCCACACGCTCGCGGCGGAACAGGCCGAGGCGTTCGTCGACACAGCCCGTCTCGTGTCGAACAAGGCAGCGGCAGCCGCACAGGCGGAAGCGGATGCCGCGGCGGACGAAGCCGAGGCGACCGCGCCCGAGGGTGGCCGCGCCGGCGCGCCCGCGACGGTGAGCAAGGGGGCGACGATGGTCGCACGCCCGTCACAGCTGCTCGACGCGATCCTGACCGCGGGGCGCAAGGGTCTCGCGATCCAGCGCTACAAGGGGCTGGGTGAGATGAACGCGGACCAGTTGTGGGAAACCACGCTCGACCCGCAGAACCGCTCGATGCTTCGCGTCGAGGTCGATCAGGCGGATGTCGCGGATGAGATCTTCACCCGGCTGATGGGCGACGTGGTCGAACCGCGCCGCGAGTTCATCCAGGAAAATGCGCTTAGCGTCGCCAACCTCGACGTCTGAGCGGTTTGCGACGCCGAAGCCATGAGCGCCGCCAACCCGTCGGGTTGGCGGCGCTTTCGTTATGCGTGGCGGACGGTGGTGCGCACCGCGCTACGACGGCGGGCGGCGCTCCCGATCATGCCGAAGCCGAGCAGCATCAGCGCCCAGGTCGCGGGTTCCGGAACCGCGGCGACCGGCTGGCCGATGTTGAGCGTCACCCGTTCGGTGCCGATCGCATAGACATACGACCCGACGGAGAGGCCCATGCCGGACAGGGTCAGATACTGCCAGGTGGCAGTCGAGTTGATCGCTGCGCCGCTGACATAAGCGACCGGCAGGAAGAGGCGGTTGTTGCCCAGATTGAAGCCGAACGGATCCCCCGACGAGAAGGACGCGCCCGTCATCGCGGTCGTGCCGAACGTGGGACCGGTAAATCCCGAATAGGCGTTGACGATCGCCCCATTGGTGCCGGCAAAGAAGAAGCTCGTGCCACGGACCGTGGGAACCAGCGTCGCGGTGGCGACCTTGGTGAAACCCGCCGTGTTGAGCGAACCGCTGGTCGTCGCGGTCACGCCGCCGGCGTTCTGCGTGATGGTGATGGTCACTGCGGCCTGCGCGGTCGTTGCACCGCACGCCAATGCTACAGCTGCCGTAAGCGCTGAAATCTTCATTGCCCGTCCCCCATGGATGGAGCGTATCTTCGCCCCGTGTTCACGAATAAGCAAGTAATGTACCAATGGTTGATCATTTGGAAAGAAGGCATGAAAATACATTCGGCACATCATGACCTGTAAAAATATATTACGATATTAAGTCATTCCGGTCTCTTGCCAGTTTGGCGAGGGTAACTTCGCCAATCGCCTTCGATACTGGCAAATTGCCTCAAGGGGAGGGGCTCCGTCGGCCAGCGACGCCACGGGAACGGCACACCACCATCGGATGGCTTTGCCAAAGGCCCGTGATCCGGACGCGATCCGCGGAGAATCCCGGCCCGGCATCAGTCGCATTTTCGCGGCGCTTTCCCGACTTGCGGTTGATGCCCTGATTCATGGTACGAAGCGGGATGCTCCGCAGACCTCCCTGGCTCGCCCTACTTCTTCTTGCGGGATGCGGGCCGCAGCGTACCCCGCCGCCGTCGTTGCTGTTCGAAGGGTTGCCGGTGCGCGGCAGCCTCGCCGATGCGCGCCACGCGGGGTTCACCGATTGCGTCCAGCCCGATTGGGACCGTCTGCGGTGTCGGCGGCACGGCGTGACGGTGAAAGGCGCGGGGCCGTTCGAGGCGGCGGTCGATCTGGCAGGGCATGACGGCAGCGGCGGGTTCGACCAGTTGATCGTGTGGCACGAGGCCGACCAATATGCGGTCTACAAGATCACCGACGTGCTCGACGCGGAGCATTGGCGCAATTGCAGTACCGGCACGGGCGATCGTGGCGATCAGATCGTCTATACGCGGACGGGCATGCCGGTGCGGATGTCGATGGACCTGAGCTATTGGGGCAAGCGCCGGTTGCGGGTGATTCCGGATGCGGCGACGAGGCGGCCGTGCTGAGAGGGGGGGGCGCGCGCGGCGGAGGTGCCGCCGAAGTTTTCCACTTTCTATCTGTCCACTTCCCCGGCGAAGGCCGGGGCCCAGTAGCGAGGGCCTGAGTCAGAGGGCGCAGCGTCTGCCATGACCGGCCCGCTACTGGGCCCCGGCCTTCGCCAGGGAAGCGTGTGTCGGGTGCAGGCGCAAACGAACCCTCAGTGCGCCGTCCCCTTGCCGAACAGCGCGATGACGCGCGGCACGATCAGCGCGAGCACGCCCCCCGCGACCAGCCCGACCACCGCCGAAGCCAGCGCGAAGCCGAACCAGTGCCCGACCCCGGGGGCGAACGACAGCACGCCCGCGAACCACGCCGCGACCGCCTCGGCGATGTGCGGGATCGGGGTCAGGTGGAATTGCTCGAGCCCGTGGACCAGGATGCCGCCGCCGACCCACAGCATCGCCACCGTGCCGATCCTCGCGATCGCGCCGAGCACCACGGGCATGGCGGCCACCATGCCGCGCCCGATCCGCTGCGTCACCGCGCTCTCGCGCTGCGCGAGATGCAGCCCGATATCGTCCATCTTTACGATCAGCCCGACGACCCCGTAGACCCCGGCGGTGATCAGCAGCGACACCGCGACCAGCGCGGCGGCCTGCGTGAGGATCGTCTGGTCGGACACTTCGGCAAGCGCGATCGCCATGATTTCGGCGGAGAGGATCAGGTCGGTGCGGACCGCCCCCGCGACCTTGCTGTTCTCGAGCTGCTCCGGGGTCTGGTCGCCGACTGCGGCCTCGTCGTCGGCGGCATGGTGCCCGAGCAGGCTCCCGAGGATCTTCTCCGCGCCCTCGAACGCGAGATACAGCCCGCCGAGCATCAGGATCGGCGTGATGGTCCACGGCACGAACGCGCTGAGCAGCAGTGCGGCGGGCAACAGGAACAGCAATTTGTTGCGGAGCGACCCCTTGGCGATCCGCCAGATGATCGGCAGTTCGCGCGCCGGGGTGAGGCCGGAGACGTATTTGGGCGTCACCGCGGCATCGTCGACCACCACGCCGACCGCCTTGGACGAGGCCTTCATCGATGCCGCCGCAACATCGTCGACCGACGCCGCGGCAAGCTTCGCGATGGCAGCGACGTCATCGAGCAGGGCGACCAGACCAGATGGCATGCGTAGTATCTCCGGGGGATTATGAACGATATGTCATGAAGCTGTGCGAGCGGGAACGGCGGGGCCGTCATATCGATCCGTCGCGGTTGCGCAACGAAGCCCGCGACCGTGCCACCTTTCGTCACGAAGCCGCTTGTTGGAACGGCAGCGTTATGGTGAACTGCGCCAAACCGCGACGGATCGTCGCGAAGGGGAGACGATGATGCGCACGATCCTGACAGCTTTGGCGGCGACCGCCCTGATGACGACCGGCCCGGTACCGACGGGCGCCGGCGCGGCGACGGTGACGCCCGCGTCGAAGCACGCCGCGAAGGACACGCAGCGCGCGGTCGCGAAGGCGCTCGCCGACTCGGCGCGCGCCGACCAGCAGGGCGACGACGCGCGGCGCAAGGCCGCCGAGGTGCTCGCCTTCTCAGGCGTCGGCCCGGGGGACGAGGTGCTCGATTTCCTGCCGGGCAGCGGATATTGGACGCGGATCTTCTCGGGCATCGTCGGCAAGACCGGGCATGTCTATGCGGTGTGGCCCGCCGCCGGCGCGAAATATGCCGAGAAGGCGATCCCCGCGCTCGAGGCGAAACATATGGCCAACACCTCGCTGACGGTGATGTCGGGACCCGCCATTCGGGCGTCGGAGCCGGTCGACCTGTTCTGGACGGTGCAGAATTACCACGACGTCAATAACGAACCCGGCGGCGAGGCCGTGCTCGACGGGTTCAACCGGCAGGCGTTCGCCGCGCTCAAGCCCGGTGGCACCTATATCGTGATCGACCACGCCGATGCCGCGGGCAGCGGGATGACGGGGACCTCGACCCGGCACCGGATCGATCCCGCGGCGGTCAAGGCGCAGGTCGTCAAGGCCGGCTTCGTGTTCGAGGCCGAGAGCGACGCGCTGCGCAACCCGGCGGACGATCACAGCGCCGCGGTGTTCGACCCCGCGATCCGCGGCAAGACCGACCAGTTCGTGTTCCGCTTCCGCAAGCCACGCTGATCGTCACGCCGCGACGGCGTGATCCGATTGCAGAAACGAGACGAAGGCATCGGTCGAGGATAACAGATCGCGCGCGCTGACCGACAGGTCGGCGGCGCTGCGGGTGACCGAGGCGGAGAGCGCGGTCGCCTTGCCCCCGGCGCGCGCGACATCTGCGATCCGCCGTTCGACTTCGTCGGCAGTGGTCGCCGCGCGCGCGGCCCCGGCGTCGACGTCCCGCGCGGTGTGGCGCTGTTCGGCGACCGCAGTGGCGATCCCCGACGCGGCGAGCGAGACCTGCCCGATCGCGCCGTTGACGCTGCGGAGCTTGTCGCTGGTGTCCGCGACGCCTTCGCGAATCCCCGAGATGAGGCTGCCGATCCGGTCGCTCGCGCGCGTGGTGTCCGCCGACAGCGTCTTCACCTCGCCCGCGACCACCGCGAAGCCGCGCCCCGCGTCCCCCGCACGCGCCGCCTCGATCGTCGCGTTGAGCGCGAGCAGATTGGTCTGCGCGGCGATCTTGCGAATGTCCGCGAGGAAGCCCTCGATCTGGATCGCATGTTCCTCGAGCATCGCGACGGTCTGCACGCTGCGCTTGGCCTCGCTGCTCGCGGTCTCGGTCAGGGCCGACTGGCGGTCGGCGGCGATCGCGATCGTCTGGACCGATTCGGAGAGCGTGCGGATCGAGGACGCGACCTGCGCGATGTCCGTCGCCGCGCGCCCGGCTCCCGCCGCGACCTGGTCGGCTTCGTTGGTAGTGCTCTCGGTAATGTCCTCCAGTTGCACCGCCGCCTGTTCGAGCTGCTCGGTCGCCTCGCCGATCGCCTTGATCACCGAGGTGACCGAGCGTTCGAATTCGTTCGCGATTCCGAACAGTTCGGTGCGCCGCGCCTGGGCGATCCGGGTGGCCTGTTCGGCGCGCTCGCGGCGTTCGCGCGCGGCCTCGGCTTCGGCGAGCCGCGCCTGCTCCATCGCGCGCTCGGTCTGGCGCTGCCCGTGTTCGGCGGCTTCGGTCAGCTCATGCGAGCGGCGCAGCGCCGCCTGCTGGCCGAGGAACAGGCGTTCGAGCTGGACCGTCAATGCCGCCAGCACCCCGAACTGGAGCCCGACCGCGACGACGTGGAACAGGATCCGCCCGACGTTGCCCGAGCCCGTAAAGACCCATTCGGGCGCAAGCCACTCGAGCGAAATGTGGTGACCCGCGGTCAGCACGGTCGCAAGCGCGATCGGGCGCCAGTCGGCGAGCATGACGAGCGCCGCCATGCCGACGAAGAAATACATGTGCGCATCCATCTGCCAGGGATGCCCCTTGAGCAGGAACACCAGCATCGCGGGGATGACCGCAGCGCTCGCGCCGATCATCGTGCGCGCCTCGCCGTCGTATCGCCCCGCCAGCGCCATCAACGTCGGGCCGATGTTGATCGCGATGCCGACGACCAGCAAGGGCAGCCAGACGCCCGCGTGGAGAATCGCATTGCCGATCAGCAGCAGCGCGAGCGAGACCCAGCCGATCAGCGCCCACAGCCGCACGCCGCGCCGGCGCAGCGTATCGAGCGAGTCGAGCGCGGGCGGCTTCGGCGCGTCCGCGCGGCGCCGTGCGAACGGTGCGAGGAGGCGCGTCATGCCGCGGGTCCGAACTGGCGGTCGTCGCCGCAGCCCGCAGCCGGGGCGGCGAGCAGGATGACGTTCCACGCCCGGATCTGCCGCAGCAGGCGGGCGCGATCCCCGAGCACGACGAGCGACCCGGGGAACGGCCCGTTGCCGACGAGCAACGCCCCGCTCGCGCGCGCCAGCGGGACGAGCGACGCGGCGTTGTTCTGCAGCATGGGGATCAGCAGGATCGCCCCCTTGGCGGGCGGCCAGAGCGCCAGCCCGAGCACGGCAAGCACCGCCACTGCCGCCTGCAGGGGTATCGCTATCGGAAAGGGGATGTGTCGCATCCCGCCGGTCTATGGGTATGCGGTTAACGGATGGTAAGTTATCGGAAAAAGGGGCGTGCGTCTTTAGTCTTAGCGGGGTGGCGGTGCCGCTCAGTCCCGCGCCGCGCGCAGCGTCGCTCGGACGCCGTTGCCGATGCTGTCATACTCGACGATCGTCTGCAGGCTTTGCGCCATCGCGCGGATCAGCTTGGTGCCGACCCCGGTGCCCTGCGGAGTCGCGTCGGCGGGCATGCCGATGCCGTCGTCCTCGACCAGCAGTTTGAAGTGCGTCGCCCCGTCCTCGTGGAGCGAAACGCGGACTTCGCCGCCGCCGACCGGATAGGCGTATTTACACGCGTTGCTGACGAGCTCGGTGACGATCACGCCGAGCGACACCGCGCGATCGGTCGCAAGCCGGATCGGTTCGGCGAACAGCGACAGCGTGCGCGGGGCGGTCGGGGTCGACCAGGTCTCGCCCAGCTCGTCGACCAGCGCTTTCAGATATTCGCGCATGTCGACCTGTTCGACGTCGTTGCTGGTGTAGAGGCGACGGTGGACCTGCGCGATCGCGGCGATGCGGCGCTGCGTATCCTCGAGCGCGAGCCGCGCATTATCGTCCTGCAGCGCCGTCGATTGCATCCGCACCATCGCGGAGACGATCTGCAGGCTGTTGGCGACGCGGTGGTTGACCTCGCGCAGCAGCGCTTCGAGCCGGGCGTTGCTGGCGCGCAGCTGGTCCTCGGCGGCGGTCTTGTCGCGTTCCAGCGCCGCGCGTTCGAGCACCTGCGCGAAGGCGCTGGCGAGCAGGTCGAAGAAGTCGCTACCGACCGTCTTGACGACATAGTCCGACGCGCCCGCCTTGAGCGCGGCGACCGCGATCCGGCCTTCCTCGGACCCAGTGACGTAGACGACCGGGGGCGCGGCCGGCAGCTGGCGGATCGCGTCCAGCGTCTCGATCCCGTCCATTCCGGGCATGTAATGATCGACCGCGATCAGGTCGAAATGCTGTTCGCGCGCGAGCGCCAGCCCTTCGGCCCCGCCCTCGGCGACCGTGACGGTAAACCCGAGCCGCGACAGCGCGCGCGCCGCGAGCCGTCGCAGCCCCGCGTCGTCATCGATGTAGAGGACCGCTGGCCCGGCAGTCTGGCCCGAGCGTTCGATCACCCGTGGCCCTCGGCGTCGGGGACCTGGATCACCGACAGGAACAGCCCGAGCTGGCGGATCGCCTGCGCGAAGCTTTCGTAATTGACCGGCTTGGTGATGTAGACGTTGCAGCCGAGATCGTAGCAGCGCTGGATCTCGACCTTGTCGTCGGTGGTCGTCAGCACGACGACCGGGGTGCGCTTGAGCGGACCGTCCGAGCCCTTGATCTTCGCGAGGATGTCGGTGCCGCCCATGTCGGGCAGGTTGAGATCGAGCAGGACGAGCGCGGGGCCACCGTGGCCGGGGCCGCGATCGCTGTTGAACAGATATTCGAGCGCGCTCGTGCCGTCGGTGAAATGCTGGATTTCGTTGAGGATGCCCGCGCGCCGGATGTTCTTCTCGATCAGCCGGGCGTGCCCCTCGTCATCCTCGATCATGATGATGCTGACGGTCTGGTGGTCGGTCATCTCAGCGTCCTCGGGTATCGGGCTTGGGTTCGGCATAGGTCGCCGGAAGCGTCAAATGGAAGGTCGCGCCGCGTCCGAGTTCGGACGTGACATCGATCACTCCGCCAAGCCGATACGCGAGCGCGCGGACATGTGCGAGTCCGATCCCTTCGCCCGGCTGGTCCTGCGTGCCCGAGCGGCGGAACAGGTCGAACACGCGTGCATGATCCGCGGGCGCGATGCCGCGGCCATTGTCCTCGATCTCATAGCGGATCCGCTTGCCCTCGCGGTGCCCGCGCACGACGATCCGGCCGGGGCGCTTGGGATCGAGATATTTGACCGCATTCTCGATCAGGTTGGAAAAGATCTGCTCGACCGCGAGCCGGTCGCTGACGAGATCGGGTAGCGGGCGCTCGACCGACAGCGTGGCGTCGCGCTGCTCCATCTGCTGCGTCAGGCTCGCGCCGATCCCGTCGATCAGCGCAGGCATGTCGAGCGGCTCGGCGGTGATCATCCGGCGACCCTGGCGCGACAGCTTGAGGATCGCGTTGATCAGCCGGTCCATCTTTTGCGTCGAGGTGCGGATGAAGCGGATCGCCTCGGGCAGGTCCTCGCGCGCCGCCAGCCGGGCGTCCTCGCTGACGATCTCGGGCGCCTTTTCCTCGGCACGATCGATCAGTTCGGTGATCGCGCCGGTCGCCGCCTCGAGCTCGGCGGTGAAGCCCATCACGTTGACCAGCGGGCTGCGCAGGTCATGGCTGACGATATAGGCGAAGCGCTGGATTTCTTCGTTCGCGCGGCTGAGGTCGGCGGTGCGTTCCTCGACCTGATTCTCGAGCGTATCGGCGAAATCGCGCAGCGCATCGCGCGAGGTCGCAAGCTCGCGGGTGTAGCGCAGCACCGTCACCAGCGTGACGAGCGCGACCAGCGCGAGCAGCAGCCCGGCAAGCCCGAGCGTGACGTAGAACAGACGGACGCTGGACTGCTGCGCCGCATCGCGGATCGCGAGCAGGCGCTGTTCCTCGGCGACCATCCGGTCCGCCAGCGCGCGGACGGTGCGCATCCGGCGCGCGCTCGTTTCGGCTTCGAACTGCGCGACCGCGGCGGTACGGTTGCCCTGCCCGGCGAGGACGATCGTGCGTTCGCGCTGTTCGGCGAGCGCTGCGGTCTGCCCGCGCAACGCGGCGACATTGGCCTGCTGGCGGGGGTTGTCCGCGGTGAGCGTGGCGATCCGGTTGATCGCACGGGGAAGCTGGGCCATCGCGGCGCGATAGGTCGTCAGATAGATCGGATCGTCGGTGATCAGATACCCGCGCCGCGCGGTTTCGCCCTGTTCGATCGCGATCCGCGCGCGGCCGATCGAGAGTTCGACCTCATAAGTGTGGTTGACGTCGCGGGTGTGACGCTCGTTCTGATCGGTCGACCAGGCGGCCGCGACTCCGGCGGCGACGAGCAGCAGGAATCCGAGCGACATGCACGCCACCAGGAACCGGCCCATGCGGCCTTCGCTGACGCCAAACCCTGGGACCAAACGCTTGTACATGGCTGCGTCCTTACGCAGCGGCAACGATAAACGCCAGTGGCACGGCGTTGATGACGATCAATCAGATCCCCCGCCGTTCGCCCTCAGCGACGTCGCAAATTCCGACCGTTCGCCCTGAGCGAAGTCGAAGGGCCAGCGCTGCGCAAAGGCTTCGACTTCGTTCAGCCCGAACGGAACGGGCCCGAACGGAATCGGGCCGCCCGCGAGGACAGTGCCCTACAACAGCTTCCCCTGCGGCGACGGCCGCCCGACGACACCCCCGCCGCGTCTGCGCGCAAGCTCGGTTTCGGCGGTGAAGCGCACGTCCAGGTCGCGGTCGCCCAGCATGATCGACAGCGAATCATCGCTGATCTCCTGCCAGCTCTTGCCGCGATCCGGCCCGGGGCGGATCACGCGGGGCAGCAGCCCGGGGACCGCGGACCAGGCGAGCAGCTGCTCGGGACCGACTTCGTTCAACATGTCGCGCAGGTGGAAGGCGGTGACATAGGCGTCGGGGAAGGCGCGGTGCGCGGGCAGGCCAAGCTCGTGGACCATCCCCTCGGGCTTGCGCCAGTAGCGGAGCATCTGGTTGGAAAAGCTCGGCGTATCGGGCCACAGCCGCAGCGCGCATTTCCACGTGCAGATCCACGGCGCGCCGCGCGTCAGCGGAGACGTGCAGAACTTCTGTTCGTAATCCGCGCGATGCGCGGCGAGCGCGATCCGGCGCGGATAGGGATCGAGCACCCCGCGCGCGACGTCGTGCCAGAAGGGCGCGTCGGCGACCTGTTCGTCGAGGATGTGGTGGATCGCCTGGGTCAGCGGCGGGATCGGGCGACCGGGGTTGACGAGCCGCGCGCCGCCTTCGCCCTCGATCTCCCAGCGGCCGTCCTTCTGCAGCGCGACGTCCTGCCAGCCGATCTCGCACACGCCGTGGATCGGCGGGCCTTCGCCGGTGGTCTCGAGGTCGATGACGCGGATGATCTGGGGCGCGGGGGGAGGCATTGCGCCTAGGTGGCGTGTTTTGAAGGGGATTGCGAGGGGAGTGTAGTGCGCTCTTCAGCTTTCGTCGTGCCGGGCGTGTCCCGGCATTCACCGTAGTCTGCGGCTGCGCGCGTCGGGCAAGGCCACGGTAGACCCCGGGACAAGCCCGGGGTGACGGCTGGGGTGGACCCCGGGCAAAGCCCGGGGTGACGGTCAGGACAGGACCTTAGTGCGCCGCCTGCGGGCCACGCTGCAGTCCGCTCTTCTCGAGCTGGTCGTCGATCATCGCGAGCAGGCGGTCGAGCGCGGGCTGGTCCTTCGCCTCGGCGCGCGCGACGAGGACGTCCTGCGTGTTCGATGCGCGGAGCAGCCACCAGCCGTCGGGGGTGTTGACGCGTGCGCCATCGGTGCGGTCGACCTCGGCACCATCCGCCTCGAGCCGCGCGAGCACTTCCTCGACCACCGCGAACTTGCGGCTCTCGTCGACCTGGAAGCGCATCTCGGGCGTATTGACCAAAGCGGGCATCGCGCCGCGCAGCTCGGTGACCGACTTGCCGATCATGTGCGCAGCCCGGATGAAACGAACCGCAGCGTATTGTGCGTCGTCGAACCCGTAATATTCGTGCGCGAAGAAGATGTGGCCGCTCATCTCGCCCGCGAGCGGGCTGTCGGTTTCCTTCATCTTCATCTTGATCAGGCTATGCCCGGTCTTCCACATCAGCGGCTTGCCGCCGAGTTCGGCGACCCGGTCGTACAGCATCTGCGACGCCTTGACGTCGGCGATGATCGTCGCGCCGGGAAGCTCCTTGAGGACAGGTTCGGCCAGAATGGAGAGAATCTGGTCCCCCCAGATCACGCGGCCTTCCCCGTCGATCGCGCCGATCCGGTCGCCATCGCCATCGAACGCCAGACCGAAATCGAGGTTCTTTTCCGCGACGAGCCGCTTGAGATCGACCAGATTGGCCTCATCGGTAGGATCGGGATGATGGTTGGGAAATTTGCCGTCGACATCGGTGAACAGCAGGTGATGCTCACCCGGGAGGAGCTTGACGAGCTTCTCGATGATCGGGCCCGACACGCCATTGCCCGCGTCCCAGCCGATCTTGTAGGTGCCGCCCGCGAACCCGGCCATCAGGCGGCCGACATATTCGTCCTCGACGTCGGCGGTCGAGACGGTGCCTTCGCCCGTCTCCCAATCGCCTTCCTCGGCCATCCGCCCGAGATCCTGAATGTCCGCGCCGAAAAACGGCTTGTGCTGCAGCACCATCTTGAAGCCATTGTAATCGGAGGGATTATGGCTGCCGGTTATCTCGATGCCGCCATCCACTTCTAGCGTGGCCTCGGCGTAATAGAGCATCGGGGTCGGCCCCATGCCGATCCGCACGACGTCGACGCCCGCCGCGGTCAGACCGCCGACGAGCGCGGCTTCGAGTTCGGGCGAGGACAGGCGGCCGTCATAGCCGACCGCGACGCGCGTTCCCCCGGCGCGGCGCACGCGCGTGCCGAAGCCGCGACCGATCGCGTCGGCGTCTGCAGTGCCGAGCGTTTTGCCGACGATGCCGCGGATGTCATATTCGCGGAGCGAAGTCGGGTCGAAACGATGCGTCATGGTGGTCCTCCTGGGATTCGTTGCACGATCAAATCGATCAGACGTGCGAAAGTTCAATGATCAGGGTTTAAGCAGTACATCCCGCGCCGCGTTGATACGACGGGTAAGCTCGGCCGATCCCCCCTTGTCGGGGTGGAGCGAGGTGACGAGGCGACGGTGCGCGGCGCGGATCGCGGCGGCATCGGCCGTCGGGCCGACCCCGAGCACCGCGCGCGCTTCGCTCTCCGCGGTCTGCGGGCGCGGTTTCGCCTTGGGCCTGGGCCGCAGCAGCAGCCACACGCCGACCAGCAGCGCGACGAGGAGCAGGACCTTGCTCATCAGGCGAACGTCGGCAGCACGGATTCGGGCAAGGCGAGCGCGCCCATCATCTCGCGCAGCTCCTGCCGCGCGGCGACATGCGCCAGCCCCATCGCGCCGAATTCGCCCGAATCGAGCATCGTCAGCCCGGCAGGGAACAGTTCGCGATAGATCACGCGCTCGCCGAGCCCCGGCACGATGCGGAACCCGACTCGCTTGGCGAGCTGGTCGAGCGCGTCCGACACGCGGCGCATGTTGCGCGCCTCGATATGCTGGACGCGGTTGCGCAGCACGACCCAGTCGATCGTCGAGCCGTCCGCACGCGCGCGGGCCTTGCGCGCGTCCCAGATCATCTCGGCGTAGAAGCTCGGGCGGGTGACCTTGTAAGTCTCGGGATGGACTTGGCCGATCAGGTCGAAATCGACGAAACTGTCGTTCATCGGCGTGACGAGCGTGTCCGCGCGTGCTGCCGACAACCGGCCGAAACGGTCGTCGCGGCCCGGCGTGTCGATTACGAGGAAATCGGTATCGGTCGCGAGGTCGGCGAACAGCGCCTCGAAACGCTCGTCGGTCTCGCCGTCATGCGTCGCGTGGCGCGGGATCGGCAGCGCGCGACCGGTCCGCTGGACGGTCGCTGCGCGATTGTCGAAATAGCGCCCCATCGTGCGCTGGCGGTGGTCGAGATCGAACGCGGCGACCTTCGCCCCGCGCGCGGCGAGCGCGATCGCGACATGGACCGCGGTGGTCGACTTGCCGGTGCCGCCCTTTTCGTTGGCGAAAACGATGATGTGTGGTTTTCGCGCAGCAGTGGCCAACGGGATGATGTCCTAGCGTCTTGTTCGGTACGGCCTGCCCCCATAGAAGGCCTGCCCGTCCTTACCGAAGGCCCAACCCGCGTGCAAACCATCCGTACTCTCGACGCGCTTCGCTCCGCGATCGCCGATTTTCGTAGCGACGGGGCGGGCATCGCGCTCGTGCCGACGATGGGCGCGCTCCACAGCGGGCATATCGCGCTGATCGAGACCGCGCGGCGGCAGGGGCGCAAGGTCGTCGCGTCGATCTTCGTCAATCCCAGGCAGTTCGGCCCGAACGAGGATCTCGCGCGCTACCCGCGACGCGAGGCGGCGGATGCGCGAATGCTGAGCGAGGCGGGGTGCGACCTGTTGTGGCTGCCCCCGGTCGACGTGATGTATCCGGCGGGCTTCGCGACCAATATTTCGGTGTCGGGGGTGAGCGAGGGGCTCGATGGCGCGGCGCGGCCGGGGCATTTCGACGGGGTCGCGACGGTGGTCGCCAAGCTGTTCAACCAGGTCCGGCCCGATGTCGCGCTGTTCGGCGAGAAGGATTTCCAGCAGCTCGCGGTAATCCGGCGGATGGTCGCGGACCTCGATTTCGGGATCGAGATCGAGGGCGTTCCGACCCAGCGCGACGACGACGGCCTCGCGCTGTCGTCGCGCAACGTCTATCTCGAGCCCGAGCAGCGTGCCGCCGCAGTGGCGCTGCCGCGCGCGCTGGGCGAGGCGGCGCGCGCGATCGCGCGGGGTGATTCGCCCGCGGATGCGCTGGCGGCGGCGCGGGAATCGCTGATCGCGGCGGGGTTCGTGGTCGATTATGTCGAACTGGTCGATGCCGCGACGCTCACATCGGATATCGCGGAAGACCGGCCCCGGCGGCTGCTCGCGGCGGCGCGGCTTGGGGCGACCCGGCTGATCGATAATCTGGACGTGCCGGCGCAGGGGTAGCCGGGGCCGGAGGCAGCGACAAAATTCTAGAATGTGACGGCTCTCCCTCACGCCGCTTCCCCGGCGAAGGCCGGGGCCCAGGAGCGCAGCGGAAGACGGTGAGCGCCGCCCTCCGTTACCCTGGACATCGCGACTGGGCCCCGGCCTCCGCCGGGGAAGGCCTTGGAAGGCTACCAGCTACGACCCTTGATGGCCCCCGCTACGACCAAAGGCTAATCCCCCCGTTAACCTTTCCTTGACCGGCCGCCGCGCACTGTCGGGGCGAGGGTTTGGTTAACCGGGAAGATTCGACATGGGCACGAGCCTCAAGAACGCACAGTTTCTCATCGACAGCAAATTGGCCGAAGCCGCGTGCGGCGATGCCGACGCCTGCTACGAACTCGGCATGGTCTATTCGAGCGGCACCGCCGGGGTCTCGGTCGACCTGGTCGAAGCGCACAAATGGTTCAATCTCGCCGCGGTCGCGGGGAGCGAGGCGGGGATGGCGAGCCGCGGCGAAATCGCCGAAGACATGACCGCGCGCGAAATCGCGACCGCACAGGCCGCCGCGCGCGCCTGGCTCCGCGCGACGCAGCGCCGCGCGGCCTGATCCCGTTTCGGCCCGCCGGGCTGGCCCCGGCGTCCCCTGGTGCTTGCGTCCCCCGGTTGGTTAGCCCGGCCGACGGTGGACCCCGGGACGAGCCCGGGGTGACGGTTTCCAGAGAGGCTAAGCGGTCGCCTTCTTCGCGGCGGGCTTCTTCGCCGCAGGCTTCTTGGCGGCGGGCTTTTTCGCGGGAGCCTTCTTTGCAGGGGCCTCCGCCGCGCCGTCCGCGGTTGCCGCCGTCTTCGCCTTGGCCGGAGCCTTTTTCGCCGCCGGCTTCTTGGCCGCCGCCTTCTTCTTCCCCTTGGCCGGCGGTGCCGCCGCCGCGCGCGCGTCGATCAGCTGCGCGGCTTCCTCCAGCGTCAGCGCGTCCTTCTCGATCGATTTGGGCAGCGTCGCATTGGTCGTCCCGTCGGTGACGTACGCGCCGTAGCGGCCCTCCATCAGCTTGATCTCGGCCTCGCTGCGCGGATGCAGGCCGAGCACTTTGAGCGGGGCCTGCGCGCCGCGTTGCGGACGTCCGCCGCCCGCCGCGGCTTCGGCGAGTTTCACCACCGCCGCGTTCATCCCCGTCTCGAACACGTCGTCGGTCGAGGTCAGCCGCGCATATTTGCCCGCATGCTTCAGATACGGACCATAGCGGCCGATCGCCGCCGTGATCGGCTCGCCGGTTTCGGGATGCGTGCCGATGGTCCGCGGCAGCGACAGCAATTTGAGCGCCCATTGCAGGTCGAGCTCGCCGATATCCTTCGGGATCGACGCCATCTTGCGCGTCTCGCCCTCGCCGATCTGGATATACGGCCCGAACCGCCCCGATTTGCGTTCGACCGGCAGCCCGGTCTCAGGATCGTTGCCGAGCGTTTCCGGCCCCGTATCCACACCCTCGCCGTCCGCACCCGGCTGGCCGAAACGGCGGGTGTATTTGCATTCGGGATAGTTGGAGCACGCGACGAACGCGCCGAACTTGCCGCCGCGCAGCGCAAGCTGCCCCTGGCCGCAATTCGGGCACAGCCGCGGGTCGCTGCCGTCCGCCATCGGCGGGAAGAGATAGGGGGCGAGGAACTTGTCGAGCTCGGCGGTCACTTCGGACGGCTTCTGCTCCATCACCTCGGTCGTGCGCGGCTTGAAGTCCTTCCAGAACGCTTCCAGCACCGCCTGCCATTCGGCGCGCCCGCCCGATACTTCGTCGAGCTCGTCCTCGAGGCCCGAGGTGAAGTCGTAACTCACGTATTTCTCGAAGAACCGTTCGAGGAATGCGGTCACCAGACGCCCAGATTCCTCCGCGAAAAAGCGGTTCTTCTCGACCCGGACATACTCGCGGTCCTTCAAGGTCTTGATGATCGACGCATAGGTCGACGGACGCCCGATCCCGAGCTCTTCCAGACGCTTGACCAGCGATGCTTCCGAGAAGCGCGGCGGCGGCTGGGTGAAATGCTGTTCGGCGGTGACGCCCTTCTTGGCGGGCGCATCGCCTTCGCGCAGGCGGGGCAGGCGCTTGGCGTCCTCGTCCTGCGTGTCGTCCGAGCCTTCCTCGTACAAGGCGAGATAGCCGGGGAAGAGCATGACCTGACCGGTCGCACGCAGCGCGGTATGGCCGGTGCCGTCGGCCATCTCGACCGTGGTGCGCTCCATTCGCGCGGACGCCATCTGGCTCGCGAGCGCACGCTTCCAGATCAGATCGTACAGCCGCGCATGATCGCCGCCGCCCGCCTTGTCCTTGCCGAAATCGGTCGGGCGGATCGCTTCGTGCGCTTCCTGCGCGTTCTTTGCCTTGGTCTGGTAGACGCGCGGCTTGTCCGGGACATAGCTCGCGTCATAGCGGTTCGCGACCGCATGGCGCGCGGCCGAGATCGCGCTCGAATCCATCTGCACGCCGTCGGTACGCATGTAGGTGATCGCGCCATCCTCATAGAGGCCCTGCGCGATCCGCATCGTGTGATCCGCCGAGAAACCGAGCTTGCGCGACGCTTCCTGCTGGAGCGTCGAGGTGGTGAAGGGCGGCGGCGGGTTGCGCGTCGCGGGCTTCACCTCGACCGACTGGACGGTGAAATGCCCTTGCTCGACCGCGGCCTTGGCACGGTTGGCGACACCTTCCTCGCCGATCGACAGGCGATCGAGCTTCTTGCCCTCGAAGGTGACGAGCCGCGCCTGGAACGGCGTGCCGTCCTGCTCCATGTCGGCGATGACCGACCAATATTCCTGCGCGCGGAACGCCTCGATCTCGCGCTCGCGGCTGACGATCAGCCGCAGCGCGACCGATTGCACGCGGCCCGCCGACTTGGCGCCGGGCAGCTTGCGCCACAGCACCGGCGAAAGCGTGAAGCCGACCAGATAGTCGAGCGCGCGGCGGGCGCGATAGGCGTCGATCAGATCGGTATCGAGCTCGCGCGGATGCTTCATCGCATCGGTGACGGTCGCCTTGGTGATCGCGTTGAAGGTGACGCGCTGGACGTCCTTGGGCAGCGCCTTGCGATTGCGCAGCACTTCCTGGACGTGCCAGCTGATCGCCTCGCCCTCGCGATCCGGATCGGTCGCGAGGATCAGGCGGTCGGCGGTCTTGGCGAGATCGGTGATCGCCTTGAGCTGCTTGGTCTTGTCCGCATAGTTTTCCCACTCCATCGCGAACCCCTCGTCGGGGTTCACCGATCCGTCCTTGGGCGGCAGGTCGCGGACGTGGCCGTAGCTCGCGAGCACGCGGTAATCCGAACCGAGATATTTCTCGATGGTCTTCGCCTTGGCGGGCGATTCGACGATGACAAGCTGCATGGGGGTCTATTGCGTCCTTACGTGTACGCGCGAGGGTGACGGGGTGGCGGCGGGGTCGTCAAGCGTCGGGTTTCGTTTTTGGCCGGATTGGCCTAATGTGGGCGTCATGCCTGCGATGATCGATCCGCTCGAGGTAGCCAAGTCATGCGAAGACGCTGGTCTTGCTAACGTGCAGGGGGAAGATCTGGTCACCCGGGATTATTTCAAGGGCGAGATGGTCGCGTTGAAGAACGATATCGTGTGCTGGATGCTTGGGTCGCAGGTCATGCTCATCGTGGTGCTTGTTGCCTTGGCTCACTTCACGACGCTGCTGGCCGCCTATTCCTAAGGTTTCATGACACCATCCCCTCCGTTCGTTTCGAGCGCAGTCGAGAAACCTGGCACAGCGCTGGTTTCTCGACTTCGCTCGAAACGAACGGGTGGGGGGACTACGGAGACGGCACGCTTCGACGTCAGGCCAACGCTACCCGCCCGCCCGCATGCCGTTCCAGCCGCCCGGCCAGTTCCAGTTCCAGCACCACCGTCTGGACGATCGCGGGCGACGCCCCCGATTGCCGGATCAACTCGTCGATCGCGACCGGCACCGGGCCGAGCAGGCTGAGGATCTCGCGCCGGTCCCCATCGCTCGCATCCTCGGGGGGCGGCGCGCGGAAGGGGCTGTGCGGGCTTTCGATCATCCGCGCGTCGATCGGGCGGATCGTCTCGAGCACGTCGGCGGCGGACTGGACCAGCGTCGCACCGTCGCGGATCAGCCCGTTGCACCCCTGCGCGCGTGGGTCGAGCGGGCTGCCGGGGACCGCCATGACCTCGCGCCCGAGCTCGCCCGCCAGCCGCGCGGTGATCAGCGAGCCCGACTTGGGTGCCGCCTCGACCACTACCGTGCCGAGCGAGAGCCCCGCGATGATCCGGTTGCGATACGGAAAGTGCCGCGCGCGCGGTTCGGTGCCCGGCGGCTGCTCCGCGATCAGCAGGCCCTCGGTCGCGATGCGTTCCTGTAATTCGGCGTTTTCGGGAGGGTAGACCACGTCGATCCCGCCCGCGATCACCGCGATCGTGCCGGTCGCGATCGATCCGACATGTGCCGCGGTATCGACCCCGCGCGCCAGCCCTGACACGACCACCACCTGCTCGCGCGCCAGTTCGGCGGCGAGCTGGCGCGCGAAGCGGCACGCCGCCGCCGAGGCGTTGCGCGCGCCGACCATCGCCACGGGGATGCGCGCAAGCAAATGCGTGTCGCCGCGCACGATCAGCGCGGGGGGTGCATCGTCGAGCTGCGCGAGCAGCATCGGATAATCAGAATCGCCGAGGAACAGGTGGCGCGCGCCGAGGCGGCGGACCTGCGTCAGTTCGCGCTCGGCCAGCGCAACGGGGGCGACCGCGGGGGGCTTGCCGCCGCCGCGCGCGGCGAGTTGGGGCAGGGCGGCGATCGCCGCGCCGGCCGAGCCGAACCGCGCGATCAGTTGGGCATAGGTGACCGGGCCGACCTGCGGGGTGCGGATCAGGCGGAGCCGCGCGATCGCGTCGCCCCCGACCTGCTCCGAATCAGCCATGTTTCTGGCCGATGCGGGGTTCCGTGCCGCTCATCAGCCGGTCGATGTTGCTGCGGTGCTTCCACAGCACGAGCAAGGCGAGCGCGAGGAGCAGCAGGACGATGTCGAACTTGGAAAAGTAGGACGCGCACAATGGCGCGCTGACCGCGGCGGTCATGCCCGCCAGCGACGAGATCCGCGCGAACGCGAGCAGCGCGATCCACACCGCGGCATAGACCACTCCGATCGGCCAGTGCAGCGCGAGCACGATCCCGAGCAGTGTCGCGACGCCCTTGCCGCCCTTGAACCCGAGCCAGACCGGATAGAGATGCCCGAGGAACACTGCGGCGGCAGCGACCACGCCGTTGCCGTCGAGATAGACGTCCGCGAGCCACACCGCGACGAACCCCTTCGCCGCATCGAGGAACAGCGTCGCCGCGGCGAGCCCCTTGCGCCCGGTGCGCAACACGTTGGTCGCGCCGATATTGCCCGATCCGACCTGGCGCAGGTCGCCCGCGCCCGCCATTCGCGTCAGCAGCACGCCGAACGGGATCGCACCCAGCAGGTAGCCGAGGACCAGCGCCGTCACCGGAGCGATCCACAGATATTCGGTCGGCACTGTCTGCAACCCCCCTCGATTGATCCTGTGATAGCAGGATGCGGGCCATGGCCCAACACCGTCCTTCAGGCCATGGTTTTGTGATCCCCGGCGCTTCGGCTAAGGGGCAGGGCGATGGATGAAAGACCCGTTCTGTTCTTCGATTCCGGCGTCGGCGGCCTGTCGGTGCTGGGCGCGGCGCGCATGCTGCTGCCGCGGATGCCAGTCGTTTATGTCGCCGATTCGGGGGGGTTCCCGTATGGCACCAAGAGCGAGGCCGAGATCGGCGCACGCGTGCCCGCGCTGCTCGGGCGGCTTGCCGAGCGCTATCGCCCCCGGCTGATCGTGATCGCGTGCAACACCGCCTCGACGATCGCGCTCGCGGCGGTGCGCGGCGCGCTCGATGTGCCGATCGTCGGGACGGTGCCCGCGATCAAGGTCGCCGCGCTCCACAGTCGCACGCGCGTGATCGGCGTGCTCGGGACCGATGCGACCGTGCGCCAGCCCTATGTCGACGATCTCGCCGCGCGCTTCGCCAGCGACTGCCTGGTGCTGCGACACGGCTCGGCCGAACTGGTGACGCTCGCCGAGGCGCGGCTGCGCGGGGAGGTGACCGACCCGGCGCGTTATGCCGCGATCCTCGACGGGCTGTTCGCGCAAGGCGGCGGCGCGCGGATCGACACGATCGTCAACGCCTGCACGCATTTCCCGCTGGTCGAGGGCGAACTGCGCGCCGCCGCGCCGCATCCGGTTGATTTCGTCGACGGGTCGGACGGGATCGCGCGGCGGATCGCGTTCCTGACGCAAGGGCAGGACTGGCCCGAGACACCGGGGCCGGGCCGGGCGGTGTTCACCGCGCGGATGGCGGGGATGGCGGCGCTCGACGCGACGCTCGGCAGTTATGGCCTGGCCACGGTCGAAATCCTGTGACGTGCCCGCTCGATCAGACTGATCGTGCGAAGGCGCTGGAATTCACAGGGGGCGAGGGCTATTTGGGGCGCATGGACATGGACTCACCACCGCGCGGAGTCGACTACTCGCGCATCTTCGCGCAAGCGATCGACCGCCTCCATGTCGAAGGTCGCTATCGCGTCTTCATCGACATCCTTCGCAACAAGGGCGCGTTCCCCAACGCGCGCTGCTTTGCCGGGCATAACGGGCCGAAGCCGATCACGGTGTGGTGTTCCAACGACTATCTCGCGATGGGTCAGCATCCTGCGGTGATCGGCGCGATGGAAGAGGCGCTCCACGATGTCGGCGCAGGCTCGGGCGGGACGCGCAACATCGGCGGCAACACGCATTATCACGTCGATCTCGAGGGCGAACTTGCCGACCTCCACGGCAAGCAGGCCGCTTTGCTGTTCACCAGCGGCTATGTCTCGAACGAGGCGACGCTGGCGACGCTCGCCAAGATCCTGCCGGGCTGCATCATCTTCTCCGACGAACTCAACCACGCCTCGATGATCGCGGGGATCCGCAATTCGGGATGCGAGAAGCACGTCTTCCGCCATAACGACCTCGCGCATCTGGAAGAACTGCTCGCGTCGGTCGACCCGGCGACGCCCAAGCTGATCGCGTTCGAGAGCGTCTATTCGATGGAAGGCGACATCGCGCCGATCGCCGAGATCTGCGACCTCGCCGACAAGTATAGCGCGCTGACCTATCTCGACGAAGTCCATGCGGTCGGGATGTACGGCCCGCGCGGCGGTGGCATCTCGGACCGGGAAGGCCTGGCCGACCGGTTGACGATCATCGAGGGGACGCTCGGCAAGGCGTTCGGGGTGATGGGCGGCTATATCGCGGCCGACCAGACGATCGTCGACGTGATCCGCTCCTACGCGCCGGGGTTCATCTTCACGACCTCGCTGTCGCCGGTGCTGGTCGCGGGCGCGCTGGCAAGCGTGCGGCATCTGAAGGCATCGAGCGTCGAGCGCGAGGGGCAGCAGGCGGCGGCGGCGGGCCTCAAGGCGATGTTCGCGGAGGCCGGGTTGCCGGTGATGAACTCGACCACGCATATCGTCCCGCTGATGGTCGGCGATCCGATCAAGGCCAAGAAGATCAGCGACATCCTGCTCGCCGAATATGGCGTGTACGTCCAGCCGATCAACTACCCGACCGTCCCGCGCGGCACCGAGCGGCTGCGCTTCACGCCGGGTCCGGCGCATGACGCGGGGATGATGCGCGACCTGACCGATGCGTTGGTCGAGATCTGGAGCCGGCTGGAGTTGCGCAAGGCGGCGTGACCGGGGGCTGACGGGGCGTACCCCCTCCCATCCGTCATCCCCGCGCAGGGGGGGATCCATACTGGCTGAATCCCGTAACGGTCCGACGCTGCGCTAATGGATTCCCGCCTTCGCGGGAATGACGGCCCGAGCTAGGAACCGCTTTCATTTCAATCCGTTACGCTTCCGTATTTATGGAGGAAGCGTTATGGGCAAGGGATGCATATTGTGGGCAATCGGTGTGCCGATCCCGGTGATCATCGTCCTCTGGTTGTTGTTCGGGCACTGAGCGCGACGCGTCGTCCCGGGCCAACCCCGGGATGACGCAGCCAAGCGCGATCAGCCCAGCGCCAGCAACAGCGTAAGCCCGCCCAGCCCGAGCGACAGCGGCAGTCGCAGGCTCATCCACCACGACGGCACGAGACCCTGTCGCGCAAGGATCAGGTCGACCCCGAGCGCGGCGAGCAGACCGACGCCCAGCACCACCAAAGACGGCCCCGGCCACGGCGCGCCGATTGCCCAGGGGATCGCGCTTGCCAGTGCGATCAGCGACGGCACCACCGAGGCGACCCACAGCCAGTGCGGCGGCCTGGTCGCTGCGGCCGCGATGCCCCACCACAAGCCACCCAGAAAACTCAGGATCAGCGCGGCATAGGCATAGCCCAGCGCAATCGCGGAAAAATGCACCGCCTCGTCCCCGCCGAATACCAGCGCGACCGCCGCAAGTTGCGGCAACAGCCCGGCAAGGCCGAGCCAGCGCGGGAGGGGCGGCGGGCTCACGAGCGGGTCTCGGTCAGATGCATCATCAAGCCATTACGCGCGGACAAGCGATGCGCTCCACGCGTATCCGCGCCGCAGCGACGCGAACCGCCCGATCAGTCCATGCTCGCGCGCGGTCGCGCGGACCACGTCGGGCAGCGCGGCGCGCGGGGTGACGTCGAATTTCGCGAGCCACGCGAACAGCATCACCTGGAACGGGCGCGGCAGCCCCTCCTGCTGGCCGAAATCGACGATGTCGAGCCGACCGCCCGCCGCGAGCTTGCCCGCCGCCTCGCGCAAGGCACCCTGCCAGTCGGGGATCATCGACAGCGTATAGCTCTGGAACACGCGGTCGAACGCGCCGACGCCGAACAGTGCCGCCGAATCGAACGCGGTCGCATCACCCTGCGCGAGCTCGATCCGGTGCGACAGCCCCGCGGCGGCGATCTTCGCGCGGGCGGTCTCGAGCATCGCGGACGAGATATCGATCCCGAAATAGCGCGCGTTGGGAAACGCGCGCGCCGCCGCGATCAGGTTGCGCCCGGTGCCGCAGCCGACCTCGAGCACCAGGCCGCCCGGCGGCGGCGCGATCCCCGCGATCAGGGCGTCGCGGCCGAGCAGGTAATATTTCCGCGTCAGATCATAGATATGACGCTGCGACCGATAGATCGCATCCATATGCCCCGCATGGCCGCCCGACTGCGTCACGCCAGAACGTAAAGGTGGACGCCACCGTAGATCGAGGAGCGGTCGCGACGCGTGTAATCGAGCGATTCCGCCGCGCGATAGTCCCAGCGATCGAGGATCGCGGCGGGGACGCGCCCGGGCAGGATGCTCGGGATGCCCGCGGTGCGGAACAGCACGCGCGACCCGGGCCGCGCGGTGCGGGTGATCTCGCCCCACAGGTCGGTGAGCTGCTCGTCGGTCATCCAGTCCTGCGCGTCGAGCAGGATGTAGCGGTCGAGCGTCGCATCGCCCTGCTCGCGCAGATAATCGGTGAAATTGGTGTGGCGTACCTCGATCCGCTCGGCGCGCTCCACGATCTCGGCGTGATGCGCGGCTTGGAGATACGGCGGGAGCGGGGCAGCGGCGTCCTTGCCATAGCCACGCCCGAACGCCTGCCACGCGAAGTAATTGTCCTTGATGTCGAAATCGCACGCGAGCTTCTCGAGCCGTGCGCGGAGGACGACCGCCATCTTCTCGTTGCCGGCAAGCGCCTCATATTGCGCGGGCGGGATGCCGAGCCCGAACAGCGATGCGGGCTGGTCGGTGATCCATTTGACCACGCCCTTGTCGAAGAAGGGCGCGAAATCGCGGTCGAAGATCGCGCGCTGTTCCTCGATCGATGTCGCCTCGAGCAATACCCGGGGGTTCACCCCGTTGAGCCGCGCGAGCAGATGCGCGACGCCGATGAAATTCCCGAGCAGCCCGCGCTTGTAGACGTTCTTCGAGAAGCCGCCGATCCGCCGCCGGCCGATCATGTCGCGGCCTTCCCAATAGGCCAGCGTCGCCTCGTCGAGATGCGGGCGGATGTAGGTGCGATAAGCGCGGACGTTGTCGCGCGCGTTGGCGGTCGCGAAGAAGCGGTGGAAGCTCGCGTGATCGGGCAGATGCCGCGCGGCGACCAGCTTCAGCTTGTTGAGCGCGATATGCGCGGTGTTGAGATCGACCGCGGTGATCGCACGCGGGTTGGCGGTGAGGTAGGACAGCACGTTGCACCCGCCCGACGCGATCGTCACGACATGCGAATCGGGCTGGATCGCAAGCGCCTCCATGTCGACCGCGGGGTCTTCCCAGATCTGTGCATAGACGAGGCCCCGGAAGGCGAAGGTGAACGCCCGTTCGAGCAGGCCCTGTTTCGACAGATGATCGTGCCGCAAGACGGCGCTGCGCACCGCTTCGTTCTTGGGGGCACCATTCTTGGGGGACCGAAGCGCAATCGCCATCTGAACACTCTCCATCCGGATCGCGCGAAATCTGTAGGCGCGGGGGGCAGCGTTGCCGCTACGACGATCCGATGACGCTTCCATGACGCGATTGCGTCCAAATGAAAAGGACCTGCCGGCTAAAGGGGGGCCGACAGGTCCTCTACAATCAACCGTTCGCCGCATAGGAGGGGAACCGGCGAACGGATACACTCTACCGCTTGGGGCGGAAGCAGGGAAGATACGCACAAACACGGTAAGCGGATGCGCGTATTGCCCGTTTTTTTACGGGAGCATCACGGTGTCGATCACGTGGATCACGCCATTTGACTGCATCACGTTGGCAATAGTGATTTTTCCGGTGTGACCCTTGTCATCGGCGACGGTGTAGCCCTTGCCCGATTTCATGAACGTCAGTGACCCGCCCTGGACGGTTGCATAGGTTGCCTTGCCCATGTTCGCCTTGATCTTGGCGGCGATATCCTGCGCGGTGACCTTGCCCGGGACGACATGGTAGGTCAGCACCGACGTCAGTTGCGCCTTGTTCTCGGGCTTGAGCAACGTGTCGACCGTACCCGCCGGAAGCTTGGCGAAGGCGGCGTTGGTCGGTGCGAAGACGGTGAACGGCCCCGGGCCCGACAGCGTCTCAACCAGGCCGGCGGCCTTGACCGCGGCGACCAGCGTGGTGTGGTCCTTCGAATTGACGGCATTCTCGACGATCGTCTTGTTGGCGTACATCGCGGCGCCGCCGACCATCGGGTTGGTGGCTGCGGCGACGAGGGTGGGGGCGCTGACGGCGATCGCGGTTGCGACGATCGCGGCACGGAAGGTGCGGTTCATGACGGCTCTCCTATCTTGGCGTTCAGGTCGAACGCGCCGGAGATACGCGGCACCCGGAATGGCGGATGCAGGACGCCGTTGCGGGATCGTAATTATTTTCGGGTGACCGGTCAGACCGGCGACAGCGCGCCCTTGGCGACCACCGGACCCGTCGGTGCTCCGGTCTTCGACCCGCCGACCGGCTCGATCGACACAGCGAGCGTAGCGCCCGCCGCGAGATACGCGCGAACGGTCGGGCTGAGCGCGAGCGCGGTCCCGCCGCTATCGTGCAGCAGACCCAGCGACCGTGGCGTCCCGTCGCCGGGAATGACCCACAATTCGGCGCTATGCTCGGCGCGCGCGAGCGTCGTCTCGGTCAGCCGGAGCGTGCCGCTGCGCTGGTCGTAGACGACCGTCATCGGTGCCTGCTTGCCTTCGGGCTCGAGCGAGGCGACCAGCGTCGGCAGCGGCGCGGCGACCGGGGTCGCCCGCGACGGCGGCGGGGGTGGCGGTACGGTCGGGAGCGATAGCGGGCGGACCAGCAGGATCGCCAGCAGCCCAACCGCCGCGATGCTCGACAATGCCGCGAGCGACGGCCACAGGCGGCTCGCGCGGGGATGCGGCGCGACGTCACCGGTCGCCCCGTTCAGGCGATCGATCGAACGTTCGATCCGCGGCAGGATGTCGGGCGCGGCCATCGCCGGCCACAGGTCGAACAGTTGCGCCAGATAGCCGCGCCATTGCTCGACCGCGCGCGCGAAACCGGGTTCGGACAGCACGCGCCGCATCGCCTGCGCGCGCTCGTCGCCCTCGAGCACGCCGAGCGCGAGTTCCGCCGCGGTCATGTCGGGGCCGTCGTCGCCTGGAATGTCCGGATGCCGCACGTCGGTCATCGCTCGAGGCACTCGCGCAGCCGGGCAAGCCCGCGCCGCACCCAGCTCTTCATCGTGCCGAGCGGGATGCCCTGGCGTTCGGCGAGTTCGGCATAGGTCACGCCGTCGAAAAAGGCGGTGTGGATCGCGCCACGCTGGCGCTGTTCGAGCGTCTCGAGGCACTCGCGCAACAAATGGTTCGCCTCGTCGTCGAGCATCGTCTCGCTTGCGATCGGCGCGGTGTCGCGGATCGGCGGCGCATCCTCGATCGGGGTGGAGCGGCGGACGGTCTGCGCGCGCTGCCAGTCGATCGCACGGTTGCGCGCGATCGTGGCGAGCCACGTGATCGGGCTGGCGCGCGAGGGTTCATACGCCCCGGCGCGCTTCCAGATCGTGAGATATACGTCGTGCAACACGTCTTCCGCTGCCTGCCTTTCGCCGCAGATACGGTAGCAAATCCCGAAAAGCTTCGCAGACGTGAGGGAATACAAATCCCGGAATGCGACACGGTCTTCCTCGCCGGTGCGCACCAGCGCCTCGACCAGCCGTGCCCGCGCCATCGCCTCGGGCGATTCGCCCGTCGGCCGTGGGGCCGGGGCGGGGGCTGCTGCAGCATCGGGCGGGAAATCCGTCACGGTCAATGGCGTAGCCCGGCAATATCCGGGCGGCAATCGCCCGAGGTCGATTTGGTCGAATTGTTTTTCGCGATCGTGGTTCGCTGTGGCATTTTGGCGGCTGCGCCGGTAAGGGCGCGGTCATCCAACCCGCCCCGCACCGGGGCTCTTACTTGGGAGCGCGTGCAGCCTTGCGCATCGCCATCGCATCCGATCACGCCGCCTTTGCGCTCAAGCAGGGGCTGGCCGGCTGGCTCGCCGAGCAGGGCCATGACGTGCTCGATCTCGGCCCCGACAGCGATGCGCGCGTCGATTATCCCGATTACGGTTTCGCGCTCGCCGCCGCCATCGCCGACGGGCGCGCGGAGCGCGGGATCGCCTTGTGCGGCTCGGGCATCGGCATCTCGATCGCGGTCAACCGCAACCCGGCGGTGCGCTGCGCACTCGTATCCGAACCGCTGTCCGCCGCGCTTGCGCGCGAGCATAACGATGCGACGGTCATCGCGATGGGCGCCCGGCTCGTCGGCGAGGACATGGCCCGCGCGTGCATCTCCGCCTTTCTTGCCACCGGTTTCGCCGGTGGCCGTCATCAACCCCGCGTCGACAAGCTCGGCGCCCCCGCTTTCCTGAGAGAACCGGCATGAGCACCAACCCGACCCAGCTCCACGACGTCCAGCCTGACGGCTTCTTCACTCAGGGCCTCGCGGACGGAGACCCCGCAGTGTTCGGCGCGATCGCGCACGAGCTGACGCGCGAGCAGACCCAGATCGAGCTGATCGCGAGCGAGAACATCGTCTCCAAGGCGGTGTTGCAGGCGCAAGGGTCGGTCTTCACCAACAAGTACGCCGAGGGCTATCCCGGCAAGCGCTACTACCAGGGTTGCGCGCCGTCGGACGAGGTCGAGCAGCTCGCGATCGACCGCGCCAAGGCGCTGTTCGATTGCGCTTATGTCAACGTCCAGCCGCATTCGGGCGCGCAGGCGAACGGCGCGGTGATGCTCGCTCTGGTCAAGCCGGGCGAGACGATCCTCGGCATGAGCCTCGACGCAGGCGGGCACCTGACGCACGGCGCGCGCGCGGCGATGTCGGGCAAGTGGTTCAACGCGGTGCAGTACGGCGTCGATCCGGTCAGCCACCTGATCGACTTCGACGAAGTCGCCACGCTGGCGCGTGAGCACAAGCCCAAGCTGATCATCGCGGGTGGCTCGGCCTATCCGCGCCAGATCGATTTCGCCAAGTTCCGCGCGATCGCGGACGAAGTGGGCGCGTATTTCCTCGTCGACATGGCGCATTTCTCGGGTCTGGTCGCAGCCGGGCTGCATCCGTCGCCGCTGCCGCACGCGCATGTCGTCACCACGACGACGCACAAGACGCTGCGCGGCCCGCGCGGCGGTATGATCCTCAGCAATGACGAGGCGCTCGGCAAGAAGTTCAACTCGGCGGTGTTCCCGGGGCTGCAGGGTGGCCCGCTGATGCACGTCATTGCGGCGAAGGCGGTCGCGTTCGGCGAGGCGCTCCAGCCCGGCTACAAGAGCTACATCGCTGCGGTGATCGAGAATGCCAAGATCCTCGCCGCCACGCTCAAGGAGCGCGGCGCGGAGGTCGTCTCGGGCGGGACCGACACGCATCTCGCGCTGATCGACCTGACGCCCCTGGGCGTGACCGGCAAGGATGCCGACGAGGCGCTCGAGCGTGCCGGCATCACCTGCAACAAGAACGGCATCCCCAACGATCCGCTCCCGCCGACCAAGACCAGCGGGATCCGCGTCGGTTCGCCTGCCGGCACGACGCGCGGGTTCGGCCCGGCCGAGTTCCGCGAGATCGGCAACATGGTCGCCGACGTGCTGGGCGGGCTTCGCACCCACGGCGAGCATGGCGACCCGCAGGTCGAGGCCAATGTCCGCGAGCGCGTTCGTACCTTGTGCGCGCGCTTCCCGATCTATCCCGAGGGCATGTGATTGCGCTGTCCGTTCTGCGGCCATGAAGACAGCCAGGTAAAGGATTCGCGCCCGACCGAGGATGCGGGCGCGATCCGGCGGCGGCGGCAATGCGAGGGCTGCGGCGCGCGCTTCACCACGTTCGAGCGGATCCAGCTGCGCGAACTGACCGTGGTGAAGAGCGAAGGGGCGGGCCTGAAGCGCGAGCCGTTCGACCGCGAGAAGCTGCGCCGCTCGGTCTCGATCGCGGCGCGCAAGCGGCCGATCGAGGCGGTGCAGCTCGAGAAACTGGTGTCGGGGATCCAGCGCCAGCTCGAGACGCTCGGCGAGAACGAGGTGCGCTCGGGGCGGATCGGCGAGATGGTGATGGAGGGGCTGAAGGGCCTCGACTCGGTCGCCTACATCCGGTTTGCGAGCGTGTATAAGGACTTCCGCGAGGCGCGCGACTTCGAGGAGTTTGCGGGGAATGTGAGCGAGGTGGGGAAGGGGTAGGGGCGGATCGTTTGCCTCTGCTTTCATCCCCGGTTTCACCCACTTCCGTTCGTCCCGAGTAGCGGCTGAGCGAAGTCGAAGACGCGTATCGAAGGATAGGGCCGCACGATGAGCTTCTGGGTCTACATTCTTCGCTGTAGCGACGGCAGCTATTATACCGGGCACACCGACAACCTTGAGGGCCGCATCGGGCAACATCAGTCCGGTACGATTGAAGGTTATACGCAGACGCGCCGACCCGTTGTACTGGCGTGGTCGCAGGATTTTCCCTCGCGGATCGAGGCGCTTGAGGCTGAGCGCCAGATCAAGGGGTGGACACGGGTAAAGAAGGAAGCGTTGATGCGATCGGACTGGCAGGCGCTGCATGAGGCCGCGATACCGCCCGCGGAGAGGGCCCTTCGACTGCGCTCAGGGCGAACGGAAGAAGGGGAGAGCGTAACGAAAACGGATGAACAGATGGACGACGTTGCGTTGGACACTCCTCCATCCGTTCGTGCTGAGCGAAGTCGAAGCACCGCCCCAAGCGAAACGCCCGAAACCGCGCCCGCCCCACCCCCCGTCCTCGTCCTCGTCCGCCCCCAGCTCGGCGAGAACATCGGCAAGGCCGCGCGCGCGATGCTCAATTTCGGGCTGACCGAACTGCGCCTCGTCTCCCCGCGCGACGGCTGGCCCAATCCCGGCGCCGGTCCGGCCGCGTCGGGCGCGGACATCGTGCTCGAACAGGCGCAGGTGTTCGAGACCGTCGCCGAGGCCATCGCGGATTGCGCGCACGTCTATGCCACGACGGTGCGCAAGCGCGGCGTGACCAAGCCCGTCGTCACGCCCGAGGCTGCCGCGCAGGCGATCCACGCGACCGCAGGCCGCTCGGCGATCCTGTTCGGCCCCGAACGCTCCGGCCTCGAGACCGACGACGTCGCGGTCGCGCGCAGCATCATCACCGTGCCGATCAACCCAGAGTTCGGCTCGCTCAACCTGGCGCAGGCGGTGATCCTCGTCGCGTATGAATGGTCGAAGGGCGTCGCGCTCGCCAGCCCGCCCGAGGTCGACCTGCCGCTCCCGGCGCCGCAGGCGGAGCTCGACGGGATGATCGCGCAGCTCGACGCGATGCTGGTAGAGAGCGACTTCTTCTTTCCCCCCGCGCGGACGCCGGTGACGCGTCGGACCTTGCGGACGTTGCTGACCAAGCCCGGCTGGTCGACGCAGGAAGTCCGCACGATGCGCGGCGTGCTGAGTTCGCTCAGCGGAAAGAAGCCGCGCGGTTCTTGATTGGCGGATCGTCCCCCGATACGCTCGGGCGATATCGGATTCGGGGGACGTTATGAAACTTGTACTTGCCGCGATTTTGCTGAGTTCGCCCATGATCGCCCACGCAGCCGATCCCGCGGTCGCCGCCAAGCCGATCGCCGATCCGGACAAGAAAATCTGCCGCGCCGAGGACGTCACGGGATCGCTCTTCCCGAAGCGCGTGTGCCACACCCGCGCCGAATGGGCCGAGATCGGCGCGAGCCGGCAGACCGCCGCGGAACGCTATATCTCGCAAAAGGAAATGAGCGGGCACGCCCTGCCGCTTCCGAACTGAGACGCGTCTACCGCCGGTCGAACGCCGCCAGCTCATAGGCGATCGACGCCTCGACCAGGCGCTCCCAGAGGTCGGCCACGACATCCTCGGGCACGCCGGCCGCGCGCGCTTCGGCGCAGGCGTTCGCGATGACCTGCGTCTTGCGCGCTTCGTCGCGGACCGCGGTGCGCGCGGGTTTGATCCGTGCCGCTGCATCCATATAGGCGAAGCGGCGCGCCAGCAGCGCGACCAGATCGCGGTCGAGCGCGTCGACGCCTGCGCGCACCTCGGTCATCGTCGTGCAGTCGGGGCCGGGGAGGATCGGATCGGTCATGCGCACAGCCCTTGGCGCGGCATTGCCAGCCTGTCCAGCTTGACTCACGCCGCATCCCCCGCTACCCGCCCGCCTTCGCAAAAGGCCCCGCACCCCGGTGAAGCGGTGGCCCCGACCAGACCCTCGGGTCAGGCGGAGCGATGACCGGGTATCGATCAGCAAAGCCTCACCGCGGCGTTGGTCTTGTTATTGGCACTTGCAAGGAATTCATCATGTCGAAGCGTAGCAGCGCAAAGTACAAGCTCGATCGCCGGATGGGCGAGAATATCTGGGGTCGTCCCAAGTCGCCCGTCAACAAGCGTGAGTACGGCCCCGGCCAGCACGGCCAGCGCCGCAAAGGCAAGGTCTCGGACTTCGGTATCCAGCTCCGCGCCAAGCAGAAGCTCAAGGGCTACTATGGCGACGTGACCGAGAAGCAGTTCCGCGCCTGCTACACCGAGGCAGCGCGCATGAAGGGTGACACCGGCCAGAACCTGATCGGCCTGCTCGAGCAGCGTCTCGACATGATCGTGTATCGCGCGAAGTTCGCCCCGACCGTCTGGGCGGCGCGTCAGCTCGTCTCGCACGGCCACGTCCGCGTCAACGGCGTGAAGTGCAACATCGCGTCGCGTCGCTGCTTCGTCGGTGACGAGATCACGCTGGGCGACAAGGCCAAGGAAATGGCGCTGGTGCTCGAAGCGCAGCAGCTCGCCGAGCGCGACATCCCCGATTACGTCGCTCCGGACGGCGCGGCCAAGGTCACCTTCACGCGCGTCCCGTCGCTCGACGAAGTGCCTTACCCGGTGAAGATGGAACCGAACCTCGTGGTCGAGTTCTACTCGCGCTGATGACGCGGATTAGCCTCGGCTAATCCGGACATCCCTCGCGAGCGGCCGGCGGGGCACCGCCCCGTCCCACGACGTGGCTTTGCCACGGCGCGGTTCGAGACAAAAAGGGCGGTCCCGCTGGGGCCGCCCTTTTTCGTGGCGCTGCCTGCCCCCCCCCCCCGTCCCGTTCGCTCTGAGCGCAGTCGAAGGGCCGCGCGCACACAGGCCAAGGCCCGTGGGGAGAGGGGGCTTCGACTGCGCCCAACCCGAACGGATGGGGGGTGGGGAAAGCCTGAAACCAGCCCCCTACTGGATCCCCATCGTCGCGCGCAGGAACGTGTCGCTGCGATCGAGCATCGTGGTCCGTGCCTCGCTGTCGTCGAGCTGGTGCGTCAGCCCCTTGAACTCGACCAGCTCGACCTTCTTGCCCGCGTTGCGCAACCGGCTCGCCATCAGGCGCGATTCGCCGATGCCGACATTCTGGTCGAGGTCGCCGTGGAACATCAGCACCGGCGCGGTGATCTTCGCCGCATTCTGCGCGTGCGAGCCCTGGCGGACATGCGGTCCCTTGCCGATGAAGGCGTCGACGAGATTATAGTCCATGTAATTGTCATGCTCGTGCCGCAGCGTGTCGAGATCGGTGACGGGGGCGATCGCGACGATCGCCTTGAACAGCGCCGGGTCGAGCACCGCGGATTGCAGCGCGGCATAGCCGCCATAGGACCAGCCGACGATCGCGAGCGTCGACGGGGCGGCAATCCCCTCCTTCACCAGCCAGTGCCCGCCGTCGTTGACGTCGCCGATCACGGTGCGCCACGACTGGAAGCCGTTCTTCTGGAACCAGCCGTCGCCATACCCCGTCGATCCGCGATAGTTGGGCTGGAGCACGGCATAGCCTCTCGCCGCGAAGAATTGTGCGAGCCAGTCGAACCCCCATTCGTCGCGCGCGCCCGGCCCGCCGTGCGGCATGACGATTGCGGGCAGGTTCTCCGGAGTCTGGCCGACGGGCAGCGTCAGATAGGCCGGGATCGGCGTCCCATCGGCGGCGGGAAAGGTGATCGCCTTTACGGGCGCGAGCGTGACGCCCTCGAGCGGCGGGCGCGAGCGGAGCAGCCCGCCCAGATGCCGCGTCTTCTTGTCGAACAGCGCAAAGCCGCCCGGGTCGACATCGCTTCCGGTCCATAGCAGCAGCTTGGATTCGTCCGCGCTGGCATCGACGAAACGGACGAGCGGCTGCTTGGGCAGCGCCTTGGCAAGGCTCGTCTGGAGTTTTTTCAATTCCGGATCGAAGAATTCGACCTGTCGCCGATCGGTGACATAGGTAGCACCGACGACGCGGTGCTGTCGGCCGATCACGACGAGCCCGGCAACGTCGACATCGGGCCGCGCGAACACGAGGTCACGCTTGAGGCTGCCGTCCAGTGCGATCTTGTAGAGGGCCTTGCGCCCGTTCTGCGCGTCGAACCCGTAGGTGACGTTGAGCGCCGGATCGACCGCATAGGGATCGAAGCCTTGCTCGGTCTGCGAATCGCTGGCCACGGTGCTGAGCGGAAGCCAGGCGGTCGCGCCGGGCTTGCGATATTGGTAGATCATGCGTGCGCCGCTGTAGCCCGCCCCGGTCGTCGGCCGCAGCCCCATGATGCGGACATGGCCTTGCCCGTCGGCAATATATTCGCGCGCGATCGGTCGCGGCCGCTCGACCGTCTGGCGGTGGAGCGTAACCGGATCGATCCGCTCGACCCCCATGCCCTCGCCTTCGCCCGCGATATGCGTGCCGGTATCGGACTTCGCGACGTATTGCCGCGTCATCAGCACGGTGTCGCCCTTGGCGTCGCCCTGCCAGTCGATGACGTGCCCGCCATCCTGCATGATCCCGACCGAATCGAGCGAGGTCCGCGCGCTCAGCAGTTTCATGTCCTTGCCGTCGGCGCTGAGCGTGACGATCCGGTCGAACCCGAGCATCCCGCTGACGCGCCCGACGGTGATGCTGAGCCCGCAGATCAGCTGGGTGTTGTTCGACCATTGGCAGTAATCGAGCTGTTCCTTCTCGCCGGACGACGCCACCACGACGACCGGGGGCGTGTCCGAGTCGGTCGGGAAGACCATCGCGCGGACCCCGCGCTTTGCATCGGACACCAGCGCGACGAAATGCTTGCCGTCCGGCGACAGGCTGATCTGCTGGACTTCCTCGCGCGCGCCGAACTTTTTGGCGGCATCGCTGGCGGCGTGCACGGGCGTTGCGGCCGTTGCCAGCAACACCATCACAATAAAGCGCTTTCTCATCCCCATTTCTCCCCTGGGCGGGATGATAGCAGGCAAATTCGCGCCGCCAAGTCACCTGGCTGGCGTTATTGCGCCCGACACGCGAGGCTGTCAGAACACCGGCCAAGCAATAGGGGTGCGTGCCGGTGAAGAGCTTCGAGACACTTGGATTTGGCGTTGTGTTGGCAATGCTGCCGGGACTGGCGCAACCGATCGCGGCGCAGGCGACGAAGCCTGCCCCCGCGATCTCGGTCGAGACGCTGAAGGACGTGACCAAGACGCTGTCCTCCGACGCGTTCGAGGGCCGCAAGCCGACCACGCCGGGCGAAACCAAGGCGACCGAGTACATCGTCGAACGCTTCAAGGCGGCGGGGCTCAAGCCGGGCAACGACGGCAAGTGGTTCCAGGACGTGCCGCTGGTCGAGCTGACCGCGCGCAACGTCACCCCGATGACGTTCAAGGGCGGCAAGACCCCGGTCAGCTTCGCCTATCGCAGCGACATGGTGCTCGCGACCTACCGCGTCACGCCGAAGATCGACCTGAAGGACAGCCCGGTCGTGTTCGTCGGCTATGGCATCACCGCGCCCGAGCGCGGGTGGGACGATTATGCGGGCGTCGACGTGCGCGGCAAGACCGTCGTCATCCTGGTCAACGATCCCGACTGGCAGGCCCCCAACAACACCGGCCTCTTCGAGGGCCGCGCGATGACCTATTACGGCCGCTGGACCTACAAGTTCGAGGAGGCCGCACGCCACGGCGCGGCGGGCGCGCTGATCGTCCACGAGACCGCGCCTGCGGCCTACGGCTGGGGCGTCGTCCAGTCGAGCTGGACCGGGCCGCAGCTCGAGCTCGACGAGAAGGGCGACCATGCCGACCAGAGCCAGGCGATCGGCTGGATCCAGCTCGACAAGGCGCGCGCGCTGTTCGCGAGCGCCGGGCAGAATTTCGATGCGTTGAACAAGGCCGCCAAGGTCAAGGGGTTCAAGGCAGTGCCGCTGGGCGTGACCGCATCGGCGTCGTTCGACACCACGATCAAGCGGCAGGCGTCGAAGAACGTCGTCGGCATCCTGCCCGGCAAGCCCGCCGCGCAGGGCGGCGCACCCGGCGAGTACGTCTTCCACACCGCGCATTGGGACCATCTCGGGCGCTGCGACCCGGTCGATGGGGATAACATCTGCAATGGCGCGCTCGACAACGCGAGCGGGGTCGCCGGGCTGGTCGCGCTGGCCGAGGCCAACACCAAGGCGGGGCCGGCACGGCGCTCGACCGTATTTCTCGCGGTGACCTGCGAGGAGTGCGGGCTGCTGGGTTCGCGCTATTATGCCGAACATCCGATCTACCCGATGGCGCAGACCGTCGGCGGCGTGAACATGGACGGATTGAACGTCGTCGGTCGCGCGAAGGACTTCGTCGTGACGGGCGCGGGCAAGTCCGAGCTCGAGGACATGATGAAGACGCTCGTCGTGGCGCAGGACCGCGTCGTGAAGCCCGAGCCCAACCCAGAGCGCGGCAGCTATTTCCGTTCGGACCATTTCGCCTTTGCGCGGGCTGGCGTGCCGATGTTCTACGGTGAATCCGGCGAGGATCTGCGCGTCGGCGGGACCGCGGCTGGCCATGCCGCGACCGAGGACTATATCGTCCACCGCTATCACAAGCCGCAGGACGAATATAATGCGGCGTGGGACTGGTCGGGGGCGGTCGAGGACCTGACGCTCTATTACGGTCTCGGCCGTGCATTGGCGGATGGGACGCGCTGGCCGAACTGGTACAGCACCGCCGAATTCCGCGCGATTCGCGACAAGAGCCGCGCGGGCAAGTAAACACAGGAACGTTTGAAGCATGACACGCGCCGTCCCGCCCGCCGAATGGGCCCCGCACTCCGCCGTCTGGATCGGCTTCCCGAGCCATCCCGAATTGTGGGTCGAAGACCTCGAGCCCGCGCGGACCGAAGTGGTCGCGTTCGCGCGCGCGGTCCATGCCGAGGGGCGGGGCGAGCGCGTCCTGCTCGTCGCGGCGGATGACGAGGCGGCCACCGCCGCGCGCGCGATGGCGGGCGATTTCGCCGAAATCGTGGTCGAATCGTTCGGTGACATCTGGCTGCGCGACACTGCCCCGATCCTGCTGTCGGACGGCAGCGCGCGGGACTTCGCCTTCAACGGCTGGGGCGGGAAATACGATCTGCCGGGCGATTCCGACATCGGGCGGCGGCTCGCCGAGGACAGGCAGATCGCGGTCGAACGTTGCGACTGGGTGCTTGAGGGCGGCGCGATCGATGGCGACGGGACCGGACTGCTCGTCACGACCCGGCAATGCCTGCTCAACCCGAACCGCAACCCGGCGCTCGACCAGGCGCAGATCGAGCAGCGGCTCCACGACGATCTCGGCTTCGCGCAGATCCTGTGGCTCGGCGACGGGCTGATGCACGATCATACCGACGGGCATGTCGACAATCTCGCGCGCTTCGTCGCGCCGGGGGTACTCGCAATTCCCGAGGCCGCGGACAACGACCCCAACTGGCTGGTCTATCAGCACGCCGCCGCCGCTGCCGCCGAGATGCCGGGGATCGACCTGGTGCGCATTCCCTCGCCGGGCCGGGTTCTCCGCGACGAGGAGATCGTGCCCGCGAGCTACATGAACTTCTATATCGGCAACGCCGCGGTGGTGGTGCCGCTGTACGGCGCGCCCAACGATGCGGCGGCGGTCGCGGCGTTGCAGGCGCTCTTCCCGGGGCGCGACGTGGTCGGCCTGCGCGCGGATGCGATCCTGACCGGGGGCGGCAGCTTCCACTGCATCTCGCAGCAGATTCCGGGGTAAGGGGAAGGCTCCCCTCCCATCCTCCCCCGTTCGCTTCGAGCGAAGTCGAGAAGCCGGGCACAGCGCAGGTTTCTCGACTTCGCTCGAAACGAACGGGGGGGGCGGTGTCTTAGATGCTCCCGCGAACCGGTCGAACCACGCCCGCAAACCCCAGAAGGAACGCCTGATCTTCCACCTGCTTTTCAGCCTGCCATGGCTGTTCGTCACGCTGCGCTTCATCCTGCCGCTCCCGTGGCATCCGGCGGCCAAGGTGATCCTCGCGGGCGTGCTGCTGATCGGATCGCAATTCCTGTTGTGGAGCCGGCTGTCCTCGGGGTCACCGTTCGCGCCCGAGATGCCGCGCGGCGTCGTGCTCGCGTTCAACCTAGCATATGGCGCGATCCTGTTGCTCGCGGTGTTCCAATTGGCGGTCGATCTTGCGCGCCTGCCCGCGCTGCTGATCGGGCAGGGTGGCTTCGTGGTGCCGGTGGCGGTGCGCTACGCCATGGGGTTGGCGGCGCTGGTGCTGGCCGGCCTGGGCGTGGCGCAGGCGCAGCGGGTGCCGCCGGTGCGCGATATCGACGTGGTCATCCCCGGGCTGCCCGCGGCGTTCGACGGCTATACGCTGGTGCAGCTGACCGACCTCCACATCAGCCGCCTGTTCCCCGCGCGCTGGACGCAGGCGGTGGTCGATCGCACCAATGCGCTGCACCCCGATCTGATCGTCGTGACCGGCGACTTCATTGACGGATCGATCGCGATGCGCCGCGCGGATGTGGAACCGCTGCGGGGCTTGCACGCCGCCGACGGGATCTACGCGATCCCGGGCAACCACGAATATTTCTTCGAATATGAGGCGTGGATGGCGCATTTCGCGGGGATGGGAATGCACTTGCTCCCCAACGCGCACGCGGTGCTGACGCGCGGCGACGGGCGGCTGGTGATCGCGGGCGTCACCGATCTGTCGGCGCGCGAAACCGGCCATTCCGTGCCCGATCTGGGGAAGGCGCTGGCAGGCGCACCGGCGGGCGCGCCGATCATCCTGCTCGATCATCAGCCGCGGATGGCGCGGGCGGCGGCGGCGCGCGGTGTGGCGTTGCAACTGTCGGGGCATACGCACGGCGGGATGATCGTCGGGCTCGACCGGCTGGTCGCGCGCGGCAACGCCGGGTTCGTCTCGGGGCGCTACGCCGTCGAGGGCATGACGCTGTACGTCAGCAACGGCACGGGGTTGTGGCCGGGGTTCGCGCTGCGGCTGGGCGTGCCGTCGGAGCTGACGCGGATCACGTTGCGCGCGGGGCCACGCTAGACTGACCTCTTCCGTTCGCCCTGAGCGCAGTCGAAGGGCCGCTTGCCGCCCTCAGCGGGGCCTGTGGCGCGAGCGGGGCTTCGACTTCGCTCAGCCCGAACGGGTCGGGGGATTCCGTCAAACGAACGCGACGTCTGCAACTCTGGGTTCCTGCCGGCGCAGGAACACACAGCGGCGGGACCCTAAAGCCGCCCCAACAACCGCTCGATCGATTCATGATGCGTCGTGTCGTCCCCGCACTCCCGCTCGAGCACGCGCTTGATCCGCTCGAGTTCGTCCTGAGTCATGTGCTCGATCCCGATGAACTCGTTGCGCGCGTCCGTCGTCGCGCGGATGATCTCGTCGAGCTTGGCCTGGATCGCCGACGCATCGCGATTCTGCGCATTCTGGATCAGGAACACCATCAGGAACGTCACGATCGTCGTCGAGGTGTTGATGACGAGCTGCCACGTGTCCGAATAATGGAACAGCGGGCCGGTCATCCCCCACACGACCACCACCGTGAAGGCGGTGACGAAGGCGATCGGGCGCCCCGCCCAATTGGCGACACGTTGGGCAATCGTCTCGAACAGGCGTTCCATCAGCGATATCCCGTTTGAATCTGGCGCACGAAGCACGATATGGCGGCGCATGACCGAAATCACCGTCGCCGCGCTGCAACTCGCTTTCTCGAACGATATGGACGCGAATATCGAGCATGTCTCGGAACTCGTGCGCGAGGCCGCGAGCCGGGGCGCGCAGGTGATCCTGCCGCCCGAATTGTTCGAGGGCGAATATTTCTGCCGGGTCGAGGACGAGGGCCTGTTCTCCAACGCCAAGCCGGTCGGCGAGCACAAGGCGGTGCTCGCGATGCAGGCGCTCGCCGAGGCGCTCAAGGTGACGATCCCGACCAGCTTCTTCGAGGCGGACGGGCCGCATCACTATAACAGCCTCGCGATGATCGGCCCCGATGGCGAGGTGCAGGGCGTCTATCGCAAGAGCCATATCCCGGACGGCCCGGGCTATGAGGAGAAATTCTATTTCCGCCCCGGCAACACCGGCTTCAAGGTGTGGCCCGGTCCTGCGAAAACGACGCTCGGCGTCGGGGTGTGCTGGGACCAATGGTATCCGGAAACCGCGCGCGCGATGATGCTGATGGGCGCGGAAGTCCTGTTCTACCCGACCGCGATCGGCAGCGAGCCGCACGACACGTCGCTCGATACCGCGCGGCTGTGGCGGCGCGCGATGGTCGGCCACGCAGTGTCGAACGTCGTGCCGATCGTCGCGGCGAACCGCGTCGGCGTCGAGCACGACCAGACCTTTTACGGCACCAGCTTCATCGCGGACGAGCGCGGCGACATCCTGGCGGAGCTGGGGCGCGAGGAAGAGGGCGTGATCACCGCAACGATCGATCTCGATCGCGTCAAGCGCCACCGCGCCGCGTTCGGATTCTTCCGCGATCGTCGGCCCGAATTGTACGGGCGACTGGTCCAGGATATCTGAAGCGGATCCGGCGGGTCGAGGGGAGACCCGCGGGAGCGACCGGGCCGGGGGCGGCGGTTTGACCCGCCTGTTTGCCGTAATCACTCCCGCGTATCGGTACGCTACGCGCCACGACCGCTGCAATACTCCGCCGCGGTCACCGTTGTCCTATCGGATTTGGACGACCAAATCTCTCATCCATTCGACCGAAAATATTCCGTTAACGTGCCGTAGTGTCACGCAATTCTACCGCACGTGCGAACACGGCAGAGAACATCTCGGCGGTCAGCCGGCCGGTGTTCTGGTTGTAGCGCGAGCAATGGTAGCTATCGATCAGGATCCGCCCGTCGGGCATGCGATGTTCGGCGAGATGCCCGAACTTGCACTTGGGCAATCGCCCGCCGAGCACCTTGACCGCGGACTGATGCGCGATCTGCCCCAGCGCGACGAACACGCGCGCCTGCGGGACAGCGGCGATCTGCCCCTCGAGGAACGGGCGGCATGTGCGGATTTCCTCGGGTGTCGGCTTGTTCTGCGGCGGCAGGCATTTGACCGCGTTGATGATCATCGCGCCCTGCAATTGCAGCGTATCGTCGGGCTTGGCCTCATAGGTGCCCGTTGCGAGCCCGTGCTGCGCAAGCGTGTCGAACAGCAGGATCCCGGCATGGTCCCCGGTGAAGGGGCGCCCGGTGCGATTCGCCCCGTGCTTGCCCGGCGCTAGGCCTATGATCCCGAGCCACGCCGTCGGATCGCCAAAGGCGTTGACCGGGGCATTCCACCAGGTCGGAAATTCCTGACGGAGTTCCTCGCGGAAGCCGACGAGGCGGGGGCACAGCGGGCAATCGCGGGGCGGTTCGGATTCGGGGATCGGGCTGGGTGCGAAGGTCATCGAAACCCGATAGGCGTGTTCGGGTGACGATCTCAACCACTTCCCCGCTTTATGCGATCGCAATCGGTTCGAACCGCCGCGGGCGGCACGGGGGCCCGCGCGCCGAAGTGACTGCCGCGATCGCGGGGTTGCCAGGGGTGATCGCAGTATCGCGGCTGATCGAGACCGCGCCGGTCGGCCCGTCGATCCGGCGGTTCGTCAATGCGGTCGTGGTCGTTGCCTGCACCGATTCGCCGCCCGAACTGCTGCGGCGGCTGAAAGCGATCGAGCGGGACTTCGGGCGCCGCCGCGGGCGGCGCTGGGCAGCACGCGTGATCGACCTCGACATCGTCCTGTGGTCGGGTGGGGCGTGGCGTTCGCCGGGGTTGCGCGTGCCGCATGTCGCCTATGCCGACCGCGACTTCGTGCTCGGCCCGCTCGCGACGATCGCCCCGCGCTGGCGCGATCCGTCGAGCGGACGGACGATCCGTCAGCTCGCCAGCCGCTTGCGCAAGGTTGACCCGACGCCGATCCGCTCCTAACGCGCTTCGACGTGAGGGCTCGTAGCTCAGTCGGTAGAGCAACGGACTTTTAATCTGTAGGTCCCGGGTTCGAATCCCGGCGAGCCCACCACGCACCTTCGTTTACCGGGCGTCTTCGTTGTCACCAGTTATCATAAAATACACGATTGGATGACCATTGTGTGTTGCCCGGCAGTCGACGAGCAGAAATCGTTTGAAGCGAATACATAGTCGAACACTCATGGCTCCATGGCTCGTGGGGACTGCCGAGGCAACTAGGCATCGTGGACAAAGGGTGTCCACAGTTTGATCGAAGCGACTGCGACGATGCCGAGTTAGGATTACTTGGTTTTGTCCATTCGGGTGGCAACGCGCTGCCAGTTCTTGAGCTTGCTGAACAGGCGCTCGACGAGATTCCGCCAGCGGTGTTTCTCGCAATCATGCGGGATGGGGACGCGGCGATTGCACTTGGTGGGGATGACCACTTCAACACCGGCTGCGGCAAGCCCTGCGCGGATGGTATGTGCGTCGTAACCCTTGTCCGCAAGCAGCGCGTCGACGCGTTCATCAAGCATACGGAACAGCGGAGCGAAGCCTTTCACATCATGCGTCTGGCCGAAGCCAATCGGTCGCCCGTGCCCATCGCAGCCGGCGTGGAGCTTGGTGGTGAAGCCCCCGCGCGAGCGGCCGAGTCCCTGGGCCTCTTGATCCCCTTTTTTAGCCCGACGGCGCAATGATGCGCCCGGACCACCGTGCTGTCGATCATGTCGGCGCTGGTATCGCTCGCCACTATCTCGGCCAGCGTCTCCAGCAGGGCGTCAAACACACCCGTTTCGACCCAGCGCCGGTAGCGCCGAAACACGCTGTTCCACTTGCCATAATCGTCAGGTAGCAGCCGCCACTGCGCCCCCGATCGCGCCATTCCCATCATGCCTTCGAAAAAGCGCTGGTTGTCGCCTGCAGGCCGACATCCGCGGCTGTGTTCGGGCGGAAGCAACGGCCCGATCAGCGCCCACTCGTCGTCCGATACCCCGATCCGCTCACCCAAAGCCGCCTCCAAAAGGCAGCCTTGAATCAACCCGCGAGTCTCAGGTCAAGCTTTGTCCGAGATGAACTGGTCGCGGTTATCGCTTGGCGTTCATGTGCCCTGATCCGCGGAATTTCATGCATATTTTCATGGCCCGACCTTCAAGCTGTTGCGGTCACACCCTGCATTGCCGTCTGAGGTTACCCAGAGAGATCCCAGCTATCGTGACCGATCGATTCGGCCTCGTGTGCCCTAATTTAGAATCTTCTAGTCCGTCCGGATCACCTGCATCCGATACATTCCGGCAAGCCGTTCAACTCCCTCTGACTTCCGAGTTGCGCCGCGGCGCAATAAGAGGCAGAAGGCGCGGCATCGCTCAACCGGGTCGAACCAAAGCCCAGTTGTGGGCAACTGAAAGGGCGGAAGGGCTTGTTGAATTCGCAGAGCGATCCGAGCGTTGACGATATGGAACGACCGATTCCTGCCACGCAGACCTCAAGAGGCCTCGGTCGTATGGCAGTAGCGCTCCGAACGAAGGTAGCGGGTTTCTTTGCCATCGTTGTGATCCCGAGCTTGCTTTTCTTTCTGTATCTGACGCTTGTGGTGTCACCGGAATACTCGTCGGAGTTTCGGGTACTTGTGCGCAGCGCAGGCCAACAGAAAGACATGAGCTTACCTCAGATCCCAGGTCTGTCGTTGTCGTCGTCTGCTAATGAGAACTCGTACGCGGTTATTCAGTATCTAGAAAGTCAAGCTGCAGCGTTAGCTTTGAACAAAATGGTATCGATTAAGGATCTTTATGCGGATGGCCAAATTGATTATACTTCTAGACTGAATTTAAAGTCTTCAAATTACGATCTTACCCGATACTGGAACAGAATGCTCGACGCGTATTTTGAGAATACGACGGGCACCATCGTAGTCAAGGTCTTCGCTTTCAAACCCGCAGATGCGCAGCAGATCGCCCAAGCGACGTTGCGTCTTTCGGAGACGCTCGTAAACGACATGTCCAAGCGCTCGCGCCGGGATTTGTTGCGCTATGCAGAGAAGGATTTGGCTGATGCTCAAAGCGATCTGAGGCGGATCGATGCCAATATCTTCAGGCTTCGCAACGAGCGAGGCATTCTTGATCCTCGGCAGTCGTCAACCGCTGTTCTAGAGCGGCAGGCAAAGCTGCAAAGCGAGATTACGGAGGTGCAGGCTGCATATGATAGCCGCTCTTCATATTTGTCGCCAGGCGCGCCAACGATGCAAGTGTTACGCCAGCAATTGTCGGCATTGCGAGCGGGGCTGAATGCGGTAAAATTGGAAATGGTGGCTCCAAACAACGGACGCAGCCAAAGCCTATCAAGCGCAATCAACGCATTCGAGCGCCTTCAGGCCGACGAGAACTTTGCCCAAAAGCGGTACCAGGCCGCGTTGGCAAACTTCCAGTCCGCCAGGACCCAGGATATCCAGCAGCATCTTTACCTCGAGACAATCGTTCCGCCTACCCTGTCGGACCAGTATGCATATCCTTCGATATTCAAATATCTTGCTGTATTTGCCCTTCTGGCGACCGCCGTATGGGCGGTCGTAACGATATTCCTTGAAAACGCTTTTGAGCGCGTATGATCATGAAACCATCTGTCTCCCGCGTGCGCAACACGTTTGCCTGGTTTGTTAAAAGTATTCTGCCCGTGTTGGGCGGGTGCAGCACGTTACCAACCAGCGGTCCTACCGCGCATCAAATCGTCAACGGGATTGCACGGGACCAAAGTCAGTTGGCGCTAAACGTGATCGACGTTTCATCCACGAATTATACTGCCCTTCTTGCCACAGACAGTGACCATGATGACCAAACGCATCTGGCCGCGCTTGCAGAAACCGTTGCAACCGACGTCATTGTACCGGGCGACAAACTGGGAATCGTGATCTACGAAGCTGGCTACACTCTGTTCGGTTCGAGCTCATCGCCTATAAGCAGTGGCAATGCGAGCGCGGGATCCTCGCAAGCCGTAAGCGCTAGCCAGGAGAAGATGGCCGACATTACCGTCGACGCAAACGGGACGATCCGGTTGCCCTACGTCAGTCGCCTGCGGGTTGTAGGGCGTACCCCTGATGAGGTGGCGAGACTGATCGAGCGGGGGTTGGCAGGAAAATCCCAGGTTCCGCAGGTTCTTGTGACTATCATCAGCAGCACGGCGAACGCGGCATACGTCTCCGGAGATGTCCGGCAGAGCGTTCGCGTTCCACTGGGGGTCGTTCCTACGCGATTGCGTCAAGGTATCGTTCTTGCGGGCGGTTCGGTAGCGCCCAGCTCAGACTCGATGGTCCGAGTATACCGCGCGTCAAAACGCATCGAGCAGCGGTTGAGTGCGATTACTCCTGGAGGTGATGACGATCTCATACTCTCGCCCGGGGATCAGATCGAAATCATCAAGACGCCCCGTAGTTATAGCTTGCTTGGCGCCAGCGGTCGAGTGAATCAGGTCAGTTTTGACGTTCCAACGCTGTCGTTGGCGGAAGCGATTGCCCGTGCCGGCGGGCCGAATGATAACCAGGCAGACCCGAAATCTATCTTCATCTTTCGTAACAACCGTGGGGCACCACAGGTGTTCCGCGTTAACTTTATGAAGCCCGAAAACTATATTTTAGCTCAGCGGATTCAAGTAAGAGACAAGGATGTCATCTACTTTGCAAACGCTTCAGCGAATCTTCCCACTAAGTTGGTTTCGGTAGTCAACCAGCTCTTCTCACCTTTTGTTACCACGAGAGCACTTCTCAATAACTAATTTTACAAAGGGCATGGTTTTGCAGCGCGTGATTGTGACAGGAGCGAATGGAGTTATCGGTAGAGCGCTAGTTGCACGTCTGGAGCAAACTGGCGCTGATGTCGTCACGCTTGGTGGGCGAACAGATTGCAACCTCGAAGATCCTTGCTCGACCAATTCCTTTTTCGAAAAGGCTGAGCCTGAATTAGTTTATCATCTCGCCGGTGCGGTATTTGGCGTGGGGGGCAATACTACTTTTCCGGGTGATGCTTTTCGCCGTAACACGTTGATCAATACCAACGTCGTAGAGGCGACGAGGCTCGCTGGTGCCAAAAAAATCGTCGCGATGGGGTCGGCAGCTATTTACGCAGATGGTTTGCCGCAGCCGATGCAGGAGGTAGATGCCCTCGTTGGAGAGCCTCACGGTTCAGAATACGCGTATGCTTTTTCCAAACGTGGCATGCTCGTGCAGTTGGAGAGTTACCAGCGCCAGTATGGTCTCGACTACGCTTACGTGATTTCTACCAACCTGTATGGTCCGCATGATCGTTTCAACAGCGAGTACGGGCATGTAATTCCGTCTCTTCTGACCAAATTCGAGCGTGCCCAACGCGAGGGTGGAGAAGTCATTGTTTGGGGAGACGGTACCCCAACCCGCGACTTTCTCTACAGCAAGGATGCCGCAAAAGGTCTCATGTTATTGATGAAAAAAGGTGACGGACGGTATAATCTGGCTTCCGGTGTTTCGTGTTCAATACGACAGATGGCCGATTCTATCGCAGCCTTTTATCCCGAGGTTGTGCATAGGTACGATGTTACTAAGCCCCTTGGCCAACTATCCCGTTCCTACGAAGTTAAGCGCTTGCAGAGCTTGGGTTTCACTTGTGAATATACCTTGGAAAAAGGACTCGCCGAAACGGTCGAATGGGTTCGCAACAACTATAGCAAATTACGGGTCTGACTTTTCAACGATCCCGGTTACTGGCGAATATGCTGCGAAAGGTTGCAAGGGCTGATCAACAAAAGGTTGCAGTTGGGGAAGTGCTTTTTCAAAAACTGGAGGTGCCAACACACATCCGTACTGTTTTGGCGAGGGCGATTTTGGCCCAACGGCGGCGCGAGCTGCCGTACCAAGACCCGTGGTCAAGTGAGCCTGCGGCAGTCAGCCACGTACAGTAGGATGGCGCATTTTTGGCCCCAGCTGGCTAGTCCGAATTGACTTCGTCAAGTGGCAATCATAGGCCACTCCTACCCTATGAGCCTGATCCGGCTTGAGTTAAACGCGGAGCAATATCTCGCATGGCAAGGCTGGCAATCGTTAGCACGTACAATGAAAATTGCGGAAATGCATCGTACACTCATGTACTTAAGGTGGGATTTACTGAATTTGTCGAAGTGGATGTTATTCCACTCGACTTGTTTCTACTTCAAAAAAAGGCCGATTTGTTTCGCGACCCCGCAGATAAGCATATCAAAGGCATCGCGAAGATGCTCGAAAATTACGATTATGTAAATATTCAATTTGAAGCCGGACTGTTTGGCGCGTCAATTCCCGATATCCGTCGCCGGATTGGCTGGCTCATCGAAGCCGCTCCGAACCTGATTCTCACGATGCATCGCATTGACGTAGGTCATATCCAGCGTAAACATGCCATCAGCGATGCTTTTTCAAAGCGTTCTCTCAAGCCGTGGAAAAAGTACGCAGGCGGGCAGAAATATGCGGTGCTCTACCATGACATCATCGAAATGGTTCAAAAGGCAGCCAAGACTCGGAACGCTTGGATCAAAGTTCACACCCGACGGGAACGTCGTGTCGTCCGCGACATCTACAATTTTAAAAATTGCTTCGATTACCCGCTGGCGTTTTTGAACGACGAGCAGCGCGCAGACGCTCTCAAACGATTCGATCGTGCCGCCTTCCTGAAGAAGCATGGGTTCAAGGAGACCGACAAAGTATTCGGTCTGTTTGGATATATTTCGGAATATAAGGGAATCGAGACAGCGATTCAGGCATTGGGTGAATTGCCGAACAACTACAAGCTTGCCTTCTTTGGTAGCCATCACCCGCAGTCGATCCGGGCAAATACGGCTGTACACCCGTATATTGAATCCTTGATCGATATGATCAATGATGTTGATGAAGAGATTTATGACGCTGATTTGCGGGAAGCCCGCCTGACGCGCATGTTGATTCCAACAGTGAATATTGCCCGGTCCGGGCCGGCAGAGAAAACGGAGGGTGGCAATTCACGGTCTGCAGATCGTGTGCCCACTTCCGAGCGGGTTCGCTTCATCGGAACTCTTGACGATCCTGAGTTCATCGAAGCCCTTCGCCTTTGCGACGCGACTGTGTTGCCGTACACGGAAGTCGGTCAGAGCATGTCCGGCGTCGTTGTCTTAGGAATGGAGGCAGGCGCAAAGTTGATATGTGCGAACAACCATTCTTTTAGCGAAACAAAGAAATACTTTGGGACTGTGTTTTCGTCATTCGACATGGGCAACTATGTCGAGCTTGCTCAGAAGATCAGGTTTTGCGCTGAGAATCCGTCGGCATGGTTGTACGCAGATGAGCGTGAGGAAGCCTATGCGAAATACAACATTAGAGACAGTATCGTGCAGCAGCTGACGCGTTTCGGCCATAAGTTCAATTGAGGAATACCATGTCCAAGATAGCATTAATTACTGGTATTACCGGTCAGGATGGGGCGTTTCTGGCGCGCCATCTCATCGATCTAGGATATGAGGTTCACGGTGTCATTCGCCGTTCCTCAGCGCCCAACATTCACCGTCTGAGCCGCATCGTCGCGCCCGAGCTGGCGAACGGTACGCTGAAGCTCCATTACGGCGACATGACTGATTTCTCGTCGATGGTCCGCATCGTCGGCGATACCCGCCCTCATGAGATCTACAATCTGGCCGCCCAGAGCCATGTCGCGGTGAGTTTCGAGACCCCAGAATATACCGCGAGCGCAGACGGCATTGGGCCGCTTCGTTTGTTAGAAGCCATCCGGATTGCGGGGCTTACGCACCACACGCGGTTTTATCAGGCTTCCACTTCTGAACTTTATGGCAAAGTCCACGAAATTCCGCAGCGGGAAACGACGCCCTTTCATCCTCGTAGCCCCTACGGCGTTGCCAAACTCTATGGCTACTGGATAACGGTGAACTACCGAGAAGCCTATGGCATGCACGCGTCCAATGGCATTCTGTTTAACCACGAAGGAGAGCTTCGTGGCGAATTGTTTGTTACGCGCAAAATCACCAAGGCGGTTGGACGTATGGCGTTGGGTCACAGACAGCCGTTACGTCTCGGCAATCTCGACGCGCAGCGTGACTGGGGCGATGCGCAGGAATATATTCGAGGCATGCATTTGATACTGCAGCAGGAAACACCGGACGACTATGTCCTTGCGACCGGCGAAATGCACAGCGTGCGGGAGTTTGTCGAGGTGGCACTGAACCACATCGACAAGCAGGTGGTCTGGGAAGGCGAAGGCGTGGACGAAGTCGGTATTTGCAAGGCTACCGGAGAACGTCTCGTGATGGTCGACAAAGACTTCTTCCGCCCGGCCGAGGTCGAGCTCTTGCTTGGCGATCCCAGCAAGGCGAAGGAAAAACTCGGTTGGTCCCATGAGAAGGACTTCAAGCATCTCGTTGCGGACATGGTTCAGGCAGACATCCGTCGCCAGGAACTGATTTCACAGAACGGCATCGAGTTGGAGGATTTCCTGTAATCTGACGGTGCCGGCGTTCGCCGACCGCCGGAAGCCGGCACGTACAGAACGGGAATTACAATGATTTCGACCGACCATCTGGATCCAGCGACGATAGCGGCGGATACCGAAGCGGGGCTGACGAGAAACGATCCGGAAGCTGCTTCTGTTGAAATCCGCGGCGGACTTTCGGCGTATCCCACGGATCCAACGTTACTGACGTTAGCCGAAGCGGTGTTTGTCGCGTTGACGCCGACATCGGCCGACCGACGGGCTGCCCGTTCGCCCGATTTCATGGCCGATGTCGGGTCCTGGCTTCTCAGCGCTACACTCCCGACGTCCGCGGAACTCTTTCTGCGTGACGCCGTCAAACAAAGCCCTGGCAATCCGATTTATCGCCATCTCTGGTTAGCGGCGCTCAATCAATCCGGGCGACATGGCGACGTATTGTCTGCTTCAGTGCAGCGCATTCGTTCGGCGCAGGCAGATATCGATGAGGTGATACAGGCGCTTTCCGCCGCGTTGGGCGACGCCAGATTCCGCCTGGCGCTGCTGATCCAGCAGCGCGCGCGTCGGAATATCGGCCCTCATCAATATCTGGATACGGTACGTTTGCACGCCCTGGTATCGATCCAGGCTTTCGAGGAAGCGCGTTCTCATCTGCGATCGGACGAGTCGGCAGCCGACTTACTGTTCATCGGCAGCGTCGTGCACGCCAGCCTGTCCGATTACAAAAGTGCATTGCACTCGATCGAGGCGGCTCGTGTCATCGAGCCTGATAATCCCATTTACGCCAATCATCATATTGCAGTGCTCGGCGGCTTGGGCCGTCACCGGCAGGCGGCGGAAATCTACGATCGCTTGTCTGCCGACCACATTTCCGACTTGCCGGCGTTGCGTTCTGCCTTTGCGGTCTATGCCGAGGCGGGACGGTACGACAGCGCAGTCAGGATCGGCGCGCGTATTGTGGAGGCAGAGCCGGATGACATCGCGTTCCTGTCTGTCTACCAGGCGCTGCTGGGCAAAAACATTTACGCCAATCTTCTCCAGGAATCCAATCGAGCAAGCCCCGAACCTGCTCGTATCAAGCGGCCCGACGCGGCTACCCCGACTTTGCGATATCGGTTTGCCTTAACTCGGCGTTCAATCCTGGCGCTCGTGCATCGTGAGACCAAAACACGGTTTGGAAGGTCGCGCATAGGATATCTGTGGGTGATCTTCGAGCCGCTGGCGCACATCGGGATCATGATTCTGTTGATCCAAACGATGAGCCATGGTGGCCTCCCGCCGATCGGTAACAGTTTTGCAGTATTCTACTTTACGGGAATCGTTCCGTTCCACCTGTTCACGCATACGGCGGGCCATCTCATCGGTTCCGCTACCGAAAACCGTCCACTTCTGCAAATCCCCCGTGTCAAACTTCCGGACATTTTCATCGCACGCGCGATCTTGGAAGGAATTACGGAAATCATCGTATCCGGAATCCTAATTTCCTTGTTTCTGCTTGCAGGGATGGATGCATTGCCCATCGATCCGCTTGGTGTACTGGGCGCCCTAGCGCTGTTGTGGATGGCAGCGTTTGGCGTTGGTATGATCAACGCTGCGATCAATAGCGTCTTTGCCGGTTGGGAACGTATCTGGGGGGCTGCGACGTCCGTGCTCTACTTCAGCTCCGGTACGTTCTACATTCCTCGCGTAATGCCGCCCTGGCTGCGCGACATATTAGCGTGGAACCCAATTTTGCAGACAATCGAGCTCGTACGTTTTCATTATTTTCATGAGCCGAGACCAGAGTGGCTCAGCGTTACATATCTGGCAGGCCTAGCCGTTGCCCTTCTGGGTATCGGATTCATCACAGAGAAGCTCATGCGGCGACGCATGCTTGATGTCGAATGATCGATATCCAATCTCTCACCAAAACGTATCACCCACGGGGTGGTCGGCCCAACGTTGTCTTGAACAACGTCTCGATCACATTCCCAACCGGGCGAAACGTGGGCGTTCTTGGGCTGAACGGAGCCGGTAAGAGCACGCTCATCCGACTCCTCTCCGGTACCGAAATGCCTGACAGGGGAAAAATCGTTCGGTCCGGATCCGTGTCCTTTCCGCTTGGATTAGCTACGATATTTCATCCGGATCTATCCGGACGGGAAAATCTAGAGTTCTTGGCACGGATCTACGACATAGACTTTCGAGAACTGTATGATTACGTGGCTGACTTCTCGGAGTTGGGTGCGCAGTTGAACAACCAGACGAAGACCTATTCGTCAGGTATGCTCGCCAAGGTCGCCTTTGGTGCATGTCTAGCGATCAACTTTTCTGTCTATCTGATCGACGAGATAACCGAGGTTGGCGATGGACGCTTTCGCGAAAAGGCGCTTCGGGAGTTTTCCAAGCGGACGCAGAGCTCTGATATCATTATCGTGTCGCACAATGTCGACACTATCCGTCAGTATTGCGACATGGGCGCTATCCTCGGGGGGGGGCGGATTCAGCTATATGATAGTATCGAGCTAGCGATTGCCGACTATCGCAATGAGACGCTTCGAACGCCTCCGAATGGCCTAGGTCCCCCGTCGTGACGGCGTTTTGGCAATGGACAGGATAGCGGCCACTTGAGTAGCGGCGAACAGCGTGGCGTGAGCCGACGTGGATTGCTCGGCGGCGCGGCAGCGGCATCGGTCGGCGTTGCTTCTGTTGACGTCTCAAACGTAACGTCAACGGCCCCAAATTCGGCACATATATCCCTCAATCCCGCGCTTTCGATCGAACGTTTTGGAGCTCGCCCGGATGCGAGCCCCGAGATCAATCTCAAAGCGTTTCTCCGCTGCCTCGCGCAATGTCGGCAGGACGGCACTCCCCTTCTCATTCCGGCAGAGCGCTATGAACTTCAGTCGCCGCATGCGCCGATAGATTTGACGCGAATTGCTCGTAACGCACGCAGAGCGATTGCCATTATCGGTACAGGCGGTCCGGGTAGTTCGGTTCTGTCGCTCAAAGCAGGCGGCTTGCAGTTTGCTTCGTTAACGGACTGGTTTGATCCAACCTTTGAAGGTTTCAGTGTCATCGGAAACACGAACCGAGCTTTGTTCGAGATCGGCAACTCAGACTTTTCCGACCCAGTGAACATGATGCGAATACGGGACGTTTACGTTGAAAACTCGTCGGCGCAGCAATCAGCGACTGGAGTTGTCCTCAATTATATCGCGCCTGGATCTTACGCGATTGGCTTGAAGAGCAACGTCTATTCTGACGGTAAAACGGCTTTCGCCGGCACCGCGCTCCGCTGCAGACAGGTCGAGGCAATGAGTTTCGTTGGCGGGGCGGCGGGTAATGCCGCCGTGGGTGTGCACATCGTCGATGGCTTCAACTTCGGCTTGTCGTTTACCGGCATGACGTTCGAGAATTGCGCCGTTGCTGTGCAGCATGTTTCTGACAAGTCGGGCGGTCATGTTTTTCAAGGCTGTCAGTTCTCCAATCTGCGAGACTGGAGCATCGAAAGCTTCGCCGCGAATGAATCCGCATGGATCGAGTTGATCGCCTGCAATTTTACAATGGCTGAGCCGCTCGTAAATCCAGTTCGATACCATGGCGTAAGGATAAGGGACCGGCGAAACATCGAAACGCCTGTAGTTCCAAAATCCGGTACGGCCGTCAACAACGCAACAGGCCGTGACGTAGATATCTATATATGGGGTGGAAACATCACGGAAATGGAGATTTTGGGGGCATGGATGCCATACGGTAACGCAGACGTACGAATGGTACGTCTCGCACCAGGGCGACAGATCTCGCTACGGTGGAAAGCGATGCCGTCCTGGAAGTGGCATAACGGCGGATAGCGATTGCGGAGTACGCAAACGCCGGCAGCGTCGCCGCCGGGCCTCAAAAGTTACGGGATCAGTTACAACACAAATCGCCGGGTGGTGTGAAGGGGGCGAGACGCTCTCGATCGACCATTAGTTTCCCGCCAAAGCGTCACGCTCCGCACTGAGCCAACTTTTCCTCGCCCATCCTTCAATTCCGACAAGCCGGAAGTCGAGCCTGCAGAAACACCGTCAACCCCGGCTGTCATTTTCAGCGCTAGCCTCATGCTAGTGCATGACGCCTATCACCCGATCGTTGATAGATCGACCTTGTAGAATTTTTCGTCTTTTCCTAAAAAGGCGGTAGTTTTTTCACCTAAATAACGACTTCTTGTTTGGGCCCTTGCTTGGGTTCAACGCCCTTATCAAATCCTCTGTCCGATCAATGGTACCCGTAGCTTCATGCGTCTTCTGGATGAGGTGCGAGAGGTCATGTCGAAGTATGTTTATCTTGTGATCTATACTTTCGAGCACCTGACGTTGACTATTCTCAGGGTTTATCGGAGATGTCTTCAGTGCTACCGGTGTGAAAGCAGGCTCAGCAATCTTCTCGAGAATGGCAAGAAACTCGCCTTCATCACTAATAACATCTACCAAACTAACGCCAATGATACCACTGTCTTCTACTTTCTTGAATACGCGAGCAAAAGAATCTGATGTCCAGACGGTACAATGAACATCTATGTACGGCCGATCATTATACAGCGCCGTCCCCGTATTTATCATGTCAGCAAAAGAATAATGTAAAGGCAAGCTCGCCGTATGCTCGGGGTCATTCCATTTAACAATCGTATCATGCGTCAAGGAAAGACCATGGCTCATGAAGTCGAGGACTTGCCCTATGGTCGGTGAACTGGGCTGCTCGATCCACCACTGTATGAGTTGTCCGAAACTGCTTTCGTTCCTCAAATAATCTGAAGTGAATCTTCGGTCCGGTAGAAAGAGAGCTATCCTGCCGCCAATATTAAGGGCTGATAACAATTCTCGTAACCATCCGAGCGGATTGGCGACGTGTTCCATTACATGTGATGCAACGATGTATTCGAACTTCTGGTCGGAGTGCATGCACTGCAACAGACGTCTTTCGGGTTCCCAAACAAAGTCGACAAGCGGTACAATCTTGCCGTTAAGTTCCGGATTTTCCAGCGCCTTTGCTTGAATTGCATCATTGCCGAGATAGTCGGTATAGACAACATTATGCGATGATTTAGAAATGCAGGGCTCATAATATGGGGATACCTCAAGACCATATCCGCTCATATCGATAATATCATTAAGGCTTTTCAAAATGCCTTGGCTATGTTGAACCATTTATTATCCTCGCTGGATTTACTACATACGTAGAGACACGTTACATTTTGCCAAGCTATTTTGTGTAAATCCTACCCCACGGTCCTTGGCGTAGCCGTTGGTATCAGGTCTTTTTTGACCGGTACGCTGGCGGCAAAAATGCTTTTTCCGATGGCAAAACGATTAACGGTTGCTGGTGTGCCGTAACGATGGTTCGCAAGAAGATTTACGTAGTCGCCAAAGCAACATGCGGTGCAACTTGGCCCTGCATGTTTGATGACCTACCCCGGCAATTTACGTCATTTATACGATAGCGTGGAGATCAAGTCGAGCGATGCGGCAATGCCGAATGCCCGGAGCGCAGAGCATTAAAGTGTCTCAACCGCGTTGCCGCCAACGATTGGTGCATTTGAAAACATGCTACGCACGTTGAGTCCACGGGCATGCGGGTAAGGTATATGAGTTCGATTGTCGTTAACGCGTCCGTATCCCGCGTGCAGAAGGTGTGGAGAGCAGCAGACTCGTCGCTTCAATTTTCGCGACGATTCCGCTGGTCAGCTTATCCAGCGCTTCCTCGGAAAAGAATCCGCCCGGGACGAGGCACCGTTCGATCAACACGCGCCGAAACGCGTCGAACGTCGCGGCGTCGGGCTTGCCGGGGTTCGCCCAGAAATCGTTCAGGCGGCCCTGGAAAGTGATGTCCTCGATATCGTAGACCGCCTGTCCGAGCGCGATCACCGGAATGCCCTGCGCCAGCGCGAGCGTGCCGCTGGTGCTGTTGATCGTCACCATCCCGCGAGAGCGGAGCGATATCGGCACGATATCCCCGCCCTCCAGATAATCGATCCGGTCGGTCACGCCGTGGAGCGCTGCCAGCGTCATCGTTTCCAGTCGCCAGTCGCGCACGCCATTGTCGAGCGGATGTTCCTTGATCACTAGCCGAAGCTCGGGCGGGGCGTGCGCGGCGAAGGAGGTGATCACCATCCGCAACGCGTCCGCGATCCCCGCGAAAGAGGAGTGAAGCCGGATCTGCGCGTCCGAATCGAGCTGGAGGGGGAACAGCACGTACGGGTCGTCGCGGTGCGCGAGCGTCGCCTGGACCGCCTCGGCGCGCGCGGCCGCGGCCTTGCGCCGGTTGAGCCGCCGCACCCACCCCATGCCCTCGACCAGCGGATGCCACGGCCGGTGGTTTTCCCAATGCGGATAGTGCGAGCGGGTCAGCACGTCGGCCGTGTTATAGATCAGCGCCTCGATCGCGCGGCGGCGAAAGGAGGATGGGACCGGCAGATGTTCCGGTGCCGGCGGCAGCACCGCCGCCTGCGCGCGGTACCACGCGGGGTCGCGCGGCAAGGTCGAATGGCCGTTGACCCCGCCAAGCTCGAGCGTCACCCAGTCGGGCCGGATATAGCCTTCCTCGAACACATGGACCGGAACGTGCAGGTCGCGGCACACCGCGATCGCGGCCATGTGGATCGGCCGGCAATCGCCGAACAGCAGCACGTCGGTGATCGCACGCTCTGCGATCAGTTTGCGGAGCGTGGCGGGCCAGTCCTCGAGCCTGCCGCGATAATCGATCCCGTTGGGCAATCGCCAGAACAGCCGGTCACCGCCATTGAAATTGACCTTGTGCACGCCGTAGCCGTCGCGCCGCAGCACCTGTCCGAGCCGCCGGAACAACGGGCCCATCAGCCCTTGCAACAACAGGATGTTGCGGGTTGCGAGCGGTTGCGGGACTTCGGGCACTGCGATTGTCGATAGCGGGACGGATTTCTCGGAACGCTGATCCGACATCCGTTGAGTTCCTTCTGATTTCCTGAAAGCGCCTGACAAAAGACACCATGGATTGTCTTTACCATAGAGCCGGCGCGGCAGTTTTCCAAGGGGTTGCGCGGGGTGGCCGGGCCGTGACAGCCTGTCGACGCGCCGCTATAGACGGTCGCGCTTCTCTCTTGCGGTGCCAAATGCAGCGCTCCGGCGCGGCAGGGACGCGACCTCTTCTGTGGCGGATGGTGTGATCCCTTTTCTGACAATGCTGTTCCTTTCGCTGTTGCTCGACGCGATCGCCCGACCGCGCCCGACGCGACTGCGGCACTGGCGCGGGATGCTGTTGCACGGGCTGATGATGACTGCGCTGTTCGGGGTGTTGCTTGCCGGATCGGGCAATGTCGTGGTCTCCGCCGTCGTCGGCGTTGCGCTGGTCGGGCTGTTCGTGGTCGCCTCCAACGCGAAGAACCGGATGCTTGGCGAGCCCATCGTGTTCTCGGATCTGGCGCTGCTGGCGGGAATCGTGCGGCACCCGCGGTTCTATTTCACGGCGATCACGCTGGGCCAGCGGTGGATGCTCGGGATCGGCGCGGGGGGCGCGGTGATCGCGCTTGCGCTGTTGTTCTCGGGGCAGGCGCAGCCCCATCTCATCGGAGCCGCCGTGGCACTGGCGGCGGGCGGGGTGCTGGCCCTCTTGCTTCGCGGGCTGGCGTATGACGGGGTCGCGACACGGCCGGATCTCGCGGGGGATTTCGCGCGGTACGGCATGCTGGCGACGTTGCTGCTGTACTGGTGGCGCTGGCGTGGGTCGACGGATCCCGCCGGGTGCGCGCCGATCGAGATCCGGCCGAATCCGACGGGCGCGCCGTTGCCCGAACTGATCGTCGTGGTGCAGTGCGAATCCTTTTGCGATCCGCTCGACATCACCGACGACCCGGCCAATGCTTTGCCCGGGCTTGCCGCGGCGCGGGCGGCGGCATGGCAATGGGGTACGCTCGATGTCAGCGGCTTCGGCGCCTATACGATGCGGACCGAATATGGCGTCCTGTTCGGCCGGGCCGAAAGTGCGCTGGGGTTCCGGCGCTACGATCCGTTCCTGACCGCGGCGGGCGAGGCATCCTATGCGCTGTCCGCGCGGCTGAAGCTGGCCGGCTATCGCAGCCTGTTCGTCCATCCGCATGATTTGCGATTTTACAACCGCGACCGGCTGATGCCGGCGGTCGGTTTCGATGCGATGATCGGAGAGGATGCGCTGGCACCGCGGGCCGGACCCGGCACGGGCGGGCGCTATGTCGACGATCGCGCGCTCGGCGGGTCGCTGATCGACCTGATCGACCGCAATGGCGGCCCGACGCTGCTGTACACCGTCACCATGGAGAATCACGGGCCGTGGGACAGCGACACCGCGCGCGATGCGGCGGGGCGGCGCGAGGCGTATCTCCGGCACCTTCGCAACAGTGACGCGATGCTGCGGGATTTGACCGACCATCTCGCGCGCAGCGGCCGTCCGGCGCTGCTGGTCTTCTTCGGCGATCATCGCCCCAGTATCCCGGGCGTGACCGCACCGGGTGGCGCGCGCCATACGCCCTACGTCATGCTCCGGTTCGATTCGGCCGGAGCGATCCTTCCGGGGGCAGCGGACCCGGTCGATCTCTCCCCCGCAGCGTTGCACCACCGCATCCTCGACTGCCTTGCGCCGCAGCGCGAATCGGCCAGGGTCACCCCGACGGCGGTGTAAGCGCCCGCAGCAGTCGATCGCGCAGGGGCGCGGGCAGAAGCCGGTCGACCCAGCGCAATACCGCGAACGGCCAGGGGAAGATGACATGCCCCCGTCCCCCTGTCGCTGCCCGGGCGATTCGCGCGGCGGCGTCGTCCGGCTGCAGCAGGAACGGGCGCGGGCCGGCGTTGGCGCGGGCTGCGGCGGTATCGATGAAACCCGGCGAAACGACGGTGACCTGCACGCCATGCTGCGCGACTCCCAGCCGGAGGGCCTCGGCGAAGCGCAGCAGCCCCGCCTTCGACCCGGCATAGCCTGCTGCAAAGGGCAGCGCATGGAACGCCGCGGCGGACCCGACCAGCACGATTCCGCCTCGCCCCCGCGCCGCCATCCGTGCCGCCAGCGCCGCCGCCATCGCGCTGGGTGCGACAAAGTTGACGAGGCCCAGCCGCGCGATCTGCGCGGCATCCTCGACCTGATCCCCCGATGCGCGAATGTCGCCCGATCCCGCGACCAGCAGCGCAAGGGTGATCGCCCCCGCCGCATCGTCCGCCTCCACCGCCGCGATCGCTGCCGCGCTGTCGGACAGGTCGAGCGACCGTATCGTGACGGTGGCACCGGCACGGCGGCACTCGTCCGCAACCGCTTCCAGCCGGTCGTGATTCCGACCCCACAACAGGATCGAACGGTTGTGCGCGGCATAATATCGTGCGAGGGCGGCCCCTAAGCCTCCGGAAGCGCCCGTGATAAGAATACGGTTGGTTGATGAAACATTCATATATGCGGTTCTATCGGAACTTGGGTGAATTACGACGCCTCCCTGCATCAGCCCTCAGGGCGACGCCACTCTGCCGCTTTGCGGGTTGACAGAGGGTGCCTCGTTCTGACCATACCGACAGCCATGATTACGCATCGGACCGAGAATTGCGAGGCCTGCCTATGAAGAATGACAGGTCGACCGCGCCGCGTATCCGGCTCTTCCGCAGTGATTTACTTGAGCGTTTCACGTTGATTTCGCCTGCTGCCTTCGCTGTGACATGGACGGTCTTCCTGTCCTGCGCGGTGTATGCAAGCTGGGGTGCGACCAGCCTTGGCCTGTCGATCGCGCTGGTCGCGGCGGGGCTGCTGATCTGGACGCTGTTCGAATATGCGATGCATCGCTTCATCTTCCATCTCAAGATGGACTCCGTGTGGTGGAAGCGCCTGATCTTCGTGACCCATGGCAATCACCACGCGATGCCGGGGGATCGCTATCGCAATATCATGCCGCCGATCGTCAGCGTGGTGATTTCCGGGATGATCTGGATCGCCTTCTACCTGATGTTCGGTGCGCCCGGCTCGGTACTCTTCCTGGGATTCGGGATCGGCTATGTCGTCTACGACGTGATCCACTATGCGTGTCATCAGCTGCCGATGCGCGGGCCGCTGCTGCGCAAGCTGCGGCAGCATCACAACCGGCATCATTACGCCAAGCAGGAAGGCAATTTCGCGATCACCGCGATCGTCTGGGACCGCGTGTTCGGGACCTATATTCCGCACAAGAAGCGCTAAGCGACCGGGGCCGGATGGTCCCGGTTTCGCGCATCCCGGTCATCGCTGCAGGGCGGCGATGGCGTCCATCACGATATCGATATGCGCTGCCCATGTCGGCGCGCGGTAGGCCGGGATCCGGGCCAGCTGCGCCGCCCGCATCGGGCCATCCGCGAAATGATCGAGGATCCCCGCCCGCCAGCCCGGCCCGTCGAGCGGATCGATGAAATCGGGGCCATCGCTCCCCGCCTCGCGCAGCGCGGGCAGATCGCTGCACAGCACCGGAGTCCCGACCGCGAGCGCCTCGGCCACCGGCATGCCATAGCCTTCCGCGAACGACGGCAGCAGCAGCGCGCGCGCGCCGCGCAGCAGCGCGTCGAGATGCTGGTCCGAACAGCCGTTGCGCTCCTCGACATGCCCGCGCAGCGCCGGGCAGCGTTCGAGCATGTCGATGACCTGTTCGTTTTCCCAGCCGCGCCGACCGACGATGATCAGCCGCGGGATCGCGTCCTGCGGCAGCGTCTCGGCGAAGCTGCGCCACAGGTTGAGCAGCAGGAGATGATTCTTGCGCGGCTCGATCGTCCCCACGCAAAGGAAATACGGCACGTCCGGCAGCGCGACGGGGCTGGCGCTGGGCGGCATCACTTGCGTGCCGAGCAACGCGACATGTGTTGCGACGCACCGCCCGGTACGGTCGATCCACGGTCGCATCGAATCGCCGGTCGCAGCGGAATTGACGATCACGCCATCCGCCAGCGCGGCGATCGTCTCGATCCTGCGCTGGTGGAGCGCGGCGCCATCGGGGCGCGCATATTCGGGATATTCGATCGGGATCAGGTCGTGGACCAGACACAGGAACCGCGCCTGCTCGCGCGCCAGGATCCGGCGCACCAGCGCGGGGCGCGTGAGGTGATGCGGCGAGGCCTGGACATATACCGCTCCGGGCAGCGCGGGCGCGCGCGTCGGCCGCAGCGTCATCAGCAACGGCACCGTTTGTGCAAGCGAACGCTGCTCCTGCCCGCCGCCTTCCGCTTCCCAGCGACGCTCGAGCAGGTCGAGATAGCGCACTGCGGTCGCCTTCGACAGGCGGCCATAGCCGAAGACGGGATGGACCGCGGTGAAGTGCAGCCGGTCGCCCAGCCGGTCGGCGAGCCCGCGCGCATAGGCCATCTCGACCCGGTCGACGCCCGATGGGGTATGATGCCGCGCGCGCGACACCAGCCGCGAGAGATCGAGCAGGACGGCATTGGTCACGCGGTTCTGGCTCCGATGAGGCGACCCTGGAGCTGACGCAACCGTGTCACCCACCCGAGGCGGTTGTGCGCGGCACCTTCGCCCATTCGCGCGATCAGCACTTCGGGTGCGCACGGAAGCGCGGTGACGGGGTCGAGATAGCGCGGATATTGGATCAGTACGCCCGCCAGCAGTTGCAGGACCGTGAGCTGCCGCCCGCGCCGGTCGGGTACGCTGCCGAGATCGCGCGTGACCCCCCAGCCCGCGTAGAACGGCGTGCCGTGGCACGTCACGTCACGCCCGCGCAGCAACGCCTCGAACCCGGTAAGCGACGTCAGCACATGGACGCCGTCGACGAGATCGAGCAGCGGTGCCATCCCGCCGCCGGTGACGACCCGGTCGGCATGGCGCAGCGCCTCCGCCTCCGCCACCGCGCCCTTGCGATGCCCGGCGGTGACGTCGGGATGCGGGCGGAACCAGAGTTCGGCATCGGGCTCGAGCGCGCGCGCCCGGCGCAGCAGTTCGAGGTTGCTCGCGAGGCCACCGCCACCGAGCTTGACCGACATGTCGTCCTCGACCTGTCCGGGGACGAGTACGAGCCGCCGCCCGGTTTCGCGCTTTGGGAAGGTATGCGCGGTGTCGCTGCCGTATTTGCTGATCCCGCCCTTGAGGATCGTATCGCGCAGCCGCGCCGCGCGGGCGAGCAGCGCAGGCGGGAAATCCGCGGTGGCGAGCAGCACCTCGAGATCGCTCGGGCGGGTCGGATCATAGTGGATCCCGCGCCAGTCGACCGCGACCGACGAGGGCGGCACGAGATTGCTGCCCAGACCGACCGAGCGGACGAACCCGTCCTCGACCCGGACGAGCGGGATATTGCGTTCGGCCGCCTGCGCGACCAGCCGCGCCGACACGCGCGACGGCCAGATCGCGATCGCGCCACCCCGTCGCGCGGCCAGCGCGAGCGCGCGGCGTTCGGCGCGGAAGAAGCGGAGCGGGTGCGCGGGTGTGTACAGGAACCGGGCGATCTCGCGGCGTTTCCACCAGCTGAACCCGCATCCGGCGACGATGTCGTGGTTGCCCGCGAACACGCGCCGCCAGTCGCCGAGCACCGCGATCGTCGCGTCGAGATCGGTGGGTCCGCCGGTGAACGGGTCGCGATAGCGCGTCCGTGCCAGATCGCGCGCGACCGTCTCGCGCAGCGTCGCGGCATCGTCCCCCGGCGCGCCGAACCGGCCCGGCGTCAGAAGGTGGACGCGAACACCCGCGATCACGCCGAGCGCGACCCATTCGTCCTCGCCATGCGCGACCAGCGTCGTCAGGTCAGGGAGCAGCGACCAGGGATCGACCGGCGCTTTCGCCGAGGGGGCGATCCATTGCGCGGCCGTGCGGTCCGCCTCCGGCAGCAATGCCAACGCGGCGCTGGCTTCGGTGCGTGTTCGGGCGCGATGGATCACCCGCGGCGTTGGCGCAGGCATGGCACGGCCCCAGAAACAGCCGCCGACCTGGGTCCCCCGGATCGCCTCGAACAGCTGGTCGACTGCGGCAGGGGTGGGAGTAACCCCGGTTCCGGGACCCGAGGCGGTGATCGAAACATCGCCCCCCGGAAAAGGTGGAGCGCGCAGGATGGGGAGATGGCTGGTCACGGTCGCCGGTCCCATGCGGCGAGCCGCAGGCCATCCGTGCCGCGCTCGATCACCGCATAGGCACCGGTCCGCAGCTTGAGCGAGGGCAACGCCGAAGCCTGCTCTTGCAGGGCAGGGACCGCGAGCAGCGCAAAGCGCGCCGCGCCGTTGCTCGTTACGATCAGGATGCGCCCTTGAGCGGTGCCGAACAGGCCGCGCCACCCTGCGATCCGGCGCTCCGGATCGACGACCCAGCCTTCGGGGGCGAGCGCTTCCGTGTCCCACCGCGCGAGTGCGTCCGCGCCGATCCGGTCGACCACCGCGCTTTCGATCTGCGCCTCGTCCGGACCGTGATCGATCTCGGTCAGCCAGTCGGCGGGTTCGACCGGAGGCGCGTCGGTCTGGTGTGCGAGAATCCCCGCGATCGTCGTGCGGGTCCGCAGCAGCGGTGCCGCCAGCGCGCGGTCGAACCGCCACCCGTCTCGCGCGAACGCGACGCCAAGTGCCTCGGCCTGCGCGACTCCGCTGTCGACCAAGGGGAGGTCGGTCCGCGCGCCGATCCGGCGGGCGGGCTCGCCCGCGGCAAAGGTGTTGCCGTGGCGCACGATGACGACGCTCAGCGCCATGTCGTGTTCGGTTCGCCATGTTCGGCGATCAGCCGCTCGGCCATCGCGACATCCGCCTGCGTGTCGATTCCCGACATGGTGTGCGGGGAGGCGGCGGTCTCCACGGTCAGAATGTCCTCGCCGGTTTCGAGGAAGCGCAGTTGCTCGAGCCCCTCGAGCGTCTCGTACGGCGTCGGGGCAGTGGCTTCGAACCGCTGCAACGCGGCGAACCGATAGGCGTAGAGCCCGATATGCCGGAACACCGGCGACAGCGCGTCGGCCTCGCGCAACCGCGCCTCGTCGCGGATCGCTGGGATCACCGCCTTGGAGAACCACAGGGCGCGTCCGTCCGCGCGCCGCGCGCAGGTCGTCCCGCTGAACGGCGATGTCGCCTTGTGCGCGCGCAAGGCATCGAGCGCGGGCCATGGCAGCGGGACGACCGGAGTCGCCACCGCGCAGCGCGATTCGCGGAGCGCCGCCAGCAGCGTCGCGATCAGCCCGGGCTGAACGAACGGTGCGTCCCCCTGCAGATTGACGACGATCGACGGCGCGACGGCACGGTCGCGCGCGACCGCCCAGGCGCGGCCAGAGCCGGAGGAGATTGCCGGATCGGTCATCACCGCGTCACAGCCGAGGCTGCGCGCATGGTCGAATATCCGCTGGTCGTCGGTCGCGACGACCACCGCGACATTCCCTGCGCGTCGCGCGCCCTCGGTGGCGATGGCGACGACGCGCGCGAGCAGCGTCTGTCCCGCAATCGCGATCAGCGGCTTGCCGGGCAGACGACTTGACCCGTAACGGGCCGGAACCACGATCAGGTCGGGCGCGTCGATCTCAGGCAACGCCCGCCCGCAGGATGTCGTGCAGGTGGATGACACCGACGAGCCGGGTGTTCTCGCACACGAACAATACCGACACCGCATTTTCGTTGAGGATGCGCAGCGCATCCGAGGTCAGCGTGTCGGGGCTCACCGTGATCGGGGTCGCGTTCATATAGTCGCTGATCCGGTCGCCGAGCCGTTCGCTGGCGAAGCTGCGACGCAGATCGCCATCGGTGAAGACGCCGACCAGCGTATCGTGATCGTCGACCACCGCGGTGCAGCCATAGCGCTTGCGGCTCATCTCGACCGTCGCGTCGAGCAGCGTCGCGCCGGTCCGCACCATCGGGACGTCGGCTTCGCTCGCCATTAGTTCGGCGATCGTGGTGAGCTGCGCGCCGAGCCGTCCGCCCGGATGGAAGGTGAAGAAATCCTGCCGCGAGAAGCCGCGCTGTTCGGTCAACGCCACCGCGATCGCATCGCCGAGGACCGCCTGGACCGTGCTCGACGAGGTCGGGGCGAGCTCGTTGGGGCAGGCTTCGCGGACTTGCGGGAGCGCGAGGCAGATGTCGGCGGCGCGGCCGGCAGTGCTTTGCGGGTTCGCGGTCGCGACGATCAGGCGGACGCCGAAGCGGCGGCAATAGGCGATGATCGCCCCGAGTTCGGTCGTCTCACCCGACCAGCTCAGCGCGAACACGATGTCGCCGGTGCTGATCATGCCGAGGTCGCCGTGGCTCGCCTCGCTCGAATGCAGGAACAGCGCGGGTGTGCCGGTCGACGACAGCGTCGCCGCGATCTTGCGCCCGACCAGCCCGCTCTTGCCCATCCCGGTCACGATCAGCCGACCCGTCAGTGCCCGGATTTCGGCCACGGTCTGGAGAAAACTCTGGCGCAGCGATGTCGTGCGCAGCGCGTCGGACAGCGCGTGGAGCGCATCGATTTCGGTCCGCGTCGTCCGCAGCGCGGAAAGCAACCCAGCTTCGTCTGATACTTTCGCGGCGATTGCCTGCATAAATTCTCTCGAGGTTGCTTTGAACGACCGGTTGGCCTGCACCTAAAGTGTTATCGCGTTGACTTCCAGCAAAACGGCGGCACAGGTCGGCGCTCGACCGGGCCGGGCGTTTATCCCGATCCGGGCGCAAGCACGATGAGGGAAATACGATAATGCGTCTGTGTGGGCGAGACATCGGTCCAGCCGAGCCGATCTTCTTCATCGTCGGTCCGTGCGTCATCGAAAGCGAAGCGTTCGCGCTCTCCACCGCGACGCAGTTGCGCGCGATCGCCGACCGGCTCGGCGTGCTGCTGATCTACAAGAGCTCGTTCGACAAGGCGAACCGCAGCTCGGGCGCGTCGTTCCGCGGTCCCGGGATCGACGAGGGGCTGCGCATCCTCGAAAAGGTCCGCGCCGAAACCGGCCTGCCGATCCTGACCGACATTCACAGCGAGGATCAGGTCAAGGCGGTCGCCGAAGTGGTCGACGTGTTGCAGACCCCGGCGTTCCTTGCACGACAGACCGATTTCATCGCGGCGGTCGCGGCATCGGGCAAGCCCGTGAACATCAAGAAGGGCCAGTTCCTCGCGCCGGGCGACATGCGGCATGTCGCGGACAAGGCGCGCGCGGCGGCGGCGGCGGCGGGGGTGCCGACCGACAATTTCATGATGTGCGAACGCGGCGCGAGCTTCGGGTACAACAATCTCGTGTCCGACATGCGCAGTCTTGCGATCATGCGCGATACCGGGTGCCCGGTGGTGTATGACGCGACGCATTCGGTCCAGTTGCCCGGCGGGCAGGGCGACCGCTCGGGCGGGCAGCGCGAGTTCGTCCCCGTGCTGGCGCGTGCGGCAGTCGCGGCGGGAGTGTCGGGGCTGTTCATCGAATCGCATCCCGACCCCGAGCAGGCACTGTCGGATGGTCCCAACAGCTGGCCGCTCGACCAGCTCGAAGCCTTGCTCGAGCAGCTGATCGGGATCGATTCGCTGGTCAAGCGCGCGGGGCTCGAACCGTTCGGCTGACGCAACCGCGCAAACGCGACAGGCGTTGAGACGAGATGTTTGCGCATGTTCCCGTATCGATCGGCGTTCAGCTGGCGTGCTGGGCGATCGGTCGCGCGCTTGGCGCACCGACTCGCGCGTCGGTGTGGATCGGCGCTTTCGCCGGGAGTGCGGTGTGCGTCATGCGCGAGATTACGCAGCGCGAATATCAGTGGATCGAGCAGTTCGGTGCCGGGCGGCGCGCGAACATGCCGGGCTATGCCGGGCTCGAGGTGTGGCAGTGGAACACCCATTCGCTCGCCGAGACCGCAGTCGCGATTGCGGCGTCGGTCGTGCTGGCGGCGGCGGTGACGGTTCGACCGAAGCCGTAAGACCACCGCCGTTCATCTCCCCGCAAGGTAGCGGTCGCCACGCAGGCAAGCGCGTGGCGGGAGCGTCAGGGCCGAATCGTCCCGGGAGACGATGACTCGGCCTTGATACTTTATCTCATCACATGTACGGGGCCGCCATCGCACCCGACCAAGCTGTTCTAAAAAGGCCGTCTCCCGCATGATCCGATCCTTTCTGCTGTCCAGCGTTGCTGCGTCCTTCGCCTTGCCCGTCGCTGCTTTCGCCGCCGAGCCCGCGCAGCAGGTCGATCCCGCCCCCGCGACGACGACCGCCGCGTTGCCCGCCGCCTCGCCCACCGACGCCGCCGCCAGCAAGGGCGCGGGCCCCGACATCGTCGTCACCGGCCGCCTCGATGCGGCGCGCGCGTCGATCCAGCCGAGCCTCGGTGCGACGACCTATTCGATCACCGCGACGCAGATCAAGGCGCTCCCCGGCGGCGACAATCTCCAGCTCAATCAAATCCTTCTGCAATTGCCCGGCGTGGTGCAGGACGGCGGCGGCCAGTTCCACGTGCGCGACGACCACAACAACCTGCAATATCGCATCAACGGGACGATCCTGCCCGAAGGCGTCTCGGTATTCGGCCAGACGCTCAGCCCGCGGATCGTCGAGCGGTTCGACCTGCGCACCGGCGCGCTCCCCGCGCAATATGGCCTGCGCACGGCGGGCATCATCGACATCACCACCAAGAGCCATTTCGACAATAGCGGCACCGCGCAGATCTATGGCGGGACCAACGACACGATCCAGCCGAGCATCGAATATGGCGGCTCGACCGGGCAGACGAACTACTTCGTCACCGGCAGCTACAAGCACAGCAACAACGGGATCGACCCGGTCGATTCGGGGCGCACCCCGCTCCACGACAGGACCGACCAGTATCAGGGCTTCGTCTATCTCGACCACACGCTGGATGCGAACAACCGCGTCTCGCTGATCGGCGGCTATGCCGACCAGCGCTACCAGATCCCCAACCCGCGCGGGCTGCGCCCCGACAGCGGCTACAGCGTCGGCGGCGTCAGCGATGTCCTGAGCGACGACCTCGACGAGCGGCAGCACGAGCAGACCGCCTTCGCGCTGGCCAGCCTGTTGCACGACGCGGGCCCGCTGACGTTGCAGGCGTCGCTGTTCGCCCGCTATTCGGCGTTGCGCTACACCCCCGACGTGCTCGGCGAACTGCTGTTCAACGGGCTGGCGCAGAATGCGTACAAGCGCGACTTCACCTTCGGCGGGCAGATCGAGGGCGCGTATCGGCTGGGCGCGGCGCACACGCTGCGCGGTGGCGTGATCATCTCGCGCGACCGCAACAACAGCCGCACCTCGACCCAGGTGTTCCAGGTCGACGATGCGGGCGCGCAGCTTGGCGAGCCGGTAACGGTGATCGACAATGGCGCCCGGACCGAGATGACCTACAGCGTCTATCTCCAGGACGAATGGAAGATCGCCGAGCCGCTGATCGTCAATTTCGGCGGCCGGTTCGATCACTATAACGGCTATCGCGCCGAGAGCGCCTTCTCGCCGCGCGTCAACGCGGTGCTGACCCCGCTCGAGGGGCTCGCGCTCCACGCCGGTTACTCGCGCTATTTCTCGCCGCCGCCGTTCAGTAACGTGGCGACCACCAGCGTGCTCAAGTTCCGCGGCACCAGCGCGCAGGCACCCGGCGACGACGGCGTCACCACCCCGCTCGCGGACACGCCCTATGCCGAGAAGCAGGACTATTTCGACGTCGGCGGGCAGTGGAAGCTGTCGCCCACGGTGACGGTCGGGCTCGATGGCTATTATCGCAAGTCGTACAACCTGCTCGACGAAGGCCAGTTCGGCGCGCCGATCATCCTGACGCCGTTCAACTATGCGCGCGGGACGATCAAGGGCGTCGAGGGCAACATCAGCTACGCCGCGAACGGCCTGTCGCTGTACGGCAACCTTGCCTATGCCAAGGCGCAGGGGACCAACATCGTCTCCTCGCAGTTCAATTTCGCGCCCGCCGACCTCGCGACGATCGCGCGCCAGTCGATCTATCTCGACCATGACCAGACGTGGACCGCCTCGGCGGGCGCGTCCTACCGGATCGAGCAGGGCTTCCTGCGCGATACGCGGGTCGGCGCGTCGATGCTGTACGGCTCCGGGCTGCGCCGCGACGGCGACGTTCCGAACGGTGGCAAGCTCCCGCCCTATGCGGTGGTCAACCTGACCGCGAGCCACAATTTCGCCGGGCCGGGGATCGAGATCCGCGCGGACATCATCAACGTCGGCGACCATGTCTACGAGATCCGCGACGGCTCGGGCGTCGGGGTCGGCGCGCCGCAGTTCGGCGCGCGGCGCGGGTTCCTGTTCGGGATCAGCAAGACGATCTGAGGGGCGTCTTTCTCTTCCGCTTCCCCGGCGAAGGCCGGGGTCCAGGAGCGATGGCCGACGTCATCGGGCGCGACACCCGCCATCAACCGCTTGCTGCCAGGCCCCGGTTTTCGCGAGACCTTTGCGGAAAGGCAATCGTAGGTTTTATCGTCACCCCCGGCCCCAAAAGCTGCCGTCATGCTGAACTTGTTTCAGCATCCACCGCGCAGCAGGCATCGTCCGGACTCGCGGGGGGCTGGATCCTGAAACAAGTTCAGGATGACGGATGGTTTCGCAGAGGCCATGTCTTCGACGGGGGAGAGGCAGCCAAGGACGCGGTAACGCTGCCTACTCCCGCTCGCCCAACTTGCGCTCCCACGCCAGCGCGTCGCGCACGATCAGGTCGAGGTCGGCGCGCTGCGGCGTCCAGTCGAGCGTTTCGAGGATCGCGCGATTGTCCGCGACCAGTTCCCCCGCATCGCCCGCGCGGCGTCCCTCGATCACGCGTTCGAGCTTGCGATTGGTCACGCGGTCGACTGCGTCGAGCACTTCGAGCACCGAGAATCCCTTGCCGTACCCCGCGTTGAGCGTGTGGCTGCGGGTCGGCTCGGCGATCAGCACGTCGAGTGCTGCGACATGCGCCGCCGCCAGATCGCTGACATGGATATAGTCGCGCACGCCCGTGCCATCGGGGGTCGCATAATCGGTGCCATAGACGCGGACGGTCGCGCGCTTGCCCAGCGCCGCCTCGACCGCGATCTTGATGAGATGCGTCGCACCGATCGTCGACTGCCCGCTGCGCCCGGCCGGATCAGCGCCCGCGACGTTGAAATAGCGCAGCGCCGCATAATTCATCGGATGCGCCGCCGCGACGTCGCGCAGCATCGCCTCGGTCATCAGCTTGGAGGTGCCGTACGGGTTGATCGGCACGGTCGGGTCGCCCTCCGCGACCGGGACCTTTTCGGGCGTGCCATAGGTCGCGGCGGTGGACGAGAAGATGAAGTGTCTCACCCCCGACACTACCGCACTCTCGATCAGCGCGCGGCTCGCAGCGGTGTTGTTGCGATAATATTTGAGCGGGTTGCTCACCGATTCGGGGACGATGATCGACCCGGCGAAATGCAGGATCGCCCGCACTTCATGATCGCGCAGCGTCGCGCGGACCAGATCATCATCCTCGATCTCGCCGCGCACCAGCGTCGCGCGCGGGTCGACCAGCCAGTCGAATCCGGTGGTCAGATTGTCATAGACGACGACCCTGTGCCCGGCATCGAGCAACGCGAGCACCGCATGGCTCCCGATATAGCCCGCGCCGCCCGTCACCAGCACCGATCCGTCCAGCATCGCCGTCCCCCTTTTGTCGCTTCCCGCCGTACCTATCTTAAAGACCTAAACAAGGAGCGTATCATGGCAAGCGAAGTCGCAACGCTGGCGGGCGGGTGTTTCTGGTGCACCGAAGCGGTGTTCAAGGATGTGATCGGCGTCGAAAGCGTCGAGAGCGGGTATATCGGCGGGAGCGTCCCCAACCCGACCTACAAGCAGGTCTGCGGTGGCGACACCGGGCATGCCGAGGCGATCCGCGTCACCTTCGACAGCGATCAGGTGCGCTATGGCGACATCCTCGACATGTTCTTCGCGACGCACGACCCGACGACGCTCAACCGTCAGGGCAATGACGTCGGCACGCAATATCGCTCGGCGATCTTCCCGCATTCGGAGGAGCAGGCGACCGAAGCGCGTGCGGCGATGGAACGGGCGGCATCGGGCTGGCCCGCGCCGATCGTCACGACGATCGAGCCGCTGACCGACTGGTATTCCGCGGAGGACTATCACCAGGATTATTGGGACAGCGAAGGCCAGCGCAATCCCTATTGCATGGCGGTGATCCCGCCCAAGCTGGCGAAGCTGCGCAAGAGCTTTGCGGAGCGGTCGAAGACGGTCTCGGCGTAACGTAGCGCGGGCGGGGGCAGGACGCTCCCGCCGGCTTGGCGTGTGGCGAAGGTGAGAAGTGCTCGCCGCGCCCCCTTCTTTTCTCGCTTCCCCGGCGAAGGCCGGGGCCCAGGAGCGGGCCGTTTGGAAGAGAGCGCAGCCCCCGCTTGCAGATCGCCCTCTCCTGGGCCCCGGCCTTCGCCGGGGAAGCGCACGGAGGTATTGCGGCACGTCCCCCCAAACCGGCCTGCAACGGGCGACGGCTAGTCCCGATGCGCCGCGCGACGCAGGCGATCGTTGATCGCCGTGCCAATCCCGTCGAGCGGGATCGCAGCAATCGCGATCCGCGCACGCTCAGAACCATCGGCAAGGTGCAACGCATCGAACAGCTTTGCAGCCGCCTCGGTCAAATCGCCCCGCGCCGATAGCGACGTGTCGCCGCCAATCGCGCCGAATCCGATGAGATATTCGTCGGCCTCGGCTTCGGTCGCGTTCAACCGGAGCGGCTTGTTCGGCGCATAATGGCTCGCAAGCTGGCCCGGTGCGGTGATGATTGCCGCCTCCCCCTCTTTTCCTTGCTTCCCCGGCGAAGGCCGGGGCCCAGTAGCGAGAAACGCGGAAGAGAGCGCATCCCCTGCTGGCAGATCGCCCTCGACTGGGCCCCGGCCTTCGCCGGGGAAGCGGGACGGGTGGGAAGCGGGGGTGTCCCCGAACCGCGCAAGATCCTCCGCCGTCACCGGCCCCGGCCGCAACACCTGCAACCCCGCAACGATCGTCGACTCCACCCCCGCGTCGGTCGCGCCATCATCCACCACCAGCGCAATCCGCCCGCCGAGCGACGCCACAACATGCCCCGCGCGCGTCGGGCTGATCGCACCGCTCGCATTGGCGGAGGGCGCAGCAAGCGGCACGCCGGCGGCGGCGATCAGCGCGCGCATCGCGCGGTGCGCAGGGACACGGATCGCGATCGTGTCCAGCCCCGCCGTCACCAGCGATGCGATCCCCGCATCGCCCCGCACCGGCAACACCAACGTCAGCGGCCCCGGCCAGAACGCCGCCGCCAAGGCCCGCGCGGTCGCATCGAACACCGCGATCCGTTCCGCTGACGCAAGGTCGAGCACATGGACGATCAGCGGGTTGAAGCTTGGCCGCCCCTTGGCCGCATAGATTCGCGCGACCGCGCCCGAGTCGGTCGCGTCGGCGGCGAGTCCGTAGACCGTCTCGCTCGGGATCGCGACCGGCTGCCCGGCGCGAATCAGCGCAGCGGCCTCTGCGATCGCTACGGCACCGTAGGGTAAGGTTCGCGTCTGCATCGGCGGGTTTGGCGCGGTCATCATGCGGCGCTATAGCCGCCACAAACCTGCGCGATAAGAGGATGCCGCCCGTGTTCACTCCAGCCACCGCCGACCAGCGTTTCGTGCTCGACCATATCGTCGGGATTGCCGATCTCGCCGCGACCGAACGGTTCGCCGCCGCCAGCGACGACGTCGTCGATGCGGTGCTCGAAGGCGTCGGGCAACTCGCGGTCGGCGAATGGGCGCCATTGCTGCGCACCGGCGACACGGTCGGCGCGAAATGGACTCCGGAAGGCGTCGTCATGCCCGACGGCTTCATCAAGGCGTATCACGATTACGTCGAAGGCGGCTGGGGCACGATCGGCGTGCCCGAGGAATTCGGCGGGCAGGGGCTCCCCTTCGCGATCCAGACCGCGGTGCTCGATACGCTGGGGGCGGCGAACATGGGCTTCGCGCTCGCGCCGACGCTGACGGTCGGCGCGATCGAGGCGCTCGCGCATCACGGCAGCCCTGAGCAGCAGGCGCTGTACCTCCCGCACCTCGCGACCGGCGAGTGGACCGGCACGATGAACCTGACCGAACCGCAGGCCGGCTCCGACGTGGGGGCCTTGCGCACTACGGCGACCCCGCGTGGCGACGGCACGTTCCTGATCAAGGGCACCAAGATCTACATCTCGTTCGGCGATCACGACTTGGCGCCCAACATCGTCCACCTCGTCCTCGCGCGCACCCCCGGCGCACCCGCCGGGACCAAGGGAATTTCGCTGTTCCTGGTCCCCAAATACCGCCTCGACACGGACGGAAACCCTGGCGAATTCAACGACGTCCGCGTCGTCTCGATCGAGCACAAGATGGGCCTCCACGCCTCCCCGACCTGCGTTCTCAGCTTCGGCGACCAGGACGATTGCGTCGGCGAGCTGATCGGTGCGGAATTCGGTGGTATCCGCGCGATGTTCACGATGATGAATAACGCGCGCCTCAACGTCGGGCTCCAGGGCGTCCAGGTCGCCGAGGCAGCGACGCAGGCGGCGGTCGGCTATGCGCTCGACCGCGTCCAGTCCGCGCGTGCCGGTTCGGGCAACGCCGCGCCCGTCCGCATCGTCGAGCATCCCGATGTCCGCCGCATGCTGCTCCGCATGAAGGCGCAGACCCAGGCGGCGCGTGCGTTGGTCTATTACGCCGCGTCGCAGGTCGATCGCGCGACGCTTGGCGAAGTGGGCGGGCAGGAGCGGCTCGATATCCTGACTCCGCTCGCCAAGGCGCATGGCACCGATCTCGGCAATGAGGTCGCGAGCCTCGGCATCCAGATCCACGGCGGCATGGGCTATGTCGAGGAAACCGGCGCGGCGCAGTTCTTCCGCGATGCGCGCATCACGCCGATCTACGAGGGCACCAACGGGATCCAGGCCGCCGATCTGGTCGGGCGCAAGCTCTCGATGGACAATGGCGGCGTCTTCGCCCGCCTGATCGCCGACATGCGCGCCGAAGCGCAGGACAGCGGGCTGGTCGCGCTGATCGACGCGTGCGACGAAGTCGGGCGGCGGCTCGCGACGCTCGACGCGGACGACAAGCTCGCCGCGAGCTACCCGTTCCTGACGATGCTGTCGGTCGCGGTGTGTGGCTGGCTGATGGAGCGGCAGGGCCGGATCGCGGCGGACGCCGAGGGCGACCGTGATTTCCTGAGCATGAAGGTCGCCGCCGCGCGCTTCTACGTCGCGCAGATCGTCCCCGAGGCGATGGGGCTGAAAGCCGCCGCGATGGCGGATGCAAGCGTGCTCTATTCGATCGCGCCAGAGGCGTTTGCCGCATGAGCGACGCCGCGTTCGACCTCGACGCCTATTTCGCGCGTGTTCACCTCCCCGCGCGGCCTTCGGTCGATCATCTCGGGCTGGGCGTCCTGCAACGCGCGCACCGGCTCGCGATCCCGTTCGAGAATCTCGACGTGCTGCTCGGCCGCGGGATCGCGATCGACAGTGCGAGCGTGTTCGCCAAGCTCGTCACCGCGGGGCGGGGCGGCTATTGCTTCGAGCATAACCGGCTGTTCCTCGATGCGCTGCGCGCGCTCGGGTTCGACGCGCGACCGCTGCTTGCGCGCGTCTGGATCGCCGCGAGTGACGTGCCGCCGCTGACGCACACGTTCAGCCTGGTGACGCTCGGCGAGGAGCAGTGGATCGCCGATACGGGCTTCGGTGGCAGCTATACCCCGCCGATGCCGCTGATCGACGGCGCACAGGCGACCGCGCCCGATGGCGCGCTGTTCCGGCTCGACCGGGCGGGCGAGCATGGCTGGATGCTGCTGCGCGACGGCGATCTGGCGACGACCGACGGGCGCGGGACGGGTACGGGGTTCCAGCCGCAGTACAGCTTCGACACGCGTCCGGTATTCGAGGCCGATCTCGCGCTCAGCAACCACTGGACGTCGACCGCACCGGCCAGCCGGTTCCTGCACACCAGGATCGTCAGCATCGTTCTGCCCAACGGCTTCGCCTCCTTGACCGATTCGGCGTACAAGCGGCGCGCGGGCAACGACGAGACGAGCGCGGTGATCATCGATCCGCGCGTGTACCGGTTGCGGCTGAGCATGATGTTCGGGATCACGTTGCCGGTGGAAGAGGTTGCAGCGCTGGGGGTGGTTGCGGGGTAGGTAGAGGGGGACCCCCTTCCTCCCTTACTTCTTCCCCGGCGAAGGTCGGGGCCCAGGAGCGATGGCGGATGTAACTGCGCGCAGTCGCCAGCAATCGGTCGTTCCTCGACTGGGCCCCGGCCTTCGCCGGGGAAGCGTCTTGTATAAGACGGGCCTTTACGCCTTCTCGCGCTCCAGCAGATCCGCGACATCCAGCCCGAGCAAGTCGATATGCGCCGCGATGCGCGGCCAGCTCGTCTCCAGGAAATGCGACCGTTCGGCAGCGCGCAGTTTCTCCGCGGCGCCCGGCAGGACGAACATCCCGACCCCGCGCCGGACCTCGACATAGCCGTCGTCCTGGAAACTCTGATACGCCTTGGCCACGGTAAGCGGATTTGCGCCATGTTCGGCGGCGAGCGCGCGGACCGACGGCAGCTGGTCGCCCGCCCGAAACTCCCCGCGCAGGATCGCGGCGGAGATCGTCCCGCGCAGCTTGATGTAAACGGGCGAGTCTTCGCTGTTCAGGGCTGTCATGCTGCTTTAATACACCACTGGTGCGAAATGTCCAGTCTCTCAACCGCCCCAATTTGTAACAATGTTTTGCCGATCGGGACGTGGACGCTCGTCTAATTGCCGAGACGGCGTCCCGAGGAACATGAACCCGGCGATCCGTTCGGGATCCGCGCCGAACGCATCGCGCACCGCGGTCGAATAGCTCGGCCAGCCGGTGAGCCACCCGCCGGCATAGCCAAGCGCATGCGTCGCGTGGAGCAGGTTCATGCACGCGGCACCTGCCGACAATTCCTGTTCCCACAAAGGAATATGGCTTTCGGTCTTGGGCGACGACAGCACGACGACCAGAGTGGGCGCCTGTTCCGCGAATTGCACCAGCGCCGCGATCTCGGTCGCGCCGGCCTGCGGGCGTTCCGCCCGATAGGCGGTGGTGATGACCTCGGCCAGCGCGGCGCGCCGTTCGGGCGCGACCACGACGAAGCGCCACGGTGCCAGTTTCCCATGATCGGGCGTGCGTGCCGCGATCGTCAGGATCGTCTCGAGCTCGGCGGCGTCGGGGCCCGGCGCGACCAGGTCGCGTGGCTTGCCCGAGCGGCGCGTGGCGAGGAGCGAGAGCGGGGTTGTGCGGTCATTGAACATGGATTGCCCTTTAGCGGGACACGGCGGATATTTACACACCCGCGATTGGCGTTAGTCTCGCCCGCAACCAACCGCGCCGCATCCGTCGGCGCCCCGACCGTTTTCAGGAGTTTGTACATGGTGGACACCCCGACCGCGGATACTCCGCGCGAGCCGGATATCACGCATGTCAATCCGGCGGCGGGCGAAACGTGGTTCGGCCACCCGCGCCAGCTCGCGCGGCTGTTCACCACCGAGATGTGGGAGCGCTTTGGCTATTACGGCATGCGTGCGTTGCTCACGCTGTATCTCACCAAGCATTTCGTGTTCGGCGATCGCGCCGCAACGGGGCTCTACGGCGGGTTCACCGCGCTGGTGTATCTGACCCCGCTGGTCGGCGGGTATCTCGCCGACCAGTATCTCGGCTCCAAGCGCTCGGTGAAGTTCGGCGCGATCATGATGGCGGTCGGCTATTTCACGCTCTGCTTCGGCGGGCAGACCGCGGTGCCGTTCGCGACGATCGACGGGCAGCGCTACACGGTCACGGTCGAATCAAAGGCCGGGACCGAGCAGCGCTTCATCACCGACCAGGGCAAGCGCCTGCAGGTGAAGGGCAATGACGACGGCACCGTCTCGCTGCTCAGCGCCGACGGCAGCACCGCGCGGACGATCGCCAAGGACGGCTTCAAGTCGGATGCCGAGCGCAGCCCGCTGTTCGTCACGATCATGCTGATCGCGCTCAGCCTCGTCTCGGTCGGCAACGGCTTCTTCAAGCCGAATATCTCGACGATGGTCGGCGAACTCTACGCGCAGGGCGACCGACGCCGCGATTCCGGCTTCACCATCTTCTACATGGGAATCAACCTCGGGTCTTTGGGCTCGCAGATCCTGTGCCCGATCCTCGCCGAGACGGTCGGCTGGTGGGCGGGCTTCGGCCTTGCCGCAATCGGCATGCTAATCTCGTTCACGCTGATCCAGTTCGATGGCGGCAAGCTCAATGGGTATGGCGAGCCCCCGGTCCGCAGCGGGCCGGACCGCACGATCCCGATCTTCATCGGCGCACTGATCGCGGTGCCGGTGCTGTACTTCCTGTTCGTCAATCTGATGAACTCGGTGCCGCCGGTGCCGGGGTCGGGCTTCGTCGGCTATCTCGCGTCGCTCTCGCTGATGGGCAAGCTGCTGTTCGGTACGTTCCTCATCGCGATCCCGGGCATCCTGATCTGGTCGTTCGTGATCGGCGACAAGCGCGAGTTCCAGATGATGCTCGCGGCGATGGTGCTGATCGTCTTCAACGTCGTGTTCTGGACGCTGTTCGAGCAGGCGGGCTCGTCGCTGACGCTGTTCGCGGATCGCAACACCGACCTGCGCCTGTTCGGCAATTTCGCGATCTCCGCGCCGCAGACGCAGTTCTTCAACGCCTTCTTCATCGTGACGCTCGCGCCGATCATGAGCATCCTGTGGACCGGTCTCGCCAAGCGCGGGCTCGAGCCGTCGATCCCGGTCAAGTTCGGGATCGCGCTGATCGGCGTCGGGGCGGGCTTCCTGTTCCTCGTCCTGGGTGCTGGCTTTGCCGGGCCGGGCTTCCAGGTCGGCATCTGGTGGCTCGCGGGGCTGTACCTGATCCACTCGCTGGCTGAGCTGTGCATTTCGCCGGTCGGGCTGTCGATGATCACCAAGCTGTCGATCGCGCGGATCGTCGGGCTGATGATGGGCGTGTGGTTCCTCTCGATCTCCTGCGCGCAATATGTCGCTGGGATCGTCGCGCAGTTCGCCAGCGTCGACACGGTCGGCGGGCAGGTCACCAACCTCAAGGTCAGCCTCGATACCTATACCGGCACGTTCACGACGATTGCGCAGGTCGCGATCGCGCTTGGCGTGCTATTGCTGGTCCTGTCCTGGCCGCTCAAGAAGTGGATGCACGGGGTCAAATAACCGGGGGTACGGGATGGACGGCACGCAATTGGTTCTCGCGAGCGCGGCGGCGTTCGTCGGTTCGCACTTCCTGCTGTCGCATCCGCTCCGCGCGCCGATCGTGCGCGCGGTCGGTGCGAACGGGTTCCTCGGAATCTATTCGCTCGTCGCCTTCGCGACGCTCGGCTGGCTCGCGCACAGCTACCAGACCGCGCCCGCTACCGCGCCGTGGTGGGCGGTGGGCGAGGGGATCTGGGGTCCGGTCACGCTCGTCATGCTGGTCGCGAGCATCCTGCTGATGGGGTCGCTCCTCGGGAATCCCGCGCTCCCCGGCAAACCCGCCACCGCGGCGCCAGCCACGGCGCGCGGGGTATTCGCCATCACGCGCCATCCGATGATGTGGGCGTTCGCCTTGTGGGGGCTGTGCCATATCGCGGTTTATCCGATCGCGGCGAACATCATCGTCGCGGTCGCGATCATCGTCCTCGCGCTGGTCGGTGCGGCGCTGCAGGACCGCAAGAAGGAATCGCTCCAGCCCGAGCTGTGGCGCGACTGGGAGCGCAAGACGAGCTACTGGCCGTTCGTCGCGATCGCGCAGCGGCGCGCGAAGTTCGGCGGGTTTCGCCCGCATGACATCGCAGGCGGCGTGGTGATCTGGCTGGTCGCGACCTGGGCGCATCTGCCGCTGGCGGGGATCGCGGCGGGGGTGTGGCACTGGGTGTATCGGTAGTCTCGAGTTCAGGGTGCATGAACCCCTCCCGTTCGCCCTGAGCGTAGTCGAAGGGCGGCTTGCAGAGCTGACCGAGGTTTGCGGTGCAAGGGGGCTTCGACTTCGCTCAGCCCGAACGGTGGTATTGGGTCAGGCCGAGTCAGAACACATCCGGTTGCCCGCTCAACCCGCCCCCTCGTGCAACAGCGCATCCGCGCTGTCCGTCGCCACCGGCGCACTCCGCGCGCCGACCGTCAGCGTCACCGCGAGATCCATCACGACATTCCCCATCGTGCGGAAGATGTCCGGGATCGTCTCGACCGCTACCAGCAACCCGAGCGGCGCGATCGGCACGCCCAGCGTCACCGCGATCGGCGAAATCGCGCCGATGAAGCTGATCTGCCCGGGCAGGCTGACCGAGCCGAGCGAGGTCAGCACCGCCACCGCCGTCCCGGCGCACAGCGTCGCGAAGCTCATCGGCACGCCGAACCAGTTGGCGACATAGATCGCGACCGCGAGGTTCATCGCCGGCCCGGTCGCGCGCAGCATCGCCACCGCAATTGGCAGGACGACGCCCGAGGTCGCGACGGGGACGCCCATCTCCTCCGAACTGCGCAGCATCGCGGGCAGGCTGGCGAGCGACGACTGTGTGCTCATCGCCACCGCCAGAACGGGCGCGGCCCCGCGCACGAACCGCAGCAGCGCAACGCGCCCGCCGAGAACGGCGAGCGGGAAGGCGAACAGCGAGACGATAACCCCGACGCTCGACACCGTCACGATGTAGTGGAGCAGCGCGCCGACCGCGGCGGTCCCGGTCTTGGCGGCGACCGTCACCGCGAGCGCGAACACGCCGATCGGCGCGATCCAGATGATCCAGCCGATCACCACCAGCATCGTGTCGCGGATCGCGGCGAAGAAGCTGGTCAGCAGCGCGCGTTGCTCGGGCGCGATCCGCGCGAGCGCGAAGGCGAAGACGAGCGCGAACAGGATCAGCGACAGGAACCCGCCGTTCGCCGCCGCCGCGACGACGTTGCTCGGCACCATGCCCGCAAGGAATTCCCCGAGCGGGGGCACCGCCCCGGCGGGTGCTGCCCCCGCGAGCGCGGCGCGTAGCGCCGTACCCGAAGCGGTCGGCATCGGTGCGATCTGCAGGAACACGGGGGTGAGGATCGCCGCCATCACCGCGCTGAACACCATGACGCACAGGATCAGCGCGATCGCGCGCGCCGCCACCGCGCCGCTCCGCGCCGCCTCTGCGGTCGCGGCGATCCCGGTGACGAGCAGCGAGAAGACCAGCGGCAGCACCGTCATCTGTAACGCATTGAGCCACGCGGTCCCGATCGGCCCGGCCACCGCGACCGTCACCGGCACCGCCCCGGGCGCCCAGCCCGCCAGCATGGCGCCGACGGCAAGCCCGAGGACGAGCGACAACAGGATACGGCTGGATTGCGACATGCAGGCCCTTTTGCAGATGCGCGGCCCGTTTTGGCCGCTTATGAGTGCAACGCACATAACCGAACGGATGCGCGCGTAATGGCAAGAAAATATTTCGGTACCGACGGGATTCGCGGCCTCACCAACACCGCGCCGATGACGGCTGCGATGGCGATGCAGGTCGGCATGGCGGCGGGCGCGCACTTCCGGCGCGGCGACCACCGCCACCGCGTGGTGATCGGCAAGGATACCCGCCTGTCGGGCTATATGCTGGAATCCGCGATGGTTGCGGGCTTCACCAGCGTGGGCATGGACGTCGTGCTGCTCGGCCCGATGCCGACGCCCGCGGTCGCAATGCTGACGCAATCGATGCGCGCGGATCTGGGCGTGATGATCTCGGCCAGCCACAATCCGTATTTCGACAATGGTATCAAATTGTTCGGTCCGGACGGCTACAAGCTGTCCGACGATGACGAGGCCGCGATCGAGGCGTTGATCGACGGGGACATCGCGCTCAGCCCCGCGACCGAAATCGGGCGCGCGCGGCGAGTCGACGATGCGCAGGGCCGCTACATCCATTTCGCCAAGTCGACCTTCCCCGAGAACCTGCGGCTCGACGGGATGAAGATCGTGGTCGATTGCGCGAATGGTGCTGCCTACCGCGTCGCGCCGACTGCCTTGTGGGAACTCGGTGCGGACGTCGTGTCGATCGGGGTCACCCCCAACGGCAAGAACATCAACGACGGCGTCGGATCGACCGCGCCCAAGGCGCTGTGCGAGACGGTGGTCGAGACCGGCGCGCAGCTCGGCATCGCGCTGGATGGCGATGCGGACCGGCTGATCGTGGTCGACGAAAAGGGCCATGTCGTCGATGGCGACCAGCTGATGGCGACGATCGCGAGCGGCTGGGCGCGCGCGGGGCGGCTGAAAGGTGGCGGACTGGTCGCGACGGTCATGTCCAACCTCGGCCTCGAGCGGCATCTCGCGACACAGGGAATCGGGCTGATCCGCACCAAGGTCGGCGACCGCCACGTGCTGGAAGCGATGCGCGCGCAGGGGTATAACGTCGGTGGAGAGCAGTCGGGGCACATCATCCTGTCCGATTATGCGACGACCGGGGACGGGCTGGTCGCAGCACTCCAGATCCTCGCGGAGCTGGCGCGCTCGGGGGTTCCGGCGAGCGAATTGCTCCACCGCTTCGAACCGCTGCCGCAATTGCTCAAGAACGTCCGGTTCGCGGGCGGCAAGCCGCTCGAAGCGGAGTCGGTCCAGGCGGTGATCGCCGATGCGGAAGCCGAGCTGAAGGGCAAGGGCCGGCTCGTCATCCGCCCCTCGGGGACCGAACCCGTCATCCGCGTGATGGCCGAGGGCGACGATGCGGCGCAGGTCGAGGCTGTGGTCGATCGAATTTGCGATGCGGTGCGCGCGGCGGCGGGGTAAACGCGGGCAGGCATTTCTGCTATATCCCCCCGTGCCCGGACTCGTCCGTGAGTCCCGGCGCGGCGGGGGCGAGCATGAGCATAGTCGAACGCGAACTGGCGAACCCACAGGTTGAGGCGGCGGCTGTCGGTCATCCCGATATCGCGGCGGTACTCGGTGCGTCCGACGCGGCCGACCAGACGCTCGTAAGCGGCGACAAGGCGGCATTTCTCGCGGTGCTGGCGCCGGACTGCACGGTCAACACGCCCGGCAACCGGGTCGCCGGCCACGCCCAGATCGCGGCGTTCTTCGACCAGGGGCTGATCCACTATCGGCGGTATCACAAGCGGATCGAGCATCTCGCGCGGTACGGCGACGCCCACGTCGTGATGATGGGCGAGGAAACCTATGTCCCGCACGACGGCACCGCGACTCCGCCGACAGTGTCGCGGCGCTTCACCGACCTGTGGCGTCGCGACGGCGACCGCTGGGTGATCGCGCTCCGCCAGGCGACGATCTACAAGATTGCGTCCACGGACAATCCCTGACCGTCACCCCGGCGCAGGCCGGGGCCGTCACGTTGCAAAGGCGAAACCGCCGTCGCGCGACCAACCGAACGGCCCCGGCCTGCGCCGGGGTGACGGAGGAGGAAACCAGCGTTAAACCGCGCCATGCTTGAAATGCGCCCTGACTGCGAACGCTGCGGTACCGATCTCCCCGCCGACGAGGCGGGAGCGTTCATCTGTTCGTTTGAATGCACGTTTTGCGCGCCTTGTGCCGAGGCGCTCGACGACCGTTGCCCCAATTGCGGCGGCGAACTGATGGACCGCCCCGCACGCGTCGACGAGGCGCTCGCGCGGCATCCGGCCTCGACCGTGCGGTGGTTCAAGCCGCGCGCATGACGCCGCGGATCCTGATCATCGCTGGCTCGGACTCGGGCGGCGGCGCGGGGATCCAGGCGGATATCAAGACCGTCACGATGCTCGGCGGCCACGCGATGACCGCGATCACCGCGATCACCGCGCAGAACACGCTCGGCGTGCAGGCGGTGCTGCCCGTGCCGACCGAAATGGTGCTCGCGCAGATCGACTCGTGCCTGTCCGACATCGGTGTGGATGCAGTGAAGATCGGGATGATCGGTTCGGCCGAGACCGCGCACGCCGTCGCCGACCGGCTCGAGCCGCTCGATGTGCCGATCGTGTTCGATCCCGTGATGATCGCGACCAGCGGTGCGACGCTTGCCGACCCGGCGACGATCGCGGCGTTTGCGCGGCTGATGCGGATCGCGTCGGTGACGACCCCCAACCTGCCCGAACTCGCGGCGCTCGGCGGCGAGGAAGCGATGCGCGCGCATGGCTGCCATCTCCTGGTCAAGGGCGGGCATGGCGCTGGCCGAATCGTCATCGACCGGCTGATCGCCCCCGGCGGCGCGGAGGTGCGCCGGCTCGAGGGTAAGCGGATCGAGACCGATTCGACGCACGGCACCGGCTGCACGCTTGCCAGCGCGCTCGCGACCGGGCTCGCGGCGGGGATGCCGGTCGGGGCTGCGTTCGATCAGGCAGTGCGCTTCGTGCGGCTTTCGCTGCTGTCCGCGCCCGGGCTCGGGCAGGGGCACGGGCCGATGGGTCAGGGGCTGATCGGCGCGGGTGTGACCGCGTTCGCCGCGCTGCTGGGGGAAGACTGATGGCGGCCACGCGCCCCTCGCTGAAGCACGAAAAGCTCTGCCTCGCGCCCGTCGCCGGGGTGGACGAAGCCGGTCGCGGTCCGCTCGCGGGGCCGGTCGTCGCCGCCGCGGTGATCCTGCCGGCCAAGGGCATCCCCCGCGGGATCAACGATTCGAAGAAGCTCTCCGCCGCCGAGCGGTTACGCCTCCATGACCGGCTCCGCGATTGCGCGACGGTCGGGATCGGGATCGTCGAGGCGGACGAGATCGACGTGCTCAACATCTACTGGGCGACGATGAAGGCGATGACGCTCGCGGTCGAGGCGCTGGGTGTCGCGCCCGGGCATGTGCTGGTCGACGGCAACCGCCTGCCGCGCTGGACGCACGCCGCCACGCCGCTGGTTTCAGGCGATGCGATCAGCACGTCGATCGCCGCTGCCTCGATCATTGCCAAGCACACCCGCGACACGATCATGCTCGCGCATGCCGAATCGCATCCGCACTACGGCTGGGCCTCGAACAAGGGCTATGGCTGCGCCGCGCATCTGGCGGCTTTGCGCGAACATGGGCCGACCCCGCTCCACCGGAGAAGTTTTCGGCCGGTCGCCGATGCGTATCTTCTGCTCTGAGTCTTTTGCGTCACACACCATCGCTTGAGTCCGCCGATCGATGCGGACTCAACATCTAGAGAGCTTCCGGAAATGTTCCGCATGGCTAACGAATCGACGGCGAATCCGGTTAACGCATCGCCCCTTGACGAGAGTCCCCAGATTCGCAGGGATGCGCGCGACAGCGAACAGGGGCGGCAATGATGGGCGTTTTGGAAAAGATCAAAGCGGGGGGCAAGACGACTCTCCCGCCGATGGCGGAGCTTCCCCTCGACCAGATCCTGCGCTCGGATTGCATCGCCGCGATGCGGGCGTTGCCGGCCAAGTCGGTCGACATGATCTTCGCGGATCCGCCCTACAACCTCCAGCTCGGCGGCGACCTCGCGCGGCCCGACGGCAGCCATGTCGATGCGGTGACCGACGCGTGGGACAAGTTCGACAGCCTCGACGCCTATGACGCGTTTACCCGCGCGTGGCTGGCGGAGGCCAAGCGGATCCTCAAGGACAATGGCGCGATCTGGGTGATCGGCAGCTATCACAACATCTTCAAGGTCGGCGCCGCGATCCAGGATCTGGGCTACTGGATCCTCAACGACATCGTGTGGCGCAAGTCGAACCCGATGCCCAATTTCAAGGGCACGCGCTTCACCAACGCGCACGAGACGCTGATCTGGGCGTCGATGGGCGAGAAGGCGCGCTACACGTTCAACTATCGCAGCATGAAGACGCTCAACGACGAGCTTCAGATGCGCAGCGACTGGGAATTCCCGGTCTGCGGCGGGCAGGAGCGGCTGAAGAAGGACGGGATCAAGGTCCATCCGACGCAGAAGCCCGAGGCGCTGCTGTACCGCATCCTGCTCGCGTGCACCAAGCCGGGCGACGTGGTGCTCGACCCGTTCTTCGGGACGGGGACGACGGGTGCGGTCGCCAAGCGGCTCGGGCGACGCTGGATCGGGATCGAGCGCGAGCCTGACTATATCGCTGCCGCCGAGGAGCGGATCGCAGCGGCACTGCCGCTCGATGAAAGCCTGCTCAAGACGATGCAGAGCCCCAAGGCCGCGCCCAAGGTTGCGTTCGGCGTGCTGGTCGAGAACGGGTTCCTCACCCCCGGCCGGTTCGTGGTCGACGCCAAGCGCAAGCACCGCGCGCTGGTCCGCGCCGACGGCAGCCTCGAGAGCCAGTGCGGCGCGACCGGGTCGATCCACAAGCTCGGCGCGACGCTGCAGAACGCGCCGTCGTGCAATGGCTGGACCTACTGGCATTTCGAGACGGGCGAGGGGCTCAAGCCGATCGATTCGCTGCGGCAGGAATATCTGCTCGCGACGCAGCCGTAAGGCGCGACGGAGCACCGCCATCGGCTTTGCGAGGTTGAACGATTTCATGGTTGATCCCCTCCACCTCCGGCCGGTCCAGTTCGTCGACACGCCCGTCGGTCGCGACGGCGAAGTCGCGCGGCTGGCGGGGGGGATGCTGTGGTTCGCCGCCTATGAGGTGATCGAGGCGGGGGAGCGTCGCACGGTGCCCGTCACCGCGCTCGACAGGCTGATGCAGGACGATCGCGCCGCGCGGCTCCACGCGCGCATTACCGCGCCGCGCCCCGCGCTGACGCTCGGCGCGCGCACGCTGCGGTTCGACCAGCCCTCGGTCGCAGCGATCCTCAACGTGACGCCCGACAGCTTCTCGGATGGCGGGACGCATGCCGACGACCCCGCCACCGCCGCCTCGGCGGGGGTCGCGATGGCGGCGGCGGGCGCTGCGCTGATCGACGTCGGCGGGGAATCGACGCGCCCCGGCGCACCGGTCGTCTGGGAAGGCGACGAGCTCGCGCGCGTCGTCCCCGTCGTCGAGCGGCTCGCGCGGAGCGGGACGCTGGTCTCGGTCGACACGCGCAAGGCAGGCGTCATGGAGGCCGCCCTCGCGGCGGGCGCGGCAATCATCAACGATGTCGCCGCGTTGCTGTGGGATGACCGCGCGCTCGACGTGGTCGCGCGGGCGGGGTGCCCGGTGGTGCTGATGCATTCGCCCGATCCGGCGGCGGGCGGGCATGGCGGTTCGGGTTATGGCAACGTGCTGACCGACGTGTTCGACTGGCTCGAGACGCGAATCGACGCGGTCGTCGCGGGCGGTGTTGCGCGCTACCGGATCATCGTCGATCCCGGCATCGGCTTCGGCAAGAGCCTGTCGGACAATCTTGCGCTGCTCAACGGGCTGACGCTCTTCCACGGGCTCGGCTGCCCGATTCTGCTGGGTGCGAGCCGCAAGCGGATGATCGGCGCGCTGTCGAACGAGGCCCCCGCCGATGCGCGGCTCGGCGGGTCGCTCGCGCTCGCGCTCAAGGGGATCGAGGCGGGGGTGCAATTGCTGCGCGTCCATGACGTGGCGGAGACGGTGCAGGCGGTGCGTGTCTGGCGCGGGTTGCGCGATCAGGCGCTGGTGGGGCGCTGAAGCGGTCCCTGCACGAGACCCTGTTTGCTTCCCCGGCGAAGGCCGGGGCCCAGGAGAGGAACGGAAGAAAGCGGAGGCCTGCGCTTAAGACCCTTGGCCATCTCGACTGGGCCCCGGCCTTCGCCGGGGAAGTGCTTAGGGACGGAGCGCGCGCCCTAGCGCACCACCCGGATCGTGCGCTCGCTCGGGTCGATCGGATCGAGGAAGAACGCGCCCGCGTCGCGGTTCGCGATCAGCCACGCGACGTGCGCCGCCTCGATCCGCTGCCCGGGAACGAGCCGCGGCACGCCCGGCGGGGCTGGCGCGATCACCTCGGCGGCGATCCGGCCTGCCGCGTCCGCGATCGGGACGTGATCGACATCGCCGAAGAACGCTTCCTCGGGGTCCGCCGCTATCGTCACCGACAGCGTCGAAAGCCCCGGAAACGCGCCGGCGGGGGGCAGGTCGGCAGTGCCGGCGGCGACCTGCTTCGCCAGATCCTTGAGCCCGCCGACCAGCGCGCGAATATCCGCCGCGGTCGTCCCGATCGACACCACCGCGAGCACATGCCGCGCATCCGACAGCCCGACGCTGACGCGGTGATGCTTCACCAGCCAGTCGTCCACCGCATACCCCGTCACGCCGAGCGCGGAGAGGTCGATCAGCACCTTGGTCGTATCGAGCTGCGTCGCCGCGGGGAGGTGTTCCTCGCCGAACACGCGCAGCCCCGGAATCCGCGCCAGACGACGGCGAAGCTTGGCCGCGCGGTCGAGCACCCCGCGCCAGATCCGCTCGCCGTCCAGTGCATGGTCGCGCCGGGTCGCATCGAGGCTGGCGAGGATCGGGACCGACGGGCTGGTCGTCTCGAACAGTTCGAACGCCATCCACAGCCGTTGCTGGTCGACCAGCGTCCCCTTGGCGAGCAGCGCCGACCCTTGCGCGAGCGACCCCATCGTCTTGTGGAGGCTGTACACCGCGATATCCGCGCCCTTGGTGAGCGCATCGTCGGGCAGCCGCTCGCAAAAGGCGAACGCCCCGCCCCAGGCGGCGTCGCAGATCAGCGGGATGCCTTGGTCGTGACAGATGGTGGAGAGCGCGCTGATGTCACTCGTCACGCCGTAATAGGTCGGGCTGACCACGACGAACGCCTTGGCGTCCGGATGCGCGGCCAGCGCCGCCGACAGCGCGGCGGGGGTGACGCCGTGGTCGATATCCCACGCGTCGTCGATCAGCACCGGCACGAGCACCGCATCGAGCCCGGTCGCGAGCGCATGCGAGCGTTCGGCCTTGTGGACGTTGGTGGCGAACAGCACGGTGTCACCGGGGCCTGCGACCGCCGCGAGCGCGGTATGGAGGCTTTGCGTCGACCCGCCGGTGACAAATCGGCAGAAGTCCGCCTGCCACGCTTCCGCGGCGAGCTCGTGCGCGCGCTGGACGACGTGCCCGCCCTCGGTCCGGTCGTCGAGGCCCTTGGGGGTCAGCAGGTCGGCGGCAAAGATCCGTTTGCCGAGCAGGCGGCGCAGGTCGGCGGGAATCGCGGCACCCTGGTTGTGGCCGGGCGCGCCGAAGCCATGGATCGGTCGCCGCTCCACTTGCGCCAAGGCTTCGACGATGGGCGCGTGTTTCTGATCCATATCGGATCAAGCCTCCTGCGGCCTCGTCCGTTCCCGGTGGAGAAAAATAACATAATTGTCATTCGCGCGACACGCGGGCTGGGGTAACGGACGTTGCCCGCGCGATCGGCGGGCGTCGTGCCGGAGGTCTCGCCTCTGGACCGAACCGCGCGCATCCGTATCGCGCACCCTGTAGAGTATCCGGAGGAAGTTCATGATCATCGATGCAGTGCCGCGCTACCGGCAGATCGCCGCCGAGGTATGGCGGCCCCTGCTGGTGCTGTTCGTCTGGGACGTGATCGTCACGGTCACTTATTACGTCCTGCCGTTCAAGGCGCCCTCGCTGCCGCTGACGCTGTTCGGCTCCGCGCTTGCGCTGTTTCTCGGGTTCCGCAGCACCTCGGCGTACGAACGCTGGTGGGAAGGACGCGGCCTGTGGGGGTTGATGATCAACGCCTCGCGCAGCCTGTCGCGCGCGGCGCGAAGCTTCCTCCCCGACGAGGAAGCGCGCGATCTCCAGCGCGCGATCATTCTGCGGCAGATCACCTACGTCAACGTCCTGCGCTGCCAGTTGCGCAAGCAGGATCCGCGCGCGGAAGCCTTGCGCTATCTGTCCCCCGACGAGGCCGCGCCATCGCTGGAGCGGCTCAACGTGGCGAACGGTATTCTCGACGGGACCGGGCGGCGCGTCGACCAGGCACGGCAGGCAGGGTGGATCGACACCATCCAGCAGGCGTCGATCGAGCGCGTGCTGATCGATATCGCCAACGCGCAGGGCGGGATGGAGCGGTTGAAGAACACCCCGCTCCCCAACCAGTACCGGTTCTTCCCCGAGTTCTTCGCGCGGCTGTTCTGCATCCTGCTCCCGATCGGGCTCGTCGAGACGCTGGGGTTCGCGACGCCGATCGGGTCGACCGTCGCGGGGCTGATGTTCCTCGCGGTACTCAAGATCGGCGACGATCTGGTCGATCCGTTCGCCAACACCGTCCACGACGTGCCGCTGACCGCGATGTGCCGTACGGTCGAGATCGACCTGTTGCAGGCGCTCGGCGAAGAGGCCCCCGAGCCGGTCAAGCCCGAGAAGGGAATCCTCTGGTAAGATTTCGCCGCGCGACCGGGCGTCAGGCGGCCGCGTTGTCGATCCCGAGTTCGCCGAGCTTGCGGTACAACGTCGAGCGCCCGATCCCGAGCCGGCGGGCGACCTCGGTCATCCGTCCGCGATAATGGCCGATCGCGAGGCGGATGACATCCGCCTCGATCTCCTCGAGCGCGCGCAGATTGCCATCGGCGTGGAACAACGTGACCCCGCCCGAGGTGGCCATCGGCACCGGCGTCACGGTCGTCTGGCGTTTGCCGCCGAGCGCCGCGATTTGCGGGAAATCCGCCTGGGTCAGCGCCGCGCCGTCGCATAGCACGGCCGCGCGGAACAACGCGTTCTGCAACTGGCGGACGTTCCCCGGCCAGTCGTAGCGCCCGAGCAGCGCGAGCGCGTCGTCGGTGATGCCGAGCTGGCGCAGGCCCGGCTGCTGTGCGATCCGGGCCATCAGGTGACGCGCGAGCGCGGGGATATCGCCGGTGCGTTCGCGCAAGGGCGGGATCGTCACCTGGACGACGTTGAGCCGGTAATAGAGATCCTCCCGGAAGCGCCCCGCCTCGACTTCCTCGCTCAGCCGCTTGTTGGTCGCGGCGATGACGCGGACGTCGACCTCGCGCATGTGGCGCGCGCCGAGCGGCTGGATCTCGCCCGATTGCAGCACGCGGAGCAGCTTGACCTGCGCTTCCAGCGGCATCTCGCCGATCTCGTCGAGGAACAGCGTGCCGCCGTCCGCCTCCTGGAAGCGCCCGGTCTTGCGCTCGAACGCGCCGGTGAACGCGCCCTTTTCGTGCCCGAACAATTCGCTCTCGACGAGGTTCGCCGGGATCGCGCCGCAATTGACCGCGATCATCGGCTTCTTGCCGCGCGGCGACGCCGCGTGAATCGCTTCCGCGACCACTTCCTTGCCGACTCCGCTTTCGCCCTCGAGCAGCACCGGCACGCGCGCGCGCGCGGCCTTGGCGGCGATCGCGAGCGCGGCGCGGAAATCGGGCGCGGAGCCGACGATCTCGTCGAACGCTAGGAGGGCGGGGATCTTCTCGGTCAGCGGACGCAGTTCGCCCGCGGTCTTCTGCGCGACCGCGGCGTCCAGCGCGGCGAGCAGGCGTTCGGGCGCGAGCGGCTTGACCAGGAAATCGGTCGCGCCCGTGCGCATCGCGGCGACGGCCTGCGCGACCGATCCGTTCGCGGTCAGCAGCAGGAGCGGCAACGCGGGGCGGCGGGTGCGGATCTCCGCGATCAGCGCGGTCGAATCCGCCTCGGGCGACCATTGATCGAGCAGGATCGCGTCGAGCTGCATCCCGTCCTGCGAGCCGAGCATCGCGATTGCCATCTCACCATCGTTGGCGAAGATCGCGCGCCAGCCACGCCGCGCGGCGATCGCTGCGATCAGCCGGCGCTGCGCGGGTTCGTCGTCGATCAGCATTAGCAGGCGTTGCCCGTTACGCGTCATGCTCTTCCCCGAGTCTCGTTGTTCGCGATGAACGCATAAAGACAAGGTGTGAAAGCAGCCTTAAACGCCCCGCGACGGGACGGCCGGGACATCGCCGGGACGATATCGCCGGGGGTTGAGGGGTTGCGTGCCGCGGTCTAAGCAGGACGCAACGATATGACGAGGACCGAACCGATGGCGACCGAAAGTGATCTGCAAGTCCACCAGGCAACCTATGGCAAGGTCATCGGCGTGCTGAAATACGGTGCGATCGCGTGCTTCGTCATCGCGTTCGCGGTGGTGTGGCTGATCTCGGGCAAATAGGATAAAGATCGCCGTCCTGCGCGAGACCGCCGAGGGCGAGCGTCGCGTCGCCGCGACCGCCGAGACGGTCAAGAAATTCATCGCCCTGGGGGCGAGCGTCGCGGTGGAAGCGGGCGCTGGCGCCACTGCCTCGATCGCGGATGCCGACTATGCCGCGGCCGGCGCGACTGTCGCGGATCGCGCGGCGACGCTGGCGGGCGCGGCGATCGTGCTCGGGGTGCAGGGACCGTCCGCCGATACGCTGGCCGGGGCCGCGCCGGGAGCATGGCTGGTCGCCGCGCTCAACCCGTTCGCGGATCGCGCGCGGATCGACGGTTATGCGTCGGCGGGGATAGAGGCGCTCGCGATGGAATTCATGCCGCGCATCACGCGCGCGCAATCGATGGATATCCTGTCGTCGCAGTCGAACCTCGCGGGGTACAAGTCGGTGCTCGATGCGGCGGCGGCTTACGGTCGCGCGTTTCCGATGATGATGACCGCGGCGGGCACGGTGTCCGCCGCACGCGTGTTCGTGATGGGGGTCGGCGTCGCAGGCCTTCAGGCGATCGCCACCGCGCGGCGGCTCGGCGCGCAGGTGTCCGCGACCGACGTCCGCTCGGCCACGCGCGAGCAGATCCAGAGCCTCGGCGCAAAACCGATCTTCGTCGAGAATGTCGCGGGGATCGAGGGCGAGGGCTCGGGTGGCTATGCCGGCGAGATGAGTGCCGAATATCAGGCGGCGCAGGCCGAGCTGGTTTCCGGCCATATCGCCAAGCAGGACATCGTCATCACCACCGCGCTGATCCCGGGGCGCCCCGCGCCACGGCTGATCTCGGCGGCACAGGTCGCGAGCATGCGGCCCGGGTCGGTGATCGTCGATCTCGCGGTCGAGAGCGGCGGCAATGTCGAGGGTTCGGTCGCGGGCGAAACGGTCGTCGTGTCGGGCGTGACGATCGTCGGCCATCGCAACGTCGCCTCCCGGCTGGCGGCGGATGCGTCGGCGCTGTTCTCGCGCAACCTGTTCAATTTCCTGAGCGCCTTCTGGGACAAGGAGCAGGGCAAGCCGGTGCTCGACGACGAGATCGGCGACGCGATCCGGCTGACGCGGGACGGCAAGGTGGTGAACGCGCGGTTGTTGGGCTAGCGGTTGGCCTCCGCCGAGACCCTGCTCGAGCGGATGCGTGTCAATCCACGCGACTGGCGGATCGGGGATGTCGTAGCTTTATGCAATGGGTTCGACATCGCTTGCACACCGCCGCGCAAGGGATCACATTTCAAGGTGAAGCATATCGATATGGCCGAGATCCTGACCATCCCCGCGCACCGGCCGATCAAGCCTGTGTATATCCGGGCGTTGGTACGGTTCGTCGATGCCGTTCGGGAAGGGGCATCATGAATCCGTTCGATTACGAAGTCGACATCCTGCCGCTGTCGGTGGAAGACGGCGGGGGGTTCACGGCTGTGGCCCCCGAACTGCCGGGGTGTCGTTCCGATGGCGATACGCCGCAGGAAGCGCTCGACAATATTTACGATGCCATCGGGTGCTGGATCGAGGCGGCGCAGGAAATGGGGCGTCCAGTTCCGCAACCCCGCCGCGCCGCGGCCTGAACGGGAGACACGTACGTCATGGACTTCATCTCGATCCTGTCGATCTTCGTCATGGCCTGCTTTGTCGGCTATTACGTCGTCTGGTCGGTCACGCCTGCGCTTCACACGCCGCTGATGGCGGTGACCAACGCGATCTCCTCGGTCATCATCGTCGGCGCGCTGATCGCCTCGGCGGCGGAAGGGTCGGTCTTGTCGAAATGGCTCGGGCTGCTCGCGGTGGTGCTCGCGAGCGTCAACATCTTCGGCGGCTTCGCGGTGACGCAGCGGATGCTCGCGATGTACAAGAAAAAAGAGCGGCCGGTCGCGAAGTGATGCGGCATGGACGGCATATCGGGCGGGTAGGGGCTTAAGCGATGGAACATACGGCACCAGTCAATCCCTGGGTCGCGCTCGCGTATCTCGTCGCGGGGGTGTGCTTCATCCTCGCGCTGCGCGGCTTGTCGTCGCCCGCGACCGCGCAGCGCGGAAACCGGCTCGGCATGATCGGGATGGCGCTCGCGGTCGGGACGACGCTGTTCGCGCATCATCTCGCCTCGCCATTCGAGATCGGGATCGCGATGGCGATCGGCGCCGCGATCGGGATCGTCACCGCACGCAGAATCGCGATGACCGACATGCCGCAGCTCGTCGCGGCGTTCCATTCGCTCGTCGGCATGGCGGCGGTGCTGGTCGCGGCGGCAGCGTATCTCAACCCCGGCGCGTTCGGCATTCTGGGCGAGGACGGGCAGATCCTGACCGTTTCGCGGATCGAGATGGGGCTCGGCATCGCGATCGGCGCGATCACCTTCTCAGGGTCCGTGATCGCGTTCCTCAAGCTCAACGGCAACATGTCGGGCAAGCCGATCCTGCTGCCCGGACGCCACGTCATCAACATCGCGGTGCTGGTCGCGATCCTCGGCCTCGTCGGCTATTTCACGCAGGACCAGAGCGCGTGGGTGTTCTGGACGATCACGGCGCTCAGCTTCGTCATCGGCTTCCTGCTGATCGTGCCGATCGGCGGCGCGGACATGCCGGTCGTCGTGTCGATGCTCAACAGCTATTCGGGCTGGGCCGCCGCGGCGATGGGATTCACGCTCCACAACAGCGCGATGATCATCACCGGCGCGCTGGTCGGATCGTCCGGCGCGATCCTCAGCTACATCATGTGCAAGGCGATGAACCGCAGCTTCATCAGCGTCATCGCGGGCGGCTTCGGCGGCGATGCGGCAGCAGCAGGTGGCGAAGCGAAGGAACAGCGCCCGTGGAAGCGTGGTTCGGCCGACGACGCGGCGTTCCTGCTCGGCCAGGCGGAACAGGTCATCATCGTCCCCGGCTACGGCATGGCGGTCAGCCAGGCGCAGCACGCGCTGCGCGAAATGGGCGACAAGCTCAAGGAACACGGCGTCCGCGTGAAATATGCGATCCATCCGGTGGCGGGGCGCATGCCGGGGCATATGAACGTGCTGCTCGCGGAAGCGAACGTGCCGTATGACGACGTGTTCGAGCTGGAGGACATTAACAGCGAGTTCGCGCAGACCGACATTGCCTTCGTCATCGGCGCGAACGACGTGACCAACCCCGCCGCCAAGACCGACAAGACCTCGCCGATCTACGGCATGCCGGTGCTCGACGTCGAAAAGGCGAAGACGGTACTGTTCATCAAGCGCTCGATGGGCGGGGTCGGCTATGCCGGCGTCGACAACGATGTGTTCTACATGGACAATACGATGATGCTGCTGGGCGATGCCAAAAAGATGGTCGAGGAAATCGTCAAGTCGCTCGACTGAGCAAGATGGCCCGGAGATCCTTGGTCCAGAGTTGGCATGCATCGCTCCGAACTGGAGGGAAGCGGCGGCGTCTTTTCGTAAATTGACTGTGCATGCCACCATAATGGTGCAATCATGACTGTCGGTCCTCCCAATATTGCGTAATTTACACATAAATCGGCTGGACAATACCGCATCTGGGGGGAGCGGGGATGATGCAGGCGCTTACCGCACTCGAAGCTTCCGCCGATGCAGGCGCAGATCCTCTGCGCAGGAGCGACCCGTCGATCCTGCTGATCGCGGATGCGGACGGGGGTGCCGATGGCCGCGCCGCCGCGATTGCGACCGGTGCCCGTTGGCTCGGCGAGGTTGCGTGGGCGGATATGCGCGCGCGGCTCGAGCAGCAGGGGCTGGTCAGCGTCGTGCTGGCCGAGACTCAGGGCGTGTCGGACGACCTGCTCGAACAGATGCTTCCGGCCTTGCTCGCCTTTGCGGAAAGCGGGGAGACCAGGCTGGTCATCGTGCTCGAGCCAGCGCAGATCGATCTGGTCAGCGCAATGCTCGGAATGGCCCCGGTCGACCTGTTGTGCGCCGCATCGATCGGCGACCGGATCGCCGCTCTTTCGATCGCGCTTCATCAGGCGCTGCCGCGGCTGCACGATGTCGGCGGGACGAGCGAAACCGCCCGCCTGCTGCGGCTGAACGAGGAAATCGCGCGCATCGCCGAGACGCTGACGCGCCTGATCCGTGGCGACGATGACGTCGGCGTTCGCGGCGTGGGCGAACCGGGTTCGAGCTATCGAGCCGCGAGCACCCCCGCCCGCGCCGAAATCCGCGTGCGCGACGTGCGCGACGCGATCCGGGCGCGGCGGTTGCGGGACCAGGTGTTCGGCACCGGTCTGTTCGAGGATCCGGCGTGGGACATGCTGCTCGACCTGTTCGCGGCGGAGCTCGAGCGGGTTCAGGTGTCGGTGTCGAGCCTGTGCATCGCCGCAGCCGTCGCGCCGACCACCGCGCTGCGCTGGATCGCGCGGATGACCGAGGCGGGTCTGTTCGAGCGCCGCCCCGACCCGTTCGACCGCCGACGCGCGTTCATGGCGCTGTCCGCACGGGCTAGCGCGGGCATGCGCTCTTATGTGGAGGCCGTGCGCCAGGCGGGGACCGGAATCGCGTGATCCGCTGATCTTCCGCCCGACCATCGCAGGACAATGGCGTAATCGCGGCTGATGGGGGTGGTACCGAGTACGCTACGGCACCGCGGTTGCGCAAATCGACCCTATCAGAACGACAGCGCCAACTGCGGAAACGATGCCCAGAGCTGCGCCCAACCGGTCATTGCCTGATACAAGGCTACTGGCCGCAGCAGCAATAACGATCACGGCGAAAGCCATTGCCGGGACTACCCATATTAGAGTTTCAGCGCCCACTTCTGTTTCTCCCCCACTTGGATACTTATCACGAAGTTGCTGTCTGAAGAGCGATTTTACAGTGCCGTTACGGACCGCGGTGGGACAGGGAATTTCGATGCGATCATCTCGCCCCCCGCCTCGACCGCCAGTGGACCATGCGCGTCGCGTTTGCCGCGGAATGAAGCGAGTTCTTTTATTTGCGTTGAGAGCCGCTCTGGCGAAGCACCTGAGAGTCGCCCCGATGGACTTCGGCCACGCCGTGCCGAGCGTTACGCCGTGCTCGACAACCGGTGATTGCAGCGTCCCGAGCCTCTGGTCGGGCGGGCCTGGTTCATCACCCCATAAGTACTGGTAAAACTAACGGGCCCGGTCACGCTACGGCATCGCCTCCGCTGTGACCATTACGGGGTTCGGGAACAGCTCGGGACTGCTATCTCCGCACTCCTCCGTTCGTTTCCGTTTCGATCCTGGCCGTTTGCAGAATCGCAAGCTTGCTCGCAGCGAAAAGCGCGCTATTACGCGGGTTCCCTGTCCGGGGGGCGATTAGCTCAGTTGGTAGAGCGTCTCGTTTACACCGAGAATGTCGGCGGTTCGAGCCCGTCATCGCCCACCACCCCCTGAACATATGCTCGATCTTCTGCCCTTGGCGGCGCGCGTTGCCCGCTCATGGCGCATATGCAATATGAGCGCATGCTGCTGTCCGACATTCCGTTTCTTGGTGCGCTCCATGCGACGCGGCGGCGTCGGCGGGAGGAGCATTGGGCACAGGCGCTGCTGGCGGTGCCGATGGGAACCGCGATCCCGCGAATCGTGCACCAGACCTACGCCACGGATGCCTTGCCCGAGGCGATCCGGGTCGGGCGGGAAGACGCGATCGCGCAAAACCCGGACTGGGATTTCCGGCTCTATTCGGACGACGCGATCGAGACCTTCATCGGGTCTACTTACGGCGCACAGGTTCTGTCGGTCTATCGCCTGCTGCGCCCCGAATATGGCGCGGCGCGCGCGGATCTGTTCCGCTATCTCCTGATTTATGCGCTGGGCGGCGCATATCTTGACATCAAGAGCCGTTTCACCGGACCGATCAACGCCGCGATCCGGGGCAATGAATCCTTCATCCTCGCGCAATGGCGCAACGGGCCGGGCGAGCTCCATTTCAACATGGGGTTGCTGGACGATATTGCCGACATCCCCGGTGGCGAATATCAGCAATGGCATGTCATCGGCGTGGCGGGCCATCCGTATCTGCGCGCGGTGATCGCCGCGGTGCTCGCCAATATCGAGACCTACAGCCCGTGGATGACCAATGTCGGGCGGATCGGCGTGCTGCGGCTGACCGGGCCGATCGCCTATACCCGCGCGATCCATCCGATCCGCGACGCCTATCCCCACGTCCTGGCGAAGAACGAGACGCAATTCTCGCTGGAATATAGCGGATACAAGCGCGCGACGGTGTTTGCGGCGGCGCATTATTCGACGCTGACAACGCCGATCGTCCGGCGCGGCCTGGCCTCGGCGGTGTCCGGCTGGGTGTTCCGGCAGACCTTGCGGCTGACCGGTCGCACCCCCGACGGCGGGGTCGCCTGGCAATAAGCCCCGCGCTACCGATCCTGGTCGAGGATCGTTTCCATCGCGACGAAGGTCGAGGTGCTCGCGACATGCGGCAGGCTCGAGATCTTCTCGCCCAGGACGTAGCGATAGCGGCGGATGTCGGTGGTGCGGACCTTGAGCAGATAATCGAAGCTGCTTGCGATCAGATGGCATTCCTCGACCTCCGGAATCCGCCGGACCGCCGCGTTGAAATCGCGGAGCGCGGCTTCGCGCGTGTCGGACAGTTTGACCTCGGTGAAGGCGACATGGTCGAGCCCCAGCTTGGCGCGGTTGGTCACCGCGCGGAAGCCGAGGATATAGCCGTCGTCGATCAGCCGCTTCAGCCGAACCTGCGTCGGCGTCTTCGACAGACCGATCCGCGCGGCGAGATCGGTAACGGTCATTCGGCCGTCCTGCGCCAACAGGTCGATGATGGCGGTGTCGAACCGGTCAAGATCACTCTTATGAGCGCCAGTTGCAGACGTATCGTCTTTCATGAGGCGATAATGCGGGTGATATGCGATCTTTATCAAGCCCTTTAAGCCAGACTTCCCATACGCTCGGCTGGTATGACGGCGTATCCAGCCCGAGGATCGCCATGACCACCGACCAGCCGACGCCCTTCGCCCGTTTCGCGCCGATGATCCGGACCCCCGACCCGCTCCGCACCGCGATCACCGCGGCCATTCGCACGCCCGAGCCGGTCTGCGTCCCCCCACTGGTCGAAGCTGCGACCGTCTCCGACACGGTCCGCCGCGCCTCGGCCGGGACTGCCCGCGCGCTGATCGAGGGGTTGCGCGGATCGAAGGCGCGCGGCGGCGTGCAGGCGCTGGTCCAGGAATATGCGCTGTCGAGCCAGGAAGGCGTCGCCTTGATGTGTCTCGCGGAGGCGCTGCTCCGCATCCCCGACACCGCGACGCGCGATGCGCTGATCCGCGACAAGATCGGTGGGGGGGACTGGGCATCGCATATCGGCGACGGGCGCTCGCTGTTCGTCAACGCCGCGACCTGGGGACTGGTCGTCACGGGCAAGCTGACCGCGAGTGCGGACGACCGGGGCCTCGCGACCGCGCTGACGCGGCTGGTCGCGCGCGTCGGCGAACCGGTGATCCGCCGCGGCGTCGATCTCGCGATGCGGATGATGGGCGAGCAGTTCGTCACTGGCCAGACGATCGACGAGGCGCTGCGGCATGCAAAGGGTCGCGAGGCGCGCGGCTACGGCTTCTCCTACGACATGCTCGGCGAGGCGGCGACGACCGCGGCAGACGCGGCGCGCTATCTGCGCGATTACGAACAGGCGATCCACGCGATCGGCACGGCGTCGGCAGGGCGCGGAGTCTATGGTGGGCCGGGGATCTCGATCAAGCTGTCCGCGCTCCACCCGCGCTACAGCCGCGCGCAGGCGGGCCGCGTGATCAGCGAATTGCTGCCGATCGTGCGCGGGCTCGCCTTGCTCGCCAAGGGCTACGACATTGGCTTCAACATCGATGCCGAGGAATCGGACCGGCTCGAACTGTCGCTCGACCTGCTCGAGGCGCTCGCCGAGGATCCCGCGCTCGACGGGTGGAAGGGGTTGGGCTTCGTCGTCCAGGCGTATGGCAAGCGCTGCCCGCTGGTGATCGACTTCGTCATCGCGCTCGCGCGGCGGACCGGGCGGCGGATCATGATCCGGCTGGTCAAGGGCGCCTATTGGGATGCCGAGATCAAGCGCGCTCAGGTCGACGGCCTCTCGGGCTATCCGGTCTATACGCGCAAGATCTACACCGACGTCGCGTACATCGCGTGCGCGCGCAAACTGCTGGCGGCGCGCGACGCGGTGTTCCCGCAATTCGCGACTCACAATGCGCAGACGCTGTCGACGATCTACCAGCTTGCGGGCGAGGACTTCGTCGTCGGCGATTACGAGTTCCAGTGCCTCCATGGGATGGGCGAGCCGCTCTATGACCAGGTCGTCGGCGCGAATGGCCTCGCGCGCCCGTGCCGGGTCTATGCCCCGGTGGGCACGCACGAGACGCTGCTCGCGTATCTCGTCCGCCGCCTGCTCGAGAACGGCGCGAACTCGTCGTTCGTCAACCGGATCGGCGATCCTGCGGTGCCGATCGAGGACCTGATCGCCGATCCGGTCGAGATCGTCCGCGCGATGCCGGTGCCCGGCGCGCCGCATGACGAGATCGCGCTGCCCGCGGACATTTACGGCGCGCGCTGCAATTCCGCCGGGCTCGACTTGAGCGACGAGGCGAGCCTGCTCGCGCTTGGCCGCGCGCTGGTTGCGAGCGCGCAGCAGGACTGGCGCGCGGGCGTCGACGACGGTCGCGCGCCGGTGCTCGTCCGCAACCCTGCCGACCACCGGGATATCGTCGGCCGCGTGTTCGAGCATAGCGATGCCGAGGCGACCGCCGCGGTGGAGCGTGCGGCCGGTGCCGCGGCATTGTGGGCCGCGACCCCGGTCGGCGACCGTGCCGCCTGCCTCGATCGCGCGGCGGACCAACTCGAACAGACCATGCCAACGCTGATGGGGCTGATCATGCGCGAGGCGGGCAAATCCGCCGCCAACGCGATCGCTGAGGTGCGCGAAGCGGTCGATTTCCTGCGCTATTATGCGATGCAGGCGCGGGAGACACTGGGTGGTGCGACCCCGCTCGGGCCGATCGCGTGCATCAGCCCGTGGAACTTCCCGCTCGCGATCTTCACCGGGCAGATCGCCGCCGCGCTGGTCGCGGGCAACCCGGTCGTCGCCAAGCCCGCGCAGCCGACTCCGCTGATCGCTGCCGAAGCCGTGCGGATCCTCCATGCGGCGGGGGTGCCCGAAGCGGTCGTCCAGCTCGTGCTCGGCGATGGCGCAGTCGGCGCCGCGCTGGTCGGCGCGCCCGTCACCGCGGGGGTGATCTTCACCGGATCGACCGGGGTCGCGCGGACGATCCAGCGCCAGCTCGCCGGGCGGCTCACCGCGCAGGGCACGCCAATCCCGCTGATCGCCGAGACCGGCGGGCAGAATGCGATGATCGTCGATTCGTCCGCGCTGGCGGAGCAGGTCGTCGGCGACGTGCTTGCGTCCGCGTTCGACAGCGCGGGGCAGCGCTGTTCGGCGCTGCGCGTGCTATGCCTGCAGGAGGAGGTCGCGGATCGGACGCTGTCGATGCTGCGCGGCGCGGTGGCGGAGCTGGAGATCGGCAAGACCGACCGGCTCGCGGTCGACATCGGCCCGGTCATCACCGCACAGGCGCGCGACGGGATCGAGGATCACATCGCGCGGATGAAGCACGCGGGGCACCGCGTCGAGCAGGCGCGGCTTGCGCCCGAGACCGAACTCGGCACCTTCGTCGCGCCGACGATCATCGAGATCGACGATATCGCGCAGATCGGGCGCGAGGTGTTCGGGCCGGTGCTCCATGTGCTGCGCTATCGTAGCGGCGGGCTGGACGCGTTGATCGATTCGATCAACGCGACCGGCTACGGGCTGACCTTCGGGCTCCACACCCGGCTCGACGCGACGATCGAGCACGTGACGCGACGGATCGGCGCGGGGAACCTTTACGTCAACCGCAACACGATCGGCGCAGTGGTCGGGGTTCAGCCGTTCGGCGGGCGCGGGCTTTCCGGGACCGGGCCGAAGGCAGGCGGACCGATGTACCTCACGCGCCTGGTGCAGGCGTCCGCAGCTGCCACGCCGTCGGAGGCAGGCACGGGCGATCCCGTCGCGCAGGTGCTGTCGACCTGGCTCGGGACGCAAGGCGAGCCCGACATGGCGGCGGCGGTCGGCGCAATCGCGGATCGCTCACGGCTTGGCTATGCCGTCGAGCTGGCCGGTCCAGTCGGAGAGACCAACCGCTACGCGCTCCACCCGCGCGGGCGGATCGCGGTCATCGCGCGGACCGCTCACGGGCTCTGGCGGCAGATCGGCGCGGTGCTTGCGACCGGGAACCATGCGGTGGTGATCCCGGGCGGACCGCTCGCGGTGGCCCCGGCGGGCCTGCCTGCGGCAGTGGCGGCGCGGATCAGCTGGCCGACGCAGGGGCTTGCCGAGGTCGATGCGCTGGCAGGCGCGCTGGTCGAGGGGGATGCGGCGGACGTCGCCACCGCGTCGCATGCGCTGGCTGCACGCGACGGCGCGATCGTTTCGCTTCAGGCGGCGTCGAGCGAGACGCTCGTGACGCGGGCGGACGCGTATCGGCTCGACTGGCTGTGCGAGGAAGTGTCGGTTTCGATCAACACCACCGCGGCCGGCGGGAATGCGAGCCTGATGACGCTTGCCTGACGGGGCAGGCGTAGTGGGCGAGAGGGGGAGCGCAGCATTCGTCGCCGAATGCACTCCCCCGGCCACGGCCTGCGTCAACAGATAGCCAATAGCCCTGAATTGAAGCGCTGGCGGCTATCGCGCCGCTGGTGGCTGCAGCAGGTCCTTATACTGGCGCGGCTGCGAGCGGAGATACTGGTTGGGCGCGACAACCGTGCCGCCGAGCGCGGCGGCGGCGTGCCATGGCCAGTGCGGATCGTATAGGATCGTGCGCGCCAGCGCGATGAGGTCGGCGTCGCCGGTCCCGACGATCGCCTCGGCCTGTTCGGGCTCGGTGATCAGTCCGACCGCGACGACCGGAATCTCGACCGCCTGCTTGACGGCGCGGGCTAGCGGGACCTGATAGTTCGGCCCGACCGGGATCTGTTGTCCTGCATCGAGCCCGCCGCTCGACACGTGGATCGCCGAACACCCGCGTGCCTCCAAGGCCTGGGAGAAGGCGACGGTTTCCGCGATATCCCAGCCGCCAGCGACCCAGTCGGTGCCGGAGACGCGCATCGTCACTGGCTTGCCCGCCGGGAATGCCGCGCGAACGGCATCGAACACCTCGAGCGGGAAGCGCATCCGGTTTTCGAGGCTGCCGCCATAGGCGTCGTCGCGCCTGTTCGAGAGAGGCGAGAGGAATTGATGCAAAAGGTAGCCATGCGCGCCGTGGAGCTGCACGAGATCGAGCTCGAGATCGGCGGCGCGCTTCGTCGCGGCGACGAACGCGTCGCGCACCCGCACCATTCCGTCGCGGTCGAGCGCGACCGGGGCGGTATCGTCCGTCCCGAAACCAAGCCCCGAGGGGGCGACCGTCTGCCAGCCATTGGCCAAATTCGGTGCGATCTGCGCGCCGCTTCGCCACGGTAGGTCGGTCGATGCCTTGCGCCCGGCGTGTGCGAGCTGGATCCCGACCGGCATGTCCGAATGCCGGCGGACGCTGTCCAACGTTCGCCCGATCGCCGCCTGCGTCGCGTCGTCGTACAGACCCACGTCGCCGTAGGTGATCCGTCCTTCCGGGACCACCGCCGCCGCCTCGATCGTCAGGAGACCCGCCCCGGACAGCGCAAGCTGCCCAAGGTGAATCAGATGCCAGTCAGTCATGCAGCCGTCGACCGCCGAATATTGGCACATCGGCGCGATCACGATCCGGTTGGCGAGCGTCAGCCCGTCGATCGTGAGCGGTTCGAACAGACGCGGTCCCGGCATGGCTCAGTCCTCTACTTGGCGACTGCGACCGCGTCGGTCCGCGACGCCATCAGATAACCGCCACAGACGAACACCAGCCCGCCGATCGCATTGCCGAGCGATACGATTGCAAGGTTGCGCGCCATTCCTGAGATGCTGATCGACGGATGGTCGACGAGCAGGCCAAGCGTAAGGCCGGTCATGTTGGCGACCGAATGCTCGAACCCGGCCGCGACGAAGGCGAGCAGGATCCACGCCATCGCGATACACTTGGCGGCATCGCCCTGCATCCGCGCTGCGGTCCAGATCGCGAGGCAGACGAGCCAGTTGCACAGGATTGCGCGGCACAGCAGCGCAAGCGCGCTCGCCTCGACCTTGTGCGCCACATAGGCGTGGAACATCGTATCGGCATTGGCGAAAATGGCACCGCCGCCGCCGGCCGCAAAGAGGACCGACAGGATGATGCCGCCGACCAGATTGCCGATCCACACCACGACGATCATCTGCACGGCTTCCCACAGCGTGATCGTACGATGCGCGAGCCCGAAGCCGAGATACATGACGTAGCCGGTGAACAACTCGGCCCCGGCAAAGACCGTCAGGATCAGGCCGATCCCGAAGGTCGCGCCCATGACCAGCGGCCTGACCCCGGCGGGAAGCCCCGCGCCAGTGCTGAGCGCAAGGATCATCGCGATCCCGATATACGTCCCCGCGAGCATTGCGCCCGCGAAGAAGCCGAGCGGGGAGCGCCGCAACGCCACGGCCTTTGCCGCGGCAAGTTTTGCGTACGCTTCGATCGTGTTGGCGTAGCCGCTCATGCCGGCACGCGCTTCGTCTTACCGACGACGCCCGCACGGGCGACACCGATTTCGGAACCGAGATCGGCGCCGGCCGGGCGGACCGTTACCGGGATCGACTTGTACGATGGGGTAAAGCTTTGCGGATCATGGTCTTCGAGCGCGATCAAGGGCTGGGTCTCCGGATAATAGGATGCACAGCACCCTTTAGGGAGCGCGTAACGCACCACCATCAATTTCTGCACCACGCGATCTTCGCGGGCGAATTCGAGCGCGGTCGCGATGTCGACGATGTCGCCCTCGGCGAGGCCAAGCCGCGCCATGTCGGTCTCGTTCATGAACAGCACGTCGCGCCGGCCGAACACCCCGCGATAGCGATCATCGAGACTGTAGACCGTGGTGTTATACTGGTCATGCGCGCGGATCGTGGTGAGCCGCAGGAGATCCGGGTCGCCGTTGGTCGAATCATCCTCGAGCGTCGGGGTGGGGATGAAGTTCGCCTTCTTGTTCTCGGTGTTCCAGATCCGCAGCGCGGCCGAATTGGTCAAGTGGAACCCGCCGGGCATACGCACGCGGCGGTTGTAGTCGACGAAATCGGGGAAGACCGCCTCGATCTTGTCGCGGATCAGGTCGTAATTGCCGACATACGCGTCCCAATCGATCCCGCCCCTGCCCTTGAGCGTCGCCTTGGCGATCTGCCCGACGATCCAGATCTCGGACTTCACATTCTCGCCCGGCGGCCGCAGGAACCCGCGCGAGGCGTGGACCATCGACATCGAATCCTCGACCGTCACCGATTGCGGGCCATCCGCCTGCTCGTCGAGCTCGGTCCGCCCGAGGCACGGCAGGATGTAGGTCGCCTTCGCCATCAGCAGATGCGTACGGTTGAGCTTTGTCGTGATGTGGACCGCGAGATCCATGTTGCGGAACCCCTCGGCGCACGCCTGCGGGTCCGACGAAGCGATCGCGAGATTGCCGCCGAGGCAGACGATCGCCTTGGCCTTGCCGTCGCGCATCGCGGCGATGCTCTCGACCACCGAATGGCCGTCGTTCCGCGGCGGCTCGAAGCCGAACACGTCGCGCATCCGGTCGAGGAAGGCGGGCTTTGGGCGCTCGGTGATGCCGACGGTGCGGTCGCCCTGGACGTTGCTGTGGCCGCGCAAGGGGCAGATCCCTGCGCCCGCGCGACCCATGTTGCCGCGCATCAGCAGCAGGTTGGCGATCTGCTGGACGTTGCTGGTGCCGGTGCGCTGCTGCGTGATCCCCATGCCGTAGCAGCAGATCGTCGCCTTGGAAGCGGCGTAGATGTCCGCCACGCCCTCGAGCTCGGCGCGGGTCAGCCCGCTGCCACGCTCGATCGCCTCCCAGGTCGTTTCGCGCAGGTCGGCGATATAGGCGTCGATCCCGGCGGTATGTTCGGCGATGAAGACATGGTCGAGCACCGGCTCAGTGCCTTCGGTCGCTGCCGCCGCGTCATCGAGCGCGACCAGCGCCTTGGCGATTCCCTTGATCGCGGCTGCATCGCCGCCGATCTTGACCTGCAGATAGGTGCTCGCGATCGGGGTCGACCCGCCGGTCGCCATCTCGACCACCGACTGCGGCGATTCGAAGCGTTCGAGCGAGCGTTCCTTGAGCGGGTTTAAGACGACGATCTTTCCCCCGCGCTTCGACACTTCGCGCAGCGTCGCCATCATCCGCGGGTGGTTGGTGCCCGGGTTGTGGCCGAACGACAGGATCAGATCGGCGTGATCGAAATCCTCGAGGCTGACCGTGCCCTTGCCGATCCCGATCGACTTGGGGAGGCCGACCGACGTTGCCTCGTGACACATGTTCGAGCAATCGGGGAAATTGTTGGTGCCGTACAGCCGGACGAACAACTGGAGCAGGAACGCCGCTTCGTTCGAGCAGCGGCCCGAGGTGTAGAATTCGGCCTGGTCGGGATGTGGCACCGCCGCGAGCCCTGCGCCGATCTCGGAAAGTGCGTCGTCCCAGCTGACGACTTCATAATGGTCGGTCGCGGCATTGTAGCGCAGCGGTTCTGTGACGCGGCCCTGATCCTCGATCCAGTGATCGCTCTGCTTCCAGATGTCCTCCACCGCATGTTCGGCGAAGAAGTCCGCGCCGATCCGTTTGGCGGTCGATTCCCAAGCGACGGCTTTCGCGCCATTCTCGCAGAATTCGAACGAGGAGGTGTGCTTGGGGTCGGGCCACGCGCAGCTCGGGCAGTCGAAGCCATGCGGCTGGTTCGACTTGAGCAGCGTCTGCGCACCGCTGGTGACGATCTGCTGCGCCTTGAGCGAGATCGCGACCGCCTTGAGCGCACCCCAACCGCCGGCAGGGCCGGTATAATCCTTGATACCTTCGGGACGCTTGGTTGCCACGGTAAATCTCCGGCGCGCACGAGCGGCGCGGCTGTCAGGGGCGGGCGCTGCATTCGGGCCCTTACAGGCAGCGCGATATGCAAGCTACGCGCTTGGGGAAAGACAAGAATTCCTCAAACGGTGATCGGGTTAATTCGTGGAACGGTTCCGTGGTCGCCGTCGCGTGCGAACGGGCAACCCAACGATACACGACGACAACGAGCGTGTTACAAAGTGATCGGTTCAGTCAACCATCGCCGTCCCGTTTGTTTCCATCGGCATCGTCACGCGCCGCCCGCGGATGCGCGCCGGAAATTCTCGCTGAAGGCTACCGAGATTGCGCTGCGGCCGTTCGCCGCAGATGTTCCCCCGCCGCGCTGCGATCCCCCCGAAGGGAGATCGCGCGACGACGATAGGAGAAACTGGTGCTGCCGGTGAGGATTGAACTCACGACCTCAGCCTTACCAACGATCGAAACCCGTCTTTCCGTGCATCGCCGATTATGCGCTTGTCCTTATTTTATAACTCTATAACAGGCACTAAGCTAAATCGAACCTACTCATTTGCAACCGACGCTATCCAGCAACCCTCTTACGCCCTTATTACTTTTCATAGCGCTCTGACTGACGTAATATCGCTTTCAGAGGTTGAGCGTTATGCCCGGTAAATTGACTACGCACATGATCGAAAGTGCAAAGGTGCCCAGGGAGGGGCAGGCCTTTTTGTGGGATGGCGAACTCAAGGGGTTCGGCGTGCGGGTCGGTCCCACCGGCGTGAAATCGTACGTCCTCCAATATCGGAACCCGGACGGGCGGCTGCGTCGCAGCGTCTATGCGCGATTTCCGGTCTTCAGTGTCGATCAAGCCCGCAAAGAGGCGATCAGAATGCTCGCGGATATCACGCGCGGCCTCGATCCGGCTGACGAGAAAGAGGCGAAGCGTGCGGCGCCGACCATCGGGGATGTCTGCGACTGGTATCTTGAGGAAGCCGAGGCCGGTCGTCTGCTCGGGCGCCGACGCCTGCCTATCAAGGCTTCGACCGTCCGGATGGAGCGCAGCCGGATCGATCGGCATATCCGCCCGCTGATCGGCCACCGAAAGGTGACTGGGTTGAAGCCGGCCGACATTGAGTCGATGCAAGCCGATATTGCTGCCGGAAAGAGCGCTGCCGACAAGGGCAAGGGGCGTGGCCGGTCGACGACGGGCGGTAGTGGCGCGGCCTCGCGCGTGATTTCGACGCTGCACTCTATGTGCGAGCACGCGGTCCGCCTGGGCATCATCGGCAGCAATCCCGCAAAGGGCGCCCGCCGGATGGCCAGCAGCCGCCGAACGCGGCGATTGAGCGCGATTGAACTCGGGAAGCTCGGCGCCGTGATGCAACTCGCGTCCACGCGTGACGAGAAAGCGACGGGCCTCGCTGCCGTGCGACTGATCGCGCTCACCGGCTTCCGGTTGTCCGAGGCCCAAGAGCTCGAACGCTCCTGGGTCGACCCCGAAGGTAGTGCCGTCCACTTCCCGGATACGAAGTCCGGTGCACAGGATCGCCCGGTGGGGAAGGCGGCGCTAGCAGTGCTCGAAGCGCAGCCTGAGTTGGCCGGGTGCCCGTTCGTCTTTCCCTCCGACTATGGAGACAGCCACTACAAGCAGGTGCCCGACGTGCTGCAGCGCCTCTGCATCGCCGCCCGTATCGAGGGCGTCACAGCCCATACGCTGCGCCACACGTTCAGCAGCGTCGCCGGTGACATGGGCTATTCGGAGCTGACGATCGCGGCGCTGCTTGGACACGGGAAGCGTGGCGTCACCCAAGGGTACATTCACATCGAAGAGGGCTTGCGCGAAGCCGCTGACAGGGTCTCCGTGAAAATCGCCGATTTGCTTGACGGCCGCGCCAGCAGTGTTCGGGACGAGTGCGAAGCCAAAATCGAACAGGCGCTCGCTGCATGATCGCCAAGCCGCGCAATGGCCGTCTTCCCCCGGCAAGCGTTCCAAGCACTGGAAAAATCTATATCGGCGACGCCATCATTCATGGCTCCGAGCGCGTCCTTGTATCGCGCTTGGTCGAGATGCTGGAAAACGAGCGTGAGGCCTATGTGCTGATCGCCAATTGCCAGTTTGGCGGTCGGCAGATCGATTGCATCGTTGCCACGGCGCATCGGGTGGTGGTCTTTGAGGTCAAGGCATCGCGTTGGCCCGTTCGGGGCGGTATCAACGGCCAGTGGAAGCGGCGTCAGCCGGATGGCGGCGAGACTAACTACGCCAACGCCTACGCCCAGGCGCTCCACGCCAAGAATTCGTTGCGCGATGCCATGTCGATCGGAGGCTCGCTCGGCGCGTGGTATCCCCATGCTCGCGTTGTGTTCACGACGGGCATTCCAGCGGGGTCAGCGCTTACAGCCGGCGACCACAAGGTGGGAATCGTCGCGATGGACGCGCTCAATCTTCAGGCGACCGCGACCGGCACTCCTTGGGCGCTTGAGCGGTGGCATGCCTTTGCTCGCCACCACCAGCTGATACCTGCATCGCTGGCAGAAACGGTGGCGCCGCCGGATCTCAACGAGTCCTTTGCGCTTCTGGCCAGCTTCCGGGACGCCGTGGAGACCGAATACTCGCGCGACGGAAAGCGCTGGCTAGCCGAGACCGATGCTGAGTCGGAGACGTTGATCGCCTCCGTCCTTGCTGGCCCAGGCGCTTTCGTTTCCGGACCGTCAGGGTGCGGCAAGACCTTGCTCGCACGCAGGGCCGCTGCCCAACTCGCGGCTGACGGCACGACCGTACTGTTTCTCTCGGCAAGGCTCTATGGCGGGTCATGGCAAGCGATGGTCCGGCGCGAAGTATCGCTGCTCTCCGGTAGCACTCCGGATCGCGTCTATCGCGCGGCGCGCCGCGCCGGCATGCCGGTCGCGATCTTGTTGGATGGTTTGAATGAGTTGCCAGACGCCGATGACGCGCTTCGCGGTCTGCGCGCCTT
>NZ_JH594425.1:1584285-1727623 GCF_000242835.1 Sphingomonas sp. PAMC 26617
TAGCAGCGCGACTGGACGCGCGCCTGATAGTAACCGGCCAAGGAGATCCGCCAGTCCAGCTGTCCGGCCTTGAGCAGATCAAGATCGGTCGGCCGAGCCTTGCGCTTAAGCAACGGATCGCGGGTGTCGGAGAGCTTCACGGTGGCGCTGTTCTGGAGGCGCTCAAAGCGGTCGGCAACGGGTACGAGGCCGCAGTGATTGGGTCGATCGCAGGGAAGGTCGAGCATAACCAATCTCGCCAAAGCCTTTTGGACATGTTCGTCCGCGAGCGGCTCGGCGAGCAGGCGAGGCCTGGCGCGCTCGGTCTCCGCCGACTTGCAGCGAATTTTCATTCAGTTTTGGCCTTCTCAATCTCCGAAAGCGCGTTTGATGAGCTAATGCTGGAGCATGTTGTCCCTGAGGCCGCGAGCTCCGCCCTGTTCGCGTCGGGCCTGCTAGTGCGCCATTCCGGGCGCGTTTCCTTTGCCCATGAAATACTCCAGCATGCCTGCGCCGCCCATGGCCTGGCGATATCTGTCGCGCGCGATCCGGCGACGTGGTCCGTACTCCTTGACACTCCGCCGTTTGAGGACATCGCTGGCGACGTCCTGTCGGTCGTTGAACATGCTGATGTTACGGGCGCCATTCTCAAGGCTTCAAGCCGGCCGGCGATGCTGCGCGCAGCCATGCTTGGCCTACACGGCGACATTGCGCAGGCAACGGCAGAATCGCTTCTCAATTTCGTCTATCAAGACTGTTTGGACGAGATTGGCGGTCTCTCGCTGGTCGTCCTACCAGGAGACAAAGTCAAAATCGACTGGGACCCGGACAGCTTGCGAGGCTGGACGTGTGAGGAGCAGGCAAGGCTCACGGCGCTAGGTCTCGACTTCTGTACCGATCGCGGCGTGGCGCGTCATCTCGCGCTCTGCAGCGCCATGGACTCGCGGCTCTATGGGGAGCGGCAACGCGTCTTCGAGGACGCCAAGGCTGCTGGTTGCCGCCGGCTGCGGAGCGCGGCGTTCGAACTGGCTTATTATGGTTTCGGCATGGAGACCGGGTTCGGTTGTATCTGCCGCGCTGTCCAACACGATATCGGCGACCCGCCCGAGGAGATTCGCCAGCGGCAGTTCGATGTTACCAGCCTCACCTCCGGCCAGCTGCTCTTCTATCTCGAGAAGCGTCATTCGCTGGTGCCGAAAAGCGGGCAAGAAGCCTTTGCCGAGCAACTAATTTACTGCCTTGAGCAGCGCTTCGCGATGGAGCCTTATCATGTCAGGCTGGCGATCCTGACCACCGCAGGGTTCGCACGCACAGCATCCGACGAGCTGACGAACCGCCTAATCAGCGCAGTTCAGGCGCTTGAAGTGGCTTTGGGCGACTTCGGGATAAATTCGGCTGTTGTTGAGGCCCTGCAGTTCCTTGGCGCGCTCGACGATCCGAGTGACGAATATCGCCACCAGGTCCAAGCGGAGATCATGTTTGCGATTGGCGGACAAGCCACGGCGGATTCCTGCGAAAAGGCGCTGATGCTAGCCGGGGCGCAATTCGACCATCCCTATGGCGAGATCTACTACGCCGAGATCGAAAAATTGCCCGAGGAGCAGCGCCGGTCACTCTATCGGCGCGCGCTGGCGGCCGACACGCGATATTGCGGCAATCTCGCCTGGATGGTGCGCCAAGTTGCCTCTTGGGGCGAAGTCACCGACGCGCCCCGTATGCAGGTGCTGGCTCAGCTCCCCGATTCTACCAATGTCATGCCGCAAGAAGAATGGAGTGCCTTTGTCGACGCGGTCCGGTTCTTGGGCCGCCACGCTATCCCACTGGAAGATGTTTGTGTCGAAAGCGATGCCGAGCAGTGCCTGGCCCAGGTTCGCGCACTGGTGCACGCCGCCGAGGATCGTGCGAACGGTGGCGCTGCTTCGGCGTCGGCCTGGTCAGTCCTGCGGAGAATGCCTGTTGGGCATGCGATAGGGGCGCTTGGCGAAGTCCAACGCGCGCTTCTCGACGCGCACTGGAGCGAGCACGTCCAGTCATTCGAGCATCTCGACCTCATCAAAACCTATCCCCAGCAGACTCTTCAGCTAGCGCGAGCGTTTCTGGATGCGAAAGCCGATGCAACCTACGCGCACCGAGTCGCCTTCCACGAGGTGGGACCGCAATTCGCCTTCAATTCGATCGCGAGCGGAGGAAATCGCAGCGATCTGGAGCGGTTGCGGGCGCACAGTTTCGGACCGCAGGCGCGCATTGCGATCGCGGCGCTGAAGAAGCTGGATCTTGTTGCCGCCTAAGAGCGCTCTTGGTCGCGAGGAGGTCGGGTTGGATTAGCCCTCAGTCGGTGGTGCCGGGCGGACTGCTCGATAGAGCGACATGCCGCTCTCAGTCGGGGTGAGATCCGTCGTAGTGCTCAGCTCCTCCTTGCCTCTGAAATCTGTCTCGCGGGCGACTGTATCGACTCGCCGCTCCAACATGCCGAGCGCCATCAGATGCTCGATTGACAGCCAGGCATCGTCGCCAAGTTCGGCGCGGACCGTTTTCCAGACGTCGTGCTCGGGCGTATATTTTGTGGTGCCTGGTCGTTCTTGGGCGAAATACCATTCAAAAACTTCGGCATCCTTGGGAGTGAAGCGCGACAGGGTTTCAAGATGCCTGCGATCGGCAGCGTCCTGGTCACCGGCGGCGGCGCGAACGAGGAGCCGGGCGAATAGCTGCTGGATCTCAGGCTCGTCCTGTTTGGTCGCTTCCTCAAACCATACAAGGGCATAGCGCTCGGGAATTCTGACGTGGTCGACATTTGGCCCGAAGGCCCCGATTTCGGCACTCACGGCCTTCTGGATCGTGGCGGCGTTGTCGATCCGCCACGCTGTGGCCCGATCACCGATAAGTGCCGTCCAACTTTCGCTAAGCGCCGCGCTAATTGTAGCCGGCGACAGTCGCGCAGGCGCTACGATGCCGGTTACATCCAGACCCCCGCCGGGCGGAAGCGCCGAGATGCTCGCCCTTGGCTTGAAGATAACGTCGGCGAAGCCCGCATTCAGTACCTGACCATAGTCTATCGGCAGCAAATCCATCCAGCTGATGACGTGCAGTAACGTAAGCAGACCAAGGCCGATGGCCGCGCCCTCGACATGTTCATCGCGCAAATAAGGGAAAAAGAAGGAACTGTAGAACAAGGATGCCTTAATACCGTCCGCATCCAACAGCGCCGATGGCGTGAACAGCAGATCGTCGCCGAGGATCACCAGATCAGGCGCAAAATCGCCGCCGATCTGAATGCCTCCCGCCTTGGTTGCGCCTTTTGCGAAAGCCGACTGCCGGGCGAAAACCACCCCAAAGAGTTCGTTTTTCAATTCGGGCAGGTAAGCTGGCAGGTGATCCCATTTCGGCCGCTGAAAGCGCTGCTGTTCCTTGTAATTCGGGTTTGGATTGGATCGCCGCTTTGCCGCGAGTGCCTTGGCGGCTCTGACCTGTTCGACCGCCTTAGCGAGCGCCGCGGACTTCTGTAGCGTCGCGCCGATTTCTACACGGTGTTTGCATTCGATGTACGCAAAGGCGGCCTCTACCGGCACCTTCTCCTTGATGGCGAAGTTGGGCGAAATGGAGGACCGCAAGGTAGGGAATGCCATGCGGTCGTAAATGATTAGGTCATCGCCCGCCTGTTCGCCCTCGAAAGTGACGAGCGAACCGCGACACACGCCGTAACGCGCTGGCAATATATCGGCCAGCACCTCGCACAGTGCGACCTCGTATTCGTCGCCAAGGTCGAAATTATATTGCGCCTCGATCATGGAAAGACGCGCAGTCACTTTCCGGCTCAGCTTCCCGGCAAAATCGTCATAGGCCTTGCCCACGCCTCGCTCCTTTTCGGCTCGTCTATTCAGTGGCTCATGCCTCAGTACGGATGCTCACAGCCTGAGAGGTTCTACTGCAGCGGCTGGCGCTTGCCAGAGCTGCAGGCGATTTGATTACCGCCGAAGCTCTTCACAGGGCGCAGCGACCATCGGCAGTCTGTTTCACCCTCACCTCGCTAGGAAGGCTCAGCGGGTGGAATGAGAGCCCGCAAATGCCCGAACGCCAGATGTGCGTCGATCGACCGTAGGATGGTCTGGAAATCGGCACCCATCTGATCCGGCCGATTGGCAATGCGCTCGGCATAGGAGCGGTGCATGATGACGCGCGAGCGGATTGTCGTCGACCGATGCGCGAACGCGACCTTGTCGGGGGAATCGAGCCCTTTGCGGATCGCAACCGAGAGAATTTCGAGCACAGCGGGATTGGCCGAGACCTTTTCGGCTTCCTCCAGGGCATGTTGGACCAACGCTGTAAGCGCGCCCGTGATCATGTAAAAACGCCGGTTCATCAGCCGAAGCACGAAGTCGCGCGACCGTTTGCAGGTTCTGATCCTGGCTTGGGTAACGCCGAGCGAAGCTTCGATCGACGCGAAAGGCGCGCCGGTCAGCCAGCCGCGCAGCGCTGGCTTGAGCAACGCCATTTCGGCGTCCGTGCTGTCACCGCCGGTCTTCTTGCCGCGCGTGACGGCCTTGACCGTCTCCACGTCGCCACCGAACAGCAGTCCATAACTGGCGCGGTCAGCAATCAGAAAGTCTACCAGCCAGTCGCACCATTCGATAACCGTCGTCGGCAATGCGTCGATCTCGGCCGCGATCTTGGCGGCGAGCGCGGTCAGCGGCTCCAATTGCATGCCGCTGAACGCGGCGATCTTTACAGTTACGACCTCGGCGGCCTGAGCGTCGGCGTCTAGCGCGCCCTTGAGCGATGCGAGCTTGGCGTCTAAAGCAACCTCGGCGCCGATCTTACGGGCTTGGAAGGCGGCGAAGGACCGGTTCATCATCTGGATCGGCCGTTCGGGATCGGCATCCTCGCCCTCGCCGGCCCGAAGTCGGCTGAGGAAATAGCGAACATCCGGGCTGCCGATATCGCCGAGCTGAATTCGATCGAGCAGCGCCGTCAGCGGATCGTCGATCATGACGCATTGGTCATTAGCGGGCAGGACTTTTGAAAGCATGGCGAACGCTTCGCCCGTCGGTGTCCAGTCCATCTTAAAGGATACTGGCGGCTCCGGAATGAGGAGGACGGTGCCGTTAGCGAGATGGCCGGCACGGCCCGCTCGGCCAGCGGCGTTCAGGATTTCGTGGCCCTTGAGCGGCTCGCGCCCGTCCTCGTCGTGGCGCATCGTGCCAGCAAGGATTGCAACCTCGGCCGGCAGGTTCATGCCTTGGGCGAGTGTCGGTGTTGCGACGATCACACTGGCGCCGTCACGCCGGCGGAACAGCGACTCGGCCAATCGGCGCTCGATCGAAATCATGTCGCCATTATGGGGCAGAGCAGGCGCAGTCGGATCGAGCAGCGAATGCTGCCCCCCTCCTAGCTCAGCGATGATGTCCTGCCAGAAGTCGTTCTCGATTTCAGTCAGCGCGCCAACGGCCGGGATCCCGGCCTTTATCTTCTTCGCGGTGGTCGGTGCGTGATCGGCCTGGTTGACGAACATGATCGTCTTGAGACCGGCGCGTGCCGCGCTCGCAGCAAAGGACGCGCCGACCGTGTTGGAGTTGGGCGTTGCACCGGTGAGGCCATAATTGAGCGGCACGGTGCCGTCAGAGAGCCGAATGATCCGGCGATCCGCCGGTGCGTTGCGCACCCAGGTGTTTTGCAGGCCAAACAAGGCGAAAGGCGTCAGATCGAGCGACGGCTTATTGGCCGGTAGGTCGTTCCGCTCCGCAAAGTTGGCTGCGCGGACAGTCGTGTGAGCCCAGTCGAGCTGATTCTTGGCGTAGATCACGACGCCGCGCGCCTGACGGCTAGGCTTCCACGGATCGAGGAAGCTGAGACAGCGCCGGCCGGAAAGCTGTTCGAGCCATTCGGCGACATCAGGGGCGTTCTGCAGCATCGCCGAGAGGAGCAAATAGTCGGCCTGCGGGGCACGGCGAAGCGCGTGGAGCAGGCATAACATGGCATCGACGCTACGCGCGCCGCCCCCTGCGGGGCTCAACAGGTGACATTCGTCAAAGACGATAAGACCGAGTTCGGAGACATCGGCGTCGGCGAAGCTGAGCACTGCTAGCAGGCGTTCGGGCGTCATCACCTCAATTGCGCCGAGTTCGGGGCCGGAGATGAACGCGACAAGGTCGCCATCGGCCGAAATCTCATAATTGGCGAGGCTTTTGGGGAAGCTGTCGGATAAATCGTCGCGAAGCTGGTCGACAAGCGCGAGCGTCGGCACGAGAAAGATCACCTTGCGGCCGGCGCTGAGAGTCGCAGCGATCTTGAGTTCCGAGAGAGTAGTCTTCCCCGCCCCTGTCGGAAGCACCAGCACCGCCGAGGTTCCGGCGTCGAGGAAGCCGGTCGCCACTGCCTCCCGGTGGTTGGGCCACAGCGTGGGCTTGGTCAGGGCGCGATGGCGTAGCCAGCGCCGCCAAGCGGGTTCCGCCGCTCCCGCTGGCGCTGACAGGTTCGCGATGCCGGCTCCTTCCAGGCCGTCGGCGACATGGCGCAGCAGGCGCGCAAGGTGGCGCGGGCCGGCATAGGCTGAGACCAGCCTCGCGCCGGCTCCGGCTGGCGCGACATCGGCAGTGGCTAGTTGGGTGACGCGGTCGAACAGCGCCTGCGGCGTCTCACGCAACGGATAGGCGAGCGCCGGTGGCGGCTGATCCAGCAAGCGGGCGACAAGGTGGATGAGACCCGCCCAGCAAAGGCCATACAGCCCCTGGGTCGCCTGTTCGGTCAGATCATCGTCGGGAGACGGCTGTAGCCGGCCAAGTCGCTCGGCGCGTTCGAGGATCGAAGTGAACCGTTCCTGCGCAAGGTCCTGGATGCTTTCGAGGAGGGCGCCACGATGGATATCCTCGAGACGGCCGACACCAAGCCCCCGAGCCGCTTCCCGGGCGTCGGGGCTTTGCTCGGCGATTAGAAACAGCAAGGGCGCGGCGATGCGTGGATGGATGGCGCCCGCGCTCAGGAAAGCAGCGCGATCAGGAGCGACCGGCATGACGCGGCCGAGGATCTGATATGCGGTGCCGGCAACGAAAGCAGCGGCCCGGCGGGTATCGCCCTCGATCGTGTCGTCGACCTGCGCCTCGTAGACTGCCGCAATCCGTGCGAGCCGTTCGACTTGGGCGAGGTAGTCGGGCGCGTCCGCGAGCTGGGTGGCGCGCAGGCGGAGGCCGGCGAGCTCGGCATAGATGGCGGTGAGTTCCTGCGGCAGGAACTGCGGGTCAACGCCGCGGAGCGGCGGTGCGGAGCGAATTAGTGCGGCGGTTTCAGCGTCGAACATCGAATGCCTCGATCTTCGCCCAGACGAGGGCGGCGAACCCCGCGAACCAGCTACGGACATCGTCGAGGGGCATCGTATTGCCGCCGCGCGTGACGATGTCGCCCGCGATCGCGTCATAGCCGGTGAAGAGCGCCAGTCGCTCGGCGGCGCCAAAGCCACTTGGTGCCACGGTCAGCGACGCCTGGAAGGCGAGAGGTCGGGCGCGAATCAACTGATCATAGGCGGCATTACGCTCGTCGCTGGTGAAGCCGAGTTCGATCAGCAGAGTGATGGCCGCTTGTGCGAGCTGATTGTCGCGTTCGCCCGAGACATATTCTCGGAAAGCCGCGAGCACGTCCTGGGAAAAGAGCTGTCGCCAGTTGGTGGTGCACTTATATTCATAAACGGTCGCACGAGTGAGCGTGCGCGTGATCGGGTCGACGGTCACCTTGAGACAATCGGTGCCCTGATTGGTCGCCTTCAGGTGGGGATCGGAGATGGCATCGTTGGGCGTAGCAGTCAGGCGTGCGGCAACCCAGCTGATGATCTCGAAGAGCAGCCCGTCGCGATGGTAGATCTTCGGATTGCTCACCGGATGGAGCTCGATCCGCAATTTCTCCTTGAGCGCGGCGCTAATAATCGGCGGTGTGCCGACCGGGTGGGAGCCGTCGAGGATCATGGCGGCATGGAGCGCACGACCGATCATGATCTGCGCACAGACCTCGGCGAGCGCATCGCCGTCGGCGACCATCCAGTCCGTGCCAAGGCATTGTGGGGGTGTCGCTGTGGGCAGGACTGTCAGTGTCATTCGCAGGCCTTGTCGGAGGGCGGCTGTTTGCGGCGACGCGCTGCCACCGCATCATCGACCAAATTGTTCAGGTTCACGCCGAGGCCAGCGATGTTCGGTTGGACCATGAACCAGCGCGACAGCGAGCTGATCCAGTCGAGCAGGCGGCTCGATTTGGGAACCGGGGTTCCAGCCGTGATCGCCGCCCGGGCACGTTCGATGGCGAGCTGGTATTTCACATTCTCAAGCGCGAAATATTGGCGGGCCGGTGTGACCGCCTTGAGCTTGGCGGCGGCATCGTCGAGCCGCGCGCCGTCGCGCAGCGCTATGGCGATCGCTGCATAAGCGATGGCGAAGTCGGCGCGCTCGGGCGGGTTCAGCACATCGAATTCGATCGATTCGATGGTCGCGAGCGCCTCCTCCTTTCGGCCCTGCATCAGGCGGCAGCTGGCCTCAAAGATCTGGTTGGCGGGATCACAGTCAAGTGCGAAGCCGGCGGCATAGGCCAGGGCGCCCTCTTCCCACTGCCCGCTGAGACGCAGAACGTCGCCGAGGCACCGGTAGAGATGACCGACGCCAGCGGGTGTAAAGTGATCAGTTCGCATCACGAGCGTTTTCAGGCGCCTCGCAGCTTCGACGAAGCACTCGCGGTCCGGTCGCGCGATCCCTGCCACTTCGAGCAATTTGCAGAACCACAATTCGACGTTCGGGCCGAAGGGTCGCTCATCTTCAGATTCCCGTCCGATCCGCAGCGCGGCATCGGTAGTCGCGATGGCGCCGGCTTTATCGCCGGCCAGCGTGAGCTCGACGCCCTTGGCCGCAGCATATTGAAAGCGCGCGCTGCGGGACTCGGTCAGCTCGAGAACGCGGTCATAGAGCTTGAGCTTGTCGACCAGCGCGATGGTCTCACCATTGAGGTCGATGTGCAGTTGCAGGAGTTCGAGGTCAGTCTCTTCCGAAGTGATCGAACCGAGCTTGGCGAGGTCACGGCGCGCGCCGGCGGTGTCGTCGAGCAGATGCGCCGTCATCGCCTGCTGGTAGGTCAGTTTCCGCTGCCAGCGAGGATCGTCGACGTTGGCGCGCAGCCGCTCGATCACCTGCGGAAATTCCGCAAGCCTTCCCAGCCGTGAATAGATGGCACTGAGGTGCTCAACCGAGTCGTTGAGAGCCTCGATGTCGATGCTCAGGATTTGGATTTGCTCGGGCGGGAGTCGGCGCATCATCGGCACCGTGTTGGTACGGTGATAGATTGTATATTGCGTCAGGTCAGCGCGAAGAGCGCGAAGCACCTTAGGCCATTGCTCCTTGCGCGCGGGTTCGCGCCAAGCGTCACCCATATCGTGACCCGGCAGATGGTCGCGACAGCATTCGCGAAACAACTTGCCCGATCCGCATAAGCACGGGTCGGTTCGGCGAGGGAGGGCAAGCCCCCGTGATCCTAGTGACGTCATATTCTCAATCGCCGCCGCCCTAGCTCGTCCACAGTTCGAACGCCGCCTGCACCTGGTCTACCCTCACGGACGCTTTCCTTCGATCCTCGACAGGCGCGTAAGTGATGGCCACCCCATTCATGGATTCTGGCTCGGCGGGAGCGGCGAGGAGCGTGACTTCCATCCACTGGCCATCGTCCGACACGCCATTTATAGTTTCGACGCCGAGGATGTCTCCAGAGGCAATCAGGAGTCCGAACCCCCAAACATCATTCGCCATTCGATCGATATACCAGACCGGCAGAATTTCAGTCATTCGGGCAGGGTCTGAGACCATGCCGATTTTTCGCTGCACCAACGCCAGCTGCTTACGCGACGTTTCGGTCGCGACCCATGCAATGCGCCCGCTCACGATCGCCACGATCAGCGAGGCTCCCGCAATTGCCAGAGTGACTATTTCATTGCCGGTCATTTCGGAGGTTTAATGGCTTTCTCAAGCCTGTAGTAGTCGTGATTTTTATGCAGCCTCCCTTTTTGAACATGCTCGCGACGGAACGAGTAAAACCGCGCCATCGCATTTGGCAGCCGCTTCCTCGGTGGAATGCGTGGCGGCACGCCACTATGGTCTGTTCATGAACTCAGAGACCATCGCCAAGCTCGCGATCGCGGAGCAATTATGACCCGACTCGCCCTCGGGGCGGCCGCGTCCCTTTGATTCAGCTTTTGGAGTTCTGGCATCGTTGATCGATCGTGGTTAGGCTTGGAGCGTGAACCCTGACGATGAAGCGAGAGCCTATCAAATCGCGCGCGAGCTGATCGCGAAGCATGGCGACGAAGTCGCGGCCGTTCTGCAAGCAAAGATCGACGAGCTGATGGCGTTGAAAGATCTTGAACAGCTGTCAGCCTGGTTTGTGATCAGAAACGCCGTCGCCCTCACTCTGGTATCTGACACGACGGTTCACTAGGTTAGGTGCTGATGATCGGATTGGACGCGTTCGCCTCCAGCAGCAAATCTGGAGACGGACATGAAATTCATTTTCGCTTGCGACGAATCCGGCGCCAAAGGTTATGCGGACCAGGATGAGCAATACCCAGGACAGGTCGGGGTATTCGCTGGACTGCTCGTCCCAGAGTCCGTCCTCGCCCAGACCGAAACTGCATTGGAAGCGGCGATCGCGCCGAACCGCGGGACCGACGGCAAGCTCCATATCACCGGCCTGCAGGCGGCAGCCCAAGCGGCCTTGCGGCACGATCTTTATGACGCGATCCGCCGGTGCCAACTGCCGTGCTTCTGGTATGCTATCCACGTCGCCGGCTTTCACGCCCATCACAACTGGATGGTGGGATTGCTCGATGATGCGGCCGAGCAGGCCCGCACCCTGGGGAACGGTGTGAAGACGGGATCGTCGCGCGAGAAGCCGGATTCCCTTCATGTCGAGCTGTTCCGGGCTCTATACGGGCATATGGTCGCCTTCATTGAGGAACGCTCTCCGGGTGAAGTCGAGATTGAGGCGCGCACCGATCGCGTGGATACGCCGATCGCGAAATCTTTCCGTCGCGAAGCTGACCGACTGCTCGACACGGCTCCGCGGAAGACTGTCGCCAGTGGGTTCGATCCCGTCGCGAACAAGGTCATCAAGCGCGAAATTCATTTCGACACGCATTGGCCAGAGGAGCTGCGTATCACCACGCAGGTGAAGTCTCTTGACCTCAAGATCGTCAGCGACACCGACCCCGTCGTGGTGGCGGCCGATGTGCTCGCGAACAGCCTTTACCACCACTTTCGCAATCGCGGACCCGATGAACTCTATGCGGAGCTCAATCGGCCGATCGCCGTGGCAGGCCATCCGCTAGCGGAGAGCCTGGATGCGTTTTGTAACTGGGGCGGCGGCGATCTGATCGGCGATCGAATGTTCCGGCATCCGAAGGCGAAACCAATTGCCGACTGAACGTCCGCAGGCTCAGGCTGCCGCCTCGGTCGAGAGCGATATGGGAAGCACCCAATCCTCGCCGACATAGGCGCCATACTTCCTGAGGATCGCGCGGACGATTCGAGACGTATCCCACACCAGCTTGTCGCCAGACAACACGCCGTTGAAATAGGTGCTGATCGCAGCGAGCTGCATGTCGATGACATCGTTGACCCGAAGATGCTCGGCCCGGCCGGTTTGGCGACCCTGCTGAACCCAGAGAATATAGTAGACCATCATGCACAGAGAGTAGCGGAAGCCGAACATCCCCCTCGCTTCGGTGACCTTTATACCCTTCCGATTGAGCGGCGCGTGATTATCCACGCAAAATCTGGCCGTCGTCTCTTTCAGCAGCCGAAAAAGCGTTTGCTGCGTGTCTTCGCTGACACCTTCGCCGGTCCGCAGCTGCTTGATCTGCAGCTGCTTAAACTCCCTGGTCATGCTGACCAGCGCATCTTCGAGGCCCTCCATCTGCTTCCCAAGCTCCGCGATCACATTGACCGCCTCCTCTTCGAGTTCGGTCATGCGCGCCTTCAGCCGATCGGGCGGCGGTAGCCTCATGAGGTCAGCCGAAATTTGGTCGAGCTCTATGCCGGCGTCATAGTCGAACAGCCGATCGACATCCGCGCTCGAGGTGATGTTCAACTCCAAAATTTCGTACGTCTTTTTCAAGACGAACACTTGAGTAGGGAACTGGGACGTTATCTGGAGAGACTCTCGCGAGGTAGAAACAGCGTTCCTCTTCCGCATCTCGATCAGGGTAAGGTCTGATAGCGCGATATGATGGTCGCGCGACGCGCGCAGATAAGCCTTGAGGTCGGGATTTCGTAGCGCGTTCGAGTCAGCGAGCAACATTGCCATGCGTCACCCGTAGAGGCTGCCGAACAAATTTGAAGCCGAGACCGGTCCCGCTCTATCCTACTCCGCCCATGGTGAGGTTTGACCAATCCGGGAAACGACCCCGGGCGGCGATCGCCTTGAGGATTTGGGCGACGAGCTTGTCGGCGTCGTTGAGATCGACCTTCGACTTCTTCGGCAATGTTCCTTCGTGCACGGCTTTTGACCGCGCATGGTAAAGCGCCTTGATGTCGCCGAAGATGGCGGCGCGCGCTTCAGCATCGTCGCCGAGCAGCCAGGCCGCCCGGCTGCCGATCTTGTGAGTGGTCTCAGTGTTGCTGGAACTGTCGCCGTGCATCAGCGCGATTTCGGCGGCGATCCCGAGTTCGAGTGCCTGATCGACGGGACTGCGCGCCATGCGGGCGCGGCCCAGCCGATCAATGGCGCGGACCAGGCTTTCGCTATCGGCGAAGCTGGCGAGTTGATCAAAGGCCAGCTTCACGGAAGCGGCCTCGGTCGGAAAGGAAACGACCGGATAGGCTGCAATCGGACGGGACGCGATATTTCCATCGCCACCGACGAACAGGGATCGGCGGTCGGGAACCTGCATGGAGATTGGGAGCGCGACCTCTCCCGTGCCAGCCAGCAGGCAGGCGAGTCTGACCTGCTGACGGATGTTGTCTCGGTCAGTCGCGGCCGGGCTGGTGGCCCCGGTCTTGTCGTTCACCGCGCGCTGCGTTCGGGTATCGAAAGCAGGTTCTACCCGGTAGGTTTGCGCGAGATAGGAGGTACCGGTGGGCAGGTTGGGAAGCGCCATCCAGCGGTGGATTGGATGCGGTTCCCACCATGGCGAGACCTCCGACGCGGGAACGATTCTGATGCCGTCGGCGAGTTCGCATTCGGCATCGATGTCCACGCCGAAGATTGGTGAAACGTCGAGATAGGTCGCCGAATTGCGCGCCGTCTCATCGTGGAGCGCCGCCAATATTGCATCGGGCATTTCGCCGGCCACGAGACGATCGACCGCCCAATCTCCAAAGCGTGTACTCGCAATAAGGCTGCCGCCATCACCGCTAAAAATGCGGGTTTCGGCATAGGCGTCGAAGGGAGGCAATGCGGAGAGCCCGCTCTCCAGACGCTGTACTGCATCCGGGCGCCACTGTGCGAAATGCTTTCCCCGATGGATGTCGCCCAATTCCTGGCGGATCGTCTCGAGCAGTTCGATTGCGGCAGTGCTAGTCACCATACCCCCAGACGTCGTTAATTCAGTCGACCGTGATAGCGAAATCGTACGCGTTATGCTCGTATCGTCGACGAGGGGCGGCGCTGATGCGACATCGTGCCCTAATGGTCATTGAATGGGATGTGGGAGTGAATGTGGGAGAGGCTAAAGTCCGGCGCGAGCAGTTGCGTCAAAAGATGCTGGTGGAGCTCGATCGGTGGATGACGCCGTCCTTGCCCGAGGAAGATGCGCTCAACGATGAGATCAGAAATCTTCGCTTTTACCGGGTCAATCGCGCCCCGCCGGACCAGCTCGCTTACATGCGGATGGAGCCACAGCAATGCCATCAGAATGCGGGAGCTTATGTGCGTCTCGATCCATCAGGGGAGAGCCGCCACGTGTCGGGATGGTGGAAGCGGGGCGCCATATTCTTCTTCCACTCGGTGATTCTGACGCAAACGAAATTGTTCTGCGTAACTCCGCATCATGACTCTTCACCGCTCGAGTTCGCGCCCGACTTCGAGATTGCGTGGATCGAAGCGGACGGCGTGATGAATTCAAACCGTCGGGGAAAGCCCGTGCCCTTTCTTGTGCGCGACTTTCCCGAACAGGTCATTCGCGAAGCGACCGCCGCTCGCGAGTCGCTTGTTGCGGGTGCTGACCCGCGGTCCATCAAGCTATTGATGTAACTGGCGCTTGCTGATGGATCGCGGCGCGGATTGCCACCAGCGTTCTCAACCAGGAACGGCGCCGCCTCAGCCAGCTGCCCGATGACATCCATTTCCACCTGTCGCCGGATTTTGCGCGGTCAGCGCGAGCGCTTCCGTCATGGCAGGTGAAAATTGGCGACGCGGTCCTCCGCTACACCGCTGGCGGGGTGACGGTATCCGACGGCCGATCACTCGATGCCATGCCATAATAAGCCGTCGTTGGAATGGACTGCTCGTCGGAGAGATGTTCGACCAGATTAAAGGGCTGCGGTCGACCATAACGCTTGGGTTCGATCGGTTCACTCATGCTGCAGCCGGTCCCATGCCGCGCTGTCTGATCGGCACATAGAGGTAGCGGGAGCGTCCGCCGGCACCGCCCAGATCGGAATAGTCCTGCCAGCGCAGGTCGTAGCTGCCCGACACGATCAGCGGTTCGGCGCGTCCCTTTGTTGTGCCGGCCCCTGCCGCCGCTGCCCAGCTGAGGGTGCCGGTCAGATTGGTGAGATCGGACAGAGCGAACGCGGCATCGATCGTGTCCGCCCGGCGCCGGCTCGACCAGTATGCGGGGTCGTTGGTCAGAACCAGAACTGCGGCGGGTGCGCCGAACCGCGCGGCGAAGCGCTCCATCCTGACGATGTCCTTGACGACGTCGTAGCGGCGGATGTCGTGCGCGCTCTGGTGCTTGAGCGCGAAGATTTCGTCGTCGATCGTCGTCTGCACCGAACGGCAGAGATATTTGAGCTCGAGGCCGAATTGCGCGGCGCCCTTGCGCAGCAGGATGTCGAGACTGGCGCGGCTGTCGATACCGATCGGATATTCGAGCCGCAGCGCAAGATCGGAATCATGCGCGCGGATTTCGTGCGCCAGCTCATGCTGGAGATCGGCCTCGCTGTGGAAGATCGGGCGGCGTTTACCGAGCGACGCCAGCACCGGTTCGATGGTGATCATGCTGGGCGTACTCCATCCACAAGCTTGGTCCTGCGGCGCCAGCGCGCGCTAACCAATCGCGATGCCGCACGGTAGAACACTAGCGCCGACGCCCCGACTTTAGCGCCCGCCGCTTTCGGGCAAGGGAGGTTTCGGGACCGTTAGGATAGAGCCGGTCGAAGATCGCACGGATCCCATCCCACCGCCCAACGGTCCGGAGGTGATCAATCGTTTCCGCCAAGCTGGTAGCGCGCGCCTTGTAGCGACCGACCAGTTGGGTCCGGACCATGGTGCCCGCGTCCAGCTTCGCGGGACAGGAGACAGGCGGATCGGCGGAGAAGCACCAATACGCAGCCATTGCGGCGAGTCCGGGCGGACCAAGCAGCGTGATCAGCTGGCGATCGAGCAGCATTGCGCAGCGATAGTAGACGTCCGATGCCAGGATCGCGTGACGCGGCCGCCAGTCCACGGTCCTGCCTTCGTTGACGGCGGGAAGAGAAACCTTCCATCGACCGACACGCTTGGGCCAGCGGTCGAGCGTGTCCATTAACGCCGCATCGGCGCGGAGAGCCGCAAGCTGTGCGTTCGCACGATTGGAGCGGTGCACGACGCAGTTCCGCGCGACATTGAAGAATTGCGCCATGCGGGCGAGGTCGACGATTGCGGTCGGGGCGATGCCGAAGATCGCGTCGAGACCATCCATGGCCGATGTGCCGTCGGCCGTCGCACCCTGCGCAGCGAGTCCCCCGCGGTCGAACTCCGCCCTTGCCCCGGTCAGAAAGTCCTCGAACGCGGCCGTGGCGCGCACCAAGCCTAGCTCGGCGAGAAAGCCGGCGGCGTCCTTGACCGGCGCCTCGAGGTTACGCCAGCGCGTTTCGCTGCCCCATGGCTAGCCGCCCGTCGGCAAGGCGAGCACGTCGCCAGCCGCGCCCGTCAGGGCTCGCTGGGAGACGGATTCGAGCGCGCCGAAGCTGATCTTGACGTTGCGGTTGAATGCGTTGTGAAATTCAACCAAGCGAACCGCGGGTTCGCTCAATGCATTGTCGATTTCCATCCATCCCCCCAATTGCCGAACGAGCGATCAGTTCGCCGACTGATAATATTCGAAACGGGCCGCCAGTCGGTCTCGATCCGGTCGATCGATGATGCGGCCCGGCATCAACAGCGTTTTACCGCGCATTGCCTTGATGCCCTGCTCGAGCATCGGCCCATCGTTCATCGCGAACAACTGTTCGGAAACGTGAATGCGATAGTCGGCGTCGATGCCGATCAGGTTGGCGTCGAACGCGGCATGATGCACTTTGGAAAGCGGTAGCCCATTGGCGACAATCGGTTGCCCGAGCGTTTCATCGCCGTCAGCGATGATATGCGCGGCATCGAGCAACCGGCGCTCTGGGAGCCGCGATATCGCGCAGCGGCCGTCATAGGCGGTCAACACCGCCTCGCGGAATGTTGCCTGGTGCAATCGTTGACTGACCAGTCGCAGTGCGTATCGACGCTCGGGCGCTGGCGGGAGCGCCGTTGCCGATGCTGCGATCGGCATGCCGAACCCGATCTTGGCGATCAGTTCGGATGCCGACCAACCCGCGATAAAGCTCGGGTAAATGGCGGTGTACCGGCCCGGTGCAATCCCCAGAAAGTACAGCACGGGAATCTGCGCTTCCATGGCTTCCTTTAACCATCGGTTGTCGGCAGCATCCGGATTGGTGCCCATAAAGGCATAGTCGACCAGTTCTTCACCGCGGTGGATCTGATCGTGCACGCGCCGCTGATCATCGTACCAGACCCGCGCGCCGGTACGGGGATAGACCGTCCGGATGCTGAGCAAATGCCGCATGACGCGCGGCTTGAAAATCCCACGCTGTGGATTGACGAGCGGGATGCGCTCGCCGCGAAAGAGGAAACCTGCGGCGAGATCCTCGGAACTGAGCGGCCGGCCGGCAGCGAGCCGATCGAGCTGAGCAACCGCGGCCTGTCGCATGGCGGCATCGACAGAATCGTCCCCGCTCATTCGAGACCCGGCGTCTTACGTTGCCACGGACAAACAACGAACCTGGGGCCGTCTTGGCAGTCACTCCTCGCGCTCGCGTCTTCCGCCCGAGGCACGGGCGTTCCGTGAATTGTGGCGCAGGAGGCGAGAACAATGGACACCGGGTTAGCTTCCACGGTGCGCCTCGCGAGAGCAAGCGCTGTTCTCCTGCGCTATCGAAATACTAATCGTCCGTGCTTGCCGCCAAATTGTTCTAATCGAACGAACGTCGGCGCGGTCAGGTGTCGAGGTTGCCCCATTCGTCGCCCAGAACCCAGCGGATCGCGCTCAGTTTTCCGCTCAGCTCGCCCCATTCGTAGTCCGACCACGGCCCCAGATTCTCGATGCCGATTTCCTCTTCTGTCCGTCGCGCAGCCTCGAGCGCGCCCGCCCAGATGGTGTCGAGAATTTCGTCCGGCTTGTAGGGGTCCCGAGAATACTCGCCTTCCGGCAAGACCTTGATGCGGCCGTCTTCGATGCGGTGCTGACGGCTTGTATGGCGGGTGTACCAGATTTGCCGTTCGAGCCGGGCTTCTGCTGCAAGCAGCTCCGACAGCTTGCGGGGTTCCCCCTCGTCCTCGAATTCCGCTCGGAGTTCTTCCAGCCAATCGGGCGCGATTTCGTTCAAGAGCGTCACGAGGTTGATCGCGTAGGTCGACCGGTCGCCATCGAAAAGTTCGGCGATATCGGCATGCGGTGCACGGTCGTCGCCACTGGCCGCGCTGAAATCGTGCTTATTGTGCGTGACGAATGCAAAAGCATCTTCTTCGCTCTCAGCACTGGCGAGGGCGTTGGCATAGAGTTCGATGATTACCGCGTCAGCCATGCTGTTCTTCGACTTGTGAAAAGGTGCCCGCTTGTCGATCGCGCGCTGCGCAGCGGCGATCAGCGCGGTGTCGTCGGCAGGCAAGACCTCGGCGCCCGCAAACAGCGCCTCGATGCGGCCGACCATCTCGTTCACCGCCTCGCCGAGGATTGCGATACGATGATCGACATCGCCGAGTTGCGCTAGGGCGGCATCCTTGCCTTCGGGCTTGCCGAACTGGTCGACCGCATCACGGACCCGGCGAAAGGTCGATGCGAGGCTTTGTCCGCTCTCGCGGATAATACGCTCCTTGTTGCGCGCAAATTCCGTGACGATCTGCTCTGGGATGAGGAGGTGAACGACGTCAGCCTTGATCAGCTCCTCAAGTGCCGCGATCGTGGGCCGTTGGCGATAGTCTTTCGCCAGATCGAACCACACGCAGGTGTCGATGAGCAACTTCAGCGTCCAGCTTTCTTCCGCTTGTGGCTCATCCTCGCCGATATCCATTGCCGTACGCCTGTTCCACATCATGCCTGTGTTGGGCTGCCTATCATCGATGCCGGCGCTGAGGAATCGCGGACGCCGCAACCATGCTCAACTTATCGCGTCGCGATCAATGACCGATCGGGCGGCAAAAGGCTGCCGATATGGAGGGCGGTTGGTCTGGCAATCATCGACCCAGCACTTGCTGCAGACTGACGCTCGATCCTACGCTAGCTTCAAAAACTATATCGAAGTCTGGCTCATGCTTGCCGCAGATTCTGGAGGGGGAATATCATGGCTTTGACTGCCGCGGCAGTGGCCGATCTGCGTTTCGGCCTGAGGTTCGTCGTCAATCGATACCGCAGCTACGCTAGGATGGAGGATGCGGCCGACAATGCCGGCTTATACATGACGCTCGCCGCTGAGCGGCAGGACGATGCGGACCTGGTCGATCGCGCGGCCAATGGAAGCGGACTGGCCCCGGGCGACCCGACGATCGGTGAGGATACGGCCGGACCACTGCTGGGGATGGGCGTGGGGGATCCCTATTCGCCCGCTTCCGCTGCCTATCGTGTTCAACGCGCCGAAAACACGCTGGAGCGCATGGCCGCGCAACTGCGGTCACTTGCGCCGAACGGGCGATTACGCGACGCCCTGACAAGCGTCCGCGACCATATCGACCGCCGCCGGGACGGCGTCCGCGCTGCACGCTATCGTGCCCAGATGCTCGACCGGGGCGGCCACGGTTTCGCGCGCATGATGGGTTCTGCCCCCGCCGACCTACAAGAGGTCGACGTCTGGTTCGGGACGAACCGCCAGCGCAACGCCCGCGGCCAATTTCCCGGCGAACGGTCGGACGATGTCACTTATGGCCGATGCCGTGTTTTCGTTCCCGAAGATCGGGCGATGGGATCGCTGGGCCGCGGCCTGTTCGGTCGCCTCACTAAAGGCGACAACCGAGTCAAGCTCCAGCACGTCGATGTGATCAGCGAACGCCAATTTTGGTCCCTTCTGGCGAATACGGTGACTACGCTCGATCCCGGCGACCAGCAGGGTCTGGTTTTCCTGCACGGGTTCAACACCAAGTTTGAGGACGCCGCGCGCCGGACAGCGCAGCTCAAGGTCGATCTCGCGCACAAAGGCCCGGCCGCGTTTTTTTCCTGGCCGTCGCTCGGCTATGGTGCGGGCTATGGCGGCGACGAGTCCGCGATCGATGGGAGCGAGCCGGCGATCCGCGCCTTCCTCGTCGATTTCGCTCAGCACTCGGGAGCGAGCGCGATGCATATCATCGCACATTCGATGGGCAATCGAGGCTTGTTGCGCGCGATGGACGCGATTGCCAGCGCCGCAGCATCGGCGGCACCGATCCGGTTCGGCCAGGTGTTTCTCGCCGCCCCGGACGTGGATGCGCAAGTCTTCCGCAATCTCGCGGCCGCCTACGGCCAGCTGTCCACTCGCACCACGCTGTACGTCACCAATAACGACAAGGCGATTGGGCTTTCACGCGAATTGCATCGTTACGCGCGGATCGGTCTCTCGCCCCCAGTCGCCGTGGTCCCCGGCGTCGATACGGTCGATGCTAGTCGCGTCAATCTTGGCCTGATAGGGCATGGTTATGCGGCGGAGATGCGCCCCGTGCTCGCCGACATTCACGAGCTGATCCAGGGCGATACTGCGCCTGACCGCCGCTTTGGTTTGCGCAAGGCGCTGGGTGGAACGGCCGACTATTGGGAGTTCAAGCGATGACGCCGAGACTGGCGCGCACGCGACTTGGCAGGGTTCGTTCGTCCGGCAGTGCTTGGAGGATAGGGCATGCGCCACGATGATATCCCCGACGACCTCAAGCGCCTGGCGTTCGATTTCTTCTATTGGTTCTCGCGCTTCGAATTCGCGCTGAAGGAAGCGCGGTACCTCAAATCGACGGACGAAGGCACGAAGGCCGAGGTGAGCTGGGACCGGTTCATCGAAAAGCACCGCGAAGCCTATCACCTTACGCCCGCCGGGCAGGCTCTGATCGACGCGAAGCCGCAGCGCCAGATCGTCGGCGATGGCGAACTCGCTTTCCGCGATGTCGGCTTCAATGCCGGTGCAACCGACCTTGAACGGGTGGTGCGGCTCGCGAACACCGTCCGCAATAACCTATTCCACGGCGGCAAGCATGGTAGCGACTATTGGGACGAGCCAGATCGTATGCGCGATTTGCTGACGACGACGATTAAGGCGGTCGACGACCTCGCTGCCCAAGCCGGGCTGCAGGGCGATTACGAACGATACTATTAGGGCGGCGGCGACGATGGCGAAAACACCGCGTGTGCCCGCACCGCCCTTCATCCCCGATCCCGATCGGCCCGCGGAACTGCCGCTTGACGACATGCATCTGCGGCTTGAGGAAGCGATCGAGAAGCTTAATCCGCCGCGCGTCCGGCATGCCTGCCGCAGCGCGCTTAATCACCTGCGCAAGGCATGGACGCTGCATCCGATTGACGCCGAAATGTCGCTGTTCCGCGCGATCACGGCCGAGGAGGAAGCGGCGACTGCGGTGATCCGTGCGCTCAATGTGCGAAAATATCCCAACGCCGAACGGCTGAAGGAGCGTCAGCATCCGCACAAGGCGGCGATCTGGCCGTTCATCACGGCGATCGCAGACAAGCTTGCCGAGAAGAACATCGCGATGCCGACCATGTCTCTGCGGGTCGAAGGCGAGCCGCGGATCGAGCTATCGATCGACATCGCCGGACAGGCGGGACTCGACCAGCCATTTTGGGGCACGCCCGATGAGCCGTTCAACTGGACATTCTGGTCGGATCGAACGGGACCGTTTAAGCCGCATGATTTTTCGGAGGAATTGGCCGCGCTCGCCAGTGAAAAGGGTGCTCGCGACATCGAGGCCTATATCGCGGATGAAGCCAATCGGCGGAACCAGCTGCTTTATGCCTCCGACCAGGGCATCCCGTCAGTGGCGTTTGCCGACAGCCTGTTGATTGGTCGGCGGCAACGCGTGACGGTGATGCTGGTGGTCACGATCGCGATCCTGCAGACGAAAATGCATCAGCTATTTCTCGTCCAATGTCTCGATGCGCTATTGCGGACGATCGCTCGCTTCGACGGTGACCCGCTTGATATGCCGACGCTCGATTCGACAGTGCCGCGTCTCGAGTTGGCCGAACAGCCCGATGGCTCAATGAAAGCGTCGATCATCCGGCCGGTGACGGGTTATGGCTTTCGCTAGTCGATCCGCCGCGAGGCGAGACCGCCAGTCTCCGTTCTCGAAAAGATCAACCTCTCGACTCCAAGCTATCGGGCAGTTGGCTATCCGCCGAGGCGGTCATTACCCGCCGTTGTCGAAAATGGCGGACGAGTCCCATTAACGGAAGTCGCGCGTTTTGACCTTGATCCCCTCGGTTGGCTGGCCGGGGATGATCCCCGAGCCCAGGCGCAGGTCAGGAATGTAAATCGTCCTGGCGTCGCGACCGAGATGCCGGTTCTCCGGATCACGCGGGTCGGGCGACATTGGACTCTTTACCACGTCGGCCCGGCTGACCCGGTAGATGTCGGCCACGTCGGCGCGCCGGCCCACACTCGTCAGCAAGCCCGAGAGATCGTCCAGGCGCTGGGCGACAATGTGGATGACATCGCCTTCGCGCTGCACCTGGCCGCGGACGCCCATCATGGAGGCGCCGAGAACAGTGCGCCGGTTCTTTTCAAAAACATTAGTCCAGACGACGAGATTGGCGACGTCGGTTTCGTCCTCCAGCGTGATGAACATAACCCCCTTTGCACTGCCCGGCTTCTGGCGGACGAGGACGAGGCCGGCGAGCTCTACCCATCGGCCATCTCGGATTGTCCTGAGCGCCTCGCAGGCAATCATCTTGCGCACCTTCAGCTCATCGCGAAGGAAGGCGAGCGGATGGGCACGCAGCGACAATCCTGACGCGCGGTAATCTTCGACCACCTCGGCGCCTTCGCCCATCGGCGTCAGCATGACAGTCGGTTCGAGGGCCTCCTGCCGCAATTTGCCGTCGCGCTGGTCGGCGGCCGCAAACAGCGGCAATGCTGCCGCCCCGAGACCTTTGACCTCCCACAGTCCAGCCCGTCGGTCCGCGCCTATCGATCCGAAGCCGTCGGCATCGCCGATACGGTCGAGTGCACCGCGGCCGACGCCGGCCCGACGCTGGATTTCCTCGATGCTCGTGAAGGGCAACTCACCTCGCGCTGTGACGATCGCGGCGCCATCGGCGTTCGAGAGATCACGCGCCATGCGCAGCCCAAGTCGCACGGCCTTGTGGCAGCCGCGGGCGGGTTCGAGCGTGCAATCCCAGCGACTGGCGTTCACGTCGATCGGCCGGACCTCGACGCCATGCTGGCGCGCGTCGCGCACGATCTGCGCCGGGGCATAGAACCCCATTGGCTGCGCGTTTAGGAGGGCGGCGCAGAAAGCATCGGGATGATGGCATTTCATCCAGCTGCTGGCGTACGCGATCAGCGCGAAGCTGGCCGCGTGGCTTTCGGGAAAACCGTAGGAGCCGAACCCTTCGATCTGCTTGAAGGTCTTTTCGGCAAACTCGTGATCGTAACCGCGATCGACCATGCCGTTGATGAGTTTATCGCGAAAATGCGAGACGCCGCCAGTCAATTTGAACGTCGCCATCGCGCGGCGCAGCAGGTCGGCTTCGCTTGCCGTGAACCCGGCGCATTCGATCGCGACCCGCATCGCCTGCTCCTGGAAGAGCGGCACGCCGAGCGTCTTTTCCAGAACGCGGCGGAGCTCCTCGGTCGGATAGGTGACGGCCTCTTCGCGGTTACGTCGCCGCCGATAGGGGTGAACCATATCGCCCTGGATCGGCCCCGGCCGCACTATCGCGACCTGGATGACGAGATCGTAGAAAGTCTTCGGCGCCATCAGCGGGATCGACGCCATTTGCGCGCGGGATTCGATCTGGAAGACACCGAGCGTGTCGGCCTTGCGGATCATCGCGTAGGTTGCGGGATCCTCGGCCGGGATCGTCGCGAGGTCGTGCTTGATGCCCTTGTCGTTCTCAAGAAACTCGAACGCCCGTCGCATGCAGCTGAGCATGCCGAGTGCCAAGATGTCGACTTTCATGAAGCCCAAGGCGTCTATGTCGTCCTTATCCCATTCGATCACCTGGCGATCGTCCATCGCGGCGGGCTCGATCGGGACAAGTCCGTCGAGCCGATCACGGGTCAGCACGAAGCCGCCAGGATGCTGGGACAGATGGCGAGGCGTGTTGATCAGGGTCCGCGCCAGTTCGAGCGTCAGCGCGAGCCGCTTATCGCCGAGGTCCAGATTGAGTTCCTCCGCGTGCTTCTCCTCAACTCCTTCCCGGCTGTAACCCCAGACGGCACCGGCCAGGCCAGCGGTAATGTCCTCGGACAACCCCAGCGCCTTCCCAACCTCGCGAACCGCGCCGCGCGAGCGATAGCGGGTGACGACGGCGGTGAGCGCCGAATGGGTACGGCCGTAGGTCTCGTAGATCCACTGGATCACTTCTTCGCGCCGCTCATGTTCGAAATCGACGTCGATATCGGGCGGCTCGCGCCGCTCCGCCGAGACGAAGCGCTCGAAGAGCAGCTCGGATCGTACTGGATCGATCGAGGTGACGCCGAGCACGTAGCAGACCGCGCTGTTCGCGGCCGATCCACGGCCCTGACAGAGAATCTCTCGCCGCCGGGCTTCGGCGACGATGGAATGCACGGTCAGAAAATATGGCGCATATTCCAGCTGGGCGATGAGGCGCAGCTCATGTTCGAGCTGCTCGCGCACCTTGCCATCGATCCCGTCTGGATAGCGTTCCGGCGCCTTCTCCCATGTCAGCCGCTCAAGTTCCTCCTGAGGGGTTCGGCCGGGCACCTTAATCTCGTCCGGATATTGATATTTAAGCTCGTCGAGGCTGAAGGTGCAGCGCGCGGCCAATTCGACGCTGCGCCAAACCGGACTTGGATCCTTGAGATAGCGGCGGAAAAGCCGCTCCGTTTCCTCGCCGGTCTTCAGATAGCGATCGGCGAAACGCTCGCGGGCGTTGCCGAGCGTATCGACGGTGCATTTCTCTCGGATGCACGTCACCACATCCTGCAACAGCCGCCGCTCGGGTGCATGATAGAGGACGTCGTTGGTCGCCACCGTCGGGACGCGCGCGGTGGCCGCGATTGCCGCGAGGTCGCGCAGGCGAATGGCGTCCCTCGGCCGGCGCCGGACGGACAGCGCCATATAGGCGCGGTCGCCGAAGATCCGCTTCACGCGCGCGAGCGCAGCCTGCGTCACATCGTCGGCACGATCGGGCACGAGCATCGCGATCAGGCCCTCATTCCACTCTTCGACATCGGCCCAGTCGAGATGGCAGGCGCCTTTGCCAGCCCGCTTCTTGCCGACGCTGAGCAGTCGGCACATCCTGCCATAGGCGGCCTTGTCGATCGGGTAGACCAGCAGCGCGGTGCCGTCGGTCAGATCGAGGCGACAGCCAACGATCGAGCGAACGCCCGTTGTTTTCTCTCCATCCCAAGCGCGCACGATGCCGGCGACCGAGTTGCGATCGACGATACCGAGCGCGGGCAGGCCCATCCGGGCCGCAGCGACGAACAATTCCTCGGGGCTGGACGCGCCGCGCAGGAAGCTGAAATGCGTGGTGACCTGGAGTTCAACGTAGATAGGTGCCGACTCGCTCATGCGAAGGCGCCATGAATGAACCAGCGCATCGATCCGGTTGACGGGTTTTCGCCATCGCCTGCCCGGAACAGCCAGTAGCGACCACCACTCACCGTCTCGACCTGATAATAGTCACGGACCGTGAACGGCTGCTCGCCTTCCACACCCGCATCCCGCCACCATTCGCCGTGCAGCCGTTCGGGGCCGTCTCCCTGGGTGACGCGGAAACGCTTGCCCCGCCAGACGAAGAGCCGAGGCGCGTCATCTGGCAGCAGCGCTATCACCTCGATCGGCTCGGGCCGCGCGAGCATCCGCGCCGGTCGCGGCAGATCGTCATCCCAACCAGCGCCGCGTGCTGTGACGAGCGCCGGCGACATCGCTGCAGACCGTTCCGGCATGATGCTGGCTTGCGGCGCCAGGCGGTGCAGGTTGCGCGCACCGAACCGATTGGCGAGCGCATCGACCAAAGCGGCAAGGTCCGGCCCACGGTTGCCGAGGCTTTCGAGGCTCTCTCCCTGCCGCGCCGCCATCGGCTCGATCAGCGACACCACGAGCGTCATCGCCTCGATCCCCAGCCCCGGCTCGACGGTTTCGATCTTCGCTGACAGCAGCTTCGACAAATGTTTGGTCTCGCGCGAGGGCGCTGCGGTCCCGACGCGAATGACCTGCGACTGCCCATCGACGCGATGGAAGTAGCAATCGAGCCGACGAGCGCCTTTGCCGACTCGGCCAAGCTGATCGACAGCATCGCTTACGAGATCACCGATCACCTGTGCGAACGCCTCGGGCGTCGCAATTGGCTCCATGAATCCGCGCCGCGCACGCGGCAGATGTTCCGGAAAAACGGGCTCGATCGGTTCGGGCGCATGTCCCAGCGCCTGGTCGAGCCGTCGATGGAGCGCACGCCCGAACCGCTTGGCGAGCGGACCGCGTGGCGTCCCGATCAGCTGCTCGATGCGCTCGAAGCCCAGTTTCTGCAGGCCGTCGACAATGCCGGCCTCGAGCCGCAGCGCGGCGATCGGCAATAGCGCGATCGCCTTGCGATGATCACCAGGTTCGATCGTGACCGGCCGGCCGGCCGGGACATGGCGCGCAACCGCGTGGGCGCAACCCGCCGTGTCGGCGACCGCGATCTGAACCGACACACCGAACGCGGCGACACGCCGGTGGAGATCCTTGAGCAACGCAGCCTCGGTGCTGAAGAGCGCAGCGCAGCCGGTGATATCCAGCCAGAGGCCATCGGGCGCGTTTGCGGCAACGATTGGCGAGTAGCGCTGGCCCGCCCACAGCGCGAGACGACGCAAGCCCTCGAAATCGGCGTCGGGTTGAGCATCGATAACGGCAAGCTCTGGCGCGAACGTCCGCGCCTTGGTGATTGTCATACCAGGCCTGATACCGAGCGCGCGCGCACCGGCATCGACCGCTGCAACGATGCGGCGCCCATGATCGGGGATCGCCGTCACCAACGGCGCCGTCGGGGAGAGAGCGTCGCCGCCGTCAGGCGGCGACTTGGCGGTCTTCCGCCGCAGCCGGTCGGTCGACCAGTGCGGAAGATAGACCGAGGCGACCCGTCGCATCGCACCCCTCCACGATCCAAGCGTGCGGGTTGCCGCCGCGTACCCTCTCCAAAGCTACTTGCCAGCGCGGTCGACCAAGGCTCGGAATGCCGAGATCCTCGCTCGGGCTCGCCGTTATGCGCCAGCGCGTCATTGCCGCCGTGCCTTCGACCGACTGCTCGGCCTTAGAAGCTCTACGAAAGACAAATGCCGCGACGCCTGACCCTTCGGCCGCGAGCTGCAGGCGCTTTGAGGCAGTCGTCGAATATTTGCCAATCTCACCGACCACGCCGCCGAGGCCCGGATGGCGCAGGCATTCCTCCATAGCGAGCATCACATTGGCATCGCTGCCCGCCTCGACGTATATCACGCGATCAGCGTGTAGCCCGGCGAGGTGAAGCGCTGGGGCGAACAGGTCACGCCAGCGCAGGCACCAGAAGACCGGACCGTCGATCCGGGCGAGAACACCCGCCAGGAAAATCGTGGCGCTGGCGTCGTCGGCAAGGTCGGGACTTCCCGCGACCTCATGTAGTGCGCCGGCAGCCAAGCCCCCTCCCGGAAGCCGCTGATCGATCGCATCCACGCCGAAGGGCAACACCGAATGGCGCACCCCAACGCCCTCGATCTCCGCAATTTGCGCACGCAGATTTTGAAGGACGACGGACTCACGCATAGCATTCAGGAGACTCGCAAATTGCCGAAAGGACCGTCTTGTTCGTCCCTATCGGGAGCCTGAGTCAATGACTTTGTTCGCTATATGTTCCGTGGTATAGTCTGGGCTCACCCGAGTCGGTTCGAGCGTTTGCCATGTCACGATCGCACAGCATCCAGGCGAGCATCACCGAGATTGCGAAGCATTTTGGCGTCGAGCCGGTTCCGGATCTCGAAGCCGCCAGCGAGATCGTGGAGGGTCTGCACGGGCTGGTGGTCATGGCCAAGGACGGGCGTCGGCTCCTCAAGTCGATGACATGGGGCTTCCCCCGACATACCCATGAGAGCCAGTTACGCGGCGAAACGCCGCAGCGGCTTGGCTTGGTCGCCAATCTTATCAACCCCATGTGGGACAAGCTGGTGGTCGATCCGCGCTATCGCTGCCTCATCGTACTCACCCATTTCGGCAATCCGGATGGCGACGAAGGATCGAAGACACGAACCTGGTTTTCGGTGAAGGACCAGCCGATCATTGCTTGGGCCGGCTTTTGCCGAAACACGCCTGAGTTCGGACCTTTTTATGCTGGCATGACGATGACGGCGAACGCGGCGATCCCGCCAACCAACGACCGCATGCCAGTTCTGCTCGGCCCACATGAATATGATCTTTGGCTGCAGGGTTCGATCCGGGACGTCATTCGCTTCCAGCACCGCGAACCTTTTGCCGCCGACCGAATGATAGTGGACCGGACCGAGGATCGGTGGCGCAGCGGTGCCGCACCGACCAAGCTCGCGCCGCAACTGGCACTCCTGTGACAATGGAAACTGCGTTGGCGCGCCCGATAAGGCCGGGTACGACCGATATCGTCATGACCGCCCGAACCCACTCAGCTTCCCGGACGATTCTCGCAACGCCGCGAGCGATCTTCCGGGCATTTGTGGATCCTGAGGTGGTCCCGAAATGGCGCGCGCCGGTCAACATGGAAGCCAGGCTCCTCTCGTTCGATCCGCGTGTCGGCGGCGGTTACCGAATGGAGCTCGTCTATCGCGATCCCGCGAATAGCGATCCCAAATCGACGGAGACGAGCGACATCGTCGAGGCAAGCTTCGTCGAATTGTTTCCCGATGAAAGGATCATTGAGACCGCTAAGTTCGAAAGCGACGATCCGCGCTTCGCCGGCACGATGACCCTCACCACGAATTTGAAGCCCGTGGCGGGCGGCACCAAGGTGAGATTCCTCGCCGAGAACGTGCCATCAGGGATCAGCGAAGCCGATCATGTCACGGGCATGGAGTCCACGCTCAAGAGTCTTGCCGATCTGCTCGAATAAATCGCTATGCGTGTTAGGATCGGGGCATGTGCAATCTGTATACGGAGAGGCTGAGTGCCGCAGAGGTCGCCGCCCATTTTGGCGCCGACAATCCGGTAGCCTCGAACGCCGGCGAAGAGGTTTATCCCGGCGCTGCCGGCTTGGTGGTCCGGGAGGTCGAAGGCCGTCGCATCATGCAGACGATGACTTGGGGCTGGCCTATGAAGTTCAAGGGCATGTCGGAGGCGGCGAAGCCGAAGCCCGTCAACAACATCGCCGACCTTCGCAAGTCGACTTGGATCGGCAACGCGCGGAAACCAGAATGGCGTTGCCTGATTCCGCTCACGGCCTTCGCTGAGGCCGAGGGGCCGAAGGGCGGAAAGACGCGAATTTGGTTCAACGTGAAGGACCAGCCGATCTTCGCCTGGGCGGGGCTATGGCGTGAGGATATGCAATATGGTTGGGGGCCGGTCTATTCGGGCGTGATGACCGACTGCAACGAGGCGATCCGGCCGGTTCATGACCGGATGCCCGTGCTTCTGCATCCTGACGAATATGATCAGTGGCTGCACGGCAGCTTTGACGAGGCGCTATCCTTCCAGCTGCGGTGCTATCCTAACGAACTCATCGAGATGACCCGGACCGACGAATATTGGGATAAGCGCAAGGGGCGGGTTGGCGATAGCGTTGTGTCTCCCTGATGTGGCGCCCTGTCCCGAAAACCGGAGACGCCGCCATTGGCGCTGTCATTTTGATCACCGGGGCTTGACTGCGCAAACGCCCTAGGCCTGGCTCCGTGTCAGCCACATTAACGAAAATTTGCTGCCGCCGGAGTCTTCCCGGCAGGGCTATTTAAGCTTCTGTGCAGCCGCGTTCAGCTTCTCACGATCGTTGCCGACCCGTTGGATGAGGCCATGCGCCTGATCTTTGATGATGCCGTGTTTCCGGACAAAGTAATTCACCTCATAGCCTTCGCCGCCCGCGACTTGGCGCCGATCAGCTGCGCCACGTTTCGATTTGTTGTCCGCCAATTCAGATCTTCCATACGAACAAAATCGGCAATGGCCAGTAGGGTTCCGCCAAAGGGCGTTGATCACATGCTCGGCGCGAATCGGTACGTCGGTTTCCCGCCGTAGCAGCGCGGTAACCGCACGGACGCCGCTGGCCAGCTGGCCTTTAGTCCAAGGCCGACCCACCCTTATCTAACCCGCTGCATCCGGTCCTACGATGGGCTCCGAAAGCTGTTGTTCCGGGCCGAAATTGCCATTCTTTACCTGTCTCCGAGGCCGTCGAAGCGGCTTCATCTCAGGAGACGGCCTCAGTGACCCAGCCTTCAGTCATTGTCCAAGCACGCGGCACGGCAATGCTGCGCAGCGCGTTGGGACCGGCGATCGGCGCGTGGCTTGACGATCCGCAAATTGCCGAAGTCATGCTCAATGCGGATGGCCGCCTTTGGGTCGATCGATTGTCGACGGGCATGGTCGAGACGCAAGAACGGTTGTCGGCGCCGCAAGCCGAGCGGATCATCAGGCTGGTCGCGCACCATGTCGGTGCTGAGGTCCATACGGCGAGCCCTCGTGTGTCGGCCGAGCTGCCCGAAAGTGGTGAGCGGTTCGAGGGGCTGCTGCCGCCGGTTGTGACGGCACCGATCTTCTCGATCCGGCGACCCGCAAGCCTGCCGCTGGCGCTGGCCGACTATGTCACGGCCGGCACGATGACCGCGACACAGGCAGCCTACCTCGCCGGTGGGGTCATGAACCGTGATAACATTTTGGTCGCGGGCGGTACGTCCACCGGCAAGACCACGCTCACCAACGCACTCCTCGCGGTTGCGGCCACGACCAACGACCGCATCATCCTGATCGAGGATACGCGTGAGCTGCGCTGTAACGCAGCCAATGTGCTGTATCTGAGGACCGCGCCCGGCATCACCATGGGTGATCTAGTGCGGTCGAGCTTGCGTCTGCGGCCCGACCGTATTCCGGTCGGGGAGGTACGTGGTGCCGAGGCGCTCGACCTTTTGAAGGCATGGGGCACCGGCCATCCCGGCGGAATCGGCACCATCCATGCTGGCTCGGCGATTGGTGCACTGCACCGACTCGAGCAACTGATCCTCGAAGCTGTCCCGAGCGTGCCCCGACCGCTGATCGCAGAGACCATCAACGTCATCGCCGTTCTGTCAGGCCGCGGCGCTCAGCGCCGCCTGTCTGAACTCGCGCGCGTCCAAGGGCTTCGCCCCAACGGTAGTTACGACCTCGTCCCCCTCACCAATCCGATCGGAGAATGATCATGCGCCTTTCCAAAGTCCGTCTGCTCGCCACCACCACGCACGATCGCCTGTGCGTCGCGGCTCTCGGAGCGTCAGCCACACTTCTTGCGGGCCCGGCCTACGCCGCAGGCTCCTCGATGCCGTGGGAGACGCCGCTTCAGTCGATCCTCGACTCGGTGCAAGGCCCGGTCGCCAAGGTGGTCGGCGTCATCATCATCGTGGTGACCGGCCTGACGCTCGCATTCGGCGACTCCAGCGGCGGCTTCCGACGGTTGGTTCAGATCGTGTTCGGACTATCGATCGCGTTCGCTGCTTCGAGCTTCTTCCTGTCGTTCTTCTCGTTCGGCGGTGGGGCATTGGTCTGATGGACCAGGATTTGCCCGGCTTCGTGGCGCCGGTTTACCGGGCGCTCGCAGAGCCGATCCTCCTTGCCGGAGCCCCGCGGGCACTCGCCATCGTCAACGGCACGCTTGCCGCTGCCGTCGGCATTGGCCTGCGCTTGTGGATCGTCGGCGTGACGATGGCGGTCGTCGGCCACGGCATCGCCGTGATCGTTGCCCGCCGCGACCCCCAGATCCTTCCCGTAGCGCGGCGCCATCTGGCGCTGCCGCACCGCTTCGAAAGCTGATCCCATGCTCTTTCTCGCCGAACATCGTTCTCGCGCCGCACGCCTATCCGATTATCTGCCCTGGGCGGCGATGGTCGCGCCCGGTGTCATCCTCAACAAGGACGGTAGCTTCCAGCGGACCGCGCGGTTCCGCGGCCCTGATCTCGATAGTGCAACGCAAGCCGAACTGATTGCGGTTTCCGCGCGGCTGAATTCCGCGCTCAAGCGGCTCGGCAGCGGTTGGGTGATCTATGTCGAGGCGCAGCGCCGGCCATCGCCGGGCTATCCGACCTCGGACGGCTTTGCCGATCGGCTGTCGATGCTGATCGACGAAGAGCGCCGCGATATGTTCGATGGCGACGGCAATATCGCCGAGCCTCACCTTACCAGCGGCTATTATCTGACGCTGCAATGGCTGCCGCCAGCTGACGATGCATCGCGCGCGCGCAGCTGGTTCTACGAAGGCGGCGCAGAAGGGATCGCGGCGGCGGCCGATCACTTGAGCGACTTCGAGCGTGACACCGGGCGTGTGCTTGACCTGATTGGCGGGGTGATGCCCGAGGCCAAGTGGCTCGGCGACACCGATACGCTGACCTACCTGCACTCAACCGTATCGACCCACGAACAGCGCATCGCGTTGCCGGCCGTGCCGATGCATCTTGATGCCCTGCTGGCCGACCAGTCGCTGATCGGCGGATTGGCACCTGAACTGGGCGGCCAGCATCTGCGTTCCTTGAGCGTTACGGGATTTCCCGCGGCGACGACGCCCGGCATGCTCGATGAGCTCAACCGGCTCGGATTTGCTTATCGCTGGACGACGCGCGCGATCTGCCTCGACAAGGTCTCGGCGCAGCGCATGCTGGTCCGCATCCGCCGCCTGTGGTTCGCCAAGCGCAAGAGCCTCGCTGCAATCGTCAAGGAAGTGATGACCAACGAGGCAAGCGTGCTCGTCGATACCGACGCCACGAACAAGTCGGCCGAGGCCGATCTGGCATTGCAGGATCTCGGTGCCGATCTCGCCGGCTTCGCCTATGTCACGACGACGATCACGGTCCTGGGCGATAGCCCACGCGATGCCGATCTGCGGCTTGCCGCGATCGAGAAGATTGTGCGCGGCCGTGACTTCGCCTGCATCGCCGAAGGGCTGAACGGGGTGGAGGCCTGGCTTGGCTCGCTTCCCGGCAATGCCTACGCCAATGTCCGACAGCCGCCGGTCTCGACGCTCAACCTTTCGCATATGATGCCGGTGTCGGCGGTCTGGGCCGGGCCCGACCGCGACCCGCATTTTTCCGCGGCACCGCTATTTCATGCGCGTACCGAAGGCTCGACTCCGTTCCGGTTCTCGCTCCACGTCGGCGATGTCGGCCACTGCCTGGTGGTCGGGCCGACGGGTGCGGGCAAGAGCGTGCTGCTGGCACTGATCGCGCTCCAGTTCCGGCGTTACGAGGGCGCGCAGATCTTTGCGTTCGATCACGGCGGCTCGATCCGAGCGGCGACGCTCGGGGTCGGCGGCGAATGGCACGATCTCGGCGGCGGCCTATCGGGCGACGCGCCGGCGATGGCGCTCCAGCCACTTGCGCGGATCGACCAGCCTGATGAACGCGCCTGGGCATCCGACTGGCTGGCCGCGATCCTGGCGCGCGAAGGCTTCGCGATCACGCCCGAGGTGAAGGAGTATCTCTGGACCGCGCTTGGCAGCTTGGCTGACGCGCCGGTCGAACAGCGCACGCTTTCCGGGCTCGCGGTGCTGATCCAGGCATCGGGACTGAAACGGGCCCTCGCGCCCTATACGCTCGCCGGCCCCTATGGCCGTCTGCTCGACGGCGACCATGAGGGGTTCGGAACGAGTGACGCGCAGGCGTTCGAGACCGAAGGGCTGATCGGTACAGCAGCGGCTCCCGCCGTGCTCGCCTATCTGTTCCACCGGATCGGCCGGCGGCTGGATGGCCGGCCGACCCTCATCCTGATCGATGAAGGCTGGCTTGCGCTCGACGATCCGATGTTCGGCCGCCAGCTCAAGGAATGGCTGAAGACGCTGCGCAAGAAGAATGCGAGCGTGGTGTTCGCGACCCAAAGTCTCGCCGATATCGAGGGATCGGCGATCGCACCGGCAATCATCGAGAGCTGCCCCACCCGCATCTTCCTCGCCAATGAGCGCGCGCTCGAGCCGCAGATCAGCGGGATCTATCGCCGCTTCGGGCTGAACGACCGCCAGATCGAGATTATCGCCTCGGCGACGCCGAAGCGGGATTATTACTGCCAGTCGGCGCTCGGCAACCGGCTGTTTGACCTTGGCCTGGGGCCGCTCGCGCTCGCGTTCACCGCGGCATCGTCTCGAACCGACATGACAGCGATCACCGCGCTTGTTGCCGAGCATGGCGCGGAAGGTTTCGCCGCCGCCTGGGCACGCCATCGGGGCCTCGATTGGGCCGCCGAGCTGCTCCGACCTGCAACCGATCTCACCCCCGAAGCAGAGGAAATGCTGCCATGATTCGTATCCGCTTATTGTCGCTCGTGACGGGCATGACCGCGCTGGCACTCGTCACCGCAACGCCAGCCGAAGCCCAGTTCGGCGGGATCGTCTATGATCCCACCAACTATGCCCAGAATGTGCTGACCGCGACCCGTTCGCTTCAGCAGATCAACAATCAGATCACCCAAATTCAGAACCAGGCGCAGAGCCTGATCAATCAGGCGCGCAACCTCGCCAACTTGCCCACGAACGTGCTCGCGCCTATCCAGCAGGACATCGATCGCACGCGCCAGCTGATCGGGCAGGCGCAGCAGATCGCCTACAAGGTCGAGAATATCGATCAGGTGTTCAGGCAGCGCTACCCTTCCGGATCGCTCGCCGGCACGAGCAACGGTGCGCTGGTCGGCAATGCCCAGACTCGCTGGACCGATGCGCTCGCCGCCTATCAGGATACGCTTCGTATCGGTGCGACCGCGACTGGCAACATTGATGGCACGCGCAATCAGATGGGCACATTGGTGACCGCGAGCCAGAGCGCGACCGGTGCCCTGCAGGCCGCGCAGGCTGGCAATCAGCTGATCGCGCTCGAAACCCGCCAGCTCGCCGACCTGACCGCGCTGGTGGCCGCGCAGTCACGCGCGCAAAGCATCGAATCCGCCCGCGCCGCTTCCGACGAGGCGCAAGGGCGCGAACAGACCCGCCGCTTTCTCACGCCCGGCAGCGGCTATTCGGCGCAGAGCGTGGCCCTGTTCCATGACTGAGCGCAGCGAAGAGGAAACGGCGGCAGCCGATGTGGGGGCGGACAGCCGGCGACCGGCCTCGTTCTGGGCGGGCAGCGGCCCGCGCAGTCTCGCGCTCGCTACGGCCATGCTCATTGGCGGAACCGCCGCGATCGTGGCGCTGCATGGGAACGCGTCGGAGGCGCCGCGCTACCGCGCGGTCGATGTGACGGGGTCGGAACAGCAGGCGAGCGCCGACCCGCTCATGGCAGAGCTGATCCGCTGCCGGGCACTGCCGCCGCAGGCGAGTGACCCATCGTGCCAGCGTGCGTGGGACGAGAACCGTCAGCGCTTCTTCGGCGAGGCTCGCGCGACCCCCTTCCCGGGCAATCCACTGCCCGGATTTGCCCCGATCCCGGCGCCCCCACCGGCGAACGCGTCAACGCTGTTCGCAACTGCACCGGCGTCGCCCGTGACGGAGGACCATTGAGCCATGGAAACCACCGGGGTCATCGACCGCTTCCTCGACCTGTTCTCGCGCTATATCGATTCAGGCTTCGGCCTGATCCGCGGCGATGTCGGGTTCCTCGCCAGCACGCTGATTGTCATCGATGTGACGCTGGCGTTCTTGTTCTATGCCTGGGGCGACGGCGACGACATCCTCGCCCGGCTGGTCAAGAAGACGCTGCAGGTAGGGTTCTTCGCGTTCCTGCTCTCCAACTGGAACGGCCTCGCCAAGATCATTTATCTGAGTTTCTCGGGGCTCGGTCTGAAGACGGCGGGCGCCGGCAGTGCCGATGACCTGCTGCATCCAGGCAAGATCGCGCAACTGGGGCTCGACGCGGGCAAACCCTTGCTCGATCAGGCGGCGGCGCTGATGGGATTCACCAGCTTCTTCGCCAATTTCGTGCAGATCGCAGTGCTGATGCTCGCCTGGGTGATCGTGTTGATCGCCTTCTTCATTATCGCGATCCAGATCTTCGTCACGCTGATCGAGTTCAAGCTCGTGACGCTCGCCGGCTTCGTGCTCGTGCCGTTCGGTTTGTTCGGACGCACCGCCTATCTCGCCGAACGCGTCCTCGGCAACATCGTCTCGACCGGCGTCAAGGTGCTGGTGCTCGCAATCATCATCGGCATCGGCACGACCATCTTTCGCGATTTCGTGGTCGATTTCGGCGCGACGCCGCCGACGCTCGAACAGGTCGCCTCGATCGCGCTGGCGAGCCTCACCCTGCTCGGCCTCGCCATCTTTGGCCCCGGCATCGCCAACGGCATCGTCTCGGGCGGCCCACAGCTTGGTGCGGGTGCCGCGATCGGCACCGGCGTTGCTGCTGCCGGTCTCGGTGTCGCGGCCGGTGCCGGTCTCGCCAGCGCCGCCGGCCTTGCCGCGCGCGGCGGGTCGGCCGCTGCTGCCATGCTCTCCCGATCCGCCGCTTCCCCCGGTGGTGGATCGTCCGGTGGACCGACTGCTCCCCTTGGTTCCACCGGCGGTGCGCCGTCCGCCCCTGGCGGCGCCCCGGGAGGCGGGAGTGGCGGTGGCAGTGCGTCCGCAGCCGGCGCGCCCGCCTGGGCCAAGCGCCTGCGGCGCCAGCAAGCCATGACCCAGGGCGCGACCATGGCCGCCCACAGCGTTCGCGCCGCCGACGGTGGTGGCGGTGCGACCCACGTTTCCTTGAGTGAGGACAAATGACATGAACCCGTTCCGCCGCAGTTCGCCGCGCTTCAGCCGCGAACCTCAACCCGAAACCCCCTACCAGCGCGCCGGCCAGGCATGGGACGACCGCATCGGCTCCGCCCGCGTGCAGGCCCGAAGCTGGCGCTATATGGCCTTCGGCGCCTCCACGCTGCTGGCGCTGAGCGTCACCGACAACCTGCGCTTGCGCTTCGGCACTCATATCGTGCCGTATGTCGTCGAGGTCGATCGGCTCGGGGCCGCGCGCAGCGTCGCGCCTGCGCTTGGTGGCTATCAGCCGACCGACCCGCAGATCGCGTGGCACCTCGCGCATTTCATCGAGAATATCCGCTCACGGCCAGCTGATCCGATCGTGCTCCGGCAGAATCTCGAAAGCGCCTACGCTTTTACGAGCGAACAGGGTGCCGCCGTGCTCAACGACTATGCGCGCGGCGCCGACCCGTTCGCGCATCTCGCCGACACGCAGGTCGCGGTCGATGTCCGCAATGTCGTGCGTGCATCCGCCGACAGCTTCCGCATCGCCTGGGATGAGCGGCGCTACGATCACGGCCAACTCGCGGGCACGACGCACTGGAGCGCCATCCTGACGATCGTCGTGCGCACGCCGACCGACGCGGCGACGCTCAGCCGCAACCCGCTCGGGCTCTATGTCCACAGTATCAACTGGTCCCAAAATCTCGGAGAATGATCATGCGTACATTTCTTCTCGCCACCGCGCTTGTCGCACCCGGTGCGGCTTCGGCGCATAGCCGGCCGGCAGTCAGGCCGGTCGCCGTCGCCACCGACGCTGCCCGGATCAGTCCGCGTCTCGCAGGCTGGCAGGGCGCGACCCAATTGTTCGTCTATGCGCCAGGCGGCCTCTATGTCGTGACCGCTGCGGTCGGCCAAGTCACCGACATCATGCTGCAGGAAGGCGAGATGCTGTCCGATACTGGCGCGGTGGCCGCCGGCGACACAGTACGGTGGGTCGTAGGGGAGGCCGCAAGCGGCGAAGGTCTCGCTCGCCGCACGCACATCCTGGTCAAGCCGACTGATCCGAGTCTCGCGACCAATCTCGTGATCAATACGAACAAGCGGACCTACCATGTCGAGCTCCGCTCGACCCCAAGCGTCTACATGGCGAGCGTCGGCTGGTCCTATCCGCAAGATGAGCTGATCGCGATCCAGCGTGCGCGCGACGCCGCGACTGCCAAGGCCGAAACCCAGGTACAGACCGGGATCAATCCGGCCCTGCTCGACTTTGCCTATCGGCTGTCTGGACCCGATGTCGCGTGGAAGCCGGCGCAGGTCTTTGATGACGGCGCCAAGACCTATGTGCTGATGCCGGCCGGCATCGCCCAGACCGAGCTTCCACCGCTTTTCTTACTCGGCGAGAAGAACAAGGCCGAGCTGGTCAATTATCGTGTCTCAGGCCGCTATCTGATCGTCGATCGGCTGTTCACGGTCGCCGAGCTTCGGCTCGGTGCCAAAAAGCAGCAAGTCGTTCGGATCACCCGCATGGCCAGCCGGGAGCGGCATTCGTGAGCGCCGTCGATATGGAGGCGGTCGAGCCAGCTGGTCCGCCGGTAGAGGCACGACTTGCCACGCGCGCCAAGCCGCCAACGCCGCGCCGCCTGTCGCGTCGCGTGCTTGCGCTGTCAGCGGGCGTAGGAGCCATCGCATTGGCAAGCGCGCTGGGGTTCGCGTTGACGTCGAGCAGTCATCACAGCAGCGATCCGGAGCCAGTCGCGGTCAACAATCGTCAGCTGAGCGATGCGCTTGCCACGGCGCCGAAAGATTATAGCGCCGCTCGGCTGGCCGAAGCGGCGAAGCTGCCGCCGCCGGGTCCAGCGTCCGCCAGCGTCGCGCCGACACCTTTGTCGGCGACGCCACAGCCGGCCGACCGAGATCCCGCACTTCAACAACGGCATCAGCGTCAGGAGAGTGCGCGGGCAAGCAAGCTGTTTGCGAGCGACACCAGCCGCGTAGCGCCGGCTGCAGAGGGGGTCGGCGGAACATCGACGCCGCAGCCAAATGCTGGCAGCGCCCCAGCGGCCCCTTCCAGCGCAGACGCTCAGGATCGTAAAGCCGCCTTCGTCACGGGAGGCAGCGGGACGACGCAGACCGTGAACAGCGGACGGCTTATGGCCCCCGCTGGCCGCTACACTTTGCAGGCTGGCGCAACGATCGCCGCAGCGCTGATCACAGGGTTGTCGTCGGACCTTCCCGGCGAGGTAGTGGCGCAGGTCACCGAGGACGTGTTCGATAGCGCGACGGGGCAGGCGCTGCTTGTACCGCAAGGCTCGCGCCTGATCGGCAGCTACGATGCGCATGTCAGTTTCGGCCAATCACGCGCGCTCGTGGCCTGGACGCGGCTGATCCTGCCGGATGGACGCAGTCTGGACCTGGATCGGTTGGTCGGCACCGACGGTTCCGGGCAATCTGGGTTTGCCGACCGCATGGATCATCATACCGGCAAACTGCTTGAGGCCGGGCTGCTCTCGACGTTGTTAGGGCTCGGCAGCAATCTCACGACCTCCGGCGGTGGCGCTAACAACGATATCGCCTTTGCTATCCGGGATAGCGCCGGTCAGTCGATCGAGCGGACCGGCGATAAGCTCGTTGGGCACCAACTTGATGTCCAGCCGACGATCACGATCCGCCCGGGCGCGCGAGTGCGCGTACTGGTCAGCCGCGATCTGATCCTGGCGCCATCGGCACAACCGGGGAAGTGATGCTCTGGGCAGCCTCGGCTTGACGGCGAAGGTGAAGGATCAGGCGGTGGCGCAAGGGATTGCTGTCCCCCGCCATCCAAAACGCCTCGACTGTCGCGCTTGCCTCGCGGTCACGGATGGGTCGGAACACAAGATCAGGATGTTGCACCATCGCGGACTCGAACATGATCGCGGCGCCGAGGCCAAGTCCGACCATCGCCAGGATCGCCTCTCGAGAGACCACGTGCTGCTCGCAATCGAGAGTCCGTCGCCCGATCCGCGATAATACGGCGCGGTACACGCTGTTCTCGCCCTGCCATGTTCGCATGAGGAGCTTCAGGGACGCAACTTCCGCCCAGCCAAGCGAACGACGATCGGCAAGAAGATGCGTCGCGGGCATCGCGACAAATAACCGTTCCTCCCAGAGCGGCAGGCGTACTATTGCGTCTGCGGTGTTGCGCGGCATGAAGGACGCAACCATCACATCGAGCGTGCCTTCATTGAGCTGACGGTGAAGCTCGCCCGGCAGCCCCTCGACCAGCTGCAATTCCACTCCCGGACTCTCCGCAAGGAACGCGCGCAATCCGTTCCGTAGAGGACCCGTTGTGATCCCGAGATAGAAGCCAATGGCGAGCCGACCGGCTCGGCTTTGTGCAGTGTCGATGGCGCGGCGCAGCTGTGTATCCACGGTCGCAAGCAGGTCGATCGCATACGGCTCGACGGAAGCCCCGATCGGTGTGAGCGCGAGCCGACGACCATGACCGCGCACGAACAGGTCACCGCCGAACACTTCCTCGAGCCGGGCGATCGTTTGGCTGACCGCCGGCTGGCTGCAGCCGAGCAACCGTGCCGCGCCGGTAAAGCTGCGTGCCTCTACGACCTTAAGAAACGTTTCGAGCTGGTGCAACTCGGGTCGTAGCACCCGAAGCCCTTTAGGTTGTTCTATCGGATCAAAGCGCATCGACCGTAGTCGATGCGCGGACGTTAGCGGACCGAACTACGGCGCGACCGAATACTGCTTCGGTGCTCCCCAGACGGGTACGTCGCCACTCTGTCGGCAACGGCGGCGATACCGCCACGTACCTGCGATCAGCAGTGCCAGCATGGGATAGCTCCACATGGCGAGCATCACGGCATAGGTGACACGGATCATATCGAGGTCGAGTAGGCGCGCGACGTGAGCGCCAACGGTGTCCAACTGAAGTGCTGCCAGGCCCATGGGCCAGCCGCGGTCGGCCTTGACGGCGACCGCGACCAGCACGATTAGCAAGAGTAGATCGACCACCAGCACGCCGGTTTCGACCTGAGCAAAGCGCGATGCTAACTGGCTGTAGCTCGCCAGCGTCGCCAAATAGGCCAGTGCCATCGCCAAGCCTGCAACGCGCTCCGCTCGACCGCCCCGCCACAATGCGTAACCGCAGGTGATGAGAAGCAGCGCGTCGAACGTAAAAATGCGCGTCATAGGGCGTGCACAGCGGCTGTGGGGCGCGCATCGCTATAAAGCCTCAAGCGGCGCGCTCGAACGGCACGATATCGCCGGTGACTGTGGTTGGCGGGCATGGCGAGCCATCGCCGAACATCCGCTCCAAGCCCAGTTCCTTGACGAGAGCAGGCGTCAGCGCATGCGCTTCGATGAAGAGTCTGCGCGCAGCTACGTTGGCGGTAAGCGCGGCGACAAGCTTGTCGAGCATGTCTTGGCCTGCTGCGATGGGTAGCTGCGCTTCCTGCCGAACGCGCAGCATCTCCGCGATGAGAGCCGCCGCATCCGCTGCAGCCTGGTCTGTGCCGGCTTCCGCCGTGCGGAATAGCGGTTGAATGGTGTAGAACGCTTGTTTCCTTTGGTGTCGCATCATCGTGTCTCCTTGTCCCGCGCGATGAGGCGCGTGGGATCATTGTCGGTGAGCTGAATCGGAGAGGTCGATATGCCGGGTTTGGAGCAGGCGCGTGATCACATCCGACACCTCGATCAAGGCGCCGGTGGCCGCCGCGACGCCGAACGCCAAGGCAACGATGATTCCGAGCCGGGCTAACGCACCCAGATGGTAGCGACTTCTTCGAACGACAACCGCCTCCTCAGACGGCGTCGCCTCAATACCTTCGGCGTGTTGGGACGTGGTTTCGATCCCGATTGGCTCGGTCCCAACTCGATTGGAATGTTCGTGCTTGGCAAGAAGCCGTGCGGCTTCCATTGTTCGCGCGACGCCGAGCGATCGTCGGGCAGCTCGCATGTGATCGTTGACCGTATGCGGCGAGATATGAAGCATCTGCGCAATCTGCTTGGCTTCGTAATTTTGATAAACGAGTCGAAGGATCTCCTTCTGACGCTCCGGCAAACGATCCACCGGCAACTTACTCATCTCTGGCGGCCGCTAGAGCCACGTCTGCGGCTTTGGCGCGCAGTCAGCGCAGGACAATAGAAGCTCAGCCGAAAGATTCATGACTTCCGACTTAGAGCCGCAACTGCCGGCGGACGATTGGCATTCGCTTGACTGACATAAGCGAGGACGCCGTGTAGAGACCATCTAAAGACCGGCAAAATTTTGGCGCACCCAGGTTATAAATTGCCTGCTGGCTTCGCGTGTCGACTGGACCGAAGAAAGGTATTCTGGATTTTCCGTGTCGATAGCAACGATGGGCCATGACGCCTGATGCAGCGCGATTGCAGATCGCAATTTCGAGAATTGGCTTCGGAATTCGCTATATTGAGGCGTATCCCGAAACGTCTCGTCGCCGGCTCTCGATATTTCGGCGTGCAGGGCGGTGATCTTTCGCCGAAGGTCCACGGCCTGCCTGCGGTTCTTGACGAGCCAGTCGTTGCCGAGCCGCGCCGCGTTGTTATGCAACGTTTCGAGCAGATTGACTGCTTCGAGCAGCGGGGTGCCAATCAAGACGCGACAGCAGCCGTAACAAGTATTTCGACGAGGACGTCGTCGGCCCCCATCTCGCACTGCGCGGTGGCGCGGGCGGGCCCGTGCTCATGGTCAATCCAGCCATCCCATTCGGCGTTCATGGACGCAAAGTCGCGGCCAATGTCCTTGAGCCATATTTGAACCGACAGCAGATGCTGGCGATCCGATCCGGCTTCGGCAAGAACCTTGTCGATGTTGGCAAGGATTTGGCGGGTCTGTCCGGCCGCATCCTGACTACGATCGGCCGCCGCCTGTCCGCCGATAAAGACGGTTCCGTTATGGACGATAGCTCGACCCCGACGAGGGTTCGTAACAATCCGCTTGATATCTACCATTTATACCCCTTCAGGGCGCCCCGGCGGGCACTTGTTTATCGTGAAGGGGTAGTGACGCGACCGGTTGTGGTCCAAGTCGGATGTCGAAGCAGTTTATTCCCAGGGGTTATCGTTTTTGCAAACCTGCTCCCAGCTCATGCAGCAGGTGGAACGGACTGCGCTAACATCACCGCGTTCGAGATCGCGCTGGCCTTCTCGCGCAGCACCTCAACGAAGGCCTCGACGATATGCGCGTTGCGGCTGTCGGCGCTTCGGCAAAGCTGAAAGCTATAGAGGATTTCCGGTTCGAACCGACGGATCGCGAGCCGTTGCTCAAGACCGCTGACCATCAGCGGGTGGATCAGCGAAAGTCCGAGCCCTGCCGCCACGAACTCGCAGACCGTCGGAGCCGCGTTAGTGACCAGCACGGTTTGCGGATTGATCCTATAGCGTTCAAACATGTTGGATACGATGTGGCTGACGTAGATGTCGGAATCGAACGCGACGAAGGGCATCCCGTCGAGATCGTCGGGCTTGATGAGGGACTTCTCTGCTAGCGGATGGTCGAGCGGCATGATGCAGGCCAACGGCTGTTCCATGAGCGGTTCCAGCGTCAGATAGGGATTATCTACCCGCGGACTTACCAGTCCCACATCCAGCTTGCGTGCGATCAGCCACTCAACGATCCATTGTGACCCCAAAGCCTGGACGGAACAAAAAACGTTGCGACGCTCCTGCAGGAAGCCCGTCGTGACGCGCTGGATGAATGTGTTCGCCAGCGCGGGAAGCACGCCGATCGATAGCCGACCCTGCTCTTCCCGTCGGATCGCATCGACCGCATTTTCGACCTGACGCACGCCGGAGAAAATCCGCCCGACCTCGCCATATAATCTCATGCCATGCTCAGTTGGTGCGAGCCGACCCTTCACGCGGTCGAATAACCGGAGCCCCGTGTCGAACTCGAGATGAGCGATCAATTTGCTGAGCGCGGGCTGCGAGACGTTCAGAATTTCGGATGCCCGGCTGACCGTACCGTTCTCGATCACAGCCTTGAATGCCTCGATCTGGCGAAGGTTGATATGACGGGGCATTCCATAACTTCCACAAATAGGCGGCGCGATTTTTCCTCTTGGACGAATAGCACAGGCGCACCTAGCATCAAGGGTCAACGCTCGCGCTCGGGTCGGACATCCCCAGGCTGGTCACGTGTTCTCGGGAAGGATGAGAAAATGACGGATCAAGGTTCAGGTGGCGGCAAGCGCCTGCATCTTCACCCTATCCTGATCGTCGTCTCGATGCTGCTGCTGGCCGCCGCCCTTACCCACATCCTTCCAGCGGGCAAGTATGAGCGCCACGGCAAGCAGATCGTCGCGGGCAGCTACCACGAGGTTTCGAAGGAGAACGGGTTAGCGGCGATCGTCACAGCGATACCACCCTCGGAGGCGGACATGCCCGCGCGCGCCGCCGGCGTCGTCGGCCTTCTCAAGTCGATCCCGGCGGGCATGACTCAGGCCGCCAGCCTCATCTTCATGATCATGTTCGTGGGCGGCATGTTCGGCATCCTGCGCACGACCGGCGTGATCGATGCCGGCGTCGACCGCTTGCTTCAATTGACCGCCGGCAACGTCTATCTGCTCGGGTGCGGGCTCTTGTTGGTGCTGTCATGCGGCAGCACATTTCTCGGCTTCAGTTCCGAATATATCGCGATCATTCCGATCGTGATGGATCTGGCCCGTCGGCTTGGCCTTCCTAACATCTTCGCGGTCGCCGTCGTCGCGACGGCTGACTTCATCGGATACAATGCCTCGGTCACCAATCCGATTGCCCTGGCCGTCGCACAGCCGCTGGCCGGCGTGCCGCTCTACAGCGGCATCGCGCCGCGCCTCGCGATCTTCACGCTCATGATCGTGGTTGCGATGGCCTATCTCGCTTTTTATCTGCGTCGCTTTCCGCGCATCGCCCACATTCCCGATCCCCGCCGGCTGAGCCTGCGCCAGGTAGCGATTCTGCTCACGCTCGTCGTCGGCGCCGCCGGTCTCGTTCTCGGAACGGGCTTATGGTCGTGGCATACCCCCGAACTGGGTACGGCGTTCCTAGCGCTCTCAATCGCACTTGCAGCGATAGCGGGCCTTGCTCCTGCTATTGCGGCTGATGCGTTCCTCGAGGGGATGAAGGGCATGCTACTCCCCACCTTCCTCATCGGACTCGCCGGCGGGATCGGCATTATGCTCCAAACGAGCCAGGTGCTCGACACGGTCGTCGAAGGCATCTCGACAATTCTTGCCGGCCACTCGCCGGCGCTTGTCGCCTCAAGCTTGATGTTCGCCGAAATGGTATTCGGCATCCTGATGCCTTCGGTTTCGGCCAAGGCTGCGGTCAGCATGCCAATAATGGCGCCCATCGCCCAATTCTCCGGCGTGAGCGGGCAAGTGTCGGTCACTGCCCTCGTGCTTGGATCCGGCGTCGTGAACATGATCACGCCGACCAACCCCCTCCTGCTGGCGTTCTTGGCCGCCGCCAAGGTCGACTATGCCGAATGGGCGCGGTTCATCCTGCCATTGTTCCTAGCCTGCTGCGGCATCGGCTTCGCCGCACTCTATTTGCTGGGCGCCCTGGGGTTCTAAGCCTCCATAGCGCCAGTCGAGAATGGCCGAACACGGTCGCGTGCGGCTGCCTTTCGATGCGCCCGCCGCGATCGCGGCAAGTTGATCACGATACAACTCAGCCGGACATGGAAAGCATAACTCCCAGGAATATCACCATCAGAAAGCGGCCTTTGACGTTCTGCAGCGCGTCCGACACTAATTTACTCAAAGGGTGAAACCACAGATGTTCCGCAAGCTGAATGCCAAAAATTTCGGGAGAGGTTCAGTCATCATCGTCATTGACGGCAAGCCGATCGTCGCAGACGAGGGTGAGGCTGTGGCCGCGGTGCTGTTGCGCACTTCTCCCTTTACCTCCCGCACGACCCCAGTGAGCGGCGCGTTACGCGCACCATTTTGCATGATGGGCGCCTGCTTCGATTGCCTCGTCGAAATCGATGGTCACAGTTCGAAGCGGAGTTGCATGGCAATGGTCCGTGATGGCATGGTCGTAAGGCGCCAATCGGGGCGACCCGATCCGGCAAGCGACGCTGCCGCATGAGCGATGTACTGGTCATCGGCGCCGGCCCTGCCGGCATGTCCGCCGCGCTTGAGCTGCGATCATACGATTTCAGTGTGACCGTCATCGACGATCAACCGGCACCAGGAGGTCGGATCTACGCTGCGATCGAACAGCGTGACGTGCATGGTGCAGAGGACCAGGCGGGGGCAGATCTCGTTACACGGTTCAGACAGGCCGGCATCGACTATCAGCCAGGCGCGGAAACCTGGGGGATTGAGGCATCCGGACGGGTGTTCGTGACCCGCAATGGACAAGCGACGTTGCTCGAGCCGAAGTTCATTGTGCTCGCAACGGGTGCGCAGGAACGCCCCATGGCCTTCCCCGGCTGGCAGTTGCCCGGTGTGATGACGGTGGGAGCCGCGCAGATCCTGTTGAAGACGGCAAAGGAAATTCCGGACGAGCCGGTCTGGTTGGCCGGCTCAGGACCGCTCCTCCTCCTTTACGTACGGCAACTGATAGCTGCCGGTGGCAAGGTGGCGGGTATCCTCGACACGACCCCGCCTGGCCGAAAGATTGCCGCGGCTTCGCTGGTTCCGGGAGCCTTGCCCTACGGCTGGTACGATCTGCTTCGCGGGCTCGGCTGGCTTACCAAGATGCGGAGCATCAGAATCATTCGTGGGGTGTCGTCGCTCGCGGCTGAGGGTGGATCCGCGCTGCAGGTAGTGCGCTACGGCACGCGCGATGGGGCAAGCGGCTCCATACCCACGCGCCTGTTGCTCATCCATGACGGAGTCGTCCCATCCGTTCACGCAACTATGGCGGCGGGCTGCGACCACCGCTGGAACCCCCTTCAACAATCGTTTGAACCTGTGCTCGATGCGTATCGCCGCAGTTCAAATCCGGCGATCTACATTGCGGGCGATGCCGGATCGATCGTGGGTGCCCGCGCCGCCTTTCTGTCCGGCAGACTCGCCGCCATCGGCGTTGCATTGGGAAGCGGTCGGATCTCGCCAGTCCGGGCGAAATCCGCGGCGCGTCCGCTTCAGCGCGCCTTGTCCTCGGCCGCGGGCTTCCGGCAGCTGGTCGACACGCTCTATCCGCCCGCCGATCTCGCCATTCCTGACGAGACCATGATCTGCCGCTGTGAGGAGGTCACCGCTGGCCGCGTTCGCGCTGTCTTGCGCGACCGGCCCAAGCTTGGGCCGGACGGCGTGAAGATCGAGACCCGTGCCGGCATGGGGCCCTGTCAGGGTCGTCAGTGCGGACTGACTCTTAGCCGTCTCGTGCGCGAAGTGCATGACATCGACCCGGAAGCTGCCGGGTTCCTGCGAATTAGGTCGCCGCTCAAGCCGCTCACGCTGGGAGAGCTCGCAACGCTGGAAACCCTGTCATGACGACGACCGCAGATGCAATTGTTATCGGTGGTGGCTTGCATGGCCTCTCGGCAGCGCTGCAACTCGCGCGTCGGCAAGTCAAGGTCGTCCTCTTGGAACGTTCGCGGGTCGGCCGGCATTCGTCGGGAGCATCGGCCGCCGGAGTTCGGACGCTCAACCGCGCGCGCGCCGAACTGAAGCTGGCGATCGTCGCAATGGACATGTGGCACCACATGGAAGAGCTAGTCGGCGACAATTGCGGTTTCCGCCCTTATGGGCAGTTGCAGCTCGCCGAGAACGATGAAGAACTCCAAATCCTGAAGGCGCGGGTCGACGGCTTGAACCGCGACGGCTTTACAAATGAAGAGATCGTGAGTGCCGACGAAGTCCGCTCGTTGGTGCCGGCACTTGCACCGGTCTACATCGCGGCAGCGTTGGCGCGGAACGACGGCGCGGCCGATCCACACCAGACTTTGATGGCATTTCGCCGCGCCGCGGTCGAAGCCGGCGTCACCATTCTCGAGGGTGTCGGCGTTCGGTCGCTGCACCGCGAGGGTCACGTCTGGCGGGCGAGCGACGGCAGCGAGACGTTCGAGGCGCCGTTGCTCGTTAACGCGGCCGGGGCTTGGGCCGGGCAAATCGCGGCGTGGGCCGGAGACGACATTCCGATCGCAACCAAGGCGTCGATGATGATCGTGACGGAGCGCGTCGCTCCCTTCATCCGGCCGACCGTGATCTCAATGAAGCGCAAATTATCGTTTAAGCAGAGCAATCAGGGAACGCTTTTGATCGGTGGCGGCCAGCAGGGTCTCCCCGATCTCGAGGCCGAGCGATCCGAAGTCGATGCCCGGCTGCTCGCCAAATCGGCCGCAGCCGCCATTTCGCTGTTTCCGGCGGTCAAAGACTTGCGGATCGTGCGAAGCTGGGCAGGCCTCGAAGCTAAGACGCGGGACGATATCGCGATCGCCGGTCTGTCGCCCTCTGCGCCTAGCCTTATGCACCTGTTTGGGTTCAGTGGACACGGCTTCCAATTGGTGCCAGCGCTTGGCGTGGCCACGGCTGAGCTATTACTCGACGGCCGGAGCACTGTCGATCTGAGTGGATTGCAACCCGGCCGCCTGATGGCCGGGGCTAAGCCCGACAAGCGCAAGGTGGACGAACATCAGGGCGTCAGCGAGTAGTTACCGTTTTGACGGCTCCGGTCGATTCTTGACGATGGGGCATGGATTGTTGGGACTGGCGCCCTCGGCGCCCTCCCCGTCCAGTCGTAGGTTGCTCCGCTGCACTCCTCGCGCTTGAAAACCCCTTCGACAGACGAAACCGCGAGGTGCTGCCGGTCCTGCGCTCAGGACGAAGATCTTAGCTAGCTTCTACTCGCGGTTCGTCGATTGTGGCGAGAAACAGCAGGCAGATCAAAGATGACCCTGCAAGAAATAAGAACACGACATTCCAGTTCGAGGCGTCGAGGATAAGGCCGGCGATGTATGGGAAGAAAGCCGCGCCAAGTGCTGCTCCTGTCGCGAGCGCGCCATAGGCGATCGGATACACCTCCCGACTGGTCAGGCTCATTGGATAGGTTGTGAAGTGGGGGTAGCCCAAACCGACGACAAAGCCCGTCGCGACCAACAGCGCGCCCAAGAGAAACACGCTTGCCGGCGCAAATAGCAGACTCGTGATGGCAATCGTCGTGCACAAAGCGCCTGCCATCATCAACGGTTTGCGCCGCTGGCCCAGCAATCTGTCGGAGATCCAGCCGCCGGCGAAATTTCCAGCGACCGCGCCTGCAAATAACGTCGATGCGAGCACGCCGGATGTCGCCAGCGGCAGATGCTTCGCGTTGAGCAGATAGGATGGAATCCAGGCCAGGAAAACATTGAAGATTCCGACCATGAAAATCGTCGCCAAAGCGACCCCGATCAAGTTCCATGACCGAAGGACGCCGCCCGCGGTGTCGATGAGCTTGACCGTTCGCAGGCGGATGACTCGGTCGAGCCAGGCCGGGACCGCGCGGGCCTCCCTGACGTTCGCCTTTGTGCTGGTGGCGGGTTCGGCGTCGCGGATTTGGCGCAATTCCGCAGACGATACGAACCGCGATTCCTCAGGTTTGCTACGCACGAAAAAGAACCAGATGATGGCAGCAACGAGAACCGGGACTGCGAAGATCTGGAAGATCGCGCGCCATCCCAATGATTGGAGGATGACAACCGCGATGGGCGGACAGATCACAGGGCCGAGTTTCGACGACCCCCAATAAAAGCCGGCGGCGGTACCGCGTTCGCGCGTCGAGAACCATTGGTTGATCGTCGTCATGCAACAGATCGAGATAGCAGCTTCCGCGACGCCCAGAAGAGATCGGAACACCTTTATCTGAGCAGGCGAGGTGCTGGTGCCGATCAGGAAGGAGGCGAGTGCGGCAACGACGAGCCCGCCAATCATGAGGAAGCGTGGGCCATAGCGTCGCGTGACGATGCTTGACGGGAGATTCGATACAGCGAAGCAAACGAACATCAGCGTTGCGAACAGCCCGGCTTCAGCATTGCTTATCCGGAACTCGGCCTTGATCGCCGGGATCGCGACGCCGAGGTTGGCCCGATCGGCAGCGACCAGCATGTAGATGAAGCAGACGAGCGCGAGGATGATCCAGCGCATCCCTGATCGACGTCCATCGTCTACCACGATGCCCAGCTTCTGGCTCGTGCGGGCGCCTGCCCGCTGCGCTTCAACGGTCATACCACTCTCTTTTCTGCTCTTATTGACCTCGGTCGATCTGTTCATTGGGCATTTACGAGTGCTTCGCGCGTCCGCGTTTCGCCATAATCGCGCTCAGCCGCCGCCCGGCTGACGGTCCCATCGCGCAGATCGATTGCGATTAGCGCCACCGGTCGATCGGCGGGCGCTCCGAAGCCGCCGCCGCCTGGTGTCTCGATGCGGATGCTCTCGCCGGCACCCAGCACGAAATCGGCCACCTTGGAGGGCAGCGCCATGGCGCTCGAACGACCGGCATTGTGAATGACCGCGCTCAGGCTGCCATCGCTACCGCCGTCGATACCGGCGGCACCGTGGATGTAGCTGTCTGAGCGTGCGGAGAAGACGGTTTGATCTTCGAGCGCGCGCAGCTGGCGGGCAATGCCGAGGCCGCCGCGATGACGCCCCGCCCCGCCTGAATCCGTTACCAGTGAATATTCCTCGCATAGGATCGGAAACTCGTTTTCCAACGCTTCGGTGGGCATATTGAGGCTGTTGGTGATGTGGACGTGTACCGCGTCCATCCCGTCATGATCGTACATGGCGCCGGTGCCACCGCCAATCGTCTCGCCGATCACATAGAAGCGACCGGTCTCGGGATGCGACCCCGACAGCATGATCGACGGCAGCAAGTCGTTACTCGACGCAACAAGGCGCTCACGCGGCAGCACGTCGCGGAACGCGCCGAACACCGCGCCTGCGATCTTCTGGCAAGTATTGCTGCGGACGCCGCATGCAGCCGGAAAGCGCGGGTTGGCGATTGAACCGAGCGGGGCCGATATATCGACGCCGGCGAACATCCCGTCATTGGGCATCAGGTCGGGATCAAGCAGCGCTTTCACGCAATAATAGATAGTCGCGCGGAGCGCGCTTCGCGGTACGTTAAAGGCGCCTTTCGCCTGCGCTCCCGTTCCCTCGAGATCGACCAGAAGCGTGTCGCCACCAATCACCACCGTTGCCACGATCGGCACGGGTTCGCTGCCGCTTCCGTCATCATCGAGCCAAGTCGTGAAACTGTGTTTGCCGGCGGGTAACGCTGCCAGGCGCCGGCGAAGGCGTTCGGAAGTGTACGCGAACAGGTCAGCGATGGTCGCGCGCGTTTGGTCGAGCCCCATACGCAGGAACAGTTCGCGTGTCTCGTCGCCGCCGCGCTGGTTGACCGCGATCTGCACCTTGAGATCGAGGCGGCGCTCCTCGGCCAACCGCGAATTGCTCGCGATCAAGTTGAGTAAGTCGTCATCAACGACACCCGCGCGTGCGATCCGAATGATCGGGATGCGCAGGCCCTCTTCGAAGATGGAACGCGCAGCCGGTGAGACCGACCCTGGATAGGCCCCGCCAAGATCCGAATGATGTCCGATGTTCGCCGCAAAGGCGACGACCTGGCCATCAAGGAACACCGGGGAGACGATCGACACGTCGGGGATGTGCGTCCCACCCGCCAGATAGGGGTCGTTGCAGATGAAAGCGTCGCCCTCGGCCATGTCGGTAACCGCGTACCGTTCGAGCAATGCCTCCATCGCGCCAAGCAGCGATCCGAGATGGATCGGGATGTGCGTTCCCTGAGCAATCAAGCGGCCCTCGGCATCAAAGATGCCTACCGAGAAATCCCGACGCTCCTTGATCTGTGACGAATAGGATGAGCGCATCATGTTCAGCGCCATGCTCTCGGTAATGGACAGCATGCGGTTGCTGAAAATCTCCATGGCGATGGCGTCAAATTGACGACCGCCATGAGCTTTGGTGTTGGATTCGATGTCAGCCATGTCGCTTCTCGTTCAATTGGTAATAATGATGTTGCCGAACGCGTCGATCGACGCGGTCTGATCGGCGAGGACGACCGTTGTGGAGCTCATTTCCTCAATGACGGCGGGACCGCTGATCGGCTCGCCGACCGGCAGCGCTCCGCGACGATAGATAGGGGTCCGCCGCCAGCCTTCGGTAGGACCGAAATAGACGCTGCGCTCGTCGATCCGCGCCTCGGCTACACTCGCGCCCCCAACATGAGATGGCGACACAGTCTTGGGAATATAGCCGATGGCGCGCACGCGGCAGCTGACGATGAAGACTGGCTGATCGGGGTGGTCGTATCCGTAGGTCGCGCGGTGGACGCTGGCGAATTTTACCAGAAAAGCGCCGAAACCATTCTCGTCCGGCTCGTCGACGCCAACACGAATTTCGTGGCTCTGGCCGGCATAATGGGCATCGATCGTGAGTTCGAAGCTGCGGCGGTCTTCCGGCATCCTTTCGGAAGCTAGCCAGTTATTCCCTTCCGCGATCATTTCCCTCAGCGCGCGACACGCCTCGAGCCAGCTTTCGGGCGTGACCTTGGCAAGCTGCATGCGGACGAAATCAAGGCTGACGTCGGACAGGAGAACGCCGCGCGCGCACATCGTGCCCGGCTCCTGCGGCACGATAATCTTGCCGATACCGGCTTCGCGAGCGACCTCGGATGCATGAAGCGGCCCCGCCCCCCCGAACGCGAACAACGCAATCTCGGCTACGTTATAACCCTGTTCGGTCGTCACGGCCCGGATCGCCCGGCTCATATTGGCCGCCGCGACCTGGATGAGACCGTAAGCGGCCTGTTCCACCGAGATATGGAGCGGCCGTGCGATCTTCTCTTCGAGCGCGGAGAGCGCCGCTGCGCGATCGACCGGCATGCGCCCGTCGAGCAAGGTCACCGGATTGAGGCGATTGAGGCAGATGTTGGCGTCGGTGAGCGTCGGCTCGGTACCACCGCGCGCATAGGCGACAGGCCCAGGCGACGCCCCGGCGCTGCGCGGTCCAAGTTTAAGCGCGTTCGCGTCGTCGATGTGCGCGATGCTGCCGCCGCCTGCGCCGATGACATGAATATCGATCATGGGCAATTTGACCGGATATCCGGCGACCTCGCGACTGGAGGCGAGCTTGGGCTTGCCGTCGACGATCAGAGACACGTCGGTGCTCGTTCCTCCGACATCGAAGGTCACGAGATTGGGAAAGCCGGCGGCAACGCCGACAACAGCCGCACCCATGACGCCAGCGGCCGGACCGGACAAGCACGTCGTGACGGGAAGGCGTTTGGCCGTCTCGATCGACAGCAAGCCGCCATTTGAATGGACGATCATCGGCTCGACTGTGATATCGAGGTCGGCGATCTTGCGGCTCAGCCGATCGAAATAGGCGTCCATCTCCGGGCCGACATAGGCATTCAGGACTGTCGTCGAGGTGCGCTCGAACTCGCGGAATTCCGGCAGCACGCGCGACGAAGTACTGACAAAGACACCCGGCACGGTGTCGGCAACGATCCGCGCCGCCCGCTCTTCGTGTTCGGGATTTCTGTAGGAATGGAGGAACGAGATCGCGATAGCCTCGACGCCGGTCTTTGCGAGCGCCTCAGCCGCTTGTGCGACCTCAGCTTCGTTGAGCGGCTCAAGACATTCACCACGCGCGTTGAGGCGCTCGGTGACTTCAAACCTACGATATCGTTCGACCAGCGGATCGGGCTTCCGGATCGCCATATCATAGAGCGCGGGCCGCGTCTGGCGGCCAATCGCAAGCACGTCGCGAAAACCCTTGGTGGTAATCAGCCCGGTCACGACACCGCGACGCTCGATAATCATGTTGGTCGCAACGGTCGTCCCGTGGCCAATATAGGAGATTGCGCCCGGCGCGATTTTGAAGATGTCCAGGATCTGCGAAATTCCGTTCACGATCGCGTCGGACGGATCCGCGGGCGTCGAGGAAAGTTTGAAGTAGAGATTGTCGCCGTTCTCGGCATTCGTGATCGTGAAATCTGTAAAGGTTCCGCCAACGTCGACGCCAATGCGATACATGGTGTTCTCATCTCCAGGGCTCGCCCATCAGCATGGGGGGCGGGGCGTAGTTGAACCGATCGATCCACTCGACGATCGCCGCATCTTCAGTCTCACCAACCCTGTCGTCAACGCGGCAAAGATCGCATGTGCTATTCTACTGGGTTATAGAAATTCGTGATCAAACACATCGCTTGCGAGGCGAGTATCATACCAGAGGCGAGCAGCCGATGGCGTAGGCAGGCTGACGCGCAAACAAAAAAAGACCCCGCCGCCGGAGCAGCGAGGTCCGTTCCCCCCGAGGGAAGGTTTGCAAGAGAGGGCCGCAATTAGAATTGGAAACGCACACCCCAGCGGAAGGTACGGCCGAGGATATCGTAGGCCGACCCATTAACGCTGAGCGGCGCCGCACCAATGGCCGGACCATAGGCGATCATGACGGGATCAGTGTTAAAGACGTTGTTCACCGACATGAAAAGATCGACTTGCTTGCGCAGTTTGTAGTGAATGTCGGCATCCATATAAAAGGCGCCGGGGATACGATTGTTTTCGATCGTCATATTGGCCGTGGTCGAAGTCGGGCAGTTGGACGAACACTCGATGAACGACGTATTGTAGACGCCCGAGCCAATACCGCGTCCCGTGAGCAATACTGAGAACGGCCCGTTATCGTAACCGAGCTCTGCAAGATATCGCCACTTAGGCAGCGATAGCAGTGCCGACCCGTTGTTGCTGTTCGTGCCGACATTGTCGGTTGCCGGTGTCGCTTTGTTGTTGATGTAATTTTCGAGGAACCGGGTCGCCAAGGCACGCACTGTGATGGTTCCGCCCAAAAGCGGCCGACGATAGCTTGCTTCGAAGTCGATGCCGCGAGCGATCTGCGTCGCCACGTTCTGCGGAGACACGTTGATAGAGGTAATTGCCGTCGTCCCAACCGTGCGCGTTATCAGGGGACAAAAAGCCGTGCCGCCTGACGAGCAGAGATTCACAATCTGCTGACTGGTAAACGTGGTGATCGCGTCGGAGATGTGGATCCGGTAGTAATCTACCGAAGCCGCAAAGCCGGGCAGAAACGTAGGCGTGAACACAGCTCCGAGGCCGAGGGTGTCGGCGACTTCCGGTTTTAGGTTGACGTTGCCGGAGGTCACCTGGAAGGCCGAATAACTCGGCGGTGTCGCCAGCCCCAACGGATTGACTGTATCAACGACGACGTTGACCCCGGTCTGTGCAGCGTTGAACAATTCAGCGAGGTTGGGGGCGCGGATGTCTCGCGATCGGGTGAAGCGGAACCGAATATCGCTTACCGGTGCGTATGTCAGACCGGCCTTCCACGTCGTGACATAGCCGGAGGTGCTGTAGCTCGTCCCGCGCACGGCGCCATTGAATTCCAAACTTTTCGCGAACGGAAGGTCTTTGGCGAAAGGAATAACGGTCTCAAGATAGCCTTCGGTAACATTGTAGCTTCCGGTCGAAGCGTGGAAGTTGCCGACGAAATATGAGTTCGTGGTCGACAGCGGGTCGTTCGTACCGGTGACCGATTCACGACGGTATTCGAGGCCAGCGGCAACCGAAACCGGGCCAGCCCACGTGGAGAAGGGATTGCCGCGAATGTTGAAGGCTTCATTGTTCTGCTTGAGCGTGCTGCGGCCCCAGGCAGTGCCCTTCACATAATTGAGGGCGGCCGCATCGTTCACGCCGGTGCCGAAAATGTCGTAGGGCACGCAGCCGCTGCTCGGATTGGTGAGCGTGACCCGACACACTATCTGACCATTCGCATTTCGTACGGAATCGATGCCGTTCTTATAATTGGCAGTGATCGTCGTATCGACAGCGGTGTAAATCTTGGTGACCGTTTCCTGCGCATGAAAATCGTAGGTCCAGTTAGACCCCAGCGCGTTGAAATCGCCACTGAACCCACCAACGAAGCGGAAATTCTTGCGGTTTGTGGAGTTGGTGATCGGCCCCAAATCCTGGTTGAACGAACCGATCGTGAGCGGCGCCGTAACCTTGGACGCAATACTCGCGGGAATGAATGCGTTGTCTGGCTGAACCGTAATGTTGGCAAAGTTGAACTGCACCAGCGCGTTGGCAAACGTCGTTGCTTCAGCATATGACGCCTGGCCAAATATCTGGAAGTGATCGCTGACGTCGAAACTGGTTCGGAAGAACACGTTTTTCCGAGTGAGTTCGGTGTCGAGATCGGCGGCGTTGGCGATGCTGGAATAGGCCGACTGGCCACCCTGCATGAAGTTGCCGCTGACGATAGGTCCGTAATTGTACTGGAGCGCCACACCGCCCGGACCGAAATAGGTACCCTTCAGCGCGCCAGCGGTAATGATGCCGCCGGGCGTAGCGGTCGCAAAGCCGCTACCCGACCGAACCAGGAGGAATGGCTGGCCATTCGTCGCCGTGTAGTTGGGATTGTTGAAAAGGAGTTTTTCGTTCGCGTTAGTCGCCCAGGGACGCGGCACGAAATTGATACCGTCGGTATGCGCGTACTCGCCTGAGAGGATTACATGACCGCGACCGCCAGCAAAGGCAGTACCGGCTGCCAGCGAGACCTTATAGTTGCCGTCGTCGCCATAGGTCGTGAGGCCGCCTGATACTTCACCCTTGATCCCGGTGAACTTGTCGTCGAGCACGAAATTGACAACACCGGCCACGGCATCCGACCCGTAGTCGGCAGACGCGCCACCCGTGACCACGTCGACACGCTTCACCAACTGCTCGGGAAACTGGTTGATATCCACAAGCCCAGTCAAGGTCGATGCGCCGACGCGCTGACCGTCGAGAAGAACGAGCGTCCGATTGCCGCCGATCGCGCGCAAGTTGAGCGCATTGATGCCGCTGAGCCCGGAACTGACCTGATTGTTGTAATTTTGCGGCGTTGCGCTGTTCGCGAGTGCTGGCAGCGTGTTAACCAGTGTTGCGAGGTTCGCGGGCGCCTTGGCGTTGATTTCTTCCCCACCTATTACAGAGACCGGCGTTGGGGCCTGAAAGCCGTTTCGGACGATGCGGCTGCCGGTGACGACGATGTCGGAGTTCTTCTCTGGCACTGCGGCATGCGCGGCCGCATCGGGAGTTGCCTGCGGCGCGGGCGCACTTGCACCAGCCGGTGCTGTTTGAGCGTAAGCAGTACCAGAACCCAAAAGACCTGCGATGATCGAAATGGTCGATGCAGCTTTCAGCATCCGGTTTCTATAGTCGCTCGTGCTCCGCACCATCATATACCCCTATGAGATTGGTTGTTGCACGGACTGACGCCGAGCTTGGCCCAAGGCATATTTGCAACAAAACCGTCACTCAAAGACCGAATTTCGCGTAGCTTATTCTCCAGGGTTATACATATTCGCCTGTCCGAAAGGCTGTCGTCCGCCGCCGCCACAAATGACACGAAATGGCGAGACTGCCTTCAACGACGATCGAGCGGCGCTATAGAGGGAGTGCCGTTGTGTACTTGGTCAATGAGAGGGCAAAGTGCGAAGATGCACCTCCCACCGAAGGATGCTCGAGTAGGGTGTGCATCAAAAAGCGTTCGTAGCCGGAAACATCGGCCGCTACGATCCGAAGTAGGTAGTCCCAATCTCCCGACATTGAAAAACATTCTAGGATCTCGGGCCGCTCCCCAACGAAGGTTTCAAAGGCGTTGCGAACGTCCCGGGCGTGGCTGCGAACGCGGATGTTGCAGAGCACGTTAACACCGTATCCAAGGGTGTGCTGATCAAGCAGCCTGACCGATTGTCTGAGCAGACCACTAGCTTCCATGGCTTTTATCCGTCGCCAAACCGATGCCGTAGAACTGCCGACGCGCTCGGCGAGGTCGCCATTGCTGATTCCGGCATCAGCCTGCAATTCAGAAAGGATGCGTCGATCGATATCGTCGAGGCTGTGCATACTTTTCATAATCTTTGATATTTCCAAGTTTTCTGCTCATAATATCGCATAATAGCGCTAAGATTGAAAAACAAATCCGATCGTTTGGTGCAAGAATGCTCGCATGGCAAACGCACACATTGATCGTCCGGCAGGCACTGCTGAGGACTGGACCATTCCCCAAGGCTGGGACCGCTATAGCGCGGCCGAACACGCCATGTGGGATCAGCTTTTTGAGCGACAGGCGAAAATGCTGCCTGGCCGCGTCGCGTCGGAATTCATGGATGGGCTCGACGTGTTGCGCCTGTCCAAGCCCGGCATTCCGGATTTTGAGGAACTGTCCGAGCGGCTGATGAAGGCGACTGGCTGGCAGGTCGTGGCGGTACCGGGCCTGATCCCTGATGACGTGTTTTTCGATCACCTCGCGAACCGGCGCTTCGTGTCGGGCAATTTCATCCGCACGCCCGAGCAACTCGACTATCTCCAAGAACCGGACATTTTCCATGATGTCTTCGGCCATGTCCCGCTGCTCGCAAACCCAGTCTTCGCCGATTACATGCAGGCCTATGGCGTCGGCGGACAGCGGGCGGCGGGCGCCGGCGTGATCGAGCGACTTTCGCGTCTCTATTGGTACACGGTCGAGTTCGGCCTGATCCGCGACGCCTCCGACGGCCTGAAAATCTACGGTGCGGGCATCGTGTCGTCTTATGGTGAGTCCCTGTTCTCGCTCGACGATCCCTCGCCGAACCGGCTCGGTTTTGACGTTCGGCGGCTGATGCGGACCAAGTACCGGATCGACGATTATCAGCAGAACTATTTCGTCATCGACAGCTTCGAAGATTTGCTCAAGCAGACGCTCGAGACCGACTTCGGCCCGATCTACGCAGAGCTCGCGGGTGCCCCGGACATCGAGATCGAAACGATCCTACCGACCGATACCGTCTATACTCACGGAACCCAGGCGTATGCCCGAGAGCAGGCACTCGCATGATTGTTGCCGTAGAAACGCGGCCGCTGACATCAGCGCGCATCCCTCTATTTGGCACGCTGGAGCGACAGCCCGCCGATGCCTTGCTCGGCCTAATCGGTCTGTGCCGGCGGGATCCGCGCCCCGACAAGATCGACCTCGGGGTTGGCGTCTATCGCAACGATGCAGGCGAAACGCCGGTCCTGCGCGCAATCAAGGACGCTGAACACCGGCTCGCCGACACACAAGCCACCAAGGCGTATCTCGGGGCCGAGGGCGACGCGCGCTTCGTGGAATTGCTCGCGCCGATCGTGTTCGGCGCGGCGCAAGCGGCGGAACCGTGCCTTACCGGTGTCCAGACGCCGGGCGGGACGGGCGCACTGCGCCTGGGTGCCGAACTCGTCGCGCGGGGTTCACGACAGCCGACCGTCTGGATTGGCACACCCACCTGGCCAAATCACGCTCCGATCTTTCGGGAAGCCGGCCTCGAAGTGCGCGCGCATCCTTTTTTCGATGCGGTGACCGGCACCGTTGATTTCTCCGCGATGGTCGGCGCGCTCGAGCAGGCGACGGCCGGTGACGTCGTGCTGCTGCATGGCTGTTGCCACAATCCGACCGGTGCTGAGCTAACGCAGGCACAATGGGCGGACTTGATTGCACTGCTCACGAAGCGGCAGCTCACGCCCTTTATCGATCTCGCCTATCAGGGGCTCGGTCGCGGTCTTGATTCGGATGCCGCGGCAACCCGCGCACTGCTTGCGGCAATGCCCGAAGCGATCGTGGCCTATAGCTGCGACAAGAATTTCGGCCTGTACCGCGACCGCGTGGGCGCGCTCTGGGTCAAGGCCGCCGATGGCGCCGCGATCGCGGCGGTGCGCGACAATCTGCTCGTGCTCGCTCGCAGCCTGTGGTCGATGCCGCCGGACCATGGCGCCGCTGCCGTGCGCGAAATTCTCGAAGACGCGGCGCTCACAGGTCTGTGGAAGACCGAGCTGGAGGATATGCGCGCGCGCATCGCCGGCCTGCGCGCTGCGCTGGCTCATGCCGAGCCGCGGCTTTCGGCGCTGGGCGATCAGGGTGGCATGTTCGCCATGCTGCCGCTGACGCACGAGGCCGTGCTGGAGCTGCGCACCGACCACGGCATCTACATGGCCGATTCCGGCCGGATCAACATTGCGGGCCTGCGCAGCGAGACGGTAGCCCCGTTCGTGGCCGCCATAGCCCCCCATCTGCAACGCTAGACGGAGAACACCACCGTGTCCGTATCTGACAATCCTCTCGGCCTCGACGGCTTCGCCTTTGCCGAATTCACCTCGCCCGATCCCGCGCTCATGGCGGCGCAGCTGGTCCAGCTGGGCTTCACGGCGGCGGCTGTTTCGCCTGGCCGGGACATGACGCTCTATCGGCAAGGCCGGATCGCACTTGTCGTGAATGCCCGGGCGGACGGGCAGGCAGCAGCCTTCCGCGCCGCGCATGGCCCCTCGGCCAATGGCATGGGCTTCAACGTCGCGGATGCGGCGACCGCCTACAACTTGGCGCTGGGACGCGGCGCTAAAGCGGCGGATTCCGCCGGCAGCGCGCTGCCGAGCGCGCGCGTGATCGAGGGGATCGGCGGGTCGCTGCTGTATCTCGTCGAGGGCGACCCGTTTGCCGCTTGGGAGGAGATCGCTGGCTGGCGCGAGGCGGCGGTACAAGCCAGCGTCGGCCTCGATATCCTCGATCACCTCACGCACAACGTGAAGCGCGGTGAGATGCGGACCTGGTCGGCTTTCTACGCGAAGATCTTCGGCTTCGAAGAACAGAAATATTTCGACATCAAGGGCAAGGCGACGGGCCTGTTCAGTCAGGCGATGATCGCGCCCGACCGCGCGATCCGCATTCCGCTGAACGAAAGCCAGGACGACAAGAGCCAGATCGAGGAGTTCATCCGCGATTACAATGGCGAGGGTATCCAGCATCTCGCCCTCACCACCGACAATATCTACGAAACGGTCGAAAAGCTCCGCGCGAACGGGGTGAAACTGCAGGACACGATCGAGACATATTACGAACTGGTCGACAAACGCGTCCCCGGTCACGCCGAGGATCTCGACCGGCTCAAGCGCAACCGTATCCTGATCGATGGCGACGTCGAACAGGAAGGCATCCTGCTTCAGATCTTCACCGAGAATATGTTCGGCCCGATCTTCTTCGAGATCATCCAGCGCAAGGGCAACGAAGGGTTCGGCAACGGCAACTTCCAGGCGCTGTATGAATCGATCGAGCTCGACCAGATCCGCCGCGGCGTGATCACGGTCGACGCCTGAGCGACTGGCGCGAAAGAGAGCGGATATGACTGCGCAAACCATCCCAGCACCGGTCCATGGTGACATTGCCGCCACGGCAGGCGCGCCGATGCTGGTCGGCTTCGGCAACCATTTTGCGACCGAGGCGGTGACGGGCGCTTTGCCGGTGGGACAAAACTCGCCGCAGCGTGTTCCGTTCGGTCTCTATGCCGAGCAGGTTTCGGGCACGGCCTTCACCGCGCCACGGGCAGAGAACCGGCGGAGCTGGCTCTACCGCTTGCGGCCGACCGCCAGCCATCCACCGTTTGCGCCGTATGACGGCGGCTCGCGGATGCGCAGCGCGCCGTTCGCCGAAGTGCCGGCATCGCCCAATCGCCTGCGCTGGGATCCTTTGCCGCGACCCGATGCGCCTACCGATTTCGTCGACGGGCTGATGACCTATGGCGGCAACGGCGATGTAGCGAATGGCAGCGGGATCGGCATCCACCTCTTTGCCGCGAACCGGTCGATGACCGATCGTGCGTTCCAGAATGCCGACGGCGAAATGCTGATCGTGCCGCATGCAGGAACCCTGCGGCTGGTCACTGAATTCGGCGTGTTGACGGTCGCACCTTTGTCGGTTGCGCTCATCCCGCGCGGCGTACGTTTCCGGGTGGAACTGCCGGATGGGCCGGCACATGGCTACGTCTGCGAGAATTACGGCGCGCATTTCCGCTTGCCGGACCTAGGGCCGATCGGGTCCAACGGACTGGCCAATCCGCGCGATTTCGAGACGCCGGCGGCGGCATTTGAAGATTTGGACACGCCCACGCAGATCGTCCAGAAATTCCTCGGCGGGCTGTTCACCACGACGATCGATCATTCCCCTTTCGACGTGGTCGCTTGGCACGGGAACCTCGCGCCGTGCCGGTACGATCTGCGACGGTTCAATACGATCAACACGGTCAGTTTCGACCATCCCGACCCGTCAATTTTCACTGTCCTGACCAGCCCGAGCGATATACCCGGCACCGCCAATTGCGATTTCGTCATATTTCCACCTCGCTGGATGGTGGCGGAAGCGACCTTCCGGCCGCCCTGGTTTCACCGCAACATCATGAGCGAGTTCATGGGCCTGATCGAGGGCGTCTATGACGCCAAGGCGGGCGGTTTCGCGCCGGGCGGCGCAAGCCTGCACAATTGCATGTCCGGTCACGGACCCGATCGCGCCAGTTACGACAAGGCCGTCGCAGCGAACCTCGCCCCGCACCGGATCGAGCACAGCATGGCCTTCATGTTCGAGAGCCGCCACGTCATCCGCCCGACCCGCTTTGCGACCGAAAGTCCGCTTTGCCAACTCGACTATGACGATTGCTGGTCCGATTTTCAGAAAGCGCAACTGCCCCGATGAGCCTCCCGCAGATCGATCACACCCATCAGGCCTCCACGACCAGTTGGGTCGAAAGCTCGAACGGTCATTCCGATTTCCCGGTTCAGAACCTGCCATTCGGCGTATTCAGCCGGGCTGGCGGAGCAGCGCAGCTCGGCGTCGCGATTGGCGACTATATACTCGATCTTGCGGGCGCGGCGCGCGCGCAACTCCTGCCCGGGGTGAACGCAAGCCGACTCATGGGTTCCAACCTCAACACGCTGATGGCTTTCGCGCCAGAGCAGCGCTTGACGCTGCGCCACACCGTGTTTGACCTGCTGACTGACGAACAACACCGCGCCGCAACCATGCCGCATCTGATGCCGGCCGAGGCGTGCGAGCTGCATCTGCCCGCGGCGATAGGCGACTATACCGATTTCTATGTAGGCATTCACCACGCAAACAATGTCGGCGCCCTGTTCCGGCCAGATAATCCGCTGCTTCCAAACTATAAATATGTGCCGATCGGCTATCATGGCCGCGCCTCTTCGATCCGTCCATCGGGCATTCCGGTGCGACGGCCCAACGGGCAGCGCAAGATGCCCGAGCAGGACGCGCCGCTCTTCGGCCCTGCGACCCGGCTCGATTACGAGGTCGAGCTGGGCGTCTGGATTGGCCGGGGAAATACGCTTGGCGAGCCAATCGCGATCGGCGACGCCGGTCGCCACATCGCGGGGTTTTGCCTTCTGAACGACTGGTCGGCGCGGGATTTCCAGGCGTGGGAGTATCAGCCACTCGGCCCGTTCCTGGCCAAGAATTTTCAGTCGACGATTTCGCCCTGGGTGATCTCGCCCGAGGCGCTGGCCCCGTTTCGGATTGCCCAGCCGGCCCGCCCGCAAGGCGACCCGGCGCCACTGCCCTATCTCCTCGACGCAACGGACCAGACGGTGGGCGCGCTCGCGATCACACTGTCGGCTCGGATCTCGACCGCCAAGATGCGGGACGAAGGCCGAGCGCCACACCGACTGAGCGAGAGCGCCGCGTCGAACATGTACTGGACTGCCGCGCAGATCGTGACCCACCACGCCTCGAATGGGTGCGATCTCAATCCAGGCGATCTGCTGGGGACCGGCACGATCTCCGCGCCTTCAGTAGACGGCTATGGCAGCCTGCTCGAGATCAGCAATGGCGGGAAGACCCCGATCGCCCTGCCGTCTGGGGAAACGCGCACCTTCCTCGAGGATGGCGACGAGATTCTCCTCACGGCGACGGCGCAAGCCGAGGGGTTCATCTCGATCGGCTTTGGGGAATGCAGAGCGATCGTTGTGCCGGCATCATGAGCGCGAGCCTTATCCTGCATGGCTATTGGCGATCGAGCGCAGCCTACCGCGTAAGGATCGCGCTCAATTTCAAAGGACTGGCCTACGACCAGGTCAATCACGACCTGCGAACCGGCGCCCAGCATGCCGCCGATTATCGCACGATCGCACCACACGGCCTGGTCCCTGCTCTGGTCGACGGGGGCAACGCTTTCATACAAAGCCCTGCAATCCTCGAATGGCTTGAGGAGCGCTATCCCTTACCGGCGTTGCTGCCTGCCGATATCGACGACCGAGCAATCGTGCGATCGATGATCTCCATCGTCGCCTGCGACATTCATCCGCTCAACAATCTGCGCGTGCTCGAGAAGTTACGTGGCACGTTTGGCGCTGACGCTGACGCGATCAAGAGCTGGATCGCCGGATGGATATCTGAAGGATTCTCCGTCGTGGAAGAGCTCGTCAGGCGCCATGGAGAAGGATATTGCTTCGGTGCCGCGCCGACGCTTGCCGACTGCACCTTGGTGCCTCAGTTGTATTCTGCGGAGCGCTTCGGCGTCGATCTGTCTCCATATCCCGCGCTCATGACGGCAGGCGAGGCGGCGCGGGCGCTACCCGCCTTCATCGCCGCCCATCCACACCGCCAGCCGGATGCCGATAGCCCGTGAACGAGGAGCGTCTCACAGCGACCCCGCCCGGCGTGAAGCTTTGCAGGGCGGAGGACATTGCCCATGGTCGGGCGCGAAACTTTGTCGTGCAGACCCGTACCGGCCGCTTTCACGGCTTTATCGTTCGGCGACACGAGCTGGTCCACGGCTACGTTGATCGCTGCCCGCATGCGGGCGTGCCGCTCGCACGTGTTCTGGACGATTACCTGACGCCCGATGGAAACATGATCGCCTGCAGCTGGCACGGCGCTCTTTTCACGCCGGATGATGGGCTTTGCGTTGGTGGTCCATGTCTGGGGCAAAGGCTCGCTGCCTGGCCAGTGTGCATCGAAGAAGGATGGATCAAGACCGGCGCTGTGCCGGCATTTTCAGGGGCAAATGAATGAGAGTGATCATTTCCGGCGCTGCAGGCGTGCTGGGCGAGGCTGTGCGAGACACCTTCGTCAAAGAGGGGGCGATGGTCTCCTGTATCGCAATTGGACGTGAGGGCAGCGACGACGACGGAGCGGCATGGTTCGCGTGTGCGGATCTCGCCGACGAACTTGCGACCAGTTCGGCCGTGGGCAGGGCATTGGCCTGGATGGGCGGGATCGATGCTCTTGTTCATGTTGCTGGTGCGTTTGAATGGAAGAAGGTCGAGGATAGCAGCGTCGCTGACTGGCGCGCCCTCTATGCCTCGAACGTCGAAACAACCCTTGTGACCATCAAGGCGTGCCTCCCCTCAATGCGCGCAGGTGCGTCGCTCGTCGCGGTGGGCGCAGCTTCGGCGCAACCGGCCGGTGTTGGAATGGCAGCCTACGGTGCGGCCAAGTCCGGCGTGGGACGGCTCATTGAGGCGCTTGCGCAGGAGATCGCTCCTCGCGGGATCCGTGCCAATGCAGTGTTGCCGTCGATCATCGATACGCCGCGCAATCGCACCGATATGCCTGATGTCGACCCCGCGACGTGGGCAAGCCCCGCGGCCGTCGCCGACGTCATTCGTTTCCTCGCGCAGCCGGGATCCCGAGCGATTTCGGGGGCGCTCATTCCTGTGACGCACAATGGATAACCGCGACATGATCGTAGCACTAACCCCCGCCGAACGTGACGACGCGCTGAAAAGCCTTTCCGGGTGGAGCTTTGACGAAGCTCGGGGCGCTCTATTCCGACGCATCGAATTCTCCGATTTCTCCGAAGCCTTCGGAACGATGACCCGCATCGCGATCGAAGCAGAGAGGCGTGATCACCATCCCGAGTGGTCTAACGTCTACAATCAGCTGGAGATTTGGTTGACTACTCACGATGCTGGCAACGCTGTTTCGGCGCTCGATGTCGAGCTGGCAGCAAAGATCAGCACATTTATAATGTGACACGAAAGCCTGCAGCTCGTCGGAGAGCCGAAGTATCTTAACTAAACGCGTCGCCCGATGGTTGATTTGCGGTGCGCCGGATGCTTGATCGCACATTGTCGCCGAAGCGGGCAAGCTCCAGAAGAGCATGATCAAGATTCGCCTTAATCACCTGCTCGCGCTCCCCTGTGAGGAGGTCGCGAGCCAGCTCGACGAGGCGTGCAGCTTCAATCTGTCGGCTTTCGTCGTCAGAGAGCAAATCCTCGATCGGCACCCGTTACGTCCAATTTTGGTTATAAGCTGCTAGCGCCGCTCGGTGGCGCCGCCATCACAGCAGTTTACATCAAGTTGGTGTAAAACCAAGAGCCAAGCACGGTCCTCACATCAAATTGATGTGAGGGACTGTGGCGCGAGGCATCCACGATAGTCGTTATCGCTGGGTGATCGAACGCCTGGTCGACGCAAGGAAGCGAGAGGGTCTATCGCAGGAAGCTGTGGCTCAGCGCCTTGGCAAGCCGCAACAATATGTCTCGCGCTACGAGACGGGCGAACGCCGCCTCGACATCTTCGAATATCTCGATGCCGCGCGTGTTCTGTCGGTGGATGGCTTGGCGCTCGCGAGCGAGGCAGACGTGCAACCAAGCTGACGGTCATCGTACTACCTGCAAATTGCTAGATGCCTCGAACGCGGCAATGCGTTCAGGATAATCGACGTAGGGAAACCGCACCCGCCACCAATCGGGTGCCGTCGCGCGCTTCACAAATCCTTCGCGATTGGCGAGTTGCATGATCTCGCTGGCGAGCGCGACGTCCTCGACGCTCCGCTTGCTCTGCATCGACGTCGACCTTGACGTGAATCGTCCACGCGTTCGTGATCGACTGACATCGTCACGCTCCACCCCGCGATTGCCGATCAGCTCGGATGCAAGTTCGGCCGTCCCGCCCCCCTCGCTAAGGCCACAGCGGAGCAGCAGCAGATTGCCACAATTCTCGATGATCGTGTGGGCGCCCTCGCCGTAGATCTGTTTGACCTGAGCAAAGCTCTGAAAGCCTATCGCGACGCGACCACCGAACTTGCGGAGCCGTGCTTGCGCGTCCTTCAGTCCTTCGATGCGACCGAGCGCGTCGAGCTCGTCGCCATGAAACCAGATACGACGTTCGCTCGACGGGGCCAGCGACAACGTCTCCATGATGGCGAGACTCATCCAGCAGGAGATGAGGCCACGCAGCGCCGCGATCTGATTGGCTGCGTAGGGCATCCAGAGCGATCCTTCACCTTCCCGCACCCAGCGCCGGATCGAGAATCCTCGCCCCGCTTGAACGCCGAAGATGCGCAGACTGGCGACCGCCGGCGTAATCGTGCCAAGAATGCTCGCAAGCATGCGTTCGCCGCCCTCCTCGAAATAGCGAGCGGCTGGGGTGCCGTCGCACAATGCCTTCAGCTGCGCCCTGTTGGCCTGGGTGAGCGCGGCGACGAATTCGGCCGAGCTGCCCATCGCGTTCGCGACCCAACTTTCCATAGCGCTGCTCAGGAACTGTTGAGCATAGCTGATCCATTGGTCGTGATCGCCATGGCCGAGATGCGGGAGCAGCGACTGCGCCACCATCGCGAAGTCGCCGACCTGCTCGATCTCGCTGAGCAGATCCCAGTGGGCGCACCGCGCATCGAACGGGTTGAGGATGATGTCACCGGGCTGGTGGAAGACACTCATCGCGGTGCCATCGGGATCGGCAACGACCTGACGGTCTCCACGCCGCGTCGCACTGGCGATGATCGCGCGGAGCGCCGTCGATTTGCCAGACCCCGTCGTGCCGATCGCTGCGACGTGCATCGTTTCATCTTCGGGCGTGAGTGGTACGCCTGCCAGTGCAACGCGGTCGGTAAGGCCGGTGAACAATCGGCTGCGCAGCCGATTGGCGGTTCCGCGCATCCTGGTGCCGCGCAGATGGATGACCTTGCGCGGCCACGCGTCGATGCGCGCGGCGACCGCTCCGCCGAGATAGGCAAAGACCGCCGGCAGCATCACCGCGAGCGTCGGGGTGTCGGTGAGGAAGCTTGTATAGAGCCACAAACCGATCAGCAGCCCGCAACCCCAGCCAACGGGGGCGGACAGCAAGGCCCATGGCGTGCGCCGATCAACGGCCTGGACCACGCCGATCGCAATCGTGCCGGGGAGCACTGCCCCTGCGAACCAGAAATAATACCGATGCAGCGCGAGCCATAGCCAGCGCTGGTCGAGCCAGGGCTCGAGGTGATCGCGATGACGCCAATGTTCGAGAACAAGATCGCGCCACGCGAACCGCACATCCATGGGAATGAAATGCGCCACGATCGGCCAGCCAATACCAATCGCGACAACAGAAAGAAGAAAGGCGATTTGGTGGACGATCGGATCCGAGCCGGACCTTTGACCCCCACCCGCTGCGCCGCCACCCTGATTCACCGTTCTGCTCCGTAGTCGCGATCCTTACCGGGCGTCGGCGCTGCCTTGGCTGCGGCGGCGAATGCCGCGCGGGTTTGCTCGGCCGAGCGCGGTGGCGCGTTGCCGAGTGCAGCAAACGTTTCGCGCAGTTGCCGCGCACGTTCCTGCTCCAAGCTGGCCTTCGATCCGCCCGGGTCCTTTCCAGCCGCTCCGCGCGCCTGCGCATTCGCGGCCGTCTGTGCCGGTTGCGGCGCGGGATTCCCGTCGGCCGCGCCGCGCACGCTGTTGAGGGCAGTACGGTTCGTGCGCGGCGGCGGTGCGCCCTCACGCTCATAGTCGAGCGCCATGTCCTTCGGACGCTCACGCCCGAGGGTGCGACGCAATTGTCCCTCATCGGCGAAATCGTCCCGGCCGTAGTGGAGCGCAGTTCCGGTCCGGTGGCGCGACAGGGCGACATAACTCGAATGCGCATCCATACCGGGTGTCGCCAGCACATGGGTGCGATCGACCGTCATGCCCTGCGTCTTGTGCACGGTCGCGGCATAGCCATGATCGACATGGGCGTAGCTCTTCAGGTCGACCTCGACCTTGCGGCCGTCGTCCAGTCGCACGGCCAGCGTATCGCGACCTGCGCGTTCGATGGTGCCGAGCGACCCGTTCTTCACCCCGAGTTCGCGCTCATTTTTCAGAAACAGGATGCGATCGTTCTCGGCGAACTGCCGTTCGCCGCGCTCGGTCTGCACATTTACGTCGCGGCCGAGCTCGCCTTGTACCTGCAGCCGCTCACGCGCCACCTGATTCAACATCGCAACCTCCTTGTTCATATGGGTGAGAATGATGCGAGAGTCGGTCGGCGCTGCCCGCCGGTCGATGTCCCAGCGGTCGATCAGCGCGTTGCGCGCGGCGTCGCGCGTGTCTGCGGCGTGGACCATGTCGGCCTGGCTATAGGCGGCGATCGCTTCACCGGTTCGGCCCGTTGCGAACATCCGCGTCGCATCCCGCATCCATTGCTCGGCCTGCCGGCGCACCTCGCCGATCTCGGCCGCGCCGTGGCGTTCAGCGAGCAAGCGGAACGCAGCACCGGCCTCGATCGACTGGAGCTGCTGAACGTCGCCGACCATTACGACCTTGGCGCCCGCGCCCGCGGCTTCTGCCAACACCCGCTGCAATTGCCGCGTGCCGACCATGCCGGCCTCATCGACCACCAGTACATCGCGCGCTGTCAGTCGGTCGCGATCGCGCGCCCAGGCATGTTCGAAACTGGCTATGGTGCGAGAGGCGATTCCCGAGCCGCCTTCAAGATTCTCGGCAGCGATGCCCGATAGCGCGGCGCCCCGAACGGTATATCCGGCGGTTTCCCAAGCCTCGCGCGCCACCCCAAGCATCGCCGATTTCCCGGCACCAGCATAGCCGACGACCAGACTGAGCCCCGGCGATTTGGCGACATGGTCGAGGGCAGCGCGCTGATCGCGTCCAAGCACCAGGCCGCCATCCGCTGCCGTAGCAACCGCACGCTCGACATCGTGCCGACCGACCGCATGTCTCGAGGCCGCAAGCGTAGTCGCGTTACGTGTCAGCGCTTCTTCTGCGCTCAACATCGAGACGGTGGTGAAGCGCTCCTCGCCGCGCCCGTCACGGCCGAGCGCAAGAATCTGATCCGAGCCGCGCATCGCGGCGAGCACGCGATCGTATTGCTCCTGCCCGTCGGAGTGGCGATGCGCGAACATCGCCATGTCGCGGCGCGTGAACGTCGCTTGGCTGTGCGCCAGCGCATCGAGGCCGATTTCCGGCTGGGCGATGATGGTCGCGCCATTGGTGCGCGCGATACGGATATGCTCGTCGGCACGCTCGGCATCCTCGCCGCGCTCCAACCGCCGCGCGCCGGCCGCGCCGATCTTGTGCTGCGGCTCGAGATCAATCCCCTGCGTGTCGTAGCTGCGGTGATCAATACGGGCTTCGATGCCGAGCGATGTCAGTCGGTCGTTGACGTGCTCGGCCCAGCGTTCGCGCCATTGCTGGAGCAGCGCTGTCGCGTTCCACTCGCGCACCTTGGCGCCGAACCCGTCCGGTCCGATCTCGCGTGTAGCGAGCATGACATGGGCATGGGGTTTGGCCTGGCCGTCGGCGCCGACGTCCCAGTGGATGTTGAGATCGGCGACCATGCCGCGGCCGACGAACTCCTTGGCCACGAACTCGCGGGCGAGCGCGACGCCCTGCGCTTGCGTCAGTTCACGCGGGATCGCGAATTCCACTTCGCGGGCAAGCTGGGCGTCCTTGCGCTTCTCGGTCGCCTCGGCCTCGTTCCACAGCGTTTCGCGATCCCGCAACCGCTCGGGCGCGCCTTCGGGCAGCATCACTTCGGAGTGGACGACGCCCGACTTGTTGGTGAAGTCGTGATGGCGATCGAGCCGCTCGTCATGGAGCCTGGACGCCGAGCGATAGGCAGCGGACGCCACTGCACTCGAGCCGCCGGCGCGGCCGATGATCTTGGCGGAGAAGTGGTAGATGGCCATTATGGCCAACCAATTACGCCTGATCTCGCGACGTCGGTACGACGTATAAGCGCGCTCTCCTACGCTAGAGCGCGCATGAGAGATTTGACGCGTTGAACCGGGCCTCACGCTGCCCAGCTAGAGCGCATCGACCAGCGAGATGGAGATGCGACGATGCGGAAGGTGCGGGATTTCGATGCGGAATTGAAGGCGCTGGGCGACCGGGCAAAGCTGCTCAGGGTGCGCAAGATCCAGCAATTCGGCGAGCTGATCGAGGCGACCGGCGCCGATGCGTTGGAGCCCGATCTTCTTGCCGGTGCGCTGCTGGCAGCGGTGGCGGAAAAGGAGGGCGCCACGACCAAGGCATGGGCGGCACGCGGTGCGCAGTTCTTTCGCGAAACGAGCCGGAAATCCTCGCGCCGCGCTCGTGGCAGCAGCGAGGGCGGCAAAGCGGCTGCGGGCGGCGCGGAACCGGCTTGAGGCGGTAATCGCACGAACCGACAGGAGGGCATGGGTAGTGGCACGACGGACCCGAACGCGGCACCTGATCGAACTCGGCGGCCTCGTGCAAAAGGCCGGTCTGGTCGACCTCGCCGCCGACGATCGGCAAGTGTTGTACGGTGCCTTTCTCGACATTGCGATGCGGATGCGAAGCGATGAGGCTGCCCACGCGACCGCGCTGTTCAAGCGACGCGGGGCGCGGGCGTTTGCCGACGAAGCGGAACAAGCGGCTGAGGCGGATCGCGAGAAGGTGCGAGCGGCATTCCGCCAGCGCAGCGATGCGGAATAGACTCTATCCAACGGGGCCGGCCGCGCAGCGCGCAGGCCAGCCCCGAGAACAGCATTATCAGCGGCGCAGGGCGACATTCCGGGCGCCCAACGGGAACATCGGATCGAGGCGAACGGTCGGCACGGAATCGTTCGGTGCGGCAGCGCGATCCGCGACACCATCGTTCGTGCCGGCAGCCGTTGGCAGCGCGACGCCGGCTGGTTTCGGCGTGCTGGCGGGTCTCGCCACGAACAATACCGCTTCTTGCCACCGCGCCTGGGCGTCGGCCTTGATGATCGGGGCGCCGGCACCACCGAGACGCGCGGCATAGGCGACCGTTTCGGCAGGGAGCGGCACGCCGCTGACGGCGAAGCGCTCATAGCGGTTCGGTCCTGCATTATAGGCGGCGTAGGCGCCGGGAATGCCGAACCGCGTGCGCAACTCGGCCAGATAGAGCGCACCACCGATCATGTTCATGCGCGCATCGAACGGATCGGCCCCGAGCCCGAAGCGCGCGGACAATGTCGCCCAGGTCGCCGGCATGATCTGCATGCAGCCCATCGCTCCCTTGAGCGACACCGCACGAGGATTACCGCCGCTTTCGGCATGCATCACGCGCAGGATCATATCGAGAGGAAGATCGGAGCGCATCGCCGCTTCCGGCGCATGTACCGCGCAAGTGTCGGACGGTTGCGATCTGGCCAGCGCCGGGAACGCCGTAAAGGCGAGGCATGTCATGCCGAGGCCAGCGCCGCGCAGGAGACGATTCCCGCTCATGGCCATACCCAGAGCGGCGTTGCCCGCCCGATCACGCTGGCGGCTGCGACCGGCCCGAAATAGCGGCTGTCGAACGATGCGCGGACGTTGCGTGCGAGCAGGAAATAGTCGCTGGCGCCAAGTCCGCGGCAGCCGGACCAGCGCGGCAGATCGCGGCCGAAGCGATCATGGTCGAGCACAGAAGCGACCAGCAATCCGTCGATCGTCACCTTGTGACCATGACGGCAAACGCGCGCGCCGGTGACGGCCGCTACGGGTTTCACCAGCAGGGCGCCCTGTTCGACATAATGGCGATCTGCCATCAGCCGCGCGAGCGCCGGCGACGGGCGCACCGCGGCCAGTTCGCCGACCAGCGGGTGACGGCCCGGCTCGATGCGATAGAGGCCCAGCGGCACGCTCGCCGACACGTTCCAGACCAGGCGCAGATTGGGCTGTGCGATCGACGGCATCGTCAACGCTGCGAGCGCAACAGCGGACGCTGCGATGATCGCCCGACGGCCGGAAAGCGACCATGCGCCGTGTCGCGGACGTCGCGCCGATGAGACAATCGGGTCCTGCACGTTCTGTATGTCCGCCATCACGGTTGCCCCCCGGTGGCACCGTTACGGTCCTCGGGACGGCGAACCGCAGGGAGCACGTTCGCGTTGTTCGGATCGGACGTGGAGGCGCACGCGCCACGGTCCGCCCAGGCGCGCAGTTCCTCCAATGTGTAGACGACGCGACCGCCGATTTTCCGGTAGGCGGGACCAGTGCCATAGGTTCGGTGCTTTTCGAGCGTGCGCGCGGACAGGCCGACATAATGGGCGGCCTCCTTGGTGCGCAGGTAGCGCGTGTCCTTGATGATATCGGGCATGGTAATCTCCATTTGGGGGCATCGCGGGCGCCCGGCGGGCAACTCGCGATGTCGGAGATCATCGGCGTTCGAAGGCGGTCATGGGTGGCCGGAAAGAGGGGGCCATGACTTCGGCCACATTGGGAACAAGCGTATTGTCGCGCAGATCGGCTGCCGTGCTCGCTTCCTTCGGCGCAGGCTCAATGCACCTGATGGAATCGGACCCTGATGGACGCTAATAAGCGGCGTGGATAGCATCGACGACGCCAGAGCGTTTCTCATCGCCCGAGAGCTGATCGAACAGCATGGGGACGATGTCGGGCGTTTCCTGCAGGACAAGATCGATGCGCTCATGGCCTCGGCCGACTTGGAGCAACTGTCGGCATGGTTCGTCATCCGCAATGCTGTCGCGCTCTCCCTCCAGTCTGATGCGACACTTCACTAGCGGCTGGGCGGATAGCGCTAGCCCGGGGAAGAGTGAGCTCGAATCGACGTGCTCCGGCCGCTTAGCAGCGACAGATATCCCCCCGTTCTCATCCAGAGACCCGTGTCCTGCAATCGACGCAGATCGGATCGCTCGGAACTCGTTCGCCAGTCGTCGGGCATGAGAGGAAGCAGGGTGGCGGCGATGTCACGGAGCGTCATGCCGTCGGCCGCCGCATCGTGGATCGCGAGCATAGCCGCCTGGCGGGGTGCATCACGGTATGGCGCAAAGCGGAGCGGCGGGCCCATTCCGATCGCGCGGCGGAACCGCGCGACGGCAGCGACCCGGGCGGCGTGATGATGGTCGGGATGAACATAGATCCCGAACGGCTCGCCTTCGCTCGGCTCCAGGTCGGCAGGCAACCAGAGCGCCAGCTCTGGCGCGCCGTGGCGGCGGATCAGCAAATGTGCGCCGCCTTCCGCTTCAAGCCGATACGCTCGGCCCCAGCGCGCCGGCTCGAAGCGTAATGCACCGAGCGGGCGAGCCCAGGTGACGGGGCGGACGACGGTGACCGTGTCGGCGAGACGCTCAGGCGCCCACCCGATCAGTGGCCGGTCGGTCGCCGGCACTTCGGGTGGAACCGGGAAAGGTGAGGCCCAGATGGGCCGACCTCCTTCCCAGCGGGTGCTGGCGCAAGGTTGTAGTGACCCCGGCGTTTCGCCGGGCCGACGCCCTGGCCTGCGCCGAAGCGCGCATCGCGTCGGCGGGCGCAGTCGCCCAAAGCGCGCGGTACTCGGGATTGCGCCGAAGCCATTCCCAAGCGAAGCTGGCCGGTGAAAGTTCGAGCAATGCCCTATATTCGTCGGGCAGACGCAACGTGTGGTAACCTGGCATCGCTTCCTCCTCGATGCTGTTTTCCCGCCATCGAAGAGATTGATTGAGACCGATTTTCGGCTCAAGCGGCCGAGGGCTTATGCAGATATAAGGGCGACCTTATGGTGCCGCGCGCGCTCAGCGTACGAGCATAGCGAAAGCCCGCCCGGACCAGGTCCGGACGGGGCTTCGTCGATCCGATCAGTCCCCGTTGCGCTTGGCGGGGCGCGACCAGATCAGGCTGTATGTGTCGCCGTCCTCGTCGTCGAAGAGATTGGCGTAGATCGGGCCGGTGAAGCTGGGATCGTCGAGTTTGAGGCCGAGATATTCGCGACCCTCGTTCGACTGCTTGGTCCAGCCCGCGCCGATCTCAGCCCGGCCGACCATTACCCGGTGCGAGGGAGCGGCATCGCTGGAGCGGTTGGTCTCGGGGACGATGCGCACGCCCTTGGCCTGCACGCTGAGGGTCACGATCTCGCCGCTGAAGCCGTCCGAGGTCTTCCTGAAGGTGCCGATGGTTGCCATGATGAAAACTCCTGTCTTGATCTTCGAACCCGCGCCCATCGCGGCCTCGATGGCTTGCCCGGTGACCGGGACTGCCGCCGCCGCAGCCGACAGGCCCGAAGCAAAGCGGAGGACGGGGGAAGGCGCGCTATTTTGCCTCGCGAGGAATGGATCCCGTCTGGGTCCAGGGGAAAATAGCGCGCCAGCCCTCGTTGCGGCTCAGGCGGCAGAGGCGAAGCCGGTTTCGGTCATCAAAGCCATCTGAGAGAGGCCGTGTGGGACCGGGTCCGTGATCCGCCAGACAAGGACATGGCACACCTCCCGTCGCAAAAAAGAGCTCGGCGCCGGGTGTCGTGCGATCGGAGAATCCCGGCTACGAACTGGCAGGGCTGACGATCATCCAATGACCTCGCACCAGCTGCCCCCTTGTCACCCATGCGATCGGCCTAGCAATTCTGCTACGGGTTATCTCCGCGTCAACGGGGTCACGTCCGCACTCAAGCACAAACCGCCGCCACCGGTCCGATGCGCTCCTGACGACAAGACCCGACACAAACCGGTATCGTCATCCTTCCCGGGCCTTCTGCACTGTCGAAAGATGAAGCCCGCCCGGATTGGAAGCCGGCGGGCTGAGCAAGGAGCGTCTGCAGTCCGGTCGATAGAAGCCTAGGACACGGGTCGTGCAATGCGCGTCGTGGCGGCAAGGCCCGTGAGCGTCGCCGCGATGGCGGCGAGGAACCATGCCGACAGACCCGATAGGCCGGCGAGCCCGCCGCCGAGCTGGTAGCCCGCAATCGCGGCTGGGATCGCCAATGCGGCAGCGAAGACGATACGAGCCGGAAGAGGAGCTGTGAGCGCGATGAAGCGGACAAGCCCCGTCACGAGCATAAAACCGATGACCCCGACCAGCAGCGCGACGGGTATCGATGCGCCGACATGCGCACAGGCGAGCGCGGCGGCGACCGCGATCGCCAGCGGCAGTGCATGACTTGCCGCATTGAACAGAAAATAGATGAAGGCGCCGATGCCTATCAGCGACAGGGGCAGGAGAATCATCATGGCGAACGCGTCCTTCCATTCGGTTGGGGACGCGCCTCCACCATCCACCACGGCGCATCGGGATAATAGCAGATCGAAGCGCCCGCCGAAACCGGCGGACGCGGGGCATTCAATGCGATCCGTCGCTGATTATGCAGCGAATACATCATATTCGCGCACCACCTGTTCGACGTCCCCGTCATAGTCGTCGCTCGGCATCGCCTGATACCCTTCCGGAGTCTCGATGAGGATGATGATCACCTTGAGTGTGCAGGCGAGGTTCCAGGCGAGACGCTGTGCGGTTTCGAGGGACATGGACTGGCTCCTGTCGATGGAGCGGGGCCACTCCCCGCTCGACAGGCGCCGACGCATCCGGCCGACGGCCTCACGTCACCGCGTCGGGGCGCAGCCCAAGCGGCCGCATGCAAAGCATAGCGGACCCTTTACGGGTTGATCGTGAGGAGGCCGACGGGTGGGGAGGAATAGCGCCTCAAAGAGCGGGGAGTGGGTCCGCGGCGGTGGCCGACGCTATCCTTGGTGTATGCCGCTCTATCATCGAGGATTTGCAATCCGGCTGATGGTCACGTGCGCGATGGCCTGATATCTAATCCGCAGTATCGACAGTTGGATACGGACGATGGCTGAGTTCAGCGGGCGTGATCTCCATCTGGTGAAGAAGGCACTCGCAATCGCGGTGCTGGTGATCGAGCGTATGCCCGGCCCATTTCAGAGCGGATCGGACATGACCGATATGAAGGGGCTCCTCGATCAACTGATCGAGTCTGATGTGGAGCTCGAGCATTACGCGGTCGCCGCCCATATCGCCGTTTCAGGTGAGGCACCTCAACGATAGGCGGAGCCGGCGATAGAATTCTTTTCCATGCCGCTATGTGCCCAAGTTTTGCGCTTAACCAGTCTGTTGCGCAATCCCAGTAGCTGTCGTCGGTTGGTCTTCCGTCGCCGGGAGGAATGTCAAATCCTGGGACGAAGCTGTCGTTTGCCGGCGCAGCACCGAACGTCAGCTTCAGCCAGAATCGGACTTACAAGAGCCTCTACTAGCTGCATCCGTTACTCGGAATGGTCGCCATGTATGTTCACGACAGTAATCGATTCCTATGATTGAAATTGCGCGGTCAGAAGCAGACTCGGGTGAATATGGCGCTTGCCCGTCGTTTCCTATTGTCGCGGCGGCGGAATGAATGGCCAGGAGGACAATTAGATGGGCGAACGGCCCTCGGAAACTGAGTTTGAAGAGGCGACCTCTGAGATCGTACCACCGCCCCCGCGTAGCTGGGAGAATTGGAAGAAATTTTTAGAGGGTCTGGGTGCGCTACAGATTTCCGAACTGCGCCTCTACACGGATGTCGATTTCGTCGCGGAAGCCTATAATTTCGGTCCATACAGCTTCCTGAACGCGCTCGCGCATTCTCGAAAAGACCCGGGCGCGTTGAGACCCGGAATCGTCCTACGCGTCGAATGGCATCTAATGGCCGACATGCGTGTTCCGATGGAGACGAACGACGACCACTATCATGGTGGCGACCTTTTCGACGAGTTGACCGCCCTGGCCTCGCTCCTGCTCGATGCGAGGATCATGGCTGGTCCGGTGGATCGAGAGTTTCGGCCTGGTGAGGATCCGATGGGGCGACCGCGGGGGTATGACGCCAGCTATTTGCCTGCCCTCCCACAGTCGAACCAACGACCGCAACTCCCATATTTGACCGGGTCGCGCGACCTGCGCGATCTTGCGGATCTGGGATCGTTGCCTCATCTCACGCCGGGGGCGGCGGCGGCCTTGATCAAGGCGGCTAGGCTATTCCAGAATGCTCTTTGGGTCGCCGATACTTCGCCTGAAAATGCTTGGCTGCTGCTCGTATCTGCGATTGAGACCGCGGCGGCGCATTGGGACAGCGATAAGCGCACGCCCGAAGAGCGCTTCGCGCTCTCCTACGGGGGCGTGATCAACATGCTTAAAAAGGCCAATGTCGAGAAGCTAATCCCCAAGATGGCAAGAGCCTTCAACGGAGTCATCGGTGCCACGTCGAAATTTGTCGGATTTTTGGAGGCGTTCTCTCCTGGAGAGCCCGAGAAGCGGCCGATGTTCGACAAGCTCAATTATTCCCAGCAACCTATGACGGCTGCCTTCAAATGCATCTATGCGCTCCGATCGCGTGCGCTTCACGCCGGTGTGCCATTCCCGTATCCGATGTGCATTCCGCCGGAGCGGTTTGACGAAGGCCCTTACGGCGAAGTCCCGGGGGGTCTCGCCGCATCTGCAAGGGGGGCAACGTGGAACCGCGATGACACGCCGATGCTGCTCCACACCTTTGCTTATCTCGCGCGCGGGGCGCTCCTAGCTTGGTGGCGCACCCTGATTCCGGAAGAAATTCAGGAAAGACGTCCGATATTTTCGGAACGCCTGACCGCTCTCGGCCCGGTCTCTGACCGCTTCCGGCCGTTCGCGCCTGATCCGCAGCGAGGGACCGGGTTTTCCGACGAGGCGGGGTGAAACCACGTCTGCGGCTCGCAACATGCAATCGAAAGAGAACATCCGCGCTCTCCTTGTTACCCTTCAAGAAACAGTCGGCGAGCTGTTGGCGGGGGGAAGCAATCCGCTACGTCCATCTGCTAAATCGCCCGTGAAGGTCTGCACCGAAAGTCGATCCATGAGATCACTAGGCGGATCGCTGTTCTCAAGGATGATAAACTGCGCGCGCCCACTAAGGCTCGCTAGATGAAGGTAGAAATGCTCGTATAGCGTAGTCGCGGCGAGCTTTTTCTCGTCGGCAGCCAGCGCACCGTGGCGTGGCACCCGGATCGGCTCTCGGTAGGTAAGAAGCGGCGTATCAAGCGCCAACACGCCTGGATGAAACAGGCCCTTGTCCTGACAGTAGAGCAAAACCGCGACCTTGAATGCTGAGTGGAGGATAGCGCGGACGCCCTTTCCGTTTGCCCCGCGCTCCTTGCCGTCCAGACGTATATCCTGGGTCTGACTGTCGAACGATACGGTCGGATTTCCTGGAAACTTCCAAGCCTGGAGCACCTCAGACACCTTGCTGGCAAATTCGTGGCCAGTTGGCCCGTCAATGCCGACAGTGAGTTTCGGCTTGGCCGCAGTTGGGGCCGTCGTGACCTGAGACAATTGCACAGCGAGGCGATCCCGCTCTTCAAACAGCTTTAGGCGTTCGCGAACGGTGTCCCGCGCTTCGATTCTCTGTTCGTATTCGTCGCGTAGGCCCGATTCCTCCGGGCGAAGGACGCCGAGAATCCGCTCTGCCGCTGCCATTCGCCGCCGCAGCCGTTCCGACGTTGCGAGATTCGTGGCGAAATCCGTCTCAAGCCCGTTCATCGTGGCGACCAGATCCCGGCGTTCCCGATCGATCCGCGCAATCTCGACGCGGGCCGCTACCCGTGAACGCTCGACATCCTGCCGCCCATGATGGTGCTGATGATCAACCTCGGCCCCGCATAGGGGGCAAGGGCGGTCGAGCCGCGCAAGAAGCAGATGGCCACCCTGCTCCAGGGCCTCAAGGCGTTCGACATCGGATTCATACACTTCCATGAGCCTCGCGAATCGCGCCAGGGTCAACTCTATCTCTCGGGCTTGGGCGGTCACCCGATCCGCTTCATCGACCATGCGTCGCCGTTCGCGTGTGACCTCATCGATCCGGCGCTGGCGTTTGGCGAGATCGCCCTGGATGGTGGTCAGCGAGGCTTCGATCCGCTTGCTTTGATCGTCGAGTTGCTGGCGAGGGATGCCGATTGCGTCGATTTGCGCATCCAGCGCCGCGATCCATTCCTCCAGCAGTTCCTTCTGGCCTTCTTGGCGGGCTTTTCGGATCTTGGGCGGGACCACCGCTACGATCGCGGAGTCGTCCCGCCCAGTCAAAAGTAGGCGAAAGAGGTTCTTTTCGGCTGTCGCGCTGGTGTATTGGCCGGACAGGATCGGGCTGCGCGCATCTATGATCGAGCCCTCGTCCACGAAAGTGAAGGGATCGAGCGAGCGGAGCGTGACGCTGTTCTTCTCGCCATTTTCATTCTTGACGACAAACTTTCCGCTTAGGCCCAGCGCGCCTAGGATCACGCTGGTGATATTCTCCGTGCGGGCGTCGTATTCGGCATCCAGCACCCGAAAGGGAACGTCCTGCGGCGCTTCGTGATGCAGCCCTTCGTATAGTCTGAACCCTGCACCCTGAATGCCGCGATAGAGGGTGACAGGCCCCATCGAGGGGACGTCGAGACCCAGCAAGACGGCCTCATAGCCGTCTAGCTGCTCGATCGCCGGAAGCGGCGTCGACTTTCCCAACATGAATTGCAGAGCGGCGAGCGTGAAGGACTTGCCGGTGTTCGAGGCACCGTAGATGACGTTGGTGCCGTCGACGAACGGGAGCGTGCTCACCGTTTTCGCGGTGCCAATGAACGACAGGTGCCGGAATATCAGGCGCCCGTTCATGCCGACGGCTCGTAGAGTGTGCCTTCGGCTTGGAACTCAAGCGTCCACCGTCCGAGCCGCTGATGAATGATGGTTCTCAGCTCCTCTTCTGGGAGGGCGCCAAACCGGTCCGCGAGCCATTCCGCACGCACTTTCAGGCGCGTGCTGTAGGAGGCTTCCATTAACTCGATGAATGACGGAGCCTCGTCCCCGGCGACGTATCGTACCCCGTCCGCTCCATCAACAAGGGTAGCGAGACCGGCGTTCAGCAGCAAATGAACACCCTCGTCTATCAACTGGCGGCGGACGAGCAGCTCGCCCCCGCGTGACGGCAGATCGGGGTGCAGACTGTCGGGGCCTTCCACATCGGCCGTGTGCACCACAAGATGATCGAACCACGTCAGCTCGCTGACGGTGCAGGGCCGAGGATAGAAGGCGTCGAGCACGACCAGGGTCCGCAAGCCCGTTTCCAGCGGACTGTTGAACAAGGGCACATCGTCCTGCACCGGCACGATCACTTCACCCACGGGAGAACACCGTCGTTGGCGAAGTGATGACAGACGCCCTGCTTCACCGGAACTCTCGCATATTTGCCGAGGACGCCTGAGACTGAGACGCTCTTGGCTTCGCTCATGACGGCCGCGATCTTTGCCATGGTGTCGGCGTGAGAGAGTCCATGGGTGTCGTACACGCCATGGAAGATGTCCTTCTCGAATGTTGCGAGCACGGCTGGCTCGGTGCTGTCCCTGTAGTAGCGCTTGAAAGAAGCGGCATCGAAGAATCGCTCTCGTTGGACACGAAAATGCGGGCCGAACTTGGCATCAGAAAGTGCTTCGTCACCAATGGTGTAGGACGGCGCGCCTTGTTCCTGATAGGCGGCGAGAAGCTGTGCGACGTAAGCGGCCTCCTCCGGCTGCATTGTATCAGGAACGCTCCCGACCGGGGCCTCGCCGGGGTCCGCGTCAAACCATTTGACTAGCACGGGTGTCATCTCGTCTGTTCGCACGAGCTTGCCCGCTTCAAGCAGCGATACATTCTGGAAGTCAAAAGCGTCGATGAGCGTGCGTACCTCGTCCGATAGCGGATGATGTTCGCCCTCTACCAGGTCGTCGGCACACCAGGTGTCCCATTGCTCGATCAGGCGCGGCCCGATCTTGCTGGGATGACCTATGAGGTTTCGATTGGCCCGAACCGCTCCCCTCGGAGCGACGAAGTAGAAGTGCACGGGGACGCGGAAATGCCCGGCAGCGCTATGGAAAAATATCTTACCCAGCTCACGGATTAATTCCGGCTCGCCCAGGGCTTTCCTGAGTTGCTTGCACTGATAATTGTCCCACGGACCATCGAAGCGAGCCGCCGTGCGATAGCCCACGACGTCGCGCCCCATGTCTCCTGCACCGGAGAAACGGTCGCTGTCAGGATAGCGCGACCGCATCGAAGCGACCCAGTCGTCCGTCAGCCGCTCTAAATCCGCGTCATTCAGCGCATATATTCGCGCTGCATAGTCCGTTGCACCTGCCCCCAAGGATCGCACTCCCCCCAAGGGAACGATTGCCTGCTACCGCACAGATTTTCAATCCTTACTATGGGCTTCTTCCCCGCGGTCAGGGGGAAGCCTTACCCTGATGGCGAGCCAGAGCTGGCCCATCGGTGAGGGTTCAGCAAAAGCGCGGCGCTGAGAGAGGGACACGGCGGCATCCTGTGGCTGGACCATTCACGCCATTTCGTGTCCAACCGGGCGCATGGGCGATGCGAGCGAAGACATTGATGACTTGCCGCCGCCCACTGCGCCGGAATCGATTCCGTTCAGTATGCGCAACTTCGCGACTGAAGAGGGCGCGAACCACACCGCCAACAAGCTCGCTTCTTACATCCGACTGATCAGCAGATCCTTGGATCTTAGCCGATTGAATGGAGTGACCGTTGCTTACGACTACGACGCGGCCCTTGCGGAGCTGGATCGCGGTGTCGAAGGCCTGCGGCCGCTAAGCCGTTCGAACGATGATCAATTGATTGGGGTCGGCATGGCGCCTGCGGTGGTCCGCGACGGCGTAGTGAAAGTCCACATCGTCTTGAACGCCCCCTATGTCGAGGACATCGAGAAGGACGAAGGAGACGAACCCGATGAGGAGTTCTGGGCCGCTCTATATCTTCTCGCCCATGAGTGCGGGCATGTCCAAGTCACCAGCGACAAGGATCGCGCGTTCCCCGGCATGATCCTTCAGCATGCCGTCTCCAGCTATGAGGAGGCGATCTTCATGCAGGTTAACGAGGCCTGCTGGGAGGAATATGCAGCCTGTCGCCTGACCGCGGTCTTCGGGCGCGGGCGCCTCCTGCTGTATGAGGAAGGCCTGCGCGGAGTGCTGAGTGTGGCGCGAGAGCGTGCTGCAGATGCACGAGAAGACTTTTGGCAGCATCGCGATCTCAACCGGGCGGTCACCGAGGTTGCCCCGCCCTTGGTGGAACCACTTCGGCTGGCCTCCTATGTACTGGGCCACATCGACGGTTTGGGCGATGGCACTTCGATCTCGGAGGAGACCAAGCAGGCGATCGCGGATGCTGGATATACCGACCTAGTCGACGATCTTGCTTCGGCGTTGCGCTCCCTATGGGACGTTAGGCGCGAGTGGACCCATATTAGCCAGTTCGACATCATCGGCGACGTCGCTCGTGACGCGCTCTGGTCGGGAGGTCTTACCATCCGACCCGCGGCAGACGATGGCGCGACGATCAACGTGTGGGAGCCAGATGAAGTCGATCCCGCCGTAGATATGGGGCTTGAGAAGACTTGGCTGGCGACGGGCGATCGCAACTCCGAAACGGCTTAGATATGTAGCAGCTCTGTGCTCATTGATGCAGGCAACGAACTGATTGCGTCGAGAAGCGGACTGAGATTGGCGCTCAGCCGTCCCGCCGCAGGTCTGCATGCGAATGGCCGTTTTGGGCGTGAGCAGACATCCGAGCATCGACCGTGGAATGTCTTGAGCTGGCCCGGAAGGAGACTGGCAGGTTTCCGTCGAATGCGGAGGATAGCAGCCATTTCAGAGATTGCGGGGATGGACCGACGAAAAACCGATCGCGTTCGCCCCACGCCTGCTGAATTGGCTGCTCGCCCACCGCCCTTCTGCGACCAATAGCGCGCGTGAAGACCGATCGGGCAGCGAGTGTCAGGGCTTGACGAACCGATAGACGAAGCGATCCGTCACGCCTTTGATCGCCGGATCGAACACCTTGATCGCGTGCGTATCGTCCGCTTTGGCGAGCATGTCACTTTGCGCGTCCAGCACGAAGCCAGCGGCCCGCACTTCCTCGGCAACCGACGCGGGGTCGATCCGATGCAGTGCCGGTGTGTCGGTGGTGCCCGACCCGCTCGCCGCGGCGTGATCGACGATGATGTACCGTCCGCCGGAATTCAAACTTGCGAAGACGGCCCGGTTGAACGCGGCCGCCGTCGCACCCTTGGCCTGGATCAGCGGCGTGTGAAGATCGTGATAGAACAAGTGCATCCACACGACGTCTGCGGCCGGGATGGCCTCCGCGATCGCGGCAACGTCGGCCGAGACGGCGTTGACATTCTCGCGGCCCAACTCCTGCGCGAGCGTTCGCATAAGCCCGACTGGGTCGTTCTTGAAGTGCGCGACTTCGCCCGGTACGAAGCTGTAAACCCGCCCTTCGGGTCCCACGACGTCGGAGAAGATCCGGGTCCAGTCGCCATTGCCGGGGTAGACGTCGATGACCGTGGTGCCCGCCGTGACGGTCGCGAACCTGATCAGCTCGGCTTGCTTGGCTTGATCGTACATCGGAATGTTCCTTATGGTTAAGGGCCGACAGGCGCAGGACGTCGAGGAGCGATCCCGGTTTGGCGTGTCGGCGTGCCTTATGAGGCGCGTTGTGCCGCCCCCATATCACCGGGCTCACTTGTAACGCCGGCGTCTCCATTGGCGGCGAATGCCAATGCTTGCGTGTCGACATATTCGCGGATGCTCGCCAGCTTCCCGTGCCGGATCGTGATTGCGAAGACCCAGTCGTCGACGAACAGCTTATTCGTGGCCCTGACCTTGCCGGTGGCGACACCGGCCACCAGGACACGATCCTCCTGGGCAATGAACTCATGAGGTTCCGTCGACGTCTCCAACGACCGAGACGCGGTCTCGAGCAAGTTGACGAGGCCCGCATGGCCACGGTGCGTTCCGGCCAGCGGCCAATCCCGCCCCGGAATGATCCATTCAATGTCTTCGGCGACCAGCGCCAGGAGAGCCTCCCGGTCACCGCGGCCGATCGCGGCGAAGAAGTTCTTCACGGTCTGAATGTTTTGCTCGGTGGTCATGAGAGGCTCTCCGATTGGCGATTCGGTACGGTCAGACCTGGGCCATGCCGCCATCGACGGCGAGATCGATGCCGGTGACGTAGGAGCTTTCGTCGGAGGCGAGGAACAACACGGCTGCCGCAACTTCCTCGGCCTTACCCCGCCGACCGAGCGGCACCTGCGAGGCGAAATGAGCCACCGCTTGTTCGACCTGTTCGGTGGTAAGCCCGACCTTCTCCAGAGCCGGAGTCTCGATTGGGCCAGGGCTCATCGAATTCACGCGGATCTTTCGATCCTTGAGTTCCACCGTCCAGCCGCGAGCAAAGGTGCGCACAGCTGCCTTGGCAGCGGCGTAGGCGCTGAACGCCGGATCTCCCCTGACGTTTGCCACCGACGCGGTCAGTATGATCGAGCCGCCGTCCTTGAAGAGCGGAAGGGACTTCTGAACCGTGAAGAACGTGCCCTTCGCATTCAGGTCGAACGTCTTGTCGAAATGCTCCTCGGTCGCCACCTCGAGCGGTGCAAGCTCGCCCCAGCCCGCATTCGCGAAGAGCACATCGATGTGACCGTGCTTTTCCTTCACGACGGCGTAGAGTCGGTCCAGATCATCGAGGCGCGTCACGTCGCCTGTCACCGTCGTGACGTTGCTCCCGATGGCGGCGGCGGCCTCCTGGAGCTCCTTCTCGCGTCGCCCGGTGATGACGACATGCGCGCCTTCCGCGACGAACCGCTTGGCGGTGGCCAAGCCGATGCCGCTGTTTCCGCCGGTGATGACAGCGACCTTGCCTTCGAGTCTTTTCATTTCGTCCATCCTTCAATGTGCTGGGGGAAATCCCCTGAGCGCTTCCAGATGGGTCGGCGTCGGTCGCTTCGTCAGTGTGGAATGGCGCATATCGGTGGTGCGTAGATGCACCAACGGCGAGCACAGCGTTTCCGGGGATACCCACTCCGCAGCTCGGTGTCGGCAAATTGCGGTTGGGACGCTGCCTTATCGGTGCGATAACGCACCATGATCGACTGGGACGATGTTCGATACTTCCTCGCCGCCGCCCGCGGCGGCTCGGTGCGCGCTGCCGCCAAAGGATTGGCGGTGAACCACGCAACGGTGCTCAGACGTATATCCCAGCTCGAGGAGCGGCTCGGCGCCCGAATGTTCGAGCGGCTACCTTCGGGCTATCGCCTGACGGACGCGGGCGAGGAGGTGCTGGACCTCGCGATCCAGATGGAAGCGTCGTCGCACCAGCTGGAAACGCGCATCCTGGGGCGCGACCAAAGCGTGCGCGGTCTGTTGCGCGTAACGTTGACGCCTATCCTCGCGACGCACCTGCTGATGCCGGATTTCGCCGATTTCGCGCGTCTCTATCCCGATATCGAAATGGAGATCTTGTCGTCGGGTGAGTTGGCGAACCTCACCAACCGGGAAGCAGATGTCGCGATCCGCGTCGTCTACGACCGCAAGACGCTGCCGCTCAATCTGCACGGCTTGAAGGGTCCGGAGGTATTCGGCGGCGTCTATGTGGCGCGCGATCGGCTCGTCGCGTGGCGCTCCGGCGCTGGCGAGCCGCTGCGGTGGATCGTCATTGCCACGCACGGCGTTCCCGATTGGGCGAGCGAAGGTGCGGTGCGCACCGCGGGGGTGCCGTTCAAAGTCACCGACGCCGCAGCGGAGATCGCCGCCGTCCGAGAGGGGCTCGGGATCGCGACGCTACCGTGCTTCGTCGGCGATGCCGATCCGCAGCTCGAACGTGTGCCGGGTACCGACCTTCACATGTATGGGACGCTCTGGATTCTCACCCAAGGCGAAACGCGCAAAACCAAGCGCATTCGATTGTTCACGGAGTTCATATCCGAAAGGATCTCCGGGTATGGGCAACGTCTTACCAGTCAGTGACCAACGGGAAATCGGTCAGCTGGCCAAGTTCAAACCTATAATGAACCTACAGCGTGGGTGATCATTCGCCAGTTCGGGTCACTGCAAATGGCAGGTATCGGGAGCGCTACTCGGCACCTCGAACGGCGACAACTGGGGCGCGTGCCGATCGTCCGCTTCGATCAGCCCGATCGGCAGCTTTCGCCGCGACCGGACGGTCGCTGGAGGTGCATTGAACGGCCGGCTTTGGGCCGACAGCGGGCGCTCAAACTGATCCGAGGGAGAGGCCGCTACCTCGCTGGTGCCGAGAACCCGCCAAGCGGAGGCTAACCGAATTGAGTCATCAATCGCCCTCGGCTTTCAATCGAACTTCCAGACCGGGATGCCCATCTTCCGAGCTTTATCTGCGAGATTGGCGCTGATCCCAGTGCCGGGGAAAACCAGCACGCCAATCGGCATCGCTTCGAGCATCAAATCGTTACGCTTGAACGGTGCGGCCTTGGCGTGACGGCTCCAGTCGGGTTTGAATGCGATTTGCGTCACCTTGCGATTGTCAGCCCAGCATGCAGCGATTCGTTCCACGCCGCTGGGCGTGCCGCCATGCAGCAGGACCATGTCCGGATGCTTCGCGTGAACCCGGTCGAGGGCATCCCAGATCGTGCGGTGATTCAGATAATCGGCCCCGCCGGTAATCGCGATCCTGGTGCCGGTGGGGAGAAGCACTTCGCGAGTGGCGCGCTTCCGCGCGTTGATGAAGTCGCGGCTGTCGATCATGCTGCTGGTAAGCGCCTTGCGATTGACCAGTGAACCGCTGTGCGGCGTCCAGGCATGCTTGGTGTGCAGCCGGAATTGGTCGGCGCAGGCGTCGCGGAAGAACTCCATGGCGTCGCGACGTTCGATCAGGGTCGTGCCCTCGCGTAGCAACCGTTCGAGTTCGACCGATTTGACCTCGGAGCCATCCTGCTCGCGCTGCGATCGCTGCTGGGCCACTTCATTGTCGTCCAACTCGCGTTCGATCCGTTCGGCCGCGCGGTGAAAGATGTTGCCGATGCCCCAGAGCAGGGGTTCGAGATCCGGCTCGAGCCGTGTGTCCTGAAGGGTCGAGATCATCGCATCGAACATGTCGGCAATGGCACCGCCGGCAATTCTCGCTTCCGGGAGCGGTCGGGGATCGGGTTCGTCGTCGAACGGGCGATAGCCGAACAAGGCCAGCTCTTCGAGCATGTGGGCAGTGGTCGAGCTTTCTGGTTCTTGGTCTGTGGCTGGGTCGATGGTCATGATGATCTCCTCGTCGGAGCCGCGCGCCTCGCGGCCTTCCTGGGCGATCATCCGGGCGGCAGGTAGATGGCGGCCGCACCCATGGGTTCTCATGTTTTAATGCCGAAGTATCGCATTGGGCCGAAGCGAAGCGGAGGACGGCCGGAGGCGGCTATTTTGGCTCGCGATGCAAAGCTTGGGGATCGGTACGATCCTCAAGCGGCGGAAAATAGCCGCCTCCGGCCGTTGCGGGCGCCATCTTCCTGCCGCCAGAGCGCCCCTCTCGAAGGCCGGCGCGCGGCCCTCGCGGGGCAACATGCTCGTGTCAGGCACCGATCTGGTAGCGCTCGATGTCTTCCGATCTCAGCTGGGGTGCGAGTTCGGACAGGAGTCGATTGCGCCCGAGCGCCATCAGACCGTCGTTGAGGTCGTTGCCGGTGGGGCTGACTATGGGAATGAGCTCGACGCCCCGCGCTCCGGCTCGATCGTCGAGTTGTATCCAAGCAGCGTCGCCTGCTGCGTCATCGTCGCGGACGACGTAGAGGCGCTGGACGTCGGTCGGCCATTCGAGTGCTGCGAGATGTGCAGCGGAAAGCGTCGCAATCGTCGGCATCGTGGGAAGCATCATGCGCCAGGACAGCATCGTCTCGAGTCCTTCACCGATCGCCATGACGGGGCCGGCATTGCCGAGGCGGACGCCGTGCCCGAGCATGTCGCCCATTGCTCGACGCGGCGTGGCGATGTCCGCCTTGTCGCGTCGGGCCGGATCAAGCCAGGTGCGGTGGATGCCGGTGATCGTTCCCGCATCATCGGTGACGGCTGCGATCAGCGCCGGGAATGCGTTGGCGGTGCCAGGCGGATCGTCCTCGGACGGCCGGTACCAGCAATGTGGATGAAAGCGGAGCCAGCGCTCGGTCCGCAGATGATGGAGTTGCCGCCCGCCTAGATAGGATTCAGCAGGCGTGCTGGCGATCAAACTGCACGCCGCGAAGAGGCGTTGAGCGGCCTTGCGCGATCCGGCTGGCGCGCGGACCATGTCGCGGTCGTGATGGTCGGCGACCTTGGGAAGAGCGAGATAGCGCCGGGCCTCGTCGAGCGTCGCGCTCAATTGATCGTGGCCGAGATTAAGTGCGATCAGGTCGAGCAGGTCACCATGCTCGCCGGTCGCAGCGTCGGTCCATTTGCCGGCGGCACCCTTGCCACGGTCGCCGCCCTTCAGACGGACATAGAGGCTGCGCCCCTTTGAACCTTGGACGTCGCCGGCGAGCCAGTAATGGCCTTCGCGGTGCCCGGCGGGGAGATAGGTGCGGCAGACCCGCTCGGCGTCGTGCGCGAGTTTGCGGGCAATATCGCCGACGGTCTCAGGCATGATGGCCTCCGTGACAAAGAAGGGGGCCCGCCTCGTCGGCGAACCCCCAGGGCTGAGGCGGACGCTATTCGGCGGCGATCGCCAGCGGTTCCTCCTCCAAGTCCGAAGGATCATGAATGCCGGCGTCGCTGTCGATGGCCGGTACGGCGCCGACGCTATCCGGGGCTTCGCCATCCGGCTCGATGGCTGCCGGCGTGCGCAGCGGCTCGGCCAGCCAGCCGCTGCCCTCAAGCAGGCGTTCGGCCTCCTTTGCCATGTCGCCCTTCTTCATCGCGGCGATGCGGTTGGCGACCTCACTGCCCTTGGCCTTGTCGACCGCAGCCAATATCTGGGCCTTGGTGACGCGGCCCAGATAGTTGTCGACGCCTGCGCTCCAGCCGGCGGCAACCATGTCGAGGTCGGCCGCACGCGCGACGATATGGCTGTGCGCGATCCGGCGCTCGATTTTATGCGGCGAGACGCGGCCGTCATTGTAGCGATTGCCCGGCTCCCACACCGCATTGATGCCGAACGAGGCGCAATGCGCGAACAGCGCCGCCTGGTCGTCGCCATCGAACGCGATAAGCGCGTCCCAGAGCTGCTCCGCATCATCGGGCAGGCGCTCTTTCCACGCATCGTGCCGCCGCTCGATCGCCTGTGCCGAGATGCTGTCGTTGAGGCCGGGAGCATGAACCGACAGGCTGCCGCCCCGGATCGACACCTCCATGCAGCTCTCGACCTGCGTGTAGCGATAGAAGGTCTCGAGTGCGAAGGCATGCAGAACCGCCGCGAACGCCACCGTGGGATGCGCCGCGACGGCATCGCGCAGCGCCAGCGTGCGGTGGGTGGTTAGTTCAGTCATCAGTCGGTCCGGGAGCGGTTTGAGCAAGTCCTCCTGCTCATACTCCTCCTCGACCATGGATGCCGCCGCACCGCCGATGTTGATGACGGTACGCTGCGGTTGGTCGTTGTCGAGTTCACCGGGAAGGTCGTCGCCGTCCGCCGCGCTGGCCTCCTCGTCGTTGCCGGTCTCATCGGCCGGTTCGTCTTCAGGTCGGACGAACCCGCGCTCGATATAGAGCGAACCATCGCCATCAATGCTGATGAACACGCCGGCCCGCGCGACCTCGGACGGATCGTAGATCAGCGGGCGCGACACCAGCCCGGCGATTTCCTCGTCGATCGCGGTGACGCGTGCTTCGATCTCCTCGGGCACATCGCCGCTGCCCGCCCATTCATCTTCGAGGGCGTCGGCCTCGGCGCGAAGGGAAGCCAGCTTTGCCTCGTCATCCTCGGTCAGGTCCGGCTGGCCCCCCTGCAACTCGCGCAGGTCATGGTCATAGCCGTACGAGAAGTCGACCGCGACCGCGATCCACTTCCAGCCCTCTTCGCCGATGCGGGCGGCCTCGGTCTGGAGCTTCTCGGCCACCAGCCGGTCGAGCAGAGCGACATCCTGCAGCCAGCCGCCATCGTCGGTCTCGAACAGGTCGCGCAGCACATAGCCGCCGGCCGCCACATAGGCATCAAGCCCGACGAAGTTGACGCGCTTGTCGGAGGCGCGCACCGCATCTTCGGTGAGCTTCGACCGAATGAAGTAGGGCTGCTTGTTGTAGCTCGTCTGAAGCAGACCCCACACCTGCTCCTGCCGCGCATGGTCCTCCGACACCGAGAAGGCCATGAGTTGTTCGAGGCTCATACCGTCCTCGGCATAGATTTCGTGCAGCCTGGGCGAGACAGAGGCGAGCTTCAGCCGCTGCTTCACCACCGCGGGCGTCACCATAAAGGTGGCGGCCACCGTCTCAATGTCGGTGCCGCCCTGGACGAGCTGCTGCATCGCGCGGAATTGGTCGAGCGGATGCAGGGCCTCGCGGTGGGTGTTTTCAGCGAGCGAGTCTTCCTCGGCGCTGATCTCGGCATCGTCGCGCACGATGCACGGAACAGGCTGGGTTTTCACCATCCGCTTGCCCTTCACGAGCTGCTGAAGGGCTCGAAAACGGCGGCCGCCGGCCGGGACCTCGAACAGCCCCGTCTCGTTGCCCTCGGCGTCACGCTGCGGGCGAACGCTGAGGCTCTGAAGCAGGCCGCGGCGCGCAATGTCTGCGGCGAGCGTGTCGATCGACACGCCAGCCTTTACGCGCCGGACGTTGGCCTGGCTCAGCACGAGCTGGCTGAACGGGATGTCGCGGGACACATTGAGCGCGATCTTCACTTGGCTAGTCATGGGTCTTCTCCATGACGGGCGGCCGTGAGACTCTCTCTCGACCCTCAACCCGTCATGGAGCCGGCGCAGCCCTCTCCCTCTAAAAGGGGGAGGACCACGCCAACTCAGGCGGGACGGACGTGGATCAGCGCGCGGCTGCCATCAGCTTGGCCGCTTTGCCCTCAAGTTCGAGCCTGGCGTCCTGATGCGGCTTGTCCCGCGCCAGTGCGGTGATCCCCTGGACGAAGTCGAAAATCGAGGCCGGGGGCTGGCCTTCCTCATCGAGAACGGTCGCGATGATCTTCTCGGTCTCGGGCCGTGAGAAACCGCGCTGGCGCAGGAAGCCCGTACGATCTTCATCGGTGCGCGCCACGACGCGTTCGCGTGCCGCCTTGATGCCCGTGATGAACGGCATCGGCGAAGAGGTCGCGAAGGACTCCAGTGCAGGCGCCGCCTCGTGCGCGAAGCGGTTGGCGGCGAACTTGCTGTGCCGGATGCTGATTTCCTCGAACCCCTCGGCGCCCCAGATATTACGGTTCATGCAGACGGCGCGAAGATAGAAGGAGGCCATGCCGAGCGTCTTCGATCCGACCTCGCTGTTCCAACAGTAGAAGCCGCGAAAATACAGGTCAGGGTCGCCGTTTGGCAGGCGGCCAGCCTCTATCGGATGGGCGTCGTCGACCAGAAACAAGAAGACGTCACGGTCGGATGCATAGAGCGTCGTTGTGTCCTTGGTGATCTCGACGAAGGGCTTGTGCGTCATCGTCGACCAGTCGAGGACGCCCGGTACCTTCCAGCGCGTGTCGCCGGTCCCGTTGCCCGCGATCTTCATCACCGCCGCGACCAGCTCGTGATCCCAGATGCGGCCATAGTCTGGACCCGTGACCGCGCGCAGCTCGACACGGCCATCTTCGGTTTCTAGCGTCTTCATGAGCTCGGCCCGGTGGGACAGCAGTCCATGCTGCATGTTGATCCCGGCGAGCGGTCCCGGAAGTTGGCGCAGATAGCCCGATGGCGCGCCGACCAGGCTGCAGAGCTGGCCGAACGACCAATGGGTTGGCGCGATAGGCTGGTCCCGACCCGGCAGGACCAGCGCGAGGTTCTCGACATCGTCGCGGCTCGCCTCGACTCGGACCTCCCGCGTCTCCACGGTGCGTGCGGTCGCGCGCTCGGCGCGGCGCCGGACTGCGTCGTGGAGCGCCGACAGCGATAGATACCGCTCATCATCGGGACGCGAGAACCACTCGGACGAGACGCGGCCGATTCGCTCGCCGCGCGAGATGTCGACCTTGTACCCGCCGGGCTGGGCCGCGCGCGGCGCACTTGAAGCGCGCGGATCGGAAAGGATAGTCGCCATGGGAAATCTCCATGACGGGCGCCGAGAGCCTCTCTCTCAACCTAACCCGTCACGGCAATCGCCGAACTCCTCTTCCTCTCGGGGCGTTGCGGGGCCTCCCGCAGAAGGGGGCCGGCGAGACGCGGCTCGCCGGCAGGGGAAGGCTTTCCCCTCTTCGACCCACAATTTTACGCCGAAAGCACTACGCCGGCATCTGATTACGCGGTTATTACGTTAGCCCACAGCGGCTCCCGCGTAAGGCCTAGCTTGCGCCCCTTTCGGGGAAGTTTTTGTGCTAAATCAGGGGGAAGCTGGTGCTGCCGGTGAGGATTGAACTCACGACCTCAGCCTTACCAAGGATGCGCTCTACCACTGAGCTACGGCAGCAATTCCACTTTGCAGCGGAAGCGGCGTAAGAGACGGCTGAGCAGCGAATGTCAAGGAGCACATGCACAATGGCCGATACAAAAGACGAAAAGACCGAACGGCTGGCAGCGGCGCTTCGCGAAAATCTGAAGCGGCGCAAGGCGCAAGCAAGGGCGGCGGAGCCCGTATCGACCGATTTGCCGCCGCCCGACGCCATCACGCGATAGGCGCGCATTTCTCCGCCAGCCACGCGCGTTCGTCGGCGTCGAACGCGGGGCTGAGCACGGCGAGCACCTCGGCGTGATAGGCGTCGAGCCAGGCGCGCTCGGCGGTGCTGAGCAGTTCCGGGAGAATCAGGCTGCGCTCGATCGGGCAGAAGGTCAGCGTCTCGAACCCGAGGAAGGGCGCGCCGTCCGAGAAGCTGCGCTCCTCCACCAGCACGAGATTCTCGATCCGGATGCCGTATTCCCCCGCCTTGTAATAGCCCGGCTCGTTCGAGAGGATCATGCCCGCGCGGAGCGGCTCGGCCGGGCCGCCGCCCGGATAGAAGGGCTGGGCGATTCGCGCCGGGCCTTCGTGGACCGACAGATACGCGCCGACGCCGTGGCCGGTGCCATGCGCGTAATCGAGCCCGACCTGCCACAAGGGGCGGCGCGCGAAGCCGTCGAGCTGCCCGCCGGTCGTCCCCACCGGGAACACCGCGGTCGCAAGCGCGATGTGGCCCTGCAGCACGCGGGTGAAACGGTCGCGCATCTCCGCGGTCGGCGTGCCGATCGGCAGCACGCGCGTCACGTCGGTCGTGCCGTCGGCATATTGGCCACCCGAATCGACCAGATAGAGCTGCCCCAGTTCGAGCGGCGCGTTCGATTCGGGGGTCGAATGGTAATGCGGGCTCGCGCCGTGCGCGCCGGTCGCCGAGATCGTGTCGAACGACGTGTCGAGCAACACGCCGGTCGCCTCGCGGAACTGCTGGAGCTTGGCGACGCAATCGAGCTCGGTCAGCCCGCCCTTGGGCGCCTCCGCCTCGACCCAGCGCAGGAAGCGTGCGAGCGCCGCGCCGTCGCGGACCGAGGCGGCGCGGTGCCCGGCGATCTCGACCGGATTCTTGGTCGCCTTGGCGAGCAGCACGGGGTCGCGGCGCGGCAGCACGGTCGCGCCGCCGGCCTCGAGCGTGTCGAAGATCGCTGCGACCGCGCCGTTCGGGTCGGCGGCGATCGTCTTGCCGGCATGGCCGCGCAACGCCTCGGCAAAGGCGTCGCGCGGGTGGAGCCGGATCGCGTTGCCGAGATGCTGGCGGACCGCGTCGGTTAGCTTGTCGGGGGCGATGAACAGGTCGGCGGTGCCGTCCGCCGCGACGATCGCGTAAGCGAGCGCGACCGGGGTGTGCGCGACGTCGCGGCCCCGCACGTTGAGCAGCCACGCCATCGAATCGAGCGCGGTCAGCACGACGGCATCGGCGTGCTCGGCGGCGATCCAGTCCGCGACCTGCGCGCGCTTAGCGGCCGACGTCGCGCCGGCCTGCGCGTCGTCCTGCACCGTCAGCGGGGCGGGCGAGGGCAGCGGGCGATCGGGCCAGACGGCGTCGACCGGGTTGGTATCGACCGCGACCAGCTCGGCACCGCGCGCCGCCAGCTTGGCGCGCGCTTCCTCGACCCAGGCACGGGTGTGAAGCCACGGATCGTAGCCGATCCGCGCGCCGTTCGCGGCATGGTCGCCGAGCCATGCCGCGACGCTCGTCTGCGGCACCGCGACGAACTGCCAGTCGTCCGCCGAGACCTGCTCGCGTACCTGCAGCGTGTAGCGCCCGTCGGTGAAGATCGCCGCTGCCTCGGGGAGGACGACTGCATTCCCGGCGGAGCCCTGGAACCCGGTCAGCCAGGCAAGCCGCTGCGCATAGCCGCCGACATATTCGGACATATGCTCGTCGGTCAGCGGGACGACGAAGCCATCGAGCCGATCGCGGCGGAGTTGGTCGCGCAGGGCAGCGAGGCGGGCGGCGTGGGTGGACATCGGCGAGGGCTTTCCGGCTGTGCTGGGTATTGAGCAGGCGAGAATAGGCCAGCCGCGGGCAGGTTGCGAGGGGAACCTCGGGGGCGGTGGCAGGCCCGTCGTCGAGACGGTCAGCCCGGTTGGGGGATACTCTCCACCGCCGTCATGCTGAACGCGTTTCAGCATCCACCATGCTGCGGGCACGGACTGGATTTGGGCGGCGTGGACCCTGAAACGGGTCCAGGGTGACGCCGGCTTCAGAGTTCGCCGACCCGGTCGGGAATCGTCAGTACGCTGGTGGTGCCACCGCCGCTTGCGGGCAGCACGTCGAACGTGCCCTCGAGCTGCCGTGCGAGCGCAAGCGCGATCTTGAGGCCGAGGCTGGTGCTGCCCGCGACCGCGAAGCCTGCGGGCAGCCCCGCACCGTTATCGGTGATGCGCAGGATCACGCCACCCGAGCCATGGTCGAGCGCGATCCGGATCACCCCTGTCGCGCAATCGGCAAAGCCATGCTCGGTCGCATTGGCGACCGCCTCGGCAAGGATGAGCGCGAACGGGATGAGGGCATCGGGGTGCAGCACGATTCCGGGTGCGACCGCGACATCGTAGCGGATGCCGACGCGGCCGTCGGACTCGGCGAGATCGTTGACCAGCGCCTGCACGAACGCCGCGAGATCGGTATGCTTGCCGTCGATGTCGTACAATTGCCGCTGGATCCGCCCGATCAGCCCGATCCGCGCGGCGGCGTCGTCGAGCGCCCGCTTGGCCAGAGCATGGTCGACCCCGCGGCGGTGCAGCGTCAGTATCGCGCCGACCGTCTGGATGTTGTTCGAGACGCGGTGCTGGAGTTCGCGGAACAGCAGCTCGTTGCGTTCGGCCAGCCGCGCGCTGGTGTCGGCGAGCGCATGGCTGCGCTTGCGTTCGCGGCGCAGCCGGTGGTTGGCGTTCTGCATCCAGTGGACCAGCGTGATGTCCACCACCACCACCGCCACATAAAAACCAAGCGCGGTGGTCGTCCCCTGGCCGATATTGAAACTGTAAAAGGGCGGGATGAAATAATACCACGCCATCAACCCGCACAGGATCGCCGAAAGAATCCCCGGACCGCGCCCGAGCACGAAGGCGGACAGGATGACCGCGGGGAAGAAGGTGAGAAACGGGAAGCCCGGCGGAAACCACGGGTCGAGCCCGCTGCGCAAGCCGCACGCGCCGACCGACAGCGCCGCCGCCAGCGTATAGCGAACGATCGGCCGTGTCCCGAGCAGCGGGAGTTTTTCGAAGAACGTCGCGCGCCTATCGGGCATCGCGACCCGCCGCAGCACAGGAGACGGGCGATCGACTGGGCTGGCTGATGAGCAAATCCTCGAGGCACTGGGGGACGGATCGGGGTACTAGCACGATCCTGCGTCACCCCACAGGCCATGCCAGGCCGCATCGTTGCCCGATCGTAACCAAGACGTCGCCAACCCATGTCAACCGCAACCGGCTTGAGGATCGTTCGGTTCGCAGGGCTTCGACAAGCCGCACCGGCATGCTTAAGAGACGGGAATGACCCAGAGCCCATCGCCCTCCACCCTCCCGACGCCCCCCGTTGCCGAGCAGCGTCCGCACAGCTTCACCGCGCACGGCATCACGATCGAGGACCCCTATGCGTGGATCAAGGACCCGGGCTATCCCGAGGTGACCGATCCCGACGTGCTCGCCTATCTGGCGGCGGAAAACGCCTATTTCGAAAGCGTGATGGCACCGCATCGGCCGCTGGTCGACCGGCTGTACGAAGAAATGAAGGGGCGGATCAAGGAAGACGATTCGTCGGTCCCGCAGAAGGATGGCGAGTGGGTCTACTGGACCGCGTTCGAGACCGGCGGGCAGTATCGCAAATGGTGGCGGCGTCCGGTCGCGGCGGGCGACGACAAGACGAAGGACGACCTGATCCTCGACGAGCCGGTGCTGGCGGAGGGCAAGGAATATTTCCGCCTGGGCGCCTTCTCGATCAGCAATGACGGGCGGTTGCTCGCCTATGCGATCGACGACAATGGCTCGGAGCGGTTCGAGATTCGCGTCAAGGATTTGACCACCGGCGAGCATCTGCCCGACGTGATCCCGGGCATGCTGTCCGAGATCGTCTGGACCGCGGACGACAAGGGCTTCCTCTACGGCCTCGCCAACGACCAGTGGCGTACCGACAACGCCCGGCTCCACTGGCTCGGTACGCCGATCGCGGACGATATCGAGCTGTTCAAGGAAGCCGACGAAGGCTTCCGCGTGGGGGTGAGCGAGACGAGCGACCGCAAGTGGATCGTGCTGTCGAGCGGCGACCATGTCACGAGCGAAATCTATTTGCTCCCCGCGACCGACCCGCTCGCGACGCCGCTGCTGGTGTCGGCGCGCCAGGTGGGACGTGAATATGACGTCGACATGCACGGCGACACGCTGTTCATCCACACCAACGACACCGACCCCAATTTCCGGCTGTGCACAGCGCACATCTCGGCACCGGGCGAGTGGGTCGAGAAGATCGCGCCGTCGCGGCATTTCTACATGACCGGGATCGACTGTTTCCGCGACTTCTTCATCGTCGACGGGCGCGAGGACGGGCTCGATCAGATCGAGATCCATCGCTACGACGACGGGATCGCGCCGCAGCGCATCCGTTTTCCCGAAGCAAGCTACGACGCGGGGCTCGGCAACAACCCCGAATATGCGATGGACGTGCTGCGCGTCGGCTATGAATCGATGGTCACGCCGGGGACCGAGTACGACTATGACGTCGCGACCGGCGAGCTGACCACGCTCAAGGTCCAGGAAATTCCGTCGGGCTATCAGGCGGCCAAATATCGCACCGAACGCCTCAAGATCACCGCGCGCGACGGGACCGAGGTGCCGGTCTCGATCGTCTATCCCGCCGACTTCCCCAAGGACGGGTCGCGGCCATTGTTCCTTTATGCCTACGGTGCGTACGGCTATGCGATCCCGCCGGGTTTCTCGACCGGGCGGCTGTCGCTGCTCGATCGCGGTTTTGCCTATGCGATCGCGCATATTCGCGGCGGGGACGATCTCGGGCAGCAATGGTATCTCGACGGCAAGCTCGAGAAGCGCGCCAACACGTTCAACGATTTCGTCGATGTCGCGAAGGGGCTGGTCGCGGACGGCTGGACCGCGGCGGGCAAGATCGCGATCGCGGGACGTTCGGCGGGCGGCGAGTTGATGGGCGCGGTGGTCAATTCCGATCCCGAACTGTGGGGCGCGGTGATCGCGGATGTGCCGTTCGTCGACGTGCTCAACACGATGATGGATGCCGAGCTGCCGCTGACACCGGGGGAATGGCCCGAATGGGGCAATCCGATCGAGGACAAGGCGGCGTTCGAGCTGATCCGCGGCTATTCGCCGTACGATCAGGTGACCGCGCAGGCCTATCCGCCGATGTTCATCTCGGGCGGACTCAACGACCCCCGCGTGACCTATTGGGAGCCCGCGAAATGGGCGGCCAAGCTCCGCGCGACCAAGACCGACGACAATGTGCTGCTGCTCAAGACCAACATGGGCGCTGGGCATGGCGGCAAGTCGGGGCGGTTCGAATCGCTGCGTGAGGGCGCGGAGGAACATGCGTTCGTGCTGTGGCAGCTCGGCATCGAGGGGTAAGCGAGACGACCGTTGCCCGTTTTCTCGCGAAGGCGGGAATCCAGGGTAACGGGCGCGGCGCGCTTTGCTCTGGGCCCCGGCCTTCGCCGGGGAACATCGGGGCGCGAACGGATTTAAGCCGCGCATGACGATCGAATCCATCATCCAGCATTACGGCCTCATCGCCTTGTTCGCAGGCGCCGGGATTGAGGGCGAGACCGTCGTCGTCGCGGGCGGGTTGCTCGCGCACAAGGGGCTGTTCCCTTTGCCCGGCGCGATGGCGTCGGCGGCGGCGGGGTCGTTCGTCGCGGACCAGATCTTCTTCTCGCTCGGCCGCTGGTTCCGCGACAAGCCGTGGGTTCGGCGTGCGCGCGAGAAGCCGATCTTCGAGCGCGCGCTGGGAATGCTCGAACGCTATCCGATCGGCTTTATCTTCGCGTTCCGCTTCATCTACGGCTTCCGCACGATCAGCCCGATCGCGATCGGGACGACCAAGGTTTCGACCAAGCTGTTCGTCGTGATCAACCTGGTTGCGGCGATCGTCTGGGGAATTGTGTTCACCGGGATCGGCTATCTGTTCGGGCACAGTTTCGAGAAACTGATCGAGCGGTTCCTTCCGGACAAGCATGCAATCCTGATCCTCGGCGGCGTGGTCGTCGCGATCGCGGTGCTGCTCGGCCTCTGGCATTGGTGGCGCAGCCGGCGCACACAGGCGGCATGACGCGCTTCACGCTTTCGATCACCGCGACGCCCGACGACATCGACGAACTGGGCCACGTCAACAATGCGGTGTGGGTCCGCTGGATCCAGCAGATCGCGGTCGCGCATTGGGAAGCGGTCGCGCCGCCCGAGCAGCAGGCGGCCTATGTCTGGGTCGTGACCCGGCACGAGATCGATTATCGCGGCAACGTCGCGGCAGGCGAGACGGTGACCGGCGAGACGTGGGTTCCGGCGCCGCCGGCCGGCGCTCGGTTCGACCGGCATGTCCGCTTCCTCGGCGCGGACGGAAAAGTGAAGGTGCAGGCGGTGACGACCTGGGCGCTGATCGACCGCGCGACCGGGCGGTTGCTGCGGGTGCGGGACGACATCGCCGCGCCGTTTTTATCCGCCTGACGGAACCGCTTGGGGCCGCGGGGGCTTGAAGCTCCAGGTTTCAAGGATTGACGCGATGCTCGAACATCTTCCCCACTGGCTCGGTGCCGCCTTGCGCAACGTCCGCGCGGGCGCGGACAAGCTGATCATCGCGGAGCCGGTGCTCGGGCGCGATTACGCGACGATCGAGGTGACCAGCCCGGCCTTAGCGAACGAGGGCCGGATTCCGCCGCGCTTTACCGCCGACGGCGACGGCGTCTCGCCGCCGCTGACCTGGGGCGCGGTGCCGGCGGGGACGCTGAGTGTCGCGCTGGTGGTCGAGGATGCCGATTCACCGATGCCCGCGCCCTTTGTCCACGCGATCCTGTGGGGCTTGCCAGCCGACGCCGGACGCATCGACGAAGGTGCGATCGTCGCCGACGCGCATCCCGATGGCAGCGGGGTAGGGCGCAACTCCTATCTCTCGCAGGGCTGGCTCGCGCCCGATCCGCCCACCGGGCATGGCGACCATCGCTATGTCTTCCAGGTGTTCGCGCTCGATTGCGTGGCGGAGGATCTTGGCGACGGACCGGGGCGTGGTGCGGTGCTCAACGCGATCGCGGGGCATGTGATTGGCGCGGGCGTGTTGGTCGGACTGTATGCGCGGGGCGAACCTGCCGGTGTGGTGCCGGACGATGGCGCGCCGGTCATCGCCTGACGCTGCACGCGGGGTGGGAAATCGCGTTATCCCCCCCTTACCTCCCCGGCGAAGGCCGGGGCCCAGTAGTAAGACCGGCGTTGCAGTCGTGCGCGCGTCGTTACCTCGACCATCGCAACTGGGCCCCGGCCTTCGCCGGGGAAGCAGAAATAGGAACGTAGAAACAGGGTGAGGGGACGAACCCTTAACCGCTGTTGCGCAGCGCCGTCGCGATCGCGTTGATCGATAGCAGGATGCCTTCGCCGATCCGTTCGTCCGCATCGCCTGCGCGGCGGCGCTTGATCAGTTCGATCTGCAACAGGTTGAGCGGCTCGATATAGGGCAGCCGCAACCGGATCGACGTCTCGAGCGCGGGATGCGCCTCCAACAAGCGCGACTGTCCCGTCACCGTCAGCAGCCCGTCATGCGCCTGCCGCCACCCCGCCTCGATCCGCGGGAAGATCGCGTCCGCGAGGCTGCGGTCCTCGACCAGCGCGGCGTAGCGCGCGGCGATCGCCATGTCGGACTTGGCGATGACCTGCTCCATATTGGCGAGCGTCGCTGCGAAGAACGGCCAGCCCTGCGCCATGTCGCGGAGCAACCCCTTGTCCTCGAACGAGTCGAGCGCCTGCCCGACGCCATACCAGCCCGGCAGCATCACGCGTGCCTGCGCCCAGCTGAACACCCAGGGGATCGCGCGCAGATCCTCGATCCGGGCGCTCTTGGTCCGGCTCGCGGGGCGCGAGCCGATCTTGAGGCCGGAGATTTCCGCGATCGGGGTCATCTCGCGGAAGAAGGTGCGGAACCCCTCGGTGCCGTAGACGAGGCCACGATACGCCTCGAACGCGCTTGCCGAGAGCCGGTCCATCGCCTCGGCGAACCGCTGCGTGTCCGCCGCGGACAGCTGATCGGGCTCGAGGCTGGCGAGCAACGTTGCCGACGCCATCGCCTCGAGATTGGTCATCGCACTATCGCGCGTGCCATATTTGCCCGCGATCACTTCGCCCTGTTCGGTGATGCGGATTCGCCCCTGCACCGTGCCGAACGGCTGCGCGCGGATCGCCGCGAACGCCGAGCCGCCGCCGCGCCCGACTGCGCCGCCGCGTCCGTGGAACAGCTGCATGCCAACGCCCGCATCTGCGAACACGCCCTTCAGCGCGGTCGATGCCTTGGACAGGCTCCAGGTCGAGGTGAGATAGCCGCCGTCCTTGTTCGAATCGGAATAGCCGATCATCACTTCCTGATAGCCGCGCGTCGCGGTGACGCCGCGGACCTCTGGAAGCGAGAACCACTCGCCCATGATCTCGGGCGCGGCTTCCAGATCGCCGATCGTCTCGAACAACGGCACCGCCATGATTGCGGCGGTCGGGGTCTCCCCGTGCGGGCGATACAGGCCGACTTCCTTCAGCAGCACGTTGAGCTCGAGCAGGTCCGACACCGATTGCGCCATCGACACGATATGCTGGACGATGCACGCCGGCCCATAAGTCGCGTGCGCGGTGGCGGCGGCGCGCAGGATCGCGAGTTCGGATTGCGTCTCGTCCGAATAGTCGGCGAACGCGCTCCCCAGCGGTCGCGCGTTCGACAGTTCGTGGCGGAGCAGCGACACGCGCTGCGATTCGCCAAGCGCGAGATAATCGTCCTCGACTCCTGCGACCTTGAGCAGTTCGGCCACGACGCGTTCCAGCACCGCGCTGTTCTGCCGCAAATCGAGCGTTGCGAGGTGGAAACCGAACGTCTCGACCGCGCGGATTAGCCGCCCGAGCGCGCCACCCGACGACAAGGCCCCGCCGCCGCCCGCGGCAAGCGCGCGCGCGATGACGACGAGATCGGCGCGGAACGCCTGCGGATCGGCGTAGCGGTCGCCCTTGAGGGGGCCGGGACGCGGCGCGGGCTTGCCCGTCAGCGCGAGATGCGTCGCGGCGAGTCGGGCGTAGATGCCGGAGAGCGCGCGGCGATACGGTTCGTCGCTGCGGCTCTCCGCGCCGTCGCCGCTCGCATCAGCAAGCGCGACGACCGCGGTATCGGCGGGGGTGAGATCGGTCGAGATCGACAGCTCTGCGCCAAGCGCATGAACCGCGTCGAGATAATAGACGAGCACCGCCTCGCTCGCCTTGCCGAGCGCGGCGCGCAGGCTGTCGGCGGTGACGAACGGATTGCCGTCGCGGTCCCCGCCGATCCAGCTCCCGGGCTTGAGGAAACCGGGGGTGCGTTCGCCGAGCGCGCGGTCCCAGCGCTGGTACAGCGCAGGCAGGGCGGGGAGGAAGACGTCGCGCAGGTAGCTGAGCGCGGTCTCGACCTCGTCGGTAACGTAGAGCCGCTCGCGCCGGAGCACGCGCGTCTGCCACAGAAGCGCGATCTGGCGGAGGATCGCTTCCTCGATATCGTCGCCCTCGGGCGTCGCGGTCGCGCCGCCGTCGCGCAGCAGCATCAGCGCAGCGATGCGGTTGCGATGGTCGATCATCGACTTGCGCCGCACTTCGGTCGGGTGCGCAGTCAGCACCGGGGCGAGCAGCGCGTTCTGGAGCAAGGCGATCGCCTGCGGCTTGTCGATCCCTTCCTGGGCGAGCCGGTCGAGCGCCGAGGCGAGATCCGCGCCGCCGTCCGCGGTCACGCCCTGCCTGTCCTCCGCAAGGTTGGCGAGCATCGAGAACAGCATGAACCCGCGGACGAAATCGAGCGTCTCGTCGAGATCGAGCCGGTCGAGCTCGAGGTCGACCCCGTCCTGCTCGCCCGCGCCGCGGTGTCGTTCGACCGAGGCGGTGCGGATCGCTTCGGTCCGTTCATACAGGGCATCGCCGCCATAGGCGCGGATCACGTCGCCGAGCAATTTGCCCAGGAAGCGGATGTCGGGATTGTTGGTAATCGAGGGGAGGTCGGCCATGTGCGGATGCTGCAACGCAACACCCGCGCGGTCAACCGTCACTGGACCGTCGTCGCAGGCGGAATCGTCTTTGGCGTCGGGGTCGCGGCGGCGGCGGCGCGCGCGGCGTCCTGTTCCTTGTTGGTCACCATCTTGTCGCCATTCGCGTCGGCCTTGTCGAATCGCGCCAGCCCGTGCGCGATAAATTCGTCATGACTGATCGCGCCGTCCTGATCGACATCAGCGCCCGCGATCCGGTCCGCCCGGGTGTTGCCGAGCTCGACGCGGGTCAGCCGCCGGTCGCCATCGACGTCGCGGTCGGCGAAGCGCTTTTCGAGCCAGGCGCGGACTTCCTCGCGCTTCACCAGCGTCGGCGGGACGAATTCGGCGAGCGCGTCGTCGCTTGGTGTCGAGCGGTTGCACCCCGTCGTCGTCAGTAGAAGCGTGGCCAGGCTTGTCATCAACATACGCTGCATCGTCGTCTCCCGTACCGAGGGGCTCGGCGAATATGCGATGCCCGTCAAGCTTCGAGCTCAACGTCCCAATAGAGCCAGTCGTGCCACGTATCGTGCAGGAAATTCGGCGGATAGCGCCGGCCATGTTCCTGCAGCTGCCAGCTCGTCGGCCGGATCGCGTCGATATGGAGCGGCATGCCCGCCTGTTTGGGCGTCCGCCCGCCCTTCTTGAGGTTGCACGGCGAACAGGCGGTCGCGACATTCTCCCACGTCGTCCGTCCGCCCTGCGCGCGCGGGACGATGTGGTCGAAGGTCAGTTCGTGGCCCGCACCGCAATATTGGCAGGTGAACTTGTCGCGCAGGAACAGGTTGAATCGCGTGAAGGCGGGGAAGGCGCTCGGCCGGACATATTGTTTGAGCGCGATCACCGAAGGCAGCTTGATGCGTTGGGTGGGGCTGCGCACCTCGCGCTCATATTCCGCGACGATGTCGACCCGGTCGAGGAACACCGCCTTGATCGCGGTCTGCCACGGCCAGACCGAAAGCGGATAATAGCTGAGCGGGGTGTAATCCGCGTTGAGCACGAGCGCGGGACAGCCATCGGGGTGGCGGATGAGATCGGGATGGTACATGCGAGCCCCCCTATTCCTCAGTCGAGTGGCACTTCCTGCGCGGCTTCTTGCCGTTTAGGATGACGCTGTGATGACAGCGACGCCTTTCGTTAACAAGTTCAGCACAGCGCCCGACTCGCGGTCAAGGGGGAGCGTGCCGATTTGCAACCAAGGATCGACCCCGACGCAGCGGTTTGGGCCCCGAACATGAGCGCGCCGACGACCAGTCGCTTCGCCCCCAGCCCGACCGGGCGGCTGCATCTCGGCCACGCTTTTTCCGCGATCCAGGCGCACGATCGGGCGCGCTCCGCGGGCGGGCGGTTCCTGCTGCGGATCGAGGATATCGACGGCACGCGTAGCCGGCCCGAGCATGTCGACGCGATCCTCGCCGACCTGCGCTGGCTCGGGGTGGAATGGGATGGGCCGGTGCTGTTCCAGTCGGCGCGGCTCGACGTCTATGCCGGTGCGCTCGAACGGTTGCGCGGGATGGCACTACTCTACCCGTGCTTCTGCACCCGCGCCGAAATCGCCGCGAGCCTGTCCGCGCCGCATGGCCTGGATACGGTCTATCCCGGAATGTGCCGCCACCTCGACCCCGCCGATCGCGCGGCGCGGATCGACGCGGGCGTCGCGCATGCGTGGCGGATCGACATGATGGCGGCAGCGGAACGTGCCGGGCCGCTCGAATGGACCGACGAAATCGCGGGCAACGTGGTCGCGCACCCCGAGCGGCACGGCGATGTCGTCCTCGCGCGCAAGGATGCCCCCGCGAGCTATCATCTCGCGGTGACGGTGGACGATGCGGCGCAGGGCGTGACGCATGTGGTGCGCGGGGTCGATCTGTTCGCGGCGACCGACGTGCACCGGTTGCTGCAGGCGCTGCTCGGGCTGCCGACTCCGGTCTATCGGCATCACGAATTGCTGACCGACGCGGACGGCGCGCGACTCGCCAAGCGCAACGATTCGCCGACGCTCGAACGCTTGCGCCTGCGCGGCGACGACGGGCGCGCGCTGGCGGCGCTGTTGCGCGCGGGGCGGCTGCCCTCGGACATTCTGACCACTGGCTTTCTGGCGGCAAGCGCCTAAGTTGAAGGCATGAGCACTTTCCTGACAATCCTGCTGATTGCGGCGATGATCGCCACGGTCGTCGTCCTGGTCCGCGGACTGGTCGTTTTCCTGCTCGGCGCGAGCCAGCAGGCGCGCGACGGGACGGGGAGTGCGGACGGGGTCAGCCCGTCGGCGGTCAAGTCGAACAAGATGATGCAATATCGCATCATGTTCCAGGCGGTGGCGATCTTCCTGGTCGTGCTGCTGATGTGGCTCGCGGGCAAGAGCTGAGCCTGCCATATAACCGCCGGTCCGGGGCAGGACCGGACCTGGGGACGAAACGTGGTCAAGCTCAATCGTATCTACACGCGCACCGGCGACGATGGCTCGACCGGGCTGGTCGATGGCTCGCGCGTCGCCAAGGATGACGCGCGGATGGCCGCGATCGGCGATGTCGACGAGTCGAACAGTTTGATCGGTGTCGCCGCAGTGGCGTTGAAGGACGCCGGCGTGTCGGTGTTCTGGCTCGTCGCGTTGCTCGAACGCGTTCAGAACGACCTGTTCGATCTCGGCGCGGATCTCGCGACTCCGGGCGAGGATTTCGCGCCGTCGGACATGGTGCTGCGGATCGTCGCCGCGCAGGTCGAGCGGCTCGAAACCGAAATCGACCGGATGAACGCCGACCTCGCGCCGCTGACGAGCTTCATCCTCCCCGGCGGAACGCGCGGTGCGGCAGCGTTGCACGTCGCGCGCGCGACCGTCCGGCGGGCGGAGCGGACCGCGGTCGGCGCGGCGCGGCACGTCGCGCTCAATCCGCTGGCGCTCGCCTATCTCAACAGATTGTCTGATTATCTGTTCGTTGCCGCGCGGGTGGTGAACCAAAATGCCGGTGGCGACGTTTTGTGGCGACCGGGTGCAACCCGCTGATACGGTTCAGCGGGGGATAGCCCCGAAGATCTCCCCCCGGTGGGGCAGAAGACTTCCGGAACGGACGAGGCGATGGCGACACGGACTGCCCCCAGGACTGACGCCTCCGCGCTCGCTGCGCGTTTCCAGGCGGTGCGCGACCTGACCGTCGCGCTGGTCGCGCCGCTGTCGGACGCGGATGCGACCGCGCAGTCGATGGACGACGCGTCGCCCGCCAAATGGCATCTGGCGCACACCAGCTGGTTCCTCGAAACCTTCATCCTGCGTGATTTCGTTAGCGGTTACCGGCTGTACGACGAACGCTTCCCGTTCCTGTTCAACAGCTATTACGAGGCCGAGGGGCAGCGCCACGCGCGCAACCGGCGCGGGATGGTGACCCGTCCGGCGCTCGATGAAGTGCTGGCCTATCGCGCGCACGTCGATGCGGAGGTGCTCGCGGCGCTTCCCGACCTGCCCGAGGCGGCGCAGGAGCTGATTGCGCTGGGGTGCCATCATGAGGAGCAGCATCAGGAGCTGCTCGTCACCGACATCCTGCACCTGATGGCGCAAAATCCGGTCGAGCCCGCGATCTGGCCCGCCGCGCGCAAGGTGCCGGTGGAAATGCCGCGCCCGGCGGGCTGGATCGAGCAGGCCGCCGGGATCGTCGAAATCGGCCATGACGGCGATGGGTTCTCGTTCGATTGTGAGGGGCCGCGCCACCAGGCGTTGCTCAGCGCGCATGCGATCGCGGATCGCACCGTGACCAACGGCGAATGGGCAGCCTTCATCGCGGATGGCGGATATACCGAGCCTCGCCACTGGCTGTCCGACGGCTGGGCGTGGGTGAAGCGCGAGCGGATCGTCGCGCCGTTGTATTGGGAGCAGCGCGACGGAGCGTGGACTCGCTTCGGGCTCGACGGGCGCCGCGCGATCGATCCGGCGGCACCCGTGACTCACGTCAGCTTCTTCGAGGCGGATGCCTATGCGAGCTGGGCGGGTGCGCGGCTGCCGACCGAGGCGGAGTGGGAAGCGGCGGCGGCCGACCACGATCCGCTTGGCGGCAACCAGCTCGACACCGCCGGTGCGGTCGAGCCGCGGCCATCGACGGGCGGCCCGGCCTTCTTCGGCGACGTGTGGGAATGGACCGGGAGCGCCTATCGCCCATACCCGGGCTTTCGCGCGGTCGAGGGTGCGGTCGGCGAGTATAATGGCAAGTTCATGAGCGGGCAGTGTGTCCTGCGCGGCGGATCCTGCGCGACCCCGCGCGGCCATGCGCGCGCCTCGTACCGCAACTTCTTCTATCCCCATCAACGCTGGCAGTTCACCGGCGTCCGGCTCGCCAAGGATCTGTAATGCTGAAACCCGAAATCGAGGACGGGCAGGCGAGCCTCGCCGACCCCGCGTTCCGCAACGATGTTCTGCGTGGCTTTGGCTTGCGTCCGCGCGCGATCCCGGCGCGTTGGTTCTACGACCGGCGCGGGTCGGAGCTGTTCGAGAAGATCACCGATCTGCCCGAATATTATCCGACGCGGACCGAGACCGCGATCCTGCGCGCGTGCTGCGGCGACGTCGCGCGGATCGCGGGCAAGGGCCGCGCGGTGGTCGAGTTCGGCTCGGGCTCGTCGACCAAGACGCCGATCCTGCTCGAAGCGGTCGACCCGGCGGCGTACGTGCCGATCGATATCTCGGGCGATTTCCTGCGCGAATCCTCGGCGGTGCTGGCGAATGCCTTCCCCGGCCTGTCCGTGCTCCCGGTCGAGGCGGATTTCATGCACCCGATTTCGCTCCCCGCGCAGGTTGCCGACACGCCCAAGCTCGGCTTCTTCCCGGGCTCGACGATCGGCAACATGATCCCACATTCCAGCACCGACCTGTTGCGCGCGATGAAGGAGTCACTTGGGGAAGGCGCGATGCTGTTGATCGGGATGGACCGGATCAAGGACCAGGCGACGCTGGAAGCCGCTTATGACGATGCGCAGGGGGTGACCGCGGCGTTCAACCTCAACCTGCTCGAACGGATCAACCGCGAGCTGGGCGCAACGATCCCGCTCGACGCCTTCCGTCATCGCGCGATCTGGAACGACGATCGCGCGCGGATCGAGATGCATCTCGAAGCGACCCGCGACGTGACCTTCACGGTCGAGGGCCGGCCGTTCGAGATGGCGGCGGGCGAGACGATCCACACCGAGAACAGCCACAAGTTCGGGCCACGCGACGCACGCATCCTGCTGCGCGCGGGCGGGTGGACTCCGGTCGGCGAATGGACCGACCCCGAGGGCCGGTTCGCGGTGTTGCTCGCGGAGGCACAGCCCGCCCGCCTCGCGCCGTGACACCGCTGCATCCGGTCGCGGCGACCGGGTTCGATCGGGCGGCAGGCGTCTATGCGGCAAGCCGCCCGGGCTATCCCGATGCGATCGTGGACTGGATGCGCAATCGGCTGGGGATCGTTCCGGGCCGGACGGTGCTGGAGATTGGGGCAGGGACGGGCAAGTTCACGGAATCGCTCGTCAGGACCGGGGCGGATATCCTCGCGCTTGAGCCGATCGCGGCCATGCTCGACCACCTCGTTGCCGACTTTCCTGAGGTGCGGCCGCTGGTCGGGCAGGCGGAGGCAATCCCGCTGCCTGACGGAAGCATCGACTCGGTGGTCTGCGCGACCGCCTTCCACTGGTTCGCGACTCCCGCGGTGATGGCGGAAATTCGGCGCGTACTGAAGGTTGGCGGGACGCTCGGGCTGGTGTGGAACTTGCGAGACGAATCGGTCGGCTGGGTCGAGCAGCTATCCGTGCTGACCAATGCGCATCAGGGCACCGCCCTGCGCGAACGGGCCGATGCGTGGCGCGACGTCTTTCCGGCTGACGGCTTCTCACCGCTCGAGGAAAGCGAATGGCCGTATGCGCACCATGGTGCGGTGGAGGATGTCGTGGTCGGGCGCACGCTGTCGACCAGCTTCATCGCCACCTTGCCCGCGGCGGCGCGCGCGGACGTCGTCACGCAGGTCCGCGCCCTGATTGCCGCGACGCCCGCGCTTGAGCATGATCCGGTCGCTTTTCCCTATGTCACCAAGGGCTATGATTGCCGCCGCATCGCCTGATCCCTAAGGCTGCGGCAAAACGCAGCAAAGGACAGGATATGCAGACGGTAGGTGTCATCGGCGCGGGCCAGATGGGCGCGGGGATCGCACAGGTTGCGGCGCAGGCGGGGTTCCACGTGCTGCTCAGCGACGTGTCGAAGGACCGTGCGGACGCAGGCAAGGCGGGGATCGCCAAGGCGCTCGACCGTCTCGTCACCAAGGAGAAGATGACTGCAGAGGCGTGCGATGCGGCGCTTGGCCTGATCGAGCCGGTCGAGGGATTGTCCGCGATGGTGCCCGCGTTCCTCGTGATCGAGGCGGCGACCGAGCGCGAGGAGATCAAGCGCGCGATCTTCGCCGAGGTCGGCAAGGTGCTCGCCTCGGACGCGATCCTCGCCTCGAACACCTCGTCGATCCCGATCACGCGGCTGGCGCAGGCATCGCCCGATCCGGCGCGGTTCATGGGGGTGCATTTCTTCAACCCCGTGCCCGTGATGGGGCTGATCGAGCTGATCCGCGGCCTCGCGACGTCCGACGCGACGGTGGCGGCGGTCGAGGCGTTCGGGCGCAAGCTCGGCAAGGAGATCGTCCACGCCAATGATGCGCCGGGGTTCATCGTCAACCGGGTGCTGATGCCGATGCTCAACGAAGCGTGCTTCGCCTTGGGCGAGGGCGTAGCGACGGTGCGCGATATCGACGTCGCGTGCCAGCTCGGGCTCAACCATCCGATGGGGCCGCTGACGCTCGCCGATTTCATCGGGCTCGATACGTGTCTCGAGATCACGCGCGTGCTGTTCGAGGGGACGGGCGATCCCAAGTTCCGGCCCGCGCCGCTGCTGGTGAAGTACGTCGAGGCGGGCTGGTTCGGGCGCAAGACCAAGCGTGGGTTCTATGATTATTCGGGCGCGGAGCCCGTGCCGACGCGGTAACGGTCGTGGGCTCCGGCGCAGGCCGGAGCCCAGGGTTACCGAGCGCGGCGTTCGTAACCCTTGGGTTCCCGCTCTCGCGGGAAAACGCCCGGAGGGGCAGGGACGCCTAGGGCCGCATCACCGGCAGCACCAGCTTCGATCCGGCGCATACCGTCTGCGTCGCGCTCTTGAAATCCGCAGGCTTCGCGCGCGCGATGTTGGGGACGAAAGTCTGCGGGTTGCGGTCGATCACCGGGAACCAGCTCGACTGGACCTGCACCATCAGGCGGTGGCCCTTGAGGAAGACATGGTCGTGCTCGCGTAACGGGACGTCCCAGCGCGTCACCTTGCCCGGCACCAGCGGCTGCGGCGTCGTATCGCTCGCGAGGAAGCGCCCGCGGCGGACGTCCATCGCGATCGGCAACTGGTAGCCGTTGCGCGCGCGCGCATAGTCGCCGGGCTTGGGGCGGCCGGTCGGCTTCGCGGCATCTTCGGGATAGACGTCGATCAGCTTGACGACGAAATCGCCGTCGGTCCCGGTGGTCGCCGCGGCGAGTTCGGCGGCGACATGCCCGGTCACGGTCAGGTCGGCGTCGAGCGGCGCGCTGGTGTAGCTGAGCACGTCGGGCCGCCCCTGCAGGAACCGCTGGTCCGCCGCCTCCCACCACTGCCAGTCGGGGGACAGATAGGTCCCCGACATCGGGCGCTGGCGGAACGGCACCGGGTTGGCCGGGTCGGACACATAGGCGCGACACGCTTCCCCCGCCGCGGGCGCGGTGAACGACAGCGATCCGTCGGCGTGGAGATAGAGGTCGGTCGGCTTTACCCCCGCGGCCGGCCAGGCGGCGTAGCTCTTCCACGTCCATGACCCGCTCTGGAAGCTCTTGATCCCGGTGGTCGGCCGCGTGCCCGCGCCGTGGAGCCAATAGGCGAAGAACGGTGCCTGGATCTGCTCCTGGAACTGCAGCCCGCTCGGCACGCCGTACGGGATCGGGCCGAGCGAATCGGTCGGGCGCTGCCACCAGCCGTGCGCCCACGGCCCCGCGACCATCGTCGCGAGATGATCGGGGTCGTTCTGCGCCTGCTTGAAGTAGATCTGCCACGAACCCCAGGGGTCCTCCTGGTCCCAATAGCCCGCGACGTTGAGCGTCGGCACCGTCGTCCGGCCGAGCCGGTCGCTCCAGCGCTGGTCGGTGTAGAAGGCGTCGTGGTTCGGATGGTCGAGCAACGCGGTGAACATCGGCACCTTGCCCTTGAAATGCTGGCGGTCGATCTCTTCGACCGAACCCGCTTTCAGGAACCAGTCGTAGGTATCGTAGCGGTCGTAGACGAAGGTCGTATCCTGCGTCTTGTCGAGCTGGAGCATCGCCAGCCAGTCGGTCGCATAGCTCAGCCGCAGCGCACCGTTGCGGTGGAGATCGTCCGACTGCCAGTAATCGATCCACGCCGCCTGCGGGCTGACCGCCTTGAGCGCGGGATGCGGCCCGATCAGCGCGATCGCGGCGGCGAAACCGGGGTAGGAGACGCCCCACATCCCCACCTTTCCGCTGTTGCCCGTCACGTGCTTCACCAGCCAGTCGATGCTGTCATAAGCGTCGGTGGACTCGTCGGTCGCCTTGCGGTCGCCCGGGTGGACCGCGGTCGACAGGGTGAACACGCCGTCCGACTTGAACCGCCCGCGCATCGACTGGATGACGTAGATATACCCGTCCTTGTCGAGCGCGACCTGATTGTCGGGGACGCTGTCGGGCGCGGCATCGGGAACGCCATAAGGGGTCCGCTGGAACAGGATCGGAAGTGGACCGGTCCGCCCGCGCGGACGCAGGATGACGGTCTGAAGCCGTGCGCCGTCGCGCATCGGGACCATCACGTCTTCGAAGGTGTAGGGGGATTGCGGAGTGGTTGCGGGCGCCTGGACCGGGTTGGCCGCAATCGGCACGGACAGACTCGCGGTCGTCAGCGCGAGAAGTATCGCAAGCCTCTTCATAATGCCCCCCATCCGTCACCCCGGCGTTGCGCCGGGGGCGACCGTGCCACCGATTCCCTGCGACGAGTGTGCGGCACGGTGGATGCCGGGACAAGCCCGGCATGACGATGGGGGATTTGCCATACTGGCTAGAACTGGAGCTCCCCTCCCCTTCAGGGGAGGGGCTGGGGGTGGGGCCGTGCAGATTGCCGGCATTGGTTCTGCTGGACTGCCCCACCCCAACCCCTCCCCCGAGGGGGAGGGGCTTTGAGAGCGTTAAATCCGGTGTTCGCCCTTCACCCAGCGCACCGTGCCCGAGCTGGCGCGCATCACGACGCTCTCGGTCGTCATGATCTTGCCTTTGCGCTTGACGCCCGCGAGCAGCGAGCCGTCGGTGACACCCGTCGCCGCGAAGATGCAGTCGCCGCGCGCGAGTTCGGTCAGGTCGTATTGCTTGTCGAGATCGGTCACGCCCCACTTCGCCGCCCGCGCGCGCTCGTCGTCGTTGCGGAACAGCAGCCGCCCCTTGAACTGCCCGCCGACGCAGCGCAGCGCCGCCGCCGCGAGCACGCCTTCCGGCGCGCCGCCCGCACCCATGTAGATGTCGATCGTCGTATCGGGGTTGGTCGTCGCGATCACGCCCGCGACGTCGCCGTCACCGATCAGCATGATCCCGCAGCCCAGTTCGCGCAGCTCGGCGATGAGCTTCTGGTGGCGCGGGCGATCGAGCACGCAGGCGATGATGTCCTTGGGCTCGACGCCCTTCGCCGCCGCGAGCGCGCGGACGTTCTCGCTGGGCGACTTGTCGAGGTCGATGATCCCCTCGGGATAGCCCGGGCCGCATGCGATCTTGTCCATATAGACGTCGGGGGCGTTGAGCAGCCCGCCTTCCTCGGCGATCGCGAGCACGGCAAGGCTGTTGGGGCCGGCGGTCGCGCAGATCGTCGTGCCTTCGAGCGGATCGAGCGCGATGTCGATCTTCGGGCCCTTGCCGATCGCCGAGCCGACCTTTTCGCCGATGAACAGCATCGGCGCCTCGTCGCGCTCGCCTTCGCCGATCACGACGGTACCGTCCATGTAGAGTTCGTTAAGCGCGGCGCGCATCGCCTCGACCGCGGCGGCATCCGCTGCCTTTTCGTCGCCACGTCCGGTGAGGGTGGAGGCGGCAACCGCCGCCGCCTCGGTCACGCGGACCATTTCGAGCACGAGCACGCGGTCGAGCGTCTTGGAGCGGGTAGCTGCGGTCATCGGGTATCCTCTTTGTCGTTTGTCGAGTGGACTAAGCGGGGAGGCAAAGGATGTCGAGGTTGGGGAGGGTGCTCCCTCTCAGGGGGGCTGCCTTCTTAAGCCCCTCCCCTTCAGGGGAGGGGTTGGGGGTGGGGCTGTGCCTCGCAGAGAGGTTCACTCTGCTGGACTGCCCCACCCCAACCCCTCCCCTGAAGGGGAGGGGCTAGGAAATTAGTCGCGCAGCAGCTCGTTGATGCTCGTCTTCGAGCGCGTCTGCGCGTCGACGCGCTTGACGATCACTGCGCAATACAGGCTCGGTTTGCCGTCGCCGCCGCCCATGCTGCCGGGGACGACCACTGCGTACGGCGGCACCTCGCCGCGGAACACCTCCCCGGTCGCGCGGTCGACGATCTTGGTCGACGCGCCGAGATAGACGCCCATCGACAGCACCGCGCCTTCACCGACGCGAACGCCCTCGGCGACTTCGCTGCGTGCGCCGATGAACGCGCCGTCGCCGATGATGACCGGGTCGGCCTGAAGCGGCTCGAGCACGCCGCCGATCCCGGCACCGCCCGAGATATGGACGCCCTTGCCGATCTGCGCGCAGCTGCCGACCGTCGCCCAGGTGTCGATCATCGAATTCTCGCCGACATAGGCACCTAGGTTGACGAAGCTCGGCATCAGCACCGCGCCCTTGCCGATGAACGCGCCGCGCCGGACGATCGCGCCAGGCACGCTGCGGAAGCCCGCCTGACGGAATTCGGCCGAACCCCAGCCGTGGAACTTGGAGGGCACCTTGTCCCACCAGTGCGCGCCGTCGGGACCCCCGGCGATCTCAGCCATGTCATTGAGTCGGAACGACAGCAGCACCGCCTTCTTGAGCCACTGGTTGACGCGCCAGCCGCCGTCACCGTCGGGCTCGGCGACGCGCACCGTGCCCGAATCGAGCTGGTTGAGCGCGGTCTCGACTGCGTCGCGGATAGCGCCCTTGGTCTCGAAGCTTACCGTGTCGCGTGCATCCCATGCCGCGTCGATCGTCGTCTGCAAGTCGCTCATGCGTCCCCCATGATGTCGTGAAGCCACGCCGTCAGATCGGGCGTGGTGAAGTCGATAAAGCTGCGGTCCTGCTCGGCGGCGGCCTGTTCGGAGCCATTGTCGATCCACACCGTCGTCATGCCGATCGCCTTGGCGGGCGCGAGGTTGCGCGCCATGTCCTCGACGAACAGCGACTCGGTCGGATCGATACCGAACGCCGCGCACAGCCCGGCATAGGCCGAGGCGTTGGGCTTGGGTTTCAGGTCCATCGCGTGGATATCGTGGATCGCCTCGAAGCTCGTCGCCAGCCCCAGCCGGTCGAGCACGCGCGTCGCATAGGGCGTGTCGGCGTTGGTGAAGACGATCTTGCGCCCCGGCAATCGCGCGATCGCGGCGGCGAGCGGGGCGTTTTCGTCGAGCACGTCCATCTCGATATCGTGGACATCGGCGAGGAAATGGTGCGGGTCGACACCGTGCTCGGCCATCAGTCCGGCAAGCGTCGTGCCGTGGTCGAAGAAATAGGCCTTCTGGATCCGCCGCGCCTCGATCAGGTCGACGCCCAGCACGCGCGCGACATAGGCGGTCATCTTGACGTCCATCTGGTCGAACAGCCGCGCCGACGCCGGATACAGCGTGTTATCCAAATCGAAAACCCAATTGCGGATAAGGGCGAGGCGCGCGAGCATGCGCGCGGCTCTAAGCGCAGGGCGCGTGGCGGGCAAGGCAGGGATGGCGCGACCGCGATACCCGTCGGGACACGGCGAGGAGATTGTGGGGCGAGTTTCGTATCGGGATGGCGTAAATGACAATGCGACGGCGGCTATTGGGGTTCATTGCCCGATCGACGGTTCTGGCAGGGCTCGGTTCGCTCGGCGCGTGCAGCGGCGGCGGCGGGGGAGTCGGATCGATTCCTGCACCACCGACCACGACGCCGACGCCCGCACCGACTCCGGTTCCCGCGCCGACTCCGACCCCGACCCCGGCTCCGACACCCGCACCGACGCCGACGCCGACGCCGAGCGCGACCAATTACGACACCGCCGAATATCGTGCCACCGTCGGCGCGGTCTCGGCCAATGCGCTTGCCTTGTACCAGGCGGGCGCGACCGGTCGGACCATCACGGTCGGGATCGTCGACAGCGGAGTCGCACTCGCCAGTGCGGAGTTTACCGGGCGGATTTCGTCGGCGTCCGCGAATGTCGCGGGCGGGACGACGGCGGCGGACGAGGACGGGCATGGCACCGCGGTCGCCTTCACGCTCGCCGGGCGGCGTAACGATGCGGGGACGCAGGGGATCGCGTTCGACGCGACGATCCTCGCCGCACGCGCGGACACGCCGGGGTCGTGCGCGACCACCTCGACCTCGACCGACAATTGCAGCTTCGCCGACAGCGCGATCGCGCGCGGGATCGATCTTGCGGTCAACAATGGCGCGCGCGTCATCAACATCTCGCTCGGCGGCAGTGCGGCGGGGAGCTCGGTGGTCACCGCGGTCAACCGCGCGACCGCGGCCGGGATCGTCATCGTGATCGCGGCGGGGAACGATTTCGCGACCGACCCGACGAACGCGGTCAATCCCGACGGGTTCGCGCAGCTTGCCAACACCGCCGCCGCGCGCGGGCTGGTGATCATCGCGGGGTCGGTCGGCGCGAACAACAGCCGGACCGCGGGGGCGGACACGATCTCGAGCTTCAGCAACCGCGCCGGCAATTCGTCGGCGCATTATCTCGCGGCGGTCGGGGAGGGCGTGCGCGCGCCCGACGAGACGGGAACGCCGTTCCTGTGGTCGGGCACGTCCTTCGCCGCGCCGCAGATCGCGGGCGCGGCAGCGTTGCTGGCGCAGGCCTTCCCCAATCTGACCGGCGCGCAGATCGTCCAGATCCTCTACGCCTCCGCGCGCGATGCCGGCGCGGCCGGCGAGGACGCGGTGTACGGCAAGGGCGTGCTCGATCTGACCCGCGCGTTCCAGCCGCTCGGCGGGACGTCGGTCGCGGGGACTCACGCCGCTGCGTCGCTCGGCTCGAACGCGGTCCTGTCCGCGCCGATGGGGGATGCGGCGCAGGGCGCGCTCGGTGCGGTCATCCTCGACGGGTTCAGCCGCGCGTTCGCGGTCGATCTCGCGCGGACGATCCACCGCGATGGCCCCGCGCCGACGCTCGCGGGGCAGTTGCTCGCGACCACGCGCAATTACCAGACCAGCGTCGGCGGCATGATGAACGTCGCGATGACGGTCGCGCCGGTCGCGGGCGGCGGCGCGAGCGTGTCGCGGCTGATGCTCTCGCGCGGGAGCGCCGAACAGGCGCGCGCGATCGCGGGGACGGTGACGAGCCGGCTCGGCGCACGTGCGGCTTTCGCGGTCGGGTTCGCCGAGGGGGGCGCGACGCTGACCGCGCGCCTCGTCGGGCGGAGCGACCCGGCGTTCCTCGTCGCGCGCGATCCGTTGCAGGGCGCGGGGTTCGACAATCGCGCGCGCGGGTCGAGCGCGCTGCGGCGACAGATCGGTGCGTTCGGGCTGACTGCGGCGGTCGAGAACGGCGACGCGCTGTCGCGCGACCCCGATGCGCTCGCCGCGATCCGCAACCGCTATCGCCGCTATGGCTATGACCGCAGCGCGATTACGCTCGACCGGCAGTTCGGTGGCCTGAGCGTCGCGCTTACCGGAACGCGGCTGGCGGAACAGGCGACGGTGCTCGGCGCGCGCTTCGGCGATGCGCTGGGGGGCACGCGCGCGACGACATGGTTCGTCGATACCGCCGCGCGGTTCGAGGCGGGCGGCGGGTGGAGCGTCGGCGGATCGATGCGGCAGGGCTGGACCGGCGCGACCGTGCGCGGCGGGCTCACCGGCACCGGCGCGATCCGCACAAATGCGTTCGCGGCGGACGTCGGCAAGGACCGGCTGTTCGGCGCGCGCGATAGTTTCGGGCTGCGGATCGCGCAACCGCTGCGCGTCGCCAGCGGCGGGATCGATCTGACGCTCCCCACCGCCTATGATTACGACACGCTCGCGGTATCGACCTGGACGGCGCAGCGGCTGAACCTCGCGCCGACCGGGCGCGAGATCGATGTCGAGGCGCGCTATGCGCTGCCCGTGTGGACGGGGCTGCTCCAGACCAACCTGTTCCTGCGCCGTCAGCCGGGGAATTTCGTCGCACTGGGGCAGGATCTCGGCGCAGCGGCGCGGTGGTCGGTAGCATTTTGAAACCTGGCTCCCATATCCAGTCCATGACTGCTTATTCCCTGCTCGATCTCGTCCCCGTCGTCGAAGGCGGCAGCGTCGCCCAGGCGCTCCACAACGCGGGCGATCTCGCCGCGCATGCCGAGAGCCTCGGCTTCGCGCGTTACTGGACCGCCGAACATCACGGCATGACCGGAATCGCGAGTGCTGCGACCTCGGTCGTTCTGGCGCATATCGGCAGCGTGACGTCGACGATCCGGATCGGTGCGGGCGGGATCATGCTCCCCAACCACGCGCCGCTTGCGATCGCCGAGCAGTTCGGGACGCTCGACGCGTTGTTCCCGGGCCGGATCGACCTCGGGCTCGGGCGTGCGCCGGGGTCGGACCAGATCGTCGCGCGCGCGATGCGGCGCAGCCTCAACACCGATCCCAACGCCTTTCCCAACGACGTGCTCGAGTTGCAGAGCTATTTCGCCGACGACGGCCAGACCGGCGTGCGCGCCACCCCGGGTGCGGGGGCGGACGTGTCGCTGTGGATCCTCGGGTCGAGCACCTATGGCGCGCAGCTCGCGGCAATGCTTGGCTTGCCGTACGCCTTTGCCTCGCATTTCGCCCCCGATGCGCTGATGAGTGCGATCGAAATCTATCGCCGTACCTTCCGCCCGTCGGCGGTGCTGGCGAAGCCGCATGTGATGGCGGGCTTCAACGTGTTCGCGGCCGACACCGATGCGGAAGGCGCGCTGATCGCAAGCTCGCAGGAGCAGGCGTTCGTCGCGCTGCGCACCGGCAATCCGCGCCAGCTTCCGCCGCCGGTGGAGGGCTATCGCGAATCCCTCGGCGCGCAGGGCGGGGCGATCCTCGATCATGTACTGTCCTGCTCGGCGGTCGGCGGCCCCGCCAAGGTCGCAGGCGAGATCGCAGCCTTTGTCGCGCGGACAGGCGTCGACGAGTTGATGATCGCGAGCTCGATCTATGATCATGCGGCGCGCAAGCGCAGCCTGACGATCACGGCGGACGCGCTCCGCGAACTGGCGATCGCGGCCTAGCCACGCGCGCTCCGCAGGCGGCGGACGTCGTCCCGCCGCTTTCGCCGGAAAGGCCGAAAGGACGGCGGGAGCACGACGAACGGAGAAATCCACGAAAAGCCATGTCTTGGCCGAACGGGATCTAGTGTCGGCGCAAGTTACACAATGGTCGTGCGTAATGCGCTACAGTATTGATAAAACTGATATGGCATGACTATTGCGGGCGTTCCCTGACGAGGCACATCAGGGGGAACTCTATCATGCGAAAGAAACTCTTATCGACTGCAGCCGCCATCACCATTGCAATGCTTGCGGTCAGCGCGCAGGCGTCCGTCAACATCACGGGCGTTTCGATCCGGGGTCTTGGTACGAACTACGTCTGGGATACGGAAAAAAAGCTCAACAACACCGTTTTCATCGCGCAGAACATCGGTACGGTCACGTCCAATTACAATAACGTGAGTCAGCCAATCTCGATACCGCTGCTTCCCGGCGACGCCGCGTTCGCCATTCTGGGAGACGGTCAGCCGTTCGGCAACAAGGCGGAAGCGTCGACGTCGTATCTGATCACGGTCCTGCTCTCCAACGGCCAGTCGATTGGCGGCGTTTACAACAGTCTGCTCGATGACGACGCTACCGGCGGCTTCTCCGGGACGACCGTCCAGACGGTCAACGGTTTCGAGTACAGCCTCAGCAGCTTCGATTGGCACCGTTCGACCGGACGGGGTTCGAACACGGTCGGCCCGAGCCATGTCGGCCCCGGTGGCGATACACACGATTACAGCGGTCAGTTCGCCATCTCGGTCGTGGTGGTGCCCGAGCCCGCCACCTGGATCATGATGCTGACCTCCTTCGGCCTCGTCGGTGCGGGCCTGCGCGCGCGCTACAAGGTTCGTACGCGCGTCACCTACAGCTGATCGCGGGAGCGCCGCTGCGCGAAAGCCGCCGGTCCAGCGGGATCGGCGGCTTTTCCAATCGACGGTCATCGAACGGCGCAGTGCGGGCTCCCGCCAGCCGTGACTGAAACGCGCGGCCTCGTTCAGTTGGCCGCGGGCAAGCGCAAGCGGACGAGCAATCCGCCGAGATCCTCGCTCTCCTCGAGGCTGACCGTACCTTCGTAGATCTCGGCGACATCCCGCACGATCGCCATCCCCAGCCCGGTTCCGGGCTTGCCTGAATCGAGCCGGACGCCGCGATCGAAGATGCGGATGCGCTCTTCCTCGGGGATGCCAACGCCGTCGTCCTCGATCAGGAATTCGACGAAGCCCGAATGCTTCGACACCGTGACGAACACGCTGCCCCCGCCATATTTCGCGGCATTCTCGATCAGGTTGCCGAGCATCTCGTCGAGATCCTGGCGCTCGACATGGACCTGCAGGTCGCGTGGGCCGGAGGTGTCGATGCGGACGTGGCGGTACAACACGCCAACCGCGCGCTCGACCGATTCGAGGCTCGGCCAGACATCCGCGCGACTGTGCGCCGACCCGCGCCGCCCGACCGCGCGGGCGCGTGCGAGATGATGGTCGACCTGCCGCCGCATCGTCCGCGCCTCGCGTACGACCGTCTCGCCGAGATCGTCCGCCTTGGCCGTCGCGGCGTTCATGATGACGGTCAGCGGAGTCTTGAGCGCATGCGCAAGGTTGCCCGCGTGGCGCCGCGCCTCTTCCGCCTGCCGCTCGTTATGCTCGATCAGAGCGTTGAGTTCCTCGACCAGCGGAGCGACCTCGATCGGCATCGGGCGCTCGACCTGCCGCGCCTTTCCGGCGCGCATCCGCGCGATTTCCTCGCGCACGCGGCGCAGCGGCCACAGCCCGTAGAAGGTCTGCAACGCCGCCATCACGATCAGCCCGAAGGCAAGCAGCGTGAAGCTGCGCACCAGCGTCTTGCGCAACACCTTGATCTGCGCGTCGAGCCCGTCGCGGCTTTGCGCGACCTGAAAGCGCCAGCGCACCTTCGACCCCGGCAACGTCACGTCGCGCTCGACCACCCGAAGCTTTTCGGGCGTATCCGCCTTGGGGTCGACGAACTGGTTGCTGTCATAGGAGTGGACCGCGAGATCGGTATGCTGCGAGCCATAGGCGAGCCGCCGGTCCCACAGCGAGCGCGACATGAACGGTTCCTGCCCCGGCGCGCTGATCTGCCAGTACAACCCCGAATTGGGTTCGATGAAGCGCTGGTCGGCCGGCTCGCGGTTGGAGATGACCTCGCCCTCCGGGCCGATCTCGGCGGAGACGATCAGCGCGGTCAGCACATATTCGAGCTGGTCGTCGAAGTTGCGCGTCACCGCGGTGCTCAGCACGCGGTCGAGCGCGAACCCGCCGCCGGTGAGCAGCAGCAGGATCCACCCCGCCGCGATCAGGATCATCCGGCGGCTGAGCGACCCCGTGGTCTGCACGCGCGGCAGCGTGCGCGGCTCGGTTTCAAGCGGGGGCAGCGGCGGCGCGAGCGAGCCCTGCGCGTGCGGATCCGATTCAGCCATGCGCGTCAGGCATCAGGATCCTCGAGGCTGTAGCCGAGCCCCCGGATCGTGGTGATGACATCCTGCCCGAGCTTCTTGCGAATTCGCGTGACGAACACTTCGATCGTGTTCGAATCGCGGTCGAAATCCTGGTCGTAGATATGTTCGATCAGCTCGGTGCGGCTGACCACCTTGCCCTTGTGGTGGAGCAGGTAGCTGAGCAGCTTATATTCCTGCGCGGTCATCTTGACCGATTCGCCGTTGAGCGTGACCTTGCCGCTGCGCGTGTCGAGCCGGACGCCGCCTGCGGTCAGTTCGGACGAGGCGTTGCCCGACGCGCGGCGGATCAGCGCGCGCAGGCGGGCGATCAGCTCCTCCGACTGGAACGGCTTGGCGACATAATCGTCCGCGCCCGCATCGAGCCCGGCGACCTTGTCCGACCAGCTGTCGCGCGCGGTCAGCACGAGGACAGGCGCGGTGCGGCCTTCCTTGCGCCAGCGGTCGAGCACGGTCAGCCCGTCGATCTCGGGCAGGCCGAGATCGAGGATGATCGCGTCGTAATTTTCGGTCGATCCGAGGAAATGGCCTTCCTCGCCATCGGTCGCGAGGTCGATTGCGTAGCCAGCGCCTTCGAGCGTGCTTTTCAGCTGCTGGCCGAGATTGGGTTCGTCCTCGACGATCAGAACGCGCATGCAATTTTCCCCTTGGACGACGCCGCTCGGGCGTTCAGTTGCCGGTGCGGCCGATGATCTGGCCGGAACGGCCGTCGACCTCGACCCAGATGACCGATCCATTGCGCAGGAACTTGAGCGTGTAAATCCCACGTTCGGGGTCGAAGTCGAACCCGAGATAGCGCGCACCCGGCATGGTGGGCACGATCCGCGCCTCGATTTCCTTGGAAGGCAGCCAGCGCCCTTCGCGACGCCCGCGCAACGCTTCCATCTGGTCGCCACGTTGCAGCATCCCTGCCGCCGGTGGAACGGCGGGGGTGGGGGTCACGGCAAGTCCCATCAGGATGGCGGCGAGCATCTTCATGGGCTTGGCATAGGTGCGTTGCGTTGAACAGCCTGTGAATGGCGGTGAAGTGTTCGGTCGTCATCCGGTGCAATCCCGGATGCGCGGAGTCGGACCCGTGCCGGGTTGGCGGCATGCTGCAACGCACAAAGCTTGCCGCAAGCCGCCCCACCGCCTAACGCGCGTCTTTATGGCAGCACCTATCCTCGCATATGAAAATCTCGGCGTCATTCAGGGCTCGGGTTGGCTTTTCCGTGGCCTCGACATCCATGTCGGCCCACGCGACCGGCTCGCCCTGATCGGGCGCAACGGCGCGGGCAAGACGACGCTGCTCAAGCTGCTCGGCAACAAGATCGATTCGGACGAGGGCCGCCGCACGATCGTGCCCGGTACCCGCGTGATCCTGCTCGAGCAGGAGCCCGCAATGATCGGGTGCAATACGCTCGCGGATTACGTGCTCGGCGGAGACGATGCGCCGCTGCAATATGAAGCCGAGGCGATCGCCGATCAGTTGGGCATCGATCTCACGCGCGAAGCCGCCAAGGCCTCGGGTGGCGAGCGCCGCCGCGCCGCGATCGTCCGCGCGTTCGCGCAGAACCCCGACGTATTGTTGCTCGACGAGCCGACCAACCACCTCGACATCGGCGCGATCGAGTGGATCGAGGAATGGCTCGGCCGGTTCCGCGGTGCGTTCGTCGTGATCAGCCATGACCGCACCTTCCTCACCAAGCTGACCAAGCAGACGTTGTGGATGGATCGCGGCAACTTGCGCCGTGCCGAGATCGGCTTCGGCGGGTTCGATGCGTGGACCGAGCAGGTCTATGCCGACGAGCAGCGCAATGCCGAGAAGCTCGACGCGAAATTGAAACTCGAGGAACATTGGCTGCTGCGCGGCGTCACCGGGCGGCGCAAGCGCAACCAGGGCCGCCTGACCAAGCTGGTCGAAATGCGTGCCGAACGTGCGTCGATGGTCGGGCCGCAGGGGTCGGCAAACCTGACGATCGGCACCGACGACGCGCGCTCCAAGGTGGTGATCGATGCCAAGCACATCTCCAAGGCGTTCGGCGACCGCACGATCATCGGCGACCTGTCGCTGCGCGTGACGCGCAAGGACCGGATCGGCATCGTCGGCGCGAACGGCGCGGGCAAGTCGACGCTGCTCAAGCTGCTGACCGGGGAACTGGAACCCGACACCGGCCAGATCCGCTTCGCCAAGACGATCGAGCGGATCGTGATCGACCAGCAGCGCAGCAAGATGGAGCCCGACAAGACGATCCGCGACGTGCTCGCGGACGGCGGCGACTGGATCGAGGTGCAGGGCATCCGCAAGCATGTCGTCGGCTATCTTAAGGAATTCCTGTTCGAGCCCGGCGTGCTCGACGCGAAGATCGGGACGCTGTCGGGCGGAGAACGCTCGCGGCTGTTGCTCGCGCGGGAATTCGCCAAGCCTTCCAACCTCTTAGTGCTGGACGAGCCGACCAACGACCTCGATCTGGAAACGCTCGACCTGCTCCAGGACGTTATTGGCGACTATGACGGCACCGTGCTCATCGTAAGCCACGATCGCGACTTTCTGGACCGCACCGTGACGATCACGCTGGGCCTCGACGGGTCGGGCACGGTCGACGTCGTCGCGGGCGGCTATGAGGATTGGGAGCGCCGCCGCAAGGCCGCCGCGCCGACCAAGCGCGGGTCGATCGCGAAGAATGCGACGTCGGCGGCAGCCCCCGTTGCGGGCGGCGCGGCGCCGGGCAAGGTCAAGCTGACCTACAAGGACCAGCGCGATTACGAGATCCTGCCCAAGCGGATCGAAACGCTCGAGGCGGCGATCATGCGCGACCAGGAATTGCTGTCCGATCCCGAACTCTACACGCGCGATCCGGACCGGTTCGAGAAGCTGATGGAAGCGATCGGCCAGGCGCAGGCGGACAAGGACGCCGCCGAACTGCGCTGGCTGGAACTGGCGGAGATGGTCGAGGGGCAGGGGTGATTCCGGTGCTCCTGCGGAGGCAGGAGCCCAGGGTACCTTGGCGCAGCGTTCGCGGCGCTGGGTTCCTGCCTGCGCAGGAACGCGGTTACGCCTGATCGAGCGAGCGCCCCTCACGCCCCGCGAGATCGACGATATAATGCCACGCGACGCGCCCCGACCGGCTCCCGCGCCGCGTCGCCCAGCCGACCGCGTCGACCGGATCGAACGGGAGGGCATGCGCCTCGGTGTAGGCCCGGACGATCGCGAGATAGCCGTCCTGATCGACCACGTGGAAGCCGAGGCTCAGCCCGAACCGGTCCGCGAGCGCGAGGCCATCGTCGGCGGCGTCGCGCGGATTGACCGCATTCGGCTGGTCGATCATGTCGCGCGGGACGAGGTGGCGGCGGTTCGACGTGACGACCAGCCGCGCATTCGCGGGTCGCGCCTCCGCCCCGCCGTCGAGCATCGAGCGAAGCGCGCGTCCGTCCGCCGCCGCATCGAACCCCAGATCGTCGACGAACAGTAGGAACGCGCGCGGCACGTCCGCGATCAGCCGGAACAGCGCAGGCAGCGTATCGAGCTGCGGCGTCACGATCTCGACCAGCGCGAGCGCGCCGCCATCGGCCTGCACCGCGCCGGTTACGCTTTTGACCAGGGCCGATTTGCCCGAGCCACGCGCGCCCCACAGCAGCACGTCATGCGCCGCCGCACCGTCCGCCAGATGCCGCGTGGTCGCAAGCAGCGCTGCCTTTTGCGCCTCGATCCCGTGGAGCCGCTCGAGCGGGAGCGGGCGGAAGGCGCGGACCGGTTCGAGCGCGACGCCGCGCCAGACATAGGCGGGATGCGCCAGCGGATCGGCGGAGTCGGCGACGGGCGGTGAAAGCCGTTCGAGCGCGGCGGCAATACGAGCGAGCGGTTTGGTCATCGCCGGCGGTGCTACACCGCGGTCCGGGGCATCGCCAGCCCGGCGGTCCAGCGCAGCGCGTTGAGCGCTACCGCCTAGACCTGGAGATCATAGCTCTTGAGCAAATCGTACAGGGTCGGCCGGCTCACTCCCAGCAGCTTGGCGGTATTGGAGATATTACCGTCGGCGCGCGCGAGTGCCTGGCCGATCGCCGCGCGGTCGGCGGATTCGCGGACCATGCGCAGGTTGAGTGCGGGTTCGGGGTCACCGCCCGGCAGGTCGAGGTCGGCGGCGGTGACGAGCTTGCCGTCCGCCATGATAACCGCGCGCTTCATGCGGTTTTCGAGCTCGCGGACGTTGCCCGGCCAGCCCCATGCCGCGATCGCGTCGCGCGCCTCGGGCGCAAGCCCGGTGACCGCCGAGTCGAGCGTGCGCGCGTAGAGCTTGAGGAAATGCTGCGCGAGCAGCACCGCATCGCCGCTACGCTCGCCGAGCGACGGGATCCGCACGACGATTTCCGCCAGACGGTAATAGAGATCCTCGCGGAAGCTGCCTGCCGCGACCATCGCATCGACATCCTGATGTGTCGCGCAGACGATCCGCGTATCGACCGCGATCGCCTTGCGCCCGCCGATCCGCTCGATCGTACGCTCCTGGAGGAAGCGCAGCAGCTTGACCTGCAACGGCAAAGGCACGTCGCCGATCTCGTCGAGGAACAGCGTGCCCCCGGCGGCCTGTTCGATCTTGCCCTCGGTGGTCTTGAACGCGCCGGTGAACGCGCCTTTCTCATGCCCGAACAGTTCGGACTCGAGCAGAGTGTCGGGGATTGCCGCGCAGTTGATCGCGACGAATGCGCCGTCGCGCCGCCCGCTCGTCTCGTGGAGTCCGCGCGCGAGCAGTTCCTTGCCGGTGCCCGACGCGCCGAGCAGCATCACCGAGACATCCGCGCGGGCGACGCGCTCGATCGTGCGCGTCACCTTGAGCATTTCGGGGCTGGCGGTGATCATCCCACCCAGCGCGGTGCCGGTGGTGCGGGCGGCGAGCCGGCGGTTCTCGGTCTCGAGCGCATGGACGTGGAACGCGCGCGCGACGATCATCCCGAGCGCATCGATATCGATCGGCTTTGCGTAGAAATCCCACGCGCCCTCGGCGATCGCCTGGAGCGCGCTTTCGCGGGCACCATGCCCCGAGGCGACGATCACCTTGGTATCGGGCTTGAGCTTGAGGATCTCGGCAAGCGTCGCGAACCCCTCGCGCGTGCCGTCGGCGTCGGGCGGCAAACCGAGATCGAGCGTCACCACCGCGGGTTCGTCCGCGCGGACCGCGTCGATTGCGGTCGCGCGGTCGACCGCGGTGATGACCTGATAATCCTCATAGGCCCAGCGCAACTGGCGCTGGAGGCCGAGGTCGTCCTCGACGATCAGCAATTTGGGCTTGTCGCTCATGCCGCTGCGTCCAGGCTGCGCGCCTGGGGGAGGTGGACGCAGAAGCGCGTGCCGTGGCCGGGCTGGCTGGCGACGGTGACATGGCCCCCCATCGCCTCGGCGAGTTGCTTCGCCTCGAATGCGCCGATCCCGAAGCCAGCGGGCTTGGACGAGGCAAATGGCTTGAACAATTGGTCGCGCAGGAAGGCGGGGGTCATCCCGCAGCCGTGATCCTCGACGATGACGGTGGCGTGTCCGCCGTCGACGGTCAGCGATAGCGCGACCGGGGCGTCGGCGGGACTTGCCTCGATCGCATTCTGGAGGAGGTGCGCGAGCACTTGCTCCAGGCGCGCCGGGTCCGCCTGTGCAAGCAACGCCGGATCGCCGGAGACCGTGACCGGATGATAGGCCCTGCGGGTGCGGGCAACGCGTTCAAGCACGTCGCGCAGCGCGACCGGTTGCAGCGTATCGGCGCGCGCGCGGTGGTGCTGCGACAGGCGCGCGAGCAGGTCGTTCATCCGCCCCGCGGAGTCCTTGAGCGTTGCGACCATGTCGACGCGGAAGTCGGGATTGTCGGCATGGCGTTCGGCATTGCGGGCGACCAGCGTCAGCTGGCTGACGAGGTTCTTGACGTCGTGCAGGATGAAGGCGAACCGACGGTTGAACTCGTCGAACCGCTGCGCCTCCGCCAGCGCCTCCTGCGCGCGCGCTTCCGCGAGGTAGCTCGCGACATGTCGACCGGCGATCCGCAACAGGTCGAAATCCTCCCAGTCGAGCGCCCGGTCGATCGGCGGGCGCGCGAGCAGGATCGCGCCCTGAAGGCGACCGAGATGCGCAAGCGGGACGATCGCCCAGCCGTCGCCCTCCAGCATCCAGCGCGGGATTGCGGCGGCCTCGACCGCGTCGGTCGCGCTGGACCGGACCGTATCGAGTTCGACGATCCGGCCGGTGTCGACGAGATATTGCGCCAGTGCGGCAGGGGCGCTGCCGCTCGGCAGATCCCAGTTCCAGTCGAGCCCGACGCCGAGACCTCCGCCCGGTCCGGCCGATTCCGGGACGAGCAACAGTCCCGCCGGGGAATCGGTGAGGTCGGCGACGGCCTTGACGATCCGCTGGTCGAGCGGGGCGGCATCGTCGGGCTTGCCAAGCGTGTCGGTGAAGCGGATCCACTCGCTGCGGTAATCGTAGCGGTGGCGGAACAGGTGTTTCGCAACCTTCACCTTGGTCCAGGCGCGCACCCGTGGCGAGGCGAGGAACGCCAGCCCGGTCGCGGTCGAGCCGACGACGAAGGCGGTCTGCCACAGGCGGGCATCGTGGCCGCTCACCAGCGCGATGATGCTCGTCGCCGCGACCATGGCCGCGGCGTAGAGCACCACCGCCGCAAATGAGAGCGTCTGCCACGCGATGGTGCGCGACAGGTGCAGCGTCCAGTCGCCGTTGCGCGTGACCGCAATCAGCAGCGCGGGGGCGGCCACGACCATCACGATCCCGCGCGCCACCACGATCTGGCCGGGGATATCCGCCTCGAGCCAGGCTGCGCCATACAGCAGGAGGTCGCTCCCCCACATCGCCGCCAGCGCGAGGACGACAAGCCGGATGCCCCCGCGCGTGCCCGGTGCGGCGGCGGTATAGAGGTGGTGGACCAGCACGATCGCGCTGATCGCCGCCATCATGTGCAGGACGAGGCGTAGCGTCGCGATCTCCGGCAGCATCGCTCCGCCCGACCCGATCCACACCATCGCGAGGCCCGCATTGACCAGGACCAGCAGCGCGACGATGCCGTACAGGATTGCGACCGCACGATGTTCGGGCGTGCGCGGGTCACGGCGGACGAGCGCATACATGAAACCGAGCCACGCGAGGTTGCGCAGCGACTCGGCGACCCGCGGAATCCCGTCCGATTGATCGATCCCCGCGATCGACAACGCCCATAAGGCGGTGGCAAGCAAGGCTGCGATGAACGTCACGCGCGGGAGTCCGGTGGCGCGCTCGTGCAGGCGTGACAGAGCGACGCCTGTAAAGAGCAACGCGGCCAGTGCGTGGCTCAACAGGATCGGCATTGCTAGGCCGGCTTCGATGCTCAGCGCGCGCCCTCCGGCCACAGGACGACGCGGATCGTCTGGAGCAGGATCAGCAGGTCGAGGAAGGGCGAATAGTTTTTCGCATAGTACAGGTCGTATTCGAGCTTCTGCCGCGAATCGTCGATCGATGCGCCATAGGGGTAATTGATCTGCGCCCAGCCGGTGATGCCGGGCTTCACCATGTGGCGCTCGGCGTAATACGGCAGTTGCTGTTCGAGATCGTCGACGAACTGCGGGCGCTCGGGACGTGGGCCGACGAAGCTCATTTCCCCCTTCAGCACCGACCAGGTTTGCGGCAGCTCGTCGATCCGGACTTTTCGGATCAGGCGACCGATCCGGGTCACGCGCGGATCGTTCTTTTCCGCCCAGACCGCGGTGCCGGCGACCTCGGCGTCCTGCCGCATCGACCGCAACTTGATGCAATCAAACCCGACATTGTAGAGTCCGACCCGGCGCTGGCGGTAAAAGGCCGGCCCCTTGCTCTCGAGCTTGATCGCGATCGCGGTGATCAGGATCAGCGGGAGCGTCAGCGTGAGCAGGATGAAGCTCGCGGCGATGTCGAACAGCCGCTTGAACATCGACGACAGCATCCGCCCGGATGAGAATCCGTCGGAAAAGATCAGCCAGCTCGGGTTGACGCTCTGCAGGTCGACCCGCCCGGTCTCGCGTTCGAGGAAAGTCGAGATCTCGTTGACATGGACGCCGGTCGTCTTGATCCGGAGCAGGTCCTTGAGCGGCAGGGCATTGCGCCGTTCCTCCAGCGCGAGGACGACTTCGCTCGCGTTGAGCAGGACGACGTGGTCCGCCAGATTGTAGATCGCATCCCGCGCGATCGCCTCGGGAATGACGCGCGCGCTTTCGCTCATCGAGACATAGCCGACCACCACGAAGCCCGATCCCGGCGTCTGCGACAAAGCCTTGAGTCGCGCGGCCCGCGCGCCCGCGCCCAGCACGACGACGCGGCGCTTGAACACCTGGCCGCCGAGCGTCTTGCCCAGCAGGATGCGCAGCGCGATCATCAGGACGGCCGCGATCAGCATCGAATACAACAGGCTGGAGCGCCAGAAGGTGATCGTCGGCAAGGCGAAATAGATCACGCTCAGGAAGATGGTGCCAAGCGTGACCGCAACGAGGATCCGTGCGACCGCATGCCGCAGCGACTGCAGCGCACTCGCGCCGTAAACGCCGACCGCGAACATCGCGAGATCCACGCTGCCCGCAAAGGTCACGAGCTGGGGAACCCGGTCCGACATCGGAATGAGCGGCAGGACGAGCTGTCCCATGCGAAGCGTGTAGCCGAGCTCGCCCGCGAGGATCAGCAGGCACACGTCGAACATTCCGAGCAGCAGCACGGCGTTTGGGATATAATGTTTGAACAGCCTGATCATCGCATGCGTACCCTGTCCACCCGCAAAAAACGCGCGCCGATGACAGCTCCTTCAACGGTTGAACCGTGATGTCGCAGAAATTGACGAAGAAAGACTGAATTCGCGGGATCGCGGTTGATCGAGGGCGGTTACCAAATCCGCGCACGCGCGCTAGAGCGGGCGTCAACAAGGAGTCGCCCGAATGCCGCAGTCCACACCGATCGTTCCAGTCATCCTGTCGGGAGGTTCGGGGACGCGTTTGTGGCCGATGTCGACTCCCGCGATGCCCAAGCAGATGCTGGCCCTGACCGCGGAAGACACGATGCTCCAGCTGACCGCCAAGCGCGCGCAAGGCGGGCGGTTTGCCGCGCCGATCGTCGTCGCCAACGCGCGGCATGCGGACATGGTCGAGGAACAGTTGCACGCGGTGCGTGCCGCAGCGCAGGCGCTGATCCTCGAACCGGTCGGTCGCAACACCGCGCCCGCCATCGCGCTCGCCGCGCTCGCCGCCCCTGGCGACGCACCGCTGCTGGTGATGCCGTCGGATCACGTCATTCTCGACGTTCCCGCCTTTCACGCCGCGATCGAGGCGGCGCTGCCCCTGGTTGAGCAGGGCTGGCTGGTGACCTTCGGGATCGACCCGCATGCACCCGAGACGGGGTACGGCTGGATTCGCATCGGCGAGGAGATTGCGGGCGGCGTCCACCGGGTCGCGCGGTTCGTCGAGAAGCCGCCGCGTGATGCCGCCGAGGCGATGCTCGCCGCGGGGGATCACGCCTGGAACGGCGGGATCTTCCTGTTCCGTGCGGATGCCTATCTGGAGGCGCTTGCAGTTCATGCGCCCGAGATGCTGTCGGCCTGCCAGCGCGCCATGGCCGATGCACGCCACGATGGCGCGCGGGTCTTTCCAGACGCGGAAGCGTTCGGGGCGGCGCCGTCGGACTCGATTGATTATGCGGTGATGGAAAAAGCCGAGCGGGTCGCCGTCGTCCGCGTCAGCATGGGCTGGAGCGATCTCGGCAGCTGGGATGCGCTTTATGAGATCAGCGAGCACGACGCTGACGGCAATGCGCACGTCGGCCAGGGCAATGGCGAGGTGATTGCGATCGATACCCGCAACTGCCTCGTTCGCAGCGATGGCGCACGGGTCGCTATGGTCGGCGTCGAGGATCTGATCGTCGTTGCGAGCGGCACCGATATCCTGATCCTGCCACGCGGGCGCAGCCAGGAGGTCAAGGCGCTGATCGAGGCGATGAAGCGCTGAGCTGACCACCGGGTTTTCGCGTCCAACAAAAAGGGCCGGGGGATCGCTCCCCCGGCCCTTTTTTTCGTCCAGCCGAGACGGGCTGGGTGGTCCGGTCCTTGCCGAGCCGACAGGGGCCCGCACCGGCCGAAGCCGGTGCAGGTCCCGCCGGATCAGAAGTCCATGCCGCCCATGCCGCCCATGCCGCCGCCGCCGCCCATGGGCATGGCGGGCTTGTCTTCCGGCATTTCCGACACGGCCGCTTCGGTCGTGATCAGCAGGCCCGAGACCGAGGCTGCGTCCTGCAGCGCGGTGCGGACGACCTTGGTCGGGTCGATCACGCCGCTCTCGACGAGGTTCTCATACTGGTCGGTCTGTGCGTTGAAGCCCATCGTCGGGTCGTTGCCGTCAAGCAGCTTGCCCGAGATGACCGCACCGTCATGGCCCGCATTCGCCGCAATCTGGCGAACCGGCGCGTAGAGCGCCTTGCGGACGATATCGATGCCGCGGGTCTGGTCGTCGTTCGCGCCCTTCATGCCCTCGAGGGCCTTGGTTGCGTACAGCAGAGCCGTACCGCCGCCGGGGACGATGCCCTCTTCGACGGCTGCGCGGGTTGCGTGCAGCGCGTCGTCGACGCGGTCCTTGCGCTCCTTGACCTCGACTTCGGTCGAACCACCGACCTTGATCACGGCAACGCCGCCGGCCAGCTTTGCGAGACGCTCCTGGAGCTTCTCACGGTCATAGTCGGACGTCGTGTTCTCGATCTGCTGACGGATCGCATCGGTGCGGCCCTTGATCGACTCGTGATCGCCCGCGCCATCGACGATGGTCGTGCTGTCCTTGTCGAGCGTGACGCGCTTGGCGGTGCCGAGCATGCCGAGCGTGACCGACTCGAGCTTGATGCCGAGGTCTTCCGAGATCATCTCGCCCTTGGTCAGGATCGCGATGTCCTCGAGCATCGCCTTGCGGCGATCGCCGAAGCCCGGTGCCTTGACCGCTGCGACCTTGAGGCCGCCGCGCAGCTTGTTGACGACGAGCGTGGCGAGCGCCTCACCCTCGATGTCCTCGGCGATGATCAGGAGCGGACGGCCCGACTGGACGACGGCTTCCAGGATCGGGAGCATCGCCTGCAGGTTCGACAGCTTCTTCTCGTGGATCAGGATGTAGGGATCCTGAAGCTCGACGGTCATCTTGTCGGGGTTGGTGATGAAGTACGGCGACAGGTAGCCGCGGTCGAACTGCATGCCTTCGACGACGTCGAGCTCGAACTCGAGACCCTTGGCTTCCTCGACGGTGATCACGCCTTCCTTGCCGACGCGCTCCATCGCTTCAGCGATCTTCTCGCCGACGACGGTGTCGCCGTTTGCCGAGATGATGCCGACCTGGGCGACTTCCTTGGTGCCGGCAACCGGCTTCGAGCGGGCCTTGAGGTCCTTGACGACTTCGACGACCGCGAGGTCGATACCGCGCTTGAGGTCCATCGGGTTCATGCCCGCTGCAACCGACTTCATGCCTTCGCGAACGATGGCCTGCGCCAGAACCGTTGCGGTGGTCGTGCCGTCGCCGGCGATGTCGTTGGTCTTCGACGCGACTTCGCGCAGCATCTGCGCGCCCATGTTCTCGAACTTGTCCTTGAGCTCGATTTCCTTGGCGACGGTGACGCCGTCCTTGGTGATGCGCGGGGCACCGAAGCTCTTGTCGATCACGACGTTGCGGCCCTTTGGCCCCAGCGTGACCTTGACCGCGTCGGCGAGAATATCAACGCCGCGGAGAATGCGCTCACGGGCGTCACGCCCGAATTTTACGTCCTTGGATGCCATGGTGGGCTACCCTTTCAGAAGTTGAAGATAGTGAAGGTCGTTTACGGAAAGACTCAGGCAACGATGCCGAGAATGTCCGATTCCTTCATGATCAGAAGGTCTTCGCCGTCGATCTTGATCTCGGTGCCAGACCATTTGCCGAACAGCACCTTGTCGCCGGCCTTGACTTCGAGCGGGTGGATTTCACCGGCTTCGTTGCGGGCGCCGGTGCCTGCGGCAACGACTTCGCCTTCCTGCGGCTTTTCCTTGGCAGTTTCCGGGATGATGATCCCGCCTGCGGTCTTCTCTTCTGCCTCTACGCGGCGGACGAGGACGCGGTCGTGCAACGGACGAAAGTTCATGCGCGGAGTCCCTTTTCTATGAACAGCTGTTGGCACTCGCCAGCAGTGAGTGCCAGCACGGCGCATATGCGTACGCCACCCGGCATCGTCAATACGGGCCTGCCGCGATTCCGTGGCGAGCCGGTCCGATTGGCAGGCGGGCCGAGCCTCATGGCAAAAAGCTGTGTTGCGCCGCTAACACGCATTTACTCCGCCCGGGGGCTGCTCTAGCTGTAGGCGGTATTTTTCCGCATTGCAGGGAGCGGCGCAGGTGAAACTCGTTCGGGGCGCTTGGAGAATTCTGGTCGGGATCAAGGACGCGCTGGTGCTGGTCGCCATGCTGCTGTTCTTCGGCCTGCTGTTCGGCGCGCTGGCGGCGAAACCCAATACGGGCGCGATCAAGGATGGCGCGCTGGTGCTCAAGCTCGACGGCCCGATCGTCGAGCAGCCGTCGCCCGGCGACCCCTTCGCGGCGCTCGGCGGCGGCGGGTCGACCCCGGAATATCGCCTGCGCGACGTCGTGCGTGCGCTCGACAAGGCGGCGAAGGACGACCGCGTCAAGACGGTGGTGCTCGATCTCGACTCGTTCGCGGGCGGCTATCCCGCCGCGCTGACCGAAGTCGGCGACGCGCTCCGTCGCGTGCGCGACGGTTCCGATGGGAAGGGGGGCAAGCCGGTGCTTGCTTACGCCACCGCCTATACCGATGGCGGCTACCGCCTCGCCGCGAACGCGAGCGAGATCTGGATGAGCCCGATGGGGGGCACGCTGTTCATGGGGCCGGGCGGAAGCCAGCTCTATTACAAGGGCCTGATCGACAAGCTCGGCGTCAACGCGCACGTCTATCGCGTCGGCAAGTACAAGTCGTTCGTCGAGCCTTACACGCGCACCGAAGCCTCGCCCGAGGCGAAGGAAGAAGTCGTCAAGCTGTACCAGGTGCTGTTCCAGCAGTGGCAGGAGGTCGTCACCAAGGCGCGGCCCAAGGCGAAGTTCCAGCCGTTCCTGGCGACCCCGGGCGCGGTCATCACCGCGGCGCAGGGGAATATCGCCGAGGCCAACCTGAAGGCAGGGATCGTCGACAAGCTCGGCACCCGGCTCGATTTCGGCAAGCGCGTCGCGCAGCTTGCCGGCACCCCCAGTGGCAAGGCACCCGGGACGTTCAACACGATCAAGCTCGCCACTTACGTCGCGGCGAACCCGCTGCCGACCGCGGGCGCCAAGATCGGCGTGCTGACGATCGCGGGCGACATCATCGACGGCAAGTCGAAGGCGGGCTCGGTCGGCGGCGACACGGTCGCCAAGCTGGTGCTGGAGGGCCTCGCCAAGAAGGACCTCAAGGCACTCGTGGTCCGCGTCGATTCGCCCGGCGGGTCGGCGCTCGCGTCCGAGGACATGCGCCGCGCGATCATCGAGGCCAAGGCGCAGAAGCTGCCGATCGTCGTGTCGATGGGCAACCTCGCGGCGTCGGGCGGCTATTGGGTGTCGACCGTGGGCGACGTGATCTTCGCCGAACCGACCACGATCACCGGATCGATCGGCATCTTCGGGATCATCCCGACCTTCGAGAACACGCTCAAGAAGATCGGCCTGACCTCGGACGGTGTCCGCACCACGCCGTTGTCGGGGCAGCCGGACATCTACGGCGGCACCACGCCCGAGACCGACACGATCTTCCAGGCGGGAATCGAGAACGGCTATCGCCAGTTCATCACCCGCGTCGCCAATGCGCGCAAGATGACGCCCGAGCGCGTCAACGAGATCGGGCAGGGGCGCGTGTGGGATGGCGGCACCGCGCGGCAGCTCGGGCTGGTCGATCGCTTCGGCGGGTTGCAGGATGCGATCGACGAAGCCGCCAAGCGCGCCGGGTTGAAGCCCGCCGACGTCCATGCCGAATATCTCGAGAAGAAGCCGGGCGCGTTCGCGATGATGCTCCAGCAGATCCTGTCGTCGGGTCGCGACGATGACGATGCCTCGGCGGGCGACGCGTTCACGCGGATGGCGGCGGATCGCCGCGCGGTGTTCGCGCGCGCGCTGGGCGACGTGAAGCGGATCGGCACGGGCGCCGCGATCCAGGCGCGCTGCCTCGAGTGCGACGGCATCGGCGGGACCGCACCGCGCCCTGGCGATGCCAAGCTGCTCGATCTGGTGCTCGCGCGGTTCGCGCTGTGATCGCGCCGCGGGAGGTTCCGTCCGAGGGGCCGACCCGCGTCGCGGTACGCCCCGCGACGCTCGACGATGCGGCGGCGATCGCGGCGATCTATCGCTCCTATGTCGAGCGCGGGACGGTCTCGTTCGAGTCCGACGCGCCCGACACCGCGACGATGTGCGCGCGGATGGCAAAGTCGAACGGGCTCTACCCGTGGCTGGTGGTGACCGAAGGCGAGGGTGGGCCGGTACGCGGCTATGCCTATGCCTCGGCGTTCCGCGATCGACCCGCGTATCGCTACACGATCGAGACGACGGTCTATCTCGAGATCGGCACGCATGGGCGTGGCAACGGGCGGCAATTGTACGACGCGCTGATCGATACGGTCCGCGCGCAGGGCTTTACCCACGCGATCGGCGTGATTGCGCTGCCGAACGACCATTCGATCCGGCTGCATGAATCGGTCGGGTTTAGGCGCGCGGGGTTCTTCCGCGAGGCGGGGTATAAGGACGGGCGCTGGATCGACGTGGGGTACTGGCAGTGCGAGCTGAATGCGGCGACGATCCCGCCGATGGAGCCGAAACCGTTCAGCGAGACGGGGATGGTGTGGAGTTGGTGACTTTCTAAGCCCCTCCCCTTCAGGGGAGGGGTTGGGGTGGGGAAGTGATGGCCACTGAGGCGGAGTTGCTGGCTCGCGCGCATGAGATGCGGCGCAATCCTACCGAGCCTGAAGTCCGGCTGTGGCGGGCGCTTTCCAATTCTCAGCTGAATGGTTTGAAGTTCCGCCGCCAGCATGTCGTGTTCGAGGCTCAGGCGATACTGGACTTCTTCTGTCCTGCGATCGGACTTGGGGTGGAGGTCGATGGCGACACGCACGATGGGCCTGCCGATGGCAAACGCGACGTTCGGTTGAGGGCGCTCGGCTTTACGATCATCCGTTTCGGCAATCCCGACGTCATGACGAACCTCGCGGGCGTTGCCGAGATCATCGCGGCCACTGCTTCCACGCTTCCCGACCGGTGGCAGCGCACTGCCCCACCCCAACCCCTCCCCTGAAGGGGAGGGGCTTTTCTGGTGAGGTCTTCCCAAGGGAAGCGGCTTTCCTGGTGAGGGCTCTTCAAGGGGAGGGGCTTTCTACACGCTTCGCTTCAGGCTAAGCGCTCAAGCAAATGACCGACGCTCCCACCCCCGCACCCGCGCGCGATTACCGCGATACCGTCTTCCTGCCGAAGACCGATTTCCCGATGAAGGCTGGGCTGCCCGCCAAGGAGCCGGGGATTCTCGCGAAGTGGCAGGCGATGGGGCTGTACGAGAAGGTCCGCGCCGCGCGCGCCGGCCACGAGAAGTTCATCCTGCACGACGGCCCGCCGTACGCGAATGGCGACATGCATATCGGCCATGCGCTCAACCACATCCTCAAGGATACGGTGTGCCGCACGCAGACCTTGCTCGGCAAGGATGCGCCATACGTGCCCGGCTGGGATTGCCACGGCCTGCCGATCGAGTGGAAGGTCGAGGAACAGTATCGCGCCAAGAAGCGCAACAAGGACGAAGTCCCGCCGCGCGAGTTCCGCGCCGAGTGCCGCGCCTATGCGCAGCATTGGGTCAACGTCCAGCGCGAGCAGCTCAAGCGGCTCGGGATCAACGGGGACTGGGAGCATCCCTATCTGACGATGGATTTCGCGGCCGAGGCGACGATCGTCACCGAGTTGATGAAGTTCGCTACGAGTGGCCAGCTCTATCGCGGCGCCAAGCCGGTGATGTGGTCGCCGGTCGAAAAGACCGCGCTCGCCGAGGCCGAGGTCGAATATGAGGACGTGGTGTCGACTCAGATCGACGTCGCGTTCGAGATCGTGGACGCGCCGAACGCGCCCGAGCTGGTCGGCGCGCATGCGGTGATCTGGACGACGACGCCGTGGACGATCCCGGTCAACCAGGCGCTCAGCTATGGGCCGGAGATCGAATATCTGCTGGTCCGCTTCGACGACATGGCCGAGGGGCCGCGCACGCTGCTGGTCGCGCATGATCTGCTCGAAAGCTTCGGTGCGCGGATCGGGCATCCGGTGATCCTCAAGATCGGCGACAGCGCGGGGACGGTGACCGCGTTGCAGTCGATCAAGGGCTCGCAGCTCGAAGGCGCGACCGCGCGGCATCCGATGCATGCGCTTGGCGGGTTCTTTGCCAAGCCGCGGCCGTTCCTGCCGGGCGACTTCGTCACCACTGACGCGGGCACCGGGCTCGTCCACATGTCGCCCGACCATGGCGAGGACGATTTCCTGCTGTGCAAGCAGTACGGGATCGAGCCGGTCTTCGCGGTCGATGGCGCGGGGATGTATCGCGACGACTGGGCGTGGCTCGGCGGGCAGGGCTCGGTGATCAACAAGAAGTTCGTCAGTGCCGAGGGGCCGATCTGTGCGGACCTGCGCAACGTCGGCGCGCTGATCGCGGCGAGCGACGATTTCGCGCACTCGTATCCGCATTCGTGGCGGTCGAAGGCGAAGGTGATTTTTCGGGCGACGCCGCAATGGTTTATCCCGATGGATGCACCGCTTGATAACCCCTCCCCCTCGGGGGAGGGGTTGGGGTGGGGCAGTCCAGCAGAGCGGGCTCTCGGTGAGACACCCCCCACCCCCAACCCCTCCCCTGAAGGGGAGGGGCTAACTCTAAGACAAACCGCGCTCGCCGCCATCGAAGCCACCACCTGGTATCCCCCCAAGGGCCAGAACCGCATCACCGCGATGGTCGCAGGGCGCCCCGACTGGGTGATCAGCCGCCAGCGCGCGTGGGGCGTGCCGATCACTTTGTTCGTCGATCGCAAGACCGGCCAGTATCTCGTCGATCCCGCGGTCAACGCGCGGATCGTCGCGGCGGTCAGCGCCGAGGGCGTCGATGCGTGGAGCGAGGAAGCTGCGCAGGACCTGCTCGGCCCGGACTATGCACTGGCCGATTACGAGCGTGTCACCGACATTCTCGACGTGTGGTTCGACAGCGGCTGCACGCATGCGTTCGTGCTCGACAGTGGGCGCTGGCCCGACCTGCAATGGCCCGCCGACCTGTATCTCGAAGGCTCGGACCAGCATCGCGGCTGGTTCCAGTCATCGCTGATGGAGAGCTGCGGGACGCGTGGGCGCGCGCCGTACAACGCGGTGTTGACGCACGGGTTCACGATGGATTCCAAGGGCATGAAAATGTCCAAGAGCCTCGGCAACACGATCAACCCGCTCGACCTGATGAAGGAATCGGGCGCGGACATCCTGCGGCTGTGGGCGCTGTCGGTCGATTTCACCGAGGATCACCGGATCGGCAAGGAGATCCTGAACGGCGTCTCCGACCAGTATCGCAAGCTGCGCAACACCTTCCGCTATCTGCTGGGTGCGCTGGAGGGGTTCGACGAGGCCGAGCGGCTCCCGGTCGCGGAGATGCCCGAGCTCGAACGTTATGTGCTCCAGCTGCTTGCCGAGCTCGATGCCAAGCTGCGCGCGGCGGTCGCGGTGTATGATTTCAACAGCTATGTCCGGCTGCTGACCGAGTTCGCGCAGGAGGATTTGTCCGCCTTCTATTTCGATATCCGCAAGGACTCTCTGTATTGCGACGGGGTGGACGATCCGAAGCGGCGCGGGTGCCGGACGGTGTTCGACATGCTGTTCCACGCGCTGGTGCGCTATGCCGCGCCCGTGCTGTGCTTCACCGCCGAGGAGACGTGGCAGTCGCGCTTCCCGAGCGAGGACGGTTCGGTGCATCTGCTCGAATGGCCCGAGTTGCCCGCGGTCGACGGAGTCGATGCCGCGCATTGGGCGCAGGTCCGCGCGCTGCGCACGCAAGTGACCGAGGCGATCGAACCGCTGCGGCGCGAGAAGATTGTCCGCTCGAGCTTGGAGGCGGAGGTCGTCGTTCCCGAGGCGCCGATGCCGGTCGAGGCGTTGGCCGAACTGTTCATCGTCGCCAAGGTGACGACGGGCGCAGAGGTGTCGGTCAGCCGGACCGACTTCCACAAATGCGGGCGTTGCTGGCGGCATCTGCCCGAAGTCACCGTCGACGGCGAACTGTGCGATCGCTGCGAAGAGGTGGTCGCATGAAGCTGCCGCTGGCCGGACTTGCGACCGCCGCGCTTCTGTTCGTTTGTGACCAGGCGGCGAAGCTCGGCGTGACCGACGGGCTCAAGCTCGATGCGCTGAGCGATGCGCATTACGTCACGTCTTTCTTCAACCTGCGGTTCGTCGCCAATCATGGCGTGTCGCTTGGGCTGCTCCATGCCGATACCGACACGATGCGGTGGCTGCTGGTCGCGATGACCGGGGTGATCGCGCTCGGCGTGCTGGTGTGGATGTGGCGCGAAACCAACCGCGCGGAGCAGGCGGCGCTCGGCCTCGTGCTCGGCGGCGCGGCGGGGAATATCCTGGATCGCGTGCGGCTTGGCTATGTCGTCGATTTCGCCGACCTCCATTTCGGCAGCTGGCAGCCGTTCCTCGTGTTCAACATCGCGGATGCGGCGATCTCGATCGGCGTCGTCATCTTGTTCGCGCGCGCGCTTCTGGTACGAGAGAAGCCGGTGCGGGGGAGTCCGGCAGCGGATGCACCGGCGACAACACCAGCGACGGGGCCCGGATCGCCCCGGGCACGATAGAATCAGGGGCAGATCAGGGCCCAACGGAGACTTTGCATGCGTATTTCGACGATCCTCCCCGCTGCGCTTGCGCTCGTTCTGCTGTCGGGTTGTGCACACAACCGTGTCCACGGACGTAGCGGCCCCGACGAGTTCACCGTCGCACGCCAGGCCCCGCTGGTAATCCCGCCCGATTTCTCGCTGACCCCGCCCAAGCCCGGTGCGGCGCGCGCGAACGACGTCAGCGCCAATGCGCAGGCGCTCGACGCGCTGTTCGGCGGCGCGGCGCAGCGCAGCGCGGGCGAGGCGGCGACGATCAGCCAGGCCGGGATCGACAATGACGACCCGGGTATCCGGTCGTCGGTCGGCGATCCGGGCACGACCGTCGTCGACAAGGGCACGACGACGCGCGACATCGTCTCCGCGCCCGAAGGCGACGGCCAGACCGCACGGACGTCCACGCCGAAGTAAGCGATGACCGGACGCGGTCAGGACGAAGCGCGACCGCGTCGGTTGCGCAACATCCGCCGTCTTACCAGGAATGGCTCCAATAGGTGACGACTGCGGCATGCGGGAACAACGTCCTGCCGACCGATGCGGGCAGGATCCGTTGGTCTTTTCGGAGGCGGTCGCGAAGGCGTTTGTGGATCAGGTTGGTCCAGTCGAGTGGATACCAGACCGGCCCGGGAAGGAGAGTCGGTCGTGCATAGCGGAGCGAAGCCCGCTGACGCTCGTTGAGGAGTGCCAGCACGGGTGCCAACTCCGCCATGACGGCTGCTTCGTCGAGCCTGACGAACGCATCATGAGCCTGCTTGAGCAGCACCGGCCCGGTCAACGCTTCCGGCCCAGAGGTTGCTGCGGCGGGGCTAGCGGCTGCGTCGAGCATGCGTTTGATAGCAAATAGCCAGAATATCTGGAACGGCCGCGAGGCCATGACGGCATTCGGAAGCGCATGGGCGAAATCCGGGTTGCCTCCCATCCGGCACAGCACGACCGCACCCGCCGTCGCGCTTGGGTGAATCGGCCGGAGGCATTCGGTATCCATGTCTGCATACAGGCCACCGAATTCGAACAGAAAGAAGAACCGCACCGCATCGGCGCGGAAGATCTCCCGTCGGTAGCTGTCGTAGACGGGCAGCGCCCAAGCGAAGCGATCCGCGATGAACGCGCGATTGTCGGCATCGTCCCACAGCAAGACCTGGCAGTCCGGGTTGAGATCCACGAAGGTTTGCCGCCAGTGCCGGTAATTGGCGGGGATCACCGAGCGGCTCTTCCAGGTCTGATAGATCAGCGGGGGGAAGCTGTCGGGATCTGCCGTGCCCATCCGTGCGACATCCTCGCGATAATTGCCCGGTACGGGCGCTTCGCTGGCAGCGGGGATGACGGCGGTTGCATCGTGGCGGTCCCGGTACAGGAAGCGGGCAACACGCCACGCCGATTCCTCCGTAAGCGAATGGATAACGCGCTTCGCCCGCAGAATCGTCGGTTCTGCCATCGCAGAGGCCCCCTGTTCTGATGGCGGTTCGTCAAGCACGCTTAAGGAACAGGCAACAGGCGAAGCGTTGGAAGAGCGACTCGCTCCCCCGGCCTGTGCCGGGGGAGCGTTTTTTATTATAATTCTAGCGTGGTCAAAACGCCACGCCCAACGAGGCGACGACGCCGCCCTTGCTGACGTTGCGGCCGCCGCTCGACAGGAAGCGGGCGTCGGTGTCGACATAGGATACGCCGAGCGTCAGCACCTTGTAGGTCGCGGTCGCGCCGAGGCCCCAGTCGGTATAGCCCTTCTTGCCGGTCGAATCGGTCGCGAGCCAGCTTGGCCCAAAGCTGTGCCCGACATGCGCGGTCAGCCCGAGCGGGGTCTTGGGGATGCCCGCCGAGAAATCCCCGGCGAGATAGACGTTGTCGCGCTTGCGCAGCAGCCCGGACGCGCCCTGGTCGAGCGCGAGCGCCTTCTGCTTGGGCGCGTAATTGACCGTCACCTTGGAGGTCAGCGGGCCGAAGGTGTGCGAGATGTCGACATACGGCTCGACGAAGTCAGAGCTGCTGGCGTCGCCGGCCGGATGCGTCTTCGGGTAGAAGTAATAGAGCGCACCGATGTCGAATGTCGTGCCGCCGACGGTCTTCTTATAGCCGCCGATCAGATCGATTTCCTGATGTCCGGTCCCGGCGACGGTGACGTAATTGTCGACCGACGACCCCCAGACCGACGCATAGAAGCCCGATTCATGCGTAACCGTGATCGACCCTTGAACCGCCGCATTGCGATCGGTCTGCGAGATCCCGCGGAAGCGATAGTCGGTGACGACCGCCGCGGTGCCGTTGATCGTGATCGCGGGTGGTGGGGCGGTTTCCTGCGCGAACGCAGGGGTAGCGAATCCGGCGAGCAGCAGCCCGCCGAGCGTTGTTCTGGAGAAGCGCATCATTTCCCTTTCGAAATGCGACTGTCCCCGCCTGCCGTCTTCGATCCGGCATCTGTCGAAGGCTTGAAGCCGTCCCGCGCCGATGACCGAAGAGGCGGTAATGATGCCGTGTTTCACCGCACCGCACAAGAAGCATTGCGCGAGCATTGCTGGTTCGTAAGGCAATGTTGCTGTCGGGCCACAGCGTCGGGTCAGCGCGTGGCGGTGAACCGCTCCAGACCCGCGGCGAGGTCGGCGATCAGATCCTCGGTGTCTTCCAGCCCGATCTGCAACCGCACCATCGGCCCGGCATCGGCACGGCGCGTCGCGGTGCGATGGCGGTGCGGGTCGACCGGGATCGCAAGGCTTTCATAACCGCCCCAGCTATAGCCGATCCCGAAATGCTCCAGCCCGTCGATCAGCGCGGCGCGCGCCGCCTCGGTGCCGCCCTGCAATACGAACGAGAACAAGCCGGACGAGCCGGAGAAATCGCGGAGGAAGGTTTCATGCCCCGGGCAGTCGGGCAGGGCGGGATGCAGCACGGTGGCGACCTCGGGGCGGTCGTGCAGCCAGCGCGCGATCTGGAGCGCGCTCTGTTCGTGCTGGCGCAGCCGGATCGCCATGGTGCGCAAACCGCGTGACCCGAGCCAGCAATCGTCGGGGCTTGCGACCTGCCCGAGCTGGAAGCTGGTGTCGCGCAGCCGTGCGAAATGCCCCGGCGCGGCGGTGACCGAGCCGAGCATCACGTCGCTGTGCCCGACGACGTACTTGGTGCACGCAAGGATCGTCAGGTCGATCCCGTGCGCGATCGCTGGGAAGAACAAGGGCGTCGCCCAGGTGTTGTCGAGCAGCGTCGTGATGCCACGCGCCTTGGCGACGGCGACGATCGCGGGGATGTCCTGCACCTCGAAGGTCAGGCTGCCCGGGCTTTCGAGCAGGATCGCAGCGGTGGTGTCGCCGATGAAGTCGGCCATGCCCGCCCCGATCAGCGGATCATAGAAGCGCGTGGTGATCCCCATCCGCGCGAGCAGCCCGTTGGCGAGCGAGCGGGTCGGGTCATAGGCGGTGTCGGGGATCAGCACTTCGTCGCCGGGGGACACGACCGAAAGCATCGCAGTGGCGATCGCGGCGACGCCCGATGGATAAAGGAACGTACCTTCGGCGCCGGGCTCGAGTTCGGTCAGCGCGTCGGCGAGGCTCCATTGGGTCGGGGTGCCGCGGCGGCCGTAAAAGAGCCGGTGGTGCGTGTCGCGCGCGCCGGCGGCGCGGAGGTCGGCGACCGAGTCGTACAGGATCGTCGAGGCGCGCCAGACGGGGGTGTTCACGATCCCCTGGGTCCATTCCTTGCGGCGACCGGCGGTGACGACGCGGGTGGAGTTGCCCTTGGGGGTGTCGGTCTTCTTCATGGTGTCGCTCCGGCAGTGCCGGGACTGCAAAGCGGGGGATGCGAAAGAAGGCAAGCGTCTAGCTTAAGCCCCTCCCCTTCAGGGGAGGGGTTGGGGGTGGGGCTGTGCCTCGCAGAGAGTTAGGTTCTGCTGGACTGCCCCACCCCAACCCCTCCCCTGAA
>NZ_JH594425.1:1728233-1793125 GCF_000242835.1 Sphingomonas sp. PAMC 26617
TCTGCTGGACTGCCCCACCCCAACCCCTCCCCTGAAGGGGAGGGGCTTAAGAGTAGTTACGCCGCGCCGGTCGCCTTAGGCGTCGTGCGATCCGCACCCCATTCGGACCAGCTGCCGTCATAGACCGCGGCGTTCGCCCCCAGCAGATGCGCGCCGAATGCGAGCGCCGAGGCGGTGATGCCCGAGCCGCAGGTCGTCACCAGCGGCTTGGCGAGGTCGATCCCCGCGCCCTCGAACGCGCTGCGGAGCGCGTCGCCGGCCTTCCACGTGCCGTCTTCGTTGAACAACTGACCGACCGGCAGGTTCTTCGACCCCGGGATATGCCCCGGGTGCGTCGCCGGGCGCGGGTCGGCTTCCTCGCCGGTAAAGCGCGCGGCGGAGCGTGCGTCGAGGACCTGCTCCGCGCCGCTGTCGACGTTGGCCTTCATCTGGTCGAGCGTGCGGACGCCCTTGTCGTCGGCCCAGACGGTGAAGTGCCGGTGGCGGAGCTGTTCTTTGCCGCTGGCGGTGTCGCGACCTTCCGCCTGCCACTTGGAAAGCCCGCCATCGAGGATCGCGACGTCATGCGCGCCGAAGGTGCGGAGCATGAACCACGCGCGCGCCGACGTATGATAGGGCGAGTTGTCGTAGAGCACGATCCGGCTGCCATCGCCGAGCCCGAGCGACTGCATCCGGCTTGCGAATTTCTCGGGCGTGGGAAGCATCGAGGGGAGGTCGCTCGACGTGTCGGCGATTTCGCCCAGGTCCATGAACACCGCGCCGGGGATATGCGCCGCTTCATATTCGGCGGCGGCGTTGCGGTCCCCGAAGCCCGCGAAATAGGTCGCGTCGACGATCCGCAAGTCGTTCGCGCCGAGTTCGTTCGCGAGCCATTCGGTGGTCACCAGCGAGTCCATGTCCCGTCTCCTTTTGCTTGTTTTGGGGAGACTAACCTGCCTCCGCAGCGGCGTCGAGACGGTCGAGAAAGGCTTTTGCCGACCCGCGGATCTCATCCTGGGTCGCTGGGGCCATCTTGCTCCACGTCCGGTACGGCATCGCCATGCGCGGATTGCGCGCGAGCGTGTCCTCGTGGCGGGCGATGAAGTCCCAGTAGAGCGCGTTGAACGGGCAGGCGTCGGGGCCGGTCCGCTGGCGGACGTCGTAGCGGCAACTCTTGCAGTAATCGGACATCTTGTTGATGTACGCGCCGCTTGCCGCATAGGGTTTGGAGCCGAGCAGGCCGCCGTCCGCGAACTGGCTCATGCCGAGCGTGTTGGGCAGTTCGACCCATTCATACGCGTCGATATAAATTTCGAGATACCACAGATGGACCGCGTGCGGGTCCGCGCCGATCAGCAGCGCGAAAGTGCCGGTGACCATCAGCCGCTGGATATGATGCGCATGCGCATTGGCGAGCGTCTGCCCGAGTGCCTCGGCCATGCAGTGCAGGTCGGTCTCGCCGGTCCAGTAGAAAGCGGGGAGCGCGCGGGTCGCGCCGAGCGCGTTGCGCTGGGCATAGTCGGGACCTTCGCGCCAGTAGATCCCGCGGACATATTCACGCCAGCCGATGATCTGGCGGATGAAGCCTTCCGCCGCGTTGACCGGCACCTTGCCCGCGCGGAACCGCTTCTCCACCGCGCGGCAGAGCGCGAGGGGATCAAGCAGCCCGGCGTTGAGATAGGGCGAGAGCAGCGAATGCCACAAGGCAGGCTCGCCGGTCAGCATCGCGTCCTGATAATCGCCGAATCCGGCGAGCGCATGATCGAGGAAGTGCTTCTGCTGCCGTTCGGCGTCGTGCGCGGTCACCGCCCAGGCGAAGCTGTCGAGGCTGCCGGGGTGATCCGCGAACCGGTCCGCCACCAGCGCGAGCACGTCCTGCGTGATCGCATCGGGGGGAAAACGCAGGGGGTGCGGCATCAGCAGGTCGGACTGCGCGGGCTTGCGATTGTCGTGGTCGAAGTTCCACTGCCCGCCGACCGGGTCCTTGCCGTCCATCAGCAAGCCGGTCTCGCGGCGCATCTCGCGGTAGAAATATTCCATGCGGAGTTGCTTGCGGTCCTCTGCCCATGCCTGGAACGCCGCATGAGTCGCGAGGAAGCGATCGTCGCTGCGGATCTCGACCGGAATTCCGAACAGCGTTTCCCACGCCTCGAGCATCGCCTGGACACGCCATTCGCCCGCTTCGGTTACGACGATCCGCTCCGGCTCGAGCCGCGCAACGGCGCGCGCGACCTCGCCGGTGAAGCTGCCGCTGTTGTCGGGATCGTCGAGCGTGACGTACTCCACGGTCCACCCTTGCTCGCGGAGCAGCGCGGCGTGGTGGCGCATTGCGGACAGGATGAACGCGATCTTCTGCTTGTGGTGCCGGACATAGGTCGTCTCGTCGGCGACCTCCATCAGCAGGATCGTGGTGGTCGCCGGGTCCGCATCCTTCAGCGAGGACAGGCCGAGCGACAGTTGGTCGCCGAGTATCGGGATCAGCGTGAGGGGCGGCGGTTTCATTTTTTCTGCTGCTCCCCTATCTTTTGCGCATGACACCACTTCACCTTGGCCAAACCAGCGCGCTGCCCGCTTCCCCAGAAGCCGCAGTGCTCGATTACGTTCCCAACCCCCGCGCGGGATCGCTGTATCTCGTGCGGTTCGCGGTTCCCGAATTCACCTCCCTGTGCCCGGTGACGGGCCAGCCCGATTTTGCGCATCTGGTGATCGACTATGCGCCCGGCGATACGATCGTCGAGTCGAAATCGCTCAAGCTGTTCCTCGGTGCCTTCCGCAACCATCAGGGTTTCCACGAGGATTGCACGGTCGGGATCGGCCAGCGATTGTTCGACGAGATGCAGCCACGCTGGTTGCGAATCGGTGGCTATTGGTATCCGCGCGGCGGCATCCCGATCGACGTGTTCTGGCAATCCGGACCGCCGCCCGAGCATCTGTGGCTCCCGCCGCAGGACGTTCCGGGCTATCGCGGGCGCGGCTGAGACGCTCGTTCCGTCGAGCGAATGATCGAAGTTAACATGAATCCTGTGTTGCGATGCAACATCACTGCAACCATATTGAAACTTGGCCGTTCGTTCGGTGACAGCTGAGGGGTATTCCCCCGATTTCACTCTTAGGATTACGAACATGGTGCATTTGGCAGATGTCGTGACCCCGATCGATCACCTTGCACTGATTGGCAATTTCCTGCCCCGGAAATGCGGCCTTGCAACATACACGACGGACACGTTCACGGCCCTCAAGGGCCGCTTCCCCGATCTGAAGATCGACGTCTATGCGATGGACGACCATCCCGGTCGCTACGTCTACCCGCCCGAGGTAACGCGCAGCATCCCCGAGCAGGACCGTGTCGCCTATCTCGACGCCGCACGCGCGATCGAAGCGAGCGGTGCGCAGGCGATCTGGCTGCAGCACGAATATGGCATTTTCGGCGGTCCGGCCGGCGAGCATATTCTCGCGCTGCTCGACCGCGTCTCTTTGCCGGTCATCGTCACGCTCCACACGATTCTCGAAAAGCCCGACGCCGACCAGCGTCGCGTGATGGAAGGCCTGCTGCAGCGCGCGTCGCGCGTCGTCGTCATGGCCGAGCGTGGTCGCGAGATTCTCGAGCGCGTCTATGGCGCAAGCGGTCGGTCGATCGTGATGATCCCGCATGGTGTGCCGGATCGCGATTTCGTCGAGCCCGATACGCTCAAGCCGCGCTTCGGCTGGGAAGGGCGCAAGGTCGTGCTGACCTTCGGCCTGCTCGCGCCGGGCAAGGGCATCGAAGTGATGATCGAGGCGCTGCCCAAGATCGTCGCGGCGCATCCCGAGACGCTTTACACCGTGCTGGGGGCGACTCACCCGAACCTCGTCGCCTATGAGGGCGAGAAGTATCGGGATGGCCTCAATGCGCTCGCCGAAAAGCTTGGCGTGTCGGACAACATCCAGTTCATCGATGCCTTCCTCGAGCATGACGAACTGATCGACTATCTCCAGGCCGCCGACATTTACGCGACGCCGTATCTGAACCCGGCGCAGATCACGTCGGGCACGCTCAGTTACGCGGTCGGCGTGGGCAAGGCGGTCGTCTCGACGCCGTATGTCCATGCGACCGAGATTCTGGCGGACGGCTACGGCGTACTCGTCGATTTCAGCGACTCGGACGCGTTCGCGCGCGAGATCAACGCGCTGCTCAGCAGCGATCGCAACCGCAAGCGGCTGGAGCAGCGCGCCTATGCGCGCGGTCGCACGATGATCTGGCCGCGCCTCGCCGAGGTCGCGATGCGCGAGATCACCGCGATGGTCGCGGCCAAGCCGCGGCGGCTGCACGGATCGAGCATGTCGTTCACCCCGCTCCAGCCCGATTTCGCCGCGGTCGAGCGGATGAGCGACTCGACCGGCATGCTCCAGCATTCGATCTACTCGGTACCCGACCGTCGCCACGGTTATTGCATCGACGACAATGCGCGCGCGCTCATGCTGGTGAGCCAGATGCCGGGGATGGACGAGGTCCAGCGCGATAAGTGGATGACGATCTATGCCTCGTTCGTCCAATATGCGTGGAACCCGGACGAGCGCCGTTTCCGCAACTTCATGAACTTCGACCGGACCTGGTGCGAGGATACCGGTTCGGAAGATTCGAACGGGCGCGCACTGTGGGCGCTTGGCGTGACCGCGCGCGACGCGCAGTCGTCCAAGCATCGCGACTGGGCGGTCCGGATGTTCGACATGACTGTGTCGATCACGATGGAACTGGGATCGCCGCGCGCGCACGGTTTCGCGATGCTCGGTGCTGCGGCGATGCTCGATGCGCATCCGGGGCATAGCCAGTCCAAACAGATCCTCGCGCGCTACGGCGACGAACTCTGCGCCCTGCTCGAAGTCGCGCGGCGGCCCGAGTGGGAGTGGTTCGAGATCGTCCTCGCCTATGACAACGCGCGCCTGCCCGAAGCGCTGATTCGTGCCGGCATGGCGCTCGACCGGCCCGATTTCGTCAAGTGCGGCCTCGCCACGCTCGACTGGATCGTCGGACGGCAGACCTCGCCCGAGGGGCGCTTCCGCGCAGTCGGCAGCGAGAGCTTCGGGCGCGTTTATGCCGAACCGCTCCAGTTCGACCAGCAGCCGTTGGAAGCACAGGCGACGATCGATGCCTGCCATGCGGCGTATCTGGCCTCGGACGATCTGCGCTGGGTCGAGGAAGCGGGTCGTGCGTATCGCTGGTATCTCGGGGCGAACGATCTCGATCTGCCGCTGGCGACCTCGCAGGATGGCGGGTGTTTCGACGGTCTGATGCCGACCGGATTGAACCGAAACCAGGGTGCCGAGTCGATTCTGGCGCTGCAAATGGCGAATTGCACGATTTCGGGGCTGGCAAAGCGTACGGAAAGCGTGGCAGGACCCCACAGCGCCGTCGCGTAGCCTCGCTCGCGATGCCGCCAAGGCATTGAACGAGGCAATTTGCGCGTGATAGAACTGTTCCAGCATGCCCTGCGGCTGCACGCCGACCCATCCCGAGTCGTCGTGCGGCCGTTCCATCTCGCCTGGTCGCGCAACGGCGGAAGCCGGACCGAGCGGATCGTCGCCGCGGTAATGTCGCTCGATTCGGCGCAGACCCGCGCCGAACTCGAGCTCGTCCTCAAGGACTTCGAGGCACGCCACTGGCAGACGCGCCGCGTCTTCATGACGCGTTACGACGAGATCGAGGACATGCTCGGGATCGACGGCAGCGAGATCGGCGACGAGAAGCGCCAGCTGATCGGCGCCTATTTCTGCCACGAATACAGCTATGCCGCCGCCGCGCTGATGAATCCCAGCGCGGTGCCGCATTTCGACCAGTCGGGCATGCCGGCGGGATCGCAGCGGATCCTGATGTCGCTGCGTGCGGTGGGCGAGGGGCACATTTCCTCGGTCGCGTTCCGCGAAGGGATCATCACCGACGGCAACCAGCTGAAGCTCGCGCCCGAGCCGCCGTTCGCGACCGCGACCGATGCGGTCGGGATCGACGAGGAAACGCTTCCCGAAGGGCCGATCACGGTATTCCGTCATCGCGATTCGACGCTGTCGGGCACGGTGATCTTCCCGATCACCGCGGCGCAGTCGAAGGGGCTCGAGGACCTGCGCCTCGTCCAGTTCACGCATGATGACGGCACGGTCGAATGGCTCGGCACCTATACCGCCTATAACGGCTCGGTGATCCAGTCCGAGCTGATGCGCACCCGCGATTTCCGCGCGTTCGATCTGGTACCGATGACCGGCCCCGCCGCACGCAACAAGGGCATGGCGCTGTTCCCGCGCAAGGTCGGCGGGCAATATCTGATGATCGGCCGGCAGGACGGCGAGAATCTGTTCCTGCTCAAGTCAGATACGCTGACGCATTGGGATGAGGGGCAGAAGCTGCTGACCCCGGCGTTCCCGTGGGAGCTGGTGCAGATCGGCAATTGCGGCCCGCCGATCGAGCTCGACGAGGGCTGGCTGCTGCTGACGCACGGCGTCGGCGCGATGCGCAAATACGCGATCGGTGCGGTGCTGCTCGACAAGGCCGATCCGTCCAAGGTGATCGGCCGGACGCGCGAGCCGATTCTTGCGGCGGCGAACCAGGATCGCGAGGGATATGTGCCCAACGTGGTCTATACGTGTGGCGCGATCCGGCATGGGGATACGCTGTTCGTGCCGTATGGGGTGGCGGACAGCTCGGTGGCGTTTGCGTTTATTCAGATCGGGTCGCTGCTGGAGGCGATGGAATAGCGCTTTTGGGTGGGGTGGCCAGTGTGGTGCAACCCACGCGTCCTTCCCGCGCAGGCGAGCGTTCTGCAAAGCCGTCCGTCATCCTGAACTTGTTTCAGGATCCAGCCCTCCGCGAGTCCGGACTATGCCTGTTGCACGGTGGATGCTGAAACGAGTTCAGCATGACGGCAGCATTTGGGGCGAGGGTGCCGATTAAACTCCCGATTGCCTTTACGCGGAGGGCTTGCGGAGGCGGGAATCCATTGGCACCGTCCGCCGTGTTCTGCGCGGCCAGCCAGTATAGATCCGCGCGTTCGCGGGGATGACGGGGGAGGGGAGGGATGCCCCGGAGCCTGGGATTACGAGTGCGGCGTTTGCGGCCCTGGACTCCTGCTTTCGCAGGAGAACGGTCGGTGGCCTTTCGTGCGCTACCTCGCCACCGTTCGTTTCGAGCGTAGTCGAGAAACCGGGCACGGCTCAGGTTTCTCGAATTCGCTCGAAACTAATGGGGGTGGCCGTGAGGCGTGAAATGTGGCCCCCTGATGCATTGGGATGAACGGCTATAGTTGGTGGGGACCAGACGTTAGCCGTCAGCGGGCAGAAGCAGGTGATGGCTCGTGTCCAGCGACAAATGGCCAGACCTTCCGGCGATCCGATCTGAGAACGTGATCCTCATATCGGGCGTTTGAGCCGTCATTCCAAAGGTCGTATACCGTTGGTCCGCCGACAAGCAGCATACGTCTTCGCTCGCCCGCACGATCAAGCCGCAAGCTGCAACTGTCACGCTCGCCCACTTCAAACAGCGTTTGTTCGGGACCCTTGAGGATACGAACGGCGCGAACTACCGCGTTCTGTCTGCCTTCAATGAAAGGCTGCACGACCTCACCATCAATGATGACTGTTGAGTTTTTGACCGCATCCTTCGCCATTTTCCGGAACTCGGGTGCCCCCCATTCACGCGGGATCACGACCGAGCAGGCGGATGCACACTCGACGTAGCACAGGACAGCTAAGAAAGCCGCGATGGTTTGGAGTCCGGTCCTGCCCATCAACCCATTAAGCACGGGATCATCGATGACCGCAATTGGGCGGAAGCGGAATGAGTGTTTCAGGAGTTGACTGCCAAAGCGCCGGGAACCGTTACGCCCCTTGCGCAACCACCCGCCGCATCGTCGCCCGGTACAACACCGCTACCATCGCCGCGAACAGCACCGTGCCCCCGATCAGCGCAGGCGTCGCGAACCCTGCCCCCACCACCGCCAGCGGCGAATCCGTCCCCGACCCCGCGACGACGAACGCGAACAGCACGCCGAACAGGCTCTCCCCCACGATCAGCCCGGTCGCGGTGAGCACGCCGAAGCGGCGCGCGCGTTCGGGGTTGGCGGTGCGGTCGGCCCAGCGATCGTAACACCAGCCGACCACCGCGCCGATCACCGTCGGCAGGATCACGCTCATCGGCAGGTAGATGCCGATGCCGATCGCGAGCGGCGGCAGGCGCAGCAGCTTCGCGCGCCCGAGCAGTATGTCGACGACGATCGCCACGACCCCGGCAGCGACGCCCCATTCGAGCATCGTCCAGTTGAGGTTGCCCCCGAGCACGCCCTGCGCGAGCGTCGAGATCAGCCCCGCCTGCGGGGCGGCGAGCGCGTTCGGACCCGCGCCTGGCGCGCCGACGAACCCGAACGCGGTGTTGAGCACGTTGAGCACTGGCGGCACCACGAGCGAGCCGAACACCACACCGATGATCAGCGCGACCTGCTGCTTCCACGGCGTCGCGCCGACGAGTTGCCCGGTCTTGAGATCCTGCAGATTGTCGTTCGAGATCGTCGCGACGCCGAACACGATGCCGGTGACGATCAGCGCATAGGCAATCAGTGCCTGCGTCGTTTCCGGGGGCGTGCCGCGCCCGAACAGCCCGACCAGCATCAGCGACGAGGCGATCACCGCGAGGATGCCGATCCCCGAGACGGGCGAATTGGACGCACCGATCAGGCCCGCCATATAGCCGCACACCGCCGCAATCATCAGCCCGATGACGAGGATGAAGACGAGCGCCCCGCCGATCAGCGCAAGCGCGGCGGGGGCGAGCGGGCCGCCCGCGATGACGCTCCACAACAGCCACGCGATCGGCAGCAGCACCGCGAGCGACCCGGCAAAGACGATCCCGATCGGCAAATCGCGTTCCTCGAGCGCGAGCGTAGCGCCCGCGTCGCGCGCGCGCGATGCCGCGAGCGCCGAGCGGACTCCGCCGATCACCGGGCGCGCGATGCTGATGAGGGTCCATACCGCCGCCACGCCGATCACGCCTGCGCCGAAGAAGCGGACGTCCGAGCGGAACACGGTGTTCGCCCAGGTCTCGGCATCGCCCGCGACCGGGTGGAGCGCGGTGAGATACGGCAGCAGGATCCACCAGCCGATCACCATCCCGAGCCCCTGCGCCAGCCCGACCGAGATGCCGACGAGATGCCCGACCCCGAGCAGCGCGAACGACAGCCCGCCCGAAATGCCGGTCGCGCCAGCGCCCGCGCGGAACCACACCGAGGCTTCGGCGAGCGCGAGCTTCATCTGGGTGAGCAGCGCGAACCCTGCTGCGGCGAGGGCGTTGACGGTGATGATCCGCAGGCCCGTCGCGCTTTCGGCGGCGCCGCTTGCGTCGCCATTGCCGCGCACGCCCGATCCGACCTGAAGCACTTCGGCGGCGGCGCGGCCTTCGGGATAGGGGAGGTCGGTGTCGACGACGAGCGCGCGGCGCAAGGGGACCGAGAACATCACGCCGAGGATGCCGCCGGTCATCGTGATCGCCGCGGTCGTCACGAACGGGAAGCCCTGCCACCAGCCGATCATGATCAGCCCGGGCAACACGAAGATGATCGCGGCGAGGGTCCCCGCCGCGCTCGCGATCGTCTGGACGATGTTATTCTCGAGGATCGTCGCGTCCTTGAACGCGCTGAGCACCGCCATCGAGATCACCGCGGCGGGGATCGAGGTCGCGAAGGTCAGCCCGACCTTGAGCCCGAGATAGACGTTGGCGGCGGTGAACAGCAGCGTAATGAGCCCGCCCAGCAGGACTCCGCGCAGCGTGAGTTCGGCGATCGGTTTGGCGGCGCGTGGGTCGGTCATGCGCTACCGTTGCACCAAGCGCCTGCGCCGGGACAGGGGTTTGTGGCACGCGGTATCGCCGACGTGACTTTTCGCGGACTGGTGCGTTGGCGGAACAATGAAGACTCTGTGGTTCATCACCAACCCGAAATCGGGCACCGCGACGCCTGCCAAGGCCAAGGCGCTCGAGGCGATCTGCAGCGAGCGCGGACTGACGCTTGCCGGGCGCACCGCCTTTCCCGAAGAACCCTTGCCGACACCGCGATCCCTCGACGCGGCGGGGGTCGATACCGCGGTGCTGTTCGCGGGCGACGGGACGATCAATGCAGCGGTGACCGCGCTGCTCGACTGGAAGGGGTCGATCCTGATCCTGCCGGGCGGGACGATGAACCTGCTCGCCAAGCTGCTCCACGGCGGCACCGACCCCGCGAAGATCATCGGCGCAGCGCACGACCGGGCGCGCAAGACCGCTTTGCCGTTCGCGCAGGTCGGCGAGAACCGCGCCTTCGTCGGGTTGATCCTCGGCCCGGCGGCGAGTTGGGTCCGTGCGCGCGAGATCGTGCGGAGCGGAAGCCTGCGCGGGCTGGGACGCGCGCTTCGGCATGCGTGGAGCCGGACCTTCGGCAAGGGGATCCGGCTTGAAGGCGTGGCGGGGCTCAAGTCCGGCGCGCAGGCGGTGCTGGTGCGCGCCGAGGATGACCGGCTCGACATCGCCGCGATCGACGCGCGCGATTTCGGCAGCATTACGCGGCTCGGCTGGGAATGGCTGACCGGCGATTGGGTCGCGGCGTCGGAAGTGACGCAGTGCCACGCGACCAGCTTCCGCACGGGGGGCAAGAAACCCGCATTGGCACTGTTCGACGGGGAACCCGCCATGCTGGAACCGGGTAGCGAAGTCCGCATCGGGCGGACGCGCGATCTTTTCCTGACCACGCGCGAACGATAAGAGGCGTCCGATGATCCGTCTGTTTCATGTCAGCGACGTCCATTTCGGACGCGAGGATGCCGCCGCAATCGCGTGGTTCGACGCGCTGGTCCATGCCGAGCGCCCCGATGCGGTGGTGATGACGGGCGACCTGACGATGCGCGCGCGACGGCGCGAATTCGCAGCAGGGCTCGAATGGCTCCAGCGCCTGCCGGTGCCGGTGACGGTCGAGGTCGGCAATCACGACCTGCCGTACTGGAACCTGTTCGACCGGTTCTTCCGCCCCTATCGCCGGATGGGCAAGGTCGAACGAATGGTCGAGCGGCCGATCGATCTGGCGGGCGTGGCGATCGTGCCGCTGGTGACGACCGCGCGCGCGCAGTGGCGGCTCAACTGGTCGAAGGGCTATGTCAGTCGCGGGGCGTTGCGGCGGACGCTCGACCTGATCGCGGCGGTGCCCGAGAACCGGCTGATCTTCATCGCCGCGCACCATCCGCTGATCGAGGCGGACACACACGCCTCCGCCAAGACACGACGGGGTGCCGATGCGCTCGACGCGCTGGCGGCGGCGGGAGCGGACGCTGTGCTGACGGGGCACGTCCACGATCCGTTCGACATCGCGCACGACGTTGATGGTCGTAGCATCCGGATGATCGGCGCGGGGACGCTGTCGGAGCGGACCCGGACGACGCCGCCATCGTTCAACGAGATCCGCGTCGCGGACGGGGGGGTCGAGGTGGTATGCCGGACGATGTCGCCCAAGCCCGACGCGGTGCTGGAGCGCGAGCGGGTTTAGCGCCGGCTCTGCTTACTCTTCCCCGGCGAAGGCCGGGGCCCAGTGGCGATGGCGGCGGTAATCGAGCACGGTCGCCTGCAATCTTCTGTTTCCCGACTGGGCCCCGGCCTTCGCCGGGGAAGGGATCCGAAAAGGGGTCAGCCCTTCCGCATTTCTACCGGGAAGCTGACGACGAAATGCGCGCCCCCGTCCGATTTGGCATCGACGCTGCCGTGCAGGCTGCGCGCCAACGTGCGGATCAGTTGCAGGCCGAGGCTGCTCGAGGAGCCTGCGCGGACGTCGAACGTTGCGGGCAGGCCCGCGCCATAATCGCGGACCGTGAGGCAGACCGACTCGCCGTCACGCGTCGCCGAGACCGAGACCTGGCCGCCGTCCTCGCCATACGCGTGCTTCGCCGCATTGGTGACGAGCTCGGTAATCAGCAAACCGACTGCGACGGCCTGATCCGCGTCGATCGAGATCGCGTCGGACGTGCAGTCGAGCGCGAGGCTCGGCAATTGTCCGGACAGGCTCGCGCACAGATCCTCGAGCAACGCCCGCATATCGACCCGCCCGGTGCCCTGCCGCCACAATTGGTCGTGCGTCCGCGCGATCGCGATGACGTGCCCCGACGCTTCGTTGAGCGCGCTCGATACCTCGGGCAGCGGGTTGCTGCGGGATTGCAGGTGGAGAATGCTCGACAGCATCGTCAGGCTGTTCTTGACGCGGTGGCTCGCTTCCTGGACGAGCACTTTCTGATAGTCGAGCGCCTCGGCCAGCCGCCGCTCGCCCTCCTGCCGGTCCATTGCCACCCCGAGCAAATTGGCGAAGCCCTGCAGGAACGCGATGTCGGCGGCCTCGAACTGGCCAGCGCTCGGGCTGTCGACCTCAAGCACGCCCCAGGCGCCCGCCGTGGTCGAGATCAGCACGTTGATCGCACGGCGCACGCCGTGTTCGACCATGATCTGCGGGGTACGGAAGCGGTCCTCGCCCTCGAGATGGTTGGAGATGACCGGCGTGCCGTTGCGGAACGCGAATCCCGCGGGCGACTTGTCGTCCGCACTCAGCGTGGCCTGACCGATTACCCCGGCGCGCCAGCCGACTCCGGCGCGGAACAACAGGTCGGCCTGTTGGGGACGGAACTCGAGAACCTTGCACAGCCCGGTCCGCATGCCGTCCGCGGCCATTTCGGCGGCCTTGGCGAGCAGCGCGTCATTGTCACGGCATTGCAGCGCGAACAGCCCGAAATCGGACAGGATCGCCTGCTGCTGGAGCCGATAGCCTAGCAGCGACCCCGCGCCGACCTGCTCGATCGCCTCGGTGAAGGACGTCGGCTCATTCGACGTGCCCTCGGCGGTCTCAACGACATCGTCCGAGGATCCGTCCAGCAGGGCGGACTGGGTCGTGGCGTGCGGGGTAGGGTCGTCGGTCACTGGGGCAGGTCCTGCAATCGGGTAAATGGTCGTCCCCACTGTTCGTTTCGAGCGCAGTCGAGAAACCTGCGCTGTGCCGGGTTTCTCGACTTCGCTCGAAACGAACGGACAGGGCATGTCCTTATCGTGCCAAGGTAATGGTTCGGCTCATCAATAAGGAGGACGTGCCCGAGCGGCCCAAACGAAAAAGGCGGCCCGTTGCCGGACCGCCCTTTCGCAAGCATCGATGCTCGGGAAGCTTAGCGCTTCGAGAACTGGAAGCTACGACGTGCCTTCGCACGGCCGTACTTCTTACGCTCGACAGTACGGCTGTCGCGCGTCAGGAAGCCTGCCGCCTTGACGGGCGCACGCAGGATCGGCTCGAACTTGGTCAGTGCCTGACTGATGCCATGCTTGACCGCGCCGGCCTGACCCGAAAGGCCACCACCCTTGACGGTGCAGACGACGTCATACGCACCCTGGCGATCGGTCACGCCGAACACCTGGTTGATGACGAGACGCAGCGTCGGGCGTGCGAAATACACTTCCTGGTCACGACCGTTGATCGTGATCTTGCCCGAACCCGGCTTGATCCAGACACGTGCAACCGCGTCCTTACGACGACCGGTCGCATAGGCGCGGCCGTACTGGTCGAGGATCTGCTCGCGCAGCGGCATCGTCGGAGCAGCTGGCTCCTCGATCTTCCCGGCCATGTAATCCTCGGCCTGTGCGTCCGAAGTCGTTGCGGCGGCCGGTGCTGCAGCAGCAGGCGCCGGAGTGTTGGTCAGAGCGGCGAGATCGGCCAGCGACTGGCGGTTGTCGGACATTATGCGCCCACCTTGTTCTTGCGGTTCATGCTGGCGATGTCGAGAACCTCGGGGTTCTGCGCCTCATGCGGATGCTCCGTGCCGGCGAAGACGCGCAGGTTGCGCATCTGCTGACGGCCGAGCGGGCCGCGCGGAATCATCCGCTCGATGGCCTTTTCGATCACGCGCTCGGGGAAGCGACCTTCGAGCACCTTGCCCGCGGTGATTCCCTTGATGCCGCCGGCATAACCGGTGTGCTTGTAATAGACCTTGTCCTTGAGCTTGTTGCCCGTGAACCGCACCTTGTCCGCGTTGATGATGATGACATTGTCACCGCAATCGACGTGGGGCGTGAAGCTCGGCTTGTGCTTGCCGCGCAGGATGTTCGCGATGATCGAGGCCATGCGGCCAACGACCAGACCATCGGCATCGACGATGATCCATTTTTTCTCCACCTCATACGGCAATGCCGGCTTGGTGGTCTTCATCAGCGCCTTCATGGGGCTTGTGACCTTACATAGCTAAAATGACGGATGCCGCCCCGGGGGACGGCATCGTTGGCGTGGCTAATGCTGGGACGGGCGCGGAAAGTCAAGGTTTCGGCGGGTTTCCCGACAGGTATCGGGATACCGTCCGCTATCCTGCGTCAGATCGTCCGGCGTCCGACGGCATGTGCGGCGCAAATCGCCGCAATCAGCAGCAAGGCGGCATTTGCCTGGTGCGCGACGGCGACGACGATCTCGACGCCGCTGAGCAAAGTGGCGATCCCGAGCAGGATCTGGCCCGCGACCAGCGCAATCGCGATTCCGCCGATTCGCGGCGCGTCCGCCCGGATCGCGCGCCAGCCGAGCGCGACGACCCCCGCCGCCGCGACGAAGGCGAGCCAGCGGTGGATGAACTGGACGACGATCGGATTGTCGATCGCGTTGCGCCACATCGGCTCGGTCATCGGCGTGGCGGCCGGGAAGATCTCGTTCCCCATCAACGGCCAGCTGGAGAAGGCGTAGCCGGCATCAAGCCCGGCAGTGAACGCGCCGAACATGATCTGCGTGAACAACAGCACCAGCGCGGCGGCTGCAAAGGCACGCAGCCGTGCCGGACGCGCGAGGCGAGTTGCGGCGAGATCGCGCAGGTCGAGTGCGGTCCACACCGTTCCCGCCAGCAGCGTCAGCGCGGTGACGAGGTGGATCGCGAGCCGGATATGGCTGACGTCGGTGCGCTTGGTCAGCCCCGACGACACCATCCACCAGCCGATCGCGCCCTGCAGCACGATCAGCGCGACCAGCGCGCCGAGCCGCGGCGCATAACCGCGCGGCAAGCTTCCGCGGGCCCAGAAGTACAGGAAAGGCAGCAGGTACACCATGCCGACCACGCGCCCGAGCAGGCGGTGGACATATTCCCAGAAGAAGATCGCCTGGAAGCCGGCCAGCGTCATCCCCCGGTTGATCTGCTGATATTCGGGGATGCGCTTGTAATTGTCGAACTCGGCCTGCCACTGCGCGGCGTTGAGCGGCGGAATGATTCCGCTGATCGGTTTCCACTGGGTGATCGACAGCCCCGACTCGGTCAGGCGGGTGATCCCGCCGATCACGACCATCGCGACGACCAGCGCCGCCGCGAGAAACAGCCAGAGCGACACCGTACGGGGTCGGACGCGCGAGGGGAGCGAGGATGCCTGGAGCATGATCCCGTCTTACGCGTCCCGCCCGGGCCCGTCGATTGTCGATTGCAGTCCAGCGCATGCAAAAAAGCGCGATGATATGTTGTAACTTAGCGGAGGGCATGCCACATCGCGAACAGCATGACGACTCTTGCCTCCTCACCCGCCTATCGGTGGATCGAACAGCGGTTCGACAATATGGCGATCGGGCTGTCGGGGCTGTGTGTCGTCCATTGCATCGCGAGTTCGGTGTTCCTGGCGCTGGCCGCATCGGCGGGCGGGTTGCTGCTCAATCCGCTGTTCCATGAGATCGGGCTGACGATCGCGATCGGCTTCGGCGTGATCGCGCTCGGCCGCGGGATCTTCACGCACGGCTATATGATGCCCGCGGTGGTCGGCGCGGCTGGCCTGGGCATGATGGCGGGGGCGATCTCGCTGCCGCATGACGGCGACGGGCTGGAGACGGTGTGGACGCTGATCGGCGTCGCGACGCTCGCGCTCGGCCACGATCTCAACCGCCGCGCCGCCTGCTGACCTTCGCTCGGACGTTGCAGCGAAGGCGGGGAGGGCCTATCTCCCGTCCATGGCGACGCACCGACATTATGAACCGCAGGATGCCGATCTTGCGCTCGCGGCCCAGGCAACGCTCGAGCGATCGGGCGAGCAGTGGACCACGATGCGCGCCAACATCTTCCGCGCGCTGGCGGGGTTCGACAAGCCTGCCTCGGCCTATGACATCGCCGAAGCGGTTTCCAAGACCGAAGGGCGCCGCGTCGCCGCGAACAGCGTGTACCGTATCCTCGACCTGTTCGTGACGTCCAACCTGGCCCGCAGGGTGGAAAGCTCGAACGCGTATATCGCCAATGCGCACCCCGATTGCCTGCACGACTGCATCTTCCTGGTGTGCGATTCCTGCGGGCAGATCGTCCATCTCGACGACGATCGGCTGACCAAGGGTGTGCGGACGGCGGCGATCGACGCGGGGTTTGCGCCCGAGCGTCCGGTGATCGAAGTGCGCGGCAAATGCGCGGCGTGTGCGGCGACCGCGAAGGCGGCGTAGCGGCGGGTTTTCTCCCGGCCGTCTCTTTCTGTTGCTTCCCCGGCGAAGGCCGGGCCCCAGTAGTGAAGGTGGTTGTTGAAGACGCAGCGCGAGGCGATCGACGGCCCGCTCTCGGGCCCCGGCCTTCGCCGGGGAAGGAAGGACGGGCGGCTCCTGATTATACCAGCGTCTTCCCCATCCGCACCCCCGGCACCGGCGGCCCCGCCGGGGCCATCCGCGCGACGCGCTCGATCTCGACGTAACCGCAGGCGCGGTACAGCGGTTCGCCCGCAAGCGTCGCCATCATCTCGAGCTGCGTGAACCCTGCGGCGCGCGCGGCATCCTCGCACAACGCGAGCACGAGCCGCCCGACCCCGCTTCGGATGTAATCGGGATGCGTATACATCGCGCGGATTCGCGCGGCATCGGTCGCCGGATCGAGCGTCCGCGCATCGCGCGCGACCGCGCTCGCGTCCCCGCCGAACAGCGTCGCGCGGTAACTCCAGCCACCGCAACCGGCGAGCGCACCCGCTTCCTCGACGACGAAATAGGTCCGGTCCGCAATCAGTTGCGTGTCCAGCCCCATGCTCAACCGACTCGCTGCCACTTCGGCGTCGGAGAGAAACGCGGATTGCAGCGCGGTGATCGCGTCTTCCATCAACGCACTGATCGCGGGGATGTCGGCTTCGGTCGCCACCCGGTGGGAAAAATCGCGCATGCCGCCTTGTCGGTCGCGCAGGCGACGGCCGTCAAGAAAATGTCGCTTTGTAACGGAAGCAACTAGCAGCAATCGACAGCGTGAAGGACCGGCGCTAAACAGGTCCGATGGTTGACTCTCATAAGACGCCGTTGCTCGACACGGTTAACGTTCCCGCGGACCTGCGGACCCTCCCTGCGACAGAGCTGCGCGCGCTTGCCGACGAGCTGCGGCAGGAGACGATCGCCGCGGTCGGTGTGACCGGTGGCCACCTCGGGTCGGGCCTCGGCGTGGTCGAGCTGACCGTCGCGATTCACTATGTCTTCGATACGCCGCGCGACCGCCTCGTGTGGGACGTCGGGCATCAATGCTACCCGCACAAGATCCTCACCGGTCGTCGCGACCGGATCCGCACGCTGCGCATGGGCGGGGGCCTCTCCGGCTTCACCAAGCGGTCCGAAAGCGAATATGACCCGTTCGGCGCGGCGCACAGCTCGACCTCGATCTCGGCCTCGCTCGGCTTCGCGATCGCCAACAAGATCGCGGACAAGCCCGGCAAGGCGATCGCGGTGATCGGCGACGGCGCGATGTCCGCGGGCATGGCGTATGAAGCGATGAACAACGCGGCGCAGGCGGGCAACCGGCTGGTCGTGATCCTCAACGACAACGACATGTCGATCGCGCCGCCGGTCGGCGGGTTGTCGGCGTATCTCTCGCGAATCGTGTCGAGCCGCGAGTTCCTGGGGTTCCGCGAACTCGCCAAGCGGCTTGCCAAAAAGCTGCCACGGCCGTTCGCCTCCAGCCTCAGCAAGGCGGACGAATTCGCGCGCGGGCTTGCGATGGGCGGGACGTTGTTCGAGGAACTCGGCTTCTATTACGTCGGACCGATCGACGGGCATAACCTTGAGCAGCTCATTCCGGTGCTCGAGAACGTCCGCGATGCGGAGGAGGGCCCGATCCTCGTCCATGTCGTGACCAAGAAGGGCAAGGGCTATGCCCCGGCCGAGGCCGCTGCGGACAAGTATCACGGCGTCCAGAAGTTCGACGTGATCTCGGGCGTCCAGACCAAGGCCCCCCCGGGGCCGCCGCAGTATCAGAACGTGTTCGGCGCGCAGCTCCTCAAGGAAGCCGAGAGCGACCCGACGATCTGCGCGATCACCGCGGCGATGCCGTCGGGGACCGGGCTCGACGGATTCTCCAAGGCCTTTCCCGACCGCTTCTTCGACGTCGGCATCGCCGAGCAGCATGCCGTCACCTTCGCGGCGGGGCTTGCCGCGCAGGGGATGCGGCCGTTCTGCGCGATCTATTCGACCTTCCTCCAGCGTGCGTACGACCAGGTCGTCCACGACGTCTGCATCCAGAACCTGCCGGTCCGCTTCGCGATCGACCGTGCCGGGCTGGTCGGCGCGGATGGCGCGACGCATGCCGGGTCGTTCGACGTGACGTATCTCGCGACGCTCCCCAACATGGTTGTGATGGCGCCGTCGGACGAAGCCGAGCTGGTCCATATGACCCACACCGCGGCGTTGCACGACAGCGGGCCGATCGCGGTGCGTTATCCGCGCGGCAACGGCACCGGCGTGGCGATGCCCGAGGTCGCCGAGCGGCTCGAGATCGGCAAGGGGCGGATCGTGCGGCAGGGACACAAGGTCGCGATCATGGCCTTGGGGACTCGTCTCGGCGAGGCCTTGAAGGCGGCGGATGCTCTCGAAGCCAAGGGGTTGTCGACCACCGTCGCCGATCTGCGCTTCGCCAAGCCGCTCGACGAGGAACTGATCCGCAAGCTGCTGACCACGCATGAGGTTGCGGTGACGATCGAGGAATCGTCGGTCGGCGGGCTCGGCGCGCACGTGCTGACCTTTGCGAGCGATACCGGGTTGATCGACGCGGGCCTCAAGCTGCGCACGCTGCGCTTGCCCGACGTGTTCCAAGACCAGGACAAGCCCGAGGCGCAATATGCCGAGGCGGGTCTCGATGCGGACGCGATCGTCGAGACGGTGCTCAAGGCGCTGCGGCATAACTCCGGCGGCGTCGTCGAGGGCGCGCGGGCCTGACTTTACTTAAGCCCCTCCCCTTCAGGGGAGGGGTTGGGGGTGGGGCCGTGCCTTCTTCCGACGGCGGTTCTGCTGAACTGCCCCACCCCAACCCCTCCCCTAAAGGGGAGGGGCTTCAAGAAGTCCCGCCCTTCCCACTCAACCCAAATCCCCCCACACAGGCCCCGGCGGTTCCGCGCCCGAGGGACCGACCATGTGCTTCTCCGCCACCGCCAGCTTCACCGCCGCCGCCGTGCTCGCCACGATCGGCGTTGCCACGCTGCGCCATGTCCGCGAACCGCGCGCGCTGCTCTTCGCGAGCGTGCCGCTGCTGTTCGCTTTCCACCAGTTTTCGGAAGGGCTGGTGTGGCTGTCGCTCGAGGGGCGGCTCGGGCGCTATGCGGTCGATCACAGCGTGTTCTTGTTCTCGCTCTACGCGATCGGAATCCTCCCGCTGCTGATGCCGACCGCGGTCGCGCTGATGGAGCCGCCGGGATGGCGGCGACGCGTGATCCTCATGCTGACCGGCGTGGGGGCGGTGGTGTTCGCGTGGGACATGGCGGGGCTGGTGATCGCGCCGACCTGCGCGGTGATCGACCAGCATTCGATCGCCTATAGCAACCCGGTGACGAGCCGCCTGTGGGTGTCGCTGCTGTACATCGCCTCGACCTGCGGCGCGCTGCTGCTGTCGTCGCATCGCGTCGTGCGCGGCTATGGCGTACTCAACGTGGTCGGGCTGACGATCGTGCATCTGGTGAAGGGCTATGCCTTCGCCTCGGTGTGGTGCTTCTATGCCGCGGTGCTGAGCGTGGTGCTGTACCGCCAGTTCCACCGGCAGGACATCGACGTGGCGGTGCCGAACGGGACGAGCGGGGTGCGGCGGCCGTTTGTTTTGGCGTGATTGCGGTGAGAAATTAAGCCTAGACACTGGTCATTGACTAAACGGCAGTGACGACTTGCCGCTATCTGTGAATGTCAGGCGGCCTTCGATGCCAGCAGTGTCAGTAGGTCTGCAGCGACGAGATAATTTTCACTGCCTTTTCCCATCAGTTTTTCGTCCATACCCAGGTCCTGCCTGACCGCATTTCTAATATCGCTGATCATATCTTTCCTCTTGATCCATTTCCAGTAAGGCCAAGAGCTTATAAGATCTGCGGTAACAGGAGATCCTCCGGTCTTATCATATCGAGTGTTTATATTTTTCCTTTTATTGGAAAATGTCGACTGATATTCTTTGAGGTTATTTTCGATAACCGTATCGATAAGAGAAATTGCGTCCTTTAGGGAGATATTATATATTGTTGATATATAGCCCGGATCACAAAAATAACTTTCCACGTCAGAGCCAGTTGTAATCCAAGTACTAATACTATGGTTTTTGTATTCATTTGCCCACGCTGAAACCTCTTCGTCGGTCAGGCCATCCCGATCACGGTGTACGATAACCTTGTGAGCTCCACCTAATTTTTCTCTTAAGTCGGCTAAGATGCTCCCTTTTCCGAGCGTCGAAACGCCATTAAACGGAAAAACGGCTACTTGACCTTCGAGATCGGGATGCTGCTTTAGCAATTCTATAAGGTCGTTGGCATTCTTATCTTCCGTTATCAGTAATATGGGTTTGTCCAAAGCGCCCCAGCCGAGAAGGCTTTTAATCAACTCGCTTTCTTTTGCTTCGGTTACCCCTCCTGCTTTGACCCAAACAACACTTGATCCAAGAGGTAGGCCCCTTGCCACAAACGGACTATGAGTTGTTATAAGCGCAGATGAACCAGCTTGACCGATCCGACGACGTAGTTGACGCGTAAGCTTTGTCTGCAGAGTCGGATGTAGGTGAGACTCCGGTTCATCGATTAACATTATCGTTGGTTTAAACAAAACAAGATATGAAAAAACCTGAACGACGTGAAGAAAGCCTGTTCCGGCGAACTCAAGTGGTCTAGGAGACTTGTCTGTCCCCAGCATAGTAGTTTCTATAAATAGATCTTTTGTTTCGTTAAAAGAAACGTCAAAGCTGGTTCCTGGATACACACCCCGAACAAACTCTTGAAGCTCTCCCAGCTTGTTCCGCTCTTTTATTAGGAGTAATATATTTCTCAGAACGACATTACTGTCGCCTGAAGCCACCTTGCGATAAATATGACGTTTTGTGAGTCGCTGTTCTTCCAAAGGAATGCCGGCAATCCCTGGAATATACGCAGAGAATACTGCATCTCTATTTCTGAAAAATGGGAACAACGCTTGCGGTATAGTAGGATTGACCGACAGGCCTTCATTTCTTGCAGACTTTAGCCGAACTGATGCCTCTAAAGCCTTGTCGCCATCGCTAAACTTAAAAGTAACGCTGCTTTCAGGTGATGTTTGCGCATTTCCCCATAACGCATTGTGACCCAGCATTTTATAAGAATTGGCGGGCAGATATTCTAAATCGGATATCGATAACGTCGTTTGCTTGTTAGCTTCTGAGGCGGAAGCCATCGCCCGAGCGGCAAAGTGCACTGCCTGCAGAATACTTGACTTTCCGGCATTATTTACACCGACGAGAACCGTAGTGTCTTGTACGGGTATCCTTGCCAGCTTCACCCCTTTAAAGCTTTTGACCTCAATCTCGACCAACTTCATTTTCGACCGCCCCGATGATATGTGGCAAAGTTATGGTTTAGTTGATATTCTCTACAGTCAGCTATTTGTCGCATCGATACGGTAATTAGGTTGCCGGTGAAGGACTTCTAAAGGACGAAGGTGACGGGCGCGCTGATAGCCGTAGTTGAGCTAGTTCTAGTTAACGAGTTGTGAGCTCCCCCCAAATTGGGAGGAGCCCTGCTTTGCTCACTCAGCCGCAACCCCAGCCCGCGAGAACATATCCCCCGCGTCCGAATCCTCGTTCGCCGAGAACAACTCGACCGGCCCGGCCTTCGCCTTCTGGCGCTTGTCGAACCCGTCCCACACCTCGTTCCAGTTGCCGCGCGTCGCTGCCTTCGAATATTCGGTCGCGCGCTGTTCGAAGAAGTTGGCGTGCTCGACGCCGTTGAGCATCGGCGCGAGCCACGGCAGCGGGTGTTCGTCGATCATGTAGATCGGCTTCATGCCCAACTGCCCCAGCCGCCAGTCGGCGATGTAGCGGATGTACTTCTTGATTTCCTTGGGCGTCATGCCGTTGACCGGGCCCATTTCGAACGCGAGGTCGATGAAATTGTCCTCGAGCCGGACGGTGTGCTGGCACATGTCGGCAATGTCGTCGCGCACCGATTTGGTGAGGCAGTTCCGCTCCGCGCAGAAGGCGTGGAACAGCTTGATGATGCCTTCGCAATGCAGCGATTCGTCGCGGATCGACCAGGTGACGATCTGCCCCATGCCCTTCATCTTGTTGAAGCGCGGGAAGTTCATCAGCATCGCGAACGACGCGAACAGCTGCAGCCCCTCGGTGAAGCCGCCGAACATCGCAAGCGTCTTGGCGATGTCCTCGTCGCTGTCGACGCCGAACGTCTGCAGGTAATCGTGCTTGTCCTTCATCTCGCTATATTCGAGGAAGGCGCCGTACTCGCTCTCGGGCATCCCGATCGTGTCGAGAAGATGGCTGTAGGCGGCGATGTGCACCGTCTCCATGTTGCTGAACGCCGCCAGCATCATCTTGATCTCGGTCGGCTTGAAAATGCGGCCGTACTTCTCGTGATAGCAATCCTGCACCTCGACGTCCGCCTGGGTGAAGAAGCGGAAGATCTGGGTGAGCAGGTTGCGCTCGTGGTCGCTGAGCTTCTGCGCCCAGTCGCGGCAATCCTCGCCCAAGGGCACTTCCTCGGGCATCCAGTGGATCTGCTGCTGGCGCTTCCAGAAATCGAATGCCCAGGGGTATTCGAACGGCTTGTACTGCTTGCGGGCTTCGGTGAGGGACATGGGGTTACTCCAGGACGCTTTTCAGGAAAGATAGGAAAGAAGGAGAGGGCAGGCGATCATCCGCCCGCCCGCCGGATCAACAGGCCGCCGACCAGCCCGATCGCGAGCAACACGTAGGCGGTGATGCCGAGCGCGCGACCACGCTGCGGCGTGTACCAGGCGTTGCGGTGCGCCATCACCTGGCGATCGATCAGGTACCACGCAACGATCGCGACCGGGATCGCCAGCAGATAGGACAGCGCCTCCTGCACGACCGACGGCCCGTAGCCGAGCCGGCGCGCCACGGAATGCACCGCGAACCCGCCGATCCAGTGGTTGAGATACAACGGATAGGATATCGCGCCGACGAACACGCCGACTGCCCCGCGCGTCCCCGGGATCGCCGCGGCAAGGACCACCGCAACCGCCAGCAACGCGCGCACCTGCGGGATCGGCCAATAGGCCGCCGCAACGAACAACGCGACGGCGACAACCGCCGCGATCGCAGGGCCGCGATAGCGCACGTTCCACACCACGCCGGCGGCATTGGTCCCATGATCGCGATGGACGATCGCCGCCACGACGCCAAGCGCGATCGGGGTGAATTGCGATCCTTTCAAGAGCAGCAACGCGGCGACCACCAGCCACACCCACAGCCGCTTCCCCCACGCCAGGAACAGCATCAGCAACGGCGCGAAGAGGTAGAACTGCTCCTCGACCGAGATGCTCCAGAAATGATTTCCGGTGCCCAGCAGGGGCATCTCCCCCGAGGCGCGCGGGAATACGGTCCAGGTGTAATGCGTGAAGGACGCGTCGTAGAAAAGATATTTGAACCAGTTGGCGTCGACGCCGTGGACTGCCGCGGCGAGCCCGTAGAGCAGGATGACCGTCGCGAAATACGGGCACCAGATCCGCGTCGCGCGATTGTAGAAAAAGCGCGGTAATTCCGCGCGTTGCGTCTCCAGCAGGATGCCGCCGATCAACCAGCCGCTCAGCGCCAGGAACACGCAGACCGCGAGGTTGCCGTCGAGTGGCGCGGGGAAACGCGCCCCGGCATGGACCAGGACGACGACGGAGGCCAGGACGAACCGCAGCCAGTCGAACAGCGGATAGGCCGCAATCTTGCGCTGCTCGGGATTGGCAAGCGGAAGCGGCGCGGCGTGCGCCATGTTCCGGGTGGCAATCGTATCAGTCATGCGCTCACGCTCCAATGCCACATCGCACTTGCGGACATGATCAGCACCACGCCGAGCGACAGCGCCATGATCCCGACCATCCGGAACGCATAGACGCGCCCCTCGCTCCCCGGGCGGACGAGCGCGAGCAACAGGCCCGCGCCGATCAGCGTGAACACCGCCGCCACCGCATACATGATCGCGATCCCCGGCGTCATCGCCGTACCACGCGCGTGACGTAGACGGTGCGGGTCCGGTTCGCGCCGACGCCCAGGAAGACGATCCCGAGGAAATAGCCGAAATCGTACCAGCCACCGTTGTTCGGCACCGCATAGACCGCGATGTCGGGCACCAGCAGCGACAGGACCCAGGCAACCGGGAAGATGAAGCCGTGCCACACGCCCAGCACGAAGCCCGGCGCGGCCGGCGCGACCGCGCTCGCGACCTGGTGCGCGCACCCGGCCAGCGCGAGCACGCCCGGCAGCACCGCCTGCCCGCGGAGGGTGGGGCCGGTCATGCCGCATTCCTTGCATCGATTTGGACGGGCGTGCGTTGGGAGTCCGCAACCGTAACGAAGGAGCTACCACCATGGTCGACGCATCGCAGATTCAGGAACATGCCGAAGTCATCGGCGCAGACGGCGTCCATGTCGGCACCGTCGACCACGTCGAGGGCGGCCGCATCAAGCTGACCAAGAAGGATTCGGGCGCGCAGGTCAACGAGGGCACCGGCAGCCACGAAGGGCATCACCACTTCATCTCGCTCGGCCTCGTTGCCGATGTCGAGGACGGCAAGGTCCGCCTCAGCGCCAACGCCGATGTGGCCGTGACGTTCGAAGAAGAGAAGTAAGCCCGTCGCCGCGGTGCCACCGGCATCGCGCGTGAGGGATTGGCGGGCGTCGCTCATGCGGTGCCCGCCGTCTTGCGCAGGACAACGGTGACATTGGGCCCAAGCGGAGCACGGAACCCGTAGAGCCGGCACAGAAAGGCCTCGAAGCCGGTACGAACGACACCACGGGCCTTTCGGGCAAGGCCGTGATCGGGGTATGCACTGCTCTCGGCGCGCACGATTTCGAGGACGCTACCGCTGACCAGTTGCGTCATGATCGACGCGGACAGGGTCGAGACATGCGTGTAGTCCCCAGACTGATACAGTCCCGACAAAATGCTCTGACCGTTGGGAAATCGCGCTACGCAATGGCCACCGGGACGCAACATCGCAGAGATCTGGTCGAGCATTCGTCGGATTTCGTCGAGCGACAAATGTTCGAGCACATCGAACGCGGCGATCACCCCGAAACGATCGCGGTGACGGTCTACAGACTGCGACAGATCGGTTGGCAACACGGTGACATCGCGGGCGGCAGCAAGCGCCTTGCCCTGCTCGGACATTTCGGTGCCGTAAAGACGGGCACCTCGTGCCGCCGACCAACCCAGGAACCGGCCGTTGCCGAAACCGATTTCCAGCAGATCCTCCCCTGCCACCGGGATGCCCCGCATCTCGAGATCGAAATAGGCGCGGTCGCTTGGCGTGACGGCCATGAAATCGGTCGAGTTCCAACCCTTCCACACTTCATACCCGTGATAGGCAGTCGCATTGGTCATCGCTTCGCCCCTCGGCTCTGGCGGCGCAACGACCGTCAAGACCGGAACGGGCGACGCGCGCATGGTTGGTGTCTTGTGGACAACAGGATACGCTCGTCTGTGCAAACCCGGCATCGGAATGCTGGTACAGTGCGATTCAAAACGTCTGTCCGCTCTGCGGCGCGGCGCATGGCGCGCAACGCCGGCGGACGGACGAAACGCTGAACCGGAAGCACGCAACCCCGAGAGGCACAACCGCTCCGAATCAGTAACGCATGACAAGCGGCTGCGCCACCTGTCATGCGTCGTCTTGATCTGAGGGTCGAGCATCGTGACTGTTACCTATCTTGGACCGCCGACGCCGGGGTCGCCGTCGGACGGTGCGTAAAATCGGTTGATCCGGCGCGGCCATCCTCCGCGCTCAAGATTATGCCGATGCCCCGCAAAGTGCCTCTATTGGCAGGCGAGACACTCGTCGTAATCGGTCGTCTCGAACTCGTATTGCGGCTTCTCGATCGTGTTGTCGTTCTCGACACCGCCCGCGAAACCGGCGCGCTGCACCGACTTGGAGCGGAGGTAGTAGAGCGACTTGATCCCCAATTCCCACGCGCGGAAGTGGAGCATCAACAGGTCCCACTTCTCGACGTCGGCCGGGATGAACAGGTTGAGCGAGGTCGACTGGTCGATATAGGGCGTGCGGTCGGCCTGGAGCTCGAGCAGCCAGCGCTGGTCGATCTCGAAGCTGGTCTTGAAGCAGTCCTTTTCCTCGACGTCGAGGAAGTCGAGATGCTGGACCGACCCGCCCTGCTCGAGGATCGAATTCCAGATCGCGTCCGAATTCTTCGACTTGGCGATCAGCAGCTTTTCCAGATACGGATTCTTGATCGAGAACGAGCCGCTGAGCGTCTTGTGTGTGTAGATGTTCGCGGGGATCGGCTCGATGCACGCCGAGGTGCCGCCGCAGATGATGCTGATCGACGCGGTCGGCGCGATCGCCATCTTGCAGCTGAACCGCTCCATCACGCCGCGATCCGCCGCGTCGGGGCAGGGCCCGCGCTCGACCGCGAGGTGCATCGACGCTTCGTCGACCTGCGCCTTGATGTGCTTGAACATCCGCAGGTTCCACGACTTGGCCATCGCGCCCTCGAACGCCAACCCACGCGCCTGGAGGAACGAGTGATAGCCCATCACGCCGAGGCCGACCGAGCGCTCGCGCATCGCGGAATAAGCGGCGCGCTCCATGCCGGGTTCGGCGCGGTCGATGAAGTCCTGCAGGACGTTGTCGAGGAACCGCATGACGTCCTCGATGAAGCCCTTCTCGTCCTTCCACTGGTCCCACGTCTCGAGGTTGAGCGACGACAGGCAGCAGACCGCGGTGCGCTCGTTGCCGAGATGGTCGGTCCCGGTCGGGAGCGTGATCTCGCTGCACAGGTTGGAGGTCGACACCTTGAGCCCGAGCTCGCGGTGATGGCGCGGCATGCCCTTGTTCACGTGATCGGCGAAGACGATGTACGGCTCGCCGGTGGCAAGCCGCGTCTCGACCAGCTTCTGGAACAGCGAGCGCGCATCGACCGTGGCGCGCGCCGAGCCGTCCTTGGGGCTGACCAGCGTCCACTCGCCGCCCTCGCGGACCGCTTCCATGAACGCGTCGGTGATCAGCACGCCGTGGTGCAGGTTGAGCGCCTTGCGGTTGAAATCGCCCGAGGGTTTGCGGATTTCGAGGAATTCCTCGATCTCGGGGTGCGACACGTCGAGATAGCAGGCGGCCGAGCCACGGCGGAGCGAGCCCTGGCTGATCGCGAGCGTAAGCGAATCCATCACGCGGACGAAGGGAATGATGCCCGAAGTCTTGCCGTTGAGGCCGACCGGCTCGCCGATCCCGCGGACGTTGCCCCAATAGGTGCCGATCCCGCCGCCGCGCGAGGCGAGCCAGACGTTCTCGTTCCACGTGTCGACGATCCCGCCGAGGCTGTCGGGGACCGAATTGAGGAAGCACGAGATCGGCAGGCCGCGCCCGGTGCCGCCGTTCGACAGCACCGGCGTCGCGGGCATGAACCACAGGCGTGAGATATAGCCGTAGAGCCGCTGCGCATGCGCTTCGTCATCGGCATAGGCCGAGGCGACGCGGACGAACAGGTCCTGGAACGTCTCGCCCGGGAGCAGGTAGCGGTCGCGCAGCGTTTCCTTGCCAAAATCGGTCAGCAGCGCGTCACGCGAGTGATCGACCTCGACCGGATACAGCTGGACGTGGACTTCCTTCGAATCGCCACGCGCCGCGAGCTTGCGATCCGCGCCGTTGCGCCCGCTTTCCTGGGCGGTGTCCTGGGGAGCCTGGACGCTCGCCGCGAGCGCCTCGATCATATCGCTTGCCATATCCGCCTTCACTTCCTCGGTATCCCGAAAATCCATTGTCCCGCCCCTGTTTCCGTCTCAAAGCTACAGGATCGGACACGACATACGTTCCCGATCCGTTCGATCTTCGTTCGACTCGGGGGACGTTCCCCCGTGCTAGCATTTCAGGGGCTTCCGGCGAGAACGAAAAGTGACCATCATCGCGCTCGCGCATCCGGCCCGGGTGCTGTCCCGATATGGGGTCGCCCGCTTCGCTCTACCAGTTCTTGGGTTCGCCCCCGAACCTGACCCCTACAGATTGTGCCCATCGCGTCCATCACGCAATACGATAAATGACAGTTCGGGGACTCAGTTCGTCGCTAATTTCCGCCCGCTCGCGGTGTCGCGAAACCGGGCATGCGCGGCGACGCGTGGTCAAAGCTGGCGTTACGGAAAGGCAAGAGACCGAACCGGGAACATGACATTTATTTCACGCCGACCCGCCCGAGCCGAGCGGCAACGTCACATGGACGGCCAGGCCCCCAAGCGCGGCCGTATCGAGCCGCAGCGTGCCGCCGTAAAGAGTCGCGAGCTCGGTCGCGATCGACAGGCCGAAGCCGTGGCCGTCGCCGCGTTCGTCGAGCCGCTGCCCCGCGGCGAGCGCGGCGGCGCGGGTTGCTTCGGGGATGCCGGGGCCGTCATCCGCGATCGTCAGCACGAGGAACCGGCCGCCGTCGGCGCGCGCCTCCACCGCGATTCGGCGGGTGGCCCAGCGCCACGCGTTGTCGAGCAGATTGCCGATCAGTTCATCGAGATCCTGCGGGTCGACCGCAACCGCCAGCATGGGGTCGATCGCGACCGCTGCGGTGATTCGCCGCTCGGCATGGATTCGCGACAGCGCGTCGACCAGCCCGGCGACGGTCGACGCGAGCGGGGTCGCGACGCGGGAGGCGATTCCCGGCGTCGCGGCGCGCGCGCGACCGAGGTGGTGTCGCACCGCCTGGTCGATCCGTGCGATCTGTGCGCCGAGCGCGCCGTCCGGGTCGAGCGGGCGGACCGTCAGCGCGAGCGTCGCGAGCGGGGTCTTGAGCCCATGCGCGAGATTGGCGACATGCCCGCGCGCGTTGGCGAGCGCGGCGGCGTTCTCCTCCAGCAGCGCGTTGATCTCGCTGGCGAGCGGGGCGAGTTCGCGCGGCTGGTCGGCGGGAATCGCGGTCGCCTGTCCGCTGCGCACCGCCGCAAGACCCTCGCGCATCCGCTTGAGCGGGGCGAGCCCGACGCGCAACTGCACCAGCGTCGCCGCGCCGAGCGCAAGGCCCAGCAGCGCGAGCGAGCCAAGCAGCGGCGCCATCGCCGCGCGCAGCGGCCGGTCGACGATCGCGCGCGGGGCGGACGCGGTGATGCGGACCTGCCCCGCGGGGGTGGCGAGCGTCAGGCTGCGCGCGTGGCGCTGACCGTGGCGGTCGCGCCAGTCGAGCGCGCCCGGTTGCGCGGGATCGCGCCCGGCAAACGGCGGCGGGGGGCCGTCGCGGGGCGGGCGCATCGCGTCGAGATCGGGCGGCGCGGGGGAGGCGACCGTCCGGCCCGCGGCGTCGATCCGCCAGCCCCAGCCGTTCGCGGGATCGTCATAGGGCGCGGCGAGGATCAGCCGGGTGCGGTCGATCCGGCCATCGGGGCGGACCGCCTGCGCGAGGATCGCGATCTGCGCGTCGAGCCGTTCGTCGAGCCCGTGCATCACGAACCGGTCGAGCACCGCGCCGATCGTCAGCGCCGCGAACGCGAGCGCGGCGAGCGTGGCAACGAGCGCGGTGACGAGCAGGCGACCGTAAAGCGAGCGCGGGAGGAGCGTCATGCGGCGCACCCGCTGCCGTCACCCTGAACGCGTTGCAGGGTCCACCGCGCGGCGCTGGCTGTCCGGGGGTGTTGCACGGTGGATGCTGAAACAAGTTCAGCATGACGGCGGGGGGAGGAAGGACGCGCGGCCCCACCACAGCCGGCGTCACCCTGAACGTGTTTCAGGGTCGACCGCGCGGCGCTGGCTGTCCTGGCGTGTTGCACGGTGGATGCTGAAACAAGTTCAGCATGACGGCGGCGAGGGGGTGGGGTGCGGGTGTTTCCACTACACCCGGCGTCACCCTGAACTCGTTTCAGGGTCCACCGCGCGGCGCTGGCTATCCGGAGGTGTTGCGCGGAGGATGCTGAAACAAGTTCAGCATGACGGCGGGGGGAGGAAGGACGCGCGGCCCCACCACAGCCGGCGTCACCCTGAACTCGTTTCAGGGTCCACCGCGTAACGACGGCTGTCCGGGCCTGTCGCACGGTGGATGCTGAAACGAGTTCAGCATGACGGCAGTGTGGAGAAAAAGCGCCGTGTACATTCACGCCGCGACGATCCGATAGCCGCGCCCGCGGACCGTCTCGATCAGGTCCGCGCCGATCTTCTTGCGCAGCCGCCCGACGATCACCTCGAGCGAGTTCGAATCGGGGTCGGCATCGCCTTCGTAGACATGCTCCATCAGGTCGAGCCGCTCGACCACCACGCCCTTGCGCAGCATCAGCGTCGACAGCACGCGCCATTCGAGCGCGGTCAGCCGCAGCGGGAGACCGTCGCGCTCGACCTGCCCGGTCTGCGCGTCGAAGGTGATCGCCCCGCACACGATCCGCGCCGAGGCATGCCCCGCCGAGCGCCGTACCAGTGCGCGCAGCCGCATCACCAGTTCCTCGATCCGGAACGGCTTGACGAGATAATCGTCCGCGCCCGCGCGGAACCCGGCGACCTTTTCCGACCAGCCATCGCGCGCGGTGAGGATCAGCACCGGGAGCATGCGCCCCGCCGCGCGCCATTCCTCGAGCACCGTAATCCCCGATTTGCGCGGCAGCCCGAGGTCGAGCACCGCCGCGTCATAGCTTTCGGTATCGCCGAGATGCGCGCCATCCTCGCCATTCGCGGCAACGTCGACCGCGAAATGCTCCGCGCGGAGCGCCTTGGCGGTCGCCTCGGCGAGTGCGGTGTCGTCCTCGACCAGCAGGATGCGCATGGGTGCAGATCTTTCGTTCGAGCAGGCAGGACGGGTCGCCGCAGCAACATTGCGGCTATCTCCCCGCGCTAAACCCAATCTGAACGACAAGGTTCAGCGGGCCGGGGGCACGACTCGGTAGAAGGCTGCATACCAACCGAAGGAGCATACCGATGACCGAAGAAACCCACACCACCCAGCGCCGCAAGATCTCGACCCGCGGCGCGCTGATCGGCGCCGCCTTGCTTGCGGTCGGGGTCGGCGGCGGCGCGACCGTCGCGCAGATGACCGCGCCCTCGGTCGAGATGGCACCGATCAAGCCGGTCGCGATCCGCAGCCTCAGCGACACCGGAAACATCGTCACGGTGCGCGGCAAGGTCGCCGAGACCTATGGTCCGATGTTCATCCTCGCCGATGGCAGCGGGCGGACGCTGGTCGCCGGCGGACGGCCGGTCGATGGCACCGGCCTCGTCAGCGCAGGGCAGACCGTCAGCGTCCAGGGGCGCTTCGGGCATGGCATGCTCCACGCTTCGTTCCTCGTCGGCGCGGATGGCAAGGTGACCGCGCTCCGTCCGATGCCGCCACGCGGTGGACCCGGTGGGCCCGGTGGCCCGGGCGGCCCGCGTGGCCCGCACGGGCGCGGGGGGCCTGATGGTCCCGGCGGCCCGGGTGGACCGGACGGTCCCGATGGCCCCGGTGCTCAGGATGCCGCCCCGCCGCCGCCGGTCGCTGCGCCCGGCGCAGCCACGGGTGCGACGCCCGCCGTCGCACCGGCTACGCCTGCGGCTACGACCACGACCGCAAGCAAGTAAATGACCGGGCCGCGCGATGTCGTCGCGCGGCCCGTGTTTCCGGCCTTGCCAAACCTTTCCGTCATGATCGTGGAAGTGCGACCTGTGCATAAAGTCAATCGGACGTTCGATCGTCATTCCTCGCCCAAAAACTGCCGTCATGCTGAACTTGTTTCAGCATTCACTTCGCAACAGGCATTGTCCGGACTCGCGGAGGGCTGGATCCTGAAACGAGTTCAGGATGACGGACGTTCTCGCACAAGTCTCGCATTCGCGGGAATGACGGCGTTAGGGGGAAGTCACCCACCACATCCGTCATCTCCGCGCGTTCCCGCCCAGTCTTACCCCGCCTTGCGCGCTGCCTGCGGGACGCTCGGCGCGGCAAGGCGTTCGAGGTTGAAGGTCTCGGCGAATTCGAGCCCCGCGCGGCCATCCGCCGCCCAGCGCAGCTTGGCGGGGAACATCTGGTCCTCGAGCAGCTCGATCAGCACGTCGAGATCGGTCGTGCCGTCGTCGACCTCGATCCCCTCGATCATCGCGCCGGTCGACGAGATGTTGCGGATCCGCACTTCGCCCGACACCGCTCCCGCCTCGATCCGCGCGCTGCGCAGCATTGCGGTGCGCGGGTTGCGCGTGATCTGATAGCCGGTCGCGGTCGCCATCCCCCCGCCGATCGTGAGCTGCTGCAAGACGTCCGCAGCGCGCGCGGGCTTGCCATAGACGAAGCCCTGGATGTGGCTGCACCCCAGATCGCGGATGAGCGTGATCTCGTCACGATTCTCGACCCCCTCGGCGGTGGTTTCCATCCCAAGCGCGTCCGCGAGCGAGACGATCGCGCGGATGATCGCGGCGTTGCGGTTGCCCGGGATCGTCGCGCCCTTGACGAAGCTCTGGTCGATCTTGATCTTGTCGAACGGCGCTTTCTTGAGATAGCCGAGCGACGAATAGCCCGTCCCGAAATCGTCGAGCGCAAGCCGCACGCCGCAGCCCTTCAGCGTCTTGAACATCTGTTCCGATGCGGCGGATTCGTCGAGGAACACGCCTTCGGTGATCTCGAGCTCGAGCCGGTGCGGCGCGATCCCCGATTTCGCGAGCGCGGACGTGACGAGCGAGGGGAGCACCGGATTGGCGAACTGAATCGGCGAGACGTTGACCGCGACGCGGACATCCCCCGGCCAGCCCGCCGCCTCGGTGCAGGCGGTCCGCAGCACCCATTCGCCGATGGTCTCGATCAGCCCGCAATCCTCCGCCACGGGGACGAACTCGGCGGGGCTGACCAGCCCGCGCGTCGGATGCGCCCAGCGCAGCAGCGCCTCATACCCGACGATCCGTTCGGAGCGGGTATCGACCACCGGCTGATAGGCGAGATAGAATTGGTTGCCGACCAGCGCCTGGCGCAGATCGTCCTCGAGCTGCTTGCGGCTTTGCGCGCCGACCAGCAGTTCGTCGCGGAAGAAGCGGTGGATCCCGCGCCCGTCGCCCTTGGCCGCGTACAGCGCGAGATCGGCGTTGCGGATCAGCGTTTCCGAATCGCCGCCGTCCTGCGGCGCGATCGCGATGCCGATCGAGCAGCCGATGCTGATCGCCGAGCCTTCGATCGAATAAGGCTGCGACAAGTCGAAGATCACGCGGCGCGCAAGCTCGGCGAGCTTCTCGCGATCGGCCTGGCCGGGCATGATCACCTGGAACTCGTCGCCGCCGAGCCGCCCGACCAGCCCCGCCTCGCCGATCCCGCGTTGCAGCCGCTGCGCGACCTGCTTGAGCAAGGCATCGCCCATCTGGTGCCCGAGCGTGTCGTTGACCGCCTTGAACCGGTCGAGATCGAGCAGGAACAGGCTGGTCATGCGCTGGGGCGATGCGGGCTGCGCGAGCATCTGGTCGAGCGCGAGGCGGAGCCGCTGGCGGTTGGCGAGCCCGGTCAGCCCGTCGAACAGCGCGAGCCGGGTGATCTCGGCATCCGCGCGGCGGCGTTCGGTCAGGTCGCTGCCGCTGCCGACGAAGCCGATGAAGATGCCGTCCTCGTCGAAGATCGGGCGGCCCGACATCGACCACCAGCGCTCGAGCTTGGCGCGGCTCGCGGGGCGGACCGAATAGTTGGAAAAGGCGGTGCGCGACGAGAGGTGGAACGCGATCGTGCGCTCGGTCTCGGGGAGCGCGCTGTCCATCCGGAACAGCCGGGAGAGCGGCGCGCCGATCGCGGGGGCATCGGGCGTGTCGAGCTCGCGCGCGACCTTGTCGGTCAGATAGGTGACTTCGCCCTCGCTGTTGGTCTGCCAGAACCAGCCGCTCGAATGCGTCTCGAATTCGGCGACGAGGCGAGTCGCCATCCGCCCCTGCGCATGGTCGAGATCGCGCTGCGCGACCGCGCTGCGCTCGAACAGCGCGAGCCGGTAGGTCGAGCTCGTCAGCGCGAGCAGCAGCACCGTGCCGATCCCGAGCCCGATCCCGATCCCGTCCTGCGCCCCCAGCGTCACCAGCAGCCCCGCGCCGAACCCGAGCGTCGCCGCGCGGACCGGATACAGCGCGATCACCAGGACGATCATCGCGCCGAACGCGGTGACGAAACCGGCGAGCCGCGCCGGACCGGGACTGAGCTGAGCGGTCGCGAACACCAGGAGAAGCAACGCCGCCCCGCCGACCGCGCCGAGCGCCATGGCGGTGCGGACCTTGCCGTGCAGCGACCAGCGCCGCGTGATGCCGCGCCGGATCGCCAGCAGCAGCAGCGTGCCGAACAACGCCAGCACCGCCGCGCAGGCCAGCGCGACCAGCATCACCCCCGGCCGCGCCTGCTGCCAGCCGGTCCACGCGACCTGCAGCGGCGCCGCCAGCGCGACCAGCAGCGCAAACGGCCAGCTTTGCGCAAGCTGGCGCAATTGTCGGCGCAAGGTGTTGCGATGCCCCTCGGATTCGGTCGCGCTGGGGGAAAGGTCGGTCCACAGCGCGGCAAACGCGACGCGGAGCGCACGAAAGGGGGTTACACGGATACGCATCGCCGCGATCTTACCGCAGCATCCTTGCACAGAGCCTTGCGGGAGGTGGTTAACGCGGTGCTGTGCGTGCGCGTTTATCGCGGGCGGATGGCTTGGCGAGGCTGCGCGGGGCGCATAAGGCAGGGCAAACGCCAGAACGGAAAGCGCTTATGACCACGATGATCCGCGAAGCCGACCTGATCGAAAGCGTCGCCGACGCGCTGCAATTCATCAGTTTCTATCACCCGATGGATTATATCCGCGCGCTCGGCACCGCGTATGAGGCCGAGCAGGGCCCCGCCGCCAAGGACGCGATCGCGCAGATCCTGACCAACTCGCGGATGTGCGCGGAGGGGCATCGCCCGATCTGCCAGGATACCGGCATCGTCAACGTCTTCATCAAATGGGGGATGGACTGCCGGCTCGACGACACCAGCCGCTCGCTCCAGCAGGTCGTCGACGAAGGCGTGCGGCTGGCGTATCTCAACCCCGAGAACAAGCTGCGCGCGTCGATCCTCGCGGACCCCGCCTTCACGCGGCGCAACACCAAGGACAACACGCCGTCGGTGCTCCACGTCGAGCTGGTGCCGGGGTCGCGCGTCTCGGTCGACGTCGCGGCGAAGGGCGGCGGGAGCGAGAACAAGTCCAAGTTCAAGATGATGAACCCGAGCGATTCGATCGTCGACTGGGTGCTCGAGATGCTCCCGCAGATGGGCGCGGGCTGGTGCCCGCCGGGGATGCTCGGGATCGGCATCGGCGGGACCGCGGAGCATTGCATGCTGCTCGCCAAGCAGGCGCTGATGGAGCCGATCGACATGGGGCCTTTGAAGGCGCGCGGGCCGAAGACCGATATCGAGGCGCTGCGGATCGAGATCTTCGACAAGGTCAACGCGCTCGGCATCGGCGCGCAGGGGCTGGGCGGGCTGTCGACCATCCTCGACGTCAAGATCCTGGACGCGCCGTGCCACGCGGCGGGCAAGCCGGTCGCGATGATCCCCAATTGCGCCGCGACCCGCCACGCGCATTTCGTCCTCGACGGCTCCGGCCCCGCCTATCTCGAGGCGCCCAAGCTCGATGAATGGCCCGACGTCCACTGGGTGCCCGACCAGGCCGCGATCCGCGTCGATCTCGACACGCTGACCCCCGCCGACGTGCAGGGCTGGAAGCAGGGCGACCGGCTGCTGCTCAACGGCAAGATGCTCACCGGGCGCGACGCCGCGCACAAGCGGATCAAGGACATGCTCGACAAGGGCGAGCCGCTGCCGGTCGAGTTCGCTGGGCGCGTCATTTATTACGTCGGCCCGGTCGATCCGGTGGGGGATGAGGTGGTTGGTCCGGCGGGGCCAACGACTGCGACGCGGATGGATTCGTTCACGCGGATGATGCTGGGGCAGGGCCTGCTCGCGATGGTCGGCAAGGCCGAGCGCGGGCCCGATGCGACCAAGGCCATCGCCGAGGGCAAGTCGGCGTATCTGATGGCGGTCGGCGGCGCGGCGTATCTCGTCGCGCGCGCGATCAAGGGCTCGAAGGTCGTCGGGTTCGAGGATCTCGGGATGGAGGCGATCTACGAGTTCGAGGTGGTCGATTTCCCGGTGACGGTGGCGGTCGATTCCTCGGGCGCGAACGTCCACCAGCTCGCGCCGCTGGTGTGGAAAGACAAGATCGCACGGGAGGGCTTGCTGCCCGCATAAGGGTCCGGGGTCCATTGCGCTGCGCTCTCAAGGTTCTGAAATTGCAGCGTAATGGACCCCGCTTCGGTTTCCCCGGGCGGCGGCGGATCGCAGGTCGAGGGCAGGGTGCGCGGCATCTGGATGGCGGCGCGTGGGATGTCGATGCGCGCGCCGAGCTCGAGGATGTCGGCGAGACGATCGACGAACGGCTGGCCGAGGGCGATGGCGACATCGACACGATCGTCGGACACGCCGCGGTGCTGGCGGGGCATATGCCCAAGGTCGGCGCCTCCATCGTCCACGACGGCGGCTGGACGCTCGAGGTGATCGCGGCGGATACGCGGCGCGTGCTGAGCTTGCGGCTGCATCCCCCCAAGCCCGAGCACGGTTAACCCGAGATATCCATGACGATCAGCGGATGTTCAGCTGAAAATGGCAAGTTTCGTTTCGCTATCGTAGCGAAAAGGGGGAATTGCCATGACCTGCCAAGCCGTCGCGGTTACGTTCGTCGGTATCGTCGCCATGCTGTCCGCACCGTCCGCCTCTGCGCAGGCGCGGCCCTTCACCGGGCCGTTCGGCGGCATCGAGGCCGGGGCGCGGGAAGATCATGTCTTTTTCGATGTAGCCAACCTCGACACGGGCGAGACATTGAGCCGTTACTATCGCGCGGTCGGCCCGAGCGGTGGCGCGTTCGTCGGATATGACGTCGCGGTTGCGCAGAACGTCCGCATCGGCGGCGAAGTCGGGGTCAACATCGGTGGCGGGCGACCGGTCGCGCGCTTGCCCGACGGCAGGCGCTTCTTCGAGGAACACCCTCGCTACGGCTATCGCCTGAGCCTGCGCGCCGGATATCTCGCGCCACCGCGCCTGTTGCTTTACGCAACCGGCGGATATGGCGGCAATCGCTATCGAATCGACTTCAACCCCGGGATTTCCGATATCCATCAATGGGGCAGCAGCTTCATCGTCGGCGGTGGCATGGAATATCGGTTCCGCGACCGCACCGCCGTGCGAATCGATTTCAAGCATGTCGACAATCAGGCCAGCCAGCTGATGCTGGGCGTGCCGATCCGCTTTTAGCCCCCGTCGCAAATATCACCCGTCCGATCACTCTCTTCGGTTTAATGCATTTCATCGATCGAGGGGATCGTGGCATTATGCAGTCTCAGATTCAAAAGAGTCGATTGGAGAGACCCATGGACGCAATTACCAAAGGCAGCCCGCTGAGCGACCCGAGCAAGGAACCGGCCGCGATGCGCACGCTGCTCGGCCGCACCAACCGCGATTGGTGGCCGAACCAGCTCAGCCTCGAAATCCTCCAGCAGAACGGCCTGTCGGCAAATCCGATGGGCGACGACTTCGACTATGCCGAAGCCTTCAACGCGCTCGACTATGCCGCGGTCAAGCGCGACCTGACCGCGCTGATGACCGACAGCCAGCCGTGGTGGCCGGCCGATTACGGGCATTACGGCCCGTTCTTCATCCGGATGGCGTGGCATTCGGCGGGCACCTATCGCACCGGTGACGGGCGCGGTGGCTCGTCGTCGGGTTCGCAGCGGTTTGCGCCGCTCAACAGCTGGCCGGACAACGGCAACCTCGACAAGGCGCGTCGCCTGTTGTGGCCGATCAAGTCCAAGTACGGCAAGCAGCTGAGCTGGGCCGATCTGTTCATCATGGCGGGCAACGTCGCGATCGAATCGATGGGCGGACCCGTGTTCGGCTTCGGTGGCGGGCGCGAGGACGTGTTCGAGCCGATGAAGGACATCTACTTCGGCACCGAAGAGGAGTGGCTCGGCGATACGCGAATCGAGGAAGAAGAGGGCCGTGCGCTCGAGAGCCCGCTCGCCGCGATCCAGATGGGCCTCATCTACGTCAACCCGGAAGGCCCGGGCGGTTGCCCCAACCCGATGGGCTCGGCCCGCGACATGCGCGAGACGTTCGCGCGCATGGGCATGAACGACGAGGAAACCGTCGCGCTGACCGCGGGCGGCCACACCTTCGGCAAGGCACATGGTGCGGGTGACGCCTCGCTCGTCGGCGTCGAGCCGGAAGGTGCCGACATCGCGACGCAGGGCATGGGCTGGGTGTCGACGCACGGCACCGGCATGGGCGACGACACGATCACCTCGGGGATCGAAGGCGCCTGGACCCCGACGCCGATCACCTGGGACCAGACCTATTGGGACATGCTGCTCGACCACGAATATGAGCTCGTGAAGAGCCCGGCGGGCGCGCACCAGTGGCAGCCGGTCGGCAACCCCGAGGAAACGCTCGCCCCCAAGGCGCATACGCCGAGCGTCAAGGTCCCGACGATGATGACGACCGCCGACATGGCGCTCAAGAAGGACCCGGCGTACCTCGAGATCAGCAAGCGTTTCCAGAAGGACCCGGCGGCGTTCGCCGATGCCTTCGCGCGTGCCTGGTTCAAGCTGACCCACCGCGACATGGGGCCGAAGGTCCGCTATCTCGGGCCCGACGTTCCGGCCGAGGATCTGATCTGGCAGGACCCGATCCCCAAGGCGGACTATCCGCAGATCGACGCGGGTGATGTCGGTGGCCTCAAGCAGGCGATCGCCAATTCGGGGCTTTCGGTGGCCGAGCTGGTGACGACCGCCTGGGCGTCGGCCTCGACCTATCGACAGTCGGACCACCGCGGTGGGGCGAATGGCGGCCGCATCCGGCTCGCGCCGCAGAAGGACTGGGAGGTCAACCAGCCCGACCAGCTCGCACGGGTGCTTGGCATCTATGAAGGCATCAAGGCCGAGTTCGACGGTCAGGGTGCGAAGAAGGTGTCGATCGCGGATCTGATCGTACTCGGCGGTTCGGTCGGGGTCGAGGCGGCGGCGAAGGCGGCCGGCAAGACGATCGAAGTGCCGTTCCTCCCGGGTCGGACCGATGCGTCGGCCGAGCAGACCGATGCCGAGAGCTTCGACGTACTCGAGCCCAAGGCGGACGGTTTTCGCAACTATCTGTCGGTCAAGTTCAGCGTTCCGACCGAGGAACTGCTGGTCGACAAGGCCCAGTTGCTTGGGCTGAGCGGCCCTCAGATGGCGGTTCTGCTCGGCGGGCTTCGGGTCCTCGGGGCGAACCACCCCAAGGCCGGGAAGCATGGCGTGTTCACCGACCGCGAGGGTCAGCTGACCAACGACTTCTTCGTGCATTTGCTCGACATGCAGACCGCATGGAAGCAGATCAGCGACGACAGCGACGAGGAATATCTCGGCACGCTGCGCGCGACCGGCGAACAGAAGTGGACCGCCTCGCGCACCGACCTGGTGTTCGGCGCGAACTCGCAGCTGCGCACGGTGGCGGAGGTCTATGCTTCGTCCGACGCTGGCGACAAGTTCGTCAAGGACTTCGTCGACGCGTGGGTCAAGGTGATGAACGCGGACCGGTTCGACGTCGCGTCGGGCCATGTCGAAGGCGAGCCTGCGGTCGCCTGATCGCGGTTGCGGCGTTGAATGCGGGAGCTTCGGGGTTGCGGGCGTTTGCTCGTACCTCCGGGCTCCCGTTTTCGTATCGAAGTGCGGCCCCGCCGCGTGGCGGTGGGACTGGCCCGGTCAGATATGAGAAACGGAAAACCCCCATCCGTTCGTTTCGAGCGTAGTCGAGAAACCCGGCACAGCGCAGGTTTCTCGACTTCGCTCGAAACGAACGGTTGTGGAGAGGTGCCTCCCCCAACTCTAGCCCTTCCACCGGGCGGCGGCGCACCCTATCAAGCGGTATGCGCAAACATATTTTCATCCTCCTCGGCATCTTCGCGGTCGTCGGGGCGGCGGTCCTCTGGTGGATGTTCCAGCCCGAACCCGCCCAACTCCCGATCGCCCAGGTCGAAGGCGAACGCCCGACCATCTCCGCACCGCGTGAGCAGACGATCCCGACGACCAAGGTCGCCAAGGCGGTCGGCTGGCCCGCGGGCACGACTCCGGTCCCCGCCGCCGGGCTCAAGGTGGCCGCGTTCGCGCGAGGGTTGGAGCATCCGCGCTGGCTCTACCGCCTGCCCAACGGAGACGTGCTGGTCGCCGAAACCAATTCCCCACCGCGCAAGGGCCGCAGCATCACCGACACCGTGATGCGCTATCTGCTCGGCCGGGCGGGCGCGGGCGTTCCCTCCGCCAACCGCATCACGCTGCTGCGCGATGCAAATAATGACGGCGTCGCGGAACAGAAGACCGTGCTGATCGGCGGGCTCAACTCGCCCACCGGCATGGCGCTGCTCGGGGGCTATCTCTACATCGCGAACACCGACGCGCTGGTCCGCGTGCCGTTCACGCCCGGTGAGACGAAGATCACCGCGACCCCCGAGAAGGTGATCGCGCTCAACGGCGGCGGCAACCACTGGGCGCGCACGCTGCTCGCGGACCCGAACGGCAAATATCTCTACGTCGGAGTCGGCTCGTCGTCGAACATCGCCGAAAACGGCATGGACAAGGAAAAATACCGCGCCAACATCCTCCAGGTCGACCCGCAGGCGAAGACGTTCCGTGTGTTCGGCGCGGGCCTGCGCAACCCGCAGGGGATGGCGTTCGAACCCAAGTCGGGTGGGCTGTGGGTCGCAGTCAACGAGCGCGACATGCTCGGGTCGGATATCGTCCCCGATTACATCACGCGGGTCGGCCTCGGCGATAACTTCGGGTGGCCGTGGTATTATTGGGGCGGCTACCCGGACACGCGCGTGAAGCCCGAGAACCCGGCGCTGCAGGAATATTCCAAGCGTCCCGATTTCGCGATGGGGCCGCACGTGGCGGCGCTTGGGCTGACCTTCGCGTCCGAGGCGAAACTCGGGGCGGCGTATGCAAACGGTGCGTTCGTCGGCGAGCATGGCTCGTGGAACCGCGTGCCGGTGTCGGGCTACAAGGTCGCGTTCGTGCCGTTCGGGGAGCTTGGCTTTCCCAGGAAGGGTGTGAAGCCGGTCGACGTGCTGACGGGGTTCCTCAACGCCAAGGGCGAGGCGCAGGGCCGTCCGGTCGGGGTGACGTTCGATCGCGGCGGCGCGCTGCTGGTCGCGGACGACGTGGGCAACACCGTGTGGCGGGTCACCGCGAAGTAGCGCGCGCCCACCCCCAATCCGCCGTCATGCTGAACTTGTTTCAGCATCCACCGTGGTCTTGTCCTGCCGGCCGCAGGATGCATTCACCGGTGGATGCTGAAACAAGTTCAGCATGACGGTCGTATAGGGGAGCGTTACTCCAGCATCTTCGGCGCTTCCTTCGCCAGCTTCGCGCGGATCTTGTCCGCGAACAGTGCGAGGAACGGCGGCAGGTCGACCTCGGCGCGGACCGAGGTCTCCGCGACCGTCAGCCGGCTCGCGACGCGTTGACCCATCGCGGCGACGGTGAAGAACATCGTGTCCCCCTCCCAACGATGATCGACCGCGGCACCGCCCGGGAACATCCCGGCGAGCTTGCCGATCCCGCCATCGATGCGCGCGCGCGCGGCGGCAAGGCCCAGCTTGTGGGGGATATCGACGACAATTGGTTCGCTCATGGTCTGTCCTTCACGCGACGGCGTATCACTGCGCGAAGATCATCGCGTCGTCGGCAAACGCCTTGAACTCAAGCGCGTTGCCGCTCGGGTCATAAAAGAACATCGTGGCCTGCTCGCCCGGCTGACCGACGAAACGCGTGTGTGGTTCGATTCCGAAGCGAGTCCCCGCCGCGGTCAGCCGCTCGGCGAGCGCGTGCCAGTCGGGCATCGTCAGCACGACGCCGAAATGCGGCACCGGCACCGCATGCCCGTCGACCGCGTTCGACACCGCGACCGGCTTTGCGGCTGGGTCGAGATGCGCGACGATCTGGTGGCCGTAGAGGTCGAAGTCGATCCAGTGATCCGAACTGCGCCCCTCGGTGCACCTGAGCGTCCCGCCGTAGAAGGCGCGGGCCGCGGCGAGATCGTGGACGGGGAAGGCGAGGTGGAAGGGGCGAGTCATGCGGGGACGATAGCGGCGGGGGTGGGGGGCGTCACGTTCAAGATGCCCGCCAAGTTGAAGCCACTTCCCCGGCGAAGGCCGGGGCCCAGGAGAGGAACGGCAGATTGCGAGCCTCTGCACTTCGTTATCTTGGCCATCGCTCCTGGGCCCCGGCCTTCGCCGGGGAAGGGTAGAGAAGAGAAGAGAAGCGGAAGAGGAAGAAGTGCAAGGGGGGAGGCGGCAACGGGCGGGGCGTGGTTCGCGCTCCCCGTTGCGTCCCCACCTCGATCACGCGATAGCGACCGCATGACCCAGCGCCCCGCTCTTTTCTCTTTCCTCCTCGGCGGGATCGCCGCGGTCGGCTTCGCGCCGCTCGCGCTGTGGCCCGTCACGCTCGGCTGTTTCGCAGTCTGGATGCTGCTGGTGCATCAGGCGCCGACGCGGCGTGCGGCGCTGTGGCGCGGATGGCTGTTCGGGGTCGCGCATTTCTCGATCGGCAACAACTGGATCGCCAAGGCCTTCAGCTTCCAGGACGCGATGCCGCATGCGCTCGGCTTCTTCGCGCCAATCCTGCTATCGCTGTATCTCGCGATCTTCCCGATGGCGGCTGCGGGGGTCGCATGGCGGCTGCGCAAGCCCGCGCTCGACGCATCCTACGTGCTGATCTTCGCCACCGTCTGGATCGCGACCGAATATCTGCGCGGCACACTGCTGACGGGGTATCCGTGGAACCCGCTCTCCGAAATCTGGCTCCCGACCCCGGTCGCGGCGAGCGGGGCCTGGCTCGGCACCTATGCGCTGTCGGGAATCGCGGTGCTGACGGCAGGTGCGGTCCTGCTTGCCGCGCGGCGGACGTGGCGCTTCCCGGTGTCAGTCGGCGTGTTGCTCGTCGTGCTGTCCTTGTCGGCGCTCGACACCGCGCCCGCGCCAAAGCCGCTCGCCAACGCCCCGCGCATCCGTGTCGTCCAGCCCGATCTCGACCAGGAACAGCGCCCGCGCGAGGATTATGCCGAGACCAACCTCCGCGCGCTGTCCGGCCTCAGCGGCACGCCGCACGCCGCGCCACGGCTGATCGTCTGGCCCGAGGGCGCGCTGCGTTATCTCCCCGAGGACGGCTATCCCCCGCAATATTACTTCCGCGGCGCGCCGTTCGTCATCCGCTCGCGGATCGCCGCGCTGCTCGGCCCGCGCGATGTCGTGCTGACCGGCGGCAATGCCCTGAAATTCGACGCATCCGGCGAGGTCAACGCCGCCACCAACGCGATCTTCGCGATCGACGCGAACGCCAGGGTCATCGGCCGCTACGACAAGGCGCACCTCGTGCCGTGGGGCGAATATCTCCCCGCGCGCCCGCTGATGTCCGCGATCGGGCTGTCGCGGCTCGTCCCCGGCGACCTTGATTTCGCGTCCGGCAAGGGGCCGGACGGGCTCGACATTCCCGGCATCGGCCGGGTCGGTTTCGCGATCTGTTACGAAATGATCTTCTCGGGCTCGATCGTCGACCGCAAGCATCGTCCGGCGCTGATCTTCAACCCCTCGAACGACAGCTGGTACGGCAGCTGGGGCCCGGCGCAGCATCTCGCGCAGGCGCGGATGCGCGCGATCGAGGAAGGCCTGCCGATCATCCGTGCGACGCCGACCGGCATTTCCGCGATCATCGATGCGCGCGGTCATGTCCTCGCGTCGATCCCGTGGGAGACGAAGGGCGCGATCGAACTGCCGATCCCGCCGGCCGCACCGCCCACCCTGTTCGCACGGTTCGGCAACCTGATGGCGCTGCTGACCGCCCTCATGTTGGCGCTAACGGCAATTGCCATCCGACGGCGGGCACGATAGGAGCACATATAAGGAAAGCTTTATATGCGTGTTCCGGTCGCACCGGTCCGCGCCCAGACGAGGGTTTCATCAATGCGCGCATCGTTTCTCTTCACCTCCGAGTCGGTCTCGGAAGGTCATCCCGACAAGGTCGCCGACCAGATTTCGGACACCGTCGTCGATCTGTTCCTGAGCAAGGACCCGCAGGCGCGCATCGCGTGCGAGACGCTGACCACGACCAACCTCGTCGTCCTCGCAGGCGAGATCCGCTGCAAGGGCGTGTACGAGAACGGCGCCTGGGCCGATGGCGCGCTCGAGGAGATCGAGGCGGCAGTGCGCAATACCGTACGCGAGATCGGCTATGAGCAGTCGGGCTTCCATTGGGAAAACTTCCGCTTCGAGAACAACCTCCACGGCCAGTCCGCCGAAATCGCGATGGGCGTCGACGAGGGCGCGAACAAGGACGAGGGTGCCGGCGACCAGGGCATCATGTTCGGCTACGCGACCGACGAGACCCCGGGCCTGATGCCCGCGACTCTCTATTACAGCCACAAGATCCTGCAGCAGATGGCCGCCGACCGGCACTCGGGGGCGGCCCCGTTCCTCGAGCCCGACGCCAAGAGCCAGGTCACGCTCGAATATAAGGACGAAAAGCCGGTCCGCGCGACCGCGCTGGTCGTGTCGACCCAGCACAAGGCGGGCTATTGCCTGCAGGGCGACAACGCCAACCCGGCGCTGTACGAGGAACTCCGCAGCTACGTCGCTGGCGTGATGAAGGACACGTTGCCCGAGGGCTTCGTGACCGACGACACCAAGATCTACATCAACCCGACCGGCGCGTTCGAGATCGGCGGACCGGACGGCGACGCGGGCGTCACCGGGCGCAAGATCATCGTCGACACCTACGGCGGTGCGGCGCCGCACGGCGGCGGCGCGTTTTCGGGCAAGGATCCGACCAAGGTCGATCGCTCGGCCGCCTATGTCTCGCGCTATCTCGCGAAGAACGTCGTTGCTGCGGGCCTCGCGCGCCGCTGCACGATCCAGCTGAGCTATGCGATCGGCATCGCCGAGCCGCTGTCGCTCTACGTCGACCTGCACGGCACGGGTACGGTGCCTGAGTCGAAGATCGAGGAAGTGCTCCCGCAGCTCGTCCGCCTGACGCCGAAGGGCATCCGCGAGCACCTCAAGCTCAATGCGCCGATCTACAAGCGCACCGCTGCTTACGGCCATTTCGGGCGCGAGCCCGATGCGGATGGCTTCACCTGGGAAAAGACCGACCTGGTCGACGCGCTCAAGGCCGCCGTCGCCTGAAGCCGATCGGGCGCGGGTTCTCCCGCGCCCGGTTCCCGCGACGGATCCCGCCGTCGCATTCCAGCCCCTAGCGCTGGCTGCTCGAAAATACCGACGGATCGAACCGCGCGGGCAAAGCGCGCTGCATCTGGCCGGGACTATCCGGCAAGGCAGCCACGGCCTGACCGCCGTCCGACTGCACCGTGAAGCGAAGGTCGTCGGCAAGATAGGCGGTGATCGGCGTATCGGCCGGCAGGCGACCGCTGGTCCCGTGGATGAACATCATCGGCCAGGACACGACGAGCGCTCCGCCGATCGACAACAGCCCTTGCCCGGTTCCGTTGCGCGATGTCCGCCCCGAAATGCGCACGGGTCCGCTCGGCGTCTGGACATAGCTGAGCCGGACGTCGATCGTCCCGCGCTTGCCGAAATGACCGTTGCGTTCTGCCCGCATCACCTCACCGACAGCGACGGCCCCGGCGGGTATGACGACCTGCCCGCGGTATACCAGCGGTTCCGCGACCTCGAGGTAGAAGCGGTCCCCGGCATGGCGTTCCTTGGTGTTGAGTTCCGTCCGCGTCGTCAGGTGCAGCGCGGTCCCCAATGGGAAGAAGGCGGTTTGACCGGTCATGGCGGCGGGGGCCGACCATTGCACCACCTCTTGCGCACCCGCCGCGACCGGCATCGAAAGCGCGAGCGCAACACTTGTCCAGAAAATCGCCTTCATGATATTCCCCTTGCAAATTCAAGGGGCAGGTAACCGATACAAACTTGCGTTCGGCCTATCGCATATCGTGAACTCGTTCTTTAGGATGAATGTCGCCGCCGCCGTCTGATCGCCCCAACCAGCGCGCGTTCGGCAAGGCGGACGGCGGTGTTCGCCGCACGCTGCGCGACGAAGCCGACCACGGCACCCGCGACGGTATCGAGAACATAGTGCTTCCCGCGCGGCATCTGAACCGCAGCGACGCCGCTTGCGAGCGCATAGGCGGGGGCGCCCAGCGCCGGCACGTCCTTCGCCAGCGCCCCCGCGACCGCCACCGCGCCCGCGGTATGACCAGAGGGGAACGAGCTTTCGTCGTGCGCCGTATTGTCGCCGGGCTTGAAGTCGTGCTTCCCCGTCTCGATCGCCTTCTTCGGCCGGGTGCGATCGACCGAGCGCTTGATGATCGACTTGATTCCCGTCGCCACCGCCTCGCTCGCGAGCATCCGCGCGCCGGTGCGCAGCATCACCGGCTGGCGGAGCAGCGCGCCGACCACCATGGTTCCCACGCCGAGCAGCAGCAAGGGCGGCTGGTCCGCGCCTTCGCTGAGCGCGCCGAACGCCTTGACGACGGGCGCGTCGCGGTGTTGCGCCGCTTCGTGCGTGACCTTGCGATCGGCCTTTGCCAGTTTGCTTGCCGCCTTGCTGATCGTGTTCATCGTCCGCCTCTCCATCTGTGCCGCACCGAACGGGCGAAGCGGACGTTTCGGTCCATCGACGGCGCGATCATACCCCCTCCTCGCGCACCTGCGCATGCGCCAGCACGGCGAACAGCCCCGCGCCGCCGAACAGATTGCCGAGCACCGCGGGCACGAGGAACGACAGCGCGCCGCCGATCCCGATCTTGCCCGTCCACAACAGCAGGAACGCCTCGCTCGAGCCGACGACCGAATGGCTGAACCCGCCGATCGCGACGACATAGACGATCCCGAAGATCACGAAGAACGCCTGCTCGCGCGCATTGGGGAGCGACCAGGCGACGATCGCGATCAGGAACCCGGCGGGCACCGCATTGAAGAACGTCTCCAGCGCAGCGTGTTCGGTAATCTTCATCGACACCTCGATCATCCCCGCATCGAGCGACGAATCGCCGAGCCCGAGCCCCGCGAACGCGCCGGTCGCCAGCGCCGTGCCGATGCAGTTGGCGAGCAACACCACGGCCCACAACCGCAGCGTCCGTCCCAGCGCATCCCACGACGGCGTGGTGACGAGCGGGATCATCGCGGTGACGGTGCTTTCGGTAAACAGCTGCATCCGCCCCAGGATCACCATCACGAAGCCGATCGGATAGCCCAGCGCGATCAGCAGCGGGCGCGTCGGCCCCGGCGGAACGTGCGACGCGATCGCGCCCTCCGCGATCAGCGAGGCGGTGACCGCGAGCCCCGCCGCCACGCCCGACCAGAACAGCGCGCTGACCGGTCGTTCGAGCTCCTCCTGCCCCTCTTCGCGCACCGCGCGGTGGAGCTCCTTGGCGTTGGCGGCCTTCAGTTCCTCGACCGTGCCGGTGCCCGCTTCCGTGTTCTCGTCCTGCGACGTCGTGTCAGCCATGCTGCCCCAATCCTTCGTTACCCCGCTGTAACGACGGCAACGGTGCTTTGCTCCCCCTTTAACGACGCGGCGTCCCGCGCTACACGCCCGCCCGATGACCGATCCGATGACGACACGCCGCCTCTATGGCCGGCGCCAGGGCCACAAACTGCGGCTGGGCCAGGCCGACCTCGTCGAAACGCTGCTCCCGCAGATCAGCGTGCCGACCGACGGCCCGCTCGATGCGACGACGTTGTTCGGCGCGGATCGCCCGCTCGAGGTCGAGATCGGCTTTGGCGCGGGCGAGCATCTTGCGGGGCAGGCGGGGATGCGGCCCGACACCGGGTTCATCGGCTGCGAGCCGTTCCTCAACGGCGTGGTCGGCGCGCTTGCGCATATCCGCGACGATGCGCTCGACAACGTCCGGATCCACATGGGCGATGCGCTCGACGTGGTGGAGCGGCTCCCCGACGCCTCGCTGTCACGGCTGTATCTGTTGCACCCCGATCCGTGGCGCAAGGCGCGCCATGCCAAGCGTCGGATGGTCAACCACGGCCCGCTCGACCTGATCGCGGCAAAATTAAAGCCCGGGTGCGAGTTCCGGCTCGGCACCGACGATCCGACCTATTGCCGCTGGGCGATGATGGTGATGGGGCAGCGCCGCGACTTCGAATGGACCGCGCGCACGCCCGCCGATTTCCTGACCCGCCCGGAGGACTGGCCCGAGACCCGCTACGAGCGCAAGGCGCGGCGGCAGGGGCGGGAAGTGTGGTATTTCCGCCACCTGCGGGTCTGACCCCCTGGGGTGGCGCTAGCGCTTGCGCGACCGCCCCTTCGTCATCAGGTCCGGCTTGGGGGGTGGCGTCCAGCCCTTGGGCGGGGTCATCCGCTGCTGGCTGGAGCCAAGCCCCATCGCGCCGGGCTGTTGCCGCACCAGCCCCGCGGTGTCCGCCGCCGCAGCATCCTGCGCGCCCGCGCCGCCCCGCAGCAGGCTGATCCGGTCACGCAACCGCCGCGCTTCCTCATAGTCGAGCGCCGCGGCGGCGGCTTCCATCTGTGCCTGCAAGTCCTCGAGTTCGCTCATCGTCCTATAACGCCGAAATCACCGGTCCGCTCCGTCCGGCTTGCGTCGTCGCCACGCATTGCCCACAAAGCCTGCAATGAACCCCTATCCCGCCGTCACCACGATCGCCCAGACGATCCAGCTCTCGCTGTCCCCCGTCTTCATGCTCGCCGGGATCGGCGCGCTGCTCAACGTGCTCGCGGGGCGGCTGTCGCGCGTGGTCGACCGCGCGCGCGCGGTCGAGGCGCTGCATCCGGCCTCGCAGGGGCCGGAGCATGACCGGCACGTGTGGGAATTGCGCCTGCTCGACAAACGGATGATCGTCATCAACGCGTCGCTGGTGCTCGCGGTGTCGAGCGCGGTGATGACCTGCCTCGTCGTCGCGCTGCTGTTCGTCGCCGAACTGGTCAAGCTGCATATCGGCACGGTGGTGGCGCTGTCGTTCATCCTCGCGATGGGGCTGCTGATCGCCTCGCTCATTTCCTTCCTGATCGAAGTGCGGATGTCGCTGATCGCGATTCACATCCGGCCGGAATTGCTGGAGAAATAGCGTTGCTCTGAGCGGCGCGGTGATGACGGGCGATGACGGCTTTTCTTCCCGTTCGTTTCGAGCGAAGTCGAGAAACCCCGCGCTGTGCCAGGTTTCTCGACTACGCTCGAAACGAACGGGAAGGTTGGGGTGACCTCAGCTAAGATCGTCAAGGTCACCCGCCGCGGCGTTACCGCGCGCCCGCCAGCCCCGGCCCGGCATCGTTGGTCGCCAGATACCCCGGCGCGACCCGCGCCTTGGCCGCCTGTTCGAACACATAGCCCGCGTTGAGCACCGCCTGGTCCGCCCAGCGCGTCGCGATGAACGACAGCCCTACCGGAACCCCGCGGACCAGCCCCATCGGCACCGTCAGATGCGGATAGCCCGAGATCGCAGGCAATTCGCTCGCGCTCGGGCCATTGAAATTGTCGCCGTAGACGGTGTCGGAGAGCCACGGCATCCCGTAGGTCGGCGCGACGACCAGCGTCGCCTGCGCCTTCGTCAGCAGCGCGTCGATCCCCTCCGCACCCGCCAGCCGCAGCGACTTCGCGCGCGCACCGAGATATTCGGGATCGCGCAGCCCCCGCGTCTTGGCCGCGGCAACGAACGTCTCCTGCTCGAAGAACGGCATTTCGCTGGTGGCATTGGCGGTGTCGAATGCGATCACCTGATCGAGCGTCCGCGTCTTCACCGCCGCTGGCGTGGTTGCGAGATATGTATCCAGATCCGCCTTGAGCTCGGTCTGGAGCACCAGCAGTTCGGCCTCGCCGATCCCGTCGAGCTTGGGCGTCTCTACGTCGACGAGCACCGCGCCCTGCGCCTTGAGCACCGCGAGCGATGCCTCATACTTTGCCTTCAGCACGTCGGACATGTCGGGCCGCAGGACCGCAACGCGCACGCCCGACAGCGACGCGGTCGCGAGCGGGGCGGCGAAATCGTGGAGATGCGTCCGACTGTCGCGCGTCGCCGCGTCCTCGGGATCGACCCCGACCATCGCGTTGAACAGCAACGCGGCATCGCGCACGTTCCGCGCCATCGGGCCGGGCGTATCCTGGCTGTGGCTGATCGGCACGACACGGCTACGGCTGACCATCCCGAGCGTCGGCTTCAGTCCGACCAGCCCGTTCATCGACGACGGGCAGACGACCGATCCGTCGGTCTCGGTCCCGATCGCCACCGCCGCGAAGCTCGCCGCGACCGCCGCGCCCGACCCGCTGGAGGATCCGCACGAGGTCCGGTCGAGCGCATAGGGGTTGCGCACCAGCCCGCCGACCGCGCTCCACCCGCTGATCGAATGCGTCGAGCGGATGTTCGCCCATTCGCTGAGGTTGGTCTTGCCGAGGATCACCGCGCCCTGTTTGCGCAACGCCGCGACCACGGGCGCGTCGCGCCGCGTGACGTTGTCCTTGAGCGCGAGGCTCCCCGCGGTCGTCGCGATCGGATCCTTCGTCTCGATATTGTCCTTGATCAGCACCGGGATGCCATCGAGCGGGCCGAGCGGTTTGCCCGCCTTGCGCCGCGCGTCGCTGGCCTTGGCCTGCTCGAGCGCATCGGGGTTGGTCGCGATCACCGCGCGGAGGGTCGGCCCGGTGCGGTCCATCGCGGCGATCCGCGCAAGATACGCCTGGGTGATCGCGACGCTGCTCGTCCCGTGCGCGAGTTGCGCGCGCAAGCCGTCGATCGACTGCTCCTCGACCACGGGCGCCTGTTGCGCCGAAGCGGCCGCGGAAACCATCACCATCGCCGCAAACGCTGCCCGTATCCGCATGCCCGTCATCCCCTTTTATCGTTCGAGACGCCGATCATGCGATCATCCTTGCAGGACAACAAGCGGGGGGAAGGGGCTTTTTTCAGAGGTCGCGCGGCGCCCCAAATGAAAAGAGGCTGCCGGGGGTCTTCACGACACCCCGGCAACCTCCTGACATGGTCAGCGGCCGGAAGCTCCAGCTTGGGAGACCATGCGAACCGCTAGTGCCTCGATCGCCGCTTCGCGTTGACTGGGGGACCATACCCCCCGCGCCGGCGATCGAACGGGTTTCCCCAAAGGCCTAGCGGTGCGTCCCCCGCACGAACTGAACCGACCCCATTGCTGAACCATGAGACATCGGATCACCTCCTTTCGCCAGTTGAAAAGTGCGTGACCTGCGCTGGTCACGACTCGTGTTTGAATCATCTAAATTCGCGAAACAAGTCTTGTAATAATCCGCAGATTCGACGATTCTCCTCCGCCTGCCCGAAGCGCGCCGAAGCGCTGGCTTCAGCGGCGGCAATCCTCCGTAACCCGCGCGATTTCGGCCCATGCCGGCACCACCAGCGTCGTTGTGCCCGCCTGTTCGACGATGAAGCGGCCCCGGCTGAACACCATCGCGTCGAGCAGCGGGTCGCGCGCGGTGAGCCGCGTCGCGACATAGCTCGGCGCGCCGACCGGGCCCGGACTGGTCGGCTGGACGGGCACGCTGCGCGCGACGCTCGACGTCCGCACGGTGAGCGGCGTGACCACCGACCCCTGCCGCGACAGATACAGCGTCGCGCTTGCGCTGTCGCAGCGCAGCGTCAGCAGCGCGTTGCCGCCGGTCGTGCCGAACAGCGCGGTCGATCCGCCCTGATCCTGCCGATACGCCCAGTCGCCGGGCGTGACCGCCCAGTCGCGCCAGTCCGCGCTTGCCACCGGGACGGGCCGCGGGACGACGGCGGGGCGGACGACAGGCGCGGCGACGGGACGCGGCGCGACCGGTTTCGCCACGCACCCGGCAAGAACGGCCAAGGCCACCAAGGGAATAATGTTACGCATAGCCAAGTCTATGCGCGATGCGGACGGCCCGCTCAACCGCGCGCGCGACGCCGCCCCGCGTTTTCCACCCACTCAGCCGCATGGAGGAGGGGAACCGGGAGCGGCCTCTCTCCGTTACGCCCGCGAACTGTTAGGATTGATCCATGTCACAAACCGAACCCACCCAGCTGCTGCTCCAGTCGAACAAGAGCGACGCGATGCAGGTCCGTAGCCGCGACGGCGACAAGATCGGCTCGGTCCTGACGCTGATGGTCAACAAGCGCACCGGCCAGACGATCTACGCGGTGCTGACGATCGGCGGCTTCCTCGGCATGGGCAAGGCCTATTACCCGATCCCCTTCTCGCTGCTCCAGTTCGACCCGGTCAACGACACGTACATCGTGACGATCGACCGCCGCGTCCTCGAAGGCGGCCCGAGCTGGGCGAGCAACGCACCGACGTTCGACCAGGCCTATGCCGACCGCGTGTCGAAATATTACGACGTGGCGAGCGAAGACCTGTCGGTCGATTAAGCCGCGCGGGGGACGATCCGGTCAAGCGCGCCATTGAGGGCGCGCTTGGCCTCGACGATTTCGTAGCGATCTTGCAATCGTAGGAAGAATCCTTCGGACATCCTGAAATAGCGTGCGAGACGCAGATCCAATTCTGCGTCCATCGGACGCGTACCGTCTATCACGGCGGAGATCCGCTCCGGGCTTACCTCGATAGCAGCAGCCAGCCCTTCAACGCTTAGCGCGTCGGGCTCCAAAAACTCGCTTACCAGCAATTGCCCGGCGTGTTCGTTTTCAAGCCAGTCCGGATCAGTGAGTCAACGATTGCGACGTCATATGCGTCTCCGTTCTTCCATACGAAGCATATACGCCATTGGTCATTGATGGAAATGGAATGCTGCCCGGCGCGATCGCCGGTAAGGCGATGCAGCCGGGTTCCGCGCAGATTTCCAAGCTCTTCCAACGAATTTGCAGAATCTAGCAGCGTCAAACGGCGCATGGCTCGTAGCTGAATCTCGGGCGGCAGTCGGCGGCTGAATTACCGATTCTATATACATTCGGCATCAGCTGAAGCGAAGGTTCTTATCATGGCGTCGTCTCCGTCGGACACGGCAAAACTAACGCCTAGATTTCGTTTATAAGGGTCGGTTCGATAGCCTCGCAAGCGATCTTACGCCACGTCATTCATGGCAACCGTCGACTTCGCGCGAAACCCGAACCCCCTGATCACCGAGCCCGCCGAGAACTCCCCGCCATCCCAGCGCGCATCTTCTGGCTCTTGCCGTACCGCGTCTTGCGGGTCCCCGGCTTGCCCTCGTTCGAGCGCCCCATGATCGGCAACTTCTGCTGCTCCACCGGAAGCCCGAGCTCTTCCTGCTCGAGCTGCCGGATCTCGTCGCGCAGACGGCCCGCGGTCTCGAACTCGAGATCTGACGCCGCCGCGCGCATCTTCTTCTCGAGATCCTCGATGTACGCGCGCAAATTGTGCCCGACCATGTGCGGACGGTCCTCGTCGATCTCGACCGTGACCTGATCGCGGCTCGACACGTCCTGAATGATGTCGCCGATGTTGCGCTTGATCGTGGTCGGCGTGATGCCGTGTTCTTCATTATACGCGCGCTGCTTTTCGCGGCGACGCTCGGTCTCGTTCATCGCGCGCTCCATCGAGCCGGTGATGCGGTCGGCATAGAGGATCACGCGCCCGTCGACGTTGCGCGCCGCACGGCCGATCGTCTGGATCAGCGAGGTTTCCGAGCGAAGGAAGCCTTCCTTGTCCGCATCGAGGATGGCGACCAGCCCGCACTCTGGAATATCGAGCCCCTCGCGCAACAGGTTGATCCCGATCAGCACGTCGTACACGCCAAGCCGCAAGTCGCGGATCAGCTCGATACGCTCCAGCGTCTCGACGTCGCTGTGCATGTAGCGGACGCGCAAACCCGCCTCGTGCATGAACTCGGTCAGATCCTCCGCCATCCGCTTGGTCAGCGTCGTCACCAGCGTGCGATAGCCAAGCTCGGCGGTCTTGCGCGCCTCGACGATCAGGTCTTGCACCTGCTCCTCGACCGGCTTGATCTCGATCGGCGGATCGATCAGCCCGGTCGGGCGAATGACCTGCTCGGCGAACACGCCGCCGGTCTGCTCCATTTCCCACGCGCCCGGCGTCGCCGAGACATAGGTCGTCTGCGGACGCATCGCTTCCCATTCGTTGAAGCGCAGCGGCCGGTTGTCGATCGCCGAGGGCAGACGGAAGCCATATTCGGCCAGCGTCAGCTTGCGACGGTGATCGCCGCGCGACATGCCGTTGATCTGGCCGATCGTCTGGTGGCTCTCGTCGACGAACAGCAACGAATTCTCGGGAAGATATTCGAACAAAGTGGGGGGCGGCTCGCCGGGCATGCGCCCGGTGAGGAAGCGCGAGTAATTCTCGATCCCCGCGCACGAACCCGTCGCCGCGATCATCTCGAGATCGAAGTTCGTGCGCTGCTCCAGCCGCTGCGCCTCGAGCAACTTGCCCTCGGGCACCAGCTCCTTGAGCCGCTCGGACAGCTCGAACTTGATCGCTTCCATCGCCTGCTTGAGCGTCGGCCCCGGCGTCACATAGTGCGAATTGGCGTAGATGCGGATGGTGCCGAGGCTCGCGATCTTCTTGCCGGTCAGCGGATCGAACTCGACGATATCCTCGATCTCGTCGCCGAAGAACGACACGCGCCATGCGGTGTCATCATAATGCGACGGGAAGATTTCGAGCGCATCGCCGCGCACGCGGAAATTGCCGCGCTGGAACGCCGCATCGTTGCGCTTGTACTGGAGCGCGACGAGCTTGCGCACGATCTCGCGCTGGTCGACGGTCTGGCCCTTCTTGAGGTCGAAGATCATCGCCGAATAGGTCTCGACCGAGCCGATGCCGTACAGGCACGACACCGACGCGACGATGATCACGTCGTCGCGTTCGAGCAGCGATCGGGTCGCCGCGTGACGCATCCGGTCGATCGCCTCGTTGGTCGAGCTTTCCTTCTCGATGTACGTGTCCGACCGCGCGACGTACGCCTCGGGCTGGTAGTAATCATAGTAACTGACGAAATATTCGACCGCATTCTCGGGGAAGAACGACTTCATCTCGCCGTAGAGCTGCGCCGCGAGGATCTTGTTGGGCGCGAGGATCAGCGCGGGGCGCTGCACCGCCTCGATCACCTTTGCCATCGTGAAGGTCTTGCCCGACCCCGTCACGCCCAGCAGCACCTGGTCGCGCTCGCCAGCTTGCGTCTGCGCGACGAGCTCGGCGATCGCAGTCGGCTGGTCGCCCGCTGCGGTATATTCGGAGACGAGCTTGAACCTTTTGCCCCCTTCCGCCTTGAGCGGCCGCGCCGGGCGGTGGGGGACGAAGCTGACCCCGGTTTCGGGTTCATCGAGCGTGGTGCGAATCTGGATTGCCATCACCGAGCAATATGGGAAGGGATGCGGCAACAGACAATCGTGCCCGGCCCCGTGTCGCGTACAGCTTTCCCCGGGGATATCTCATGGCGTTTCATCGCATCGCGGCACTCGCGCTGCCGGTCCTCGCGGTCGCGGCATGTTCGTCCGAGCCGGTGATCCGGCGCCAACCCGGTAGCTGGTCGCAGAAGGTCGAGATCCTCCGGCTCGAGGGCAAGGGCGCGACGCCGCAGGTCAAGGCGCAGATGCAGGCGATGTTCGATGCGATGGCGGGGATGTCGATCTGCCTCACCCCCCAGGCGGCCGCGAAGGAAGACCTCGCGCAGACGACGGAGCAGATCGGCCCGCGCGGCCAGAACTGCAAGATCGGCAAGCGGGACGACACCGGTCCAACGGTCGGGCTCAGCGCGGTCTGCCCGCAGGATGGCGGCGGGACGGTCAAGGTCAGCGTCACCGGCACCAATGCGGCCGGCGATCGCAACCTGACGATGAAGTCGGAAGGTTTCGATGCCAGCGGCGTGGCGGAGGGCGTGATGGAGATGCGCGTCCACACCGTTCGCAGCGGCCCGTGCAGGGCGGGCGACATCACGCCGCCGCCCGCGCCAATGGCGGTGAAGCGCTAGCACGCCGCAACCGTCCGTTCGGGCTGCGCGAAGGCGAAGCCCCCACACGCGGCGCACGGCCCTTCGACTTCGCTCAGGGCGAACGGGGGGTGGGTTCTTGCGCGTCACAACCCTTCTCCTGCGAAAGCGGGAGTCCAGGGGTCGCGAGAACTGTACGCCGTTGGTTTGCTTGGCCCTGGATTCCCGCTTTCGCGGGAAAACAACAAACGAAGGGCTCGTATACCGACCTTTGCAAAGGCCTCGCTTCGCCGGATAGCAAGGGCGCTATGGCAACGCCCGTGCAGCCGCGGGCAGGCGTCCGACGATCTCGACACGGTCGATCGGCGCAGTGGGCTTGCGTGCGACATACTGCGCGATGACGCGCGGCTGACCGAGTGGCACCGTGCCGAACCCCTGCAACCCCGCCACCCGCGTCACCGCTGCCAGCAGTCGCGGCGGCGTATCATACGCTTCCGACGACAGATGGAACGTCCCCCAGTGGACCCCGATCCCGGTCGAGGCCCCCAGCCGCCGATAGACTTCGGCGGCGTCGATCGGCCCGATATGGCTCCCCGACATCATCTGCCCCGGCGCAAAGCGGAACGCACCGATCGGGAGCAGCGCGAGCCGCACCGGTCCGTAGCTCGCCGCCGCATTCGCCCAGGTCAGGTCGCCCGGCCCCGTGTCGCCCGCGAAGAACACGTTGCCGCCCGGCAACCGCACCACGAACGCCGACCACAAGGCGCGGTTGCGATCCGCGAACCAGCGGCTGCCCCAGTGATGGTTGCGCGTGACGACAATCTCGACCCCCGGCTTGACCGCGATCCGCCCGCCCCAGTCGAGCGCGTGCGACGGCACACCCGCCTGCCGGATCACGCTGTCATTGCCGAGGCTGGTGACGATCAGCGGATGATCGCGCGTCCACAGGCGTTTGAGCGTCGCAAGGTCGAGATGGTCGTAATGGTCATGGCTGACGAGCACGACGTCGATCTTCGGCAGCTTGCCGAACGCGATCCCGGGTCTGGTGACCCGCGCCGGCCCGAGGCCGAGTGGCCCGGCGGTCTTGCTCCACACCGGGTCGGTCAGGATGTTGAGCCCCTGCGTCTGGACCAGCACCGTCGCATGCCCGACCCACGTCGCGACCATCGCCTGGCCCGCGACGCGCTGCGGCGGTGCGACCGGTTTGATCGCAACGTGCTCGGGCCATTTCGGGCGTCCGTCGCTGCCGGTGAGGTAGCGCCACAGGAAGGCGGCGCGGTTTCCCGCCATCTCGTCCTGATCGCCATCCGGGTTGAAGAACCGTTGCCCGTCGTAATGCCCGCCTTGCGCGCCGCGATAGTAACGCGCGTCGAGAAAACGCGGGATGATCGTCAGCATGAGGCACAGGATGATGACGATCCACAGCAGGATCGTTCCAAGGCGTTGCGCCACACGTCGGAAGGTCAAGGGCAGGCCTTCGCAATCAGGGGGGCAATCAGGGGGCAAACAGGGGGGGCACGACGCTGCAATGTCACGCGCGCTCCCCTAACTCCCCGCGCCGCCGGGTCGATCCGTCTTTCCGAGAAAGGCCGGTGCCGCAAAGGCGAGCGGCACCGTTCGCCCTAGTCGTCGCGCCCTTCGAGCTCGGGCCGGGGCGGATGCAGCCGCAGGCTCAGCACGCGCCGCGTATCCGCCGCGACAATCTCGAGCGTCCAGCCGCTGTCGTGGACGATGCAATCGCCGACCTTGGGCATATGCCCCGCCAGCACTGCGGCGAGTCCGCCGATCGTGTCGATGTCGCCATCGACCTCGGCAAGCCGCGGATCGATCGCCTCGCCGACATCCTCGAGCTCGGCGCGCGCATCGACATCCCATGCGCCGCCGTCGAGCGGCACGAGCAGCGCGGTCGGCGCGTCATCGTGTTCGTCCTCGATGTCGCCGACGATTTCCTCGATCAGATCCTCGATCGTGACGAGTCCTTCGGTCCCGAAATATTCGTCGAGCACGATCGCGAGATGGACGCGCTTCTGTCGCATGTCCGCGAGCAGATCGAGCGCGCCGCGCGACATGGGCACGTAGAGCGGCTCGCGAATGAGTGGCGCGATGCTTGCCGGATGCTCAGCCCCCGTTGCTAGGATCTGGAACACGTCCTTGATGTGGACCATGCCGATGATCGTATCGAGCTTCTCGCGATAGACGGGCAGGCGGCTGTGCCCGGCTTCCGCGAACAAGGCGACGAGACTCGCGAAGCTGGTCGTTTCCTCGACCGCGACGATGTCCGCGCGCGGCACGCCGACGTCGCCCGCGTCGCGCTCGCCGAAGTGAAGCAGGTTGCGGACCATCGTCCGCTCGAGCGGGGAGAGATCCCCCTTGGCGTCGGGCGCGGGGTCGTCCTCATGCGCGTCGATCGCTTCCTCGAGCGTCGCGCGGAGCGATTCGTCGCCCGAATGGCCCGAGATCCAGCTGCGGAACGAGCGCCAGATGCTGGTTTCATGCCCGGGGGAGGCATGGGTGACACCGCCGTTGCTGGTGGCGGTGCCGGTGGTACTTTGGCCGTCGGGCATGGGGTTACGTCAGTCCTCAGCAATCAGATACGGATCGGCGATGCCCAGCGCGGAGAGGGCCGCGATCTCGATCGCTTCCATCGCCCCCGCCTCGTCATCGTCCATATGATCATACCCTAGCAAATGCAGCGTGCCATGCACGATCAAATGCGTCGCATGGGCGTCGACGGTCACGTCTTTTTCCGCCGCCTCGCGCGCGCACGTCTCGTATGCGAGGACGATATCGCCCAGCAGCACCTCGCCGTCGTCCGAATTCTGCGCGATCGTGTCGAGCAGGTCGGGCTGGACCATCGGGAAGGACAGGACGTTGGTCGGCTTGTCCTTGTGCCGATATTGCGCGTTTAGGACCTGTACTTCGGCATCGGTGGCCAGGCGGATCGAGATCTCGACCGTGGCAGGGCCGGTGGCAAGCTCGGCGTGCGGCGTGCGCGACAGCGCGGCGGTGGCGGCGCGCGCGGCAAGCGCCTCCCAGTCGTGCTGCGGCCAGACGTCTTCGTGGGAGAGGGCGATTTCAAGCATCAGGCAAGATCCGTATGGAGGAAGTCGTCGCCCTTGTAGAGCAAGGTCGCGGCGTTGGTCTTGGCACAGGCATAGGCGAAACAATCCCCCATGTTGAGCCTGGCGGGATGGCCGGTACCCTTGCCATAGCGATGGTACGCATCGACTGCGGCACGACTCTCGGTGGCGCCGATCGGAACGAGACGGATCGCGAAGTCGGCAACGAACGTCTCGATTTCGGCAAAAGCGAGCGGGATCGGAACGGTTCTTATCTTTGCGACGGCGCGCGACGTCTCCCATAGCGAGACCGCCGAACACACTATTTCGTCGGCGGCACCGAATCTTTCCTCGATCTCGGGCGAGCCGGGCTCCCCCGTCAACATCGCGACCATTGCCGATGCATCGAGAAAAAGGATCAATCCTCATCCTCGTCATTCAGCGAATCGTAAAACGTCTTGTCGGCGTCGAGACCGGTCGGTTCACCTAGCGGATGGGCCGTGCGCCACGCTTCGAGTCGATCGTGGATGCTACCGCTCCGCTCGGCCTGAAGCGCGCGTTTGCGATGTTCGAGCGCGTCGTGGACGGCCGCCGTCTTGCTCGTCCCCAGCAACGTAGCAACTTCGCGCGCCAGATCTGCGGTGTCAGGGTTCTTGATGTAGAGCGACGCCATCGGAGCCTCCGGGATATCCGAAATATACTGTCCGGATATCCCTACTGTCAACTAACTCGCCCCTTCATACGCCTCCACGATCCGCCCGACAATCGGATGGCGCACGACGTCGCCGGACCCGAACCGGCAGATCGACAGTCCCTCGACCCCCTCGAGCCGCCCGACCGCATCGTTCAGCCCGGACGCGTTCATGCCGCCGGGAAGATCGGTCTGCTTGGGGTCGCCGCACACCACCATCCGGCTGTTCTCGCCGAAGCGCGTCAGGAACATCTTCATCTGCGCGGGCGTGGTATTCTGCGCCTCGTCGAGGATGATGAACGCATCCGCGAGCGTGCGCCCGCGCATGAACGCGATCGGCGCGATCTCGATCTCACCGCTCGCGATGCGGCGTTCGACCTGCTCGGCGGGAAGGCAGTCGTTGAGCGCGTCGTACAAGGGGCGGAGATAGGGGTCGACCTTCTCCTTCATGTCCCCGGGGAGGAAACCGAGCTTCTCGCCCGCCTCGACCGCCGGGCGCGACAGGATCAGCCGCTGGATGCTGCCGGTGATGAGCTGCGCCACAGCCTGCGCGACCGCGATATAGGTCTTGCCCGTGCCCGCTGGCCCGAGCGCGAAGATGATGTCGTTGTTGAGCAGCTGCCGCATGTAATGCGCCTGCGCGATCGTGCGCGGGACGATCGTCTTCTTGCGGGTACGGATCATGATCTGCGGGACCGCGCCGCCGCCCGCATCCGCCTGGATGATCCCGGCGAGCGTCGGTTCGCTCGACATCGCGATCACCGCGTCGATCAGCCCGGTGTCGACCACTTCGCCGCGGGCGATCCGGTTATAGAGTCCATGAAGCACGTCGCGCGCCTGCGCGACCGCTTCCGCGGTTCCCTCGAGCCCGACCTTGTTGCCGCGCGCGGTAATATAGACCCCCAGTTTGTTCTCCAGCGCGAGCAGGTTCTGGTCGAACTCGCCAAACAGCTGCGCCATCAACTGTGGGCGGTCGAAGACGACTTCGGTCCGGCTACGATCACCGGATTGCGCGGGGACTGGCTTGCGGCTCATGCACTTCCTTTGCTGGGACGGCGCGGGGAAAAGGCGGGAAAATCAACGGCACCGAACGGACCGGGAACATGGGAAGCGCGATCCGTCCGGGCAAGGCCCGCAACAGGCCGTCGCTGCGTCAGCGCCGCACGCCGAGGCGGATCAACACGACTTCCGCCCCCGAGATCAGAATCCGCCCCACGCCGATCATGATATAGAACCACAGGCCGGGCGGATTGGGCTTCCACTGGCCGGGCGCGAGATCGGACGGGGCGGGTTCCGGGAGCATATGCCGATGCTGCGCCAAAGCGGGGAATTTGTCGAGGGGATGCGTTCCGGCGGACGCCCCGCCCGCGACGTTACCAGATCTTAAGGTTCCTCGGGCAGTATGCATGTCGGGAGTACGGCACATGGTTCTCACGGCTCAACTGTTCCTCGAAGACGACGATACGTTCCTGACCGGCCCGAGCGGTCGGCTGGCCGAGCGTTTGCCCGTGCAGGCCGGCGCGACGCTGCGCGACGACACGTTGCGTCCGGTGGACGCCGACGTGATCGACCTGTCGACCACGGGTTGCCTGATCGTCGTCAGCGACACGCTGGCGGTGCCGTCCGAAATCAGCATCGGGATCGCCGGGATCGGCCGGGTTTCGGGTCGGATCGTGCGCGGGAGCGGCAAGCGGTATGGCTGCGCGTTCGACGAGCCGTTGTCCGAAGCCTCGGTGCTTGCCGCGCGCGCGGTGCAGACGGTGGTTCCCTTCGCGACGCCCGCAACGTTCCCGACCGGCGGCACCGGTACCGCCGACCTGCCCGAATTCCGCCGCCTGCCGATGCGCACGCGCCTGATCGTGATCGTCGGCGCATCGCTCGCTTTGTGGGGCGTCGTCGTGACCGGTGTCGTCGCCGCGGTCACTGCGCTGAGCTGACGGCGGCCCCCGCTTTTTTCCTATGCAGCGGCACCGGCGGGCAAACGTCCCGCTATCACGACCTCGACCCCTGACACCGAATTCGGCCCGGCCTGCGTGATATCGACCGTGACCAGATCGCCGATCGCGGCGTCGGTCATCAGATGGACCGATTGCAGCCACGGCGACTTGCCGAGCATCTGCCCCGGCAGCTTGCCCGCGCGTTCGATCAACACCTGGCACCGCCGCCCGACGCTTGCCGTGTTGAACGCCGCCTGATCGCGGTTGAGCGCTGCCTGGAGCCGCTGCAGGCGCTCGTCCATCACCTCCGGCGGCACTTGTTCGCCCATCGTCGCCGCGGGGGTGCCGGGGCGCGGCGAATATTTGAAGCTGAACGCCTGCGCATAGCCGACCGCATCGACCAGGCTCAGCGTATCCGCGAAATCCGCCTCGGTCTCGCCGGGGAAGCCGACGATGAAATCCCCCGACAGCGCGATGTCGGGGCGCACCGCGCGGACGCGGTCGAGGATGCGGAGGTAGGAATCGCGGCTATGGCTGCGGTTCATCGCCTTGAGGATCGGGTCGCTGCCCGATTGCACCGGCAAGTGGAGGAACGGCATCAGCTTGTCGATATCGCGGTGCGCGTCGATCAACCCCTGCGTCATGTCGTTGGGATGGCTGGTGGTGTAGCGGATCCGCGCGAGATTGCCGATGCCGGACAGCGTGGCGACGAGATCATGCAGGCCTTGGCTGCCGTCGGTCCAGGCGTTGACGTTCTGGCCGAGCAGCGTGATCTCGCGCGCGCCCGCCGCAACCAGCGCGCGCGCCTCGTCGACGATCTGGCCGAACCCGCGGCTGACTTCTGCCCCGCGCGTATAGGGGACGACGCAATAGGTGCAGAATTTGTCGCACCCCTCCTGCACCGTCAGAAATGCGCTCGGCGGGACGCGGCGGCGCGCGGGGAGGTGGCCGAACTTCATGTCGACCGGCATGTCGGTATCGACCGCGGATTCGCCGCGCGCGGCGCGCGCGACGAGGTCGGGGAGGTTGTGATACGCCTGCGGGCCGACGACGACGTCGACCTTCGCGCGCCGAACGATCTCCGCGCCCTCGGCCTGCGCGACGCACCCGGCGACCGCGATCATCGGGTCGTTGCCGTGCTTCCGCAGGCGACCGATGTCCGAGTACACCTTTTCGGTCGCGCGTTCGCGGATGTGGCAGGTGTTGAGCACGACCAGATCGGCCTCGGCGGGGTCCGCCTGGGTCAGCCCCTGCGCCGCCATCAGCTCGGCCATCCGGTCGCCGTCATAGACGTTCATCTGGCAGCCGAACGATTTGACCGCGTAGGTCTTGGGGGCTTTGTGGGGATGCTTTGGGGCGGGGGTCATGATCGGCGCGGCTATAGGGGAGAATGCGACGGGACTGAACCCCTTGCGGGCGACGCTGCGCGCTGCTTCGCGGCGTCTATCCCGCGCGCCTCCCTTGTCATCCCCGTCGAGGCGGGGATCCATACAGGCTGGTCTCACCATGACGGGCCGGCGGTCCCAATGGATTCCCGCCTTCGCGGGAATGACGGATGTGGGGTGGGGGCATTCCGGCTCGCCAGGCGCCCGTATCACCCCGCCCGTATCACCCCGCGCGCACCGCCGGATGGTCCTTGATCTCGAGCGCCGCCGGCAGCGTCTCGCCCTTGCCGGCCCACACGTCGTGGCCGATGAACGGCGGGACCGGGCCGCACATTACCACCGACAGCGCCGCCTCGATCCGCCGCTTGCTCTCCGCCGCGATCGCCTTGCGCCCCGGAAAGTCGCGCGGGTAGAACGGTTCGAGGAAATGCACCGCGACGCGAAACCGCTCGGCGCGCGCGAGCAGGCGGACCGCGTTGTTCCGCCCGCTTTCCTCGCCGATCCACGCGATGTCCGCGCCGACCGGGCCGTAATCGAGCAGCACCGGCTGGACCATCACGCCGGGGGGCGGGGGTTCGAGCACCTTCAGCATCGAGGTCTTGAACGGCAGCAGCGAGCGACCGTCGGTGGTGGTGCCTTCGGGAAAGACCGTCACCGACCAGTTTTCGGCGAGCGTCTCGCGCAGCGCGTTGATCTGTTCGGCGACCCCCAGCCGATCCTCGCGCGCGACGAACACCGTGCGGTTGAGCGTCGCGAGCCAGCCGACGACCGGCGCCTCGCGGATCTCCGCCTTGGCGACGAAGGCGGTGCCGCTCGCGCCCGCGATCGCGCAGATATCGACCCAGCTGACATGGTTCGAGACATAGAAGACGTCGCGCTTCAGCGGCACGCCGACAACGCGGACGCGCGCGCCGCAGATCCGCGCCGCGGTCGCGAGGAACAGCCGCGGCCATGGCGACGACAGCCGCACCGTCCGCCACAGATAATGCAGCGGGATGGTGACCCCGAGCGACAGCGCGAGTAGCGTGACTCGCGTCCACAGGCGAGTCCAGCCGAGCCAGCTGATCGGGGGCGGCCGTCCGGCCGCCGCATCGGCCCGCGCAGCGGCGCGGGCGGCGGCTGCTTCAACCCTTGCGGTCAAGCGCGACGCCGTACAATTCCATGCGGTGGTCGACCAGCCGGAACCCTAGCCGCTCGGCGATCGCCTTCTGCAATTGTTCGAGCTCGGGATCGACGAATTCGATCACCTTGCCGGATTCAACGTCGATCAGATGATCGTGATGCGCCTCGGGCGCGGGTTCGTAGCGCGCACGACCGTCGCCGAAATCGTGGCGGTCGAGGATGCCCGCTTCCTCGAACAGGCGAACGGTGCGGTACACGGTGGCGATGGAGATGCCGGGGTCGATCGCGGAGGCGCGTTCGTACACCTTTTCGACATCCGGATGATCCTCGGCATCCGACAGGACCCGCGCGATGACGCGGCGCTGGTCGGTGATGCGGAGGCCTTTTTCGGCGCAAAGGGCTTCAAGGTCGATGTGGCGGGGCATGCGCTCGATGTAGGCGTGTTCGCTTTATTGCGAAAGGGGATAGTGAGTCGC
>NZ_JH594425.1:1793505-1834948 GCF_000242835.1 Sphingomonas sp. PAMC 26617
GGAAGGGAAGGGCTTGTCGCGGGGGCTCAGCGCGCGACCGGCTTGCGGCGCTTGGTGCCGAGGCCAATCTTCTTGGCAAGCGTCCGGCGCTGTTCCGCATAGTTGGGGGCAACCATCGGATAGTCGGCGGGCAAGTTCCACTTGGCGCGATATTGCTCGGGGGTCATCTGATAATGCGTCATCAGGTGACGCTTCAGCATCTTCAGCTTCTTGCCGTCCTCGAGGCAGACGATGAAATCGGGCTTGATCGAAGACCGTACCGAAACCGCCGGCTCCTGCCGAACTTCAGCAACCGGGGCAGGACCGCCGAGCGTCGTCAACGCGCCATGCACGTTTGCGATCAGAACCGGCAGGTCTGAGACTGCGACGCTGTTGTTGCTGACGTGGGCCGCGACGATGTCTGCGGTAAGCGTGATCAGGGTGTCCTGAAGCTCGCTGTTGATGTCCATTGGAATCCTTTCACACTACAGTGCGCACGATTACAGTCCGTGGCACATCGCGGCTATCGTCCGGCAGTGTGTCGATTGCAAGGCGAATTACGAAGATGACCGATGCGTCATCACAGATCACGTCGGTAAGTCAGCGCATCGAAAGCCTGACCTGCCGGGCCTCGATAGTATTGATGACGCTCGCCAACTTTCATGAAACCTGCCGAGCGATACAGTTTGATGGCATCGTTACCACTGCGCACTTCAAGATGCAGCGTTCGGGCCCCTTGCGACGTTGAATCTGCAATCACCGATCGCAATATCGCAGCACCGACACCGCGTCGGCGAAACGTCGGAACAGTTGCCAGCAGTAAAAGTTCAGCTTCGTCCAACACCCGGCGCGACAAGGCAAAACCTGCGGGATCAGCGCCGATCGTCGCGATGGTCAGCCATACGCCCGGCATGGACAGCAGGCCGAGCACCTGGTTGCGGGTCCACGCTTCGCCGAAGCGCGGGTCGAATGCCGCCTGCATGATCGTGTCGACCGCCGGCAGGTCGGCCACCACGCCGCCGCGCAGGTCGACGCGGAGCATCGTGCTCATGCCGGAAGGCCCGCGGCAACCGCCGGTGTCGCCGTAGGTTTCGCATCGGGCGCGCGACCGTAGATCGGCACCGCGGGCAATGTCGCAAAACGGGACGGGAGGAGGGTCGCCGACGCTGCATCGGGCAACATTTCCCGATAGGTGCGGTCGGGCGCGATTGCGGCGAGGAACCGCACGCCATTGCCGACCATCGCGGTCGTCGCCGACAGCGCATCGAGCGCCGCTTCGGGGCGAAGCGACACGAAGGGTGCGGTCGCGCGAAGCGGGGCGGCGAAACCTTGCATGAAGACCTCGCCATGCCCGCCTTCCAGGACGACTGCAAGATCGGGCAAGTCCCTGCCGTCCGGATCGTCAGTCCCGAACGCGGCGGCGGCAAGCAAGGCGAGCGAGGAATAGCCCGACACCGGCACGCCCCAGCCGAGCGCGAGCCCGCGCGCGGCTGCGATCCCGACGCGGATCCCGGTGAAACTGCCCGGGCCGCAATCGACGAGTATCTGTTCGGCGCGGCCACCCTCGGGCAGTTCGGCGATCATCGCGATCAACCGCTCCGCATGGCCGCGCCCGACCACTTCGTGCCGGTTCGCTGTCACGCGCCCGTCCGCGATCAGCGCGACCGAGCAGGCGGCGGTCGCGGTTTCGATGACGAGTGTCCGCACCCTGGTCAGACGATCGTGTTGAAGGTCTCGAAATCGGGACGCGGCGATCGGTCGAAGATCGTTGCCGGGTCGCCGTGGCCGAGCGTTGAAATGAAGTTGGTGCTGACCGCGGGCGTCTCCGCAAAGAACGCCGCGTCGACCTTGCCCGCATCGAAGCCCGACATCGGCCCGGTATCGAGACCGAGCGCGCGCGCCGCGATGATGAAATACGCGCCCTGCAGCGTCGAGTTGCGGAACGCCGACGCCGCGCGCAGCTCGACGTTGCCGTCGAACCAGGCCTTCGCATCGGCATGCGGGAACAGCATCGGGAGATGTTCGTGGAACTCGCGGTCCATCCCGATGATGACGCTGACCGGCGCGTTCAAAATCTTGGGGGCGTTCTGTGCCGAGACACAGTCGGCGAGCTTTGCCTTGGACTCATCGGTGGTGCACCAGACGAGCCGCGCTGGCATCTGGTTCGCCGACGTCGGCGCCCATTTCATCAGGTCCCAGATCGCACGCAGTTCGTCCGCGCCCACCGGCGCGTCGGTATAGCCGTTAAATGTGCGGGCCTTGCGGAAGATCTGGTCGAGCGCTGCGTCGTCGAGCACCGGCATCAGACTGCGCGCACTTCGGTGACTTCGGGGACGTAATAGCGCAGCAATTGCTCGATCCCGTTCTTGAGCGTCGCGCTCGACGACGGGCAGCCCGCGCAGGCGCCTTGCATCGCGAGGTAGACCTTGCCCTTTTCGAACCCGCGATAGACGATGTCGCCCCCATCGTTCGCGACCGCCGGGCGGATCCGCGTCTCGATCAGGTCCTTGATCTGCGCGACGATGTCTGCATCCTCGGGGTCATCCGCGAAGCCGCTGTCGCTCGCGACCGTGATCTCGCCCGCGCTGCCGGGGCGGAACAGCGGCATGTCCGCGCTGAAATGGTCGACCATGATCCCGAGCACGTCGGGCTTGAGCGCGCTCCAGTCGGTCCCCGCCGCGGCGGTTACCGAGACGAAGTCGCTGCCGAAGAACACCCCGGTCACGTCGCCGAGACCGAACAACGCGTCGGCAAGCGGGGACGCCTCCGCATCCTCGGGCGTCGCGAAGTCGCGCGTGCCCGCCGCCATCACCGTGCGGTTGGGCAGGAATTTGAGCGTCGCCGGGTTCGGCGTGAGTTCGGTTTCGATCAGCATGCCTGCCATGTGGCGCGCGACCGGACGGATCGCAAGGGATGATCGTGGTCTGTGGGGCGTGGTACGGGGACTCGTGCAATACTGGCGGTGATGGGATTCCGCCGCTATTGGCGGAGCATGACTTCGCTCCAGCGCAAGATGCGCCTCGCCTTATTGTCTTCCCTCATCATCGGTGCAGCCCCGCAGCAGCGACCGCAGCAGCGGCCGCTACAGGGTGCCCCCGCCGGGACCGCCCCGGCGCCCTCGACCACCCCCTCCGCGCAACCCCCCGCAAGCGCGGCGTCGATCGCACAGCAGGGCGAGGCGGCGATCCTCAATCGCGATGCGTGGCTCTACAAGGGCAGCGACATCACCCCCGATGCGGAGTGGAAGTTCGGCACGCTCAAGAACGGGCTGCGCTATGCGGTGCGCAAGAACGGCGTGCCGCCCGGCCAGATCGCGGTGCGCGTGCGGATGGACGTCGGCTCGCTGTACGAGACCGATCCCGAGCGTGGTTATGCGCACATGATCGAGCATCTCTCGTTCCGCGGCTCGCAATATGTGCCCGACGGCGAGGCGAAGCGGATCTGGCAGCGGATGGGCACCACCTTCGGGTCGGACACCAACGCGCAGACCACGACGACGCAGACCGTCTACAAGCTCGACTTGCCGAGCGCGACCGCCGCCGGGATCGACGAGAGCCTCAAGATTTTGTCGGGCATGGTCGCGCGCCCCAACATCACGCAGACCGCGCTCGGCGCGGAGCGCCCCGCCGTGCTCGCCGAGCAGCGCGAGGCCCCGGGGCCGCAGGTGCGCTTCATCGATGCGCTCAACGCGACCTTCTTCGCGGGGCAGCCGCTCGCGGACCGCTCGCCGATCGGGCATGTGAAGGAACTCGAGGCGGCGACCGCGCAGAGCGTCAAGGCGTTCCACGATCGCTGGTATCGCCCCGAACGCGCGGTCGTCGTCGTCGCGGGCGATTTCGACCCGGCGCAACTGGAAGCGATGGTCGCGAAGAATTTCGGCGACTGGCGCGGGATCGGCGATGCGCCGAAGGACCCCGATTTCGGCAAGCCCGACCCCAAGCAGTCGACCACCAAGGCGGTGGTCGAGCCCGGCATCCCGACCCGGATCGAGATGGCAGTGCTGCGGCCGTGGCAGTACAATGACGATACAGTGATCTTCAACCAGAAGCGCCTCGTCGACTTCCTCGGGCTCGCGATCATCAACCGCCGGCTCGAGACGCGCGCGCGCTCGGGCGGCAGCTATATCGCCGCCGCGGTGCGGCTCGACGATCCGTCGCGGTCGGCGAACGGCACCTTCGTCACCGTCCTGCCCGTCGGCAATGCGTGGGAGCCAGCGCTCAAGGACGTCCGCGCGGTGATCGCGGATGCCCAGAAGACCGCGCCGACCAAGGCCGAGATCGACCGCGAGCTCGCCGAGCAGCGCGTCCAGTTCCGCACCCAGGTCGACACCTATCGCGCCGAGGCGGGCGCGAAGGAGGCCGACGACATGGTCCAGGCGGTCGACATCCGCGAGACCACGACCTCTCCCGCGGTCATCCAGAAGGTGTTCGAGGATGCGGTCGCGAAGGGGTTCTTCGCACCCGACAAGATCCTCGCCTCGACCCAGCGGCTGTTCCAGGGCACGCCGCCGCGCGCGCTGATCTCGACACCGGTTGCGGAGCAGGGGATCGAGGCATCGCTCGCCAATGCGCTCAAGGCCGACGTCAAGGGGCTGGCGAAGCGCAAGCGGCAGGGAAGTGTCTCGTTCGACCAGCTCCCCAAGCTCGGGCCCGCCGCGACGATTGCGTCGAACACGCCGATCAAGCCGTTCGACATGCAGGAATATACGCTTTCGAACGGAGTCCGCGTGCTGGTCTATCCGACCACCTCGGAAGACAGCCGCGTCTATGTCCGCGTGCGCTTCGGCCACGGCTACAATGCGTTGCCCGCCGACAAGGAGTCGCCCGCCTGGGCGGCCGATCTCGCGCTGACCGCAGGCGGAATCGGCAAGCTCAACCAGGGCGATCTCGACGCGCTGACCACCGGGCGGCGGATCGGGCTCGATTTCGGGGTCGACGAGGATGCGTTCACCTATAACGCGCTGACCTCGCCGACCGATCTCGGCGACCAGTTGAAGCTGATGGCGGCGGCGCTGTCGGCGCCGCGGTGGGATCCCGCGCCGGTGCTGCGCGCGCGCAGCGTCGCGGTGTCGGCGTTCCCGGGGTATAATTCCTCGCCCGACGGCGTGTTGCAGCGCGATCTCGAGCGGCTGCTCCACGATGGCGACCCGCGCTGGGGCACGCCCAGCCAGGCCGCGATCGAGGGAACGACCCCCGCCGCCTTCCGCGCCTTGTGGGAGCCGTTGCTCAAGACCGGGCCGGTCGAGGTGATGGTGTTCGGCGACATCAAGGCGGAAGCCGCGATCGCCGCGGTGCAGAGCACGCTCGGCGCACTGCCGCCGCGCCCTGCCACCGCCACGTTCGTCGCGCCGCCGGTGCGCTTCCCCGCGCACGATACGACGCCGGTGGTGCGCACGCACGACGGCCCCGCGAACCAGGCCGCGGCGGTGATCGCTTGGCCGACCGGGAGCGGGGTCGAGGGGCTGACCGAGGCGCGCCGGCTCGACGTGCTCGCCGCGATCTTCAGCGACCGCCTGTTCGACCGGCTGCGCTCGCAGGCGGGGGCAAGCTATAGCCCGAACGTGTCGAGCAACTGGCCGGTCGGCCAGCCGGGCGGCGGGCGGATCGTCGCGATCGGTCAGGTCGCGCCGACGAACGTGCCGCTGTTCTTCAAGCTGTCGCGCGAGATCGCTGCCGAGCTGGTCGCCAAGCCGGTCGACGAGGACGAGCTGAAGCGCACGATCGGGCCGATGCAGCAGGCGATCATGCGCCAGTCGACGGGCAACCAGTTCTGGATGAACCAGCTCGATGGCGCGGTCTACGATCCGGCGCGGATCGTCGCGCTGACGCATCTGTACAGCGACATCTCGACGATGACCGCGGCGCAATTGCAGGAGACGGCGGCGAAATATCTGCGGCCGGAGCGCGACTGGACGATGCAGGTGGTGCCCAAGGCGAAGTGACGGCCTCTGCTGGTCTGCGCCCAACCTGCCGTCATGCTGAACTCGTTTTAGCATCCACTGCGCAGCGGGCACGGACAGGACTTGCTGCACGGTGGACCCTGAAACGAGTTCAGGGTGACGCCGGTAGTAAAGGCGTAGCCGCCCCGACCGGAACGCTACCCCCGCGCCGTTGCCGATGGCGCAAGCGGCACGCGCAGCACGCGGTCGTTCGCGGTGAGGAACAGCGTCCGTCCGCCCTCGCCGAACGCGCCGTTCGCGATCGGGCCGCCATTGGCGATCCGCGCGATCGGTTCGGCCTCGGGGGTCATCAGGTAGAAGCCGCCCGGCGCGCTGCAGAACAGCGTCCCGTCCGCGGCGACCTTCATTCCGTCGGGAAGCCCCGGGCCGTGCATCGTGGCGGCATCGAGGAACACGCGCCGCGCGGTCGGCAATCCGCGCGCGTCGAGGTCATAGACCATGATCCGCGGCGCCTTGTCGTCCGACACCGAGACGTACAGCTTGCGCTCGTCGGGCGACAAGGCGACCCCGTTGGGGCGGGCGAGCGTCCCGTCGATCAGCACCGTCTCGCCGCCGCGCGTCCAGCGATACACGCCGTTGTGCGGCAACTCGCGGAGCGGCGAGGTGTCGCCATCGACCAGGCCATAGGGCGGATCGGTGAAATAGACCGCGCCCGAGCGCGCGATGTGGAGGTCGTTCGGGCTGTTGAACCGCTTGCCGCGATAGCGATCGACCAGCGTGGTCCGTTTCCGGCTCGCGAAATCGTAGCGCATCAGCGCGCGGCTGCCGCTGTCCGCGATCACCAGCGCGCCATCCGCCGCGAGCGCGAGGCCGTTCGATCCCGCCTCGCGGATCGTCTTCGGGTCGGCATCGGCCGCACCCGACGGCGTCAGGAACGGCGCAACACCCCCCGCCCGCGTCCACCGCCGCATCAGATTGGCGGGCGGATCCGAGAATAGCAGCGCGGTGAGCGCGGGAACCCACACCGGCCCTTCCGCCCAGCGGATCCCGGTGGCGATCGTCTCGATCGTCGTGCCCGGTGCGAGATAACGGTCGGCGGCGGGGGACAGGCGCTCGATCCCGGGCGCAGAGTCCGCCGCCAGCGCGCCCGCGGGGAAGGCGGGTGCCACCGCCAGCGCGGTCATCCCGGCGAGGAGCGTGCGGCGCGTCGGCTCGCCCGCGAAACGCGTGTCGGCAGAGGGTAGGGTGTGGTGCGACACGATCGGCGGTTCCCGGAGCTGGCGGATGGTATCGCTATCGTCGCACCACCGCGCCGTCTCGTCCAGCGATCGTGGCGACGGCGCAAAGGGCGCAGGCGCGGTTACGCCTTGTACAACCCCTCCAGCCGCGCGCCGTACACCTGCTTGAGCACATGCCGCCGGATCTTGAGCGACGGGGTGAGCTGCTCGTTCTCGATGGCGAACGGCTCGTCCGCCAGCACGAAGCGGCGGATCCGCTCGGTCAGCGACAGTTCGGCATTCACGCGTTTGACCGCATGGCCGAGCGCGGTGCGATATTCGCTGTTCTCCGCAAGCCGCTTGAAGTTGCACGCATCGCCATTCCGCGCGCACCATTGCTGGGTCCATTCGGGATCGGGGACGATCACCGCGACCATATACGGCCGCCGGTCGCCGAACAGCATCGCCTGCGAGATTTCGGGTTGCAGCGTCAGCATCCCCTCGACCTTCTGCGGCGCGACATTCTCGCCCTTGTCGTTGACGATGATGTCCTTCTTGCGATCGGTGATCTGGATCCGCCCCTTGGCGTCGATCACCCCGATGTCGCCGGTGTGCAGCCAACCGTCTTTCAACACCCGCGCGGTCTCGGCGTCGTTGCGCCAATAGCCCTTCATCACCAGTTCGCCGCGCACCAGGATTTCGCCATCGTCCGCGATCCGCACCTCGGTGTTGGGAAGCGGCGGGCCGACCGTGTCCATCTTGATCCCGACCTTGGGGCGGTTGCACGAGATGACCGGCGCGGACTCGGTCTGGCCATAGCCCTGCAGCACGGTGATCCCGATCGCGTCGAAAAAGGTCCCGACCTCGGGCGTCAGCGGCGCGCCGCCTGACACCATCGCCTTGATCCGCCCGCCGAACCGCTTCTGGATCTTGGGCCGCAGCGTCGCGCCGAGCAGCAGGTCCATCGGCTTGTCGAGCAGCCCCGCCTTGCCCGCCGCCCGCTTGCTGCCGAGCGCCTCGGCCCGCCCGAGCAGATAGGTCGAGAGCTTGCCCTGTTTCTCGACCGCCTTCGAAATGCGCGCACGGAGCAGCTCGAACAGCCGCGGCACGACGACCATCATCGTCGGGCGGACTTCCTCGATATTCGCGGCGAGCTTGTCGAGGCCTTCGGAATAATAGATCTGCGCGCCCAGCGCGATCGGGAAGAACTGCCCGCCGCTATGCTCATAGGCGTGGCTGAGCGGCAGGAACGACAGGAAGATCTCGTCGTCCCAGCCGAAATCCTCCGAGATGATCGTGCAGCAGCCGAACACATTGTGGAGGATCGCGCCGTGATGCTGCATCACCCCGCGTGGCGCGCCGCCGGTGCCGCTGGTGTAGATGATGCACGCGGTATCGCCGCGCGTCGCATTGGTGCGGATCGTCGACGGTTCGGCGGCGTGGTCCGCGAGCAACTTGTCCCAATGGTGGAATTCGAGTGCGCCCTGCTGGCCGCTGCGCATGTCCTCGATACTGATCACGATCTTCGCGGTCGACGCGCGGATCGCGGCGGGGAGCAAGGTCTTCGCAAGCTTCGCGGTCGAGACGATCACCGCCTTGGCGCCCGAATTCTCGATGATGTGCGTGTGGTCGCGCTCGGTATTGGTCGTGTAGGTCGGCACGGTGATGCACCCCGCCGCCATGATCGCGAGATCGGCGATGCACCATTCGGGGCGGTTCTCGCTGACCAGCATCACGCGGTCGCCCGGCACCAGCCCGATCGCCTTCAGCGCCGCCGCCAGGCTCGCGACCTCGCGCGCGGTCTGGGTCCAGCTGCGCGAGCGCCAGGCGCCGCCCGCCTTGTGCCACAGGAACGGCGCGTCGCCTTGCTCGGTCACGCGCGCGAGAAACATCGCGACGAGGTTGGGGAAGGTTTCGAGGGTACGCATGGGTCTCTCCCTGCAGATAACGCGTCGTGTTCGACTGCGTAAACTTATTCCGGCGGGCGGTTGGCGAGCGTGCCGACCCGGACGATCTCGGTCCTGCGCCCGTCCTCGCCGATCGCGACGCCTTCGCTGCGCGGATCGGCCGCACCGACCCAGCGGCCATCCACGCGTTCGATCGCATTCGCCTTCAGCCCGAGCGGCGCGCTCACCACGCGTTCGCCAAGCGCGCGGAGCGCCGGGATCATCGCGTCGAGCTGCGTGCCCTTTTCTGCCGCCGCGGTCTGGCCCGGAGCATAGAGCAAACCGAGCCCGATCGCATCCTGCGCGCTCATTTTCCAGTCGAGCACCGCGATCAGCGCCTTCGACACCTGCGCGATGATCGTCGAGCCGCCCGCCGCGCCGATCGCGATGCGGACCGATCCGTCGGGGTTATAGACGATCGTCGGCGACATCGAGCTGCGCGGGCGCTTGCCCCCGGCGACACGGTTGGCGACGAGGGTGCCGTTCTTCTCGGGCACGAAATCGAAGTCGGTCAGCTCGTTGTTGAGCTGCACGCCGTCGACCGAAAGGCCTGAGCCGAAATAGCTCTCGATCGTGGTAGTGACTTCGGCGACGTTACCGCGCCGGTCGACCGTGACGAGATCGCTCGTACCGGGGACGTCGGCATTGGGCGCGAGCTGGCGCGGCGGGGCGCCGGGGGGCGTGCCCGCGGTGATGCTCGGCATCGTGCGGTCGGTCGCAATCAGCGCGGAGCGCTGCGCGAGATAGGCCGGGTCGAGCAGGCCCTTGGCGGGGACGTCGACCTTCTCGGGATCACCGAGGTACATGTCGCGATCGGCGTAGGCGAGGCGTTCGGATTCGGCGAACAGATGCCACGCGACCGGGCTGGTCTTGCCGAGGCCCGCCATGTCGAAGCGTTCGAGCTGTTTGAGGATCATCAGCACCGCGACCCCGCCCGATCCCGGCGGGCCCATGCCGCAGAGCCTGTAGACGCGGTAGGTGCCGCAGATCGGCGCGCGTTCCTTGGCGCGGTAGCCGGCGAGGTCGGCCAGCGTCATTTTCGACGGGTTGCGCGGCGAGGTGTTGACCGCCTTGACGATCCGCTGCGCGACCGCGCCCTTGTAGAAGGCATCGGGGCCCTGCTTCGCGATCCTGGCGAACAGCGCGGCTTGTGCGGGGTTGCGGAAGATCGTGCCGACGGCGACGGGTTCGTTGCCGACGGGAAAGAAGCGCGCATGCGCTGCGGGATCGAGCCGGTCACCGAAATTGGCGAGCCCGTTGTGGAGCCGCGGCGTGACCGTGAAGCCGAGCTGCGCGAGCTTGATCGCGGGCGCGAACAGCCGCGCCCAGGGGAGCACGCCGTAGCGCTTGTGCGCGAGCGCCATCATCCGCAGATTGCCCGGCACGCCGACGCTGCGCCCGCCGGGGACGGCTTGCGTGAAGGGGAGGGGCTGGCCGTCCTTGCCATAGAACCAGCGTGCGTCCGCAGCGGCGGGGGCGGCCTCGCGGCCGTCGAAGCTGGTCGTCGCATTGGCGGCTGCGTCGTGGTGGACCATGAAGCTGCCGCCGCCGATCCCCGAATTCTGCGGCTCGACCACGTTGAGCGCCAGCATCGTCGCAATCGCGGCATCGGTCGCGCTGCCGCCTGCCTTGAGGATCTCGACGCCCGCTGCGGCGGCGCGCGGGTCGGCAGCGCTGACCATGCCGGTTCCGGCTTCGGTAGCGGCGGGTTTGGCATCGGTCCGCCGCGCGTCGGCGACGGTGGGGGCGAGCAGCAGGAGCGCGAGGGTTACGAACGACTTGACCATGCGCGGGACCGTAGCGCGCTTTGGTGGTCAGGCAAGGTTGGGGTTGTGGTTGTGGTTCCCATCCCTCCGTCATGCTGAACTCGTTTCAGCATCCACCGGGGTGCGCGTCCCACGGTCGCAGGATCTCATCGACGGTGGACTCGGGGCCGTGGGCCGGGGAAGCAGGAAGGCTGGATCACGCAAAGCCACAAAGTCGCAAAGAGAAGACGCTAGAGGTGCGCGCCTCCGCTCAATCATGTTCGGTTTTCCTGCGAAAGCAGGAATCCAGAGTTGCAAACGCCACGCCCTTGACCCTGGGCTCCTGCCTGCGCAGGAGCACGGCGAACCTCAGCCGTCGGCCCCCACCGCCGCCGCCACGCTCGCGAACCCGTCCCGTTGCAACGCCTCCGCCAGCCCGCGCAGGATGCGTTGCGCCAAGCCCGGCCCATGAAACACCAGCGCGCTATACAGCTGCACCAGGCTCGCGCCGGCGCGGATGCGGGCATAGGCTTCGTCCGCGCTGTCGATCCCGCCCGCCGAAATCAGCGGCATCGCGCCCCCCGTCGCCTTGCGGAAATCGCGCAACCGCGCGCGTGCCAGCGGCGCGAGCGGCGCGCCCGACAGGCCGCCCGTCTCGCCCGCATTGGCCGAGCGCAAATCGGGGCGCGAGATCGTCGTGTTGCTGACGATCAGCGCATCGACATGATGCTCCATCGCCGCGCGCGCGATCGCGTCGATCGCGGACGCGTCGAGATCGGGCGCGACCTTGAGGAACAGCCGCGGCGGCGTATCGCCGATGCGGCGCGCTTCGTCGGCGGCGGCGAGCAGGTCGGTCAGCTCGCGGCCATGCTGGAGATCGCGCAGGCCCGGCGTGTTGGGGGAGGAGATGTTGACCGTGACGTAATCCGCGATCGGCGCGGCCGCCGCGACGCCATGCGCATAATCCGCGATCCGGTCGGGCGCGTCCTTGTTCGCGCCGACGTTGATGCCGAGCACCCCGCACCGCTTCGCCGCCTGCGCGCGCGGGAGGGCGGCGTGGATGCCGCCGTTGTTGAACCCCATGCGGTTGATGACGGCTGCGTCCTCGACCAGCCGGAACAGCCGCGGGCGCGGGTTGCCCGCTTGCGGGAGCGGGGTCAGCGTGCCGATCTCGACGCTGCCAAAGCCCAATCCGAAGAAGCCGTCGATCGCCTCGCCATTCTTGTCGACCCCGGCGGCGAGCCCGAGCGGGTTGGCGAACTCGAGCCCGGCGACGGTGGTCCGCAGGATCGGGGCGCTTTTCGGGGCGGTGCGCGGGAAGCGCGACAGCAGCGTGATCGTCAGGCCGTGCGCCTGTTCGGCATCGAGCGCGAACAGCGCGGGGCGGAGGAGGGGGAAGAGCATGCGCGCCTGATGACACCGGTGCGAGGCCGCGTCAAAGCGCCCTTCTGCGTCACCCTGAACTCGTTTCAGGGTCCACCGCGCAGCAGGCACGGACCGGACTCGCAGCGCAGTGGACCCTGAAACGAGTTCAGGGTGACGGCGACAAGGGGGACGCCTCGCTTCGACAGCCCTTGACCGACTCACCCCGCACCCCCATTTGCAATCCTACCAATATTGTCCGATTGGAACTCATGCGTCTTTCCAGCCTTGCCGACTACGCCGTCGTGATGATGTCCGCCGCCGCGCGACATTGCGGCTCGTCGTGCCGGTTGAACGCGACGCTGCTCGCGGAGGAGACCGGGCTGCCGCTGCCGACGGTGCAGAAGCTCGTCAGCCGCCTGTCCTCGGGTGGGCTGATCGAGAGCACGCGCGGCACGGGTGGCGGTTTCCGCCTCGCGCGCCCCGCGGCGGCGATCTCGCTTGCCGAGATCATCGAGGCGGTCGAGGGGCCGATCGCGATGACGACCTGTGTCGACGAGGGCCGTCACGATTGCGCGCTGGAAGGCGACTGCCGGGTCAAGCCGCACTGGAACGTCGTCAACGGCGCCGTCCGTGGCGCGCTCGACGGTGTGTCGCTGGCAAGCCTGTCGAGGGCGCCGGCATGACCGACGCGATGCGCGAAGCGCGCTCCACCCCCTTCTTCCTTCGTGGCTTCGTGTCTTCGTGTGAGGCAAATCTTCTCGCACAAAGGCACAAAGGCACAAAGATTTTCAGAGATTCATCAAGCCGCTGCGCGGCGAGGATTTGACGATGGCGACCAAGAATGCGCAGGCCTATGAGGCCGTCAACAAGACCTATGAGTGGGGCTTCCACTCCGACATCGAACAGGACTTCGCGCCCAAGGGGCTGAGCGAGGACACCGTCCGGTTCATCTCCGCCAAGAAGGGCGAGCCGCAGTGGATGCTCGACTCGCGGCTCAAGGCGTTCCGCCTGTGGCAGACTCTGGAATCGCCCGATTGGGCGAAGCTCAATCTCGAGCCGATCGATTACCAGGACGCGTTCTACTACGCCGAGCCCAAGCCGAAACCAAAGCTCGGCTCGCTCGACGAGGTCGATCCCGAAATCCTGCGCGTCTACGAGAAGCTCGGCATCCCGATCGCCGAGCAGAAGATGCTCGCGGGCGTCGAGGAGCTTGGCGAAGACGGCCAGCCCAAGCGTCGCGTCGCCGTCGACGCGGTGTTCGACTCGGTCTCGGTCGCGACGACCTTCCGCAAGGAGCTCGAGGCGGCGGGCGTCATCTTCCGCAGCATTTCCGAGGCGATCAAGGAATATCCGGAGCTCGTCCGCAAGTGGTTGGGCCGCGTCGTGCCAATGACCGACAATTACTTCGCCACGCTCAATGCCGCGGTGTTCAGCGACGGGACGTTCGTCTACATCCCCGAGGGCGTCCGCTGCCCGATGGAGCTGTCGACCTATTTCCGCATCAACGCCGAGAATACCGGCCAGTTTGAGCGCACGCTGATCGTGGCGGACAAGGGGTCGTACGTCTCCTATCTCGAGGGCTGCACCGCCCCGATGCGCGATGAGAACCAGCTCCACGCCGCGGTGGTCGAGCTGGTCGCGCTGGACGATGCCGAGATCAAATACTCGACCGTCCAGAACTGGTATCCGGGCGACGAGAACGGCAAGGGCGGAATCTACAATTTCGTCACCAAGCGCGCGCTGTGCCAGGGCAAGAATTCGAAGGTGTCGTGGACGCAGGTCGAGACCGGCAGCGCGATAACGTGGAAATATCCGTCGTGCGTGCTCAATGGCGAGAATTCGGTCGGCGAATTCTATTCGGTCGCGGTCACCAACAACCGCCAGCAGGCGGATACCGGCACCAAGATGATCCACAACGGCAAGGGATCGCGTTCGACGATCGTGTCGAAGGGGATTTCGGCGGGGCGCTCGGACAACACGTACCGAGGCCTGGTGCGCGTCGCACCGGGCGCTGAGGGCGTGCGCAACTTCACCCAGTGCGATTCGCTGCTGCTAGGCGACCAGTGCGGCGCGCATACCGTGCCGTATATCGAGGTGCGCAACCCGTCGGCGCAGATCGAGCATGAGGCGACCACCTCGAAGATCTCCGACGACCAGATGTTCTACGCGATGCAGCGCGGGCTGGATTCGGAGAGCGCGGTGGCGTTGATCGTCAACGGGTTCGCCAAGGAAGTGCTGCAGCAGCTGCCGATGGAATTCGCGGTCGAAGCGCAGAAGTTGCTGGGGATCAGCCTTGAGGGTTCTGTGGGGTAAGCGCCGCCCGACACTGCCGTCATGCTGAACGCGTTTCAGCATCCACCGTGCAACTGGCACGGGCCGGACGTGTGGCGCGGTGGACCCTGAAACAAGTTCAGGGTGACGGACGGACTATAGTTCAAACGAATTTGCGGAAGACAGATGCTTAAAATCACCGACCTCCACGCCGAAATCGACGGCAAGGAAATCCTCAAGGGGCTCTCGCTCAGCGTCAATGCGGGCGAAGTCCATGCGATCATGGGCCCGAACGGCGCGGGCAAGTCGACGCTCGGCTACGTGCTCGGCGGACGGCCCGGCTATGAGGTGACGTCCGGCGCGGTCGATTTCGACGGGCAGGACCTGCTTGAGATGGAACCGCACGAGCGCGCTGCGGCAGGCCTGTTCCTCGGCTTCCAATATCCGGTCGAAATCCCCGGCGTGTCTAACGTCCAGTTCCTGCGCGAGGCGCTAAACGCGCAACGCAAGGGCCGCGACGAGAAGCCGCTGTCGGGCGCGGAGTTCCTCAAGCTCGCACGTGCGCAGGCGGATCTGCTCAGCATGGACCAGGACATGCTCAAGCGCCCGGTCAACGTCGGTTTTTCGGGCGGCGAGAAGAAGCGCAACGAGATGGTGCAGATGGGGATCGTCGATCCCAAGCTCGCGATCCTCGACGAGACCGACAGCGGGCTCGACATCGATGCGGTGCGGATCGTCGGCGAAGGCATCAACCGGATCATGCGCAAGCCCGACAAGGCGGTGATCCTGATCACGCATTACGAGCGGCTTCTGGGTTATGTCGCGCCCGATTTCGTGCACGTTCTCTCGGCCGGGCGGATCATCCGCTCGGGCGGGCCGGAGCTGGCGGCGGAGCTCGAGCGCGAAGGCTATGCGGGGGTGGTTGCGTGAGCGGCCTTTCCCCTTACTGCCGTCATGCTGAACTTGTTTCAGCATCCACTGCGCCACAACGGCTGGCCGGACTCGTTGAGGGCTGGATCCTGAAACAAGTTCAGGATGACGCAGAAGGGGGCGCTCGTGGCTGAGCTCGCCCGTGTCCCCACCCGCCGCGACGAGACGTGGCACTATAGCAACCTCGAAGCGGTCGCATCGGTGTGGCCTGTCGAGACCGAGGTGATCGACGTGCCCGCCGGCACATCGATCGCGCGCGTCATCGTCCAGGACGCTGCGACCGACACCGTCGCGATCCGCGATTACCGCGTGATCCTGCGCGAGGGTGCGACCGCGACGTTTCATGTGCTCAACACCGGCGGCAGCTTCGGCCGCGTCGCGATCGACGTGACGTGCCACTCGGGCTCGCATTTCGAACTCGGCGGCGCGATGCTGGGCACGGGCGAGCAGACGCTCGAGATCGTCACCACGCTCAACCATATCGAGCCGAACGCCACGTCCAACCAGGTGGTGCGTACGGTGCTCGGCGGGCGCGCGACGGGGTCGTATCTCGGCAAGGTCGCGGTCGCGCGGCATGCGCAGAAGACCGATGCGTCGCAGAGCGTCAAGGCGATGCTGCTCAGCCGTACCGCGACCGCTAACGCCAAGCCCGAGCTCGAGATTTATGCCGACGACGTGAAGTGCGCGCATGGCGCGACGGTCGGCGAGCTGGATGCGAATGCGCTCTTCTATCTCGCGTCGCGCGGGATTGCGCCGGCGCAGGCCAAGGTGATGCTGCTGGGCGCGTTCATCGGATCGGTGTTCGACGGGATCGACGATCCGGCCGAGCGCGCGCGAGTCGAGGCGGCGGCGCAGGCTGCGCTGGAGCGGATGTTGTGAGGCTCTCCCACAACCGCCGTCATGCTGAACTCGTTTCAGCATCCACCGCGCCGCACCGGCTGGCCGGACTTGTGGAGGGATGGATCCTGAAACAAGTTCAGGATGACGGGAGCGTGGGATGAATGTGATGACTGAAACCCGGACCGCCGCGCTCGACCGCGTAGCGGATTTCCCCGCCATCCCCGCCGGCTGGGCGTATCTCGACACCGCCGCCACCGCGCAGAAACCGCAGATGGTGATCGACGCGATCACCCGCGGCTATGACGACAGCTACGCAACCGTCCACCGCGGCGTCTACCAGCGCTCCGCCGACATGACGCTCGCCTACGAAGCCGCGCGCCGCAAGGTTGCGAGCTTCCTGGGCGCGGGCAGCGCGGACGAGATCGTGTTCGTGCGCGGCGCGACCGAGGGGATCAACCTCGTCGCGCATAGCTGGGCGGGCACGCAGCTCAAGGCGGGCGACCGCATCCTGCTGTCGCAGCTCGAGCATCACAGCAACATCGTGCCGTGGCAGATGGTCGCTGAGCGCGTCGGTGCGCAGATCGACGTGCTCCCGCTGACCGCCGATCACCGGATCGACCTCGACGCGATGGCGGCGATGATCACGCCGCAGCACAAGCTCGTCGCGCTCGCGCATGTGTCGAACGTGCTCGGCTCGGTGCTCGACGGCAAGCGCGCGGCGGAGATCGCGCATTCGGTCGGGGCGAAGATCCTGCTCGACGGATGCCAGTCGGTGCCGCGGATGACGGTCGACGTCGCCGCGCTCGATTGCGACTTCTACGTCTTCTCCGCGCACAAGCTGTACGGCCCGACCGGGATCGGCGTGCTGTGGGCGCGGCCCGAATTGCTCGAGGCGATGCCGCCGTACCAGGGTGGCGGGTCGATGATCGACAGCGTCAGCTTCGAGCGCACCACCTACGCGCCGCCCCCGGGCCGGTTCGAGGCGGGAACGCCGCATATCGTCGGCGCGCTCGGGTTGCATGCCGCGATCGACTATGTCGAATCGATCGGTCTCGACCGGATCCACGCGCACGAAACCGCGCTCGTCACGATGACGCGCGAGGCGCTGTCGCAGATCAACTCGCTGACGCTGTTCGGCCCGGAGGATTCCGCCGGGATCGTCAGTTTCAGCATCCAGGGGGTGCATCCGCACGACATCGGCACCATCTTGGACGAAGCGAAGGTGGCGGTGCGCGCCGGCCATCACTGCGCTCAGCCGTTGATGGCATCGCTCGGCGTCGATGCGACCGCGCGGGCGAGCTTCGGAGTCTACAACACCGCCGCAGACGTCGAGGCGCTGGTCCGCGGGATCGAGCGCGTGACGCGAATTTTTGGGTAGGACTGGCAAATGAGTGACCGGATCGAGATCGAAGAGGTGACGGGCGTCGAGCAGCCCCCGCGCGCCCGCGTCGAAGCCGCAACCGAGACGTTCGAGCGCAAGCGCGACTATCTCGAAGGCTTCCTCACGCAAAAGCCGCAGGCCGACGCCGCGGGTGCGCCCGGCGGCGCGGTGTATGAAGGCGTGATCGAAGCGCTCAAGGACATTTATGACCCGGAAATCCCGGTCAACATCTACGACCTGGGCCTCATCTACGGCGTCGAGGTGACCGAGGCCGGTCATGCGGTCGTGATGATGACGCTGACCACGCCGCATTGCCCGGTCGCCGAATCGATGCCGGGCGAAGTCGAGCTCCGCGTCGGGTCGGTCCCCGGGGTCGGTTCGGCCGAGGTCAATCTCGTCTGGGACCCGCCATGGGATCCCGCCAAGATGTCGGACGACGCGAAACTCGAACTGGGGATGCTGTAATGGCGACGATCGCCCGCCCGCGGCCTGCCGCGCTGATCCTGACCGACACCGCCGAAGCCCGGATCGCGGCGTTGATGGCGCGCGCTCCCGAGGGGGCGATCGCGGTCAAATTGTCGACTCCCAAGCGCGGCTGTTCGGGCCTCGCCTATTCGGTCGATTATGTCACCGAGGCCAAGCCGTTCGACGAGCGGATCGACACGCCCGGTGGAACCTTGTTCGTCGATGGCGGGTCGATCCTGTACCTCATCGGGTCGACGATGAACTGGGTCGAGGATGATTTCACCGCCGGGTTCGTCTTCAACAACCCCAACGCCAAGGGCGCCTGCGGCTGTGGCGAGAGTTTTACCGTATAACCGGCTCCGCTCGCGTTATTGTTGAAACGGACAGCTTTATATTCGTGTGGTCGCACTGTAACGCCGTCGCGAATCGATACGATCTTGAAGGAATGTTGCGATGGCGATCAAACCTCTGCGTAAGGCTGTGTTCCCCGTCGGTGGCCTCGGAACGCGCTTCCTGCCCGCAACCAAGGCGGTCCCCAAGGAAATGCTGCCGGTCGTCGATCGCCCGCTGATCCAATATGCGGTCGACGAAGCGATCGAGGCCGGCATCGAGCAGATGATCTTCGTCACCGGTCGCGGCAAGTCCGCGATCGAGGACCATTTCGACATCGCCTATGAGCTCGAAGCCACGATGTCCGCGCGCGGCAAGTCGCTTCAGCTGCTCGAACAGACCCGGCTCGCACCTGGCGCGGTCGCTTATGTCCGCCAGCAGGAGCCGATGGGCCTCGGCCATGCGGTGTGGTGCGCGCGCGACATCGTCGGCGACGAGCCGTTCGCGGTGCTGCTCGCGGACGATTTCATGGTCGGTGAGCCGGGCTGCCTTAAGCAGATGGTCGCTGCCTATGAGAAGACCGGCGGCAACATCATCTGCGCGCAGGAAGTGCCCGACAGCATGACGCACATGTACGGCGTCATCACGCCGGGCACGCGCGATGGCGCGCTGACCGAGGTCAAGGGTCTGGTCGAGAAGCCGGCGGCGGGCACCTCGCCGTCGAACCTCGCGGTGATCGGGCGCTACATTCTGCAGCCGGAAGTGATGCGGATCCTCGAGACGCAGGGCAAGGGCGCGGGTGGCGAGATCCAGCTGACCGATGCGATGGCGCGGATGATCGGCGACCAGCCGTTCCACGGGCTGACCTTCCAGGGCAAGCGCTACGATTGCGGCGACAAGGCCGGCTATATGACGGCGAACCTCGCGGTTGCGCTGACGCGGCCGGAGATTGCGGAGACGGTTCGCGTGTTTGCGGTGGATTTACTGAAGTAGCGGCTGCTCGCATCGTTGCCCCGGCGGAGGCCGGGGCCTTTGCGAAACCTATAACCGCCGTCACCCTGAACTTGTTTCAGGGTCCACCGCTTTACAATGGCTGACTGCCCAAGCGGAGGGCTGGATGCTGAAACAAGTTCAGCATGACGGCGGGTGTGGGATGAGCGGTCCGCCCGCCCCCTAGCGCTCCGCGCTGGTCAGCGTCGGGATCGCGGTACCCGTCAGAGGTAGAACATACCCTCGAGCACCGTCACGCACTGCCCGCCGAGGACGACGCGATCCCCATCCAGGCGACACGTCAGATGCCCCCCGCGCGCGCTTGCCTGGAACGCGGTGAAGCGGTCGCGGCCGAGGCGCTGCGTCCAATAGGGCGTCATCACCGCATGCGCCGATCCGGTTACCGGATCCTCGTCGATCCCCGCCCCCGGCGCGAACACGCGGCTCACCACATCGGTGTCGTCGCCGGGTGCGGTGACGATCGTCAGCACGTCGGGTTCGGCGCTGCCCGCCACTTCGGGGTCCGCCGCGGACGGACGCCCCAAGGCGCGGAAATCGGGGTCGAGCGCATGGATCTGGTCGGCATGCTCGAGCACGATCAGCGCGTAGCGATGCGGGTGCCACAGGGTTTCGACCGCGGACTGCAACCCGAGCGCGGCGACGATATGCGGCAGCGGCCTTGGCTCGGGCGTCCACGCCGGGAGCGCCAGTTCATAGCCATCGCCTGCGTGCGTCGCCGACAGGATCCCCGCCTTGCGCGTGCGGAAGCGCACGCTGTCACGCGACGGATCGCCCGACAGCACGTAATGCCCGCTCGCGAGCGTCGCATGGCCGCACAAGACCACTTCGGAGGTCGGCGTGAACCAGCGCAGCTCATAGTCGCTCGCATCGGTCGTGTCGGGCACGATGAACGCGGTTTCGCTCAGGTTGTTCTCGGCGGCGATCGCCTGCAGCGTTGCATCGTCGAGCCATTCGGCGAGCGGCATCACCGCCGCCGGATTGCCCTCGAACGGCCGGCTTGCAAACGCGTCGATCTGCGTGATGGGGAGCTTCATAGCCGTTTTCCGAACCAGTGCGGGGTCACGTCCGCTTCGACCAGGGGGTTGTCGGTGTCGACATGGCCCTCGGGGTCGAGGTGAATCAGCACCTCGACCTTGGGGAAGGCGCGACGCAGCGCGACCTCGACGTTTTCGACGACGACATGCGCCTGCGCGACGGTGATGTCGCGTGCGACTTCCATGTGGAATTGCGCGAAATCATGCGCGCCCGAATGCCGCGTGCGGAAATCATGGATACCGCGGATGCCGGGCTGGCGCGCGGCGACCTCGATGAAATCGCGGCGCATGGCCTCGGGCCATTCCTTGTCCATCAACTGGTCGATCGCGTTCGACGACGCGCGGAACGCGCCATACGCCAGCCACAGCGCGATCACGATCCCGAAGATCGGATCCGCGCTGCGCCAGCCGAGATACTGGTCGAGCACCAGCGCGATGATGACCGAGCCGTTGAGCAGCACGTCCGACTGGTAATGGACGTTGTCCGCGACGATCGCGACCGATCCGGTCTGCCGGATCACCGCACGTTGATAGGCAAGCAGCACCATCGTCGCGAGGATCGCGATGATCGACACGCCGATGCCGAACTCGGCACCCTTGGTGGGTTCGTTGCTGCCGAGGGCCATTACCGCGCGCCAGCCGATCCCGGCGGCGGACGCGGTGATCAGCATCACCTGGAACAGCGCGGCGAGCGCCTCCGCCTTGCCGTGGCCGAAGCGGTGGTCGTGGTCGGCCGGCTGCGCCGCCAGCCGCACGCCGTACAGCGTGACGAGGCTGGCGAGCAGGTCGAGCCCCGAATCCGCAAGGCTGCCAAGCATCGCGACCGAGCCGGTCGTCCAGGCGGCATAGGATTTGAGGGCGATCAGCCCGCACGCCATCGCCACGCTCGCAAGCGCGGCGCGGACGGTGTGCGGAATCGCGAGGCGCTGTTCCTCGGTCATGGGTAGAGCAATCCTTCCGACCACCCGCCGTTGCCGTCGGGCAGGAACAGGCGGCGTTCGTGCAACCGGTGCGCGCGGTCCTGCCAGAATTCGATCCGGTCGGGCACGACGCGGTAGCCGCCCCAATGCGGCGGGCGCGGGACGTCGCCGCCTGCGAACCGTTCGGTCATCGCGGTGAAAGCGGCTTCGAACGTGTCGCGGGTCGCGAGCGGGCGCGATTGCTCGCTGGCCCAGGCACCGAGCTGTGAGTCGCGGCCGCGGGTCGCGAAATAGGCGTCCGATTCGGCGTCGCTGACGTGGCTCAGCGCGCCTTCGATGCGGATCTGGCGGCGGAGCGACTTCCAGTGGAACAGCAGCGCGACATACGGGTTCTCCGCGATCGCGCCCGCCTTGCGGCTCTGGCGGTTGGTGTAGAAGACGAAGCCGTCGGGGCCATGTCCTTTCAGCAGCACCATCCGCGACGACGGCCGCCCCGCCGCATCGGCGGTGGACAGCGCCATGGCGTTGGAGTCGTTGATCTCGCTCGCGCGCGCCTCGGCGTACCAGGCGTCGAACAGGGGGAAGGGGTCGGTGGACATGGGTGCGCTTTAGGACAAAGTCGCTTCAATCGCCACCGCTTCGCGCGTATGATCGGCGCGGAGGTTGGCCCATGACGATATCGGTGGTGATCAGCGAAGCGGCCAAGGCGCACGCCGAGGCATTGGTATCGAGCGGGCGCTATGAGTCGCTTGAGGAGGCTGTTGAGGCGGCGATCTGGCAACTTGATGCGTGGGAGGACGAAGAGGTCGATCTCGACACCATGTCTCCGGAACACCGCGCCGCCGTCGAAGAAGGGCTCGCCGATATTGAAGCGGGACGGGTGGTGGACGGCGAAACTTTCTTTGCCGAACTGATCGCCAAATACGAAGCAATGGCGAAGGCAAAGGGCGTTTGAAATATGTCCTGAGCCGGGCCGCATCGGAGGATGTTCGGGCGATCACGGAGTGGATCGCGAAGGATAATCCGGTACGCAGTGTATCGTTCGCGCGCGAATTGTTGATGTGTTGCCGCAAGCTGACGACAGCGTCGGAAAGATATCCGATTATCCGGGCGGACGTTACGCCACCCGTCCGGCGCCGGAATTATCGACGATATGCGATCTGCTATACCGTGCTGCGCAACCATATCCATGTAATCGCGGTGGTACATGGCGCACGCGATGTCATGTCCGTGATTGAAGAGCGTCTGAATTGATCGGAACGACTCCGCGCGCCAAGGATTGAATCGGTTTCGCAACGAAGGGACCGATCGCAATGGCCGCACGCGCCTATTGGCAAGGACAGATCCGGCTCGCCTTGGTGTCGATCCCGGTCGAGATCTACAGCGCGACCAAGTCGGGCGCGCAGGTCAGTTTCAAGCAGATCCACGAGCCGAGCGGCAAGCCGATTCATTACGACAAGGTCGTCACCGGCGTCGGCCCGGTCGACACCGACGAGATCATGAAGGGCTTCGAGTACGAAAAGGGCTCCTACGTCCTGCTCGAGCAGGACGAGATCGACGCGGTAAAGCTCGAATCGAAGAAGACGTTAGAGCTGACGCAGTTCGTCGACGCGAGCGAGATCGACGTACTCTATTACGAGAAGCCGTATTTCGTCGTGCCTGCCGACGATCTTGCGGAGGAGGCGTTCATCGTGCTGCGCGAGGCGCTCAGGCGGACCAAGAAGGTCGGGCTGGGGCAGCTCGCGATGCGTGGGCGCGAATATGTCGTCAGCCTCAAGCCGTGCGGGCGCGGAATGGTGCTCGAGACGCTGCGCTATGCGGACGAGGTCAACAAGGCGCAGGGCTATTTCTGCGACATTCCCGACGACGAGCCGGATGCCGACCTGATGGATCTCGCCGAGGCGCTGATCGAGAAGAAGAGCGGGGCGTTCCATCCGCAGGATTTCCACGATCGCTATGTCGATGCGCTGCGCGATCTGATCGAGCGCAAGCGCAAGTCGAAGGGCGGCAAGATCATCGAGGACAAGGGCGGGGATGCGCCGGCGAAGGGGTCGAACGTGGTCGACCTGATGGCGGCGCTCAAGAAGTCGATGGGGGCGAGCGGGTCGAAGGCGGCGGACGAGCCGGCGGAGAAGAAAGCCCCCGCCAAGCGCGCCCCGGCGAAGAAGCGTGCTTGAAGGCCGCTTGGCCCCAGCCAAACCCTGGTTTCGTCACCCCGGGCGTGTCCCGGGGTCCACCGGGCGACACGTCCCGCAGACGTTGGGATCGCTGCGCGGTGGACCCCGGCACGAGGCTGGGGTGTGGCTACCCCCGGTTGAAAACCGGTGAGCGGCCCGCTCGAAAAATACAACTCCAAGCGCGACTTCGCGAAGACCGCGGAGCCCGCGGGCACGCTCGCGCCGGGGCATGGCAACCGCTTCATCGTGCAGAAGCACGACGCCAGCCGCCTCCATTGGGACTTCCGGATCGAGGTCGATGGCGTGCTCAAGAGCTGGGCGGTGACGCGCGGCCCCAGCATCGATCCCGACCAGAAGCGGCTCGCGGTGCGGACCGAGGATCATCCGCTTTCCTACGCCGATTTCGAGGGGACGATCCCCAAGGGCGAATATGGCGGGGGCACGGTGATGCTGTGGGACAGCGGCACCTGGGCGCCGATCGCGGGCAAGAGCGCGAAGGACCTCGAACACGGCCACCTCCACTTCGTCCTCGATGGTGAACGGATGAAGGGCGAGTGGATGCTGATCCGCCTCAAGCCGCGCGGCAAGGAAAAGGGCGAGAACTGGCTGCTGCGCAAGGTCGGCGATGCGGAAGCGGGCGGGACCGATGTGCTGGTCGAGACCGGGCTGACGAGTGTTTCGACCGGGCGGACGATGGTGGAGATCGCCGAGGGGAAGAAGCCCAAATCCTCCCCGGCACGGGGAGGGGGACCATCTGCTTCTTCAGCAGATGGTGGAGGGGTTTCGAAACGGGCGAAGCGCTCGTCGTCCAACCCCTCCACCACCAGCCTGAAGAAGGCTGGAGTGGCAGGTCGGCCGTCCCCCCGGGACGGCCTCGAACAGCCGGGGGCTGTTCGACCTGCCACTCCCCCTCCCCGTACCGGGGAGGATCCTACGTTTCAGGAGCCGCAGCTTTGTACGCTGGTCGATTCGGTGCCGACCGGGAACCAGTGGCTGCACGAGGTCAAATACGACGGCTATCGTGCGCTGATCTCGGTGGCCAAGGGCAAGGCCAAGGTCTTCACGCGCTCGGGCCTCGACTGGACCGACAAGTTCCAGGCCATCGCCGACGCGGTCGCGAAGCTCCCGGTCGACACCGCGCTGTTCGACGGCGAGATCGTCGCGTTCAAGGACGGCAAGCCTGATTTCTCCACCCTCAAGAACGCCATATCTTCAGGCGGCGACATGACCTTCTTCGCGTTCGACCTGCTCGCCCTCGACGGCGAGGACCTCACCGCCCTCGCCAACAGCGCACGCAAGGACCGGCTCGCGCCACTGATCGACGGCAAGGACGCGCGCGTGCAATATTCGGAGCATGTCGTCGGGCAGGGCGAGGCGCTGTTCGAGACGATGTGCCGCGAAGGGTATGAAGGCGTCGTCTCGAAGCGCGTCGACGCGCCGTATCGCGGGAAACGCACGCAGGCGTGGCTCAAGATCAAATGCACCCGGCGGCAGGAGTTCGTCATCGTCGGCTGGACCGCGAGCAGCAAGGCGCGCGGGTTCGCGTCGCTGTTGCTCGGCGTCAACGGCCCTGAGGGGCTGATCTATGCGGGCAAGGTCGGGACGGGGTTCGACACCGCGACGATGCTGGATTTGCGCGAGCGGATGGAGAAGATCGAGCGCAAGACCCCGACCGTAAAGGCCCCCCGCGCGGCGGTGAAGGGCGCGCACTGGGTCACTCCCAAGCTCGTCGCCGAAGTCGCTTTCGCCGAGACCACCCCCGATGGCGTGCTGCGCCATTCGAGTTTCCTTGGTCTGCGTGAAGACAAGAAGGCGTCCGACGTCGTCGCCGAAACCCCGGCGACCGCGCCGGTCGCGGCGGGCGAGGTGCCCGAGACCAGCGTAAAGGTCAGCAACCGCGACCGCGTGATCTTCCCCGAATCGAACGTCACCAAGGGGCAGCTCGCGGATTATTACGCGAAGGTCGCGGGCATCATGCTCCCCTTCGCGGGCAACCGGCCGATCAGCCTCGTCCGCTGTCCGCAGGGCCGCGCGAAGCAATGCTTCTTCCAGAAACATGACGCGGGGAGCTTCAAGGAGGATCAGGTCCACAAGGTCCCGATCCTCGAAAAGGACGGGTCGACCGAGGAGTATCTCTACGTCGACGACGCGGACGGGCTGGTCGCCTGCGTCCAGATGGGGACGATCGAATTCCACGGCTGGGGGTCATCGGTGGGCACGCTCGAACAGCCCGACCGGCTGGTGTTCGATCTCGACCCGGACGAGGACCTCGGGTTCGACGTGGTCAAGAAGGCGGCGGAGGACCTCAAGGAGCATCTCGCCGAACTCGGGCTGGTGAGCTTCGCGTTGCTGTCGGGCGGCAAGGGCGTCCATGTCGTCGTGCCGCTGACCCCGCAGGCGGAATGGCCCGCGGTCAAGGACTTCGCGGATCGCTTCGCGCGCGCGCTGGGCGCGGCGGAGCCCGAGCGGTTCGTCGCGACCATGTCCAAGGCGAAGCGGAAGGGACGGATCTTCATCGACTGGCTGCGCAACCAGCGCGGCGCGACCGCGGTGCTGCCGTACGTCGCGCGCGCGCGTGCCGGGGCACCGGTGGCGGCACCGGTGTCGTGGACCGAACTCCGCGCGCTCGACGCCGCAAACCGCTGGAGCGTCACCGACGCGGACGAACTGATCGCACGCGCGGCGTCGCCCGGGCTGGCGGGGTGGGGCGTCGCGGATCAGGTTCTTCCCGATCTTTGATTGCGATGTTGCGCATGCGAGGGACTTGTGGCCATGTCCTGCGGGGATCAAAGGGGCCCGAGTGATCGTCACGCCAACCATTTGCCGTAGCCGTGCGTCGGCTGGCGTACCGCGCCGGGCAGCCGCTCGATCGCTTTGCGCGTGGCCCTTCCACAACGCTTCGTCACCCCGGGCCTGGCCCGGGGTCCACTGTGCCGTACATCGTGCAGCCCGGCGGAACATTCCCCGGTGGATCCCTGGCCAAGCCCGGGATGACGGCGGGATAGGTTCGATGGCGTCGCGTCCGCAACGCTTCGCAGCAGTAGGCCGAGCGACCTGATGGCGACCGCTTCCATTCCCTCGCTGCTCGATGCCGGAACGCACGCCGCGCGCTGGATTGCGGACTATCGCGCCCGGGCCGGGGCGGGCGACGTGCTCGGCGCGCAGCCCGATCCCGCCTGGGCCGCGATGTTCGAGGAACTGGCGGCGGGCGCGGGCGACGATCTCGCTACCGCGCGCGACCGGGTGCAGCGGCATGCCGAGGATATCGGCACGGGCTTCCGCATTATCGGCGAAAGCGAGGAACGGCCGTGGCCGCTCTCGCCCGTCCCGCTGCTGATCGACAGCGCCGAATGGCGGCATATCGAGACGGGGATCGTCCAGCGCGCCGATTTGCTCGAGAATATCATCGCGGATCTGTACGGCGACGCGACGCTGGTCACGCGCGGGCTGCTCCCCGCGGCGCTGGTCGGCGGGTCGCCGCATTTCCTGCGCCCGATGGCGGGGCTTGTCCCGCCCGGCGGGCATCACCTGCATTTCGTCGCGATCGACCTCGGGCGCGGGCCGACCGGCGAATGGCGTGTGCTCGCGGATCACCTGCGCGCGCCGGCAGGGGCGGGCTATGCGCTTGAGAACCGGCTCGCGATCGCGCGGACGCTCGGGGGTCTGCAGGCGCGGCTCAACGTCGAGCGGCACGCGCCCTTCTTCGCCGCCTTCCGCGACGGGCTGGCGGCGGCGTGTCGCCGGGTCGAGCCGCGGATCGGGTTGCTGACGCCCGGGCGGTACAGCGCGAGCTATGCCGAACAGGCGCATCTCGCGCGCTATCTCGGGTTCCTGCTGGTCGAAGGGCCGGATCTCGCCGCGCTCGAGGACAAGCTCTATGTCCGCACGATCGGCGGGCTCAAGCGCGTCGACGCCCTGTGGCACCGGATCGACCCGCGCCTGCTCGATCCGCTCGCGTTCGATTCGCATTCGCGGATCGGGGTCGCGGGACTGATCGACGCGGTGGCGGCGGGCAATCTGGTAATCGCCAACGCGCCCGGCGCGGGCGTGCTCGAATCGCCTGCATTCGGCGCGTTCCTGCCGCGGATCGCGGCGCGCGAGACCGGGCGCGACCTGATCCTCCCCAATATCGCGACCTGGTGGTGCGGGCAGGATGCAGCGCGTGCCAGCGTGATCGCGGAGCTCGACACGATGCTGATCGGCCCCGCCTTCGGGGTCGCGCCTTTAGGCTTGCCCGACGGCGTCGCGCGGCCCGGGACCGAAATCACCGGGGAGGCCCGCGCGGCGCTGCTCGCCGACCTCGAGCGGCGCCCGCAGGATTATGTCGGGCAGGAAATCGTCCGGCTATCGACGATGCCGGTGGTGACCGACACGGGGCTCGCGGCGCGCCCGTTCACGCTGCGGGTCTTCGCCGCGCGCGGGGGCGATGGCCGCTGGACCGTCCTGCCCGGCGGGTTCGCGCGGATCGGCGAGCATCCCGATCCGCGCGCGTCGGTGATGGGGCAGGGGACGTGGTCCGCCGATGTCGTCGTCCATGGCGGCGGCGAGTCGGTCGCGCCGGTGTCGCTGCTCCAGCCCGCCGATACGATCCATGTCCGCCGCAACCCGGGCACGCTGCCGAGCCGCGTCGCGGACAATTTCTTCTGGCTCGGGCGCTATCTCGAACGCGGGGAGGCGTTGCTCGGGGTGATCCGCGTGATGCTGGGCAATTCGATCGATGCCGACGCGGGCGCGGCGCTTGCGGCGGAGACGGTCGGCAAGCTCGTCGGGCTGGTCGTCAATGGCGGGGGTGCGCCGCATCCCGCGACGCTGCGCCGCGCCGATCTGGCCGCGTTTGCGCGCACCGCGCTCGAGGATGACGGCTGGCACAGTGTGCGGACGATCAACCGGCTCGCGCGCGGGATCGGGCAGGGGTCGCGCGACCGGCTGGCGGCGGACGTGATCCGCCTGCTCGACGCGCCCTTCCCGAGCCGGGGCGGGATGCTCGATCGCGCGGGGTCGCTCCAGCGGCGCTATGCGGCTTTGTCGGGATTGTCGGCGGAGCATATGGGGCGGACCGCGTCGTGGCGGTTCCACGATCTCGGGCGGCGGCTCGAACGCGCGACGAGCATGACGCGCGCGATCCGCGCGTTCGGAATGGCGCGGGCATCGACCGACGATCTGTCGACGCTGCTCGATCTCGCCGACAGCCAGATCAGCTATCGCCAGCGCTATCTGACCGGTCTTGCGCGCGTGCCCGTCGTCGACCTCGTCGCGCTCGATCCCAACAACCCGCGCTCGCTCGCCTATCAGATCGTGCGGATCTGCGAGCATCTGAAGGATCTGCCCGTGCTCGAGGACGACGGGATGGAGGAACCGCAGCAGGCGCAGGGCACCGTGCTCAACGCGATCGTCTCGACCGCGACCGCAGCGGCGCTGGATGCGGAGATCCTCGGCGATGTCGAGCGGCGGCTGTTCCAATTGTCCGAGGCGATCGCGCGGCGGTATTTCCTGCAAGGCGCGGAGCCGCTGCGCGCGGCAGGGATGGTGCTCGCGTGATCTACGACATCCGCCACGTCACGCGGTTCGATTACGGCGGCAACGTCAAGTTCGCGCGCTGCAACCTGCGGCTCAAGCCGATCCACTGGTCGGGGCAGCGGCTGCTCGACTATACCTTGCGCATCTCCCCCGCCGGGCGCGTGTCGCCCGCGCGCGCGGAGGCGGGGCTGGCGAACGTCGTGCGGCTGGTGGTCGACGAACCGGTGCGGCATCTGGTGATCGAAAGCATCTCGCGGATCGACATCGACCGGCCGGTGCCGATGCCGTCGGACGGATCGCCGCGGCTCCACGACATCGCGATCGCCGCGCGCGCGAGCCGCGATCCGTCCCCCGCAGGCCCCGCGAGCTATCTGTTTCCCTCGCCGCTGATCCCGCTCGACCGCGACATCGCTGACTATTGCGCGCTCGATCTCGATCCGGATCGCCCCGCGCTCGACGCCGCGATCGCGCTGGCGCAGCGGATCCAGCACGACTTCGCGTTCGATCCGCATGCGACCTTGGTCGACACGCCCCCGCACGAGGCGTTCCTCAAGCGCGGCGGCGTCTGCCAGGATTTCGCGCAGATCATGATCGCGGGCCTGCGCGCCGCCGGGCTGCCCGCCGCTTATGCCTCGGGCTATATCCGCACGATTCCGCCCCCCGGACAGGCGCGGCTCGTCGGCGCGGATGCGACGCACGCCTGGGTGCTGCTGTGGTGCGGGCCGGAGCTCGGCTGGGTCGGGGTCGATCCGACCAATGGGATCTGGATGGCGGGGGACCATATCGTGATGGCGATCGGGCGCGATTACGGCGAGATCGCGCCGATCGACGGCGTCGTGCTCGGGTCGAGCGCGCAGAAGATGGATGTCAGCGTCGACGTCGCACCTGTGCTAGAGGCCGCCATCTGAGATTTGCGCCCGGTATTTGCGCTGGGCGTAATGACTCCCCAACTATGGGGAAAGACCAGCACCGGGGATAGAAGTGGCCGATCCGTATACGACATTGGGCGTCGAACGCACCGCGAGCGAAGCGGACATCAAGAAGGCGTATCGCAAGCTCGCCAAGGAACTCCACCCGGATCGCAACAAGGACAATCCCAAGGCGACCGAACGCTTCGGCAAGGTGACGCAAGCCTATGATATCCTGACCGACAAGGACAAGCGCGCGCGCTTCGACCGCGGCGAGATCGACGGCGACGGCAATCCCGCGTCGCCGTTCGGCTTCAGCGGTCCGGCGGGCGGTGGCGGCGGGTTCCGCCCCGGGCCGGGCGGGCAGGGGTTCCAGGCGGACGGGCCGGATCTCAGCGACATCTTCGAGGGCATGTTCTCGGGCGGCGGGCGCGGCGGCGGCTTCTCGGGCGGGTTCGGCGGGTTCGGGCGCAATCGTGAGCAGCCCAAGGGCGCGAACGTGCTCTACAAGCTCGACGTCCCGTTCACCGATGCCGCCGCCGCCAAGCCGCAGCGGATCACGCTCGCGGACGGCAAGACGATCGACCTCAAGCTCCCCGCGGGTCTCGAGAGCGGCGCGCAGATGCGGCTCGCGGGCAAGGGCCAGCCGGGGCCGGGGGGCAATGGCGACGGGATCGTCACGATCGAAATCGAACCCCATCGCTTCTTCGAACGCGATGGCGACAACGTCCTGCTCGACCTGCCGATCAGCCTGTCCGAAGCGGTGCTCGGTGCGAGCGTCCGTGTCCCGACGGTCGAGGGCGCGGTCATGCTGACCGTCCCCAAGGGCTCGACCTCGGGCAAGGCGCTGCGGCTGCGCGGGCGCGGGTTCCACCGCAAGGACGGGACGCGCGGCGACCAGCTGGTCACGCTGATGGTCGATCTTCCGGTCGATGACGATGCGCTGATCGAGTTCGTACAAGGCTGGAAAGACCGAGACTTAGGGAACCCGCGGGGTAACATGGGCGTCTGACCCCGAATGAGTGATGTATCCCCCGCTTCGCCCGAAGAACGCGCCCTCCGTGGCGAGGCAGGGATTCGCCCCGAGGACGCACCGCCCGCCATCCGGCTCCCCGCGCGCGCGTGGGAAGTCACCAAGCGCGCGCTGATCGGCGTCTTTACCGACGGCTTCATCCACGCGGGCAACCTTGCCTATCTTGCATTGCTGACGGTGTTTCCGTTCTTCATCCTCGCCGCCGCGATCGCCTCGCTGATCGGGCAGAGCGCGGAGACGCAACGTGCGGTCGCCTCGTTCCTCCATGTCCTGCCACGCAACGTCGCCGAGCTGCTCGAGAAGCCGATCCACGACGTGCTGCTCGCGCGGACCGGGTCATTGCTGTGGATCGGCGCGCTGGTCGCGCTCTGGTCGGTCGGCAGTTTCGTCGAGACGATCCGCGACATTTTCCGCCGTGCCTATGGCGTCAAGTCGAGCAAGCCGTTCTGGCATTACCGGCTCAGCTCGATGCTGGTGATCATCGCCTCGGTCGTGCTCGCGCTTTTGTCGTTCCTGATCCAGGGCGTGCTGACCGCCGCCGAGCGGTTCATCTATGCGCTGCTGCCGTTTGCGGAGAATATTGCGGGCTGGATCGGGCTGTCGCGCGCGGTGCCGGGGCTGGTGATGTTCGGTGCGCTGTACATGCTGTTCCTGTCGGTCACGCCGTCCAAATACCGCCTGAGCAAATGCCCGAAATGGCCGGGCGCGATGTTCACCACGGTCTGGTGGATCAGCATCACCGCGCTGCTCCCGCTCGTGCTGTCGCAACTTGGCAGTTACGATCTGACCTATGGCAGTCTCGCGGGGGTGATCGTTGCCCTGTTGTTCTTCTTTCTGGTCGGTTTGGGGATCGTCTTCGGCGCACATCTCAACGCGGCACTGGCGGAACCGCATGAACACGGGGTAGAGAGCACCGCAGACCAACAGGAGGCGGTAGCGGCGTGACGGAATTGATGGCGGGCAAGCGCGGGTTGATCATGGGCTTGGCCAATGATCGCTCGCTCGCCTGGGGCATTGCCAAGAAGCTGAGTGAAGCCGGGGCGGAACTCGCGTTCAGCTACCAGGGCGAGGCGATGGAAAAGCGCGTGCGCCCCCTCGCCGAGCAGCTCGGCGTCGCCCGCCTGTTCGATTGCGACGTGTCCGACATGGGCGCGCTCGACGCGACCTTCGCGGATCTCGCGAAGGAATGGCCGACGATCGATTTCGTCGTTCATGCGATCGGCTTTTCCGACAAGAACGAGCTGCGCGGCGGCTATGTCGACACCAGCCTCGACAATTTCCTGATGACGATGAACATCTCGGTCTATTCGTTCGTCGCGGTGTGCAAGCGCGCGGCGGCGATGATGCCCAATGGCGGGTCGCTGCTGACGCTGAGCTATTACGGTGCCGAGAAGGTCATCCCGCATTACAACGTGATGGGTGTCGCCAAGGCAGCGCTAGAGACGAGCGTGCAATATCTGGCAGTCGATCTCGGGCGCGACAACATCCGCGTCAACGCGATCTCGGCCGGGCCGATCAAGACGCTTGCCGCCTCGGGAATCGGCGACTTCCGCCTGATTCTCAAATGGAACGAGCTCAATTCGCCACTCAAGCGCAACGTCACGATCGAGGACGTCGGCGGGGCGGGGCTGTACCTGCTGAGCGACCTCGCGAGCGGCGTGACCGGCGAGACGCACCATGTCGACGCAGGCTATCACGTGATCGGGATGAAGGCCGAGGACGCACCGGACATCGCGCTCGCCTGACGGCGTTCGCGTTGGAAACGCTTTTTTTTTCAGTTTAGCCTGTCAGTCGCGGGCGACATTCGCGGGGAGCGCGTTCCCCCACTGTGTCGCGCGTCGCCGCGGCACAGGGATCGATGAATGCTGACCTTCGGTTCCTCCACGCTGGTCGACCTGCTGAGCTGGATCGTGGTCCTGACCCTCGGCTTCAAGGCGCTGGCGACAATCATTCTCCTGACCGTGAAACAGGAAGTACGGGACCAACCGGGATGGGGTTCAGTCCTGTGGTGGGCCACCAAAATTGCGCCGATCATCGCCGTGCCCTGCGGCATCTGGATTGCCTGGTTGCAACGGCAAACGGATCTGATGTGGGTCTTCGTCGCGCTGATGGTGTTCGTCGTCATCGCGGTGCCGACGAAAGTCCGGCACCGTCGCGCGCGTATGGCGCACCGAACCTTCGCTAAACCCCCTGGGAGAGGTTGAACCGCCGGACCGGTATCGGCCAAAGCCTGTCGTTCTAACAGAGTCCGCGCTGCCCATTACCGGACGTTGCCGAGGCGAGCGATGCGAGATAGCATCTTGCCATGTGGACATTTTTCCTTTGGAACTTCGCGGCTCTGGCGGCGGGCATCTATTGCCTAACCAAGGCGGTCGGCGACCTTCGCGAACGAAGATATGGGTGGGGCGTTATTGGCTTGTTGAGCGCGGTGGTCTTCTCGGTAACGCCGATTCAGACACATGCCGTGAAGGTCGACTTACCCGTAACCGGGCCATAGCCACTTGCGCCCATTTGCGGCTCAATCGTTGGGCTGGACTGACGCCCGAAAGCGGACTTAATAGCTGTCGCCATTGGGGAGAACTGCCGTGGGGGCATGGGGCGCGCTTATTATGAGTTTCTTCGGAGCAGTGTTCGCTTCGCTGACCTTGTATTGGCAGTGGCACCTCGCCGGAGCAGCCTTGGCGTTGCCCTTTCTCGGGTTCGTCCTGATCGGGCTCGCAGCAAGCTATGTCATTCGCTCGCCCGGTGAGGGGATCAAGCCATCACCAAATGAAGAGCGAGCTATCATGTGGAGCAGCATCGGCGAGGGAGTCGGCCTTTTTCTTGCATCCAACATCGTCATCAATCTGCATCGGCCTGACCTCCTCATGCCATCGATGGCGCTAGTCGTCGGTCTGCACTTTCTGCCGATCGCCTTCGCCGCCAGCTTCCGCCCGTTCTACGTTCTTGGCACCGCCCTCATTCTAGTGGCGATTGCCGGCTTCGTCGTCGGGGCCCCTACGGGCGGCGAGGTGGCCGGGTTCATGGCTGCTGGCGCACTCTGGCTTGCGGCAGCCATCGCAGTTCGCCGCGATTGGTCGGCAAAGGAGAGGACAGCAGCGGCTTAATAGCTTCCCGCTAATCGATCGTTTTTCGGGAAAGGCGGCAGCACGCTGCCCTGTCGGCTATTGCTATCTGCCTTTCTGAAAGCGGTCCGTCTGTAGTCCACCAAAGTCAGACGTTCTTTTGCGCTGATCGACGATCGGACGGAGCGCCGACAAAGCCCGATGGCTTGACCCGCGCGCGCAGGCGGATGACAGGGAGGGCATGAGCTTCAACACCTTTGGCCACGTCTTCCGCTTCACCACCTGGGGCGAATCGCACGGTCCCGCGATCGGCGCGGTGGTCGACGGGTGCCCGCCGGGCATCCCGCTGACCGAAGCCGACATCCAGCCGTGGCTCGACCAGCGGCGCCCCGGCACCTCGCGCTTCACGACGCAGCGGCAGGAGCCCGATCAGGTCCGCATCCTCTCGGGCGTGTTCGAGGGGCGCACCACGGGCACGCCGATCAGCCTGATGATCGAGAATGTCGACCAGCGCTCGAAGGATTATTCGGAGGTCGCCAAGGCGTATCGCCCGGGCCATGCCGATTACGCCTATGACGCGAAATACGGCTTCCGCGATTATCGCGGCGGCGGGCGCTCGTCGGCGCGCGAGACCGCGTCGCGGGTGGCCGCCGGGGCGGTGGCGCGGCTGGTCGTCAGCGAAGTGACGATCACCGCCTGGGTCGAGGCGATCGGCGGCGATGCGATCGACCCGGCGAATTTCAACGTGGACGAGATCGCCCGCAACCCGTTCTTCTGCCCCGACGCGGTGGCGGCGGCGCGGTGGGAGACTCTGGTCGACGCCGCGCGCAAGTCGGGCTCGTCGCTCGGCGCGGTCGTCGCCTGTGCGGCGACGGGCGTGCCCGCAGGCTGGGGCGCGCCGCTCTATGCCAAGCTCGACGCCGAGCTTGCGGCGGCGTGCATGGGGATCAACGCGGTCAAGGGCGTCGAGATCGGTGACGGCTTTGCCGCCGCCACGCTGCGCGGCGAGGACAATGCCGATCCGATGCGCCCCGGTGCGGAGGGGCTTGAATTCCTCGCCAATCACGCCGGCGGGATCGCGGGCGGGATCGCGACGGGGCAGCCGGTCACGCTGCGCGTCGCGTTCAAGCCGACCAGCTCGATCCTGACCCCGGTCGAGACGATTGCGCCCGATGGCACGGCGGCGGAGATCGCCACCAAGGGGCGCCACGACCCGTGTGTCGGCATTCGCGGCGTCCCCGTCGTCGCCGCGATGGTCGCGCTGGTGCTTGCCGACCAGAAGCTGCTCCACCGCGCGCAATGTGGCCCAACAATCGGGTAACAAACCGATAAGGTGGTTAATTTTGTCGATAGAGGGAGCGACCAAACGCCAAGTTGGTCGTTATTACCCCGACCCATTTGAAGGTCACGTCACAGAAGAGGACCAGACCCCATGCGTATCGCAACTTTGGCAACCATTGCCGCCCTCGGCCTTTCGACCGCAGCCATCGCCCAGACCGCCCCAGCCGGTGGTGCCGGCGCAGGCGGCATGCCGTCGACCGGTTCGACCACCGGAACCACGACCGGCGCACCGTCGACGATGCCGGGCGCGCCGATGGGCTCGTCCGCAACCGATCCGTCGATGTCGTCCAGCACGCAGTCGAGCACGACGACGACCGCGGCTGATCCGGCAACCTCGACCGACTCGGCGATGAGCACCGGTTCGACGACCGATACGACCGCGACGACGACCAAGTCGAAGCGCACCAAGAAGCGCCCGATGTAAGCATCCTGCGCTGACAGGTTGAAAAAAGGCCCCGGCCGCGTGAGCGGTCGGGGCCTTTTTCGTGTCAGTCGGCGAAAGGGTCGCGGACGAGGATCGTGTCCTCGCGCTCAGGGCTGGTCGAGACCAGCGCGACCGGGCATTTGATCAGTTCCTCGATCCGGCGGATGTACTTGATCGCCTGTGCGGGCAGGTCGGCCCAGCTGCGCGCGCCTGCCGTCGTTTCCTGCCAGCCGGGCATGCTCTCGTAGACCGGCTCGACCTCGGCCTGATCCGCGGCATGCGCGGGGAAATAGTCGAGCGTCTCGCCGCGCAGGCGGTAGCCGGTGCAGATCTTCACTTCGTCGAACCCGTCGAGCACGTCGATCTTGGTCAGCGCAATCCCGGTGATTCCGCCGACCGCCGCCGACTGGCGGACCAGCACCGAATCGAACCAGCCACACCGACGCTTGCGCCCGGTAACCGTGCCGAACTCATGCCCGCGTTCGCCGAGGCGCTCGCCGGTGGCATCCTCGAGCTCGGTCGGGAACGGGCCCGAGCCGACCCGCGTGGTGTACGCCTTGGCGATCCCCAGCACGAAGCCGACCGCGCTCGGGCCGAGGCCCGAGCCGCCCGCCGCGGTGCCTGAGATCGTGTTCGACGAGGTGACGAACGGATAGGTCCCGTGGTCGACGTCGAGCAGCACGCCCTGCGCGCCCTCGAACAGGATGCGCTTGCCGCGCGAGCGCGCATCATTAAGCACGCGCCACGTCGGCTTGGCGAAGGACAGCACGAAATCGGCGATCTCGCGGAGCTCCTGCACCAAAGCGTCGCGATCGATCGGCGGTTCGCCGAAGCCTGCGCGCAGCGCGTCGTGATGCGCGGTCAGCCGGTCGAGCTGCGCACCCAGCGAATCGAGATGCGCGAGGTCGCACACGCGGATCGCGCGACGGCCGACCTTGTCCTCATACGCCGGGCCGATCCCGCGCCGCGTCGTGCCGATCTTGCCAGCACCACTCGCATCCTCGCGCAGCGCGTCGAGATCGCGGTGGAACGGCAGGATCAGCGCGCAGGTGTCCGCGAGCATCAGCGTATCGGGCGTGATCGTCACGCCCTGGCCGCGGAGCTTCTCGACCTCGGCCTTCAGCGCCCACGGGTCGAGCACCACGCCATTGCCGATCACGGACGGCGTGCCGCGCACGATCCCCGAAGGGAGCAGCGACAGCTTGTAGACGCTTTCGCCCACGACGAGCGTATGGCCCGCATTGTGCCCGCCCTGGAAGCGCACGACGACATCGGCGCGCTCGGCGAGCCAGTCGACGATCTTGCCCTTGCCTTCATCGCCCCACTGGGCGCCGATCACTGCTACGTTTCCCACGGTCTGTTCCACACATCGTCTGTGACAAAGCGTGCAGCCCTAATGCGCGGGGGGCGGGGGGTCCATGCCTATTGCGTCTGTGCCGTCACCCCGGCGCGGGCCGGGGCCGCGCTGTTGCCCGCGAACCGGCGGTCGAAACGAAAAGCGCGCCGGCCCCGGCCTTCGCCGGGGGGACGGGGGAGGCATTCCGGATAGACTGGACGGGGGAGGCGGATCGACATGCTGCTTGCGATACTCTTGGCTGCCGCGCGGGTGGAGACGGGCGAGGTTTATGGCGATCTCGAGCGAGAGATCCCGCGCGAGCTCGTGGCTATGATGGACGGCATCGACGCCCCTCTGGACGCGGTGGGCGAATGCCTCGACCGATATCCACGCCTTGATGTCGACGCAGCACTCGCGGCGCGCACGCAACGCTCGATGAAACTGCATCGCGCGATCCGCGAGATCTGGGCGCGATCCGAAGAGGACGCGCTCCGTGATCCGCCGCCGCGGCGCCGCCGGGCGTGTACCATGGCGAACGTGACCGCCGCGCTGCAGGAGGCTGACGTCGCGTTGCAGCGGGCAGAACAGGCGTTCGCGGAGGCGACCGTCGCCCTGCGTGCCGGTGCGTGGTTCGGACCCTTGCAGCTCTGTCGCGCGAGCGTGATCAGCGCTGGCGTTGGGCGTGGCGAGGAGGACGGTGACTGGCAGCTGTCGATCGCCTTGCGGCCCACCGCCGCTGCCGCACTTGCCGACATTACGCGCCGCCGGGAAGGCGACCTGCTCGCGTTTCGGGTAGCAGGAACGGTCGTTTCGCGGCCCAGGATCTTTGGATTGATTCCTCACGGGCGGTTCTACCTGTCCACGGGGGACGCCGGGCCGCTCGGGCATGGCGCCACGCTGGCGCTGGGGCCGTGTTAGGCGACGGGATTGTCGTCAGGCCCGGAGTGGCAAACCCAACTTTCCGTCATCCCCGCGAAGGCGGGGATCCATACTGGCGGACGGTGGAAGGTGCCGTGAGACAGCGCCAATGGATTCCCGCCTTGGCGGGAATGACGGTTGTCGGGAGGGCGTATCGCCCCCCCAAAGCTGGCTAGACCGCGCGCGCTTCACCTTCCGCGAGCACGTGCGTGCAAAGCTGCGCCTCGGGCGTATCGCCAGCTTCAAGTGCCGCAACCGTGACCCAGCCTGCCGCGCGCATCGCTGCCGCGGTTTCGGGCGGGGTGCCGAGCGGCACGAACAGCCGCCGCCGGTCGACCTCGGCGAGCCCCGCCGCGACGATCGCATCGGCGTAGAGCGAGAAGCCGACTGCGGTCTCTTCCGCGCCGCCTTCGTGCATGATCGTATAGGTGCCGCCGCGCCCGATCTCGCCGCGCACGCCGCCTGCGAAGATCGAGAAGCCGAGCCAGCTCTGATATTCGAAGCCGTGGCGCTCGGTCGGGTCGAGCGTCAATGCGACGCGGCCCTTTAGCCCCTCCGCGATCTTCCACAAGGCATCGAGCCGCGAGGTCAGCGCGCCGCGCGCGTCGAACGCGCAGAGCCGGTCGTGCGCGGTCTCGAACGGGCCGGCGGCCTCGATCAGCGGGAGATAGGCGGGGGCGATCCCCGCGACCCCGCCTGCGTCCTTGGCATCGAGCCGGTCGCGCAAAGCATCGATCTGCGCCGCGTCGATCGGGAACGGGCCGCCTGCGAGCACGTCGATCAGGTCGGGGAGGGTGAAGTCGATCGAGATATCGCTGACGCCTGCCGCCTCGAGCGCGGCGACCGCGACCTCGACCACTTCGCGCGCCGCCGCCACGGTATCGAGCCCGATCAGCTCGCAGCCGATCTGGCGGAGTTCGCGCTCGGGCGCGAGTTGCGAGGCGCGGAGTTTCAGCACCGGGCCGGCATAGGACAGCCGCACCGGGCGCGGGTGATGTGCCATGCGGGTGGCGGCGATCCGGCCGATCTGCGCGGTCATGTCGGGGCGGATCGCGAGCGTCGCCTGGCTGACCGGATCGACGAAGCGCACCGCATCCTGCGCGCGCGCGGACTTGAGCCGCCCGGCGAGGCCCGCCTCGAACTCGGCGAGCGCGGGGTCGGCGCGTTCGTAGCCATACGCGTAGGCCGCGGCGAGCGCGGCGGCCTCGAGCCGGGCGGCGGCATCGGCGAAGGGGGGGAGCCGGTCACGGAAGCCGGTCGGGAGGAGGGCGGTGGTGCTCACTGCTCCCTCTCCCCGCTTGCGGGGAGAGGGCCGGGGAGAGGGGGGCTCGCAACGGCGACGAGGATCGCCTCAAGGACTGCCGCCTCATTTCCCATCACATCGGCGTTATTGAATCGAATCACGCGGTAGCCCTGCTTTTGCAGCCAATCCGTCCGGCTGCGGTCTTTAGCCTCGTTGCCGCCGTGCGTGTCTCCGTCAACCTCAACGATCAATTTGTGCGAACGTGCGACGAAATCGGCGACAAAGGGACCGATCGGGACTTGGTGTAAGAATTTGATGCCATTGAGACGGCGGGCTCGGAGCCGGTACCACAGGCGCGATTCTGCGACCGTGGGTTCGCGGCGCATGGCTTTGGCGCGCTGCAGCATCGTGCCGTGCGAGTGTTTCATGTGTCCCCCTCTCCCCGGCCCTCTCCCCGCAAGCGGGGAGAGGGAGAAGAGAAGGTACCGCTTCGGCTCTAGAACGCCAGACCCATCGCGGTCACCACGCCCGGCAGCGCGCGGACCTGCGCGAGCAGTTCCGGCGTCAGCGCTTCGTCGATCGACAGCAGTAGCACCGCCTCGCCACCCGCCGAGCGGCGACCGAGGTGGAACGTCCCGATGTTGACCCCGCCCGTGCCGAGCAACGTACCAAGACGCCCGATGAACCCCGGCGCATCCTCGTTGACGACGTACAGCATGTGGCCCGCGAGATCGGCCTCGACCTTGATCCCGAACAGCTCGACCAGCCGCGGCGCGGCATCGCCGAACAGCGTGCCCGCGACCGAGCGCTCGCCCGCATCGGTCTTGACCGAGACGCGCAGCAGCGTGTGGTAATCGCCCTCGCGCTCGGTGCGGACTTCGCGGACTTCCATGCCGCGCTCCTTGGCGAGCAGCGGCGCGTTGACCATGTTGACCGTGTCGGTCTGCGTGCGCAGGAACCCGGCGAGCACCGCCGACACCATCGGCTTCTGGTTGAGCTCGGCCGCGGCACCCTCGCTGTGAATCGAGATCCGCGCGATCGCGCCATGCGTCAGCTGGCCGACCAGCGACCCCAGCTTCTCGGCGAGCGCCATGTACGGCTTGAGGCGCGGCGCTTCCTCGGCGGAGAGCGACGGCACGTTGAGCGCGTTGGTGATGCCGCCCGACATCAGATAATCCGACATCTGCTCGGCGACCTGGATCGCGACATTGACCTGCGCTTCGTCGGTCGAGGCCCCGAGATGCGGCGTCGAGACGAAGTTGGGCGTGCCGAACAGCGGCGAGTCCTTGGCCGGCTCCTGCACGAACACGTCGAGCGCCGCGCCGCCGATATGGCCCGAATCGAGCCCGGCCTTGAGCGCCGCCTCGTCGATCAGCCCGCCGCGTGCGCAGTTGATGATGCGGACGCCCTGCTTGGTCTTGGCGAGATTCTCTGCCGACAGGATGTTGCGTGTCTGGTCGGTGAGCGGGGTGTGGAGCGTGATGAAGTCGGCGCGGGCGAGCAGATCGTCGAGTTCGACCTTTTCCACACCGAGTTCGACCGCGCGTTCGGGCGAGAGGAACGGATCATAGGCGACTACCTTCATCCGCAGGCCGAGCGCGCGATCCGCGACGATCCCGCCGATGTTGCCCGCGCCGATCAGGCCGAGCGTCTTGGCGGTCAGCTCGACCCCCATGAAGCGGTTCTTCTCCCACTTGCCGGCCTGCGTGCTGGCATCCGCTTCCGGAAGCTGGCGGGCGAGCGCGAACATTAGCGCGATGGCGTGCTCGGCGGTGGTGATCGAGTTGCCGAACGGGGTGTTCATCACGACGACGCCCTGCGCCGAGGCTGCGGGGATATCGACGTTGTCGACGCCGATTCCGGCGCGGCCGATGACCTTGAGGTTGGTCGCCGCCGCGAGGATCGCCTTGGTCACCTTGGTCGAGCTGCGGATCGCGAGGCCGTCATACTCGCCGATGATCGCGATGACTTCTTCCGGCGTCTTGCCGGTGATCTCGTCGACTTCGACGCCGCGTTCACGGAAGATCTGCGCGGCTTTGGGGTCCATTTTGTCGGAAATGAGGACTTTTGGCATGATTTTTCCTTCTGCTCCCTCTCCCCTTCAGGGGAGAGGGTCGGGGAGAGGGGAAGTGGGAAATTCGGGAGAGG
>NZ_JH594425.1:1835564-1856069 GCF_000242835.1 Sphingomonas sp. PAMC 26617
TGGCGTGCTGGACTGCCCCTCTCCCCGGCCCTCTCCCCGCAAGCGGGGAGAGGGAGAAGCGGTTACGCGGCCTTCACGCTCGCATAGGCCCAGTCGAGCCACGGCCCGAGCGCGACGATATCCGCGGTATCGACGGTCGCGCCGCACCAGATGCGCAGGCCCGGAGGCGCATCGCGATAGCCCGCGATGTCATAGGCCGCCTTTTCCTTCTCGAGCAGCCCGGCGAACGCCTTGATCATCGCCTCGTCCGCACCCTCGACCGTCAGGCAGACGCTGGTCTTCGACCGCGTCGCTGCGTCCGCCGCGAGGTGCCCGAGCCACGGCCGGTCCGCGACGATCTGGTCGAGCGCGGCGGCATTGGCGTCGCTGCGGGCGATCAGGCCATCCGCGCCGCCGACCGTCTTCGCCCATTCGAGCGCAGCGATACAGTCCTCGACCGCGAGCATCGACGGCGTGTTGATCGTCTCGCCCTTGAACACGCCTTCGGTCAGCTTGCCCTTGGACACGAGGCGGAAAACCTTCGGCAGCGGCCAGGCGGGGGTATAGCTTTCGAGCCGCTCGACCGCGCGCGGCCCGAGGATCAGCACGCCATGCGCGCCTTCGCCGCCGAGGACTTTCTGCCAGGAGAAGGTCGCGACGTCGATATTGTCCCAGTCGATGTCATAAGCGAACACCGCGCTGGTCGCGTCGGCGAAGGAGAGGCCCTCACGGTCGGCGGGGATCCAGTCGGCGTTGGGGACGCGGACGCCCGAGGTGGTGCCGTTCCAGGTGAACAGGACGTCGTTCGACCAGTCGACCGCGCCCAGGTCGGGCAGCTGGCCATAATCGGCGCGCACGACGGTGGGATCGATCTTGAGCTGCTTGACCGCGTCGGTGACCCAGCCTTCGCCGAAGCTTTCCCAGGCAAGCGCGGTGACGGGCTTGGCACCCAGCATCGTCCACATCGCCATTTCGTAAGCACCGGTGTCGGAGCCGGGGACGATCCCGATGCGATGCGTATCGGGGAGCTTCAGCAGCTCGCGCATCAGGTCGATCGAATATTGCAGCCGTGTCTTGCCGATCTTCGAGCGATGCGAGCGCCCCAGCGAGTCGGTCGCGAGAGTGGCGGCGGACCAGCCCGGAGGCTTGGCACACGGGCCCGAGGAAAAATACGGGCGTGCAGGCAGGTGCGCAGGACGCGCAGGCAGTTCAGTCATGTAGTCTCTCCTTACAGAGAGCACGCGCGGCGTTGGGACCGCGTGGCCCGTCGCCGCTACTAGAGCCATGCCGCGCAACGTCAAGTCGTTTCGGTCGGCACGCGCGCAACGATCGTTCAGGATGCAAGTCTTACCGGGGGGTAATCCCATGCAGAACATCAGGGTGCGCGAGCACGCGGCTGTCTATACGATCGTCTTCTGGCTGGTCGCCAGTTTTGCCGTGGCGGTGTCCGGCGGATTGCTTGTCGCGGGCGTGGGCGGCACCGGCGCAATCTGGTCGTCGGCGGCACTATCGCGTTCGCGGTCGACGTGCCGATGGCGGTGTCGCTGATCGTCCTGATCCGGCGACTCGGCGCAAATCAGCGTGGGCTCGTCGACCGCCGCGTTTTTGAGTAGCGGTTCGGGCACGCAATCGCGCTAACAGGCCCGCATGGTCCGTAGCCTTTCCGTCGTTCTGCTGACGCTCCTGCTCGCCGCCTGCGCAGCGGGGGGCGGGCGCGACAAGCAGCCGCCGCAGCGCCCCGCCGGGGCGCGGCCGGTGACGCTCAACCTGCCGACCAGCCGCGAGACCAAGGCCTGCTACGCCGACCTGTCGCGCGAGGATGTCCGCTATTCCCCGCTCCCCGACCGCGATTTCGGCGGCGGGTGCCAGATCGTCGGCGCGCTGCAGTTGCTCGACATCGGGATCCCGGTGACAAACTTGCGCGCAATGCGCTGCGGCCTCGCCCGCAGCTTCTCGGGCTGGGTCGAGCATGCGGTCGTCCCCGCGGCGCACCAGATGCTCGGGAGCGATCTGGTGCGGATCGAGAGCATGGGGACCTATGCCTGCCGCAACGTCGTCGGGGTGAAGCCGGCCTATGCCGGGCGGCGCTCGGGCCATGCCACCGCCAATGCGGTCGATGTCGCGGGCTTCGTTCTGCAGGACGGGCGGCGGATCACGATCCAGGGCGGGTGGAACAACCCCGACCCCAATATCCGCGCCTTCCTGCGGACGATCCGCGCGTCGGCGTGCCGGCGGTTCGGGACGGTGCTGAGCCCGGACTACAATGCGGTCCATTACAACCACCTGCATATCGAGGATGATCGCGCGGGGTTCTGCCGGTGACGGGGGCACGTCCCGCCTTCAAATCCGCCGCCGAAACGCCTATCTGGCGCGGATGAGCCAGTCCCCCAAGCACGACACGCACGTTCCTTCGCGCGTATTCCCCGCCGCCCGTACCGATGCCGAACAGGCCAAGACCGGTGTCAGCACCCCCCAGACCGAAACCCCGGCGTATCGCCTCGCTTTCCAGGACATGGACTTCCTGCTGCGCGAGGATCTCCGCCCGATCCGCTTCCAGCTCGAACTGCTCAAGCCCCAGCTGATCATGGACGAGGCGAACATCGCCTCGACCTTCGTGATGTACGGCTCGGCGCGCATCCCCGAGCCCGCCAAGGCGCAAGCGTTGCTCGACCTCGCGCACGCCGCCGAGGGCGATCGCGAGCAGGCGATCCGCATCGCGGAGAATCTCGTCACCAAGTCCAGATATTACGACGTCGCGCGCGAACTGGGGCAGCTCGCGAGCGGCTTCCCGGTCGATACAGAGGGCAAGCGCCACTTCGTCGTGTGCTCGGGCGGCGGGCCGTCGATCATGGAAGCCGCCAATCGCGGCGCGGCGGACGTCGGCCATGAATCGATCGGGCTCAACATCGTGCTCCCGCACGAACAGGCGCCCAACCCCTATGTCACCCCGTCGCTGTCGATGCAGTTCCACTATTTCGCGCTGCGCAAGATGCACTTCCTGCTCCACGCGCGCGCACTGGCGGCGTTCCCGGGCGGGTTCGGCACGTTCGACGAATTGTTCGAGCTGCTGACGCTGATCCAGACCGGCAAGATCGCGCCGATCCCGGTGCTGCTCTACGGTCGCGAATTCTGGAACCGCGTCGTCAATTTCGACGCGCTGGTCGAGGAAGGCGTCGTCAGCGCCAAGGACCTGTCGATCTTCACCTTCGTCGAAACGGCGCAGGAAGGCTGGGACGTGGTGCAAGACTTCTATCGCGACCGCGACTGACGTCCGGTCCTGTCATGCCGGGCGTGTCCCGGCATCAACGACGGGTCGACTTTAAATCCTTCCCGTTCGTTTCGAGCGTAGTCGAGAAACCCGGCACAGCGCAGGTTTCTCGACTACGCTCGAAACGAACGGGTGGGGTAATGCGCCACGGGCATATCGCCTTCACGGTGCAACCGCTGCGTGTCAGCGACTGTGAACCCCGGGGAAGGCCCGGGGCCAACGCGAGCCAGCCTTACTTCCCCGCCGCCGCCGGAACCGTCGTGTTGCCAAGCCCCTCGACGCTCGGCGACGCTTTGCCACCGGGGTCGGCCGCGCCGGCCGCAGGCGGTGCCTTGGCGTCGGTCGCGGTCGGTGCGCCCGCTGGGGGTGGCGGGAGCGGCACGTTCGAGCCCTGCTGGTTGAGATACAGGATCACGTCGGCGCGGTCCTTGCCTGCGGTCAGACCCGCGAAGGTCATCTTGGTGCCCGCCGCATAGCCGCGCGGCGAGGTGAGCCATGTGTTGAGCTCGTCGAAGGTCCACTTCTTGCCCGCACCCGCGGTCTTGAGCGCGTCGGAGAAAGCGTAGCCGCCCTTGCCCTGCGCGATTCCCTCGCTGACCGTCGCATACAGGTTCGGCCCGATCCCGTTCGCGCCGCCCTGCGCGATCGAATGGCAGGCGGTGCACTTCTTGAAGACTTCCGCGCCATGCGCGGCATCGGCCTTGGCGAGCAGCGCGGCGATCGGTTCGTCGGGGGCGGCGGCACCGCCGCCCGCGGCGTCGTCGGCGGGGGCTTCGATCGGATAACCGGCCTTTTCGGCCTTGATCGGCTTGACCAGCATGTTGCCGCCGATCGTCAGTGCGAGCGCGAGACCCATGGTGCCAAGCACCCAGCCTGCGATCGTATTGGTGCGATTATCCATATGGTTGCCGCTGCCCCTGCCGATGTCCGGCCCTCACCGGGGCCGCTATGATACTTTCGTGCATAGATTCGCATGGGGCTGACCGCAAGCCGTGCGTGTACCGGGGTTGCACCCGCTTGCCGTCCGGACCCGGGAACGGTACGCGCCGAGCCGATATGGAAAATTTCGCCGCCCCCGCCCGCGCGATCGTCGCCGAGATGACCGCCGCCGCCGCCGCCGACCCGAGCCGTGCGGTCGCGTTTCAGGGCGCGCCGGGCGCGAATTCGCATATCGCCGCGCTTGAGGCGTTCCCGGACGGCCTCCCGCTACCCTGCTTCGATTTCGCCGATGCGATCGAGGCGGTGCGCGATTTTCGGGCGGATTGCGCGATCATCCCGATCGAGAATTCGCTCCACGGCCGCGTCGCCGACATGCATTTCCTGCTTCCCGAATCGGGGCTGGTCATCACCGGCGAGCACTTCCTCGCGATTCGCTACGCGCTGATGGGGACCGGCCCGCTGTCGGGCGTGCGCGAGGCGATGAGCCATCCGCAGGCGCTCGGGCAATGCCGGCTGTGGCTGCGCGAGCGCGGGATCCTGCCCGCCTCCTATCCCGACACCGCCGGCGCGGCGGCGGTGGTGGCAGAGCGCGGCGACCCCGCGCTCGCGGCGCTCGCACCCCCCGGCGCGGCGGCGCTCTATGGGCTCGAGACGCTCGCCAGCGACATTGCGGACGCCGAGCACAACACCACGCGCTTCGTCGTGCTCGCACGCGAGGGGCATGAACCGCTCGGCGACGGCGAGTGGATGACGACGCTGATCTTCGAGGTCAACAACGTCCCCGCCGCGCTCTACAAGGCGATGGGCGGGTTCGCGACCAATGGCGTCAACATGACCAAGCTCGAAAGCTATCAGCGCGGCGGCAGTTTCGCGGCGACCGAATTCTACGCCGACGTCGCGGGACGGCCCGGCGACCCGGGGTTGGGCCGCGCGCTGGCGGAACTCACCTTCCATTCGAAATGGGTGCGCGTGCTGGGGACGTATCGACAGGCGCGCGTGCGCGGCTAGCCCGAGCGGGCCGGTCTCAGGCCGGGCGGACGAGATGTTCGGGCAGCACGCCCGGGCCGATCAGCTCCATCCCGAACGCGCGCATCACTGCGGCGTCCTGTGCGGTGCTGCCATACTGCCCGGGTTTGAGCGTCTTGCCGCGCTGCGCGAAGAACGCCTCCATCTTGCCCGCCGGGGCGAAGGAGATAAGCAACCGCCCGGGTGTCGTCCCCGCGAACGCCCAGGCATGCGGAATTCCGCGCGGGCCGAGCACGCAGTCGCCGGGCGCGAGCCAATGGCGCGCCTCGCCGACCTCGACGACATAATCGCCCTCGAGCACGAAGAACAATTCGTCCTCGCCGTGGTGGAGATGTCGCGGCGGTCCGCCCTTCTGGCTGTTCGCCTGCTCGAGCACGAACAGCGCGCCCGCGGTATCGTCGGTCAGCACCTTGTAGCGCGTGGTGCTGAGCCCGATCGCGCGCATCTTGCCCTCGCGGTCCGCGTCGGCGGCAACCTTGCCGGGGATCGCCGCACGGACGGCCGCACGCGCCTGCGCAAGGATCGGCGCGAACACCGTGAGGGCGGGGAGGGACAGAAGCGATCGGCGCAGCATCGACGGTCTCCCCGAACTACTGCGCCGATCCTATACCAGAAACCGTCCGCCAGCGACTTCATTCCCTTAGCGTTACGAGCTTGCTCCGCCCCGTTTGCCTATCGCCTCACGTTTTCGACCACGCCGTCTGCATACAGCTTCCTGATGCTGTCCCGCGAGAACGTCAGGTGTTCCAGGGCATAATAGGATGCATCGTCGGTCTTGCCGACGCTGACATCGCGTTGCACGCTCAGAAGGTCTGCGTAATAGGCCTTTGGCATCTCGACCTCTACGGTGCGGGAGTCGGCGCGGACGACGCGCATCGCCCCGTACATCCGCGGCGCATCGGGATCGGGCATCAGCTTGGCAAGGTTGGTTTCGTAAAGGTCGCCCGCGCGCGGGTCTGCGACAAAGAGCTTGTCGATGGCGGTGTCCGCCACGCGCGCGAACGGCAGCGCGGCGATCAATGCGGCGATACCGCCTACGCCGACCATCCAGCCCCGGCGATCCCACAGCGGGATCGCCTTGCCGGTTTCGGCGGAATCGAGATCTTCGGCACCGGCGGAGTAGGTAGTGTTGCAATTTTCGCATACCAGCACCGGGTTGCGCCCCGTCGTCCAGCGGAAGACCCAGTACAGGTGCCGCACAGTATATTCGACGAAGTGCGCGAACGCGGAGTCTTCGTCGCAAGCACTACAATGCCGTACGCCCGCATCGCCGACATATGCCGCTTTATGCGACGATCCCCAGGAAAGAAACATGACAGCCCCCTCGCTGCCAAGGCGCGCCAGGTCGGCGCGCTTCTGGCAAACAAGCCATGTTTACTTCGCCGGAGCCAGACTTTTACGTGGCCTCCGCCCACGCCGTCAGCAGCGTGAACGCGATCGCATAGGCAGGCGGCGGCAGGAACGGCCCGTCGCCCCCGGCGAGCACCGTCCGCACATCCTCGCGCGAGACCCAGATCGCGTCTTCCAGCTTATTGGCGTCGAGCATGATCGTGTCGTTCTCGGCCATGCCGACGCACGCCACCATCAGCGACGAGGGGAACGGTCACGGCTGGTTCGCGATATCCCGCACGTCGCGCAGCATGAGTGCGCGTGCTGGGGACGTACCGACAGGCGCGCGTGCGGGGGTAGGGGCGGGCGTTGCTCCCCTCCCTTCCAGGGAGGGGCGGGAAAAGTCGTTACCCCTCCGCCCACGCCGTCAGCAGCGTGAACGCGATCGCATAGGCAGGCGGCGGCAGGAACGGCCCGTCGCCCCCGGCGAGCACCGTCCGCACATCCTCGCGCGAGACCCAGATCGCATCTTCCAGCTCGTTGGTATCGAGCGTGATCGTGTCGTTCTCCGCGATCCCGACGCACGCCACCATCAGCGACGAGGGGAACGGCCACGGCTGGCTCGCGATGTAGCGCACGTCGCGCACCCGCACGCCCGCTTCCTCCATGATCTCGCGCGCGACCGCTTCCTCGATCGATTCGCCGGGTTCGAGGAACCCCGCGAGTGCCGAATACCGCCCGGGCGGGAAGGCGGGCTGGCGCCCCAGCAGCGCGCGCCCGTCATGCTCCGCGATCATGATGACGACCGGGTCGACGCGCGGGAAATGCTCGGCGTTGCAATTCGGGCAGCGGCGGCCCCAGCCCGCGCGGAACAGCGAGGTCTGCGTTCCGCAATTCGCGCAATATTGGTGGCGGCTGTGCCAGTCGAGCACGCTGCGCGCGGCGGCATAGGTCGCCGCCTCGCCCGGCGCGAATTGCCCGAGCAGCCCGAACAGCCGGGGCGAGCGCCCCGGCGGCGCGCGCATGCCGGGGATGTACGCCGCGAAATGCCCGCGCCCGTTCTCGTCGAGCCCGAGCAGTACGAGCTCGGCCCCGTCGGGCACGTCGGCGAGCGTCGTCCAGCCGAGCGTCCCGTCGCCCATCAGGACGGGATCGAACCCGTCGAGCCGGAGCAGGCGCGAGCGCCAGTCCCCGGTCAGCGCGGCAAGCCCCGCTTCGTCGTGGCGCAGCGCGTCCGCCCGGTCGAGCGTCCCGCCCGTAAACCCCGGAGCGATCACCGCTTGGCCAGGACCGGTGCGAGGTCGGCGTAGATCGCCTTCGTCGCATCCGCGCGGAGCGGATAGCGGTCGCTCGGCAGGTAATTGACCATCACCGTCGCGCGGACCTTGTTGACCGGGTCGACCCAGGCGATCGTCCCCGCAGCGCCGCCCCAGCCGTACGTGCCCTTCGCCGGACCACCGGGCGCGTCGTACAGCGTGACCGAGCCACCCGCGCCGAAGCCCTGCGGGTTGGTCGTGCCGCCCGTCGCCGAGACCGCTCCGGGATAGACCACGCCGAGCGGGAGCAGGTTGGACATCGCGAGCTGGACGGTCGCTGGCTTGAGGATCCGCTTGCCGTCGAGCGTGCCGCCGTTCTGGAGCATGTGGAGGAAGCGGTCGTAATCGCCCGCCGACATCACCAGCCCCGCGCCGCCATAAGGGAAGCTCGGCTTCTGCAGGTAGACCGAGGTCGCGGCCGGATCGAGCGGGACGCGGTTCGCGCCGAGGATCGCATAGCCGGTCGCGAGCCGCCGCGCATCGGCTTGCGGCACGGTGAAATAGGTCGAGGTCATCTTGAGCGGCTTGAAGATCCGCGTCTCGAGGAAGCGGTCGAACGGCATCTTGCTCGCGACCTCGATCACGCGGCCCATCACGTCGAGCCCGATCGAATAGCTCCAGCGCGTGCCCGGCTCCGCGATCAGCGGCAGCGTCGCGACCTTGTTGGCGAACGCCTCCAGCGTCGCGGGGCGCTTGAGCCGCATCTGCGCCTCGCTTTTCGCGTCCGAGGTGAACGGAGTGATGCCCGCCTCCTCATACGCCTTGAGCAGCGGGCCCTTGGTGATGATCGTATAGCCGAGCCCCGCGGTGTGGGTGAGCAGCTGGCGGATCGTGATCGCGTGCGTGGCGGGGAGCGAGGTCAGCGTATCGGGGCTGACCTGGACCTTCATATACTTGAACGCGGGGATGAAATCGCTGACCGGCTGGTCGAGCTTGATCTTGCCTTCCTCGATCAGGATCATCGCCGCCATCGCGGTGATCGGCTTGGTCATCGAATAGACGCGCCACAGGCTGTTCGCGTCTGTCATGGCGGCACCGGGTTCGTCGCCGAGCTTGCCGTCCGCGATGACCGCGGGGGGCGCATCGCCGCGCCCGATCACGCCGACGATGCCGGGCATCTTGTTGGCGGCGATATAGTCGGCGAACAGCTTCTCCGTCGTCGGCAGCGCCGGGGTGGTCGGGCCGCGCGCTTCGGTCTGCGGGGCGGGGCGCGGGGCCATGGTAGGAGCGGGCTGCTGCGCGAGCGCGGTGCCCGTCAGCAGCGCGGCAAGGGTGGTTCCTGAAACCAGATACCGAATCATCAAGCTCTCCTGTTTGCCGCCCGTATCGTCGTCGCCGCCTTGGCGAAGACCGTCGGCAGCCCGGCCGAGTCGAGCTCGGCGATGGGCCACCATTCACCCGAATCGCCATGCCCATGCCCGCGCGCCACGGCAAGCGACAGTTCCAGCCGGAAGTGCGTGAAAACATGCGCCACCGTATCGGGAAGCAGCGTCCAAGGGGCGGCCACCGGCGGATCGGCGAGGCCGGGCGGTGCATCCGCCCATGGTCCCGTCGGCAACGCGCGCATCCCGCCGAGCAACCCGCGCGGCGGGCGGCGGACGAGCAGCACGCGGTCGTCCTGCTCGAGCCAGAAGATCGTGCCGTGGCGCTGCGGCTTGACCGCCTTGGGCTGCTTGATCGGGAAACCCTCGGGATTGCCCCGCGCGTAGGCGGCGCAATCCGCCGACAGCGGGCAGGCGAGGCAGCGCGGGGTGCGCGGGGTGCAGACGCTCGACCCGAGGTCCATCATCGCCTGCGCGAAATCGCCCGCGCGCGTGTCCGGCGTGATCGTGTCGGTCGCCGCGCGTATTTCGGCTAACCCTTTGGGAAGAGGCGTTTCTATCGCAAACAGCCGTGCGACGACACGTGCAACGTTCGCATCGATAACCACCGCGCGCTCGCCGAACGCGATCGCCGCGATCGCGGCGGCGGTATAGGCGCCGACCCCGGGCAGCGCGCGCAGGCCCTCCTCGGTCGCCGGAAACCCGCCCGCCGCCACCACGGCGCGCGCGCAGGCGTGCAGGTTGCGGGCGCGCGCATAATAGCCAAGCCCCGCCCACGCCGCCATAAGGTCCGCCTCGGGCGCGGCGGCGAGCGCCTCAACGCTCGGCCAGCGCGCGACGAATTCGGCGAAGCGCGGCGTGACCGCGGCGACCGTCGTCTGCTGGAGCATGATCTCGGACAGCCACACGCGATACGGATCGGGCGCGTTGCTCCCGGGGGCGGCGCGCCACGGCAGCGTGCGCGCGTGCGCATCGTACCAGGTGAGCAAATGACGGGCGATGTGGGAAGGACGCTTGGCGGACACGGCCCCGCTATGGCATGGACGGCGCAATGAGCACCAGCGGCACCAAAGCCCCCACCAAGACAAAGCTTCCGCCCGCGCAGCCCGAGCATCGCCGCGGCGGCCGCGCGCGTTCGGTCGCCGAGCTGCTGCCCGATGCGGGACGCGCCGCCTTCCGCCGTTTCGGCTTCGTCCAGAGCGCGGTCGTCACGCGCTGGGGAGAGATCGTCGGGCCGCGCTATGCCAACGTCTCCGCGCCCGAATCGATCAAGTTCCCGCACGGCGAGCGGACCGGCGGGACGCTCAACCTCGTCGTGCGCGGCGCGCATGCGACGATGATGCAGCATATCGCGCCCGAGATCATCGAGCGGGTCAATCGCTTCTTCGGTTATGCCGCGATCGCCAAGGTGCAGATCCGGCAAGGCGACGTGATCAGCCGCCCGAAGCGCATGCCCGCGCCCGTCCTCCCGCCCGCGCCGCCTGAACTCGGCGCGAGCCTGCGGACGATCGCGGATCCGGAATTGCGCGCAGTGCTCGAATCGCTTGCGGCAGGGGTGGCGGCGTCGCGCGGCGCGCCGGTGATTGGGGAATAAGACGAATGCGAAGCCTGGGGTTGGTCGCGGGGATCGCGGCTGCGTCGATGGGATCGCCGCTCGTCGCGGCGCAGGGCAAGCCGGTGCGTCCGGCGGCGGTCGACTGGAGCCGGACCGTCGTCCGCACGCCCGACGGCGGGGTGCGGATGGGCAACCCCGACGCCAGGGTCAAACTGATCGAATATGGCGCGCGGACCTGCCCGACCTGCGCGACCTTCGCGGTCGAGGGCGAGCCCAAGCTGGTCGCGGGTTATGTCGCGGGCGGGCGGGTCAGCTACGAGTATCGCGATTATCCGGTGCACGGCGCGCTCGATCTCGGGCCGATCCTGCTCGGCAACTGCGTGCCCCTGCCGCGCTTCTTTTCGGTGATGCAGGCGATGATGGCGCAGCAGAAGGCGCTGGTCGGCCGCCCCGCGCAGATCCCAGACGCCAAGGGCAAGGAGCTCGAAAAGGCGACCCCCAACGTCGTCGCCGCTTATCTCGCCGATTTCTATGGCTATACCGATCTGGTCGTGAAGATGGGCCTGCCACGCCCGCGCGCCGCCGCCTGTTTGGCGGACGCGAAGGCGGTCGATACGATCGTCGCGCGCGCCAATGTCGGGCAGACCAGCTACAAAATCAGCGGAACGCCGAGCTTTATCCTCGACGGGAAGGTGTTGCCCAACGTGTACAGCTGGGACGCGCTCGAACCCGTGCTCAAGACCGCGCTCGCCGCGCGCTAACCTCGATACCCCAGGAGCTAAATTACGATGACCACCCGTATTCTGGCGCTCGCGCTTCCGGCCCTGCTGCTCGCTTCGTGCGGCGGCGACAACAAGGGCGCGGGCAACACCACCACCGCCGCGAGCGCGCCAGTCGCGGGCAAGGCTGCGCCCGCGGGCAAGAGCTGGACCGAGACGGTGACCAAGACCGCCGACTATGGCTATCGGATGGGCAACCCCGATGCGCCGATCAAGCTGGTCGAGTATGGCTCGCGCGCCTGCCCGTTCTGCGCGCAGTTCGAGGCCGAAGGCTTCCCGCTGCTCAAGGCGCAATATATCGCGAGCGGCAAGGTTTCGTACGAATTCCGCGATTACCCGATCCACGGCGCGCTCGACATCGCGCCGATCCTGCTCGGCCACTGCGTCGATGAGAGCGCCTTCTTCCCGTTGCTCGAGGCGATGATGGCGAACCAGCAGACGTTGCTCGCCAAGGAACAGGAAGTCGGCCAGAAGATCCAGGCGATGCAGGGCGCCTCGCCGCAGACGATCGCGACGACCTTCGCGCAGGACCTCGGGTATCTCGACTTCGTCAAGCAGCGCGGCGTGCCCGATGCCAAGGCGCGCGCCTGCCTCGCGGATTCGGCGCAGCTCGATGCGCTGACCAAGGCGACTGCCAAGGCCAATGCGGATCACAACGTGCAGAGCACGCCGACCTTCCTGATCAACAACGAGCCGGTCGAACTCCAGCCGACCGGGGCGGCCTGGCCGCAGCTCGAACAGGCGCTCAAGCGCGCCGGCGGCTGATCCGGCAGGGGGCGGGAGGCCCGGGGGGATGCAGATCAAGCGGCTGAGGCTGTCGGGGTTCAAGAGCTTCGTCGACGCCGCCGATCTGCGGATCGAACCCGGGCTGACCGGAATCGTCGGCCCCAACGGCTGCGGCAAGTCCAACCTGCTCGAAGCGTTGCGCTGGACGATGGGGGAAACCTCCGCGCGGTCGCTCCGCGGGGCGGGGATGGACGACGTGATCTTCGCGGGTACGTCGACTCGGCCCGCGCGTGATTTCGCCGAAGTGTCGATGCTGATCGAGACCCCCGGGCCGGCGGGGGAGCAGGAAAGCGAAGTCGTCCGCCGGATCGAGCGCGGCACCGGCTCCGCCTACCGGATCGACGGGCGCGACGTCCGCGCGAAGGACGTGGCGCTGCTGTTCGCGGATTCGGCGACCGGCGCGCATTCGCCCGCGCTGGTCAGCCAGGGGCGGATCGGCGCGATCATCGCGGCCAAGCCCGCCGAGCGGCGCGCGATGCTCGAGGAAGCCGCCGGGATCGCGGGGCTCCACGTCCGCCGCCGCGATGCCGAGCAGAAACTGCGCGCGACCGAGGCCAATCTCGCGCGGCTCGACGAACTGATCACCGAGCAGGACGCGCGCGCCGCGTCGCTCCGTCGGCAGGCGAAACAGGCCGAACGCTATCGGATGCTGTCCGACCAGATCCGCGTGGCCGAAGCACGCATGATCTACGCGCGCTGGCGCGATGCGCAGGCGGCGGCGGATGCGGCGAAGGCCGAGGCGGCGACGTGCGAGACGCGCGTGAGCGATGCCGCCGAGGCACAGCGTGCGGCGGCGGCCTATGCGCTCGCTGCCACCGAGGCGCTGGCGACAGCGCGTGCTACCGCCCAGGCGCTGCGCGATGCGGCGAGCGAGACGGCGCACCGTCTGGCGACCTTGCGCGGCGAACAGACTGCGGCGGTGCGGCGACGCGATGAACTAGCGGCGGCGCGGGCGCGGCTGGCGGAGGATCGGTTGCGCGAGGGTGCGCTCGCACACGACGCCGCGGAGGCGATCGCGCGGCTGACCGAGGAAACGCGGAGCACCGAGGCGCGGCTGACGGAGATGACCGCGCGCGTTCCCGCGCTCGAAGCGCGCCAGGCCGAGGCGGAACGCGCCGGGCGCGATGCCGAGGTCGCGCTGGCGCAAGGACTCGCGGCGCAGGCGACCGAGGCGGCGGATGCGCGCGTGGCCGAGGCGGCGCTCGCGGCGGCGCGGGCGCGCGCGGACCGCAGCACGCGCGATCTGGCGCGAGTGACGGCGGAGGCGGCTGCATTGGGCGACGCCGCGCCGCTCCTCGCGGATCGCATCGCTGCACAGGAAGCGCGCGTGCAGGCGTTGCAGCACGGCGAGGACGCGCGCGCGGGTCTTGCGCGCGCCGACGCCGACGAACGCGGCGCGCGCCACCAGCGCGACCGTGCGCAGGCGGCGCGATCGGGCGCGCACGCTGATCTGGCGGCGCTCGACAGCGAAGCGGCGGCGCTGACGCGCGCGACCAGGCGCGATGGACGCGACCGCGTGCTCGACCGGATGCGGCCCGACCCGGGTTACGAACGCGCGCTCGCGGCGGCACTGGGGGATGATCTGGAGGCCGGGCTCGACCCGGCGGGCGAGCGGTTCTGGGCGGGGGCGGACGCCACGCCAGACGATCCGTCCACGCCGATGGGCACGGTCCCGCTCGGCAGGCATGTCGTCGCGCCGCCCGCGTTGGCGCGGCGGTTGGCGCAGGTGTTCGTGATGGACGCCGACGACGGCGTCGCGCTCGCGGTCGGGCAGCGGCTGGTGACGCTGCGCGGGAGCCTGCGACGGTGGGACGGCTATGTCGCCAAGTCGGGCGGCGCGGCGGCGGCCGAGCGGCTTGAACGGATGAACCGGTTGCGCGCGATCGAGGATCAGCGCCCTGCCGCCGTTCGCGCGGTCGACTCCGCGGATGCCGAACTCGCGCGGATCGATTCGGCGATTGCCGAAGCGCGTACTGCGGCGGTGGTGGCGCGGCGGTTGCTCGAAAGCGCGGAGACGCGCGCGCGCGACGCGGCGCGCGCCGAGGACCGCGCGACCGCGGCGATCGAGCGGATCGAGGCGCAACGTACCGATCTTGCAGGCCGGCGCGCGCGGGTCGAGGCGGATCATGCCGAGGCCGCTGCCGAGGTGACGCGCGCGGCCGCCGCGCATGCCGCGCTCCCCGATGGCAGCGCCACCCGCGCGCGCGTCGCCGACCTTTCGGGCGAAGCCGAGCATCGTCGCGCCGACATCGCCAGCGCGCGCGCCGAGCGCAGCGGGGTCGACCGCGATCTCGGCAGCGCGCGTGAACGCCTTGCTGCGATGGCGGCGGAGGCGAAGGGCTGGCGCGCGCGGGCGGGAGAGGCGGGAAAGCGGATCGCCGAGATGGACAAGCTCGACGCGGCGCTCGCGGTGGAAGCGGAGGCGCTGGTGGGTCGCCCCGAGGCGCTTGCGGCCGAGGTCGTCGCGCTCGACGCGCAGCATGCCGCCGCGCGCGCCGATGCGGATGCCGCGCAGGGTACCGAACGCGCCGCCGACGTTGCCTTGCGCGCCGCCGAAGCGACCGCCGCCGCCGCCGCCGAAACGCTGGCGCAGGCGCGCGAGGCGCGCGCGGGCGCGGCGGCGCGCGCCGAAAACCAGGAGTTGCGCCGGGTCGAGATGAACCGGCTGTCGGGGGAGCGGTTCCAATGCCCGTCGGTGCTGCTCCTCGAGCGGGTCGGGTTCGACGGCGCGACGGTGCGCACACCCCCCGAGGAATCCGCGGCGCATGAGAAGCTCAACGTCGATCGGGAGCGGATCGGCCCGGTCAATCTCGTTGCCGAGACCGAACTCGCCGAGCTGGAATCCGCGTCCCAGGGCAATGCCGCCGAGCGCGAGGAACTCGGGCTGGCCGTCAACCGGCTGCGTGGGTCGATCGGGACGCTCAACCGCGAAGGGCGGCAGCGACTGCTGGCGGCGTTCGAGGCGGTCGACGGACATTTCCGGCGGCTGTTCACGACTCTGTTCAACGGCGGCGCGGCGCATCTCGCCCTCGTCGATTCGGACGATCCGCTCGAGGCGGGGCTCGAGATCATGGCGCAGCCGCCGGGCAAGAAACTGCAATCGCTGACGCTGCTCTCGGGCGGCGAACAGGCGCTGACCGCGGTTGCGCTGATTTTCGGACTGTTCCTGACCAACCCGGCGCCGATCTGCGTGCTCGACGAGGTCGATGCGCCGCTCGACGACGCCAATATCGAGCGGTTCTGCGACCTGCTCGACGTGATGACGCGCGAAACCGCGACGCGCTACCTGATCGTCACGCACAATGCGGTGACGATGAGCCGGATGCACCGGCTGTTCGGCGTGACGATGATCGAGCAGGGGGTAAGCCGGCTCGTGTCGGTCGATCTCAGCGCGGCGGAAACGTTGCTCGCGGCCGAGTGACCCGACGGCGTCACCCCGGGGATTGCCCGGGGTGACGCAGGGCGTGCCTTAGCGGCAGCGGTTCTTCGCGGTGATCGTGCGATCGATCGCACGGCCGGCGAACGCGCCGCCGACACCGCCAGCGATCGTACCGAGCGCCCCGCCACCGAGCACCGAATTGCCGAGCAACGCACCGCCGACGCCGCCCGCGACGAGGCCGGTCGTTCCGCTCGAATGGCGGCAGGTGCGGACGTGGCGGCGCGAATGGCCGTAATAGCGCCTCTTCGCTTCGGCCTTGGTGGTCGGGAGCGCCATGCTGACCGGAACGACGAGCGAGGCGGCGGCGAGCGAGAGGAGGAGCTTACGCATGAACAATTCCCTGAAACATGTTGCAGAGCCGCAACGTTGTGATCTGGATTAAGATCCAGAACATCAACGAAGGATGAACGTCCGTCAGGATCGTTCGGGAGCCTTGGTCCATCGTGGGGCCGGAAGCAGCACTGCGGAACCGATGATCCACAGCATCGCCGCCCCCCGGAACCCCGCCGCGAGCGCGATATCGTGCAGGGTTGCCGCCGGATGATGCCCGTCGAGCCCCGCGAAATACCAGAACTCGGTGAAATAGGCGGCAATGTCGCCCAAGGCGAACCACGCTACCGGCCACAGCCGATAGCTGGTGAGCAGCAGCACCGGGTACAGCCACAGGTCGAATTGGGGCGAATACACCTTGTTGGTCAGCAGGAACCACGCGAGCACCGGCGCGAACAGCACCCACGGTCGCGCGCCATGCCGCCACCAGCCAAGCACGACGATCACGCCCGCCCCACCGGCGAAGATCGCGGCAGACCAGACGTTGCGCTCGGGAATCGTCGTCGCCCACCGGCCCGATTGCGCGAGGATCTCCCACACCGACGCCGCGGTCCCCGATCGTGCGGAGGAAAAGGTATAGAATTCCGACCAGTTGGCAAAGGCGAGCACGGCTACGGGCGCGTTGACCAGTCCCCAGCTCACGATCGCGATGATCACCAGCACGCCCGCCGTGACGATCCGCCGCCCGACCCCGCCGCTGCCCCGCGAGAAGAGCGCACCAAGCCCGAGCAACGGCAACAGCAGCACCGGAAACAGTTTCGCCGCACTCCCGAGCGCCGCAAGCGCGGTCGCGACCTGCGTCCCGCCACGCCGTGCCGCGAGCAGCCCAGCAACCGCGAAGGTGACCGCGAGCATGTCCCAATTATGCCCGAGGTACAGCACCAGCGGAGGCGCCGCCGCCCAGGTGAATTGTCGCGCGCGATCGACGCCCGCGCGTCGCAACATCCCCAGCACGACAAAGGCGAGCGCAGCATTGACCGCCGCCACCACGAACAGGAAATGCGCGGCGGTGGCACTCGCGCCGAAGACGGTGCGCGTGACGAAACCTTCCGCCCAGATCAGCAGCCCGGTCAGCACCGGATATTCCATCCGCGCCTCGAGATAGGGGATCTGGCCCGCCGATACCCCGCGCAACCCCCAGAACGGCACCGCGTCGCTGTAGCAGCCGGTAACGTACTGGATCGATCCGCCCCAATAAGCGCCACAATGCCCCTTGAACGCCCAGCCGAGCAGGCAAGTGAGCGCGAGCACCCAGCGTGGATCGATCCGCTTCGCCCAGCCGTTCATAAGCGCTCCCTTCGCGGGCCCATTTTCCGTCAACGCCTTATACCGCCGGGATTAAACCGTCGACAGGAGGTGTAAAAGAACGTAGGGAGAACATCATGGCGCAACTCGATGTCCAGCAAAAGCTCGCGATCCTTGCGGACGCGGCGAAATACGACGCCTCCTGCGCTTCCTCGGGCTCGGTCAAACGGACCTCGCGTGATGGCAAGGGCGTCGGCTCGACCGATGGCGGGATGGGGATCTGCCACGCCTATGCGCCGGATGGGCGCTGCATTTCGCTGCTCAAGATCCTGCTGACCAACAGCTGCATCTTCGATTGCCATTACTGCATCAATCGCAAGAGCTCGAACGTCCGCCGTGCGCGCTTCACCGCGCAGGAGGTCGTCAACCTGACGCTGTCTTTCTACAAGCGCAATTACATCGAGGGGCTGTTCCTCTCCTCGGGGATCATCGGATCGTCGAACTATACGATGGAGCAGATGGTCGAGGTCGCGCGGAGCTTGCGCGAGGATCATAATTTCCGCGGCTATATTCATCTCAAGACGATCCCAGACGCCGATCCTGCGCTGGTCGAGCAGGCGGGTCTCCACGCCGATCGCCTGTCGATCAACGTCGAGCTGCCGACCGTCTCGGGGCTGAAGCGGCTCGCGCCCGAGAAGTCCGCGGTGCGGATCGAGGATGCGATGGCGGAGACCAGGACCTCGATCATCGACGCGACCGATGCGCGCAAGAAGTTCAAGTCCGCGCCGCGCTTCGCCCCCGCCGGGCAATCGACCCAGATGATCGTCGGCGCGGATGCCGCGACCGATGGCGATATCGTGCTGCGCGCCTCGTCGCTGTACGACAGCTTCGATCTGCGCCGCGTCTATTATTCGGCGTTCAGCCCGATCCCGGACGCCAGTACCGTCCTCCCGCTCCAGCGCCCGCCGCTGATGCGCGAGCATCGGCTGTACCAGTCGGACTGGCTGATGCGCTTCTATGGCTATACCTCGCAGGAAGTCGTCGCAGCGGCGGACGAGACGACGGGAATGCTCCCGCTCGACATCGACCCAAAGCTCGCCTGGGCGCTCAAGCATCGCGCGATCTTCCCGGTCGACGTCAACCGCGCGCCGCGCGAGCGGTTGCTACGCGTGCCGGGGCTGGGGGTGAAGGCGGTCAATTCGATCCTCGCGGCGCGACGCTGGCGGCGGCTGCATCTCGCGGACGTCGCGCGGCTGACGGTGTCGATCACCAAGCTGCGCCCGTTTCTGATCGCGGAGGACTGGCGGCCGGTTGCTTTGAGCGACAAGGCGGAATTGCGACCCATCGTTGCACCCAAGGTGAAGCAACTGGAGCTGTTCGCCTGACGGGCAACGGCCCGGTCGGGAGGATGAGACGATGCACAGGGTGACGCTGGCCGAGCCGGACGATTTCGACGGCTGGCGCGAGGCTGCGCGCGGGCTCGCGGTGGCGGGTGTCGCGCCGTCGGACGTGACATGGCAGGTCGGCGATGCACCAGTCGATTTGTTCGGCGAGGATCTGCCGCTGCCGCACAGCGACGCGCCCGCTTTCTCCGTGTCGCGCGGCTTCGTCGATCTCGCGCGCAAGGCGCTGCTGCACAGCGACCCCGAACGCTTTGCGCTTCTGTACACGCTGTTGGTGCGGCTGCGCGACCGGCCCGGCGCGGTCGAGGACAAGGCCGATCCGCTGGTCCGCAAGCTCGAAGGCTTCGCGCGCGAGGTGCGCAAGGACATCCACAAGATGCGCGCCTTCGTGCGGTTCCGTGAGGTCGAGGAGGAGGGGCAGGCGCGCTTCGTCGCGTGGTTCGAACCCGAGCATCATATCGTCCGCTACAATGCGGGCTTCTTCCTCGACCGCTTCGCCAGCATGCACTGGTCGATCCTGACCCCCGAAATCGCGATCCACTGGGACGGCACGACGCTCGCCGAGGGGCCGGGCGCGTCGAAGGCGGATGCGCCCGCGGGCGACCCGATCGAGGATGTGTGGAAGACCTATTATGCGTCGATCTTCAACCCGGCGCGCGTCAAGATCGGCGCGATGCTGAAGGAGATGCCCAGGAAATACTGGAAGAACATGCCCGAGACCGCGCTGGTCCCCGGGCTGATCGCCTCGGCGCAGGCACGGGAGTCTGGGATGATTGCAAGGGCAAGGGACGAGGTCGGCGGCAATAGTGGGATCGCGTGGGATGCGCTGCGTGACGAGGCGTCGGCGTGTACGCGCTGCCCATTGCACGCCAACGCGACGCAGACGGTGTTCGGCGAAGGTCCGGTCGATGCGCCGCTGATGTTCGTCGGTGAGCAGCCGGGCGATCAGGAGGATCTTGCCGGACGGCCGTTCGTCGGGCCGGCGGGACAGTTGTTCGACCGCGCACTGGCGGCTGCGGGGGTGGACAGGAGCCGCACGTATGTCACCAATGCGGTCAAGCACTTCAAGTTCGAGCAGCGCGGCAAGCGGCGGATTCACGCCAAGCCGGGCGCGGGCGAGATCGACGCGTGCCGCTGGTGGGTCGAGCAGGAGCGGTTGCTGATCAAGCCGCAGGTGACGGTCGCGCTGGGGGCGACCGCGGCGCGCAGTTTGCTCGGGCGGGTGGTGACGATCTCGAAGGAACGCGGGCGGGCGATTACGCTGGCGGATGGCGGGACCGCATGGATCACGGTGCACCCGAGCTATCTGTTGCGCCTGCCTGATCCGGCGGCTGCGGAGGTGGAGTTCGGGCGATTTGTGGAGGATCTGCGGATGGCGGGGGCCGGGGTGGCGGGGTTTGTAGACGCCTGACGTCCGCTTGAGCCCAACCGGGCACTACCCCGTCATGCCGGGTTCGTCCCGGCATCCACCGTGGCGCGCATGCTGCGGGCGACGGACTCGGACGCCGGTGGACCCCGGGACAGGCCCGGGGTGACGGGCGTGGGACGGCTTCCCCACCGTCATGCCGGGATTGCCCCGGCATCCACCGCAGCGCACATCCTGTGGGCGGCGGATTCGATCGCCGGTGGACCCCGGGACAGGCCCGGGGTGACGGGCGTGGGACGGCATCCCCACCGTCATGCCGGGCTCGTCCCGGCATCCACCGCGGCGCGCATCCTGCAGGCAGCGGACGCGAGCGCCGGTGGACCCCGAGAGGCCCGGGGTGACGGGCGTGGGACAGCATCCCCA
>NZ_JH594425.1:1856725-2050934 GCF_000242835.1 Sphingomonas sp. PAMC 26617
CCGTCATGCCGGGTTCGTCCCGGCATCCACCGTGGCGCGCATCCTGCGGGCGACGGACGCGAACGCCGGTGGACCCCGGGACAGGCCCGGGGTGACGGGCGTGGGACGGCATTCCCACCGTCATGCCGGGTTCGTCCCGGCATCCACCGCGGCGCGCATCCTGCGGGCAGCGGACGCGAGCGCCGGTGGACCCCGAGAGGCCCGGGGTGACGGTTGTGGGACGGCATTCCCACCGTCATGCCGGGTTCGTCCCGGCATCCACCGTGGCGCGCATCCTGCGGGCGACGGACGCGGACGCCGGTGGACCCCGGGACAGGCCCGGGGTGACGGGCGTGGGACGGCATCCCCACCGTCATGCCTGGTTCGTCCCGGCATCCACCGTGGCGCGCATGCTGCGGGCTACGGACGCGACCGCCGGTGGACCCCGGGACAGGCCCGGGGTGACGGGAGTGGGACAGCATCCCAACCGTCATGCCGGGTTCGTCCCGGCATCCACCGTGGCGCGCATCCTGCGGGCGACGGACGCGGACGCCGGTGGACCCCGGGAGGCCCGGGATGACGGTCGCTTTTGACGATGAATAAGGTGGGGAGCTTCTGTTGCTCGGTGCTCCCCGTACCGCCGGTGTCCGCTTCTGTTGCCCGGTGCGGCCCGAACCGCGCTTAGCTTAGTAACCTAGACCGTGAGGCCTTGAGTTACGCTGCAATCGCGAGTGCTTCGTTATCGTTTGCACTTGTGGTTTTGAGCCTTTTGCAGGTTACTCAGCCCGGGAAAAAACAGCGCTTTTCGAAACACGTCGATCCTGCTTCGGCCCCGTCATGACCGGTCCTGGCTGAAAGCCGTCGGGCCGGTTGTGGTGGAGCCGCCGGGTACTGCCCCCGGGTCCGTTGTATCTATTGCACGCCGCACTTTATCGCCATAGCCGGGCGAACCCGGCAAATCCGATATAGGCATTGTGTCGCGAATGGGAAGCGCACAAAATTGGGTCAGCGCCTTTGACTCGCCACAAAAGCGGTGCATGGGGTAGTGTATCATGCTGACCCAACGTTCCCGCTATGCCCTGCGTGCGATGATGTTCCTCGCTGAAGCGCCCAAGGGCGGCCCGCCCATCCCGATGAACCGCATCGCCGCGAGTGCGAATGTACCGCGAAAGTTTCTCGAGCTGATCCTCGCGGATCTGCGCGAGGCGGGGTTCCTGCACAGCCATCGCGGCAAGATGGGCGGCTATTGCCTGTCGCGCCCGACGCATCTGATTTCGCTCGGCGAGATCATCCGCGTGATCGAGGGGCCACTCGCGTTGGTGCCGTGCGTCAGCCGCACCGCCTACCGCTCGTGCAACGACTGCAAGGATGAGGCAACGTGCGCGATCCGCCACGCGATGATGCGCGTGCGCGACGAGACCGCGCGGATCCTGGATGGAACGAGCCTTGCGGATTCGATCGCCGAGGATCTGGTCGCCGCCTGACGACGGCGACCCGGCGCCTTAACGCCGCTTCAATTCGTCGCGGATTTCACGCAGCAGCGTCACGTCGGCGGGTTCGACCGGCTCGACGGGAACTTCGGGCGGCTTGGGCATCAGCCGGTTCACCGCGCGCACGACCAGGAAGATGATGAACGCGACGATTACGAAATTGACCGCCGCGGTCAGGAACGCGCCGTAGCCGAACAGCGGTACGCCCGCCTTCTTGAGCGCGGCATAGTCCGACGATCCCGCAAGCGCCGCGGGCACCTTGCCGAGCACGAGGAAATAGCTCGAGAAGTCGAGCCCGCCGGTCAGCCGCCCGATCATCGGCATGATCACGTCGTCGGTCAGCGACGTCACGATCTTGCCGAACGCCGCGCCGATGATCACCGCGACGGCGAGATCGAGCACGTTCCCCCGGGCGATGAAAGCCTTGAACTCCTTGAACATCACACGTCCCCAACCGATTTCATTTCGCGTCGCCACCGTACCCCGCTATCATGGCGATGCAAGATCTGGAGGGATCCCCACAATGAACTACCGCACCCTGTTTGTCGCATCGGCTGGTCTGGCACTGTCGGCTTCGCTGTCCGGCTGCGGGCTCAACAGCGTCCCCACGCAGGAAGAAAACGCCAAGGCGAAGTGGGCCGATGTCGAGAATTACTACCAGCGTCGCGCCGACCTGATCCCCAACCTCGTCGCGACGGTGAAGGCTGCTGGCGCGCAGGAGAAAAGCATCCTGGTCGAAGTCACGCAGGCGCGGGCCGGGGCCAACGCGGTCAAGCTGACCGCCGACCAGCTCAACGATCCGGCGAAGGTCGCGGCGTATGAGAAGGCGCAGTCCAACGTCACGCTGTCGCTCCAGCGGCTTCAGGAAGCCTATCCCGAGCTCAAGAGCCAGGCGAATTACGCGACGCTGATGGATCAGCTCGAGGGCACCGAGAACCGCATCTCGACCGCGCGCCATGACTACAATGGCGCAGTGCAGAGCTACAACACCACGATCCGGACCTTCCCCGATGCGATCGGCGCGAAGGTGTTCTACGGCGCGAAGCCGCTGGTGCCGTTCAAGGCGACGACGCCGGGTGCCGAGGCTGCTCCGGCGGTGAATTTCGGCAACGGCAATTGATCGTGGGGCTCAGAGGGCCCGTTTGATGACCATCCTGAAATCGTTCCTGCTCGCGGTGGCGGTGCTGCTTGGCACCGCTGCCGCGGACGCGCAGACCTATCCCAAATTTACCGGGCTGGTGGTCGATGCGGCCAACGTCCTGCCGCCCGCGACCGAGGCGGACCTGAACGCCAAGCTCGAGGCGTTGCAGAAGGATACCAAGCGCCAGCTGGTAGTCGCAACGATCCCCAACCTCGAAGGACGCGAGCTCGAGGAATATGGCGTCGGCCTGGGCCGCGCCTGGGGCGTCGGGTTGAAGGACGCGAACAACGGCGCGATCCTGTTCATCGCACCCAACGAGCCCAAGGGGCATCGCGGCCCCCGGATAGAGGTCGGCTACGGGCTCGAACCGTTCCTCACCGATGCCTTCACCGGTCGCGTGATCCGTGAACAGATGATCCCCAAGCTTTCGCAATCGGGGGATATCCCCGGCGCGATGGAAGCGGGCACCGATGCGCTGATCAAGCAGCTGCGCGCCTCGCCAGAGGAAGCCAAGGCGGAAACCGACGCGGCCGCGGCGGCGTTCGACAAGACTCACCAAAGAGCGCGCAATGGCGGCGGCTTCCCGATCGGGCTGGTGTTCTGGGGCCTCGTGATCGGCTTCGTCCTGCTGACCGCGATGCGTCGGCGGGGCGGCGGTGGCGGCGGCGGGGATGTCGGCGGTGGCGAGCAACGCTATCGCAGCGGCATCGCGCCAGCGATCCTGTGGGGTGCGGCATTGAGCGACTGGGGCGGCCGCTCCGGTGCGGGATCCGGCGGCGGCTGGGGCGGTGGTGGCGGCGGCGACGGTGGCTCCGATGGCGGGTCCGACGGCAGCTGGGGCGGCGGCGGCTTTACCGGTGGCGGCGGTGGGTCGTTCGGCGGCGGCGGCGCATCGGGGGATTGGTGATGGCACGGACCCCGAAACTCACGCGCGAGGACCATGCGCGGGTACTGGCGGCGGTCCAGCACGCCGAGCATGGCACCGATGGCGAGATCGTGACAATCGTTACTGATCGCTCCGATTCCTACGACGATGCCGCATTGCAGGTCGCGCTCCTCGCGATGCTGCTGGTAGTGGCGCTTGCTTCGGTCGATCCGCTGCGGATCGAACTGTGGCTCAGCGGTTTCACGCAGGGGTGGGACGCAGCGCCCGACCCGCGATTGCTGCTCGCCGGGCTGCTGGTGGTGCAGACGCTGGTGTTCCTGCTGGTACGCTGGGCCTTGTCCTACCGGCCGTTGCGGTTCGCGCTGGTGCCCAAGGCGACACGGCGCAGGCGCGTTCGGCGGCGCGCGATCCAGTATTTCAAGGTCGGCGCGGAACGGCGGACCGAGGCACGCGTCGGCATCCTGCTCTACCTTTCACGCGACGAGCGGATGGCGGAGATCGTCGCCGACGAAGGCATCCATCGCGCGGTCCCGGCGGAGCGTTGGGGGGATGCGATGGCGGCGCTGGTGCATGAGACGCGCGCCGGGAACCCGGGGGCGGGGATGGCCGCCGCGGTCGAGCGGATCGGCGCGATCCTTGCCGAGAGCTTCCCCAAGACCGAAACCGACCGCAACGAACTTCCCGACAGGCTGATCGAATTATGACCGTGGAGACCGTCTGGGCGGGCAAGTACATCAAGGTCATCAAGGACGGCACCTGGGAATATGTCTCGCGCGCGCGCGGGATCGAGGCGGCGGTGATCCTCGCGATCGACGACGGGCATGTCCTGCTGGTCGAGCAATATCGCGTGCCGCTCGGCAAGGCGTGTCTCGAGCTGCCGGCGGGCCTGGTCGGCGACGAGGAAGCGGGCGAGAGCGTGCTTGATTCGGCGGGGCGGGAGCTGGAGGAAGAAACGGGCTATCGCGCCGAGACCGTCGACTCGCTCGGGTTTTTCCATTCGTCGCCGGGGATGGTGTCGGAAGGCTTCACGCTCGTTCGCGCGCGCGGGCTTCGCCAGATTGGCGATGGCGGCGGGGTCGAGGGCGAGAACATCACCGTCCACCGCGTTCCGGTCGCGAATATCGCGGCGTTTGTCGCGGCCAAGCGCGCGGCGGGGGTGGCGATCGACGTAAAGCTGTTGCTGCTGCTCGGCGCGGGGATGCTGGCGAACTAGCGTCCGTTAGCCTCAACCCGACCTTGGGCGGACAGGCCTACACGTCGTCCCGCATCGGTCGTCTGAACGTCCGAAGTCCTGAAGCACCCGGTACGACCGCCGAAGTAGCGCGCTGTTTACCGGAAGTTGTCCGCGTAGCTCTGCAGCTTCAAGGTCCGCTCGGGCGCGGCGGCGATCGTGAAGGCAAGACCCTCGCGCTCGGCATAGGCGACCGCGGCTTCCTGCGTCGGGAAGGTCAGGCGAAGCTGATCGCGCGTGTCGCCCGAACCGGCCCAGCCGGTCAGCGGGTCGGGCCGCTTGGGCTCGGCGGGCGCGAAATCGAGCACCCAGATCGTGGTGCGGGCACGCCCGGAGGACATGGCGTTCTTGGGGCGCTGATAGATTCGGGCGGTCGACATGGGGTCTCCTTATCGTGCTTCGCGCGCGCGCGCATCTGCGTTTTTCGTCCGGAGCGTCGCGGATGCCGCGGCGGGGTCGTCGGGCCACGGATGCCGTGGATAGCGCCCACGCATTTCGCGCGCGACATCGGCCCAGCTCCCCGCCCAGAAACCAGGCAAGTCGCGCGTCGTCTGGATCGGACGTCCGGCGGGCGAGGTGAGGCTCAGCACCAGCGGCACGCGCCCGCCGCCGACCATCGGATGCACCGCAAGCCCGAACAGCGCCTGCGGCCGCAGCTCGACGCGCGGGCCGCCCTCGGCGGCGTAATCGATCGCATGGCCGCTTCCCGCCGGGCTGTGGAAGTGCGTCGGCGCGAAGCGGTCGATCAGCGTCAGCGCGTCCCAGCCGATCACCCCGCGGAGCGCATCAGTCAGCGCGCCCGAGTCGATCGCATCGAGTCGTCGCTTGCCCTCGAGCAGCGGGACCAGCCATTCGTCCGCGCGCGCCAGCAGCGATGCGTCGTCGAGCGCAAGCGCCGCACCGCCGTGCGCCGCAGCGAAGGCGGCGCGATGCCGCAGCGCCTGCGTGGCGTCGCTCCACGGCAGGCGGTCGAGCCCGTGCAACGTGATCCCAGCGAGCAGCGCGGCGGCAATGGCCTCGGGGTCGGCGTTCGAATCGGGGCCGCTCGATAGCCGCAACGCGCCGAGCCGCCGCTCGCGCTTCGCCACGACGCCGCCGGTCGCGGGATCGAACGTCACGTCGCGGTGGACCGCAATCCGGTCTCCGAACAACGTCTCGATCGTGGGCAGGTCGATGACGGCGGCGGACAGGATACGCGCGCCCGAGGCGAGCCCCTGCGTTTCGGCGACCGCGAGCCATTCGGCGCGGGCGAGGCTCGAGGTCGGGTCGAGCTTGAACCCGCGACCTCCGACGGAGGCCCATGCCTCGCCGGATGAGTCGCGCCGGCGGGCGATCCGGTCGGGGAAGGCGAGTGCGATCGCGATGGCGGTTTCATGTTCGCGGTCGCCTGTGGGGGAGGGGGCTGTTTCGGAACGGTGCGTCTGCGGCGGCCCCTCTCCCCGACCCTCTCCCCGGGGGGGAGAGGGAGAAAGCGACGTCCAGCGCCTGGCCAGTTTGCGGCCTGCTTCCGCGCGTTGGCCGCGTTCGGTGTGCCAACGGCGTCGGCGGGTGGCGAGATCGACGTCGTTGCCGCCGAGCCCGCGCTCGCCCAGCAGCACCGCGACGTCCGCCGCGATTGTGGCGAGGCCGAGTGCCCCGGCGCGTACCAGCATATGCCCCAATCGGGGCGCGAGCGGCAGGCGCGCGATTGCCGTCCCGTGCGGCGTCGGACGGCCATCCGCGTCGATCGCGTCCAGCGCCAGCAGCCGTGCGCGCGCTTCCTGCACCGCCGCCTCGCTCGGCGGATCGAGCCATGCCAGCGCACGCGGATCGGTGAGCCCCCACAAGGCGCAGTCGAGCGTCAGCGCGGACAGGTCCGCCTCCAGGATCTCGGGCGGGTCGAACCGCGGCAGACCGGCGGTCGCGGCTTCCTCCCACAGGCGATAGGCGACGCCCGGCCCCTGCCGCGCGGCCCGCCCGGCACGCTGCGTCACCGCCGCCTGGCTCGCGCGCTCGGTGACGAGCCGGGTCATCCCCGCCGCGCGATCGTAGCGCGGGCGACGCGCGAGCCCCGAATCCACCACGACGCGGATGCCGTCGAGGGTCAGGCTGGTTTCGGCGATCGACGTCGCGAGCACGACCTTGCGCGCGCCATCGCGGTCGGGCGCGATCGCGGCGCGCTGCGCGGCGGGGTCTAGACTGCCGTGGAGCTTGTGGAGGATGATCCCCGCGCCAAGCCCGTCGAGCCGTTCGGCGGTGCGTTCGATCTCCGCGACGCCGGGCAGGAACGCGAGCACCCCACCGCTTTCCTCGCGAAGCGCGAGCCGGATCGCGGCGGCGACCGAGTCCTCGATCCGCTGCTCGCCCGCGCGGCCGAGATGGCGCAGCGTCAGCGGAAACATCCGCCCTTCGCTCTCGACAACGGGCGCGTCGCCCATCAGCCCCGAGAAGCGCGACCCGTCGAGCGTCGCCGACATCGCGAGCAGCCGCAGATCGGGGCGCAACCCGCCCTGCGCATCGAGCGCGAGCGCAAGGCCGAAGTCGCTGTCCAGACTCCGTTCGTGGACTTCGTCGAACAGTACCGCCGACACGCCGCCCAGTTCGGGATCGTTCTGGATCCGCGCGACGAAAATCCCCTCGGTCACCACCGTGACGCGGGTCGCCGCCGACCGTTTCGAATCCATCCGCGTGGCATAGCCGAAGGTCTTGCCGACCGGCTCGCCCGCCTGCGCCGCCATCCGCTCGGCCGCGGCGCGCGCGGCGAGGCGGCGGGGGGAGAGCAGCAGGATCTCGCCGGTGCACCACGGTTCACCAAGCAGCGCCGGGGCGACCGCGGTGGTCTTGCCCGCGCCGGGCGGTGCCACCAGCACGGCGTTGGCGCGGGTGCGCAACGTCTCGAGCAGCGACGGCAGGACGGCATGGATGGGGAGGGCGACGGTCACGTTGCCTCCCTACCGCAGGATCGCGGGTTTGGAACGTGCGGCGTTGCGATGACGTCTTTGTCATCGCCGGCGTCCTAGTATCTCACGAACACGCGATGCTAGGCGGCTGGAATTGGAAGCGGAGTAAAGACATGGCGGGTCACGGCCATTCGCATAGCGGGCACGATCACGGACACGGCCATGGGGGGCACAGCCACGGCCATGGCGGCCACGGGCACAGCCACGCGCCCGCGAGCGGCCATGACCGTGCGTTCGCGGTCGGGATCGCGCTCAACCTGAGCTTCATCGTCGGCGAAGTCGTGTTCGGGCTGATGGCGCATTCGGTGTCGCTGCTCGCGGACGCGGGGCATAATCTGTCCGACGTGCTCGGGCTCGGCGCGGCATGGGCGGCAATTGCGCTAGGGCGGCGCTCGCCGTCGAAGCGGTTTACCTATGGGCTCAAGGGCTCGACGATCCTCGCTGCCTTGCTCAACGCGCTGCTGCTGCTCGTCGCGCTCGGCGCGATCATGCTCGAAGCGGTGCAGCGGCTTGCGGTGCCAGCGCCGGTCGACGGGCCGCTGGTGGCGTGGGTCGCGGGCGCGGGGATCCTGATCAATGGCGTCACCGCGCTGATGTTCCTGCGCGGCAGCGCGGGCGACCTCAATATCCGCGGCGCCTATCTCCATATGGCGAGCGACGCGATGGTGTCGGCGGGGGTCGTCGTTTCGGGGCTGCTGATCTGGTGGACCGGGGCGATGTGGCTCGACCCCGTCGTCAGCATCGTGATCGCGGTGCTGATCTTCCTGCAGACCTGGGGGCTGCTGCGCGAATCGGTCGAGATGTCTCTGGCAGCCGTCCCGCGCGGGATCGATTCGGATGCGGTCTGGGCGGACTTGCAGGAGCTTCCCGGTGTCGCGCGCGTGCATCACGTCCATATCTGGCCGATGAGCACGACCGAGACCGTGCTGACCGCGCATCTGGTGATGCCCGGGGGGCATCCGGGTGACGCCTTTCTCGACTCGGCGCGCGGCATGCTGAAGGAGCATTTCGGCATCGGTCACGCGACGTTGCAGGTCGAGCTGGCGACCAGCGATACGGACGCTCATGCGGGGTGCCCAGTCGACTGACCCCGTCGACTGACCCCGTAGAGAGACCGGGCCGCACGCGCTGGTCAGCGCGGCGGGGTTACGGTTCAAGCCCGGACGAGACGTTCTGGAACGTGCTGGACACCTTGGCACCCAGCGACTGCATTCCGGTAATCGCGGCGATCGCCATCAGCGCTGCGATCAGACTATATTCGATTGCAGTCGCGGCGCGAGAATTGGTCCAGAGTTTCATGCTCTTGTCCCCCAAGGCGGTTGGCCCTGACAGGAATGACGCGAAACCCCTGAAGCATCGTGAGCGGCCGCCCCCGGGAAACTACGGTAGCGTTCCGGGGCAGGCGCTCAATACGCCCGCGCGACCGCGAATTCGACGGCTTCGATCATCGCGTTCTTGGCCTGGCCGTTGGCGAAACCGCCAAGCGCATCGATTGCGCGCTGCCCGTAATGCCGGGCGCGCGCGAGCGTATCCTCGACCGCTCGAGTCGAGCGGACGAGATCGATGGCGCGTGCGAAGTCCTCGTCGCGGTTGCGATGCCCCTCGATCGCGGCCTTCCAGAAGGCGCGATCCTCGGGGTTGCCGCGCGCATAGGCGAGGATCACGGGGAGCGTCGCCTTGCCCTCGCGGAAGTCGTCGCCCGCATCCTTGCCCATCGTCCCCGCGTCGGAGACATAGTCGATCGCGTCGTCGACAAGCTGGAACGCGATTCCGAGGTTGCGCCCGTAGGAATCGAGCGCAAGCTCCTCCGCCTCGGGACGCTCGGCGACCACCGCGGAGACGCGGCAGGCGGCGGCGAACAGCGCGGCGGTCTTCGCGCCGATGATATCGAGATAGCGTTCCTCGGGGGTGTCGACCCGGCGCGCGGCGGTGAGCTGATTTACTTCACCCTCGGCGATGATCGCGCTCGCGCCCGAGAGAATACCGAGCACCTTGAGCGAGCCGTCTTCGACCATCAGCTCGAACGAGCGGCTGAACAGGAAATCGCCGACGAGCACGCTCGCGGGGTTGCCCCAGATGAGATTGGCGGTGCGCTTGCCGCGACGCAGGTCCGACCCGTCGACGACGTCGTCATGAAGCAGCGTGGCGGTATGGATGAACTCGACCGCGGCGGCGAGCCGGTGATGCCGCGTGCCGGTGTAGCTCAGCAGCCGTGCGCTCGCGAGCGTCAGCATCGGGCGCATGCGCTTGCCGCCGCCCGCGATCAGATGCCCGGCAAGTTCGGGGATCAGCGGGATCTGCGATTGCATGCGCGACAGGATCACGGCGTTGACCATGTTCATGTCGCCCGTGACAAGCTGGACCATCGGTTCGAGCGATGGAGTGGGCCGTGTGTCGCCCAGGCGGTGGATCGTGGCGGTCATCTGCGGTGCGATGTGGCCGTGCTGCGGCGCAAACGCAACCCTTTGCGGGTTGCGCTGTGCGTGGGGGTCGACCAAAAAGGCGTCTCACGGGATAGGAGCACGCTGGTGTCCGACGAAACGCTCAGCGGATATCGCCAGAGCATCGACAATATCGACGCCGCTCTGGTGTTCCTGCTCGCCGAACGGTTCAAGGTGACCAAGGCGGTCGGCAGCTACAAGGCACGGACCGGACTGCCCCCCGCCGACCCGGGTCGCGAGGACGCACAGATCGCGCGGCTGCGCGGACTTGCGCACGATGCCCAGTTGGATGCGGATTTCAGCGAGAAGTTCCTGCGGTTCATCATCGACGAGGTGATCCGGCATCATGAGCGGGTGCGGGAGGCGGATTAGGGCGGGGGCGTCGCGCGAGCGGTTACGTGATTCCCACTAACTCGCGACGCTGACACACTACAGGTGCGGCAACCGCTTCCTTGCCCTGCTTGCTTTTGGGCAGCAAAGCGGAACGATCGGAAGCGCTCACGTGCGGACATCGGTCGGTTGGTCAGTCTTGTCCGATGATAACCCGTAACCATGCAATTAGCTGGTTCGCCTCGCTTCTTAGTGGATGCAGTCTTGTCCGAACGACACTGCCGCATAACTTCAAGATGCCCGCGAAGCGCGCACCGCGTTACAGCGCTGCGGTACCGCACCAAATAGCATTACGGGGATGGTCGACGAGGATAACACGTTTTTCATTGGGCGAAACGCTGTTGATTCGTCTCCGTTGCCTGAAACAGGGTTCAGGTTTGTCATCGGATGGGTCGAATATCTCAGATTAAGGTTTGGTCCTATCGGATGTTAAGCCAGTGCTCGGTAACGTCATGATTCCGACAAAGCTGGACGTTAAAAAATTGATTATATGCACCGTGGATATAACCAATTTATATTGGAGAGGGGCAATTTTAGATGTTTCTTTTGGCTTTCATTGTTTGGAAATTGGCGATCACCCCTTTGCCGCAGGCAAATAATGGCATTGGACCGAAGCCTATAGGGGGTGCCGGTTCATTGTTCCGCGTTGGAGATATACCAGTATCCGGAGTACGTATGAACAGAGACACGGTGCGTATTGCCCTCACAATTGACGCGGACGGTTCACCAATTTCGTGCAAAATTATTATCTCAAGTGGCAATCGAAACCTTGATGAAACTACGTGCCTTTCCTCTCTGAAACGAGGTCATTTCATTCCAGCACGAGACGAGGAATTAACACCAATCACAAGTGTGTGGCCCACAACAGTCAAATGGGGTGAGTCCCATCCTCATCTTGAGGAGCAAATCAACGCGTCGGATATAGTTCTGACCGTCAGTAAGCTTCCTACAGGCAGCCTTTTGCCGGTGGAGGTCAGAGAAATCATCGATAGCAAAGGTAATCAGCGCAGTTGCTCATCCAACGAAGCATCGCTGTATCTACCTTATGAATCCTTGGCTTGCAACATGCTGGCGAAGTTGCAAGGTCGTGCCGAAAAGGATCGGTCGGGAAGACCTGTAAAAACCATGGTAATTAGTCGGGTATTATTCACTTCCACCCCTCTCGCTATTGCGTCGTCGGGAGCTGGACGAATATTTAGGATAACTGACAGGTAATATGCAGGTGCAATGTCGCGGTACGCATGCTCGATGATGGCATAAAATTTGGCCTTACAGCTATTCACCATCTTCTGCCATCAACGGGCGGGGAGCCGACGCCCCAACCACCCTCCCAAAACGCAATCGCGCTGTACCCGCGCGCGAAGCGATGGCAGACGGTGCCGCGTCTTCCGACCAATGCGCCACCCGCATCGGTCCGCACCAGGAGTAGCTGATGGCCTTGAATCCCGGCGGATCGTCCGCCCAAGCACCCGCCGCGGGGGATGCCGACAAGGGCGTCAACGCGCCCGACCTGCAGGTCTTCGTCTTCGCGCTGTTCTTCATCTTCGGCGGGATCACCAGTCTCAACGACGTGATCATCCCCAAGCTCAAGGACCTGTTCACGCTTAATTACGGTCAGGCGCTGCTGGTCCAGTCGGCGTTCTTCGCGGCCTATTTCGTCTTCTCGCTGCCTGCCGCCGCGATCGTGCGCAAGCTCGGCTACATGCAGACCGCGTCGGTCGGGCTGCTGCTGATGACGCTTGGCTGCGTGCTGTTCATCCCGGCGTCGTCGTCGGGGACGTTCATCGTCTTCCTGATGGCGCTGTTCGTTCTCGCGATCGGCATCACCACGGTGCAGGTCGTGGCCAACCCGCTGATCAGCCTGCTGGGTGCGCCAAAGACCGCATCGAGCCGGCTCACCTTCGCGCAGTTCTTCAACTCGCTCGGCACCACGATCTTCCCGATCGTCGGGTCGATCCTGATCCTCGGCAATCTCGCCAAGGTTGATTCGAAGACGCTGACCGGCGCCGCGCTCGACGCGCATCGCACCGCGGAGACGCAGGTCGTCGTCCACACCTATCTGGGGCTCGCGATTGCGCTGGTGCTGGTCGCGGTCGTCGTGTGGTCGCGGCGCAAGCGATTGCCGCATACGGTCGAGCAGCATGGCAGCATCCTCCAGGCGTTCGAGTTGCTCAAGCGCCCGCGCTTCGCGTTCGGGACGGCGTGCATCTTCCTCTATGTCGGCGCCGAAGTCGCGATCGGGTCGCTGATCGTCAGCTATCTCGAGCAGCCCACCACCATGGCGTTCGATCCGGTCACCGCGGGCAAGCACGTTGCCTATTACTGGGGCGGCGCGATGGTCGGGCGCTTCATCGGCGCGTTCGTGCTGCGCGTGGTCTCGCCGGGTAAGGTGCTGGCGGGCGTCGCGATCGGCGCGATGGCGCTGATCGCGCTGTCGACGCACAGCACCGGCGCAATCGCCGGCTGGTCACTGCTCGCGATCGGGCTGATGAACTCGATCATGTTCCCGACGATCTTCAGTCTGGCGAGCGAAGGGCTCGGCGCACGCGCGGCGGAGGGGTCGGGGATCATCGCGACCGCGATCGTCGGCGGGGCAATCGTGCCGCCGCTGACCGGGGTGCTGGCGGATAACTCGACGCTGCAGTTCGCACTGCTGGTGCCTGCGCTCTGCTATCTGGTGATCGCAGGCTACGGCATCTTCACCCGCAAGCCGTCGGTGGCCTGACGGGGGTCGGCGCGGCTCGCTCCCGGAGGAGCGGGTCGCGCCAAAACAATTACGGCATCGAGATCTGGACGATCGCGTCGATCTCGACCGCGGCACCAAGCGGCAGCGCCGACACACCGACCGCGCTGCGCGCATGCTTGCCGGCTTCGCCGAACAGCTCGACCATCAGGTTCGACGCGCCGTTGGCGACCTTGGGCTGATCAGTGAACTCCGCAGTCGAATTGACGAACACGCCGAGCTTGACGATCCGCTCGACCCGGTGAAGCCCGCCGAGCGCCGCCTTGATCTGCGCAACCAGCATCAGCGCGCACGCCTGCGCGGCTTCCATCCCGCCGTCGATGTCGACCGAATCGCCGAGCCGACCCGTGATCAGCGCGCCGTCCTTGAACGGCAATTGCCCCGAGATGTGCAGCAGCCCGTTGACCTCGACCGTCGGCACATAGGACGCGACCGGCGCGGCGGCAGCGGGGAGGGTAAGGCCGAGCTCGGCAAGCTTGTGGTCGATACGGTCGGTCATGGAAGGCTCCTGGGAATGAACGGGGTCAGGCCGGCTGGCCGGCAGCAAAACGGTCCGCGATCCAGCGTTCCGCGACCTGCCAGTCGTCGATGCGGATATGCGCATCGGGGGCGGGGGGAACGTTGGGCGCAAGGCTCGGCTCGGAAACCATGTGGACGCGGTGGACGCCCGGCGCGTGCTTGGCGACCGAGCTGTGGTGCATCGCGAGATCGTCGACGAAGACGGTGACCGGATCGCCGAACTCGGCGACCAGCCGCGCGACCGGATCGCCCTTGCCGCCCTGGTTGGTCTCGACCCGATACGCCATGTCGTGGCCGAGCAGCTGCGCGATGCGTGGTTCGCGGTTGTGATCGCCCAGATTGGTGAGGATCACGACGTCGGCCACCTTCGACAGTGCGGCGAGCGCCTCGCGCGCGTGCGGGACGAGCGTCTGGCGGCCCATTTCGTTCGGGAAGAACCCGTCGAGCAATTCCCACATCTCGTCCCGCGTCGGCGGCGGCGCGCCATTGCGGCGCGACATGCTGTTGGCGAAATCGCCGCCCTCGATCGCGAAATCGATATCGTGCGCCTCGCGCAGCCAGACGCCGAAATGCCGGACCATATGGAGCAGCACTTCGTCGCAATCACAGATCAACAGGCCCTTCACGCATAGTCTCCGGTATCGGTCGGGCCATCGAGCGCGGCATGCGCCCGGGCCAGGTCTTCGGGGCGCACGTCGAGGCCGTCGGCGCAGGCGATCAGGTCGGGTTCATGCGCGAGCAGGAACGCCAGCGTCGCGGACAGGACCGCGGGATCGCTTGCGCGCGCGCGCAGGTCGGACGGGGTCAGGCCGGTCACGTCGAGCAAGCGCAGCGCACGCTCGGGCTCGGCCAGTGTCCATACCAGCGCACGGAGCGCAAGCTCCGACGGATCGTTGTTTGTCACGGAGGGGCGCATTGCGTATGAGGAGGTCCCATGGACGATGAAAGCTCGGGCGTGGCAAAAAGGGTGCTCGTTGTCGAGGACAACGAACTCAACCTCAAACTTTTCTGCGACCTGCTGGAGGCGCACGAATATGCGACCGAAGGCGTGCGCGACGGGCGCGAGGCGGTGGTCCGCGCGCGCGAGTTCCGCCCTGACCTGATCGTGATGGATATCCAGTTGCCGCATGTCAGTGGCTACGACCTGATCCTGCAACTGAAGGCGGACCCGGTGCTCCGGTCGATCCCGGTGATGGCGGTGACCGCTTATGCCGGCCGCGAGGACGAGGAACGGATCCGCGCGGCGGGGGCGGATGCCTATGTCTCCAAGCCGATCTCGCTGATCCGCTTCGTCGATGCGGTGGCCGCGTTGCTCTAACTGCTCCCCATCCGTTCGTTTCGAGCGGAATCGAGAAACCGGCGCTGTGCCCGGTTTCTCGACTACGATCGAAACGAACGGGCAGAGGGGCGTTCGGGAAAGACACCAACTCGCGAGACGATCCATCCCGCCAGGCCACGCAAAAAAGCCGCAAGGCTATCGCTCGCGGCTTTCGGCCAAGGGCGGACCCCCGGCAAAGGCAAACCGCAAAAGCGGTTTACTTGATCTTGGCTTCCTTGAACTCGACGTGCTTGCGCACGACGGGATCGTACTTGCTGAAGCTCAGCTTCTCGGTCTTGGTACGCGGGTTCTTCTTCGTGGTGTAGAAGAAGCCAGTGTCCGCCGTGCTGACGAGCTTGATCTTGACCGTGGTCGGCTTTGCCATGACCTGAATTCCTGTGATCTGAAAATGCAAAAGCGGCGAACCGGTCGCCGCTCTTAAGCGCTGTCCGATGGCGGATGCGGCGGCCGATGTCAAGTCGGCTGTGGCATATAGGCGTGACCGTCGCGGTCTTTAACGCGACCTTTACGGGCGCTGCCGCATCCGGCCGTGCAAGGGAGTATCCTGCCATGATGCCAGCGTCCGTCATCGAATCGCCCGACCCCGCCGCGCTTGTCGAGCGGGTGACGCGAGTCGCGGCATGTGCCGGAAATCTGCCGTTTTCAGCCCTCGAGGCAGAGCTGGCGGCGATACGCGCGGCGGCCCTCGCCTGTGGTCATTTCCCTGCCGTTTCGGTGGCGCAGGCCATCTCGGCCGCGCTGGAGCGTGGCGAGCGTGGCGCACTCGTGAATGCGTGGCTGGGTGTCCTGCGCGACGCGGTTCTTCCCGGACGCCCCGTGCAGCGCATGCGACTCGCTAGCTGATTCGCGCCCCCAATGGATGCACTGATGGCCGCGCTGGTCGTGGCGTTGATGGTTCAGGCTAGCGACCGCACCGCGCTGACCAGTGCGCTGCTGGGGACGCGTTATGCCGGCAAGGGCGGCGTTCTCGTGGGGCTGGCGCTCGCGCTCGCGCTGGGCAATGCGGCGGGGGCGGTCGGCGGATGGCTGATCGCGCCGCTTCTCTCGCCCCAGGCTGCGGACCTGCTCGTCGCGCTGGCGATCGTTTCGGCGGGGACAAGCGCGCTCTGGCCGATCCGGCTGCGGGCGCTGCCGGGGCGTTACGGTGGCTTCGCGACGGCACTGTTCGCGGTCGGTCTGCTTGCCATCGGGGATCGCACCCAATTCGTCACCGCCGCGCTCGCCGCGCGGACGCCCATGCCCGCGCTTCCGGCGATCGGCGCGACGCTGGGGGCGCTGGCGGTCAACATTCCGGCAGTAATGCTGGGAGAGCGTAGGATCCGCCGCCTGCCACTGACGGCGATCCGGCTGGGGGCCGCGGGTTTGCTGCTGTTGAGCGGGACGTTCCAGGCGCTCTCGGCGCTTCGGTTGATCTAGCGGCTCGCTTTCTGCCGGCGAGGGCGGGCGGAAGACTGGCGCTGCCACGCTGCGCGAGGGCAATCGCGCGCTGATCGAGAGCGATCGCAAGGGCTGAACGAGATCGCTCAGCGCGTCGCCGGGCCGAGGGTCAGCAACCAGAGATCCGGGGGCGCGTTGACGCGAAACGGGACGATGCTCGTGCCCACGCCTGCGGTGACGAGCGTGATGCCGCGCGACGTCCGGGAGATCCCGCACCGGTAATTCGACGCGGCGACGGCATTGGTCAGCCCGAACGGTTCGAGATCGACCTGACCGCAATGCGTGTGGCCGACCAGCTCAAGCGTGATTCCGCCGTCGAGCAAGGCGGTGCTGCTGCTGTGCGACAAGGCGATCGGAATCCCGGGCAAGAGCCGCACCGCCGCAAGCGTCTTCGGGATATCCTGACGGCCATGCAGAAGGTCGTCGATCCCCGCGATCGTCAATCCGCCACGCGCGACCGCTTCGTTGCGTAGAACACGGATTCCCGCAGCCCGAAGTGCGCGAAGGATGATGGCGGGGTCGGTATCATAATCATGGTTCCCCATCACCGCGACGATGCTGAGCGGCGCGCGCAATGCCGCAAGCGGCGCGACCAGGTGCGGCGCGAAGATGCGCGCGGGCTTCGCCCGATGCCCCGCGATATAGTCGCCCGCGAGCAGCACCAGATCCGGCTTCAGCCCGTTGACCTGTCCCACGATCCGCCGCAGCCGCGCGGCATCCATCGACTCATTGCCAATATGGATGTCGCTGAGCACGGCGACGCGAACCGGGGCGATGCTGCGGGGCCAGTCCCGAAACCCGATCTGGCCGCGCCGCACGATTGGATCGATCCGCGCATTGTGATGCGCCCACGCGAACAGCGCGACCGCGACGATCATTCCCAGCAGGAGGCAGGAGCGCAGGAAAGCCATGCCGCGCGCCTAGCGGGATGCCGGCATTACCGCCACCGATGATACCGCTGGCGGAACAACCGGCGGAAGATCATGTTGTGACACGATGCGGGCTTTTGCGGACCTTCTCGACCGGTTGATCTATACGCGGTCGCGCAACGCCAAGCTGCGGCTGATCGTCGATTATCTGCGCGTAACGCCCGATCCGGACCGCGGCTGGGCGATGGCGGCGCTGACCGGGGAACTTGACCTGCCCGGCGTGAAGCCCGCGGTGATCCGCGCGCTGATCGAGGCGCGGGTCGATCCGGTGCTGTTCCGGATGAGCCGCGACTATGTCGGCGATACCGCCGAAACGGTCGCGTTGCTGTGGCCCACCCCGCCGGGGACGGTGGTCGAGGCGCCGCTCGGCATGGCGGACGCGGTCGAGCGACTGGCGAAACTGTCGCGTTCGGATACGCCCGCGGTGCTCGGCAAGATGCTCGACCAGCTCGATTCGGACGAGCGCTTCGCGTTGCTCAAGATGGCGACCGGTGCGCTGCGGATCGGCGTGTCGTCGCGGCTTGCCAAGACCGCGCTGGCGCAGGCGTTCGACCTCGATGTCGAGGCGGTCGAGGAAGTGTGGCACGGGATCGACGCGCCTTACACCGCGCTGTTCGACTGGGCAGAGGGCCGCGGCGCGCAGCCGACTGCCGCCGATGTGCCGGTGTTCCGTCCGTTCATGCTCGCGCATCCGCTCGAGGACGGGCGGGTCGATCTCGCGGACTATGCGGCGGAATGGAAATGGGATGGGATCCGCGTCCAGATCGTCCATGTCGCAGGCGAGACCCGGCTCTACAGCCGCACCGGCGACGACATTACCGCGAGTTTCCCCGAGGTGGCGCGCGACTTCACGACCGTTGGCGCGGTCGACGGCGAGCTGATGGTCAAAGGTGACGCGCAGGGTTCCGCGACCGAAGAGGGCGGGGCGGCGAGCTTCAACGCGCTGCAGCAGCGGTTGGGGCGCAAGCTGGTGTCCGCCAAGATGCTCGCGGAATCGCCCGCGTTCGTCCGGCTGTACGACATTCTCTTCGATGGCGACGAGGATCTGCGTCCGCTCGGCTGGACCGAGCGGCGCGCGCGGCTGGAAGCGTTCGCCGGGCGGCTCGACCCCGAACGGTTCGACCTCAGCACCGTGATCGCGGCGGACGATTTCACCGCGCTCGAAGCGATCCGCGCCGGCGCACGCGACGGCGCGATCGAGGGGGTGATGCTCAAGCGGCGCGATTCGCCATACCTCGGCGGGCGCAAGACCGGGCTGTGGTACAAATGGAAGCGCGACCCGCTGACCGCCGATTGCGTAATGATGTACGCACAGCGCGGCAGCGGCCGACGTTCGTCCTTCTACAGCGACTATACCTTCGGCTGCTGGACCGAAGACGGCACGCTGCTCCCGGTCGGCAAGGCCTATTCCGGGATCACCGACGAGGAATTGAAGCAGCTCGACAGCTTCGTCCGCAACCATACGACCGGGCGGTTCGGCCCCGTGCGGGAAGTCGACAAGACGCTGGTGCTCGAGATCGCGTTCGATTCGATCCATGAATCGAAACGCCACAAATCGGGGGTGGCGATGCGCTTCCCGCGGATCGCGCGGATCCGCACCGACAAGCCCGCCGCCGAGGCAGATACGCTCGAGGGGCTCAAGCGGCTGATCACGTGACCGCTCGACACCCGCCCATGCGCTGATAGTCTGCCCGCACCAGGGGAGAACACGATGCGCAAGACGATGATCGCGGCGATGGCCGCGCTGTTGGCAAGTACGGCAGCCAATGCCGAGACGTTCGCGATCCAGGCGGGGCATGTGATTACCGACGCGGCAAAGCCCGCGCGGGGTGCGTCGACCGTGATCGTCACCGACGGCAGGATCGTCCGGATCGAGGACGGGGCAACCGCGCCTGCGGGGGCGACCGTGGTCGACCTGCGCGACAAGACCGTGCTGCCGGGGCTGATCGACGTTCACGTGCATCTCACGAGCAATTCGGGCGAGCCATGGTATCAGGGGCTGACCCCGAAATATTCCGAACCCTATGCGGCGACGGTCGGCCTGCGCAATGCACTCGTCACCGCGCGCGCCGGGTTCACCACCGTGCGCGATCTCGGCGGACCGCCGCTTGCGAGCGTCGCGATGCGCGACGCGATCAAGGAAGGTGGCTTCCCGGGGCCGCGGATTCAGGTCGCCGGCCCGGCGCTGTCGATCATCGGCGGGCATGGCGATTCGACCGTCGGGCTCGCGCCCAACCTTCGCGCGGCGATCGAGGCGACGGGCGAGCAATTCTGGGTCTGCACCGGCCCGCTCGAATGCGGGAAGGCGGTCCGCAAGATCGCCGCTTACGGCGTCGACGTGATCAAGTTCCACGCGACCGGCGGGGTGCTCGACGATGGCAAGATCGGTCTCGAACAGCATTTCACCGACGAGGAGATGAAGGCGATCTGCGACACCGCGCACCAGCTCGGGCTCAAGGTCGCGGCGCATGCGCATGGTGCGAAGGGGATCGGTGCGGCGGTGCGTGCCGGGGTCGATTCGATCGAGCATGGCACTTATGCCGACGACGCCGACGTCGCGCTGATGAAGACGCGGGGGACTTATTATGTCGGCACGCTGATGGCGTTCAGCGGGCTACAACTGTATCTCGGCAAGGGCATCTACACCGCCAATACCGAGGCGAAGGCGCGGCAGACGCTGCTGGTATGGGGCAAGGCGCTCAACCGCGCGTACAAGGCGGGGGTGCCGATCGCGCTCGGCACCGACGCGGCGGTCTTCCCGCATGGCCGCAACGGCGAGGAAATCGGACTCATGGTCAGCAAGGGCGGCATGACCCCGCGCGATGCCTTGATCGCGGCGACCAAGGGCGGGGCGGACCTGCTGGGGCTCGCGCGCGAAACAGGGACGCTCGAGCCGGGCAAGGCGGCGGACCTGATCGCAGTGACGGGCGATCCACTGGTCGATCCGGCCGCAGTGACGCATGTCGCCTATGTGATGACCGAGGGGCGCGTGGTGCCGATGCGGTAGGGGGCATCGGGGGCGTTTGCCAGCGGCAACCGCACCCGTTACGCTTGGCCAATGACCGACCTCCGCGAACTTTACCCTGAAATCGAACCCTATACGAACGGGATGCTCGACGTCGGCGACGGGCACCTCGTCTATTTCGAACGCTGTGGCACCCCCGGGGGCACCCCCGCCATATTCCTCCACGGCGGCCCGGGCGGCGGCATTTCGCCCAGCCATCGCCGCCTGTTCGATCCCGCACGCTACGACGTGCTGCTGTTCGACCAGCGCGGGTGCGGGAAGTCCACGCCGCATGCGGCGCTCGAGGCGAATACGACGTGGCACCTCGTCGCCGATATCGAGCGCTTGCGCGAGATGGTGGGGGTCAAGCAATGGCTGGTGTTCGGCGGGTCGTGGGGATCGACGCTGTCGCTGGCCTATGCGCAAACCCATCCCGAACGGGTCAGCGCGTTGATTTTGCGTGGGATCTACACTGCAACACCCGCGGAGATGCGCTGGTATTATCAATTCGGCGTGTCGCAGATGTTTCCTGAGAAATGGGAGCGCTTCCTCGCCCCGATCGCGCCGGCGGACCGCGGCGACATGCTGCGCGCCTATCACCGGTTGCTCACCGGCGATGATTCCGTCCGCCAGCTCGACGCGGCAAAGGCGTGGACGATCTGGGAGGGGGAGACGATCACCTTGCTCCCCGACGCGGCGATGTCGGCGGCGTTCGGCGACGGACATTTCGCGCTCGCCTTCGCGCGGATCGAGACGCATTTCTTCGTTCACGACTGCTGGCTGGAGGATGGGCAATTGCTGCGCGACGCCGGGCGGCTAGCGGGGATTCCGGGGACGATCGTCCATGGCCGGTACGACATGCCGTGCCCGGCGCATTACGCCTATGCGCTGCACAAGGCGTGGCCCGAGGCCGAGTTCCACCTGATCGAGGGGGCGGGGCATGCCTATAGCGAGCCGGGCATCCTCGACCAGTTGATCCGCGCGACCGATCGGTTCGCGAACGGGTAACGGGCCGATACCGCCATTCGGTGCGCGTTCGGAGGAGGGGGTGCCGTTCGGAACGGGCGCTTCCCGGGCGAAGGCCGGGGCGTAGGAGAGAGGCCCGTGGTAACCGAGTGGTGCCCTTTGCTTTCCGACGGTCCGCTACTGGGCCCTGCCTTCGCCGGGGAAGCGCATGGGGTGCAGCACTTTTCTGCCTCATCCCCCACGGGGGGCGGCGCGTCACCATCGAACCACGGCACACATCCACCAAGCAAAGAAAAACCCGGCAGGCGGAAGGCCTGCCGGGTTTTTTCATAACCCGTATCGGTGCGTAAGACTTACGCGATCGACGTCAGGTTGACCGCAGCCATCTTGCCACGACGGTCGACTTCGAGTTCGAACTCGAGCCGGTCACCCTCGTTGAGCGAGGTCATGCCGCCACGCTCGACAGCCGAGATGTGAACGAACGCATCGGGCTGTCCATCGTCGCGCTGGATAAAGCCGAAGCCCTTCATCGCGTTGAAGAACTTGACCGTACCGGTCGCCTTTTCACCGGTCAGCGAGCGCTGCGGCGCGCCACCGGGAGCGGGACGACCACCAGGAGCCGCTGCATCACGCTCACGCGGGGGACCGCGGTCGGTGACGGCCATCGGCTCGCCGTCGATCTTGAGATCGGTTGCGGAGATACGGCCACCGCGATCGACCAGCGTGAAGCCAAGCGGCTGGCCTTCGGCCAGACCGGTCAGGCCAGCCTGTTCGACTGCCGAGATGTGAACGAACACGTCCTCGCCGCCGTCATCGCGAACGACGAAGCCGAAACCCTTCTGGCCGTTAAAGAACTTAACGACGCCCGTGCCTTCGCCGACAACCTGCGGGGGCATCCCGCGACCGCCGCCGCCGCCGGCACCACCGCCGAAGCCGCCGCCACCGCCGCTGCGGAAGCCACCACCGCCGCCGCCGCCACCGCCGAAGCGATCACCGCCGCCACCGCCGCCGCCGCCGAAACGATCGCCACCGCCGCCGAACCGGTCGCCGCCACCGCCGAAACGGTCACCGCCACCGCCACCGAAGCCGCTGTCGAAGCCGCCGCTGTCGCCGAAACCGTCGCGCTTGTCGCGCCCGCGCCCGCCACGATCGCCGCGGCGTCCTTTATCGAAACTCATGCCCTGTTCGTCTTCCCGCTTCGTCCGACCTCATTATAACAACCATTGCATCGGACGAAAGACGCAAGGCCCTGTGCACCAAACCAATCGTGCCACCGACTCGTGTTAGCTTAATTTTCGATGCGCTGCGAACAAATTCGTCCAAAATGGGGCACAGTTCGTACCGATCTTGCGCGACCGTTGCACGCACAGCACAGCCGACCCGACGCAAGGGCCGTCTTTTTGAACGTTCGCCTTGATCCTGAATGGGGTAGGGGCGTTCCTTCGGCGCGACGGAATGCCGGAAAACTGGCAGGAGATTGCCTGCGGGCCCCTGAAAAATCCTGTCGCTTTCCGGATCCGGTGGACGCGTTGCAGGCATTGAGCATCGCGCCATTCGCCGCTAGGGCCGGACGATGAGCGTAACCCTGCACGAAGAAGACATTCCCGCCGACCTGTTCGCGCCCGGCGCCGACATTGCGGTCGATACCGAGACGATGGGTCTCATCACCCCGCGCGACCGGCTTTGCCTGGTCCAGCTGTCGGACGGCGGACCGGACGAACATCTCGTCCGCTTTGGCCCGGAAAGCAATTATGCAGCCCCCAACCTGCGCGCGCTGCTCGAGGATCCGGACCGGACCAAGCTGTTCCACTTCGCGCGGTTCGATCTCGCGGCGATCAGCCATTACCTGCAGGTCGAGGCGTCCCCGGTCTATTGCACCAAAATCGCTTCGCGGCTGATCCGGACCTACACCGACCGGCACGGCCTGAAGGAATTGGTCCGCGAACTGCTCGGGCAAGATATTTCCAAGGCGCAGCAATCGTCCGACTGGGGTGGCCCGGTGCTGAGCGACGCGCAAAAGGATTACGCCGCTTCGGACGTCCGCTTCCTCCATGCGCTGCGCGAGGAGCTCGACCGGCGACTCGCACGTGAAGGGCGTACCGCGCTCGCGCAGGCGTGTTTCGAGTTCCTGCCCGCCCGCGCCGAGCTGGACCTGGCGGGCTGGCCCGAGACCGACATCTTCGCGCATGCCTGACGCCGGCGCGATCCTCGACAGTCGGCGGCGCTGGGCCGCGCCCGGGAGCAGCCACGACCGGACGGTCGCGGTGCTGCGAGTCGCGCTGCCGGTCGCGATCGGCATCATGGCGGCGTTCGTCGTCGTGCTGCCGCTGTATGCCGGGGGCGACGTCAGCTTCCTGCTGGACAAGAACAAGGTCGAGGTCGCGCGCGAACGGATCCGTATCCAGTCCGCGACGTATCGCGGGCAGGACGACAAGGGGCAACCGTTCGCGGTCAACGCCGGGTCGGCGGTGCAGAAGAGTTCGGCCGAGCCGATCCTGCGGCTCAACAAGCTTTCCGCGCAGATCGGGCTCACCGACGGTCCCGCCAATGTCGTCGCGGATCGCGGGCATTACGACATGGACGCCCACCAGGTGGTGATCGACGGCCCGCTTAAGGTCGACAGCACCGGCGGCTATCACCTCACCACGCAGGACGCGACGCTCGATCTCAAAAGCAAGACGCTGAAAAGCGGCGGCGCGGTGACCGGCACGGTGCCGCAGGGGACGTTCAGCGCGAACCAGATGAACGCCGATCTCGAGACCCATGTCGTCAAGCTCGACGGCAATGCGCGCTTGCGGATCGTTCCGGTAAGGACGAGATAGCCTCCATGCGCCGTACCCTGACCCTGCTGACCCTTTCGTTTGCGCTTGCAAGCCCGGCATTCGCGCAGGGCCGCAACTCGCAGGCGCCGATCAACCTCAACGCCGATCACATCGAGCTGCAGGACAAGGCGAATCGCGCACTGTTCACCGGTAACGTGGTGGTCAAGCAGGCCGAGATGACGTTGAACGCGCAGCGCATGACGGTGAGCTACGCCGGGCAGATCAGTACCGGTGCCTCGCCCGAGGCGCAGCGGATCGATGCGTCGGGCGGCGTCGTCGTGACCCGGCCGACCCAGACCGCGCGGAGCAACTTTGCGGTCTATGATCTCAAGAAGGGCGTCATCACGATGCTCGGCGCGGTGACGCTGATCCAGGCAGGGAACACCGTCAACGGCGGGCGGCTGACGATCAACCTCGATACCGGGCGCGCGATCATCGACGGGTCTTCGGTCGGCGGCGGCGGTTCGTCGGGCGCTCCGGGGACGACGACGAGCAGCAACGGGCGCGTGTCTGGAACGTTCTCGGTCCCCAAGCGCAACTGATCCGGCGCAGCCTGCGCGCGATCCGCCCCGTCGCGCTTTCCAGTCTGCATCGATTGCAGTAGATACCGCGCAGGCCATGCATTGCGCATGCACGAAGCTTGCCAGTCGCCGCCCGGTAACGCTTCGGTAAGATCGAAATGCGAGCAGGGACCCGCAATGACCGATACGCTGACGCCAACCCCGGGCCTGACGCTCGACACCGCGCCGCCGATCGCGGAAGCGCCGGTGATGAACGGCCTGTCGGTCGTGTCGATCGCCAAATCCTATGACAAGCGCCCGGTACTGACCGATGTGTCGGTCTCAGTCGGCAAGGGCGAGGTGGTCGGGCTACTCGGCCCCAATGGCGCGGGCAAGACGACCTGCTTCTATTCGGTGATGGGGCTGGTGAAGCCCGATTCGGGCCGGATCATGCTCGATGGCGAGGATATCACCGGCCTGCCGATGTATCGCCGCGCGATCCTGGGCCTCGGGTATCTGCCGCAGGAAACGTCGATCTTCCGCGGCATGACGATCGAGCAGAACATCCTCAGCGTGCTCGAACTCGCGGTGCCCGACGCGGCCGAGCGCAAGGTGCGGCTCGATACGCTGCTCGAGGAATTCGGGCTGACGCGGTTGCGCGAGTCCCCGGCGATGGCGCTGTCGGGCGGCGAACGCCGCCGCGCCGAAATCGCGCGCGCGCTGGCCGCCAACCCGTCGATCATGCTGCTCGACGAGCCGTTCGCCGGCATCGATCCGCTGTCGATTGCGGATATTCGCGACCTGATCATCCAGCTGAAGCAGCGCGGGATCGGCGTGCTGATCACCGATCACAACGTCCGCGAGACGCTCGAGATCGTCGACCGCGCCTATATCATCTATGACGGCCGCGTGCTGTTTACCGGTTCGCCCGAGGAACTGGTCGCGGATGCCAATGTGCGGCGGCTGTACCTGGGCGAAGGCTTCTCGCTGTGATGTCCACCGGAGCCGTCCGCCAGCGATGAGCCTCGCGCCACGCCTCGACCTGCGCCAGTCGCAATCGCTGGTGATGACGCCGCAGCTGCAGCAGGCGATTCGCCTGCTTGCGCTGTCGAACCTCGAGATCGAAGGGTTCCTCGCCGAGGAGATCGAACGCAACCCGTTGCTCGAGGCGGGCGAATCGAACGACGACGGCCCGACGCAAGAGCGCGAGGTCGAGAGCGCGCCACGTGACGAACCCGCCCCCGCCGACGAATTGTTGATGCAGGGCGGAGACTCGGGTGAGGCTGGGCTCGATGTCGATTTCACCGCCGAGAGCTTCCACCACGACAGCGTTGCGGACCAGCCCGGCGGGGCGGGGATGGACGGTGCGCTCGGGCTCAACGGCGCGAGCAGCGGCGGCACGGGGAGCGAGGACGGCCCCGACCTCGATGCCTTTGCCACCACTACGCTGAGCCTTGCGGATCATCTGCTCGCGCAGGCGGGGACCGCGGTCGACGGCGCCGATCTTTTCATCGCGGCGCACCTGATCGACCAGATCGATGACTGCGGCTATCTGACCGCGCCGTTGCTCGACATCGCGACCCGGCTTGGCGTCTCTCTCTCCCGGGTCGAGGCAGTGCTTGCGACCATCCAGACGTTCGACCCGACCGGCGTCGGCGCGCGCGATCTCGGCGAATGTCTCGCGCTCCAGGCACGCGAGGCGGATCGCTACGACCCGTGCATGGCGCGGCTGCTCGAGCATCTCGACCTGCTCGCGCGCGGCGATCTCGGTCGGTTGCGGCGGATCTGCCATGTCGACGAGGAAGACCTTGCCGACATGATCCGCGAACTCCGCGGCTATGACCCCAAGCCCGGCTGCCGGTTCGGCGGAGAACCCTCGCAGCCGGTCGTCCCCGACCTGTATGTCGCGCAGCGCAAGGACGGCTGGGGGATCGAGATCAACGCCGCGACGCTGCCGCGCGTGCTGGTCAACCGGACCTATTATGTCGAGCTCTCGGCGGCGCGCGGCGACAAGGCGTCCAAGGCGTGGCTCGGCGAGATGCTCGCCAGCGCGAACTGGCTGGTCAAGGCGCTCGACCAGCGGCAGCGCACGATCATCAAGGTCGCAAGCGAGATCGTGAAACAGCAGGAGGCGTTCTTCCTCCACGGCGTCGCGCATCTGAAACCCATGACGCTGCGCCAGGTGGCGGAGGCGATCGAGATGCACGAATCGACCGTCAGCCGGGTGACGAGCAACAAATATCTCTCGTGCGCGCGCGGGCTGTTCGAGTTGAAATATTTTTTCACCTCCGCGATCCAGTCGTCGGACGGCGGGGATGCGGTGTCGGCGCAGGCGGTGAAGTCCGCGATCCGGGCGCTGATCGCGGGCGAGGGCGATGCGATCCTGTCGGACGATACGCTGGTCGAGCAATTGAAGGCCAAGGGCTTCGACATCGCGCGCCGCACCGTCGCCAAATATCGCGAGGCGCTCGGCATCGGCAGCTCGGTCCAGCGCCGCCGTGCGCGCGCGCTTGGGGCTGGTTGAGGGCTGACCCCGGGGCAGATTTCCCCGGGATCGCGGTCCTGCCGATTCGAAGGAAACCTTTGGCCATTGCGCGGTAAGAAAGCGCAGGGGGAAGACTCCCTCCCCGAAATATGCGATGTGCCCAAGGTAACAGGCAGTGAAAACGCTCGGGGGCAATTTCATGGCAAGTACCGAATTGGCAAAGGTTCGAACGCTTATTGGTCCGACCGGTACTCGGTTGTCTTGGAAGGCATTGTTTGCGCAGCCGTTACGCGAGACGCAGCACCTGTTTGCGATCGATATTGCCCGGGGCCTCGGTGCGGTATCGGTGTTGTTCTGGCACTATCAGCATTTCTTCTACCACGGCATATCAAAGGCGGGCGTCGTGCCGGGCGAGCATGTGCCGCTGTCGTCGGTGTTCGGATTATTGTACAGGCACGGCGGTCTGGCGGTTCAGTTCTTCTGGCTCGTTTCGGGTTTCGTGTTTGCCGCGACCTATGTCGGGCGCTCGGTTTCGGCACGCGCGTTCTTTCAGGCACGATTTGCGCGCTTGTATCCGCTTCACGTCATTACCTTGATCGTCGTCGCGGTGTTGCAGGTCATCAGCATGCGTCTGGTCGGGCACGCGCAGATCAATCCCTTCAATGATGCATATCACTTTGTCCTGAATCTGTTCTTTGCGTCCTCATGGGGCCTCGAGCAGGGGCCGTCCTTCAACGGGCCGATTTGGTCAGTGTCGGTGGAGGTTCTTGTTTATGGCGTGTTCTGGATCTGTCTTTCTCGCCTATTCAAAGTCGGGATCGTTTTTCCCCTCGCGATCGTGATGGGCGGGATTGCAGTCCGCCTGTTCGTGCCGTTGGGGGACCCGAAGTTGATCGATGAATGCGTGATATTCTTTTTCACCGGAACGGCGATCTACGTGATCTATCGCGCGTTTCAGACAAGACCGGTCGCGCTGGCGCTATCCGCCCTGGGCGTGACACTCGTGGGCGCGATCGGCATGCAATTTAGTGACTTGAGTCGGACGATGGGAGGTCTGGTGCTGCTGTCCGGGTTGCTCGTTGCCGTCTGTGCGCTGGAGGCATCGCCCTACGGACGGCGTCTGGAACGCTTGCGCTGGATCGGCGACAACACCTACGGCACCTACCTGTGGCATGTTCCAATCCAGATCACAGCCCTCACGATCATGGACTATAAGGGGATCAGCCATTCGCTTGCCGAGAACCCGCTGTTCCTCGTCGGGTATCTCGCGATCACCGTCTTGTTTGCGCGATTTTCTTATCTTTACTGCGAACTGCCGCTCCGAAACCGGCTGCGTCCAAAGCCCCGCCAAGCCGGGCTTGCTATCCGCTGATCGTCCGCAACGTCTACAGGAGCGGGCATCTGGTCTGGCCTGGTTGGGCACGCAACAATGGGCCAGCGCACCCGCGCAATATCGTCATCCCGTGTTCGACGCCGGTGAACCGTGGCCATTCCGCGACGACTGTCACCGCGGCTTACACCCGGTTTTGTCGGAAATGGTTAATTTGGCGTGAATCCAAGCTTGGCACGCAGATTGCTAGGATTCTCGCGGCAGGTTCGACCAACAGGTCCGCAACCGCTGGGTAGATAGGAGATAGTATGCGTAACGTTAAGCTTATGTTGGCAGCCGCAGTATCCGTGGCCGCGCTCTCGGGTACCGCACAGGCAGCAACCATCGTCGGTGCAACCGTTACTGGTCCGTCGGGCACTGTCTGGACCACCGAGGCGAACAATTACTACGCGCTGTTCCTGCAGGGGAACAACACGACGACGTACGTCAACCCCGGCCGTACGATCGCCCTCCCGGTTTCCGCCACTGGCGGCATGATGCAGTTGCTCGTTGGCGAAGGCTATCGTGCAGGCGAGACGATCAACTCGGACGCGACTTACAATCTCTCATTGCGCTTCGACGGCGGCCAGACGCTGAGTGGTCTCTACACGGTCGCAACCAACTCGTTTCTGGGTGGCAGCGCGTTCACCGAGGGCAGCACGACCTACTCGCTGACCAACTTCTTCTACAATCGCGGCCGGGCGGACCTCGTCCAGGGTTATACCGCAACGCCGGGCGGTGACCCGCTCGACTACAACGGCAGCTTCACGGTTTCCGCAGTTACGGCTGCCGTTCCGGAGACGGCAACCTGGGCAATGATGCTCGCAGGGTTCGCGATGATCGGTGCGGGCGTCCGCTCGCGCAAGAACCAGTCGGTTCGCGTTACCTACGCCTAAGCCGTAAGGACACCTTACGCGCAGGGCCGCCGACCTTACTGGGTCGGTGGCCCTTTGCGTTTGTCACACGAGACATCCGTCCGGACCACGGCGCGGTGTCATCTGTCGGGATCAACCCGTCAGCCGTTTGCGGTTGGCGCGCACGGTGCTCGCATAGTGGCGGATGATTCGCTTGGTCGCGGTGGCGGGGGTGCTGCCAAGCCCTCCCGACACCATCGTGCGATGCAGTTCCGCGGCGGCGGCGACCTTTTCTTCCAGCATCAGACGGGCTTCGGCCCGGCTGGCGGCATTGCCCGCTGGTCCGGCCATCATGTGTTGATAGACCCGCAGGCCGATGACCGCGGACGCTTCCATTCCAAGCGTCCACGCCTCGATACCGATTGCGGGCCAGGGATTGCTCGGCGGGGTAACACGGGATTTGCGGGGCATTCGTCGCGCTCCTTCAAGCTGTGGCGCACACCGGTCAAACGTCTCGGCGGCTGTTTCGGACCGCGGTGCGCGAAAAGACAGTGGACGGTCGACCAGCGCGGCTGCACGCGGCGATCAGGATCCGTTTCCAAAGCGATCCCCCCGATTGGCGTGGGGAGGGGCAATCCCCTATGGGGCCGATATGACCGGACCGCTTTGCACGATCTCCCTTGCTGCCGGAACGTATCGCGGCGGTGGTGGGCGTGGTCTCTGCACGCTAGAGCGCGATACGGCCGGAACCTGGCGCATTGGCCCGGCCTATCCCGCCGCCTCCAACGCCTCGTTCAGCGTGTTCTCACCCCGGCACCGGCTTCATTACATCGTCGAGGAAGATGCGATCGGGCGGGTTGGCGTCCATCGGCATGGCGACCAGGGCTGGGAAACGCTCGCGGTCGTCCCGGCCGGTGGGGGTGCGCCGTGCCATATCGCGCTCGATCGGGAGGGAACCCTGCTCGCGGTCGCCAATTACGCGGGCGGGAGCGTCGCGCTGATCCGACTCGATCCGGATACCGGGCTGCCCCGCGGGGAGAACCAAGTCCATGCCAATCAGGGATCCGGCCCGAACGCGGCGCGGCAGGACGCGCCGCACGCGCATTGGGTCGGGTTCAGCCCCGATCGGCGCTGTCTGTACCAGACCGATCTCGGGACCGATCACCTGCTCGCCTTCGGCATTGCCGCCGACGGCACGCTCGGGACGCCGCGAGTCGCCTTCGCCGCCCCGCCCGGATCGGGGCCGCGGCACCTGGTGCTGCATCCCCGCCTCGCGCATCGCGCGTATCTCGCCAGCGAACTTTCCAATACGCTGACGACGCTGGATCGGCATGACGACGGGACGTTCGGGGCGACGGAGACGCTATCGACCCTGCCTGCGGCGTGGCACGGCGATTCGATCCTCGCCCATCTCGCGATCAACGCGGCGGGCACCCAGCTTTACGTCTCGAACCGCGGGCATGACAGTATCGCGGTCTTTGCGCTGGACGGCGACGGCCGCCCGACGCTGCTCGAGCATGTCGCCAGCGGTGGGGCGTCGCCGCGTTTCTTCCTGTTGCTCGAGGCGGCGAGGGTGATGGTCGTGGCGCACGAGCGCGCACAGACCGTCACGGTGCTGTCCCTCGCGGCGGATGGGCGGCTGACGCCGACCGACGTCGTATTGCCGATCCCGGGGGTGGGGTATGTGCTCGAGACGGATCCGACCTAGTATCTCCGGAGTCACCCAAAGCTCGTTTCAGGGGCCACCGCGCCGCAAGTCCGGTCCGTGCCAACTGCCCGGTGGATGTTGCAACACGTCCGGCATGGAGCCTTGGGCGGCCTAGTCGTCCTCGTCCTCATATCCCACCAGAGCGAGCGCCCGCGCCTTCATCTGGCGCGTGGCGCACCAATGGACCAGCGCATCCTCGCGCCCGTGCGTGACCCACACTTCCTTGGGCGCGATCTCGGTCAGCGTCTTGGTCAGTTCGTCCCAATCGGCGTGATCACTGAGGATCAAGGGCAGCTCGACCCCGCGCTGGACCGCACGTTGGCGCACCCGCATCCAGCCCGACGCCATCGCGGTGATCGGATCGGGCAGGCGACGCGACCAGCGATCCGCCAGCGCACCCGGCGGGGCGATCACGACATGGCCCATCATCTCGGCCTTGGCTGCGGTGGTTGCCGGACGCAGCTCGCCCAGGTCGACACCATGCGCCTGGTACAACGCGCACAACCGCTCGAGCGCGCCATGGATATAGATTGGCGCAGCGTGGCCGCGCACGCGCAGTTCGGCGATCACGCGCTGCGCCTTGCCGAGCGCATAGGCCCCGACCAGCACGCACCGATCGGGATTGGCGTGGAGCGCGGCGATCAGCTTGTCGATCTCGTCGCCGGTGTCGGGGTGGCGAAACACCGGCAGCCCGAACGTCGCTTCGGTGATGAACACGTCGCATTTCACGGGCTCGAACGGCGTACACGTCGGGTCGGGGCGGCGCTTGTAATCGCCCGATACGACGATCCGCTCGCCGCGATATTCAAGCAGGATTTGCGCCGAGCCAAGCACGTGCCCAGCGGGCACGAAGGTCGCGCGGACGTCGCCGAAATCGTGGGACTCGCCATAAGCGACCGGATGCCCGGCCTGCGCGCCATAGCGTGCGTCCATGATCGCGAGCGTCTCGGGGGTGGCCCACACCGCACCGTGGCCGCCGCGCGCATGGTCGGCATGGCCGTGAGTCACCAGCGCACGCGGCGTCGGCTGCGACGGGTCGACCCACACGTCGGCGGGTTTGACATGAATGCCATGGGGTTGCGGATCGATCCAGTCGCCGAGCTTTGCCATTGTGACGATGTGGGGCCGCAACCGCCCGAACGCCATATCGGATCATCCGTTCGTCGGGAAAAGCAACCAATGGCGCATCCGCGCATTACCCTAGCGTAACGAACAGGAGGCTTTCGGATGCGCGCACTCACTCTCGGCCTATTGGCTGCATCGACCTTGATCGCTGGTTGTGACGAATATGGCGGGCGTCCGGGCGGCTATGGCGACAACCGCTATGCGCAATATGACTACGATCGTCCCGATCCGTCGTACAACGGCTATGACGCGTCGCGCTATTACCGCGAGGATCGCCGCCATTATCAGGAGCGGCGCCTGGCCGAGAACGACCGCGTCTATCGTGGCAGTGACGGCCGTTATTACTGCCGTCGCAACGATGGTACGACCGGTCTGGTCGTCGGCGGGATCGCTGGCGGCGTGCTCGGTGCTGCGATCGCCCCGGGCGGCTCGGGCCTTCTGGGCGCGCTGATCGGCGGCGCCGGTGGCGCGCTGGCGGGCAAGGCTATCGACAAGAACGGCAGCGACAACCGCTGCCGCTGATCGGACGACCGGCGCGGTGCCCTTCGGGCGCCGCGCCACCGTCCGGGCCGGAACGCTCGCTGTGGTCAACCGTTGACGGTCGACTTCCAACACGAGTGCGAACCATGCCCAAGACTCACAAGCATTTCCCAAAAACATCGCCCGAGGCGACCCCCGCCAAGACGCGCGCGCCCCGGCCAATGACTGCCAGCACTGCCTGGTCGATCGGCGCGGTTGCCCTTGCGGCGGGTGCCGGGGTTGCGGCGTTCCTCTCCCGCGGACGCATTTCGGCCCTGTTGTCGAAGACGTCGGACGAGGGCCATGTCCCGACCGACCTGCTCGACCCCAAGCGCAACGCGGACGATCGTGCGATCGCGGATTTCCGCCCCGACATGTCCGCCCCGATGACTGCGGCGGAACGGGAGGCGCTTCGGCCCGCGACCGGTCCGGCCCCGTCGCTGGTGGCGGATCGCGGCACGATGAACACGCAGACCAGCGCTGCCAATTAAACCCGAGGGTGGCCGCCACCTTCGGCGGTCACCGTCGCCGTGGCGCGCCCGCTGCGCCCAGGTTCGAACCGGTGGCGCACGATCCTTCGGCTCACTGCCTGGAACAGCGGGATCGTCAGCAGGCCGGCCTGGCTGAACCGCGCATCGACAAACGCGATCGCGAGCGACAGCAGCGCCCCCAGGACCACCCCGAGACTACGATTTCGTGCCAGTGCGATGTCGACTCGCGGAACGTCCTCCCGCACCACTCCCGTCATCGTCGCGAGTCGCGTCAGGCGTAGACTCAGCAACCCGCTGACGATCAGCGTCACGGCATAGACGACCGACGGCACGAGCATCCCGGCATTGGCGCTCATGAACGCAGTCGAAAAGGGCAGGAAGACGATCGCGCACAGCAGCGCCAGATTGGGGCCGATCAACGCGTCGGAATAATGCCCGGCCAGTCCGAAGGCGCGATGATGCCCCGCCCAGAAGGCACCGATCACGAAGAAGCTGACGAAGAAGCCGATGAAGTTCGGCAACAGCTGCACCAGCGCATCGACATAGTCCTGCCACGGCGACCCGTAGGGCAGATGTGGCGGGTGGACCTCGATGATCAGCAGCGTGATCGCGATGGCGAACACCGCGTCGGAAAAGAAGACCATCCGTTCCAGCGGATGGTCGGGTTGGTGTCCGGCCTGGTTCATTCTCGATTTGCCCCTCTGTTCCCGTCGCTTATCCACGAGCGAAGGCAATCCGCGCAAGCGACCGATTGCACCGTGCGGACCTGCGCCCCATATCCCGCTCCATGAGTGGAAACGAAACGGTGTGGCACGGCACCACGATCCTGTCCGTGCGTCGCAATGGTCGTGTCGTCGTCGCCGGGGACGGTCAGGTGACGCAAGGCCAGACGGTAATGAAACCCAATGCGAAGAAGGTCCGGCGCCTCGGCGACGGTTCCGTCATCGCCGGATTTGCCGGCGCGACCGCGGATGCCTTCACGCTGTTCGAGCGGCTTGAGCGCAAGCTCGAGCAGCATCACGGGCAGCTGCTGCGCGCCGCGGTCGAGCTGGCGAAGGACTGGCGGACCGACAAATACCTGCGCAACCTCGAAGCGATGATGATCGTCGCCGACAAGGAGGTGACGCTGATCCTGACCGGTAACGGCGATGTGCTCGAGCCTGAAGCGGGCGTCGCGGCGATCGGCTCGGGTGGCAATTACGCGCTCGCCGCCGCGCGTGCGCTGGTCCATTACGAGGCGGATGCCGAGACGATCTGCCGCAAGGCGATGGCGATCGCGGCGGAGGTCTGCGTCTACACCAACGACCGGCTGACCGTCGAAAGCCTCGAAACGAACTGAGCCATAAAGCCCCTCCCCTGAAGGGGAGGGGCTTAAGAGAGACCCCAACCCCTTCCCCGAAGGGAAGGGGCTTGAGAGAGACCCATGATCGACTCCCTTACCCCCAAGGCCATCGTCCGCGCGCTCGACGCGCATATCATCGGCCAGGCCGATGCCAAGCGCGCGGTCGCGGTCGCGCTGCGCAATCGCTGGCGCCGGCAGCGGCTGGGCGATGACCTGCGCGACGAGGTGTCGCCGAAGAACATCCTGATGATCGGGCCGACCGGCTGCGGCAAGACCGAGATCAGTCGCCGTCTGGCCAAGCTTGCCGACGCGCCGTTCATCAAGGTCGAGGCAACCAAGTTCACCGAGGTCGGCTATGTCGGTCGCGACGTCGAGCAGATCGCGCGCGACCTGGTCGAGGAAGCGGTGCGGCTTGAGAAGGAGCGGCGCCGCAGCGCGGTCAAGGACAAGGCGGAGGAAGCCGCGCTTGCGCGGCTGCTCGACGCGCTGACCGGCAAGGGCGCGAGCGAGGCGACGCGCGAAGCGTTCCGCCAGCGTCTGCACGACGGGCATCTGCGCGAGACCGAGATCGAGATCGAGCTCGAGGCAGCGCCCAACATGCCGTTCGAAATGCCCGGCGGCGGCGCGCAGATGATCAACCTGTCCGAGATGATGGGCAAGGCGTTCGGCGGCGGCGGGCAGTTGAAGCGCCGCAAGCTGACCGTGCCGCAGGCGTGGGACAAGCTGGTCGAGGAAGAGGCCGACAAGCGGCTCGACCAGGACGAGGTCGGCCGCGCCGCGCTCGCCGATGCCGAGGCGAACGGGATCGTCTTCCTCGACGAGATCGACAAGATCGCGGTGAGCGACGTGCGCGGCGGTTCGGTCAGCCGCGAAGGCGTCCAGCGTGACCTGCTTCCGCTGATCGAAGGCACCACGGTCGCGACGAAATACGGACCGATGAAGACCGACCACGTCCTGTTCATCGCAAGCGGCGCGTTCCACGTCGCCAAGCCGTCCGACCTGCTGCCCGAGCTGCAGGGACGGTTGCCGATCCGGGTCGAGCTGAAGGCGCTGACCGAGGATGACTTCGTCGCGATCCTGAGCGACACCAAGGCGTCGCTCACTCAGCAATATGTCGCGCTGATCGCGACCGAAGGCGTCACGATCAGCTTCACCGACGACGGGATCCGCGCGATCGCGAAGATGGCGGCGCTGGTCAACGGCGATGTCGAGAACATCGGCGCGCGGCGGTTGCAGACGGTGATGGAAAAGCTGCTCGAGGACATCAGCTTCAACGCCGAGGACCGCGGCGGCGAGACGGTCACTGTGGATGCGGCCTACGTCGAGACGCACCTCGCCGGGATCGCGCGCAACACCGATCTCAGCCGGTTCGTGCTGTAGGGAAATGCCCTATCCCGTCACCTCAGGCGTGAGCGCGGGTGGCGGGGGAGGGGGTAGCGATCCCTGGCGCTCGCATGGCCGCCCGGGACCTGGCCCCCGTCCGTTCGATCCAACCGGACGGACGGCTGCCCTAAAAATGGCAAGCGGCCTTATCGCGACGCTTTGACCCGGCTCCATGGGACGAACACGCCCAGCCGGCACCGCGGCCCCGGAATGCCGATCCCGCCGCGCTGGAGCGTATAGAAGCTGTCGTCGCGGCATAATTGCCCGCCCCGGATCTCGGTCACGATCACGGCATCGTCGTCGAGCCCCGGGCAGGACGCGGGCAAATCGTTGCGCCAGATCCGCGGACCGTCGCGGTACAGCAGGACATGATCGTTGACCGCCTGCGGTGTCAGTTGGCGGCTGGAGGACAGGCAGGTTTCCGACTTGCCCGGACTGCGGCCCGCGAGCGCCTTGTCGAGATCACGTGTGTCTGACGTCGTTGTCGCGCCCATTGCGAGCATGGCAAGCGCGACGCGGATCATTGCTTCCGGTACCGCACGAACTCCCCGAACGTGCAACTGCCGCTCGGCATGCGCGAGACGAGGTCGACCGTCTGGATGATGTCACCGCGACACAGCTGCCCGGTATAGCTGCGCGTGACGATCGCGTCGCCTCGCCGCAGGCCGAAGCAGCCTCCGCTCGTATCGGTCCGGTAAATATCGTTCCGGTTGAGCTTGTAGAGGATCGTGTCGCCAACGCGCGCCGAGTCACTGCTCCGGCCGAGCGGCATGCATTGCTGCGGCTTGCCCGGGGTCAGGCCGGCAAGCTGCTTGGCAAGTTCAGTGCGGTCCTTTTCGGCGTCGCGCGCGCGGCGTCCGCCGTCATCAGCGAACAGGCTGGAGCTTCCAGCGACAAGCAACAGGAGCGGTACGGCAAAACGAACCATCGTCGTCATCCTCTTCCAACACTCTCCCCCACCGCAATCCTATCACGCTTCAGCCGCGAAAGGCATCCTTGGCGGCACGTCGATCGGCGAACTGTTCCACCGAGGTCGCGCGGAGGAACGGGTTGGTCGCGCGTTCCGCGCCGATCGTCGTCGGGACGGTCGCCTCGCCCGCGGCGCGCTGTGCCTCGACCGCATGTAGCCGGTCGGCGATCGCGCGATTGTCGGGCTCGGCAATCACCGCATAGCGCCCGTTCGACACAGTGTATTCGTGCGCGCAATAGACGATCGTCTCATCGGGCAGCGCGGCGAGCCGTTGCATGTTGCCGAACATCTCCGCGGGACTGCCTTCGGTCAGCCGTCCGCAACCCATGGCAAACAGCGTGTCGCCGCTGAACAGCAGCGCATCCTCCGCCATGTGGAACACGATATGCCCCGCGGTATGCCCGGGCGTTTCGATCACGGAAGCGACATGATTGCCGATCCGCACGCTGTCGCCTTCGCGCAGCCCGGTATCGAGCGTCGGGATCCGCTCGGCTTCCGCCGCTGGACCGCTGACCTCGGCGCCCAGCGCCTTGATTTCGGCGTTCCCGTCGGTGTGATCGAAGTGCCAGTGCGTGTTCCAGATCTGCGAGATCGTCCAGCCACGCTGCGCCGCTGCGGCGATCACCGGCGCGGCCTCGCTCGGGTCAACGACGACCGTCTCGTCCGAGACGGGGTCGTGGATCAGCCAGACATAATTATCGCTGAGCGCGGCGACGCGGACGATCTCCAGATCGGTTGCCATCACCAGACGCCGGTGTTCGGCATCGATGCCCACGGCTCGGCCTTCGGAAGCGGGTCGCCCGCCTGGAGCAGTTCGATCGAGATGTTATCGGGGGTGCGGACGAACGCCATGTTGCCGTCGCGCGGTGGGCGGTTGATCGTCACGCCCGAATCCATCAGCCGCTGGCAGGTCTCGTAAACGTTATCGACGCGGTACGCGAGATGGCCGAAATTGCGGCCGCCCTCATAGGGTTCGGGATCCCAATTGTGGGTCAACTCGACCTGCGCGTCGTGATCGCCGGGTGCCGCGAGGAAGATCAGCGAGAAACGGCCTGCTTCGTTGTCCATCCGGCGGACTTGCTCGAGCCCGAGGACCTTGAAGAAGTCGATCGTCGCGACCGGATCGGTGACGCGGATCATGGTGTGGAGGTATTTCATCGTGCTGGGGCTCCCGTGCGGTTGCCTCGTCAGATAGGGGCGCGGCGGTTGGTCTGCCACCCTGGGGAGCGGTTCAATTCTGTTTGCTTCCCCGGCGAAGGCGCGTTCGAAGCCGGAATCTTTGCGAAACCTGTATCCAGCGTCACCCTGAACTTGTTTCAGGGTCCACCGCGGTCCAAGTCCGGTCCGAGCCCGCTGCACGGTGGATGCTGAAACAAGTTCAGCATGACGGCAGTTGGGATTAGCCTAGGTGGCCGTCACGGTGGCGGGACGCGACCGGCGATAAGGTATTCAGCCACGCCGCCGTGCGCTGTTACGGCGCGCCGTTGAACTGTTGCAGCGCCATCGCCGCGGCCTTGCCCGAGGGGCTGTCGGGGCGGAGGTCGACCGCCTGCTGCCACGCGGTGCGCGCGTTGGCGGCGTCGCCGGACTTGGCCGCGATGTTGCCGGCTTCGAGCTGGACGTCGCTGTCATCGCCGCCGAGCCGGAGCGCCTCGGCGATGTCCTTCTTGGCGCGCGGCATGTCGCCCTCGCGGCGGGCGAGCGTGGCGGAGAGCAGCCATGCGAGCGGGTCGGCGGGGACTTCGGTCAGTGCCCGGTCGAGATCATCGCGCGCGCCTTCGCTGTCGCTCGCGGCGACCAGCGCGCGCGCGCGGTCGAGATGTGCTTCGCCGAGTGGCATCCCGGTCAGCGATCCGCTCGCGATCGCGGCGTCGAGTGCGGCACGCGCCTTGGTCGCGTCGCCCGCTGCGAGCCAGGCGTTGCCCGCCTGCGCCCAGTAATTGGCACTGCGCGTGTCCTTCGCCTTTTCAGCGGCGGTCGCTGCGGACTCGAACGCTGCGGAGGCGGCGGGCCAGCGTTGTTCGCGGCTGTACGCCATGCCGAGGCACTGGCTTGCTAGGAAGCCGCCGCCGGCGATCTTCCACTGGCCCGCTTCGGCCTCCGCGCCCGCCGGGTCGCTGTTCGCGCGGTCGAGGCAATGCTCGTAGCGCGTTCGTTCGGTGGAGGCGGGGCCGACCTGGGCGGGCCCCATCGGAACGGCGGCAGCTTGGGCGAGGAGGAACAAAATCATACGGCGGGGGTCACATCCTCGATCGCCTGGATCAGCCGCGCGATATCGGTGTCGCGCGACAGGCGGTGGTCGCCGTCCTTGATCAACGTCACCTGCACATCGGCTGAACGGACCAGCTCGGCGAGCCGGACGGTGCGGTTGTACGGGACCTCGGCGTCGGCCATGCCCTGCACGAACCGCACCGGGCAATCGATCGCGATCCCGCCCGCCATCAGCCGGTTCGCCTCGCCCGATTGCCAGAAGGCGCGGGTGTAGACGGTCGGCTCGGCGGCATAATGCGAGGGACGTTCGAGCCGTCCGTCCGAGAGCAAGGCAAGCTTGTCCTCGGTGCTGAAGCCCCAGTCGGTAAAGTCGGGCGCTGGCGCGACCCCGACCAGCGCGGCGACCTTCGCCGGATGATCGCGCGCGACGAGCAGCATCAGCCACCCGCCAAGCGACGATCCGACGAGGATCGCGGGACCGGTGACAAGCTGGTCGAGCACGGTGAGCACGTCGTCACGCCAGTCGGCGAGCGTCTGGTCCGCGAACGCGCCTTCGCTCTTGCCGCAGCCGCCATAATCGAACCGCACGAACCCGCGCCCGCTCGCGACCGCCCACGCCTCGAGCGCCATCGCCTTGCTGCCGGTCATGTCCGAGCCGTAGCCCGGGAGGAAGACGACCGTCGGACCAGTGCCTTTGGTGCGATGGAAGGCGAGGCGGGGGCGTTCGGTGGGAGTGGTCATTGGGGTACTCGCGGATGGGGGAAGGCGTGGTCTCGCCGACCGTCGTTCTCCCGCGCAGGCGGGAGTCCGGGGTTACGGGCGTAGTGCCTCGCAACCCTCGGTCCCGGCCCTCGCCGGGGAACTAAGGCGTTGAATAGTAAGCCGCGTCAGATCACGTAATCGACGCTGCGCACCTGTGCGACTTCACCGCGTTTCACCACCATCTGGCGGTGAAGTTTGGCGACTGTCTTGCTCCCGCTGGTCTTGCACCACGCCGGGACGAACGCATGGACGACCGCGCCAAGGCCGCCGACGATCATCGTGACCCCGAAGCGCGAGGCGACACCGAAATGCTCGGTGTAGCTTTCGCCGACGGTGGCGGGATGGTCGAGGAACAGGCGGCGGATCATGAGCATCTCCTTCAGGCGGCAGGCACGCCGGGTTTCGCGGCAATCCGCGCCAGCAGGTCGACGGCGAGCTGGCTGAGCGTATCGTCGCGTGCCCCCATTACCACGATCCGGTCGCCGGGGCACGCCTGCTCGACCAGCCAGCTTGCGGCATCGGCGCGATCGGGGATGTGGCACGCGCGCGCGCCGATCCCGGCGGCGATGTCGGCGCTGGTCACTTCGCGCGAAACGGTGCCGCCCTGATAGACCGGGTCGGGCAAGACCAGCCGGTCGTCTTCGCCGAGCTGCGCCTGGAACATCGCGATCAGTTCGTGCCGCATCACCTTGAGCGGCCCGTAGCCGTGCGGCTGGAACAGCACGAGCAACCGGCCGGGGAAGGCATGGAGCGTCGCCAGCGTCGCGGCGATCTTGTCGGGATTGTGCCCGAAATCGTCGATCACGGTGATGTCGCGCGCTTGGCCGACCCGCTCGAACCGGCGCTTGAGGCCGGTGAACCCCTCGATCGCGCGGATCGCCTCCTTGAGCGGCACCCCCGCCGCGCGCGCCGCGCCGAGTGCCGCGAGCGCGTTGGAGACGTTGTGCGCGCCGGGCACCGACAGCCGCACCCGCTGCGTCTCCCCCTTCGCGACGAGATCGAAGGTGATCGCGGACGGGGCGGGGACGAGGTTGGTCGCGCGCAAATCCGCGCTCTGGTCGATCGCGAACGTCACCAGCCGCGCGGGGTCGAGCCCGCGCGCCAGCGCCGCCGCTTCGGGATCGCCGACGTTGAGGATCGTCGACTCCGCCTTCTCTGCGAATGCCGAGAACAGCGCGCGCAGTTCCTCGAGCGACTTGTGGTCGAGGCTGACGTTGTTGAGCACCGCAATCTTCGGCTGGTACAGCGCGATCGAGCCGTCGCTTTCGTCGACTTCGCTGACGAACGCCGCGCCGTCGCCGACCAGCGCGCTGGCGAAGGGGGCGTCGTCGCGTACAAAATTCTTCATCACCGCGCCGTTCATCACGGTCGGGTCGCGCCCGCAGGCGTGGAGGATCCAGCCGATCATCCCCGTCACGGTCGATTTGCCGCTCGTCCCCGCGACGCCGATCGGCAGCGTGCTCGCGTTGAACAGGGAGGCGAGCAGTTCGGGGCGGCTCAGCCGCGCCGCCCCGACGCGCTCCGCCGCGACGATGTCCGCGACGCTCGCTTCGACCGCGGCCGAGGCGACGACGATCTGCTCGGCCGAGGTGACGCCCGAGCCGTCCTGCGCGAACAGCGTGACGCCCTTGGCGGCGAGGTCATCGAACTTGGCGGGCAGGCGTCCGGCGTCGAGCGTCCGGTCCGAACCCGCCACGGTCGCGCCGCGCCCGGCGAGGATCATCGCGAGCGGCATCATCCCGCTGCCACCAATGCCGACGAAGAAGTAGGGTTTGCCGTTGGTCATCAGGCGGGGCTATCGCGGGTCAACGGAAATCGCCACGGGAAATGTGATGAAGATCGGAGTGGTGGCCCCCGCGCGGGGGATCGACGCGGCGCTCGCGGCGCGCGCGCAGGGGCTGGCGGCGGTGGCCGCGCCCGAGGTCGATCTGGTGTTCCATCCGCAATGTTTCCTGTCCGAAGGGCATTTCGCAGGCTCGGACGCGGCACGTGCCGCCGCGTTCGTCGAGATGGCGAACGATCCGACGATCGACGCCTTGTGGTTCGCGCGGGGCGGCTACGGGTCGAACCGGATCCTGCAGGCGGTGATCCCCGCGCTCGGCGAGGCGGCGCGGCGCAAGACGTATCTTGGCTTCTCCGACATGGGGTTCCTGCTCGGCGCGCTCTACGCCGCGCGGATCGGGCGGCCGGTCCACGGGCCGATGGTGTCGACCGCGGGAAGCGGGGACGGCGGGGTCGGGTTCACCCGCGCGTTGCTGTGGCTCACGAAGAAGGACCGGTCGGTGCTCGAGCCCGGGCTCGACGGGCGGCCGGCGGCGGCGTTCAATCTCGCGATCCTGACCGGACTGATCGGCTCGCCCTGGTTGCCCGACCTGACCGACCACGTCCTGATCGTCGAGGAGGTCTCCGAGCCCTTGTACCGGATCGACCGCATGCTGTTCACGATGGCGCATGCGACGCAGTTGAAAGGGATTGCCGGGGTACGGCTCGGGCAGATCACCGAGGTGCAGGCGAACGAGCCCGAATTTGGCGAGACGATCGAAACGATGATTACGCGCTGGTGCGGCGAGATGCGCGTGCCGTATCTCGGGCGCGCCGAGATCGGCCATTATCGCGGCAATCGCGTGGTGCCGTTCGGCGTCGCCTGACGCGAAAAAAATTCCCTGCGCGAAACGTGCGGTAGCTCCGCTTTCTATGATGGGGGCAGCGTGGCGTCGCACGCCGTCCTACAGCGCGGGGTTATCCTATGAATTGGTTTCGGGCCGATGCGCCTATCCGTTTGAAGATGTTGGTATCGTACGGCACGTTCGTGGCGTTGCTGGGGGCGGTGACGCTGGCGACCGCGCTGTTCCCGCCATCGGTTTCGGTGTGGGTCGCACTGGGTGCGACCGGGGTCGGCGTGGTGCTGGCGCATCTGTTCCGCGAAGCGGTGTGCGTACCCTATGTCGCGACGGTGGTGCGGATGGAGGGGCTCGCCGCGGGCGACCTCGATACGCCGATCGACTTCACCGACTACAAGGATTGCGTCGGGCGCATGACCAAGGCGATGGGCACGTTCCGCGCGACCGCGCAGGAGCAGCAGCGGCTCAACGCCGAATTCGAGGTCAATTCTCAGATCATCCAGCGGCTGTCGGGCAATTTCGATCGGCTGTCGAACTGCGACCTGACCGCCGATATCGTCGAGGACTATCCCCCGGTCTATCAGCCGCTCAAGGCGGCGTTCAACGACGCGCTCGAGAATTTGCGCACGCTGCTCGGCTCGGTCATGGCGAGCACGGGCAATATCCAGACCGGCTCGACCGAAATCGCCCAGGCCGCGAGCGACCTCGCGCGCCGCACCGAAGGCAATGCGGCGAGCCTCGAGCAAACCGCCGCCGCGATCCAGCAGGTCGATGCGCGGCTCAAGGCGACCGCGCGCGCCGCGACGCAGTCGGTCGAGACGTCCGAACAGGCGAAGACCGCGGTCCAGACCGGGCGCGAGCGCACCGACGTCGCGGTTCAGGCGATGACGCGGGTGCTCGACAGCGCGAAGGGCATCGACGACGTGATCGAGGGGCTCGACAAGATCGCGTTCCAGACCCGCGTCCTCGCGATGAACGCAGCGGTCGAGGCCGGACGCGCGGGCGATGCCGGGCGCGGCTTCGCGGTCGTCGCGGATCTCGTCAGCGCGCTCGCGATGCGCGCCGAGGAAGAGGCGAAGCGCGCGCGTGACCAGTTGAGCGTGACGCGGCTCGACATCGGCGCGGCGGTGGATGCGGTGCAGGAAGTCGACAGCGCGTTCGGCGTGATCCTCACCTCGGGCGAGCAGGCGGCGCGGCTGGCCGAGCAGATCGCCAACGACAATGCCGCACAGGCGAGCGCGATCAGCGAAGTCAGCAGCGCGGTGCATGAAATGGACACCTCAACCCAGCAGAATGCCGCGATGGTCGAGCAGACCTCGGCGGCGGCGCGCAACCTGACCGAAGTGGTCGTCCAGCTTGCCGAACAGGCCGACCGGTTCCAGGTCGAGCCTGCGCGGCGCGCCTACGCCTGAGGGGGCAGGGCATCCCGGGCCTGTCCCGGGGGGACGGCCTCGTTTGCGGGCACACCGCGACAGACCCATGATAGGGTGACGGAACACGCGCGCTTGCCTATATCGGCGCACCCGGCTTAAGCCGCGGGTTCCCTTCATCCACGGAAAGACCCTGTCCTCATGTCCGCGCTGTTCCGCATCTCGCTACCCGACGGTTCCGTCCGCGAGGTAGCCCCGGGGACTACGCCGGCAGACATCGCCGCGGCGATCGGCCCGGGTCTCGCCAAGGCGGCGATCGCCGCGCGCGTCGATGGCGAGCTGCGCGACATCATGCGCCCGTTCGATGGTGACAGCGCGCTCGCACTCGTCACCGCGCGCGACGAGGCGGATGCGCTCGAACTCGCGCGGCATGATCTCGCGCATGTCATGGCGGAAGCGGTGCAGCACCTGTTCCCCGGCACGCAGATCACCTTCGGCCCGGCGACCGACGACGGCTTCTATTACGACTTCGCCCCCCCCAAGATCAACGGCAAGGATCGTCCGTTCACCGACGACGACCTGCCCGCGATCGAGGCCGAGATGCGCGCGATCATCGGGCGCAACGAGCCGTTCGTCCGCGAAGTGTGGAGCCGCGAGCAACTGATCGAGACGTGGCAGCAGCAGGGCGAGACGTTCAAGGCCGAATGGGCCGCCGAGCTTCCCGATGGCGAGGAACTGACGATCTACCGTCAGGGCAAGTGGCTCGACATGTGCCGCGGTCCGCACATGGTCTCGACCGGCAAGCTCGACCCGAACGCGTTCAAGCTGACGCGCGTGTCGGGTGCCTATTGGCGCGGCGACCAGAAGAACGCGATGCTCAGCCGCATCTACGGCACCGGCTGGCTCAACAAGAAGCAGCTCGACGCGCATCTCACGATGCTCGAGGAAGCGGGCAAGCGCGACCATCGCAAGATCGGGCAGGAAATGGACCTGTTCCATCTCCAGTCCGAAGCGCAGGGCTCGGTCTTCTGGCACCCCAAGGGCTTCATCCTGTGGCGGCAGTTGGAGGCGTACATGCGTCGCCGGCTCGACGCGGCGGGCTATGCCGAGGTGAAGACCCCACAGCTGATGGACGCGCGCCAGTGGGAACAGTCGGGCCATTGGGGCAAGTATCGCGAGAACATGTTCGTGGTGCCCGACGAGATTCCGAACACCGAGGATGACGCCGCGGTGTTCAGCGGCACCGCCGACCTGATGGCGCTAAAGCCGATGAATTGCCCGGCGCACGTGCTGATCTTCCGCCAGGGGATCAAATCGTATCGCGACCTGCCGATCCGCATGGCCGAATTCGGTTGCTGCCATCGCAACGAGCCGCACGGCGCGCTCCACGGCATCATGCGCGTCCGTCAGTTCACGCAGGACGACGCGCATATCTTCGTCCGCGAGGATCAGCTCGTCACCGAGGTCCAGCAATTCTGCGAGCTGCTCGACAGCGTATACCGCGACCTCGGGTTCGAGGACTATGCGGTCAAGCTGGCGCTGCGCCCCGAGAAGCGGTTCGGCACCGAAGAGATGTGGGACCAGTCGGAGGACGAGTTGCGCAAGGCAGTGCTCGGGTCGAGCCTAAGCGAGTCGATCAAGGCGAAGTTCGAGGAACTGCCGGGCGAGGGGGCGTTCTATGCGCCAAAGCTCGAATTCCATCTGACCGACGCGATCGGGCGGACGTGGCAGGTCGGCACGATCCAGTCTGACCGTGTCCTGCCCGAGCGACTCGACGCTTCATATGTTGGTGCCGACGGCGAGCGGCATCGCCCGATCATGCTTCACCGCGCGATCCTGGGGACGTTCGAACGCTTCATCGGCATCCTGATCGAGCATCACGCCGGGCGCTTCCCGCTGTGGCTGTCGCCGGTGCAGGCGGTCGTCGCGACGATCGTGTCCGACGCCGACGATTATGCGCGGGAAGTGGCCGAGAAGCTCAAGGCGGCGGGAATCCGGGTCGAGACCGATCTGCGCAACGAGAAGATCAACTACAAGGTGCGCGAGCATTCGCTGGCGAAGGTTCCCAACCTGCTCGTCGTCGGCAAGCGCGAGGCCGAGGAAGGCAAGGTCGCGCTGCGGCAATTGGGCAGCGACCGGCAGCAGTTCCTGACGCTCGACGACGCGATTGCGATGCTGACCGAAGCGGCCAAGGCGCCGGACCTGTAATGCCTGCGCGCTTAGCCCCTCCCCTTCAGGGGAGGGGTTGGGGTGGGGCAGTCCCAAGCGCTACGCTCGGTGAGACACTTCCCCACCCCCAGCCCCTCCCCTGAAGGGGAGGGGAGTTCACGACGAAAGACGCCCCCGCCCGGATCGTCACATCCTGCACGAGCGCATCTTTCGTTTTCCCCCGAAAACCCCTATATACGACTGTCAACGACCAGAGGAGCTACACCTATCCGACCCCCGATGAACCGCCAGGCGCCGCCGATGAATGGCCCTCGCTTCAATGAATTCATCCAGTCCGCCAAGGTCCGCGTGATCGACCAGGACGGCGAGAACCTTGGCGTGATGTACACGCGCGAGGCGATGGAGCAGGCGCGCGAGGTCGGTCTCGACCTGGTCGAGGTGTCGCCCAACGCCGATCCGCCCGTCGCGAAGTTCCTCGATGTCGGCAAGTTCAAGTACGAGGCGCAGAAAAAGGCGAACCTCGCGCGCAAGTCGCAGAAGACGCAGGAGATCAAGGAGATCAAGATGCGTCCGAACATCGATGACCACGATTACGACACCAAGATGAAGAAGGTGCTCGAATTCATCGACGAAGGCGACAAGGTCAAGATCACGCTCCGCTTCCGCGGCCGCGAGCTCAGCCACGGCCAGCTCGGCATGGCGCTGCTCCAGCGCGTCCAGGCCGACGTGACCGAGACCGCCAAGGTCGAGGCCTATCCGCGCATGGAAGGCCGTCAGATGCTGATGGTGCTCGCGCCGAAATAACGACCGATGTGCTTCCCCGGCGAGGGCCGGGGTCCAGCAAGACGGGCGGGGGATCGAAGCGCAGCGCGCGGTCCCCAAACCTGCGCTACTGGGCCCCGGCCCTCGCCGCGGAAACGAAGGATTTGGGTTAAGCCGCCTCCACCAGCCGCTCCCCCGCCGCCGCGCTGAGCAGGCGCCGCTCGATCGTACGCAAGCGGCTCCCGGCCCCGATTTTCTCGCCCGTCAGATCGGTGAGATAAAACGTATCGACCGCGCGCTCGCCATAGGTCGCGACATGCGCCGAGTGGATCGTCACCTTCGACTGGAACAGCGCATGCGCCAGCTGGTGGAGCAATGCGGGCCGGTCGCGCGCGTTGACCTCGATCACGGTAAAGCGGTTCGACGCCTTGTTGTCGATCAGCACGTTGGGCGCGATCGGAAACGCCTCAGCGCGCGTCCGTGGCAACGGCTTCGCCAGCAGCCGGTCGACCAGCTTGACGCGGTTCGCCAGCGCGTCCTCGATCGCTTTCTTGAGGCGAACGAGCTGGCCGTCCTCGTCGAACGGCCGTCCGACCGGATCCTGCACCAGGAAATTGTCGAGCGCCATGCCGTCGCGGGTGGTGTGGATCCGCGCGTCGATGATGTTCCCCCCGGCAATGCTGATCGCGCCCGCGATCCGGTAGAACAGCCCGGGATGGTCGGCCGCATAGACGGTGACGAGCGTCGCGCCGCGTTCGGGATAGACCCGCGCCGCGATCGACAGCGCGGTCTCGCCTGCCTGCGCGATCAGCGCGGCATTGTCGGCGATGACGTCTTCAGGCTCGGCGACCCAATAGGGTTCGGGCAATTTGGCGACGAGTGCGTCGAACGTGGCATCGCTCCACTGTAGCGCATCCCGGAGCGCGATCTGCTTGGCGGCGATCCGCTCGGTCCGGCCCTTCTGCTTGTGGCCGAGCCGAAGCACTTCCTCGGCCGATTCGTACAGGTCCGAGAGCAACTGACGCTTCCACCCGTTCCACACGCCGGGGCCGACCGCGCGAATATCGACCACGGTCAGCACCAGCAGGAGCCGCAGTCGCTCGGGGCTTTGCACCACGGCGGTAAAATCGAGGATCGTCTTGAAGTCCGACAGGTCGCGCTTGAACGCGGTCGCGGACATCAGCAAATGCCAGCGCACCAACCACGAAACCGTTTCGGTTTCCGCCGGACTCAGCCCCAGGCGCGGGGCAAGCCGTTCGGCAACTTCGGCCCCCAGCACCGAATGGTCCCCACCGCGCCCCTTAGCGATATCATGGCACAGCACCGCGACATACAGCGCGCGGCGCGAGACGATCTGCTTGAGCAGCGCGGTGCACAACGGATGGTCCGCCGCGAGGATGCCGCGTTCGATCCGCGCGAGCAGCCCGATCGCGCGGATCGTATGCTCGTCGACGGTATAATGGTGGTACATGTCGAACTGCATCTGCGCGACGACGCGGCCGAAATCGGGAACGAAGCGGCCGAACACGCCCGTCTCGTTCATCCAGCGCAGCACCGTCTCGGGGTCGCGGTGGCTGGTCAGCACGTCGAGGAACAAGGCGTTCGCGGTCGGATCCTGCCGGATCTCGTCGACGAGCTTCGCATCGCGCGACGCCGCGCGCATCGCGAGCGGGTGGATCTCGAGCTCGTGCTTGTCGGCCAGCGCGAACAGCTCGATCAGCCGTACCGGTTTTTCCGCGAGGAAATCGTCCGAGGGTAGCGCGAGCCGCCCGCGCACCAGCGTGAACCCGTTGAGCTTGCGCGGCGAACGCCGCAGCACCGGGAAACCGAAGCGCCGCCCGCGCGCTGCGAACTTCTCGTCGAGATGCGCGAGGAACACCCCCGTCAGGTCGCCCGCGGTGCGTGCCTGGAGGAAGTAATAATGCATGAACCGCTCGACCTTGGATTTGCCGGGGCGGTCGGCGAAGCGCATCCGCTCCGCGATCTCGCGCTGGAGGTCGAAGGTGAGGCGGTCCTCGGCGCGGCCCGAAATCGCGTGGAGGTGACAGCGCACCGCCCACAGGAAATTTTCGGCGCGGTGGAACTGGCGATATTCGTCGCGGCTGAGCAGCCCCGCCTCGACCAGCTCGCCCGGCTCGGTGACGTTGTAGGCGTACTTGCCGATCCAGAAGAGCGTGTGCAGGTCGCGCAGGCCGCCCTTCGCCTCCTTGACGTTCGGTTCGACGACGTAGCGCGTGTCCCCCATCTTGTGATGCCGCACGTCGCGCTCGGCGAGCTTGTCGGCGATGAACTGACGCGCGGTATCGGCCTGGACCTCGGTCTTGAAGCGCTGTGCCGCCTCGTCATACAGTGTCTGATCGCCCCACACGTAGCGGGCTTCGAGCAAGGCAGTGCGGATCGTCACGTCGCTCTTGGCCTGTCGCACCATCTCGTCGAGCGAGCGGCTGCTGTGGCCGATCTTCAGGCCCATGTCCCACATGGTGTAGAGCATCGCCTCGATCACCTGCTCCGCCCAGGGCGGCTGTTTGCCCGGGGTGAGGAAGCCGACGTCAATGTCCGAATAGGGTGCCATCTCGCCGCGCCCATAGCCGCCCACCGCGATGATCGTAATGCGTTCGCCGGTGGTGGGGTTGGGGTTGGGGTAGATCCGCTGGACCATGAAATCATAGAGCAGCCGTAGCAACTGATCGACCAGAAACGCCTGTGCCGCCGCGGCTTCCAACCCGCGCGAGGGATGTTCGATCAATCGTCGCCCGATCTCGGCGCGCCCCGCGTCGAGCGCCTGTTTGAGCAGCGCGAACGCGCCGGCACGCAGCGTGTTAGCGTCCCCTTCGAGTGCGGTGAGCGCGTCGGCGACGGTGCGCCGGTCGATGATCGAACGGCGCTGCGGAAGGGATTCAAAGCGAGGTGGCATTTTCGATAGATAGGATGTGCGTCATCGAACGTCACGCGGCTTGACGGACTCGCGCGCTTGGCCAAGGCTTGTTGCCATGACCAGACCCGCACGGCGCCAGATCATCCAGATAGGCGGGTTCCCCGCGGTGAAGACGGGTGCGCCGTCGCCCTATGCCGATCTCTATTACTGGGTGATGGAGATGAGCTGGCCGTGGTTCATCGCACTCGTCTCGGCGAGCTTCGTCGCGATCAACCTCGTGTTCGGGACCCTCTATGCGTTGCTGCCGGGCGCGATCGGGACGATGGAGCCGGGGTCGGTGATCGACGGCTTCTTCTTCTCGGTCGATACGCTGGGGACGGTCGGGTACGGCGTGATGGCGCCGGTGACGCGGCTTGGCCACGCGATCGCCGCGGTCGAGATCCTGACCGGGCTGTTCTTTTCGGCGACGATCACCGGGCTGATCTTCGCGCGGTTCGCGCGCCCGCGTGAAAGCCTGCTGTTCAGCGACGTCGCGGTGATCGGGCGGTATCAGGGCAAGCGCGCGCTGATGGCGCGAGTCGCGTCGAAACGCTCGCGGCCGCTCGCCGACGTGACCGCGCAAATGAGCTGGCTGGAGCTGGTGCATGTCGGCGACGGTCGCACCTTCCGGCGGCTGAGCGAGTTGCCGCTGGTGCGCAACCAGAACCCGATGCTCGGGCTCGCATGGACCCTGGTACACATCCTCGACGACGACAGCCCGGTCCTTGCCGCGCTCGCGGACGATCGCGACCGATTCATGCTGACCCTGTCGCTCAGCGGGATCGACACCTTGCTCGCCAGCCAGTCGCTGGGCGGAAAGCGCTATGCCCGCGAGACGGTGCTGATCGATCACGAGTTCGTCGACGTGATCAGCGACGAGAATGGCACGACCCACCTCGACCTCCGCCTGCTGCACAAGACCGTGCCGATCGCGGACGCGGTGCTCACGATCGATGCGGCGTGAGCGGGCGGCGGGGTTTGGCGGCAAGGCATGGGATGCGGGCGACATCCGGTCGTGGTGAGGAGATGGCATGACCGACACACCCAGCCCGACCCCGCTCGACCGCCCGATCTGGCATAGTCTGACCGGACGGCAGGCCGCCCTCGCACTCGGCGATGCGCGCGCGGTGCGGTTCCGCCCGGAGGTCAATCTGTTCGGCGAGGCGGCGGACGATTCGCCCGAGTCATCGCGCGCGCTGGTCGGATTGATCGAGGACGGTGGGACGCTCGGGTTGCTCGGGGTCGGCGCGGCGGTGGCGTTGCCGGGGACGGTCGTGGTGTCAGAACGGCGGCTGAACCAGATGGTCGCGACCCGGCTGCATAGGACGTCGCACGCGCTGGATATCGTGCCGCTGGGGGATGCCGACGCAGCCGAGATGCTGGCGCTCGCGACGCTGACCGCGCCGGGACCGTTCTTTGCGGCGACGCATCTGCAGGGCGGCTATATTGGCGTGCGGCGCGGCGGCCGGCTGGTCGCGATGGCGGGCGAGCGGATGAAGGTGCCGGGGTTCAGCGAGATCAGCGCGGTATGCACGCATCCCGACCATCGCGGACAAGGCTTCGCGCGGGCGTTGATGGAAGCAGTGATCGCGCCGTTGTTGGAGCGCGGGGAGGGGGTGTTCCTGCACACCTATCCCGACAATCCGGCGGTGGGTTTGTATCGCGCGCTGGGGTTCGAAGTGCGGCGCGAGATGACGTATACGGTGGTGGCGCGGGGGTAATTTCCGGACCAGAGCTTCCTCCCCCCATTCGTCATTCCCGCGAAGGCGGGAATCTATTGATACTAGCGGTTCGTAAGACGTGCACCGTCAGCCAGTATGGATCCCCGCCTCCGCGGGGATGACGGATGGGGAGGGTGCGCCCCCTCCCCCGCCAGTGTGCAAACCGGAACCACGCTACCCCCGCGCCAATCCCTTCAACCGGTACAGCGTCTCCAACGCCTCGCGCGGGGTCAGCGCGTCGACGTCCAGCGCCTCCACCTCGGCGCGGATCGCGTCGCATTCCTCTTCCTCCGCCTCGATCGCGGCGGCGAACAGCGGCAGGTCATCCAGCCCCGCCGCCAGCCCGCCGGTCTTGGCGCGCCCCGCCTCGAGCTTCGCCAGCACCGCCTTGGCGCGCGAGATCGTCACCGGCGGCAGCCCCGCGAGTCGCGCCACCGCCAGACCGTAGGACCGGTCCGCCGGCCCCTCGGACACCTCGTGCAGCAGGACCAGCTCGCCCTTCCACTCGCGCGCGCGGACGTGGTGGAGCGTCAGCGCCTCGCAGCGCTCCGCAAGCCGGGTCAGCTCGTGATAATGCGTCGCGAACAGGCAGCGGCAGCGATTGTCGTCGTGGATCGCCTCGACCACCGCCCAGGCGATCGCGAGCCCGTCATAGGTGGAGGTCCCGCGCCCCACTTCATCGAGGATGACGAAGCTGCGCGGTGTCGCCTGCGCGAGGATCGCGGCGGTCTCGACCATCTCGACCATGAAGGTCGAGCGCCCGCGCGCGAGATTGTCCGATGCGCCGACGCGGCTGAACAGGCGGTCGACCAGCCCGAGCGTCGCGGCGGTCGCGGGGACGAAGCTCCCCGCCTGCGCGAGCACCGCGATGGCGGCGTTCTGGCGCAGGAAGGTCGACTTGCCGCCCATGTTCGGCCCAGTGACGAGCCACAGCCGCGAATCCTCCGACAGGCGGCAGTCATTGGCGACGAAGCGTTCGCCGCGCTTCGCCAGCGCATCCTCGACCACCGGGTGTCTACCGCCCGTAATATCAAAACAGGCGTGGTCGACCAGCTCGGGCCGCGCCCAGCCGCCTTCGCAGCCACGTTCGGCGAGCGCCGCTGCGACATCGAGCCGAGCAAGCGCGTCCGCTGTGGCCGCGATCGCCTCGCGCCGGTCGAGGGCGGCGGCGACCAGATCCTCGAGATGCGCCGCCTCAGCCGCGAGCGCATGCGCGCCCGCCTGCGTCACCTTGGCGGCGACTTCGTGGAGTTCGGGCGCATTGAAGCGCACCGCGCCCGCCATCGTCTGGCGGTGGATGAACCCGCTGTCGGGCTTCATCAGCCCGTCCGCCGAGCGCGCCGGCACTTCGATATGATAGCCGAGCACGCCGTTGTGGCGGATCTTGAGCTGCGCCACGCCGGTGCGGCTGCGGAACTCCGCTTCGAGCGCGGCGATCGCGCGTCGCCCGCCCGCGCCCGCATCGCGCAGATCGTCGAGCGCGGCGTCATAGCCCGCCGCGATATAGCCGCCGTCCGATGCATCGATCGGAGGCGCAGGAACGAGCGCGCGCGTCAGCAAGTCGATCAGCGCGCCATGCCCGCGCAGGCGGGGGGCGAGGTCGGTGAGCAGCGCAGGCGGCGCGGCGATGGTGCCGAGCCGCTCGCCAAGCCGCCACGCGCCGTCGAGCCCGTCGCGCAACTGCCCGAGATCGCGCGGGGAACCGCGCCCCGCCGCAAGCCGCCCGAGCGCACGCCCGATATCCGCCATGCTGCGAAGGGTGCCCCGGAGCGACTCGCGCAGGCCGCTGTCGTCGCTCAGCAAGGCGACGAGATCGAGCCGCGCCTCGATCGGTCCGCGCTCCATCAGCGGCGCGCCGATGTCTGCGCCGAGCAGCCGCGCGCCCGCTGCGGTCACGGTCCGGTCGATCGAATCGAGCAGGCTGCCCTTGCGCGCGCCGGTGGTGGTCTGGGTGAGCTCGAGGCTTTCGCGCGTCGCCGCGTCGATCGCCATGTGCTGCGCGCTCGCGCCAAGCCGGGGCGGGCGCAGGAACGGCATCGCGCCCTTGGCGGTGTGGTCGAGATAGGCGACGAGGCCCCCCGCCGCCGACAGCGCGGCGCGGTCGAACTGCCCGAATCCGTCGAGCGTCGCGACCGCGTAGAGCGCCTTGAGCCGCGCCTCGCCGCGTGCGCTGTCGAACTCGGCGCGCGGGCGGAGCATCGTCGCCAGCTCGGCAAAGTGGCTATCGTCGCACACGATCGTCTCGGCGGGGGCGAGGCGGGCGATCTCCGCGCCCAGCCCCGCGGGATCGCACGCGATCAGCTCGAACCGGCCGGTCGAGATATCGGCGGCGGCGATCGCGACTCCGCCGCCCGCCTCGCCGATCGCGACGCACCAATTGGCGGTGCGCGCGTCGAGCAACGCTTCCTCGGTCAGCGTGCCCGCTGTCACCAGCCGGACAATTGCGCGCGAAACCAATGTCTTGCCGCTGCGCTTCTTGGCTTCGGCGGGGCTCTCGGTCTGCTCGGCGATCGCGACCCGGTGCCCCGCCTTGATCAGCCGCGCGAGATAGCCGTCGGCGGCATGGACCGGTACGCCGCACATCGGGATCGGCACGCCGTGATGCTCTCCGCGCGCGGTCAGCGCGATGTCGAGGCAGGCGGCGGCGATCTTCGCATCATCGAAGAACAGCTCGAAGAAATCGCCCATCCGGTAGAACAACAGGCAATCGGCCGCCTCCGCCTTGAGCGTCAGATATTGCGCCATCATCGGCGTGGGGGCGGCGGCAGTCGGGGCAGGGGCGGGAGAAGCGGCGGGCATTGCCGCTGGGTAGCGAAGAAACCGCCGCGCGTCATGGGGCAGATGTACGGGGGATCCCAGAGCAGGGTCTTTCTGCTTCCGTCATGCTGAACTTGTTTCAGCATCCACCGCGCAACGGGCTCGGACCGCCTTTGCGGAGCGGTGGACCCTGAAACGAGTTCAGGGTGACGCCGGGTGGGTTTGACCATCCGGCGCCCCTTCCACGCTTATTCGCCGTTGAGCATCGCGAAGACCGAATCGTACCGCCCCTCGCGCTCGGCATCGCGCAGGAACCTCACGCGCTCGACCGTATTCTCCGGCCCCGCGGGATTCGCCTCGAGCAGCGCCATCGTCTCCGCGATATAGGCATCGAGCGGCATCGAATTGGGGTTGGTCGCCTGCCCCGGCATCAGGTCGGTCGCGACCGCGGGCGGGGCGATCTCGATCACGTCGATCCCGAGCCCGGCCACCTGCGATCGCAGCGACTGCGACCAGCTGTGGATCGCCGCCTTGGTTGCCGAATAGGTCGGCGTGACGACCAGCGGTACAAACGCCAGCCCGGACGAGACGGTCAGGATCGCGGCATTCGCCTGTTTGCGCAGGTGCGGGAGCAGCGCCGCGGTCAGCCGGATCGGGCCGAGCAGGTTGGTCGCGATCATCGCCTCGGCATCGGTCGGGTCATAGCGGTCGGCCGCCATGTTCTCGGGCCGCATGATCCCGGCGTTGTGAATCACGGCGTTGAGCGCGGGATGATCCGCGACGACCTGCGCCGCGAAACGCGCGATGTCCGCCGCGTCCGCGACGTCGAGCAGGGCCGTGGCAATTCCGGGCAGGTCGCGGGCGAGCGCCGCGAGCGGTTCCGCGCGGCGGCCGGCAACGATCACCCGATTTCCCCGCGCGTGAAACTGTTCGGCAAGCGCACGGCCGATCCCCGAGCCGCCGCCCGTGATGAGAAGGGTGTTACCGGTCGTCTTCATGCTGCGTCTCCTGCGCGACTATCGCGCTGCAGATATGGCCTGGATGGTCTATCACAAGGCCGACCTGCCTGCCTCGCGCGCCAGCCTCGATCGCCGTAGCGTCGACTGAAGGCGTTCCCATCCGGGCAAACTCTGCTTAAGGCAGCGCTATTCAGGAGTGCGCCCCCCATGTCCGAAGAATCAAACGTCCAGTTTTCCGAGCGCGAGGCGCTGTTGTTCCACTCGGAAGGGCGGCCCGGCAAGATCGAGATCATCGCGTCCAAGCCGATGGCGACGCAGCGCGACCTGGCGCTCGCCTATTCGCCCGGGGTCGCGGTCCCGGTGCTGGCGATCGCCGCCGATCCGAGCCTTGCCTATGATTATACCGCCAAGGGCAATCTCGTCGCGGTCATCTCCAACGGGACCGCGATCCTCGGGCTGGGCAATCTCGGCGCGCTCGCGTCCAAGCCGGTGATGGAGGGCAAGGCCGTCCTGTTCAAACGCTTCGCCGACGTCGACGCGATCGACATCGAATTGAAGACCGAGGACCCGGACCGGCTGATCGACGCGATCGAGCTGATGGAGCCGAGCTTCGGCGGCATCAACCTCGAGGACATCAAGTCGCCCGAATGCTTCATCATCGAGCAGTCGCTGCGCGCCAAGATGAATATCCCGGTGTTCCACGACGACCAGCACGGCACCGCGATCATCTGCGCGGCGGGCCTGATCAACGCGCTGTTCCTGACCGGGCGCGACATCAAGACGACCCGGGTCGTGATGAACGGCGCGGGCGCGGCGGCGATCGCCTGCGCCGAGCTGATCAAGACGATGGGCCTGCCGAGCGACCATCTGACGATGATCGACCTGGGGGGCGTGATCTATCAGGGTCGCGAGGACATCAACCAGTGGCAGTCGGCGCACGCCGTCAACACGACCAAGCGGACCCGCGCCGAGGCGCTTGACGGCGCGGACGTGTTCATCGGGGTTTCGGCGGCGGGCGCATTGCCTGCGCACGAGCTGATGAAGATGGCGCCCAAGCCGATCATCTTCGCGATGGCGAATCCCGATCCCGAGATCACGCCGCCCGAAGCCAAGGCGGCGCGACCCGACGCGATCATCGCCACCGGGCGTTCGGATTTCCCCAATCAGGTCAACAATGTCCTGTGCTTCCCGTTCATCTTCCGCGGCGCGCTCGACGTGCGCGCGACGACGATCAACGACGAGATGAAGCTTGCCGCCGCGCGCGCGCTGGCGGCGCTCGCGCGGCAGCAGGTGCCCGAGGAAGTCGCGGTCGCGTACGGCGTGCACCACACCTTCGGCCCCGAATATATCATCCCGACGCCGTTCGATCCGCGGCTGATGGAGATCATCCCCGTCGCGGTCGCCAAGGCGGCGATGGATTCGGGCGTCGCGACCAAGCCGATCCTCGACCTCGATGCGTATCGCGAGAAACTGAAGGCCCGCCTCAACCCGACGACGTCCGTGCTGACGCTCGCCTATGAAGGCGCCAAGGCGCATCCCAAGCGCGTGCTGTTCGCCGAAGGCGAAGAGGAAGTCGTGTTGCGCGCGGCGATCGCGTTCAAGGATGGCGGTTACGGCACGCCAGTGCTGGTCGGGCGCGACGACGTCCCGGACCGGCTGCGCTCGCTCGGCGTCGCCGATCCCGACAGCTACGAATTGCACAACAGCCGCAATTCCCCGCTCGTCCCGCGGATGGTCGATTTCCTGTACGAACGCCTTCAGCGGCGCGGTTATCTGCGCCGCGATTGCGAGCGGATGATCAACCAGGATCGCAATATCTTCGGCGCGGTGCTGCTCCAGCTAGGCGAAGCGGATGCGATGATCACCGGCATCACGCGAACCTATGCGCACACGATGCGCGAGATCCGCCGCGTGATCGACCCGGCGGAGGGGCGCACCCCGTTCGGGATCCACCTGATGGTCGGGCAGAGCCACACCGTGTTCATGGCGGACACCACCGTCAACGAGCGCCCGACCGCCGAGGAACTCGCCGACATCGCCGAGCAGACCGCGCTGGTCGCGCGCCGGATGGGGCATGAACCGCGCGTCGCGTTCCTCAGCTATTCGACCTTCGGCAACCCCGAGGGCAATTGGCTCGACAATATCCGCGCCGCGGTCGGCGTGCTTGACGGGCGGCAGGTCGGGTTTGAATATGAGGGCGAAATGGCCCCTGACGTCGCGCTCAACCCCAAGCAGCTCGCGAACTACCCGTTCGCGCGGCTGTCGGGGCCAGCGAACGTGCTGATCATGCCGGGCCTGCAATCCGCCAACATCTCCGCCAAATTGCTGCGCGAGCTTGGCGGCGACGCGGTGATCGGGCCGATGCTGGTCGGCATGGAAAAGTCGGTCCAGATCGCGCCGATGACCTCGACCGCGAGCGAACTGGTGACACTCGCGGTGCTGGCGGCGGGCGGAATCGCGCGCTGAGCGACTCCGTCAGGTGGCGGACACCGGTGCTGGTGTCCGCCGGGGCGGGAGCGGGGCCGCCCTGAAATCGTCCAGGCCGGGCGCGTAGCGTTCGGGCAGGTCGCGGCCCAGTTCCAGATAGACCCGCCGTATGTCGGGCCGGTTCTCGATCCGGCGCAACATGGCGTCCTCGAGCGACACCGGCGGCAAATGGTTCGCCTTGGCGTATCGCGCCGCAGCCAGGCTGACCAGCGTTTCGGTATGGTCCTGCTGCTGCACGCGTTTCAGCCACCATTGCGCCTGCTCCTCGACCGAGCCCAGACATGCGACGGCGAGGTTCTGGGCGCCGAGATTGCCCCGGTACAGCGCATCCAGCCGTTGGTGTTCGGCAACCGCCTCGGCGTGCTTTCCCCGCCCCTCCAGCGCGCACGCGCGCAACGCGACGAAATAGCCCATCGTCGCCGGGCTCTCCACGTGGTCACTGGTCGGCATATGGTGGTCGAGAACGTCGATCGCGCCGGCATAATCGCGCACGAACAGCAGATGCCTGACGAGGTTCGGCGTGATATTCTCGCTTCCGACGGCAAGTGGAGCCGGAACGTCCAAGGCGGCGCGCATCCGCTTGATGGCCTCGGCGTGCTTGCCCTGCTCGGCCAGCCAGCGCCCCTGATGCATGATCGCCATGTTGCGGTCCCACGCAGTATCCGGCGTGGCCGGGGTCAACAGCCATTCGTCGATGAGAGCGATCGCCTCCCGGTCGTGGCCCGTCTCCACCAAAGCGTCGGCAAAGCGCAGCCGCGCCTCGTCCGTGTTCGAAATCTCGAATGCGGCGCGGGTCGCGGACAGTAGCGCGCGCCGCTGGACCGACAGGTCGCTGCCCGCCCATTGTTCGATCGCGGGCCCGATCGGCGCGAACTTGCGATCGATCAGCATGGCAATCCCGTCGCTCGGCGAAAGGATCGTCGGCAGGAGTTGCGTCGCGCCCGCCGTATCGGCGGCGCGCAACCGGTTCACGATGGCGATCGTGGTGTATCTCGAGAGCGTGGAAGGGTCGTTTCGCGGGTATCCGGCGGCTACCAGCCCGGCGATCAGGTCGTTCGCGACGCTGCCTCGGTCGATGTACCGGAGCTGCCGGTCGATGGTGCCCATTGTTCCGGGGTCGACCGCATCGAGCCCGGACGCATGCTGGGCGGCGGCGTGCATCAACAGCCGTGCGGCTTCGACCGGTCGCTGGTGGGTCGATTCGTCGAGAGCGATCGGAATCAGGACATTCGGGTCGTCCGGACGCAATTGCCGGCATTGGTCATACCCCGCTCGCGACTCCGTCGCGCGTTCCATCGCGTCCAGCAGGGCCGCGCGCGTGCACACCACCTGACCGCGAAACGCGGTCGGTTGTGGCAGCAACGCCAGCGCGCGATCGAGGATAGCCAGACCGGCCGCCTGACTCGGCGCCGTGCCATATTGAGCGAGCACCGGCAGTGCAGACTGTTCGCTGGGGAGCGGCTGGGGATCTGTCTGTTGTCCCCAGGCAACACCGATGTTTGCCGTCGCCGCCAGAACAACCAGAAGAGAAATCATGCGCACGTCGTGGTGTCCCCTTTGCCACGGGATGATCGTGCGATGGTGCCTGACCGTTGAGTTCGCAGCAATATCCCGTTGTCGTTCAAGGCCGATCGCTAGCCTGCCCCGGCGCGGGACGTGGTCGATCCCGGTGCGAGCGGGTGGCCGGCCTGTCCCGCGCGCTCGGCAGCGCCGCGATGGTTTGAGTGTCGGCACCTCCGCCGGATCGCCAACCCGCGGGGTCGAGCGGCCGCGTGCGGCGAGGGAATAGCGCGAAGGGGCCGTGGCCCGGTCTTTCGAAAGCCCGGGCGGGTTCTTATCTTCGGGGCGTGAACGCGCTCCCTGACCTTGGCGGCCACGCGCCGCTGTATCTCCTGATCGCCGGTGTCGTCGCGGTGATGATCGTCGCGCGGCGGGTGCCGTTCATCGGTCGGCTGGTGTCGTTCGCGTTCACCGCCGGGTCGATCGTGCTGGTGCTGGTGATCCTGTCCGAACGCGCGCAGTTCGACCCGATGTTCGCGCGGATGGCGCAGCGCTTCCAGATGGGGCAGCAACAGGCGGTCGGCGGCGAAACGCGAGTCAACATGTCGCCCGACGGGCATTTCTGGGTGCGCGTAAAGATCGGCGATTACGAGAAGCGGATGCTCGTCGACAGCGGCGCGACCGTCACCGCGCTCAGCGCCGATACCGCCGCCGCGGCAGGGATCGAACCGCGCGATGCGATGATGCCGGTGATGATGCAGACCGCCAACGGCACCGTCGCCGCGCAAACCGCGACCGTGCCCGAGATCCGGATCGGCAACGTCGTCGCGCGCGACGTGCCGGTGGTGGTGTCCCCCGCCTTTGGCGACATGAACGTGGTTGGGATGAATTTCCTGTCGCGCCTGAAATCGTGGCGGGTCGAGGACGGGGTGCTGATCCTGCAGCCGCATCACCCGCAGGGGTGAGCGAGCGGCCGCTGGTGCGGGCCGCCTCAGAAGCTGACCGTCGTCCCCATGTCGAGCGACGCGAGCACGATCGGCGCCTTGGTCTCCTGCTCGACCGCATCGTCGCCGGTCGGGGCGTGATCGGAATAGATGAAGCCCTTGGTCGGATAAGCCGAGGTGCCGAGGTCGCCCTGCGGACCGTACCAGACCTTGACCATGCTCCAGTCGCCGTTCGGCGAAACGTCGATCGCGCGGACGTCGCGCTCGATCCCGCCGCGGTGCGACCAGTTGGCGTGAGTCAGCAGGACTTCGCGGTCGCTGACGACTTCGCTGACCATCGCGACATGGCCGAGGCGCATCCGGTTGGTTGCGGTGAAGGCGAGGACCGCGCCGACCTTGGGGGCATGGCCGCGCGCATAATGGCCGGCGGCCTGCGACCACCAGGTGTTCGCATTGCCGCGGATCTCGATCCCCGAAATCTGCCGGGCGTAGGGCGCGCACTGCCAGAACTGCGCCATCGCCGGGGTCGCCGTCATCAGGCCGCACGCGACCATCAGCGCAAAGCACGCTGTCAAAGCCTTGAAATTCATGGGACCCCCACGGTCTTGAAACTGGTCTAGGTCGTCGTTGATCCTGTCAAAGCAGGTCGCAGGCCGCATGAAAACCCTTGCTCCCCGATGAACGGAACCTTTTCCGATGAAGCGAGTTGGGCGCGCGATGACTGCCATTTCGCGGCCTGCCGACAGCCCCGCGAAACACGATCCTGCTCGCCAAGCGGCTGGATCGGGGCTAGGAATCATTGCCATGAACCGAACCGCTACGGCGTTATGCCTGCTGCTTGCCGCCTGCTCGCCCGGCGGAGGATTCGGCAACGATGCGGGCCTGTACGATACCAACACCACCGCGCCCGCGCCCGGCGTGCAACCGGTCCAGATCGGCGAGGGCGGCTCCGCGTTCCAGGCGTGCGCGGGGCTGGGCGAGGTCGTCAACCTGTCGCCCGGCGGCGAGGCGTATCTCCCCTTGCGCGCCGCCCCCTTCGCGGAGGCGGACGAAGTCGCGCGGCTCGGCGCGGGAACGCGGGTGTTCCGCTGCACGCGCTCGCTCGACCAGCGCTGGCAGGGGATCGTCGTGGTGCCCGCCGATGGATCGGAGTGCGGCGTCGCCGCTCCGATTGCCGCTCCACGGCCTTATGCCGGGCCGTGCAAGTCGGGCTGGGCGCTGACCGGGTTCATCCGGCCGATCGCGGGTTAGGGCTATCCGGGGGGTAAGAACGCGGCGGGCACCCGGCGGTCACGCCGCCGAACTCGCCCGCAACCGCGCATCATGCTCCGCCCGCCCGAACGGGAAGCGCGCGTAGCAAAGCCCCGCCGCGACGTAGAACCCCAGCTCCAGCACCACGAACACCACGGTCAGCCGGTCGATCGTCGCGACCGGCACCAGCCCCGGCTTTGCCCCCGCCGGAAACGCCGCGAACGCGAGGATCCGCCCCGCGACGAAGATCCCGAGCCCGCCGACCAGCTTCTGCACGAAGAACCCGCCCGCGAAGAACACGCCTTCGGAGCGCTTGCCTGTGCGCACCTCCGAATCCTCGACCACGTCGGACAACATCGCCGCGCCGAGGATGAACGCCGAAACCCCGCACGCGGTATTCGCGGCGAAGATCGTCAGCAGCACCGGGAGCAGCAGCGGCGACCCGGGCTCGGGGAACACCCCTGCGAACCGCAGCAGATACGGGGCTGTCAGCAAACATCCCGCGCAGAAGGACAGCGCCATCGCGCTGCGTGGCTTGTCCCCGCCGCGCGTCAAGGCCGGCGCGAGGAAGAACGCGCCGAGCGCCCCCGCCATCAGCGCGATCGACAGGTAATTATAATCCCCCTGCGCGAACACCCAGACGAACTGGTACATGTACAGCGAGAGCGCGAACGAGATGCCCTGCGCGGTATACGCGAACAACCCCGCCGCCATCAGCCACAGGAACCCGCGGTTCCACACCGTGCGCCCGAAATCGCGCAGATGCTCCGCGAACGTCTCGTCCGAGCGCGGCACTTGCGGCAATCGCGGGATCTCCGGGTGCAGCCCGACCGAGGAGACGAGGATCGACGTCGCCATCACCAGTGCCGCCACGACCGCCATCCGGGAATAGCCATCCGCGTTGAGCGTCCCGACCGGATGCGTCGCATCGGGGACGAGAAAGACGCCATAGGCCAGCGCGAGCATCGCCAGCCCGCCACCCCAGCCGAACAGATAGCGATAGGAGAACAGCCGAGTCCGCTCGTCATAATCCGCGCTCAACTCGGGACCGAGCGCAGCGCCCGGGATCTCGAACATCGACAGCGCGACCCGCACCAGCAGCGCGCTGCCGAACACGTAGAGCAGCATCGCGCCCTGCGACAGGGCGGGCGGGTTCCACAGCAACAGCCACCCGATCGCGACCGGCAGCGCAGAGGCATACATCCACGGATGCCGCCGCCCCCACCGCCCGCGCGTATGATCCGACAGATAGCCGACCAGAGGATCGACGAACGCCTCGACCACCAGCGCCGCCATGATCGCGAGCCCGACCGACGCGGCGGGCAGGCCGATCACCTGATTGTAGAACAACAGCAAGAAGGTCGCGAAACCATTGTCCTTGACGCCATATGCGATCGACCCGATCCCGAACGACAGACGGCTCCGCGCCGACAGCCGCCGCGCGGGGGGCGCGACGAGCGGCCCGACCGAGCCGGGGGTCACGAAGCGAACGCTTCCAGTGCAGCGAACATCGAGGGGGCCTTGGGGTCCCAGCTGTGCCGCGGGCCGATCGTCAGCCCGCCATCGACCACGATCCGCGTCCCCGTGACGAACGATGCATCCTCGCTTGCGAGATAGGCGACCGCCGCCGCGATATCGTCCGATGTCCCCGCGCGCTGGAGCGGCTGCGCCTGCGCCGCCGCCTGGCCGATCATCCCGTTCGCCAGATCGCGCTTCTCGCCTGCGATGCCGAGCGCGGAGGTGAAGATGTTGGTCGTGATGAACCCCGGGCACACCGCATTGACGCGAATCCGGTGCTGCGCGAGATCGGCGGCGGCAAGCGTGGTGAGGTGGAGCACGCCCGCCTTGGCGACCGAGTAAGCGGTCGGCGCGGCGCCGGTCTGGAGCGCCGCCACCGACGACGTATTGACGATCGCCCCGCCGTGCCCGCGCGCGATCATCAACGGAGCGGCATAGCGGATCCCGAGCGCGACCGAGCGCAGCAGCAGTGCTTGCGTCCGGTCCCAATCCTCGGGCGAGATCGCATCGATCGACTCGCGCGATCCGCCAGCGCCCGCATTGTTGAACACCACGTCGAGCCCGCCCGCGGCATCGGCGGCGTGCATCAGCGCCTCGATCTCACCCGCCTGGAGCACGTCGGTCCGCTGGAAGTGGATTCGCCCGTTCGACGTGTCGGCGACTTCCGCGCCGCCCGCCTCGTCGATGTCGCCGATCCAGACTTCGGCACCCTCGCGTGCCAGCCGAAGCGCGGTTGCGCGGCCGATCCCCGAGGCCCCGCCGGTGACGACGGCCCGCTTGCCCGCAAAACGCATCCTGCTCTCCTGTACTTTTGGTCATACTAGTACGGGGGTTTAGCTGGTCAATGCGCCACGTTGATGATGATTTTGGAATTTCGGGTTTGCGGGCGGCGGCGGTTTGCGGCATCGCCGTCGGAACGACTTCGCCCCCAGTTACGATGCGAGAGGATTCATGGCACTCGACCCCGAAACCTTCGATGCGCTGATCGACACGGTTCGCCGGTTCGTCGCCGAACGGCTCCGCCCGCTCGAGGCGCAGGTCGAGGCGGATGACGCGATCCCCGCCGACGTCGTGCAGGACATGCGCGAGATGGGGCTGTTCGGCCTGTCGATCGATGAAGCGTATGGCGGGCTCGGGCTGACGATGCTCGAGGAAGCGCGCGTCGCGATCGAGCTTGGTCGCACCACGCCCGCGTTCCGCTCGACCTTCGGGACCAATGTCGGAATCGGCAGCCAGGGCCTTGTGATGGCGGGAACCCCCGAGCAGAAGGCGGCATGGCTGCCGCGCATCGCGAGCGGCGAGATCATCACCAGCTTCGCGTTGACCGAGCCCGAAGTCGGAAGCGATTCGGGCGCGGTGAAGACGCGCGCGACCTTCGACGGGCAGGCGTATCGGCTGTCGGGGACGAAACGCTACATCACCAACGCCGACAAGGCCGACCTGTTCACCGTGATGGCGCGCACCGGCGAACAGCCCGGCGCGCGCGGCGTGTCCGCCTTCCTCGTCCCGCGCGATCTTGCCGGGGTCAGCATCGGCGAGCCCGAGAAAAAGATGGGGCAGAAGGGCGCGAAGGTCGCCGACGTCCATTTCGACGATGTCGTCGTGCCGGCGGAGAACCGGCTCGGGGCGGAGGGCGAAGGCTTCAAGATCGCGATGCGCGTGCTCGATCGCGGGAGGCTGCATATCTCGGCGGTGTGCGTCGGCGTGGCCGAGCGGCTGATCGCGGATTGCGTCGCTTATGCGACCAGCCGGACGCAATTCGGCAAGCCGATTTCGGAGCATCAGTTGATCCAGGGGATGCTCGCGGATTCGAAGACCGAGGCGCTGGTCGCGCGCGCGATGGTGCTCGAGACCGCCGCCGCGAAGGATGCGGGCAAGGACGTGGTGATGGAATCCGCCGCCGCCAAATATTATGCGAGCGAGATGGTCGGCCGCGTCGCCGATCGCGCGGTGCAGATCTTCGGGGGTGCAGGCTATATCGCGGATTACGGGATCGAGCGGCTGTACCGCGACGTCCGGCTGTTCCGCATCTACGAGGGCACCAGCCAGATCCAGCAGATCATCATCGCGCGCGAGACGATCAAACGGGGGGGGTAAATCTCCCTCTCCCCGCTTGCGGGGAGAGGGTCGGGGAGAGGGGCAGTCCGGCAACAACCAGCGATAGGGTCGTGGAGAGACTGCCCTCTCCCCGGCCAGTTTTGTGGAACGGCGGGAGCGAAATGCCCCCGGCATTCCGCAGGTCGGGTCCGGGGGACCCGACCGACCCGCCGTTCCACAAAACTCCCGCAAGCGGGAGAGGGAGAAGAAATTATGGACACGACCAACCTGTTCCGGCTCGACGGCCGCATCGCACTCGTCACCGGGGGCTCGCGCGGGATCGGCAAGATGATCGCGGCGGGCTTCATCGCGCAAGGCGCGACCGTCTATATTTCGGCGCGAAAGGCCGAAGTCTGCTTCGAAACTGCCGCCGAACTGGGCGAAAATTGCATCGCGTTGCCGCAGGACGTGTCGACCGTCGCGGGCTGCAAGGCGCTCGCCGCGCAACTCGCCGAGCATACCGACCGGCTCGACATCCTCGTCAACAATGCGGGTGCCGCCTGGGGCGAGCCGTTCGAGGCGTTCCCGGAAAAGGGCTGGGACAAGGTGATGGACCTCAACGTCAAGTCGCCCTTCTTCCTGACGCAGGCGCTCCACGAACCGCTCAAGGCCGCCGCGAGCGCAGGCCGCCCGGCCAAGGTGATCAACATCACCTCGATCGACGGACAGCGGCTAAACCCGTGGGAGACCTATAGCTATCAGGCGTCGAAGGCGGCGCTGATCTATCTCACCAAGCGGATGGCGGCGCGCCTTGTGACCGACCACATCAACGTCACCTCGATCGCGCCGGGTGCCTTTGCCAGCGAGATGAACAAGGCCGCGCGAGACCATGGCGAGGCGATCGCGCGGAGCATCCCTGCCAAGCGCATCGGCGTCGACGAGGACATGGCGGGTGCCGCGATCTACCTTGCGAGCCGCGCGGGGGATTATGTGGTCGGCGACACGATCACGGTCGACGGCGGGCTGGTCCACGCCGCGCTCGGAACGAGCATCGACGCCTGAGAGCTGCGGCGCGTCGCCGGGAGAAGGAGAGAAATACTGTCCGACCCCGGGGACGCCGCCGCATCACCCCCTGCGGGGCACGCAAAACACACGTCTCACGTTTCGCGAGACTCCGTCGGGAAGCGGTGTGTCTGGACCGTTACGCCTTGCCCGGCGCGAACGTCATGCCTGCGCCGTTCATGCAATAGCGCTTGCCGGTCGGCTTCGGGCCGTCGTCGAACACATGCCCGAGATGCCCGCCGCAGCGGCGGCAATGGACTTCGGTCCGCGCCATGCCGAACGACCCGTCGACCCGGGTCCGCACCGCATTCGGCAGCGGTGCCCAGAAGCTCGGCCAGCCGGTGCCGCTGTCGAACTTGGTCTTGGAGGTAAATGCCGGCAGTGCGCAGCCGCCGCAGGAAAACGTCCCCGCGCGATGCTCGTTGTTGAGCGGGCTCGTATAGGGCGTCTCGGTCCCTTCGCGGCGCAGGATCTGATAGGCGGCGGGCGACAGCTTTTTCTTCCACGCGGCGTCGCTGAGGGTGACTTCGAACGTCTCGGGCGGGCTCGCGGTCGCGCCCTTGCAGCCGAACAGCGCGAAGGCGGCGACGCCCGATCCGGCGAGCGTCAGGAAATGGCGGCGGTCATGCATCGAAAAATGTCCTGCTCGGTAACGGGGGCCGTTGCACCCCATGTGGGAGTTACGCGCCCCGTCGCCAAGCGGACGCAGCTCAATAGCGGGTGATCTCGACCGGCAGCTTGCGATAGCCGTGGACGAAGCATGCCGAGACCCGCTCGGGCGCGCCGAGCATGTTGACCCGCATCCGCCGCTTCGCCATTTGCTCGAGCAGCACCGAAACCTGCAGCTCGGCGAGCCGCGCGCCGACGCAGCGATGGATGCCGTGCCCGAAGGCGAGGTGGCGGCGCGCATTGGGCCGGTCGACCAGGATGCGGTCGGCATCCTCGAACACGCTCTCGTCGCGATTGGCGGAGATGTACCAGAGGATCAGTTTGTCCCCCGCGGCAATCCGCTGGCCTTCCAACTCGGTATCGGTGGTGGCGGTGCGGCGCATGTGCGCGAGCGGGGTCTGCCAGCGGATGATTTCCTGCACCGCATTGTGGATCAGCCCGGGGTCCGCCTCCAGCTTCGCGCGCGTTTCCGGGAACTGGTCGAGCCCGTAGGCGACCGCGCTCATCGTGTTGCGCGTCGTGTCGTTGCCGCCGACGATCAGCAGGATCAGGTTCCCGAGGAACTCCAGCTGGTCCATTTCCGCCATCGCGTCGGAGTGGATCATCATCGAGATCAGGTCGGGGGTGGGTTCCTTGCCGACCTTGTCGTTCCACAGCTTCTGGAAATAGCCGCCGCATTCATACATGTGCTGCAACCGCTGCGCGCGCAGCTCGGCGGTCTTGACGAGTTCGACATCGCCCGCCCAGTCCGACCAGAAGGTGAGCTTGCGGCGGTCCGCCCAGGGAAAGTCGAACAGGATCGCGAGCATCTGCGTGGTCAGCTCGACCGCGACGCGGTCGACCCAGTCGAACGGGGTGTTCCAGTCGAGCCCGTCGAGGATCTCGGCGGTGCGCGCGCGGATGGTTTCGGTCAGCCGCACCATTTCGGAAGGGGTGAAGGCGGGGGCGACGGTGCGGCGCTGCCCGGTGTGCTTGGGCCGGTCCATCGCGATGAACATCGGCATCTTCACGTCGCCGCGATCCTCGATGGAATCGGCGATGGTGATCCCGCCCGCCTGGCTGGAATAGAGATCGGGGAGCGATTCGACCGCGACGATCGGCTTGTAGCTCGACACCGACCAATAGGCCCCGAAGTCCGAATGTTCGACACGGTGGACCGGGCTGGTCGCGCGGAGTTCGCGGAACGGCGCGTGCCACAGGTCGTCGCGGTACAGCTCGGGTCGGCTGACATCGAAAGGGTCCACCGGCATCACGCTGACGGGGTCCGACTCGATCGCTGCGGTCGCCATAGGCTCTCTCCCTTTTTGGGGAAGAGAACCTCTAACTGACACCCATGTCAACAGCGTTCTCCTGGACGGCCCGGCGGCGCTTCCAGCGGAAGCTCCCGCTCCCCGATTGCAGCACGCCACGCCGGAACGCGCGGACCCCGATGGCGATGAAGATCGCGACCCACAGCGCCTGCCACAGCAAGGCGAGCACGTGGACGCCGAGGCTCGCCGACTGCGCCGCGCGGCCCGCCATGTAATAAGGCGAGCTAAGCGGGAAGATCGCGGCGAAGGTGCTGATCCAGCTGTCGGGCTTCGACACCGCGACCGCGCCGAGCCCGAACATCGCGACCTGGATCAGCGTGATCGGGAGCGACAGCAACTGGATTTCGCGGACGCTCGCCGCCTGCGCGCCGACCCCGAGGAAGACCGCGCCGAGCAGCATGTACGCCATCGTGAAATAGGCGAAGAACAGCAGCGTGAACAGCGGCAGGCCGATCGTCGGGGTCAGTCCGGAAAGGCCCGTCGCGAAGGTCGGCGGGAGCAGCAGCGTCGCCTGGCTGAGCAGCGTGCCCCAGAACAGCAGGAACAGCACCGCGACCCCGAACGTGCCGAGCAGCTTGCCGAAGAACACCGATTCGAGCGGGACCGCGGCGGCGAGCACCTCGATCACCTTGTTGCCGCGCTCCTCCGCAACCCCGCTGACGACCTGCCCCGCGAGCAGCAGCGTGAGGAAGAACAAGGCGAACACCGCGAAGAAGCCCGACGCGTTCGCGCCGCGCAGCGACGAGGTGCGCCGGGAGACGATCGTCTTGGTTACGGTGCTGAGCGGAGCCACGCCGCTGCGGTCGGCGCGCAGCATCTGCTCGGCGAGCGCGGCGAGATAGTCGCCCGCGCGGGCACTCGTCGGAGTGTGGAGTACCTGCGGTGTGACGAGCGGGCCGTAGAGCACCGCCACGACATCGATCCGCGTGTCGTCGAACCGCGCGCGCGCCTGCGCGGCCGGGTCGGCGCCCGGCGCTTCGGTCTGGAGCAGCGGCGGTGCCTCGTCCGGGTTGCGGTAGAGCTGCCGCAACCGCAGGTCGAGCGCGGCGATATCGGCGCTGCGTGCCGGGTCGACGATCGCAACGATCCGCGTCTTGGCGTCCGCGCCCTTTTGCGCGGCATCCGCGCCAAGCCCGCCGATCGCGCCGAACGACCCCATCACCACCGGCGCGAGCAGGAAGATCAGGAAGGTCGGCGTGAACACCGTGGCGACGAAGTCGCGCCGCGCGATCGTCCAGATCTGGCGGAGCAGGATGCGGAACCGGCTCATTGCTTGCCCTCTAGCGCGGCCTTGCCGACGACCTTGACGAACACGTCGTGGAGCGATGGCCGCTCGATCGACAGGCCCGAGATGCCATGCCCCGCGGCGATCAGCGTGGCGAGCACGCGCTCGACCCCGTCGTCGGGAACGGTGAAGCGCCAGCCATCGCCGACATGCTCGGCATCGGCGGGGAGGTGCGCTGCGACGCCTGGGTCGTCGCGCGTCGGGGTGTAGAGCGCGCGCATCGGGAGCAGCGCCCGCGCATCGGCGACCGTTCCCTCGAACCGGCGCTTGCCCCCCGCGATGATCGCGAGCCGGTCGCACAGGCGTTCGGCGTGCGCCATCACGTGTGTCGAGAACAGCACGGTCGCGCCACGGTCGCGCTCGGCGAGGATCAGCGCCTCGAGCCGTTCCTGGTTGACCGGATCGAGCCCCGAAAACGGTTCGTCGAGCACGAGCAGGTCGGGCTGGTGGACGACCGAGCCGAGCAACTGGACGAGCTGCGCCATCCCCTTCGACAATTTGCGGATCCGCGTGTCGACCGCATGGCCGAGCCCCGCCGCCTCGAGCAGCCCGACCGCGCGCCTGCGCCCGGTCTTGAGATCGAGCCCGCGCAAAGCGCCCATGAACGCGATCGCATCCTTGGCGCGCATCGCGGGATAGAGCCCGCGTTCCTCGGGGAGATAGCCGACCCGGTCGCTCACCTCGCGCGGGCGATCATGCCCGAGCAGCGTGCGGCTTCCCGCGTCGGGTTCGATGATCCCGAGCAGCATCCGCAGCGTCGTCGTCTTGCCCGCGCCGTTCGGCCCGAGCACCCCGTAGATCGCGCCCTTCGGCACGACGATGTCGACGCCGTCGACGACGCGTCGCCCGCCGAACAGCTTGACCAGCCCCGATGCGTCGACCGCGCGTTCCTGCCCCAACGCCAATTCCCCCGATAGCCGTCCCCGTGGTAGCGGGGTGTGATGCAGGAAGACAAGACGCTGTTGCAAAGGCTTCAGGCGAAAGCGGCCGAATTCGGCTTCGTCGCCTGCGGGGTCACGCGCGCCGATGCCGCACCGCAGACTGCCGCGCGGCTGCGCGAATGGCTCGATGCCGGGCTGCACGGCGGGATGATCTGGATGGAGGAGCGCGCGCATCAGCGCCATACGCCCGCATCACTGTGGCCCGAAGTGCGCAGCGTGATCGCGCTGGGGATGAGCTATGCGCCCAAGACCGACCCGCTCGCACTGGCGGGGGAGGGCGGGATCGGGCGGATCTCGGTCTATGCGCAGGGGGGCGATTATCACGACGTGGTCAAGCGCGCGCTCAAGGCGCTCGCGCGCTGGCTGGTGGCGGAGGTGCCGGGAACCGACCTCAAGGTGTTCGTCGATACCGCGCCCGTCATGGAAAAGCCGTTGTCCGCCGCGGCGGGGCTGGGGTGGCAGGGGAAGCATACCAATCTGGTCAGCCGCGAGCATGGCTCGTGGCTGTTCCTGGGGGCGATCTATACGACGCTCGAGGCGGAAGTGTTCGAGGACGATACGCCTCTCTACTCTTCTGCTTCCCCGGCGATGGCCGGGGCCCAGTCGAGGGCCGATCATGGCGAAGCGCAGCGCTTGATATCCAGCGACATCCCTACTGTGCCCCGGCCTTCGCCGGGGAAGCAGGAGGAGGGGGAGCGCAAGGAAGCCCGCGTCATCGACCGTTGCGGATCGTGCGACGCGTGCCAGCGCGCCTGCCCGACCGATGCCTTCCCCGCGCCCTACCGGCTCGATGCGCGGCGGTGCATCTCGTATCTGACGATCGAACATGCAGGGCCGATCCCGCATGAATTCCGCGCCGCGATCGGCAACCGTATCTATGGCTGCGACGATTGCCTCGCGGTGTGCCCGTGGAACAAGTTCGCCGAAAGCGCGGCGGCGAACCGCGCGTTCCTGCCGCGCGCGGAGCTGGTCGCGCCCGCGCTGGGGGATCTGCTCGCGCTCGACGATGCGGGGTTCCGGCAGGTCTTCTCGGGCTCGCCGATCAAGCGGATCGGGCGCAACAAGATGATGCGCAACTGCCTGATCGCGGCGGGGAACAGCGGCGATCCCGGGCTGGCGGGGCCGGTGCGGGCGTTGCTCGATGACCCGGATCCGGTGGTGGCGGAAGCCGCGGCATGGGCGCTGGAGCGCCTTACTTAGCCCCTCCCCTTCAGGGGAGGGGTTGGGGTGGGGGAGTGCAGCAGAACGCGTTCTCTGCGAGGCACCGCCCCACCCCCTACCCCTCCCCTGAAGGGGAGGGGCAAGAAGGGGCAAACCGCCTGCCTGAAGGGGCGGGAAGGAGGCCTAAAGCCCCTCCCCTTCAGGGGAGGGGTTGGGGCGGGGGAGTGCAGCAGAACGCGTTCTCTGCGAGGCACTGCCCCACCCCCGACCCCTCCCCTGAAGGGGAGGGGCAAGAAGCGTAAAACCCCTCCCCTGAAGGGGAGGGGCAAGAAGGGTCAACCCGCTTCCCTGAAGGGGCGGGAAGGAGGCCTAAAGCCCCTCCCCTTCAGGGGAGGGGTTGGGGTGGGGGAGTTCAGCAGAGCGCGTTCTCTGCGAGGCACTGCCCCACCCCCTACCCCTCCCCTGAAGGGGAGGGGCAAGAAGAAGGCCGCCCTTGAACGCTTCCTCCGCCCCCTCTACTTCCGCCGCCCGATCTGCAACGCCCCCACGCAGCTCGCGCGGTCGATTGGCGAGCCGTCGGTCTGGCGCGTGTCGAGATAGGTCACCACCGGCTCGCCATTGCCCTTGGGGTAGAGATACGTGTCGAGCACGCAGGTCGCGTTGCTGAACTGGAGTTTGCGCGCGGTGCCCTCGCGCACGTCGGCGAGCGGCGTGCCGAACATCCGCGTCAGGCTCGCCGCGGTCGCGCCGACGACCTGGCCGAGCCCGGTCCCGGCGGGAATCGGGATCAGCGGCGCGCGCGAGGTCTGGACACTGGGCGTCGCCGATACGCAGCCGCCGAGCAGCGCCAGCGCAATCGCGGATCCGGCGAGTTTTGTCATGCGGAACGTCCTTCGTGGAACAGATGCGTCGCCATCGCCGCGCCGAGGATCGGCGCGAACAGGTTGAGTACCGGAACCATGAACAGCGCGGTCCCCGCAACCCCCAGCGCGAACCGCTCGACCGCACCGGTCTTGCGCCAGTCTCGCATCAGCGCAGACGGGATGTGGCGCGCCGCGACCATCTGCCCGAGGTCGAGCCCGAGCAGCCAGCCGTTGACGAGGAAGAACAGCAGCCACGTGCCCACCCCGGTGACGAGCAGTGCGACATAGATCGGCGCGAGCGCGAAATTGACGAGGATCGCGCGGCCCGCCGAGCGCAGCCCGAGCCCGATCCCGCGCGCGGTCGAGACGTTGCGCGCGGTCGCGAGGGCTGCGGGATAATGCCGCGCCTCGACCGCGATCACGACGTCATCCGCGAACGCGCCCATTACCCCGATCGCGATCGCGCGGAACAGCAGCCAGCTCAGCCCGAACGCCGCGAGCAATGCCGCCGCGCCGAGCAGCCCACCCGCGGTCGAATCCCATCCCCAGCGCGCGGCAAGCCGTGCCGCGGCATACCATAGGGCTGCGCCAAGCACGGCGATCAGCAGGACGGTGACGAGGAGCGACTTGACGAACACCGCAAGGATCTTGCGGTCGCCAAGCTGGCCGAGCGACAGGAGGAAGGCACGCAACATGGGCAGCGTCTAGCGCAGATCCGCCGCGACAGGAATTGCGGTCCTGCTGCGTCAGATCAGCCCGCCGCCGAGCATCAGGCGGACCACCGCGACGATCAGGACGAAGATGTTGAAGTTGCGCCCGCTCCTGTGCCCCGACAGCAGGCCGAGAACCACGCCGACGACCGCGATCGGGATCGCGAGATAATTGGCGATCCCGAAGAAGGGGATCAGCCCGACGAGCGCGACCGGCAGCGCGCACAGCCCGCACAGAACCGAAACGATGTTTACGATCATACCCATCTCAGCAACATGATGAATGGGGAATGGTTGCGCAAGGGCAACGTCCGTTTGAGGATCGGGATCGACGCCGATCCGGTCGCGAACGACAGCGCCTGATCCCGCGTTCCGCTGCCGGGGTGACGAAGGCGTCATTCCACGCTAACGCAGCCGCAATGGTTCAGCTATTTCTTGTCATGGCGGGCGGTGCTGTCGGCACCGCGGCGCGCTATCTCGTCGGGCGTGGCGCGGTCGCCGCGTTCGGCCCGCTCTTTCCGTACGGCACGCTTGCGGTCAACCTCATCGGCGGGTTCGCGATGGGCGTGCTGATGGGCGTGCTCGCGCGCGTCGGCGGCACCGAGAATACGCGGCTGTTGCTCGGCGTCGGGGTTCTCGGCGGCTTTACAACCTTTTCTTCCTTCTCGCTCGAGGTCGTGACGATGGTCGAGCGCGATGCGTGGATGACCGCGCTCGGCTACGTCCTTGCGTCGGTCCTCGGCGCGGTGCTGGCGCTGTTCGCCGGCCTCTGGCTTACCCGGATCGCAGCATGACCACGAAAACTCCCGAAAAACCCAGCAAGGCCACCAGCGACGTCCGCCAGTTCAGCGTGGGTGCCGACGATGACGGGATCCGGCTCGATCGCTGGTTCAAGCGGCATCTGCCCGACACGAGCTATACCACGGTCGCCAAATGGGCGCGCACCGGGCAGCTCCGCGTCGATGGCGCACGCGCAAAGCCCGGCGACCATGTCGTCGCCGGCCAGGCGATCCGCGTGCCCCCGGCCGAGCCGGTGCGCGTCGACGCCCCGGTCAAGCGCGAGCGTCCGCCGCTGAGCGACGACGAGATTACCTTCGCGCGCGAAATGGTGATCCACCGCGATGCGCAGGCGATCGTCCTCAACAAGCCGCCCGGTCTCGCGACGCAGGGCGGGACCAAGACGATCGAGCATGTCGACGGTCTGCTCGATGCGTTGCAGGACGACATGGAGGGCCGCCCCAAGCTGGTCCACCGGCTCGACAAGGACACGTCGGGCGCGCTGCTGATCGCGCGGACCGCGCGCGCGGCGGCGTATTTCTCCAAGTCCTTCTCCTCGCGGACCGCGCGTAAGACCTATTGGGCGCTGGTCGTCGGCGTGCCGTCGATCGAGGACGGGATGATCGAACTGCCGATCGCCAAGCAGCCCGGCACCGGCGGCGAGAAGATGCACGTCGACGAGAAGGAAGGCAGCCCCGCCCGTACGCGCTACCGCGTGATCGAGATGGCGGGGACGACCACCGCGTGGCTCGAGCTGATCCCGCACACCGGGCGCACGCATCAGCTGCGCGTCCATCTCGCGGCGATCGGGCATCCGATCGTCGGTGACGGCAAGTACGGCGGGCAGGCTGCGTTCCTGACCGGCAACATCTCGCGCAAGATGCATCTGCACTCGCGCCGGATCCGGATCGACCACCCCGACGGCGGCGCGATCGACGTCCAGGCCGAACTGCCGACGCATTTCTCCGAGAGCCTCAAGCAGCTCGGGTTCGACGAGATGCTGGGCAACATGATGCCGCTCGAATCGCCCCCGCCGCCGAGCCGTGAGGTGAAAAAGCAGCAAGCACGCCAGCACGCCAAGACCTACCGCAAGGATCGCAAGGGCGAACGGCGGCGGCGCGGTTCGGCGACGTGAGCGGGATCGGACGGGTTACGATCGACCGTCACCCCGGGCTTGTCCCGGGGTCTACCGCTGAACGTTTCCCCGGAGCCGTTGGACGAGCTGCACGGTGGCCCCCGGCACGAGGCCGGGGTGACGGGACGGTGTGCGCGGCTGCGCAGGCACCGTTCGGCTGATGCATCCCGATCCGGCCTTTCGCTGGGAGGATCGCACCGCGATGCGCGCGCTCGTGGGCGAACTCGGGTTTGGCACGCTGTTCGCGGCAACGCCGGACGGTCCGCGCGTGGCGCATATTCCGGTGGTCTGGTGCGATGACGACACGCTTGCCTTCCACGTCGCGCGCGGCAACGGCATCGCGCGGCATCTCGACGGCGCGACGGGGCTGTTCGTGGTTCAGGGGCCGGACGGTTATGTGAGCCCCGACTGGTACGGCCTCGGCCCCGATCAGGTGCCGACGTGGAATTACGTCGCGGTCGAACTGGAAGGCCGCATGGCGAGGCTCGACCACGACGGGCTGGTCGATCAGGTCGACCGGGTGTCGGCGCTGCAGGAGGATCGGCTCGCGCCCAAGACGCCGTGGACCCGCGCGAAGATGGACCCGGCGCTGTTCGACCGAATGACGCGCGGGATCATCGGGTTCACGCTCACCGTGCAGGCGTGGCGGGGCACGACGAAGCTCGGGCAGAACAAGCCGGAAGCGGCGCGCTTGGCGGCGGCGGACGCGATCGAGGCGGCGGGCCGTCGCGGGATCGCGCATTGGATGCGGAACGCATGATGCACCTAGCATCGCATCCCCTTGCGCCCTTCGGCGGAGAAGGAAGCTTATCATGACAAGAATACTCTCCCCCGCCCGCCTCGCGCTGTTCGATTGTGACGGCACGCTGGTCGACAGCCAGGACAATATCTGCCGATCGGTCGAGGAAGCGTTCACCGGCGCAAAGCTCGTCGCGCCCGATCGCACGGCGATCCGTCGGATCGTGGGGCTGAGCCTGGTCGAGGCGATGCAGATGCTGCTCCCCGAAGGCGACCCCGCGCTGCACCGCAGCCTGGCCGACGATTACAAGGCGGCGTTCTTCAAGATGCGGACCTCGGGCGCGATGAGTGCGGAGCCGCTGTACGACGGCATCCTCGATGTGCTCGATCATCTTGCCGCGGACGGCTGGAAGCTCGGCGTCGCGACCGGCAAGTCCGACCGGGGCCTTGCGCATATCCTCGCGCATCACGGGATCGCCGCGCATTTCATCACGCTCCAGACCGCCGACCGCCACCCGTCCAAGCCGCATCCCTCGATGATCGAGACCGCGATGGCGGATGCGGGCGCGGTGCCCGAGACGACCGTGATGATCGGCGACACCAGCTACGACATGTTGATGGCCCGCGCGGCGGGGACGCGTGCGCTGGGGGTGGCGTGGGGCTATCACCCGGCGGAGGAACTCACCGACGCGGGCGCGCATGCTGTCGCGGTGACGGTCGCGTCGCTCCCCGGATTGATGGCACCCCGATGACCGACCCCGATACCACCGCGCGCAACCGCTATTTCACGATGATCGGCACGCGGCTGCTGGGGGTGGCGGGCGCGTTGCTCGGGCTGATCCTGATCGCGCGCGGCGATTCGACCGTGCCAAAGGCGATCGGCACCGCGCTGGTGATTTCCGCACTGTTGCTGATCGCGATCGTCCCGCGCGCGCTTGCGCGGCGCTGGCGGAGTCCGGAGCAACCATGAAGCGGTTCTGGAAAGAGGTCGCGGTCGATGCCGAGCGCGGGATCCGACTCGACGACCGCCCGCTCCGCACGCCGGGGCGCGTGCCGCTGACGCTGCCGACCGCGGCACTGGCGGAAGCCGTTGCGGACGAATGGCGTTCGGTCGAGGAGGGGGCGGAAATCGACCCGCGCGCGATGCCGCTGACCGGGCTGGGCAATGCCGCGATCGACCGCGTCGGCGCGGACCCTGCCCTGTTCGCCGCAGGCCTTGCGCAGTACGGCGAGAGCGACCTGCTTTGTTACCGCGCGGATTCCCCCGAGGATCTGGTCGCGCGACAGGCGGCGGCATGGGATCCGCTGCTCGACTGGGCGCGGGCGCGCTACGACGTGCATATCGAGGTCGCGACGGGAATCCTGCACCGCGCGCAGCCTGTGGTGACGCTTGCGCGGCTGGCGGAGGCGATTGCGGCGCGCGATGCGTTCACGCTGGCGGCGCTGTCGCCGGTGGTAACGATCGGGGGCTCGCTGATTGCGGCGCTCGCTTTGGTCGAGCAGGCCGCGACTCCGGAACAGGTGTGGGACGCGGTAACGTTCGACGAGGAATATCAGGCGGAACGCTGGGGGCGCGATCCGCTCGCCGAGGCGGGAATCGCCGCGCGGCGGCGTGACTTTGGGGGTGGCGTGCGGATGCTGGAGTTGCTGGGGGGGTAAGCTGGGTGGCTATGGCCACCCCCTCACCGTCATCCCCGCGGAGGCGGGGATCCATACTGGCTGACCACGCAGTACGCGACCGACGGCGCTAATGGATTCCCGCCTGCGCGGGAATGACGGAAGAATTGGGAGTGTCGCCCCGCAAACCGCCCTTACTTCTCCGGCAGCCGGCGAATAAACCCGATCATCCCGCGCTGGCGCGAGCGCTTCAGCCGTTCCGCGGTCAAAATCGTCTGGACGCACTCGTAGCAGTCATCGAGATCGTCGTTGACCAGCACGTAATCATAGCCGTCCCAATGGCTCACCTCGGCGAGCGCGCGGTCCATGCGGCGGTCGATGACCTCCTGCGAATCGGTCGCGCGCTTCTCGAGCCGGTCGCGCAGCGTCTTGAGACCGGGCGGCAGGATGAACACGCGCACCACGTCGCCGCCCGCGAGCTGGAACAATTGCTGCGCGCCCTGCCAGTCGATGTCGAACAGAATGTCCTGTCCGTTCTCGAGATCCTTGAACACGGTGTCGCGCGGGGTGCCGTAGCGCTCGTCGAACACCCGCGCCCATTCGAGGAACTGGTCGTCCTCCGCCATGTGACGGAAGGTTTCCTTGTCGACGAAATGATAGTCCTTGCCTTCGACTTCGCCTTTTCGCATCGGGCGGGTCGTGTAGGACACTGACATCTTGAGCTTGTTGTGCTCTTCCTTGAGCAGGCGATTGGCGATCGTCGACTTGCCCGCGCCCGAAGGCGAGGACAGGACGAACATCAGTCCGCGGCGTTTGAAGCTCTTGGGCTGGGAAGAACGATGGTCGGGCATGCCCGCTAGTGGCGCGGGCACGGGGTATGCGTCAACCCATCCGACGTTCAGCGCTGCGCGGCATCCGTGCCGAATACGCCGTCCTTGAGCTTGCCGATGCCGCGCAGGACGAACCAGCCGGTCGCGAAGGTAAGCGCGAGCGGGATGATCGCGGTGATCACCTTGGCCGCGATCGCGCCCTCGATGGCACCGTCGATGCTGCTGTCGTCGCCGCTGGACCCGTCGATGGCTGCGCCGATGGCGGCGCCGATGAGTCTCGTTACGGTCATGATAGTCTCCTTTGTCGGGAGCGGTAGCGTTCGGGCGCGACGTTGGTTCCAAATGGGTTCCGGCCTGCGCCGGAACACCGCGCGATCAGACCATGGTTTCGGGCCGCACCAGCCGGTCGAACGTCGCATCGTCGACCAATCCGAGCGCATGCCCCGCCTCGCGCAGCGTCAGGCCCTCGTGATGCGCGTGCTTGGCGATCTTCGCGGCATTGTCATAGCCGATCTCGGGCGCGAGCGCGGTGACGAGCATCAGCGAGCGGTCGACCAGCTCGGCGATTCGCGCCTCGTCGGGTTCGATCCCCTCGACGCAGCGTTCCGCGAAGCTTTCCATCGCGACCGCGAGCAGATCGATCGAGCGGAGCAATGCCGCGCCGAGCATCGGCTTGAACACGTTGAGTTCGAGATGGCCCTGCAAGCCCCCGATCGTGATCGCCTGGTGGTTGCCGATCACCTGGGCGGCGACCATAGTCAGCATCTCGCACTGGGTCGGGTTGACCTTGCCCGGCATGATCGAACTGCCCGGCTCGTTCTCGGGCAGGTGCAGCTCGCCCAGCCCCGAACGCGGGCCGGAACCTAACAGGCGGATGTCATTGGCGATCTTGGTCAGCGCGACCGCGAGCGTATTGAGCGTCCCCGACAATTGCACGATCGGATCGTTCGACGCGAGCGCCTCGAACGGATTCTGCGCGGGGTGGAACGGCAGGCCGGTGATCTCTGAAATCACCAGGCAGATGTCGCGCGCGAACCCTTCCGGCGCGTTGAGCCCGGTGCCAACCGCGGTCCCGCCCTGCGCGAGCCGGTTGGTGCCATGCGTCACCGCCGGGTCGATCCGCCGACGGCAGCGGTACAATTGGTTGGCGTAGCCCGAGAATTCCTGCCCGAGCGTGACCGGCGTCGCATCCTGCAGATGCGTCCGTCCGATCTTGACGATCCCGCTCCAGGCGCGTGCCTTGGCGTCGAGTGCTGCATGCAGCCGGTCGAGCGCGGGGAAGAGGCGTTGGGTCACGCCGATCGACGCGGCGATATGCAGCGCGGTCGGGAAGCTGTCGTTCGACGACTGGCTCTTGTTGACGTGATCGTTCGGGTGGACTGGCGTCTTGCCGCCGCGCGTGCCCGTCAGCTGCTCGTTGGCGCGCCCGGCGATCACCTCGTTGACGTTCATGTTGGTCTGGGTGCCCGACCCGGTCTGCCAGATGACCAGCGGGAACTGATCGTCGAGCGTACCCGCCGCGACTTCGGCGGCGGCCGATTCGATCTGTTCGGCAATGTCCGCGGGAAGCCCGTGCGCGCGGTTCACCCGCGCGGCGGCCTGTTTCACGATTCCGAGCGCATGGACGATCGCGAGCGGCATCCGCTCGGTCGCGGGGAAGGGGAAATTCTCGATCGAGCGCTGTGTCTGCGCGCCCCAATAGGCGCTGGCCGGAACCTCGACGGGGCCGAGCGAATCGGTTTCGGTACGGGTGTCGGTCATCGCCAGTCTCCATTGCCCCCGCTCCCATCAGCGGGGACCGGAGGGCTTATTTCTTGCGCTTGAAATCCACCGCGACGACGTTCGACCCGTCCTCGATCGGGGTTGCGGTCGGGCCGTCATTCTCGGCTTCCTCGTGCGGTTCGGGGCCCTCGGGGCCTTCCGCCGCCTGGAAGCGCAGCTCGAAATTGACCGCGGGATCGCTGAACCCGGTGATCGCCGAATAGGGGATCACCAGCTTCGACGGCACCTGGTTGAAGCTCAGGCCCACCGAGAACTTCGTCTCGTCGACCAGCAGATCCCAATAGCGGTTCTGCATGACGATCGTCATCTCGTCGGGGAACCGCTCCATCAGCCGGGTCGGAATGTCGACGCCGGGGGCCTGGGTCTTGAAGGTGATGTAGAAATGGTGCTCGCCCGGCAATCCGCCGCTTTCGGCAACCGAACCGAGGACGCGGCCCACCACGGCACGCAGCGCTTCCTGGACGATATCGTCATAGGGAATCAGGCTATCGGGAAGACCATCACTCATCTGCCCTTGGGTAGCGCCCTTTGCTTTCGGGTCAAGATTGCACGGGTGTAAAGAACCGTTATGGGAAGGCGATGCGCACCGCCACGATCTTCCGCCGCACCAGCGAAACCTCGATCGACGTCACCGTCAACCTCGATGGCACTGGCCGCTACGCCGTTTCCACCGGGGTCGGCTTCTTCGATCACATGCTCGAACAGCTCTCGCGCCATTCGCTGATCGACATGGACATCAAGACGGTCGGCGATCTTCATATCGATCAACATCATACGGTGGAGGATACCGGACTCGCGATCGGCGAGGCGGTGCTCAAGGCGCTGGGCGAGAAACGCGGGATCCGCCGCTATGCCGACGCGCTGTCGCCGATGGACGAGACGCTGACGCGCGTCGCGATCGACATTTCGGGCCGGCCGTATCTCGTGTGGAAGACCGCATTCTCGCAGAAGCGCTTGGGCGAGATGGATACGGAAATGTTCGAACATTTTTTCCATTCTTTCGCGCAGACCGCGGGGGTCACGCTGCACATCGAGACGCTGTACGGCAGCAACAACCACCACATCGCCGAGGCCGCGTTCAAGGGCGTTGCGCGCGCGTTGCGCGAGGCGGTCGAGATCGACCCGCGCAAGGCCGACGCGATTCCCAGCACCAAGGGAACGCTCTGAGATGGCGGGCGGGTTTCGCGCCGACGGTCCGTTGTGCCTGATCCTGCTCGATTATGGCGAATCGGTCGAGGCGGTCGATGCGCAGATGCCGCATCACGTCGCGTGGCTGGAGAAGGGGTTCGCGGAAGGCGTGTTCCTCGTCGCCGGACGGCAAAACCCGCGTACCGGCGGGGTGATCGTCGCGCGGGGGCAAAAGGCCGAGGCGGAAGCGCTGGCCGCGACCGATCCGTTCGTCACCGGCGGCGTCGCGACCGCGCGCGTGATCCAGTTCAACGCGAGCTTTGCCGCGCCCGAGATCGCGGCGTTGCTGGCATGACGCTCGCGCTGATCGATTATGGCGCGGGCAACCTCCATTCGGTCGCCAATGCACTCAAGGCGGCAGGGGCGCTGGATATTGTCGTCACCGCCGACCCGGCTGCAGTGGCAAAGGCCGATCGGATCGTCCTGCCGGGCGTCGGTGCGTTCGGCGCCTGCGCGGCGGCGCTCCGCGCGGTAGACGGGATGGTCGAGGCGCTCGAACGGCGCGTGCGGGGGGAGGGCGTGCCGTTCCTCGGGATTTGCGTCGGGATGCAGTTGATGGCGGAGACCGGGGAGGAACTCGGCACTCATGCCGGGCTTGGCTGGATGCGCGGCACGGTCCGCCATCTCGCGCCCGCCGATCCCGCCGCCAAGGTGCCGCACATGGGCTGGAACGACGTGGTGCCGAGCGTCGCGCATCCGCTGATCGTCCCGGGCGAAGCGTATTTCCTCCACTCCTTCGCATATGACGGGGCGGATGTGATCGCGGGCACCGACCATGCCGGGCCGGTCACCGCCGCGATCGGGCGTGACAATATGCTCGGCGTGCAATTCCACCCCGAAAAGAGCCAGCGTTATGGGCTCGACCTTCTCACCCGCTTCTTGAGCTGGAAACCATGAGCCTGATCGTCTTCCCCGCCATCGACCTCAAGGCCGGCCAGGTCGTCCGCCTCGCCGAGGGCGATATGGACCGCGCGACGGTCTATGGCGACGACCCCGCCGCGCAGGCGATGGTGTTCGCGCAAGCCGGCGCGGAGCATCTCCACGTCGTCGACCTCGACGGCGCGTTCGCCGGGGAATCGGTCAATGGCGATGCGGTCCGCGCGATCGTTTCGCAGTTTCCGGGGCATGTGCAGCTTGGCGGCGGGATCCGCGACCGGGCGGGGATCGAGCGCTGGTTCGACCTCGGCGTGTCGCGCGTCGTGATCGGGACGGCGGCGCTCGAAAACCCCGAGCTGGTGCGCGAGGCCGCGGGCGATTTCCCGGGCGGGATCGTCGTCGCGGTCGATGCGCGCGACGGGTTCGTCGCGACCAAGGGCTGGGCGGATGTGTCGAGCGTCGAGGTGATCGACATGGCGCGACGGTTCGAGGATGCGGGCGTCGCGGCGTTGCTGTTCACCGACGTCGGGCGCGACGGGATGCTCAAGGGCTGCAACGTCGAGGCGACGGTCGATCTCGCGCGGAACGTGCGGATCCCGGTGATCGCCAGCGGTGGCGTGAAGGGGATTGCCGAGATTCACGTGCTTGCGCTGCATAACCGGGATGGGGTCGAGGGCGTGATCACGGGACGGGCGTTGTACGACGGCCGGCTCGACCTGGCGGCGGCGCTGGCCGTGGCGAAGGCGGCGTGAGGGGGGTGGGTTTTCTCCCTCTCCCCGCTTGCGGGGAGAGGGCCGGGGAGAGGGGCAGTATCGAGCGCAGCGCTGCTGGACTCCCCCACCCCAACCCCTCCCCTAAAGGGGAGGGGCTTTTTAGCGTGCGCAACACACTCATTCCCCTCCCCTTCAGGGGAGGGGTTAGGGGTGGGGCCGTGTCTCACCGAGAGGCTGGCTTGGTGAACGCCCCCGCATTACCGAAACGCGCGCGGCTTTCCGCATGACCGTCCGTGCACGCGTCATCCCCTGCCTCGACGTCGCGAACGGCCGCGTCGTCAAGGGCGTCAACTTCGTCGAGCTGCGCGATGCGGGCGACCCGGTCGAACAGGCGCGCGCCTATGATGCGGCGGGCGCGGACGAACTCTGCTTCCTCGACATCACCGCGAGCCATGAGGCGCGCGGGACGATCCTCGACGTCGTGCGGCGGACGGCGGAGGTGTGTTTCATGCCGCTCACCGTTGGCGGCGGGGTGCGCTCGGTCGAGGATGCGCGCGCGCTGCTGCTCGCGGGCGCGGACAAGGTCGCGGTCAACAGCGCGGCGGTCGCGCGGCCCGAGCTGGTCGGCAAGATGGCGGACCGGTTCGGCAGCCAGTGCGTCGTCGCCTCGGTCGATGCGCGGCGCGTCGCGGACGGGTGGGAGGTGTTCACCCACGGCGGCCGACGCGCGACCGGGATCGACGCGGTCGCACATGCGCTGCGGCTGGCCGAGCTCGGGGCAGGGGAGTTGCTCGTCACCTCGATGGATCGCGACGGGACGCGGGGTGGCTATGATCTCGCGCTGATCCGCACGATCGCGGACCGGGTCCGCGTGCCGGTGGTGGCGAGCGGTGGGGTCGGCGGGCTTGGCGATCTCGTCGCCGGAATTGCCGAGGGGCATGCGAGCGCGGTGCTCGCGGCGTCGATCTTCCACTTCGGCGAGGCGAGCATCGCCGACGCGCATGCCGCGCTCGCGGCGGCGGGAATCCCGGTGCGGCGGCCGGTGGCGTGAGGCCTCCGTCGCGAAACCACCCCGGCAAAGGCCGGGGCCCAACGGCCAAGCGCCTGCTATCAGGGTGGCGTCCCGGGTTTCACGAACCTGCGCGATTTGGCCCCGGCCTCCGCCGGGGTGGTGCGGCATTTGCAGCTTTGATCGTGACGATGCCAGCGAGCCTGAACGCGACCTCCACCCCGCACAGCGGTGTCGTCACCCCGCGCACCGGCCCCGCGCTTTCCGACATCGCGCTGTTCGTGCTCGCGGCGTTCGGCGTGTTCGTCGTCCGCCGCGCTTTGCGCAAACGCTTCACCAAGCGCCCGCCCAAGGATTGACGCGAAAGCGCAACTGCGCCAGCCCGGACCGCATGGCCGAAGACCCCATCGATACGCTCGCCGCGACGATCCTTGCCCGCAAGGGTGCCGATCCCGCGACCTCCTATACCGCGAGCCTGTTCGGCAAAGGCCGCAGGAAGATCGCGCAGAAGGTCGGCGAGGAAGCGGTCGAAACCGTTATCGCCGCGCTGACCGAGGACCGAGCGGCACTGGTCGGCGAGGCGAGCGACCTCGTTTTCCACCTGCTCGTGCTGCTGGCGGATTGCGACGTCTCGCTCGACGACGTTCGCGCCGAGATCGCGCGGCGCGAAGGCATGTCCGGAATCGCCGAAAAGGCCGCGCGCGCCAATCCTTGAGGAGAGCATCATGCCCGTCGACGCAACGCTACCCTATGACGACCAGAACATCTTCGCCAAGATCCTGCGCGGCGAGATTCCGGCCAAGCGCCTGTACGAGGACGCTTTCGCGATCGCCTTCCCCGACATCAACCCGCAGGCCCCGACGCACATCCTGGTGATCCCCAAGGGGCCCTATGTCTCGTGGGACGATTTCAGCGCGCGCGGCACCGACGCGGAGATCGCGGGCTTCGTCCGCGCGGTCGGCACCGTCGCGCGCGATGCGGGGCTGGTGACGAGCGGCTACCGCCTGCTCGCGAACGCCGGACCCGATTCGCTGCAGGAAGTCCCGCATCTGCACGTCCACATTTTCGCCGGGCGTGCGCTCGGGCCGATGCTCGCGCGCTAAGGCTCTTGCGCGAGGGCGATTTGCGGCTAGGCTCGCGCACAATCATTGCGCGGTGCCAAAGCCCGCCAAACTCCCGGGAGAATCCATCGCATGCTGTTTGGGCGTATCAAGTCTCTCGACGCCATTCTTGCGACTGCTGAAAAGAAATCGCTGCACCGCACGCTCGGCTGGTTTCAGCTGACGTTGTTCGGGATCGGGTGCGTCATCGGCACGGGGATCTTCGTGCTGACTGCAGCAGGCGCGCAAAAGGCCGGTCCCGGTCTCATGCTCGCCTTCGCGATCGCAGGCGCGATCTGCATCGTCGCCGCGCTTTGCTATGCCGAAATCGCCGCGATGATCCCGGTCGCCGGGTCCGCGTACACCTACACCTATGCCTCAATGGGCGAATTTCTCGCCTGGACGGTCGGCTGGGCGCTGATCCTCGAATATGCGGTCGCCGCCAGCGCGGTCGCGGTCGGGTGGTCGGGCTATTTCTCGGGCACGATCCTGCAACATACGTTCGGCATCCATTTGCCCGCCTATCTCTCGGCAGGGCCGCTCGCGCTCGGCGGGGCTCCCGGCGGGCTGATCAATCTGCCCGCGGTGGTGATTTCCTTTCTGGTCACCTGGCTGCTGGTGATCGGGACGAGCGAGAGCGCCAAGGTCAACGCGGTGCTGGTGATGATCAAGATCGCCGCGCTGCTCGTCTTCATGTTCCTGACGGTACCGCGGATCGACCCCGCGCAGTTCAATCCGTTCCTTCCCGCCGGCCTGTTTGGCGGCTTCGGCACCGGCGTCGGCGCGGTCGGCGCGGCGGCGACGATCTTCTTCGCCTATGTCGGTTTCGATTCGGTCTCGACCGCAGCCGAGGAAACCAAGAACCCGCAGCGCAACGTGCCGATCGGGCTGATCGGCAGCCTGGTGTTCTGCACGGTCTTCTACATCGTCGTTGCGGCGGGCGCGATCGGGACGATCGGCGGCCAGCCGATCATGGGCCCGAACGGCATTCCGTTCCCGACCGGATCCGAGGAACTCGCGCGGCAGTGCGCGATGGCGGAACATGCCGGCAAGCTGGTCTGCTCGAACGAGGCGCTTGCACACGTCCTGCGCCAGATCGGCTTCGGCCCGATCGGCAACATGCTCGGCTATGCCGCGTTCATCGCACTTCCCTCGGTGATCCTCGTGCTGCTGTTCGGCCAGACCCGCATCTTCTTCGTGATGAGCCGTGACGGGTTGCTGCCGGCGGCCTGGAGCAAGGTCCACCCGAAGTGGAAGACCCCGCATATCGTGACGATGATCACGGGGTGCGCGGTTGCGCTGGCGGCGGCGTTCCTGCCGGTCGGTCAGCTTGCGGATTATGCCAATGCCGGGACGCTCTACGCGTTCATGATGGTGGCGATCGCGCTGCTGGTGCTGCGCAAGGTCCAGCCCGACCGCAAGCGCGCGTTCCGCACGCCGTTTGCCTGGGTGGTCGCGCCGCTGACGATCGTCGGGTGCCTGTTCCTGTTCTTCAACCTGCCGCTGGTGGCGATGCTGGTGTTGCCGGGCTGGGGCGTGATCGGGCTGCTGATCTACTTCCTCTACAGCCGCCAGCGCAGCCATGTGGGGCGCGGGATCGACGATCCGGAAGAGGCGGAACTGGCGGGGATGCCGAAGCCGCGGTGATCGTTTCGAGATCCGTACCAAAAAGGCCGGGGAGCGATCCCCGGCCTTTTTTGTGCTTTTTTCTTAAGCCCTTCCCCTTCAGGAGCGCCGGGTGAACAGCGCCCCGCGCTGTTCAGGTCATGCCGGGGGCATGACCGACCCGGCGCTGGGTTGGGGTGGGGAAGTGCCTCGCAGAGAGGTGGACGTGCTGTACTGCCCCACCCCCAACCCCTTCCCTGAAGGGGAGGGGCTTAAGAAAGTCAGCCCAGCTTCGACGCCACCAGCGCCTTCAAGTCCACCTGCGCGCGTGCGCCGTAGTGCGAGATGATCTCCGCCGCGCAGATCGCGCCCATCTTGAGCGACGCCGCGACGTCCTTGCCCTGCGCCTGGCCGCGCAGGAAGCCCGCCGCGAACAGGTCGCCCGCGCCGGTCGTGTCGACGACACGCTCGATCGGCTCGGCCGGAACGCTGACGGTTTCGCCGCCGGAAACCGCGATCGCGCCGTGCTCGCTGCGCGTGACGACCAGCATCGGCACTTCCGCCGCCGCCGCCGCGACCGCCGCGTCGAAATCCTGTGTGTCCATCAGCGCGGTGATCTCGGCCTCGTTGGCGAACATGATGTCGATGAGACCGTCGGCCATCAGCTTGCGGAAGTCGCCGCCGTGGCGCGAGATGCAGAACACGTCGCTGAGCGTGAACGCGACCTTGCGGCCCGCCGCGCGCGCAACGTCGATCGCGGCGCGCATCGCCTGGCGCGGTTCCTCCGGATCCCACAGATAGCCTTCGAGATACAGGATCGCGGCACTCGCGATCAGGTCACGGTCGAGCGCGGCCTCGGGGAGGAACTGCGATGCGCCGAGGAAGGTGTTCATCGTGCGCTGGCCGTCGGGGGTGACGAAGATCAGGCATCGCGCGGTCGTCGGGTCACCGTCGCGCGCGGCGGTGGTGAAGTCGATCCCGACCGTGCGGATGTCGTGCGCGAAGATGTCGCCGAGCTCGTCGCTCGCGACTTGGCCGATGAAGCCGCACTTGCCGCCCATCGCCGCGATCCCCGCGACGGTGTTCGCCGCCGAGCCGCCGCTTGCCTCGATCCCCGGGCCCATCTTGGCGTAGAGCGCGTCGGCTTCCTCGGGCGAGAACATGAGCTGCATCGAGCCCTTGGTCATCGCGGCTTCGGCAAGGAACGCGTCGTCGGACTGCGCCAGTACGTCGACGATGGCATTGCCGATCGCGACGACGTCATAGGTGGGCTCGGTCACAGGCAATCTCCGGTTGTGCAAAGGTTGCCGCGCCGTACCGGGGTGCCGGGATACGCGCAACCGCCACGCGGAAAGGCCCGACGCTTTCGCGCCGGGCCTCCCGGAACCGTCAGATCAGGTCAGCTTAGCGGCAGACGACGTTGCCGCGATCGACCGACTGGCCGAGCAACGCACCCGCGCCGCCACCGATCAGCGTGCCGAGCAGCCGCGAACCACCGCCCGCGATCGTGTTGCCGAGCGCGCCGCCCGCGAGACCGCCGATGATCAGGCCGGTCGTGCCGTCGCCACGGCGGCAGTAATAACGGTTGTCGCGCCCGCGATAGATGCGGTCGTTGCGGGTCAGGCGGCGCGGCTGGTAATATTGGCCATCGCGATAATAGTTTTCGGCGTAATAGGCGCGCTGCCCATTCTCGTAGCGATTGTAATCATAGTTGCGATACTGGCGCCAGTCGCGGTTCTGGTTGCGATCCCGGTTGCGGTCGCGCTGGGCGTCGCGCACGTCGCGGCGGTAATCCTGGCGTGCGTTGCGGACATCGCCACGCGAATCGGCATTGCGGACGTCCTGGCGATAGTCGCGCTGCGCGTCGCGGACATCCTGGCGATATTCGCGGTTGGGGTTGTCCTGCGCGGTGGCGGGCAACGCGCTCAGGGCCGTCGTCGCGATTGCCACTGCCATAAAGAACTTACGCATTGAAGAGAACTCCTCGGATCAAATCCATATCGTGGATCAATCGGGAGAACACATGGCCGATGCGGAAAGTTGCGTGAACGGAAAACTACGTACCGTTCACGCAAGTGTCAGGAATATCAGGCGTTAAGGCTATGTGTTAAAGTAATTTCGGCGTTAAGCACTTTCGATACCGGGCAATTCGCCTTGGCGCCGGCTGCGATTTCCTCGAACTTGGCGGGATCGATCCCGGCGATCGTCGCCTTGAGGTCGAGCGCGGAACGCGTGATCGTGAACCCGTCGCCATCCTTGTCGAGCGTGACCTTGGCGGTCGTCTCGAGCTTGCCGTCGGCATACCCCTCCTTGGCGAGCGCGAAGCTCAGCGCCATTGTGAAGCAGCTCGCGTGCGCGGCGGCGATCAGCTCCTCGGGGTTGGTGCCGGGGCCTTCCTCGAAGCGGCTGTTGAAGCCGTATTGCGTGTCCGAAAGAATGCCGGACTGGGTCGAGACATGGCCCTTGCCGTCCTTGCCAAAGCCTTCGTAGGTGGCCGAGCCGCTGCGTGTGGTCATCGTCATTCTCCTGGACGTGAAAAAGCGCGAGCCCTTGCGGGCCCGCGCTGGATATAGGGTCGATATTTCGGGATTTTAGCGGCAGCGGCGATCCGCGGTCATCGACCGGTCGATCGCACGGCCACCGAACGCGCCGGCAACGCCACCGAGCACGGTGCCGAGCGTCTTGTCGCCACGCCCCGCGACCTGGTTGCCGAGCAGCGCGCCGCCGACGCCGCCGACGAGCAGGCCGGTCGTGCCGTCCGAATGGCGGCAGTAGCGGCGACCGTCACGGCCCTGATAGACACGCGGCTTGTAGCGGCCATGATGCTCGCGCGCGGCCGCCTGGGTGGTCGGGACCGCCATGGTGGCGGGGATGACGAGCGATGCGGCGCTGAGCGCCATCAGGAACGTACGCATTCTATTACTCCCAGTTACGATCTTTGCTCTGGATCAATTCCATAGCAGTAACGATACGTAGTTAGGCGGGGTTGCATGAACCTGAAACAACCTCGCGTTCAGCTTTGCCCGGCATTGCCTTCCGGGTGCCGGGGACTTGCGCTCGTCTTGGTTAACCGGTGGGCCGCAGTTCAGGCGGTGGCGAGCAACGTCCGCGCGCGCGCGCAATCGGCGTCCATCTGCGTCGTCAGCGCCTCGAGCGAGTCGAACTTCGCTTCGGGGCGTAGATACTCGACCAGCGCGACCTCGAGCGGTTGCCCGTACAGATCCTCGGAAAAATCGAAGAAGAACGGCTCGAGCAGCTCCTTCGGCGGGTCGAAGCTGGGCCGGATCCCGAGGTTCGCCGCGCCGTCGACGACACGCCCGTCCGCCAGCATACCGCGCACCGCATAAATGCCGTAGGCCGGGCGCACATAGCCGCCCATGTCGAGATTGGCGGTGGGATAGCCGATCGTACGGCCGAGCTTGTCGCCGTGCTGGACGACCCCCGCGATCGTGAAGGCGCGCGTCAGCAGCCGCGCCGCGCCCCGGGGATCGCCCTGCTGCAACAGCTCGCGGATCCGGGTCGAGGACACCGGTTCACCGTCGAGCGTCACCGGATCGACCGTATCGACCGAAAAACCATGCATCGCGCCGAACGTCGCGAGCGCCGCGACCGAGCCGCTGCGCGCCTTGCCGAAGGTGAAATCCCCGCCGGTCACGACCCCGCCGACGCCCAGCGCCGCGATCAGCCGTTCCGCGACGAACGCTTCCGCATCCAGCGCCGCGAGCGCAGCGTCGAAGCGGAACACCACCATCGCATCCGCGCCCGCCTCCGCGAACCAGCGTTCTCGCTGGTCGAGCGTGCTGAGGCGGAACGGCGCGCTGTCGGGGACGAAATGGCGGATCGGATGCGGATCGAACGTGCCGACCAGCGCGGGACGCCCCTCGGCACGCGCGCGGGCGACCGCACGGCCGACCACGGCCTGATGCCCAAGGTGAAATCCATCGAAATTGCCGAGCGCGATGATCCCGCCGCGCAAGCGCTCCGGAACAACCGAGCCGCCGTCGAGCCGCTCCATGGGTGCGCCTATAAGCGGGCCGGGCCGACTGCGCTAGGCGGCTTTGTCGGGAACGATCCCGGCGCGGAGCACGCGCAGCACGTTGCCGCCCATCACCTTGGCGACATCCGCATCGCTGAACCCACGATCGAGCAGCGCCTGAGTGATCGCGACGATCTGCCCCGAATCGAACCCGGTCGTCACCGCGCCGTCGAAATCCGATCCGAGCCCGACGTGATCGATCCCGACGAGGTCGCGCACATGCGCGATCGCCGCCGCCGCGGCTTCGGGCCGGGTCGAGCAGATCGCGGCATCCCAATAACCGATCCCGACTACCCCGCCGGTCCGCGCGACGCCGCGAATCTCGGCGTTGGTCAGGTTGCGGTTGACCTTGCAGGTCGCCTGCACCCCGCCATGGCTCGCCACCACCGGGCGGCGCGCGATCGCGAGGACCTCGGCGATCGTCGCGTGGCTTGCGTGCGCGATGTCGACGATCATCCCGAGCGCCTCCATCCGCCGCATGACCTGCCGCCCGAGCGGGGTCAGCCCGCCCTTCGCCTCGCCGTGCATCGATCCCGCCACGTCATTGTCGAAGAAATGCGCGAGGCCCGCCATGCGGAAGCCAGCACCATATAGCGTGTCCAGATTGACGAGCTTGCCCTCGAGATCCTGCAGTCCTTCGATCGACAGCATCGCGCCGACGACCTTCGCCCCCTCGGCGCGGTCCGCGAGCAGCCGGTCGAGCTGTGCCGACGAGCGGATCACGCGCAACTGGCCGTTGGAGGCGGCGGCATAGCGGTCCAGCTTCTGGGCGTGCCACAGCGAGCGCTGGAGCAGCGACGTCCAAGTGCGCGGCGGTTGCAGATCGGCGATCGTCAGCGCGGTAATGGTGTCGGTGTTGGCCGGGTTGGCGTCGTAATTCTGGTTCGCCGGGGTCTTGGTGACCGACGAAAATATCTGCAGCGCATAATTGCCCTTGAGCAGGCGGGGGAGATCGACCTGCCCCTGGTGCGCGGGGGCGAGCAGGCTGCGTTGCCAGAGCAACGTGTCGGCATGCATGTCGGCGACCTGCAACCGCGCATGGAGCGCCTGCGCCCGTGGCGAGATGCGGAGGGGGACCGGCTCGACCGTGTTCATCCCGCGTTCGATGAGCCCCGGAGCGAGCACGAAGAACAGGATCGCCCCGATCGCGACGAGGCCGAGCACGGCCCCCAGGATCTTGCGCAGCATCGTCACTCTCCGGCCCGCCGGGCTGTGGTCGCCCGATCTGGGGGACGGTATGCGGCGCGCCCGACACCGGGACAAGCCCGGCGGCGGTCAGGGTCTTGCGAGCGTGACGAAGCTGTAGGCGGGTCGGCCGTCGTCTGCGGGATTCGCTGCGCGCGCGATTTCTTGCCAGCCTTCGAAGCGCGGAACGACCACGTCGCCATCGGGCGTGGCATGGACTTTGGTCAGCTCGATCCGGTCGGCGCGCGGTTCGAACAGCGCGAAGATGTCCGCGCCGCCGATGACGGCAATCTCCCCGGTCCCGGCGAGGGCGATCGCGTCCGCGATCGTGTGGACGACCTCCGCGCCGGGCGCGGACCAGCGCGGGTCGCGCGTCAGCACGATGTGGCGACGCCCGGGCAGGGGGGACGGGAAACTCTCGAATGTCTTGCGCCCCATGATCATCGGCTTGCCGATCGTCAGCGCCTTGAACCGCTTGAGGTCGGCGGGGAGGTGCCACGGCAGCGCGCCGTCGCGGCCGATCACGCCATTGTCGGCGCGCGCGAGGATCAGCGTGATCATGGCGGGTCTCCTGCTGCGGAGGGCGGGTTGCCGTTCGCGCAGGTGCGATAGCGGTCGGGGTGGACCGGGGTCGATTCCTATTTCGTCCCCAGGCGCGGAAAGGGGGCGAAGGCTTTCCGGGGAAGTGACAACGCATCCTGACACGTCGGGGTGTAGCGTTGCCCGCCGTTCCGGCGTAGCTTTCGCAAATGCTGCTGCCCAGCGCTTCGGGGGAACGCTCATGAACCTGCTTGTCCTCGCCGCATTCGGATCGGGTGCCGCAGCGCTGCTGTCGGTTCTCGGCGTGGCGCGGCGGTTGTGGATGATCGTCGGCGCCGCGCTGCTGCTCGGGGCGACCGGCTTCGCGGTGCAAAGCACCCGCCACCAGCCCGGCAAGCCGGTCGCCGCCGACGTCGACCCGATCACGGTCGATCCCGGCATGATCGCATTCCGCGCGGCGGTGTTCGCGCCGTCCGCGGTCGACGACCTCGCGCTGGCCAGCGCCGACGGGCGGCTGCAGTCCGGCGATACACGGGCTGCGGCGGAGGGGCTCGCGCGCGACCTCCTGCTGCGCCCTGACGATGCGACCTTGTGGACCGCCTATGGCTATGCGCTCGCGCTCCACGATCATGCCGTGTCCCCCGCGGCGAAGGTCGCGTTCCGGCGCGCGGTGGCGCTGGCGCCGCATACCCCCGGCCCCGCCTTCTTCCTCGGCATGGCGTATGTCGATGCCGGCGAATTTGCCGCCGCGCGGCCTTATTGGAGCTATGCGCTGTCAGTGACGCCGCGCGACGCGCCGTACCGTGGGGACATCGCCGAGCGGATCGCGGCGATCGACCAGTTCCGCACGATGACGGCGGCGGCGCAACGCACCGGCGAGCGGTAAGGCGCGACCGGCGCGCTCGCTCAGCGCACCACGAGCCGGGTATAGAGGTGCCAGGTCGCATAGCCGAGCCACGGCAGCACCACCGCCAGCCCGATCGCCGCGGGGATCATCCCCAGCAGCATCAACCCCGCGACTCGCATTCCCCAGCCAAACACTTCGCGCGGATTCTCGCGTACCGCCTTCAGCGACGTGCGCACCGCGGTCGCGGCGTCGACCGGCGTATCCACGACCATCGGGAAGGACACGACCGCAAGCACCAGCGTCGCCACCGCGAACCCCGCGCCCGCGAGATTGCCGAGCACGATCAGTTCCCAGCCCTCGGCTGTGGTGAACAATCGTCCGAACACGTCGCCGACCGTCATCGGTGCCAGTGCGCCGAGCGTCGCCTGGTAGATCGCATAAGCGACCGCGAGCCACGCAACGAACAGCATTGCGATCCCCAGTGTCAGCAGCGCGAGCGGCGTGCGGCTGCGCCCATTGAGCGGGTCGAGGAAATGCCACCAGCTCGAGTCGCGGCCTTCCTCGCGACGCCGTGCGAGTTCGTAGAAGCCCGAGGCGACCGCCGGCCCCGCGATCGACAGCCCCGCGACGAGCGGGAAGAGCAGCGGCAGCAGCGGCGCGTTGAAGCTGAACAGCACCGCGACGAAACAGACGATCGGATAGAGCAGCCCGAGAAAAATCAGGTCGCCGCGCTTCTCGGTGAAATCGCGCCAGCCCTCCGCCAGGGCCCAGGTGAGATCGCTCGCGCTGATCCGCCGGATCTCGGGGAGATCGGGGGCAGCAGCAGGCGTAGCGGCGGCGTTGGCGTTCCACGTGGTGGGCATGGCGATTTCCTCTCGAGTGGTGCGTCTTTCCTTCTTGTCGGTCTGGGGATCATACGCCTGTTCGGGCGTGCGGACAAATCAGCGGGTGGAGATCAAGCGAAGGGGCCGTTGAGCCGTACGATCGACCAGTTGAGGACCGCGGCGAAGCTGACCCACAGGAAGTAGGGTACGATCAACAGCGCGGCGAACGGCGATATCGGGGCCAGCCCGACCAGCAACGCGACCAGCGATCCCCACAGGAACACCACTTCGCCCAGCGCCCAGTCGGGCCGCTTGAGCGCGAAGAACAACGGGCTCCACAGGAAATGGCACAGCGCGTTGACCGCGAACAGGATCACGACCGAGGTCCGCGCGGCGGAATCGGGCGCGGCGGTCCAGGCGATCGCGGCGGACCAGGCGGCGAGCCCGAGGATGACGGTCCACGCCGGGCCAAACAGCCAGTTGGGCGGCTGCCAGGACGGCTTGCGCAAATTCTTGTACCATTCGCCGATCGGCGTCGCGAGCCCACCGACGACGAGCAGGGCGATGGCGCACGCGCCGGAGACATAAAGCGGGTTCATTTAGCATATTTGGTGGCAACGCGCGCAAAACGCCAGTGTCCACTTGCCGGGTGTCAAGCGCATGATACACTGAGGGCATGCGAGCGGCTTTTCCCTTTTCGGCGATCGTCGGCCAGGACGAGATGAAGCTCGCGCTGCTGCTCGCGGCGGTCGATCCACGGATCGGCGGGGTGATGGTGTTCGGCGATCGCGGGACCGGCAAGTCGACCGCAGTACGCGCGCTGGCGGCGTTGCTGCCGCCGATGCCCGCCGCGCTGGCGGGCTATCATCCCGACGGCGCACCGCCGCTCGCTGCAAAGGCAACCGTCGCCGTCCCGTTCGTCGATCTCCCGCTTGGCGCGACCGAGGACCGCGTGGTCGGCGCGCTCGATCTGGAGCGGGCGCTTGGGGCGGGGGTCAAGGCGTTCGAGCCGGGGCTGCTCGCGCGTGCCAATGGCGGGTTCCTGTATATCGACGAGGTCAACCTGCTCGAGGATCACATCGTCGACCTGCTGCTCGATGTCGCGGCGTCGGGCGAGAATGTCGTCGAGCGCGAGGGGCTTTCGGTGCGGCATCCGGCGCGGTTCGTGCTGGTCGGCAGCGGCAACCCCGAGGAGGGCGAGCTCCGCCCGCAATTGCTCGATCGCTTCGGGCTGTCGGTCGAGGTGCGCACGCCGCAGGACCTGGCGAGCCGGGTCGAGATCCTCAGGCGCTGCGACGCGTTCGAGCGGACGCCCGAAGCCTTTGCCGAAACGTGGCGGAGCGCGGAGAAGAAGACGCTCAAGCGGATCGCGCGCGGCCGCGCCGGGCTTGCGGAGGTAGTCGTGCCCGATCCGATGCTGGCGCGCGCCTCGACGCTGTGCATGGCGGTCGGCGCGGACGGGTTGCGCGGCGAACTGACGCTGATCCGCGCGGCGCGGGCACTGGCGGCGCTCGACGCCGCGGGCGCGGTCACCGCCGACCATATCGCGCGGATCGCGCCGCTTGCGCTGCGGCATCGGCTGCGGCGCGGGGTGCTCGACGAGACCGGGTCGACCGTGCGGATCGAGCGCGCGCTGGACGAACTGGCGGCGGCATGACCGACGCGCCTTCGGCGCTGGACGATGCGCTGCTGGCGGCGCGGTTGTGCGCTATGGATCCGGTCGGTCTCGGCGGGATGATTTTGCGCGGCGGGGGTGACATGCGCGACGACGTGGTGGCGGCGCTCCATCCGGCCTTGCCCGACGGCGCGCCGCTGCGACGGATTCCCGCGCACGTTGACGACGAGGCGTTGCTCGGCGGGCTCGATCTCGGCGCGACGCTCGCGCTCGGGCGACCGGTGCGGCAACTCGGGCTGCTGGCGGCGGCGGATGGCGGCTTGGTGGTGCTGCCGATGGCGGAGCGGATGACCGACGCGACCGCCGCGCGACTCGCGGGCGTGCTCGATGCGGGCGTGGTCGACGGGGCGGCGGTGCGCGTCGCGGTGGTCGCGCTCGACGACGGGGTGGAGGACGAAGCGCCGCCGCAGGCGCTGGTCGAGCGGCTGGCATTTCGGATGGATCTGTCGGGGTGTCGCCCGACTTCCGCTTCCCCGGCGAAGGCCGGGGCCCAGTCGAGGGACAATTCTGGCGAAGGAATGCGCCTAGTTACTACGACCTGCGCGACTGGGCCCCGGCCTTCGCCGGGGAAGGATGCGGTCTGTTTGTCACCATTGCCGCAGGATTCGCAGATGCCTGAAGAGAGACTTGGTGCGGAAATACCGACGTCCGACCCATTTGCCATCCTCGCCGCAACCGCACTGGCGCTCGGGATCGATTCCGCCCGCGCGCCGCTGTTCGCGCTCCGCGCCGCGCGCGCCGCCGCCGCGCTTGCCGGGCGCGATGCCATCGCGGACGAGGATCTGTTGCTCGCGGTCCGGCTCGTCCTCGTGCCCCGCGCGACCCGGCTGCCCGCGCCGCCCGAAGCCGACAGCGCGCGCGAACCCCCGCCGCTACCCCCCGAAAGCGACTCGGGCGAGGAGGAGCAGGGCACGCTCGAGGCCCCCGAAGACGTCATCCTCGAAGCCGCGCTCGCCACGCTCCCGCGCGACGTGCTCGAACAGCTCGCGGCCGGGCGCGGGCGGCGTAGCGCGAACCGCGCGCGCGGTGCCGGCGAACGCCGCAAGTCCGCGTTGCGCGGCCGCCCCCTCGCGTCGCGCGCGGGGCTCCCGCGCGGTGGCGTGCGCCTCAGCCTGATCGATACGCTGCGCGCCGCCGCGCCGTGGCAGACGCTGCGCGCGCGCGGCGACGGCGCGATCCGGATCCGGCGCGACGACCTGCGCATCCGCCGGTTCGAGACTCGCAGCGAAACACTGACGATCTTCGCGGTCGATGCATCGGGGTCGGCGGCGGCGGCGCGGCTGGCGGAGGCGAAGGGCGCGGTCGAGCTGTTGCTCGCCGAGGCCTATGTAAAGCGCGCGCAGGTCGCGCTGATCGCGTTTCGCGGGGTTGGTGCGGAACTGTTGCTCCCGCCGACGCGCTCGCTGACCCGCGCACGGCGTGCGCTCGCGGCGCTGCCGGGGGGCGGGGGGACGCCGCTCGCCGCCGGGCTCGACGCCGCGCGGCTGCTGGCGGAAGCGGCGCGCGCGCGGGGACGGACGCCGTTCCTCGTCGTGCTGACCGACGGCCGCGCCAACATCGCCGCCGATGGCAGCGCGGTCCGTGACCGCGCCGAGCAGGACGCCGAACAGGCCGCGCGCGCGATCGGCCAGACCGGAATCAGCGCGGCGTTCGTCGATACGTCCGCGCGGCCCCGCCCCGAGGGCGCACGACTCGCGCTGGCGATGGGCGCGCGCTACCTCCCGCTGCCGCGCGCCGATGCGACGGCGATGCACCGCGCGGTCGCCGCGGTGCAGGCGGCATGAGCGCGCCGCGCTGGTCGGTCGAGGGGCGCGACTGGCCCAATCGCGCCGCCAGCCGGTTCGTCGAGAGCGGGCGAATCCGCTGGCATGTCCAGCAGATGGGGGCGGGGCCGGTCGTGCTGCTGCTCCACGGCACCGGCGCGGCGACGCATAGCTGGCGTGGGCTGCTGCCGCTGCTCGCGGAGCGTTTCACCGTCGTCGCGCCCGATCTGCCGGGGCATGGCTTCACCACCGGGCGTCCGGTCGGCGGGCTCGCGATGCCCGCGATGGCGCGCGCGGTCGGCGATCTGCTCGGCACGCTCGGGGTCGCGCCCGATTTCGTCGTCGGGCACTCGGCGGGGGCGGCGATCGGGGTGCGAATGGTGCTCGACGGGCTGGTCCGGCCGCGCGGTGTAATCGGCCTCAACCCGGCGCTGACGCCGTTCCCGGGGCTTGCCGCGCAACTGTTCCCGACGCTCGCGCGGATGCTGTTCGTCAATCCGTTCGCGCCGCATATCGTCGCCGCGATGGTGCGCGGGCCCGGGGATGCTTCGGCCTATGTCAAACGCGCGACGGGGTCACGGATCGACTCGGCCGGGGTCGATTTCTACCGGCGGCTGTTCGCGACGTCGGATCATGTCGCAGGCGCGATCACGATGATGGCGGCGTGGGACCTCGACACGTTCGCGCGCGACGTGCCGCGGCTCCGCGTGCCGACGCTGCTGGTGCACGGCGCGGCGGACTCGGCGATCCCGTTGGCGTCGGTAAAGGCAGCGGCGGCGCTGATCCCCGACAGCCGGATCGAGGTTTTGCCCGGGCTCGGTCATCTCGCGCATGAGGAAAAGCCCGCCGAGGTTGCGGCGCTGATCGCAGGGTTCGCAGGGAAGGAATGACGCTCCCCTACCACCCGTTCGTTTCGAGCGTAGTCGAGAAACCTCCGCTGTGCCGGGTTTCTCGTCTTCGCTCGAAACGAACGGGAAGCGGGTGAATAGCATGATCGCCGCCAACCCCGGCCTCGTCGGACTGCTCGACATGGCGATCGTCGGCGTGCCCACGATCGTCTTCATCATCTGGCAGCTCGTCTCGATCAACCGCGAGATCGCGCGCGACAAGGTTCGGAAAGACGACGACTCACCAGAAGGCGCGCGGCATCCGGTAGGGGAGCATCGACTGGACGACCGGTGAGCGGAACCGCCCGAGCGACAGGCTCTCGTGCACCGCGCGGACGGACTCGCCGAACAGCCGGGTGTCGAGTGCCGAGCGCGCGTAGAACGGCGCGTCGATCCACGTCTTCGCCACGCGCGGCACCGAACCCGGATCGGCGCGAGTCGCCCGCGCCACCAGCCACCGCGTCCGCGGCAGCACCACGCGCGGTGGCGGCGCGACGTCGTGCCAGCGCCCCTGCCGGTCGAACTTCAGCGCAAGGTCGAACGGCGCGCCGTTGCGGCGACGCCCCTCGTACAACACCGCGACGTCGGTCTTGAGATGCGCGCGCGCCCAGTGCCAGTCGTCGAACCCCGCCTCGAGCGGTTCGTCGCCGAAGTTCGAATCGAAATAGCCGTCCCCCGACCAGCGCACGTCCGGGTGCGTCATCTCCACCTCGACTCGCGCGCGCGGTGCGACCGGATGCCAGCGGTGGCGCGCGTCGGGATCGAGCGCGAAGGCGGTCGTCCCGATCATCTCGGGCCGCACCCGCACCGTGCCGCGCACCGGATAGGGCAAGGGCGCGGAAATCTCGGCGATGTCGATCACCAGCGTATCCCCGTCCCAGCTGAGCGCGCTCGGCCCCACCGCGAAATGATCCGCATCGCGCCGCACGCGCTTTTCGCCGCGCTCGGTCATCGCCCACGCCCCCCCGCGCGGGCCGCACAACGCCACGTTGATCGCGCAGTGATTGTCCGGCCGCCCGCGCCCCGACAGTTTGTAGTAAGGCGAGAAGACGCTGCCGACGAACGCGATGATCGTCAGGCCGAAGCGACGGTCCGCGCTGAACGCGTCGACATACCACCAGGCATAGCCACCGGGTGGGACGACACCGTCGAAGCGCGGTCCCTGAGCAGGGAGTCGACGGCTAGGCGGGCGGACAAGGCCGCCATCGGGACGCCCGCGCCCGGATGGGTACTCCCGCCCGCGCAATAGAGCCCAGGGATCCGAGTCCGGCTGCCGGGGCGCCGGAAGGACGCCGCCCACCCGTGCGAGTCCGGTCCATAAAGGGCTCCACCCGTCCGTGGGAACAGCCGGTGGAAGTCCTGCGGCCGGGTCAGCACCGTTGCCGCTTCCGGCAGATCGAGCGTCAGGCCCGCGCGGGTGAGCGTTGCGTGCATCGACTGAGTGCATTGGTCCGTCTCCGCTTGGGTGAGGGGATGGGTGTCGCCGGTGGGGCTCGCGTTGACGATGATCTGGAAGCGTTCGGGGCCGGTGCGCGGCGCGGCGTCGCGCGCGTCGCGGTCCTGCGCGCAGACGTAGACGCTCGGGTCGTTCGCCAGCCGCCCGCCCGCGAGCGCGCCGAACTCGGCGGCTGAGTCGCGCGAGAAGAAGACGTTGTGCCGCACCAGCGGAAAGCCCTCGGCAGTCCCGCGCGCGCACCACACCAGCGCCGACAACGAGCGTCGCGCCGGCGGTTGCGCCGCGACCGCATGCCGCACGCCTGCGCCGAACGCGCCGCCCGCCAGCGCGGCAGGATCGGCGTTGCACACCACCGCGCCCGCCGCGATCCGTTCGCCCGACGCGAGCACGACCCCCGCCGCCCGCCCGCGCTCGACGAGGATCTCGGCGACCGGCGCGCCATAGCGAAAGGTCGCGCCGTTGCGCAGCGCCAGCGCCTCGAGCGCTAGCGCAAGGCGGTGCATCCCGCCCTCGATCAGCCACACCCCCGCTGCCTCGACATGCGCGATCAGCATCAGCGTCCCCGGACACTGAAACGGCGACGACCCGCAATAGGTCGCATAGCGCCCGAACAACTGCCGCAGCCGCGGATCGCGGAAATGGTCGCCGAGCGCGCGCCACAGCGACTCATACGGGCGGATCCGGTTGAGATCGGCAAAACCGCGCCACCCGAGCCGCCACGTCAGCCCGAGCGGGTTGGTCTGTGGTAACTGCAGGAATGGCCGGTCGAGCGTCTCGAAGATCCGCTGCGCCTCGGCGCGGAATGCGCGATACCCCGCCGCCTCGCGCGCGCCCGCAAGCGCGCCGATCGCCGCCTCGCTCTCGGCCGGATCGGCGAACAGGTCGAGCCGGTCGTCGCCCCACGCATGGCGCGCGAGGATCGTCGCGGGGGTGAGGGTGAGATGCGCGTCGAGCGATGATCCGCACGCGTCGAACACCGCATCGAACACGTGCCGCAAGGTGAACACCGTCGGCCCCGCGTCGATCGCCGCTCCCCCGGCATGGACCGCGCGCAGCTTGCCGCCGGGGGTGGGGGCAGCCTCGACCACCGTCACCGCCATCCCCTGCGCCGCAAGCAGCGCCGCGCTGACGAGCCCCCCGACTCCAGCCCCGATGATGACGGCATGGTCCTGCGTTGCCACCGGCCTTCTCCACGACAGTTGACCGCGACCCCTTTGGTGTCCAATCAAATGGACACAAGGTGTCGTCCAGATTGGAAAGCATGTCAAAGGACTATCTGCATCGGATGCGCGGAACCTGGATCGGCTGGCGCAACGCCATTCTGTCCTCCCCACGGTTTCAGGACTTTGCCGCGCGATGCTGGCTGACCCGCCCGGTTGCGCGCGCGCGCGCGCGAGGGCTGTTCGATCTCGTCGCGGGGTTCGTCTACGCGCAGACGCTTGCGGCGTGCGTCGAGCTCGGGCTGCTCGACCTGCTGGCGGAAGGCCCGCTGGAGACCGGGGTGATCGCGCGCCACTGCGACCTGTCCCCCGACTCCGCGTTGCGCCTGCTGCGCGCAGCGGCATCGCTTGGGCTGGTCGAACCCTTTGGCGCGGCATGGGTCCTCGGCAGCAACGGCGCGGCGCTGCGCGGGAATGGCGGCATCGCCGAAATGGTCGCGCACCATCACCTGCTCTATGCGGATCTCGCCGATCCCGTGGCGCTGTTGCGACGCGGCGGAGGGGGCGGGGCACTCGCGGGCTTCTGGCGCTATGCCGAGCATCCGGGCGATGGCGATACGGCTGCGGTCGACGCCTATTCGCGGCTGATGGCGGCGTCGCAGCCGCTGGTGGCGGCGCAGATCCTGCGGTCCTATCGCTTCGCGCAGCATCGCCGGATGCTCGATGTCGGCGGCGGGGAGGGGCGGTTCGTCGAGTCGGTCGGCAACCACGTATCCGGGATCGACCTCGCCGTGTTCGATCTCCCTGCGGTCGGCGCGCGGGCGCAGGCCCGACTCGCCGCCGCTGGCCTTGGTGCGCGAACGACGGTCCACGGCGGGAATTTCCTGCTCGATCCGCTCCCTGCCGGACACGATTTGATCACGCTGGTCCGCGTGCTGCATGATCATGACGATGCGCCCGCTCTGGCGTTGCTGCGCGCGATCCATGCCGCGCTGCCCCCCGGCGGCACGCTGCTGATTGCAGAACCGATGGCGGGCACGCGCGGCGCAGAGCCCGCGGGCGACGCCTATTTCGGCCTGTATCTGCTCGCCATGGGGTTGGGGCGACCCCGGACTCCCCGCGAAATCCACGCGATGTTGCGCACCGCAGGCTTCGCCACGATGCGGACGCTGGCAACCGCGATGCCGCTGACCTGCCGGGTCATCATTGCACGCCGCCAATCAGGCGACATAAAGGATTGACAACTAAAAGTGTCCAACTAAGCTTACACTCAAGACGAGCCGTAGTGGCATTGTCGTCCGGGGAGAAGCGCGGTGGAAACACTGGCAGTGGTATTGGAGGCGCCTGAACGGCTGGTCCTTCGTCCGCTCGCGCTGACCGACCTGGGTGCCGCCGACGTCCTGATCGACGTCGCCTGGAGCGGGATCAGCTCGGGCACCGAGAAACTGCTGTGGTCGGGCCGGATGCCTGCTTTCCCCGGCATGGGGTATCCGCTGGTTCCGGGGTATGAATCGGTCGGGCGGATCGTCGATGCCGGGGCGGAGGTGCGCGGGCGGATCGGCGAATGGGTCTTCGTCCCCGGCGCCAATTGCTATCAGGACGCGCGCGGATTGTTCGGGGGAACGGCTGAGCGCGTCATCCTGCCGTCGGCGCGCGCGCTTCCGGTCGCCGAATCGCTCGGGGCGGACGGGATTCTCACTGCGCTGGCGGCGACCGCCTATCATGCGGTGGCGGGGGGCAATCCGCCGGATCTGGTGATCGGGCACGGGATCGTCGGGCGGCTGGTCGCCCGGATCGCGGTCGCCTGCGGCGCGCCTGTACCGACCGTGTGGGAGACCAATCCGGACCGGCGCGACGGTGATGGTTACGCCGTGATCGACCCTGCGCACGACGACCGTCGCGATTATGCGACGATCTGCGACGCGAGCGGCACGCCCGACATTCTCGACACCGCGATCCCGCGGCTCGCGAAGCGCGGCGAGATCGTGCTCGCGGGGTTTTACGACCGGCTGAGCTTCGGCTTCCCGCCTGCCTTTCAGCGCGAGGCGCGGCTGCGCATCTCCGCCGAATTTACCCCCGCAGACGTCGCCGCGACCCATGCACTGGTCGACTCCGGCGCGCTGCGGCTCGGCGGGCTGATCAGCCACGTCCGCCCGGCGACCGAGGCGCTCGACGCCTATCCCGCCGCCTTTGGCGACCCGGACTGTCTCAAGATGGTACTCGACTGGAGGGCTGCATGACGATGCTCGATCCCGGACCGCTGCGGCAGGAAGCCGAGCACGAACCGGACCCGGTCCCGACCGGCCCGGTCACCAAGGAAACGCAGATCATCGCGATCTACGGCAAGGGCGGCAGCGGCAAGTCGTTCGCGCTGGCGAACCTCAGCTACATGATGGCGCAGCAGGGCAAGCGCGTGCTGCTGATCGGGTGCGACCCCAAGAGCGATACGACCTCGCTGCTGTTCGGCGGCAAGTCGACCCCGACGATCATCGAGACCAGCTCGCGCAAGAAGCTTGCGGGCGAGGAGATCGGGATCGAGGACGTCTGCTTCCAGCGCGACGGGGTGTTCGCGATGGAGTTGGGCGGGCCCGAAGTCGGGCGCGGCTGCGGCGGACGCGGGATCATCCACGGGTTCGAGACGCTCGAGAAACTCGGGTTCCACGAATGGGGGTTCGACTATGTCCTGCTCGATTTTCTGGGCGACGTGGTGTGCGGCGGCTTCGGCCTGCCGATCGCGCGCGACATGTGCCAGAAGGTGATCGTGGTCGCGTCGAACGACCTGCAGTCGCTCTACGTCGCCAATAACGTCTGCAAGGCGGTCGAATATTTCCGCAAGATGGGCGGCAATGTCGGCGTCGCGGGGATGATCCTCAACAAGGACGACGGCACCGGCGAGGCGCAGGCGTTTGCCGCGGCAGTCGGCATCCCGGTGCTGACCGCGATCCCCGCGAACGAGGACATCCGCAAGAAAAGCGCGAATTACCAGATCATCGGCAAGCCCGGCGGGCAATGGGCGAGCCTGTTCGAGGAGCTTGCGGTCAACGTGGCGGAAGCCCCGCCGCTGCGGCCGTCGCCGCTCGACCAGGACGGGTTGCTCGGGCTGTTCTCGGCGGATGTGACGGGGGCGGATTATGCGCTGAAACCTGCGAGCCAGGCGGACATGCGCGGCGTCGCGTACGTGACGAAGCCCACGCTTGAGGTCGTGTACGATGCCGTCTGAGGCTGGCCTTCCTTCTAAGCCCCTCCCCTTCAGGGGAGGGGTTGGGGGTGGGGCCGTGCCTTCTTCCAGCGGCATGCCTGCTGAACTGCCCCACCCCAACCCCTCCCCTGAAGGGGAGGGGCTAAAATGTTCGAACGGCACCACCCTCCGCGAAGCCGCAGAAATCGCCGGAAAATCCGACATCCTAGCCCGCTACGACGCCGACTACCCCAAAGGCCCGCACGACCAGCCCCAATCCATGTGCCCAGCCTTCGGCTCGCTCCGCGTCGGGCTCCGCATGCGCCGCACCGCCACCGTCCTCTCGGGCTCGGCCTGCTGCGTCTACGGCCTCACCTTCACGTCGCATTTCTACGGCGCGAAACGCAGCGTCGGCTACGTCCCTTTCTCGTCCGAGACGCTGGTGACGGGCAAACTGTTCGAGGACATTCGCGACGCGGTTCATCAACTCGCCGACCCCGCGCTGTACGACACGATCATCGTCACCAACCTCTGCGTCCCCACCGCAAGCGGCGTGCCGCTGCAATTGCTCCCCGACCAGATCAACGGGGTGCGGATCATCGGGATCGACGTTCCCGGCTTCGGCGTGCCGACGCATGCCGAGGCGAAGGACGTCCTCGCCGGCGCGATGCTCAGCTATGCGCGCAAGGAGGCCGAGAGCGGCCCCGTCGCCGCGCCAAAGCAACGCCCGGACCGGCCGAGCGTGACTCTCCTTGGCGAGATGTTCCCGGCTGACCCGCCAGGAATCGGGCTGTTGCTCGAACCGTTGGGCCTTGCGGCCGGCCCGGTCGTCCCGACCCGCGAATGGCGCGAGCTGTACGTGGCGCTCGATTGCGCGGTGGTCGCGGCGATCCACCCCTTCTACACGGCGAGCGTCCGTGAGTTCGAAGCGGCGGGGCGCACGGTCGTCGGGTCGGCCCCGGTCGGCGCGGACGGCACCGCGGCGTGGCTCGACGCGATCGGCGCGGCCTGCGGGATCGCGCAGGACAAGGTCGATGCGACGAAGAACCGCTTCCTCCCCGCGATCCGGGGCGCGCTGTCGGCGCGGCCGATTGCTGGGCGGATCACGGTGTCGGGCTATGAAGGCTCCGAACTGCTCGTCGCACGACTGCTGATCGAGAGCGGCGCGGACGTGCCGTACGTGGGCACCGCCTGCCCGCGCACCCCCTGGTCCGAGCCCGACCGCGACTGGCTGGTCAGCCGCGGCGTCCGCGTCCAGTATCGCGCGAGCCTCGAGCAGGACATCGCCGCGGTCGAGCAATTCGGCCCGGATCTCGCGATCGGCACCACGCCCGTCGTCCAGCACGCCAAGCAAAAGGCGATCCCGGCGCTCTATTTCACCAACCTCATCTCGGCGCGCCCGCTGATGGGGCCGGCGGGGGCGGGGAGCCTCGCGCTGGTGGTGAATGCAGCGCTCGCCAACCAGGCGCGCTTCGACAAGATGACCGCCTTCTTCGAGGGGGTGGGCACCGGCGCGACCGCTGGCGTGTGGGAAGACACGCCGGTCGAGCGGCCCGAATTCAAGGCGAAATACGCCGCCAAACGCATCGCTGCCGCCAAGGCCGAAGAAAGCGTGGGGGTATGAGCCGCCCTCTTTCCCCCCGTCACCCTGAACTCGTTTCAGGGTCCACCGCGCAGCACTGGCAGACTGCCATTGTTGCGAGCTGGATGCTGAAATAAGTTCAGCATGACGGCATGTTGGTGTGCGGAGGCCAGCAATGACCCTCATCCTCGATCACGACCGCGCAGGCGGTTACTGGGGCGCGGTTTACGCGTTCACCGCGATCAAGGGCTTGCAGGTCATCATCGACGGCCCGGTCGGCTGCGAGAACCTCCCCGTCACCTCGGTCCTCCACTACACCGACGCACTCCCGCCGCATGAACTCCCGATCGTCGTCACCGGGCTCGGCGAGCAGGAGCTGGGCCGCGACGGGACCGAAGGCGCGATGAAGCGCGCCTGGGCGACGCTCGATCCGGATCTGCCTTCGGTGGTGGTGACGGGCTCGATTGCCGAGATGATCGGCGGCGGCGTCACGCCCGAGGGCACCAATATCCAGCGCTTCCTGCCGCGCACGATCGACGAGGACCAGTGGCAGTCGGGCGATCGCGCGCTGACCTGGCTATGGACTCAGTTCGGGCCGAAGAAAGTCCCCGCGCCGCGTCCGCTCAAGGAAGGGCAGCGCCCACGCGTCAACATCATCGGGCCGATGTACGGCAGCTTCAACATGCCCTCCGATCTCGCCGAGATCCGCCGCCTGATCGAAGGTATCGGCGCCGAGGTCGGCATGGTCTTCCCGCTCGGCAGCCACCTCGCCGACGTCCGCAAGCTCGCCGACGCGCACGCCAACGTCTGCCTCTACCGCGAATTCGGACGCGGGCTGTGCGAGGCGCTCGAGCGCCCGTATCTCCAGGCCCCGATCGGGCTCGAAAGCACCACGCTGTTCCTGCGGAAGCTCGGGGAAATCCTCGGGCTCGATCCCGAGCCGTTCATCGAACGCGAGAAGCACACCACGATCAAGCCGTTGTGGGATCTTTGGCGCTCGGTCACGCAGGATTTCTTCGGCACCGCGAGCTTCGGGATCGTCGCAACCGAGACCTATGCGCGCGGCATCCGCCATTTCCTCGAGACCGACATGGGGCTCCCCTGTCACTTCGCCTTCGCGCGCTCGGCCGGGGTCAAGCCGAACAATCAGGCGGTGCTCGATGCGATCCGCAGCAATCCGCCGCTGATCGTGTTCGGCAGCTTCAACGAACGCATGTACATGGCCGAGACCGGCGCGCGCGGCGTCTATATCCCCGCGAGTTTCCCCGGCGCGGTGATCCGGCGGCACACGGGCACCCCGTTCATGGGCTATGCCGGTGCGACCTACCTGATCCAGGAAGTGTGCAACGCGCTGTTCGACGCGCTTTTCCACATCCTCCCGCTCGCCGGGCAGCTCGACCAGGTCGAGGCGACGCCGGCACGGATCGAGCGCGACGTCGCGTGGGACGACGACGCCAAGTCCGCGTTCGACGCGGTGATCGAACGCGAGCCGGTGCTCGTCCGCATCTCCGCCGCCAAGCGAATCCGCGACGCCGCCGAACGCGGCGCGCGCCGTGCGGGCGAGGCGTCGGTCAGCGCACATCGCCTGGCGCACGCGATCAGCGAAAGCCGTGGCGGATGACCCGCGCCGCGCCCAGCCTTCCCGCGAATGCGCGGACACCCGATCCCCACGGCAGCCTGCCGCGCGGATGCAGCCGGGGAGCGCTTCCAACGCTCCTGTTGGTCGTCACCAAGGAGACGGAGCAATGAGCGACAAACGAGACGAGCGATTCGGACCAGGAACCTATCTGACCCCCGAAGAAGCCAAGGAATTCCACAAGATCTTCATGACCAGCTTCGCGCTGTTCACGGCGATCGCGGTCGTCGCGCACATTTTGATGTGGACGTGGAAACCGTGGATCAACTGATTGCCCGACATCATCGAGAGGAACCCACACCATGTGGAGAATTTGGCTGATTTTCGATCCGCGACGGACGCTCGTCGCGTTGTTTTCCTTCCTGTTCGTGCTGGCGCTGCTGATTCATTTCATCCTGCTCAGCACCGACAAGTTCAACTGGCTCGACGGACCGCACCACGCACCCGCGGCGGCCAGCGCACCGGCGGCACCGCCCGCGCAGTGAAGCGTATCGTTTCAGGATGACGGGGCCAGGACAGCGGTTCCCGTCATCCTGAACCCGATGGACCGTGCCCCGCGCCCAGGTCGCGCGCCCAGGTCGCGCGCGACGTGCGGGGGAGGAGGGAGTCGTCATGGCGTTGCTGAGTTTCGAACGGAAATATCGCGTCCGCGGCGGCACGCTGCTCGGCGGGGATCTTTTCGATTTCTGGGTGGGACCGTTTTACGTCGGCTTCTTCGGGGTGACGACCGCGATCTTCTCGCTGCTCGGCACGGGACTGATCGTCTACGCCGCCTCGCTCGGGCCGACGTGGAACATCTGGCTGATCAGCATCGCGCCGCCCGACCTGTCCTACGGGCTTGGGCTGGCGCCGCTGCGCGAAGGCGGGTTCTGGCAGATCATCACCATCTGCGCGGTCGGGTCGTTCGTGTCCTGGGCGCTGCGCGAGGTCGAGATCTGCCGCAAGCTCGGGATCGGCTATCATGTCCCGATCGCGTTCGGGGTCGCGATCTTCGCTTATGTCTCGCTGGTGGTGATCCGGCCGTGGCTGCTCGGCGCGTGGGGCTTCGGCTTTCCGTACGGAATTTTCAGCCATCTCGATTGGGTGTCGAACACCGGCTACCAATATCTCCATTTCCATTACAATCCCGCGCATATGCTCGCGGTGAGCTTCTTCTTCACCACCACGCTCGCGCTGGCGCTGCATGGCGGGCTGGTGCTCTCCGCGGTCAACCCCGCGAAGAACCCCGACGGGTCGCAGGGCGAGGTCAAGTCGCCCGAATATGAGGACGCCTTCTTCCGCGATACGATCGGCTATTCGATCGGGACGCTCGGCATCCACCGGCTCGGGCTGTTCCTCGCGCTGAGCGCGGGGTTCTGGAGCGCGATCTGCATCATCATCTCGGGGCCGCTGTGGACTCGCGGCTGGCCCGAATGGTGGACGTGGTGGCTCAACCTGCCGATCTGGTCGTGAGGGGGAAAGACGATGGCACGCTATCAGAACATCTTCACCCAGGTGCAGCTGCGCGCCGCACCCGAAATGGGTCCGCTGCTCGGGCCGTATGATTTTCCACGGCTCGGCAAGCCCGGCTATTCCTATTGGATGGGCAAGATCGGCAATGCGCAGATCGGGCCGATCTATCTCGGCGGGCTCGGCATCCTGTCGCTGATCTTCGGCTTTCTCGCGTTCGAGATCGTCGGGCTCAACATGTGGGCGTCGGTCGGCTGGGATCCGGTTCAGTTCGCGCGGCAACTGCCGTGGCTCGCGCTCGAGCCGCCGGGGCCGGAATATGGCTTCCAGCTGTTCGTCCCGCTCGCCAAGGGCGGCTGGTGGCAGCTTGCCGGGTTCAGCATGACGACCTCGGTGCTGCTGTGGTGGCTGCGGACGTTCCGTCGCTCGAGGGCTTTGGGGATGGGGACGCACGTCTCCTGGGCGTTCCTCAGCGCGATCTGGTTGATGGTCGTGCTTGGCTTCATCCGCCCGATGCTGATGGGAAGCTGGGCGGAAGCCGTGCCGTTCGGCATCTTCCCGCACCTCGACTGGACCGCGGCGTTCTCGATCCGCTACGGCAACCTCTTCTACAACCCGTTCCACTGCCTCTCGATCGTGTTCCTCTACGGCTCGACGTTGCTGTTCGCGATGCACGGCGCGACGATCCTCGCGGTCGGGCGCTATGGCGGCGAGCGCGAGATCGAGCATATCACCGATCGCGGCACGGCGGCCGAGCGCGCGGCCTTGTTCTGGCGCTGGACCATGGGGTTCAACGCCACGTACGAATCGATCCATCGCTGGGCCTGGTGGTTCGCGGTGCTGACCACGCTGACCGGCGGGATCGGGATCCTGTTGACCGGTACGGTGGTCGACAATTGGTATCTGTGGGCGATCCAGCATGGCTATGCTCCCAATTATCCGGGGCCTGGCGTGGTCGATCCCGCCACGCTTCCGGGAGCACCACGATGAGCGGCCTTGGCAGGACCCTAGCGCTGGCAGGGCTGATCGGCGCGAGCGTCTCGCTCGGCGGGTGCGAGCTCGGTCCCAAGGATACGCAGCAGACCGGGTTTCGCGGGACGGGAATGGCGCAGATCGTCGACCCCGATCATGTCGCCAAGCTCGGCGCGATCCCGCCGCCGCCCTATCCGCTGCCCGATGACAGCGGTCCGCGCGCGCGCGAGACGTACCAGAACGTGCGCGTGCTGGGCGACGTCTCGACCGAGCGGTTCAACCATCTGATGGCGGCGATCAACCAATGGGTCGCGCCGCCCGCACAGGGCTGTAATTACTGCCACAATCCCGAGAACATGGCCTCGGACGAAAAGTACACCAAGGTCGTCGCGCGGCGGATGTTGCAGATGACGCGTAACATCAACGGCAAATGGTCGAGCCACGTCCAGAAGACCGGCGTCACCTGCTACACCTGCCACCGCGGCAATGCGGTGCCGACGTACAAATGGGCGATCGCCGAGGGCGTCGCGGATCCTGACACGATCGTCCGCAACAAGCACGGCCAGAACACCCCCAATGTCAGCGTCGGTTATGCCTCGCTGCCGTACGATCCGTTCCAGACCTATCTGTCGGGCAAGGCGCAGATCCGCGTCGCGGCGAGCAGCGAATATCCTTCCCCGAACCATGTCGTGTCGATCAAGGATGCCGAAAAGACCTACGGGCTGATGATGCACATGAGCACCGCGCTCGGGGTCAATTGCACCTATTGCCACAACAGCCAGTCGTTCCGCTCGTGGAGCCTCAGCCGCCCGCAGCGCGCGACCGCCTATTACGGCATCCGCATGGTCCGTGATTCGAACGAGGGGTATATCACGCCCTTGACCGCGGTCTTCCCGGCGTATCGCAAGGGGCCGCATGGCGATCCGTACAAGGTCAATTGCCAGACCTGCCACCAGGGCCAGTCCAAGCCGCTCGGGGGCTATTCGATGCTCGCGCTCAACCCGACGCTCAAGGGGCCGCCGGTGCCGACCGCGGCACCGGAGGGCGACGCGGCGGGGGCGGCGGTTCCGGCAGTGCTCGCCAACCCGCAGGCGATGACGAAGCGGCAGTGACCGATTGAGGCTGTTCGCCGCGGCAACGTGCGCGCATAGGCGCCCGAAAGGAGGCAGCGCATGGATCGCCTGAGTCTGCGCAGCCATCCGTTGCGCGCGTCATTGTCGGAAGAGATGCACGTTCGGCGGCTGCCACGCTTTGCCGCGCCGTGCCGATTGATGCAGATCGTGACGGTGCTGGGCGAGGAGGGGGCCGCCAGCGCCGGGGTCCATTTCGACGCGATCGGCGCTCGGGTGGGCATTGGCCTGACCCCTTCGGCCAAATATGCGGTTGTCGATCTGCACGGGATGAAGCTGGTGCTCGAGCGGCACACCGAGTTCGCGAGTTACACGTTCATCCGCGAAGGGGCGTTCGACCAGCCCTTCTCGCCCGACGTGTTCGATCCCGTCGCGGCGGAAATGCTCGAGGGCATGCCGGGCGACGTCATCCGCGCGACGCAGATCGCGGTCTATCCGCCCGGTACCGATCCGCCCGCGGACGATACGCTCGACACGCTGTTCGTGCCCGAGGCGCTCATCCTGTGCGACGTCAGCGACGGCAAGGCACGCGTCATGTCCGATTTCCGGCTCAACGGCGACGGGTTCGGACGCCTTTTGTTGTTCGACCAGGGGCTGCTCCGCGACGAACCCGCGCAACTCGTGCTGCGGCTGCAGGAGCTCGGCAATTACCGCAACATGGCGTTGCTCGGCTTGCCGCTCGCGCAGCGGCTGACGCCCGACGTGTCGCGGCTCGAGGCGCGGCTTGCGACGCTGACCGCGGCGGTGTCCGAACGCGTGTCGCAGGACGACAGCCTGCTCGACGAGCTGACCTATCTTTCGGCCGAGCTCGCGCGGTTGCTCGCCGAGACGCGCTACCGGATGAGCGCGACGCGCGCCTATGCGCAGCTCAGCCTCGACCGGCTCGAGACGCTCGGGATCGGGCGAATCCCGGGGTATCAGACGCTCGCCGATTTTACCGAGCGGCGGCTCACCCCGGCGGTGCGGACCTGCGACAGTTTCTCCGCGCGGCTCGCCGACCTGTCGCAGCGTGCGGCGTGGACCAGCGAGCTGCTCCGCACGCGGATCGACATCGCGCTCGCCAAGCAGAATCGCGACCTGCTCGCGTCGATGGACACGCGAACGCACCTGCAATTGCGGTTGCAGCAGACGGTCGAGGGCCTGTCGGTGGTCGCGATCAGCTATTATGCGGTCGCGCTGATCGGATACCTGGCCGCGCCGGCGCACGCGTGGAAGGAGTGGGTGATGGTTGCAGCGGTGCCGCTCGTGTTCGGGGGCGCATGGCTGTTCGCGCGACGGTTGCGGCGCGGGCTGGAGGAATAGCGGACATCCCCGTCACCCCGGCGAAGGCCGGGGCCGCCATGTTTCCGCGCGAGACCGGCGATACAGCACTCCCTCGCGCCGCCGCATCCAGGTAACCCAACGGCCGCGGCCTTCGCCGGGGTGACGATACGTTCTGGACAGACTTAGCGACCCCCGCCGCCCCCGTTCGTTTCGAGCGCAATCGAGAAACCCGGCACAACGTCCGGTGACAGGGTTCTCGACTAGGCTCGAACCGAACGGGGGGTAGAAGCCCTAACCCGCGGCCCGGCTCACGCCGCCATCGCGCGCCGTGCCAGCGCGCATTGCGACCAGATCTCCGACAGCGCGGTCACCAGCTTGTCGACATCGCCGTCCGAATGGACCGGCGACGGGGTCAGCCGCAACCGCTCGGTCCCGACCGGGACGGTGGGGTAGTTGATCGGCTGGACGTAGATGCCGTGATGCTCGAGCAGCCAGTCGCTGATCATCTTGCACTTGTGCGCATCGCCGACCATCACCGGGATGATGTGGCTCGGGTTGTCGATCGACGGGATGCCGATCGCATCGAGCCGCCGCCGGACTTGCGCCACGCGCGCCTGATGCTGCTCGCGCTCGATGCCGCTCGCCTTGAGGTGCCGGATGCTTGCGGTCGCGCCGGCGGCGAGCGCGGGCGGGAGCGCAGTGGTGAAGATGAACCCGCTCGCGAAGCTGCGGATGAAGTCGCACAGCGCGGCCGAGCCCGCGATATAGCCGCCCATTACCCCGAACGCCTTGCCCAAGGTCCCCTCGATCAGCGTGACGCGGTCCATCAGCCCCTCGCGCTCGGCCACCCCGCCGCCGCGCGCGCCGTACAGCCCGACGCCGTGGACCTCGTCGAGGTACGACATTGCGCCATGCTTCTCGCAGACATCGAGAATTTCGGCGATCGGCGCAATGTCGCCGTCCATCGAATAGACGCTTTCGAACGCGACCAGCTTGGGCCGGTCCGCCGGGATCGCGGCGAGGCGGCGGTCGAGATCCGCGGGATCATTGTGTCGGAAGCGGATGCATTCGGCGCGGCTGTGGCGGATTCCCTCGATCATCGAGGCGTGGTTGAGCTCGTCCGACAGCACCACGCAGTTCGGCAGCCGCGCCGCCAGCGTGCTCAGCGCCGCCCAGTTCGAGACATAGCCCGAGGTGAACAGCAACGCGGCTTCCTTGCCGTGCAGGTCCGCGAGCTCGGCCTCGAGCAGAACGTGCGCATGCGTCGTCCCCGAAATGTTGCGCGTGCCGCCCGCGCCCGCGCCACATGCGTCGAGCGTCTCGTGCATCGCGGCGAGCACCTTCGGGTGCTGCCCCATCCCGAGATAATCGTTCGAACACCACACCGTGACCTCGTCGACCCCGCCCTCGCCATAATGGCGTGCGCGCGGGAAGTGGCCGGCGCGGCGCTCGAGCTCGGCAAAGCTGCGATAGCGCCCGTCTTCTTTCAGCGTATCGAGCTGACCCTGAAAGAATGCCTCATAGTTCATCGCATACCCTCCCGCTTCTAGTCGTTGGCTGCGGCTTTTGCCGCTTTCGTCTTTGCCGACGCCCACTGCCACAGTCTGGCATCCCTAAGCGGCAACACAAGAAAAAGATGCTCCACCATCCCAAGGGCGGACAGCCCCGCGAGCAGCGTCGCGGTCACCGCGGCGCCGCTCTGCGCGGGTGCGGCCTCGGCGAGCGTCCAGGTCCACACCGCGAGCGCGCCCGAGCCCAGGATCGACACCGGGAGCAGCGGATTGCCGCCGCGTTTCCGGAAATAGCTCTTGAGATAGGCGAGATGCGCCGGAAACACTTCGTCGCTGAGGTTGGGCACGCCGAGATACAGGTTGAACTTGGCGCTGAGCCGAAGCCCGAACAGCAACAGGAAGGTCAGCGGCGCGGCCTGGTTGGGCTGGCCCCAGGTCAGCGCGACTAGCAGCAGCACGGTCGCCGCGAGCGCGATTTCGTGATGGATCACCGTCGCGGTCGCAAGCCTGAGCCGGGTGAGGCCGGTCGCCTCGGCCGGGCAGGGCAGGCGATTGGGTCCGGCAACGAACCCCATCAGGAACCCCATTTCGTGCCAGCCCCAGATCAGGATGGCGGCGGCGAAACCGAGATAGGCGCCGCCCCAGCCCGCATCCGCAGCACTCCACCACACCGCCCCCGTCGCGATCGCCGCAACCCCGCCCGCAAGCCTGAAGCTCGTGCGGAACGTCGCACGTGCGCGGCTGTCGAGCCACACCACCGCAGCGGTGCCGATGAACCACATCACGAGCGCGAACAGGAGCGGCGGGACGGTCACCAGGCTGGGACCAGCCGCGCCGAAGCGGGGATCGCGTTGCGCTCGACCGGGGTCAGGTACAGCCGCGCGAACGCCACCCCCGCCGCACCGATCAGCCCGATCCGTTTGATCCCGCCGACGATGCCGCCTTGCGCCCTGGCCGCGTCGATCCCGGCAGCAATCCGGCGCATCCGCTCGAGCCCGGCGCGGAACCGCGGGGAATCGGTGTCGAGTACGACCGGAAACACCTGCCGCGTGATCTGCGAGCAGACCGCAAAAACGCGGTGATCGTAGTCGGTCGGGTCGATCCCGAGCGCGGTGTGAAACGCCGGGCGATTATGGTCGCGCACGTACATCGTCGCGTAGACCGCGACGAGGAAGAAGCGGATCCACCAGACGTTGTGCCCGCGCAGCAGCTTCGGGTCGGTCCGCATCAGGATCGCGAACGCCTCGCCGTGGCGGAACTCGTCGTTGCACCATTCCTCGAACCAGTTGAAGATCGGGTGGAACCGCCATTCCGGATGCTGCGCGAGGTGCCGGAAGATCGTGATATACCGCGCATAACCGATCTTCTCCGACAGATAGGTCGCGTAGAAGATGAATTTCGGCCGGAAATAGGTGTATTTCTTGGTCCGCGTCAGGAAGCTGAGGTTCACCCCGATCCCGGCGTCCTTGAGCGTATCGTTGATGAACCCCGCATGCCGGCTCTCGTCGCGGCTCATCAGCTTGAACAGCGCCTTGATATCCGGGTTCTGCGCGCGCTTCTGGATCTCGGCGTAGAGGATGCAGCCCGAGAATTCGGCGGTGAGCGAACTCACGAGGAAATCGATGAACTCCTCGCGCAGCCCATCGGGCAGGCTTTCGATCACCCCGTCGAACGCATTGGTCCGGCGGAAATGCCGACGGTTCGGGTCGGCGACCATTTCCGCGATCAACTGGTCCCATTCCGCGCGCACCGGCGAGACATCGATCCGGTCCATCGCCGCGAAATCGGTGGTGTAGAAACGCGGCGAGAGCACGGTGTCTTCGCGTGCGATCTTGAGCGTGTCGGCGGGCGCGATCGGGGTGATGGCGTTCATGACAGTCTCCGATCGGAAAAGCTGACTTCGTACAATTCGGTCATCTCGAAATGCCCGCAGAACCTGGTCCACAACCGCTCGATCGCGCCCGCGCGCTCGACCGTCGCGATCCGGTCGAACACCGCCGAGTCGCCGAACGCGACGTGGATCGGGTCGCCATGGACTCGCACGCGGTCGCCCGGGTTGATCGCGACGCCATCCGCCAGCTCGACATGCGCGCAGAGGAATTCGTCGCTATGCTCGACCTCGATCCGGCACGGCGTGTCGAAGCTGGCGCGGCGGAACGGGGTCATCGCGTGGTCTCCGTGGCGTCGAGCAGCGCAGCGAAGGCGGCGCGGTTGGTGGTGCCGAACGCGTTGAGTTCGATCGAGCGTCCGGTCGCGGTGTCGGTCAGCGTCAGCTCGCCATCGCGCCACTGGGTGAGCGTGAAGGGCGGGCCGCCGCCGATCCCGTGCAACCGCCGCGCGCGCGCGAGGCCGCGCATCACGCCGCGGATAAAGCCGGTCTTTTGCCCCGGGACGATCTCGGACGCGGTGCGCCCGGTCCCGACGTCCTCGATCCGCACCCCGCGATCCGCTTCGTCGAGGAAGCGCAGCGTACGCGAGCGGACCGGCGCGACATGCTCGGCGCTGCGCATCAATACCGGCGAGGCGGCGGGCGGGATGTGCGCGATCCGCATCCCCGCGGTCAGCGTGAAGGCGAAGGCGACCAGCGCGCCCGCCAGGATCAGCGCGCCGCGCGGGAGATGGATGGAATGCGCGTCGGTCATGCCGCCACCGTCTGCGCATAGGCTGGCTCGGGCGCGCGTGCCGGCGCAGCGACGGGCGCCGGCTGTGCGACCGTCCCGTGCGGATGGACCGCGAGACACGCGCGCGCGATCATCGCGGCGACCTGCGCGGCCTCGGGCACCGCGCGGAGCATCGGCTCGGGGGTCGAAACCCGCCACGGCCGCGCGTGCGGCCATAAAGCAAGAAACCCGAGCTTGCGGTCGCTGCTGAGCGTCAGCGGCAGGTCGCCCGATCCATCCGCGTGCGTCGCCAGCCCGACCGTGCCGACCAGCCGCAGCGGGAGGTTGATGCATTTCGAAAACGCCACGCCGACGCGCAACACGATCCGCCGGTTGGTCAGCGTATAGAGCGTGGTGCGCGCCGAACCCCAGGCGAGCGCGTTGAGCAGCCCGACCGCGAGCAAACCCAACCCGCCGGTCAGCGCGACGCCCGAAAGGTCGCCGATCCCCGTAACCCCGCGTGCGAGCGCCGCGCCGAGCGACCACCCCGCGAGCAGGACGAAATAGCCCGTCACCAGCCGCGTATGGAATGCGGTCCGCGCAAGCACCCGCCAGTCGGGCGCGCCCTGCCACAGGATCCGCTCGTCCTTGGGCAACATCCCCGGCAGCCCCGGGATCGGTTCATGATCATGCTCGGTCACAGAAGGGGCTCCTGCCGGTCGGGGGTGGCGTAGAGGTAGCCGCCGCCGAAATAGCCGAGCACGCGATCCTCCTCGTACAGGGTGATCTGGTCGGTCGCGCCGATCCGGGGGGCATCCGCGAATTGCGCAGCGGTGACCGCGTCGCACACCACGCGGCGGCGGCCGCGCTCGACGTTGCACATCATCATCGGGACCAGCACCGCGCCGCCGGCCCCAGTGAGATCACCCGGCGCCAGATCGACCGCGAGGTAGCGGATCAGCCGGTCCGCGCGGTCGATCCACAGTTCGGACACCGTGCCCGCGACCGCGCCGTCACACCCGAGCACCGGCATGCCGCGCGGATCGGGGTCGCGCCGTTCGATCTGATAATCGAGCGCCACCCCCATCGGGACGATCCGCGGATGCCCCTCCATGTCGATATCGGGATGATTGGCGCGGTGCGCATAGGCCGCCGGCCCGATCCCGTCGACCAGCGGATTGCCGGTCGGCGCATAGGGCGCGCCAGGGAAGCGATCGGTAAAGCGCGCCGCGATCTCGAGCGGCTCGCGTCCCTTGGTCGGGGTCGTCACGGTGCCGCGCCCGAACGGCAGCCTGAACGTCTTGGGCAGCGCGGTGAGGAAGAACCCCCCCTCGGATTCGAGCCGCCCGGTAAACTCATGCTCGAGCGGATAGCCCTCGCGCCGGTCCTCGCGGCGCAGGTAGATCACGAGGCAGAGGAAGAACAGGACGAACGCGTAAAAGACCAGCAGCGCGACATCGATGCCGGGGGTGAGGGTCGGGTGCATGGTCGGTCTCCCGTTGTTCAGGCCGGAAATTCGGAAATGCCGAAGCGGTCGTTGCCGAAGGTTATGCGGGTCGGGTCGGTCGCCGGGCGGACCAGCGGGCCGAGCACGACCAGAGTCGCGAGCAGCAGCACGATCTCGAGCACGTAGACCGCGCCATAGCCGGTCGCGGTATTCGCCAGCGTCGGCCCGAGATCATGCGCGACCGCTGCCGCCGACGTCACGTCGCGCAGCACTGCGCCGATCGCGATCGCCACCCCCGCCGAGGTCGCCTGCACCGCGCCCCACGCGCCGAGCGCGAGCCCGGTGCGGCCGTCGAGCTCCTCGCGGTCCGCGATCGCCATCGCCGCGGTCAGCGTGCCGACCGAGAACAATCCGCCGCCGAACCCGATGATTGTCGCGCCGATCGCGAGCAGCGCAGTCGCATGCAACGGGGCGGCGAAGATCACGCACAGGAACGCCGCGATCCCCGCGACCCCGCCGAACCCGGCGAGCCGGTGCGGCTCCGCGCCCTTGCCGAGCGTGCGCGCGGCGAGCGCGAACCCGCTCAGCATCCCGACCGCCCACAAGGCAGTCAGCGACGTCGTCGCGCCGACCGAAAGCCCGAGGATCTGCCCGCCATACGGCTCGAGCAGCACGTCCTGCATCGCGAACGCCGCCGCACCGAGCCCGGTCGCGACGAGCAGCCGCATCGTCCGCGGGCGTGCGATGAAGATCGCCCAGACCTCGCCGAAGCGCGCGCGCGTTTCCGGCACCGCCGTTCCGCCGCGCTGCCGCGCCTCTTGCTTCCATAGCGCCGTGACGTTGAGCACCACCGTCAGCACCGCCGCGCCCTGGACGATCTGGACGAGATGCGTCGGGCTGAAATGCTCGAGCAGCCGCCCGATCACGATCGCGCTGACCATCATGCCGAGCAGCAGCATGACATAGAGCAGCGCGACGACACGCGGCCGCGTCTCCGCGGGCGCGAGGTCGGTCGCGAGCGCGAGGCCCGCGGTCTGCGTCGTGTGCATTCCCGCGCCGACCATCAGGAAGGCGAGGCCCGCACCGATCTGCCCGACGATCGCGGGGCCCTCGCCGCGCCCGGTCATCACCAGCAACGCGAACGGCAGCAACGCAAACCCGCCGAACTGGAGCAAGGTGCCGAACCAGAGATAGGGCACGCGCTTCCAGCCGAGCAGCGACTGGTGATGATCCGACTTGAACCCGATCAGCGCGCGCAGCGGCGCGAACACCAGCGGTAGCGACACCATCGCGCCGACCGCCCAGCTTGCCATGCCGAGTTCTACGATCATCACGCGGTTGAGCGTGCCGGTCAGCAGCACCGCCGCCATCCCGACCGACACCTGGAACAGCGACAGCCGCAACAACCGTGCGAGCGGCAATTCCGCGCTCGCCGCATCCGCAAACGGCAGGAAGCGCGTTCCGAGCTGGTTCCAGAACGCCCCGCTTCGCAACGTGCCCCCGCGCGGCGCGCGCGGTCGCAGCGTCGCCTTCAGCGCGGACAGGTCGCGCGTCATGGCAGCACCTCGAGCGCGTGGCTGGTGTAGAAGCTCGCCGACACCCGCCGGTCGCGCCCGATCCGCGCGGGGGGCAGCGCATTCCTGATCAGCGTGCGCAGCAGCCGGTCGCGCACCGGCAGGATCGCGGGCGAACGGTCGCTGCGCGGGAACAGCCGGCCCATGCCGAGCATCGCCAGCAGCAACGGGGTCTGCGGGGCGAAGGTGAAGACGATCGATCCGCGCGTGCGTTCGGCCAGGCGTTGCACCACGGTGACGATGTCGAACGCGGGGTAATGGATCAGCGAGTCCATCGCGACGACATGGTCGAACGTTCCGAGCGCGGGATCGAGCAGGTCGCCGACGCGCCAGTCGATCTTGAGCGTAGCTGGCGCGCGGTCGCGCGCGATCTGCACAAGGCTCCCCGCGACGTCGATCGCGACGACCTCCGCGCCGCGTTCCGCCGCCGCGACCGCGAGTGCGCCGGTGCCGCAGCCCGCGTCGAGCAGTCGAAGCCCGCTCATGTCGTGCGGGAGCCACGAGAGCAACGTGTCGCGCATCTCGGTCCGCCCCGCGCGCACCGTCGCGCGGATCCCGCTGACGGGAGCGTCCGAGGTGAGCTGCTCCCACGCCTTCGCGGCGGTGCGATCGAAATAGGTTTCGAGATTGCCGCGGAAGCGATCGTAGGTCGCGGTTGTCATCGCGCGCGCCTCCCCAAACCGTCATTCCCGCGAAGGCGGGAATCCATAAGGCGGGCGGCCCGCGACAATTTCCCCGGTTCGCCAGTATGGATCCCCGCTTCCGCGGGGATGACGGAGGAGGGGTGGGTGCCGGCTTTCCCAAGTCCGTCATTCCCGCGCAGACGGGAATCCATAAGGCGGGCGGCCCGCGGCGGTTTCCGCGGTTCGCCACTATGGATCCCCGCTTCCGCGGGGATGAAGGAGGAGGAGTGGGTGCCCGCTTTCCCAAGTCCGTCATTCCCGCGCAGGCGGAAATCCATAAGGCGGGCGGCCCGCAGCGGTTTTCGCGGTTCGCCACTATGGATCCCCGCTTCCGCGGGGATGACGAAGGAGGGGTGGGCGCACCGCAGCATCATTCGAACCCCAGGAATTCGAAGATTTCGCGATCTTTCATCGGCTGCGCGTCGAGCGGCTCGCACCCCGCCCACATCTGCGCGGCGAGCCGCTTGTACTCGAGGCACGCCGCGTCGACCTCGGGCGTCGAGTCCATCTCGAACAGCGTGCATTTCTTGAGCCGCGAGCGCCGGATCGCATCGAGATCGGGGAAATGCGCCAGCCGCTTCAACCCCGTCGCCGCGTTGAACCGGTCGATCTCGTCGGTCGCAGCGGAGCGGTTGGCGATCACCCCCGCCATCCGCACATCGTAATTCTTCGCCTTCGCCTTGATCGCCGCGACGATGCGATTCATCGCGAAGATGCTGTCGAAATCGTTCGCCGCAACCACCACCGCGCGCTCGGCATGCTGCAGCGGGGCGGCGAACCCGCCGCACACCACGTCGCCGAGCACGTCGAAGATCACCACATCGGTCTCCTCAAGCAGATGATGCTGCTTGAGCAGCTTGACCGTCTGCCCGACGACATAACCGCCGCACCCCGTGCCCGCCGGCGGCCCGCCCGCCTCGACGCACATCACGCCGTTATACCCCTCGAACATGTAATCCTCGGGCCGCAGTTCCTCGGCGTGGAATTCGACCGTCTCGAGCACGTCGATCACGGTCGGCATCAGCTTCTTGGTCAGCGTGAAGGTACTGTCGTGCTTCGGGTCGCAGCCGATCTGGAGCACGCGCTTGCCGAGCAGCGAGAACGCCGCGGAGAGGTTGGACGAGGTGGTCGACTTGCCGATCCCGCCCTTGCCATAGACCGCGAACACCTTCGCGCTGCCGATCCGGTCGTTCGGGTCGAGCCCGACCTGAAGCGAGCCTTCGCCGTCGAGGCCGCGAATGGGGGGATCAAGCAAAGCCATGCAAAATTCCTTCAAGCCGCCACCGCGACGATGCCCTCGAGACGATCCTCGAGTTCATCGCTGGCGGCATGGAGTGCGGCGAGCGTCGCCGCGTCGGGGGACCAGTAATGGCGCTCGCTCGCCTCGATCAGGCGGTTGGCGACTCGCGCGGAGGCCTTGGGGTTGAGCGCGGCGATCCGCTCGCGCATCGCCGCGTCGAGCACATAGGTTTCGCTGATCCGCTGATAGACCCAGGGGTCGACCTCGCCGGTCGTCGCCGACCAGCCCATCGTCGTGGTGACGCTGCCCTCGATCTGGCGGACGCCTTCATAGCCGTGGCGCAGCAGCCCCTCGGTCCACACCGGGTTGAGCACGCGAGTCCGTGTCTCGAGCGCCACCTGTTCCTGCAAACTGCGGACCTTGCCAGCGCCTTGCGTCTGGTCGCCGATATAGACCGGCGCGGCGGTGCCCTTGGCGCGCGTGACGGCGCGGCTGATCCCGCCGAGCGTATCGACATATTGGTCGATGCTGGTGATGCCGAGCTCTACGCTCTCGAGGTTCTGATAGGCGCAATCGACGGTCTGGAGCGCGGCTTTCAGTACCTCCGCCTGCCGCACCGGTGCGCCCTTTACCCCGTAGGCAAAGCCCTTCTGCCGCTCGAAGCTGTCGGCGAGTTCGTCGGGGTCGGTCCACGCGCCCGTGTCGATCATCAGATTGACGTTGGCGCCGTACGCGCCCTCGGCGTTGGAGAAGACGCGGAGCGCCGCGGTCTCGAGGTCGCAGCCGTGCGCGGCGGCGTGCGCGCGCGCATGGCGACGGACGAAATTCTGCGCATCCGGCTCGTCCGCCTCCGCCGCGAGCAAGGCTGCCTGCGCGAGCATCCGCGTCTGGAGCGGCAGCAGATCGCGGAACACCCCCGACAGCGTGACGACCACGTCGATCCGCGGCCGCCCAAGCTCTTCCAGCGAGACGAGTTCCGCCCCCGCGAGCCGGTTATAGCTGTCGAACCGCGGCCGCGCGCCGAGCAGCGCGAGCGCCTGCGCGATCTGCGCGCCCTCGCTCTTGAGTTTGTCGGTGCCCCACAGCACCATCGCGACCGTCTCGGGCAGATGCCCCGAATCTGCGAGGCTGCGGTCGATCAGCCGTTGCGCCTGCGCCGCGCCGTCGCGGACCGCATAGGCCGAGGGGATGCGGAACGGGTCGAACCCGTGGATGTTGCGCCCGGTCGGCAGGATCTCGGGGCTGCGCAGCAGGTCGCCGCCGGTGACCGGGTGGATGTAGCGCCCGTCGAGCGCCGCGACGATGCCGTCGATCTCGCCATTGCTAGACAGCGCGCGATCGAGCGCGGCCATGTCCTTCAGCAATGGCGTGTCGGGGGTGGCGATGCCGTCGACCAGCGCGACGATGACGTCCTGCGGCAGCTTCTCGCCGCGTGCGTCGGAGGATGCCGCGATCATCGCGATCCGCTCCTCGCGAGTCGCCGCCTCGCCCGCGACGTGGAGCCCCTGCGGGATGAGTTCGCGTTCGATTTCGTACAGTCGCGCGGCAAGGTCCGCGATCCACGCGTCCGCTCGGATATTGGAGCCGTCCGCGCCGTCTATCGTCACCTCGGGCTTGTCCCGGGGTCCACCGTCGTTCGAGTCCCCAGGCTGCGGAGATGGCTGCCCGGTGGACCCCGGCACAGGGCCGGGGTGACGGTAGGAGGGGAACCGCGCAGGCGCACCCATCAGATCCAGGTCCCCCGCCTGATCGCGGATCAGCTCCGCCAGATCGCGCGCCTCGTCGCTCCCCGGTTCCGCCACGCGCCACCGCTCGACCGACGCCTTGAGCGCGGCAAGCCCCTTGTAGACGCCTGCGTTGGTCAGCGCGGGCGTCAGATACGACACCAAAGTCGCGCCCGACCGCCGCTTCGCCAGCACGCCCTCCGACGGATTGTTCGCCGCATAGAGATAGATGTTGGGCAGATCGCCGATCAGCCGGTCGGGCCAGCAGGTCGCGCTGAGCCCGCTCTGCTTGCCCGGCATGAATTCGAGGCTCCCGTGCGTCCCGAAATGCAGCACCGCATGCGCGCGGAAATCCTCGCGCAGCCAGCGGTAGAAGGCGGCGAACGCGTGCGTCGGCGCGAACCGCCCTGCGAACAGCAGCCGCATCGGATCGCCTTCATAGCCGAGCGCGGGTTGCAGCCCGACGAAGACATTGCCGAACTGCCGCCCGAGGATCTGCACCGAGGTGCCGTCCGATTGCAGCTTGCCCGGTGCCGCCCCCCAGCTTGCCTCGATCTCGGCCAACCACGTCTCGCGCGCGACGATCGTATCCGCGCTCACCCGCGCATGGACGTTCGCCTCGGTCCCGAAGCGCGCGGCATTGCCGCCGAGGATCGCCTCGCGCACCGCATCGACATCGGCGGGCACGTCGACCCGATACCCCTCGCGCGCAAGCCGCTGCAGCGTCGCGTGGAGCGAGGCGAACACGCTGAGGAATTGCGCGGTCCCCGCAGCGCCCGCGTTGGGCGGGAAGTTGAACAGCACGATCGCGACGCGCTTCTCGGCATTCTCCGCGCGGCGCAGCGCGATCAGATTTGCAACCCGCGCGGCGAGCATCTCGGCGCGCTCGCTGCAGGTCTGCATCGCGCGGACTTCGCTCGCTGGCGGAAAGACGCACCCCCGCGTGCAGCCGGTGCACGGCGTGTCGGACCCGTCCGAGCGCCCACCGAACACCATCGGCACGGTGCCGCCGTCGAGTTCGGGGATCGCGATCATCATCGTCGATTCAAGCGGAAGCAGCCCCTGCCGGTTCGCGCCCCACGCCTGCAACGTCTGGAATTCGACCGGATGCGCGGCGATATACGGCCGGTCGAGCGTCGCCAGGATCGCCTCGGCGGCGGCGGCGTCGTTATACGCTGGCCCGCCGACCAGGCTGAACCCGGTGAGGTTGACCACGGCATCCACGGTTGAGACCCCGTCGCGCAGGAACAGCGCCTCGATCGCCGGGCGCCCGTCGAGCCCGCCCGCGAACGCTGGAATCACGTCGAGCCCGCGCGCCTCCATCGCGGCGATCACCCCGTCATAATGGCCAGCATCGTTCGCCAGCACATAGGAGCGCAGCATCAGCAGCCCGACCGTGCCCTTCGCCCCGCGACGGCGCGGAAGTTCGGTCGCGGTGGCGGCGATCCGGTCGGGCAGCGCAGGGTGATAGACGCCGACCTCGGGATAGTCGCGCGGGGCATGCGCCTTCATCGTGCCGCGCAAGCCGAGCCGCGGTCCGGCGGCGTAGCGATCGACCAGCGCGCGGACCATGTCGACGACATTGTCGTCCGACGCCGCGAGCCAATATTGCATCGTGAGGAAATAGGCGCGCACGTCCTGTGCGGTGCCGGGCACGAACTTGAGCAATTTGGGCAGCCGCCGCAGCATCGCCATCTGCTTGGCCCCGCCGCTCGCGCCGGGCTTGGGCGAGCCGCGCAGCTTCTTGATCATCGCGAGCATGCCCGAGGCGGGCTTGTCCATGCGATAGTCGCCCATCCGCGTGAGCTTGACCACATCGCCCGCCGACATCAGCCCGACCATCGCGTCGCAGGCGTCGCGTCGCGCCTGCAGCTGCGGCAGCACCGCGCGGATATGATCCTCGAGGAACAGCATCGTCACCAGCACCACGTCCCCGCGCGCGATGTCGGCGCGCGCGGCGTCGAGGCTCGCGGGGTTCTCGTCCCAGTCCGCGGCGGCGTGGAAGCCGATCGAGATGCCGGGATTCTCCCTTGCGAGCCGCACCTGCGCGCGCTGCACGGCGCCCGACAGATGGTTGTCGAGCGTGACGATCACCACGCGGACGGCGGGGTTCGCGTGCGGGGCGGGCAGGGGTGCGCTAGCGGGCATAATGCGCCTTTGCGTCATAGAGCGTGTCGAGCGTGATTGCGGCGATGCCTTGCTCCGCGGCATAGCGTTCGGTGTTGCGCCGCGCCTTGCCGCGCACGAAAAACGGGATCTTCAGCAGCTCGCGCTCGGCCTCGGGACTCCATCCCTTTTGCTCCTCCCCCGCTTCAGCGGGGGAGGGGGACCGCTCGGCTCCTTCAGCCGAGTGGTGGAGGGGGCTGGTGCTGGGCGAAACAACCGTGGTTGCTCCTCCTCCACCGTTCGCTGAATGCTCACTGTCCCCCTCCCCCGGTTCCCGGGGGAGGATCGGGGAGGCGATATGCCCCAGATGGCTCGCCCCGGCGCCATCCGAAAACTCGAAATCATCGCGGAACATCGTCAGCAGATGTTCCTCCAGCCCCATCACCAGCGGATGGACCCAGGTGTCGAACAGCACGTTCGCGCCCTCGAACCCCATTTGCGGGCTGTAGCGCGCGGGGAAATCCTGGACGTGGACCGGTGCCGAGATCACCGCGCACGGGATCCGCAGCCGCTTGGCGATGTGCCGTTCCATCTGCGTGCCGAGCACCAGCTCGGGCTGAAGCCGCGCGATCGCGTCCTCGACCTCGAGATAATCGTCGGTGATCAGCGGCTCGAGCCCGTACAGCAGCGCTGCCGTGCGGATCTCGCGGGCGAATTCGCGATTGTAGCAGCCGAGCCCGACCACCTCGAACCCGAACTCGTCGCGCGCCACCCGCGCGGCGGCGACCGCGTGCGTGGCATCGCCGAAGATGAAGACGCGCTTGCCGGTCAAATAGGTCGAGTCGACCGACCGGCTCCACCACGGCAGCCGCGACGTATCGAGCGCGGCGGCGGGGTCGACACCGGCAAGCGCAGCGACCTCGGCGATGAAGTCGCAGGTCGCACCGTGCCCGATCGGGACGGTGCGGACGGTCTTCTGGCCATAGGTCCGCTCGAGCCAGCGGCAGGCGGTGTCGGCGATTTCGGGATAGAGGCTGATGTTGAAATCGGCGTCGGGCAACCGCGCGAGATCGGCGGGCGTCGCGCCCAAAGGAGCGACGACGTTGACGCCGATCCCGAGCGTCTCGAGCAGCCGGCTGATCTCCACCACATCGTCGCGGTGGCGGAAGCCAAGCGCGGTCGGGCCGAGGATGTTGGCCGTCTTTCGCACCGTAAGGCTCCCCCCCGGCGAAGGCCGGGGCCCATTGGCGAGGGTCGATGTTGGCGCGGACGGCGCGTCGTTACCACCGTCCCGCGATTGGGCCCCGGCCTTCGCCGGGGGGGTGGCAGTAGCGCTGGCGGAAGTGCCCGAACACAGCGCCCGCACCAACTGGTAAAACGTCTCCGCCGCGCCCCAATGCTCCTTGCGCTGATAGCTCGGCAGTTCGAGCGCGATTACCGGGATCGGCAACCGCAACGCCGACGCCAGCCCCGCCGGATCGTCCTGGATCAGTTCCGCGGTGCAGGAAGCCCCCACCAGCAGCGCCTGCGGCGCGAACCGCTCGACCGCGTCGCGCACCGCGGTCTGGAACAGCGCGGCGGTGTCCTTGCCGAGATCGCGCGCCTGGAAGGTCGTGTAAGTGACCGGCGGACGCTTGCCGCGGCGCTCGATCATCGTGAACAGCAGGTCGGCATAAGTGTCGCCCTGCGGCGCGTGGAGCACGTAATGCACGCCCTCCATCGCGGTCGCGATCCGCATCGCGCCGACATGCGGCGGGCCTTCATAAGTCCAGACGGTCAGCTGCATGGCAGCCACCGATGGAGCGAAGCGAGTGCGGGCACGGCCATCATACCGTCAACACGTCGCGCCGCCGCAGCGGGCGCGCGAACAGGTCGGCGAGGTCGCCTGCCTGGTCGAAGCCGTGGATCGGCGAGAACACCAGTTCGATCGCCCATTTGGTCGTCAGCCCTTCCGCCTCGAGCGGATTTGCGAGCCCCAGCCCGCAGACGGTGAGATCGGGCCGCGCCGCGCGCACCCGGTCGAGCTGGCGGTCGACGTCCTGCCCCTCGCTGATCACCGTCCCGGCGGGGAGCAGCGCGAGTTCCTGCGCCATATGCGCACGGTGGAGATACGGCGTGCCGACTTCGAGCGGCACCATTCCGAGCTCCTGCGCGAGGAAGCGCGCAAGCGGGAGCTCCAGTTGGGAATCGGGGAGGAAGAAGATGCGCTTCCCCTCGAGCCGGTCCCGCGCATGCGCGATCGCACGCTTGGCGCGCTCGCGGCCCGGCGCGATCACCGCGCGGAAGTGCATTGCGTCCACCCCGAACGCGACCGCGGCGGCATGCAACCAGTTGCTCGTCCCCTCCGCCCCGAACGGGAACAGCGCATCGAGCCGCACCGCGCCACGGTCTTCCAGCGCGCGCGCCGTCTCCCCCAGGAACGGCTGCGCGAGCAGGAAGCGTGTGTTCGGCCCGACCGGCGGCATCGCGCCCGCGCGCCGCGCGGGAAAGCTGCGGACCGTCTCGATTCCCAGCTGCGCGAACAGCCGCAGGAACTGGTCTTCCACCACGTCAGGGAGCGCGCCGACGATCATCAGCTCGGGTGCCGCCCCCGGCGCGGTCGCGGCCAGCTCGGGCACCAGCGCGGCGAGGCAAGCATCCTCGCCCTCGGTAAAGGTCGTCTCGATCCCGCTGCCCGAATAGTTGAGCACCCGGGTTGCCCCCGCATGCTTCGCCGACAACCGTTGTGCGGCGCGCGACAGGTCGAGCTTGATCACCTCGGACGGGCACGAGCCGACGAGGAACAGCAGTTTGATGTCCGGCCGTCGCGCCAGCAACCGGTCCACCACCCGATCGAGCTCGGCATTGCAATCGACCATCCCCGCGAGGTCGCGCTCCTCGATGATCGCGGTCGCGAAACGCGGCTCGGCGAACACCATCACCCCCGCCGCCGATTGCAACAGATGCGCGCAGGTCCGCGAGCCGACGACGAGGAAGAACGCATCCTGCACCTTGCGATGCAGCCAGATGATCCCGGTCAGCCCGCAGAACACCTCGCGCTGGCCCCGCTCCCGAAGGACCGGGCCCCGCACCGGCGCGCAGTCCGGGACCGCGCGTGGCAACAGCGCGTTCATGCCGCCACCATGCGGCGGCGGGCCGACTCGGCCGCTTCCTGCAGCCGCGCGGCACGGAGTTTCAACAGGAACTGCGTCGCGTTGATCGCATAGGTCGCATAGGCCGCCAGCGCGAGCAGCATCCGGCCGCGCTCGGTCCCCAGACCGCCCACCAGCATCCCCAGATAGGCGGTATGCAGCGCGAGCACGAGGAAGCTGAAGACGTCTTCCCAGAAGAAGGCGTCCGCAAACAGCCAGCGGTCGAACACCACCTTTTCCCAGATCGAGCCGGTGACCATGATCGTGTACAGCGCGATCGTCTTGACCACGATCGAGACCGTCGCGGCGACCGCGCCCTCGCCGGTCAGCAGATAGCGGACAACCAGCACCGCGCTCACCACGAAGATCGCGAATTGCAGCGGGGCGAGCACGCCCTGGACGATGGTCCAGACGGTCGAGTCGCGCCGCAGCTTCTGCTCGGGGGTATAAAGCGGGGGCACGGCGGTTCGCCGTGTCTGCTGTTCGAGAACTGGGTTGCCTGACCACATGGTTCTGATCCGCCTCTCCCGATCGAAACTAAGGGGAGACCGGATCAAGTGTCAACAGAGTTTGACGTCCAAATAATATTACACATGCCGCAGCGCAGCGACGTTTGTCCGTTGCAAGGCCGTTACGACAGGCATACGATGCGAGTCGCCGGGCCAGTCAAAGATGGCGTGCCCGACCGTTGATTGCAGGTTAAACCAGACCGGAGGGGGTCAGGATGACTTCGCTTACCGGAATCGACCATTACTTTCGAAACAGCGGGATCTGGCCCGATCCCGATGCGATGCGCGATCAACGCGGTATCGCGCCCCTGAAAGCCAGGCGAAGCGCGATCGACGATCAGGCGCAATCGCTGAGCCGGTTGATAGAACGCGAGATCATCCCGCGTCTGCTGGTCGCGCATGCCGCTGCGCCGCAGGCGTCGGACCCGGTCGATCACGCCACGACGATCTCCGCGGCGGAAGTCGCGGCCTTTGCGCCGCTCGCGCTCCAGGTCGAGGCGGACGAGTTGCTGCAGCATGTCGAGGGGCTGGTCGCGCGCGGGGTGTCGTTCGATACGTTGCTGGTCGACCTGCTTGCGCCCGCCGCGCGGCATCTCGGGGCGTTGTGGGACGATGATCGCTGCGACTTCATCGACGTGACGATGGGGCTGTGGCGGTTGCAGGAAGTCGTCCACGAACTGTCGGGCCGCGCATCTGGAGACCATCGGGGTGACGGCAATCTCCGGCGCGCGCTGTTCGCCTCGCTCGTCGGGGACAGCCACAGCTTCGGCACGGTGGTGATCGATGAAATGTTCTGTGCGAATGGATGGTTGACCGATCGCCTCAACGAAGCGACCGGCGAGGAGCTGATGGCGCGGGTCCGCGATGAATCGTTTGATCTGCTTGGATTGACGATCGCCTGCGACTGCCATATCGCGCCCCTGCCTTCGATCGTCCGCGCCGTGCGGGCGTCATCCAGGAATCCCCGGATTTGTGTGATGGTCGGCGGGCGGGTGTTCGCCGAAAATGCGGATCTCGCCGCTGCGGTGGGTGCGGACGGGACAGCGCCCGATGCACGCGCCGCGGTTCAGGTTGCCGGGGCACTGGTCGATGCGGTGGCGCGCGAGGCGGTTTCGGCCATGACCGGTTGATCCCGACCGGGTCTCGCGGGCACGGTTGGGGCCAGGCGACACCTAGTTTCAGGAGCAAGTTGTTCGTCGATGAACGATCGTCCCAGCCTTCTTGCAACCCATGCCTTTTCCAACCCTGCCGCGGTTGCGGGCGGGCTTGCGCCTGACGTTGCCGCCGCACTGCTCGCATCGGCGGGCGATATCACGCTGGTGATCGACGCGGATGGCGTCATCCGCGACATCGCGATCACCAATGTCGATCTGGCGGCGCACGGCTTCGCCGACTGGGTCGGCCAGCGCTGGATCGACATCGCGACAGGCGAAAGCAACCCCAAGATCAAGCAGATGCTCGCCGATATCGATTGCGGCGAACCCGCCCGGTGGCGGCAGATCAATCATCCGACCGCAAGCGGCGACGTGCCGGTGCGCTATCTCGTGATGCGGCTGGGGCAGGGCGGCGCGATCGCGATCGGGCGCGACATGCGCGCGGCGGCGGCGGTCCAGCAGCGCCTGCTGCAGACGCAGCAATCGCTCGAACGCGACTATATCCGGCTGCGCCAGGCCGAGGCGCGGTATCGTCTGCTGTTCGACCTTGGCACCGAACCGGTGCTGATCATCGACGCGGCGACCCGGCGAATCCGCGAGATCAACCCGGCGGCGACGCGGCTGATCGGCGGCAAGGATGGCGCGTTCACCGACCAGCCGGTCGCGACGATCGTCGACCCGGCCGACCGCGAGGAGCTGATCGCGCATCTCGGCGCGGCGAGCGCGAGCGACGATCTGCCCGCGCTGTCGGTGCGGCTGGCGAGCGGGCATGAGGTCGCGATGTCGGCACGGCTGTTCCGCCAGGGGCGCGCCGCGTTGCTGCTGGTCCGCCTGCTCCCGAGCGCGCCGGTGCGCGAGACCGGCGGCTTTGATGCGCCGATCGGGGACGTGATCGAACACATGCCCGATGCGTTCGTGCTGGTCGACGGCGCGCTCGATATCCTGTTCGCCAATGCCGCCTTCGTCGAGCTGTCGGGGGTAGCCTCGGTCGCGCGTGTGGTGGGCGCGCCGCTCGCGACGTGGCTCGGGCGGCCGGGGATCGACCTCGAACTGATCCTGGGCCAGTTGCGCGAGCATGGCGCGGTGCGCAACGTCGCCACGATCCTGCGCGGCGCCGCGGGAAGTCCCGAGGAAATCGAGATTTCGGGCGTGGTTGCGCCGCACGGCGGTTCACAATGTTACGGGTTCACGATCCGCAGCGTCGCCCGCCGGCTGCGCAGCGTACCGACTGCCGAGCGCGACATGCCGCGTTCGGTCGAGCAACTGACCGAACTGGTCGGGCGGATGGCGCTCAAGGATATCGTGCGCGAATCGACCGACCTGATCGAACGGCTCTGCATCGAGGCGGCGCTCGCCTATACGTCGGACAATCGCGCGTCGGCGGCGGAGATTCTCGGGATCAGCCGGCAGAGCCTGTATTCGAAGCTCCACCGGCACGGACTGGGGAACCTCGTTTCGGACGACAACTGACAGCCGTGAGTGTCAATTCCGTTTGACGGTTGGCCATGTCCATAATAGCGTATGGACATGGCACGCGCGACGACTCATCCGCTGGCATCCATTCCCGTCCCGCGGCTGCGTGACGTTGCGGAACTCCTCAAGCCGATCACGTGGTTCCCGCCGATCTGGGCGTTCCTGTGCGGCGTCGTATCGTCGGGCATTCCCGTGGCGAGCCGCTGGCCGTTTCTGATCGCAGGCGTATTGCTGGTCGGGCCGCTGGTGTGCGGGACGAGTCAGGCGGTCAACGACTGGTTCGACCGGCACGTCGATGCGATCAACGAACCCGGCCGCCCGATCCCGTCGGGGCGGATCGGCGGACATTGGGGATTGTGGATCGCGATGTTCGGGACCGTGCTGGCGCTTGGTGTCGCAACGGTGACGGGGGTCTGGGTGCTGGTCGCGACCGCGGTCGGCCTCGTCTTCGCCTGGGCCTATAGCGCGCCGCCGTTCCGCCTCAAGATCAGCGGGATCTGGGGGCCGGGCGCGGTCGCGTTGACCTATGAAGGGCTGACCTGGTTTACCGGCGCGAGCGTAATGGCGGGCGCCTTGCCGCCGGGGCGCGTGCTCGCGATCCTCGCGCTCTACAGCGCGGGCGCGTTCGGGATCATGACGCTCAACGACTTCAAGGCGGTCGCCGGAGACCGCGCGATGGGGATCCGCTCGCTCCCGGCGACGCTCGGGGTCGGTCCCGCCGCGCGGATCGCCTGCGTGGTGATGGCGGTTCCACAGGTCGTCGTCGTCGGGTTGCTCGCGACCTGGGGGCATGCACTGGTCGCGGGTCTGGTCGCGGCGTTGCTCCTAGGGCAGCTCGCGCTGATGCCGCGGCTGCTGCGCGATCCGCTGCGGCAGACCCCGTGGTACAATGCGACGGGGACGAGCCTGTATGTGCTCGGCATGCTCGCCTCGGCCTTCGGGCTCGGCAGGGTGCTGGGGCTATGAACCGCGCGCCGGTCGACGAACCACTGGGCTGGCTCGGGATCGTCCGGCTCGGGCTGGTGCAAAGCGCGATCGGAGCGATCGTGATGCTGGCGACGTCGCTGCTCAACCGCGTGATGGTGGTCGAATATGCGCTTCCCGCCGCTGTGCCGGCGGGGCTGGTCGCATGGCATTATGCGGTCCAGCTCTCGCGCCCGGCATGGGGACACGGTTCGGACCGCGGCAACCGCCGGACTCCGTGGATCATCGGCGGGATGGCGCTGCTGGCGGGTGGCGCGTTGGCGGCGACCTGGGCGCTCGGCATCATCGCGGGGGGCAGCGTGTGGGGCTATGCGCTGGCGGTCGTCGCCTTCGCGGCGATCGGTGCCGGAGTCGGTGCGGCGGGGACGTCGCTGCTCGCGTTGCTCGCCACGCGAGTCGCGCCGGCGCGCCGAGCGGCGGCGGCGGCGGTGACGTGGATCATGATGGTGTTCGGCATCGCAGTGTCGGCGGCGGTGGCGGGCGCGCTGGTCGACCCGTTCTCGTTCGTCCGGCTGGTCGCGGTCGTCGCGGGGGTGGCGGGGGTGGCGTTCCTCGTCGCAACGCTCGGGATCTGGGGAATCGAGCGGGGCGCGGCGGCACCGGTGGATCGCGCGCGCGCGCCGGCTCCGCAGTTTCGCGTCGCGCTGGGCGCGATCTGGGCGGACCGCGACATGCGCCGGTTCACGGTGTTCGTCTTTCTGTCGATGCTGGCCTATTCGATGCAGGATCTCATCCTCGAGCCGTTTACCGGTCTGCGCTTCGGGCTGACGCCGGGCCAATCGACGCAGGTGTCGAGCGTCCAGCATGGTGGCGTGTTGCTGGGGATGATCCTGGCCGGGCTTGCGGGCAGTGCGTTCGGGGCGCAGTCCGCCACCGGGCTGCGTCACTGGATCTTCGGTGGATGCGTCGGCTCGGCGGTCGCGCTGGCCGGGCTTGCGCTCGCGGCGCTGGTCGGGCCGGGCTGGCCGGTGCTGGCGAACATCTTCGCGCTCGGTTTCGCCAATGGCATCTTCGCGGTCTCGGCAATCGGCGCGATGATGGCGCTTGCCGGGGGCGGGACCGGTGCGGCCCCGGGCGCGGACGCCGGGTTGCGAATGGGGGTGTGGGGCGCCGCGCAGGCGATCGCGTTCGGGCTGGGCGGGCTCGGCGGCGCGGTCGCGGTCGACGGCATGCGCGGCGCGACGGGGTCGGTACCCGAGAGCTTCATGCTCGTCTTTGCGCTGGAGGCGCTGCTGTTCCTCTGCGCCGCCGCACTGGCGCTGCGCGCGCAACCGCAGGCGGAACATTTTGGTCGGGAGGTCACGCTATGACTGCTGCTTTCGATTGCATCGTCGTCGGTGGAGGGCCGTCCGGCGCGACCGCCGCGACCGATCTCGCGCGCGCCGGGCACAGCGTCCTGCTGCTCGACCGGTCCGGACGGATCAAGCCGTGCGGCGGCGCGATTCCCCCGCGCGCGATCGCGGACTTCGCGATTCCCGATCATCTGCTGGTCGGCAAGGCGACGATGGCGCGAATGGTCGCGCCCTCCGCCAAGGCGGTCGACATGCCGGTCGGCGACGGGTTCGTCGGGCTGGTCGACCGCGAGACGTTCGACGAATGGCTCCGCGCGCGCGCCGCGCTGGCGGGGGCGGAACGGCGGACGGGGACGTTCGAACGGATCGAGCGCGATGCAGCGGGGACTGCGGTGGTGGTCTATCGCAGCGACCGCGGTGGCCCCGAACAGCGCGTGACCGCGCGCGCGGTGATCGGCGCGGACGGCGCGCGCTCGGGCGTTGCGCGGAGCGAACTCAAGGGCGCGGACAAGATGCGCTATGTCTTCGCTTATCACGAGATCATTGCCTCGCCCCCCGAGGGCGGCGCCGATTTCGATCGCGCGCGCTGCGACGTCTTCTATCAGGGCAAACACTCCCCCGATTTCTACGCCTGGGTGTTTCCACATGGCGACACCGCGAGCATCGGCGTGGGCAGCGCGCGCAAGGGGCTCGCGTTGCGGGATTCGGTCGCCGCGCTGCGCGCGCAGACCGGGCTCGACGGCTGCGCGACGATCCGCCGCGAAGGCGCGCCGATCCCGCTCAAGCCGCTCAAGCGGTGGGACAATGGCCGCGACGTAGTGGTCGCGGGCGACGCCGCCGGAGTCGTTGCGCCGGCCTCGGGCGAGGGGATCTATTACGCGATGACAGGGGGGCGCCATGCCGCCGAGGCGGTTGCCGCCTTCCTCGTGACGGGCAAGGCGTCCGCGCTCGGGCTGGCGCGCAAGCGCTTCCTGCGCGCGCACGGGCGCGTATTCTGGATCCTCGGGATCATGCAATATTTCTGGTATTCGAGCGACAAGCGGCGCGAACGCTTCGTCAAGATCTGCGAGGATCCCGACGTCCAGCGGCTGACGTGGGACGCGTATATGAACAAGCGGCTGGTCCGCGCCAAGCCGATCGCGCATGTCCGCATCTTCCTCAAGGATCTGCGGCATCTGTTCGGGATGGCCCCGGCATGAAGATGCGCGCGCCCGTGCTCCACCGGTCGTGGGGGTTGCCGATCGCGATGGCGGCGGTCGCGGCAATCGGGGTTACCGCGATGGGGTCGACGATCACCACCTTCGATCCCTGGTATCGCGGTCTCGCCCAGCCGGATTGGGCGCTGTCCGAATCGCGCTACGGTCTGGCGTGGACCGCGATCTACCTGGTCACCGCGCTGGCCGCGGTGACGGGGTGGCGCGCGATGCCCGACCAGTCGGGCGCGGAATGGATGGTCGGGCTGTTCGCGCTCAACGGCTTCCTCAACATCGTGTGGAGCCTGATGGTCTTCCGGTTCCACCGCCCGGACTGGGCCGCGCTGGCGGCGATAGGCTGGTGGGTCGCGATCGCGTTGTGGATCGTGGTGGTGTGGCCGCGCTCGACGATCGCGGGGTGGCTGTTGCTCCCCTATCTCGCCTGGGTGACCTATGCGGGCTATCTGACGATGATGATCGTTCGCCTCAACGGACCGTTCGGCTGACGACGATCCCGACCTGGCTGTTCGCGCAGGGGCATGCGGTCGACCTGATCCTTGCGGTGCTGCTGCTGGAATTCGCCATTCTGACACGACGCAGCGGCTGGTCCACACGCGATGCGGCGCTGCGCTTGCTCCCGGGCGCGTTGATGATGCTGGCGTTGCGCGCTGCGCTGACGGGGGCGGTGTGGTGGTGGATCGCGCTTGCCCTGGCCGCGTCATTCCCCGCGCATCTCGCCGATCTTATGCGCAAGGGTCCCGGGCGGGCGAAATAGGTCTCCCGTTCGTTTCGATCCGTGTCGAGAGGCCGGCACGGCGCCGGTTGCTCGACAGCGGATGATCCGAACGGGAGAAGGACCGATCCGGCGATGAACGCGGGCGGCGACGACGCAAAATGCTGCGAAGCGCCGCCCGTCGTCGCCTTACGAATTGGCCTTGAGATAGGCGATGACGTCGGCGCGTTTCTGCGGGTCGGTCGGCCAGCCGGCGAAGCTCATCTTGGTGCCGGGCACGACTCGCTGCGGGTTTTCGAGATATTGGAACAGCTTTTCCTCGCTCCAGGTGATCCCGCTGTTCTTGTTCGCGGCGGAATAGCTGTAGCCCGCAATGCTCCCCGCTGCGCGACCGACGACCGCGTGGAGCGATGGCCCGATCTTGTTCACGCCGGCCTCGATCGCGTGGCAGGTCTTGCAGGTGATGAAGTCCGCTTCGCCCTTCTTGGCGTCCCCGGTGAAGGCGGCGAATTTCACGCCCGCGACCGTGTCGACATTGTCGGCGGCGACCTTGGCAGCGGCCGGTGCGCTGGCTGGGGCAGCGGCGGCGGTGTCCGTTGCGTTGCTGGCGGTGGTGGTCGTCGTCGTCGTGCTGCTGGTTTCGGTTTCGGCTTTCTTCCCACACGCGGTCAGCATCAAGGCGCTGCAGGCGAGGGCAAGGCCCACCCGCCCAAAAGACATCGTCGATCGTGCTTTCATGTTCCTGCTCCTGTTGGTCCGTTCCGGCTTCTCCCAGGTCGATATCTCACACGATCGAAGCACGGCTGTCCAGAATTATTGACAGCGCGCGGTGTGCTTTAAACCGCCACGTCGCCCTGAATCGGCGGATGCGGCGCATAGTCCGACACGTCGAAATCCTCGATACGATAGCCGTCGATCGAGTCGGGCTTGCGAAGCAGCCTGAGCGTAGGGAAGGCGGCGGGAGCGCGCGCGATCTGTTCGCGGACCTGTGCCTGATGGTTCAGATAGACATGGACGTCGCCGCCCACCCACACGAGCTCGCCCGGCGTCAGTCCGGCCTGCTGCGCGAGCATCACGAGGAGCGCGGCACCGCCGGTAAAATTGAACGGCGCCCCCAGGAAGAGGTCGCATGACCGCTGGAAGATCAGGCAGTTGAGCTCGTTACGGCTGTTGACGTGAAACTGGTAGACCATGTGGCAGGGCGGCAGTGCCATCTGGTCGAGCTCGCCGACGTTCCACGCATGAAACAGCATCCGGCGGCTGGACGGGTTCGTCTTCAACGTCTCGACGAGTGTCGCGATCTGGTCGTGCTCGGTCCCCGACGAATCGACCCAGCGCCGCCACTGCTTGCCGTAGACCGGGCCGAGATCCCCCCACGCCTGCGCGAACGCATCGTCTTCGAGAACGCGCGTCTCGAATTCGGCCTGCGAAAGATCGGCGCCCGTCTCGCGTTGATAGCGGGCGTGCGGCCAGTCGCTCCAGATATGGACGTTCTCGCGCAACAGGTCACGGATGTTGGTCTTGCCGGTCAGGAACCACAGCATCTCCTTGACCGCGGTCTTCCAGTACACCCGCTTGGTGGTGAGGATCGGCACCTGCCCGCCGCTGAGGTCGAACCGCAAAAGCTCGCCGAACAGCGATTTGGTGCCGACTCCGGTCCGGTCCATCCGCGGATCGCCCTTGTCGAGGACGCGCGCGAGCAGATCGAGATACTGATGTTCCGAGCGTGCCATGCCATTCCTCCACCGCGTCGCGAGAGGGGCTAATGGCGAAACACGCGGGCAGCGGCAACGCCGTTTCGGATGCAGCTCGGCTGGGTTGCCGCCCGCGGATGCGCGACCGGTGGCAATGGCCCGTATCCCGCCGTCTTTTCCGAGGTCGTCCGAAGCCAGCGCCCTCGAATCGATCGGGCTGCACTTCGCATCGATCGCCGATGCCGCGCAGGAGGTTGCAATCTTTGCCTATCTTGATCCGGAATGGAGGGTTCTCGGGGTGCGGTGCGTGTCGAGCGGGGCGGTCGATGCGCTGACGGTATCGCTGCGCGACGTGGTGGCGGACGTGATCGCGTTCGATGCGGTGGCGGTCGCGATGGCGCACAACCATCCAAGCGGCGATCCGACGCCAAGCCGCGCGGATTATGCGCTCACCCGGCGGATCGCGCGGACGCTCGAGGCGATCGGGGTGCGGCTGGTCGAGCATGTCGTGCTCGCGCGCGAACGGCGCGACAGTTTCCGCGCACGCGGGCTGCTATAGCGCGGTCAGGAGATCCGGCACGGCTTGATCGCGCCCGGCTCGGGGCGCGGGCCCTGCGGGCGGAAGGTCGCGAGATAGCCGCCCGCCGAGGGCATGTCGTACGTGCCGACCTGGACATAACCGACCGCGGCGAACTCGCACTTGAGCAACGCCGGCGGGGTGCCGTGGTTCTGCGTCGCGCGGTCGGCATCGACCACGACGACCAGCCCGTCGGGGCGCAGCGACGGGCGCATCTGCCACAGGAATTCGTAGGGCTGCTCGATCTCATGGTACATGTGGACCATCACCACGCGGTCGAAACTCGCGTCGGGCAGCTTGGGATCGTTGGGCGCGCCGAGCCGCACGCTCACCGACTCGAGCCGCTCGCGTGCGACGCGCAGGGCGAGCGTATCGCGGACCGCGGGGATGATGTCCTCCGCCAGCACGCGGCCGTCCTTGCCGACGCGTGCGGCGAGGCGGATCGTATAATACCCTTCGCCCGCGCCGATGTCGGCGACGGTCATCCCGCGCCTGATCCCGGCCTTGGCCATGACTTCGCCCGCTTCGTTGAGCCGGTCGCGTTCTTCCTCGGTCGACCAGCGCGACGAGACGACGGGGGCGACCGGGCGATCGGGGGCGGGGAAGGGGCCGGCTTTTTCAGTCCGGTCGGGGACTCGCGCGGGGCCGCCGTCGCACGCGGAGACGAGCAGGAACGCGGTCAGCGTGACGCGGCGGATCGATCTGCGACCGCGAACCACCCCGGCGAAGGCCGGGGTCCAAGCGCGCAACGCGCGATAGTCGTGCGCGGCGCGTCCCTGTTTCGGCCATCGCCATTGGGCCCCGGCCTTCGCCGGGGAGGCACTGACCGGGATAGCCGTTTGCTCGTCCCCCACTATTCGACGTCCTCGACCTCGACCGTCTCGCCCGTCACGCGTTGCGACAGCGCCGCCGCCATGAACGCATCGAGATCGCCGTCGAGCACGTCGGACGGGCTCGACGAGGTGACGCCGGTGCGCAGGTCCTTCACCATCTGATACGGCTGCAGCACGTACGAGCGGATCTGGTGGCCCCAGCCGATGTCGGTCTTGCCCGCATTCTCGGCATTGGCCGCGGCTTCGCGGATCGCGAGCTCGCGTTCGTAGAGACGCGCGCGGAGCTGGTTGTACGCCTCGGCCTTGTTCTTGTGCTGCGACCGCTGGTTCTGGCACTGGACGACGATCCCGGTCGGGATGTGCGTGATGCGCACCGCCGAATCGGTCGTGTTGATGTGCTGCCCGCCCGCGCCCGACGCACGGTAGGTGTCGATCCGCAGGTCGCTCTCGTTATACTCGACCTCGATATTGTCATCGACGACCGGATAGACCCACACGCTCGCGAACGAGGTGTGGCGGCGCGCGGCGCTGTCATACGGGCTGATGCGGACGAGGCGATGCACGCCGCTCTCGGTCTTGGCATAGCCGTAGGCGTTCTCGCCCTTGAGCAGCAGCGTCGCGGACTTGATTCCGGCCTGTTCGCCCGAATGCTGGTCGATCAGCTCGACCTTCAACCCGTGGCGTTCGCCCCAGCGCGAATACATCCGGCTGAGCATCCCCGCCCAGTCCTGGCTCTCGGTCCCGCCCGCGCCGGCGTTGACCTCGATATACGTGTCGTTGCCGTCGGCTTCGCCCGCGAGCAGCGCCTTGACCTTGTCGGTGTCCGCCCGGCGCGCGAGATCGGCGAGCGCGGCAACGCCCTCGCTCTCCATCTCGGTATCGCCCTCGGCTTCGGCCATTTCGATCAGCTCTGCGGTATCGTTGAGTTCGCTCTCGATCGCCCGCGTCGCGGTGATCGCCTCATCGAGACGACGCCGTTCGCGCATAACCGCCTGCGCGGCCTTGGGGTCGTTCCACAAGGCCTGGTCCTCGACGCGCGCGTTGAGCTCGTCGAGCCGACGCAACGCGCGGTCCCAGTCGAGGAAGCGGCGGAGCAGCGCGAGCGCGTCCTTGATCGAATCGATATGAGCCTGCGCTTCAGCGCGCATGAGGAAACCTTCCAGAAAACATCGTTTCGTCGTTCCCGCGGGGGGCGGGAACCCATCATCTCGCCAAGTATCTTCGACCTGCGGGGGTATGGATCCCCGCCTGCACGGGGATGACGTATATGGGGCGGGGGTGGTGCTAGTAAATACCACCCTGTCTTTGCAAGAAATCGCTGTCGCGGCGCGTGTCCTTCTGCGTCTCGGCCGCAGCCCGCGCCCGGTCGGCAGCCGCAGCGGCGGCGGCAGGGTCCGGCACGGTCGCGTCGCGATGGATCACGCGGCGCGGTTCGCTCTCGGGCTTGAACGCTTCCCAGATGACGGGCGCCTTGGGGTCGTCGGTCGGCCATGCGCCGAACACCGGACGCCCGCTGCCACGATCGATCCGCACCATCCGGATCCCGGCGGGCGCGCGGAACGGGATCTTGGGGAAACCTTCATACGCCTTGACCGCAAACGCCTTGAAGATCGGCGCGGCGACGGTGCCGCCTTGCGCCGCCCCACCGAGCGAATGCGGCTGGTCGTAGCCGATGTACAAACCGCCGATCATCTGCGGCGTGCCGCCGATGAACCACACGTCGGTCGGGCCCGAATTGGTCCCGGTCTTGCCGAACATCGGCCGGTCGAGATCGCGCAGCACGGTCGCGGTGCCGCGCTGGATCACGCCCTCGGCGATGTGGATCATCTGGTACGCGCTCATCGCGCTGACGATCTGTTTTCCGCGGACGACCGGGCGCGGCATCGCCTTGCCGTTCCAGTCGGGCGCGTTGCAGCGGTCGCATGCGCGCCAGTTCTCGGGCCAGATCACCTTGCCGTGCCGGTCCTGGACGAAGTCGACCAGCGACGCGGGATGCGACTGCCCCTGGTTGGCGAGGATCGCATAAGCGTTGACCATCCGCGACACCGTCGTCTCGCCCGCGCCGAGCGCATAGGAAAGGTAAGGCGGATATTTGCCGACGCCGATCCGGTCCATCAGCGATACGATCCGCGGCATGCCGGTGGTCGCGGCGGTGCGGACCGTCATCAGGTTGCGCGACTGCTCGACGCCCCAGCGCATCGTGTGCGGCCCCGCACCGCGCATGTTGCCGAAGTTGCGGAAGCACTTCTGCCCGAGCCGCGCGCCCTGATAAACGCAGAACGGCCCGTCGACGATGATCGAGGCAGGCGTCATCCCGCCCTCGAGCGCGGCGGCATAGACGATCGGCTTGATCGTCGAGCCCGGCTGGCGCTGCGCCTGCGTCGCGCGGTTGAACGCCTGGAGCCGCGAGTCGAACCCGCCCTGCATCGCGAGCACGCGGCCCGTCTGCGGCTCCTCGACGACGAACGCGCCCGAGATCTTGGGGACCGAGCGCAACGCGAAACTGCCGCCTTCGGGCGCGACCGCGATGATGTCGCCGACCTTGAGCGCACCGTAAGCCGTGCCACCCCCGCCGCGAACCGGTGTCTGCGCGGCGGAGCGTGGCATCGCGCCGGTCTCGCCAGTGGCGAAGCCGAGCGTCGCGCCGCCGGTGTCGAGACCGATCACGATCGCGGCGCGCCAGTCGTCGTAATCCAGCCCGATATTCTTGTTGAGGAACGCCGCCTGCCACGCATCGCCGTCGATCTTGGCATGCCCGAGCGGGCCGGACCAGCCGCGCCCGCGGTCGAACCGGAGCAGGCCCTCGCGCAGCGCGGTCTGCGCATAATCCTGCATCTTGGGGTCGAGCGACGTGCGCACCCACAGGCCGCCCGCATAGACGCTGTACGGCCCGGTCATCGCATCCTCGCCGAACTTGTCCATCAGCTGGCGGCGGACCGCCTCGACGAAATAGCCCGCGCCCGCGGTCTCGCGCTTGGGAGTCTGGCGCGGGACGGTGCCGAGCGGTTCGGCCATCGCGCTGTCGTGCTGAGCCTGGGTAATGAACCCGTTCTTGAGCATCTCGCGCAGCACATAGGCGCGGCGGTCGATCGCGCGCTGCGTGTGGCGGACCGGGTCGTAGTTGGACGGGCCCTTGGGCAGGATCGCCAAGTACGCCATCTGCGCGAGGTCGAGCTGATTGAGGTCCTTGCCGAAATAGGCGTAGCTCGCCGCCGCGACGCCGAACGCGTTCCGCCCGAGCGCGATCTGGTTGAGGTACAGCTCGAGGATCTGCTTCTTGGTCAGCGTGCCCTCGATCCGGTAGGCGAGGATCGCTTCCTTGATCTTGCGGCTGTAATTGGGCGCATTGCCAATCAGCAGGTTCTTGGCGACCTGCTGCGTGATCGTCGACGCGCCCGCCGGGCGGCGCCCGGTACGGATGTTGGTGACCGCGGCATTGACGACCCCGAGATAGTCGACCCCGTGATGCTCGAAGAACGACTTGTCCTCCGCGGCAAGGAACGCGCGGACCAGCATCGGGGGATATTCGTCGTAGCTCAGCTCGACCCGGCGTTCGCGCGCATAGGTATAGACCGGAGTGCCATCGACCCCGCGGACGTTGGTCGGCAGCGGCGGCTCATAGGTGCGCAGCTTGTCGACCGAGGGCAGGTCGGAGGCGAAGACGTACCAGCCGATCCCCCCCAGGACCGCGCCGAGCAGCGCCAGCACCGCGAGCGTCTTGACCCACCAGCGGCCCCATGTGCGGCGCAGGACGCCTGCGGAGCCACCGTCTTCCCGACGAATACGGAATGTCACGGTGGAGTCGGGCTCGGCCATAAGCGACGAGGCTCTAGCAACTTTCGCGAGGGTTGCCAGCCGCCTTTGCCGCACGCGCGCGTTCCCCGCGGCTTACCGGGTCGCCATCCGCCGCGCGAAATGCACCTCGACCGCGCGTTCGACGCTTTGCGCGATGCGGCGACGGCCGTCGTCGCTATCGATGAACGCGGCGTCGACCGGGTTAGAGATATAGCCCGTCTCGAACAGGACCGAGGGCATGTCGGGTGCCTTGAGCACCATCAGCGACGCCATGCGGTGAAAGTTGGGCTTGAGCGGCACGAGCTCGCGCGCCTCGCGGCCGAGCAGCCGCGCGAACCCGGCGGAGGCGTTCATCGTCTCGCGCTGGGTAAGGTCGATCAGGATCGAGGAGATGTCGGCATTGGTCGCGGCGAGATTGACGCCGGCGATAACGTCCGCCTTGTTCTCGCGCGCCGCGAGCCGGGCGGACTCCTTGTCCGAGGCGACTTCGGACAGCGTGTAGACCGACGCGCCGGTGGCGGACCCGGCGCCGACGCTGTCGCAATGGATCGAAATGAACAGGTCGCCGCCGAGCCGCCGCGCGATGCCATAGCGCTCACGGAGGATCAGGAAGCGGTCGTCCTCGCGGGTCAAGGCGACACGGACGCGCCCGCCGCGGACGAGTTCGTCGCGGATCGCCTGGGCGATCCTGAGCGTCACGTCCTTCTCGCGCCGCCCGTCGACCGGCGAGATCGCGCCGGGGTCGACCCCGCCATGCCCTGCATCGATCACGACCAGCGGACGCCGCGCATCCTCGCCGTAGATTCGCGGCAACCGCCCGCGCCGGGGCGCCGGGGGGACGGGGACCGCGAGCGTATAGCGGCGCGCGTGGGGTGGATCAGACTGCGCGACCTTCGCCTGCTCTCCGCGCGCGACACGGTCGAACGGTGCAGCTCCGACCGGCGCGGATAGCATGCAGGCACCGACCGACAGCGCGACGGGCAGAAAAGCACTGCGGCTCTCGGAACGGTCCCGAGTCCGGCGATCGGCGTCGCGGTCTTCCGGCCAGAGCAACAGCTTGGGGTTGCACGGCAATGCGGCGAGAAACCTCCTCAAACCCGACAGCACGCGCACCTTTCCCCTGATCGTCCAATCCTCTGCGTCACCCATAGCGCAAGAAGGTTACCATGTCCTGTCGTCATGGAATTGCCGGATCCGCTTCCGAAACGTGCCGGTTGCTGCGCACGCGGGTCGGTGCTAGGCAACAACAAGCATCTGTTCGTTATCCAGGTTATGGAGGCGACAGGTCCACTCGGCCGCCCCGGCGTTCCTGGGCGCGGCCTATCCAGGTTGACGTTCGCATGAAGCATGAATCCCGTTTCTCGTTTCCCCCGGTTCCGACCGGCGGGAACGCGACTGCGCGGGATGCCCAGGGCCGGAAGGCCGGGCGTGCAGGGCGAGCAGAGGCATTTTTTGCAACCCACCGCGCGAGCGAACAAGGCGGCGTGACCGCCCCTCGCTCCGCGTACCTTTATTTCGCGCGGCCAGCGCCATGGCGCAGCCGGCCGCGCGTCCGGAGACAATTACATGACCACGCGTATGCTGATCGACGCACGGCACCGGGAAGAGACCCGCGTTGCTGTCGTCAAGGGAAACCGGATCGAAGAGTTTGATTTCGAATCCGCTGAGCGCAAGCAGCTCAAGGGAAATATCTATCTGGCCAAGGTGACGCGCGTCGAGCCGTCGCTCCAGGCCGCGTTCATCGATTACGGCGGCAACCGCCACGGCTTCCTCGCTTTCAGCGAAATCCACCCCGATTACTATCAGATCCCCAAGGAAGATCGCGACGCGCTCCTGCGCGAAGAGGCCGAGCACGCCGCTGAAGAAGCTGCGTTGCGCGCCCAGCAGGACGCCGAGGACGATCTCGAGGGCGACGACGAGGGGTTCGAGTCCGACGAGGAAGCGATCGAGCGCTACGACGACGATGGCGGGCATGAGTCGGACGAGAATATCCCCGACCGTGAAGTCGCGTCCGAGGGCGAGAACCCCGGCGAGGGCCGTGGCCGTCGCCGCCGCAAGCGCTCGGCATCGGACGATGCCGCAGACGATCTGCGCGAGCGTCGCACCAACCTGCGCCATCGCTACAAGATCCAGGACGTCATCCGCCGTCGGCAGGTTCTGCTCGTCCAGGTCGTAAAGGAAGAACGCGGCAACAAGGGCGCCGCACTGACCAGCTATCTGTCGCTGGCGGGGCGCTATTGCGTGCTGATGCCTAACACGTCGCATGGCGGCGGGATCAGCCGCAAGATTTCGAACGCGGGCGATCGCAAGCGCTTGAAGTCGATCATGGCGGACATGAAGCTGCCGCCGTCGATGGGCTGCATCGTGCGGACCGCTGGCCTCCAGCGCACGCGGCAGGAAATCAAGCGCGACTTCGATTATCTCGCCCGGCTGTGGGACGGGATCCGCGAGACGACGCTGTCGTCCTCCGCGCCCGCGCTCGTTTACGGCGACAGCGACCTGATGAAGCGCGCGATCCGCGACATCTACAATCGCGAGATCGACGAGGTCATCGTCGAGGGCACCGAAGGCTATCAGCACGCCAAGGATTTCATGCGGCTGCTGATGCCGAGCCATGCGCGCAAGGTGAAGCATTACAGCGACCCCGTGCCGCTGTTCCAGCGCGCGGGCGTCGAGGAGCAGCTTTCCGCAATGTATCACCCGGTGGTCCAGCTCAAGTCGGGCGGCTATCTGGTCATCAACCCGACCGAGGCTTTGGTGTCGATCGACATCAACTCGGGCCGCTCGACCCGCGAGCATTCGATCGAGCAGACCGCGACCGCGACCAACCTCGAGGCTGCCGCCGAAATCGCGCGCCAGTTGCGGCTGCGCGACATGGCGGGTCTCGTCGTGATCGACTTCATCGACATGGATAACGGCTCGAACGTCCGCAAGGTCGAGAAGGCGATGAAGGAAGCGCTCAAGAACGATCGCGCGCGGATCCAGATCGGCCGCATTTCGTCGTTCGGGCTGATGGAAATGAGCCGCCAGCGGCTCCGCACCGGCGTGCTCGAGGCATCGACCCGGCCGTGCCCGCATTGCGAAGGTTCGGGCTTCGTCCGCACCGCCTCGTCGTCGGGCCTCTCGGCACTGCGTCTGCTCGAGGACGAAGCCGCGCAGGGTCGCGGATCGCAGTTGCTGCTGCGCGCGAGCCAGGAAGCGGCGTTCTACCTGCTCAACCGCAAGCGGGGCGAACTCGCGGAGATCGAAGAGCGTTACGGCGTGATGATCGAAGTCTCGCCCGACGGCGAGCAGGAAGGCGCGCGCATGTCGGTCGAGGTCTCCGGACCGCCGCCCGCCTACACGCCGCGCTTCGACGCGCCGATCGAGGAAATCGAGGAAGATTTCATCGAGGAGGAAGAGGAAGAGATCGAGGACGCGATCGGGGAAGAGGATGAGCCCAAGGCCGTCCGCGAGCCGCGCGAGCGTCCGGAACGCGCCGAGCGTGCGGGCGATGATGACAGCGGCTCGCGCCGTCGTCGCCGCCGTCGCGGGCGTCGCGGTCGCAACCGTCCCGAGGGTGAAGGCGAGGTCGAGGGTTCGTCCGAGGGCGAGATCGACGGCGAAATGCTGGCGGACACCGACGAGGAGCGCGGCGACGGGGTGGCGGAAGCGTCCGATGTCGCAGAGTTGCTCGGTGCCGACGTCGCGATTGAGTCCGATGGCGACGATAGCGCAGCGAGCGCCGAAGGCGATGCGGCAGCGGGCGAGGGCGGCAAGCGCCGCCGCGGTCGTCGCGGTCGTCGTGGTGGTCGTCGCGCCGAGGGCGAACAGACCTCTGCCGATCAGGCCGGTGTCGATCAGGCTGGCATCGCGCCGTCCACGGACGACGCAGTCGGCGAAGCACAGCCGGTCGAGCCGGTTGCGGACCTGCCCGCAGTCGACGTCGAGACGATGGTCGCGCTGACCGAGGCGGAAGCCCCGGCCGACGCCGCGGTCGAGGAGGAGGCCCCCAAGAAGGGGCGTCGTCGCCCGAAGGCGCGCAAGCCCGAGACCGCCGCCAAGCCGGCGGCCAAGGCTGCCGTCGTCGAAGCGCCGGTCGCCGAGACCCCGGTGGTCGAGGCCCCCGCCGTCGACGCGGAGGCAGACGCCAAGCCCAAGCGCCGTCGCACCAAGAAGCCTGCGGTCGCCGAGGCTCCTGCGGAAGCGGCCGTCGAAGCTCCGGTCGCGCCGGTTGCCGAGGAAGCGCCCGCCAAGCCCAAGCGCACGCGTCGCCCCAAGGCGAAGGCCGATGGTGCGGCCGAGGCGCCGGTTGCGGACAGCAGCCCGGCCATCGCGCCGGTCGCAGCGGTCGAACCGGCCCCGGCGATCGCGCCTGCCCCGGCAGCCGAGCCCGCGGCCGAACCCGTCAGCGAGCGCGAGGCCCCGGCCCCCGCGCCGACCGCGATCGATCCCGATCCGGGCGAGGCGGGCACCCCGCGCCGCGGCTGGTGGCAGCGCACCTTCGGCGCGTAACCCCGATCCGCGTCCCCTGGCATGTCGCCGGGGGACGCGGGTTCCTCAAGACCGATCAGCGGCCACACGCCGCTCTCCGACCGATGCAGCATCGCTGCCCCGCGCCGATGCGGCCAGTCCGCCCGACATCGCGCACCAACCACCCCTCATAATCCGGCGTCAGACGCCGCTTCGTTTCGCACGGAGCAATCTCGACATTTGAGAGTTTCAGCCCCGCAACGACCCGAGTCGGTGCTCGGTTCACCGTGTCGGTCTTCGTCAGATAAAGGATCAAACAATCGCTATCGAACGGCAGCGCATCGAAAACGGAGGACTGATCGTCTTCCTCGTGCTGATCACCATCGGACTGGGTCTGGTCGTCACCACCTTCATGGGCGCGCTCCTCTGGTCGACGCTGGCTGCGATCCTGTTCCAGCCGTTGTTCCAGCGGCTGCTTGCGCACTGGCCCGGGCGGCGCAACCGCGCCGCGCTGGTCACGTTGCTGGTGATCACGGTTGCGGTGATCATCCCCGCGCTGATCGTGGGCAGCATGGTCGTCGATCAGGCCGCCGGCGTGTACGGCCAGTTCCGATCGGGGCAGATCAATGTCGCGTCGTATTTCGAGCAGGTCCACGACGCCTTGCCGCAACGGCTCCAGCAGCTGCTCGACAATAGCGGTTTCGGCAGCTTCGAGCGGGCGCAGGCGCAACTTTCCGAGGCGATCAGCAACAGCGCGAGCATGCTGGCGCGGCGCGCGTTTTCGATCGGCGCGAATGCCGCGGCGTTCGTGCTGGCGTTCGGCGTCGGTCTCTACGTCACGTTCTTCCTGCTGCGCGACGGCGCGCGGCTTGGTCCGGCGGTGGTCGGCGCGCTGCCGCTCGAACACCGCGTGGCGACGCGCCTGGCGAACAAGTTCGTGACGGTCGCGCGCGCGACGATCAAGGGGTCGGTCGTCGTGGCGTTGGTTCAGGGGGCGCTCGGCGCGGTCACCTTCTGGATCGTCGGGCTGCCGGCGGCCTTGCTGTGGGGCGTGCTGATGGCGATCGCGGCGTTGCTGCCCGCGATCGGTCCCGCGATCATCTGGGGGCCGGTCGCGATCTACCTGTTCGCGACCGGGGCGATCTGGCAGGCGGGCGTGGTCATTGCGTCGGGCGTGCTGGTGATCGGCCTCGCCGACAACATCCTGAGACCGATGCTGGTCGGGCGCGACACCGGCATCCCGGACTGGCTCGTGCTGGTGACGACGCTGGGCGGGATCGAACTGGTCGGCTTGAGCGGGATCGTCGTCGGTCCGATCGTCGGCGCGCTGTTCCTGACCGGATGGGGCATCCTCACCGAAAAGCGGCTGGGGACACGCGCTGCCGAGGAGTCGGCGAGGTCGCCATCGCAGGCTGATCCCGGACCCTGAGGTTGGGTGGATCGCCGCGGGGCTTCGGTACGCAATCCCCCGGTCTTCACCCGCCATTCAGCCGCGCCCGTCCATCGCCGCCATGGTTGCCCGCCCGCGCAAACTCGGGGATAGGAGAAGCATGAAGCGGTACATCGCGGGACTCGCGGCCTCCCTCCTGCTCGTGGCGCAACCCGCGGTCGCGCAATCGATCCTGCGCGATGCCGAGACCGAGGCGATGTTCAACGACATGTCGCTGCCGCTGATCAAGGCGGCGGGCCTGTCGCCCGCGGCGGTCAAAGTCGTCCTCATCAACGACGATTCGATCAACGCCTTCACCGCGGGCGGGCAGACGATCTATGTCCATTCGGGGCTGATCCAGGCCGCCGACAATGCCAACCAGGTCCAGGGCGTGATCGCGCACGAGCTCGGCCACGTCGCCGACGGGCATGTCGTGCTGATGGACGGCGGTGCGCGCCCCGCGATGGGAATCTCGATCCTGAGCATGGTGCTTGGCGTCGCGGCGATCGCGGCGGGCGCGCCCGAGGCGGGGGCAGGCATCCTGTCGGCGGGCACCAGCGCCGCGCAGGGCAAGTTCCTCGCCTACACCCGCGTCCAGGAATCGACCGCGGATGCGACGGGTGCCAAGTTCCTGCGCGAGTCCGGCGTTTCGGGGAAGGGCATGCTGACCTTCTTCAAGAAGCTGCAGAACGAGGAATATGCCTATGGGCTCAACAACATCGACCCGTTCGCGCAAAGCCATCCGCTGTCCGGCGAGCGCATCGCCAACCTGACCGCCGACGTCCAGGCCTCGCCTGCCTACAACACCAGGCCCGACCCCGGCCTCGAGGAGCGGTTCAAGCGGGTCAAGGCCAAGCTGATGGGCTATGTCGCCGACCCCAAGGCGACGCTCAACACCTATCCCGAGCAGGATCAGAGCGTCTACGCGCATTATGCGCGGGCCTATGCATGGCACAAATCAGGCTATCCCGAAAAGGCGGATGCCGAGGCGACCGCGCTGATCAAGGCCGCCCCGCACGACCCGTATTTCCTCGAGATCCAGGGGCAGATCCTGCTCGAGGCGGGCAAGCCGGTCGCGGCGCTGGCACCGCTGCGCGAGGCGACCGACCTGTCGCGCAACAGCCCGCTGATCGCGACCACCTTCGGCCACGCGCTGATCGCGACCGAGGACAAGGCGAATTACCCCGAGGCGATCAAGGTTTTGCGCCAGTCGGTCGCGCGCGACGACGACAACCCCTTCGCCTGGTATCAGCTCGGCACGGTCTATGAGGCGTCGGGCGATCAGACCCGTGCGCTGCTCGCGACCGCCGAGCAGGCGAGCCTGACCGGCGACCAGCGAACCGCCGCCTATAGTGCGCGCGGCGCGATGCAGGGCTTGCCGCCCAATTCGACCGACTGGATCCGCGCGCAGGACATTGCGTTGGCCGCCCAGAACGAAATGTCCGACAACCCCAAGAAATATAAGAAAAGACGCTGATGCGCCCTTATGCAGGTTCCTTCGCGGTGGCGTTCGTCGCCGCCATTCTCGGCGCGGCGCTGTTCTGGGCGGCCGAACGGCTGATCCCCGCGAGCGCTCCGGACGCGGCGCGGACCGAACAGGTCGTCCACGATTACCTGCTCGCGCACCCCGAGATCATCCCGCAGGCGATGGACGCGCTGCGCGACCGCGCGCACGCCGACGTGATTTCGGCGAACCGCGACGCGATCCTCAAGCCGTTCGGCAGCGCGTGGCAGGGGAGTGCCAACCCCGACGTCACGCTGGTCGAATATTACGACTATAATTGCGGCTATTGCCGCGCCAGCCTGCCGACGATCGCGGCGCTGCTCAAGAGCGACCCGAAGCTCCGCATCGTGTTCCGCGAATTCCCCGTGTTGAGCGATGCGAGTGTCGATGCCGCGCGGATGAGCCTCGCAGCGGCGCAGCAGGGCAAGTTCAAGCCGTTCCACGACGCGCTCTACGCGGCGGGCCCGGTGTCGGGCGCGACGATTGCGGCGTCGGCACGGACGGCGGGCGTCGACCTCGCCAAGGCGGCTGCGTTCACCCCGCAGGCCGAGGCCGAGATCGCGTCCAACATGGGTGTTGCGCGGCAATTGGGGCTGACCGGCACGCCGAGCTGGGTGATCGGTAACACCGTCGTATCTTCGGCGCTGACGCTCGACGCCCTGCAGAAGGCGGTCGCGGCGGCGCGCGCGGCGAAATAACGCCGGACCGGCCGTCCGCCGGTGGGGACGGTGGGCGTGAACCGGAGGCGGCGTGCGGCGTTGGGGGACCATCCTCCAGTGCGAGACGCCTCATGCCCACCGACCGCCCGAAAATCATCTGCCACATGACGTCCTCGCTCGACGGTGGCCTACACCCGAGCCGCTATACGACGAGCCCTGACGGAACCTCCAAGGACTGGACCGCGCTCTACGAGCAGCTCCACGACGACATGGATGCGGACGGCTGGATCGTCGGCCGCGTGACGATGGCGGAAATGGCGAAGGGCGACCCTGCGACCGCACCTGCGGACGCAACGGTCGAACGCCCGGTCCACATCGCGAACACGGCCGCGCAAAGCTACGCGGTGACGGTCGATCGTTCGGCGAAGCTGCATTTCGGCGCGGGCGACGTCGGCGGCGATCATGTCGTCGTGCTGCTGGGCGGGGACGTTAGCGACGCGCATCTGGCCGAACTCGCGGCAAGCGGGGTTTCCTATGTCGTATCCGGCGGGGCCGAGATCGCTCTTCCCGCCGCGCTCGCTACGCTGAAGCGCGCTTTCGGGATCGAGACGCTGCTCCTCGAAGGCGGGGGCGGGATCAACGGGACGTTCCTTGCCGCGGGGCTGGTCGACGAACTGAGCGTCGTGGTGACACCCGCGCTCGACGGCGGTGCCGGGGCGGAAAGCATCGTCAAGTTCGATGACGGGCTGAAGGGCAAGGTTACGCTCTCGCTGACCGGCTGCGAGCGACTGGCGCATGGCGTCGTCCACCTCCGCTACGCGGTAACGGCGGCCTGAACGGTCCCTATCCGTACACCTCCCCGGCGCAGGCCGGGGCCCAAGAGCTATGGTGGAGGTAACGGAGCGCAGCCGCCCGCACTCTTCTGTTCCGCTCCTGGGCCCCGGCCTTCGCCGGGGAAACAGGTTGCGACGGCGGCGGCTGGACGACCCCCCAACCTTGTTGCCACGCAACGCCAACCCTATCTCCCGGTTCAGGAAACGGGGGCTTGATGGACAGCATACTTTCGGTCGCGGGGGTCTCGAAGACCTACGCATCAGGCCAGCACGCGCTCCAGCCGATCGATCTGTCGATCAACCGCGGCGAGATCTTCGCGCTGCTTGGCCCAAACGGCGCGGGCAAGACCACGCTCATCTCGATCATCTGCGGGATCGTCACCCCCACCACCGGCAGCGTAACGGTGCTCGGCCATGACGCGCTCACCGACTTCGGCAGCGCACGCCGCGCGATCGGGCTGGTGCCACAGGAACTGTCGGTCGACATGTTCGAGACCGTGATCGCCACCGTCCGCTTCAGCCGCCGCCTGTTCGGGCGCGGGGCGAACGAGGCGCATCTCGAACAGGTGCTGCGTGACCTTTCCTTGTGGGACAAGCGCGACGCCAAGATCATGACGCTGTCGGGCGGGATGAAGCGCCGCGTGCTGATCGCCAAGGCGCTCGCGCACGAACCCGACATCCTGTTCCTCGACGAACCGACCGCCGGGGTGGACGTCGCGCTGCGGCGGGACATGTGGAAGCTCGTCCACCGGCTCCGCGAGAAGGGCACGACGATCATCCTGACGACGCATTACATCGAGGAGGCCGAGGAAATGGCCGACCGGGTCGGCGTCATCAACAAGGGGCAGCTGATCCTGGTCGAGGGCAAGGCCGAGCTGATGAAGAAGCTCGGCAAGCGCCAGATGTTGATCTCATTGCAGGAACCGCTGTCCACGCTCCCCGCCGCGCTGTCCGACTGGGACGTCGCGCTCGAGAACGACGACCGGACGCTGCGCTACGTCTTCGATGCGCAGGCCGAGCATACCGGCATTCCCTCGCTGTTGCGGAAGCTCGGCGAACTGGGGATCGGGTTCAAGGATCTCGAGACCTCGAAATCGAGCCTTGAGGATATTTTCGTCGACCTGGTCGAGAAGAAGGACGCGGCATGAGCGGCACCGACAAAGCCCCCGCGATCAATTTCAACGGGATCTGGGCGATCTACCGGTTCGAGATGGCGCGCGCGCTGCGCACCCTGTGGCAGAGCCTCGTCACCCCGGTCATCACCACCTCGCTCTATTTCGTCGTGTTCGGCGGCGCGATCGGGTCGCGGATCAGCACGGTCGGCGGGGTCGGGTACGGCAGCTTCATCGTGCCGGGCCTCATCATGCTGTCGCTGCTGACGCAGAGCATCGCCAATGCCTCGATCGGCATCTATTTCCCCAAGTTCACCGGCACGATGTTCGAGCTGCTTTCCGCGCCGGTGTCGGCGATGGAGATGGTGGTAGGCTATGTCGGTGCAGCCGCAACCAAGTCAATGGTGATCGGGCTGATCATCCTCGCGACCGCGGCGCTGTTCGTGCCGCTCGAGATCGTCCACCCGCTCGCGATGATCGCGTTCCTGATCCTGACCAGCGTGACCTTCAGCCTGTTCGGCTTCATCATCGGGATCTGGGCGAAGGGGTTCGAGCAGCTCAACTTCATCCCCGCGCTGTTGATCACCCCGCTGACCTTCCTCGGCGGCGCGTTCTATTCGATCGACATGCTGCCGCAGCCGTGGCGGACGGTCAGCCTGTTCAACCCGGTGGTCTATCTGGTGAGCGGGTTCCGCTGGGCGTTCTTCGACAGGGGCGACGTGTCGGTCGGGCTGAGCCTTGGCGTGACCGCGCTGTTCCTGGTCGCGTGCCTCGGCGTCGTGGGGTGGATCTTCCGGAGCGGGTGGCGGCTTAAGAACTGAGGCGTCGGTTCGCGACCAACGCCTAGCCGATGCGCCCGACCCTTGTTCCTAGCCCCCGTTTCGATAGAGCCCCCGCCATGCCCCCCGATCCCCTTCCCGCGTTCGATCCCGCCCGTTTCAGCCGTCTTGGTGTCGGCGGGCACGGCGGGTTGCTGGGCCTCAGCTATCACGCGCACGGCCCCGACTGGTGCGAGCTGCAGCTCCCCTATCGTGACGATCTCGTCGGCGATCCCGACAGCGGCGTGCTCGCGTCGGGGCCGATCCTGACGATGATGGACATGGCGACCAGCCTCGCGGTGTGGACCCGGCTCGGGACGTTCCGCCCGCACGCGACGCTTGATCTCCGGATCGATTACCTGCGCCCCGCGACGCCGGGCAAGACCGTGATCGGCCGCGGCGAATGCTATCGCATCACGCGCTCGATCTCGTTCGTGCGCGGCCAGGCGCATGACGGCGACCCGGCCGATCCGCTCGCGCATGTCGCGGGCACCTTCATGTTCACGGACGCCGCCTGATGCTCCCGCCTTATGCCCAGACGCTCGGGATCGAGGTTGCTGCGGGCGACGATCCGATCCTGCTGACGATGCCGTTCGAACAGGCGCTGACCGGGCGACCCGGCTGGCTCCACGGCGGCGCGATCGGCGGGTTGCTCGAGATGGCGGCGATCGTCGCGGTGCGGCAGGCGCTCGCCGAGGATGGCGGCGGGCAGATCAAGCCGATCAACGTCACGGTCGATTACATGCGCGGCGGGCGCGACAAGCCGACCTTCGCGCGCGGGACGGTGACGCGGCTCGGCGGCAGGGTCGCCAATGTCGAGGCGATCGCGTGGCAGGACGACCCCGCCAAGCCTATCGCGGCGGCGCGGATGAACTACCTGATCGCGCGGGGATGATGCCGCGCGGTCCGCTTCCCCTCGTGATTGCGGTGGTGGTGCTGCTCGCGGGGTGTTCGTCGGACGACAAGGAAGCGCGCCGCCGTGCCGCCGGTCCCGCGCCGACGGTGAAATCCTACGCACGGGTCGCCAGCGCAGCCGCCGGGGCGCGGATCTTCACGCGCTGTTCCGCGTGCCATTCGGTCGGGCAGGGCGCGCCCGATCTAGGCGGGCCGAACCTGCACGGGGTGATCGGCGCGGAAATCGGCCAGAATCGCCCGCGCTTTGCCTATACCGCCGCGCTGCAGCAGGTCGGCGGCAGATGGACTCGCGCACGGCTGGACGCGTGGCTCGCCGATCCGCAGCGCTTTGCGCCCGGGACCGCGATGGCGTTCCCGGGGCTGGCCGATCCGCTCGATCGCGCGGACGTGATTGCCTATCTGGAAACGCAGCGGTGACCGGGATCGGAACTGATCAGGGACCGGCTTCCGTTCGCTTCGAGCGAAGTCGAGAAGCCGCAACAGGCGCTGTGCCAGGTTTCTCGACTACGCTCGAAACGAACGGGTAAAAGCGGCGGCGTATCCGGGCGCGCGACCCGGCCTCCGCTACAGCGAGCGTCCGATCAGCTCCTTCATGATCTCGTTCGTCCCCCCGAAGATCCGCGTCACGCGCGCGGCGCGCCATGCCCGTGCGATCGGATATTCGTTCATATAGCCAGCGCCGCCGTGAAGCTGGAGGCAGGCGTCCATCACTTCCCATTGCAGATCGGTGTGCCACAGTTTGGCGGCGGCGCCCTCCTCGTTGGTCAGCTCGCCCTTCAGATGCCGCGTGATCGCCCAGTCGAGATGCGCCCAGCCGACCTGCAGCTTCGCCTTGAGATCCGCGAGCACGAAGCGGGTGTTCTGGAAATCGAACACCATCCCCGCGAAGGCCTTGCGCGTCTTGGTGAATTCGACCGTCTCGTCGAACGCCTTCTGCGCCGACGCATGGACCGACACCGCGATCGAGAGGCGTTCCTGCGGCAGCTGGCTCATCAGATAGATGAAACCCTTGCCCTCCTCGCCGAGGCAATTGGTCATCGGGACGCGGACATCCTCGAAGAACAGCTCGGAGGTGTCGGCGGCATCCTGCCCGATCTTGTCGAGCTTGCGGCCCTTGCTGAACCCCTCGCGGTCGCTTTCGACCAGAATGATCGACATGCCCTTCCACGCGGGCTTGGCATCGGGATCGGTCTTGGCGACGACCAGCGTCAGGTCGGTGTTCTGGCCGTTGGTGATGTAGGTCTTGGAGCCGTTGATGACATAGTGGTTGCCATCCTTCTTCGCGGTCGTGCGGATCGCCTGGAGGTCGGATCCGGTGCCGGGTTCGGTCATCGCGATCGCGGTGATCACCTCGCCCGAGACGAGCTTGGGCAGCCACTGCGCCTTTTGCTCCTCGGACCCGTAAGTCTCGAGATAGCCGCAGACGATGTCCGACTGGAGCGAGAAGCCCGCGGGCACCCCGTTATACGCCATCTCCTCATCGACGATCGCATTATAGCCGAAGTCGAGCCCGAGGCCGCCATACGCCTCGGGTACGGTCGGGCAGAGCATTCCGATCTCGCCCGCCTTGCGCCAGAAATCCTTGGGAACGAGCCGTTCCTCCTCCCAGCGGTTGACGTGGGGGACGCCTTCCTTCTGCAGGAAGCTCCGCACCGTCTGGCGGAACGCCTCGTGATCTTCGGTATACGCAAAGCGGCCAGCGACGGAGTCGAGCGTCATCAGATCAGTCCTCTCTTGCAACCTTCTTTTGACGAGATGTGCGGGGGGATGACGCGAACGTCAATCACTATCGCGACAGCCCGCGCTCGACACGCCCGGGCAGGGGGGTATGCTAGGTCAAAATCGCAGGAGAGTTCATGAAACTGGCAAGCCTCAAGTCCGGCCGCGACGGCACCCTCGTCGTCGTGTCGAACGATCTCGCGTGGTATGCTGACGCCAGCCACATCGCCCCCACGCTGCAGGCGGCGCTGGATGACTGGGACCGGCTCGCCCCCGATCTCGCGAATCTCAGCACCGATCTGGAGCATGAGATGATCCCGATGCGGCGCTTCCACGAACATGCCGCCGCCGCGCCGCTGCCACGTGCGTATCAGTGGGCCGACGGCTCGGCCTATGTGAACCACGTCGCCTTGGTGCGTCAGGCGCGCGCGGCGGAGATGCCCGACAGCTTCTGGCATGATCCGCTGATGTATCAGGGCGGGTCCGACGGGTTCCTCGGCCCGCGCGACGCGATCCCGCTCGCGGACGAGAGCTGGGGCTGCGATTTCGAAGGCGAGGTCGTCGTGGTGACGGGCGACGTGCCGCAGAGCGCAACGCGAGAAGAGGCACTGGCGGCGGTACGGCTGGTCGGGCTGACCAACGACGTGTCGCTGCGCAACCTGATCCCAGGCGAGCTCGCCAAGGGCTTCGGTTTCTTCCAGTCCAAGCCAGCGAGCGCTTTCTCGCCGGTGTTCGTCACGCCGGAGTCGCTTGGTGACTCGTGGCAGGACGGCAAGCTCCACCGCACGCTGATGATCGACCTCAACGGCCAGCCGTTCGGGCGCGTCGCGGCGGGCGAGGACATGACCTTCGATTTCGGCACGTTGATCGCGCATGCCGCGAAGACGCGCGCCTTGGGCGCGGGGACGATCGTCGGGTCGGGGACCGTTTCCAACCGCGATTCGGATGGCGGACCGGGCAAGCCGATCGCAGCGGGCGGCGTCGGTTATGCGTGCCTTGCCGAGGTGCGAACGGTCGAGACGATCCTCGAGGGGGGCGCGAAGACGCCGTTCCTTAAGGCGGGCGATACCGTGCGGATCTGGGCGGAGGACGACAAGAGGCACCCGATCTTCGGGGTGATCGAGCAGACGGTGGGGTGAGGTAGCGCGCGCGGCCTTCTTTGTGCGTACCACCCCGGTTGGACAGCACCACCCCGGCGAAGGCCGGGGCCCAATCGCGCAGGCTGCTGCATCCTGCGTGGCGCTTAGCGACGATCGTCCCGCATTGGGCCCCGGCCTTCGCCGGGCTGGTCGAGCGCGGTATGGTTGGGATGCCGAAAGCGACGGAACGCCACGGAAATTGCGCCACCCGGCGCAGACCCCCTCGCCAAGCCCCGCGAAATTTTATAACAACGCCGCGCATAGAACGAATCTGCCCGCTGGCCGTCGGCCGGAGAGGCGTCCGCTTGGAGAGTATATGGCACGCGACCCGGTCCCGGCCCATCTGAAGAAGAACCTGCCTCCGCTGTCGCTCTATGTGCCCGAACCCAAGTTCCGGCCCGGCGACGCGGTCGACTTCACGCAGGTTCCGATTCCCGCAGCGGGCGAAACCCGCCGCCCCGACATTGGCGATACGGCGCAGAGCTTTACCGATCTCGCGTATCAGCTGGTCCGCGTGCTCGACGAGGATGGCCAGGCGGTCGGCCCGTGGAACCCGCGGCTGTCCCCGGATACATTGCGCGCGATGCTGCGCAGCATGGCGCAGGTCCGTGCGTTCGACGAACGCATGTTCCGCGCGCAGCGGCAGGGCAAGACGAGCTTCTACATGAAGTGCACCGGCGAGGAAGCGGTCGCGGTCGCCGCGGCCTATGCGCTCGATTACGAGGACATGTGCTTCCCGTCCTATCGCCAGCAGGGCCTGCTCATCGCGCGCAACTGGTCGATGGTCGACATGATGAACCAGATCTATTCGAACAGCGCGGATCGGTTGCAGGGCAAGCAGTTGCCGATCATGTATTCGGTCAAGGAAGCCGGCTTCTTCTCGATCTCGGGCAATCTAACCACGCAATATCCGCAAGCAGTCGGCTGGGCGATGGCGAGCGCCGCCAAGGGCGACACGCGGATCGCGGCGACATGGTGTGGCGAGGGATCGACCGCCGAGGGCGATTTCCACTCGGCGTGCACCTTCGCGAGCGTCTACCGCGCGCCGGTGATCTTCAACGTCGTCAACAACCAGTGGGCGATCTCGTCCTTCTCTGGGTTCGCGGGTGCGGAATCGACGACGTTTGCGGCGCGCGCGGTCGGCTACGGGATCGCAGGGCTCCGCGTCGACGGGAATGACGCGCTCGCGGTCTATGCCGCGACCGCCTGGGCGGCGGAGCGCGCGCGGACCAATCAGGGGCCGACGCTGATCGAGCATTTCACCTATCGCGCCGAAGGCCATTCGACTTCGGACGATCCCGGCCAGTATCGCTCGGCGGGCGAGCCGACCGCATGGCCGCTCGGCGACCCGATCGCGCGGTTGAAGGCGCATCTCATCGCGCTCGGCGAATGGGACGAGGAGCGCCACGCGGCGCAGGACAAGGAACTCGCCGAAATGGTCAAGGCCGCGCAGAAGCAGGCCGAGACCAACGGCGTGCTCGGCCACGGCCTGCACCAGCCGCTCGACTCGCTGTTCGACGGCGTGTTCGAGGAGATGCCGTGGCATCTGAAGGAACAGCAGGCGCAAATGATCGCCGAGGAAACCGCCAGCGGCCGCCCGTGGGCGCGCAAGTGATGGGCACGCATCCTAGCGGCGCAGCCAGCATATCCTTCCTCTTCCTTCGCGTCTTAGCGTCTTTGCGTGATCAAGATTTTCTCACGCAAAGCCGCAAAGCCGCAAAGAAGGTTTTTAGAGCCGCAGTCGCGGCGGGTGCAGCAGCATGACCGATTCGACTCGCATGAACATGATCCAGGCGATCAACTCCGCCATGGACGTGATGATGGACCGCGATCCCGACATCGTCGTGATGGGCGAGGACGTCGGCTATTTCGGCGGCGTGTTCCGCGCGACCGCCGGGCTCCAGAGCAAATACGGAAAGACCCGCGTGTTCGACACGCCGATCACCGAATGCGGGATCATCGGCGTCGCGGTCGGCATGGGCGCGTACGGCCTGCGCCCGGTGCCCGAAATCCAGTTCGCGGATTACATCTACCCCGCGCTCGACCAGTTGGTCAGCGAGGCGGCACGGCTCCGCTATCGCTCGGCCGGGGAATTCACCGCGCCGATCACGGTGCGCTCGCCGTTCGGCGGCGGCATCTTCGGCGGGCAGACGCACAGCCAGAGCCCCGAGGGAATCTTCACGCACATTTCGGGCGTGAAGACAGTGATCCCCTCGACCCCCTATGACGCCAAGGGCCTGCTGATCGCGGCGATCGAGGACAATGATCCGACGATCTTCTTCGAACCCAAGCGAATCTACAACGGCCCGTTCGACGGCCATTGGGACAAGCCGACGCAGAACTGGTCGCAGCATCCCGCGGGCGAGGTGCCGACCGGCTATTACAAGATCGAGCTCGGCAAGGCGAAGGTCGTGCGGCCCGGCGAAGCGCTGACGATCCTCGCGTACGGCACGATGGTCCACGTCGCGCTCGCGGTGATCGCGGAAGCCGGGGTCGACGCCGAGGTGATCGACCTGCGCACGTTGGTGCCGCTCGACATCGAGACGATCGCGGCATCGGTGGAGAAGACCGGGCGCTGCATGATCATCCACGAGGCGACGCGGACCAGCGGGTTCGGCGCGGAACTGTCGGCGCAGGTGCAGGAGCGCTGCTTCTATCACCTCGAAGCGCCGATCGAGCGCGTCACCGGGTTCGACACGCCCTATCCGCACAGCCTTGAATGGGCGTATTTCCCGGGTCCGGTCCGGATCGGCGAAGCGCTCAAGAAGATTATGAAGGACGCATGACGTGGCCTTTGCCCCACCCGTTCGTGTCGAGCGAAGTCGAGACACCTGCGCGGCCCCAGTTTCTCGACTTCGCTCGAAACGAACGGATCTAGTGTAATGGCACGCTTTACCTTCAAGCTCCCCGACATCGGCGAAGGCATTTCCGAGGCGGAGATCGTCGCCTGGCACGTAAAGGTCGGCGAACGCGTCGAGGAGGACCAGCAGGTCGCCGACATGATGACCGACAAGGCGACGGTCGAGATGGAATCGCCGGTTTCGGGCGTGGTGGTCGAACTGGCGGGCGAAGTCGGCGATCAGGTGTCGATCGGCGCGGCGCTGGTGGTAATCGAGACCGATGCCGACGTGTCGGCGGAGGAAGCGCCTGCGTTGCGGAGCGACGAACCGGCGGAGCTCAAGGCAGCGCCGCCGAGCGCGGAGCAGGTCGAAGTCGCGCAACAATATGAGGCGGAGAATCCCGGGGTGGAGGAGGTCGTTCCTTCACCCTCTCCAGCTTCTTCTTCCCCGGCGGAGGCCGGGGCCCAGTCGAGGCCGGCTGGTAACGAAGCGCCGTCCTCACCAACCTCGACCTCCGCGACTGGGCCCCGGCCTTCGCCGGGGAAGGAAGAAGAGAAGAAGAGCGTTCTCGCGTCCCCCGCCGTCCGCGCGCGCGCGGCCGACCTAGGCGTCGACCTCTCGCAGATCAAGGCAGAGGGCGACCGCATCCGCCACAGCGATCTCGACGCATTCCTCCGCTACGGCAGCGGCCAGGGCTACCACGCCCCGCACGCCTCGAACGCGCGCGCGGACGAGGCGATCAAGGTCATCGGCATGCGCCGCCGCATCGCCGAGAACATGGCCGCGTCGAAGCGCGCGATCCCGCATTTCACCTATGTCGACGAAATCGACGTCACCGCGCTGGAAGCAATGCGCGCCGACCTCAACGCAAACCGCGGCGGCCGCCCCAAGCTGACGCTGCTCCCGCTGCTGATCGTCGCGATCTGCAAGACGATCCCCGCCTTCCCGATGCTCAACGCGCGCTATGACGACGAGGTGGGCGTGGTCACGCGGCACGGCAGCGTGCACTTAGGCATGGCGACGCAGACCGACGCGGGCCTCACCGTCCCCGTCATCCGCGACGCGCAGGACCGCAACGTCTGGCAGCTCGCGACCGAGATCGTCCGCCTTGCGGAGGCGGCACGCGCGAACAAGCTCGCGTCCAGCGAGATGGGCGGCGGCACGCTGACCGTCACCTCGCTCGGCCCGCTCGGCGGGATCGCGACGACGCCGGTCATCAACCGCCCCGAAGTCGCGATCATCGGGCCGAACAAGATCGTCGAACGGCCCATATTTGTCGGCGATGAGATCGTGCGGGCGAAGCTGATGAACCTGTCGATCAGCTGCGATCACCGAGTGGTCGACGGCTGGGATGCCGCGAGCTTCGTCCAGGCGCTGCGCAAGTATCTGGAAACGCCGGTCCTGCTTTTCGCGAACTGACCGACGGGGGCGGGGCAGGCGCAGGCGCGCCTTGCCCTCGCCAAACTCCGTCATCCCCGCGGAGGCGAGAAGGACGGCGGTAGGGGAGGAAGGCCTACTCCCCCCGCGTCTTCTGCAACGACCCCGCCATCGATCGCGCCACCCCGCGCGGCGTGAAGCGGATCGCGCCCGCCATCACGCTGTTGAGCAGCCCCGAAACCGCGACCGCGCGGTTCGCCGCCAGCGCGCGCAGCCCGTCGCGGACCACCACGTCGGGCTCGGTCGCGAAACGCTTGAACAGCTCGCTGTCCCCCATGTCCGCGACCTCGGCGAATTCGGTCCGCGTCGGCCCGGGGCACAGGGCCGACACGCGCACGCCGCCCGCCTTCACTTCCTCGTGCAGCCCTTCCGAAAAGCTCAGCACGAACGCCTTGGTCGCATAATAGACGCTCATCCACGGCCCCGGCTGGAAGGCCGCGGTCGAGGCGACGTTGAGGATCGCGCCGTCGCGCCGCTGGAGCATCCCCGGCAGCACCGCATGGCACAATTCCACCAGCGCGCGGCAGTTGAGGTCGATCATCCGTGCCTGCATCGCGCCATCGAGCTCGGCGAACGCGCCGCGCGCGCCGTAGCCCGCGTTGTTGATCAGCGTGGTGACCGCCAGCCCGCGCCGCGCGACTTCGGCGATCAGCGCGGCGGGCGCGCCCGGCGCGGCGAGATCGCTCGCGACGACGTCGGCGGCGACCTGATGCTCGACCCGGATCCGCTGCGCGAGTGCCTCGAGCCGGTCGGTACGACGCGCCACCAGAATGACGTTCTCCCCCGTCGCCGCCACGGCGAGCGCGAAGCGTTCGCCAAGGCCGGCGGACGCGCCGGTGATCAACGTCGTGCCGTGCGCCATGCGATTTCCCCCGATGTGTCCGCGCATGGTAGAGCGCGCGCCGGGTGCGGGCAATCGTCCCACCGGCACGGAGACAGACGATGAAGCGCGAGGTTCGGTTCCCCAATGCGGAAGGCGTGATGCTGGCGGGATCGCTCGAGCGCCCGCCGGGGCGGGTGCGCGCGGTCGCGCTGTTCGCGCATTGCTTCACCTGCACCGCGCAGAGCCATGCCGCGCGCCGCGTCAGCCTCGCGCTCGCCGAACAGGGGATCGCGACGCTGCGGTTCGATTTCACCGGGCTGGGCGCGAGCGAGGGCGCGTTCGCCGACAGCCACTTCAGCGCGAACGTCGCGGACCTCGTTGCGGCGGCGGATTTCCTTGCGGGCGACATCGGCGCGCCCGACATTCTGATCGGCCATTCGCTCGGCGGCGCGGCGGTGATCGCGGCGGCGGAGCATATCCCGGCGGCGCGCGCGGTGGTGACGATCGCCGCACCGTTCGATCCGCGCCACGTGCTGCATCTCATCAAGGGGGCGGACGACCTCGCCGACGAACCGCGCGAGGTGTCGATCGGCGGGCGTCCGTTCCGGATCGGGCGCGAATTCCTCGCCTCGGTCGAGGGACAGGACCAGGCGAACCGGCTCGCGCACCTCAAGCGCGCGCTGCTCGTGCTGCATTCGGCGACCGACGCGACCGTCGGGGTCGAGAATGCGCGCGCGATCTTCGAGGCGGCGAAACACCCCAAGAGCTTCGTCGCGCTGGATGGCGCGGACCATCTGCTGACCGATCCCGCGCAGGCGAGCTACGCCGCGCAGCTCATCGCCGCCTGGGTCCAGCCGTTCCTCGGCGCGGCGATGCCGGTGGGGGAGGTGCCCGAGGGGCATGTCCGCGTGAGCTCGACCGAGGCGAAATTCGTCCAGATCGTCGAATCGGCGGGGCACAGCTTCCTTGCGGACGAGCCGCTCAGGATGGGCGGGAGCGATCTCGGGCCGACGCCCTACGACCTGCTGCTCGCCGCGCTCGGCACGTGCACCGCGATGACGCTCCGGCTGGTCGCGGCGAACGAGGGGATCCCGCTCGATGGTGTCGCGGTGACGTTGCACCACCGTCGCCATCATGCCGATGATTGCGCCGCGGCGGCGGGCGGGCGGCCGCAGATCGAGGTGCTCGAGCGGGTGGTGACGCTGCAAGGCGCGCTGACCAACGCACAGCGCGCACGGATGCTGGTGATCGCGGACAAATGTCCGGTCCATCGCACGCTCGCAGGCGACCCGCGGATCGAGACGCGACTGGCGGAGTGAGGGTAACCTTAGCCGGGATGTAGCGACCATGCGCGGCGATACATCGAGACCGTCAGAGGGAGTGCTTTCCCCAAGCAGATCCCGCTACACGATCTCGAACAACCCCGCCGCGCCCATTCCACCCGCGGTGCACATCGACACCACGACCCAGCGCACCCCGCGCTTGCGTCCCTCGATCAGCGCATGGCCGACGAGCCGCGACCCGGTCATCCCGAACGGATGCCCGATCGCGATCGCGCCGCCGTTGACGTTATACTTTTCCGGGTCGATCCCGAGCGTGTCGCGGCAGTAGAGGCATTGCGACGCGAACGCCTCGTTGAGCTCCCACAACCCGATATCCGCCACGCTCAGCCCCGCGCGCGCGAGCAGCTTGGGGATCGCGAAGACCGGGCCGATCCCCATCTCGTCGGGCGCACACCCCGCCGCCTGGAACCCGCGGTACAGCCCGAGCACGTCGCGCCCCTCCGCCTTGGCGGTGGCGTGATCCATCACGATCTGCGCCGATGCGCCGTCCGAGAGCTGGCTCGCATTGCCCGCGGTGATCGTCTCGCCCGGGCCCGTGAATTCGCCGCCCGGCCACACCGTCTTGAGTCCGGACAGCCCCTCCAGCGTCGTGCCGGGGCGAATGCCCTCGTCCTGCGCGAGCGTGACGGTCTCGCTCCCGGTGCGGGTGCCCGCCTTGTCGAACAGCGCCTTCTCGACCGTGATCGGCGCGATCTCCTCGACGAACGCGCCCGTCTCGAGCCCGCGCGCGGCGCGCTGCTGGCTCTGCGCCCCATAGGCGTCCTGCGCGGCGCGGGTGATGCCGTAGCGTTGCGCGACGATCTCGGCGGTCTCGATCATCGGGATATAGGCGGCTGGCTCGCGCTCGGTGACCGAGCTGTTGACGAAACGCGGCGCATCCTTGGTGACGGTCAGGCTCACCGATTCCATCCCGCCCGCGAGCGCGACGTCGATCTCGTCGCACAGGATCGACCGCGCGGCGAGCGCGATCGCGGTCAGTCCCGAGCCGCATTTGCGATCGAGCGTGAAAGCGGGGACGGTCTGCGGCAGTCCCGCGGCGAAGGTCGCCATCCGCCCCGCGTTGCCGCCCTGGCTGCCCCATTGGTTGCCGACACCCCAGAAGATCTCGTCGATCCGCGCGGGGTCGATTCCGGCACGCTCGACCGCGGCGTTCATCACGTGGGCGGCCAGCACCGGCGCCTCGGTCACGTTGAACGCACCGCGATACGCCTTGCCGATCGGCGTCCGGGCGGTGGAAACGATCGCGGCTTCACGCATGACGGGGGACCTTTCGAGGATCGGGTATGGTCGGGTTGTAGAGGGGGATCGCTGGCGACGTAAAGCCTTTGCGTTCGTTTGGGGGGCGTTTTGGCGGCGGCGGTCTGCAGGGCGGGGGCAGGGGCGGGGGGCGGCGTTTTCCTACCGAGCGTCACCCTGAACTTGTTTCAGGGTCCACCGCGCCCCGAGTCCGGTCCGTGCCTGTCTCGCGGTGGATGCTGAAACGAGTTCAGCATGACGGCGGTGGGATGGTGCAGGTGCAGAAGGGCGCGGGCGCTAGGAAGCCACGCACCGGGTTCTGTTTGCCGCGCACTGGCCCTATGGCAGCCCACATGACCTCTTCCCAAACCTATGATGCCATCATCCTCGGCGCCGGCGCCGCCGGGCTGATGACCGCCGCGATCGCGGGCCAGCGCGGGCGGCGCGTGCTGCTGATCGACCATGCCGACCAGATCGGCAAAAAGATCCTGATCTCGGGTGGCGGGCGGTGCAACTTCACGAACGTCAACACCGCGCCCGACCGCTACATCTCCGCCAACCGGCATTTCGCCAAGTCCGCGCTGGGGCGCTACACCGCCGCCGATTTCATCGCGCTGGTCGATCGCCACGGGATCGCGTGGCACGAGAAGACGCTCGGGCAATTGTTCTGCGACGGTTCGGCCAAGCAGATCGTCGCGATGCTCCAGGACGAATGCGATGCGGCGCGGGACGGGGGCGCGGTCGAGATCGCGCTCGGCGGCGCGGTGCGGGACGTCGAGCATGCCGACGGCCAGTATCGCGTCAGTGTCAGCGCACGCACGGCGACCGCGCCTGCGCTGGTGATCGCCACCGGCGGCCCGTCGATCCCGCAGATGGGCGCGACCGGCTTCGCTTATGATCTCGGCCGCCGCTTCGGGATGAAAATCGTCGAACCGCGCCCCGCGCTCGTGCCGCTCACGCTCGGCGGCGAGGAAACGCTGTTCCGCTCGCTCTCGGGAGTCGCCGCCGAAGTGGTCGCCAAGGTCGGCAAGACGCACTTCCGCGAGGCGGCCTTGTTCACGCACAAGGGGCTGAGCGGCCCGGCGATCCTGCAGGTGTCGTCTTATTGGCGGCACGGCGAGCCGGTCGGGATCGACTTCCTCCCCGCGTTGAAGCCCGGCTGGCTGGTCGCGGCGAAGCATGCGCGCCCGCGCGTGTCGCTGGCGTCGGCCTTGTCGAACCATTTGCCCGGGCGGCTGGCGGAGACGCTCGCCGACCGGCTCGGGGTCGAGGGCGAGATGGGCGCATCGACCGACAAGGCGATCGACGCGGCCGCGCGACAACTCGCGGACTGGCGCTTCACGCCGAATGGCACCGAGGGGTTCGCCAAGGCCGAGGTGACGGCGGGGGGGATTTCCACGACGGAGCTGTCCTCGCAGACGATGGAGTCGCGCAAGGTGCCGGGGCTGTATGCGATCGGCGAGGCCGTCGACGTGACCGGGTGGCTTGGCGGGTATAATTTCCAGTGGGCGTGGGCGAGCGGTTGGGCGGCGGGGATGGCGGTCTAGGCCTGGCGCTCCCGCGCGGCGCGCCCGCCAAAATGTTTGCTCCCGACACCTGAATGTGTATGATGCGCACGATGAAAAGCGCCGATCTCATTCGTGAGTTAAAATCGGCGGGATGGATGCTCGATCGCGTGCGTGGATCGCACCACGTGTTCACCCATCCGGATCGCGGCGGCCATATCGTCGTACCGCACCTCAAGAAGGATCTGGGGGCGGGACTGGTCGCGGCGATCCGCAAGCAGGCGAAGATCTGAGGAGGCTCCCGTGCGCTACCCCATCGCGATCGAACCCGGCACCGAAACCACCGCATTCGGCGTGGTCGTGCCAGACCTCCCCGGCTGTTTCTCCGCCGGGGATACGTTGGACGAGGCGCTGCGTGGGGCCGAAGAAGCCGCTGCCGCCTGGATCGACGCGGCCCTCGATTCCGGCAGCGGCGTACCCCTGGCGCGAAGCCTAGATACGGTGCGGCTTGACCCGGCCTTTGCCGGATGGGGTTTCGGCGTGATCACCCTCGACCCGGCGCTGTTCGAGGACACGATCGAGCGCGTCAACGTAACCCTGCCGCGACGCGTGCTGAAGCGGCTCGATGCGATGGCGCGGGCGGCGGGAGTAAGCCGGTCGAGCTACATCGCGCAGATGACGCTCGACCCTTCGCAATGGGATGCGGAACGCGCGGCTTAGTCGTTTTCCACACCCCCCGTGCATTTTCCGCACACCCGTGCTAGGGGCCTGATTTGGCGCGCGCCCCCGCCGCCCCCATATTCGGAATACCATGCCCTTTACACACCTCCCCACGCTTCTTGCCGAAGCGCTCTCCGCCCGTGGCTATGCCGCGCCGACCCCCGTCCAGGCCTCGGTTATCGAACCGCAGGCGGAAGGCCGCGATCTGATCGTGTCCGCGCAGACCGGGTCGGGCAAGACCGTCGCCTTCGGCCTCGCGATCGCCCCGCAATTGCTGACCGAGGAGGAAGGTCGCCTCCCGCCGCCGCGCGCGCCGCTGGCGCTCGCGATCGCGCCGACGCGCGAACTCGCGCTCCAGGTCAGCCGCGAGCTCGAATGGCTCTACGCCAAGGCCGGCGCGCGCATCTCGACCTGCGTCGGCGGCATGGATGCCAGTCGTGAGCGTCGTTCGCTCAGCCACGGCGCGCATATCGTTGTCGGCACGCCGGGCCGTCTGCGCGATCATATCGAGCGCGGCGCGCTCGACCTGTCCAACATCAAGGCGGTCATCCTCGACGAAGCCGACGAGATGCTCGACATGGGCTTCCGCGAGGATCTCGAACTGATCCTCGACGCCTCGCCCGAGGGACGGCGTACACTGCTGTTCTCGGCGACGATGCCCAAGTCGATCGTCGCGCTCGCGAAGCGCTACCAGAAGGATGCGCTGCGCATCTCGACCGTCGGCGAGGACCGTGGTCACGGCGACATCAGCTATCAGGCAGTCACCGTCGCGCCCGCGGATATCGAGAATGCGGTCGTCAATTTGCTCCGCCTGCACGAAGCCGAGACCGCGATCCTGTTCTGCGCGACGCGCGACAATGTCCGCCATCTCCATGCCGGGCTGATCGAGCGCGGGTTCGCCGCGGTCGCCTTGTCTGGCGAGCATAGCCAGAACGAGCGCAACAGCGCGATGCAGGCGCTTCGGGATAAGCGCGCGCGCGTCTGCGTCGCGACCGACGTTGCCGCGCGCGGGCTCGATCTCCCGTCGCTCAGCCTCGTCATCCACGTCGAGCTTCCGCGCGATGCCGAGACGCTCCAGCATCGCTCGGGTCGTACCGGCCGCGCGGGCAAGAAGGGCACCGCGATCCTGATCGTGCCGTATCAGCGCAAGCGCCGCGTCGAGATGATGCTGCGCGGTGCGCGGATCGCGGTCGAGTGGATGAACGCGCCGACCGTCGACGACATCCGCAAGGCCGACAAGTCGCGGCTGATGACGATGCTGATGGAAGACGTCGAGATCGACGAGGACGATCGCGCCTTGGGTGCGCAGTTGCTCGAGAAGAAGAGCCCCGAGGATATCGCAGCCGCGCTGGTCCGCAGCTATCGCGCGCGGATGCCCGCGCCCGAGGAGATGATCGAGGCGAGCGGCTCGGGTGCCGGTGGCGCATCGCGTGAAGCGGGCAAGGAGCATCATCGCGACGGCTTCGACGACGTGGTGTGGTTCCGCATGGACATCGGCCGCCGCCAGAACGCCGATCCGCGCTGGATCCTGCCGCTGATCTGCCGTCGCGGGCACATCACCAAGAACGAGGTCGGTGCGATCCGCATCGCCGCGAACGAGACGATGTTCCAGGTGCCGAGCGCGATCGCGAGCAAGTTCATGTCCGCGGTCAAGCGTACCGAAGGCCAGGAAGCCGAAGGCGCGGTCCAGTTCGAGGCGGTCCAGGGCGGCCCCGAACAGGCCGAACGCGCACCGCGTCGCGCGAACGGCCCCGCGCCGGTCCGCCACGCCCCGCGCCCGACGCTCCGTCCGGCGGGTGGTGCGACGCGGCGTCCGCGCTCGTAAACTCACTTCTCTCTAACAGCACTTCCCCGGCGGAGGCCGGGGCCCAGTAGGAAAGGTCGTTGTTACGGGGCACAGCACCCGCCAATCAACCGCCCGCGACTGGGCCCCGGCCTTCGCCGGGGAAGCAATGTCGCGACACCATCGGCATCCCGGCTTTCCCACTTGTCGTTCCCGATCCGGAATGTCGGATTCTGCTTCCTCGCAGCGAGCTAGGCGGCGCGCGCTGCCGGGGATATGACGACGACATGAATTGCGCTTTTACCAACGAGCATCGAATTAGCCGCCCAGCCTGATCCGTCAGGCTGGGTCATGATCGGCTAATTCTGGTGTTCAGGTGATGGATGACGCAAAATCTGGTGCGCGAGCGGCAAGCCATGCTCGCAGGTATGAAGCCCGTCCTCAAAGAGGGCGCTTACTTTTTCTGCACAACCAATGACGGATTCATTGCAGCCGCACTATTGCGGTGCAGTTTGGCAATCTTTCGGGAGGACGAAGGCGTTGCAATAGTCCTCATCGAGGACGATGCTCGCCAACACGGCTTCGACGTATCCATGCCGATGCGCCGGATCGTGTTGGAGGTGTATTCTGCGCTCGACGGCGTCGGCCTGACAGCCGGCGTCGCAACGGCACTCGCGGATGATGGCATCCCCTGCAACATGATCGCAGCCTATCATCACGATAATGTGTTTGTCCCCGCGTCGATGGCGGAGCGAGCAATCCGTATTCTCCAAGACGTCCAGCGCGAGGCTGCATCCGCCGAACGCTAGAAAGCTACTCGGCTCGCGCCACTTCCGACGCTGCGTCCAGCGGGCGGGGCTCCACGACGTCCGAACTCTTGAGATCGCTCCTCTCCAAAAAGCGCTTCCCCGGCGGAGGCCGGGGCCCAGTAGCGAAGATCGTTGTTACGGAGCGCAGCGCGCGCCAATCAACCGCACGCGACTTTGCTCCGGCCTTCGCCGGGGAAACACTCCGCGAAGCGAGGGGATCGGGCGACCTTATCTCCAGATCGATCGTGCGGCCGGTTAATCCCGCACCGGTAGCAACCACCGCCCCACTGGCGTGTTGAGCCTCCGCACGCCGGTTCACCCCGGCCCCGAATTGCAAGCGAGGCGACAATGGTTTCATCGAACGAACTGACGACGGCCCTGGATGCGGCGCTCGTCACGGCCCGGGCGGAATATCGGAAAGCCGTGATCGAACTCGCCACGCGCGAAGCCGCCAAGCACACGTCGGCCGACCGCGAACCCGCGGACGTCGAGCAGATCCACCACGCGCGCACTCGGGTGATCGCGCTTGATGCCGCGCGCGACGAGCTGTCGCAGATGATCGAGGAAGGCGCGCCCCTCGGCAGCGCGTGACGCGGTGCCCAAACCCTTTCCATCCCGCGCGCCAAACGCTAACGCGCGTCCCATGAACGCACCGCTTCCCAAGGCCTGGGTCATGGCCATCGCTCCCTATGTCCCGGGTCGCTCGACCACGGATGGCGATGCCCCCGTGATCAAGTTGTCGTCGAACGAGAACCCGCTCGGCACCAGCGCGCAGGCGGTCTCCGCCTTCTCGCGCCACGCGGGCGACCTCGCGCGCTATCCCGATGCGGGCGCCGTTGCGCTGCGTGAGGCGATCGCGGCGCATCACGATCTCGATCCCGCGCGCGTCATCTACGGCACCGGGTCGGACGAAGTGCTCCACCTGATCGCGGGGGCCTATGCGGGCCCGGGCGACGAGGTGATCCAGGTCCGCTACGGCTTCGCAGTCTATGAGATCGCGACCCGCCGCGTCGGCGCGACGCTCGTTACCGCCGACGACAGGGACCATGCCACCGACGTCGACGCGATCCTCGCCTGCGTCACCGATCGGACGCGTGTCGTGTTCGTCGCCAACCCCAACAACCCGACCGGCACCTTCGCACGCAAGGACGAGATCGCGCGGCTGCACGCCAGCCTGCCGAAGCACGTCATGCTCGTGCTCGACCAGGCCTATGCCGAATATCTCGCCCCCGAGGACGACGACGGCGGGCTCGAGCTGGCGCGTACCCAGCCGAACGTGATCGTCACGCGCACCTTCTCCAAGATCCACGGCCTCGCTGCCGAGCGGATCGGCTGGGGCTATGGATCGGAAGAGGCGATCGCCGCGATGCACCGCATCCGCGCGCCGTTCTGCTGCACCACCGCGGGGCAGGAGGCGGCGATCGCGGCGCTCGGCGCGGCGGATTTTATCGCCCAGTCGCGCGAGCACAACCGCGTGTGGCGCGCGTGGTTCGCGGACGAGATGGCGAAGCTCGGCAACGCGGGCCTGCGTCCCGTGCCGAGCGAAGCGAACTTCGTGCTCGTCCTGTTCGAAGGCACCGTCACCGCCGAGACCGCGTACAAGGCATTGCTCGAGCGTGGCTATATCGTGCGCTGGTTGCCGGGGCAGGGGCTCGCCAACGGGCTGCGCATGACGATCGGCACCGAGACCGAGACGCTCGGGCTCGCGGCCGCGTTGCGCGAGATCGTCGCGGGGTGATCCGCGCGCCTCGGATACGGGCCTTGGCCTTCGACGTGTTCGGGACCGTCGTCGACTGGCGGACGAGTATCGCGCGCGAGGCGAGCGCGTTCTTCGCGGCGGCGGGCGTGACCGGGATCGACCCGCACGCCTTCGCCGACGCGTGGCGCGGGCTGTATCAGCCGGCGATGGAAGAATGCCGCTCCGGCCGGCGGCCGTACACGCGGCTCGACGTGCTCAACCGCGAGACGCTCGATGCCTTGTTGGCGAAGCATGGCGTCGTCGCCGATCCCGAGCACGTCGCCGACTTCGCGCTGGCGTGGCGGCGGCTCGATCCGTGGCCGGATTCGGTCGCGGGGCTGACGCGGTTGAAGGCGCAGTTTCCGATCGTCACGCTGTCGAACGGCAATGTCGCGCTGATGCTGCACCTCGCGCGGTTCGGCGGCTTGCCATGGGACGCGATTCTCGGCGCGGAGGCGACCGGTATCTACAAGCCGCTGCCCCAGGCCTATCTCGGGACCGCCGACATCCTCGGCATCGCGCCCGAGGAACTGTGCCTGGTCGCGGCGCATCACAGCGATCTCGCGGCGGCGCGTGCGTGCGGGTTGCGGACCGCTTATGTCGACCGGCCGGACGAACTCGGCGGTGCGCCCAAGCCCGATCGCGCGGCGGCGCAGGAGTGGGACTATACGGCAGGCTCGTTGACCGAACTCGCCGACCTGCTGGACGCTGGCGCGCGCGCCGACCGCTAGCCAAGGTCACTGTAACCCGTTCAATATGAAGGGGTCTTGGAATAGCGACTGCGCGCGCTTGTTCCCGAACGCAGCGTCACCCTGAACTCGTTTCAGGGTCCACCGTGGCCCGACGGCTGGCCGGGCAGGCGGAAAGGTGGATGCTGAAACAAGTTCAGCATGACGGAGGTTTTGTATCGCGGCCCCGCGAATTTACTCCCACACCCAACGTCACCCCGCTCACCTCAGAATCTGCATCAACGTCGGCAAGTCGAGGATCGGCGCGAACTTGAAGCCGATGTCGCCGTCGCGCGTCCAGCGCACGAACCCCGCGCGCGGCGGGATGCCGTCGAGGATCAGGCACCCCGGCGTATCCGGCCGTATCAACCCTGCGCCGCGCAACCGCGCCCCACCCGCACTGAGATCGACCAGCTCGACCGCGACCATCGACCCCGCAACGCGGAATTGCGCCAGCCGGTTGGTCGCGAACCGCGGCGCGCGCGCGCAATAGCCTTGGCGCGTCCCGCGGTCCGACACGGTTGCCAGGTCCTGCGGCGAATCGAACGCGAGCCCGACCAGGAACCCGCGGTTCCACACCACCCGCGCGGTGCACGGCCCGAGCCCGCGCATCTCGAACTGGAGCTGCTGGCCGATCACGGGCACCGTCAGCGTCTCGATCTTCGCGCCGCCCACCGACAGATCGCGGACGAAACAGAACATCTCGCACCCGTCGAGGTTGAGCTTGCCCGTCGCGAGCACGCGGCGATAGCGTTCGTCCTCGCGCCGTTCGGTGACGGTGGCGGGCACGGCGATGGGGGCCATGAAGGTCATCGAGTCTCTCCCAGACGTAAGGCATAAGCTGTGGCCGGCGGCGCGCATCACTTCGCGCCCCCGAAGATCGTGCGGCCGGCGCGGCCGAGCGACCATTGGTCGAACTTGAGCCGCGCGGTGACATAGCCGCCCGAGCGCGTGTAGCGATCCGCCTCGAAATCGCGGTCGCGATACCCCGTGATGTTGTAGCCGACCGAGATCCACACGTTCTGCGCGGGCGACACTCCGGCGGACGGCCCGCCGCTGAACGCCACGCTGCCGCGGTCCCACGCGTGCTGGACCGATCCCTGCATCCCGACGTCGAAGCGGCGGCCGAGATCGCGGCGCAGGTCAAATCCGATCACGTCGATGAACCCGGTGTAATCGTCGTCGCCGAAGCTGCCGCGGACCCACTTCGCGCCGTAATAGACCGTCGCCTCGAACCCGTGGCCAGCGCCTTCCGGTCCGGTCCGGTAATTGACCGCAAGGTTGTTGATGAAGCGCAGCGTCGACTGGAAGCCGCCGCCGACTGCAGGGACGCCGATGACGTTGCGATCGGTGATCCCCGCATCCGCGCGTTCGTTCCGCGCCTGGAGCCGCTCGAGCAGCGACCAGTGGCTGTCCTGCGGGCGCAGCGCGAGCGCGAGGTCGGCGGTGCCGAACGATGCCTTCGCGCCGCGCGTGTCGGTCAGGTCCGAATAATGCACGCTTGCCGCCAGCGTCCGGCCTGCCCCGAGCGACCGCAGCACGTCGTTGTTGATCGTCCAGCGGTCGCTCTGGTCCGAGCGGCGATATTCGAGGCGGCCGTTCCACGACCACAGCGCCGCGCGATACCCGGCGCCGAGTGTCGCCGCGACATAATCGCCGTCATTGCCATATTGCCCTGCGATCGGCGTGTTGGCGGTGCTCGCGAACGCGTTGACCAGCGCGCCCGTCGGTACCCGCCCGCGCAGCGTGGTGTTGGCGTCGAGCGTCAGGTCGAGCGTCCAGCGCTTGCTCAGCTTGAGCGACTGGTTGAGGCCATATTGCGCATAGGTGCGCTGCCCGTTCTCGCCCCCGGTCGACGCGGTGCTGCCGGTCGGCGTCGCGGCCTGGCTCGCGGCCTGCTGGTTGAGCGTGCTCATCAGCTTCGCGCCCGACCACGGTGCGACGTCGAACCCGACGCGTGCGGTGTTGGCGGTGAAGTCGCGGCCCTGCGCGATCTCGTATCCGGCGAGCAGGCGCACCCCGTCGCTGACCCGCAGCGCGGCGGTGACTTGCTGGCGCAGCGGGAAATCGACGCTCTCCTTGTCGCCGCCCGGCGCGACCTGCGCCTGCGCGCCGATCGTCAGTTTGCCCCCGAACAGGTCCTGCGTCCCGCCCAGCGTGAGCAGCCGCGAGTGGCGTGCCTTGCCGTCGATCCCGGTGTCGTCGGCATAGGTGCCGCCGATGAACAGCGTGCCGCGCGTCCGGCGATATTCGAGCCGGGTCTCGGCGGCGGTGCGCATCCCCGGCGTGTCGAGCTGGGTCGCGTTCCACGCGGTCAGCGTCAGCGCGAGCTTGTCGAGCAGCGCGACGCGCCCGTCGATCCCGAACTTGCGCGTGCCCGCCTCGACGATGTTCTGCTGGCCGAGCCCGAAGCCGCGATCCTGGCTGCGTCCGTAGGCGAGCAGGTCGATCCGCCGCGTGTGGATCTCGCCCTCGGCGAGCCAGGCGCGTCCGGTCGCGAGCCCGAGCTTGCCCCCGGTGGCGACTTCGCCGCGGATTTCGGTGTTGGCGGTCGGCTTGGCCTTGAGGTCGAGCCCCGCGACGGTCGCATTGCCGACGCTCTCGTCGCGCAGCACGCTCGCGCCGATCTGCGCGCGGCCCTTGGCGAGGCGCAGTGCGGCGCGGCCGCCTGCGGCGAGCTGGCGGGTGCGGCCTTCGGTCTCGTAATCGACGACGATGAACACCGGGTTGTTGTTCGCATCGCGCCCGAGGATCGGCTCGCGGAAGCGGATCGTGCCGGCGCTCGAGTCGATGTCGTAATCGATGTGGCGGGTCATCAGCCTGGTCGACAGGATCCGCTCGGGGCGGATCCGGTCGCGCGTCTCGATCCGCAGCTTGTCGCTGTTGGGGACGATGGTGCGGCCGGACAGGCGATACGGGCCGGACAGGCCGTTGCCCTGAATCTCGTCGCGGCCATAGAGCTGGTCGGTGTCCGCCGCGAACGCGCTGAACAGGATGCGATTGCCCTGGTACTCGGCCTTCACCCCGTTGAGCGTGCGGCTGTAGCGGGTGAGTTGCGTATCGGTCAGCCCGGTCTCAAAATCGCCGAGTAGCGCGTACAGGTTGCGGCGTTCCAGCCGGAGGTACAGCTTGCGCTGGGTGGCGGCGTCATAGCCCTGCTGCGACCCGTCGCCATAGACCGTGTAATAGCGATCGGGGTCGATCGTGCCGAGCAGCCCGCGCGTGCGGTCGATCGTGCGGTCGCTGTCATAGGCGATCGTCGCGAGCCACGATCCCTTGATCCGCCCCTTGGCATAGAAGGCGATCTGCCCGTCGGTGACGACGCCCTCGCGCATCCCGCGCGGCAGCCGGGTGGTACGCGTCTTGAGCGTATCATAGCCGAGCGTCCCCGACCCGAAGCCGACGATCACCCAGTCCCGCTGCGCGCCCGCGAGCCACGCGCGGATGTCGCTGGTACGGATCTGCTCCTTTTCGGCCAGCGCGAGCGAGACATGCACCGCGCCCGCCTGCGTGGTCGGCTCGAGCGCGATGAACGCGAGACCGTCGTCGCCGGTGACGCGCGCGGTGGCGGATGCCTTGCCACGGCCTTCGAGCGGGCGGCGCTGCGCCAGTTCGGCGTCGATCGCGGCGGCATAGGGCTGGTCGACCGTGAAGGGCACGACCGTCCCGTCGCGGACCGGGCGGCCGTCGCGATCGGTCACGCGCACCGCGATCAGCGGGCGGGTCAGGCCGTCGGCGACGAGGCGGCTCTTGTCCGGCGCATAGACCGCGCGCACCGGCGCACCCGACGAGTGGACCGTCTGTTCGAGCGTGGTGACGAGCTTGCCGTCGGCATCGAGTACGCGCGCGACGATCCGGTTGTCGCCGGCCTTGAGCCCCAGCCCCGACCAGCGCGACACCGCGACGCTCTTGTCCGGCGCGGTCTCGGTCGTGTCGAAGTTGAGCGCCTCCGCCAGCACGCCGTTGACGCTGAGCGCGATGCGCTGGCTCGGCAGATGCTTGACGACGACGCGGGTGACGGGTGCGCGCGGGTTGGTGTCCGCGGTCGGGAACAGGATCGCGGTTCCGGCGGCCTGCCCGCCGAGCCAGTCGCGGTCGCCCGCCGCGATGCTGTCGCTCGCGACCGTGATCGGCAGCGCGTTGGCGGTGGCGGCCTTCACGCCGGTCGGGCGGAGCTGGAAGTCGACTCGCTTGAGCACCCCGCCCTGCGCCTCGACGAAGCGCGAGATCGCGCTGCCCGCGGTGCGCGTGTCGCTGTCGCACGCGACCGGCTGGTGCGAGGCGGGGAGGCTGTTGGTGTCGAGCTGGACGACGTGGCGGCCCGGGCGGATGCCCTCGACGTGATAGTATCCGTCCTTGTCGGTGACGACGAAGGTGCCGTCCTCGAGCAGCAGGCGAATCCCGCGGATGCCGATCCGCCCGCTGTCGGGGTCGCCGCAACCGCCTTCGGTGACGCGCCCGATCAGCGTGAAGCCGCTGGTGAACAGCAGCGGGGTGATCCGCACAGAAGCCGCCGCCTCGTTGCTGGTGGCACCCGCGCTGCCTGCCGCAAGCACGCGGTTGAGCGCCTCGCCGCTCGGTGCGCCCGGCGCGACCGAGACGACGTAGCGGATGTCGACGCGCTGCCCCGGCGCGATCGGCGGGACCGCGAAATCGAGCGTCCGGCTGTCCGCCGCGGGCACCGCCTCGGCCGCACCCCGCGTCGACCCGCGTTCGTAGCGCAGTCCCGTCGGCAGGATGTCGGTCAGGTGGATGTTGCGCGCGGAATCGGTCCCGCGATTGGTCACGCTCACCAGATATTGCACGAAATCGCCCGGCGACGCCTCGCGCACCGACGCGGTCTTGGCGATCAGCAGCGCGCTCGCGCCCGCGCGGTCGAGCGGAATGTCCGAATAGAACGGGTTGGGCGTGTCGATCGTGAAGCGTTTGCCGAACGACGCGTCGTTGAGGATGAAGGGGACCCCGGTCGGATCGCGCAGCGCGGTCAGTTCCGCGAGCGATTTCGTGCTCGGCGCGGTATAGGCGCCGGGCGGGACGATGCGCAGGTGGTAGGTGCCGGGCGCGACGAACGGGAAGCGGTAATTGCCCTGCGTGAACGTGTAATTCCGCCCGCTCGCATCGGTCGCCTGCGTCCCGCTGACGACGGTCGACGGGTAGCGGCTGGTGCCGTCGTCGCCGAACACGACCGCGGGCTGGTCCGCGTCGTCGAGCAGCGAGACGGTCGCGCCGTCGATCAGCGCGCCGGTGCCCGAATCGAACACATAGCCCGCCGGATCGACCAGGATCGACGCGGACGACGCGAGGCTGAAGTCATCCTCCTGGAACGACAGCGTGAAATTGGCGCCGCGCCCGCGCGTCACGTCGCATGGCGCGATCTCCGGGGTGCCACCGCCCTTTTCGGGAACGCCGCCCGCGAACACGCCCGTGTCCGGCCCCGTCTCGAGCAGCTCGATCGAGCCGGTCGTGGTCGGCGTCGTCACCGTGATCCGCGAGATTTCGCGTGCGTTGGGGTCGCGATTGCCACCCGCATTGTCGAGCACGAGGATCAGCGGCTCGCTGGTGTCGAGCGCCGCCACCCTGGGCGCGGTGGCAAGCGTCGCGGCGTCGATCGGCGCGGGGGTGAATTTCTGCGGCGACGTCTCGCATTTCAGTCCGGTCAACTGATACCCGATGGGCAGCAGGCGGAAACTGAGCGTGGTCGGGCGCTTGGTGCGGTTGACGTCGAGCGTCACGCTGTTCGACGAAATCGATTGTCGGCCGCTCGAGGCGTCGAAGCCGAGCGTTGCCGTATTGGCGATCCGCGTCACATCGGCCGCTATCCCCGGGGAAGCGCTCCCGGAGACGACGGCGGCTAGCCCGAGGAGGGCGCCGAAATGGGCGATATGCCTGGATCTGGACATGGCGGGGCGTTCCCCGGCGCACGGGTTTCGCGCGCCGAGGGGACACTTCTCCTGTTGGGGTGGACGCGCGGGCGGCTAGTTGATCGTCACCTTGAACGCGACCGCGATACTCCCGCCGCCACCGACCGTGCCGACCATCGCGTTGACGTTCTTGGTGGTGCTGTTGAACGAGGCGGTGACGCCGTCGGTCTCGCCCGCGTCATCCGCATCGTCATCCTCGGTCGAACCGAGCAGAACGCAGGTTCCGCCCGGCGTGCCGATCGTGATCGACCCCGGAACGTACGTGGTGTTGGCGGGGACCACGTCGTTGAGCTGCACCCCGTTCGCCGCGGTCAGCAACGTCGCGTTGCGGACGAGCAGGCAATATTGCACCGTCGCGCCGGGAAGCGACTTCGGATTGCCGACGCTCACCCCGTCCGACAGGACCAATGCCGATTTGGTCACCGTCAGCGCGACGTTGCGCGTGCCGATCTCATAGGATGCATAGGCGCGGCCCTGGCCGTTGCGGATGATGTCGATGCCGATCCCGTCATTGTCGTCATCGGCGAAGACGATGTCGACGGTATTGTCGGCGTTGGCGAGGTTGGTGTCGGTCGGGATCAGCGCATTGCCCTGCGTATTGGCCTGTCCGCCGTTCGCGACGGTCACGTGGAGATCGACATTGGCCTGGCTGAGCGTGCCCGACCCGGGAACGTTGCCGACGATGAACACTGCGACCGAGGCATCGGGCGCGAGTTCGTCGATATAGGTCCGCGTGTCGACGCCCGCGTCATAGACGCCGTTGTTGTTCGAATCGACGAACACCTTGAGGTTGAGCATGTCGAAGTCGTCGATCCCGGTGACGAGCCCGTTGACGATCTGCGATTGGTCGGCCTCGAGCAGAAAATCCTGGATCCCGTTGGTGGTGTTGGTCACGCGGAACGTGGTCACCGCATCGGTCTGGCCGAGGTTGACCTGCGTCTTGGTGCCGCCCTGGTCGGCGACCACGGTGAAGTTGACCTTGCGATCGACCACGAAGGTCGCGGTGGTCGAGTTGGTCGTCTGCGCGGTGCCGTTCACGGTGTAGGTGACCGAGGCGGTGTTGCTGATGCTGGTGCCGGCGGTGGTGTTCTGCGCGGCGCTCTGCGCCTGCGCGCTGCCCGTGCCGATCGCGATGCTGGCGACCGCGGCGGACCCCGTCAGCAGCATGGTGCGAACCCTGTTCCGTAACATGATGTGATACTCCCTGTTCTACACGTTGGTCTTGGTGGTGATGGTGGGGCGGATCATCGCAGCACGGCCTCGAACGCGAGCTGGCCTTGCGCGCCGGCCGTGATCGGGCGCGCAAGCCGCCACCGGACATGGGTGACATCGTCGGCGGTCGCGGCGCGCGTCGTGCCGGTGCCGGAGGCAACGCGCAGGCTTGCGAGCGCCCCATAGGTCTTGCCGTCGACCGACACCTCGGGCGCGGCGGACGTCGGGGCGGGGGCGCGGTACGCGATCCCCTTGGGGACGGGATTGTCGAGCACGACGTTGCCGAGCGGCTGCGTGCCGGTGTTGCGATAGGCGAGGACGAAGGTGACGCGGTCACCCGGCACGACCCGGCGGACCGGCGCGAGCGCGACGCGCACCGTACCGTCGGGCGCGCGCGTCTTCTGCTCGGCGAGCACTTTCGATTCGACCTGCAACGGCCCGGCGGCGAGCGCGGGCAGCGCGATCGCGGACGTGGCCAGGATGGCGAGACGTAGGGGGGTGAACATGGCTGGGCTCCTCACTGGATTTTCACGCTGAACTGGATGGTGCGGCTGCCCGCGCCCGCGATGTCGCCGAGCGCGACGCGGATCGCGCCCGCGCCGGCGCTGCCCGCATCCGCGTCGCCCGCGTCGGTCAGCGCCGCGTCGTCGAGCCGCAGGCTGCCGGGGACGTAAGCGGTCCCCGCCGGGATCGGATCGTCGATCACCACGCCGCGCGTCGCGCCGACGAAGCCCGCGACCAGCCGGTAGGTGATGATCGCGCCGGGGATCGCGCGGCTACTGCCGTCGGGGGCGAACACGCTCTGCGACTTGGTCAGCGTCGGCAGGCCGGCGGTGGGGGAGAGCTGCGTCGCGGCAGTGGCGGTCGCGCCGGTTGCGCCGACGATCGCATCGCTGCCGCCATCCCCTGCCGCGGGGAAGGTGGTGCCCGCCGCACCGCTCCCGGTCCGCGCCGTCACGCGTGCGGTGATCGCGGTGCCCGCGCCGATCTGCGCGGCGTCGACGAGGACGAAGACGCGGACGACCTGCCCGGGGGTGAGCGCCAGCGCCGCGCCGGGGGCAAGCGTCTGGTCGGCGGTGGCGGAATAGGCACCGTCGCCATCGCTATCGACCGCAAGCCGGTCGACCGACACCCCGGTCGCCGCGCTGCTGACGGCAAGCGTATAGTCTTCCTTGCCATTGCCGGTGTTGGTGACGACGAAGCCGACCGCGACCGTCTCGTTCCCGCGCGTGGCACGCGTCGGCATATCGGCGGCGATCGTGACGTTGAGAATCTCCGCGGTCGGGAGCGTCACCGTGTTGGAAGTCAGCGTCGGGGTGCTGCCGTCCGCCGCGGCAAAGGTCAGCTTGGCGGTATTGGCGATCGGCGTGCCGGCGGGCGTCGCCGTACGCGCGGGCGCGGCGGCGAAGGCGACGACCGACGCGGCGACGCACAGCGCTGCGGTCCGCCCGATCCTCCCGCTGCTGTCGTCCCTTGCCCGCACGTTCGTTGCCCACTGGTTGCTGTGAGGGCACTCAAGCGCGCTGCGGTTAACGCGATCCTACTTGTGGATGACGCGGCGGGGGATCTCCGACCAAAGTCTAACGCTATGGATCGCATTGGTATTTCTTTCATCCGGACGATGGCGGGATCGCGCAACAATCGTCCAATCGGCGCGGTGGCCTAGGTAAACGGCCCGGCCCGATATCCTCCGGGTGCGAACGCCGCCATCGCCGTTCTCGCGTCCGAACGCGGATCGAACGCGCCCGGACGCCTATTTTCAGCGTCGCCTTCACGCGCGAAGTCGGCGCTTCGCCGACGCTGTACGCCCGCGGGCCCGAGGCCGGGCGCGCGGTATGACCGCGCGCGCGACCCTCGGTTCAGGGAAGGCCGCGGTCGAACCCGGCCCGGTCGATCTGCCGCAACGCCGCCGCCGCGTCGCGGCGCGCACGCGCGCGCATCGAGTCATCGCCTTCCGATAGCGCAAGAAAGCTGTGCCCGACGCGCGCGAACCCGAGCGTTCCCGCAATCCCGGCGATGCGATGCGCGCTGGCGCGATCGGTGTCGCCGTCGAGTTCGGCAAGCGCCTGGGCAAGGTGATCGCGGAAGCGGACGACGAGCCCGGCGATCTCCGCGGCGCCGAACACCTGGGCAAGCCGTTCGATGTCCGCCAGCGCGCCGGTCGGGCTCCACGGCGCAATCGCAGCCGCCAGCGTCGCGCCGTCGCAGGGCTTGGGTAGCACGCCATCGAACCCTGCGGCGCGCAACCGCGCGGTATCGGGGCGTTGCGCGGAATAGCACAGCACGGCAACGTCCCCCAGCGGCGGCGGCAACGCGCGTACCGCACGGATCGCCATCCAGCCGTCGAGCACCGGCATTTCGAGATCCATGACGATCAGATCCGGCACGGCACGGCGTACGCAGGCGAGGGCGACCGCACCGTCCGCCGCATAATGTACGACATAGTCTTCGGCGATCAGGTGACGACCGATCGCAAGCCGATTGGCCGGTTCGTCATCGACGACAAGCACAGTGAAGCGGTGCGGCGTGATTTTTCGAACCCTTCACTTGAAGACGTTGATCTCTCTATCAAATGTCCATACGCTCCGTTCCACTTAAGTTAAAGACGCAGCGGCGCGAGACTTGGTCCCGGAGGGCTCGAAGAGGATGACGGCGGGACATATACTGATCGCGGATGATCATCCGCTGACCCGCGAGGGGTTGATCCTCGCGGTGAAACTTGCCGTGCCCGGCGTCGCGGTCGATACGGCGGGGTCGATCGCCGAAGCGGAGCAGGCGGCAGCCTTGCGCAAGAAGGGGCACAAGCTCGTTTTGCTCGACTTCGTCTTGCCCGATTCTCGCGGTTTTTCGGGTTTTTTGCAGTTGCAGCATTTGCTCGGCCAGACCCCGATCGCCTTTGTTTCGGCAAATCGCGATCCGGGGATCATCGAGACTGCGCAGGTTCTTGGGGCGGTCGGCTTCCTGTCGAAGAGCTGGCCGCTCGACCAGCTGACGGTGGCGCTCCGCGAGATCGTGGCGGGCAAGCGGGTGTTCCCGGTTGCGGGCACCACGCCCCGGTCGACCCAGTCCGCGCGGGATCTGCTCGCGACCTTGTCGGGCGCGCAACGCCGGGTCATGCTCGCGCTGGCCGACGGACGGCTCAACAAGCAGATCGCGGGCGACCTCGGCATTACCGAGGCGACGGTCAAGGCGCACATGTCCGCGATCTTCCGCAAGCTCGGTGTCACCAATCGCGCACAGGCGCTGCTGGCAATGCAGCCGCTGCTGGGTGAGGCCGATCGGATCGCCAACCCGTGAGCGGGCCGGGCCCGGTGCCGCCCGACCCGGCCGTCCCGAAGCGGCCGAATGCGCTGCGCTTCGCGCTGGGCGCGCTGCTGGTGCCGCTGCTGCTCGCGCTGATGGCGGTGGGGCTGGACCACGAATATTCGGCCAGCGAGACCTTGCGGCATGCGGCGCATGATTCGTTCGACCGCAAGCTCGTCGCCAGCACGCTGATCCCGCGGATCGCGGATGCGGAAAGCGGGCAGCGCGGCTTCGTCATCACCGGGGACGACCGCTTCCTGCAGAATTACGCCCCGGCCCGCCACGCGGTGTTCGCAGGCTTCGCCTCGCTCGAGCGCGATCTCGCCGGGGATCCGGAGCAGAGCGCGCGGTTGCGCCGGATGCGAGCGCTCGCGGCGCGCAAGTTCGCCGAGATGGACGGCGTGATCGCGCAGCGCCGCAGCGCGGGATTCGCGCGCGCGGCGGCCCGCGTCGCGGACGGCGATGGCGATCGGCTGATGCAGGAGATGCGCGCGATCTCCGCCGAGATCGTGCGCGCGGCGGGGAGCGCGCGCGATCGCAGCTTCGTGGCGTTCCGGCAGGCGACGGCGGCGAACCTGCGCAGCATCTGGCTCGGGATCGGGCTGATCGCGCTGATCGCGCTTGCCGCGGCGAGCGCCTTCTGGGCGCAGAGCATGGCGCGCTACGCCGCGCGGTGCCAGGCGTTCGAAAGCGCCGAGCGCAACCGCACGATCCTCGACAGTACGATCGATGCGATGGCGATCGTCAACCCCGCGGGCCGGATCGAAACGATCAACCGTGCGGCATCGACGCTGCTTGGCTATGCCCCGGGCGAGCTGATCGGTCGCCATCTTTCCGAAGTGGTGCGCTTCCCTGATACCGGTGTTCCGCTGCGCGACCGGGTCCAGCTGCGCGACGGGGAACTGCTCGAACCCTATCGGTCGGACCGCACGCTGCTGCACCGCGACGGGCACGAAGTCTCGGTCGACGTCGCGCTCGGCGCGATCGACCTGCCCGACGGGATCTATCTCGTCGTGTCCGCGCGCGACGTGTCCGAACGCAAGCGGCTGGAGCGGATGAAGGACGCGCTGATGTCGACCGTCAGCCACGAATTGCGCACCCCGCTGACGTCGGTGGTCGGCGCGCTCGGGCTGCTGCGCGCGGGCGCGGCGGGCGCGATTCCCGACGCGGCGGCGCGGCTGGTCGAGATCGCCGAGAACAATTCGCGGCGGCTGATCCGCCTGATCAACGACATGCTCGATGTCGACCGGATCCGCTCGGGCACGCTCCATCTCGCGCGCAGCGCGATCGACCTGCGCGCGGTGGTCGACCGCGCGCAGGTCGGGAGCCAGGGACTCGCGGCGGTCGAATCGGTGCAGATCGTCTGCGACCTGCCCGACGGGGAAGTCCCCGTGATGGGGGATGCCGATCGGTTGCTGCAGGTCATCACCAACCTCGTCTCGAACGCGGTGCGCGCGACGCCGACCGGGGGCGTGGTGCGGATCGTGCTCGGGCCCGACGAAGCGAACGGCAAGGCGATCGTCAGCGTCGAGGACGAGGGCCCGGGCGTGCCGGTCGCCTTCCGCGACCGCATCTTCGGCCGGTTCGAACGCGCCGACGGCGAGCAGGGGATCGGCACCGGGCTCGGCCTCGCGATCTCGCGCGAGATCGTCGCGCGGCATGACGGGCGGATCTGGTTCGAGGATCGCGCCGGCGGCGGATCGCGCTTTGCCTTCGCGCTGGACCTGCACCGAAAAGCGGCACCGGTCGCGGAGCCGTCCGACCACCCGTGCGTTCTCATCTGTGAGGATGATGTCGGGATGGCGGCTATGCTCGAGTCCATGGTTGCAGAATTCGGGTACCGTGCCGAGCGGGTCACCAACACGCGCGATGCGCGCGACGCGCTCGACCGTCGGTGCTTCGCCGCCCTGCTGCTCGATCTCCGGCTGCCGGGCGAAAGCGGTCTCGCACTCGCGCAATCGCTGCGCACCGCGGACGGCGGATCGTCGCTGCCGATCATCATCCTGTCCGCGCTCGACCGGACGCAGGTGGACGATCCGGTCCCGCTCGACCTCGTCGACTGGCTGGTCAAGCCGGTCGACTCGCGCCGCCTTGCGCAAGCGATCGATACCGCGACCGGCCGGTCGGGCACCGCCCGGGCGACGATCCTGCACGTCGACGACGACCCCGACGTCCTGTCGCTGACCGAAACCGCGCTGCATCACGACGCGCGAGTCCTCAAGGCGACTGACCTCGCCGCGGCGCGCGCGCTGCTCGAAACCGAGCGCCCTGATATCGCGATCCTCGATCTGCATTTGCCCGAGGGCTCGGCGCTGCAACTGCTGCCGATCCTGGTCGATGCGGACGGGCTCGCGATCCCGACGATCATTTTCTCCGCGCATGAAATCTCCCCCGATGCCGCGCGGATGGTGGATGCGGTGCTGGTCAAGTCGCGCGGATCACTCCCCGACCTCAGGGCGACGGTGCGGCGGATCCTGGACGTGCGGACGCGGTCATGAGCGACTCGCTGCGGATCCTCTACGTCGACGACGATGACGACATCCGCACGATCGTCGAAATGGCGCTGTCGCTGGATCCGGCGATCGAGGTCCGCGCGGCACGGTCGGGCGCGGTTGCGCTGCGGCTGGTCGATGCCGGTCCATGGCGACCGGATGCGATCATCCTGGACGTGATGATGCCGGAAATGGACGGGATCGCGTTGCTCGCCGCGTTGCGCGAACGTCCGGGACTCGCCGAAACGCCGGCGCTGTTCATGACCGCGCGCGGGCATGAGTCGGACGCGCTCCGCCCGCAGCTCGAGGGCGCGACCGGGGTGATCCTCAAGCCGTTCGACCCGATCGAGCTGGTCGGCACCGTCCGCCGGCTGATCGGGCGGGGCTGACGGAGACGGCGCAGGGGAATGGCCTGACGGGATGCTGGGCGCGTTTCGATCCGGCGTTATCTGACGGATGAGCGGCGTCACCCGGAGCTATGACCGCCGTCGCCCGGAGCCTTGACCACCGTCACCCTGAACTCGTTTCAGGGTCCACTGCGCCGCGAGTCCAGTCCGTGCCGGTTGCACGGTGGATGCTGAAACAAGTTCAGCATGACGGCAGGGGGCATGGGGCAGGGGGCAGGGGGCAGGGGGGCAGGGGGCAGGGGGGCGTGTCCCACCCGGCTTCGCCCTAAACGCTGACCGTGCTCGGAACCCGTCCCTCCGCGCCGAACACGCGCAGATAGCGCGCGATCTCGGCGGGGTCGCCGGTCGCCTTGGCGGGATTGTCCGACAGCTTGACCGCAGGACGCCCGTTCGCCTGCGTCACCTTGCAGACCAGCGAGATCGGCTCGAGCGCAGCCCCGCCGCGCGGGTCGCAGCCGCGGAAGTCGTTGGTGAGATTGGTCCCCCAGCCGAAGCTCAGCCGAACGCGCCCGTGGAAATGGCGGTAGACCTGCTCGATCGAGTCGACGTCCATCCCGTCCGAGAAGATCAGCAGTTTCTCGCGCGGGTCGACGCCGTGGCTCTGCCACCAGGCGATGATCTGCTCGCCCGCCGGGATCGGCGGCGCGCTGTCGGGGCGGAACCCGCTCCAGTCGGACAGCCAGTGCGGCGCGTTCGCCAGGAACGCGGTGGTGCCGAACGCATCGGGCAGCGCGATCAGCAGATTGCCCGCATAATGCCGCCGCCAGTCCTCGAGCACCTGATAGGGCGCGGCGGCAAGCGCGGCATCGTCGCGCGCGAGCGCGGCAGCGACCATCGGCAATTCGTGCGCATTGGTGCCGATCGCCTCGAGGTCGGTGTCCATCGCGAGCAGCACGTTCGACGTCCCGATGAAGCGGCTGCCGAGCCCTTCCTTGAGCGCCTCGACGCACCAGCGCTGCCACAGGAACCCGTGCCGCCGCCGCGTCCCGAAATCCGACAGGACGAGACCGGGGAGTTGCTTCAACCGCTCGACCTTGTCCCACAGCCGCGCCTTGGCGCGCGAATAGGTGATGTCGAGCTCGAACCGCCCGTGCCCGCGCAAAGCCGCGCGCGACCGGAGTTCGTTGAGGATCGCGAGCGCTGGGACTTCCCACATGGTGGTGTGAGTCCAGGGGCCATCGAAATGCAGCTCATATTGCCCGTCAACCACGCGCAGGTCGTAGGGCGGGAGCTGGAACTCGGCGAGCCAGCCGAGGAAATCCGACGCGAACATCCGCTCCTTGCCATAGAAGCTGTTGCCCGCGAGCCAGATCAGCTCCTTCTTCCCGAACCGCACCGTGCGCGCATGATCGAGCTGCGCGCGCAGCTCGGCCTCGTCGATCACCTCCGCGAGCCGGACCGATTTTGTGCGGTTGATGACCGAGAAGGTCGCCTCGACGTCCGGGTGGAGCTGCCGGATCATCTGCAGCATCAGAAGCTTGTAGAAATCGGTATCGAGCAGGCTGCGCACGATCGGGTCGAGCCGCCAGCCGTGGTTATAGGTGCGCGTCGCGATATCGGTGAGGATCATGCGGGCGCTTGTTCCGGGATTGTGACGGAATGTCCATCGTCGGCTGACGCGGCGGCCTGCGCCGAGGTTACACTCGGATGGAAAGCCAAGGTTTTCTTATGCCCGTCATTCCCGGGAGCATTGGAAGCCATCGTCGCCGTCGTCCGCCTTCTAGGCGGTTCGCCAGTAACATCGGATTTAAAGCGTGAACGTAAACAGACGAAAGCCCCTCCCCTTCAGGGGAGGGGTTGGGGTGGGGCAGTCCAGCACCCTGGCCGTCGGAAGCAGGCACGGCCCCACCCCCAGCCCCTCCCCTGAAGGGGAGGGGAGCTCCCCCGCGTCCAGCCGATCGAGCAACATCCCATCCAGCACCAGATCGAGCGCAGCGGGATTGTCCCGCTCGAACGCAAAAGCCGCTCCCCTGAAGGGGAGGGGAGCTCCCCCGCATCGGTTTCGCCGGACGCGTGCCGGCATCAACCGTGCCGCACACATGCCCACCCCGCCATCACAGCATCTCGAGCGGCCTGCGCGTCTTCGGCCGTGGAAACGCCGCGTTCAGCCTGTCCAACAGCACGCCGTCGAGAACCAGATCGAGCGCAGCGTGATTGTCGCGGACATGCTCCACCGACCCCGCCTTCGGAATCGCGATCACAGAAGGATCGCGCAGCACCCATGCCAGCGCCACCTGCGCGGGCGTCGCGTCGAACTCCGCCGCGATCGACCGCAAGGTGGCATTCCCGAGCAGCCGCCCCTGTTCGACCGGGCTGTACGCCATCACCGGGATCCCATGCCCCTCAAGCCACGGCAGCAAGTCCAGCTCGGGCGAACGCCGCGTAAGATTGTACAGGATCTGGTCGGTCGCGCACGCCGCGCCCCCCGCCGCGGCGAGCTCCGCCATGTCGTCGGCATCGAGGTTGCTCACCCCCCAGCGCGCGATTAGCCCGTCTGCGACCAACCGCTCCATCGCCTCGACCGTCTCTGCCAGCGGAACCGGTCCACGCCAGTGGAGCAGATACAGGTCGAGCTGTTCCACCCCGAGCCGCTCCAGACTCGCCTCGCACGCGGCACGCAGCCGCGCGCGCGACGCATTTTGCGGCAATGCCTTGCTGACGAGGAAGACCTGGTCGCGCAGCTCCGCGATCGCTTCGCCGACCAGATCCTCCGACCGGCCATCGCCATACATTTCAGCGGTGTCGATCAGCGTCATCCCGCGCGCGATCCCCTCGCGCAGCGCGGCGATCTCGGCCGCGCGGGTGCTGGCGGAATCGCCCATGTTCCACGTGCCCTGCCCGAGCGCGGGGACCAGCGTGCCATCGGGCAGCGCGACCGTCTTCGCACTCATGCGAAGCCGACCACCGCATGCGGCACATACGGTTCCTCGAGCCGTGCGATCTCGTCCTCGGTCAGCCCGATCTCGAGCGCCGCGATCGCATCGTCGAGATGCCCCGGCTTGGACGCGCCGACGATCGGCGCGGTGACTTCGGGCTTGGCCAGCACCCAGGCAAGCGCGATCTGCGCGCGCGGGACGCCGCGGTCCTTGGCGATCTCGGCGACCCGCTCGACCACGCGACGGTCCGCGTCGGCGGTGTGGCTGTAGAGCGTCGCGCCGAACTGGTCGGTCTCCGAGCGGTTGGTCGCCGCGTCCCAGTCGCGCGTCAGCCGTCCGCGTGCGAGCGGGCTCCACGGGATCACGCCGATCCCTTCCGCCTCGCACAACGGCAGCATCTCGCGCTCTTCCTCGCGGTACAGCAGGTTGAGATAATCCTGCATCGTCGAGAAGCGCGTCCAGCCGTTCGCGTCCGACACGTGGAGCATCGTCGCGAACTGCCACGCATACATCGACGACGCACCGATGTAGCGCGCCTTGCCCGCCTTCACGACGTCATGCAGCGCCTCGAGCGTTTCCTCGATCGGAACCTCGGGATCGAAGCGATGGATCTGGTACAAATCGACGTAATCGGTGCCGAGTCGCGTCAAACTGGCATCGATTTCGGTCATGATCGCCTTGCGACTAAGCCCTGCGCCATTGGGTCCGGGGCGCATCCGACCGTGGACCTTGGTCGCGATCACGACTTCCTCACGCCGCGTGAAATCCTTGAGCGCGCGGCCGACGATCTCCTCCGACGTGCCGTCCGAATAGACGTTGGCGGTGTCGAAGAAGTTGATTCCCGCCTCGACCGCCTTTTGCAGGATTGGGCGGCTGGTCGCCTCGTCGAGCGTCCAGGCGTGGTTGCCGCGATCGGGAATGCCGTACGTCATGCACCCGAGGCACAGCCGCGAGACGTCGAGGCCGGTCATGCCGAGCTTCAGATACTCCATCGCTTTTTCCTTCAAAATAAGACGGTCATAAGGATTTTCGGGACGCGGGACGGGGCAGGCCGTCCGAGAAACGCTTCCGTTCTCCCGCGAAGGCGGGAGCCCAGGAGTCGCACGCACCAACGTGCGTTGCTTTGCGCGACCCTGGATTCCCGCTTTCGCGGGAAAACGGGCACCTCAGAACAGGGTCTTCAACAGCCCGACGTTGGTCTTCCCCAATTCGATCACCGAGTCGCCGCGCCCGCTGAGGATCGCCTTCGCCATGTAGAGCGTGAAGCCCTTCATTTGCTCGAGCGTGATCTTGGGCGGCATCGACAATTCGTCGCGCGCGGTCACCGCATCGAGCAAGGCGGGCCCAGGATGATCGAGCACCTCGCGCACCCCGCGCGCAAGATCGCCCGGGTCGGTGACGCGCACCGCGTGCATCCCCATCGCGCGCGCCATCGCCGCGAAATCGGGGTTGTCGAGCGTGACCCCGGTCTCGACCAGCCCCGCCGCCTTCATTTCCATCTCGACGAAGCCGAGCGTCCCGTTGTTGAAGACGATGATTTTCACCGGCAGTGCCAGCTGGCGAACCGTCAGCAATTCGCCCATCAGCATCGCGAGGCCGCCGTCGCCCGACAGCGACACGACCTGCCGGCCGGGCGAGGCCGCCTGCGCGCCGATCGCCTGCGGCAGCGCGTTCGCCATCGACCCGTGGTTCCACGATCCGATCAGCCGGCGGCGTCCGTTCATTTTCAGGTAGCGCGCGGCCCATACGGTCGGCGTGCCGACATCGGCGGTGAACACCGCATCCTCTCTCGCCATCTCGCTCACCAGCCGCGCGACATGCTGCGGGTGGAGCACCCCGCTGCCGGGCTTCCCATCCGCGAGTTCATCCAGATCCTCGCGCGCCTTTGCATAGTTTTTCAAAGACTTATCGAGGAAGTCCCGGTCGCGCCCGTCGCGCAATTGCGGTAAGACGGTCTCGATGGTGGCGGCGACATCGCCGACCAGCCCGAGGTCGATCGCGGTCCGCCGCCCGAGGTTCTCGGGCCGAAGGTCGATCTGTGCGACCTTCGCATCATTCGGCAGGAACTGGCGATAGGGGAAATCGGTGCCGAGCATCAGCAGCGTATCGCACGCCATCATCGCCTCATAGCCCGAGGCGAAGCCGATCAGCCCCGTCATCCCGACGTCATAGGGGTTGTCATATTCGACCCATTCCTTCCCACCGAGCGCATGCACCACCGGCGCCTGCAACACAGCCGCCAGCCGGATCAACTGCGGATGCGCGTCCCGGCAGCCCCGCCCGGCCAGGATCGTGACCTTGCCCGCATCGTTGAGCAGCGCCGCCAGCTTCGCGATCTCCCCTGCGGCCGGGGTGATGACGGGGGCGGCCGGCAGCAACGCATCCGCCGACCGCGCCAGCGTGCCCGTGGTGGTGCGCAAGGCAACGTCGCCCGGAATCGCGACGACCGAAACCCCGCGATGCCCCACCGCCGCGCGGATCGCGGTGTCGAGCGTCCGTGGCATCTGGTCCGCATCGCTGATCGTCTCGCAATAGACGCTGCACTCGCGGAACAGCGCCTCGGGCCGTGTCTCCTGGAAGTAGTTCGAGCCGATCTCGCCGCTCGGCACCTGCGCGGCGATCGCCAGCACCGGCACGCGCGTCCGGTTGCAGTCATACAGCCCGTTGATCAGGTGCATGTTCCCCGGCCCGCACGATCCCGCGCACGCCGCGAGTTTGCCCGTCAGCTGCGCCTCGGCCCCGGCCGCGAACGCCGCGGCTTCCTCGTTGCGGACGTGAACCCATTCGATCTTGCCCTGCGCGCGGATCGCCTCGGTCAGCCCGTTGAGGCTGTCGCCGACCACGCCGTAGATCCGTTCGACCCCCGCGAGATGGAGCGTCTGGGCGAACAAATCTGCGATCGTGGTCTTCGACATCGGGTTTCTCCTGGGGAGGGAGGGCAGGGGTTACTTCTTGGCGTGATCCGCAACCCACTGATCCGGGTCCTTGTCGACCGGCTTGACCCCGGTGATGTGCGCCGCGCTGAACGCCGCGAACTTGACCGCGAGATCGTGCCGCTCCTCGAGCGTCGCATGCTCGCGGAAGTCGGTCAGGCCCTGGCGTTCTTCCTCGGCGAGGTGGTCGCCGTTTTCCTCGTTCGCCTTGCCGATCGCCGCGAACCATGCGTCCGACCCGACCATTTCCTTGTTGACCGCGCTGGACGCGTCACGGATCTTGTTATGATCCTCGATTGCGTCCTCGGTTTCCTCTTCGGCGCTCGGCGCATCGTTGCCGCCGGTGCCGATCTGCATCAGTCGCGGATAGAAGAAGCGTTCCTCCGCCTCCGCATGCGTATCGAGCAGCGCGTTCAGCCGCCCCCAGATCGCCCCGAGCGACTCCGTATCGGACCGGTCGATCTGCTCGATCTGTGCGAACAGTTTGCGGATCTGGTGATGGTCGTCGAGGATCAGGTCGGTGATATCCATGATAGGTCCTTGGAAAGCGGCGTGTGCCGTCGGGTCGAGCGGACAAACACGCGAGCCGCCGTTCCGGTCCCCGAACAGCGCGGCTTTCTCGCATTGCGCGGGCGCGAATCGAAATCCTTGACTCGGCCGTAGCGCTTTCGCGTAAGGGCATGTGATGGACCGTCTTGCCCGCACGCTACCGGCTTCGTGCCGACCATGACCGACAGCGGCACCGAGTCGCTGCGACCAGGCGACACCTGCTGGCGGATCGAGCAGGCGAACGCCGCTGCGGTGATCGTCGATGCCGCTGACTATTTCCGCCACGCGCGGTCCGCGATGCTCAAGGCACGCAAGCGGATCATGCTGATCGGCTGGGATTTCGATGCGCGGATCGAACTGGGCACCAGCGACGAAGCGCGCGACGCGCCGTCGCGGGTCGGCGATTTCATCCTGTGGCTGGTCGAGCATAATCCCGAGCTCGAAGTCTTCCTGCTCCGCTGGGATCTCGGCGCGATGAAGACACTGTTCCGCGGCCGCACGATTCTCACGGTGCTGAAATGGATGCGGCATCCACGGATCCACACCAAGCTCGATGCCAAGCACCCTCCCGCCGCGTCGCATCACCAGAAGATCGTCGTGATCGACGATTGCTTCGCCTTCTGCGGCGGGATCGACATGACCGGCGACCGCTGGGACACGCGCGCGCATCTGGATGACGAACCCGGTCGGCACCAGCCCAACGGCAAGCCGTACAAGCCCTGGCACGATGCGACGACCGCGCTCACCGGTCCGGTCGCGGCGGCGCTCGGCGATCATGCGCGGATGCGGTGGGAACGCGCGGGCGGCCATCCGATCATGCCGGTCGAGGGCGGGACCGATTGCTGGCCGGACGCGCTCGAGCGGCATTTCGGCGAGGTCACCGTCGCTATTGCGCGGAGTGCGCCCGAGATGCCGGATTGCGACCCCGTCATCGAGATCGAACGGCTGTACCTCGATCAGATCGCGCGCGCGAAGCGGTCGATCTATGCCGAAAGCCAGTATTTCGCGTCACGGAAGATCGGTGAGGCGATCGCGAAGCGGCTCGACGAGCCTGACGGTCCCGAGATCGTACTGATCAATCCGGTGGCGGCACAGGGTTGGCTCGAGCCCCTCGCGATGGATACGGCGCGCGCCCGGTTGTACGAGACGCTCCATCGGCGCGACGCAGGACACCGCTTCCGCATCTATCACCCGCACACCGCAGGCGGCGAGCCGATCTACGTCCACGCCAAGATCATGATCGTCGACGACGTCAGCCTGCGGGTCGGGTCGTCGAACATGAACAATCGCTCGATGCGGCTCGATACCGAATGCGACGTGACGATCACCACCGCCAGCCCGGGCAATGAAGACTATGGCCCGGTCATCACCGGCATCCGCGACGGGTTGATTGCCGAGCATCTCGGGCTCGAGGTCGACGCGGTCAGCGCGCATCTCGCGCAAACGGGCTCGCTGATCGCGACGATCGAGGCGTTGCGCGGGCAGGGCAAGACGCTCCGCCCGTATGAGACGCCGGACCTCAACGAAGTTGAGACGTGGCTCGCCGACAATGAGGTGCTCGATGCGGAGGGGCCCGGGGCCGCGCTTGAGGGGATCGCCAAGGGCGGGCTGCTCCGACGGTTACGCCGGCGCTGACGCTAGGCGGGTCCGCGGCTGCCCGCTCCGTACTAATCCCGATTCTTCTGCAACATTGCCTGGCCTAGCCTCATCCCCATTCGTAGCGAGGGAGGCGGTCGGTGAAGAACATCCTGGTCCTGGTACATGACGACGAAGGGCAGGAGGCGCGGCTTCAGGTCGCACTCGATCTTGTCCGCGGGCTGGGCGGGCATCTCACCTGCGTCGACGTTGTCGCGGTCCCGCTGTTCGTGGGAGACTATTTGGGGGCTGGCGGCGACGCCCTCCTGCTCGCGGACGAGCAACAGCGCGAATCGCGCAATGCCATCGCGCTCAAAAGCCGGTTGGTTCAGGAAGACGTCCCGCATGACTGGCGCGATGCCACGGGCGACCCGGCCAGCTGTGTGCGCGCGGCGGCCAAGCTTGCCGACCTGATCGTCGTCAACCGTCGGCTCGACGAGGGGTGGTATCCCGACATGACGGGGATCGCTGGGGACCTCGTGCTCAAGAGCCGCAAGCCGGTGATGGCGGTTCCCGAAACCGCGAACCGGCTCGATGTGTCCGGCCATGCCGTGGTTGCCTGGGACGGATCGGATTCGGCGGAGGCGGCGCTGCGGGCTGCGGTCCCGTTGCTGGCGTTGGCGGCTTCGGTGACGGTAGTGCAGATCGACGACGGTTCGGTGTCGGTTCCAGCGACCGAAGCGGCGGAATATCTGGCGCGTCACGATATCCACGCTGAGGTTCAGATCGAAACCGGGAAACGCCGGACCGTGGCGGACATCCTCGCCACAGTTTTGCGCAGTCGTGACGCTGCCTATCTGGTGATGGGGGGATTCGACCGCGCGCGGTGGGTCGAATCGCTGTTCGGCGGGGTTACCGCGACGATGCTGAAGGGGTGTCCGGTCCCGGTTCTGATGGCGCACTGAGGGATTCACGCTTCGTCGAAGCGCCTCTTCCAAGGGCGGAAAAGCGCGGATTTCCTCGGGAAAGAGACAATCTTGCCGCGCGAATGAAAGAAAACTGCAAGAAAGCGTTTGACCGAATCGTGCGACGCTCATAGAGGGGTGTCACAGCAGCGACGGACCAAACGGTTCGCTTCTGCAGTCCCCAGATCCTCGGCGCTCGGTTCGCCCTTTGAAAGAAGGGTTGAGCAAGGCGTCGGTATTCT
>NZ_JH594425.1:2056623-2571842 GCF_000242835.1 Sphingomonas sp. PAMC 26617
TCGGGCGTGTAGCGAGGGCATCGGGTTTCGCTCCGTGACGATCATGTCCTTGTGGTCTGTGTCGTAAATTGGCGGGCTGGCCTGGGAGAGCCGGCAGTTTGGCTATGCGCCATCGGGTCCTGCTACGTTCAAATAAAAGTCAGCGGTCCCGTAAGGAGGCATGACCCGAACCACATAATGGATGAAAACGTTTCCCGACGGCTTTCGACCTTCTTTTGACGGACATTCTATAATTGTCTCAGAAAGGTCGTCACCTTATGAATACGCGATATCCGACCGGGCATAGTATAGAAGGTCGCGGCAACCAGTTGCCGCTTTTCATCAATACTGTCTTTGTCAAAAAAGCGGTCAGGATGCTGTGCTTTCCCCTGTGCTGCGTCATGGCCGACGGCTCGGCGCTCGCGTCGACGTCGAACACGACGTTCAGCGTGACGGCCAACGTCGTATCGAGTTGCCAGATTTCGGCAACCGCGCTGACGTTTGGAACCTATACGGGATCGCAAACGGACGCGACCTCGACGATCACGGCGACCTGCACCGATACCACCGCCTACACCATCGGCGTCAGCGCCGGATTGGGCACAGGGGCGACCGTGACGAGCCGGCGGATGAGCGGGCCGAGCGCCGACGTCCTCAGCTACGCGATCTATCGCGAGGCGTCGCGGACCACCATCTGGGGCACTACGATCGGTACGGACACCGTCGCGAGCACCGGCAACGGCACTGCGCAGGCGATTACCGTCTACGGTCGGCTTGCCGCCGGTCAGTTGCCCGTCCCCGGCGCCTATTCAGATACGCTCACCGCAACGATCACCTACTGATGGCCAAGGGACGCATCCACCGCACCGGACGGCGTCGTCCTCTGTCGCTGGTGAGCGGATATGGGATTGTCCTTGCGACCTCCATTGCTCCCCTCCGAGCACAGTCCCTGTCGGTAAGCCCGGTCACGCTCACGCTTGCCGCCGGACAACAGGCGACCAGCCTTACGGTCCGCAACGATGCCGCGGTCGAAACCGTGGTGCAGCTCCGCCCGTTTGCCTGGACGCAAGCGCCCGAGGATGTCCTTACACCTGCTGACGACGTGATCGTCAGCCCCCGGATCGTGACGATACCCCCGCATTCGAACCAGGTTTTTCGCCTCCTCGTGCGGCACAAGGCGACGTCCAGGGAACTGACGTACCGATTGCTCCTCGACCAGATCCCGCGCGCGTCCGAGCCGGGGACCGTGCGCATGGTTCTGCGCCTCTCCCTGCCGATCTTCGTCGACCCCGTCGCACCGGCGAACCCCGACGTTCGCTTCCGGCTTGCGTCCCGGCAAGGTGATCCGGTTCTCATGCTGGAAAATTCGGGAGCGCGCCACGCGCTGCTGCGCAACGTGGTGTTGCACGACAAGGACGGCGCCGCGATCGCGGTCAAGAACGAGGGATCACAATACCTTCTTGCGGGGGTTACCCGTGCGTTCGCGATCCAGGACACGAGCGTCCGATCCGCCCCGTATAACGGTTATCGACTGACGATGGAGAGCGGGAAGGGCCCCATCGTCGTCGCCCTCGCGCGGTAGCCGGGACGGGGACATGCGATGCGCGCGAAAGCCCTCCGATCGATATGTGAATGTCTTCTGCTGATCGGCCTCGCTGGACGCGCCGGTGCCGCTTCCGCGCAGACGCTGTTGGAGGTCTGGGTCAACGGGCGCCCGACCGGGAAAATCGGCGAGTTCGTTCTGCGCGGCGACCGACTGGCGGCAACGCCCCGGGAACTCGCCGAACTCGGCCTTTCCCCGCGGACCGCGTCCGACGAAGGGCTTGCGGACATCGTGCCCGACCGTGATTTCCAGTGGCACGTCGATCAGGCGACAGGCAGGCTCTATGTCATCGCCACCGAATGGCGTCTGGTCAGAAGAACGATTTCGGCCGCCCCCGATCCGGCCACGGCGCTCGCGGTGGAGAGCGGGACGGGGGCCACGCTGAACTACGATATGACGGTGACCGGCGACGCGCGCCGCCAGGCCCTTTCTGCGTTCCTCGATGCGCGCGTTTTCTCCGGCCATGGTGTTGCGTCCGGTCAGGCGTTGATGATCGCGGTCCGGACCGGGACGACCACGACCTATCGTACGACGAGGCTCGATGTCAGCTACACCCTATCACTGCCCGATCGGCTGCTGCGGCTCAGGTTGGGCGATTTCATCACGTCGGGCGCGGACTCGCAAAGGGCAGTCCGGCTCGGCGGCATCCAGTTTGGTTCGGACTTCGCGCTGCGTCCCGACCTGATCACGATGCCGCTTCCGGACTTTCGCGGAAACGCGCTCGTCCCCACGACCGCCGACATTCTGGTGAACGACACCTATGCGTCATCCTTGCCCGTCGGGGCGGGGCCGTTCGAGATCCGCAACGTGCCGGTGCAGACGGGTAGCGGGAACGTCTCGCTGAACCTCCACAATTCCCTGGGACAATCCGTCAGGACGACGGTGGCTTATTATGCGAGCAATGCTCTGCTGGCTCCCGGATTGCACACGTTCGTTCTCCAGCTTGGGGCGATCCGGCATCGATTTGGGAGCCAAAGCAATGCCTACGGCCAGATTGCGGCAAGCGGGAACTACCGCTGGGGGGTCTCGCCCCGCCTGACCGCGGCGGTCTATGCTGAAGCAACCCGCCGTGCGACGCTCGTCGGGGCAAACGTGTCGGCGAACCTGGCCGATCTGGCCATCGCCACGGGGGATTGCGCCGCGAGCAGCGGGCGCGACGGGATCGGCCTGCGCTGCGTTGCACAACTCGAGCATCGCGACGCCCTGTTGTCGATCAGGCTGTCGCATGGATTTGCCACCAGCGCTTTTCGCGACATCGCCGCAAGCGATAACTATCCGGCCATTCGCCAGCAGACCGACGCCAGCATCGCGCTGGCAATGGGGCGGGTCGGTACGGTGTCGCTCGGCTATACGGCGCTCGACCCGGCAGGCGACGGCGCCTGGCGAAGCCCGAAGCATGCCCCGGCGACGTTTGGGTACGGTTCGGCGGTCCGTCTGCTCTCGGTCAACTACAGCATCCAGCGGGGATCGGTGTCGATCTATGCAAACGCCTCGGCCGACACGACCGCGCGCGGCGGCCGCAGCATCATGGCCGGCCTATCTCTTCCCTTGGGAAGGCGGGATCAGGCAAGCGTCGATGCGCAGATGCAAGGCGGACGCTGGCAGGGCCAGATGCAGGCGGCGCGCGGCACGACCGAGGACGAGACATGGGGCTATCAAGCGGCAATCGGGCGCGGCGCAGTCGACAGCCAGTTTGTCGAAGTGCAGCATCGGTCGCGCGTCGGATGGCTCGCCGCCGGAATTGATCGCACCAACGGCTCGACGACGCTGCGGGCCCAGGCGCGCGGGTCTCTGTCTGCCGTGGATGGCTCGGTTTTCCTGTCGAACACGGTGAACGACAGCTTCGCGATCGTCGACACGCAGGGTTTGGCAGGTGTTCAGGTATTCCACGAAAACAGGGTCGCGGGCCGAACCGGTCGGTCGGGCAAGCTGATGGTTCCCGACCTGCGGTCGTTCCAGGTCAATCATCTTGCCATCGAGCCGACCGATCTGCCGCCCGACGCGGTGATCGCGACAGGGCAGCGCGATGTCCGACCGCAGGATCGGTCGGGTGTCGTGCTGCGGTTTCCGATCAAGCGACCACATGGCGCATTGCTCATCCTGGTCGACGCACGCGGCGAACCGGTTCCCCCGGGAAGCACCGTCACGCTGGATTCGTCGGGCGCGACGTTCCCGCTGGGCCTCGACGGGGAGACCTTCGTCGAGGAGCTCGATGAGCACGCGATCCTGGACGTCGCTCGCCCTGACGGCACGCGCTGCCGTGTCGGGCTTTCCCTTGCTGCGCAGGACCGGGGCCTCGCGCGGCTTGGTCCTTTTGTCTGTATCGAGATCGACCGATGATCGCCCGCGCCCTGTTCGCTGCGGTATGTCTCGGCATACCGGCGCAAGCGGCCGCCGGATGCGCGATTTCGGCAAGCGGGGTTGCGTTCGGGACCTACGATATGTCTGCCACGTCGGCAGACGACGCGACCGGCACGATCACGATCACCTGCTCGATACTCTCCGGTCTCGGTGGGTACACGATCGCGCTCAGCCCAGGCGGGGGCGGCAGCTATGCGGCGCGGCGCATGACCTCCGGGACGGCTACACTGCCCTATCAGCTTTACGCGGATCCCGCACGAACGCAGATCTGGGGCGACGGATCGGGCGGGAGCACCAGGGCGAATTCCATCGACGTCATTCCGTTGCTGGGCGGAAGTTCGACCTACCAACTTTATGGAAGAATCGCCGCCAGACTGTCGCCGCGCCCCGGGGCATATTCTGATACGATCGTCATCACGGTCAGCTATTGATCAATCCCGGGCCGACGTCCTCAGGCATCTCGCGGCAATATCCGATGAAGGGCGAAGACATGGGCGTCGAACGCCGTACGGCCCTTTCCGGTCATCGCCGTCCAGGTCCGCTGCCGACCGTCGCTGATCGCCTTGCGAACCGTGATGAGGCCTGCGTCGGCGAGCGCGGGCACGTCGACATTACGGAAACGCCGCCGCCATACCCCCGCGTCTCGCGGCCACTCCTGGTGCCTTGCCGTTGTTAATACGGCTAATCTTTGCCGAACGTAGAGATTTTGGAAACGTTACCCCCCGATAGGGTCGGCTATGGACAAGCGGTTGTACATCATCGAGCGTCATCATCGCAGGATGTCGGCCATCTTGCAGGATGCGCGCCCTCTTTTGTCCAGTCCGGCGGCCAGCGTCGATCATGCGGGACTTGGCTATCTTCGTAATGAGCTCGTCGACGCCCTGGTGAGCTACCGGCGTTTCGTTCAGGAGGACATTTGCCTCTCGCCGATCGGGGGTGGACCGGACGGCCGGTCGGACGCGACGGAGCTCAAGACGACCTGCGCCGAGATCGAGAGCGCGTACCAACGTTTCCGGGAGCGCTGGATCTATCGGCAGGTCCCGGACAATTGGAGCGAGTATCGTCTGAGCGCGCAAGTCATGATGAAACAGATCAAGACGGCGATCGACAAATCGGCGTCGCTGAAAACCAGGTGGTCGCTCTAACGATCGACGGCCGGTTGCAGTGCCGCTCTCGGGCGCTAGGCGGCGGGCGTGTCGCGCCCTGTGCCAGGATTCCCACCGTTTCCGCGCAACGTCGATGGACGGCAAAAAACGCCCATGCAAACCGTACTTTAGCCGCCCGTTAACCATCGCTGCCGTACCCCGGCAGGCGAGAGGTAGCTATGGCGCGGATCATTTACGTTGAAGATGACGACATCGTCGGGGATGTCATCAAACAGTGTCTGGCCGAAACGGGGCACACCGTCGGCGTGATCGATCACGGCACGCTGGCGTGCGAAACGATCGTCTTCAAGAAGCCCGACCTCATCCTGCTGGATTGCTCGCTGCCCGGCATGAGCGGCGTCGATATCCTGCGGCGAGTCCGGGCCATCCCGGAAATCTACCTCACCCCGATCATGATGCTGACGGCTGCGGCCGATCAGGCCAGCATCGATGCCGCGATGGAAGCGGGGGCAAACGCGTATCTCGTCAAGCCCGTCGACCTGGCAACGTTGGTCGACCGGGTAAACACCGTTCTGGCGACCACGCTGTACCGATCGAAGGTGTCGGAACGCGTCTCGCGCGTGGGCGAGCCGCCCGCCATCCCGACTCTCGCCGATGCAAAGGTGCAATCCGCATGATCGCAAAACATCTTGCCAGGCAGGCCCCGGTCGCGGTTTTGCTCGCCGCAGCGATCTTCGGGGCGATGGCCTATGCCAGCATTACCCTGACCCAGGACGTAAGCCGCGTCGCCGCGGTATGGTTCCCCAACGCGATCCTCGTCGCGATTTTGCTGCGCAAGGAAGAGCGGCTGGCTGGCGCTTATGTTCCGGCGGCGTTTCTGGCCAATGTCGTCGCAAACATGCTCGCCGGCGATGCGATCGGTCGGGCGGTTGGACTGAGCGGCATCAATGCGCTCGAGATCAGCGCGATCGTGTGGGGCATGCGACGTGCGGGCGTGGCCTGCCCGAACATGTCGAATTTGCGCGACCTGATCGCCTTCGGCGCGATCGGCGGTGTTGCCATGCCGCTGCTTGCGGGCGCTCTGGCACCCCTCGTGCTGGGTGCGTCGTCGGTCCATCAGGGTCTCACGATCTGGATCGCGTGGAGCATGACGGATGGGCTGGGCATGCTGATCGTTGCCCCGTCGATCATGATCATCGCCGGCGCCGTGCGCGTACCCCGATGGCCACCGCGTAGTCAGGCGATCGAGATCGCGACGATCGCGCTCATCGCGACGGCCTTTACGACCTATATCTTCTGGCAGAGCCGCTACCCGTTCCTGTTCCTCGATGCGCCGCTTGTCCTGCTGTGTGCGTTCCGGCTCGGCTCGATCGGTACCGCCTGCGCGCTTCTCGATATCGCGGTCATCGCGACGATCGCGACCGCTTCGGGGCACGGGCCGATCCATCTCGTCCGCGGCGGTCCCACCGACCAGATCATGGTGCTGCAGATCTTCCTCGCAAGCTGCTTCGTCATGGGCCTGCCGGTTGCGGCAAGCCTGCACGGCAAACGCCGCCTGCAAAATCAGCTCCAGCAGAGCGAGGAACGTTTTCGCCATATGACGGATTCCGCGCCGATCGGCGTGTTCCGGGCCGATGAACATGGCCAGCTCACCTACGTCAATCGTGTCTGGAGCGAAAAGGTCGGTTTGACGATCGAGGAGATGCTGGGCGACGGCTGGCGACGCGCGCTGAATACCGACGTCCCCTTTGAGGAAGACCCGACGTGGCGGGGGTTCAACAAGCCGGGGGACGTTCGCCGTCGGGTAACGTGTTTCCACGGAGCCGATGGCGCCGACCTGTGGATCGAGACCGTCAATGCCGCCGAATTCGATCAGGACGGAAAACTGTCGGGGTTCATTGGCGCGGCGCATGACGTGACCGAACAACGGCGCGTGAACGAACGTCTCTCCGCCAGCGAACGGCGCTTCCAAGCTCTGGCAAATCTTGCGCCTGCGGGGATTTTCCGCACCGATGCGTCGGGCGGCTGCAGTTATGTCAACGATTCCTGGCTTCAGACGACCGGCCTGAAGAATGGCGAATGGGAAAATTCGGGGTGGGTTCGCGCGCTGCATCCCGATGACCAGGACCGTGTGTTCGAGGGCTGGGCGCAGGCCGTGGCCGAGCAGCGCGACTATCGCGCCGACTTCCGCTGGATAAAGCCCGACGGGTCATGCTCCTGGGTCGATGTCATTGGTCGCCCCGAACATGACGTCGATGGTGCGGTGACGGGCTTTATCGGCGTTTCACTGGATATCACGGAGCGGCGGCACGCCGAACAAATCCTCGCGGAACGGGAGCAGCAACTGCGGATCCTCGCCAGCAACGCGACGGACGCGGTGTTGCGGATCTCGCTGACGGGCCAGTGTCTCTATGCCTCTCCTTCCGCGACGCGCCTGCTCGGGGTGCCTGCCGAACACCTTGTCGGCACCCAGATCCTGGCGCGTTTCCATCCCGAGGACGATGCAACGGTCCGCGACGCGTTCGCGGAGCTTGCGGCGGGTGCCATCAACCACCGCACGATCGCCTACCGCGCCCAATCGGCGGACGACCCCACCGGATATCGTTGGTTCGAAGCCCATTGCGGGCTGGTGCGCGACGAGGATCACGCACCCCGCGAGATCATTGCGTCGATCCGCGACGTCTCCGACAACAAGGCGCTGGAAGAAGATCTCAAGACCGCGCGCCAGCGCGCCGAGAGTGCGGCGAGTGCGAAGGCAGCCTTCCTCGCCAACATGAGCCATGAAATCCGCACGCCGATGAACGGCGTGCTGGGCTTTACCGAACTGCTCGGGATGACCGAACTTTCGGCCGAGCAGCGGCGCCACGTCGACCTGATCGCGGATTCGGGACGGTCGATGATGCGGCTGCTGAACGACATTCTCGACATATCGAAAATCGATTCGGGCCAGATGGAAATCGCGCACGAGCGCGTCGACCTTCGGCACAGTCTGAAAAGCGCGGCGCGGCTGATGGAACCGATCGCGCAGAGCAAGGGCGTCGCCATCCTCATCGACGTCTCAGACAGCATCCCGCAGGCGATGATGGGGGACCGGTTGCGGATCCGCCAGATCATGCTCAACCTGATCGGCAATGCGGTGAAATTCACCGAGCATGGCAAGATCGCGATCCGTGCCCGTTCGGAAGGGGCCGGGGCGCATGCGTCGCTCGTCATGGACGTCGAGGATTCGGGGATCGGTATTGCGGCCGACCGTTTGACCATGATCTTCGAACAATTTGCCCAGGCGGATTCGTCGACTGCGCGCAAATATGGCGGCACGGGGCTGGGGCTTGCGATCAGCAGCAATCTGGCACGGTTGATGGGCGGCACGATCACCGTTCGCAGCGTGGAAGGACGTGGCACGACCTTTACGGTCACTCTTCCCCTGGTGGCGGGCGATCCGGCAGCGGTGGCCGCCACGATAGCGACGAGCGAGGCCGCTGCGCCGACGGTCGTCGGCCAGGCGCGCGTTCTCATCGCCGAAGATCACGATATCAATCAGATGCTGATCCTGGCGCTGGCGGAAGCCGCCGACCTCGACGCGACGCTTGCGACCAACGGCGCGGAAGCGATCGCAAAGGTCGAGGAAGCGGCGCATTCGGGCAAGCCCTTCGACCTTGTCCTGATGGACGTCCAGATGCCGGTCATCGATGGGCTCGAAGCCACCCGACGGCTCCGCGCGGGCGGCTTCTCGGCGGAAATGCTGCCGATCGTGGCGCTGACCGCAAATGCCTATGTCGAGGATGTGCAGGCGTGTCACACCGCGGGCATGCAGGCGCATCTCGCCAAGCCAGTGCGTCTGCGCGACATTCAGGCGATCGTGACGAGGTTTTGTCGTGCAGACGGCGTGAGCGACGCCGCGACCGCCGCTCCCGATCCGATCGAACCGATGCCCGCAATGAAATCGGCGGCCGAACGCTATGCGGTCCGGCGCTTGCAGACGCTGGAAGCGATTGCCGAAGCGGCCCGAAGGAAGGCGCTCGATGGCGTCCTGGTGACGGACCTTGCATCGATGTTGCACAAGCTTGCGGGCAGCGCAGGGTTCTTCGGTGAAGCCGAGCTGGGACAGATCGCGGCGGAAGCCGAACGATCGCTGGTGACCGCAGCGCCCGACGACTGGACCCGGGTCGTCGCGGAAGTGTCGTCGACGTTGCAGCGCGCCGCGTAAGTGAACGATTGTATCAAGCCTATATTCCAGACCGTCAGGATCGAGCCCGGCAAGTAACAATTTCACGGGCCGGGTGAACTTTTGCGTCCCAAGAGCGTCGTTTCAGGGCCTGTCTACAGGGTCTGCATCAATTGCCGCACAGTGTCGGTTTTGGGAATTTTTGGAATGGGTAGGATCATCTTCGCCGACGATGACGACGTGGTCGCCGAAGTCGTGTGCGACGCCTTCATGGCCGCCGGCCATGCCGTCGGCTGGCTGAGCGACGGGCGCAGCGCGTATGAGGTGATCTGTCGGCGTCCCCCCGACCTCGTCATTCTCGACTGCAGCATGCCGGAAATGACGGGCGTTCAGATCGTGCGCGAGATGCGCAAGTCGGCCGCCTTGTGCGATATCCCGGTCCTGATGCTGACGGGACGCGTCGGGGACTCCGATGAGGGTATTGCGCGCTACGAGGGGGCCAACGACTACGTGAAGAAGCCGTTCGATCCTCGTCTCCTGGTGGCCCGAGCGGAAGCGCTGATGCGGGGCGAGCGGCGTTGGGACTGAACAACCCGCGCATCTGTTGCAGACGGGCCATTCGACATCGAGTGACGCGGATGTGGCAGACGGTTGCATCCTTGAGTGTCGCGGCCGCCTGGTAAGCGATGGAACGACGATATTGCGCGAGATGCAGGTCTGCAGCTGCGACGAATGCAGCCTTCACCCCATTCGTCCGGTGCCTCCAGAACGATCGAGCCTATCCAGACAGATTCCGTGACAAACGAAGGGTTGCCGCGATAGCGACAGGCACTTGCCCGTCGCGACGCTATCGATGCGTCGCAGGACTGCTCATCGGGGTCATGACCAGCAGCGAAACCCCCTGGCGGGGCAGCGTGAAGGTCAGTTCTGCATCCCGGCCATCCTTCGAAAGCCGGGCCGGATCCGTCTCGATGGAGGCGAGGGCACCCGCTTTCAGCAGAACTGCGCGTTGCGCGTCCGTCGGCGCAAGCGGCGACCCCATGTCCTTCCAAGCGGCGAAACTGTTCGAATGACGGGGGTCGATGCGATACTGGGTCAGCACCACCCCAGCCGAGAAGGGGCGCGGCAAGCGATGCAGCCGCAGTTTTACGCTGGCCGTCGGTCCGGCCTGGTCGTCGTCGTGATAGTGCCATACCAGAACAGCAAGCGACGCACCGTTCAGGGTGGCAATACTGCCGACGTCCGCCGCGCCGCGCACGCCGTCCCGCATCACGGTATCCAGCGCGGCTTGATGATCGGAGATGGCGGGCACATACTGCCCGTTCATTTTGGCGAACATTTTGAAGACGTTCATCACCGGCAGGTCGATCCCGTTCGAGGTCAGCTGCCGAAAACCGGCGAACGGCGGCTGGTCCTCAAACTCGAACGCCCAGGATAGGATCCCCTCGAGATCTAGGCCGCGACGCCCGGCGAGCGCCAGCAGGCGCGGGAACGACGCGGCGGTGTAGCTCGAATACATCGTGCCGTTGCGGTACGCATTGGCCGGCCCCTGACACGCGGCACAGCCTTCCGGGTCCGATTCGCCGATGATGATCGGCTTGGTGCGGAACGCCGGGTTGGCGGCGATCGCGGCGAATTCGTGGTCGGCTGCCTTGAGATGCGTGTTCAGCCCCATGCGGACGTGGCTGCCGTTCGCATCCGCGATCACCTCGGGTTTGCCCTTTGCATGGAAGGAGAGGAAGTCGGTGGGTGTTCCCGCGGCCTGGGCATGCGCCATGAACGCCGTCAGGAAATCGTCCCCCGCGCCGGCGCTGTCGGGTCCGCCGACGCGCGCCTCGGGCAACGCGCGTCTGACGCCGCGGACGGCGGCATCGTGCAGCCGGAAGAACTGGTCGCGCGTGCCGCCCCAATAATATTGCGGCAAATTGGCTTCGTTCCACGTCTCGAAATACCAGCTCGCCACATCGGCGCGGCCGTACCGCGCGATGCAGTGGAGCACCCATTGGTGGATCAGTTCCTCCCAGCGCGCATAGTCGCGCGGGGGATAGGCCCAGCCGGTCCGCAAGCTCCCGCTGCCCGGGCGCCAGTCATGCTGATACGGCAGCGGTCTGGTCGACAGGGCCTCGGGCATGAAACCCAGTTCGACATAGGGTTTGACGCCGCGCGCGCGGTAGGTGTCGAAGATCCGATCCACCACGGTCCAGTCGTAGACCGGACGGCCATCGCGGTCCTCGCTGTAGATGCCGGTGGATCCCCATTTGAGCGCCGGCGTGCCGTCGCCCGACGTCAGCAGGTTGTGGGTGCGGAAATAGACGTGGTCGGGGCTCAGCGCACCCAGGGTCGCCAGCGTGCTGCGCCCGTCCTTCATCGTGGCATAATTGGCTTCATCCGCACCGAAGAAGCGCCAGACCGGGTCCACCGGCCTCCCGGGATCGCCCGCATCGACGGCGATGGTCACGGGGAACGTATCGGCGGCAGGCCGGGGGTCGGCGCACGCCGGACCGGACACGGCAACGATCGCGGCACTGAGCGTCAGCAATCGTAACATGCTTCATCCTCTACCTATTCTTTCGGATGATGCGGATCCCGGCGGCTCTGCGCAAGCATGCGGTTGAAGCGATGCTGTCGTTTGCATGGAGTTCGTCAGGCGGCTGCCCTTGCACCCGGCAGTAGCCTTGGTACCGGTAACGTGCTTAAAATGGTGGAACACCCCTATGTCGCAACGAGGCAGGACCCAGCCTCAGTCGGGAGCTCCGCCATCAGCACTGCCAGCACCTTTGCTCACGCGACACTCGCAGCCACGGGCTGGATCGCGCTGTCTTTCGCGGCCCCCGTGCTGGCGCAAGCCCGGGACACGACCGCTCCGGCAGCACATGTCACCGCAGCGGACGTCACCGCGCAGATCGAGACGATGCGCAGGGCGTTGAAGCCCGGCCAGGGTTTTGCGTATCAGCCGATCCTGCGCGCAGGCGATGCGAGTGCGGCGATCGAATATTGGCGCAAGCCCGGCAAACCCGCGGTCCATCCCGATCAGGCCGAATATGTCGTCGTATTAGCGGGTGGCGGCACGATGATATCCGGTGGGACGATGGTCGATCCGGCCACGACGAACCCGTCGCTGTTCGAAGGTAGCCGGATCGTCGGGGGCACGACCCGGCAGTTGCGAACCGGCGACGTGTTCCTGATCGCCGCAGGCACCCCGCACTGGTTTGGCGTCACCGGGGAGCGGCTGGTGCTACTGGGTACGAAAATCCCGCAACACCGCGAATAGGCTGGTCCTGGTTTTCCTGTGTTTCAGCGCGGGCCGTGCCATCCCGCGGTCCCTCGAAGCAGACAGATCCTGGTTGAACGGAGACAAGCATGACGAGCGAAGTGTCACGGCGTGGAATGCTCGGACTGGGCGTGGGGGCAACGCTTGCGATCCCGGCAATGACGCGGGCGCAGCGGCCACTCCCGCCGCACCGCGAGCAGGATTCGGTCGGCGTCGCAGTCGTCGGACTCGGCAAGCTGAGCGAGGGGCAGATCCTGCCCGCGCTCAAGCGGACCAAGGGCGTTCATCTCGCAGCGCTCGTCAGCGGCGTGCCCGAAAAAGCGAAGAAATGGGCGACCGAGTTCGGGCTGCCCGACAGCGCGATCTATAGCTATCAGAATTTCGACACGATCGCGCGCGATCCCAAGGTTCAGATCGTCTACATCGTGCTCCCCAATGCAATGCACGCGGATTTTACGGTGCGCTCGTTCAAGGCGGGCAAGCACGTGTTGTGCGAAAAGCCGATGGCGGTCACGCTGGCCGAAGGGGAGCGGATGATCGCCGCGGGCAAGGCGGCGCAGAAGCATCTGATGATTGCCTACCGCTGCCTGTTCGAGCCGGTCAACGTCTCGGCCATGCAGATGATGCGCAAGGGCGTCGTCGGCGCGCCGAGGCTGATCAAGACGGTCATGGGCAAGCAGACCAGCCTGTCCGACCCGTCCGACGCCTGGCGGCTCGACATGGCGATGTCCGGGGGCGGGGCGCTCGCCGACATGGGGATCTACGGCATCAACGCCACGCGCTACCTGCTTGGCGAGGAGCCGACCGAAGTGCGCGCCTGGGCACGCACGGACCGGAACGACCCGCGCTTCAAGACGGTCGAGGACATGGTTGCCTGGCAGATGAAGTTCCCGTCCGGCGCGATCGGCGAAGGCTCGTCCTGTTTCTCGCAGCCCGGCACGATGGCGTGGCAGGCGATCGGCACCGAGCGCCGCCTGGTCGCCGATCCCGGCTGCTTCTACAATGGCAACGCGGTGCGGATCGTCGGCGGGAAGGACGATGACCAGCCACGCGTCGCCGAGATCGATCATTTCGGGAACGAGATGAACTGGTTCGCGGACGTCGTGCGCGGTCGCGCCCCCAACGTCGCACCGGGTGAGGAAGGGTTGCAGGACATGCGGATCATCCACGCGATCCTGCAGTCGGTCCGTGATGGCGGTGCCACGGTGAAAACAGGCTTCGGTTACAAGCGCGCCTACGATCCCGCGACTGTCGTGGGCATTCGGACAGCGATCTGATCTTCTGCCGGGGGGCGACGGCCTCCCCGCGGATGCGGAACGGTCGTCGTCCGCGCACCTTCGCGTCGTCAGGGTCTAGTGCTGCGGATCGGGCGCGCGGAAGGGGGAGCAGCAGGGTTTCCCCACCGCGTGAAACTCCATCAACTCGGCGCGCGTCCCGTCCGGATCGAGCAGGTTGAGCTGCCACTTGGCGTCCCGCCCGATCTTGGGAGTCTGGTCCTGCCCATCGAGGCGCTTGCCGTTCCACAGCAAGGTGTACGCCGCGCGCGCATCGGGAATCCCCAGCGCGAAGTGATTGAGCACCCCGAGGTTCGCCGCCGACATGCCTGCGGGTATTCCCTTCGTGTCGGGTGTCCCCACGACCATATATTCGATCCAGTCGCGCCCTTCCGGGAGTTGCAACGAGACCCATGTGGTATCGTCGTCGCGCATGCCGCCCTCCCAATACGGGCGGAGGCCCAGCACACCCTTGTAGAAACGATCCTCGTTGGCGCGGTTGTGGATGATGAAGCCGAAATGCATGATGTGGCTCGAGAGCGCATTGACGGGCACGTCCGGCAGCCGGGCAGGGGGCTGGAGGAACTGAACCATTGTGCCTTCGGGATCGGTCACGGAAAACCACCGGCTACCATCGGGCGCAGACGTCAGCCGTCCCGGGACCGCGACGCCTTGCGCGGCCAGATATGTGCGCATGGCCTCGGCGTTCGCCGTGGTGAACGCAACATGGGCCAGGCGGTTGATCGAGCGATTCCCCGAGGGAAGCGGCAGCACCTCGACGAACTGGGTCGCGGAGAAATAATAGCGCCCGCCCGCCGAGGCCTCGGGGTCCGGCATTTTGACCGCGCCCAGATCCTGGACATAGAACCGCTCGCTCTTGGAGAGGTCTTGGGCATAGATCGCGATATGCGAGACGCTCGCCAGCGGGGGGCGTGCCGGTCCCTTGGCTAGGCCTGGGGTCGTCGACAAGAACGCCGCAAGGATAGCCAGGCCGGTCGTACGTCGGGTCATCGGCGGCACCTCTCAGGCATGCAGGGATTGCATGCGACGCCGGATCCGTACCCCGACCATAGGGTTGTGCGAGGACCGGCGCCTTTTGGTCAATAGCTTCGGTGGCTTTGTCCTCTCGTCATGGCAGGGCGCTGGTTTTGAAGCGTTCAAGCCCGCGAACAGGTCCTCCGCGCCGCAACGTTGCACTGTGATCCGTTGATCAACATTCGACGACGTTGACCGCCAGCCCGCCCAGGCTCGTTTCCTTGTACTTCGAGCGCATGTCTTCCCCGGTCTGCCGCATCGTTTCGATGACCGCATCCAGACTGACGACGTGATTGCCGTCGCCGCGCATCGCGAGATACGCCGCATTGATCGCCTTGACTGCGCCCATCGTGTTGCGTTCGATGCACGGGATTTGCACCAGTCCCCCGATCGGATCGCAGGTCAGCCCGAGATTGTGCTCCATCCCGATCTCGGCGGCGTTCTCGATCTGGCGGTTGCTGCCGCCCAGCACCGCGGCAAGCGCGCCCGCAGCCATCGAACAGGCCACGCCGACCTCGCCCTGGCAGCCCATCTCCGCCGCGGAGATCGAGGCGCGCTTCTTATAGAGCATGCCGATCGCGGCGGCGGTGAGGAGAAACGTCCGCGCACCGTGTGCGGTCGCTCCCGTCACGAGCGTCTCGTAAAAGCGGAGCACGGCGGGCAGCACGCCCGCCGCGCCGTTGGTCGGCGCGGTCACCACGCGACCCCCTGCCGCATTTTCCTCGTTTACCGCGAGCGCCCACAGGCTGACCCATTCGAACACTTCGGCGGGATTGCTCCCGGGCCGCTCGCCCGTAAGGTCTGCCGCCAGCGCGCGGGCGCGTCGTCGCACCTTGAGGCCCCCCGGCAGCACGCCATCCTGCGCGATACCGCGATCGATGCAGGCGCTCATCGCGGCGCGAACAGCGTCGAGGAAGGCGTCGGTTTCCGCTGGCGCGCGCCAGGACTCCTCGTTGGTACGGACGATGTCGGCGATATGGAGGTTCGTCGCATCGCCGATCGTCAGCAGGTCGGCGCCGGACGAGAAGGGGTGCCGGACCGCGAGATTGGTCGCTGCGCAGGGTGCCCCCTTGCGCAGGATCGCACCGCCGCCGATCGAGAAATAGGTTTCGGTATGCGCGCTGCCGTCGGCACCGGTTGTGGTGAACGTCATGCCGTTGGGATGCTCGGGCAGGAATTCGCGCGGATGGAAGATGACGTCGTCTTCGGCGAAAGGGATTGCCGCAATCCCACCGAGCATCAGATAGCCGCTCGTGCGTATCCCGGCGAGGAATGCGGGGGCGGCGTCGGGATCGAGCCGTTCGGGCTCCCAGCCGGCGAGACCAAGGATCGTGGCCGTATCCGTTGCATGGCCGCGCCCGGTCAGCGCAAGCGAGCCGTACAGGTCGCACGTGACGCGTGTCGGCACCGCCTTGAGCGCCAGGGCGCGTTGCGCGAAATCGAACGCCGCGCGCATCGGTCCCACCGTATGGGAACTCGACGGTCCGATCCCGATGGTGAAGAGCTCAGCGACACTGATGGGGCGGTCGAGTGGAGTGAGAGCCAGATCGGGCAGCATGCGGTCCTTCCGCCGGTCCTGCCCGGCCGTGCATGCCCCTTCTGTCCCTTGTGCCTGAGATCGCTATCCCGTCGGCGGACGCGATACCTGCGTCACTCTCCAGATGTTGTACGTCGAGGGGTCCTTTTGCCTGAGAGTTTCCGGGGCGGTTGCTCCTTCGGCGCCGAGATGCCCCCGGTCTCTCCCACATCGACGCGCCGGGCTATCGGTCATCCGAGCGGTCGCGGTCAAGCCGGATTGGCCTTCAAGACGTTCTGATCGTACGAAGATTGCCGTTCCCTACGCCAACCTACCCGAAGCGCCGAGGTACGCCGCAGACGGAGCCGTGGCCCGCAAGACGGCGGTGAACGACCAGACCTGGCTGGCTTCGCCACGCGCGGGTCTGTCGGCAAGGTCGCACCGATTGCCATTGGCAGATGGCAACCGGCGCGAACAGTTGGGTCGCAAACGTGGCAATTAATGCTCACCACCGCTGAATAATTCGAGCCGTTTCAAAGCCAATACAGCACTACTACGTACCGCGAACGTCGCGCGATGCGGCACATGCCGTGCCCGGCGCATGGCCTCACCAATCTTCCCCCGTCAGCATGGCGATCTTGCTGAGGAGACAAATCAACTGCGGTTGCCGCGCGGTGCCGGTCTTGGCGAGCACGTTGGCAAGCTGGGTCCGCAGCGTCGGCATGCGGACGTTGGTCCGTTCGGCGATTTCCTGCAACGTCTCGCCCCCGGCCAGCGCGGATGCCAGCGTCGCTTCGGCCCTGGTCAGCCCGAAGGTCAGTTGCAGCAACGTTTCGGGAAGGTGGTGGCGTCGTTCCAGATCGACGATCGTGAGAGTCGCGGCGACGGTGCGTTGCTCGGTCCGTTCCGCGCGCAGGCGCAAGAGTATCGGAAGCTTGAACGGCCGTGGCTGTGTGAAGACCAGTGTCGTATGCGCACCCGCGAGCGGACTGGACTGGACGAGAGAAAGAACCTCGTCGACCCGCTGCCCGACCTGACGATTCCGGAACCGCAACGTGTCGTTCTCGATCGACAAGACGGTCTCTGCCAGCGTCCCCTGCACCGGTGGCCTGCGCAGCAGGCGCATCTGCTGATCGAACGAATATTTACCAATATCGGGAGTAGCCGATGGCTCTACCGGATCAGGCAGGAACATGATGTTCGAATGTTCTTGGCGAAATTCCAGTAAAGCTATCGACATGGTACGCCCTTTACACAACCGCGAAACCGAACATACCGTGCCGATTCCGTGTTTTAGGGGATATGTCGCGATGGAAGATTTCTTGTCGGACAGGTACGACTGCCGACCCCCATTACGGTCACTGTTACCCCAATCGAATGACATAGCATCCGGGGTTTACCAGCAATACAGTACTAATACGGCGTTAAGGATGCGCGCGACCGACTTTGGTACGTCATCGATTTGACGCACGAGAGCCGCGCGCGCGGGGCATTGATCGAGGACGAAACGCGCATCCCGGGGGCTGTCGGCAGCGGTCTCTACGCAAGCGTTATAATCACATTGGCGTAAGCCGTTCACCCCACGTTCATCCCCACTTTGACGTTACGGCAACCCGTGGTATTGTTCGGACGGTTCGTTTCAGGAACCGGAAAGGGCAGGGATGCGGCGGCTTTGGCTGATGCTCGATGAAGCCCCTTTGCCGTCGCGGCAGGGCGTCTTCGTCTGGCTCACGGCATCGGCCGCGTCGTTCGCCGCAGTGATCGTCACCCTCGTCTTCGATCTCAAGCTCGGCATCCAGCTTCCGTTCCTGTGGGCGATCGCCGCGATATTGGTCGTTACCGTCCGGACGGGGATGACCGGCGGGTTGCACTGCGCGGCGATGAACCTGCTGTTGCAGATCGGGATGGCCTACCGGGTTCCAATGACGCTGCTGACCGTTCGCAATATTGCGGTCGTGGCATGCCTGTCCGCCTGTCTCGCGGTCATCGGCGGATGGCGCCGGCAGAAACGGGCCGATCGCGACGCCTTTGCCGCGCAGATCAAGCTCCGCGAAGCGCATCTCCAGTCGATCTTCGACCATTTGCCGGCGCCAATCGTGATCATCGACGTGGCGGGGCGGGTGCGCGGGATCAACGCCGCCGGATGCGCCTTGTTCGAAGTCGCCCCCGACACGGTCTTTGGCGGTTCGCTCGAGGCCTTCGTCATCCGACAGGATCCGGACGAACGATCGCTGGCTGACGCCCTGGGCGACTTGTCCGCATCGGGCAGCGACCTGGCCGTCAAGGCACGCGGCACGACGGCAACCGGGCGCGCGCTGCATCTGCTGCTGACCGCGTCCCGAGTCCCGTCGGGGGAAGGGCGCTGGCTGACCGTCCATGTGCAGGACGAAACCGAACGGCTCGCGGCGGCCGCGCGGCTCGAGGACGTCCAGCGCCAGCTGATGCACGTCTCGCGCGCGACCGCCCTGGGCGAACTGGGGTCCGCGATCGCGCACGAACTCAACCAGCCGCTGGCTGCGATCAGCGCGTGCCTTGGCGCGGCGAAGATCGAGATCGCGCGGGAACGGATCGATCGCGCGGAGATTGCGGACGCGCTCGACACGTCGCTTGCGCATACGCTGCGCGCCGGGGCGGTCCTCAAGCGGTTACGCGTCTTCGTCGCGCGCGCGCCCGAGGCGCGGCAGGTCATCACGGTCGCCGACATCGTTGCCGAGGCGGTTTCGCTGGTCCAGTTTGCGGTGCGCGATGCCGGAGTCCGGCTGGACGTGACTGTCGCGCCGGGACTCGGCGCGGTGGAGGTCGATCCGGTCCAGATCCAGCAGGTACTGCTGAACATAATCCGCAACGCGATCGAGGCGATGCGCGACGCCGCGGTCCGGATGATCACGATCGAGGCGCGGGCCGACGGACACGCCGGTATCGTAATTTCGGTCGTGGATACGGGAACCGGAATCGCGCCGGCGATCGCCGATCTCGTCTTCACGCCGTTCGAGACGACCAAAGGCGACGGATTGGGGGTCGGCCTGTCGATCTCCAAGACGATCGTCGAATCGTTCGGGGGCGAAATCGGATGCGAAGCGAACGGCGGTGCCGGAACGCGCTTCTGGTTCAGCCTGCCGCTTGCCCGGGCGGAGGGAAGCCGCCTTGCCGCATAACCCGCATATCGCCTTGGTCGAAGATGATGGCGATGTCAGCCAATCGCTGGTGCGGCTGTTGACCGCCGCCGACTTCACGGTCAGCGCCTATCCGTCCGCCAGCGATTTTCTCGACCATCCCTATGCGGTGCACAGCGACTGTATCGTCAGCGACGTGCGCATGCCGGACATCACCGGCGTCGACCTGCTCATGTTGCTCCGGGACCGAGGCGTCGACATTCCGGTCATCCTGATTACGGGGCACGGCGACGTGCCGCTGGCGGTACAGGCGATGAAGCTCGGCGCCCGCGATTTCCTGGAAAAGCCGTTCGATCCGCAGACCCTGCTCGATGCGATCGCGCGCGCACTCGCTGGCGGCGACGGATCGGGCAACGCGGCGATGGAGGCGCACGCCCGTGCCGAAGCCCGCGAGCTGGTCGCGCGCCTGTCGCCGCGCGAGCGACAGGTCCTGCAAGGCATCGTCGCCGGGCATCTCAACAAGCAGATCGCGCACGACCTGCACCTCAGCGTGCGCACGGTCGAGGTGTATCGCGCCAGCATCATGACCAAGATCAACGTTCACGGCACGTCGAACCTCGTTCGGGTCGGGCTGCTCGCGGGGCTTCAGGAAGGTCCGCCGCCTGAATCAAAACCGCAGGCGATACCCAATGTGCCCGATAAAGGCGCGCTCGAACCGCGTCCCTATTAGGCGATCGGTGGTATACCGCTGCCAGATGAAATTGCCGCCTGCCTCCGCCTCCAGCTCGGTGTTGCGGATCGGGCGCCAGACGAGCCGCATCGATGGCGCAATCACGCGTTGATCCCCCGTCGCAAGCCTCTGGTCGCGCAGTGCGAAACGCAGGCGCGGGGCGAGCATCAGTCGCGGCGCGACCGGCAGGCGGACGGTGAGGTCGCCCGCGTAGAGATGTGATCGTTGCAATGTCGCCGTCCGCAGGCCCACCAGCCAGGTATCGCGCGGCAGCATCAGCCCGTCGCCGATGGCCTGAACCCCGATGGCGATTTCGGTTCCGGTGGCGGGGAAAGCCGGTACGCCGAACGATGCCGGGGACGCACTGGTCGAGAACACGCTGCCATCCACGATGACGTGCCATTGCGCCGACAGGTCATGGGAATAGGTAACGCTCGCGGATCGGGTCAGCAGCGTCCGGTCCCGCGCGGCCTGTTGTAACGCGTCGGACGCGAACAGATCGCGGACCACATCCAGCGACGGCGTCGGTTGCCCGAGGGCGGCATTGGTCAGGGACAGCGTCGGGGCATGGAACTGTTGCAGCAGGACGGCGAGGTTCGACGTGCGACCGAGCCTGATCGAGGCGTTGAGCAACGCGGCATCGAGCGTCCCGAACGCAACGTTGAAGTCGACCAGGCCGGACAGGGACAGCACGCGCGACGCACTGTGCCCCTCGATCCCGATCGACTGGCGATCCACCAGCCCAGCGGCGCGCTGATCGAACCAATAGACGCCGATCGATCGCCGCCCGTTCGGGGAAATGAGATCCGCGCCGAGGCCATAGAAGGGTCGCGACCGGTCGACCCAGGTCTGGCGTTCCGACCAGACCGGGAATCCGGCGACGAGGTTGAGCCGCACATTGGACCGGACGTCCACCCCGGCCCGCACGCCATCGAAGCGGCCGAAGATCCCCGAGCCGTAGCGGGTCTGCCGCCCGATCCGCAGCGATGCGTTCAGGCGATCGATCGCGACGTCCAGATAGAGCTGGTCGAGCAGGTCGTAGGAGCCCCGGTTGCGATCGGCACCAACGAGGATCACGGGGCGATATTCGGCGACATGACCGAACGAGGCGCGGGCTTCGATCCGGGTCGTGCCGAGCGTTGCGCGACCGACGATATCGGCCACGCTCAGCAGTTCGTCGACATTGTCGCGTCGGTCTGGATTGGTCGACGCGGTCGCCGGTTGCGCGGTGCGGAAGATGCTCTTGCTGCGGTCGTGCAGATAGAATTGCGAAACGACTCCCCGCACCGATACCCGGTCCGCAGGGGTATCGCGCACGGCTGGCGAGGCGGCACTCGAGCCGTGTGGTCCGGAGTCGCCGAGCGCGGCGAGCCGTTGCCGAACGCGCGGCGCGCCTTCGTCCTGCGGAAAGCGGCGGAGATAGTCCTGATAGATGTGTCTGGCGTCCTCCCGCCCGCCAGCGCGTTCGCGCAGCATCCCGATGAGTTCGCAGGCGCGGGGCGTGTGCGGATTGCCCGGTGCGGCGGCGAGCGGTTCGAGCAACGCCCAGGCGCGGATCGGATCGCCGCTGCGGATCGCATCCTCTGCGTCGCGTTCGCGTGCGGCGTCGGCGGTCGGATCGGGCGGGACTGCGGAATCGTTCGGCAGGGCGGACGTTGCGCCATTGCTGCACAGGGCGACGATGCGATCCACCGGCGGAGGAGCGGTCGCCGACGGTCGCGGCAGATCTGGAGTGGGGGGAGGAAGATCGGCAATCATCCTGCCGATCCCTCCCGCGTCCGCCCGGCCGGTGGGCGCGCGATCGCGTGGATTCCCGGAAGCAGCAGCTTCCAATGGACCGTGTCGTGGCAATCCTCGCAAATGTTGCTGGTTGCGGGATGGGTCGCGGTCTTGCCGGGCGCGGTAAAATTGTTGTGGCACCGCACGCATCCGGCGAGCACGTCGCTATGGTCGAAGCGCGACAACCGCCAGTCCTGGACCGAGTGACAGCTGTCGCACGAAAGCGCCGTCGGGATGTGCCGCGGTCCGCGGGCTTCGGCCAGGACGCCGTTGTGGCAGTCGCCGCAGCGCCGCGGCGTCCCCTTGAAAACGCCGCCGCGGTGGCAATCCTCGCAGGCGACACGTTCATGCCCGCCCTCGAGCGGAAAGCCGGTTGCATAATGGTCCAGCCGGTCGACGATGCCGTGCCCCCCGGGTCCCTGCGCGAACACCGTGATCGAAAACAGCAGGGTCGCGAGGCAGAAGACGATGCGCGGCAGCACTTTCATCGACGCCTCCTGATATCGCCGAGCGGGGATTGTTGCGCGAGCTGCCAGCATCGCGCGACCCCGCCGTGGAGATGGTCCGCCGGACAGGCCGCCGCGGGCATCCTGACCGGCGTCGAAGCACCGATCTGCCCTTGTACCTTTGCCGGGCGGAACCCCTCGGTCGAATGGCACTGGCCGCATTGCCGGCCGAAGACGCCGTGGTGCGCGTCGTCGGATCGGTGGCAGGCGTAGCAGGTCGGGTCGAGCTTGGCGGTTGGCGCCGCGACCCGGTGGCATGCCGCACAGGCTAGACCGAGATGCTTGCCGTCGAGCGCGAACCCGGTCTGGCGCGCATGGTCGAACCGCCACCGGTCCCATCCGGCCGGGACGTGGCATTGCGCGCAGTCGGGCGTCCGGCCAAGGCGACCCTTGTGGAAATCGTCGGCGTGGCAGGCGGTACAGGTCAGCCCCTTGGCGGTGAAGCTGCGGTCGACGTGGCAGCCGACGCAGGCCATGCGGGCGTGCTGGCCAACCAGCGGGAAACGCGTCCGGCCATGATCGAATCCGAGCGCCGCGCGCCATTGCGTTTCATCATGGCAGCCGGCGCAATCGGTCCCGAGCCGACCGCGATGCGGATTGTCGGCGCGGTGGCAGCCGATGCAGGTGGACGGCGGCCGGACGCTATGCAGCGGCCCGACATGACAGGCGGTGCAGGCGACCGTGCGGTGCGCCCCCCGAAGCGCGAAGCGGGTCATCCGGTCATGGTCGAAATGGACGTCCGGCCAGCGAGTCGGCGCGTGGCAGGCCGCACAGTCGCCGCCAAACCGCCCGTGATGGACATCGTTGGTCGCGTGGCAGGCGATACAGGTCGTCTGGGGGTGCCGTTGCGCCATGGCCTTGCCGTGGCACCCGGCGCAGGCGGTGGACGCATGCGCGCCGACCAGCGGGAACCCCGTGTCGCGATTGTGATCGAAGGTCGCGAACTTCCACCCCGCGGGCGTGTGGCACGCCGCGCAGTTGGTGCCGCGCTGGCCGTGGTGGACGTCGTCCTTGCGGTGACAGGCGATGCAGGTGCGCGGTGTTCCCGCGAGCCGGCCGTTGACGTGGCAGCCGGCACATGTCGTCTGGCGATGCAGGCCAACCAGCGGGAAGCCGGTGCGCGCGTGATCGAACGCGTGGATCGATTTCCACGACCGCGTGTCGTGGCAGGACGCGCACGCCTTGCCGAACCGATTGTGGTGCACGTCCTGCTTTGCATGACATCCCGCGCACGTACCGGGGGCATCCGCATACTTCCGGGGCGGCTTGTGGCACGCGGTACAGGCAACGCCGCGATGCGCGCCCGTCAGCGTGAAATCGGTGAGATGGTGATCGAAATGATGCGGATCGAACTGTACGATCGCGGCGCGCTTGCCGCGATGGTCGCTGTGGCAGGCGCTGCAGCGTTGCGTGGCGATCGCGGGCACCCGCCCGTGAAAGCCGCGATGCGCCGCGATGTCGCGCCCCACCCTGGCGTGGCAGGCGAGGCAGGTCGTGTTCTGTGCCGCCTTGGCGAACGGCACGTGGCAGGCGAGGCACCGTCCGCGCAAACTGGCGTGCGGCGCACTGAGCGGCCCGGGGCTGACCACGCTCTCTAGCACTTCGCGCGTTACGATCGTGAACGCCGCGACCGCGACGAGCACCGCGAGGAGCGTCAGGATCAATCCGCGGCGCATCAGTAGAGGTGAACCGCGACGACATGCGTAATCGCCGCGAGCACGAGAAAGCCGAACAACGGCAGGTGCAAGTGGTGCCACAGCGCGAATAGCCGTTCGAACGCACCGTAGGTGGCGGCGCTGCGGACCGCACGGAAGTAGCTGTCGAGATGGTGCGCGGCGTCGCGCCGATGCTGCCTGAGGTCCGCCTTCAACCAACCGCGTTCGATCGCGACCTGCGCAAGGTGCTGGTCGATCTCGTGGAGCAAGGCGGGCTTGCGTAATCGCATTGCCAGCGTCAGCACCAGCGCCTTCGCGATCGTGACCGGAAGCGAACCACGGACGTCCGCAGCCCGTGCGGCAAACGCCGCGAGTTCGGCAAGGACGCTGTCGTCCGCATCCTCTTTCACGGCGGCGCGCGCCGCCATGACCGTATCGCCGAGCTCGCTCGCCTCGACGTGTTGCAGCCGGTAACCGCGGTAGAGGTGTCGATGGAAATACCGCCCGACGATCCCGCTGCCCGCGACGATCAGCATCGCCGCCAGCGCGACGCCGCTGTTGAGCGCATCGTAACGGAAGCGCGCGTGATACAGGATCGCGAGCGGACCGAGCAGCCCGAGCAGCATGTGGAAGCGAAACCAGAGACCGACCGACCCGGGGACCGCCCGTCCAAACCGCTTGCGCAGCGGATAGGCGAGCAGCACGAGCATCATCCCCGCGCCCACGATCCCGAGCCAATAGCCGACGCCGAGATCGGGGCGGATCCCGAGATGCGCCCGTTCGCGGTATCCCACTATCAGCGCGCCCGCGATCCCCAGACCGGTGGCGCTCGGCAGCAAAGCCGCCGCGGCTGTCGCCAGCCGCCCTGCCGCCAGCCGAACTGCCGGCGATGGACCGATCTCGGAAATAAACGCAGATACCCGGGCAGGCACGAACACGCTCCTGTTAGGTCGCGCCTGCCAGCACGGCGATCGCAAGATAGGGGAAACCCCAGGGATCGGCAAGGAAGGTCCGGTTCGGTCATATCATTCAAAAGGTCGAGCGCGGTGTCAGCCGCCGTATTTTCCGAACCGCTCGACGATCCCCAAGGGGCCGTTACGGACCCATTAAGGTGGCTACGTATTAGTGCGGTATTGGCCCATCGACGGACGATGCGCCCTGACAGCATCGAGAACATTGTGACCGATTTCACGATTGGGCTTGCCTATGCCATGCCCGCGATTCCCATCTGGGGAAGCTACCTGCTGACCCGGCGGCAGCGCGCCGGTCTCCACAAGTCCATCCGCGACGAGGCGGTCGACGCGGGCCTGACCGAGCCGCCCTCGCTTCACCCGGTGGTTGATCTGGACGCGTGCATCGGGTGCGGTGCCTGTGTCCGCGCGTGTCCGGAGGGCAACGTGCTCGGCCTGATCGAGGACAAGGCGAGCCTGATCGATCCGACCCGGTGCATCGGCCACGGCGCGTGCAAGGCCGCGTGTCCGGCCGATGCGATCAGTCTCGTGTTCGGCACCGCCACGCGCGGGATCGACATTCCGCTGGTCGACCCGAAGTTCGAAACGAACGTACCGGGCATCTACATCGCGGGCGAACTCGGCGGCATGGGGCTGATCCGCAACGCGATCGAACAGGGGCGGCAGGCGATCGGGTCGATCGTCGCTGCGACTCAATCCGACGAGCGCGCGGACGGCATGCTCGATCTCGTGATCGTCGGCGCGGGTCCGGCGGGAATTTCGGCGAGCCTGGCGGCGCAACAGGCGGGGCTCCGGTTCGAGACGATCGAACAGGACAGTCTGGGTGGCACCGTTGCGCATTACCCACGCGGCAAGATCGCGATGACCGCGCCAGTCACCCTGCCGGGCTATGGGATGCTCAACTTTCGCGAAGTGTCCAAGGAGGAACTGATCGGGATCTGGACCAAGGTGGTGGGCGAAGCCGGCGTGCCGATCGCCTATCAGGAACGCGTCCTGCAGATAACCCCGCGTTCGATCGGGTTTTCGATCGAAACGGGGGCCCGGGTCCTGCATGCGCGGCGGATCCTGCTTGCGATCGGCCGACGCGGCACGCCGCGGACGCTCGACGTGCCGGGAGAGGACCAGACCAAGGTGGTCTATCGGCTGATCGAGCCCGAGCAATATGTCGGGCGTTCGATTCTGGTCGTCGGCGGTGGCGACAGCGCGATCGAGGCCGCCATCGCGCTGGTCAATGTGCCGCGAACGACGGTCACGCTCACGCACCGTGGCGAAGCGTTCGACCGTGCGCGCAAAAAGAACCGCTCCACCCTGCAGACGCTCGTTTCCAGCGGTCGGATCGTCTGCCGCACCGGAACGAAGGTGCTCGAGATCCGCGAAAAGTCCGTCGCACTGAGCAATGCCGGAGGATGCGACGCCATTCCCAATGACGACGTGATCGTCTGCGCAGGCGGGGTCTTGCCCACGCAGTTTCTGCAGACGGCGGGCGTGTCCGTGGAACGGAAATTCGGGGCGATGTGATGCGATCGTGATGGCCCGGCTGCGCGCGTCCGGGGCGATTCCGTGGCGGAAGACTTCCGCCGGACGCGCGCAGCTATCCGTGTGTCACCCGATGCCGTCGAGAGCTGCCATCGCCGCGTCGGGAAGCTCCAGCGCGGCCGCGGCGAGATTCTCCCGAAGGTGCGCCACCGACGATGTGCCGGGGATCAGCAGGATGTTGGACGAACGCCGCAGCAGCCACGCCAGCGCCACCTGCATCGGTGTTACGCGCAATCCTGCCGCAACGTCGGATAACGTCTGCGACTGAAGCGGGCTGAAGCCGCCGAGGGGGAAGAAGGGAACAAAGGCGATGCCGTCCGCTGCCAGCGCATCGATCATGGCATCGTCGTGGCGGTGCGCGAGATTATACTGGTTCTGCACACAGACTATGTCGACGAGACCGCGCGCCTGATCGACCTGCGCGGGGGTCGCGTTGCTCAGCCCGATATGGCGGATCAATCCCTGCGCCTGAAGCGCGGCGAGGGTGGTCAATTGCGGTTCCACCGTACCTTCGGCGGGCCCGTGATCGTCACTGTCGCCCATCAGGCGCATGTTGACGACGTCCAACACGTCGAGACCGAGGTTCCGGAGATTGTCGTGCACCGCGGCAGTGAGCGCCGCTGCGTCCTGCGCCGGGTTCCACGCGCCATCGTTGCCCCGCACCGCGCCCACCTTCGTCACGATGGTCAATTCGTCGCGATAGGGATGAAGGGCTTCCCGGATGATCTGATTGGTGACGTGCGGCCCATAGAAATCGCTGGTGTCGATATGGTCGACCCCGCCCTCGATCGCTTCGCGCAGCACGGCCAGCGCGGCGTCCCGGTCCCGCGGGGGGCCGAACACGCCCGGGCCGGCGAGTTGCATGGCACCATAGCCCAGCCGCCGTACGGTGCGGTCACCGAGGTCATAGCGACCAGCCTGATCGATCGTCTGCATGTCGTTCTCCTCTTCCCCCGCCAGATAGCGCTTGCCCGGCCGCGCGATAATCCGGCATGATCCGCACGGGCTGTACGGAAAACCGAACGATGGATGCGGACCTTGGAGATCTGACGGCGTTCCTCGCCGTGGCGAAGGCGCGCGGCTTTCGCGACGCGGCGCGGACGAGCGGCACCAGCGCCTCGACGCTGAGCGAAGCCGTGCGTCGACTGGAAACGCGCCTGGGCGTTCGGCTGCTTCATCGCACGACCCGCAGCGTCACGCCGACCGAAGCGGGTGCGGGGCTCATCGACCGGCTGACCCCGGCACTCGGCGCGGTCGATGCGGCGCTGGACGCCGTCGGAAGCTTCCGGGACGGCACGGCGGGGGCGCTACGGCTCAACGTCCCCGTCAGCGCCGCGCGGCTGGTGCTGCCCGCGATCCTGCCGGGTTTCCTTGCCGCCTATCCCGGAATTCGGCTGGAGATCGTCGCGGACGACAGCTTCGTCGACGTGCTCGCTGCGGGGTGCGACGCCGGCATCCGGTATGACGAACGGCTGGAGCAGGACATGATCGCGATCCCGATCGGGCCGCGCATCCAGCGCATGGCGACCGCCGCCGCGCCGATCTACCTCGATCGACACGGCCGCCCGGATCACCCGCGCACCTTGCTCGATCACGCCTGTGTACTCGGGCGTTTCGCGAGTGGTGCGCTGACGAGTCCGTGGGAGTTCGAGCGGGCCGGCAAGATCGTCCGCGTCGAGCCGCGCGGGCCGTTGATCGTGCAGGTCGGCGGTGCGATGGATCTCGCCGTTGAGGCCGCCATCGCGGGCGTGGGGGTCATCACGTTGTTCGAGGACTGGCTGCGTCCGTATCTCGACAGTGGTGCGCTGGAGCCAGTGCTGGAGGAATGGTGGCAGCCGTTCTCGGGCCCGTTCCTCTATTATTCCGACCGTCGGCTCGTGCCGCCGCCGCTGCGCGCCTTCATCGACTATGTGAGGACGACGACGCCGTAGCGTACACGGAGGCGGGTTGCCGCGCCGCTGGTCGAACTTGGAGCCGTATCAGGATCTGGCGACCGGGCGCCGGGGTGCGGGAGGATCGGCTTCCGGAGGCGAGATGGTCGGCGATTCGGCGGCGGTGCCGTTCACGGGCGGGTGTCCGCGATCGGATAGTGCCGAAGCGTCTGTCGAATATGCCCGGGCCGTGCGGCCTCGCCAGCGCCGTTTACCGGATGGGCGATCGTGCCCTTGCCGGTCCCGAGCGAGATCGTGGTGACATTGCTTATCCGCACGTCTGCGACATCGGGCACTTCAACCGCGCTGGCCAGGATGATCGACGGATCCGCCGTGAAGTTCGCATAGACGCCCATGCCGATGGCTTCGTGATGCCGGACGTGATCCGCAACCTTATAGGCTGCCCACCCACGGTCAGAATCCGCGCGCCATGCAGCCTGGCTTGGCGGATCGTAGGGTAGTTCGTTCTGGTAGAAGAAGGTCCGCCCTCGCTCGCCGTTCCACACGGTCTGCCAGCCCTGAAAATGTTCGACGAAAAGTCCGTAACAGGTCACGTCGTCGCCATTGACGACCAGTCCATGATTGCCCCGGCTTTCGGTCCAGCCGACATGAACCTGGCCGTGCTCGCGGTCGCCATGATCCGCCCGCCAGATCCACAAATGGTCTCCGATGACGTTGTTGCTATTGATTTCCAGGCACCTTCCGACGCTGCCGATGGCAGCGCCGCCGACGCGGAAGAAGATGTCGGCGAGAAGGGTAGGATCGGCACTGTGATCGCGGGCGGCACCACGCGGACCGACCTCGACGAGCACGGGGGAGGACCGGGGCCCCGCATCGATCAGCAGACCGGCGACGGACACGCCCGGGACGTCCGCGATCGTCAACGCGGCGTTACCGTCCACGCTGAGCAACGTCGCCAGACCGATCCCCAGCACCACCGTCCCGGCACGGCTGACCCGGATCGGTTCGCGCAGATGGTAGATGCCCGGCGTCAGCAGAAGGTGGCGGCCATCCGCGAGCGCCCGGTTGATCTCGCTGATCGACGTGGTCGGATCGGCAATCAGGAAGGCCTCCAGCGAAAGGGCGCGACCGGCTTGCTTCTCCCGCCAGGAGACATCGCGCGCATCCCGCCGCAATTCCGGAACGAAGACCGCCCAGCCGCCGTCCGGTTGGACAATAAGGAAGGGCTTTTCGCGAATCACCGGTACGGTCGGCAGGGTGGTATAGGGTGGCTCGGGGAAGCTGTCCGGGGGTGCCCCCGTCACACCCATGAACATCATGTTCCAATTGGCACCCTGCCACCCGCCAATCCGCGAGGTGCGGGTGAACCATTGCTGCTGGGTCCCGGAGCGGACGGCGCCGTCGATCAGGCAATCGGCCATGAACCCGCCGCTCGACCAGCCACCGTCGTCGAGCGCGAGGTCCCCGGCGAGATGGACCCGCCGATACGGCGCGGCCTGCGATACCGCCCAGCGGTCCGCCCGATCGGGCGGTCGGACCGCCATGTTCTCGACCGACCGCCAGAAGTTCACCAGCGCCATGCCCTTCGCCCAATCGGCCTCGGCATGCACATGGCCGGTGACGGTCACGTCACCGGGTGCCAGGCCAAGGCCGGCGACCTGGGTGAAGAAACCGACGTTGATATCCAGCCGGTGCGTGCCCGGCTTCAGCAGTATCGCGTAGCGTCGATCGGTGAAGTGTGCGCGTTCCTGTCGCGCGAACCAGCCGTCGATGCGGCGCTGCGCATCGGGCATGCCGGGGTCGACGATCAGCACGTTCGGTCCAAGGTGCGGGTCTTGCGGGGCCTTTCGGCCACGCGCAGCGACCGTATCGGCGCCAATGGCCGCGATGCCTGCCAGCACGCTGCGCCGCGTCGTTTCTCCCGTCACCCGATGTCCTTTGTTGCAGGATCTTAGCGTTACCGTACCTAGCCCATATCGCGCTGGGTTGGCTACCGCCGGGCACCGCCGACCCTTTGCTGTTTTCCGATGGTTTCGCTCGCGGCCGGGCCTTAGAGCAGGTCCACGGCGGATCGGCCGAGATCGATCGGCTAGGGAAGAGGTGACACCTTGACGATCGTCGTGACCCTGCTCGCACAGGCGGTGAGCCTGGCGGCAACCAATTATACCGTGGACGTCCCGATGCGTGCCCCGGCTGCGCGACCCGAATGGGCGGATGCGTTTACCCGCTCGATCGACCGGACGCGCTGGCGCTACGATACCGATCGCAACCGGCAGGGCTGGCCCAACCACGAAAAGCAATATTATGCCGACCGTCGCCAGAACGCCCGGATCGAGCATGGCGCGCTGGTGATCGAGGCGCGGCGCGAGGCGTTGCGCTCGGCGCCCGATTGGGGCGGGCAGGGCTATAGTTCCGCCAAGCTCGTCAGCCGTGCCGCGCTTGGCTACGGTTTCTACGAGGTTCGGGCCAAACTGCCCTGTGGCCGCGGGAGCTGGCCTGCGGTCTGGCTCTTGCCAGAGAAGGGTACGTGGCCCGACATGGGCGAGATCGACCTGATGGAAATGGTCGGCTGGCAACCGAACGTGGTGCATGCGACGCTCCACAGCGGCGCGTTCAACCACAAGCTCGGGACGCAGCGTGGGGCGGAAATGCGTCTGGCGAGCGCCTGTACCGCGTTTCACCGCTACCAGCTCGACTGGCAGCCGCATGCGATCACGATCGGCGTCGATGGGCGTGGCTATATGCGCGTGACCGACGACCAGCCGGGGGGGCATGCCGCCTGGCCGTTCACCGTGCCGTATCACCTGATCCTCAACCTGGCGGTGGGCGGGGACTGGGGTGGCGCGAAGGGGATCGACGATGCCGCGCTGCCGCAGCGCCTGTCGGTTGACTACGTGCGCTATTGGCGCAAGCGGTGAGCGCACCCTCGATTGCCGTCCACCATGTCGGACGGGAAGCACAGCCGGTCGTGGTGATCGACGACTTCGCGCCCGATCCCGATGCGCTGCGCGCGGCGGCGCTGCGCACGACCTTCGGGCCGGCGGTGCAGCATTATCCGGGTTTGCGCTCGGTCTTGCCGGACACTTACGTACCCACGCAACTCGCGGTGCTCGCACTGGTGCTCGGGCCACTGCTGGGTCGCGCGGGTACGGTCGACGTGCTCGATGCAAGCTTCTCGATGGTGACGACACCGCCCGAAGCGCTCGAGATCCGCCAGCGTATTCCGCACTGCGATGCGTTCGGGCCGGAGCGGATTGCGCTGGTGCATTATCTTGCCCCCGAAGGCGGGGACGGGACCGCCTTCTTCCGCCATCGCTCGACCGGGTTCGAGACGATCGACGCGGATCGCGCGCCGATCTTCTTCGGCCAGCTCGATGCCGAGTTCCGTTTCGGCGGGGTGCCGCCCGCGCGCTATGTCCTGGGCGATACCTCGCTGTTCGAGCGCACGCTGGCGGTCGAGGCGCGCTACAACCGTGCGCTCGTCTATCCGAGCTACCTGCTCCACAGCGGCGCGATTGCACCCAATGCGGTGCTGTCGAGCGATCCCGCGCTGGGGCGGCTGACGGTCACGGCCTTCCTGTCGGTCGGCTGAAGCCTGCTCCGGCCGCCCGTCACCCCGGGGCCTGGCCCAAGGTGACGGAGGCTGGCGGGATCAATCGCTAGGGCTTCATCGTCGCTGCTGTGACCGTCGCGGTCGATACGAGCGCGCGGTCGCGCGCGTCGTGCGCGAGCGCGACGCGGTAGCGGCCGCCCGCCACTCGCCAGCCCGGCAAGCCGGTATCGTACTCCGCCAGGATGCGCGGTTCCGCCACCAGCGTGACGCGGGTCGTTTCGCCCGGCTGCAGCATCACCCGCCGGAACGCGGCGAGCCGCATCGGTACAGCCGTCCCGTCGCGAGTGACGTACATCTGGGGCACGTCGGCTCCTGCGACCCGCCCGGTGTTGACCACCTCGAAGCTGATGCTGAGCGTCGCGCCGCCCTTCACCACCGGGTTGCGATAGGCGAACTGCGTATAGCTGAGGCCGTAGCCGAACGGGAACAGGGGTTTGGCGTTGGTCTTTTCGTACCAGCGATAGCCGACGTCAGCCCCCTCGACGTAGTCGACCGGGAAGCTGGCCAGTTGGTGCTCGCCGGCATGCCCCGGATCGGCGGCCGCCTGCGCGTCGGCGGCGCTCAGCGTGTCGAGCCCGACGGGCGCGGCGCGGGGGGCCTGGCTGGCGCTGGCGGGGAAGGTGATGGGCAAGCGGCCGGACGGATTGACCCGCCCGGTCAGGATATTGGCAATCGCCGGCCCGCCGCGCTGGCCGGGATACCAGGCCTGCACGACCGCGGGCACCGCCGACAGCCACGGCATCAGCACGGGACCGCCCGTTTCCATCACCGCGATCGTCCTGGGCTGCGCCGCCGCCACCGCGGCGATCAGATCGTCCTGACGATCGGGCAGCGAGAGGTCGGGAACATCCTGCGCCTCGGTCGTCCACTGCGTCGCGAACACGATCGCGACGTCGGCGGCCTTGGCAGCGGCGGCCGCTGCGGCCGGATCGCGGCCATAGATCCAGGTGACCTGTGCCTGCGGCATCGCCGCGCGGATCGCGAGCAGCGGGGAGGAGGCATGCCACGTCACCCGCGCGAACGACGACGCTGCGCCGCTGGTGAGCGGAATCTCGACCGGTGCGCCGCCGACCGACCGCACCTGGCTAGACCCCCCGCCCGACAGGACGCCGACATCCGCCCTGCCGCCGATCAGCACCACCCGTTTCGCCGTGCGCACGAGCGGCAGGAGATTGCCGTCGTTCTTGAGCAGGACGATCCCGGCTTCGGCAGCACGCTGCGCGACCTCGGCGTGCGCGGCATACGGTATCGGCTCCGCAACGCGGGCGGGCGCTTCGTAGGCACCCGTCTCGATCAGCCCGGTCAGATAGCGCGTCACCATGTCGTCGAGCCGTGACATCGGCACGCGGCCGGCGGTGACTTCGGCCTTGAGCGCGTCGGCGAAGTAGATGGCGTGATCGAGTTCCTGCCCCGATTCCTGGTCGAGCCCCGCATTCGCCGCCTTGGCGGTCGAATGCACGGCGCCCCAGTCGCTCATCACCCAGCCACGATAGCCCCAGTCGCGCTTGAGCACGTCGGTGAGGAGATGCTTGTTCTCGCACGCCCAGTCGCCGTTGACCTTGTTGTACGCGCACATCACCGAGCCCGGCTTGCCCGTCTCGATCGCGATCTGGAACGCGAGCAGGTCGCTCATCCGCAGCGCTGCCTCGCCGATTCGCGCGTCCACCACGGTCCGCCCGGTTTCCTGGGCGTTGAGCGCCAGATGCTTGACCGTCGAGACGATCCGGTTCGACTGGACCCCGGCGATATGCGCGCCCGCCAAAGTGCCGGCAAGCAACGGATCCTCGCCGAGATATTCGAAATTGCGGCCGTTCCACGGGTCGCGCGTCAGGTTGACGCCGCCCGCAAGCAGGACGTTGAACCGTTTTGCGCGTGCTTCCGCGCCAATCATCGCGCCGCCGGCGCGGGCGATCGCGGGATCGAACGTCGCGGCGGTCGCGAGGCTGGATGGCAGGGCGGTCGCGACATCGCCCTTGCGCTGTTCGACCTGGTTGGCGACGCCGAGCGATGCGTCGCTCTCGCGGACCAGCGGGACGCCCAGATGCGGGATGCCGTCGATATGGCCGGCGGACGGGATCAGTTCGTTCGGGGTCTTGCCCTTTGCCATCGGCGGGAACAGCCCGTGGACGAGCGCGATCTTCTCGTCGAGCGTCATCCGCGCGACGATCGCCGCGGCCCGCGTGCGGGCATCCTGGACCCGCGCCCGAGGTTTCGAGTCGCGTGCCGTCACCGGGGCGGTGGCGCCTGCGCCGCACAGGAGCGAGGCTCCCAATAGCCAGACGTGAATCTTCCTTGCCATCCCGACATGCTCCCCTGGTCTAGCGGTCATGCCGTGCCCCGCGGTCTCGCCGCCGGGCCGTGCCGCCGCTGGTGTTGCACGTAAACAGCATATTCCGAGAACGTTCACAACCGGGCGTTTTCGTAGTGTTGCTGGCTTGACAATCGTTTCGCCGCGGATCAGGTGAACGTTCTCAAACAAGAGGGCGCAGGTGTAAAAGCGCCACGTTTACAGGGAGGATGACGATGGGGGGCTTCAAGACCCGTTTGGCTACGCGACTCGCACTTGGCGGGTCGATGCTAGCGCTCGCGAGCTATCCGATGATGGCTTCGGCACAGGATACGGCCTCGACGATGGGCAATACGGGTCCGTCGACGACCCAGGACCAGCCAAGCGCACCCGCGACCACGCAGAGCACCGCAGTGGCAGACGGCACCGCGGTGGCGGACGGGACCCAGGCCCCCGGCGATATCGTCGTTACCGGCATTCGCGCCAGCCTCCGCAACTCGATCAACCTGAAGCGCGACGCGCAGGGCATCGTCGATGCGATCTCGGCGGAAGACATCGGCAAGTTCCCCGACACGAACCTGGCGGAATCGCTCCAGCGTATCACCGGCGTGTCGATCGACCGGTCCAACGGCGAAGGCCAGTTCGTCACGGTGCGCGGCTTCGGCCCGGAATATAACCTCGTCACGCTCAACGGTCGCCAGCTCGCGACGTCGACGATCGGCGACGGCAACAGCGCGCCGGTCTCGCGTTCGTTCGATTTCGCGAACCTCGCCTCCGAAGGCGTCGCCGCCCTCGAGGTCTACAAGTCGGGCCGTGCAAGCGTGCCGTCGGGCGGCATCGGGTCGACCATCAACATCCGGACGCCGCGTCCATTCGACAAGCCCGGGATCCGTGGCTCGCTGTCGGCGCGGGGCGTCGTCGACACGTCGCAGAACGGCGGCAAGGACGTGACGCCCGAAGTCTCGGGCATCTTCTCCGACACGTTCGCGGACGACCGGATCGGCGTGCTGATCCTCGGCTCGTTCCAGGAGCGCCATTTCAGCGCGAACTCGGCCAATGTCGGCTTCCGCGACGGCTATCTCGGTGCGGAAAACAACTGGGGTTCGCTCGCGCAGCCTGGTGACCCGCGCTATGCGAACATCACCAACCGCCCCGGCGCGACCGACGTCTATCAGGTGCCGCAGAATGCGGGCTATGACGTCGTCAACGGCAAGCGTCAGCGCATCAACGGGCAGGCTGTCCTGCAGTTCAAGCCGACCGACACGCTGACCGCGACGTTCGACTACACCTACTCGCGCAATACGGTCGACATTCGCGATAACAGCGTCGGCATCTGGTATAACCACAACGACACGTCGAGCTCGTGGACCAACGGCCCGATCGCTGGCCCCGTCTTCTACACCGAGCGGTTCCAGGCGTCCGAAACCAAGGATCTCGCTTATTCGGCGTCGCAGACCTCGGCGCGTAGCGAGAACAAGGCGATCGGCGGCAATCTGACGTGGAAGGGGCCGGGTGGTGTCACCGTCGTGCTCGACGTCAACCACTCGACCGCGGAATCGAAGCCGAACAGCCCGTATGGCAACAGCAACTCGGTCGGTACCGCAGTGTTCGGCATCCAGAACCAGACGCTCAACTTCGACAACCGGCTGCCGGTCATCTCGTACAACATGTACGGAGGCATCGATCCGCTCAACGCCGCCAACATCGTCCCGACGGGCAATGCGTTCCGCAATTCCTACTTCCGCGACGAGATCAACCAGATCCAGCTGAAGGGGCATTACGAGCACGACAACGGCTTCCTCGACAGCCTCGACTGGGGCGTGCAGTACACCCAGAACAAGGTGCGTTCGGCCTATAGCGTGCTGCAGAACGACACATGGGGCGGGACCGGCGGCGACAGCGCCGCGCAGCGTGCCGCAGCGGCGGCGTTGCTGCCGGACAACCTGTTCAACCTCGTCAGCATTCCCGACAAATTCTCGGGCATCAGCGGCTCGAACGCGTCGAACATCGTCAAGTCGTTCTATTCGTTCAACCTGCCGAGCGTCGTCACCTTGCTCGATCAGGCGTACAAGATCTGCGGCGGCAACGGGCAGTGTCTGCTGCCGTACACCACGGACTCGCGCGTGACCGAAAAGACGATCGCGCCGTATCTGCAGGTCAACGGCAAGTTCGAAGTGATGTCGGTCCCCGGGCACATCATCGGCGGCGTGCGCTACGAGACGACCGACGTCAGCGCGTCCGCGCTTGTGCCGACCCCGTCGGGCGCGCGGCAGAACTCGCAGAACGAGTTCAACATCCTGTTCGCCGGTAGCGGTTTCACCCGGTTCAAGGGCAGCTACCAGAACTGGCTTCCGTCCTTCGATTTCGACATCGAGCCAACGAGCACGATCAAACTGCGCGCTTCGTACAGCCACACGATCACGCGTGCGGATTACGGCAGCCTCCAGGGCGGGCGCCGGCTCGATACGCTGTTCCGCGTCGGTGGTGGCACCGGTTCGGTCGGCAATCCGAACCTGATCCCCTTCAAGTCGAAGAACATCGATCTGTCGGCGGAATGGTATTACACCAGGGAAAGCTACATTTCGGTCGGCTATTTCCACAAGAATGTGTCGAACTACATCAGCAGCACCGTGGTGAACCAAACGATCCCCGGGATCACGTCGCCGACGACGACCTTCAACGGGGTGACGCAGAACGGGCCACGCTATCAGGCGGCGCTCAATGCCCTCGGCACCAACGCGACCTTCGCGCAGATCCGCGACTTCATCGGCACCAATTATCCGGGTGGCGTGGTCAACGGGACGATCGTCGCGCAGCCGAACGATCCACTGGTCAACTTCGTCGTCCAGACACCGTTCAACAGCGACCAGACAGCGAACGTCAACGGGTTCGAATTCGCGATCCAGCACTCTTTCTGGCACACCGGCTTCGGAACGATCCTCAACTACACGATCGTCAAGGGCAACCGGAACTACAACAATCGGCTGCCGTCGAGCGTGTCGCAGTTCGCGATCACCGGCCTGTCGGATAGTGCCAACGCCGTGCTGTTCTACGACAAGAACGGCCTGCAGGCGCGCGCCGCGTACAACTGGCGCAAAGGGTATCTGTCCGGAACGGGCGTCAACCCGTTCTACGTCGATACTTATGGTCAGCTTGACGTCAGCGCGAGCTATGCGCTGACCAAGAACATCTCGGTGTTCGTCGAGGGGATCAACGTCAACAGCGAGGATCGCAGCGGTCATCTCCGGTCCGAACGCAACATCAACTTCGTCACCAAGCAGGATCCCCGCTACTCGGCGGGTGCGCGGATCTCGTTCTAAGGCCTGAGGAAGACCACTCGCGCCCGGCGTGGGTGGTCTTTTCGCTTGGCTGAGGGCACAAGGCTATCGAACAAGGCTTGGGTACGGGCCACGCAACAGGACGGGCCACAGTGGATACGGCCATCACGAAGATCGTCATCGTCGGCGGCGGGACCGCAGGCTGGCTCGCCGCCTGCCGGATCGCCGCCGCGGCGCACCCCGCCGCCGCTGATCCGATCACCGTCACCCTCGTCGAATCCCCCGATGTGCCGACGATCGGCGTCGGGGAGGGGACGTGGCCGACGATGCGCGCCACGCTGGAGCGGATCGGGATCGGCGAGGCCGAATTCCTGCTCGCCTGCGACGCGTCGTTCAAGCACGGCTCGCGCTTCAGGGGCTGGGCGAGCGACGCGGCCGACGACGTGTATTTCCATCCCTTCACGCCACCGGTCGAGGCGGACGCCCGCGGACTCGTCGCTGCATGGCAGGCAGACGCAGCGAACGCGCCGTTCGCCGATGTCGTCACCCCGCAACCGCAGGTCGCGCGGCAGTGCCTCGCGCCCCGCCAGCGGACGATGCCCGATTTCGCAGGCGCGCTGAATTATGGCTATCATCTCGACGCGGGCAAGCTTGCCGCATTGCTGATGCGACACGCGACCGAACGGCTCGGCGTGCGCCACCTGCGGGACCATGTGACCGGGGTCGATCGCGCGGAAACCGGGGACGTGATCGCCGTACGCACCCGCGACAATGGCGCGGTCGGGGGCGACCTGTTCCTCGATTGCTCGGGCCATGCCGCGCTGCTGGTCGGCGAGGTGCCGTTCATCGACCGGGGCGACGTGCTGTTCAACGACCGTGCGCTGGCGGTGCAGGTGCCGGTCGCCCCGGACAGCCCGATCGCCGCGCAGACCGACGCGACCGCCCATGCGGCCGGATGGATCTGGGACATCGGCTTGCCGACCCGGCGCGGAGTCGGTTGCGTCTATTCCTCCGCGCATATGAGCGACGACGAAGCGCTGGCGACGCTGACCGCGTATCTCGGCACGCCCGAGCCGGTCGAACCCCGACGATTGCGCTTCCGGTCGGGGCACCGCGCGCAATTCTGGACGGGCAATTGCCTTGCGATCGGGCTGTCGGCGGGGTTCCTGGAACCGCTCGAGGCGTCGGCGATCGTAACGGTCGAGCTGTCGCTCGATGCCTTGCTCGACGACTGGCCGACGCGCGCGACGATGCCGCTGGTCGCGGCGCGGTTCAACACGCTGTTCCGCTATCGGTGGGACCGGATCGTCGAGTTCCTCAAGCTGCATTACGTGCTCAGCCGGCGCGAGGGGCGCTATTGGCAGGACCATCGCGATCCCGCATCGATCCCGCCGCGGCTCGCCGAATTGCTCGCGCTGTGGCAGCATCGTCCGCCGCTGCGCGCCGACCTGCCGATGGTGGACGAGATGTTCCCCGCCGCGAGCTATCACTATATCCTGTACGGCATGGGGGCGTCCCCGCCCGCCACGGGGCCGCTGCGCGCAGGCGCGCTGCCGTCACTCGCGCCAATCGCGCAGCGCACCCGCAGCATGGTGGCTGCGCTGCCGCCGATACGAGCCTATCTCGACGCGTGCCGGGCGGCGCGCCAACCGATCGCTATGGAGCAGTTTTCCTGATGGCCAACCACGTCCTTCTCACCAGCGAGGAGCATCGCACGCTGCGTATCGACTCGTCGTGCGGCGCGGCCTTCGGCGACGCGGTGATGTCGTGCCTGATCGTGCCGAGCGAGTTTCGCCGCGTCCAGAACGACTATCCGATCCTGTTCCGCCTGACGCCGCAGCGCGATCGTTTCCAGGCGCTGGCGATGTTCGGGTTCGAACCCGGCGAGAACCTGTTCCTCGACGGTACGCGCTGGGATGCGCGCTATCGGCCGCTTGCGCTCGAGATCCAGCCGTTCCTGATCGGCCACCCCGCGACGCCGGGCGGCGACAAGCAGATTCATCTCGACCTCGACAGCGCGCGTGTCGCGACCGGCGGGGAGGGGGTGCGCGTGTTCGACGACGTCGGACGCCCGACGCCCTATCTTGAAACGGTTGCCGAACAGCTCGGCGAGCTGGATCTGGGCTGGCAGGCGACCGACGGCTTCTTCGCCGCACTCAACCGGCATGAATTGCTCGAACCGCTGACGCTGGAAATCACGCTCGACGACGGCACGACCAACCGGCTGGTCGGCTATCACGGGATCGCCGAGGAGCGGCTCCAGCAACTCGATGCGACGGCATTGGGGGAGCTTCAGGCCGAGGGGCACCTGATGCCGGTGTTCATGGCGGTGGCGTCGCTCGCCAACGTCGCCGAGCTGATCGCGCGGAAGAGCCTTCGGGAAGCAGCGCGTGGCTGAGGCCGATCGTGGCATCTTCGCGGATCTGGCGACGGTGCCCGTAGTCCGCGTCGCGGATGCCGCCGAGCTGGATGCGCGGCTGCGTAGTGCCGAGGCGCCGTTCGTGGTGCGCGGGCTGGTCAAGGACTGGCCGCTGGTCGAGGCGGGGCGTCGCTCGTCGCGCGATGCGCGCGCCTATCTGCTGCAGCACCACCGCGACATGGCGTTCACCGTCGCGATCGGCGAACAGGGCGCGGACGGCCGGTTGTTCTACGATGCGGCGATGGCGATGAACTTCCGCACGCTGCGCGCCAAGCTGCCCGACATCTTCCAGCGGATCGATTCGATCGAGGGGCGCGCGGGGGCGCCGCCGGTCTATCTCGCGTCGATCGACATGCACCAGTTCTTCGATGGGCTGTACGAGGCGAACCACGTCGATCTGGGCGATCGCACCTGCCTGGCGAGCATCTGGATCGGCACCAAGACACGGATTGCGGCGCATAACGACCTGCCCAACAATCTGGCGTGCGTGGCGGCTGGGCGGCGACGCTTCACGCTGTTCCCGCGCGAACAGTTCCGCAACCTGCATCTCGGGCCGATCGACAATACGCCCGCCGGTCGTGCGATCAGCATGGTCGATTTTCACGCGCCCGATGCAGCGCTGCATCCGCGCTTCCCCGACGCACTGGCGCATGCGCAGGTTGCCGAGCTCGAGGCGGGCGACGCTTTGTATATTCCGGCGATGTGGTGGCACCATGTCGAAGGGCTGGCCGATTTCAACGTGCTGGTGAATTACTGGTGGCGCGAGACGCCGCGCTGGATGGGGTCGCCGCAGGATGCGCTCAACCACGCGCTGCTCGCGATCCGCGATTTGCCCGAGGACCAGAAGCGGCACTGGCGCGACCTGTTCGACTATTACGTCTTCAACAATGGCGACGACGTGACCGCGCACATCCCCGAGGAGGGGCGCAGCGTGCTCGCCCCGCTCACCCCGGAAAGCGCCGACCGTATCCGCGCCTTCCTGCTCAGGAACCTCAGCCAATGATTGCCAGCCCACGTCGTATCGTCGTCGCCGGGGGCGGCACCGCGGGGTGGATGGCCGCCGCCGCGATCGCGCGGACGATGGGCCGCACCGCCGAAGTGACGTTGATTGAGTCCGACGCGATCGGGACGGTCGGGGTCGGGGAGTCGACGATCCCGCCGCTCGTCACCTACAACCGGCTGCTCGGGATCGGTGAGGCCGATTTCATGCGCGCGACGCAGGCGACCTTCAAGCTCGGCATCCTGTTCGATGGCTGGAAGGATGGAACCGACCGCTATTTCCACTCGTTCGGGATCACCGGGCAGGACCATTGGTCCGCGGGGTTCCAGCATTTCTGGATGAACGGACGCGAACGCGGGCATGATGCGTCGTACGACGCCTATTGCCTCGAGCTTGCCGCGGCGATGGAAGGCAAGTTCGCGCATCTGCCCGATGAGCGGATGAACTACGCCTATCAGCTCGATTCATCGCTTTACGCGCAGTTCCTCCGCCGCATGGCGGAAGCCGACGGCACGCGCCGGATCGAGGGCAGGATCGTGCGCGTCGCGCTCGACGGCGAGACCGGGGACGTCGCCGCGCTGCACTTAGACTCGGGTGCGGTGGTCGAGGGCGACCTGTTCCTCGATTGTACCGGGTTTCGCGCGCTGCTGATCGAGCAGGCCCTCCATGCCGGCTATGACGACTGGAGCCACTGGCTGCCGTGCGATTCCGCCATCGCGGTGCAGACCGAGAGCGTCCGTCCGCCCGTGCCCTACACCCGCGCGATGGCGCATGACGCGGGCTGGCAGTGGCGCATTCCGCTCCAGCATCGAACCGGCAACGGCATCGTCTATTGCAGCCGCTATCTCGACCGCGAGGCCGCGCTGGAACGGCTGCTCGGCAACGTCGAGGGCACGGTGCTGACCGAGCCGAACATCATCCGCTTCGTCACCGGCGCGCGGCGGCGGCAGTGGCACCGCAATGTCGTTGCGATCGGGCTCTCGGGTGGATTCATGGAGCCGCTCGAGTCGACCAGCATCCACCTGATCCAGCGCGCGATCCTGCGGCTGATCCGGATGATGCCGGCGGGCGCAATATCGCCGCGCGACATCGCCGAGTTCAACGACCAGCAGTTCGCCGACATGGAGCAGATCCGCGACTTCCTGATCCTCCATTACAAGGCGACCGACCGGCGCGATTCGCCCTTCTGGCGGCAATGCGCCGCGATGGACGTGCCGGAGAGCCTGGCGCAGAAGATCGCGCTGTTCCGCGAGACGGGCCGCGTGTTCCGCCGCAACGAGGAGCTGTTCGCGGAGAACAGTTGGGTGCAGGTGATGATGGGCCAGGGCATCGTGCCCGCCACCTATCACCCGATCGCAGCCAAGCTGCGCGACGAGGAACTGGCGAAGTTCCTGTCGAACCTGCGCGACAATGTCACGCGGACGGTAGCGGGGCTGCCGGGACATGCCGAATATGTCGCCCATTATTGCGGCGGTTGAAGGCAGTGGCACGCAGGCGGCAGGCCGTCACGATCAAGCATGTCGCGGCGGATGCGGGGGTATCGCTGCAAACGGTCAGCCGTGTCGTGAACAAGGAGGCGGGCGTCCGGCCCGAGATGGCCGCACGCGTGCAGGAAGCGATCGACCGGCTGGGGTATGTGCCCTCGATCGCGGCCCAACGGATGGGCGGCTCGCGCTCGTATCTCATCGTCGCGCTCAATGATCGGGAGCGGACGATCGCCGATTGGCGCGCGCGCGAAGGGACCGACTGGGTCGACCAGATGCTGTTGGGCGGGATGCTGACCTGCGCGACCTATGGCTACCGGATGATCGTGGAACTGGTCGACACGCATAGCGACCATATCGAGCGCGAACTGATGGGCGCGATTGCCGCGTTGCAGCCCGACGGCGTGATCCTGACGCCGCCGCATTCGGAAAACCCACTCATCATCAACCTGCTGGAGTCGCACGGGATCAGTTTCGCCCGGATTGGCTCGCGGCGCGCGGGGCCTGGCTTTGCGCTGACGATGGACGACGAGCGCGCGGCCTCGAGCGCGACCGAGCATCTCGTCGCGCTGGGGCACGAGCGGATCGGCTTCATCGCGGGACCCTCCGAATATCAATTGAGCGCGTGGCGTGCCGAGGGGTGGCGCGCCGCGATGGCGGCGGCGGGGCTCGAGGATGACCTGCTGGCGCGCGGTGATTTCAGTTTTGCCTCGGGGCAGGCGGCAGCCGCCGCACTCCTCGACGCGGCCGAACCGGCAACCGCGATCATCGCCAGCAACGACCAGATGGCCCTTGCCACGCTCGAAACCTGCCGAGACCGCAAACTCGTCGTTCCGCGCGACGTGTCGTTGATCAGCTTCGACAACACGCCGATCGTTCGTTTCGCGCATCCACCGCTGACCGCAATCGACCAGCCTATCGCCGATCTGGCGGCACGCGCCGTCGAACTCATCATCGCCGAACTCGCTGGTCGCGAGGCTCCGCCGCAGCCGATCATCGTTCCCGCGACGCTGGATTTGCGCCGGTCGACCGCGCGGCGTCGCTAGCGTGCCCGTCTCCCATGCCGCGCTGACGGCGCGACCGGGCTGCGTTCAACGATCATGCCCATGAAGCGCCCTCCGGCCGTCCGTGGTCCCGGGCAGTCGACCGTTTGGCTGCCGGTGCTGGGTGCGTTCGCCTATGCCGGCTGTGTCGTCGCCTACCTGCCTTTGCTGACGTTGCTGCTGCCGCTACGGGTCGAGCAGATCGCGGGGGAAGCGCGGTTGGGCGTGCTGGCGACGGCCATGATCGCCGGCGCGGCGATGGCCAGCATCGCCGGCATCCTGTTCGGTTGGCTGAGCGACCGGTCGCTCGAACGGGGCACGGGACGGCGTTCGTGGATCGCGGCTGGTCTCGTCGCGACGATCCTGTCCTACGCGGGTGTTGCCGAGGCGCGCACCCCAGCCATGCTCGTCCTCGCGGTGATGGCGTTCCAGGTGTCGCTAAACGTCGCGCTGGCACCGCTGGTGGCACTGCTTGCCGAGGAGATTTCCGATACGCAGAACGGACTGATGAGCGGTTTGCTCGCAGGCGCGCAGCCGCTCGGTGCGGTGATCGGTCCGTTGCTGGCGGGATGGACCCAACCCGAACTGGGTTTGCGTCTGTCGCTGATCGCGGTCGTCGCCGTGCTGTGCATCGGTCCGTTACTGGCGACGTCGGCGCGCAAGACGGTGCAGCGTTCCGAACCGACGGCCCCGGTCCTGTCCCCCGATCTCGCCATCGCCTGGCTGTCCCGCCTCATGGTCCAGATCGCGGGCAACGTCCTGTTCGCGTACCTCCTTTTCTATATGGAGCAGTTCGCGGTGCCCTCTGCGTCGGGCGACACGGCCACCCAGGTGGGATGGCTGATCCTCATCGCAAGCGTCGTGCCGTTGCCTCTGGCGGTTTTCCTCGGTCGCTGGTCGGACCGGATCGGACGGCGAAAGCCATTCCTGCTCGCCGCTTCCGCACTCGACGCCGCAGGGCTGGTGGTGATGGCATTCGCGGACGACTGGACCGTCGCTGCGACGGGCTTCTGTCTATATTCGACCGGCTGGCTGGTCTTCCTGACGCTGCAGATCGGTTTCGTCATGCAACTGCTTCCAAATCCGAACCGGCGGGGGCGGGATCTCGGGCTGATCAATTTATCGAATACCGTGCCGGTGCTGATCGGGCCGGCACTGGCGTGGTGGCTCGCGACACCGCGAAACTTCGGCCTGCTGTTCCTGACGCTCGCGGGATTGTCGTTCATCGGGGGAGTGGCGATGCTCGGCATAAGGGGCCGCCGGTAACGACAGAACCGGGTTGCGCGGTCTGGGCCGGTCGGTCTGTCGCCACGGCAGCCACGCTGGAGCGGATCGGCGCTATTGCCAGAGGCGTTCGGCGCAGGCGCGGATGAAGGCAGCGCTTGCCGCCGGATGCGCGACCGGAAGCATGTGGCCGCCGTCCGTGCGCTCCAGCGTCGCGCCCGGGATTGCCGCCACTGCACGATTGCCGTCGACCGCAGGCGCGATGACCTGATCCTCGCGCCCGTACAGCAGCGCGACCGGGATCGTCACCGTCGGATAGCGGCGGGCGATCGCGGTGAGATCCCTGTCGGCACTCGCGAGTTCGACCAGCGCGGCGTTGACCGAGATCGGCCGATCCCCGAGGCGGCCACCGCCGCGCGTCGCGAAGTCGCGTGGAACCGGATCGGGTGCGAAGATGGAACGCCAGCGCACATCGAACGCCGCGCGGCTGATCGGCGTGCCGAGCACATTGGCGAAAAGCGTGCGCGCGGTCGGGCTGCGGTCGATCGCGCCGGCGACCGGCGCGGGCATTGCGTGGGGCGGCTGCGTCATCGGCGCGAGCAGCGCCAAGCCGGCGATCGCGCCCGGATGGTGAGTCGCCACGCCCAGCGCAACCGCGCCCGCGAGCGAATGGCCGACGAGCAGTGGTGGATGGTCAAGCGCAAGCGCCTCGATCAGCGCCGCGATGATCGCCGACTGGCCGAGGATGCCGGGTTGGTCCCCGCTCGCGACCGAATAGCCCGAACCGGGCCGGTCGACGAGGATCACGCGGTAGCGGTCCGCCAGCGCGTCGGCGACGCCGTAGGAAAAGTTGCGAAGCTGCGCGCCCAACCCGTGCAGCAGGACGATCGTCGGGCCCGTGCCGCGATCGACGTAATGCAGGCGCGTACCGGCAACGGTGATGAAGGTGCCGTCCGCCGGAACGTCCTGCTCGATCCGCCCGGTCGTCAGGCGTGTGTAGAGCGCTGCCGCCGCGAGGGTCGCAGCGACCGCGCCGGCCGACCGAAGCGCGAACGCGCGCTTGCCGGACCCGCGCGAAACCGCCTTGGATGCGAAGAAGCGGCGCATGTCCGCAAGCAGCAGACCGGGTTGCTCGAGCGCCGCGAAGTGTCCGCCAGCGGGCATCTCGGTCCATTGCACGATCGTGTAGGTCTTCCGCGCGAGCGAGCGGGGCGGCGGGGCGAAGACCGGATCGGGGAACGCCGCGACCGCGGTCGGCACGCGAATGCGCGTTCCCGCAGGAAACTTGCCCGATCCTTCTAGCACGCGGCCCCGGTACATCCAGGTCGACGACACGAACGACCCCTCGACCAGATACAGCATGATGTTGGTGAGCAGCAAATCCTCGTCGAACGTCTGCCACAGGTCGGGGCGACCCTGTGAATCGCGCGGAACGTCGGCCCAGGCACCGAACTTTTCGAGGATCCATGCCGCGATTCCGACCGGACTGTCCGACATCGCGACGCCGAGCGTCTGCGGACGCGTGCCCTGTTCCAGCGAATAGCCGGTTTCCTCCTTGACGGTCTCGGCGCGCTGCTCGGCCCAGGCGCGTTCCTCGGACTTCGTCGGCACTGCGTCTTCCGCCTGGAGCAGCACCATGTTGAGATGAAGCCCGGCGACGGCGTCGGGATGCTGGTGCGCGATCCATCCGCCGATCGCGGCGCCCCAGTCGCCACCCTGGACGAGATAGCGGCCCGTGCCGAACAGCGCGACCATGAGCCCGTGCATCAGCTCGGCGGTCTGCTTCGGCCCGATCGGCGCGGATGGCCGGCCCGAGAAGGCGTAGCCCGGAAGCGAGGGGATGACGACATCGTGACCATCCGCAACGAGCGGCGCGATCAGCGCCTCGAATTCCAGGAACGAGCCGGGCCAGCCGTGCAGCAACAGCAGCGGCGGCCGTGAGCCATCGCCGCGCGCGTGGATGAAGTGAAGGCGCTGGCCCTGGACCTTGGTGGTGAACTGCGGCAGCGTGTTGAGCCGTCGTTCCTGTGCGCGCCAGTCGTAGCGCGTCAGCCAGTGATCGACGAGCCGCTTCAGATCGGCAAGCCCGACCCCTGATTGCCATTCGCCCGCATCCGGCACCATCGTCCAGTCGAACGCTGCGACCTTCGCGCGGATGGTGGCGAGCCGATCGTCCGGCACGGCGATGATAAACGGGTCTGCCATATCGGGATCCTGCCAGTCGAAGTGCGTGGAAACGGGGGGTCGTGATCGAAGCCCCCCTCAACGATCGAATCGCGGATGCGTTCACCGGCGTCCGGCCGGACGGAAACGATGGGGGGCGGTGGCTCTTCCATGAGGGCAAAGCGTTCTCGAGCGCTGACATTCCATCGAAGGACGGATTATGAAAATGCAGGATCTGACCGGCAAGGTCGCGGTGATTACCGGTGCGTCGAGCGGGATCGGCGAAGCGGCCGCGCGACTGCTCGTCGCGGAGGGCGTTCGCGTCGTGCTGGTAGCCCGGCGGCGCGGGCGGATCGACGCGCTGGTGGCGGAGCTTGGCGACGCGGCGATCGCGCTCACCGCGGACGTCGGCGATGCGGCGGCGGTCGCGAACGTCTTCGCCGAGGTCGAGCGGCGGTTCGGTGGGCTCGACCTGCTGTTCAACAACGCCGGTCTCGGCGTCAACGCGCGCTTCGAAGATAGCGATCCCGCCGACTGGAAACAGATGATCGACGTCAACCTGTACGGCGTCCTCTACTGCACGCAGGCGGCGATCCCGCTGATGCGGGGCCGGTCGGGCGCGATGATTTCTTCCGTGTCGAGCGTCGGCGGGCGGTACGGGACCGAATCGTGGTCGGTCTATAGCGCCACCAAGTTCGCGGTGGTTGGCTTCCACGATGCCTTGCGCAAGGAGCTGGGCGGCGAGGGCATCCGCGTTTCCGTGATCGAGCCCGGCGCGGTGTGGACCGAGTTCGGCCAGAATGTGAGCGATGCGATGCGCGAACGGCGCGAGAGCCTCGATGCGCTGACGTCGGATGACGTCGCACAGGCGCTCGTCTACGCCTTCGCGCAGCCGCCGCGGGTGCTGGTCGAGGAGATCCTGCTGCGCCCGGTCAGGCAGGTCGCCCCCTGACCGGCGGCGTTCTTACGTCCGAAGGGGCGGGGCCATGCCCGCCCCTTTGTCGCACGGATCAGGCCGCCAGATTATGGGCCTCGACATGCGCGGCGATGTCGCCGGCGGTCGTCCACCAGATGCGGGGATCGTTCGCTTCGCGGAGTTCGGTCAACACCTGCGCCAGCGCGGGGACGCGATGCGCCTGCCCCATGATGTAGGGATGAAGCGCGATCCCGAGCACCAGCGGGCGGCGGTCGCATTCGGACAAAAGCTGTGCGACGTTGGCGCGGATCATGTCGGCGAACGTGTCCGCCTCCTGCTTGCGCTCGATGATCGCGGGGAGATCGTTGATTTCCTGCGAATAGGGGACGGAGAGCAGGCCACCGTGGTCGGTCGCGAGCCGGGTCGGCTGGTCGTCGTGCGCCCAGTCGAGGACATAGCGATAGCCGTTCTCGGCAAGCAGGTCGGGCGTGTTCTTGCTTTCCGAGATCCACGGGCCGAGCCAGCCGGTGGGGCGCACGTCGAGCGCTGCCAGCCGCTCGGTCACGTCGGCGATCAGATGCGCCTCGCGCGACCGGAACAGCGCGCCTTGCGCCGTGGCGTTGCTGCCCCCGTGCGCCGCGATCTCGTCGCCACGGTCGCGACAGGCTTCGGCAAGTCCGGGGCAGCGATCGAGCACGTCGGCGTTGAGGAGCGCAGTGGTGCGAAGCCCGAGCCGGTCGAACAGATCGAACAGCCGCCACGCGCCGACGCGATTGCCGTAATCGCGCCACGCGTAGTTCATGACGTCGGGCTTGGTCTGCGATGGCGCCAGTTCGGGGCCGAGACCGCTGCCGAAGTCGAACACCTCGTAATTGACGCCGAGATAGATGGCGAGGCGGCGGCCATCGGGCCAGTCGTAATCCGGGCGTCCGACGATCGGGCGATAGGCGTAGCGGTCATGGTGCGAGCTGCTCATCGCGCGACAACGCGCGAAGCCGCCGATCGCTTCCACCGGATTTTGGCGGTTCCGACCGGCAGATCGTGACCGTCCAGCAGCAGTCCGCGGACAGCTTCCGCGCCCAGCTCGAGGATGCCTGCGCCTGGCTCGAAGGCGAGGCGGCCAGCTTCGGCGGGCGGATGCTGCCGATCCATCTGACCCCCTATGTCATGGGACTGCCCTATCGGATCGGCGCGCTGGAGCAGCTGCTTTGTACCTTGGACAATCGGCCTGGCGTCGCCTTTATGTCGGCGGGGGAACTTGGCCGACAGGTCTCGGAGCAGCTCGCATAGCATCGCACGTCACCCCGGGGCGGCATTCGGCAGCGTCCCGACGCTTTTCTTGCCGTATGGCGGAGCCGGTCGTGTGTCGGAATCGTTGAGGGCGACCAGACTTGCGAGGAATGCCGGTGTCAGACGCCCCAACGCCCGAACTGCCGACGACCGATCTGCCGCCTTTGCCATCGCCCGAGCGATTGCAGGACCTGCTGCATCAGGCCGCGCGGCTCGGACGCGACGATGTCATCCCGGCCTTGCTGCAGTCGGGGGCTGACGTCGATGCGCGCGATGCCAAGGGCTACACGCCGTTGATCCTGGCGAGCTACAACGGGCAGGTTTCCACGACCACCGTGTTGCTGGCGGCGGGCGCAACGGTGGATGCCGGGGACGGCGCGCGCGGCAATACCCCGCTGATGGGCGTGGCGTTCAAGGGCTATGCCGACATCGCGCGCCTGCTGCTCGAGGGGGGCGCCGATGCGAACCAGCGCAATCTCGCCGGGCAGACCGCGCTGATGAACGCGGTCATGTTCGGTCATGCGCCGATCGTCGAGATGTTGCTGGCGGCAGGGGCCGAAACCGACGTGGTCGATGCCGCCGGGAACAGTCTGGCGAGCATTGCCGCCGGCCAGGCAAACAGCGCGATGCTCGACCTGATCGACCGAGCCGTCCGACCATCCCGATCCGACGCGGAACTGGCCGACGCCGCCCCACAAGCCCAGCGATAGGGCGTGGCGTCGGTCGACGACGCGTGCGCGATGACGGCGGCGCTCCTCGCGCAACGCACCCCCGATGGTTCGATCTGCCCGAGCGAAGTGGCTAGAGGCCTCGCCGCCGCAGACGCCTCGCCGTTCCTGGACTGGCGCGACGCCATGCCCACGGTGCACGCGGCCGTCGATCGTCTCGTCAGCGCGGGTTCGGTGCGGTTGAGCTGGAAGGGGAAGCCGCTGCCCGCCCGGTCCGGGCCCTATCGGATCAGGCGCGGCGAATGAGCGGACAAGCATCGTTCCGTACGGCAGCCCCCAGAACGGGCGTGTTCGACCGGTAGACGGGTTTGCGGAGGCGATTTTGACGATCGCCCGGTTTGACGCACCGCACGGCAACCGGCATCCTCGGCGCATGACCAACCCCGCCCCCTCCCGTCGTGACGCACTTTCCGGCATGGCCGCTGGCGTAGCCGCCAGTGTCGCCGTTGCAGCAACCCCCGCCTGGGCAGCGCCCGGGGGCGAGCCTGCCGCGGCATTGCTCGACCGGCTGGCGTGGGGGTTGCTCGACCTCGACCCGCCCCAGGCGACCAGCCTCGGCGTCGATACCGGTGCCCATGCGGGGCTGCGCCGCCGGCTGGACGATCGCACGCCCGCCGGGGTGGCGGCGCGGAAGGCGTTCCTCACCCGCGCGCTCGCCGATCTCGCGAAGGTGCCGCGCGACGGGCTCGATCCGGCGCTGCAAACCAGCCTGTCGGTTGCCGACAGCGCGTTTCGCACCGCGCTCGACGGAATGGCGCTGCCGTACGGCGTCGCGACGATCGGTAACTGGCGCAACACGCCGTATGCGGTGATCCAGAACGTCGGCGCGTGGATCGACGTGCCGCAACTGCTCGACGGCGCCCAGCCGGTAACGTCCGCAGCGGACGCCGAAGCGTATCTCGCCCGGCTGTCCGGCATGGCAGCGCAGCTCGACGGCGAGACGGTGCGGCTCCGGGCGGCGCGGCTCGAGGGACTCGTCCCGCCCGCGTTCCTGCTCGACAAGACGATCACCGGGATGACCGGCACCATTGCATCCGCGGCGGCACCCGACGGCGCGCTGATCGGCCCGCTCGCGCGCAAGACCAAGACGATCCCCGGCGACTGGATCGCGCGCGCGCAGCGGATCGTGCAGGGGAGCGTGATCCCCGCGCTCGAACGACAGCGCGCCGAGTTGCGCGCCGAGCGCGCGGTCGCGACCGATGCCGCCGGGCTAGGCACCCGGCCGCACGGGCCCGAATGGTACGCCTGGGGCCTTCGCGCGGGCACGACGACGCGACGCACGCCCGCCGACATCCACGCGCTCGGGCGCGCGCAACTCGTCGACCTGCAGCGCCAGATGGATGTCATCCTCAGGAGTTTCGGGCTGACCGAGGGGAGCGTCGCCGAACGGGCGGCGGCCTTGCAGCAGCGGCCCGGTATCGGTTTTCCGAACGACGATGCCGGGCGCGTGCAGATCATCGCCTACATGCAGGGCAAGATCGACGCGATCCGCCCGCGCCTGCCGCGTGCGTTCCGCAAGCTCGTGAAGGGCAATCTCGAGATCCGGCGCATGCCGCTCGCGCAGGAGCCCGGCGCGCCCGCCGCATATGGCGGGCCGGGGTCGATCGACGGCAAGGTCCCGGGCAAGATCTGGGTCAACCTTGGCGATCCGACGATCCACAATCGCGTCACCATCCCCGATCTGGTGTTCCACGAGGGCATTCCCGGCCATGTCTGGCAGGGTGAATATGCCCAGCAACTCCCGCTGATCCGCTCGATCCTCGCGTTCAACGCCTATACGGAGGGGTGGGCGCTCTATGCCGAGCAACTCGCCGACGAACTGGGGATGTACGAGGGCGATCCGGCAGGACGGCTGGGGTATCTGATGGGACTGTCATGGCGCGCGGTGCGACTGGTGGTCGATACCGGGATCCACGCGATGGGCTGGACGCGCGCGCAGGCACTCCGCGAATTCATCGCCGCGACCGGGCTGCCGCTGAGCAACGCGGCGAGCGAGGTCGATCGGTATTGCGCGTGGCCGGGGCAGGCGTGCGGCTACAAGCTCGGCCAGACCGAGATCGTCGCGCAGCGGGACCGGGCGCAGACGGCGCTCGGCCCGCGGTTCGACCTGCGCGATTTCGACCAGGCGGTGGTCGAGGGCGGCAATGTCCCGCTCGACGTTCTGGCGGGCAACGTGACCCGGTATATCGCGCTGGCCAGGGGCTGATTGCGAGGATCAGCCCCCCGCCGGGGCATCGCTACCGCTGCATCGCGACGCTGCGATCGCGATACGGGTCGCTGATGGCGATTCCGTCCTTGGCCCAGTCCGCACGGGAACGGCAGGGGTCGGCCGCGCTGCGCGGATAGGGCTCTGCCGGCGCCGGGTCGGCAAAGACCCGCAGGCAATATTCGTCGCGTCGCCCGGCGTAGCGGACCCGGTAGGTTTCGGTGACGGTGGAATGCCGGGCCTGTTCGGGGCGTTCCGGCAAGGGCGGAACCGCTACGCTCATCGCAATGGCAAGAAGGAGAATCATGATTCCGCAGGCTCCAGAATGTTCGGCACATCGACCATTCGGCGTGCCGTGGGAGACCGATGCGAAAAGTGTGCCAGTCGACTAATACACGCTTGCTGGGGGGGAAACCCCGGCGCCATCGCAACGCGGGGTAGCGCCGTTTGCACCAACCTCTGGTTCCATCTCCCAAGCCTTGGCTGATCGCGACCTCCGGCTTCCGGCCTCCGCGGCAGCGCGCTGAAACCAAGGGAAACGGCTCGCTGTGCGCGCGCCGGAACCGAACGGCATGTTTTCTTTCTTGTGGCGGAACGTCGTTGGACCTTCGCCAGCGGTCGTTTTAACGCAGACGGGCTTGACCGTTCGGAGCCGGGGGACCACGGCCAAGACATTCCGTTCGCCCCGATGGGGCTGTGTTTCCCGACTTTATAAGATTGTATGCCCATGCGCTTGTCTCGTCTGCTGTCTCCTTCCTCCAGCGACCTGGCGATCGACCTCGGCACCGTGAATACCGTCATCTACTTGCGCGAGAAGGGCATCGTCCTGAACGAGCCGTCGGTCGTCGCGCTCGAGACGCTGGACGGCGTGCAACGCGTCCGCGCGATCGGCGCGGAGGCCAAGCTGATGCTCGGCAAGACCCCGGATGCGATCCGAACGATCCGCCCGATGCGTGATGGCGTGATCGCGGACATCGATGTCGCCGAACAGATGATCAAGCATTTCATCGAGAAGGTGAACGGCGGGCGCAATTGGCTGTCGCGTGGGCCCGAGATCGTGATCTGTATTCCATCGGGCGCAACCCCGGTCGAACGCCGCGCGATCCGTCAGGCGACGATGAACGCAGGTGCGCGCAAGGTGCATCTGATCGAGGAATCGATGGCCGCCGCGATCGGCGCCGGGCTGCCCGTGGCCGAGCCGATCGGCGCGATGGTCGTCGATATCGGCGGCGGCACGACCGAGGTCGCGATCCTGTCGTTGCGCGGGCTGGCGTACAGCACGTCGGTGCGGGTCGGCGGCGACCGGATGGACGATGCGATCGCCTCGAGCATCCGCCGCAAGCACAACCTCATGATCGGCGAGGCGACCGCCGAGCAGATCAAGTTCGCGATCGGCACCGCGCTGATGCCCGAGGACGGGATCGGCCAGGAGATGCGCGTGCGCGGGCGCGACCTGCTCAACGGCGTGCCGAGCGAGATCACCGTCAACCAGGGTGAGATCGCGCAGGCGCTTGCGGATCTGGTCGGGCAGGTGATCGAGGCGGTGCTCTCCGCGTTGGAAAAGACCGAGCCGGAACTCGCGGCGGACATCTTCGACCGCGGAATCGTGATGACCGGCGGCGGCAGCCTGCTCGCCGGAATCGATGCGGTGCTGTCCGCGGCGACCGGCCTGCCCGTGATCGTCGCGGAGAACGCGTTGACCTGCGTCGCCGTCGGGGCCGGGCAGGCGCTCGACGATCAGGTGTTCCAGGGCGTGCTGACCACCGCCTGACCGTATCTATATGCGTCCTTTATGCCGGACACAGGCGATCGATCTCGAACCTTAATGCATGGCGGGCCTATCTGAAGGCCAGCCCGATCAAGCGCTTGCCGGGCTTTACCGGCAGCGCGGCAGGATCGGGTGCAGGAGCCTTGCAATGCTGTCGACGACCGATCCGGAGCCCGACCAACCCGCCTGCGTGTTGAAGGTGGGGCAGGATACCGCTGGCCACTGGCTCGTCCAGGACAGCGGCGGACGCCTCGAGGGGCGGTTCATTTCGCTCGCCACTGCGATGGCGTTCGCGCGCGCCGAGCGGCACTCGCTCCCCGGTGCGACGATCGAGCGGAGCGACACCCCGCTGATCCCCAACATCTCGTTCGCCCGCGTCGAACCGTGGGAAAATGCGCAGCATCTGCGCCACGCCGCCTGAGTGCGCGCCTCATTTCAGGAATTCTGCATGACTTACCTCGCTGATCACAGCGTTGCCGCGCCGTTGCGCGCGGTGCGCACCCCGCGCCGCGCCAAAGTGCGCACCGCTTGCCCCAAATGCCGCGACGCGCGCTGGGCTGCCGTCTCCGCCGCCCTCGTCGCGCTCCGCGACGGCAACCGGCGGAGTGTCCGGATCGTCGATGCGGATTGCGGCAACGGCACCTTGCTGCTGTGCGCGGTGCAGCAGGCGCGCGCGCTTGGCTTTACCGCGATCGAGGCGCGCGGGATCGACGCCGCCCCGGCGCACGTCACCCGCGCGCGTGCGGCAGCGGCGGCGATGCACGACCCCGCCATCGGCATCGCGTTCGAAACCGGCGATCTCGTCGCCGCGCTCGATGCGGAAAGCGGGCTGCCCGCCGATATCGTGCTGTGGCATGGCGCGCGCGGCGGTAACGCCAGCGCCGAGGCGCGCGCGGTGGCGTGTGCCGGACGGACGCTGATCGCCGATCCGGTCGAGCCGAAGGCGCTGGCAGCATGACGCACCGGGATATCGCCTGGCGCAGCTTCGGCGGAGCACTGTTCCTGATGGGAGCGGTGATCGGCCTCAACGACCGGGCCGGGAGCGGCAGCTTTCCGGGGCTGGCAGGGTTTCTGGTCGCGCTGTTCGGCTTCGTGCTGATCGTCCAGGGCAAGCGCGTCCCCGCCGCGCTGCGGATCGAGCGCAGCCGCCACAAGGGCCTGCCGCAATCGATCCACGCACGCCGACGCCGCCGGCCGGAGAACCGCAATGGATGACTTGCCGTTCGCACGCCGCGCGGGCGTGCTCCACGCCGAGGGCGTGCCGCTCCCGGTGATCGCGCAGACGGTCGGGACCCCGGCCTATGTCTATTCGGCCGCCGCGCTGCGCATTGCAGCGCGCGCATTCCGCGACGCGCTCGCGCCGATCGCGCGCAAGCGGCTTGCGTTTGCGGTCAAGGCCAACCCCAATCTCGCGGTGCTGCGATTGCTCGCCGCAGAAGGCTATGGCGCGGACATCGTGTCGGGGGGCGAAATGCTCCACGCGCTCGCGGCGGGGATGCCCGCTTCCGCGATCGTCTATTCGGGCGTCGGCAAGACCCGGCGCGAGCTTGCCGCCGCGCTCGATGCGGGGATCGGCCAGTTCAATCTCGAGCTGGAGGCGGAAGGCGAAATGCTTGCCGCCCTCGCAAGGGCGCGCGGGGTGCGCGCGGCGGCGGTGCTCCGCGTCAATCCCGATGTCGACGCCGGCACGCACGCGAAGATCTCGACCGGGCGCAAGCAGAACAAGTTCGGGGTGGCGTATGAGGATGCAGCCGCAATCTATGCGCGGCTCGTCACACGCGAGGGGCTGAATCTGCGCGGGATCGCGATCCATATCGGGAGCCAGCTCAACGACCTGGGGCCGCTCGAGATCGCCTACCGGCGGGCGGGCGCACTGATGAGGACGTTGCGCGCGGCAGGGCATCGGATCGAGCATGTCGATCTTGGCGGCGGACTCGGGGTCGCCTATCGTCCCGGCGACGTGATGCCGAGCGCGCAGGCGTATGGCGCAATCGTCGAGCGCGTCACGCGCGACTGGGATGTCACGCTGACGTTCGAGCCGGGGCGCTTCGTCGCGGCGGCGGCGGGGGTGCTGCTGACCGAGGTCGTGTGGGTGAAGCCGGGCGCGAGCCACCCATACGTCATCGTCGATGCGGCAATGAACGATCTTGCTCGGCCCGCGCTCTACGAGGCGTTCCACGGGTTCGAGGCGGTCGTGCCGACGGGGCAGCGGATGACCGCCAATATCGCCGGGCCGGTGTGCGAGAGCGGCGACAGCTTTGCCACCGCGCGCGAGATCGACTTGGTCGAGGCGGGCGATCTGGCGGTGTTCCGCACCGCCGGCGCATACGGCGCGACGATGGCGTCGACCTACAATTGCCGCGCGCTCGTGCCCGAGGTGCTGGTCGACGGTGATCGCTTCGCGGTGGTCGCGGAACGCGTGACGCCCGAGGCGATGCTCGCGCACCAGCGGCTGCCGTTCTGGATGGGTGAGCCGGTCACGCCACGGCGCGCGGCATGAAGCGCACGTTCGAAACGATCCGACACCCGCTCCGGCGCAACGATGCGGCGGACCGACACGACCCCGCGCGGCCGCGCATCACCGGACGGTTGTCGCTGGGAGGGCAGTCGCGCGGGTCGGACCAAGAGGGACAGCGTCATGCCGGGCCACGCCCGGCATGACGCCAACGTTGTCGGGTTACGCCTCCGGGAAATCCGCCCCGAGGCTCGCATCGCGATGCCGCTCGATCTCGGCGAGCCGTGCCTTCAGCTTGTCGACCACCGCGTCATAGCCCCACTTGCCCAGCACCAGATGGCGCGGTGGATTGGGATCGACCGTCAGTGCGATCATCGCCTCGCCCGCGCGGACGGGGTCGCCTGCCTGTTTGCCGCTGCCGCTCCGGGTGTCGGCAAGCCGCTTGCCCGCGGTATCGGCATAATCCGCGATCCGGCTTTCGGTCTGCTGGAGCGAACGGCCGGCCCAATCGGTGCGGAACGGCCCCGGCTCGACGCAGGTAACGTCGATCCCCAGCGGCTGGACCTCGGCGAGCAGCGCATCCGAAAAGCCTTCGACCGCATGTTTGGACGCGGCATAATAGCCCGATCCCATGAAGCCGACGAGCCCGGCGACCGAGGTGATGTTGATGATATGCCCGCTCTTCTGCTCGCGCATCTGCGGGAGCACCGCACGCGTCATCGCGAACAGGCCGAAGGTGTTGGCATCGAACTGCTTGCGGATTTCGGCGTCGACACCTTCCTCGATCGTGCTCTGATAGCCATAGCCGGCATTGTTGACGAGCACATCGATCCGCCCGAACTTCTCGATCGCGGCCTTGGTGACGGACTCGATCTGGTCCTGCTCGGTCACGTCAAGCGCAAGCGCGAGGACCCGGTCCGGCGCTGCATGCGCGAGATCGGCAACGCGCGCGGCATCGCGCGCGGTGGCAATCAGCCGCCAGCCGCGATCGATGATCAACTGTGCGAGATCGCGGCCGAAACCGGTCGAGCAACCCGTGATCAGCCAGACGGGGGAGGGGGAGAAGGTCATGCGGCATACTTTCGCTTACGGGGGTCGGTCGACACAACGACCCATTCCCCGGGGAGTTCACCGCATTTCTCGGGAGCGGTCCGACACCCGGGGCGTTGAGCGCGCGATGCCCGGCTGGAATGCCGGCACAGGAGACAGATGATGCGGACGATCACAGTAGGCTCACCAATGGACCTCGACCAGTTGACGCTGGGCGAAAGCGCGGACCCCGGCCAGCCCGGCGCGGGCGAGATCCGTGTCGCGCTCCACGGCAGCTCGCTCAATTACCACGACCTCGGCGTCGTCACCGGGCGTATGGGCGAGGCCTCGGGCCGGATTCCGCTGGCCGATGGTGCCGGGCTGGTCGAGGCGGTCGGCACGGGCGTCACCGAATTCGCGGTCGGCGACATGGTCTTGTCGTGCTTCTTCCCCGACTGGCAGGACGGCACCCCGACGATCGGCGATTTCGGCCGCACCCCCGGCGACGGGATCGACGGCTTCGCGCGCGAGGCGGTGGTGCTCCCGGCGACCGCCTTCACGCACGCCCCCAAGGGCTATGACGCGGTCGAGGCGGCGACGATCACCACCGCCGGGCTGACCGCATGGCGCGCGCTGGTGGTCGACGGCAAGCTCAAGGCTGGCGACACCGTGCTGTTGCTCGGCACCGGCGGGGTGTCGATCTGGGCGCTGCAGATCGCCAAGATGATGGGCGCGGTGCTCGCGATCACCTCATCGTCCGACGCCAAGCTCGAGCGCGCGAAGGCGCTGGGTGCGGACTTCTGCGTCAATTACCGCACGACCCCGGCATGGGGCGCGGTGATCAAGGACTGGGCTGGCGGTCGTGGCGTCGACCATGTCGTCGAGGTCGGTGGCCCGGGAACGCTCGCGCAGTCGATCGAGGCAGTGCGCGTCGGCGGGCATATCTCACTGATCGGCGTGCTGACGGGTGGCGCGGGCGAGGTACCGACCGCGGCGCTGATGTCGAAGCAGGCGCGGCTCCAGGGGCTGATCGTCGGCAGCCGCCGCGAGCAGCAGGAGTTCGTCCGCGCGCTCGAGGCAGGCGGGATCAAGCCCGTCGTCGATCGTCGCTTCCCGCTGGAGCAGCTTGCCGACGCGTTCCGCTACGAAACCGGGGGCGAGCATTTCGGCAAGATCGGGATCGAATGGTAAGCGCGGGCTGAGGCTGCGAGCCGCGCGTCGCGAGCGGTTTTCTCCGCCTGAGCCGGGGAAGCCGGTCGCGGCGGGCGCGCGCGGGCGGCATCCCGACCACCCGGCGTCACCCTGAACGCGTTTCAGGGTCCACCGCGCCGCAAGTCGGCTCCATGCCTGCGGAGCGATAGATGCTGAAACACGTTCAGCATGACGGAAGATGCGGGGTTGGAGCGGGGCGACCCCTCATAACAGCGTACCTTCGCACAGCCGGGCTTTATCCCTTCGCCTGCATCGCGCGCCAGTGCCGCAAGCCTTCCTCGCGCACGATCTGCGCGATATTGGCGGGGGTCAGGTCCTGGCGCGCGGTGTGCGGGAACAGCACGGTGGTGACGTCGCCGCCGATGCTTTCCATCCGCTCGATCACGCGGCGACATGTTCCCGCGCCGCTCCGCGCGACGCACAGTTCGCGCCCCAGCGCACGGTGCAACGCAAGCGACCCCTCGCCGAGCTTTTCGTACGGGCCGGTATCCGCGACGATCACCGGGATCGTTCGCCCGCGCGCGATCACCACGCCGAAATCGCCGACGCCCACGCCGGTCAGCTTGGTGAACCGCCCCTGTTCGGCGCGCGGGCCCTCCCACGGGATGACGACATAGGGAATCGTGTCCGCATCAACCGGGATTTCGCCACCCTTGCCGTTCGGCAGCATCAGCGAGGTCGGGCACTGGTCCATCGCGCCGTGATCGGGGCTGCACGCAAAGGGCGATCCGTCGAGATCGACCGCGAGCTTCGCGACATAGGCGACCGCACCGCCCGGCAGACGGCGCAGCGCCGTGACCGCATTGGGGTCGTCACGGCAGCCGTGGACGGCACGGCCGTGGAAACGGTCGGCGTGGTCGCAGACGCCGAACTCCTGGCGATAGGCTTCGTCGATGGGGTGTCCGGCGGGCAACGCGACGTCCGCAGGCCATGGTGTCTGTGTTGCCTGACTGGGCGCGGCCATCCCGGCGCAGATCAGGGCGAGGGCGGAATACAATCGCTTCATGGTCACGACGTCGCCTTCGCGCGCGGGTCGGTCGCCCCTTCCAGCCGCGCGTCATAGGTCAGGATCGCGTGGGGCACGATCGGGACCGAGGCGTATGGCAGCGATTTGTGGAGCGTCAGCGCCCAACGATCCAGCCAACCATCGCCGTTCGGACCGACATAGGTGTCGGGGATCGCATAGGCCGGGTCGCGCATCGCGGTATCGAGCGGGACGACGCGCAGATGCTGCGCGCGCAGGATTGCGGCGAGCTTGTCGATGCTCGCGGCATTGAGTCGGCTCGCGTGAAGCAGGAAGACGAACGCCGGCTCGCGGCCCAGCAGCGCTTGCCCGGCTTTCTGGTACCAGGGGACGATCCGCGCGGTGAAATCGAGATACGCCTGCTGGATCCGCCGCGCCTCGATAGGATCGCCCCGCGCGATCGCGTCGTCATAGGGGGCGGCGAAGCGCCAGTCCGAATTTTCCATCGTCACCGGGGCGACGCGATAGCCATGCGTCCCGAGCCATCCTTCGAACCGCTGCCGCGTCGCCAGCGTCAGGCCGGTCTCGAGATAGGGATAGCGATACCAGCGTTCGCGCTTTCCGCGTCCGGCAAGCAGCGTGGACGTCTCCTGCGCGCCGTGCGCGACGTCCGCGATATAGGCCTCGACCGGCACCGCGTTGAGCGAGAGATGCGAATAGCTGTGGTTGCCCAGGTCCATTCCCGCATCGAGCCAGCGTTCGAGCAGACGGACACGCTGCGTGCGATCCGGCGCGGCAAGCTGGCGTTCGTTGACGAAGCCGGTTGCCACGTAATGCTGGCGTTTGAGTCCTGCGAGCAACGCCTCGGTGACGACCGTGCCATCCGCGGCCGACGTCATCCTGCCGAAAACGGGCAGGTCATCGAACGTCAGCGCCACGGTTCCCGCCGTGGCGGGCACTGCGGCGGCGACCAGCCCGGCGGTCGCGGCGATCCGGAGCGCCGTCCGCAGGAAACCGAATTTTGCGGACATGGAAGCGTCTTTCTCCGCATCAGCGGCGGGCAGGGCAATTCCGGGGGCCTGTTGCTGCAGGCCCCCGGAACCCGGGACGACCGCCAGAGCGCCGTCCGTGCGGCGTTGGTCGCCTAGCGCTGCGCCGGAGTGCCCTGCTGCGCTGCCGCGGCCTTGGCTTTCTTGCTGTAATGGTGATGCGCGATCGCGCAGCCGGCTGCGGCCCCGGCAAGGGCATGATGGCCCGCATAATGGCCAGCGACGCCGCCCGCGACTGCGCCACGGATACAGCCCTTTGCGGACGCCGGTGCATCGAACGCGACCGTGCCGCCGGCGAGGGCGAGGACGGCGAATGCGGGAGCAAAAATCTTGTACATGAAATCCCTCAACGACAATGAAGGCTGACCCTGCATCCGACGGCATGACGCGAGGGCATCACGCGCATGAAATCGCTGTCATGCCCATGATTCAAGACGTCAGATCTTCGCGGAGTAGATCATCCGTCCCGCGCCGAGCCGCGCGAACACTTGGTCGAGATCGCCTTCGCTGACCGCGAAGCAGCCCTGGCTACGGCCGAGCTGGCCGTGCGTCTTGACCATGTCGGGGTCGGCATACCATGCCGAATGCACCACCAGCGCGCGCTGCAAGGCGCGGTAGTTGGTTTCGTCGAGCCCCATCAGTCGCTGCGAGCGACCGTGTTTGCCGACGTAATAATCCCCCGTGACGAAGGCGCCCTCGCTCGACGCGTTCGAACCTTCGCTGTTGGAGAAGCGCTGGAGGTAGCCGGTGTGCGACGGATCGCTGCCGCTGCCGTGCGTGACGAGCAGCGTCGTCGCCATGCTGTTCGCCATGTCGACCATGTAGAAGCGCGGCTGCGACGAGGGCAGCGAGAAATCGGCGATCGCGATCCGGTCATGCCGCGGAATCGACGACCCGTGCTGCTGGAGCGCGGCGAGTGCCTTGCGGAGCAGTTCGGGGCGAACGACACGGCTCGAAGCGAGCGGCTGGATCGTCGCGGGGGCCGGGCCACGCGCGAAAACGGGGGCCTGCGCGCGGGCAGGAACGATCGTGGAAGCGCCGAGCAGCGCCAGGGCAGAGCCGCCAAAGGCGCGGCGCGAAAGCATAAGTGGTTGATCTTGCACGGTTTGGAACATGTCCCTCAACGTCTGTTGATGATCTTGTAGCATAAAATGGGTATCAGTGTCTTAACCGCGACCGTTCGATCCGGCCGAAACGGGGGTTCCATCCCGACTCCTGGGCAGTTCGTCGCAAAGCGGCACAGAACGACCGAGGAGTGACCGGAAAGCACGAGAATCGCAGACGGTCTCAGTCGTCCGCCTCGGCCGGCGCCCACAATCGGTGCGCGTCAATCCGCAGTTTCGCGACCGCGCGCGCGGCACGCGCGCGGGCTTCCGCCTCGATTTTCTCGGCATCGCGGAGCTGACGCTGGGCGTAGAGCAGGGCAGACAGGTCGACCCCACCGAGCTTGCGGCCATCCTCTAGCTTCGCCATCGCCGCCCGCGCCGCCGTCACCGCGCGCTGCGCGGACTCGAGCAGCGCATAGCCGGTGCGCGCCTGCACCAGATCGGTATCCGCGGTCGCAAGGATCTCCCGCCGGACGCGCGCGAGTGCCTGGTCCGCCGCGCCCGCTTCGCCGATCGCCTGGTCGACCGCAGGTTTGCGGAAGCGTCCGCCGAACGGAACCACGCCGACCACGCCGACCCCGACCTCGAGTCCGCCCCGCTCGCTGAATGCGCGCCCGCCGACCGACGGATCGGCATGCCGTTCGAGCCGGGCGCGTTCGGCAAGCGCGTGATATTGCTGCGCAGTCGCCTCGGCCGCGCGGATCTCATGGCTGTCGCCGAGGATATCGTCGCGCCAGCCCGCGAGCTGCGCCGGCGTCGCGTGGATCGGCTGCGGCGTCGGTATCTCGGTCGGCAGGTCGAGCGTCGGATAGGATGCACGCAGCATCGCCGCCGCCGCCGCCTCGGCGCCGCTCGCGTCGGCGAGTTCGCTCCGCGCGGTCTCGAGTTCGAGCGTCGCGCGGTCCGCGTCGAGGCGGCTCGCGTCCTTGTAGCGGACCTGCAACGCGATCCCGGCGGAAATGCGCTGCTGCACGTCGATCGCGCGCTGCGCGATCGCCACGCGTTCGTGTGCGGCGAGCCAGTCGAACCATTGGCCCGACAGCGTCAGCGCCGCCTGATGCCGCGCGTCCGCGAACATGTTGCGCGCCGCCTTGATCTCATACCCGCCCACCGCGCGATCGAGCGAGGCCTTGCCGGGGAGGCGGAACGGCTTGAGCACGGTGACGTCGAATTCGTTGTACGTCGTCTCGTTGGTCACGCGGCGGCGGACATAGGAGCCGGTCGCGGTGAATTCGTGCGGGCCTGCGCTCAGCACGCCGGCATGGCCGCGCGCAGCGTCGACACGGGCCGCCGCCTCGCGGACCGAAGGGCTGTTGTCGAGCGCGTCCGACACCGCCGCCAGCGGGGGCAGTGCGGCGTCGGCTGGGTCGATCACCTGCGTCGGCATCGCGGGCGCGGCGGTCTGGGCGAGCGCAGGCGTCGCGACGCACAGCAGCAAGGCGAAGCGCAGGGTCATGACTGCGCCGCCACGTCGATCGCATGCCAGACGGTGCCGTCCTCGACGACGTCACGGACTGCATCGAGCGCCGAATCGTCTCCGAGAAAACGCAGCGCGGTCCGTTTCCGGCGACCCGTCACGCGTTCGCGGACGCTGGCGTCCTTGAGGCTCTCGGGCGCGATCTCGATCGGCTGGAGCGTGATCCACGTGTCGATCCCGTGGTCGCGGAGCGCGTCCACCAGCGCATCGGCGTCGTCCGGCGCACACAGGATCTCGATCAGCAAGGTCATGCTTTCGCCTCCCCGAAGCGTTCGTACAGGATCGGCAACAGGATCAGCGTCAGCAAGGTCGAGGTGATCAGCCCGCCGATCACGACGATCGCGAGCGGCCGCTGGATCTCCGACCCCGGCCCAGTTGCGAAAAGCACGGGGACGAGCCCGATCGCGGTGATCGTCGCGGTCATCAGCACCGGGCGCAACCGCCGCTCCGCGCCGTCGCGGACCGCATCGTGAAGATCGCGCCCGTCGTCGCGCAGGTCGCGGATGTGCGAGACCATCACCAGCCCGTTGAGCACCGCGATCCCGAGCAAGGCGATGAAGCCGACCGAGGCGGGTACCGACAGATAGCTGCCGGTGATGAGCAAAGCGACGATTCCACCGACCATCGCGAACGGAATGTTGGCGAGGATCAACAGCGACGCGCGCAGCGACCGCAGCGTCAGGAACAGCACCAGCAGGATGAGCGCGAGCGCGATCGGGATGACGATCATCAGCCGCTGCGATGCGCGCCGCTGGTTCTCGAACTGTCCGCCCCAGACGAAGTGATAGCCGCCCGGCAGCTTGACCTGCTGCTGCGCCTTCTGTTGCACTTCCTGGACAAAGCCGACCAGATCGCGCCCGGTCACCGATGCCTGCACCAGCGCATAGCGTTGCCCGTCCTCATGCGTGATCAGCACGGGTCCGTCCTTGCGCGAGACGTGCGCGAGGTCGCTGACATGCGCGAGCGTACCGGTGGGCGAACGGACCAGCAGGTCCTCGAACGCGGTCGGGTTCTGGCGGATGTCGTCGTTGCCGCGGATCGTGATCGGCACGCGCTGCTGCCCGATCCGCGCGACGCCCGCATCGAGCCCCTCGAGCTGCGCGCGCAACGCGTCCTGCACGTCCGACACCGGGATCCCGGCGTTGCCAGCCGCCAGCCGGTCGATCCCGAGCTCGAGATAATTGACGTGATCCTCGGCGAGCGTCTGGACGTCGGTCGCGCCTTTGGTCGCCTGCAGCAGCGCCTTCATCTTGCCGGCGATCGCCGCGAGTTGTTCATTGTCGGTCCCGAAGATCTTGAGCGCGAGGTCGCCGCGCGACCCGGTCAGCATCTCGGACACGCGCATCTCGATCGGCTGGGTGAAGCTCGGTTCGATCCCGGGCAGCCCCGCCATCGCGCCACGCATCTGCGTGACGAGCCACTCCTTGTCGCCCTTGCGCCAGTCGCCGCGGGGTTTCAGCGTGACGTAGCTGTCGGTCTCGTTGAGCCCCATCGGATCAAGCCCGATCTGGTCCGAGCCGGTGCGCGAGACGATGTTGGTGACCTCGGGCACCGCCGCCATCACCGCGCGCTGCGCCGCCATGTCGTCGGCGAGGCTGTGGTCGAGGCCGATCGAGGGCAGCTTGGTGAGCTGCATCACGACCGAACCCTCGTCGAGCGTCGGCATGAAGGTCTTGCCGACCATCAGATACGCCGCGACCGCGACCGCGAGCAACACCGCCGCGCCGATCCCGACGATCGCCTTGTGTCCGAACGCCGCGTCGAGCGCCTTGGTGTACGCCGGACGGACGCGGCGCATCACCCAGGGTTCATGGTCGGCATCCGAATGCGCCTTGAGCCCATAGGAGCCGAGCACCGGCACCAGCGTCAGCGCGACCAGCAGCGACCCGACCAGTGCGAACACGATCGTCAGCGCGACGGGCGAGAACAGCTTGCCCTCGAGCCCCTGCAGCGACAGCAGCGGCAGGAACACCAGCGCGATGATCACGATCCCCGCGCTGACCGGGGCGATCACCTCGCCGACCGCGACGAAGATGCGGTTGAGGCGGCGTTCGGGGGGCAGGTCCGGGTCGGCCAGCCGCTCGACGATATTTTCGACCACCACGACCGAGCCATCGACCAGCAGCCCGATCGCGATCGCCAGCCCGCCGAGGCTCATCAGGTTCGCGGTCACGCCGAACCCGCGCATCAGCATGAAGGTGATCAGCGTCGCGAGCGGGAGCGTCACCGCGACGATCAACGCGGCGCGCCAGTCGCCGAGGAAGATCAGCAACAGCACCAGCACGATCACGGTCGCTTCGAGCAGCGCCTCCTGCACGGTCGATACCGCGCTGTGGATCAGCTCGGAGCGATCGTAGAACACCTTGAGCCGCGTGCCCTTGGGGAGCGTGACGCCCGCGAGCTTGGTCCGTACGGCCTCCACGACCCGGCTCGCATCCGCGCCCTTCAACGCGATGACGATCCCCTCGACCGCTTCGCTCTTGCCCGCCTGCGTCACTGCGCCGTAGCGGGTCAGGCTCCCGGTCACGACCTGCGCGACATCGCCGACGCGGGTGATGCCGGTCGGGCCCGACTTGACGACGATCTGCGCGATGTCCTCGGGCGCCTCGACCGCGCCGGTCGCACGGACGATCAGTGCTTCCTCGCCTTCGCTCAGGCGGCCCGCGCCGTCGTTGCGGTTGTTCTTGTCGATCGCGTCCTTGAGGTCGGAGATCGTGATCCCCGCTGCCGCCAGCGCATTCGCGTCGGGCTTGATCTCGAAACTCTCCGCGAGGCCGCCAAGCGAATTGACGTCGGCGACGCCCGGTACGGTGCGCAAGGCGGGGCGGATCGTCCAGTCGAGCAGCGTCCGCTTCTCGGTCAGTGACAGCGGCCCCTCGATCGTGAACATGTAGACGTCGCTGAGCGGCGTCGAAATCGGCGCGAGCCCGCCGGTGACGCCGGGGGGCAGGTCCGCCATCACGCCGGTCAGCCGTTCCGCCACCTGCTGGCGCGCCCAATAGATGTCGGTGCCTTCCTGGAAATCGATCGTGACGTCGGCGATCGCATATTTCGCGGTCGAACGGAGCGTCGCCTGTTTCGGGATGCCGAGCATCTCGGTCTCGATCGGCGTTACGACGCGGGTCTCGACCTCCTCCGGCGTCATCCCGGGGGCCTTCAGGATCATCTTGACCTGGGTCGACGAAATGTCGGGATAGGCGTCGATCGGGAGCGAACGATACGCCATCACGCCGAGCGCGACGAGGATCGCCGCGAGCGCGATGACCGCAAGCCGCGCCGACAGCGCCCAGGCAACCAGCGATCGCAGCATCAGCGCTTGGTCACCAGCGACTTGAGTTCGGTGACGCCGGTGGTGGCGACCGTCTCGCCGCGGTCGAGACCGCTTGCGATGACGGCGCGCTGCGCGTTCCGCCCGGCGATCCGCACCTCGCGCGGCACATAGCCGCGCGGCGTTACGACGAACACGAACCAGCGGCCCTTGTAGCTGGTGAGCGCGCCCGCGGGCACCTGCACCGCGCCCGCCGGGGGCGACGCGAGGACGGTCGCCGACAGCGCGCGGCCGAGCACGATCCCGGGGCCGCCGGGGATGGTCGCGCCGATCGACAGCGACCGGGTCGCGGGGTCGACCGTGGTGCCGACCGCGACGATCTTGCCCGAGACGTTGGGTGCGACCGCGATCCGCATGCCCGTGCGGACCTGCCCGGCATAGCGTTCGGGTAATTGTGCCGTCAGCGCATATTGGCCGGACGCGTCGATCACGAACGGCGCGGCCATCCCGTCGAGCGTCCCGCCCGCCTGGATCGCCATGCTGCTGACCGTCCCGGCGATCGGTGCGCGGAGCGTGTAGGTTCCCGAGCGCCCGTCCGCGCCGCCGAGCGCGAGGATCCGGGCATTTTCGGTCGCGACGGTGCGCGCTTCATAGGCGGCCGATTTTGCTTCCTCGGAGCGCGCCTCGGCGATGACGCCCGCGCGCGCCAGCGCTGCGGTGCGCGCGGCGGTCGATCCGGCGAGTTGCGCGCGGGCGCGGGCACGCGCGAGCTCGGCGCCGGTCTGGAGGACCTCGCGGCTCATCACCACCGCAAGCGGCTGGCCCGCGCGGACCTTCTGGCCCTGGATGACGTAGATCTGGCGGACGATTCCCGCGAACGGGGCGGCGACCGCGCGCCGCGCACCCAGTGGTGGCTGGACCGTCGCGGGGACGATCGCGACCGGCATGTCGGCAGCCGGTTCGGCCCGTGCCGTACGGATCGCGAGCGCCTTGGTCTGCTGCGGCGACAAATGGACCACCGGCACCGTCGCGGCGCAGGATACCAGCGCAGTGCCGATCAGCCCGGTCATGCGCAGGTGGCATCGGCGCAGGCCAAGAAACGGTTCGAATCTGGAAATCATCGGAATCCTGTCTCCCGCACCAACCCGCGGAATTGCGCCCCCCTATCCCTATCCCCCGGCGCGGTCGCGTTAATTGGCGTCAACATAATGAACCAGAGTTCATGGTTCGATGCGTCCCGTCGCCGTGGCGGGGGCGGCGGCGATGGACCTCCGCAATCTAGCAACATTTCATTACACGTCTTGTAAATGTCTTCTCGCGCTGTATCTGCACGTGCAGTTAATGAGGACGAAGACAGATGGCGGTGTTCAACGTCGAGGATTGCGCGGCAAGCCGTGCGCCGGGGCGGCTGTTGCGGCGGCTCGACAAGACGATGTCGGCCTATGTCGAATCGCGGATCGCCGGGCGCGAGTTGACCTATCAGCAATGGGTCGCGCTCAAGGTCGTGCGGGACGGGATGGTCGGCAATGCGGGCGAACTTGCGCGCGAGCTCGGGCTCACCACGGGCGCGACGACCCGGCTGATCGACGTGCTCGAGACGCGCGGCCTGATGGTGCGCGACCGTAGCGGGGAGGATCGCCGCGTCGTGCGATTGGTGACGACCGAACGCGGCGCCGCGACCGTCGAAAAATTGCAAGGCAACGTCGTTTCGGCCTGGAACGAGGTGATGGCCGAATTCAGCCAGACCGACGCACAGGCCTTCGTCGACATGCTCGCGCGCGTGCTTGCCGTTGCCGAACGCGTGGCGGGCGATGCCCCGCTTGCGGAGGTGGTGCAGTGATCCGCCCGATCGGCCTCGTATCGCTCGCAGCGGTCTTGTTGTCGTCCTGCGCGGCGGTCCCGCACGATCCACCACAGGTCGCGCAGGTGCAGCCGACGACGCTTGGTCTGAGCAATGCGAGCACGCCGATCGCGGCGGACTGGTGGACCGCGTTCAAGGATCCGCAGCTCGATACGCTGGTGACGATGGGCCTTGCCGCCAATCCATCGCTCGATCGTGCGCTCGCGCGGGTGCGGATGGCGCAGGCCACGCTCGGGGTACGGCGCGGCGACCAGTTGCCGCAGGTGACGCTCGACGGCCAGTCGACGTATCAGCGCTTCCCGGACCGCTCGCTTTATCCGCCGCCTTTTGCGGGCAACGCCTATCCAACCACATCGGTGCAGGCGAACCTCAACTGGAACCTCGACCTGTTCGGCCGCCAGCGCGCGCTGGTCGCGGGTGCCCGCGCCGATGTGGCGGCAGCGGCGCTCGATGCGGCGGCGGCGCGGCTGATGGTATCGACCTCGATCGCGCAGGCCTATGTCGGGCTCGCGCGCGCGGACCAGCTGATCCGCGTCGCGGACAGCTTCGTTGCGACGCGGCGGCAGGCGCTTGGCTTCGTCAACTCGCGGATCCGCAACAAGCTCGCCAGCCAGTTCGAGCTCCGCCAGGCCGAGACGCTGCTCGCCGAAGCTGACCAGGCGCGCACCCGCGCCGTCGCGCAGCGCGAGTTGCTCGTCCACGCGATCGCAGCGCTGGTCGGGCGGGGCGCGGATTTCTACCCGCAGATCGCGAGCCCCCGGCTTGCGTTCGATACCCCGCCGGTGGTGCCCGCGATGCTCCCGGCCGATCTGCTCGGGCGACGTCCCGATCTGCTCGCCGGGCAGGCGCGGATCGATTCCGCCGCGGCAGGCCGCAAGGTCGCGCGCGCGGACTTCCTCCCCAACGTCAGCATCCAGGCGCTCGCGGGCTTTGCCGCGCTCGGGCTCGGCAGCTTCTTCGATCTCGGCGCGCGGACCTATGGCGCGGGCCCCGCGATCCACGTGCCGATCTTCGAGGGGGGCAAGCTCAAGGCGCAATATCGTGGCGCGACCGCGGCGCTCGACGAGGCGGTCGCCGCCTATGACGATGCGGTGCTCGGCGCGGTGCGGGATTCGGCGGATGCGCTGACGCAGGTCCGCTCGACCGACCAGGATACGCTCGCGCAACGCCGCGTCGTTGCGGGGCTGCGCGAGACGGTGCGGCTCGATCAGGTCCGTGTCTCGACCGGGCTTGGCTCGCAGCTCGACAGCATCGACGCGGGCTTCCGCCTGCTCGAGGCGGAACAGGCGCTGGTCGGGCTCCAGTCCGATGCGCTGACCCGCCGAATCCAGCTCATCGCCGCGCTTGGCGGCGGTTTCGATTCTTCCTCCCCGCCGCCTGCAGCGGCCCTTGCGGACAGCGCATCATGAACGACCAGACACCTACCGACTGGAAGCGCGAAGCGGAAACCGCCGAGCGCGTCGATCCTGTCGTCGGCCCCGAGCCGATCGCCGCCGAACCGGCCCCCACGCCTTTCGACCCCGCGATCAAGCGCCGGTCGCGGATCCGCCGTATCGGGTTCCTCATCCTCGCGCTGGTCGTGCTGATCGGGTTGATCCTGTACGGCATCAGCGTCTTTACCGCGCCCGCGACCGAGGAAACCGACGACGCCTATGTCGCGGGCAACGTTGTCTCGGTGACGGCGCGCGACGGCGGGACCGTCCTCGCGCTCCATGCGGACAACACCCAGTCGGTCAAGCGCGGCCAGCCGTTGATCGACCTCGATCCCGCGTCGGTCGGCGTCCAGATGGACGCCGCGCAGGCCGCGCTCGGCCGTGCGGTCCGCGCAGTCCGCTCGACGCACGCGCAGGTCGACGAGGCCGGCGCGGAGATCGCGCAGGCGCAGGCCGACCTGTCGCGCGCGCAGAACGACTACACCCGCCGCCAGGGCGCGGCGCGTGATGGCGCGATCTCGGGCGAGGAACTGTCGCACGCGTCCGACGCGATCACCACCGCGCGCGCCGCCGTCGCGCTCGCCCGCGCCCGTCAGGCGCAGGCCGCGAGCACGGTCGCCGGCACCGACATCGCGAACAACCCGCAGGTCCTCGCCGCGATCGCCGACGTCCGCCGCGCCGCGATCGACGGCAGCCACATGAAGATCGTCGCGCCGGTCGCCGGCATCGTCGCCCAGCGCACCGTCCAGCTCGGCCAGCGGGTCGCCGCAGGGACTCCGCTGATGGCGGTGGTGCCGCTCGACAGCCTGTGGATCGACGCCAACTTCCGCGAGACGCAGCTCCAGCATCTGCGCGTCGGGCAGCCGGTGACGATCACCGCCGATGTCTATGGCAAGGCCGTCACCTTCCACGGCAAGGTGCTCGGGCTCGGGGCAGGGAGCGGCAACGCCTTCTCGCTGCTTCCGCCGCAGAACGCCTCGGGCAACTGGATCAAGATCGTCCAGCGCGTCCCCGTGCGGATCGCGCTCGATCCCGCCGAACTGCGCGCGCATCCGCTGCGGATCGGGCTGTCGGTCAATGCGATCGTCTCGACCACCAACCTGTCCGGCCCGATGGTCGCCGGCAGCACCGCGCCTGCGGGCGGCGTGCAGCAGAGCCTCGACGGCGGTCCTGAAGTCGATGCGATGGTCCGTAAGATCATCGCCCAAAACCTCGGACGCGATCGGTGAGCGCGTCCGCCGGCGCGGGGGCGGCCCCGCTTCGCGGCGCGACGCTCGCGGTCACCTCGATCGCGCTGGCGCTCGGCACGTTCATGCAGGTGCTCGACGGGACGATCGCCAACGTCTCGCTCCCGACGATCGCGGGCAACCTCGGCGTCTCGACCGATAACGGGACCTGGGTCATAACGTCGTTCGCGGTCGCCAATGGGGTGACTGTCCCGCTGACCGGGTGGCTGATGCAACGCTTCGGCGTGGTGCGGACCTTTACCGTGTCGGTGGTGCTGTTCACGATCGCATCGCTGCTGTGCGGCCTCGCGTGGGACCTGTCGTCGCTGATCGGCTTCCGCATCCTGCAGGGCGCGGTGTCGGGGCCGATGATCCCGGGCAGCCAAGCGCTGCTGATCGCGATCTTCCCTGCGCACAAACGCGGCACCGCGCTCAGCATCTGGTCGATGACGACGCTTACCGCGCCGGTGCTCGGGCCGGTGCTAGGCGGCTATATCTCGGACAATTATCACTGGGGCTGGATCTTTCTGATCAACGTCCCCGTCGGCATCGCCTGCGCGTTCGTCTCATGGCGGTCGCTCGCGAGCCGCGAGACCCCGACGCGCAAATTGCCGATCGATACGGTCGGGCTGATCCTGCTCGCCTTCTGGGTGTTCAGCCTGCAGACGATGCTCGATCTCGGCAAGGATCGCGACTGGTTCAACAACCCGCTGATCGTGATCCTGCTGATCTGCGCGCTGGTCGGGTTCGTCGCGTGGCTGATCTGGGAGATCACCGACGGCAACCCCGCGGTCGACCTCAGCCTGTTCCGCCGTCGCAACTTCGCGTTCGGGACGCTGGCTTTGTGCCTTGGGTATGCGTTGTTTTTCGCGAACAACCTGCTGCTCCCGCTGTGGCTGCAGGAGCAGATGGGGTATACCGCCACCTGGGCGGGGTTCGTCGCTGCGCCGAGCGGGATCGTCGCGGTGATCGCGACGCCGTTCGTCGGGCGGCTCAAGATCGATCCGCGCTGGCTGACGACGATGGCGTTCCTCGCCTTTGCCGGGTCGTATTTCCTGCGGTCGCAATACACACCCGATGCGAGTTTCTGGACGCTGATGTTCCCGCTGCTGTTGCAGGGGCTTGCGATGAGCATGTTCTTCGTGCCGCTCGTCACCATCTCGTTCGATGGTATCCCGGGCGAGCGGGTGCCCTCGGCAAGCGGCATCTCGAACTTCGCGCGCATCACCGCGGGCAGTTTCGCGGCGTCGATCATCACCACGACCTGGGATCGCCGCGAGGCGCTCCACCAGACGCGGCTGACTGAAGTGGGCAACGACTATTCGCCGATCTATCGCCACGCGATCGAGCAGTTGCAGGCGGCGGGGATGACGCAGCAGCAGGCGGCCGGCTCGGTGATGCGACAGGTCGTCAACCAATCGTATCTGCTGTCGTCGCTCGAACTGTTCTGGATCTGTGGATGGATGGCGGTCGTGATGATCGGCGTCATCTGGCTGACGCGGCGTCCTGCGCCGAGTGACCTGGTGGTGGCTGCGGACTGAGATCAGGACGCGCTCCCGCGCCTCTAGTCATCCCCGCGGCTGATGGCGAAGGGCGATCAGCCGCCGGGACGCAAGGCAGGGGGGCGGTGTTCGTCAGAACCCGTCCCCCGAACGCCTTTTACAGCTGGTGCGCGCGCAGCATCCAAAGCTGCTTGTCGATGTCATGGGCGACTTCCTGCAGCATGTTCGACGTTACCGGATCGGTTTCCTCGGTCGCCTTGATCCGCGCATAGATACGATCGTTCTCGGTCTTGAACGCGACCGTCAGCATCTTCAGCCCCTCGGCGTCCTTGGTTTCGGCAAAGGGCAGCTCGGGCAGCTGTGCGTTCGCCGCGACCGCGGACGGACGGCCGTCCACCGCGACGCCCAGCGCACGGTTCCGCTCGGCGACCGTGTCGATATAGCCCGCGACGGTCTTGTAGAAGTCGCCGAGCATCTCGTGCGTTGAATAGAAGGTCGGTCCGGTGACGTTCCAGTGGAGCTGCTGGATGTTCTGCTGCAGCCCGATCAGCTCGTACAACGTCGCCTGCAACGCCTGCTGCGTCGGACGCGCCCTGTCGGCGGGGAGCGGAACCTGCCGCGGGGCCACTGCCGAGCGATAGATCGACAGGTCCTGCGCGGAGGCGGGCGCGTGCGCGACGAGCGTGGCGAGCAGGATGGCGGCACTGGTTTTCACGAATTGCATACAGGTTCCTCATACTCCGGGAAGGCCCCCAGAACCGTGGAGAAAGCCGCCAAGTTCCGGCCGATCCGGGTTAAATAACCGCCATAAAATGAACTGCATTTCACAGTCCCGATGGGCTTGCCTGTGCTAGGCTCAACCTCACGCAATTCATTTCCGTCCGTTTCGAGTACCCTAACCGTGGCGCGCATTTTATTGATCGAGGACGACGACGGGACCGCGCAGGAGATCCTGCTCGGTCTGTCGCGCGCGGGCTATGTCGCGACGCGTGCGGCGACGGGGGCGGACGGGCTCGCCGCGATCCGCAGCGGGGACAACGACCTCGTCATCGTCGACCGGCAATTGCCCGATAGCGAGGGGCTCGATTTGATCGCGACGATGCGGGGGGAAGGGATCCGTACCCCCGCGCTCGTGCTCAGCGCGATGGGGAGCCTTGACGATCGCGTCCGCGGGCTGCGCGCGGGCGGCGACGATTACCTCCCCAAGCCGTTCGCGCTGATCGAACTGCTCGCGCGGATCGAGGCGTTGCTCCGCCGCCCGGTCGAGGGGCGCGAGACGCGGCTGTTCGCGGGCCCGATCGATATCGACCTGCTGGCCGGCACGGCGATGCGCAACGGGCGCGATCTCGAACTGCTCCCGCGCGAATTGCTGCTGCTCGAATATCTGATCCGGCGGCCCGGCCGGGTCGTCACGCGGATGATGCTGCTGCAGGACGTGTGGGGCTATAATTTCGACCCGCGCAGCAATGTCGTCGACGTCCACATGAGCCGCCTCCGCCGGAAGGTCGATGGCGAAGGGGACCTGCCGCTGATACGCAACGTGCGCGGGGAAGGGTATCGCTTCGATGCCCCTGCGTGAGCGCGGTGCCAAAGTGATCGGACGCGGAACGTTGCTGCGCTGGGGGGTTGCGATCGCGCTTCTGCTCGCGGTTCAGTCGGTCGCGATGGCGGCGCTGTTCTGGGTGTCGGCGCGCGAGGGGCATCGCGGCGAGCTGGACGAGGCGCTGCTCCACGATTGCACCGCGTTCGCCGCACTCGCGCCGCCCGCGCGCGGGATGGAACTGCACCGTCAGCTCGAGCTCGATATCCACCGGGATCGCTTCCTCGCGATCGCGGATGCGCGGGGACACGTGCTGTACGGCAACATCGCGGTGCTGCCGACGGGGATCGCGATCAACGGCATCGGCACTGCGACCGTCACGCCAACGACGCTGCCGGGCAAGACCAGCGACGTCGCGCGGGGGCGGCTATGCAAATTGCCGGGGGGGCAAGTGCTGTTCAGCGGGATCGACCTCGACGACAGCGAGCAAGCGCTGCGGATCGTCGAACGGACGTTGCTGTTCGCGTTTCTGCCCGGGTTGGTGATCGCAGTGCTGGGGGGCTGGTACGTGGCGCGGCGTGCGGGGCGGCAGCTCGATGCGGTCCGCGTGCTGTCCGAACAGATCACCCGTGGTGAGCTCAACCGCCGCCTGCCGGTCGCCGAACATCCCGACAGTTTCGGGCAGTTGTGCGCGCAAATCAACGCGATGCTCGACCGGATCGAGACGCTGGTCGGCGAAGTCCGCGGGATCGGCGACGATATCGCGCACCAGTTGCGTACCCCGCTCACCCGGCTCCGCGCACGGGTCGAGCGCGAGATGGAGGATGCGGTCTCGCGCGACGATTTCGCGCGCGCGGGTACGGCGACGTTGACGGATGTCGACCAGGCGCTCGCGATCGTCGCGGCGTTGCTGCGGATCCACGAGATCGAACATCGCGCAAAATGCGCGGGGTTCACCCGGGTCGACCTCGGCGCGCTGGTGCGCGACGTCGGGGAACTCTACGCACCGGTGGCGGAGGATAGCGGCCGGACGCTCGCGATTGCGATCGACGGCGACGCGGCGGTCTCGGCGGACCGCGACCTCCTTGGGGAGGCGCTCTCGAACCTGATCGACAATGCGGTGAAGTTCGGTCCGCCCGGCGGCACCGTCACGCTGTCGTTCACGGTGGATGGCACCGCCGCAACGATCACGGTGGCGGACGAGGGTGCGGGGATCGCCCCCGCCGACCGCGAGCGCGTGTTCCAGCGCTTCTTCCGCGCGCGGGGCCTGCAGAACGTCCCCGGCACCGGTCTAGGGCTGAGTCTGGTACGCGCGATTGCTGATCTCCACGGCTTCGTGCTCGCGTTGTCGGACCGTGGCAGCGCGGTGTCGATCACGGTTCCGCTCGATCGCGGCTGATCCGATTGGGATCGGCGGATGGGACCCTATATCGACGGGATGGCATCGTATCAGATCGACCTGTTCGCCGCGCCCTTGCTCCCGGGAGTGTCGTCCGCAGAGGATTTTCTGTCGCAGGCCGAGGAGCAGGCACTGATCGCGACGATCGACTCTGCCGCGCTGACGCCGTTCCGCTTCCAGCAATGGCTGGGCAAGCGGCTGACCGCGTCGTTCGGCTGGCACTACGATTTTGAGCGCGGCACTTTCGCCCCGACCGATCCGATCCCCGAGGCGTTGCTCCCGGTTCGCGCGCGGGCAGCGGCGTTTGCGGGGCTGGCACCCGAGGCGCTCGTCCAGGCGCTGCTGATTCGCTACGACCCGGGGGCGGGGATCGGCTGGCATCGCGACCGGCCGCTGTTCGAGCATGTCATCGGCCTATCGCTGGGCGCGCCCGCGACGATGCGGTTCCGGCTGCGAGATGGCGAGCGGGCTGGTCGCGCGCTTTACCGTCGCGTGGCACAGCCGTTGGCACCGCGCGGGATCTATCATCTGGCGGGCGCGGCACGGTGGGACTGGGAGCACAGCATCGCCCCGATCGACGCATCGCGCTGGTCGGTGACGTTCCGCAGTTTGTCGGTGCGCGGGCGGCCGGTGGCGGGATGACGGAACGCTACCCCCGCGCCGCGCGCCAACGCTGCACCGACCGCACGCCGCCGACGAGCCGAGCGAGAACGAGCTCCTCAATGCCGGCATAGCCAAGCCCGAGATGATCCGGCCGTACCCCCGCCGCATCGCCCAGCTTGAGCCCGCCGGTCCGCAACCCCGCACGTCCGATCCGCGCCCAGCGGCGCGCGGTTTCCCAGCGGATCAGCTTGGCGCTTTCCTTGTCCGGACGATGCGTGGCGAGAAAATCCTCCTGCAACCGCACCAGCGCCGTGCCGACGCGCTCGAGCGTCGGGCGATCCGGGACGGGGGCGTGCGCAGTGACATGCGCGACGATCAACCCGGCGGTCCCGGCCGCATCGTCCCCGAACAACGGAGCATAGGCTTCCGCGAGCACGCGTGTCGCGCTGTCGCGCATCGCGGTCGCCTGGCGTTGCGACGCGCCACCGGGATGGCGGCGATAGGTCAGCAGTTCCGCATCGAGCCGCGCGATCCCGCCGAACGCATTGATGCGGTGGTAGAGGTCGAAATCCTCGGCATATTGCAGCTCGGGCCGGTTGAACGGATCGAGCCGTCGCGCGGCGTCGCCGCGCAGCATCACCGAGGACCAGACCAACGGGTTCTCGATCCGGAGCAGCCACTGGATCAGCGCCGGCGTCGAGACGGGCGCGAGCGCGGAGGGCAGGATCGCGCCCTCGTACAGCACATTGGCGGCGGTACCCACCAATACCATCGCGGGGTTCGCCTCGAGAAAGCCGATCTGCCGCGCAAACCGTTCGGGATGGCACAGATCATCCTGGTCGAGCGCCGCGATATACCGCCCGCGCGCGAGCGAAAGCGCGGCGTTGCGCGTCAGCACGACGCCGCGATTCTGTTCGGCGCGGATCAGCCGGATCCGCGGGTCATCGACCGCGGCGACGATGGCCGCGGTGTCGTCCCGCGAGCAATCGTCGATCACGATCACCTCGAAATCGCGCATCGTCTGCGCCTGCAGCGACGCGAGCGTGTCGCGGACGAGCGCGCCGCCATTATAGGTCGGGATCAGGACACTGACGAGCGGGTCGCTCATGCGACCGCACGCTCCGCGTCGCCCAGCACCTGCTCGACGATCATCGCGCCGACGTCGTTCTGCCACTGCCACAGCCCGTTCGCCTGTCCCGAGAAGCTCGCTTCGCCGCCGAGCCGCCCCCAGGGGACGAACCCCGCCGCTAGCCCGATCCCGTACAGGCCCGGGATCGCGCTGCCTCCGGCATCCACGATCCGGCAATGTCGGTCGACCATCGCGCGACCGTCGTGCGCGGCCAGATCAATGGCGCTGCCGTCGCCGTCGCGGACGTCGAGCGCGCGCGGGCGATAGCCGAGCGCGGCGATCACCAGATCGGCTTCCGGCAGCTTCGTGCGCGCGACGGGGTCGTCCTCGCCCCGGACTTGATGCGCCATCACGCGCGGATCGGGGGTGCGTCCATCGACGCGCAGCATCCGCAGCACGAGATCGCGCGCCTCGAGCCGGAAGCCCGCGAGACGGTAGACGAAGCCGCTGACCGGGCAGATGTCGTCCGGCCCGAAATCGGTGAACCCCTCCGCCTGCGCTGCCTCGGGGGTGGGGTAGAAGGGCCGCAGCGGGCGGCGATGCAGCAGGGTGATCCCGCCCGCGCCGAACGGGATCGCGGCGGTCTTCAGCAATAGGACGATCGTTGCGAGCGCACTGGTCGATCCGCCGATCACGACGATCTTGGGGTCGCGCTTGCGCGACAGCAGGTCGATGATCCGCGCGGGACCGCCAAGCGCCAGCGCTTCGTCTGACTGGATCAGCCGGTCGCCGACCTCGCCGACGAGCGACACCCCGCCGACGCGTTGCGCGGCGAGCCGGTCGAGCGGCTGGTGACCGCCGGTCGCGATCACGACCGCCTGCGACAGCTGATCAAATTCGTGCCCGTCGGCGATCCGGCGCATCCGGCTCGACCACAATCCGCCGCCGGTGCGGGTGGTGCGCAGCACCTCATGTCCCGTCAGCACGCTGCCGCCATGCTGTCCGACCAGAGCGTGCAACCGCTCCCCGGTCGCGCGGACGAACGGCCCGGCTTCCGTCAACGGCACGCCCAGCGCGCCGATATGCCGCGCGACCGTACGTCCCGCCGGATGCTCCGCGAGTGCCGCGATTTCGGGGTGGGGATTGTCCTTCACCGCGCTCAGGAACGTCTCGGCGGTGCTGTCCGACGTGATTGCGTAGCGCCCGATCCGTCCCTCGCCGAGCGTGTCGCCGCGTTCGGCGATGACGAGCCCCGATGCGGCCAGTTCGGGCAACCGTCCGCGCTTGCTCGCCGCAGTCAGCAACGCGGTCCCCGCGGGGCCGCCGCCGACCACCAGCAGCGAGGCGATCGGATTGGCGCGCGGGCGTGCCGGGACGCGATCTTCCGCCGCAAGCACGCGGTTGACGCGTTCGGCGATCACCGCGACGTCCTCGGGGGTCATCGCGTCGGTGACGGGGAGCGACAGGGACCGTGCACCGATCGAATCCGCGACCGGGGTCGGCAGGATCGTGGCGCACCGCTGGAACAGCGGCTGCTCGCCCAGATGCGGACTGAAATAGCGCCCGACGCCAACCCCCGCCGCCTCGATCGCGGCGGCAATCGCGTCGCGGCGGGGCGTGAGATGCTCGGGCAGCAGTACCGGCATGAACTGGCTCGCGCGTCTGCGACCGACCGCCTGCTGGAAATCGAACCCGACGAGCTGTGCGCGATAGGTCGCTTCCAGCCGTGCGCGCCGGTCGCACAGATCGTCGATCTCGCCCAGCTTGGCGCGCGCCATCACCGCGATCACCTCGGGCAGCTTTGCGTTCAGGCCGGACAGGGTCGCGCTGCGGCCGCTCTCGAATCCGAAATTCGCCATCGCGCGCAGCCGCTCGATCAATCGCGTGTCGCCCGAATGGATCACTCCACCCTCGGCGACCGCGAAGGTCTTGGTCGCGTGCATCGAATAGACCACCGCGAACGGCGCATCCGCGCCAAAGCCGGCACCGCTCTCGTCGGTCGTGCCGAGCGAGGCGGCCGCGTCGATCACCACGCCGACCCCGGTCTGCCGCTGCAGCCACGCATAGCGGTCGAGGTCGATCGCGGTGCCGAAGGTGGCATAGGGGAGGAGCACCGCGATCCGGTCGCCGTGTTCGGCGAGCAGGCGTTCCTCTTCCGCCGCGCTGGCGGTCCAGTCGGCGGGGTCGATATCGCAGATCAGCGGGGTCAGCCCGGCCCACAGGGCTGCCTGCGCCGTCGCGGCGAAGGTCAGCGCGGGCATCAGCGCATAGCGTGCCTCGGGCCGCTCGCCGACCGCCTCGCGCAGCGCGATCATCAGCCCGAGCGTGGCATTGGCAACCGCGAGGGTCGCACCGCGCCCGCCGAACAGCTGCGCGGTCGTCTCCGCCTCGAACGCGCGCACTTCGGGGCCGTTGTTGCTGTACACCCCAGATGTCTCGACGCGTTGCAACGCCGCGAATTGCTCGCTGAGGCGCGGGGGGTTGGGGGCAATCAGGGGATAACGCTGCATGGGGAAGGGACGCCTGACTCGGGATACTCCCGCGCCTTGTGCTCTACCGGCCCCTAAAAAGGCGTTACGCCCCCGATATTACCTCTCGCTATCCTTCGCGTGCCACCGCGAACCCGGCGAACGACTGGTTGACCGGCATCAGCTCGAGCGTGTTGATGTTGAGGTGGCGGGGCTGTTCCGCGACCCACAGCATCGTCGCCGCAATGTCCTCGGCGGTCATCGGGGTGACGCCCGCGTACAGGGTGTCCGACGCGGCCTTGTCGCCCCCGGTGCGGACGGTGGTGAATTCGGTCTCGACCATGCCGGGTTCGATCGAGGTGACGCGCACGCCCTTGCCGTGGAGATCGGCGCGCAGGCCGAGGCTGAACTGGCGGACAAAGGCCTTGGTCCCGCCGTAGACGTTGCCGCCCGCGTACGGATAGGTCGCCGCGACCGACGAGAGGTTGATGATCGCCCCCTTGCGCGCGACGATTCCCGGCAACAGCAACCGGGTGACCTTCACCAGCGCGGTGACGTTGGTATCGATCATCGTCTGCCAGTCGTCGAGCTTCGCTTCAGGGGCGGGCGACGTGCCGAGCGCGAGCCCGGCGTTGTTGATCAGCAGGTCGATGTCGGCGAAACCGGCGGGCAAGCCGGCGATCGCGCTTTCCAGCGCGGCGCGGTCGCGGATGTCGAACGCGAGCGTGTGGACCGTGTCCGCGCCGAGCGCCTCGGTCAGCGCATCGAGCCGGTCGGTGCGACGCCCGGTGGTGACGACGCGCCAACCGGCGGCGGCGAACGCGTGGACGGCGGCTGCACCGATCCCGGCAGTGCCGCCGGTGATGAATGCGGTACGCTTGGTTTCGGTCATGCAAGGAGTCCAGTCGCGGTTGACCGCGCCGGTCGCGGTGGGGCTGCTGTTCGTGCCGGGTCCGGCAGATAGGCAGTCGGGATTTGCGGCGCAAGGTTCGCAGCGGCGGGGTGGACTCGGCGGGCGCGTTCGTTTTCCGGCCCCACCAAAGTCCGTCGAAGCCCCGGCGGCGACCGGCGACTAGGATGCCGGCGAGCCCTGTCCCGCCTGGCGCACGACCGCCAGGAATCGGCTGACGATCAGCGGCGGCGCTTCGGCATGGACCAGCCACATCGCGGACGTCGCGCGATCATCGAGCAGCGGGATATAGACGAGCCCCGAGGATTGCAGTGCGGAGAGCGACTCCGCGATGATCGTGATGCCGATTCCCGCCGCCACCAGCCCCAGCAGGGTAGAGACCTCACGGACGCCTTGCGCGACCCGCGGCTCGACCCCGGCGGCCCGCATCAGCAGGAACAGCGCTTCGGTGAAACCGCCGCTGCGGTCGTTCGCATAGACCACCAGCGAATGGGATCCGAGATCGGACAGGTGCAATCCGGCACGGCTCGCAAGGACATGATCCGGCCGGGTTGCGACGAGGAGGCGTTCCTCGAGAATGAGCGTCGCGGTCAACCCGGCAGGGACGGCGGGGCGCTGCGGGCTGCGCATGAAGCCGAGGTCGAGCTGGCCCTCGCCGATGGCGGGGATCTGCGACGTTCCAGCGACTTCGGTCAGCGACAGCCGGACATCGGGACAGGCCTGTCGGAACGCATATAGCGCGGTTGCCACCTGCGGGATGAACGGGGCGGAGGCGTTGAACCCGATCCGCAGGTCGCCGAGTTCGCCACGCGCCGCGCGCCGCGCGATCAGGACGGCACGGTCCGCTTCCTCGAGCGTGCGCTGCGCTGCTTCCAGGAACAATGCGCCCGCGGGCGTCAGCGCGACCCGGCGACTGGTCCGTTCGAGCAGAAGGACGCCGAGTTCCTCCTCGAGCAACCGGATCTGTTGGCTCAGCGGGGGCTGCGAGATTCCAAGATGCGCCGCCGCGCGAGCGAAATGCAGATCGGTGGCGACCTGCACGAAATACCGAAGATGCCGCAATTCCATAATCGATAGCTTTTACGTCTCAATCATGTGGGAAACAATATTAGACAAGCCAGCAACACAAGCCGAATGGTGCGCTGCCGCATCGCTCCTGATGTCGGTCAACATCTGGTTCGGGTGTCCTCCCCAGGCATGATTCAAGATGCAGATCATGGGCCGCGCAATGCCAGCCCTTACTTGAGCACAGCTGCGTGATCGGGATCGTCCGCGTCGCGTTGACGCGCCCGCTCACCTTCATCGTCATGGCGATCCTGATCGCGATCGTCGGCGTGCTCGCCGCGATCCGGACGCCCGTCGACATCTTCCCCGACATTCGCGTGCCGGTGATCGCCACCGCTTGGCAGTATAGCGGGCTTTCGCCCGACGAGATGTCGGGCCGGATCATCACCCCGTTCGAACGCGTGCTGACGACGACAGTCAACGACATCGACCATATCGAGAGCCAGTCGCTCCCCGGCATCGGCGTCGTGAAGATCTATTTCCAGCCCGGCGCCGACGTCCGCACCGCGACCGCGCAGGTCACGTCGGTGTCGCAGACCGTGCTCAAGCAGCTCCCGCCGGGTGTCACCCCGCCGCTGGTGCTCAACTACAGCGCGTCGACCGTGCCGATCGTCCAGCTCGCTCTGTCGGGGACGGGGCTGTCCGAGGGCAAGATGTTCGATCTCGCGGTCAACCAGGTCCGTCCCGGGCTGGTCACCGTGCCCGGCGCGGCGATCCCCTATCCGTCGGGCGGCAAGACGCGGCAGATCCAGATCGACCTCGACCCCGAAGCGCTCCAGTCGAAGGGGCTGTCGGCGCAGGACGTCGGCAATGCGATCGCCGCGCAGAACCAGATCAACCCCGCGGGCTTCGCCAAGATCGGCGGGTTCCAGTACAGCGTCCGGCTCAACAACGCGCCGGGGTCGATCGAGGAACTCAACAGCATCCCGGTCAAGGTCGTCAACGGCGCGACCATCTACATGCGCGACGTGGCGCACGTCCGCGACGGTTCCGCCCCGCAGACCAACGTCGTCCATGTCGACGGGGCGCGCTCGGTGATCATGACCGTCCTCAAGAACGGCGCGACCTCGACGCTCGCGATCGTCCAGGGGATCAAGGACGCGCTCCCCAAGATTCAGGAGACGCTCCCGGCGGCGCTCAAGATCGTGCCGATCGGTGACCAGTCGCTGTTCGTAAAGGCGGCGGTCGAGGGGGTGGTCAAGGAAGGGGCGATCGCGGCGGCGCTGACCTCGCTGATGATCCTGCTGTTCCTCGGCTCGTGGCGTTCGACCGTGATCATCGCGATCTCGATCCCGCTCGCGATCCTCGCGGCGATCATCGGGCTGGCCGTGACGGGTAATACCCTCAACACCATGACGCTCGGCGGGCTCAGCCTCGCGGTCGGCATCCTGGTCGACGATGCGACGGTGACGATCGAGAACATCAACTGGCACCTCGAACAGGGCAAGCCGGTGATGCAGGCGATCCTCGACGGCGCGGCGCAGATCGTTACGCCCGCGTTCGTCTCGCTGCTCTGCATCTGTATCGTGTTCGTGCCGATGTTCTTCCTGCCCGGCGTGGCGGGGTTCCTGTTCGTGCCGCTCGCGCTCGCGGTGGTGTTCGCGATGATTGCGTCGTTCATCCTGTCGCGCACGCTCGTGCCGACGATGGCGATGTATCTCCTTAAACCGCACGCCCCGGGGCATGAGCATGAGGCGGGCACGCCCGGATCGCGCAACCCGCTGGTCCGCTTCCAGCGCGGGTTCGAGCATCGCTTCGAACGCTTCCGCCTCAGCTACGGCGGGATGCTCGAGCGGGTGCTGGCGACCCCCCGGCCGTTCGTGATCGGCTTCCTTGCGGTCGTGTTGCTGTCGTTCCTGCTGACGCCGTTCCTCGGGCAGAACTTCTTCCCCGCGGTCGATGCCGGGCAGATGGCGCTCCACGTCCGCGCGCCGGTGGGCTCGCGAATCGAGCAGACCTCGGCACAGTTCGACCTGATCGAACGGCGGATCCGCCAGATCGTCCCGGCAAACGAGCTGGTCTCGGTGGTCGACAACATCGGCCTGCCGGTCAGCTCGATCAACACGACCTATAACAATTCAGGCACGGTCGGGCCGCAGGATGGCGACATCCTGATCCAGCTGTCGAAGGACCACGCCCCGACCGCCGATTACGTCCGCCAGTTGCGCGAGCGGCTGCCGCGCGATTTCCCGGGTTCGACCTTCTCGTTCCTGCCCGCCGACATCACCAGCCAGATCCTCAACTTCGGCGCGCCAGCACCGATCGACATCCAGATCTCGGGCAAGGATGCCAAGGCGAACCAGGCCTATGCGCGGATGATCCTGCGGCGCATTGCCGCGATCCCGGGCGTGGCGGACGGGCGGATCCAGCAATCCGCGCGCTACCCCCAGCTCAACGTCGTGGTCGATCGCAGCCGGATCGGGCAATATGGCCTGACCGAGCGCGACGTCACCACCAGCGTCGCCAGCTCGCTCGCGGGCACGTCGCAGACCGCACCGGTGTTCTTCCTCAGCCCGGAGAATGGCGTGTCCTATCCGGTCGTCGCGCAGGCACCCGAATATCGCGTCGGGTCGATGGACGACCTTGCGAGCATTCCGGTGACGGGCGCGGACGGCACGTCGCAGGTGCTCGGCGGGATCGGCACGATCGTCCGGTCGAACGGTGCGGCGGTGGTCTCGCATTACAATATCGCGCCGGTGACCGATATCTACGCGACTCCGGCGGGGCGTGACCTCGGCGCGGTCGCGGGCGACATCAAGGCGGTGCTGGCGGAACTGAAGGACAAGGCCCCCAAGGGCGCGACCGTCACGCTGCGCGGGCAATATGCGACGATGAACGGCGCGTTCTCGGGGCTTGGCTTCGGGCTGCTCGGCGCGATCGTGCTGATCTACCTGTTGATCGTCGTCAATTTCCAGAGCTGGCTCGATCCGTTCGTGATCATCACCGCGCTGCCCGGCGCGCTGGCGGGGATCGTGTGGATGCTGTTCGCGACGGGGACGACGCTGTCGGTCCCCGCGTTGACCGGTGCGATCATGTGCATGGGCGTCGCCACCGCCAACGCGATCCTGGTCGTCAGCTTCGCGCGCGAGCGGCTGGCCGAACTGGGCGACGCGACCGCGGCTGCGCTGGAGGCGGGGATGACTCGCTTCCGTCCGGTGTTGATGACCGCGCTCGCGATGATCATCGGCATGTTGCCGATGGCGCTCGGGCTGGGCGAGGGCGGCGAGCAGAACGCGCCGCTCGGCCGTGCGGTGATCGGCGGGTTGCTCGTCGCGACGTTCGCGACATTGTTGTTCGTGCCGGTGGTGTTCAGCCTGGTTCACCGGCGCAAGGCGGACGCCGCCGCGTCGCCGACCCCCGAATTGGAGAGAGTGCATGTCTGAGCGCGGCCAGGGCCGATCGCTGAAAACGGTCGGGATCGTTGCTGCGGTGGTCGCGGTCGGCGTCGTCGGCTTCGGCATCGCCAACCGCTCGCATTCCGAGCAGAAGCTTGCCGGCTGGACCCAGGCGCAGGCGACGCCGACGGTCACGGTGATCCATCCGAAAGCCGCCGGCAGCGCCGCCGCGCTCACGCTGCCCGCGAACCTGCAGGCACGCAACAGCGCGCCGATCTACGCGCGGACGAGCGGCTATGTCCGCAAATGGTATGTCGACATCGGCGACAGCGTGCGCGCGGGCCAGACGCTGGCGGTGCTCGACGCGCCCGAGGTGGACCAGCAGCTCGCCGCCGCGCAGGCGGATCTCGAGACGGCGCGCGCCAACCAGCAGCTCGCCGCCTCCACCGCGACGCGCTGGCGCAACATGCTCAGCAAGGATGCGGTGTCGAAGCAGGAGACCGACGAGAAGATCGGCGACCTCGCCGCCAAGACCGCATTGGCGAATGCGGCGCGCGCCAACGTCGCGCGCTATCGGTTCACGCAGGGGTTCACCCGGTTGATCGCGCCCTTTTCGGGCGTCGTCACGACGAGATCGACCGATATCGGCGCGCTGGTGACCGCGGGGACGGCGGCATCGACCCCATTGTTCACCGTGTCCGACGTCAGCCGGATGCGCGCCTACGTCCGCGTGCCGCAATCCTATTCGGCGCAAGTGCATCCCGGGCTGCATGTCGGGCTGACCCTGCCCGAATATGCCGGGCGCACGTTCGATGCGGTGCTGACGCGGACCGCGGGCGCGGTCGATCAGCGCTCGGGCACCGTGCTCGTCGAACTCCAGGCCGCCAATGGCGACCGCGCGCTCAAGCCAGGGGCCTATGCGCAGGCGAGCTTCCCGGTCGCGGGCGCAAGCGGCGCGATGACGCTCCCGGCAAGCGCGTTGCTGACCGGCGAGCACGGCACGCAGGTCGCGCTCGTCGGCACGGACGGCAAGGCGCATCTGAAGGCGATCGTGATCGGCGAGGATCGCGGCGAGACGGTCGAGATCCGCTCGGGCCTGACTCCGCAAGACCGGGTCATCGACAATCCCCCCGACGCGCTGGCTGACGGTGATCCGGTAACGGTCGGACGGGGCGGGGCGGGGGCTGCGCATGCGGCGCGCTAGGCCTTGGCTGCGTCGGATCGCTGGCATCCAGGCGCTGCTGGCCACGACGGCCTGTTCGGTCGGGCCGGCCTACGTCCGCCCGCCCGTCGCCACCCCCATTGCTTATAAGGAAGCGACGGTTCCCGGCTGGCAGACCGCCGGCGTGGCGGTGCCGCCGTCCGGCTCGTGGTGGGAGGTCTTCGGCGATGCCGAACTGAGCGCGCTCGAAAGCCGGGTCGAGGCCGGCAATGCCAATCTCGCGGCCGCGGTCGCGCGGTACGACCAGGCGCAAGGGCTGCTCCGCCAAGCGCGCGCGGACCGTGTACCGCAGATCAGCGCGGGGACGGATCTCTCGCGCCAACGCGTGGCGGCGGGGCGGCCCTTGTCCTCCGGCAATGCCGCGACCTACACCGTCGCGTCGGTCGGCGCATCGCTCGATTACGAGGTCGATCTGTTCGGTCGCGTCCGCAACTCGATCCGCGCCGGACGCGCCGATGCGGCCGCGAGCGCCGCCGATCTTGCCGGGGTGCGGCTGGGGCTTCAGGCGCAGGTGGCGAGCGTCTATTTCGACATGCGCGGGCTCGACGCGCGGATCGTGCTGCTGCGCCAGACGGTCGACGCCTATCAGCGCGCCTTCACGCTGACCGATACGCGCCATGTCGGCGGTATCGCGTCGGGGATCGACGTCAGCCGCTCGCAGAACCTGTTGTCGAGTGCCCGCGCCGAATTGCAGTCGGTTTCGATCGACCGGCAGCGCGACGAACACGCAATCGCGGTGCTGGTCGGCGAGGCTCCGTCGGGCTTCGCCATTCCGGTGGTCGAACGCCAGACCGCCCCGCCGGTCATCCCGGCCGGGCTACCGTCGCTGCTGCTCGAGCGGCGCCCCGACATTGCGGCGGCGGAGCGGCGCACGGCGGCGGCGAACGCGCGGATCGGGGTCGCGCGTGCAGCCCTGTTCCCCAGCATCACGCTCGGTGCTTCGGGCGGGTTCGAAGCCGCCAGCGGGGCATTGCTCAGCGCGGCGAACGGGTTCTGGGCGCTCGGGCCGTTGTCGTCCGCGCTGTCGTTGCTCGATGGCGGGCGACGTCGCGGTGGCGTGCAGGTCGCGCGTGGGCAGTTCGACGAAGCGGCGGCGACCTACCGCCAGACCGTGCTGACCGCGTTTCGCGAGGTCGAGGACGATCTCGCGAGCCAGCGCTACCTGACGGCACAGGAGCGCGAGCAGAGTGTCGCGACCGCTGCGGCGGAACATACCCGCGAACTGGCGCTGATCCGCTACCGCGATGGCGCGGCGGATTATCTCGAGGTGGTCACCGCGCAGACCACGGCGCTCGATGCGGAACGGTCGTTGCTCGACGTCCGCAGCCGCCAGTTGCAGACCGCGACCGATCTCGCCCGCGCGCTCGGCGGGACGTGGTGAGGCGGGGGACGGCGGCATCTGCCATCGTCCCCCGCTGTCGGGTCAGGAGAGCGGCGGCTGTCCGTTCGACGCGGACAGACCGCCGTCGACCGGCAGGTTCACCCCGGTGACGAACCCCGCATCGTCGCTGGCGAGGAACGCGATCACGCCTGCGATGTCCTCGGGCTGCGCGCCGCGGCCCATCGGGATACGTTCCTCGAACTTCGCGACCAGCTCGGGCTGTTCGGTCATCCCCTTGGTCAGCGCGGTATAGGTAAAGGACGGGTTGACCGCATTGACGCGGACTCCGGCCTTGGCCTCGTCCATCGCCAGCGCTCGCGTGAAGTTGGTGACCGCACCCTTGGCCGCGCAATAGAAGCTGTGGTTCCAGTCGCCACCCAGCCCCGATACCGACGAGACGTTGACGATGCACCCCTTGGCGCCGCGCAGATGCGAAATCGCCGCCCGGCTCATCTGGACGACGCCGTAGAGGTCGGTCTCGATCACCTTGGTGAAGTCGGACAGGTCGCCCGCATCGAGCTTGCCGAGATGATCGACCCCGGCGTTGTTGACGAGCACGTCGACCTTGCCGAACCGCTCGACCGCGAACGCAACCAGCGCCTCGCAATCCGCGTTTCGCGAAACGTCGGTCGGCTTGATCGCAACCCGGTCGCCGAGGTCGGCGGCGAGGGTTTCGAGCCCGGCCGCATCCGTGTCGCCGAGCACCAGCGTCGCCCCCTCGGCGGCGAAGCGCCGCGCGGCCCCTTCGCCGATCCCTGAGGCAGCGCCGGTCACGATCACGACCTTGCCGCTGAACCGCGCCATGTTATGCGCTCGCTGCCTGTTCGGCATGCTTGCCCTCGGCGAATTCCTCGACGAGCTTCACGCAGAAGGCGGGCAGGTCGTCCGGCGTACGGCTGGTGACGAGGCCCTTGTCGACGACGACCTCCTGATCGACCCAGGTGCCGCCCGCGTTGCGGATGTCGGTCTGGAGCGTCGGGAAGGATGTGACCGTCCGCCCCTTGAGGACATCCGCCTCGACCAGCGTCCACGGCGCGTGGCAGATCGCGGCGACCGGCTTTCCCTGCTCGAAGAAGGCATGGACGAACGCGACGACCGCCTTCGACCCGCGCAGCTTGTCCGCGCCGACGCTGCCCCCGGGGATGATCAGCCCGTCGAACGAATCTGCCGACACGTCCGCGATCGCCTTGTCGACCGGAAAGGTCGCGCCGGGGTCGAGGTCGTTGTTGACCGACTGCGCATCGTCCGTCGCGAGGCTGATGACCGTCACCGTGCCGCCCGCCGCTTCGACCGCGGCCTTGGGCTTGGCGAATTCGGGTTCTTCGGTGCCGCGGGGGGCGATCAGGATTGCGATGGTCTTGCCTTCGAGCTTCATGATTGTGTCCTGGGTTCGGTCGGGAGGGATGCGGAGCGATCAGGCGGGGGCTGTCGTTGCCCCAGGTGGCTGCCGCCGGGGACTTCCCGGCGGCAGTGCCAGTCAGGCGTCCGCCGCAGCGGGCTCGTGATACGGGCAGCCATTGGTTCGCGCGCGGAAGTCGGCGGAGTGGCGGTAGGTATCGCGCCGCACGCGGTTGATGTTGCCGAGCGGCTGGTGCGCGGCGATTCCGGTCCACACGCTGAAGCGCGTTTCCTCGTTGATCTTCTGCACGTGTGCGTCGCTCCAGCTATCCTGCGCAGCGGCGCGGATCGTGCCGACGCGGACGAACGGGGCCTCGCTTTCCTTCCATTCGACCGTCGGATCCTCGACCGGTTGCGCACCCAGGTCGCGGCAGAGCTGGACGCGGAATTCCCATTCGGCGTTCAGGCCGCGCATTTCCTTCTGCACTTCCTCGCGGATCGCATTCTCGCGGCCATCGACGTGGATTTCCTTGCCGGTCAGCACGGTCATCGCAGGCGCGACCGGCGCGACGCTGAACTTGGCGATGTAATCCCCGAAGCGAAACGCCGTCACGCTGTAATAGGTCTCCCCGAGCGGCTCCGAATTCGGCGCGCCGCCAAGCGCGTTGAGCGCGGCGGGCAAGGCACCGCCGACCGCTTCGAGCACATGGCGCGCGCCCTGCAGCGTCGCGGAAATGACCTTCTTGGTCCCCTCCAGCCGGTCGGTCGTCTTCGCGAGCAGCTTGAGGTTGCCGAGGAATGAGTCGGCGTCCTTGGCCTGGAAGACGGGGCCGTTGACCATCACGAAGTCCTGCGCGGTGCCCTCGGACCCCGGCAGCCGCTCACCCGTCACGTCGAAGACCTTCAGCGCCATGCCGCGTGGCAGGCTGATGACGTCGGGCAGGATGTCGCCCGCGTTGGTCGACAGGCGCATCAGCACCTTGTGCTTGCCCGGCGTGGCGAACAGTCCCTGCGCCAGTTCGGCGGGCAGGTTGGCGTCGATCTCGAGCTCACCCTCGAGCAGACCGTGCGACTTGGCATGGACCGAGCGAACGGCATGCCCGTAGTCCTCGGCGGTGCGCTCGAGGATCGTGTCGAACGCGGCGTTGAGACCGGCGATCGTCTCGCGTTCATCCGCTTTGACGGTTTCGACGGATGGGCTGTAGCGAACGGGGGACATGGCGAACTCCTGATGGATGGCGGGGCGGCGGAATCCTTGGAAGAACGCCGGTCCTGCCAATAACGTTCAACGCGGGCGATCGATCAGCGCGGACACGGTGCCGCTCTCGCTCTGTCTCCCCGAGGTATGAACGCGTTCGCACCGTCGCTGGTTTTCGTAGGCAACCGCACCCAGCTCGAATTGGCGGGGTCGGCCGAAATTCGTTGGGGAATGGCGTGGATGTACCGAGGGCACCGCTGCGGGGACCTGAACGGAAGGCGTTGGTCGAAACCGCGTAGCTTCGTTCGCAGGGAAGCGGTCGTTAGCGCTCGCTCAGAAGCGTCGTCGGAAGATGCGCCAACGTTCGCCTTCCAGTACCCAAAAAGACACTGCGGGTGACCGGGATAGGTTGCTCCCGCCGGCCACCCCCTTCGATGTCCTCAATGACCAGTCTGCAGCGGCGTAGGGCCGGCGCGATGCACGATCTCGTAGTTCTTTCGGTTGCTACGCGGCAACCGCGTGGCGATCACGATCGCGGCGACGACCTGTGCGGCGGCGAGCATGAACAGCGTCAACCACAAGGCACCTTGCGCGCCTTGCATCCAGCCGATCAGGATCGGCCCGGCAACGCCGCCGACCCGGCTGAACGCGACGGCCGTTCCGACCCCAGTGCCGCGCAGTCGGGTCTCGTAGCTTGCCGCAGTGAAGTTGTTCATCACCGCCTGCGTGCCGAACACGAAGAACCCCGCGCCCGCCACCGCCACGAAGGCAAACGCACCGTGGATCGTGAACGCGAGCAGGATCAGCGAGCCGGCGGCGCACAGGAAGCCGATCGCCATCACCGCGACCCGGTCGACGCGATCGGCCGACCAGCCGGCGACCGCGCCACCCAGAATCTGCATCGTCATCAGCAAGGTGCCATAGCCGAACGCGGTCTGCACGGCGGCACCCTCGTGCAGCAGGATCGAGGGAAGCCACGCGGTCAGGCCATGCAGGCAGAACAGACTGAGCGCGCTCGCCACCCAGATCGCGATCGTCGTCGCGCGGTGATCGCGATCGAACAGCGTCGTGATGCCGCCGGCTTGCTCGACGGTACCGGTCTCGAACCCGCGGGCGTCCCGATACAGCGCGGCGCGATCCGGGCGTGCCTTGGCCAAGACGGATGCGACCCGCTTCCAGTCGCCACGCGCTGCCAGAAACCGCACCGACTCCGGCAGCACGGCGTGGCACAAAAGCGCGACCAGAAGCGCGGACGCGCCAACGAAGTACAGCGCATGCCAGCCGAAATCCGGTGCGAGCGTAAGGCCGGCGACGCCTGCGAAGATGCCGCCGAGCGAGAACGGCAAGACGAAGGAGATCGTCGCGTAGCGATTGGCATATCGCGTCGGTGCCCATTCGTTGATGTAGACGAAGGCGATCGGCGACAACATGCCGAGCGCGACGCCGAGCCCGGCACGCAGCGCGCAGAACACGACAAAGCTGTTCGCGAAAAGTGCGAGCGACAGGCTGGCGAGCCCGAGCAGCCAGATCCCCGCGAGCATCACCCGCCGCCGCCCGAAGCGATCGGCGAGTGGCCCCTGCACCAGCGCACCGACCGCAAGGCCGGCAATCCCGAGCGACAGCATCAGGCCGATCTGCTGGCTGGTGAGGCTCCACTGCGCCTTCACATAAGGAGCGACGTAAGCGGCGTTGAAGAGATCATAGCCGTCGATGAACAGCACGGTCCCGATCAACGCGGCAAATCGGATATGCGCGGCCGATAGCGGTGCCTCGGACATTTCTTTTTCTACGTCGATCAGGTGCATGTCGCTCTCCATGTATCGTCTCCTACACGCGATCAGCCGGGCCTGTTTTCAGGCTTCGTCGATGACCGGACTTGTCAGTGTGCCAATCTTGTCGATGGTGATTTCCACAGTGTCGCCAGCCTTCATCCACACCGGCGGCTGTCGCTTTGCACCTACGCCGCCGGGCGTGCCGGTCAGGATCAAGTCGCCCGGCGAAAGCGTCGTGAAGGTCGAGCAGTAGGCGATCAGATCGGGGATCGCGAAGATGAGCTGGTCGAAGCGGCCCTGCTGCATCACGTCGCCGTTCAGCCGGGTGGTGATCGACAGCGTCTCGAGCGGCCCGACTTCGTCCGGCGTCACCATCCACGGGCCGGAGGCACAGGTTCCGGGGAAGTTCTTGCCCGGGGTGAACTGCCCGGTGTGCCACTGGAAATCGCGGATCGATGCATCGTTCGCGCAGGCGAAGCCCGCGACATGGTCCATCGCGGCGTCGCGGTGGATGCGACGCCCACCCTTGCCGACAATGAGCAGCAACTCGCCTTCGTAATCGAGCATGGTCGATTCGGGCGGACGGCGAATGGGTTCCCCCGCCGCGATCTGGGTGTCGGCGAAGCGCGTGAAGATCGACGGATAGTCGGTCTTGGCGCGATTGGTCTCCTTGCGATGATCCTCGTAATTGTGGCCGACGCACAGGATCTTGTCGGGGTTCGGGATGATCGGCAGCAGCGTGACGGCGGCAAGCGCCACCGACGCGTCCAGCCCGTCCGCCGAGCGCGGGAGCGACCCGGCTGCGATCGCCGCCTTGAGATCCGCAGGCGCTCCCGGCTGGCTGCCGAGATCGGCGATCTTGCCGTCGATCACCGCGCCATAGCTCGTGCGATCGCCTGTGCGGTAGCTGATGAACTTCATCTTGGGGTTCCTTCAATCGCGATAAAGACGGGGAGGGGCCGGCAGGGCCGGGTGTTCAGCCGCCGGGGTCGGGGATGAGCGCCACGGCGGTGACGCCGGCGATCGCGCAGCGCTCATCCATGTCGGAGGTATCGCCGCTGATGCCGACCGCGCCGATGATCGTGCCATCGCCCGTGCGGATCAGGACGCCGCCCGGCACCGGGACGATGCGCCCCGCCGTGACCGCGGAAAGCGCCGCGAAGAAAGCGGGCGACGCGGCGGCGCGCTCCGCCAGCGTACGACTGCCGCTGCCCATGCCGAGCGCGCCGTGCGCCTTGGCAGTGGCGATGTCGGCGCGATACAGGCTGGCATCCTCATGCCGCTTCAGTGCGAGGGGGTGGCCCCCCGCGTCGAGCACCACTACCGCCAGCGGCTTGGCGGCAAGCGTCGCCGCTTCGGCGAGCGCCGCGTCGACGATATGGCTCGCCTGCTCGAGGGTCAGGCGGGTCATGCCGCCACGCGCTCCGCCGCCGATGCGCCGACTCCGCTCAGGAAGGCGTCGACCAGACCGCTGACGTCGTTCGCCGTACGGGCGGTGCCGTAGACGTAGAAGTCGGGTCGCACGAGGACCGCGACCGCGTCGTGCGCGCTTAGCCAAGCCGTAAGGGTATCGGATTGCAGCGCCTCGACCGAGACGATCGTCCCGCCCAACCGTTGGAATCCGGTCGCGCTGGCGGGATCGAGCCGGGGTTCGCCCGAGACGAACAGCCGGAGCCCGGATCCGGTGACGTCGTCGAGGAGGTAGGAGAGTCCCTGCGCATCGCTCAGCCGCGGCTGGATGAAGCGCTCACCGGCCCCCGCGCTACCATCGCGCACCAGTCCGGTGATCGGGCTGATCAGATCGGCGGCGGTGTGGACCGTCCGCGTCGCTTCGCGCTCGCGGATGATCCGGTCGCGTGCCGCGGCGGCGGCGGGATCGAGCTCGCAGATATATTTGCCCGCCTCGATCGCTGCCGAGATCACCGCGCGCACCTGCGGCTCGCGCTCGCCCTGATAGCCGTCGAGCAGCCGCTCCGACGCAAGCCCGCGATGCACCAGCGCGAGCTTCCACGCGAGGCTCGCGACGTCGCGCATGCCGTGGCACATGCCCTGGCCGAAGAAGGGCGGCGTCTGATGCGCGGCATCGCCCGCCAGGAACACGCGTCCGACCTGCCAATGGTTCGCGACCAGACCGTGGAACCGGTAAGTCGCGGCGCGCACGATCCTGTGCGGCACATCCCCGATCCACGGCGCGACCAGCGCGGCGACGCGCTCGGGCGCGCGCATCGCGTCGTCCTGCTCGCCCGGCAGCAGCATGAACTCCCACCGCCGATGGTTGCCGCGTCCCGGCACGATCGTCGTCGGGCGCCGCGGATCGCACAGCATCACCGACAGTTGCTGAAGATCGGCGCCGATCGGCAGCCTGGGATAGGTGGGGAAATGGACGGGTCCGTCCATCTCGACATCGACAACCAGCCACGGCTCCTCGAAATCGAGATCGACCAGCGACACGTCGAGCATCGCGCGGATGGAGCTGGATGCCCCGTCGCAGGCAATGACATGCCGCGCGCGTACCTCGATCTCGCCGTCGTCGCGCGCGAGCGTCAGCGTGACGCCTGCCGAGTCCTGCGCAAGGTCGATCGCGCTCGTGCCCGTCCAGAGCGTGACGTTCGGCATCGCCGACAGCTGCTCTCGGAGCAGGGCTTCGAGTTCGGGCTGGTAGAAGAAATAGTCGTTCGACCAACCGAAGCGCCGTGCCTGTCCGGCCGTCCCGAGGTAGCGCAGCACATCACCGTCCGCGCCGATATGCAGATGGCCCTGCGTGTCGCGCGTCATCGGCTCGAACGCCTCGGCGACGCCCGCCGCCTGGAAGATGCGCATCACCTCATGGTCGATATGGACCGCGCGCGGGAGCGGATAGGGATCGGTCTGCTTCTCGACCACCAGCACGTCGAGACCGGCCCGGCCAAGCAGATTGGCAGCAGCGCCACCGACCGGGCCGCACCCGACAATCACGATATCGAAGCTGTGCACGTCGGGTCTCTCCGTTCGGCATCGTCATCTGCCGTGAAGGGTTGGGTGCCATGACACCTTACCCATCGTCAAATGATGGAAAATGGCATGGTGCCTAGGATTGCTTATGGATCAGCCGGTCCTTCGCCCGAAGGGGATCGCCAGCTGCGCTGCCTTGCAGGCATCGGATTTGGGCGGGGCGATGCCCCATTGGTCGGTCCGGCCGGGCGCCCATGTCCAGTCGTCCGGACCACCGACGCGGTAGTGATCGTCGACCTGCAGCACCTCGGCGGTATGTTCGACGACGAAGCCGAACGGGTCGACGAAATAGGCGAAGACGTTGTCGCCGGGGCCATGGCGGCCGACACCCCAGGCGATCGGATGGCCATGGTCGATGAGTCGGCCCGACGCGACCATCACCCCCTCCCAATCGGGGAGGAGGAAGGCGACATGGTTGAGCGTGTTCACGGGCGCCTGCGCGATCACGATGCTGTGATGATCGCTGTTGGTGCGCACGAAACCCATCATCTTCGAGCGATCGGTAAGACGGAAGCCGAGCAGGGTTTCGAACATCGCGACATCGGCATCGACATCGGTGCTGTTGATGTTGACATGCGCCAGCCGCTCGGGGCGGTCGCGTTGCAGCGGCTCTGCGATCAGACGCCGATCGTCATGGACGATGCGAATATTGCGGCCGCGTGGATCGACGAACGCGAAACCGTTGCCACCGGCCGGATCATCCGTGATCGCGCCGAGCGGGGTCGTCAGTGATACGCCGGCGTCCGCGACGCGATGTGCCAGCGTCTCCAGCGCCTGGGCGGACGTGGCGCGGAAGGTCATGTCGCGGATCGCCGCCCCGTCGGCGGCGTGCAGCCCGAGCAGGTAGGGATCGTCGCCGGTCCCGCGCAGCCACAACCGGTCGGTATCCCGCTCGGCCACTGTCAGGCCCCAGACGTCGGTATAAAAGGCTTCGGCCTGTTCGAGGTCCGGCACATCGAACTGTACGCTGCGCAGCGCCTCGATCAGGAAATCCTCGGTCATCGTCCGTTTTGCCCGTCCATTGGTGGAAGTCCGTCATCGCCCTGCACATCCGCAAACAGATCCTCGGGGGAGAGCCTGCGCTTCGTCAGGCCATCCGCCTCGGCGTAGCGCAGGATCGCTTCGAGCGCGGTACGGTTGGCGGAAGTGCCGTAGGTCCAGGGGTCCGCCCCGAGGTCTGCGAGCGTTTGCGCGCGATCCGCCATCAGCCAGGGCGAGGCGATCTTCGGGTAATCCCGCTGCGCAATGTCGGCGCAGGCGAATTGGCGTGCCGTTTCGAAGGCGGTGTACAAGGCGCGCGGCAACCCCGGCGCCTCGTCGAGACGCTGTCGCTTGAGCACCAGCAGATGCATGATCGGGAAGATCCCCGTTTCGTGGAAATAGGCGCTTTCCGCAGTGCGATGATCGGGCCACAGCCGCGCGACCCGCGGATCGCCGCGCACGAACAGCGCCGGCGCGGTCGGGCTGATCAGCGCGTCGATCGCGCCCGCCTCGAGCAGCGCGTTCAGCGTCTGCGGCGAGCGGGTCACCGACAGGGAAGGGGGGAGGTCGAGCGGCGCGCGATCCTCTAGCACCGGGGCGGAAAGGCCGCCGGTGATCCATTCGATCGACGAACGCTCGACGCCATAATGGTCGGCCAGGATGCCACGGACCCACACCGCCGCCGTCTGGTGGAAATCCATCACCCCGATCCGCCGGCCGATCAGATCGCGCGGGGTGGTGATCCCGCGGTCGGCGCGAACATAGACGTTGCCGTGGCGGAAGGCGCGCGACAGGAAGATCGGCAATCCCACATAGTTTGACCCACCCGCCGCGACGGTGGCGATATGACTCCCGAGCGAGAATTCGCAGATGTCGTAGACTTGATCGCGCAGGACGGAGCGGAAAAGCGCTTGCGGCGGGCGGCAAATGATGTCCAGCGATGCCCCCGCCACCGTGACGCGCCCGTCGAGCAACGCTTCCATGCGATCCGAGAAGGCAAGGCCGGCCGTCAGGGATCGTGTGGTATCTGCGCTCCCCGCGCTGTCCTTCTCGTCCGAACCCATGTCGTTCCTCTCGTTCGCCACAACCGATCGTTGACATGGTGGAAGATGCTCGGTCAAATGATGGATCAGGGACGAATGCTAAGGTTTTCTTATGGCTGTCGACGCAATCCAGATCGCAAACCTGCTCGCAATTGCGCGCACGGGGTCGTTTACCCGCGCCGCGGCGGAGAAGGGCATGTCGCAACCGGCGCTGTCGAACAGCATCGCGTTGCTCGAGCGGCGCCTCGGCGTGCCGGTGCTGACGCGCAGCCGCCGCGGTTCGGAACTCACGCCTTATGGGGAGATCCTCGTCCGGCGCGCAGAAGGGCTGCAGGCATTGCTCTCCGATGCCGAGACCGAGGTGCGGCGGCGCGCTGACGGCGTCGCTGGACCGCTGCGGATCGGTGCCACACCGAGCGTCATCCCGACGCTGCTCGCCAATACGCTGATCGACCTCGTCGAGGGCGGCGAACCGGTCGACATCGAGATCATCGACGGCCTCGACCAGACGCTGGTGCCGATGCTGCGGTCGGGCGCGATCGACGTCATCGTCGGCCCGGTCGGCGAGATGTTCATGTCGAGCGAGGACGTCGTTGAGCGCGTCCTGATGGACGATCCGTTCGCGGTCACCGTCGGCCCGCTCAGCCCCTTTGCGCAGCGCACGGCATTGACGCTCGCGGAGCTCGTCGACGCGCCGTGGATCCTGCCGCGTCCGGGAAGCACCTATCGTAGTCACGTCGAGGCGCTGTTCATGACCGCCGGAGTGGCGTGGCCGCGCAATTGCATCCTCGCGAACTCGCTGCAGTTGCTCGAGACCGTGGTGGGATCGAGCGACCGCGTAACGATCGTCTCGCCCGTCCAGACCAAGCCTGCGGACGGGGCGCTGACCGTGATCCCGCTCGCCGACGCGGGGAGCCGGACGATCGGCTACAAGGTGCGTGCCTCCGGCCGCCTGTCGGCGCTCGGCGAGCGGTTCGTGCGCTTGCTGACGGAGACGGCGACCGGTCGCAGCGCGGCGTAGACCGCTCAGAAACGATAGTCGGCGAGCATTCCGAAATAATTGCCGTTGTGGCCGCCGTGGGCCCGGAAGGAGTCGCTTGCGGCGAAATAGGTCTCGAACACCCGGAATTGCATGCGCTTGGAGAACTGCCACGATGCATCGAGGTTGAGATCGGTGCCGATCGCGCGGCTCGAGGCATAAGGCGCGAACGACCCCGATGGCCCGAGATAGATCCCGTCGGCCTTCGTGTTGCGCCACAGGAAATCGGGACCGATCAGCACCGTGACATTGTTGCGCGGCTTGAGCGTCAGGGAGGGGTAGAGGTCCATCAGGTTCGACAGGCCGAAGAATGCGCCTTCGGTGATCAGCGAGGATCGTCCGAAGGCCGCGACGAACGTGCCGGCCTTTCCATCGCTCAAATTGCCGTCGCCGCTGAACAGGTTGGCACGCAGGCCGAGGCGCGGTTTGAGCGGCTGCGCGGCAAGCGTATAGCCGCCTTCGAAGAGGATGGCGTATGCATCGATGCGGCTGTCCTTGAAGGTGCCGCTCTGGTGATTGCCTTCCAGGTCGATGTCCCACGCCGGCCCGCGCCGCCATAGCCGTCCGCCCCAATTGTTGCGCTGGTCGCGCCCCGTGCCTTCGCGGAGCACCGCGCTGTTGCGGTTGACCGCGTACCAATAGCCATCGATGCCGAACCCGGCGATCCGGTTGGGCGCACTGACATAGACGCCCTTGAAGGTCGTCGCATGGTTGGGGTTGTCGTCGAACGTGCCGCCCTGGATCGCGATCGGGCGTACGCCGAACACGTCGACCGAAATCTTTCCCGGCAGGATGTAGGTCGCGCGGACGCCCTGAAACGTGAAGCGGGTGTTCAGCCCTTCGCGCGTGTCGACCAGCTTGCCATTGCCGAGCGGCATTTCGAACCGCCCCGGACGCACGGTGATCTTGCCCGCCGAACCAAGCGGGACCGTAACGTCGACGAACGCCTGGGCGATGTCGAGTTTGTCGCTGTTGGGCGGCGTCACGAACGACGCGCCGAGATCGCGATTGTCGCCGAGTTCGACAAAGGCGCGGACATAGGGTCCGACGTGGAGATCGGCGAGCAACCGCAGTCGCGACTGGACCGGGTCCTCGCCATCCTTGGCGCGGGCGCCGAGCACGGTATGGTTCCAGTTCGTATAATATAGCCGCGCCTCGCCACCGAGCGACAGATACACGTCGTCGCCCGTGATCGGGATGTGGCGAATTTTCTCGATCAGCGGCGCGTTCGGCTTGGGCGGTGCGGACCAATTCTCGGTCCACCGGTAGAATTGCGGCAGTCCTTCGGGGCCGGGGCGCCCGCCCGGCAGCACCTCCGCCGGGAGCGCTTGCGACTTGGCGGGTCTGACGCCGGTCATGGCCTGCGTGCCGAGCGGCCCGCCCGATTCCGTGGACTTGGGCGAATCCGGCGGCACGCTTTGTGCCTGCAGTGCTTGCGTCGCGAAGACGGTCGCGCAGACCTCGGCCGCCAGCGTAACGAACCGGCGTGCCGAAGGCATATGTCTTCTTTCAACCACAGGCGATCCCTCTCCGCGCCCGGCGTAAACCCGGGCTTCTGGTTCCTCATGTGCCTCCGCGTTGATCGTGAGAGCCGTCCGGCGTTGGCCGGAGGAAACCGTATTATCGGTGCGACATCTCCGTCGGATTTGCGAAGCCGAGCCGGTGATGTCATTGGCACAGCCCCATCGTCAAATGATTGAATTGCGATGGGTACCGCGAATTGCTTATAGCTGACGCCGTCTGCCGACCCGGCAGCATTCGGCAGAATGGCGTGCGCATCGCCCCCCGCGGGTACGTTCACGAAGGAGAATCGTCGGCCTTTGGGTAACGGCAAAGGGACGTGCATAATGACCCGCAGGTCTTTGCTACCCGCTGCCGGCCACTCGCCACCTTACCACTCTCGGGGGGTTACAAAGGCGGTGTTCGCCCAGCGCGGGCCACACACAGCGTCGCCATCAACATGCTGTGGTCGGCCGACGGCCTGGTTGTCGATGCGTGGCATGTCGAGGTCACGAGAGATTGTATCGACACCGCGTGCTTTCGGTACGACGCTGTCTCCGCGCCGATTTCGGAGCGGTGGCAGGTCTCGAGATTGCTTGCCCTCGCGGCGCTGCCTGCACCGGCGTGAGTTTACATTCAGAGAATGTGGATCGTCTCGATCCGTGATGACCACGACACGAGGACGTCTATCGTGATCCGAAACGCGCTTTTGCCGCGTCGGTGAACGGCGTGAAGATGCTGACAGCCGACCCTTCCGGATCACGGACCTGAAAAGTGCGGTTTCCCCACGGCAGGAGTTTGGGCGCATGCACCAGCACGGCCTTGCCGTTCAGGCGATCGAAGACGGCATCGACATCCGCGACCATGAATTCCAGAATGGCGGTGCGGTTGGCGCCCGGTTCGGCGCTCCCTTCGGCAAAGGTCGCCACCGTCTCCACGCTGCCGATGCCGAGCGTCGCGGCGGGCGTGACGATCTCGGCGAACTGCGGCGCGAGCCAGTCGGCGGTCTGACCGGTCACTCGTTCGTAGAAGGCGACCATCGCTTCGATATCGGCGGCGATCAGGCGGATAGAGGCGAACTTCATGGCGGCATTCCCGAATGGTCTCTTGTGTACGCCTGCCTCTTACCGCAGCGCTGCTGCCACCGTTGTGTCAGCAGGAGTCAGCAGCAATTGCGTCGCGCCGAACGCCTTTTTCAGATCATCCAGCTTCTGCGTCGATCGACGCGGCCCATAACCGCGGCCGCCGTGGCCGCCGAACTGGAGGTTTCGACGCGCACCGTGTACCGCGATATCGCCGATCTCCTGGCGCAACGGGTGCCGATCACCGGCACGGCGGGCTTCGGCTATCTGCTGGCGGCCGAATATGACATGCCGCCGTTGATGCTGACCCAGGTCGAGCTGGAAGCCATTGTTCTCGGTGCACAATGGGTCGCCGCACGCGGCGATCCGCTGCTTTCGCCTGCCGCAAGCGATGTTCTGGCCAAGGTCGCGACCGCTGTTCCCGAACACCTCCGACCCTTCATCGCGGCACCGACCACGGGCGTTCCACCCCGTATCGATCCGATCGAGGACGCCGTAGATGCGGCAACCTTGCGGGATGCGATCCGCGCACGGTCCAAGCTCCGCCTGCTTTACCGGGCCGATGACGGCGAACGGACCGAGCGGACGGTCTGGCCGATCCTCCTGGGCTATTCGGAAACGCATCGTATCCTGATCGCATGGTGCGAATGGCGGCAAGAGTTTCGGCATTTCCGGACCGACCGGATGATGACCGCCGCCGCGCTGGATCAGGCGATCCCGGAGCCGAAGCGGCATCTGCATCGCCGTTGGGAGGCATGGCGGGCAGCCGAACTACGAGGGCTTCCGCAACGGCACCCAACGCCGCGTTCCGCTGGTTGACGTCGCCAGGTCGGTCGGGCCTGCGGCAATCATCGCGCGTCCCAAGCGGGTGCGAGGGAATCGCGTTCAGTCAGATTAGGGATAAGGTGGGCAAGGATTCCCGGATGGCGTCCCAATACGCAACCTTTCGTAAAAGGCATCGATTGGGCCGAAGACCTAAGGGTCTGATCTGCATCTACCTCCAATCTCACGGTGGCCATCGCCTTCTGCCGACGGGATCGGCTGATCAGCGCGCCGCCAACGTCCGCCGTTGGTGGCACAAGCTGCGAAGCCGTATTGCCCGGCAACTGACATCAACGATCGGAGGAAGCCTCGAGGTGCAAGCGGGGGCGTAAGCGTCCGGATCCGGGTCACTGTCACGTCAAAACCGCCGGCATCCGTCGATTCGGATTCGCGATGATCGACCATTACCATGCGCCCGGGACGTCGCTTTTCCCCTTTATGGTCGCGATCGCGGCCGCGAGCGTGACGCTTCGCGCGCAAGAGCGTTGAAGGTTTTCGTCCGATTTTATACGAGCAACGGATTGGTCACTCCAATCGCCTCGCGCTCGGCACTCGCGCCCAGCAGCACGTATTCAGGCAGATCGTCAGGGTTTTGAATCGCAATGAATTATCGTCATTCCTTCCATGCCGGCAACAGCGCCGATGTCGTGAAGCACAGCCTGCTGATCGCCCTCGTGCGGGCATTGCAGCAGAAGCCGGGGGCGCTGACGCTGATCGACACTCACGCCGGCTGTGGAGTGTACGACCTTGACGGCGGGGACGCCCGACGCACCGGCGAATCCACGCAGGGCGTGCTGCGGGTCTTTGCCGACTCCAATCCCCTGCTGGACGATTACCGCGCCGCCGTACAGGCGGTGAATGTCGCTGCCGAGCCCCGCTTCTACCCCGGGTCGCCGCGGATCCTGGCGCAGCTGCTGCGCCCGCAGGACTTCCTGATCCTGAACGAAAAACATCCCGATGATGCCTATACCCTGCGCGGCGTGATGCGCGACACATCCGCCGCGGTGCATGAGCGCGACGCCTACGAGCTTTGGCTCGCGATGCTGCCGACCCGAACCGCGCGCGGCGTGGTGGTGGTCGACCCGCCGTACGAGCAGCTCGATGACCGTGAACGAATCACGGCCACGCTCGCCGCGGCGCACCGCAAATGGGCGCATGGCGTCACGGTGATCTGGTATCCGCTGAAAGACCGCGCCACGCATTGGGAGTGGAAGGCGCAGTTGCGCAAGCTCGGCATCCCGAAAATGCTGTGGGTGGAGCATTGGTTGTACGATGACGATCAGCCCGGCATCTATAACGGTGCAGGCCTTTATATCGTCAACCCGCCCTACGCCTTCACGCAGGCCCTGCCGCCCCTGCTGGAAGCCCTGCGCGCCGTGCTGGCGCCGGAGGGGCATAGCGGCGAGATTTCGACCGACTGGTTGTAGGTTTGGAATAACCCGCATCGCTCGCGTTCGCAGATTGCCGGAAGGGCCGGCGCGCCGGAAGGGCGTGGGAACGGCTCCGGGAATGTGCGGGTTTGTCGAATTGATCCGGTCGACATCGAAACCGCGGTCGGGGCACAAGCCCGGTTGAAGGTGGGAGAGGGCGCCGCGTCGGCACGATCGTCGTAATCGATCACTGCCATGCTCAGACCTCCGAGAAGCGCGCGCGCAACGGCTCCGGTCGGGGAAGGGGTGGTCGTCATCGAATAGCCCTCGTATCCGCCTGTCGTCTTTTGCTTCCAATGGCCGATAGAAAATATGGAGGCACCGGCCGGGGGCCAGGGTGGTTTGAAATCTTCGAAACGTCGAGGGAGCGCGGGAGGGCCGACGCTAGAGCCTATTAGTTTGTAACAGGCGGGCGGATCGCCTCATTCGGCAACGGCTAGGTAGCAACATCACCATTTTGGAAAAATGGTGCCCGAGGGCGGATTCGAACCACCGACACTGCGATTTTCAGTCGCATGCTCTACCAACTGAGCTACTCGGGCACACCGGCCGACCCCGCTGGAGCCGTCTGGGAAGCGGCCTCTTAGTCGGGTGATTTCGTGCTGTCTAGCCCGTCTTCTTCATCTCCTGGCGGCATCGTCACCGGAATCGCATAGCCTTCGCCCAGCCATTGCAGCAGGTCGCGGTCCCGGCAGCCCTGGCTGCAGAAGGGAGCATGCGCCTGGGACAGCGGTTTTCCGCACAGGGGACAGGGTTTGTTACGGGGCATCAGAGGCTTTCGAAGATCGGGGTGACGCCGGTACGCTTCGCCAGTGCGGCGGTCCAGTCGGGGTTCGCGTTGAGCACGGCGAGCACACGCGGACCGATTCGGTGATTCGCCGGGGCGGGCGGCGGGGTGCGTTCGATTCGCCGCAGCAGCGCCCGCGCGGCAGTCGCGGCGGGATCGGCGCGGAGCAGCTCGGGGAGCGAGGCGCGCGGACGGCGACGGATGATCTGGACGAAGCCGAAGCCGTTCATCGCGGTCCGGTCGAACGGTTGCGGCAACCCTGCGTCGATCGCGGCATCCACTGCGGCGCGCGCGGCCTTGCCGGTGAGCGTCGGGAAATCGACTCCGATCGACCCGCCGATGTCCATCCGCACGATCGCCGCAGCGACCGCCTTGGCCGCCGCCAGCGCAAGCGGTTCGAGCGGGGGATACCCATCGACGTCGAACAACGTCATCGCCGGCGTCGGGCTCATCCTGAGCGCGCCGCCGACCGCGCCATGGAAGACGATGTCGCCGGTCATCGCTTCCTCGAGCACTTCGGACCAGCCTGCGGCTTCGAGCAGGTCGGGTTCGTGCGCATGAAGCGTGCGGACCGGGATGCCGCTTGCGGTGATTCGCGCGAACAGGTCCGGCCCGTCGCCCGTCGGGCCATCGGCGGGGGCGACGCGCGGGAGTTTGGTGCGACCCGCTTCCGGGATCACCTCGCGGACGAGTTCGACCGTCAGCGTCGCGCCTTGCGTGATGCCGGGGGGCAGGGGCGCAAGCACAGCCTCGCCGCCGTCGAAGCGGACGCGGCCCTCGCGCCCCTTGACGGTGATCTCGACCAGTCTGGCGGGGAACACCGCGCCGAGGCGGGGGCTGGGGCGATCCAGTTCGATCCGCGCTTCGACGATCGCACCGTCGACGACCAGCGCGGCGCGGGTTTCGCCGATCCCGGCCTCGTGGAGCCACTCAGCCAAGCGGCACGCCGGCTGCGATCAGCAACGCGCGGGTTTCGAACAATGGCAGCCCGATCACCCCCGAATGCGACCCCGACAGGAACCGCACGAACGCCTCGGCCCGCCCCTGGATGGCATAGCCGCCTGCCTTGCCCAGCCCTTCGCCAAAGGCGACATAGGCATCGATCTCGGCGGGGGAGAGCGGCTTGAACGCGACGATCGTGTCCGACAACCGCGTGCGGAGCTTACCCGCGGCGTCCACCACGCTGACCGCGGTAAGACAGTGGTGGCGGCGGCCCGACAGTGCGGCCAGCATCGTGCGGACCGTGGCCTCGTCTTCGGCCTTGCCGAGGATCCGGCGGCCGAGCGCGATCGTCGTGTCGCCCGCGAGGATCACCTCGCCCGCGCCACGCTCCACCGCGCGCGCCTTGGCCTCCGCGATCCGCGTCACGTAGACGCGGGGCGGTTCGGCCTTGAGCGGGCTTTCATCGATGTCGGGCGCGGCGATGCGGCCAGGCGTCACCCCGAGCCGCGCGAGCAGGTCGCGGCGGCGCGGCGAGGCGGAGGCGAGGACGAGCGTCATGGCGGTGTCTTCCCGGGCGATCCCGCCTGCGGAAGCGGCGCCGTCACTTGAAGCGATAGGTGATCCGACCCTTGGTGAGATCATACGGCGTCAATTCCACCAGCACCTCGTCTCCGACGAGGACGCGGATGCGGTTCTTGCGCATCTTGCCGGCGGTATGGCCGAGAATTTCGTGGTCGTTTTCGAGCTTTACGCGGAACATGGCGTTGGGGAGAAGCTCCACCACCTGTCCACGCATTTCGAGCAGTTCTTCCTTGGCCAAACAAACCTCTAGCGATGTTGCGGAAATATGGAACGCGGCCCTTAGCCGAAGGTGCGCCAAAAGGAAAGCGCGGGCGGAATGGGGGGGCGGGGAAGATGCTTGCCGTCCGTCATCCCCTCGGAGGCGAGCCCCCGCATAAAGGCAATCGAAGGTTTGAGCGTCACCCCGCCCCCCCCAAAGCGACCGTCATGCTGAACTTGTTTCAGCATCCACTGGGCAACAGACATGGTCCGGACTCGCGGAGGACTGGATCCTGAAACGAGTTCAGGATGACGGACGGTTTCAAGAACTCCCGTATCCGCGGGAACGACGGTTGCTAGGCAAGCCGTCAGTCGTGGGCGTCGACCGGCGTTTCCATCAGCTCCACCAGCACCCCGCCCATGTCGCGTGGATGCACGAACACGATCGGCGTTCCGTGTGCGCCGATTCGCGGTTCGCCGAGAAGGGTCGCACCCTTCGCCTTCAGGTCGGCGACCGCGGCATGGATATCGGGCACCTCGAAACAGACGTGATGCTGCCCACCCGCCGGATTCTTGCGGAGGAACCCCGCGATCGGCGAGCCGTCGTCATACGGCTCGATTAATTCGATCTGCGTGTTGGGGGTATTGATGAAGCAGACCTTCACCCCCTGCGCCGGAAGGTCGAACGGCTCGCCGATCTGCGTCGCGCCCATCAGGTCGCGGTAGACCGCAATCGACTTCTCGATCGACGGAGTCGCGATGCCAACATGGTTGAGGCGGCCGAACTGCATCGTCTATTCCTCGTCTGCGGGCGTCGGCTTGGCGGCGGGCGCTGCCACGGGAACCGCCGAACGTGCCGGGACGACCCCGAGTTCGTAGCCGCAGGCAGCCAGCACGCGCTTGACCGGCGCATCGGTCGCCGGTCCCGTAAAAGTCGCGTCGATCGGGGTGTTGTCGGGATTGATCACGCGGACCTTGATCGCCTTGCCATGCGCAAGCTGCGCGGCGAGCGTGGTGACGATCGCATCCTGGCTGGTGAACGCGCCACTTCCGGGGAACTGCCAGTTGGACCCGAGCCAGCCGTTATCGTCGATGTTCATCGATACGGGCCGCGGGAGCGCGGCGGGGAAGCCACCGCGCGGAATGAACTGGATCGAGACGATCTTCTCGCTCGCAGCATCGCACCGCACCACCAGCCGTGCCGCGCCGTCCTGCGACCAAACCGACGCCGACGTCGCCGTGCTCGCGCCGTTGACCCTAGTCGTCACCCCCCACGGGGCCGGAACCGGTGCGGGTGTCGGCGTTGCGGCCTGAAGGAGCAGGGCGACGAGCAGCATCGCTTATTTCACGCCCGCGCCGACGACGCTCTCGGGCAGATCCTTGCCGAACACGCGCTGATAATATTCCGCGACCAGCGACCGTTCGGTCTCGTCGCACTTGTTGAGGAAGGAGAGCCGGAACGCGAAGCCGACGTCGCCGAAGATCAGCGTGTTCTGCGCCCAGGTGATGACGGTGCGCGGGCTCATCACGGTCGAGATGTCGCCGTTCATAAAGCCACGACGCGTCAGATCCGCGACGCGGACCATGTTCTCGACCTCGGCCTTGCCGGTGGGCTTGTCATATTCGCCCGATTTGGCGAGCACGATCCGCGCCTCGACCGCGGCGGGCAGATAGTTGAGCGTGACGACGATGTTCCAGCGGTCCATCTGACCCTGGTTGATCTGCTGCGTGCCATGATAGAGACCCGACGTGTCGCCGAGGCCGACCGTGTTCGCGGTCGCGAACAGGCGGAAATACGGGTTCGGGCGGATCACGCGGTTCTGGTCGAGCAGGGTCAGCTTGCCCTCGGTCTCGAGCACGCGCTGGATCACGAACATCACGTCGGGGCGGCCCGCATCATATTCGTCGAACACGAGCGCGGTCGGGGTCTGCAGCGCCCAGGGGAGCAGGCCTTCGCGGAATTCGGTGACCTGCTGGCCGTCGCGCAGCACGATCGCGTCGCGCCCGACCAGGTCGATGCGGCTGATGTGCGCGTCGAGGTTGATGCGGATGCACGGCCATTTGAGGCGCGCCGCGACCTGTTCGATGTGAGTCGACTTGCCGGTGCCGTGATAGCCCTGGACCATCACGCGGCGGTTGTGCGCGAAGCCCGCGCAGATCGCGAGCGTGGTCGGCGCGTCGAACACATAGGCCGGGTCGAGATCAGGAACGCGCTCGTCCGCCTCGCTGAACGCGGGAACTTCCATGTCCGAATCGATCCCGAACAGGTCGCGGACTTTCACCATGCGATCGGGCGCGTCGAGGATCGTCGTCTCGCGGCTGTCGGGCTGGGTGTTGGGGATATCGGTCATGAGCTCAATCCAAAAGCCGCCCTGCAGGATCAGGGAGGTCGCGCATCGCCAAACGCATCGCCCGCGGCAAAGTCCCGCGTGCGGCGCTTCGATCTCTCCAATGCCCATTCAGGCGGGGGCGGTAAAGTTCCTAATCGTGCCGGGCGGAGGGATGATGTCCGGCTGCTTGCGCCCAGGTGGGGCGAAGCGCCGCCTTCCGGAGGTTCGGGAAGCGCGTGGGAAACGTTCGACTCGGGGAGAGGCGATCGGCAATCCGCATGGCAGCGTCATCTGCTACGAATTGCCGACCCCGGATCCCGATCCGCGCAGGCGCGGTGGGGAAGGCACAAGGCCGGGGGCATGGCGGCGCACGCCTGCACTGGGTGGCCTGGGGTCAAGCGAAGGCGGGTGCGCCCTTCAGTTGCGTGTAGGCTCCGATCACCTCCTGCAGCTTCGACTCGAAGCTCCGATCCCCGCCATTCCGATCCGGGTGATAGCGCCGCACCAACTCGGCATAGCGTTCGCGAAGCGCGCGCCGGTCGACGTCGGTCGCGAGCCCCAGCACCTTGAGCGAGCGCCGGTCCGCCTCCGACAACGGACGTCCGTCCTTGCGCTGCGCCTCCGACGCGCGGCGGAACCGCGCGCCGATCGCGTCGAGCGGATCATGGAAGTCGGACCATTTCGGCGGCACGTCCGCGCCCGAATGCGCGAACGCGCGGGTCTCGCGTTCCCATCCGGAAAAGGGGCGTTGCTGTTGCTGGATCTCGTCCGGGCTCATGCCGGAGAAAAAGTTGTAGCGCGCGTTGAACGCGCGGACATGCTCCAGGCAGAACCAGCGATATGGCCGCGGCCCTTCGAACCCGTTGGCCGGCCCCTCCTCGGGTGGCGCACGAAATTCGCCCGGTTCGGTGCAACCGGGGTGCGAGCACAGGCGTCCGGTCCCCTCCACGCGGCCGTGGAAGCGGGCATTGGGTCGGTCTTTCTTTTCGGATTCGCGCGCCACGCAGGCTCCCTGAGGATGCAAAAGCGCCCTATATAGGCGCGATGAACGAACCTTCCAGCAGTGCCGCCGAACGCATTCCTCTCGTCGTCGAGATCGAAAATCGTTTGAATACCGCCCTTTCCCCCACGCGTCTCGACATCAGCAACGATAGTGCGCAGCATGCCGGGCACATGGGGGACGACGGTACGGGCGAATCGCATTTCTCGGTGACGATCGAAGCGCCCGCTTTCACCGGCCTCTCCCGGGTGCAGCGGCAGCGGCTGGTCAACCAGGCGCTGGCGGATCTGCTGCGGGATCGCATCCACGCCCTTGCGATCCGCGCAACGGCACCGGGAGAATGACCGTGCGGTACGGGCTGTGGTATTGGCCAAGTATCCAGGGAGGCGGAGAATTCATCCGGTTGCCGATGGAAGCCGCCGGGATCGACTATGTCGATTGCGCGCGCGAACAGGGAGTCGACGCGCTCGTCGCCAATCTCGAAAAGAATGCCGCGAAGCGCGGGTCGTTCGCGCCGCCGTATCTCGAGCTTGACGGGATGGTGATCGGCCAGGTCGCCAACATCCTGCTGTACCTGGGGGAGCGGCATCATCTCGCGCCGTCGAACATGGCGGACCGGCTGTGGCTCAACCAGTTGCAGCTGACGATGTCCGACATGGTCGCCGAGATCCACAACGTCCACCATCCGGTCGACATGATGGCCTATTACGAAGACCAGAAGACCGCCGCCCTGGGCGCAGCCGATGCTTTCCGCGACGAGCGGATCCCGAAATTCTTCCGGCACTTCGAACAGGCCGCTGCGTCGCACAAGGGGGACTGGCTGGTCGACCATCGCTGGACCTATGCCGACACGTCGCTGTTCCAGCTGGTCGAGGGGCTGCGCTACATGTTCCCCAAGCGGATGGCGACGATCGAGGGCGATTATCCGCGCGTGACTGCGATCCACGATCAGGTCGCCGAATTGCCGGGGATCCGCGCTTATCTCAAAAGCGAGCGCCGCCTGCCGTTCTCGACCGAGGGCATCTTCCGCCATTATCCCGAGCTGGACGGCGAATGAGCGGCGAGGGCATTGCGCGCGCGCTGCGCCCGGCGGCGCGTATCCTGTTGCGCGACGCGGCCGACCGCGTGCTGCTGTTCCGCTTCGACCCCGACGACCGCCCGCCCTTCTGGTGCACCCCCGGCGGCGCGCTCGACCCAGGCGAGGATTATGCGACCGCGGCGCGGCGCGAGCTGATCGAGGAAACCGGAATAAACGCCGATCCCGGGCCCGAAGTGCTGCAACGCGACGTCGAGTTCATCACGATCGAGGGCGTACCGGTGAGCGCGGACGAACGCTATTTCCATGTGCGGACCGACGCGGATGCGATCGACACGGCCGGCCACACCGCGCTCGAACAGCGCGTGATGACGCGCTGGCGCTGGTTCACGCCCGCCGAGTTGGTCGCGCTCGACGAACCCTATTTTCCGAGTGATCTCAGCGAGATTCTCGCGGCTCTGGAGCCTGACCTGTGACCAATGACGATCTGATCCTCCAGACGATCACCCCGGTGACGCACGACCTCGGTGGCTTCAAGGTGCATCGCACGCTGCCGTCGCGGCCACGCACGATGGTTGGGCCGTTCATCTTCTTCGACCAGATGGGCCCCGCGGTGCTGAGCGTGGGCGAGGGAATCGACGTCCGCCCGCATCCGCATATCAACCTCGCTACAGTGACGTACCTGTTCGCGGGCGCGATCGACCATCGCGATTCGATCGGCAGCCTCGCGACGATCGAGCCCGGCGCGGTCAATCTGATGACCGCCGGGCACGGGATCGTCCACAGCGAGCGTTCGCCCACGGCCGAGCGCGCGCATGGGCCGGAGCTTTCCGGGATCCAGACATGGATCGCGCTTCCCGAAAAGGACGAGGAGATGGACCCGGCGTTCGAGCATGTCGCGCGCGATCGGTTGCCGACCGTGGAGACGCCGGGGGCACAGGCGCGGGTGGTGATGGGGAGCCTGTGGGGCGTGACCGCCCCGACCACGACCTATGCCAGCACGATCTATGCGGACATCCTGCTCGCGCCGGGCGGATCGGTCCCGATCGATGCGGCCGCCGACGAACGCGCGCTCTACGTCGCGATGGGGGAGGCGACCCTCGACGGGATGAAGCTCGAGCCGATGATGCTTTACGTGCTGCGCCCCGGCATCGCGGCGACGCTGCGTTCGGCCGATGGCGGGCGCGTGACGCTGTGCGGCGGCGAGGCGTTCACGACCCCGCGGCACGTCTGGTGGAATTTCGTCTCGTCGCGCCGCGACCGGATCGACGAAGCCAAGCGCGCCTGGACCGCGGGCGAATTCGCGCGGGTGCCGGGGGACGAGAAGGAGTGGATCCCGATCCCGGCGGTGCCGAAGACGGTGAGCTATCCGTAATTCAATATAGCCCCTCCCCTTCAGGGGAGGGGTTGGGGTGGGGCAGTGCCTCGCAGAGAGCTTAGTTCTGCTGGACAGCCCCACCCCCAACCCCTCCCCTGAAGGGGAGGGGCTTTAAAAGAAAACAAGAGGGAGAGAGACATGGCTGAGGACCTGCATCGGATCGACCTGCCCACCGGGGTGACGCTCGACGTCGCCACCGCGGGCGACCCGGCCAACCCGCCGATCATCCTGCTCCACGGATTTCCCGAATCGCACCGCACTTGGCGCGAGGTGATGCCGGACCTGGCGCGCGACCATTTCGTGATCGCACCCGACCAGCGCGGGTTCGCGCGCTCGTCCAAGCCCTCGGAAATCAGCGATTATACCCCCGACAAGATCGTCGCCGACCTGCTCGCGCTTGCCGACCATTTCGGGATCGCCCAGTTCACGCTGGTCGGGCACGACTGGGGCGGCGCGATCGCGTGGATGGCGGCGTTGCAGAATCCCGGCCGGATCACGCGCCTCGTCATCATCAACGCACCGCACCCCTTCGTCTTCCAGAAGACGCAGTTCGACGACATGGCGCAGCGCGAGGCGAGCCAGTACATCCGCGCCTTCCGAAATCCCGATCTCGAAAAGCATATCGACAGCATCGGCCTGTCGGCGTTCTTCGACGGCAGCTTCCTGAAGCACACCGATTTCGACAGGATCGCGGACGAGAAACCGATCTATCTGGACCAGTGGAGCCAGCCCGGTGCGCTGACCGCGATGCTCAACTGGTATCGTGCGAGCGCGATCATCGTCCCCGCGATGGACGAGACGCCCGAGCGTCCGGCGTTCCTCGACGCGCCATTCCCGCCGGTGCGACAGCCGACGCTGGTGATCTGGGGGATGAAGGACGCCGCGTTGTTGCCGAGCCAGCTCGAGGGGTTGGACGCGCTGGTGCCGGACCTGACGGTGCGGCACGTCGATGCGGGGCATTTCGTGCCGTGGGAGAATGCGCCTGCGGTGGTCGCGGCGATCCGGGGGTGGCTGGGGGATTCGTAAGACGGGCGGTTTTTCCGAACGCTTCCAAACAAAGCCGCTTCCCCGGCGAAGGCCGGGGCCCAGTAGCGAAGGTTTTCGTTACCGCGCGCAGCGATCCCCAAATATCGTTCCGCTGCTGGGCCCCGGCCTTCGCCGGGGAAGAAGAAGGGGGAAGAAGTATACAGGAAGGGGGAAGGGGAGCAGAAATTCAAACCGCCACCTTCGCAGCCTCCGGCAGCGCCACCAGCGGCGCGTCCCCGCTCCCCCCGGCGGTATCCACCCAGGTGCCATGCGCATGCGCGGTTGCGACCGTCTCCCACGCACCGTCCCCCGGCCAGCTTCGCGCGCGGATATTCTGGTGCCCGACCGAACGGTCCGGCTCCATCGCCACCCAGCCGAGCGGGCGTTCCGTCGTCGCGCGGGCGCCCGCCGCCTGCATCGCCGTCCGGATTCGCGCCGCGACCGGCTCGGGCAGATATTGCCATACGACCGAATGCATCAGCACCCGCGTCACCCCCGCCGCCTGCGGTTCGGCGAGCCGTGCCTCGACCCAGTCGGCGGCATCCGCCTGGACCAGATCGACGCAGCGCGCGCCGAGCATCGCGATCGCGGTCCGCACGCGCGCGAGCCGTTCGGGCGTGTCGGGCCAGACATAGGCCGAGAGCCGCGCGGCGACCGCCGGATCGGTCGCGTCGATCGGGTTGATGTCGCAGCCGCGCACCGAAACGATATCGAGCGACGCGGACGGGGCAGGGGGGCCTTTCCACTCGGGGCGGATCGTCACGGGCGAGTCCGCCGGGCCATAGCAGGTCCCGCCGAGATCGAAGCGATAGCGGTCGATCAGCAGGTTGAGCCCTGCGCTCGACCCGATCTCGAGCAGTTCGATCCGCGGCCCGTGGCGCTGCGCGAGCGCGATCAGCCCGAGGATCAGCGCGCCGGATCGCCCCGGCTCGTTGGTCTGCGGCGGTCCGTCGAGCCATGGCAGCAACGCCGCAGCATGGTCGGCAAACACGCGTTCGAGCGTCGCGCCGATCTCCGCCGGGTCTGTCATGCGCCCCGCATACACCTCCGCCAGCCCGGCATCCTGCCCCGCCTGCACCAGCGCATGCAGCCCGCCGAACAGCCGCAACGGCAGCGCGTCGCGCGTCGGTTCGCCCGGCCAGTCGAGCACGCGCGCGCCAAGCACGCTGTCCCGCGTCACGCCCGCCGCCACCGCCGCGCACATCCGCGCATAGATCGGCGCGGCGTTGCGCTCGCAATAGTGCTGCTGGATCAGGAAGGCGCCGCGGTTGGTCTGTTCGTCGGCCATTGAACCAATCCTTTTTGCGCGGCGTTTGGTGCTCTCTCGGGCGTTGTTGCGCCCACCCCCCCGCCCAAGTAAAGCCCCGACCCATATGGCCGATCCGATCATCATCGCCGTCCCCAAGGGGCGAATCCTGTCCGAAGCGGTTCCCTTGCTGGAACGCGCTGGAATCGTTCCCGAAGCCGCGTTCAGCGACCCGGATTCGCGCGCGTTGCGCTTCACCACGAACAATCCCAGGATCGACCTGATCCGCGTCCGCGCGTTCGACGTCGCGACCTTCGTCGCGCATGGCGCGGCGCAATTGGGGATCGTCGGGTCGGACGTGCTGGCGGAGTTCGACTATTCGGAGCTGTATGCGCCGGTCGATCTCGGGATCGGGCATTGCCGCCTGTCGGTCGCCGAACCCGCCGATCTGGCGGCGCATGACGACCCGCGCGGGTGGAGCCACGTCCGAATCGCGACCAAATATCCGCACGTCACCGAAGCGCATTTTGCCGCGCGTGGCGTGTCGGCGGAGTGCGTCAAGCTGAACGGGGCGATGGAATTGGCACCGTTGCTGGGGCTGGCACCGCGGATCGTCGATCTGGTGTCGTCGGGGCGGACGCTCAAGGAGAACGGGTTGGTCGAGGTCGAAGTGATCTGCGAGGTGACCAGCCGGCTGATCGTCAATAGGGCGGCGTTCAAGACGCGGGGCGAAATCGTGCCGCTGGTCGAGGCGTTTCGGCGGGCGGTTGCGCAGGAGATGGTGGCGTGAGTGTAGTTTCAATTCTTAAGCCCCTCCCCTTCAGGGGAGGGGTTGGGGTGGGGCCGTGTCTCGCAGAGATGTTGGCACTGCTGCACCGCCCCACCCCCAACCCAGTGTCAGGTCGGTCAGGCCCCCGGCCTGACCTGAATAGCCCGGGGGGCTATTCACCTGACACTCCTGAAGGGGAGGGGAGTCAGATATGATCCGTCTCTCCACTTCCGAGCCCGGCTTCGACCGCGCCTTCGAAACCCTCGTCAACGCGCGCCGCGAAGCCGACGCCGATGTCGCGCGCGATGTCCGCACGATCATCTCCAGCGTCCGTGACGAAGGCGATGCCGCGCTCCACGCTTTTACGCGCAAGTTCGACCAGCACGATCTCAACGAGACCGGCTGGCGGATCGAACGGGCCGAATGGAAAGCCGCCTATGAGGCGCTGACGCCCGAGTTGCGCGATGCGCTCGATCTCGCGGCGGCGCGGATCCGGGCCTATCACGAGAAGCAGAAGCCTGCCGACAGCGACATGACCGACGATGCGGGCGTGCGGCTCGGCGCGCGGTGGAATGCGGTGGCGGCGGCGGGGCTGTATGTCCCCGGCGGGCGCGCGGCCTATCCGTCCTCGGTGCTGATGAACGCGATCCCCGCCAAGGTCGCGGGCGTCGACCGGCTGGTGATGGTCACGCCGACCCCCAAGGGCGAGGTCAACCCGCTGGTGCTCGCCGCCGCGCATGTCGCGGGCGTCGACGAGATGTGGCGGATCGGTGGCGCGCAGGCGGTGGCGGCGCTGGCTTATGGCACCGGGCGGATCGGTGCGGTCGACGTCGTGACGGGGCCGGGCAACGCGTGGGTCGCCGAGGCCAAGCGGCAATTGTACGGCGTGGTCGGGATCGACATGGTCGCGGGGCCATCCGAGATCGTCGTCGTCGCGGACGGCAAGAACCGCGCGGACTGGATCGCCGCCGACCTGTTGTCGCAAAGCGAGCATGACCCGACCAGCCAGTCGATCCTGTTCACCGACGATGCCGCCTTCGCGCGGGCGGTGGCGGAGGAGGTGGATCTGCAGATCGGCACGCTTTCGACCGCCAAGGTCGCGCGCGCGGCGTGGGACGCGAATGGCGCGATCATCGTGACCGCAAGCCTCGAGGAGTCGCTGCCACTGGTCGACCGTCTCGCGCCCGAGCATCTCGAACTGGCGTGCGACGATCCGCAGGCGTTGTTCGACCGGGTGCGGCATGCCGGGTCGGTGTTCCTCGGGCGGCATACGCCTGAGGCGATCGGCGATTATGTCGCTGGGCCGAACCATGTGTTGCCGACCGGACGGCGGGCACGGTTTTCGAGCGGGTTGTCGGTGCTCGATTTCATGAAGCGGACGAGCTTCCTGGAGCTTGGTGCGCAGGGGTTGGCGGCGATCGGGCCGGCGGCGGTGGCCCTGGCGGAGGCCGAGGGGTTGCCGGCGCATGCGCGGTCGGTGGCGTTGCGGTTGGGGTGATCTCAAGCCGCTCCCTCTAGGGGAGGTGAAGCCCCTCCCCTTCAGGGGAGGGGTAGGGGGTGGGGAAGTGCCTCGCAGAGAGCGAGGTTCTGCTGGACTTCCCCACCCCAACCCCTCCCCTGAAGGTGAGGGGCTTAAGAAGGGCAAGCAAAACCCACGGTTCCCGTCAGCGGCTTTTTCCCTTAAGGGCCGCGCAATGTCTTCCCATTCCACTCCCCGCACCGCCCCGCGCTCCAAGGCGCGCGCCGCCGCGCGTCTCGCCGCCGTCCAGGCGCTGTACCAGCACGACATGGAAGCCACCGCGATCCCGGTGCTGCTCCACGAATTCCACAACCACCGCCTCGGTGCGACGATCGAGGATGCCGAATATGCCGAGCCCGAAGTCGATTTCTTCGACGACGTCGTGAAGGGCACCACCGCGCGCCTGTCCGAGATCGACACCGCGATCGCGGGCAAGCTCGCGAAGGGGTGGAACCTGACGCGGCTCGACAAGGCGATGCGCGCGATCCTGCGCGCAGGCACCTATGAGCTGATGGCGCGCGCCGACGTGCCGACAGCTGCGGTCATCACCGAATATGTCGACGTCGCGCACGCCTTTTTCGACAAGCGGGAAGCTGGCTTCGTCAACGGGCTGCTCGACGCGATCGCCAAGGACGTGCGCGGTTGAGCATGGCGGAGGTCATCAACCTCCGCCGCGCCCGCAAGGCCCGCGCGCGTGACGCCGCCGCCGAGGGAGCTGCCGTCAATCGCGCGGCGTTCGGGCGGACGAAGGCCGAACGCGCTGCCGCAACCGCCGATGCCGAACGGCAGGCGCGACTGCTCGACGGCGCGAAGCGCGAGGACTGAGGCCGAAGGCTCGACCGGGACGGCTTATCCCACCGTCACCCCCACGACGCGCCACGCACCGCTTTCCTGGACGAGCGTCACCGTCTCGACCGCCCCGGTCTTGTTGGCGAAGCTGGTCCGGAACTTCACCACTTCATAGCCGGCGGGGGGCGCGGGCAGATATTGCTGGCTGTCGAAGCCGCGCGACACCACCGCGCCGAGGGGGACTCGCGCGCTGTTCGACGCCGCCGTCCAGGCCTGGACGGTGTTGAGCTTGCGGAACGCGCGACCGGTCAGGCGATAGCTTTCCGCCCAGCGCGACTGATCGAGCAGCGCGAGCCACTGCCGCGCGGTGTCGACCACCGCCGCATCCGGCGTTTCGCTGGAGGCGGCTGGCGACGGCGGTGTGGTTGGGGCGGTTTGCGGTACGGCGGCAAGGGCGATCAGGGCGAGCGCGAGTGTCATGGACAGGACTCCGACGATAACGGCGGGGCGGCGGTGCGCCGGCCCGACGCCACTGCTGGGCGCGCCGCCCTGATCGGTCGGCGCGCGTGGCGCGTCTTCCCCGATTCCCGCGTCCACAGGGAATTCGGGGGGCGGCGGCGCGAGCGCATCGCCCTCCGCCTCGAACAGGATTCGCGCGGCCTCGCGGCTGCTCGACACCGCCATCTTGCGGCGCGCGTCGCGCAGGCGTTCGTTGATCGTGTGGACCGACAGGCCGAGGCTGCGCGCGGTGGACTTGGCATCGTGTCCGCGCACGATCAGGCGAAGGGTCTGCTTCTCCTTTTCGGTCAGCGTTCCGATTCCGTCTCGTGCGGTCATGGTCATGGCGAAGACCCTAGTTGCGGGGCGTGGCGCGACTACCCCGAAAAATTCGTACCTGCAGGGCTGCCACTCCCGCTAGACCCCAACGCATGACCGAAGCCGAATTTCTCGCCTGCCTGCGCCGCCTCCCGCTCCATCCCGGCGCGCTCGACCTGCGCGACGATGCGGCGCGGCTGGGGGATCTGGTGCTCACCACCGATACGCTGGTGGAGGGGGTGCATTACCTTGGCAGCGATCCGGCGGGGGACGTGGCGTGGAAGCTGGTGGCGACCAACCTGTCGGATCTGGCGGCCAAGGGCGCGGTGCCGGTGGGGGTGATGCTCAACTACCCGTTGCGGGCGGACCCATCCACTTCCGCTTCCTCTTCTTCTTGCGCTTCCCCGGCGAAGGCCGGGGCCCAGTCGCGGGACGGTGATGGCGGCGACCAGCCAGACGTTACCGCGGCCATCGATACTGGGCCCCGGCCTTCGCCGGGGAAGCGAGAAGGGAGGGAGCGAGAAGGGGGGCGTGAGGATTGGGACTCCGCGTTTCTCGAAGGCTTCGGACACGCGCTGACCACCTTCAGTGCCCCGCTGCTCGGCGGCGATACCGTATCGCTTCCGGCGCACGCCCCTCGCGTCCTTACGCTCACCGCCATCGGCAGGAGCGCGACCGCACCGATCCGCACCGGCGCGCGGGCGGGCGATGCGCTCTACGTCACCGGCACGATCGGGGATGCGGGCGCAGGACTGAAGATCGCGCAGGGGCAAACAGGCCCCGTCGAATTGCTCGCCGCCTATCGCCGACCGCAGCCGCGCCTCGCCGAGGGGCGCGCGCTGGGCAGTGTCGTCAGCGCGATGATGGACGTGTCCGACGGGCTGCTGATCGACGCGCAGCGGATGGCAGCGGCGAGCGGGCTGTCGGCCACGGTCGACCTGGCCGACGTTCCATTGTCCGACGCGTATCGCACCTACGCGGGTGACGATCGCGCAGCGCGGCTTACAGCAGCGACGGCGGGGGACGATTACCAGCTCCTGTTCGCGGCCGCGCCCGACGTTCCGCTGCCTTGCGCCGCGACGCGTGTTGGCCGGTTTTCAGCGGGGACCGGGCTGATTCTGGTCCACGCGGACGAAGCCGTTCCGCTCCCCGGCAATCTGGGGTTCCAGCACAACCAATAAGCCCCGGGCGGGCGCGCTTGCCAACCCATCCTCCGCCTGTAGGATGAGGCCCAAGAGCGGGGACGAGACCGCGGTCGCGATCCTTGCCGGACTTCAGGAAAGGAACAGCATGACGATCGTCTATGCCGCCATCATCTGTGGCCTGATCGCCGTCGCCTACGGCGCGATCACCAGCCAGCAGGTTCTCCGAGCGCCCGCGGGCAACGACAAGATGCAGGATATCGCCGCCGCGATCCAGGAGGGGGCGAAGGCCTATCTCGGGCGGCAATATCGCACGATCGCGATCGTTGGCGTCATCGTCCTGCTGCTGGTGTGGGTGTTCCTCGACGGGATGCGCACGCCTGTCTCCGCGCTGAGCTTCGCGCTGGGCGCGGTGCTGTCGGGCGTGGCGGGATATGTCGGCATGAACATCTCGGTCCGCGCGAACGTGCGCACTGCCGAGGCCGCGCGGACGTCGCTGCAAGGCGGGCTGACGATGGCGTTCCGGTCGGGTGCGGTGACGGGGTTGCTCGTCGCGGGGCTCGGATTGCTGTCGATCTCTGGGACGTTCCTGTATCTCGCGGGGCCGAACGGCGCCGACGCGGGCGCGCCGGTGGTGGTCAAGGCGCTGACCGCGCTGGCGTTCGGCGCGTCGCTCATCTCGATCTTCGCGCGGTTGGGCGGCGGCATCTTCACCAAGGCGGCGGATGTCGGCGCGGATCTGGTCGGCAAGGTCGAGGCGGGAATTCCCGAGGACGACCCGCGCAATCCCGCCACGATTGCCGATAACGTCGGCGACAATGTCGGCGACTGCGCCGGCATGGCGGCGGATCTGTTCGAGACCTATGTCGTCACGATCGGTGTGACGATGATCTCGGTCGCGCTCGCGCTCAAGAATGCGGATCATCTGCTCAACGTGATGACGCTGCCGCTGATCGTCGGCGGGGTGTGCATCCTGACGTCGATCCTCGGGACGTACGCGGTACGCCTCGGCAAAGGCACGATCATGGGCGCGCTGTACAAGGGGTTCTGGCTGAGCGTCGGGCTATCGATCCCGGCGATCTATGTCGTCACGCGCTATACACTCGGCGACATGGATGCGCGGATCGGGGGCAATGCGTTTCTGGATGGCGCGAGCCCCGAGGCGATCGCGGGTGTGGCCGCCGCGAGTTTTACCGGCATGCAATTGTTCTGGTGCATGATGATCGGGCTGGCCGTCACCGGCCTGCTGGTGTGGATCACCGAATATTACACCGGCACCAACTTCCGCCCGGTCCGCTCGATCGCCAAGGCGTCCGAGACGGGGCACGGCACCAATGTGATCCAGGGGCTCGCGATCAGCCTCGAATCGACCGCGCTGCCGACGCTCGTGATCGTCGTCGCGGTGATCGCGGCGTATCAATTGGCGGGGGTGATCGGGATCGCGTTCGCCGCGACCGCGATGCTCGCGCAGGCGGGGATGGTCGTCGCGCTTGATGCGTACGGGCCGGTGACCGATAACGCGGGCGGGATCGCCGAGATGGCGGGACTGCCCGATGACGTGCGGCATCGCACCGACGCGCTGGACGCGGTCGGGAACACCACCAAGGCGGTGACCAAGGGGTATGCGATCGGCTCGGCGGCGCTGGCGGCGCTGGTGCTGTTCAATGCCTATACGTCCGATTTGGCGCGCGATTTCCCGACGCTCACGGTCAATTTCGCATTGTCCAACCCCTACGTCATCGTCGGTCTGCTGCTTGGCGCGTTGCTGCCGTATCTGTTCGGCGCGATGGGGATGACCGCGGTCGGGCGCGCGGCGGGCGCGGTGGTCGAGGAAGTCCGCGCGCAGTTCCGCGACAATCCGGGTATCATGCTCGGCACCAGCCGGCCCGATTATGCGCGGACGGTCGACCTCGTGACGCGCGCCGCGATCCGCGAGATGATCGTGCCGTCGCTGCTGCCGGTGCTGTCGCCGATCCTGGTGTATTTCGTGATCACCTTCGTCGCGGGGCAGGCCGAGGGGTTTGCGGCGCTGGGCGCGATGTTGCTCGGGGTGATCGTGTCGGGGCTGTTCGTCGCGATCTCGATGACGTCGGGCGGCGGCGCGTGGGACAATGCCAAGAAGTTCATCGAGGACGGCAATTACGGCGGCAAGGGGTCGGAGGCGCACAAGGCGGCGGTGACGGGGGATACGGTCGGCGATCCGTATAAGGATACGGCGGGGCCGGCGGTGAACCCGATGATCAAGATCACGAATATCGTCGCGCTGCTGTTGCTCGCGGCGCTGGCGGCGGCGGGGTGAGGGGTGGGAAGGGCGGCCTGCCCTCAAGCGAAGGCGAGACCGCTGCATAAAGGCAATCGAAGGTTTGATAGTGACCCCTTGCCCCACAAGCTGCCGTCATGCTGAACTTGTTTCAGCATCCACCGTGCAACAGGCCAAGTCCGGACTCGTGGAGGGCTGGATCCTGAAACAAGTTCAGGATGACGGACGGTTTTGAAAACTTTTGCTTTCGCGAGAATGCCGGAAGGGGGACGGGAATCCCGCCTGCTTCCACCAATCGATAGGGGTGAACCAACTCCCGCCGTACGCTACCACCGACAGCACGTTTCCAAGGACCAAGTGATGCCCGACCCCATGATCCAGACCGAACGGCGCGGCGACGTGCTGATCGTCACGCTCAACCGCCCGGACCGGCTCAACGCCGCCCCGCCGCAGATGTTCGACGACCTCCGAACCGCGCTTTCCGAACTCGACGGCGCCCGCGCAGTGCTGATTGCTGCGGCTGGCCGAGGCTTCTGCTCGGGCGCGGACGTCGGCGGCGGTGCGCTCGGCAGCGACGACCCCGGCAACAGCACCTTCAAGGCGCTGACCGAAGCGTATAACCCGACGATCGCCGCGATCGCCGACCTGTCCGTCCCCGTCGTCAGCGCGGTGCGCGGGCCAGCCGCCGGGATCGGCTGCAGCCTCGCGCTCGCCGCCGATTTCTGTGTCGCGAGCGAGACCGCTTACTTCCTCCAGGCGTTCGTCAACATCGGGCTCGTCCCCGACGGCGGCGCGTCGTGGATGCTCCCGCGCCTCATCGGCCGTGCGCGCGCGACCGAGATGATGCTGCTGGGCGAGCGCGTTCCCGCCGCAAAGGCGCTCGACTGGGGGATGATCCACAAGGTCACGTCCGACGACTCGCTCGATGCGGAAGCGGTCGCGTTGGCGGAACGGCTCGCCGCTGGGCCGACCGTCGCGATGGGGTTGATTCGTCGCCAGATCCGACATGCGTATGAAGCCGATTACGCCGCGGCGATGGTGCAGGAGGCCGAAAACCAGCGCCATGTCCGCGGCACCGCCGATTCGATGGAAGGCGGCATGGCCTTCTTGCAGAAACGAAAGCCACGGTTCACAGGCACCTGATGGCAGAGATTGAAACGAATACGGGTGAGGACGCCGGCAGCACGCCGGCCCCGCGCGATCTTCCCGAGCCGAGCAAGCGCCCGACGCTCGACGCCTGGGCAGCGGCGGCGGCGAAGGAGGTCAAGGGCAAGGACCTGACCTGGCACACGCCCGAAGGGATCGACGTCAAGCCGCTTTACACGGCAGAGGACGTGGCGGACATCGACCCCGGCCTCCCCGGTTTCGCGCCGTTCACGCGCGGCGTGCGCGCATCGATGTACGCGGGGCGGCCGTGGACGATCCGGCAATATGCGGGGTTCTCGACCGCCGAGGCGTCCAACGCCTTCTACCGGCGCAACCTTGCTGCCGGGCAGAAGGGCCTGTCGGTCGCGTTCGATCTGGCGACGCATCGCGGCTATGACAGCGACCATCCGCGCGTCACCGGCGACGTCGGCAAGGCAGGCGTCGCGATCGACACGATCGACGACATGAAGATCCTGTTCGACGGGATCCCGCTCGACAAGATGTCGGTCAGCATGACGATGAACGGCGCGGTGATCCCGATCCTCGCCTTCTTCATCGTCGCGGGCGAGGAGCAGGGGGTGCCGCAGCATTTGCTCGACGGGACCATCCAGAACGACATCCTCAAAGAGTTCATGGTCCGCAACACGTACATCTACCCGCCTGCGCCTTCGATGCGGATCATCTCGGACATCATCGGGTACACGTCGGCACACATGCCGAAGTTCAACAGCATCTCGATCTCCGGCTATCACATGCAGGAAGCGGGCGCGACGCAGCTGCAGGAGCTGGCGTTCACGATCGCGGACGGGCGGGAGTACGCCAAGGCGGCGATGGCGTCCGGGCTCGATCTCGATGCGTTTGCGGGGCGGCTGAGCTTCTTCTTCGCGATCGGCATGAACTTCTTCATGGAGATCGCCAAGCTGCGCGCGGCGCGCAAGCTGTGGCACCGCGTGATGACCGATCTCGGTGCGAAGGACGAACGCTCCAAGATGCTGCGCACGCACTGCCAGACCAGCGGCGTGTCGCTGACCGAGCAGGACCCGTATAACAACGTGATCCGCACCACGGTCGAGGCGATGGCGGCGATGCTGGGGGGGACGCAGAGCCTCCATACCAATGCGCTCGACGAAGCGATCGCGCTGCCGACCGACTTCTCGGCGCGGATCGCGCGCAACACGCAGATCGTGCTGCAGGAGGAGACGGGGATGACCAAGGTCGTCGATCCGCTTGGTGGCTCATACTACATCGAGAGCTTGACCGAGGAGCTCGTCGACAAGGCGTGGGAGATCATCCAGCGCGTCGAGGCCGAGGGCGGGATGGCGCAGGCGGTCGCGGCGGGCTGGCCCAAGGCGATGATCGAGGAAGCCTCTGCCGGCCGCGCGGCGCGGGTCGACAAGGGCGAGGACGTCATCGTCGGCGTCAACAAGTACAAGCTTTCCGAGCAGGATCCGATCGACATCCTCGACGTCGACAATGTCGCAGTGCGCGAGGCGCAGATCGCGCGGATCGCGAAGTCCAAGGCGGGGCGCGACGAGGCGAAGTGCACCGCGGCGCTCGATGCGTTGCGCGAGGGCGCGCGGGGGACCGACAACGTGCTCGCGCTCGCGGTCGAATGTGCCCGCCAGCGGGCGACGCTCGGCGAGATTTCCTCCGCGATGGAGGATGTGTTCGGGCGGTACGATACCGTGCCGACGCCGGTGTCGGGCATCTACGGCGGCGCGCATGAGTTCGACGCCGCGTGGCAGGGGCTGAAGGAAGGCGTCGTCTCGCTGGAGACCCGCAACGGCCGTCGCCCCCGGATGCTGGTCGCCAAGATGGGGCAGGACGGGCATGACCGCGGCGCGAACCTCGTGTCGTCGGCGTTCGGCGATCTCGGGTTCGATGTCGTGCCGGGGCCGTTGTTCCAGACGCCCGCTGAAGCCGCCGAGCTGGCGATCAAGAGCGATGTCGACGTGGTCGGTGCATCCTCGCTCGCGGCGGGGCACAAGACGCTGATTCCCGAGCTGATCGGGCATTTGCGCGAGGCCGGGCGTGGCGACATCAAGGTGATCGCGGGCGGGGTGATCCCCGCGCAGGATTACCAGACGCTTCTCGACGCGGGCGTGCAGGGGATTTTCGGGCCCGGGACCAATCTGGTCGAGGCAGCGGGCGAAGTGTTGCGATTGCTGGGGCATAATATGCCGCCGGTTGAGGAAGGTGTGGAATGAACGAGATTTTGGCTAAGCAACAGGATGCCGAGCGTCACCCCACCCTCCAGCGTCACCCTGAACTCGTTTCAGGGTCCACCGTGCCACAAGGGCAGTCCGGGCAAGCGGAGGAGTGGATGCTGAAACAAGTTCAGCATGACGGCAGTGGGGAGGGGCGCGTACGGAACGACTGGACGCGCCAGGAAATCGCCGCGCTGTTCGACTTGCCCTTCGACGAACTGATGTTCCGCGCGCAGACCACGCACCGCGCGCATCATGCGGCGGGCGAGGTGCAGCTGTGCACGCTGCTGTCGATCAAGACTGGCGGCTGCCCCGAGGATTGCGGTTATTGCAACCAGTCCGCAAGCGCCGACACCGAGCTCAAGGCGAGCAAGCTGATGGACGTCCGCGCGGTTCTGCAATCGGCGGCACAGGCGCGCGACGCTGGAAGCCAGCGGTTTTGCATGGGCGCGGCGTGGCGCAACCCCAAGGACAAGGACATGCCCGCGATCATCGAAATGGTGCAGGGCGTCCGCCAGATGGGGATGGAAACCTGCATGACGCTGGGCATGCTCGAGCCGCACCAGGCGAAGCAGCTCGCCGACGCGGGGCTCGATTATTACAACCACAACATCGATACTTCGCCCGAGAAATATGCCGAGGTCATCACCACCCGCACCTTCCAGGATCGTCTCGACACGCTAGAGAACGTCCGCGAGGCGGGGATCAACGTGTGCTGCGGCGGGATCGTGGGCATGGGCGAGACGCGCGGCGATCGCGTAGGGTTCGTCCATGCGCTGGCGACGTTGCCGCGTCACCCGGAGAGCGTGCCGGTCAATGCGCTGGTGCCGGTCAAGGGCACGGTGCTCGGCAACATGCTCGCGGATACGCCGCTCGCCAAGATCGACGACATCGAGTTCGTCCGCACCGTCGCGGTCGCGCGCGTGACGATGCCGCTGAGCATGGTGCGGCTGTCGGCGGGGCGAGAGAGCATGTCCGAAGCGACGCAGGCCTTGTGCTTCATGGCAGGCGCGAACTCGATCTTCACCGGCGACAAGCTGCTGACGACGGGCAACGCCGGCGACGACAAGGACGCCGCGTTGATGGCGAAGCTCGGGCTGGTCCCGATGGTTGGAGAAGAACCGATGCGGAAGGAAAAGACGTGCTGCTGATCGCGCTGCTGGTCGCCGCCGCCGCTCCGGTCCAGACCCAGGCGGACATGAACCGCACCGCCGGCTCCAGCTACGCACAGGCGGATGCCGCGATGACTGCGCAGTGGAAGCGGACCTATGCGTATATGAAAGGCCGTGACGCGCAGGACACGTCGCGCGGCGGCGGGTTCGGTTTTGCCGGGGCGCTGCTCGAAAGCCAGCGCGCCTGGCTCAAGTTCCGCGATACGCAATGCGTAATCGAGGGCGGGCAATATGCCGGCGGCTCTGCGCAGGGCATGACGATGGCGGCGTGCCGGACGCGCCTGACGCGGGCGCGGACGGCGCAGTTGAAGTCGATGATCTGGTATCAGTGATGACGAGTTCCCCTCCCGCTTGCGGGAGGGGTTAGGGGAGGGGCCAACCTCCCGGAGAACAGCACCCCTTGCGGACAGGCCCTCCCCGGCCCTTCCCGCAAGCGGGAGGGGAGAAGCTAGCGTGTTCAAGAAAATCCTGGTCGCGAACCGCGGCGAAATTGCCTGCCGCGTCATGCGGACCGCCAAGAAGATGGGGATCGCCACGGTCGCGGTCTATTCCGACGCCGACGCGCGCGCGCCGCACGTGCTGATGGCGGACGAGAGCGTCCGGCTCGGGCCGCCGCCCGCGGGCGAGAGCTATCTGCTCGCCGACCTGATCCTGCTCGCCGCCAAGGAGACGGGCGCGGACTGTATCCACCCGGGTTACGGCTTCCTGTCCGAGCGCGAGAGCTTCGCGCGCGCCTGCGCCGATGCCGGGATCGCCTTCGTCGGGCCGCCCCCCAAGGCGATCGCCGCGATGGGCGACAAGATCGAGTCCAAGAAATTGGCGAAGGCCGCGGGCGTCAACGTCGTCCCCGGGTTCCTCGGCGAGATCGCCGATACCGAGGAGGCGGTGAAGATCGCGACCGACATCGGCTATCCGGTGATGATGAAGGCGTCGGCCGGCGGCGGCGGCAAGGGGATGCGGCTCGCCTACAGCGAGCAGGACGTCCGCGAGGGCTTCGAGGCGACCAAGCGCGAGGGGCTGGCGAGCTTCGGCGACGACCGCGTGTTCATCGAGAAGTTCATCGAATCGCCGCGCCATATCGAAATCCAGGTGATGGGCGACCAGCACGGCAACATCGTCTATCTCGGCGAGCGCGAATGCTCGATCCAGCGTCGGCACCAGAAGGTGGTCGAGGAAGCACCGTCGCCGTTCGTCACGCCCACGATGCGGAAAAGCATGGGCGAGCAGGCGGTCGCGCTCGCGCGCGCCGTGGGGTATTATTCCGCGGGGACGGTCGAGCTGATCGTCTCGGGCGCGGATACGACGGGGGAGGGGTTCTACTTCCTCGAGATGAACACCCGGCTCCAGGTCGAGCATCCGGTGACCGAGGCGGTGACCGGGCTGGATCTGGTCGAGCTGATGATCCGCGTTGCGGCGGGCGAGGCGCTGCCGTTTGTGCAGGATGACGTGAAACTCAACGGCTGGGCGATCGAGAACCGCGTTTATGCGGAGGATCCGTATCGCGGGTTCCTGCCGAGCACCGGGCGGCTGGTGCGGTATCAGCCGCCGGAGAGTGTGGGCACGCCTTATACGCCGCTTAGCCCCTCCCCCTCGGGGGAGGGGTTGGGGTGGGGCCGTGCCGCGGACTCTGCCGACGTTGCTCTCGGTGAGACTTCCCCCACCCCCTACCCCTCCCCTGAAGGGGAGGGGCAAGAAGGAGAAGGAGACGCTTACGTCCGTGTTGACGATGGCGTGCGCGAAGGCGGCGAGGTCAGCATCTTCTACGATCCGATGATCGCCAAGCTCATCACCTGGGCCCCCACCCGCGAGGAAGCGATCGACGAGCAGATCGCCGCGCTCGACGCGTTCGAGATCACCGGGCCGGGCAACAACATCGATTTCCTCTCCGCGCTGATGCAGCATCCGCGGTTCCGGTCGGGCAACATCACCACCGGCTTCATCGCCGAGGAATATCCCGACGGCTTCCACGGCGCGCCAGCCTCCGCCGAACTGCTGCGCGACCTGTCCGCAATCGCCGCCTTCGCCGCGACCGCCGAGGCGGATCGTGCGCGCCGGATCGACGGCCAGCTCGGCAAGCGGTTGCGTCCGCCGGCGCAGTGGTCGGTCAAGATCGGCGAAGCGACGCACGTCGTCGACATTTCTACCGATGGCGTCACCGTCGACGGCGACGATCTCGACATCGCGCTGGAATACACGCCGGGCGACCGGATGGTGCACGCCGAGATCGACGACACCGAGCTCAGCGTCAAGATTGTCCGCACGCGCGCCGGCTTCCGCCTCACCACGCGCGGTGCCGCGCACGAGGCGCGCGTTCTGCCCGCGCATGTCGCACCGTTCGCGCAGCATCTCATCGACAAGATCCCGCCCGATCTGTCGAAGTTCCTGCTGTGCCCGATGCCGGGGCTGCTGATGCGGCTCGACGTCGGGGTCGGCGACAAGGTCGAGGCGGGGCAGCCGCTTGCGGTGGTCGAGGCGATGAAGATGGAGAACATCCTGCGCGCCGAAAAGGGGGGAACGGTCAAGGCGGTCAACGCCAAGACCGGCGACAGCCTCGCGGTCGATGCGGTCATTCTCGAAATGGAATAACACGCCAATTCGCCGCCGCGACAGATTGCGACAACAATTCGGTGGACCGCGCCCGGTGTGTTAGCCACATGGGACGTATGCGGTATCGTTCCATCCTGTTGCTTTCGCTGACGGTGCCGATCGCGGCGTGTACGGTCGGGCCGAATTATCATCCCGCTTCTCCGGCTGCGCTGGGGGTGCCGGATGCCTATTCGGTCCCGCTTCCAGCGCAGGAGCGGGGCGACCTGACCGCCTGGTGGACGCAGTTCAACGATCCGCTGCTGACCAGCGTGGTCGAACGCGCGCGCACCAACAACCTCGATATCGCGCAGGCGATCGCGCGGCTGCGGCAGGCGCGCGAGGCGCTCGTCCAGTCGCGCGCGCAGTTGCTGCCGACGCTCAATGGCTCGGCTGGCTATACCCGCTCGCAGAGCATCGTCGGGGGGACCACCACGCTGCCGGGCGGCGCCACCGTCATCACCGGGCGCGGATCGGGCGATACGCTCTCGCTGGGCGCCGACGTGCAATATCAAGTCGGGCTGTTCGGCGAGATCCGCCGCACGGTCGAGGCGAGCCGCGCGCAATATGCGACGTCGGGCTATGATCTCGCGACCGTCCTGCTTTCGACCGAGGCGGAGGCCGCGCGCAACTACATGCTCGCGCGGCTGTATCAGTCACAGCTTGCCAATGCGCGCGCATCGCTCCGGGTGCAGGACGACAATCTCGAGATCGCGGGGTTTCGTGTTCAGGCCGGGCTGGTCTCGTCGCTCGATGCCGAGCAGGCGCGGTCGCAGCGCGCGACCACCGCCGCGACGATCCCGACGATCGAGCAGAATTACAACGCCGCGGTGTCGCGGATCGGCGTGCTGACCGGGCAGGCGCCGGGCGCGCTCAAGGCCGAGCTCGCCGCGACCCAGCCGATCCCGGCCGGGCCGGACAGCGTCGCGATCGGCGTCCCGCTCGATACGCTCCGCCAACGCCCCGACGTCCGCGCGGCGGAGCGCCAGCTTGCCGCGACCACCGCGCAGATCGGCGTGGCGAAGGCGCAACTCTATCCGGCGTTCGCGATCAGCGGGAGCCTGTCGACCGACGCGTCCAAGCTCGGCAATCTGTTCCAGACGGTCGCGGGGCAGGTGTTCGCGGGGCTGACGCAGGCGATTTTCAACGGCGGGCGGCTGCGCTCGCAGGTCCGCAGCAGCGAGGCCGCCGCGGATGGCGCGTTCGCCGCGTACAAGTCGACCGTGCTGCAGGGGCTCGAGGATGTCGAGAATGCCGTCGTCGCGCTCGATTCAGCCAAGCGACGCGCCGAACAGTTCACGATCGCTCTCGACGCCGCCAACACCAGCGCGATCCTGTCGCGCAGCCAGTATCGCGCGGGGCTGACCGATTTCGTCACGCTCAATACCACCGAGACCGCACTGCTCAACGCGCGCAACGGGCTGAGCCAGGCGCAGTCAGACCGCGCGACCGCGCTGGTCCAGCTGTTCCTCGCGCTCGGCGGCGGGTGGGACAGCAGCGCCGACCCGACCGCCACGATCGCGCCCCCCGCGTCCAACCCCATCGTCCGCCAGGAACGCTAAATGGCCAGCACGCCCCCGACCGCCGCAGCCAGCCCCGATCTGGATGCCTTTCTCGGCACCAAGCCTGTCCCCGCGTGGAAACGCTGGGGCAAATGGGTGCTCGTCGCGATTGGTGTTGCCCTGTTGCTGCTGACGCTCAAGAGTTGCTTTGCGGGGACCGCCAAGCCCGATTATGCGACAGCCGCGGTGGAGCGGGGCGCGCTTTCGGTCAGCGTCTCCGCGACCGGCAAGCTCCAGCCGACCAATCAGGTGCAGGTCGGTTCGGAACTGTCCGGGCTCGTCACCAAGGTGGTGGTCGACGTCAACGACCGCGTGACCAAGAACCAGCCGCTCGCGCTGGTCGACCCCTCGCGTTTCCAGGATGCGGTCAATCAGAGCCAGGCCGCGCTCGACGCCGCGATCGCGACGGTCGCGCAGAATCAGGCAACCTTGGCACAGTCCACCGCGACGCTGTCGCGCTATCAGGAAGTCAGCCGCCTGTCGGGCGGGAGGGTTCCTGCGAAAACTGAACTCGACCAGGCGCGGGCCGACCGGGACCGTGCGGTCGCCAATGTCCGCGCGGCGCAGGCGAACGTCGTGTCCGCGCGCGCGACCCTCTCCTCCAACGCGACTCAGCTGGTCAAGACGGTGGTCCGCTCGCCGGTCAACGGCGTCGTGCTCGCGCGGCAGATCGAACCCGGGCAGACCGTCGCCGCATCGTTCAGCACGCCGACGCTGTTCGTCATCGCAGAGGATCTCAGCCGGATGAAGCTGGCGGTGGCGATCGACGAGGCCGATGTCGGTTCGGTCAAGGAAGGGCAAAGCGCGACCTTCACGGTCGATGCGTTCCCCGGCAAGACCTTTCCGGCGGCGATCACGCGGGTCGACCTAGGGTCTAATCTCAGTGCGTCGACGACATCGAGCAGCACGTCGACCGCCACCTCCACCGCGGGGCAGGTCGTGTCGTACAGCGCGACGCTGTCGGTCGCCAACGCCGGGCTCCAGCTTCGCCCGGGCATGACCGCGACCGCCGATATCGTCACCACCGCCAAGCCCAACGTCCTGCTCGTCCCCAACGCCGCGCTGCGCTTCAAGCCGACCGATACGGGGGCATCCAGCGGCAGCAGCGGGATCGCGGGCGCGCTGGTGCCGCGGCCGCGTCGCCGTGGCGGCGCGAACAGCGGCAAGGGCGAGACGGTCAAGCGCGGCGGCGCGCAGACGGTTTATGTGCTCGACGCGGAGGGCACGCCCAAGCCGGTCGACATCACCACCGGCGAGAGCAACGGATCGATGACCGAAGTCCTTGGCGGCGCGCTCAAGCCCGGTGATAAGGTGATCACCGGGCAGCTCGCGAAGGATGCGGGCGGGTCGGCTGGCGGCAGCGGTCAGCGGCGGCGGTCGGGCGGGCAGGGCGGTGGCCAGTAATCCCGCCTCCCCGGCGGTGTCGGCGGCGGCCGCGGTCGCGCCGATCATCTCGCTGCGCGACGTCACCAAGCGCTACGGCGACGGCGCGACCGCGTTCCTTGCGCTCAAGGGGATCGATCTCGACATCGCGCAGGGCGATTTCGTCGCGGTGATGGGCGCGAGCGGGTCGGGCAAGTCGACCACGATGAACATCCTCGGCTGCCTCGACGTGCCGACCGGCGGGACGTTCGCGTTCAAGGGCGTCCATGTCGAGACGCTCGACCGCGACCAGCGCGCGTTGTTGCGGCGCAAGTATCTTGGCTTCGTGTTCCAGGGGTTCAACCTGCTCGCGCGGACGACGGCGCTCGAGAATGTCGAGCTGCCCTTGCTGTATCGCGGCGACGCCAAGACCGCGCGGCGCGCGGCGGCGATGGCGGCGCTCGACAAGGTGGGCCTCGCGAACTGGTGGGACCATACGCCCGCCGAACTGTCGGGCGGACAGCAGCAGCGCGTCGCGATCGCGCGCGCGATCGTCACCAGCCCGGCGGTGTTGCTGGCTGACGAGCCGACCGGGAACCTCGATTCGGAACGCTCGGTCGAGATCATGGAGCTGCTTTCCGGGCTCAACCGCGACAGCGGGATCACGGTGATCATGGTCACGCACGAACCCGACATGGCGGCGTTCGCGCGGACGATCGTGCATTTCAAGGACGGGCTGGTGGAGCGGATCGATACGCAGCATCGTGCTGGGGAGGAACCGGCATGACCCGCGCAACGATTAAGCCCCTCCCCTTCAGGGGAGGGGTTTGGGGTGGGGCCGTGCAGCATTCCGATGCCGTGTTAGCTGCACTGCCCCACCCCAACCCAGTGTCGGGTGAAGGATGCCCCGCATCCTTCAGGCCATGCCGGGGGCATGGCCGACCCGACACTCCTGAAGGGGAGGGGCTTCAATAATGCTCGGCACCACGCTCCTCCTCGCGCTGCGGTCGATCGCGCGCCACAAGTTGCGCTCGTTCCTCACCACGCTCGGCATCATCATCGGCGTCGCCGCGGTCGTGACGATGGTCACGCTCGGCAAGGCGACGACTGCCGCGGTGCAGAAGTCGATCTCGTCGCTCGGCACCAACATTCTCCAGGTCCGCCCGGGGCAGGGCTTCGGGCGTGGCGGCGGCGGCCCGCGTCCGCCCGATTTCAAGCCGCAGGACGCGATCGCGATCCGCGACCAGATCGCGGGCGTCACCGCGGTCGCAGCCCAAGCGGGCACCACCGCGACCGCGATCTACGAGGGCGCGAACTGGTCGACCACGCTCAACGGCACGACCAACGCCTATTTCCAGGTCCAGCCATGGCCGCTGACCGAAGGGCGCACCTTCACGCCCGCCGAAGAAGCCGCGGGCAAGTCGGTCTGCATCATCGGCAATACCGTCAATACCAACCTCTATCGCGGCGGCTCCCCGCTCGGCACGCGGATGCGGATCGGCGGGATTTCGTGCGACGTGATCGGGCGGCTGTCGGCGCGCGGGCAGGCCGGGTTCGGCGGCGATCAGGACGATGTCGTGATCATGCCGCTCAAGGCCGTGCAACGCCGCTTCACCGGTTCGACCGACCTCAAGCTGATGCTCGTCGGGGTCGACCAGGCCTATTCGAGCGCGACGGTCCAGGCCTCGATCGAAGATCTGCTGCGCGAACGGCGCAACATCAACGGCGGCAAGGACGATGATTTCAACATCTTCGACACCGCGCAGATTTCGGCGACGCTGACGCAATCGACCACGCTGCTGACCGGGATCGTCACCGCGGTGGCGGGGATCAGCCTCGTCGTCGGCGGGATCGGGATCATGAACATCATGCTCGTCTCGGTGACCGAGCGTACGCGCGAGATCGGCATCCGCCTCGCGATCGGCGCGGTGGCGGGGGAGGTGCTGTTGCAGTTCCTGGTGGAGGCGATCGCGCTGTCGATGCTCGGCGGACTGATCGGTCTGGTCGTCGCGCAGATTGCGGTGCTGTCGCTCGCGGGGGTGATGAAGGTCGATTTCCTGTTCGATCCGCAGATCAACATGATCGCCTTTGCGATCTCGGCGGTGATCGGGGTGGTGTTCGGCTATTTCCCCGCCCGCCGCGCCGCCGCGCTCAACCCGATCGACGCCCTCCGCCACGAATAGCCGCGCGCAGCGCAACCTCTGAAACCTTCTGCCTTCGTGGCTTTGTGGCTTTGTGCGAGTCCAATCTTCTTCTGAAGAAGGCAGGAGGACTCGCACAAAGCCACAAAGCCACGAAGAGAAGCAGGTTTTTAGGACGCTTGCGCGTCGGTGCGTGGGCGGGCAGGAACACCCGCATGACCAGCTGGAAACTGAGCCTCCCCTGCACCCGCGCCGAAGCGGAGGCGATCGACGCCGCCGAGGATATCGCCGAGGGCGTCGTGCTGATGACGACCGAACTCGAGGAGGACGATCGCGAGCATTGGCGGCTCGACGCCTATCTCGAGGCCGAGCCTGATGCCGCGACGATCGCCACGATCCACGCGCTCGTCCCCAGCGCGGCGGGCGTGACGCCGCAGGTCGAGGTATTGCCCGAGGAGGATTGGGTGACGCTCAGCCAGCAAGGGCTCGAGCCGATCACCGAGGGGCGGTTCGTCGTCCACACCAGCGCGCATCCCGCCGACGTGCCCGCAGGCGGCCGTGCGTTCCTGATCGAGGCGGGGCAGGCGTTCGGCACGGGGCATCATGCGACCACCTCGGGGTGTCTGGCGATGCTCGACCGGATGGAGGGGCAATCCTTCGCGCGCGTCATAGACATTGGCACCGGCACCGGCTTGCTTGCGTTCGCGGCGCGGCATCTGTGGCCGCAGGCGGAGATCGTCGCGACGGACATCGACCCGCGCGCGATCGTGGTGACGGCGGAGAATGCCGAGACGAACGGCGTCGAAGCGGTCGACCTGATCGTCGCGGACGGGACGCTCGACGACACGATCGTCGCGCGCGCGCCCTATGATCTGGTGATCGCGAATATTCTCGCGGGGCCGCTCGTCTCGATGGCACCCGAGCTTGCCGCCATCGCCGCGCCGCATGCGACGATCGTGCTGGCAGGGCTGCTCGAGACGCAACGCGCCGACGTGGTCGCTGCGTTTGCGGGGTGCGGGTGTGTGCTTGAGGAGACCGATCGTCGTGGCGACTGGTCGATCCTGCGGCTGAGCGCGGGGAGCGAGCGCTATGTGCCGACGCAGCCGATCGATCCCAAGGGGCGGGATGGCTGGGCGCTGGATCTGTAGGGGGCGCTAAAGCCTAACGACACCCCCCGTTCGTTTCGAGCGAAGTCGAGAAACCTGCGTGGTGCCGGGTTTCTCGACTTCGCTCGAAACGAACGGGAGGGGAGGGAAGAAACGAGCGGGGAGGAAGAGAGACGGGAGGAGGGCCGCGCACATTGCTGCGCGCGGCCCGTCCCGATCAAATGAAGCGGTTGATCAGATTCTCGATCCGCTCCTGGCGACCAGAGCGCGGCTGCGGGTCGATGCTGTGCTCGACTGCGAGATCCGCGATGCCCGCGAGATCGAGACCACCGACCTTCTGGCCGAAGTCCGCATCCCAACCGGCGTACCGCTCGGTCCTGATCGAATCGAGGCGACCGTCCTCGATCAGCGCCGCTGCATTGAGCAGGCCCTTCGCGACGACGTCGATCGCGCCGACATGGCCGTGGAACAGGTCGACCGCGTCCATCGACTGGCGGCGGACCTTGGCGTCGAAGTTGAACCCGCCGGTGGTGAACCCACCCGCGCGGATGATCTCGAGATTGGCGAGCGTCAGTTCCTCGACCGAGTTGGGGAACTGGTCGGTATCCCAGCCATTCTGCGGATCGCCGCGGTTGGCGTCGATCGAGCCGAAGATGCCGAGCGCTGCCGCGGTCGCGATCTCATGCTCGAACGTGTGGCTGGCGAGGGTCGCGTGGTTCGCCTCGATGTTGACCTTCACCTCGTTCTCGAGGCCGTAGCGCTTGAGGAAGCCGTACACCGTCGCGGTGTCGAAATCATACTGGTGCTTGGTCGGCTCGAACGGCTTCGGTTCGATCAGGATCGTGCCGGTGAAGCCGATCTTGTGCTTGTGCTCGACGACGAGCGACAGGAAGCGCCCGAGATTGTCGAGCTCGCGCTTGAGATCGGTGTTGAGCAGCGTCTCATAGCCCTCGCGACCGCCCCACAGCACGTAGTTCTGGCCACCCAGGCGATGCGTCGCTTCGAGCGCGTCACGGACCTGCATCGCGCCGAACGCGAACACTTCCGGGTTGGGGTTGGTCGCGCCGCCGGCGGCGAAGCGCGGGTGGCTGAACAGGTTGGCGGTGCCCCACAGCAGCTTGCGACCCGACGAGGCCTGCAGCCGCTCCAGATGATCGACGGCTTCGGCGAAGTTGCGGCGATGTTCGGTGATGTTGGCGGCATCCGCCATCACGTCGACGTCGTGGAACGCGTAGAAGGGGATGTCGAGCTTGGTAAAGAAGTCGAACGCGACTTCGCGCTTCTGCGCGGCGGCGGCTGCATCGTTCGCGCCGGCATGCCACGGGCGGTTGAACGTCCCGCCACCGAACACGTCCGACCCCGGCCAGCAGAAGGTGTGCCAGAAGCACGCGGCGAAGCGCAGATGGTCTTCCATCCGCTTGCCCATGACGACCCGGTCCTTGTCGTAATAGCGATAGGCGAGCTCGTCGTCGGTCTCGGGGCCCTTGAAGGCGATCTGGGGGATGTCGGCAAAGAAATCATTGGCCATTGGGGCGCTCCTTCGAAAAGTCAGTTGGATGCGGTGAGGGGGGCGATGCGGGCGTAGGCGGCGCGGAACGCAGCCTTCTTGGGCGCAAGCCGTGCGGTCAATTCCGCATCGGGGGTGATCCGGTGCGAAACGGGTGGGGCGACGCAGACTTCAGCCGGGGTCCCGCCGTCGACCGCGATCTGCGCGAGCCGGGCCGCGCCGAGTGCGGGGCCGACTTCGCCGCCCTGGAGATACACCAGCGGGACCTCCATCGCGGCGGCAAGCGTCTCGCCCCAGTAGCGCGAGCGCGCGCCGCCGCCGATGACCGCGAGTTCGGCAACCTCGGTGCCCGCTTCGCGCAGCACGTCGAGCCCGTCCGCCAGCGCGAACGCGACGCCTTCCAGAACCGCCTGCGCGAGCCGGTTGGGATCGGTGTCATTGTCGAGCCCGAAGAACGCGCCGCGGACCTGCGCGTCATTGTGCGGTGTGCGTTCGCCGGAGAGATAGGGGAGGAAAATCTCGGGACCGTTGGCGACACCCGCCGCCTCGGCGCGCTGGAACAGCTCGGCGGCACCGGCGGCGCCGGTCAGGCGGGCGACCCAGTCGATGCACGAGGCGGCACTCAGGTGGACCGCCATCTGGTGCCACATGTCGGGCAGGCAATGCGCGAACGCATGGACCGCGCGCGCCGGGTTGGGGCGGAATGCGTCATTGGCGACGAAGATGACGCCCGAGGTACCGAGCGACAGCAACGCCTTGCCATCGGTGACGACCCCGACACCCGCAGCACCGCCGGCATTGTCGCCAGCGCCACCCGCGACCGGAACCTGCGCCATGCCCCACGCCTCGGCGATATTGGCGCGGAGCGTGCCTGCGACATCGGTACCCTCGACCAGCCGCGGCATCTGCGCCTCGGTCAGCCCGCAGGCGGCGAGCAGCGTCTCGCTCCAGCGACGGCCCGCGACGTCGAGCCACAGCGTGCCCGCCGAATCCGACATGTCGGACGCCTTCTCGCCGGTCATCCGCAGCCGGACATAGTCCTTGGGCAACAGCACGGTCGCGACCTGCGCGAAGATCTCGGGCTCGTGGCGGCGGACCCATTCGAGCTTGGGCGCGGTGAAGCCCGGCATCACGATGTTGCCGCCGACGGTGCGGAACTCTCCGGTGGCCGCTTCCAGCGCCGCGCATTCGGCGAAGGAGCGCCCGTCGTTCCACAGGATCGCGGGGCGCAAAGGTTTATCGTCCGCGCCGAGCAGGGTCGCGCCGTGCATCTGCCCGGCAAGCCCGATCCCGCGCACCGACCGGCGAACCTCCGGGTCGATCGCAAGGACCGCGGCGGTCGTCGCCTTCCACCAGTCCTCGGGGTCCTGTTCGGACCACAAGGGCTGGGGCCGCTGAACGGTGAGCGCCGCGACGCCCTGGCCGACGACCACGCCATGCGTGTCGAGGACGACGGCCTTGACGCCCGACGTGCCGATATCGATTCCGAGGAACATTCGCGGCCTTACTTGAGCAGGGGGTCGATCGTCTTGATCGTCCCGTCGGTGTTGAAGGTCAGCTCGGTCACCTTGACGTTGCGCAGGTGGTTCTTGTTGCTCAGCTGCGTGTCCGCATAGAACAGCCACCATTTGCCGCCGGTCTGGATGATCGAGTGATGCGTCGTCCAGCCCTGCACCGGGTTCATGATATGCCCGCGATAGGTGAACGGGCCGTACGGGTTCGTGCCGGTCGCATAATTGAGGAAGTGCGTGTCGCCGGTCGAGTAGGTGTAATAATATTGCCCGCCACGCTTGAACATCCACGACGCTTCGAAGAAGCGCTTCTCATGGTCGGCGCCGAGGATCGGCTTGCCGTTTGCGTCGAGGATCACCGCGTCGCGCGGCGTTTCGGCGAGGCTCTTCATGTCGGGGTTCATCCGCGCGACCTTGCCGGTCAGCGCGGGCTGGCCGTCCTGCAACAGATCGGTATCGCTGCCGTTGGGGTCGAACGTCCCGTTCTTCCAGCGCTGAAGCTGCCCGCCCCAGATGCCGCCGAAATACATGTAGCTCTTGCCGTCCGCGTCGGTGAAGACTGCGGGGTCCATCGAGAACGCGCCCGCGATCGGCTTGGGATCGGCCTTGAACGGACCCATCGGGCTCTTCGAGGTCGCCACGCCGATCATGAACTTGCCGAGGCCGTTCTTGTCCTTGGTCTTGTCGCGCGCCGGGAAGTACAGATAATAGGTGCCGTTCTTGTAGGCAGCATCGGGTGCCCACATCTGCTGCGACGCCCAGGGGACCTGCTTCACGTCGAGCGCGACCGGGCCGACCGTGACCGGCGCGCCGATCCGGTCCATCTTCAGGATGCGGTAATCGTGCATTGCATATTCGTTGCCGAGATCGTCGTCGGGGATGTCGGTCGGGACGTCGTGGCTCGGATAGACGTAGATCTTGCCGCCGAAGACATGCGCCGAGGGATCGGCGGTGTAGATCGACTTGACCAGCGGCTGCGACAGGAAGCGCTTGGCGTCCGTCTGACCGGTTTGCGCGGGGTGAGCCTGCGCGATCAATGCGGTGGCGAGGCCTGCGCCGCCAAGGCCGCACAGTGCGGCCAGATACATGCCCTTCTTCATCCTGGATCTCCCGAATCTCGCGCTCGTTGGCGCGTGTTGAGGGAAAGTTAGCGCTACCAGACGGGTTCGACAAGGAGTTTCGACGTGTGGGGCGTGTCGTCGCCCCGTACCATCCTCGCTTAAAGGTCCCCTTGCAGGCGGGCGTTCTCTAACTCTTCCGTCATCCTGAACTTGTTTCAGGATCCAGCCCTCCGCGAGTGGGGCCCGGGCTTGTTGCGCGGTGGATGCTGAAACGAGTTCAGCATGACGGCAGAATTGGGGGGGGCGCGGTGATGATCGACCTGTTGGACGCCCCCGCCAGGGGTTTCGCGGAGGCGGGGATCATGGAGCGGCGGCGCCCGAAGCCATGACGCAGTGGAGGGAAAGTCGCCTACCGCTCCCCCGTCGCGAGCCGATACCCGACCCCCGGCTCGTTGATCAGCAACCGCGGCACCGCCGCATCCTGCTCGAGCTTTTGCCGCAACCCGCGGATCACGATGCGCAGGTAATCGACATGGCTTTCATGCGCCGGCCCCCAGACGGTACGCAGCAATTGCGCATGGCCGATCACGCGGTCGGGCCGCTTCGCAAGCTCGGCGAGCACGTCATATTCCTTGGGCGGCAAGTGCACGACCTCGCCCCCGCGCCGGACCCGGCGATGTTCGAGATCGATCTCGACGTCCCCCGCGGTCACGTTGACTCGCTCCGCCTGTGTCGCCAGCCGATGCCGGAAGGCGGTGCGCAACCGCGCGAGCAATTCCTCGGTGTCGAACGGCTTGATCAGATAATCGTCCGCGCCGAGATCGAGCGCGGCGACCTTCTCAGCCGTCTCGTCGCGCGCCGAGACGACCAGCACCGTCGCCTGCGAGCGCGCCTTGATCAGCTGGATCATCTCCAGCCCGTCGCGGTCGGGCAGGCCGAGGTCGAGCAGCACCGCGTCGGGCTTGGCGATGTCGACCAGCGACAACCCCTCGCGTGCGGTGCTCGCTTCGGACACGGTGTGCCCCGCGCGTTCGAGGGCGACGCGCAGCAACCGGCGGATGTGCGCGTCGTCTTCGACGATCAGGACTTTATGGGCGGGCATGAGACGCCTGTTACGGCCGCTTGCTCATCCGGTCGAGCGCAAGGTTGAGCGCGAGCACGTTGACCCGCGGTTCGCCCAGGAACCCGAGCAGCGGGGTTTCCGCCGTCTGCGCGACCAACTGGCGAACGCGCGCCTCGTCGATCCCGCGCGCCCTGGCGACGCGCGCAGTTTGATAAAAAGCCGCCTCGGGGCTGATATGGGGATCGAGCCCCGAGGCGGAGGCCGTCACCAGATCGGCGGGAACAGTAGAACCTGGTGCCGTAACTTGTGCCGCGGCCATGTCGGTCTTGACCCGGTCGACCAGCGCCTTGCTGGTGGGACCAAGGTTCGAGCCCGACGAAGCGGTCGCGTCATACCCCTTGCCGGCCGCCGACGGGCGACCGTGGAAATAGCTAGGCCCGGCAAAGCCCTGGCCGATCAGCGCGGAGCCGATCACGGTCCCCTTCGCGTCGCGGAGGAGGCTGCCGTTGGCCGCCCCCGGCGCGATCACCTGGCCGAGGCCGGTGAGCGCGAGCGGGTAGACGAGGCCGAGCAGGAGCGCGAACAGGAGCGTCAGGACGATCGCTGGACGCAGGGCGGATTTGAGATCGGTAAGCATGGTTCAGATCCTCAGGCGAGGTGGAGGCCGGCGACCACGAGGTCGATCAGCTTGATCCCGATGAACGGCGCGATCAGGCCGCCGAGGCCGTAGACCGCGAGGTTGCGTGCGAGCAGCGGCCCGGCGCCCATCGGTGTGTATTTGACGCCCTTGAGCGCGAGCGGGACGAGCAGCGGGATGATCAGCGCGTTGAAGATGATTGCCGACAGGATCGCGCTGTTCGGGCTCGACAGCCCCATCACGTTGAGCACGCCAAGCCCCGGATAGAGCACGACGAACATCGCCGGGATGATCGCGAAATACTTGGCGACGTCATTGGCGACCGAGAAGGTCGTCAGCGCCCCGCGCGTCATCAGCAACTGTTTGCCCAGGCCCACGATCTCGATCAGCTTGGTCGGATCGCTGTCGAGGTCGACCATGTTGCCCGCCTCGCGCGCGGCCTGCGTGCCGGTGTTCATCGCCACGCCGACATCGGCCTGTGCAAGGGCAGGGGCGTCGTTGGTGCCGTCCCCGCACATCGCGACGAGCTTGCCGCCCTGCTGTTCCTTGCGGATCAGCGCGAGCTTGTCCTCAGGCGTGGCTTCGGCGAGGAAATCGTCGACGCCGGCCTCCGCAGCGATCGCGGCCGCGGTGAGCGGGTTGTCGCCGGTGATCATCACCGTGCGGATCCCCATCCGGCGCAGCTCGACGAAGCGTTCGCGGACACCTGCCTTGACCACGTCCTTGAGCGCGACCGCCCCGAGCAGCCGCCCGTCGCGCAGCACCGCGAGCGGAGTCATACCGCCGCGCGCGATCTCGTCGGTGATGCGCTTGAGCTCGACCGCGCCAGCCGCGTCCGAAGGCAGCGTCTTGAGGATCGAATCGACCGCGCCCTTGAGCACCGTGACCTGACCGATCTTGACCCCCGACGCGCGGGTCTGCGCGGTGAACGGGATGATCTCGGCATCGGCCGGGAGCACTGCGTTCTGGTGGAACTGCTCGCGTGCCAGCACGACGATCGAGCGGCCCTCGGGCGTCTCGTCGGCAAGGCTCGCGGTCATCGCGGCTTCGGCGAGCGTCGCGACGTCGATCCCGGCGAGCGCGCGGAATTCGCTTGCCTGGCGGTCGCCGATCGTGATCGTCCCGGTCTTGTCGAGCAGCAGGACGTCGATATCGCCCGCCGCCTCGACCGCGCGGCCCGACTTGGCGAGCACGTTGAAGCGGACCAGCCGGTCCATCCCGGCAATGCCGATGGCCGACAGCAGCGCCGCGATCGTCGTCGGGATCAGCGTGATGAGCAGCGCGGCCAGCACCGCAACCGAAATTCCGCCACCGGCGTAGTTAGCGAAGCCCGGGATCGTCGCGACCGCGATCAGGAAGATGATCGTCAGGCCGACGAGCAGGATCGTCAGCGCGATCTCGTTGGGGGTCTTCTGGCGTTCGGCGCCTTCGACCAGCGCGATCATCCGGTCGAGGAAGCCCTGGCCGGGTTCCGCGGTGATCTGCACCGTGATCTGGTCGGAGATAACGCGCGTGCCCGCGGTCACCGCGGAACGGTCGCCGCCCGCCTCGCGGATGACCGGCGCGCTCTCGCCGGTGATCGCCGCCTCGTTGACCGAGGCGACGCCGACGATGACTTCGCCGTCCGCGGGGATCAGGTCGCCCGTCTCGACCAGGACCTTGTCACCCTTGGCGAGTTGCGTGGCGGGGACGAGTTCCCACGCGCCAGCAACGTCGATCAGCTTCTTCGCCTTGAGTTCGGACTTGGTCGCGCGGAGGCTTGCCGCCTGCGCCCGGCCGCGCCCTTCGGCAAGGGCTTCGGCGAAGGTGCCGAACAGCACCGTCAGCCACAGCCAGACGATCAGCTGGATCTGGAACGAGGCGGCGAGCGGCTCGCCCCCCATCGCCAGCAGGACGGTGAGGAGGAGCGCGACCACTGCCGTGGTGAAGAGCACGGGGTTCTTCACCAGCTGGCGGGGGTCGAGCTTCTTGAACGAGTCGCCGATCGCCGGGACGACCAGCTTCGCCGAGAACATGGAGGATGCGGTTGCCATTGTCAGGACCTTCAGAAAAGCTGGCCGTTGATCATCGCGAGATGATCAGCGATCGGGCCGAGGGCGAGGCTGGGCAGGAAGGTGAGGCCGCCGAGGATCAGGATGATCCCGACGAGCAACCCGATCCACAGCCCGCCCGTGGTCGGGAACGAGCCCGCGCCGGCGGGAATGTGCTTCTTGGCGGCAAGGCTGCCCGCGATCGCGAGCACCGGCACGATGATGAAGAACCGCCCGAACCACATCGCGACCGACAGCATCCCGTTGTACCAGGGCGTGCCGGCGGAAAGACCTGCAAAGGCGGAGCCGTTGTTCGCGGTCGCCGAGGTGAAGGCGTAGAGGATCTCCGCAAAGCCATGCGGCCCCTTGTTGAGCGGCCCCGCGAGCCCGTCGGGCATCACCGCGCTGAGCGAGGTCAGCCCGAGAATGCACAGCGGCAGGATCGCGATCGCGAGGACCGCGAGCTTGACCTCGCGGGCTTCGATCTTCTTGCCGACATATTCGGGGGTGCGCCCGACCATCAGCCCCGCGACGAACACCGCGAGGATCGCGAACAGCAGGAAGCCATAGACGCCAGCGCCGACGCCGCCGATGACGATCTCGCCGAGCTGCATGTTGAACAGCGGGATCATCCCGCCGAGCGGCGTGAAGCTGTCGTGCATCGCGTTGACCGCGCCGCACGAGGCGGCGGTGGTGACGACCGCGAACAGCGCGGACGCGGCGGTGCCGAAGCGGACTTCCTTGCCCTCCATGTTGCCACCGGCGACGCCGATGTGCTGGAGGATCGGGTTGCCCTGCGCTTCCTGCCAGTAGCAGACGGTGATCCCGGCAAGGAACAGCACGGTCATCGCGCCGAGGATCGCCCAGCCCTGGCGTGTATCGCCGACCGCCTTGCCGAAGGTCCAGGTCAGCCCGACGCCGATCGCAAAGATCGACAGCATCTGGACGAGGTTGGTGACCGCGGTCGGGTTTTCGAACGGATGCGCGCTATTGGCGTTGAAGAAGCCCCCCCCGTTGGTGCCGAGCATCTTGATCGCTTCCTGGCTTGCGACCGGTCCCAGAGCGATCGTCTGCTTGACGCCTTCTAGCGTCGTCGCATCGACCGACATGGCGAGCGTCTGCGGCACGCCGCTGACGATCAGGAACAGCGCATAGACGACGCAGATCGGGAGCAGCACGTAGAGCGTGACGCGCGTCAGATCGGCCCAGAAATTGCCGATCGTCTTCATCTCGCGCCGCGCAAAGCCGCGGAACAAGGCGAAGGCGACCGCGATGCCGGTGGCGGCGCTAAGGAAATTGTGAATCGTCAGCCCGAGCATCTGGCTCAGGTTCGACATCACCGCCTCGCCCGAATACCACTGCCAGTTGGTGTTGCTGACGAACGAGATCGCGGTGTTCATCGCGCCGTCCGGCCCGACGCCGGCAAACCCGCGCTGGTCGAGCGGCAGGAACGCCTGGAGCCGCAGCACGGCGTAGGTCAGCAGCACGGTGACGAGCTGGAACAGCAACATGTGGACCGCGTACCGACGCCAGCCCTGCTCGACGGTCGGGTCGATTCCGGCGAGCTTGTAGAAGCCGGTCTCGACGGGGCCGAACACGACGTGGAGCGGGGTGCGCCGCCCCTCGTAGAGCGCGAACAGCCACATCCCCATCGGCTTGGCGATCGCCGCCAGAATGGCGACAAAGAGCGCGATCAGCGCCCATCCCTGAATGGTCATCGATGCAGGTCCTTCAGAACCGCTCGGGCCGGACGAGCACGGCGACGAGATACAGGAGGAGGCCGACCGCGGTCAGCCCGGCGAGCGCGAGGTGCAGCGACATCTCAGGCTTCATCACACAGGCGGACGAAGGCGAGGGTCAGCAGAAACAGCCCGCCAAGAATGGCGAGCCAGAGAAGATCGGGCATGTTGGGGCCTTTCCCGGCGACTCCGCCCCGAATGGCGGCTTCTGAGGCGCGAGATAGGCGCGGTGTGCATTAAGGTGCGCCGGGTAAGGCGCGGGCGGGGCATTAAGAATGCATAAGGTTTGCGCGTGTGCGGTGGCGTTGTGGGGGCGGGGTGCCTAGGCTTTGTCTGTGATTTGCCGTTGTACCCCTGCCGTCATTCCCGCGAACGCCGGAATCCATTGGTTCCGCCGGCCGGCCGTAGTGCGGAGGTGCTGCCTTATGGATCCCCGCCTCCGCGGGGATGACGGAGGGGCGGGTGGCTTCGCAACCGTTACCCGTCACCCCGGCCCTGTGCCGGGGTCCACCGCCGGCCAGGCCCAACGCTTGCGGAGTTCGCGGCGCGGTGGATGCCGGGACGAGCCCGGCATGACGGGACTACACCCGAAAGCCCCCGCATGCCGGTAACCGACGACCGTCCATCGCCCGACGCTCTTCTCCGCGCCGCGAAGCGCGAGGCGCGGGGCAAGCTCAAGATCTTCCTCGGCGCCGCCCCCGGTGTCGGCAAGACCTTCGAAATGCTCCGCGAAGGTGCCGAGCGCCTCAAATCGGGCACCGACGTCGTCATCGCGATCGTCGAGACGCACGGCCGCGCCGAGACGCAGGCGCTGGTCGCGCCGCTCGAAATCCTCCCGCGCCGCCAGATCGCCTATCAGGGGCACAGCCTCGACGAGATGGACATTGACGGCTTGCTCGCGCGCGGCCCCCAACTCGCGCTGGTCGACGAATTCGCGCACACCAACGTCGCGGGCAGCCGTCACCCCAAACGCTGGCAGGACGTGATGGAACTGCTCGACGCGGGGATCGACGTGTACACCACGCTCAACGTCCAGCATGTCGAGAGCCTCAACGACGTCGTCGCAAGCTTCACCCGCGTCCGCGTCCGCGAGACCGTCCCCGACAGCGTGTTCGACGATGCCGAGGTCGAAGTAGTCGATTTGCCGCCCGACGAGCTGATCGAGCGACTGAAGGCGGGCAAGGTCTATATCCCCGCCGAGGCGACCCGCGCGCTCGACCGCTTCTTTTCCAAGGCGAACCTGTCCGCTTTGCGAGAAATGGCGCTGCGCCGTGCGGCGCAGAGCGTCGACCAGGCGATGCTCGAGCATCTCGACACCCACGCGGTCGGCGGGACCTATGCCGGGGGGGAGCGCGTGCTGGTCGCGGTCAGCGAACTGCCCGGATCGGAAACGCTGGTTCGCGCCGCCAAGCGGCTCGCCGACGCGCTCAAAGCGCCGTGGCAGGCGGTCTCGATCGAGACCCCGCGCACCGAAAGCTTCGGCGATGCGCAGCGCCGCCAGATCGCCGACACGCTGAGCCTCGCGGCCAGCCTCGGCGCGACCATAGCGACGATCCCGGCCGAGAATGTCGCGAGCGGCCTGCGCGCGCAGATCGAAGAAATGCGCGCGACCCAGCTCGTCATCGGCAAATCGATGCGCAGCTGGTGGTTCACGCTGCGCCACGGGTCGGTGGTGGAGGCGATGCTTGCGGGGACCGACGGGCTCGCGATCCACGTCATCCCCGCCGGAACCGCGCCGCCGCGCCAGCGCACGCTGGCGATCCGCGCCGAATGGGGGCTCGCGGTCAAATCCGCGGCGGTCTTCGCGCTGGTTGCGCTCACCGCCGCGTTCGCCAAGCTGGTCGAGCCGGTGATCGGCGTCGGCGGAATCGACCTGATCTTCCTGCTGCCCGTCATCATCGCCTCGGGGCGGTTCGGTCTGTGGCCGGGGGTGACGACCGGACTGCTTGCGGGGCTGACGTATAACTTCCTGTTCCTGCCCCCGCTCTACACCTTCACAATCGCGGACCCGCAAAGCCTGCTGACGATGTTCGTGCTGATCGGTATCGCGACCTTTACCGCCAACCTGACCGGCCGCCTCAAGATTCGCGCGACGCTGGGGGTACGCGGCGCGCAGGAGAATGCCGCGGTCGCCGCGTTCGGGCAGGCGCTCGCGCGCGTGTCGGACTGGGAGGCGACCAGTCGCACCGTCAGCAGCGAGATGGCGCGGCTGCTTGGCCTGTCGGTGATCGTGCTCGACGATCGTGACGGGCAGCTCGAATGTATCGCATGGTCGAGCGAGGAGATGCCGACCTTCGGTCCGGTCGACCGCGCCGCCGCCGACTGGTGCTGGAGCAAGGGCGAGGCGACCGGCGCAGGAACGGGAACATTGGTGTCGTCCGACTGGCAGTTTCAGCCGCTCAAGACATCGCTCGGCGTGCTCGCGGTGGTCGGCCTGTCGGCACATGATGGCGGCGATCCAGTTGGCGCGGGGCGCGCGGTATTGCTGGCGACGCTGCTCGGGCAGGCGGCGCTCGCGCACGAACGGTTGAAGCTCGAGGACCAGGTCCGCGAAGTCTCGGTGCTGCGCGAACGCGACCGGCTGCGCGCGGCGTTGTTGTCCTCGATCGGGCACGATCTGCGCACGCCGCTGACGTCGGTGGCGGCAGCGATCGACGCGATCGCGCGGGATCATCCCGATGCGCCCACCGTGCCCGTCGCGCGAAGCGAAGTCGCACGGTTGCGGCGGTTCCTCGACAATCTGGTCGACATGGTGCGGATCGATTCGGGCGCGCTCAAGCTCGCGCCCGAGGCGACCGACCTGACCGACGCGGTGGCAAGCGCGGTGCATGACCTCAAGACCTTGCTCCACGGCAGCCGGATCGACCTGCGCGTGCCCCCCGACCTGCCGCTGGTACAGGCGGACCCGACGCTGCTTCATCACATCCTGATCAACCTGCTTGCCAATGCCGCGGTCCACGGCGGTGCGGGCGCGATCGAGATCGGCGGGCGGCGGGTGCGCGACGAAGTGACGCTGTCGGTGCGCGATCACGGGCCGGGGTTGCACCCGGGGTCGGAAGCGCAGGTGTTCGAGACGTTCGCGCAGGGGCGTGGTGGCGACCGGCATGGCGGGAGCGGTCTCGGCCTGGCGATCGCCAAGGGTTTTGCCGAGGCGATGGGCGTGGGGATCGCCGCGCATAACGATCCCGAGGGGGGCGCGGTGTTCAGCCTGTGCTTCCGGTTGCGCTGATCCGCTGCGGCTAGTGCGCCGGGCGTGATCCGGCGAAAGGCCCGAACCGCCTGCGCAACTGACTGATCCGATCGACGATCATCGTTTCGATGCCGGGCGGACGGTCGTGTGCGCGCCACAAGGCGAACAGCGTCGCCAGGTAGCACGCCAGCGCCGTCCCACCACAGGCGGCGAGCCCGATGGCTAGCGGAATGCCGCGAAGATCGTGCAAAACCGGGCGAAGCGCGAACAGTGTCAGCACCATCACCATGCCCGCACCCAGCGGACGCCATGTGCCGAGAAGCTGATCGACGATCGACAGCCCGATCAGCCGCCTGACAAGCCAGCTACAGACGGCGAGCATCAGGACCGCACTGATCACCCGTCCTGCAATCAGGCCGTACGTTCCGTAATAATAGGCGCCCACGAAAACCAACGGGATCTTCAGCACGAGTTCCACCACGTTGCGGTGCAAGGTGATTTCGGTCCGGCCCGTCGTCATGGCGAGCGAGACCAACGGCGCGGTGATCAGGGCCGGTATCAACGGCAGGGCGAGCCATTGCAGCATCGGCCAGCACGCTTGCCATTTCGGCCCGAGGGCAAGCCGGACGACGGGTTCGGCCAACAGGCTCAGCCCCAATACAATCGGCAGGCCCGTCGTCAGCATCATCCCGACCGACCGCGCATAGGCGCGGCTGAGTCGCTGCGCGTCCCCTTGCAGGGCGGCAAAGGCGCCGAGCAGAGGCCGCGTGATTGGCTTGATCATCGCCTGGTCCGGGATGGCGGCAAGGTCACCAGCCAGCGAGAAGCTGCCGAGTTCCGCCTTCCCGACAAATCGCGCCAGCATCAGCCGGTCGATCTGCCAGTTGAGCGCGCCGATCGTCTGGGACGCGGTCATCCATCCGACGAAATGCGAAAACACGCTCCAGCGCGCGAGCGACCACCGGGGGCGGTAGGGCGCGAACCAATAGGTCAGTGCCATCGTTGCGACCGGCGCTGCGACCGTTGCGGTCGCGAGCGCCCAATAGCTCCGTGTCATAATGGCGAGCGGGACCGCGCATCCGAGCGCGACGATCTTGCCGATCACCTCGATCAGCAGGTCGCGGCGAAAGTCGATCGCGCGCGCGTAATGCGCCATTGCCGGGCTCATCAGCCCGCGCACCGTCGGCGCGATACTGAGGAAGCAGATCAGCGGTACCAGGCGTGGCTCATGATAGAGAAGCGCGAACGGCCAGGCGAGCGCGGCGAGGATCAACGTCAGCACGCCACCGCGGATCAGACCGATCGTGAAGGCGGTGTCGAGCAGATCGGGCGTGATCGCGTCCGACCGGACAAGCACTTGCGTGATCGGGATCTCGAAGATCGCCTCGACGATCTGCACCAGCGTGAGCGCGACGGCGACCATCCCGAAATCGGCGGGCAGCAAGAGGTTGGCGAGCAACAGAAGACCGACGAAGTCGATCGAGCGGGTGCCGAGCTTGGACGCGATCAGCCATGCCGCGCCGGACAGCGTCCGGCCTGCCAGATCCTGCGGCCGCTCGGTCATCGCGTTTTGCCGGAAGGCAGAGGAGGGCGCAGCACCGCTCGCGGGTCTTTTCCGGGGAAGGTCGGCAACGCGGGTTGCGCCCGTCGCGCGGCTACGTCGTGGCCGGGAGGCATGGCGGAAGCGTTGGTCGTCATGCGCTAGCCACGGTCCTGCCAGGCGGCGGCAACGACGGCGGAAAAGTCCGTCCGAAACCGATCCGGACTGAACGTGCGCGCGCGCGCGACCGCCCGGGCCGGATCGAAGGCTGGCAGCCAGCTCTCGAACCGGTCGAGCGCCTCGAGCAATGCCTCGACCGACTTTTCGGCAAAGAACACGCCGGTTTCCTCGGCAACGACCGTTTCGACCGCGCCGCCGCGGGCGAAGGCGATGACCGGGCGGCCGGAAGCCATGACCTCGACGGGGATCAGCCCGAAATCCTCCTCCGCGGTGAATACCAGCGCGCGGGCGCCGGCATAGGCGTCGCGCAACGCGGAGAACCCCATGCGCCGCGTAAAGCGGATCGACGGTCCGGCCCTTGCCTGCAGCGATGCCAGCATCGCGCCATCGCCAATGACGTGCAGTTTCCGGCCACTCTGGTTGAACGCGTCGATCGCCAGGTCGGGGCGTTTGTACGGGACCAGTTGGCCGACCCAGAGATATTCGTCGGTCGCATACGGGGCGGGGGCGAAAAGTCGCGTATCGACCGGCGGGTAGACGACGGTGGCCGCGCGCCCCCAGCTCTTGGCGATCCGTCGCCGGATATAGTCGCTGTTCGCCATGATACGGTCTGGCCGTGCCGCGCTGACCGTGTCCCACATTCGCAGCGATGGCGCGAACAATGGCATCAGCAGACGGGCCGCCGCGCCCCCGTCGGCATGATATTGGGCGTATTGATCCCACAGATAGCGCATCGGCGAGTGGCAATAGGTGACGTGGACCGCGTCGGGGCGCGTGATGATCCCTTTCGCGGGTCCGGCTTCACAGCTGATCACCAGATCGTAAGCGCTCAGGTCAAGCGCCTCGAGCGCGCGGGGCATCAGCGGCAAATACTTCTGATAGTGGCGTGTCGCAAACGGCAGTCGCGCAATAAAGGTCTGAAATATCTTGTGCTTCAGGATCGTCGCGGAGATGGCGCTACGATCTACGACATGCGTGAAGATATCGGCATCGGGGTACATCCGGCAAAGATGCTCGAGAACGCGTTCCCCTCCACACATCTGGACGAGCCAGTAATGAATGATCGCTACGCGCACCCCGGCCCCCATATGCTGCGCGAGACCTAGCCGTGCCGCAAGGTCGGAGTCCAGCATGGGATGACAGTATTTGCGATGACTTAGACAAAGGGCAGCGCGATCAGCCCGTCATATACCAGCGCGTCGGCTTCCCGGGATACTCCGCAACCAGCCAGGCATAGCGCGTGCTGTACCAGGGGTCGATGAAGTTCGATCGGCTGTCGAGGACCACGTCCCCCGCATCGAGCCGCGCGATCAGCACCGTGTGCAGACCGATATCGGTACGATAGACGATCGCGAAGAACAGGCGGGCAGGCGCAAAGCCGGCGGCGATCAGGTCAAGTCGCTTCTGGATCGCGAGATCCTCGCAATCGCCGGACGCGTTGCGGCCCGATCCGCTCGGCCGCCACAGCTCGGGCACGCCGTATAACGACTGGTCGCTCTGCTGGCGCACATGCGCGTTGATCGAGGCATCGATGCGTTTCAGCAGCCGCATCCGTTCCGCGTCGTCGCGGTCATCCTGCGCCGGAGCAGGGGTTGGTGTGAGGAACGATGCGCCTCCGCCCGTCTCGTCGGGAGCGTCGGACTGCGCGGCGCTACGGCGCGGTGCCGGGGGTAGCGCCCCCGCCAGCGTCGTGCAGACGCCCGGTTGTGCCTGGCACAATTCGATGAACGCGCGCGGCATCGGGCTGGCGGCGCCAACCGGAATGAAACGCGGGCCTGCCGCCTTTGCCGCCGTCGGCATCGCCCCTGCAACCGTCAAACCCAACACAAGCAACAAAAAGCGCGTCACGACCGACCCCGTTCGAATGGTCGTGAAGCTTTGCTCGTGCGGCGGTTATGGAAGCGTTACGTGTGCCAGATAAATCATAGTAAACAAGGATTTAATGTGCTTTAATGAGACAGAAGATGCCACGCCGGCAGCAAGATGGCAGCCCAGGCAAGCACACCGCATCCGACCGTCGCGACGATCCGTACAAGAGGTGGCCAGCGTTCTGCGTCAGTTTGACTAGAGCGTTGCGGCGTGGCCCTTTTTAGCGTGAACAGGTGCCGCCGATGAGCGGATGACGGCCACGCGCGTTCTTCAGGGAGGCGAACTTTGCGGGGCAACATGGCAAGCAATCCTGTACAGCGGTTGCCGACCGTAACCTGATCCAGGTCGTAGTGATAGCGCTTGTCTGTCAATCCTTTGGAGTATGGCTTTGTTTTGCAGGGGGATAAACTGCATCGAACAACGCTGTTCGCAGCCCCATTCCTGCTGAAGCGGGGGTGATCGGGCGCAGATGGACCGGCCCTTTGTCTGAGGTGGCTATTGCAGGACGTATGCCTCCTATAGAGTATACCCTTGACGCGGTTCCATCTATACTGTCGACACTACGCCTTAGGTGATGTAAAGCATGATAGAATTGTACAAAGATTGCCGAATCATCATCAATTTCCAGATCTGAGAGTATCCGAACGGTGAGTACCTAGATGATGTACAAAACTGTAAGGCATTACATCAGTTTGTGTATTTGTACTCTGACGGCAGTTACGGGGCAGGCCCCGGCGGCTTATGGTATAACCATGAGCCAGGCTGCATATGTCGCGCCGGCGGCCGTGTCCGTCGGAGAGGATCCGCTGGAAGCCGATTATACGCTTGGGGTCGCAGACAAGGTTCGCGTGATCGTCTTCGACGAACCGTCGCTGTCGGGCGAGTTTGTGGTCAATGCGAACGGATCATTATCGATGCCGTTGATCGGGGATGTTCGTGCCATCGGCAATACCGCCGGCGATATCGCGCAGACCATCCAGGCAAAGCTTCGGCAGGGATATGTCCTGGAACCCCGTGTCAGCATCGATATACTGACCTTCAGGCCATTCTATATTCTTGGCGAAGTAAACAAGCCCGGGGAATATCCATATTCGTCGGGGTTGACCGTTGACGGTGCCGTAGCGACTGCGCAGGGATATACCTACCGGGCAGAGAAGAAGTCGATTTATATAAAACGCGCTGGAGAAGCGCGCGCGGTGAAAATGAAGCTCACGCCGGATCTCAAGATACGGCCGGGGGATACCATCAGGGTCGGTGAGCGGTATCTGTGATGATCGACTCTGTAAGGGCGTTGGTCTTGGAATATGCCAGCCAACAAGCTGGTGTAGGGGAACGTGAAGGGATTGCAGCATGATGGGTTCCGGAGCGCTTCGTATCGTTGCCATGCTGTTGTCCGGCACGTCCATTTCGGCTGACGTCTCTTATGGCCCCGCTGGGCTTCCGGCGCTGGAGGATCAGGCGCAGGCCGCACCCTCAGCGCCGGATGCATCGCCGCAACCCGACCAGGAGCAACAAATCTCGCAACTGGCCGCGCTGCTGATCGCCGCCTTGCAGACAAAGGGGCTCCAGCGCGGCCAGATCGAAGGCCAGTTATCGCTGGCGATCGGCCAGTCGCAAGCTGCATGCGGCGTGTCGCAGTCGGCGCTGACGCGCGCGGCGGCGCAGGTTGGCCAGCTCAGCCCGGACGCCGCGGTCGCGGTCCGCAATATCACCGGGGCACTGGCACGGTGCGAGGTCAATGGCACCGCGGCACTCGCCAATGCGCAGACCCTTGTCGAGCAGGGAACGACCCTGGGGCTTTCGGGGGGAAGTTCGAACTACACGAGTCAATAGCGTTGCATTGCTGGGGGGCATCGAATGACGCAAAGCGTAAGCTTCTGTACTCTGGGGATCGGCTTCGTCGCCCCGTTCGTCGTGTTCGGATCGACCCCGGTCTTTGCACAGAATGTCGGCGACAGCTTCGTCGTGCCCAACCTGCCGATCCAATATGATCGCGGGCGGAACACCGGCGTTCTGGACCGGTCGCGGCCGGAGTTTGACGCGCTCGGCGTCAAGCTCGGCGGGTTCACGCTGTTTCCGCGCGTGGAGACGACGCTGGGCTATTCCGACAATGTATACCAGACCGATACCGCCCGGACCGGAGACGCCTCGTTCGAGCTCTCCCCCAGCGCGCGGCTTGCAAGTGACTGGTCGCGCAATGCCTTAACGCTGGAAAGCGGCGCGGGCATCAAGCGGTTCCTGTCCGAGACGCGGCGAAACCAGGAGACCTGGTACGTCGGCGGATCGGGACGGTACGATGTCGGTGGGCAGATCACGGTTTCCGGTTCGGCGCGAACGCAACGTGCGGTCGAACCTCCGACCTCGGCCGCTTATCCGACGGCCGCGGCGGCGGCGTCGCAATATCAGACGACGCAATTTCAGCTCAATGCGGGATATGCGCCGGGGCGATTGCGGCTGCAGGGCGGGGTCGGTTTCGTCGCGCTCGGTTTCGACGATGTCCTGACGTTCGGCAACGGCGTGATCAGCCAGCGGAACCGCAATTCGCACACGTCGAGCGGGACCGGCCGCGCCGAATACGCGCTCAGCCCCGATACCTCTTTGTTCGTCCAGGGAAGTTACGAACGGGTCGATTATGCGCGCCCGCTGGCGAGCGGCATCCCGAACCGCAGTTCGGATACGTATCGCGCGCTCGGGGGCGCGACGTTCGATCTGAGTACGTTGCTTCGGGGGTCGGTCGGGATCGGCTATATCCGGCGCAGCTATGACGCCGCCATCTATCGCAGCATCGGCGGCCTGACGGCGGAGGCCCGTCTCGAATATTTCCCGTCACCGCTGACGACCGTCACGCTGACCGGGCGTCGTCTGATCGAGGATGCGTCCTTCACGAACTCGGGCGGTTTCGTGAACAATACCGCGGCGCTGCGGGTCGATCACGAACTGCTGCGCTATGTCCTGCTCAATGCGCAGGTCGGCTATGAGCGCGATACCTATCGCGGGTCGAACGCGAAGCTCGACATCGTCCGGGCAAGCGGTGGCGTGCGGTATGTCGTCACACGGATTTTCGGAATTGGCGCGTCGGTGACGCACGACCTGCGTTCCGCGAAGGGCACGGGGGCGGGCACGTCCTATCACGAAACCCGCTTCCTGCTGTCGCTCGTGGCGCAGAAATGACGTTCCTCGTCGAAAAGTATCGCAAATGGACATGATTTCCGAACCGCAGAGCCTGCCGCGCGGCAGTCGGCTCGATCAAAGTCGTCACATCGGCCAGAAACCGGTGACGCTGACGTCGCTTGGGGGCACGCTGCGGCAACGCTGGCGCGTGATCGTCGGGGCGGTTCTGCTCTGTTCGCTCGCTGCGCTTGCCGCCGCCTTTCTGATCACGCCGCGATATGATGCGGTGGCGCGGATCCGGATCACCCCGGCAAGCCAGGCACCGCTCGACTTCGAAACCGCCAAGGACCAGCCGCTCGACCAGGCGCTGGTCAATACCGAGATCGCCACGATCCGCTCGCGCGATATCGCGCGCCGGGTCGTCCTGCAGACCGGATTGCAGCACGATGTCGAATTCGCCGGCGCGCAGGCGCTTGCCGAGAAGCGCGGGGGTCCGCGCGCCGCAATCGAAACCGCGCATGCGACCGAAGTCGCGACCTCCGGGCTTCTTCGGCAGCTCTCCGTCGCGCAACAGGAGAAGAGTTATGTTTTGTCGATCGGCGTGCGATCGCGCGACGCCGCCAAGGCGGCGCGGCTCGCGAATGCGGTCGCGTTTGCCTATATCGACAGCACGGCGGACTTGCAGACCAGCACCGCGACCCGTCAGGCACAAAGCGGGTTGAGCGCGCTGCAGCGGCTCTCCGCCGAGGCGGAGGGGGCCGCGACCACCGTCGCGCGCTACCGCTCCGCAACCGGGATCGTCCAGGGCGGGGCGATCGGCACGATCAACGAACAGCAGGTCGGGCCGGTCTCGCAACAACTCGCCGCCGCGCAGGCGCAGGCGGCGGCGCTCCGGTCCGACGTCGCCGCAGCGGAGCGGCAGATCGCGTCGGGGGTTAGCGATGCCGTCTCGGCGGTCCGCTCCGCCCCAGCGATCACCGACTTGCGGCGCCAGCGGACCGAGGCCGAGCGTCAGCGTGCGCAATATGCTGCGCGCTACGGCCCCAAGTTCCCCGCGCTCCTCCAAAGCAACCAGCAGATCGAGGCGCTAGACCAGCAGATCCGGCTCGAACAGACCCGCATCATCGAAGGGTTGCGGAGCGAGGCCCGGTCCGCCGATGCCAAGGCGGCCGACCTCAACCGGCAGCTCGCCGGCCTGAAACAGCAGATCGCGCTGAACAACCAGGCAGCGGTGCGGGCGGAAAGCCTCCAGCGCAAGGCGGATGCCGCGACTGCCGCGTACAACCGCATGGCGGGCACCGTCCAGCAGGCCGCTCAAGCGCAGCGCAGTAGCGAACCCCAGGCGCGGGTGCTCGAGCGCGCGGTCGTCCTCTCCCGGCCGACCTATCCCAACCGCCCGGCGATCGGCGTTGCGGGCGTGCTGCTCGGTCTGGTCCTCGGGGTCGGCGCGGCGCTCGTCGGCGAGGCGGTGCAGAGCACCGTCCGCAGCCCGGAGGAAGTGGAGACCATGCTCGGGCTGCGGTTCGTGACGGCTATTCCGCAATTGCGCGGGCGTCGGATGGTCGACGCGTCGGGGCGTCGCTGTGCGCCTGCCGACACGCTGCGTGACGCGCCCGTTTCCGCGTATTCAGAGGCGTTCCGCGCGATCCGCAACCTCGTCCGCTCCACCGGGGTCAAGATCATCGCGATCGGTTCGACCCTGCCATCCGAGGGAAAGACGACCAGTGCTTTGTCGCTTGCCCGCGTGATGGCCTTGTCGGGTGACCGCGTGCTGCTGATCGACTGCGACGTCCGGCGGGCCGGCTTGATGCGCGCGCTGGGGTGCGCGCCCGAGACGGGAACGCTCGAGGTCCTCACCGACGGCGCAGTCCTCGACCAGGTGGTGCAGCAGGATTTCATCCCCGGGCTCGACCTGCTCTGCGTCCGCACGCCGACCTTCACGCCGACTGACCTGTTCGACACCGGCGCGATGGCAGCCCTGCTCGATCGGGCACGGGACGGGTACGATCATATCATTCTGGATACGCCGCCCTTGCTCGGCATAGCCGATGCCAGGACGCTCGCGACGCTCGCGGATGGCGTTCTCGTGCTGATCAAATACAATGCGACCCCGCTTTCGGCGATCGACGCTGCGCTTGCCGGGCTCGAGCAGGATGGCGCAGTGGTGCTGGGCGGCGTGTTGACGATGGTCGATCCGCGCTCCGAAGCGATGGGCGCGCTGTATTATTCCGCACGGTACAGTCGATATTATCAGCAATGACGGCATTGCGCGCCCGCGTGCCTCACAGGTGGCGGGGGGCGTTCCCGGCGCTGTTCGCCAGTATCGCGTGTGTCGGCGTCGCTATCGGCGCGGCGCGGTTGGCGGGGGATGAAGCGCTTGCAGTCGTGATCACCGAGGCGGTGCAGGCGCGTTCGCCCACCGCCCGCGATGCGGCGCTGGAGGCATATGGCGATCGTGCGGCCGCCACGCTGCCGCCACGCGCGCTCGCGCCGCTGGCGCAACTGGCGATCAATGCGGCGCACTCTGCCGCCAGTCCCGAACTGCGCAGTCTGAATGCCGCCCGGGCCGATGCAATGGTCGGCTGGTTGCGCCGAACCCGACCCGACTGGGACGCAACCTGGCTTCTCGTCGCGCAGCTGGAACGCCTTCACCACGCGGGCGCGACATCCACGGCGGTAGCGGCGGTGGCGAGGAGCTACCGGCTGCGACCGTTCTGCGCGGCATGCGCGGCGTGGCGGATCGCCTTTGCCCGACTATACTGGCCCGCGCTGGACGCGGAGACCCGCACCGCGGCGATCGAGGAAGCGGTCTGGCAGACCCGTTACGACAATGGTCGCCGGAGCGGCTATGAGCATCTGCTCGGCAACTCCCCCGCCGGAGTTGCCTATCAGTTGCGCATGTCCGGTGTCGGCCAGGGCGACGCCAAGGGGGTTTCGCGCTGACGCGATCGGGGAGGTTCGGCGGAACCGACTGCCACACCGCCGAGGGTCCGTCCCCAGACGAGCCCGAGAAGCGCCGCGGACAGCGCGGCAATCGCGGGAACGTTCAGCGCAATGTCGATCAGCGATCCTGCTCCCGCGATTGCCACCGCAAGCAGCATCGCGCGGGCTAGTGTCGCGCGCAACACCCCGGGTGTGCGCACGATCCGGGATCCGATTCCGAGCACGGCGATGGCGACCAGCGCGACCGCCGGCCAGCCGGCTTCGATCGCGAGTTGGAGCGGTGCATGATGCGCGGCGCCGAAATCCCCGACGAGCAAAACCGTATCCGGCGTGAGGGTTTGCGCGTTGAACCGACTGAACCCGCCCAGCCCGTAGCCGAACACGGGCGCATCGCGCGCCAGTCGAAAGTAATGACGCAGGACCGCGATCCTGCCCGATCCGTCCGCGTCGGCGATCGAATAGCGCGCGAGGACCGATGGCGCCGCGAGCCACACCGCAACGCCGCCGATCGTGAGAGCGAGCAACGCGGCGACGCGATGTCTCGGAGACGTCGACGGCGCGCGCGAAACAGGATGTGGCGCGAGGGCGTAGACGCCATGCGCCACGATCGTTGCCGCGAAAGCGGCGCGGGACTGGGTCATCGCGACCAGGACGAGCGCCACGATCGTCCCGATCAGCGCGAGCGGGATCGCCAGCGGCGAATGGGGGCGTGAACGCGCGCGCCAGATTTCCCAGCGATCGCGCGCGAGGCCGGCCATCAGCAGGCTGATCATGCCGAAACTGATCCCCGCCGAATTGGCATTGCCGATGAGGCCCGTGAACCGATGGTTGCGGTGGTCCATCATCATGTCCGCTAGCGCCGGTGGTCCGAAGGCGCGCAAGGCGAGCATCGCGACGATCAGCAGTGACGCGCAAACGCACAGGCCGGTCGTGACCGCGCGGGCAAACCCGCGCAACCGTCCGGCCATGCCGCATGCCAGCATGAGCCCCACCAGCGCGAAGGCATGGCACCAGGCGATGCCAAGGAGATCGGGGTCGAGCGGTGCCGGGACGAGTCCGCGCGCAAGCCCCGGAACCATCGGTACCGCGGTCCACGAGAGGAGCAGGATCAGGGGGATCGCTACGGGGCCCATCCGCCGGACGAGGGCGGGGTCGCTCGGCACCAGCAGGAACGCCAATGCCGCCCAGCCGAGATACAGGATCGATGCGGATGCGGACAGCAGCGCCGAATTCGCCCCGTCGGCGGCGAACGGCAGGATCAGCACCGGCGCCAGGCCATAGGCCAGCCAGCGGTGCCGGTTCACGGCCATCGTGCCCGATCGGTGCCGCAGGGCGAACGATCCGATCGGTATGCGCGGAGCGGGTCGCACCGGCTGCCCCACGCCCGGACTGTCCAGGGGATGAGGCCCTGAGCGTTTCAGCACGAACCGCGTTGCAACAGGACCGCCGGTACCGTCAGCATCACGATTCGCCCGTATAGCTTGACGCTTTTTCGACGCGCATAGACGACATCCAGGGCGACGCGTCGGCGATAGCTTGTATTGTTGCGGCCGCTGACCTGCCACAACCCGGTAATCCCGGGACGGACCGCCGTATAATGCGAGAAGTGCCGCCCGTAGCGCGCGATTTCCGCGGAAACGATCGGGCGGGGGCCGACGAGGCTCATCGTCCCCTGCAGTACGTTGAACAGTTGCGGAAGCTCGTCGATGCTCGAGCGGCGCAAGAACCGGCCGAGCGGCGTGACGCGCGGGTCATGCCGGAGCTTGTGGTCGAACATCCATTCGGTACGGGCAATGGGATCCTGCTCGAGCAGGCGTGCCAAGCGTACGTCCGCATCGATCGTCATCGTGCGAAACTTGAAACAGGAAAAGGTCTCGCCGTGATAGCCCACGCGCTTGTGCAAATACAGCGCGGGTCCTTTGCTCGACGACCGCACCAATATCATTATGAAGATCAGCAAAGGTGCGAAGAAGATGATGAGTGGGATGGCTAGCCCGATATCCAGCAGCCGAATAATGTCGAACCGATACGGTGCAGCCGGGAAGCACGTCGGTTCTGCAGTACCAACTTGCATCAATATCCCCCCGGATTATCACAAGAATCGTCATACGTTAATATCGCCTATATAAACTCCAGATAAAATGGAAACGCAACAAGTCGCTATAGGTTAAAAAATGGTTCAAATGGCGTACTTTTAAGTAAACGTCGCAGAACAAAGCAGAATCTTCGTGCAAGTCAGCGGAATGGATACACCGTATCGGGTAATTCTGCACCGTCGCGTCAATGAGGCTATCAGTTCGACGGAATGGCCAGGCCTGACGGCTTTCTCCGGGCTTCCGGAAAGAAGACCGTTTTGCCGCTCCCTGCGGCAGATTGCGGGTGCGTCGTCGGTTCCGCCTGGATCGGCTGCGGTTTGGCGGTGTCGGGGGCCGGGGCCGGGGCCGCGCCTGCCGGGGGCGGGGCGTGCTGGGTTTCGCTTGTCGCCAGTGCGCTGGGTTCGAGGAGCGTGCCGGTCGTGGTCGCCGGGGCTGGAACGGTCGGCGTTGCGACGGTTGCTGACGGGTATCCGCCATAAGGCCGGGGCGGACGATAAAAGACATGATGCCCGATGATCGCAACCTTGGCGAGCGCGTCGGCCCAGCGTGGAACGATCCAGACCGTATGATAATGCGTTGCCTGCCCGGCAGCGAACGAGATGGTCCCGTGCAGCGCAGCCTCGGCAACCGCCCGCGCGCGCGCCATGCCCGCGGGATCGGGGCGGCGGGCCAGCGAGCCGTCGCACGTGAAGGTGAACTGGCACCCGCTGCGACGCTGTGCACCGTCATAGACCACGTCGCAGACGGTCTTCGGGTAATGCGGGTTGCGCAACCGGTTGAGCACGACCTGCGCGACCGCCTGCTGTCCCACCACCGGTTCGGTGGCGGCTTCGTAATAGATTGCGGTGGCGAGACAGGTCGTCGCGGCGGTGCGGTCCGGCTCGGATAGCGAGGCCGGGTCGAACGGCGGTGGCGTCGGGTTGGTCGCGGCCAGCGGACGCGCGAGGTTGGCTGCCAACGCCTGGGTCGTGCTCAGTGCGAGCGTTTGTTGCGGGAGGAAGGTTTCAAGCGCGAGGTCTGGCGCAGGGGATCGTCCGGGCTGCGGTGCTGGCGAAAGCGACGGCGGCAGGTCGCCCGGCGCAAGCACGTCCGTTCCGTTCGATGTGGAAAGGTAGATGAGGCAGGACGTCGCCACCAATAGAAGTACGATAAACGCGGTCGCGTACAGTGTGGAAAGACGGGCATGCGCGATCATGCGAACCGGGGTCGCATCGTTTCGAGAAGACTGTCAATCGATGTTGCGGAAGTACCCGATAGACAAAGACAAATCAGCCGCAATAGTGGTTCGGGGGCAGTCGATGCTGCCCCCGAATGGCGTGGCTACCAGTTCAGGCCGACCCGCCCGTAGACGTAGCGACCATTGAAACCGAACGGCGAATAATAAGGGAAGGCCACCAGACCGCTACCGTTCAGCACCGTCCCGCGCGATGACGCCAGCTTGACGAAGTCGGGATAGGTGTCGAACAGGTTATTCGCCCCGACCGCGAGGTTGAGGTTGCGCATCGCCTTGTAACGCAGCTCGAGGTCGAAGATCGTATGCCGCCCGGTGTGGATGTCGTCTTCGGCGAAGCCGGTGCTGCTCGGCTGGTTGACGTCGCCATAATAAGACGCGCGCGCGGTCGCGCCGAGGCGGTCGAGCGACCAGTCGACCGACCCGACGACCTTTTCGCGCGGAGTGCCCTGTTCGAACGACACGATCCGCTGGCGGCTGAAGATCGGCAGCGTCGCCGTCCCCGCCGACGAGGTGATCACCGCTGCGGCAGGCGCCCGCGTGACCTTGATGTCGTTGATGTTGGTCGCCGCGGTCAGATCGAACGTGCCCGCGCTGCCCGTCGCCTTGCGGTAATGCGCGACAACGTCGATCCCCTTGGTGGTCGAGCGGATCCCGTTGAGGAAATAGCGCCCCGCAGTCACCGCGGTAATTCCCTCGTCGCGCAACCGCCCGACGACGACCGCCCCGCTGAGATTCTCCGACAGCGCGATCTGGTCGCGGATCTTGATGTGATAGGCATCGACCGACAGATCGAACCCACCCGACCGCAGCACGATCCCCGCCGAAAGGTTGCGCGCGCGCTCGGGCCGCAGCGCCGTCCCGCCCAGCGCGGCGCCGACCGGGCTGGTCGAGGGGAACAGCCCGGTCTCGACGATGACGCCGCTGGTCAGCACCGCGGAGGTCGAGGTGAAGAACTGCTGCTGGAGCGAGGGGGCGCGGAACCCGGTCGAGGCAGTCCCGCGCACTGCGAACCAGCGCGTCACGTCATAGCGCGCAGAGAGCTTGCCGGTCGCGGTCTCGCCAAAGTCGGAATAGCTTTCCCCGCGCACCGCGGCCCCGAGCGTCAGCCCGTCGACCGGCTTCGCCTCGAGGTCGACATAGCCCGAGACATTGTCGCGGTTGGCGTTGACGACGTTCGATGGCTGGAACCCCGGGAACCCCTGCGCGCCCGAGCCGAGCGTGCTGCCAGCGCCCGGCGCGCGATTGTACGACGTCGGCTCGCCCGCGCCGATCTTGAAGCCCTCGCGGCGATATTCGAGACCCCAGGCGATGTTGATCGTCCCCGCGCCGAGCGGCTGCTCGCGCGAGACGTCGATCCCGCCGACGAGCTGGTCATAGGTCAGCTTGCCGTCATAGAAATTGGTCTGCGAGGCGGCACCATAGGTCGAATTGCCCGAGTTGCGCGTCTCGAAGTTGAGCTGGTTGCGCCCGTAGGACACGTTGAAGTCGACCTTCCACCCCGACAGTTCACCGCGGATCCCCCCGGTCGCGGTAAGGTCGTTCGATTCGACCGCGATCAGCGGCAGGAAGCCGTCGGGATAGAGGCTGGCGAGCGCGGTGGCATTGGCGTTCGCGTCGGTCCCGCCATTGACGCGCGGGGTCGCGGCACTGACGCTGTCGCGGTGCTGGTACCCACCGAAGCCGTAGAGCGTCCAGCCGGTGTCGCCGAGCGGCTTCCCGGCGTTGAGGTAGCCACTATACTGCTGGACGTCGGGATCGCCGAAGCGCGAGCGGACCCGGATCGGGGTCTTGCGCGGGTCGAAATCGCCGCGGCTGGTGGGGTTGCGGTCGAGATACTCGCCCGACAGCGTCAGGAACCCGTCGGACCCGAGCCCGACGCCCTGCCAGCCCGCGACCGTCACCGTCTCGCCGTCGCGTTCGCTGCGGTTGCCGCGCGCGGTCGTCACGTCGGTGATGTCCTGGCCATAGGTGACGCTCGCGCCGCCGCCGTGCCGCGCCTCGCGCAGCCGCAGGTTGACGACGCCGGCGATCGCATCCGAGCCATATTGCGCCGCCGCGCCATCGCGCAGCACCTCGATCCGGTCGAGCGCGACCGAGGGAATGGTGTTGAGATCGACCGAGGCCGACCCGCGTCCGACCGACCCGTTGGTGTTGATGAGCGCCGAAGTATGCGCGCGCACGCCGTTGATCAGCACCAGCGTCTGGTCGGGCGAGAGGCCGCGGAGCGTCGCGGGGCGGACTGAATCTGTGCCGTCGACTGCCGCCGAGCGCGGGAAATCGATCGAGGGGACGACCGCGGCCAGCGCGCTGGCGAGTTCGGTCGTGCCCTGCCGCTGGAGCGTCGCGGCGCTCAGCACGTCGATCGGCGAAACGCTGTCGAGCCGCGAGCGGCCGCTGGTGCGCGTGCCGGTGACGACGATGTCGCTCGGTTCGGCGGGCGCGTCCGCGGTTGGGGCGGTCGCGGTCGGGGCGGCATCCGCGGGGGCGGGGGCGACCTGCGCCTGGGCGTTCGTCGCGATGACGAGCGCGAGCGTGGAGGCGGCGGCAAACAGCGGCCGAAGGTCGGTCATGACGGAGTCCCTTTGGTTTTCAGCGGGTGACACGGCGTGCTCGTGACGCTCTCGTGCCGGTCGCTCTTGGCAGATGAAGCGGATCGGGGACGCAACGAAATCCTTGCATCGCGCTAGTAAAAAACTTGGTCGGAAAAGAGCGGCCCGGCGACAGGGTCGCCGGGCCGAGGGGACGCCAGGGAGCTAACCTTGCGCGTATCGTGTCGCCTGGTGGGGCGAAAACTTTATTGCGCGTTCTGCGCGCCGCCACTCGCATTGAGCGAGAGCGTATCGTTACCCGACGAGACAGACTCGTTGCCGAACGTGTCTGCCGAAGCCGTATTGGCGTCCGCGGCAGCGGGGTCGTTCGGAACCGTCTCGTTGACGATCGCGGTGTTCGCGCCCTCATCTCGTTTGGCGCAGGCCGAGACCGTTACCAGTGTCGCGGCCATCAGCGCGGTCGTCAGCAAAGTCTTTCTCATCATTTCCCTTTCTTTGTGGTGAACGCGATCATCTGGCAGACGCCGCCGCGCGTAGCGACGACCCCAGCAGTGTGAAGAACGCACGGCTTTCTGGCGACCGCTCGACATCCCATTCCGGATGCCATTGCACGCCCAGCACGTCCGCGCCGCACGGCCGCGCCCGGATCGCCTCGATCAGCCCGTCATCGGCGGCGGTCGCCTCCACCGTCAACCCGGCACCGAGCCGATCGATGCCCTGCTCATGGACCGAATTGACCGACATCCGCGCTCGCCCGGTCGAACGCGCGAGCATGCCGCCCTGGTTGAGCTCGACGTCGTGGCAATGGCCGAACATGTCCGTGTAACACCCGTCCCACGACCCGCGATGGTGCCGGTCGCACGCGGTCGTCAGCGATCCGCCGAACAGCACGTTGATTTCCTGCAGCCCGCGACAAATGCCGAACACCGGCTTGCCCGCTTCGATCATCCCACCGGCAAGCGCCAGCGCAACCGCGTCCCGGTCCGGGTCAGCTTGCTGCTCTGCGGGAAGGGGCGCGCCGCCATAGTGTTCGGGCGCGACGTTGGACCGCGATCCGGTCAGCAACAGCCCGTCGAGCAACAGGGTCAGCGCGGCGATGTTCGCGTCATCGCGGATCGCGGGCACGAGCACCACCGCCGCTTCCGCAAACCGCGCGAGCGGCGCAATGAAACGGGTCGCCACGGCCTGCACAGGCCGCGCGCTGGTTTCGTTGCAGCACAGCACGCCGATGACCGGGCGTCGCGGGGTGCCAAGCGCGATCAATGCGTTGCCGCCCGTTGCAGGACGTCGCGCAGGTCGCGCCCGGCGGCATGATCGAGCCGTACCGCCTCGGGCTGGACCAGCACGCTGTCCTCGGGCACGTCCGAGAGCAGCCAGACATTCCCACCGATCGTCGACCGCGCGCCGATCGTGACGCGCCCCAGGATCGTCGTGCCGGCATAGACCACGACGTCATCGCCGAGGATCGGGTGCCGCGCGTGCCGCTCGCGCACATCGTCGCGGGTCGCTCCGGCCGGACTGCGCGCGCCGAGCGTGACATGCTGGTACAGCCGCACCCGCGCGCCGATGATCGCGGTCTCGCCGATCACGACGCCGGTGCCATGATCGATGAAGAAGCTTTCGCCGATCGTCGCGCCGGGGTGAATGTCGATCCCGGTACGCTCGTTGGCGATCTCGGAAATGACCCGCGCGACGATCGGCGCACCGAGGGTGTGGAGTTCGTGCGCGATCCGGTGGTGGAGACTTGCAATCGCGCCGGGATAGCAGACGAGAATCTCGTCGACGCTGCGCGCGGCGGGATCGCCCAGGAACGCCGCTTCGACGTCGCTGTCGATCAGCCGCCGGATATCACCCAGCGTCGCCGCGAACAGCCGGGCGATCGTCGCCGCCTGATCGGAATCGAACGGGCCGGCCTCGTGCTGCCAATAGCCCAGTTCCGCGCTCACTTCGCGTTCGAGTTCTCCCAGTGCGGCAAGCAGCTTGGCTGCGACGAAACCGTCCTCTTCCCCCGCCGCGCCGCGAAAATGGCCGAGCCGTCGTGGATACAAGGTCGCCGCGAGCAAGCCGATGACCTGCTCGAGCCCCTCGCGCGATGGGAAGCTGGCGACGTCGCGCGCCTCATCCTGCCGGGCGCGCCACGCCGCGCGGGCGGCACGCAGGTCGACCACCGCGGTACCGACCGGCGAGGGGAGGGTATCAGATTTGGCAGAGAGTCCGGGTCGCAGGGTCATCAGTGCCTCCGAGTGCGATCATATCCCATCAAACGAGTAGGGAATGAAAGAATTGCTTCGGCGACGCCAAGCATGGCTTTGCGGACGTGGCGTGCTTGCGGGTCCATGACGCGCACCCTGTCCTGCGCGTCCCGCGTGCGGGTTTCGCCAGACGTTACCGGAGCCTGTTTCATGTCCCATCCTGCGCCGCTTTCGCGTTCCGCGCTGCGCCTGCCGTTTGGCGCGCAAGTGCTGTTGGGGATGGGAATCGGGCTGGCGCTCGGGTTCGTCGGACGCGCGCTCGACGGCGGATCGGGCACGGCGCTGGGCGAGACGCTTCACACCGTCGGCCAGATCTTCGTGCAGTTGCTGAAGGCGCTGGTGCCGCCGCTGGTGTTCACCGCGATCGTCGCATCGATCGCGGCGCTCCGCGACCTCGAGAATGCCGCGAAGCTGGTCGTGCAGACCTTGCTGTGGTTCGCGTTCACCGCGCTGATCGCGGTGACGATCGGGATCGTGCTCGGGCTCGTCATCGAACCCGGGCTTCACGCCGGGATCGACCGCGCCGCCGCGAAGCTGCCGTCGAGCAGCGGATCCTGGCTCGATTTCCTCAAGGGGCTCGTGCCCGTGAACCTGTTCGGGATCGGTGCTGCGACGACGATCGAGGACGGTGTCGCGAAGACCGCGGTGTCGTTCAACGTGTTGCAGATCATCGTCGCGGCGATCGCGATCGGCGCGGCGGCGGTGCGCAGCGGGGAGGGCGGGGCCGGCTTCCTCGCGTTCAACGCCTCCGCGCTGATCGTCTTCCGCCGGCTGCTGCGCTGGGTGATCGCGCTGACGCCGATCGGCACCGCCGCGCTGATCGGCGATGCGGTGATCCGGTATGGCTGGAGCTCGCTATCGGCCCTGGGGTCGTTCGCAGGTGCGGTCTATCTCGGTCTCGCGCTGGTGTTGTTCGTCGTCTATCCCTTGCTGCTGCTGGCGAACGGGTTGAGTCCGCTGCGCTTCTTCGGGCACGCCTGGCCCGCGATCCAGCTCGGGTTCGTTTCACGCTCCTCGGTCGGGACGTTGCCGATGACCGAGCAGGTGACCGAGCACGGCCTCGGCGTCCCGCGCGCCTACGCCGCCTTCGCGGTCCCGCTCGGTGCGACCACCAAGATGGACGGTTGCGCGGCAATCTATCCCGCCTTGTCGGCGATCTTCGTTGCGCAATTCTTCGGGTTGCACCTCCATGCGTCGGATTACGGGCTGATCGCGTTCGTCTCGGTGATCGGCTCCGCCGCGACTGCGGGGCTGACCGGCGCGACCGTGATGCTGACGCTGACGCTCTCGACGCTCGGTCTGCCGCTGGAGGGGGCGGGGCTGCTGCTCGCGATCGACCCGATCCTCGACATGGGGCGCACCGCGGTCAACGTCGCAGGACAGGCGCTCGTCCCCACGATCGTCGCAAAGCGCGCCGGAATCCTCGATCTCGCGGCGTTCGGTCGGGCGCGCGCGGGTGCCGGAGCCATGCCGGAACCGGTGTCGATCTAGGGTTTTGAGCAGTCTCGTTCGAGCCCAGGCGGTTTCGATCGACATGCCCGGCACCCCTTCGCAACGGGACCGCTGGCGGGAAGGTGCGGTCAAAGCGAGATCAGTAGGTCACGGTGGCGATGATCGTGTCGGCATAGGCTCCGGGACGGACATTTTGGCCGCCGGGAATGCGCGCATAGATTGACAGTCGTTGGGCGACACCTGTCCCGGTTCCGGTCTTCGTGCTGGAGCCGATCGTATTGCCCCAATTGGTGGTCCTGCCGCTATCCTGGAACATCTGGTAATTCAGCACCGTGGACGAGGGGCCGGTCATGCGGCGGGTCGCGATCGTGGCGCCGCTGCCATTGCCGATGCTCAAGCCGAGATTGTAGGCAGTCGTGTTCGTGCACGTGACCGTGATGGCGGCGATGCCGTCTTTCTGGACGTTCGCATACGTTCCGAAGCTGAGGCTTTCTGAAGAAACGGTGCACGACGCCTGGACGATTGCCGTTATGGTGAACGTGGTGGTTACTGTGGATGCGCTCGAGGCGCGCGCCGTGATCGTATCGGTATAGGTTCCGGGAGCAACGAACTGACCCGCCGCCATTCGAGGATAGATGTTGAGGATCTGCTTGCTGGCCGTCCCGGTCCCCGATCGCGAGTTGGTGCCGCTGGTGTTCCCCCAAACGATCGCGCGCGAGGCATCCTGGAAGAGTTTATAGGTCAAGACGGCGCCACCGGGACCGGTCAGTCGCCTGGTCGTGACCGTCGCCCCCTGGCCGACGCCCGCGTTCAACCCCACATCATAGACTTCCCCCGACGCACAATTGATTGTGACCGGCACCGCACCCGGATCCAGTGCAGTACCGGAATAGACGCCGAAATTGGCGGACACGGTCGAGATCGCGCAGGTCGCACTGGCCGCCCCCGGAAGCGCTGTCAGGACGACCAAAGCCGCAAAAAACATCCGAAGCCGCATCACTTTGTCGGTATCTCGCAGGAAAGCGGCCCGACCGTCGGGAGATCACCGGCTTTCGGCTGATAGTCGAACGACAGCGAACAGAGTGATCCGTCGGGAAGCGCCACGTCGATCATGTTGTGCGGCTGCAACCCGGTGACATAGGTTTCCCCGTCGAACCCGACCGGAGCGATCGCGCCGGACTGCCGCACGGTCGCGGTGCTGCCGATTGGGATCGCCACGCCGGTCGCGTCGACCAGGATGAGCAAGGCGCCGTGGCTTGCCTGAGCCGGAAATTTGACGATCACGCCAGCGTGGTCCGGCGGGCGCACGATACGCAAGTCGGTATCGAGCGTGACGTCTGGCGGGACATCCGTCGCTTCGATGCCGATATGGTTGAGGTCGAACGCCCGCAATTCAGGGACCAGCAACAGGCCACGCGCGTTGGTTCGGCCGACGTCGCGATTTTCGTACAGTACGCGGATGTTGGGCAAGCCGTCGGTATCGACCACCGCGAAGCTATCGTCGATCGCATTCGCAGCGAATACGCCGCCATTGATGATCGAAAGCGAGCCTCGCAGCTCGCCGCGTAGCGAGGTCTGGCCGGCGATGTGATCGGCACCGGCGGTCAGCAAGGCCCAGGGGGCCTCATATTGCAGTTGCCCGAATTGATGCGGCGCGCTGCCCACGGATGCATAGGCGCGATAGCCCCAGTCCCCGATCGTGATGGGCGATCGCGAGAGGTCGATTTGGCCAGAGCGATCCCCGCCGCCCGCCCCTGCACTGACGCTGGCGGTGTTGCGCTGGCCGAGCGGAATGGTCAGCCCCGCGATCACGCCACGCGTGCGGTTGTCCCGCAAGTCACCATAGGCGGTCGCATACAGCGCGACCTTTCCCAATTGCACCGAGTAGCTGGCAGACATTGTGCGCGTTCGCTGGGCAGGCAAGCTGTAGCCGATACAGTCGGGTACCAATGCCGTGGCTTGGCACGTCTGGCCGAGGCTGGCGTAAGCATCGCGGTTGACGGCGACGAAGGCGACCCCCAGCGATCCCAACTCGCCCAAGGTCAGGCCGGTGCTGGCATTGACTTGCAGCCGGGCAACGGGATCGCCATCCGTCGCGGCGATATCGCGGAAACGGCGGGAGGCTAGCGTTGTCGATGCCGCGAAGCTGAACACCGTTCCGACGCGCTGCAGTCCCGCGACGATTTTCGTCCCGGTTCCGTCGTTGCCGGCGCTGGCCGCCGCGACCAGGTTCAAGATCGCAACTTGCCCCAGATTGAGGACCAGCCCGGCTCCCGCCATCGCGGAGCCGGGCGTAGCCTCGACACTGGCCTCTGCCGTCGCTGAGGCAGACAGGCCTCGCCGCCAGGTGCCGCTGCTGGCGATGCCGGCATAATCATTGCTCTTTACGCCCCAATTCTTGCGGACCGCGCCGGCCTGCACCGAGAAGGTCTGGAGGCCCGGCGACAGCAACGTTGCGCTGGCATAAAACGGCTGCGTCACTGTTACCTCGCGACCAAGCGCATCGCGAACGGTCATCGAGAGCGTCCCCGCGCCCGTTATGACGGGCAGCTGCGGGACCTCGAACGGTCCGGCCGCGACATCGCGCGAGAACAGCCGGCTGCCATTTTCGAGGATGTCGACCGTCGAGGGGACCGCGGCCGCGCCGCGCAACGACGGCAGCGGAAAGGTGATCAGATCGGGCCGCGTCGAGAAATCCGCGGTGATCTGGACACCGCCCATGCGGACCGGGCGTGTCCAGCTCAGGCCCCCGGTGATGAAGTCTCCGATGTGGTAGCGCCTTAGCGTCGCCCGATCCGAATAGCTGTATACCGTATCGAGCCGGATCGCCGAGGTCTCGCGCCGCGCGCTGCCGCCGCGGACGAGCTTGGCCAACAGGCCCGAGGTCACGACCCCCCAGCGCGAGAACAACCGTGCTTCGAACAGCCCGTTCGCCAGTCGGGCGGCTCCGACGGTGCTCGCGTCAATGTCGTAGTTGAGCGTGAAGCCCGAACCGCTCGGCCACATGGTATCGTCTGCGACCTCTGCGTTATTCAATAGGGTGGGTACCAGTCGAGCGATTGGGGCGGTGATCGACAGGCTTTGGCGCGATGCGTCGAAGATCCAGGCGATGCCGGGCAGGTCGGCAAGACCCAGCAGGTCATCCGCCTGCGACGTTGCTGAAGACGGCGCCATGACGCCAAGGTCCCGCCACTCCGCACGGCGGGCGCGCAAGACGCCGTCGTCCAGAACGAACGCGCCGATCTTGTCGGTTGGATAGCCGTTGATCGAGACGTCGAGCAGCAGCGTCTGCTGAGCGGGTGCAGGCGTTGGCACCGACGCTTGCGACCGCGCCGTCAATGTCTGTCCGGGCGTGGTCAACGCAATGGCTCCCCACAACAGAAACCACGGCCCGGCCATCAATTAGGGTAGGAAAGCGACTGGCAGTTGCTTCAGAACTCCGGTCTCGGTCGATGCGGTCAGCATGAGGGGTCCCGTTGCGCTTGCCAGCGCCGCGTCGGGCGCAATGTGCCACCGCCGTGTCGCGCCAGCCAGAACGTAGGGAAGCTGGGTATCTTCTAGTTTCAGCGCCTTGCCGCTCCCCGTCGACAGGGTCAGATCGCGAATGGCATCGTGATGCGCGCCATCATTGCGCGCCACGAGATAGCTGCCCGTGGCGTCGCGCTCGACATGGAACGTGACCTTCGGGACGATGCGCGTCGTCGGCTGCGCGAACACCGGCATCGACATCCGCAGCGCGATCCGCACCACGCCCGCTTCGGCGGCCGGCGGGATCTGGTCGAGCAGGATCCGGTAGGTCCCCTCCTGACCGATGACGGGCTTGCGTAGCACGAGCCGGACGATCTGCGTGCCGCCCGGCGCGATCCCCGTGAGCGGCGGGCTGGCCACGACGTCGTCCGAGGGCGTGAGCAGATCGACCCCGTCCTTCTGGCTCCAGGCAAAGGTGCGGATTTGTATCGCGGTTTCGGCTTGGCCCTGATTGATCACGGTCAAGAGCGTGGCCATCTGGCCCGGTCCCATCTGCACGTTGATCGGGTTGACGGCCAGCGACTGCGCCTGTGCGGCGGGGGAAAAGCCCAGCAAGGCCGCGGCAAGCGCGCCGGTGGCGACGCCACGACGTATGATCGACGGAAGGGTCATCGCAAAGTTCTCCATGTCAAAAGGTTACGGTCGCGGTGATCGTGTCGGTATACGCACCGGGAGTGACGAACTGGCTGGCGGGGATGCGGCCATAAATGGTGAGAGCCTGCACAGCCCCGGTGCCGACGCCGGCGAGCGTATCGGTGCTGACGGTACTGCCCCAATTGGTAGTGTGGGCGGTATCCGAGAAGAGCGAATAGCTCAGCACTGCCGACGTCGGGCCAGTCATCTTGCGCGTCGTCACCGTAGCGGCCGTCGCCAGACCGGCATTGAGGCCGACGTTATAGGGGGTGGTATTGGTGCAGGTGACCGACACCGTCGATGTGGCATCGACTTGGAGGCCTGCATATGTCCCGAAGGCGAGGCTCGTCGCGGAAACGAGGCAGGTGGCTTGAACCGTGGCGGTGACCGCGACGGTCGTCGTAACGGTCGCTGCCGATGCGGACGAGGCGACTGCCACACCCGCCAGGCTCAACCCGAGCAGAGCTGACTGAATAACATGCCGCCGCCTTGGTCCGCGCATCGACGAACCTATCAAGTTGGCGGGAAGATCTCGACATTCGGCCATGGACACGCTCCTGCGTTCGAGCAAAAACACGACGCCGCAACCCTTGGAACTATTCCGAAAATAGTTTCCTGGGCCGCAGAATTCCGGGATTTTGGACTCGTGCTTCTGTGAAGACGACCATCGAATTTACAAACAAGAGCCGTCGCTTCTCTGGTGAGGGGTGCCAGCATGGGTCGCAAGGATCGGCATGTACCTAGGGCGTGTTGACGCTGCGGTTTTCCAAGGGGGGTGAATCTGTTATTCAAGGCTGCCTTTTGGGGGCGGCGTTTGGTCGAGGAGACTCTTCGGATGCGGCATGCTCGCACACCGGTGCACCGGCGTCGGCAGGGTGCGGCCGCAAAGCCCCGGCAGAATTCAGCGCCGCGCTCCGCTAAAATCTCCCGCGGCAAAGTCATGATTTTTTAGGGCATGGCGGGCAAAGTCGTGCGCTGAGACCGTGGTTGAGCAAACCGGTGTACCGGTCTTGCTGGAGACGGCATGTGAGTATGGTAGAACGTGTCGCGCGAGCGTTACGGGCGAGAGATGAGACCGTCGTTCACTTTCGGGGTGCTGAGGCGCCGACCTGGGCCCAGTACCTCGAGGATGCACGATCATTCCTCTCGATCCTGCGCGGCCCCACAGAAGCGATGCTCGAAGCCGTCAGACCCATTCCCGAGCATTGGCTGGCCGATGGCATCCTGGACGAATCTAGGCGGGCGGCGATCCTCGCGTGTCGGATCGATATGTGGAGTGATTGGAACGACTTGCTCGATGCTGCGATCGAGGAGCACATAGACCCGGACCCATGCTGACGGGCCCGGTCCCGGCAGGGGTGCCCGTCCAGAGCAGCAACTGCCGAAGCACTTCTTCCACATCGATCCCCGTTTGTCGGGAGCGCGCGAGACGTGGGGGCAGTGAGGACGGCGTTGCGTTGATGGTCACATTCGGATCACGTGTGCCGAGTCGGCGATGCCGTGGGATGACGCGGTCGGGCAGGACGCATCTAACGGATCCAACCCTGCAACTCTGCTAGATAATGTCGTCAATGCTTGTTCGTGATTGACCAAAACAACCCCGAGACGGGTCCTTCCTGAAGCTCGGCGACACGATTGTGGTATTCGATCTAACGCGACAGACTGCTTGTCCGGCAAGGTCACAGCGGCTGTGGTTTTCCCTTGCCCAGTCCACCTTTTTGCAGCGGCTGACTTGCGACGAAAGGAAGCAGTAGCGGTCCCTAGCATTGGTCGCGGCCGCTTGCGTGCGCGCCTTCAAGCCAAGACGGCTGGTGCGCTGAAAATTGCAATGTCCTTGCATGTTCCAGACTAAGGCACTCTTCAAGCGATCTTTATGTTGAGTTAATATAGTGTTAAGGTTAGGGAAGGCGATGGCTTTAGCTGAGTATCTAGCGCGTACGTCCCCCAGCGGCATGACAGACGACACAGCGGCTGCCCTCGATGTTCTGGGGCGGGCGATCTACCCGGCGGGTGGCCGGGCAATCAACGAAGTCGACGTCATCCGAAGCGAATCGAGCGTTGCTGATGGCGCGGCGATCTTTCTCTTAGATCGTGCGTTTGTCCTTTTCGTCGCGCCCCATGAGCATCCCGAGGCGGCCGAGATGCAACGGACTGCCATGGTCCGGATCCAGCAGTCCTTGCCGCAGGCTCAGTGCAGGATGCTGCTGCCTATCACTGCAAGCGGGTATCTAGCCGAGCGTTCCTTCATCGTCCTGCCGCGGTGCAACCCGCTCGCGTCGGGTCGGATCGGGCGATTTTTCGAGAAAAGGCGGGTCGCGGACGAGATTCTACCGTGGCTACGCGAACTCGCGGTCTGGAAGGTGCGCGAGACGTCGGATCCTCAGCGGTTTATCGAATCCATGCAGGCGCTGATCCGGATGGAAGACCTTCCGGGCGATTTGCTCGATACGGCGCGGCGGATCGAGCAAGGTCTCCGTGCAACCAGGATCAGGCCATGGCATATTCCGATGCACGGCGACCTCTGGCGCAACAACATCATGCGACGAGAAGACGGTAGCCTTGCGGTCATCGACTGGGCGGGGAGCGAAGTCGACGGCTACGGGATCTACGATCTCGTCCGGTTCAAACAGTCCCTCAACATTTCGAAGGCGAGCTATTGTCACGAATTGCGCTGGTATACCGAGGCGCTGGGAGGCGAAGACGGTGTGATCACTCATCTGCTGGGGGCGCTGGGCCACTATGGCGACAGGTTGGGGGAGTTCCCCCGCGAACGCTTCGTGACCCTGGCGAGCGAATGTTATGCGCTGTTGATGTCCGGCCTAAGCCTTGGGCGAGGCGGGGTCGCGCACGCTTGACCAACGCATCCTGGTGAAGTCGTTAACGGGCGTTTCGGCCCAGGACTGCAGTTTTGCGAGGTCCCGACGGTGCCTCGCTTCCGCCAAGGCCGCTTTCAGTGCGGTGATCATGCGCTGCCATTCCATAATGTATCAGCGTGATTACCCGATCAAGGTTACCAATAAATGACCACACCGTGCTGAATTTGGATGATGATGGCCTAAAGGATGAACCGATGAAGGTTCTGGTCAGTTCGCCGATCCCGGTCGTCAAAAGCGGTACGGCTTATTTCACCCTCGACCTATGGGCTCGAGATGTGAATGCGCAGGCACAGGTCGCGGCGGTGACGGTGCTGTGCAATGTCGAATCCGCAATCGAGGGTGCAATGATGCCGCTCGATCCCCGGATCGACGTCATTCCGGCAGCGTCTGGGGCAGTTTCGGGGGAGGTCTTGGCAGGAGCGGTAGCGCGCGCCGATGTCATCCAGATCACCGGGCAGGCCGGCTGGCGTGCCGCGGCGGAGTCCCGGCGGATCCTGAGAGTAGCGAAGCGATCCGCAACACCCGTATTTCTCGGCATATCGAGCAATCGAGCGCGTACGAACGTCATCAACGCGCAGAAGCAGTCGCTCGCACACCGCCTCCGCGCGCGGATCCGGGCTTTTGACATCACGGCAACGCAGCGATGGCTGGCGCGCCGGTCGGCAGGGGTATTCGTGGTGGGCGAAGGCCTCCGCAAGCTGATCGAGCCGGTCGCGCGAACGATCCATGTCGGCGTCGCGAGCTGGGTAGAGGAGGGCGATATCGCGCCGCCACGGCAGAGAGGTGTCGACCTCGCGCGGGTGTGCATGGCAGGCCGGCTCGAACCGATGAAGGGATTCCACATCGGGATCGAGGCGTTCGCGCTTGCCGGGCCGGAACATTTCGCCGGACTGACCATCATAGGTGAGGGTGCGGAACGCGAACGCCTGACGAGCCTTGCCGGTCACGCGGGTATCGATGCGTTCAGGATGCTCCACGGCGTTTCTTACCCCGATGGCTTCTTCGCGTTTCTCGATCGTCAGGACATCGTGTTGATGACCAACCTCAACGACGAGCAGCCCCGGCTGATTTTCGATGCGATCAGCCGCGGGTGCATCCCGCTGTGTCCCGCTACGCCGCCTTACCGGTCGCTCGGGCTTGATCCCAGGGTGCTGTACGAGCAAGGTTCGGCGGAATCGCTTGCCGCAAGGCTGCGAGAGCTGGCGGATCCGGATGTACGCATGGCGCTCTCTCAAAGCATCGCTGCATTGGCACGCACTTATACGGTGACCGCCATGCATCGCGCCCGGTTGCAGTGGATGCAAGAGGCTCGATCAACTGCCTGAACGCGCCTCTTCAATCGTCACCGTCGAAACACTTTCGCGTCGAGACTCTCCTTTCGACGCGGGAGAACGGCGAGCAGGGCCCGGCTCTGAACGACCCAGACCGCCGGCGGTAGGCAGGGCCGTCGCACGTCACCTGGCCGGGGCCGAACGCGCCACTGCCGGGATAGCAAACCTTGGCCCGTCCCTGGACCGTTAGGGGCGTGGTCGAATGACCGGTCGGTTCTGTAGAGAATTTCGGTAACCCTGGGTATAGCCCGCTCTGACCACGCTCTCCAACGGGCCCCGTTTTACAGAAGGCGCCTTGTAGCTTGATGCAAAGAAAGAAAGGTCGCTTCGCAAGTCGGCGGTCCGGGCGCGTTTTACTTGTCGCCGCTGGAGGGATGACGCTGCTTCTGGTGATCCTCATAGTGTTGATCACAAGCGGCCGCCTTACGGTCGACGCGGGACTGCCGCCGACCGCCGAACAGGTCGGCGCAGGTCGAGATGCCTTTCTGCAGTTGAAAGCCAGTCGGGATCGACCCGACGGTCAAAGCAGCATTCACTTCGGGCGTGCGCAGCTTGACGGGATGAGTGCGATGGCAACGCACGGTTTTCAGCCGGACCGGTTGAGAATGGCGGTTGACCGGGGCGTTTTGAACATTGCGGGAAGCCACCGTCTGTTCGGCGGGCGTTGGCTCAATATTGCCGTGACCACCCAGGGTCGTAGTATCGGTTTCCCGCCGGTTCGGTTGACGATTGGCGCACTGACCTTGCGCGGCGCGCTCGCGCGGTGGACGATCGAGCTTGGTCGCCTGGCGGTACGCTTTCGTCATGTCGATTTGCCGCCGCTCGATCACCTCGTCCGTACGGTCGCGATCAGCGACGATCAGGTCGCAGCGGAGATCCATCTCTCCCGCAAGAGCGGGCTGGTCGATCAGATGGCGGGTCTCCCGAGCGGCTCGGTTGACGAAGCGCTCGTGGCGAGGATCTATTGCCGCCTGGCGTCCGCCCAACGCGCGCAGCCGCTGAGCGAGTTGACCGATCATTTGCACCGCGCGTTTGCGACGTCGGATCCGAATGCCGGAACGCCAGATCATAATCGCGCGACGTTCATCGCCCTCGCCATGTTGCTGGTCGACGAACGGGCGGGCGATCTTGCCGGCACGGCGCGGGCCGATACCGCCGCCTGCCGCTCGCGCGCGAAGCTGGGGTCGCATGGGCCGATCGCGACGATCCGGGGACGCTCGGACTGGCCGATGCATTGGGCATTGTCGGCGGCACTCGCGGCGGGCACCGGCAGCCACCTCGCCGAAGCGATGGGAGAATGGAAGGAATTGGCGGACAGCCTCGCCAAGCAATCCGAATTTGCGATTGGCGATCCCACCGGCTTTTCTTTTGCCGACCTGGCCGCCGACCGATCCGGATATCAGGTAGCGCAGGCTGCCGTCCGGCCCGAAACGGCAATGGCCTTAGCCAACCGCCTCCGCAGCGTCACATCCGAGGCGCTGTTGCCGACGGACCTTACCAACCGCGAAGACGGCATTTCGAACGCGGAGTTCGTCCGCCGGTACGGCGGACTGGCCGACCCCCGGTTCCACGCGCGCGTTGCCCAGATTGATGCGACGCTCCGGGAGGGCGAAGTGTTGCGAAATCCATAAACGCAAAGCGTGCGATCCAAAGTGGGGACCAATTTTAGACGCCACGGACCGCGATACCCATCAGTCCCTGCGTTTCCTCTTCTGACGCCGGCCCCGTATCCGAAGCCGGGGACCGGGGCGGCCCATCCCATGATGATCGTCGTGGGGAACGACAAGCGATCCTGACTGACCGAATGTAGGTCGTGCGATCAGCGCGAGTCGTTGATCTTGCGCCCCAAAGCCGCACTAACCCGTCTCGGCTCAGGGGCGAAAGACGTGCTACACGCGCTGCCGTGGCGTTGGGCCATGCAGGAGTGCAGGCTTGGAATCCGTATCGATTGTGTTGATCCTGCTGCTTGCGGTCGTCGTAAGCGGGGCCGTCTCGCGGATGCTGCCGGTGGCTGTTCCGACGCCCCTGGTCCAGATCGCGTTGGGATTCGTCGTAGGTCTTGCCACGCATTTGCGCGTCGCGCTCGATCCCGAGCTCTTCATGCTCCTGTTCCTGCCGCCGCTTCTGTTTCTCGATGGCTGGCGTATCCCAAAGGACGCACTGTTCAAGGATCTGTCGACCGTCGTTGAGCTTGCGTTGGGCCTGGTCCTGCTGACCGTGATCGGCATGGGCTTTCTGATCCACTGGATGATCCCGGCCATGCCGCTCGCCGTGGCGTTCGCGCTGGCGGCGGTTATATCGCCCACCGACCCGATCGCGGTGTCGGCAATCGCCGCGCGGGTTCCGATTCCGAAGCGGATGATGCACATTCTCGAAGGGGAGTCGCTGCTGAACGACGCATCGGGACTGGTGTGCCTGCGCGTCGCGATCGCCGCCGCACTCACGGGCAGTTTTTCGGCCACCGGGGCGGCGTTGAACTTTCTCTGGATGGCGGGGGCAGGGATCTTCGTCGGCGTCGCGCTGACGCTGGCAGTGACGCGGACGAAGGCGTGGGTTTCACGCCGCTTTGGCGAAGAGACGGGGTCGCAGATCCTGATCAGCGTTCTCATACCATTTGGCGCCTATCTGATCGCCGAACATGTCCACGCATCTGGTATCCTTGCCGCGGTGGCGGCGGGCGTGACGATGAGCTTCGCGGAGATTTCGCGTCAGGCGCTGGCGGTCACCCGGATGCGGCGTAATTCAGTGTGGGACACGATTCAGTTCGCGGCCAACGGCATGATTTTCGTGCTGCTGGGGGAACAGTTACCCGAAATACTCTCGGGACTCGATCAGACCGTCGCGCTGACGGGCCATATCAGTCCGTGGTGGCTGGCCCTGTACGTCGCGGCGATCATGGCAGGCCTTGCCGCGTTGCGTTTCGTCTGGGTGTGGGTCTCGCTCCGCATCACGCTGCTGCGGCGCGCCCCGGGAGGCGAAACCGGATCTAGCCCACCCTGGCGGCTGGTCGCGGCAATGTCGTTTGCCGGGGTGCGCGGTGCGATCACGCTCGCTGGCGTGCTGACGCTGCCGATGGTGATGGGAAACGGCACGCCCTTCCCAGGGCGCGAGCTCGCGATCTTCCTTGCAACGGGGATCATCCTCAGCTCGCTCGTCCTTGCGAGCATCGGTCTGCCGCTGCTCCTGCGAGGGCTGACCATGCCGCCCGAGCCTTCGCAGCAGGCAGCGGAAGACATGGCGCGCGTGGCGGCTGCCGAAGCCGCGATCAAGACGATCGAACGCGTGCAGCATGCACTGGCCGAAGGGCGCAAAGACGCGGACATCTATGCCGCTGCCGCGGCGCGGATCATGGACGGATATCGCGAACGGATCGAAAGCCGTAGCCTGGACAACGACGCCAGCCAGGCGGCGCGCGAAAACGAGCGGATCGAGCGTGAACTCCGGCTTGCCGCAGTCCGCGCAGAGCGTGCGGAGATCCTGTCGATCGCACGCGAACGTGGCTTGGGCAGCGAGCTTGCCGCCAAACTTCTGCGCGAACTGGACCTGCTCGAGGTGCGATACAAGTAGCGTGCCCGCGCCAGCGTGGGCCCGCGGTACCGGAGGATCGGTGTCCACGGAAAGCAGCGGTTTCTGCCAACCGTTCAGGCCAAAGCGGCGGCAATGTTCGAGCTGGCCAACCGCATGAGCGCCCGCCATGACCATGATGGCTTGCCGCATGGCGGCCCGCTGCAGGGAAGATTCACCTGCAAAACCTTGATCGTGCAAAGGGATTGGCGGGGCAGTCGCTCTTCGATACGGTCGAGCATCTTACGGGAGTCCGACGATCCGCCAAATTGCAGCATTACCCTATCGGACTGATGGGACGAAAATCGACGCATCGGTGCGGGTGCTCCTGGTGACGTCGCGCGAAAGCAAGCGATGGGTCATCCCAAAGGGCAATCCTATGGTCGGGATGGCGGCGCACGCCGCTGCGGCGCTGGAAGCCGAGGAAGAAGCGGGGGTCAGTGGTCTCGTCTGCCCGACGCCCCTGGGTTCGTATCGCTATCGCAAGCGAAAGGGCAATGGCGCGTCGCTGATGCTTGACGTCGATGTCTTCCCGCTCGCCGTCACGCGGGAAATGGATTCGTGGAAGGAGCAATCGCAGCGCGAGCGCCGCTGGTTCTCCCTTCCGGACGCCGCAAGTGTCGTTGACGAAAGCGATCTTCGCGATCTCATCCGTTCTTTTGGTCCAGCCGAATTCAAGACCGCCGCAAATCGCAAAGGTGTGTTGGCGACCGTAGCTCAAAAATCGAAGGTCAGTCCGATGTTTGCCTGGTTCCAGCGTCTCTTGCCCCGCACCGGCAACTTCTTCGAACTGTTCGAAGCGCATGCCGTCGCTATCGGCGCAGGGGCCGACGCGTTGTCGCGCTTGCTGCAGGATGGGACGCGTGCCGCCGCCGATCATATCCGCGAGGTGATCGAGCGTGAGCACGACGCCGACGACATCAACCGCGAAATGCTTCTGACCGTACGCCGCACCTTTCTCACGCCGTTTGACCGCGGCGCGATCACCAGCCTGATCGGCGCAATGGACGATTCGATCGACGAGATGCAGTCCGCGGTGCAGGCGATCGATCTGTACGAAGTGACCAGCTTCACGAGCGAAATGAAGGACATGGCCGCGATCATCGTCGATGCCGCACGTTTGACGGCGGAAGCGATGCCGCTGCTGCGCGACGTCGGTCGCAACGGGACGCGGCTGCATGAGTTGACCGAACGCATGGTCCGCATGGAGAGCCAGGCGGATGAGATCCACACCAGAGGCGTCAAGCGCGCTTTCAAGGAAATGGGCGCGACCGACACGCTCGGCTTCATCGTGTCACGCGAGGTCTACAAACATCTCGAGCGGATCGTCGACGCGTTCGAGCAGGTCGCGAACGAAATCGACGGCATCGTCATCGATCACGCCTGAGCGACCAGACCGATGCATTCCCTTGCCTTCCCTCTGCTGATCGGCCTCGTCGCCGTCGCGCTGGCGTTCGATTTCCTCAACGGCCTCCACGATGCCGCCAATTCGATCGCGACCGTCGTCTCGACGCGCTTACTGAAGCCAGTTCATGCCGTGCTGTTCGCGGGCTTCTTCAATTTTGCCGCCTATTTCCTGACCATCACTTTCCCCAGCCTTCATGCGGTCGCCTCGACGATCGGGCAGGGGCTGATCGCCAAGGATCTGGTGACGCCTGCGGTGGTGTTTGGCGCACTGGTCGGTGCGATGTTCTGGAATGTCGTGACTTGGCTCAAAGGCATTCCCTCCTCGTCGAGCCATGCGCTGGTTGGCGGGATGATCGGATCGGGCGTCGCGCATGCCGGCTTTACCGGCGTGCAGTGGACCGGGCTTAACAAGACGCTGATCGCGATCGTCCTGTCGCCCGTGCTCGGCATGATCCTGTCGATGATCATCATGCTGGCCTCGAGCTGGCTGTTCCGCCGCGCCAGCCATCGCACCGCCGAGCGCTCCTTCCGCGCGCTCCACTTGATCTCCTCGGGGACCTACTCGCTCAGCCACGGCCTCAACGACGCGCAGAAGACGATGGGGATCATCACCGTCCTGTTGTTCTCGACCGGTTATCTGCACGGCGCGTTCGAAGTCCCGCATTGGGTCGCGATCAGTTGCTATATCGCTATGGGGCTCGGTACGTTGACCGGCGGGTGGAAGATCATCGAAACGATGGGGTCGCGGATCACGAAGCTATCGCAACATCAAGGCTTCAGCGCTTCGCTCGGTGGTTCGGTTATGGTGTTCGCAGCATCGCTGCTCGGCATTCCGGTTTCGACGACGCACACGATCACGGGGTGCATCATCGGCGCAGGCGTGGCGCGGCGTGCGTCGGCGGTGCGTTGGGGCGTTGCGCAGAATGTCTTGATTGCCTGGATTATCACTATCCCGGCATCGGCGGCAGTCGGGGCGACATTCTACCTGTTGACGACGCTGCTATAGCGGACAGCCGATAGCGTCGACACGTCCGGTAGGTCGGGAACGCTAATATCTATCACGTTTTTGCGACGGGACCGGATCGCCCAGCACCTCAAGGTAAGCCGATCCATGCTGCTCGACGCCCTTGCGATGACAACCCTGGGCGCTGTCGTGGTTTGCTTTCGGGCCGTACCGGGATGACGGGCTGAAGCTGGGGTTGCCGCGGTCACTGTACCGGCTGGTCTGCTCGTCTCGGCGCTGGCAGTCCTCGTCGTTGTAGCATCGCTATTCCGCGCCCGATCGAACCCGGTTCAGAGCGATGCCGTCGGAAGCCAATGGCGACGTCGCGGGGTTTGACGAATGGTTCAACGGAACCCAACTTGACCGCTGTCACAAAAATGTCATGCATCAACGGATGCCGAACCTGTTGCTGCTAGGCCTTGCAAATCTTGACTGGCATACGCCTCTTTTCGAGGCGATTGCGTCGCGGTACACGACGACGCTGCTAGGCCTCGCGGAGCTCGATACGCTCGAACGCGGCGTCCGGTTCGATGCATCGATCGTTCCCCTGAATGCCCTGCGATTCTTGCGCTCGACGGAACCATATGAACGACTGGGTGCGATCCTGGTGGTTGCCGATCGCGCCGACGAGAATGGCCGTATCGCCGCGTTCGCGTGGGGTGCCACGGACTGCATCGCGCCGGACATTTCGGGGGCAGAGCTCAAAGCGCGCTTGGCGGCCATCTTCCGCCGATGTGCGGGAGCGCCGGCTACCCCTCAGCTTAGCCAAAACCTGAGCGGTACCTGGTATCTCAACGTTACGCGGCGGTATCTGGTCAACCCGCATGGCCAACGGATCGAACTTCCCGGCTCGACCTTCGAGATATTCCTGGCCTTGGCAAGCCGACCCCGCCGCGTTCTATCTCGATCGTTTCTGGTGGTTGCCCTTGGAAATGGCAAACACGCCGACACGCGTAGCATCGACGTGATCATCACGCGCTTGCGCAAGATTCTGGACCGGAACTGTCCGTCAGGTGCGTCGATGATAGGGACGGTACGAAACGAGGGATATCAGTTGGCGCGCGACGTTCAGCGCGACGAGCATGGCTTCCGGATCCAGGACGTCTGATCTTTGTAGGCCTCGACCGGAACAACGCCATCACCGGGCTGCCGTGTCCGGGCGCGGGCAGGCTCCGTGGCTTATACTCCGAATGCGTTTTGCAGGTTCGGGCTGGCTCGCGAATGCGAGAGACCAGTGCGTGTCGAAGACGACGAAACTCGCGCGTTGCGGCCGCTCCGCTCCAAGTTACCGATCCAAAGCCTCGACTTTCAACGTCCGAAGTTGCGCAATGGTGGCCGCTGCCAGCCCGTTCGGCGGCGCAACCGCCATTCCCGTCCAGGTGACCCGCCCGGAGCCGTCGACCTCTTCCATCGACAGGGTCGAGATGCCGTTCCACAATATGAGCCGCGAACGGAACCACAATTGCCGGCGGTTCTGAACCGGGCCGCGCGGTGTCGGTGCGGATAGCACGTCCACCCCCATCCGTGACAGGCGGTCGGTGAGCAACGCCTGCAAGGCGATCGCGAGCGGGCGATACTGCGGCTTCCCCGTGTCGTTGGCTGTGGGGGTGACGACGAGCGTCACCCGGTCGTGCGATCGAGACCGCATCGCCAGAAAGCCCGTGCCGACCAGCGCGATGACCGCGACTGCGATCGCCAGTGATCGCAACACGTTTCGTCGGGCAGGGGCGGCGGGTGCCGGTGCTGCGACGGGCGGCGCTTCGTCACTCAGTCGGTAGCCGCGTTTCGGGATCGTGGCGATGAAGCGCGGCGCGCTTGCATCGTCGCCAAGCGCACGGCGCAGGTCGGCGATGACGACCGCGACGCTATTGGGGCTGACCGATCGGCCTTCCCAGACGTCCGCCAGGATCTCGTCCCGCGACACCGGGCTCCCACGACTCCGGCACAGCATCTCGAGCGTGCGCGCGGCGCGATGTTCGAGCGGAATTTCGGTCTCCCCCGCGATCAGGCGCGCTCCGACCGCGTCGAACGTCCATGTCCCGATCTGCCATTGCGCCCGCGTCGTCATGGTGACGCCCTAGCATTGGCCATGTGCAAAGCGGAATGGCGATCAACCGATCAGGGACGCCGATCGGCGCCGGGCGCAGTCTTTACGTCTTCTTGATGGCTTAAACCGACGACGGCGCTGCCATCGATACGGCCACAAGGAGCCGACTTATGCGATTTTCCCTCAATCCGTTGATCCCGGCCACAGCCCTGCTGCTGGGGATGGCCGCGCCGGTCCACGCTGCCGGCGCGCGGACCGTTATCGACCAGGCGCTTGCGGACCCGAGCCGCGCAACGGACCGCCGACAGGATGCGCAACGCCACCCCGCCGAACTGGTCGCGCTGGCACACGTAGCGCGTGGGCAAAACGTGCTCGATCTCATCCCGGGGGGCGGGTATTGGACCCGCATCTTCAGCCGCATCGTCGGGCCGACCGGCCATGTCTATGCGGTATGGCCGAATGCCTATGCGAAGCTGGCAACGCGCGATGTCACCGGGTTGCGTAAAACCGCTGCCTCGCAAGCCTATCGAAACGTCGCGGTCGCGATCCAGCCGCAGGCATTGCCGACGGCGCCGACACTGCTCGACGTGGTGTGGACGTCGCAAAACTACCACGATTATGCCGACCCGTTCCTGGGCAGCCCCGGACCCGACGCGCTGGCCCGGGACGCGTTCCGCCTGCTGCGACCGGGTGGGTATTTCATCGTCATCGACCATCGCAGTGCCGCCGGACGGGGGATGGTGGACACGGACACGCTCCACCGCATCGATCCGGTGATCGTGCGTCGCCAGGCGGAAGCAGCAGGGTTCGTCTTCGCCGGCGAGAGCAGGGTCCTCGCCAATGCGTCGGACCCGCTGACGACCAAGGTCTTCGATCCGGCAATCCGTGGTCGCACCAGCCAGTTCGCGTACGCGTTCCGCAAGCCCGGCGGCGTACGATGACGATCATCCAGGGTGCGAGGAGTTCCGGAGCGGTGCCGATGCGCCGTCGCTCGCAGATAAGGTCGTCCTGCCGTCACATCGCTTCCGACGGCGGCCTCATCGCAGCGTCAACCGCGCTGGCTGTTCGAAGCGAATCCTAGCCGCCCAACCGTAATGATCGGGCCTGAACGTACCGTCGGGACGGCGCCATGCGTCGTCGCTCGCGAGGACCAGTGTGTTCTTCCCCTTGTGGAGCGGTAGTTCGACCCTGGCGTTCTCCGGGCCGAACCGTCCCGCCGGTGTCAGGCGCTTGTTCGCTGGGTAATAGAAATTCTCGCCCGCATAGACCTGTGCGCCGTTGAGAAACAGCCACGCACGGGGAACGAAGCCGAGGTCGATTGTCCTGCTGCCATCGGCAACCGCATCGATCTCGACCTTGAGCCAGGCGATTTGTCGACGGGGGCTGTCGTTCTTGGGAATGGCGCGGGCCAGGTTTGCCAGTCCGTCCGGTTCGGCTTCGAATCGCTGCCAGTCGGTGCTCGGTATATCAGCCGGCGTCGGGATACCGCTGGCGGGCGCAGGCGTGACCGGACCGAGCAGCCAATGACGGACGGTGCCCGGCTGCGGGACATCGACCAGCGACGGCGCGGACGACCCCGTGTCGTCGGGCCGGACAACCATGTTGGCGAAGATGGCAGGCCCCTTCACCGCGATCCCGCCGCGATCGGCGAGGCCCTGCAGCCGCGGGACGTCCAGCGATGGCTCGGGAGCATGGTTGACGAACAATCGTAGCCGCCCGTTCGCGATCACGATGCGGAGGTGGTTCCATCCTGTCGCCACGACCGGCGCGCCGTGTTGGTAGCGCGAATAGGCGTTCCACTGCATGCGCCCGTTGGTAATCGGGGCATATTGCACGCAATCATTGGCAGCCGGGCAGTCCGGGTTGGCGCGCAGATAGACGAACTCGGCGGTATCCGCGTCGCGGCGGTGAAGCAAAATTCCAGTATCGGCATAAGCGAGCGGCTTGATGTCGAACTCGACCGTTCCTTCGGCGAAGGTGCCGACCTTCAGCACGGCATACCCCTCAGTGACGGTCATCAGCCCGTCCGGGAACGCTTCGTCCGGCGCGAACGTCGTCTTCTCCCCCAGCCAGGTCTCGCTTGTCATGGGATAGGTCGTCGTGGCCGTGGTCGAAGACGGGGCCGGCACCGGTGCCGCGGAGGCCGGCAAGCTCAGTGTCATCGCACCGAGGGCAAGGCACCGTGGGTGGCACAGGAAACGGTAGGACATGATCAGGCTCCGATGAAGGGGAGGCCTACGTGCCGGGCGCGTGCGCCGATGTCGCATAAAGAGAAGATAAAGACCGTAAAGACAGCCTTCCGAACGGCAGAGCGCCTGAATGGATTATCGCGAAGCGCGCCCTTTGCTGTCCGCTTGGCAGCGCTGATCTGTTGCCTGTTCGATTTGGCTAGGGAAGGTTGGTGCCGGTGGTCCGTTGCGGACCACCGGGAACATGTCCGTGGCGGAGCGGGAGGGATTCGAACCCTCGATACGCTTTTGACGTATACTCACTTTCCAGGCGAGCGCCTTCGACCACTCGGCCACCGCTCCGCATGTCCTGGACAGGAACGTCGCCCTAGAGCGTCGATGGCGGCTGTGCAAGCGTGCTGCGCAGGAAGGGCAGGGATTGATTTCAGCCGGGGCGGCATGTCACGATGGCGGAATGATCCTGCTTCCCCTGCTTCTGTCCTTTTCCGCCCCTCAAGGTGTCCCGCCTTCCACGCCTGCGGCCAAACCGACCGCGGCGCAGATCGCGGCGGCGGCACCTGCCGATGCCTGGGGCAGCATCGCCCCCGAAGACCTGCTGCTGATCGACTTTGCCGATGGCCAGCGCAGCGTCCTCTGGTTGACGTCCGAGTTCGCGCCAGTGCATGTCGCCAATATCCGGACCATTGCGCGCAGCGGCTGGTGGGGTGATGCGACGGTCTATCGCGTCCAGGACAATTACGTGACGCAATGGGGCGATGCGACCGAGAAGAAGCCCGCCGCCGCTGGTATCACGGCGCGACCGCCCGCCGAATATGAGTGGGCGTGGGGCGCGCATGGGCCAGCGGTCGCCAACCCGTATCGCGACGCTTACGCGACGCGTACCGGCTTCACGCCGAGCGGCTGGGCGGTGGCGGGCGACGGCAAGCGGCAGTGGCTGCCGCATTGCTATGGCATGGTCGGCGTCGCGCGCGATCTGGCCCCCGATACCGGGACGGGCGGGGATCTCTATACCGTGATCGGTCACGCCCCGCGCCATCTCGACCGCAACATTGCGTTGGTTGGGCGCGTTATCGACGGGATGGGCGCGCTGTCTGCGCTGCCGCGCGGGACCGGGGGCGGGCTCGGGCTGTACGAGGATCCAAAGCAACGCGTGCCGATCAAGCGGATCGTGATCGTGGCGGATCTGCCTGCGGCCGAACGTCCGGCGTTTCAGTATTTGCGCCCCGACACAGCGGCGTTCGCCCAAACGCTCGAGGCGCGGGCGAACCGGGGGTTGCCGTTCTTCACGGTGCCCGCCGGGACGGCGGACCTATGCAACCTGATGGTGCCGGTACGGAAGGTGCCGGCGCGCTGAGGGGGGACGAAACGCCGGTACGGCGAGCGAAGAATGCGGCTCCCTGACGGTCTTTTCCGGCCAAGGCCGGGGCCGAGGAGAGGAACCGTAGAAAACTGGCGACAGGACTTGGTAAGCTTGACCAGCCCGACCGGACCCCGGCCTGCGCCGGGGAAGGGGCCGTCTAGCCGTTTCGTTACCGTCCGACCCAGTCCGCTACTTCGACCGCAACCTGATTCGCCGCCTGGTTGAGCGCAACTCCGACCGGCCCCGCCGCGATCGCGCTGACCGGGACACGCGCCTCGAAGCGGCGCTTTTCGACCACCTTGCCGGTGCTGCGGATCAGCGAGCCGTCGAACGCGACGACCGCCATGTTGGTGCCGGCATCGACGCCGAAAGACCGGATCTCCCCCGACAGGACGGCGCCTGGATCGGTAAAGGACTGCGCGCTGCTCAGGACGATCCGTCCGGTGCGCGGCGGAATCGTGTCTGACAGCAAGCGTGCGAACAACCGCGCGGGCGGCTCGACCCATTGCGCCTTGGCGACATAGGCGATCGAGGTCTGGCTCGCCTGGACGGGGATCCGCACCCCGGCAATCGACTGCGCCACCGCGGGCACCTGAATCGTGATCGTCGGCGCGGTGCTCGACGACTGCGTCTGGTTGACCGGCAGCGTCGTTGCCGAGGTCAGCGTCAGCAGCGACGCCGGGGGCTTGGCGGCAAAGCTGATGCAGCCGGAGAGCGACGCGAGCGCAGTCAGCGCGAGCAGCGATTTGGTCGAACGGATCATGGTCACTGTCCCTTTCCGGGCTTGTAATCAGGCAGCTTGGATTGGCCGATCAGCGCGCCCGCACCGCCGCGATCGACCTTTTCGGCGACCGACGTCAGCGCCATCGACATCTGGCGCAGGTGGTGCACCAACTGCCCGACCTCGGGGACGGTCTGCTTCGAGAACGCCTGCAATCCTGGCCGCGCATCGCCGATCGCGGCGTCGAGCGTCTCGGCGCTGTGCTGTGCCGACGCGATCGTCTTGTTGAGGTTCGCCATCACCGGGCGAACGTCGTTCGACAGCACGCCGTTGGTGGTGTCGGCAAGGTTGCCGATCTGCTGCGCGGCGACGCCCGCCTTCTGGATCGCGACTCGCGTCTCCGCCAGCGTCGCGGCGATTTCGGGGCCGCGGTCCGCCAGCGCCGCGCTCAGGCGGTTAGTGTTGGCGAGGATGCCCTGGATCGATTGCTGGTTCTTGTCCGACAGCATGTCCGACAGGCGCTCGGTCAGCGTCGAGATCCGCTCAAGCAACTGCGGCGCCGAGCTCAACAGCGCGCCAAGGCCGCCGGGCTTGGTCGGGATGGTCGGGACGCCGTTCGGGCATTCGGACAGGGGGTTCTCGACCGGGCAGGCAATCGGCGGCGCGCCCTTAACCGCGCCGTCGAGCTGGACCGTGCTGGTACCGGTGAAACTGCCCTGCAACGAGGCCGTCGTTCCGATCAGGATTGGCGTATCGGGATTGACGCTGATGCGCACGCGGACGAGCGAGGGATCGGGCTTCCACAGCGCGATTTCCTTTACCTGTCCGGACACGACGCCCGAAAACGCCACGCCCGACCCCTTTGCCAAGCCGTCGACCGACTGCTTGAAGAAGATGTCATATTCCTTGTCGGTGGCGGTGCCCCAGCGCAGGATCCAGACCAGGAACAGCAGCATCACCGTCAGCAGGATGAGCACGACCGATCCGACCAGCACATGGTTCGAGCGGGTTTCCATCAGCTATTGCCCTTCCGCTGCAGCGTCAGCATGTTCGTTGCGCTCAAGTGTCGCCGTCGCGGCGCGGCCACGCGGGCCCTTAAAATATTCCTGGATCCACGGGTGGTCCAGCGCGAGCAGTTCGTCGATCGTCCCGACCGCGATGACCTTCTTGTCCGCAAGCACCGCGATCCGGTCGCAAATCGCGTACAAGGTGTCGAGATCGTGCGTGATCAGGAACACCGTCAGCCCGAGCGTCTTCTGGAGCGAGCGAGTCAGTTCGTCGAACGCAGCCGCACCGATCGGATCGAGCCCGGCGGTCGGTTCGTCGAGGAACAGCAACTCCGGGTCCATCGCGAGCGCGCGCGACAGGCCGGCGCGTTTGCGCATCCCGCCCGACAGTTCGGACGGATATTTCGGGCCGGCATCGGCGGGCAGGCCGCTCATCACGACCTTGTAGGCGGCAATCTCGTCGAGCAGGGCGGGATCGAGCTCGGGGTAGAATTCGCGGAGCGGGACCTGGACGTTCTCGGCGACCGTCAGCGTCGAGAACAACGCACCGCCCTGGAACAGCACGCCCCAGCGCTTGGTCAGATCCGACAATTCGGTCGTTTCGCGATTGAGGGTGGATTCGCCGAGGACTTCGATCGATCCCGACTTTGGCGTCTGCAACCCGATGATCGAGCGCATCAGCACCGACTTGCCGGTGCCCGACCCGCCAACCACGCCGATGATCTCGCCCCGGCGCACGGTCAGATTGACGCCGTCATGGACGATCTGGTCACCAAATCCGTTGACGAGATCGCGGACGACGATGACGTCGTCATTGTCGTTTGGCGCGTTGCCGGTTTCCATCACGACCACCCGATCGAGGTGAAGAACACCGCGAAGAACGCGTCGAGCACGATCACGAGGAAGATCGCCTGGACGACCGCGGCGGTGGTCCGCGTGCCGACCTGTTCGGCATCGCCCTCGACCAGCATGCCCTGGAAACAGCCCGCCATCGCGATGATCAGCCCGAAGAACGGCGCCTTGATCAGCCCGACGTACAGATCGGTCACCGGCACGACCTCGCGGATGCGCTGGACGAAGGTGACGGGCGGGATGTCGAGCGATACCCAGCACAACAGGCCCCCACCGACGATCGCGATGATCGACGCGTACATGCCGAGCAGCGGCATCATCACCACCGATGCGATCACGCGCGGCAGCACCAGTGCCTCCATCGGCGAAACGCCGATCGTGCGCATGGCGTCGATTTCCTCGGTCAGCTTCATCGTCCCGAGCTGCGCCGCAAAGGCAGAACCCGAACGCCCGGCGACCATGATCGCGGTCATCAGCACGCCCAACTCGCGCAGCGTGATTCGCCCGACGAGGTTGATCGTGAACACCTCGAACCCGAATTGCTGGAGCTGGACCGAGCCCTGCTGCGCGATCACGATCCCGATCAGGAAGCTCATCAACCCGATGATACCGAGCGCGGTAACCCCGACGACCTCGAACCGCTGGACGACCGCGTTAAACCGGAACCGCTTGGGGTGAGTCGCGACATTCCAGAAAGCGATCAGCGTGGCGCCGAAAAAGCCGAGCAAGCCGTAAAGCGTATGCCCGGAGGAAACGACCGCGTCGCCCAGCTCGCCGACGACGCGCTTGAAGCTGCCGATCGGCTCGGGGCGCATCGCAACCGGCTGGTCGGCGTTGGCGACCTGTTGCAGCAGATGCTCGCCATCCGCATCGAGGCCCTGGATGTCGGCATCATGCTCGGCTGCAAACCGGTGGATGATCCAGGCACCGACCGTGTCGATCCGGTCGATGCCGCTGAGATCGACATGCGCGACCTTGCCATCGAAGGCGCGGAGACGTTCCGGCAGGTCGCCGATCCGGGCGAGCGACAAGCTGCCGGAAAAGCGTACCGTGTCGCTGTCTTGGGAGAAGGCGGCCATTTCGGTCATTCGCGCCTTCCTTGCTGCAATCGGACTGGATCGGCAAGCGTTGCTGTGGTGTGAACGGTACGATGAATCATCTTGCCGTCTACGACATGGACAAGACCATAACCTATTCGCCGACGTGGACGCGGTTCCTGGTCGAGACTGCGCGGGTCGAATCGCCGTGGCGACTGGGATTGCTGCCGGTCGTGGCGCTTGCCGGGGCGGCGTATGCGCTGCGACTGATCGGACGCGCACGGCTCAAGGAAATTGCGCAGCGATTGCTGCTGGGGAGGCGGATTCCCGAACCCGTGGCGGAGCGCGCCGCGCAGCGATTCGCGGGGCGGATCGACGATTCGGGAGTCTGCGCGGGTGCCCGGCGACAGATCGCGGCGGATCGCGAGGCGGGATATCGGCTCGTGATGGCGACGGCCTCTTATGGATTCTACGCGGAAGCGATTGCTGCCCGGCTCGGGTTCGACGCAGTCATCGCGACCGGAGTGGTCCGGACGGACGGCATGATCCACGCGAAAATCGCGGGGGAAAATTGTTACGGCCCGGCCAAGTTGCGGATGATCGAGGCATGGCTGGCGGAGCAGGGGATCGCGCGCCGCGAATCGTACGTGCGATTCTATTCCGACCACGCGTCGGATGCGCCCGCGCTCGAATGGGCGGACGTCGGAATTGCGGTCAACCCGCATCCGCCGCTGCGCGCGATGGCAGAGGTGCGGGGGTGGTCAATCGAGGATTGGGTGCGCTGACGCCCGGGGCGGCGCGGCTGTGGTTCGAAGTTCGGCGCGTTCCCGTCCGTCTGTTTGCTACAGGGCCACGTCCACCGCATGGATCGTAAGCCCCACCAGGCCGCCCACCAAAGTTCCATTGACCCGGATATATTGCAGATCCCGTCCGACGGCATTCTCGAGCCGTCGCGTGATCGTCTGCGCATCCCAGCCACGAACCGTCTCGGACACGAGCCGGACGATCCCGTCGCCATAATCGGCCGCAAGCCCCACCACGGCCCGCCGGACGAACCGGTTGATCGTGCGCCGCAGTTTCGGATCGGTCTGCAACGTGCCGCCAAGCTGGCGCAGCGCATCGCCGACCGGCCCGGCGAGCATCCGGTCGGGGTCGCGCGCGATCCGCAGCATCCCGCCGCGCGCTTGCTCCCATAACCCGTCGAGCCACCGCTGCATCGCAGGGTTGTCGATGATTTCGGCCTTCACCGCAGCGACGCGGTCGCGCATCCGCGGATCATGGACGAGATCGTGGGCGAGCGACGCCAACCCTTCTTCCGCCTTCTCGCGCAAGGGATGGTCCGGGTTCTCTGCGATCCCGGTCAGCATGCCGTTAAGTCCGTCGATGATCTTGTTGGCGAGCGTCTCGTCGAGCCCGGTCCAGCGCATCATCGATCCCGAGCGTTCGCTGACCATTGCGCGAACGAGATGCTCGTTCGCCTCGAGCACGCGCGCCCCCCAGCGGACGATTCCGTCCAGAAGGGGGAGATGCCGGTCTTCGGCGATCGCGGCGGTCAATGCCTGACCAAGCAGGGGGGAGACGTCGAGCGCGCGAAGCCGCTGACCGATCCCGGCCTTGACCATCCCGCCGAGACGCTGCTGGTCGAATGCCTCGAGCATGTGCGCGGCCAGCCGTGATGCGCCGCGCCGGAGCCGTCCGTCGCCGCCGGGCGGGTTGGCGAGCCAGCGCCCGGCTGCGCCGGCGATGTCGAGCCCGTGCATCCGGCGTGCGACGACGCGCGGCACTAGGAAGTTGTCGCGCAGGAACGCGGCTAGCGTCGTGCCGATGCGATCCTTGTTGCGGGGGATGATGGCGGTGTGCGGGACGGGAATGCCGAAGGGGTGCCGGAACAAGGCGGTCACCGCGAACCAGTCGGCTAGCCCGCCCACCATCGCTGCCTCGGCAAAGGCACGGACGAAGCCGATCGCATGCCCATAGCGCGACGCGGGATCATCGTAGGCGCGCGCGACGAAGAAGATTGCCGCCATCGCGACGAGCAACCCGCCCGCGATCCAGCGCATTCGCACCAATCCCGCCGGGGGCGCTTCAAAGGCTCGAGGCGGGGTAGGGGTTCGCATTGCCGGACCAATCCCCGAACGCGACGATTGTTCAAGCGCCAAGTCCCGGCGGCGGTGCTTTTTCCGCCGGGATACGGGGTCGGCTGGGTTATTCGGCCGGTTGCGGCTTGTCGTCGCCCGGCTTGTAATGGATCAGCGCCGGGTCCCCCGGGCCGAGTTGCGGCTTGGTTGGGGACTGATGCTCGATCAACGGGCCGCCATCGTCGCCGGGGCGATAGGTCAGCAGACGACGGCGCAATACCGGCCCGACGCGCGCCTCGATCCCGATCGCCAGGCTGAAGCTGGCCGGGACGATGAGCAGCGTGAGCACGGTCGACATCGTCAGTCCGCCGATCACCGTGATCCCCATCGGAACGCGCGACGATCCGTCGCCGGTCAGCGCGAGCGCTGTCGGCAGCATGCCCATCACCATCGCGACGGTGGTCATCACGATCGGCTGCGCGCGCTTGTGCCCGGCATCGATGATCGCGGTCAGCACGTCGACGCCCTTGTTCATCTCCTCGAGCGCAAAGTCGATCAGCAGGATCGAGTTCTTCGCGACGATGCCGAGCAGCATGATCAGACCGATATAGACCGGCATCGAGATCGGCGTCCCGGTGACGGCAAGCCCGATCAGCCCGCCGAGCGGCGCGACCAGCAGCGACATGATGTTGATGAACGGCGGCAACAGGCGGCGGTACAGCAGCACCAGCACCGCGAAGAGCAGGAAGATGCCCGCGACCAGCGCGATGATGAAGTTCTGGATCAGCTCGACCTGCCACTTCGATTCACCAAGGACGAGTTCCTTCACCCCGATCGGCATCGTCTTGAACAGCGGGAGCTCGTGAATCTCCTTTTGCGCGGTTCCGCTGACGACGCCCGGGGCAAGGTCCGCGCCGATCGTCAACTGGCGCTGTTGGGCGACACGTTCGATCTTGGTCGGGCCTGCGCCGAAACCGATATCGGCGACGACGCTGAGCGGCACCGACCCGCCGCTTGCGGTCTGGACCGGAAGATTCTGGATCGTCGACAAACGCTGGCGCGAATCCTGGTCGAGCGCGACGCGGATCGGGATCTGGCGATCGGACAGCGAGAATTTCGCGCTGTTCTGGTCGATGTCGCCAAGCGTCGCGATCCGGATCGCGTTGGACATCGCCGCGGTCGTCACGCCCATGCTCGCGGCGAGGTCCATGTGCGGGGTGATGACGATTTCCGGACGCTTGAGGTCCCCGCTGATCCGCGGCGCGACGAGGTCGGGCAGGCGGCTCATCTGCTCGACCAGCTTTGCGCCGGTCTCGGCCAGCAGCTTGGGATCGTCGCTGCCGAGCGTGATCGTCAGCGCACGTCCCGCGCTGCCCCAGCCGCTCGACGACCGGAACGAGACGCGCGCGTCGGGGATCGTCTGGAGCGTCGGCGCGAGCGCGCGCTCGAACTCGTAGCTCTTCATCGTCCGCTCGCGCTTGGGCTTGAAGATTGCGGTGACCCTGCCGTTGCCGACGAAGGCCCGCGAATAGACCGATTCGATGCTCGGCTGTTTCTGCAGGATCGCGGCGACCTGCGCGACGACCGTCTTGGTTTCGGCGAGCGTCGTTCCGGGCACCATCTCGATCGTCGCGGTGGTGGAGTCGCTGTCGCGCAACGGCTGGAAGGTCGCCGGAATCGACATGAACAAGTAGATCGTCGCCGCGAACGCAACCGCGCCGCCGAGGATCGCCGACCAGCGATGCATCAGCGTCCAGCGCAGGATCGCCATGTAGCGATCCATGATCCAGCCCTCGCCGTGCGATGCCTCGCCCTGCGCCTTGAGGAAATAGGCGGCGAGCATCGGGGTGATGAGGCGCGCGACCGCGAGGCTCATCAGGACCGAGGCGACCACGGTCAGGCCGAAATTTTTGAAGAACTGCCCCGAAATGCCGGGCATCAGGCCGACCGGGAGGAACACCGCGACGATCGCCATCGTCGTCGCGAGGACCGCGAGGCCGATCTCGTCGGCGGCGTCGATCGCCGCCTGATAGGCGGACTTGCCCATCCGCATGTGTCGAACGATGTTCTCGATCTCGACGATGGCATCGTCGACCAGCACGCCCGCGACGAGGCTCAGCGCCATCAAGGTCATGTTGTTGAGCGTGAAGCCGAGCAGGTCCATTACCCAGAAGGTCGGGATCGCGGAGAGGGGAATGGCGAGCGCCGAAATGATCGTCGAGCGCCAGTCGCGCAGGAAGATGAATACGATGACGACCGCGAGCGCGGCGCCCTCGACCATCGCCTCCATTGCCGAATCATATTGCTGCTTGGTGTATTTGACGCTGTCCGAGATGCGTTTGAAGTGCACCTTGGGATTGCGCGCCTCGAGCGCGGCGAGCTTCTTCTCGGCTTCCTCGAACACCGTCACGTCCGACGCGCCCTTGGCGCGCTGGAAATCGAACGACAGCACCTGCTGGCCGTTGAGCGCCGAGGCCGAACGCTGTTCGGCATACAGATCCTCGACCCGACCGAGGTCGACCAGCTTGAGCGTCTGGCCCATGCCGGTCGCGATCTGCGTCTGGCCGAGCTGATAGGCGGTCTGGGCGTTGCCGAGCACGCGGACCGATTGCTCGGACCCGGCGAGCTGCGCGCGTCCGCCTGCAGCGTTGAGGTTGACCTGCCGGAGTTGCTGATTGACCTGCGACGCGGTCAGCCCGTGCGCGGAAAGCTTCGCCGGATCGAGGATGACGCGAATCTCGCGATCGACACCCCCGTTGCGCTGAACCCCGGCGAGGCCCGGGACCGACAGCAGTTCTTTCGCGACGTTATTGTCGATGTACCAGCTGAGTTGCTCGACCGTCATATCGGTGCTGATCGCTGCGTAACTCGCCAGATCCTGCCCGGTCGTGTTCGCGCGCATGATCTGCGGCTCGAGGATGCCGTCGGGCAGGTTGCTGCGGATCTGCGCGATCGACGACCGCACGTCTTCGACCGCGCGGTCGATCGGTGTGCCGATCGCGAGCTGGACGACGGTTTCCGACTGGCCCTCGGTCACGGTCGAGTCGATCTCGTCGATCCCCTGCAGGCTGCGCAGCGCCGCCTCAACGCGCTGCGTAACCTGGGTCTCGAGTTCGGTCGGCGCCGCGCCGGGCTGGCTGATGTCGACGATGACGACCGGAAAATCGATGTCGGGCTGGCTGTTGACGTCGAGCCGCATGAAACTGACGATCCCCGCCAGCGTCAGCATGAAGAACAGGACCAGCGACGGGACCGGGTTGCGGATCGACCAGGCCGAGATGTTCCGGAAGCTCATGCTGCTACCTCTGGTTCGCGGCCGAAAGCGCGACCCGCGTCGGCTTGACCTTCTGGTCGGGGGTCAGGAATGCACCTGCCGACAGGACGATCTGCTCGGTCCCGTTCAAGCCTTCGGTGATCGAGACACCCTTGTCCGACACTTCGCCCACCTTGATCGCGCGCCGGACGATCTTGTCGCCCGCGCCCATCACGTACACGAAATTGCCCTTGTCGTCGCTCTGGATCGCCGAGTTGGGAAGCTGCGGTACGTCGGTCGATCCCGCGACCACCGCGGCGGAGGCGAAGCCACCGGGACGCAGCGCGGGATTGTAGGACAGCGCGATCCGCGCGATTCCCTGGCGACTCTGGGGATCGATAACCGGGGAGACTTGCCAGACCTCGCCCGTGAAGCTCTCGCTCCCGCCGACCGGGGTGACTTGCGCGCGTGCGCCGATCCGCAGCCCGCGCAAATCGGCTTCGCTGATCTGCGCGCGCATTTCCATCTGCCCGCCCTCGGCCAGCCGGAACAGCGTTCCCGTTCCCGGGCCGACGATCTGCCCGGGCTCGACCGCGCGGGTCAGCACGAGGCCAGCGGCGGGGGCGCGGATATCGAGGCGGCTGGTGCGCGCGTTCGCTTCGCCGAGCGTCGCCTGCGCGACCTTGACGCGTGCGAGCGCGGCGTCGCGCGTCGCGGCCTTGCGTTCGAGGTCCGCCTTGGACAGGAACCCGCGCGTGACCAGTGTCTGCGCGCGATCGAGTTCGGATTGCGCGATCGCCGCGTCCGACCGCGCGACCGCGATCTGTGCGTCGAGCGATGCGGCGGTTTGCGTCTGGACCGAGCGGTCAACCATGGCGAGGACCTGCCCCTTGCCGACCCACTGGCCGGGTTCGACCAGCACGCGCGTCACCATCCCGCCGTCGCCTGCAACGCCGACCGGCATTTCACGCCGTGCGGCGAGCGACCCGGTCGCAGACACGACGCGCGCGACGGTGGAGCGTCCGGGCACGACGACCGACACGAGCGGCAGCTGTTCGACCGCCTTGGCGGCGGGCTTGGAGCGTCCGAACAGGAGATACGCGACGACCAGCGCGATCAGGAGGACCACCACGATCGCGATGATGATGCCGCGGCGGCTACGCGGTGGCGTCTCCGGACCGGGCAAGCCGCGGAGTTCCTCAGTGCCGATCACGCGCGTCTCGTAATTCATCTGAGCCAATCCAGATCTCAAGGGCCTTTCGACCCAGCCCCCACCCATGCCACCCGCAAGGGCAACCGTGCTCGTCGCACTGTGTTATCGGAATAAACCACCAACCTCAAGAGGGGTAATTATCGTGCGCAACATGCCCAGTTTCAGGGCGCACCGCAAGGTGAGCCTGTGGGCCGACTACAGTAATTGTAGGTTGTGACCCAATTGCCACCCTCGAACACAAGTGCTCAGCGGCGCGACCCCGGGCGATACCGTCTCACGCTATGCTGGGCGAGATCGGCAGGGTAGAAATACACCGGTCGCAATGCGCCGCTGGCATAGTGTTCGGCCTGATCGCGGAAATGCGCCGACGCCGGATCGCCGCTTTCGCCGCCCGCAGCCACCGCCCAGGCGCGCACTTTGGGACCGAATTCGACGACCGCGACAAAGCTGTTGCCGCTCGATCCGTACAGCTTGGTGGTGTTGGCATAAGGCCGCGCGCCGAACGACGCGAGGCTACCCCATTGCGCCGAGGTGAAGGGCACCGGGATGCTCGGTTTCGTGTCGTCGAAATGCGGCGTTATCGAATCGTCGAGTCGCTGGAAGCGGTTGATCTTGCCCCAGCCGACCTGCCACGTCCCGAAATCGCGGGTGAGCTGGTCCGCCGCTTCGCCAAGTGCGTCGAGCTTGCGGACATCGGGGATGTCCCTGGCGATATGATCGGGGACGTTGATCTGCTCGGCCTGGACGAAGCTCCCCGCCTCGCGCCACATCTTGCCGCCCCATAGCACGCCGAGCGTGGTCGGCACCGAATCCATGCCCCAGCGATAGTCCCATGTCCGCAGCGCGCCGATCGGCCCGGCAAGCCGCGCGCGGCGCGGGTCCTTTGCGGGCAGCGCGTCATAGGCGCGGATCAGCGGCGGGATCAGCCGGGCGAAGGCGGGAAGGTAGCTGTCATAGGCCGCGGCGATCAGGCGTTCGGGGGTGAAGTCGTGCCGCCCGGTCAGAAGCAGGTCGGCGTGAACCCCGCGCGCATTCTCGCCGAACGTGTCCATGTAGCGCGGATAATCCCTGGCCTTGGGGCTTTCCGGCCCCGCCGCGCCCCACGGCGAATCGTTGGTGTTGCGGACCCAGCCGACCTTGGGGTTGATCGCATTGGGAAGCGACGCGATGCTGTGCAGGCCCTTCCAGTCGGTCGCGGGATCCGCCCCGTCGACCGTCCTGGTGTAATCTACCGCATCGCTGCGGACGGGGACGAATTGCGGGTGGAGATAGGCGATCGCGCCGGTCGAATCCGCAAACAGCGTGTCGTTCGACGAATTGGCCTGCCGCTCCGCCACGCGCATGTAGCTGGCGAGGTCGTGCGCCTTGGTGCGGAGCCAGCTTTGTTCGAGCGCGGGGACGGGTTTCCACATCAGCGCCTGCGCGATCCACTTGCCGCCCTGTTCGGCGACGATCGGGCCGTGATGCGAGGCGTAGGTGGTGAAGCTGCGCGTCGCGCGCGTTCCGTCCGCCTTGCGATAGGCGAGCGTGATCCGCCGCGTCGTGATCGGCCGCTGGTCGCTGCCATAGCGATAGGTGATCGCGTCACCGCTGCGCGTGATCGTCTCGGCGAAGGAATCGACATTATCGACGCCCGACGAGGTGTGCATCCACCCCGCTTTCTCGTTGAAGCCCTGGTAGATGAAGAACTGCCCCCAGGTCGACGCGCCATAAGCGTTGAGGCCTTCGGCACTCGTCATCTGGAGTTCGGCGCGGAAGTAGAAGCTCGTGTGCGGGTTGATCAGCAGCAGCGCGTGCCCGTCGACGGTGTTGCGCGGCGCGATCGCGATCCCGTTCGATCCGCGCGGCTCGCGCGGGAAGGGGCCGGTGTCCTCCTGCGCGATCGCGATCCTCTGGCCACCGTAGAAGGCGGCGAGGTCGGTCAGCGAGATCCGCTCGATATCGCCGCCGATGCTGCCTTCGGTGAACGACAGCGCCATCCATGGTTCGAACCGGGTGAGCACCTTGGGGCGGGTCTGGGGATGCGTCGCCAGATAGGAATTGAGGCCATCCGCCCAGGCTTGCATCAACGCGCGCAGATAGGCCGGGCTTGCGGCATAGCGCGCCTGAAGGTCGGCCGGGTCGGCGTACAATTGCTGGCGCAGGTCCGCCCACAGCGCGGTTTCGCCCTCGGCCTCGGCGGTGCGGCCGAGCGCGGTCAGGTAGTTCGCCTCGATCCTTGCGAAATCGTCCTCGGCCTGCGCGTAGATCGCGCCGAACACCGCGTCCGCATCGGTCTTGCCGCGGACGTGCGCGATCCCCCAGGTGTCGCGCGTGATCGTGACCCGCGCCGCCTCCGCGTTCCAGCGGGCGCGCTCCGGTACGGGCGCGGGCGCGGCGGCGGTGGCGAGCAGCGCGAGCAGCAGCAACGGGGCGGCGCGCTTGCGCGGAGCGGGAGGGGCGGTATCCATGGCGCAACGCTATCGGGCATCGCGGCGCGCGACAACCTTCAGGGAGACGGGGATGAAATGGGCGATCGCACTGGCGCTGCTGGCAACGGGCGCCACCGCTGCACCCCCCGCACCGCCGCCGCACACGATGCTGTTGCGTCCGGCGGCGGTGTTCGACGGGGTCGATCCGGTCGCGCACGCCGGGTGGCAGGTGCTGGTGACGGGCGACCGGATCGTCGCGGTCGGGCCGGCGCTGACGGCCCCGGCTGGCGCGGAGACGATCGACCTGCCCGGCGAGACGCTGCTTCCCGGGCTGATCGAGGGGCACGGCCATCTGTTCCTCCACCCCTATAACGAGGCGGCGTGGGACGATCAGGTGCTCCACGAACCGCTTGCGCTGCGCACCGCCCGCGCGACCGTGAGCGCGCGGGCTACGCTGCTCGCGGGTTTCACCACCGAGCGCGATCTCGGGACCGAGGGCGCGGGCTACGCCGATGTCGGACTCAGGCAGGCGATCGCGCAGGGGATCGTGCCGGGGCCGCGGATGCTGGTGGCGACGCGCGCGATCGTCGCGAAGGGCGCTTATGGGCCCAAGGGGTATGAGCCCGGCGTCGACGTGCCGCAGGGCGCGGAGGAGGCGAGCGGGGTCGATGACGTGGTGCGCGTGGTGCGCAGCCAGATCGCCGCTGGGGCGGATGTGGTGAAGCTGTACGGCGACTATCGCTGGGGACCGGGCGAGCCGAGCCGCGCGACCTTCTCGCAGGCGGAGATGACCGCCGCGGTCGCCGCCGCGCATGATGCCGGGCGGATCGTCGCGGTCCACACCTCGACGCCCGAGGGGATGCGGCGCGCGATCGCCGCGGGGGCGGATACGATCGAGCATGGCTATGGCGGGACGGTCGAGATTTTCCGCGCGATGGCGGCGCGCAAGATCGCGCTGTGCCCGACGCTTGCGGCCTCCGATGCGGTTGCGCGCTATCGCGGCTGGAGCGGCGGCGATCCCGTGCCGGCGGCGGTGGCCGAGAACCGCGCGGCGTTCGCGCTGGCGCGCTCGGTCGGCGTGCCGATCTGCATGGGGGGCGATGTCGGGGTGTTCCCGCATGGCGAGAATGCCCGCGAAATGGAGCTGATGGCGCAGGCCGGGATGCCGCTTGCCGACGTGCTGCGCGCCGCAACCGCTGGCAATGCGGCGGCGTTTCACCTGACGGATCGCGGGCGAGTCGCGGCGGGCCTGCTGGCCGATCTCATCGCGGTCCAGGGCGATCCGCTGCGCGATCGCACCGCGCTGCGGCGGGTCGATTGGGTGATCAAGGGCGGCGTGGTGGTGCAGCGACCGGCGCTGCCCGGGCGGCCGTGACCGCGGCGAACCGGCGGTATCCCGTAACCGAAATGTCACGAACATCGCACAGGCAGGGAACGGGTCGAACGGTATAATAGGCAATAAAAGCAACGGCTTGTGAAATACATACCGATCGGACGGTAATGTTGCCTTGCAATGCAGCATCTGCCGCCGCACGTTTGTGGCGCAAAGCTGTGGGCTGCCAACGCGCATGCCTGCACCGGCAAGGGTGGCTGAGCGATGCACGACATGGGGATCAGACATTGACGAGTTCGTATGTGCGCTTCTTGCGCCCGGTAGTCGGCGCGACCGCATTGGGTCTGCTCGCCGCCTGTTCGCAAAAGGCACCGCCGCCGCCGCCGATGCCGCAGGTCAGTGTCGCGATACCGCTCCAGCGCGACGTGGTCGACTGGGATGAATACGTAGGCCGGTTCGAGGCGATCCAGGACGTCGAGCTGCGCCCCCGGGTCTCGGGAACGATCGACCGGATCTTCTTCGCCAACGGCCAGCGCGTGAAGGCGGGCGAAGCGCTGTTCACGATCGATCCGCGCCCCTATCAGGCAGCACTCGCGCAGGCTCGCGCGCAGGTCGCCAAGGCGCAGGCTTCGGTCACCAACGCGCAGTCCGAACTGTCGCGCGCGCAGATCCTGCTCAAGGCGGAGGCGATCGCGCGCGAGGAATATGAGACCAAGCTCGCCGCGGTCCGCACCGCACAGGCCGATCTTGGCGCCGCACGCGCGAACGTGTCGACCGCGCAGCTCAACCTCGGCTTCACCACGGTGCGTTCGCCGATCACCGGGATCGTGTCGGATCGTCGCGTCAGCAAGGGCAATTACGCGACCGAGGCGACCAGCGTGCTGACCCGCGTCGTCTCGACCGACCCGATCTGGTTCTCGTTCGAGGGCGCGGAAAGCTTCTATCTCAAGTATCTGCGCCAGGCGAAGGCGGGCGAGCGCGGCTCGTCGCGCAACACCGCCAACCCGGTCGAGGTCCAGCTCGCCGACGAAAAGGGCTTCCGCTGGCGGGGCCGGATGGAATTCGTCGACAATGCGATCGACCCCAATTCGGGGACGATCCGCGCCCACGCGGTCATCGCCAATCCCGATGGCTTCCTGACGCCGGGGCTGTTCGGTCGCGCACGGCTGCTCGGCTCGGGCCATTATCGCGCGATGCTGGTGCCCGACGAAGCGGTCATCACCGACCAGACGCGCAAGCTCGTCTATGTCGTCGGCAAGGAAGGCAAGGTCATCGCGCGTCCGGTCGAGACCGGGCCGCAGGTGGAAGGGCTGCGCGTCGTCAAGTCGGGGCTCGCGCCGACCGAGCATGTCGTGATCGACGGGATCACGACGTTGCAGCCGGGGGCCAAGGTGAAGGAAAACCTGGTCAAGATGAAGCCCAAGGCCGCCGACACCGCGCCGCAATCGACCCCCGAAAGCGCGCCGCCGGCTTCCGACGCGACCGCGAACTAAGGCGCCGACCCAGTGAAATTCCCCCATTTCTTCATCGATCGCCCGATCTTCGCAGCGGTGCTGTCGATCCTGATCGTGGTGTTCGGCGTGGTCGCCTATCCCGGCCTGCCGGTCGCGCAATATCCCGAGATCGCGCCGCCGACCGTGGTCGTCAACGCGACCTTCCCGGGGGCGAACGCCGAGACGCTCGCCGAGACGGTCGCCGCGCCGCTCGAGGAATCGATCAACGGCGTCGAGAACATGATCTACATGTCCTCCTCGGCGACCGGCGACGGCGCGCTCGCGATCACGGTGACCTTCAAGCAGGGCACCAACGTCGACCAGGCGCAGGTGCTGGTGCAGAACCGCGTCTCCACCGCCGAGCCGCGCCTGCCCGAGGAAGTCCGCCAGATCGGCGTGACGGTCCGCAAGAATTCGCCCGACATCCTGATGGTGGTCGCGCTGACCTCCCCCGACGGGTCGCTCAGCCCGTCCTATGTCTCCAATTACGCGACGACGCAGCTGATCGATCGTATCTCGCGAATCCCCGGCGTCGGTGGCGTCCGGGTGTTCGGCGGGCGCGATTACAACATGCGCGTGTGGGTCGATCCCGATCGCGCCGCGTCGCGCAACCTGACCGTCGACGAGATCGTCGCGGCGGTGCGCGCGCAGAACGCGCAGGTCGCGGCCGGGTCGGTCGGCCAGCCGCCGTTCAACCAGGGCGGGACCGCGTTCCAGCTCGGGATCCAGGCGACCGGGCGACTGACCAAGCCCGAGGAATTCGGCGCGATCATCGTCAAGCGGGACACCGCGGGGCGGTTGACCCGCCTGCGCGACGTCGCGCGGATCGAGCTCGGCGCGCAGGATTACACGATCAACGCGCTGCTCAACAACAAGTCGATGACCGCGATCGGCATCACCCAGTTGCCGGGGTCGAACGCGCTCAGCACCGCCGAGGCAGTCCGCACCGAAGTCGCCAACGCCGCCAAGACCTTCCCGCCCGGGCTGGTCTATTCGGTGCCGTACAACCCGACCGAATATATCTCGGCGTCGATCGAGGCGGTCGAGCATACGCTGGTCGAGGCGCTGATTCTCGTCGCGCTTGTGGTGCTGCTGTTCCTGCAAAGCTGGCGCGCGGCGATCATCCCGATCGTCGCGATCCCGGTGTCGTTGCTCGGCAGCCTCGCGGTGCTCGCGGCGTTCGGCTTCTCGCTCAACAACCTGTCGCTGTTCGGCATGGTGCTCGCGATCGGGATCGTGGTCGATGACGCGATCGTCGTGGTCGAGAATATCGAGCGGCTGATGGAAGAGGAGGGGCTTTCCCCGCTCGAGGCCGCGCACAAGACGATGGATGAAGTGTCGGGCGCACTGATCGCGATCGCGCTGGTGCTGTGCGGGGTGTTCATCCCGACCAGCTTCATCCCGGGCATTTCGGGGCAGTTCTACCAGCAGTTCGCGCTGACGATCGTGTCGGCGACCGCGATCTCGGCGTTCGTGTCGCTGACGCTGTCGCCCGCGCTCGCCGCGCTGATCCTCAAGCCCAAGCATGATGTCGAGCCCAAGGCAGGCTGGCGTGGCGCGGGCACGCGGTTCGCGCGCGGGTTCAACCGCGGGTTCGACTGGCTCGGCAACCGGTTCGGGCGCTTCACCGCGCGGGCGATCCGCAGCCTGGCGATCATCGGCATCTGCTACGTGATCCTGATCGGGCTTGCAGGGTGGCGCTTCACCGCGACCCCGACCGGGTTCATCCCGGCGCAGGACCAGGGCTATCTGATCGTCGCCGCGCAATTGCCGCCCGGCGCCTCGCTGCAGCGCACGACCGAGCTGATCCAGCGCGCCGCCGACATCGCGCACAAGAATGCCGCGGTGCAGGACACCGTCGCCTTTGCCGGGCTCGATGGCGCGACCTTCTCGACCGCGTCCAATGGCGGCGCGATGTTCATCACGCTGAAACCGCATGCCGATCGCGGCACTGCGGATGCGATCGCCAACGAGATGCGGCAGGCGCTCGCGCCGCTCAGCGGCGGGTTGCTGCTCGTCATCCCGCCCCCGCCGGTGCGCGGGATCGGGACCGGCGGCGGCTGGAAGCTGTTGATCGAGGATCGCAACAATCTCGGGTTCAAGGCGCTCGAGGGCGCTGCGTTCGGGATGATGATGAAGGCGAACCAGACGCCGGGGATCACCGCGGCGTTCACCACCTTCAACAACCGCACGCCGCGCCTGTTCGCGGATATCGATCGCGAGCGCGCCGAACAGCTTGGCGTGCCGGTGTCGAGCGTCTTCTCGACGCTCGGGACCTATCTGGGGTCGTCATACATCAACGACTTCAACTATCTGGGGCGGACGTACCGCGTGACCGCGCAGGCCGACGCACCGTATCGGGACCAGATTTCCGACGTGGGGCATTTGCGGACGCGGTCGGCGGCGGGGAACATGGTCCCGCTCGATGCGGTGATGACGCTGCGCAACGACAGCGGGCCGTACCGCGTGGTGCGCTACAACCTGTATCCGTCGGCCGAATTGCAGGGCGATACGGCGCGCGGCTATTCGTCCGGGCAGAGCCTCGAGGCGATGGCCAAGATCGCGAGCGAGACGCTGCCCAAGGGCATGAGCTACGAATGGACCGAGATTGCGTTCGAGCAGCAGCAGGCCGGGAATACCGGCTCGCTGGTGTTCGGGCTCGCGGTGCTGTTCGTGTTCCTGCTGCTGGCGGCGAATTACGAAAGCCTGGTGCTGCCGTTCGCGGTCATCCTGATCGTGCCGATGTGCCTGCTCGCGGCGATCGTGGGCGTGAACCTGATGGGGATGGACAACAACATCCTGACGCAGATCGGGCTGGTCGTGCTGATCGGTCTGGCGGCGAAGAACGCGATCCTGATCGTCGAGTTCGCGCGTGCGAACGAGAACAACGGGATGGAACTGCATGCGGCGGCGGAACATGCCGCCGAGCAGCGCCTGCGTCCGATCCTGATGACCTCGATCGCGTTCATCCTCGGCGTGTTGCCGCTGGTGCTCGGCAGCGGGCCGGGCGCGGAAATGCGCAAGGCACTGGGCGTGGCGGTGTTCTTCGGGATGATCGGCGTGACGACGTTCGGGCTGCTGTTCACCCCGAGCTTCTACGTCATCAGCCGCAAGGGAGGCGACTGGGTCGCCTCGAAACTGCGCCGGAAGCGCGCCGCGACGGACGATCATCCGCCCGTGCTGCCCGCTCCGGAAGGGAAACCGGCATGAAGCGTATCCTGAGCGTCCTCCCCGCGTTTGCGCTTTCGGCGTGCGTCGTCGGGCCGAACTATGTGAAGCCGTCGACCCCGGTTCCGGCGGAGGGCGGCGCGTTCGCCGAGGCCGGGATCGGCAAGGGGATCACCCCGACGCCGTTGCCCGACCATTGGTGGCGGTTGTACAACGACCCCGTCGTCGACCGGCTGGTGACGGATGCCTTGGCGCACAACACCGATGTTCGCGTTGCGGCGGGGAACCTCGAGCGTGCGCGGGCGGTGCTGGACGAACAGCGCGGCGCGCGGCTGCCGACGACCGGGCCGAACGCCAGCTTCACGCGGGCGCAGATCAATACCGCGAGCCTCGGTTTCGGGGGTGCCGGGACGGGGGCTGGCACGGGCACTGGCACTGGAACCGGGACTGGGACTGGGACTGGAACCGGAACCGGGACGGGTACGGGTACCGGGACTGGCGGCGCGGTGACGCCGCAGTCCTTCGTCTTCAACAGTTTCAAGCTGGGCTTCGACGCGTCCTATGAGGTCGACCTGTTCGGCGGCATCACCCGCGCGATCGAGGCGGCGCGGGGCGACGTGCAGGCGGCGCAGGCGCAGCTCGACGCGTCGCGCGTGTCGGTCGCCGCCGAGACCGCGCGCGCCTATGCGACCGCGTGCAGCAACGCGCAGCAGCGCGGGGTTGCCGAGGAAACGGTCAAGCTCCAGCAGCGCACGCTCGGGCTGACCAACACGCTGTTCACCGCCGGGCGCGGCACGCGGCGCGATGTCGACCGCGCGGACGTGCTGCTCGCGCAGACGCAGGCGACGATCCCGGGCTTCGAGGCGGAACGGCGCGCGTCGCTTTATGCGCTCGCGGTGCTGACGGGCTTGCCGCCCGAGCAGATCGACGCGGCGGCCAACGCCTGCCGGACGCCGCCCACGGTGCGCGACGTCCTGCCGATCGGCGATGGCGCGGCGCTGATCCGTCGCCGCCCCGACGTGCGTGCGGCCGAACGCACGCTGGCCGCCGACACGGCGCGAATCGGGATCGCCACGGCTGAGCTGTATCCGAAGATCTCGCTGCTCGGGTCGATCGGCCTCAACGCGCAGCGCGGGAGCCAGTTGTTCAAGAGCAGCGCGGTCACCTATTCGGCGGGGCCGCTGATTTCGTGGAGCTTCCCCAACCAGACGATCGCACGCGCGCGGATCCGCCAGGCGCGGGCCGGGGCGGATGCGAGCCTCGCGACGTTCGACGGGCGCGTGCTGACCGCGTTGCAGGAGGTCGAACAGGCGCTTGCGCGCTATTCGGGCGCGCTCGACCGCAACGCGGCGTTGCGGCGCGCCGAGGCATCGAGCAGCGCGGCGGCGAAGCTGTCGCAACTGCGGTTCGATTATGGTGCGGACAGCTTCCTGCTGCTGATCCAGGCCGAACGCGACCGCGCCGATGCGCGCGCCGCGCTCGCGCAGTCGGATGCGGCGGTCGCGGATGCGCAGATCAGCCTGTTCAAGGCGCTCGGCGGTGGGTGGGAAGAGGCCCCCGCGCCGGTCCGCCGCGAGCCCGTCGTCCAGCCATGAAGCGGATCCGCAGCGCTTTGTTCATGCCCGCGTCGAACCAGCGTGCGGTCGACAAGGCGCGCGGGCTCGACTGCGATGCGGTGATCCTCGATCTCGAGGATGCGGTCGCGCCCGACAGCAAGGTTGCGGCGCGCGCGCAGGCGCTGGCGGCGGCGCGTGACGGCGGGTTCGGCGCGCGGTTGCTGGTGTTGCGGGTCAATGCGCTGGATACCGACTGGGGCGAGGGCGATCTGGAAGCCGCGCGCGGGGCGGGGTTCGATGCGGTGCTGCTGCCCAAGGTGTCGCACCCCGACGACCTGGCGCTTGCGCGCGCGACGCTCGGGGGCGTGGCGCTGTGGGCGATGATCGAGACGTGCGCGGCGATGCTGGCGTTGCCCGCGATTGCGGCGGCGCCAGGGCTCGGGTGTCTGATCGCGGGGACGAACGATCTGGCGAAGGAGATGCGCTGTACCCCGGGGGCGGATCGGCTGCCGTTGGTGCCGCATCTGATTTCGATCGTGACTGCGGCGCGCGCGCACGGGTTGATCGCGCTGGACGGGGTTTCCAACGTGCTGGTGGATACGCCGGAGCTGGCGGCGGAATGTGCCGAGGGCGCGCGCTACGGGTTCGACGGCAAGACGCTGATCCACCCGGCGCAGATCGCCCCCGCCAACCGCGCATTCGCGCCTAGCGCGGAGCAGGTGCGCTGGGCGGAGGCGGTGATCGCGGCGTTCGCCTTGCCCGCCCATGCGCAGCTGGGCGCGATCCGCGTCGATGGCGCGATGGTCGAGCGGTTGCACCTGGCGCAGGCCGAACAGATCATCGCAAGCGCCGGTTAGGTTACGGCTTCCGGTGCAGCCGGCAGCATCCTACTGCTTCGTGCCTTTGTGGCTTTGTGCGAGAAAAAGTCTTTCTCACGCAAAGGCGCAAAGCCGCTAAGAGAAGAAGGTAGGACGGCAGCTCTTCTTCTTACCATTTCGCGGCTTTGCGGCTTTGCGTGAGAAAAATCTTCTCGCACGAAGACACAAAGCCACGAAGAGGAAGAGCCTGCGGCGCTAGCCCTGGCGCAGCACGCGGCCGGCCACCGCGTCGAGCTTCGCCAGCACCGCCGGATCGCGCGCGTCGGGGGCGGTGATCAGCGCGTGGTCGAGCACCGTGTCGAGCGGGGAGGGGGTGCGCTCGGCGGGGAGGGCCGCGACCAGTGCCGCCACGGTCTGTCGCGCGATCGCGCCGTTCGCGCCCATCTGGCGGATCACTTCGCTGACCTCGACGAACGCCGCCTCGTCGCGCCAGCAATCGTAATCGGTCACCATCCCGATCAGCGCGTACGGCAGCTCGGCCTCGCGTGCGAGTTTGGCCTCGGGCATTGCGGTCATGCCGATCACGTCCGCGCCCCATTGGCGGTAGAGCAGGCTCTCCGCACGCGTCGAGAATTGCGGACCCTCCATCGCCAGATAGGTCGCGCCGTGCGTCACCTTGCCGCCAGCAGCCGCCACCGCCCCGGCGGCGAAGCCCGACAGGCGCGGGCAGACCGGCTCGGCCATCGAGACATGCGCGACCATGCCGGTGCCGAAGAAACTCGGGTTGCGCTGCGTCGTGCGGTCGATGAACTGGTCGACCACCACGAACCGCCCCGGCTCGAGCTCCTCGCGGAGTGACCCGATCGACGAAATCGCCAGAATGTCGGTACAGCCGGCGCGCTTCAGCGCATCGATATTGGCGCGCGGGTTGAGCTCGGACGGGCTGATCCGATGCCCTCGGCCGTGGCGCGGCAGGAACACCAGCTCGACATCGCCGATATGGCCGAACAGCAGCGCGTCCGACGGCGCGCCCCACGGCGTATCGATCCGCCGCCACTGCGGGTCCTCCAGCGCATCGATCGCATACAGGCCGGAGCCGCCGATGATTCCGATCTTCCAGGACGTGCTCATAGATCCCCCGTTGATTCCCGCGCCAGCCGTGCCAGCCACGCCTGCGCCTGTTTCGGCTCCCCGACCGCATCGGACCTGACCGGTCCGCGCGCCGCGACGAACGCGGCGTGGAGCGCGAACGGCTCCAACCCGAGCGTCTCGCGCGACGCGTCGATCGTCTCCCCCAGCTCGGTCAGCGCGGCGATGGTCGCGAGCACGGCGGGGGTCTCGCCCTTCTTGCCCTGATGGCCAAACAGCCCCCAGCGGCCCTTGGCGGTGGTCTCCAGCGCGGCGATCAGCGCGGCGCGATAGTCGGTTTCATAGCCGATGCGATCCGCATCGATCCGGGCGAGGCGGTCTGCGCGCGCCATCAGACGACCTTCATGTCGCTCTGGTAATGATACCAGGCGAAGATCGCCGCTGCCCCGCGATGCGGACGCCACGCTTCGGCCAGTTCGCGCACCAGCTTCTCGCTCGGCCGCGCCTCATGCCCGAGCAGCCGCCCGATCTCGATCTGCACCGCGAGGTCGCCCGCGGGCCAGACGTCGGTGCGCCCTTCGGCGAACAGCAAATAGATCTCGGCGGACCAGCGCCCGATGCCCTTCACCGCGACGAGCTTGGCGATCGCTTCCTCGTCATCCTCGGGCAGGTTCTCGAGGTCGAGCGCGCCGCTGGCGACGAGTTCCGAAAGGCTGCGCGCATAGCTCGCCTTCTGCCGCGACAGGCCCGCGGCGCGGAGCTGCTCGTCGGTGGCGGCGATGATATTGGCGGGGTCGTCGAGGCTGCCGACGATTCCCTCGAGCTTCTTGTAGGTCGATTGCGCCGAGGTCACGCTCACCTGCTGCCCGACGATCGTGCGCAGCAGCGTGCCGAAGCCGCGCGCACTGATCCGGGGCGGGGGATAGCCGACCCGCTCCAGCGCGACCGCGAACGCGGGTTCGCGGGCGGCGAGCGCGTCCATCGCGTGCGTGAGTTGTTCGGTCGTCAGGCCCATATGGCACCCCATGCTTGCCGCTTGCGTCGTGGCGTCCGGCTCGGCATGGCAAGGCCGAAGCAGTGATAGAAGGATGCACCCATGCCCAAGCTTATCGTCGTGACTCGTGAAGGGGAAGAACGCGAGATCATGGGAGAGGCCGGCCTTTCGGTGATGGAAGTCATTCGCGACGCCGGGATCGATGAATTGCTCGCCTTATGCGGCGGATGCTGTTCGTGTGCGACCTGCCACGTCCATGTCGACCCGGAGTTTGTCGCCAAACTTCCCAAGATGAGCGCAGACGAGGACGATCTGCTCGATTCGTCGGCGGATCGCAATGCGACGTCGCGCCTGTCGTGCCAGGTAGCCTTCACCGAGGATCTCGACGGCCTCAAGGTTACGATCGCCGCCGAGGATTGAGCGGCATTCCCTTAGGCGCTTACGCTCATACGCTTTTAAGCCCTTAAGTTCTTCCCCGGCGAAGGCCGGGGCCCAAGAGCGAGCCGAGAGTAATTCGCGCGCTGCGCTCGATTACCTTGGCCATCACTATTGGGCCCCGGCCTTCGCCGGGGAGGTGCTTTGAGCGTGACGGTCCGGTATTACCGGCTCGCCGCCGCGTACAACGCGATCGCGGCTGCGTTGGAGACGTTGAGGCTCTCCATCTTGGGCGAAATCGGCAGGCGGGCGAGCTCGTCGCAATGCGATGCGGTGTTCTGCCGCATCCCTTCGCCCTCGGCCCCCAGCACCAGCGCGACGCGCTGCGTGCCCATTGCCTGGTTGAGCGTCTGCGTCGCCTCGCCGGTCAGCCCGACCCGCCAGAACCCCGCTTCCGCGATCTCGTCGAGCGCGCGCGCGAGATTGACCACGCGAATCCACGGCACCATCTCCAGCGCGCCCGAAGCCGCGCGTGCGATCGTGCCCGATTCGGGGGGCGCGTGCCGGTCGGGCGTGACGATGCCGAGCGCATCGAACGCTGCCGCCGAGCGAAGGATCGCGCCGACATTGTGCGGGTCGGTCACCTGGTCGAGCACGATCAGCGGGCGCTTGTCGTCCTGCCCCTGCTGCAACAGGTCGGCGAGCCACATGTCCTCGAGTGGATCGACTTCGATCACGATGCCCTGATGCGGCGCGTCGCCCGGCACCAGCCGCGCGAGGTCGGTCACTTCGGCATAGACGATCGGCACGTCCGCGGGGATGTCGAGCGCGGCGCTCGCCTCGCGCGTCGCCCAGATCTTGCGCACCACGCGTTCGGGGTTTTCGAACGCAGCGGCGACGGCGTGCCGCCCCCAGAAACGCGGACGACCCGCGGGGGCCTGGGACGGACGATGTCCACGACGTGCTGCCATCAACGCTGCTCCAACTTCATCATACGCACTACGGTCACGGTTATTCTTCCTCGTCGGAATAGGCGAAGGGGTCGGTCGCGACGGGCTTGGTCGGCAATGGCGGTCGAGGCAAGGCCTTGTCCGCATTTGCCGCATTGACCAGGAACGACGCGAGGATGGTCGCGCCCTGCCGCATGTCGTCGCCCTTCAGGTGATCGAACGTGTCGATGCTCGAATGATGCACCCGGCTGTCATAGTCGAGCGGATCCTGGATGAACTGGAACCCCGGCACGCCGACCGACTGCATGAAGACGTGATCGGTCCCGCCGGTCTTGCGGATCACGACATCGGTCGCGCCCATCGCGGCGAACGGCGCGAGCCAGTCGCGGAAGATCGGCACCACCGCCGGATTGTTCTCGGCATAGATGCCGCGGACCTTGCCCGAGCCGTTGTCGAGGTTGAAATAGGCGGCGAGATCACCCCAGCCGGGTTTGGCCGTAATCGGCCAGCGGTTCGCCCAGCCGGTGTAGAGCTTCATGCCGGTCAGCTTGGGGTCACCGGGTGAGCCTCGCGTGGCGAGGTGGCGCTCGATATAGGCGAGCGAGCCGAGGATGCCCTGTTCCTCGCCCGCCCAGAGCGCGAAGCGGATCGTTCGTTTGGGGCGGATCCCGGTCCTGGCGATGATCCGCGCGGCTTCCATCACCATCGCCGATCCAGCGCCATTGTCCGCCGCGCCGTCGCCCGCCACCCACGAATCGAGATGCGCGCCCGCCATCACATAGCCCGCCTTGGGGTCGGTCCCGGGGATTTCCGCGATGATGTTGTAGGCTTGCGTGTCGCTGTCGTCGAAGCGGACGTCGCTGGTGATCTCGAGCGTCGGGGCGGGGCCGACCTTGGCGAGCCGCGCGAGGCGGCGGTAATCCTCCGCCGCGATCTGCACCGCCGGCAGCGACGGCGTATCGCCGACCCCGAAGGTATAGCCCTCGCCGCTGACGAGCTTGCCGTCGCGATACGCCATCGTCGCGATCGCGACCGCGCCCTCGGCTTTCAGGAAGGCGTCGAGCTTCTTGGCATAATCGAGCCGCTTGATCCGCCGGTCGACCGCCGCGGGATCGTAGGTCGGCTGCTGATACTGGTCGAGCTTGCGCAGGTCGTCCGCGCTGTAGCGCTCGAACGCCGCTTCCTTCGGCTCGGAACCGGTGTCGGGCAGGGTGACGAGCACGATCTTGCCCGACAACTGCCCATGCCATTTGGCGAAATCCCGCTCGCGCTTGATCGGCGCGACGATGATCGGCGCGCGGAGCGTGCCGTTGGTGCCCGGCGTCCACGCGACCGGGATCGCGGTCAGCATCACCGGGCGCGGGGTCAGCATGCGGACGCTCGCGTTGACGATCGACCAGCCGCGTCCGAAGTCGAAGCCTTCCTTGTGAACGTTGCGCAGCCCCCATTCGGAGAATTTCGCCTGCGTCCAGGTTTCGGCCTGCCGCATCGCCGGGGAATTGGTCATGCGCGGGCCGATCACGTCGGCCAGATGCGCCGCCACCGGCATCACCTCGCTATGCGCCATCCCTTCATCGATCAGCCGCGCGACCTGCGCGCGGTCGACCGTCTGCGCGAGCGCAGGGGCGGCGGTCAGGACGGCGGCGGTGGCAAGAAGCAGGAAATGGCGCATGATAACCCCCCGGTTGACGTGTCGCGGCTCCGGCCGGCGACGGTTTACCGGTATGCGGGGCGGGCTGGCGGTGCAAGCCCGGCGCGATTGCACAAATTCGCATGACGGGGGCGTTGACAGCGCGGCACGCGGTCGGCATTGGACGCCCTCGCTTTTCGGAGCGACGATCCCCCCGGGGATGCGAAGCCTGGGGACAGGTGGCCGAGTGGTTAAAGGCAGCAGACTGTAAATCTGCCCGTGCAAGCGTACGCTGGTTCGAATCCAGCCCTGTCCACCATAGCCTTAGGGCATTGATTAACCTGCCTTTTTTTGGCGGGTAGGTGCACCAAGCGGCACCACGACATTTCCCCCCGTGTGTAATTCTGGTGTAACTGCGCCACGGGTTACAATGTTTAAGCCGCCGATCGCGTCGTCAATGTGCTGCCCGAAAACGTGGACATAATGCAGGACCATCGCCGGGGTTTTGTGCCCGCTGATTTTTTGGATTGTCGGCACGTCGATTCCCTGTTTCACCAGCGCTGTAATGCCCGTGTGCCGCATAACGTGCGGGGTGCAAAATTTCGGGTCTAGTCCAGCTCGGACCGCGGACCGTATGAACGCCTCGCGCATATCGCGCCGGTGGGGGTGCTTGGTCTTGTCGCGGATCGCAGGGAATATCCACTCCGGCGCGTCTATCATATCCTGTCGGGCTTGGAGGGCGTCTCGCAGCGCCACCGTGATAGGTTGCTGACGCTCGCCCGCCTTGGCCTTGTTGATCCAGATGCGGCATTGCTCAAAGTCGATCTCATCATATCGGCGTTCCACAATCTCACTGTGGCGCATGGCGGTATTAAGCCCGAACATGACGAACAGCCACGCGAGCGGGTCGTGATCCGCCTTGGCCGCTTCGATTAGGTCGTGCCGCTGGTCGTCCGTCAGAATGCGGATCTTTTTGCGCTGCTCTTTCGCCTTGGGGATCTCGGGAACCTCATCCGTCTTGATCCAGCGCCACTCTTTCGACGCGGCCCGGTTTAGCAAATGCTGCATCGTGGACATTTCGCGGTTAACCGTCGCGTCCTTTGCGCCATCGGCTAGCCGTCGTTTCCGATAGCGCTGCAAGTCAAAGGTGGTGATCTTGTCCAGGCGGGTCGTTCCGAAATGCGGGACTAGGTACGCATCTAGGTGGCGGGTTTTGTTGGTCAGGTCTTTCCCGCCGCTCTGCTCCATGCGCTCTAGGTATTCGCGCGACGCCTCGGCAAAGGTGCGGTGCAGCTTCCGCCCGGTCGGAAGGTCAAGGCGATCCTCGCGCGCCTTGGTCCGCAGCGATTCTATTGCACGTTCCGCCTGCTCGCGGGTGACGCCTTCGGTTGCCCGTCCAATGACACGGTGCACACGCTGGCCGTCCGACATAATGTTGATGCTGTAGCGCGTGTCACCGTCTCGCAGCCGTTCCGCGGTTATCCCGTGTTCGCTGATCTTCTGTCCGACCTGCAAGGCGCGGATGGCGTTGCGATCCAGCTTGGCGAAACTGCGAGCCATATCAGGCGCTCCGCCGAAGCTGCGCCATCTGTTCGCGACTGGTGCGTATTTCCTCGAAAATGGTAATTCCCGCGGCGGCTTTGTTTTCGAGGTCGGCTCGCAGTGCGTCAACGCGCCCCATAGTTTCCGCTTCCATTTCAGCTTGCAGCGCCGCGACCTTATCCGCGTCCAAAACCATTCCTGCCGGGAGAGTTGCGTTGCGTGCGTCGTCGGCAAGGTGCGCGACCTTCCCTAATGCCCGCATGTCGACAATCGCTTGTCGCAACGCGTCAGCATATTCGGCTGGCGTAGGCATGAGGTCCGCGACCGCTTCCGCGATCGCATGGCGGACGGCACCGTAAGTCGCAATATCCGCCGTCCAGCCTTTCCCGGTGGCGGCTTCTATGTCGGCAATGTCCGCATTTATTGAGGCGAGGAACGCGGCGGTGGCTGGACTGCCCGCTTCGCGATCGGCGGCAACCGACCGTTCGAGGCGCTGCTCTATCTCTTGTGCAAGTGACCGGCCCCCACGGTCTGCGGCTTCCTCAAGCGCGACGCGAATCGCCGGGGTCGTCCGCATACTTATCGGGGACCGCTTCGACTCGCCCCGTTCTGGTGGCCGCCCCCCAACATTTTTTTTCGCGTGTAGCGAAGTCTGCGCGTCCGACATTCCATAACCTCCCATTGGATACCGCAGCATATGACATGCAGTATCTTGCCATGCAAGCCCACAATAGTGCATAAGGTTCCTGCACGGCATAGCGTGCGATAACCATATGGAGGCCGAACGATGGTTGATGTTAAGGTTCTGGTATTGCCAGACGGACGGGTTGCCCGTTCCGAAGCCGCGAAATTTTTAGGGTATCGTCCGAAGACGCTGGCCGAATGGCATCGACTGGGCAAAGGCCCGCGGTCCCGTATGGTCGGGGGGCGTCGGTTCTATCAGATCGATGATCTGCGCGCGTTCGCCTCTGGCAACGCGGGGTGATCGGATGACCAACAAGGAAAGGGCCACCGCCCAAAACGCCAAAGGGACCGGCACCGCCACAGTGCCAGCCCCCATGTATGAAACGCCAACCAGCGTTACCGCATCTTCTAACCGTTCCGCTCCGACCGTTCAATCGGCTTTTGCTGGCGGCGAATATGACAACGGACCCGGACATTATGCGGTGGACACGTCCGCCGAAGCCGCCGCTGCAATCGCACCGGTAGCGATGCAGCTCCGCGCTGTGGTGCATAAGGTGCTTTGCTTGCATCCTGACGGCCTCACGGTGGACGAGACGTGCGCAATCGCAGGCTATGCCCGCTATTCCCTCCAACCCCGCTTTACCGAGCTGCTGCGAAAGTCGGTGATCCGGGACACCGGCGCACGCCGCCGCAACGTCTCAGGTCGGCGCGCGATCGTTTGGCGTGCCACCGTCCTTGACCGGATGGAGGGCGAAGCATGATGGACGTGCATCACGCAAAGGCGACGAACGCGCGCCTCGATTATGCAATGCAGCATTGCGCACCACATCTTTACCCGGTGCTGCTGGCCGTTCGAGACTGGCCGGTGGGCTTGCTATTCGTGTCTCAAAAGTCAGGGCGGTTCTCGGTCCCGACCGACAATAAAAAGAAGCGCGCCGCCGTCCTGCTGGTCGGTGACGATACCACTCGGTCTTTAGGTCCGAACGGTTTCCACACTGCATCGCTATTTGCTGCGATCCGCAACACTGATGCTTTCGTAATCGTGGCTGGTGCGCCTTCTGACGAGATTTACGCGGCTGGGGCAGCGGTAGCGGTCGGCGGCAAGAATGCGATGATCGTAGAAACGCGACCGCGCCATGAAGCCGACTGGGCCAACTTGTTCGGGAAGCTAGCGCCGGGTCGCCCGGTCCTGCTGTCGACGGTGAAGGGGGGCACGGCATGACCCAGGCAACCCGCAAATCATACGATCGCAAGCCGTCCGATCCGCACGCCTTCCGCCGTCTGGTGGATGAGGTGAAGGCCAATCACAACATTTCCGATGTGGTGGGGCTTTATACGAAGCTGCACCGCCGCGGTAAGCTCGAGATGGTCGGGCTTTGCCCCCTCCACGACGAGCGTTCGCCTAGTTTCGAGGTGAACAATGACAAGGGCACGTGGCACTGTTGGGGCGGGTGCGGCGGCGGCGATATGTTCGCGTTCCTGATAAAGCGCGAGGGGATGACCTTTGGCGAGGCATACCGCGCAATTGCCGGCAGCACCCTTCCGCTTGTCACCGAGGAGGACCGGGCCAAGCGCAAGGCCGAAAGCGATGCGATCCTAGCAGCGCGGGTGCAGCTCGCCCGCGAGATATGGGACCAAGCCAAGGGCGCAGAAGGTACGCCAGCGCAGGTCTATGCTCTGTCACGCGGTATTACGGAACCGCTTCCCAACACCGTCCGGTTCGCCACAATCCCGCGGTGGCGAGATCCTGAGACGGGCGAGGTTGGGCGCAGCTACCCCGCTATGGTCTGCGCGTTGCAGGACGTGGCGGGCGATCTGGTGGGCGTGCAATGCGTGTTTCTCGCTGACGGCGGCAAACGCAAATATGCGCGCGTCAACTCGGACGGCACCAAGGCTAAGGCCAAGCTGAGTTACGGCTCAATCATGGGCTCGGCATTCCGTGCCAGCGGTTCCGATCGCACCGCGCCACCGCCTACCCATTTAACGCTCTGTGAGGGGCCAGAGGATGGCCTCACCCTTGCGCAGGCGCTTCCGGGTAGTGCGGTCTATGTCGCGTGCGGAACGGCTCTTATGCCCCGTCTGTGCCTCCCTGAGACGGTGAAGCGGATCACCTTGGCATGCGACAACAACCCGGCTGGCCGGGAAGCGGTCGGCAAGTGCGTGGTCGAGTTCGAGCTACGCGGTCTTGAGGTGCTGCAGATGTTTCCCGTCGAATGGGCGAAGGACTGGAACGACGAATTGCGGGGGATTCGGTCATGAACGCTATCGCGCTGGCGCTTGCCGATCGCGCCGAACCTGTGACGAGCTGGCCCGCCCCCGATATGTCGATCCTTGCCGGTGGCCGCACGACGCCGCCGACAATGCCCCGCGCGATCTTCGGCAACCTGTGGCCGTTGATTAATGATCTGGCGGAGGGCGCAGGCTCGCCCGTCGATTATGTCGCGGTTGGCGTGCTCGGGGTCGCCGCGTCGCTCATCGGGGCAAAGCGCAGCGTTAAGCCGTTCGTAAGTTCGACTTGGGAAGAACCCTGCATCCTATGGGTCGCCCCTGTCGGTGATCCTTCGTCTAACAAGTCCCCCGCGATCGATGCCGCCACCGGCCCGTTGCGCGCGATGGAAAGCGAATTAGCCACGCAGCACGAGGCCCGGCTAATCTCGTTTCAGACGGTGGCCGAACGGGCACGGCAAGAGCGATCCGAATGGCAAGGCAAGGTGAAAGCCGCGACCAAGGACGGCGTAGCCACGCCAGATATGCCAGAGGCGGCAGTCGATCCTGTCGAGCCGCAACGGATGCGGCTGGTGGTGCAGGACGCCACCCCCGAGGCGCTTTGCGACATTCTGGCAGGCAACCCGAACGGGACGCTTCACAAGCGGGACGAGCTGGCCGCGTGGCTGCTGAGTTTTGAACGGTATTCGCCTGGCGGTCGTGAGTTCTGGCTCGAGGCGTACGGTGGGCGCGAACACACAATTGACCGCAAGGGCAACAAGGCGGGCGTGGTGACGGTTCCCTTTAACGGGGTGTCGGTACTTGGCGGTATCCAACCCGACAAGCTGCGCGAATGCCTGCTGAACACGGGCGATGATGGCCTAGTGCCCCGTTTCCTCTGGGTCTGGCCGGACTCCCAAGATTACAAGCGCCCCAAGAATATCGCGGACGTAAGCCAGCTTGAAACGATCTACCGCCGCTTGCACCAGATCCAGGCCGAACGTTTGGAGCGTGGGCGGATCGCGCCTTATGCGTTGTACCTCGACACCGCCGCCGCCGATGTTTTCGAGGAATGGATACGCGACAATGACGTAGCAGTGCGGGAGGCGTCGGGCCTTTACAAAGGCTTTTGCGGCAAGCTCCGCGGCATGGTCCTGCGTCTCGCGCTGGTAGTCGAGCTGCTGACATGGGCGGCGAAGGGCGGGCGCGAACCGGAAACGATCAGCGTGGCTACCCTCGCCGCGGTTCTCGAGTTCGTGGACGACTACGCCAAGCCTAGCGCGCTGCGGGTATTCGGTGATGCGGCATTGCCGGAAACTGAGCGCAATGCGGCGGCGCTGGCCCGCTACATCGTGAAGAACCGCGCCACCCGGATCAATGCGCGCGACATTCGCCGTACCAGTGGGATTGCCACGCTTAAGCACGCCCAGGACGTGGACGCGGCAACCGAGGCGCTGGAGGAAGCGGGATGGCTGCGAGCATTGAAGGAACGCCAAGGCAATACGCCGGGACGTGCCAGCAAAGACTACACCGTCAACCCCGCCGTGTTCGGGTAGCCCGGTGGCTGGGTGGCGCGAGGTCGCTGCAAAGGCGCTAGCAGCACAGGCGGGGGAAGCGGGCACCGACACTAGCCCTGCCCCCGTAATCGATCGCTACGGGCTAGACGCGGACCTGTACCGCAACCTTTCCCGGCTCTCTTCCCTGCCGCCGCCCGCGAAGATCGAAAAGGCGGATAATTGGCGCGAGGTTGTCCAGGATGCGCAACGCCTCGCGCGCGACGGCTGGGCGGCTAGTGCGCTGGCCTTGGGGTGGACAGTCGGGGATCTGTTCGGGGTCGGCGCGCGTGATAGCTGGGACTTTGAAGGGCTGGCCGTGTGGCTGGCCGGTCGATCCGTCACGCTGCTAGACGAGCGGCTATGTGTGGCCGGTGACGGGATCAATCGCGGCGTGTTCGTGCGGAACGGGCCGCAGCATGGGGTGCAACCTAGCGTTGTTCCTGTGATGCTTTGGGAGTTTGGGCGCTGAAGGGAACTGACCCACCGATCCCTCGATAACTAACTGAAGTATTTATGCTTACGCATACTCCGGTGCCCTCGCAGCGTTCATCATGCAACGACGTATCATGTCGTTGATCTGGCGATTGCTATCCACGATGGACAAGCGTTTCCGGATCTCGTCACTCGAGAACTCATCGAGAAGCGAAACAATCGCGGAGTTTACAAATGACGAGGGAACGTCATCGACCCCGAAAAATGACAACGTTGCCCCGCCTTGGCGTAGACACCGGCGTATCGTCCCGGCGATCACCAAGCCATCAGCCGACGTATAGCACTGCGGGACGTGGTCGAGAGCGGCAATTACCATTCTAAGTCCTCCGTACCCATTTCATCACCCACGAAACGGTCAGTGGGCAGCATTATATCCACCATGGTCCCGGGATAGAGCCCGGATTTTAAAACCGGAGTGCGAAAGGGGGGTCCGTCCGCATTCCCGGTCCCGCATATAAGCGACCCTGAGTGTGAATATATCGCTACCCTGCCATGGTTGGCCATTACGTGGGTAATCAGATAATCCAATCCAACCCCCCGGTTCTGGGGGTTGCTCCTTGCTGTCACACCTTCCTGCGAGGCGGTCAAGATAGCCTGGGCGTCATCAAGCCCTGCATGCACGGTTCTTATCGTCTCAGGAATGCCGCGACCAAAGTCCGAAACGGTCAATCGCACTTGCTTGATTTGAGGATAATGCTGGGCGTGAACGCAACCGATCTGCTCCGTCGAATGATCGGCAATGTTGTTAAAAATTTCTTTCATACACGTTTTCACGCTCGCGATTGCCGCGGGCGGAACGCGCAGAACGTCTGTCAGCCAAGGAGTTAGCGTATATTCTAACCACGCATGCCCCTCCGCGTGAGGGATTTTAGAGCAGGGTAAAGTCGTCCCCCTTACCCGCGCAGTTTCAGACAAAGACTTTCCTAAAAAACGATTGAAAAATCCGCAGTCATCAAGATAGGATATTGCCTGCGACATTACGGGGGGCTTAGCAAATTGACGGCGAACACCTCGTTTTCCCAACCATTCAATCGTATTGAATAGTGCCGTGAACCCCGTTCCATTGATGAAGCTTAGATACCTAAAATCGAAGACGATATGATCGTCAATGGGCCTACCTTCCTCATCAACTAAGAAGTTGAGGAAGTTGTAGATCGCGTCTGTTTCAAAACGACGAGGCAAATAGACCGTCGTTGTCACAGCGCGCAACCCGAAGGCATAAGTGCCGTCACTTCGAGTTTATCATCTTTCCAAGACTAAAGCTGTCCACGGACGCCAGCTTAACTCTTATGGAAATGGCCTGTTTGGAGGGAAGGGGCTCGCTTCCAGGCGAAAACACCTGGGCTGAAGTGAGGTGAATGTAACTAGGATAAGGGATAGGCCCTTCATCCGATTGCGCAGCGTCAACTGCTTCCAATATTGATGCAAACGCCCTGTCGACTCCGCCAGCCGCAGATGAACCAGCCAGACCTTCCGCAAAGCCTTCTTTCAGTGAATTGATATAGGCGCGCTCGCTGCTTGTAATGCCAGAAAGCACGCTTCCGTTCACCAAAAGGGTAACCCCCGTGGCGAGACCTAATTCAGCCCATTGGACGAGCTGAGTAAGCAACCAATCCTGGCCTGATGGCAGCTCATAGGTTCCCTGTGGGTCGTTAGTTGTGTCAGCCATGCGCCACCTCGTTAGGCACCGAATAGGGCCAGCTTTACCCAAAAGCTATGGCCCTCAGTGTCACCCTGCCGAGTTGGTTCGGGACGCGTCGTCTGGCTGACACATGGCATAGCGCACTTCCCGTGGAGCTACGGCAGTTCGTGCGCTGCGCTAGGATGGTGTTTATCGCCATTGTTAGCAACGGCGGAACAACGCCGCGCGGCCTGCTCTCGCGCAATTTCATAGGGCTGACGGCCCGCCTTCAATTCCCCGCGCGGACGCCCGCGCCACCGCTCATAGAAACCTCACCAGCGCCGACAAACACCACCCCGGCCTGCTCCATCGCGGCCCGTAGCTTCTGCACCGTGGAGCGGCGCGCATCGCCCCCGCGCTCATAATCAGAAACGGTGGTCTGTCGCACGGCGGCGGCATCGGCCAACTGCTGTTGCGACCATTCGAGGGCGGCGCGCGCCATACGGCACTGTTGCGGGGTCATATCCATAAACGAGTAAATAACTCGCTTTAGTGGTTGACGCAATCCGTCTAAACCATTAGTTTAATGGTTATCAGATGGTTCACAGCCACTGACGGCCCGATGCGAAGCTACCAACGACGCACCGGGCCTCATCGCAACCTCACTGAGAGAGGACACGACTATGAACGCCCTTACCACGCAAGCCACCCGCCGCGCCATCTTCGGAACGATCGGACTGGGTGTTGCCGCAGTTACTGTTGCTGCCGCCGCACCCGTCGCCGCTCTTTCCGCCCCGGCTGGCGGCGTCTCCCCCGAGCTGGCCCGCCTGATTGCTGCCGCGCAGGCCGCAGAGGCCGCCTCCGACAATTACACCCGCGAGGTGTACGAACCGGCGCGGCAGGCGTGGTTGAAGGAGCGCGAGGCGTTCCCGCATTTCACCATGATGGGCACCGACGATATGAGCGGTAAGCCGATCCGCTACAGCACCGACGACAAGTCGATGTTTATGATCGCGAAGGCTGTTAGCCGTGGGTCACGCGCCGAGGCTTACGTTCGCGATGCTCGCGCCTTTCTCGCCGGTTACTGGCGGCGGTCGCGTAAGATCGATCAGCTAGCCAGCACGAAGATTATGCACGCCGCGCATGACCGGGATGATGCGCTTTGCGACGCGTTGTCCCGCGCCATCGACGCTGTGATTGCGTTCCCCTGCGCCTCGATCGCGGACCTCAACGCCAAGATGGCGAAGGTCATGCAATGGGACTCGCTCGGCAATGAAGGCACCGGGATAATGATTGCCTCCGACGTCGCCCGCCTTGCACGGGAGGCTTGAACGATGGCAACCGCCAACCTCGCCTGTTGGACGCAGGATCGCCGCGCCGCAAAGCTGCTAGCCTCGTGCGCCGTCCTTCCGCCCGTCTATGCCGAATGCACCAGCCGCTACGGCAACGCGACCGATCGCTGGGCCGAATATGTCGGCTACCGTGTCGAAGCCCTCGCCGCCATCCGGCTTGAGGTAGGAGACGAGCTGTTGCGAGCCTATCATGAGCATGGTGCAGAGGCTTACGCAGCATTCGGGCACTGGTGCGAGCAACCGAGTGCAAGCGATGCTGTGGCGAGTGCCCTAGCCGCCCATACGCAGCATTAAGCGGCAGGCGGGCCGCACATGGAACGTCCGGCCCGCCTGTAACTCGACAAAAGGAGTTGGAAAAATGACCGATGCCATCGCAACCTCACCAATCCAAAAGGACCGCAGGCGCGATTGCCTGTTGCGGTTTCCGGAAGTCCGTCGCCGCACGAGCCTTGCCAGCTCGACTGTGTACCGCCGCATGGCAGAGGGCACATTCCCGCAATGCCAGAAACTCAGCATTCGCGCCGTCTACTGGTACGAAAGCGACATCGACGACTTCATCGCCGATCCGCTCGGGTACCGCGCGTGAGGCGGTTGTTCTCATGGTAAATTGAGGAACCGAAGCATGGACATAGCAACGCGGAAAAACCGCAGCCCGGGAGCTGGGCAATGACCGCCCCCGCACGATTCACACAGTCCGACGTCGCTCGGGCAGTCTCCGGTGCACGCAAGGGTGGCTTGACCATCGCTAGCGTGACGATCGATCCGAACGGCAGCATCACAATCGCCGCGGAGCCGGCGACAGGGCCAGCGCTTCAGGTGAACCCGTGGGATGTCGTTCTTAAGCCGAAGGCATCACAGTAAGGCTTTGGCATGATCCTATGACTGCCGCTCTGCTTATACCACCCCGGCAGCTCGGCGGTGTCATTCCCGACTTCGAGGAAAAAGCTTAAAGGGGTGGGGAATGGCCGACATCTCCGACGTTGCACGAGAGGACCCGACCCCATGACCGCCGCAGATTGGATCGAATGGAACGGCGGCAAATGCCCAGTGTCATTGCGTGCGTCCGTCGAAGTCCGGTTGCGGAATGGGCGTGTCATGGGTCCCAAGCAAGCGGACCGCGTCGATTGGCAGCATCGGATAGACGAGTCGCCTACGATTGGACATCTAGACAGTGTTGCCTACCGTGTGGTGACTCCCTGAATGCCATCGTAAGCGACAAGGACCGCGGGCGATGAGCGACCTGCTAACCGCAGACCATGCTGCGGCTCGTCTGAACATCAGCGAACGCACCCTACGGAAGCTTCGCCAGTCCGGGGAGATCGCTTACATTGCACTGACCAACCGGCTGTTTCGATACACCACCGAAGACTGCGACGAATACGTCGCTTCGCGCCGAAAAATTGAAAGCCCAAGCTCATCTTCAAGAGTTTCCAGCCGCCGTCCCGGCAGTCCGGTTCTGAAGGGTGATCAGCCCGGCTTCATGGCCCTGCAAGCTGCAAGGAAAGGCGCGACCCGCAAGCGCTCATGAACCGCATCCTAATGCCGCGTACAGATTGCCGTAAGTCCTCGAGTCTATGACCACTGTTAGGAGCTGCGCCGACCCGGGGAAGCCGATCGCGGCATTGCGAAGGAGAGGCACTTTGAGCGACCAGCAGAAAATGCGGCCTTTATGGGCTGTCGTTCTATTCCTGCCTCTGTGGGTTTTATACTTTGCGGCGAAAGCTTTTGTCACTTGGATGGATGACAACCTTTGATCTGATGCCGTGGCAGGGTTCGCGGTTCATCTTCCTGTTGTGACGACCTCAAACCGACGCCTTTTTTGCCCCCTAGTTCGATAGCCAGCCCCCATGATTACCGGCCCGCTTGTCACGCCCGACAATGCGGGCCGTTTGCTCTCCGCAGTCGGATCGGCGCGGGCGCGGCAGATCGCGGGTAGTTACTAAATCCGCGCACGCGCGCTAGAGCCGCGCGAACAAGGAGTCGTACGAATGCCAAAGTCCTCGCCAATTGTCCCAGTCATCCTGTCGGGAGGTTCAGGGACGCGTTTGTGGCCGATGTCGACCCCCGCGATGCCCAAGCAGATGCTCGCGCTCACTGCTGAAGACACGATGCTCCAATTGACCGCAAAGCGCGCGCAGGGCGAACGGTTTGCCGCACCGATCGTCGTCGCCAATGCACGGCATGCGGACATGGTCGAGGAACAGTTGCACGCGGTGAGTGCCGCAGCGCAGGCGCTGATCCTCGAACCAGTCGGTCGCAACACCGCGCCCGCCATCGCGCTCGCCGCGCTCGCGGCCCCTGGCGACGCACCGTTGCTGGTGATGCCGTCGGATCACGTCATTCTCGACGTTCCCGCCTTCCACGCCGCGATCGAGGCGGCGCTGCCGCTGGTCGAGCAGGGCTGGCTGGTGACCTTCGGGATCGATCCGCATGCGCCCGAGACCGGCTATGGCTGGATCCGGATCGGTGAAGAAATTTCGGGCGGGGTCCACCGCGTCGCCCGGTTCGTCGAGAAGCCGCCTCGCGATGCCGCCGAGGCGATGCTTGCGGCGGGGGATCATGCCTGGAACGGCGGCATCTTCCTATTCCGCGCGGATGCCTATCTCGGGGCTCTGGCGGTCCATGCCCCGGAGATGCTGACGGCATGCCAGCACGCGATGACAGATGCGCGGCGCGACGGTTTTCGGATTTTCCCCGATGCGGACGCGTTCGGGGCGGCACCGTTGGATTCGATCGATTATGCGGTGATGGAAAAGGCCGAGCAGGTCGCGGTGGTCCGCGTGAGCATGGGCTGGAGCGACCTCGGGAGCTGGGATGCACTCCACGAGATCAGCGAGCACGATGCGGACGGGAATGCGCATGCCGGTCAGAACGATGGCGAGGTGATCGCGATCAACACCCACAACTGTCTGGTCCGTAGCGATGGTGCTCGCGTTGCGATGATCGGGGTCGAGGATCTGATCGTGGTCGCAAGCGGCAACGACATCCTGATCCTGCCGCGCGGACGCAGCCAGGAGGTCAAGGCACTGATCGAGGCGATGAAGCGCTAAGCTGACTGCAATCTGATCGAGCTACAAAAAAGGCCGGGGGAGCAATTCCTCGGCCCTTTTCTGGCCCTGCCGGTACGGGCCGAATGGTCTGGTCCTTTCCGAGCTAGCATGGAGGGGGTTTTCGGAGTCCCTAAAGGTTCTGGCAGCGCGGCGGGGTTTGGGGTCGAAACGGCGCTATTGGCACTATTGGCACTAACGGCACGGGGTCACTCTCTCTGTCTCACCCCCTCGCACCCCCATTTTTCTTAACATAAGTTAGTTAGTAGTCTTTTTTGGTTACGACACGAGGGCACTGCTAGAAACGCTCAGATAGAGACCGACAGCAATGCCGTTAGTGCCATTAGTGCCGATAGGTCGGCTGCTAGATAATTAATCGGCGGGGTTTCGGGACCAATACGCGCGGGCGCGCGAGAGCAAACGTTAGACATCGCGCGCGTGCGTGCGCGAGGCGATGATGAGCCAGTAAAGTGCAGGCGAGATACAGGCCAATCGCTCGACATCGCGCGCGTGCGCGAGGACGAGGGGACTTTTGCGAGGCAGTCATACGCGCGCGCTGAATTAGTTTTGTCAGGCAGTCATGTGCGTCACAGATCGCGCCGCCGCCGCGGTCTTCACCATAAAATAGGGAACGGTTACGGTTCCGCGCGCTGGCCTGGGGCGGCATGGTGCGAGTTATTGCACCCCGTAAAGGGCTGCGGGACGCCGCTGCGCATGCGGACGGCGTTAGGTCTTTAAGTAACGTATGCGTCAATGGATGTGACCTCGCAAAGTAGGACACAAGCAACCAAAGTCCTTATGCGCTACCCTCTGTGTCATGAGGAACGCCACACCCTACGCCACCAAGACTAACCTATATGGTTCAGGATGCGAAACGGCATCTATACTGTGCGCGGCGACATTGGCTAGTCTCATTGTTGAGTGTTCATCGCTCGGATGCCTGCCGGTTATTCAGCGGATCATAACGACACCCCATTTTGAGGCAGCGCTAATCAGTCCGGGAGGCTGGGAAGCCTTGGCCTCGATCGTCCTTGGTGGCGACACCAGCAACTTTAACGTGACGGTGCATTGATATGGCCTCGGCATTAATCGGCGCGGGTGCGTCAATCCTCGGCGGGATTACCGGCGGCAAGGGGGCGCAGAGAGCCGCCCAACAGCAGGCGAAGGCGCAACAGGCAAGCTTGGCCGAAACCCAACGCCAATTTAATATCACGCAGCAGAATTTCGCCCCTTATCAGGCGGCTGGAACACAGGCGCTCGGTGGGGTCCAGGATCTCACCGGCCTTAATGGAAACGGCGCGCAACAGACCGCGATCGACGCGCTGAAAGCGTCGCCGGGGTTCCAATCCCTATTTAATCAGGGTGCGGACACGATCCTTCAGAATGGTGCTGCAACGGGCGGTTTGCGTGGTGGCAACATGCAAAGCAGCCTCGCAAACTTCGGTGCGAACACACTCGCAACTACGATCCAGCAGCAGCTTGCCAACCTCGGCGGGCTGGTCAGCACGGGCGCGGGCGCAACCGGGCAAATGGCGGGCGCGTCGCAGGCGTACAGCGGTCAGCAGGCGCAGACGCAGAGCTTGCTTGGTAATGCCAACGCTTCCGCCTCTGCCATCCCCTACGCGGCCCTACAGGGCATTGTGAGCCAGTTAGGCGGGCAGTTCAGCAAGCCGTCGCTGAATAGCCTTCTGTCGCAAGGCAACGGCTCTCCCGCCCCCGTCAAGCTGTGGTGATCGCCGCCGCCGCCCCCTCGATCCACTAGGAGTTCCGCCTGTGCCTGTTCGTCTAACGCGCCCCTATAACGGGCAGAACGCCAACACTGTGTATTTCGGCCCCGATGAAGCGGTCCTCAAGGCGACCGGCGGGGCAGACGATCGGGTCGAGATGGCATCTGATTATCAGCAGTCCGGGCGGAGCATTACGGCGGCGGCGGCGAACGTCACGCACACTGCCAGCGATTACATTTTCAACAGCCCAAGTGCGCAGACGTTGACGCTTGGCGGCACGGGCTGGCTTCCAATCGGCGCGGTCGTCACCGTTACGCAGATGGGGGCGGGCGCGGTTACGGTGGTGGCTGCGGCGGGCGCATCGATCGTCACAAATCTCGGCTCGCTGGTGACGAAGGGGCAATATTCCATCGGCCAGCTTAAAAAGGTCGGCGCAAATGCGTGGCTCGCATTCGGCGGCTTCGGCGGATGATCGGGCTTCTCTCTGGCGTCGTCTCGTCCGTGTCAGGGACAATCGTAGTTTTGTTCGGCGTCCTAGCGCGGGGCGTCTGGGATGATTCAGCAACATGGGCCGATAGCGCGCCTTGGAAGGACGCAGCATGACCGTACTTACGAAAATCTTGAACGGGTCTACCGGCCTTGATTCCCGCGACACGATCAATTCCATGCTCCCGCAGGGTAAACTAACGGCTGCTCCGGTTGCCGTTGTCACTCCCTCGAACCTATCGGCTTTGATGCAGTCGACCGCCATGGTCGCTAATGTGACGTTCCCTTACGTCGACACCGCGGTTACCAACGGCACCACATATTATTACACTGCCACGGCAACCAACGCCGTTAGCGAAGGACCGCAAAGCGTGGAGAAAACCGCTATTCCGGGCGTTTCGGCAAAGCCCGGTCCGGGCCTTCTCGTTTCGGATGACGTTGGTCAGGGTGTCGCGACCGCGGTCGGCGCTGTGCCTGCTGCAGGTTGGTCAAATACTTCGTTTACTTATAGCCCGGCGACGTCGACGGTTACGGCTCACAACACCGTTGCTGGTCCTGATGGAACGACGCTTGATGCCTCAACGATCCGTCTTAATAGCCCAAGCTCGTCAAGCGGTTTCCCTTCTGTCGAGTGCGCTACTACCGCAAACACGGGCAACATTGCTGTTACCGCGTCTGTATATCTGCGAGGAAAGGTGGGCGGCGAGGTTCTACAGCTGAAGATGTTCGGGACTGTGACAAATGGTTCGAACAACCACACGCCCGACGTCGGCGCAGCGCAAATCACGCTTACCACAAGCTGGGTCAAGTATTCTGTTTCTGGCACGGTTCCAGCATCGTCTAAGGCGATCTTCCAGATAGGTATTCCCAATCTCGTTGAAGACGCATCGTTCGATGCAGCGTGGGCAAACTTGGTGGCGAGCTGATGATCTGCCACGAATGCGGCGAATTGCGAGGCGTCCACATCTACTGGGTGAGTTATCCCCTTATGGGGCGATGCTCGTGGCTTTGACCTTGCCCGCTCCCTCGGCATGTGCCAGCCCTTCCAAGGGAGTGGGGAATTTTAAATATCATGAGAACAGTAAGAACCAACGAGAATGCTCGTGCTTCGAACAGCTTCAACACGCTTCGTCTGATAGGCGCTCTCATCGTCCTGATAGGCCATGCCTACATTATAACTGGCACCAACCAGCTTGAGCTTGGAACGATCCCGCTTCACACCGTGGGTGTATGCATATTTTTTTCTATATCCGGTTATTTGATAACGCAGAGTTGGCTATCAGATAATAACGTGGTCAGATACCTGTTCAGGAGGATCATCCGTATTGTTCCTGGTTTGGTTGTAGCAGTGCTTGGCACCAGTTTTTTGATTGGTCCGCTTGCGACAACTTTAACACCACACGCATACTTTTCAGATTCGCTTGTGTATCAGTACGCTATTCGAAATTCTTTTATGCTGACGACATGGACACTTCCTGGTGTTTTTGTAAATATACCAATTCATAGCCAAGTCAATGGGTCGCTATGGACGCTCCCAATGGAGTTTCTACTCTACCTAGGTACACCGCTCGTTGTTTGGGCCGCATTGGCGCGACCTCGGCTAGCCTTCTGGGCACTTGTTGTTGCCGCTGTATCAATCTGCTATGCAAACTTACACTTCAGAAGCGTTTCTGGTTTCAGTTTCCATGGGTTAAGTCTGGGCTGGGGCATAGGCCTTGCACCTTATTTTGCCATGGGCGCAGCTTTGCGCCTCGCGAATTTCGGGACATTATCCGAAAGAACCCGGTCTACCGCATTCGGCGTAGCGTGCGCATGCGTAGCCGCGTGGGCGCTCTTTCCGTTTCCGATCCTGACCGGTTTAATTGTAGTGGCAATCAGCATTGCGGTATTAAGCTTAGGATTAAGTAGTTGGCTCCATGCAAGCGCTATAGATAATCTAGGTGATTTATCTTATGGAACTTACCTTTGGGCGTTTCCGATTCAGCAATACGTGATGTTGAAGACATCGAGTGGCCCTATCTCAAACATTGCCATATCGCTCCCTATTGTAGCGATCTTGGCTTTTGCATCGTGGCATCTCATCGAACGGCCAGCGTTGCGGCTAAAACCAAAGCGGAAAGCCTTAATGTCAGACTCGTCGTCGGCGGCCCCGGTTGCTCAAACGCTTCCCTAGGTATTTCACCGCAGCCGCGCTTCAGCCTCGAACCCCAGCGCGGTCAGCCGCGTCGCGTATCGCCAGGCGGTGTCGGCCCGCGCTTCATTAGGAAATGCCCTTGGCGGCGGCGCGCCCGGCTGCGTTGTCTGTTATCGATCCTCTTTCGCCATCCGATCGTAAAGCCGATATGCCGCCTGAATGAGGTTGAGCGAGGGTGCGTTCGCGCACGCGAGTTTAACCTCCGCCACTATGCCCGCTCTATCGGTCGAACCGCCGATTTGGGAAACACTTTGCCAATTTCGACCTGACCAAAATCCCAAAACCCACTCAGATGCCGCGCGCTCGTTTATTGGCTCAAAAGCTGTGGCGCAACTTACGCCTCCCATTCCAAAGCCCAGGACGCCATGTCCGCTTGGAACGGCAGTTGCCATAATCACGAGCGCTATCATGTTACGATTCCCCCATTCCATTGCCTAGCAGGCTCTTGATTGCCGGTCAGGTGGGCAAGACGATAAATCCGTCGCTGATGTTTTGGCAGACCGGCTTGAGGTTTGCACTCATCTTTGGAGAGCGGCGGCGGTGCAATTCCTGTGTAATCGTGCATGGCATTACACGGACATTGCGGGAATGTCGGTGGTGGATACGAGGGGTAATTATGCCGTAAAATCAATAGCATCGGCACCCCCCGGAACTCCCCGGTATCCGCCGCGGACCGACTGTAAATCTGCCCGTGCAAGCGTACGCTGGTTCGAATCCAGCCCTGTCCACCATGTGTTCTTCCGGAAACGTCCGGGAACGTCTATTTACCCCCTTAGCAGGCCAAACTAACCGTCCGAGCGCGTCGGGCAGATTACGGGCAAATCGTCGACGTTTGGTGGTAGCCGCGGGGTACCCGGCGAAAAGACACCGCGCAGATACCCCCAATCGAGGGGTGAGACGATGTTGACCGCCCCGAAGCCCGCGAAGTCAAAGCCGCGGAGAAGCTGTACAAGTTCGACGACCTAGGTGGGCTGTCCCTGCTGGTCTCGACGACCGGCATTCGGCCGTGGCGGCTCAAGTATCACTACGCCATCAAAGAAAATCTGCTGACAATCGGGACCTATCCCGACGTGTCGCTAATCGCCGCGCGCATCACGGGATCCATATTGAATCTAGATTTGAAGTCGAGCTCAACGATGTCAGGTCTGACTAGGTTCGACGTGGATGCTCGATTACGCCGAATTGAGCATCCACGTACATTCTCGGTATTCCAAACGCACCGAGCAGATCGTCGGACTGGATCAGGTGTAAGCGAAACGAACCGTATGATTCCGCGCGCGTCGTGCACTGGCGCCCACAATACCAAAGCCGATGAGCATCATCGCCCATGTAGCCGGTTCCGGCACAACATCGGTCAGCGTCAAATTGCTGATCAACGAACCATTGGCGTAGGGTTGCGGATCGTAACGGGTCGTCGGCGTTATCCCTGACCAATCCAAACGCGCTATGCCAATATCGCTAGTCGCGCGAAATGCATAGAACGGGTTGAGGCTATCTACCGATGCAATAATCTTCCCAGTGATATCGTACGCCGTTGCAATAATGTGATTGTCTGTATTGCAATCGGTAATACTTGTTATCGGGCACGATATACCTGTGTGAATACGGGAAAGATCAAATGTTAGGCTGCGTACCACAAAATCAACAGAGTCAAACACGACCTCACCGCGTCCTTCGTCAAATATGGTTCCGTCGAAAGTCTTGATAGAGTTGCCGAAGATGATTGTAGGACCATCTCCTAAAAAGGTCATTCCCTGAGTTTTTAATTGCCACCGCCCGTTAACGAATTCTGCCGTGTCTTGCCCGCTCGTTGTCGAGTTGACAGTGATGGTCGCAGCCTGCGCAGCGTTGGCACAAAGCAAAAATGCGGCAACGCCGCACATATTCCGAATCAATTTCATCTTATTCTCCCTGTTCGCCCATAGTGAGCAAAATTCGGAAGGATTAACAACACCTAAACCCCATCTGCTTTTGACGTCACGACGCATCACGCTGCTCAGCAGCTGCCGCACCAACGCGACGGCTTGGAGAGATTAAGCTATTGAGCGTTCGCGGACCGCTACGTCGAAAGTCACGTCCACTGACTACCGACGGCTCGCTGTCGCCGTCGCGCTGCTTCTGTTGCATGCATTGATCGTGATCCGGGGGAAACTTTGCGGCGCTGTCCCGCAATCTGACAGTCTTGTCCCGGAACCTGACACGCCACCGCCAACGCGCCATCCGATTGGTCGACACGTCCCCTACCGACCCGCATCTCCCAGGCAGCAAGAGGGGAAAACATCATGCGATTCGGGTATTTGATCACACGGGCGGCGGTTCTGGGCGTGTTGCTCGCGACGGCAGGGACCGCGCAGGCGGCGACGTCGCTGGGCTTCGATTTCAACGCGACGAACCCGTACCGCATATCGGTGTCGAACAGCAGCATTCCCTATGCGATCCGTTATGCCGCGAAGACCTTCTCCGGAGCGACGACGCCATATACGATGACGCTGTCGTTCCTGCTCGCGCCCGAGGGGCGATATTGCGGGCAGCTTCCGCCCGGGGCACCGCTGCCGAGCTATTGCCTCCAGAACTGGTTCAGCCAGACCTATACGTTCAACGCGCTGGCGGCGGCCGGCACGACCGCTCTTTCGGGCGCGGTCGGCAGCTCCGCTGCGCCGCTCGCGGTCGAGGTAACGTTCCGGACGAGCTCGGACGAGACCTTCCGGGTCGCGGACTTCGCGATGCGGTCGGGCTGGAACGACACGGATGCCGTGCTTGACCTCGCGGGGCCCGCGCAGACATTGCCTGAACCCGCGACTTGGGGCATGTTGCTGGTCGGCTTCGGAGCGATCGGCAGTGTGTTGCGGTCCCGTCGGCAGCGTCGGGCACCCGTTTTCGCCTGATGCCGCCTGCGATGGCGCGATGGTCCTGTGATCGGCCGGGTCGGTAGCCTGCCCTTCGTGGCGAGCGTGAACCGTGGTTCGCGATCGTCCCCGACATCCCCTCCTTCCGACGGGCGTCCGCATCCTCGCGGCGCGCCCGCCGAAGCCCGCCATCATCCGGTCGACCGACCGGACTTTCGAGGAAGCTCAATGCGCCATATTGCGATCGTTCACGGCCATGAAGGGCGCGTCGGCAGCGCTTTTGCGCGGCGGCTGGCAGCGGATGGCTATGACGTCGTCACCGGGCCGGCGATCGCGGCGCTCGAATGGCCGATGATCAACGTGCGCGCTTATCTCTTCGACTGCGCCTATCAGCATGAGGATCCCGCCGGGCATGTCGAGCGCGCGGCGCAGCATCTGGCGGAGTGGCGGCGGCTGGCCGGCATCTTCATCCCGTCGTCGATGCATATCGGCACGGGCACGCCTTATGGCCGCGCCAAGCTGGTGATCGAGCAGCTCGTCGGCTTCTATCGCGGCGAGGGCGCGAACGTCGTCACCGACCGGATCGGCTATTTCCCCGGCGACGGGGTCGCCGGAGATCCGAACAACCCCTGTTACGGCGACCTCGTCACCGGCGATTCGCTGTATGCGCGCGTGATGCGCAAGCTCGTCGCCGCCACCCCGGTCGATCATCCGCATCCGCGCGCGGCGGAGTCGGTTCCGGTTGATCCTGCCAGCCTGGCCGCGGGGACGCGGCACTGAGGTCGGTCAGGCAGCCCCGACCGTCGGGGGGCCGAAGAAGGAGGGCTTGAGCGGCGCGCGCGCGACGATGATCGTCTGGAGGACGATCGTCGGGTCGACCATCGCGACCGTGAGCACGTGCCGCCCGCCTCGATCCGCGTGGATCGCGAAGCGCATCGTCCGGGCGTTGTTCGCGGTGTTGGCGACATGCGCCTTTCCGAGGAAGTCCTGCGCCGGCCCGTCCTCGGGCGTGAACACCGCGCGCACCTGCGCGGGATGATCGTCGAGCGCGACCGCAACCGCGAGCGTGCGTCCGGGGATCGTCTCCAGCGTCGGCCCGGTCACAAGATCGACGGTATAATCGCCCGCCTCCGGCAGGAACACGTCATATTCGAGCTGCGGCGCGCGTGCGGGATCGGATGCCGAGCGCGCATCGACCGGGAAGATCGACATTGCGGCACCGACGCGACCGTAGTCCGGGATCGCTTCCCAGCGCACGCCATCGGCCGGGATCGCACGATGGTACGCCGCGGCGGGGATCGAGAAGGGGCCACTGAGGCCACCGAACGCGCGCGCCGCGGCGCTGGCCTGTTCGGGCGTCGCGTGGATCGCGGTGAGCGTCGCGGTAACGGGCTTGGTCGCCGTGCCCCCGGCGACCGTGATCGTCGCCGTGGCGTGGCCGGACGGGCCCTTGCTCCAGTCGACATCGATCCAGAACCGCCGGTCGCGCGGGGAGGTGCTGAACGCCTTGCCTTCGCGGATCGTCACCCACGGCCGGTCGGCGGTCACGGTCACGGCGACCGGGGCGGTCCCGCGCGGGAAGACCTCGAGCCAGGTCGGGCGGCGCGTGATGCTGTCGAGCGGGGACAATATGGGGGGCAGATAATAGCCGGGCCACGACCGGGGATCGCCGTCGATACAGACCCCGAAGCTGTCATCCGCGGGTATGTCGAGGTCGGTGACGGGGGGCATGATGTCGGATTCAGGAGGATACCAGTCGAAATAGCCGATGTGCGTCTGGTCCATCATGTGGTTCCATTTCCCGCCGGCCATCGTCTTGTTATACTGGTCCCGCAGGACGTGATCGTAGCGGAATCGCCGCCGCACCTCGTCCGCCTCGATCCGGGTGCTGGCGCGCGCCTGTTCGGCGAAGCGCGCGTTGCGCGCCGCCGCGACGTACATCTGCGTCAGGTTCGCGCAGGCCTGGACCGGGTACAGGATCAGCTGGAAGAACGCGTCGCGCTGCGCCGGGGCAAGCGCGGCGTTCACCGCCTCGGCCCGGCGCACGAGCGTCGCCCAGGCATCGCAGACCCGCTCGGCTTCCTGATGGTTCTCGAGACTGTAGGTCTCGGGGCGGAGCTGCTCGGGTTTGCGCCACGCATTGTATTTGGCGTAGCGCGAGGCGAGGAACGCGATCTCCTCGGCATGGGTGGCGCCGAACTGGCGTTCCGCCCAGTCGCGGGTCCAGCCGGCGATCCTGTCCTTGCCGACGGCGGCGGGGTCCCACGCCATCGCGAGGAAGAATTCGATCGGGAGCTCGAGCGGCTTGAGGTCGCCGACATTGGCGATCCACATCTCGTTCGCGCCATACTGGTTGGCGAGGTTCATCTGCTCCCAGATCTTGGGCAGCGGGCTGGAGTTGATCCATTGATAGGAGAACGGCCCGCCGTGCATGTCCATGTGGAAATAGACCCCGAACCCACCCTTGCGCGTGCGTTCGGCGGGGGTCGGCAACCGCCGGAGATTGCCGACATTGTCGTCCGCGAACATGATCGTCACGTCGTCGGGCAGCTTCAGTCCGGCGTCGTAATATTTATAGACTTCGGTGAACAGAACCCACACTTGCGGCACCTGCTCGGCGGGCTTGCGCATCCCGCTTGCGATGATCCCGCGCTGGTCGGCGATGACGCCTTCGAGCAAGGCGACGTCGGACTGGAGGCTCCCGGTGCTTTCGAGCGCGACATCGCCGTCGCCGCGCATCCCGATCGTGACGACGACCTCGTTGGTCGCGTTGCGGCGGATCCCTTCCTCGAAGAACTGGCGGATCGCGGGGCGATTGGTCGCATAATTCCATGCGCCATTGCCGTAGTGCGTGCGGTTGTCGGTCCATTCCTTGTGCGCGCGCATCATCGGCTCGTGATGCGAGGTGCCCATCACGATGCCATAGTCGTCGGCGAGCTTCGCATTGGCGGGATCGTCGATCGCGAAGGCGTTGTTCCACATCGCGGGCCACAGGTAATTGGCGCGTAGCCGCAGCAGCAGCTCGAACAGCCTCGTGTAGAAATGCGCGTTCATCCCGCCGAATTTCTCGGTGGTCCAGCCCGACAGGCAGGGGGCTTCGTCGTTGAGGAAGATGCCGCGATATTTGACCGCGGGCGAGCCCTGAACATAGCGCCCGCGCGCCACACGCAGCGTCGCCTGTCGCGCAACGGGTACGTCCGCCCACCAGTACCACGGCGAAACGCCGATCGTGCGCGACAGATCATAGCAACCGTAGATCGCGCCGCGTTTGTCGCTGCCGACGATCACGAGCGCTTCGGCGACGCCGGGCAGCGGGTTGGCGACCGTCTGGACGACGAACGCTTCCCATTTGCCGCGAATGTCGCGGACGTCGAGCGTGCCGGACTGGACGAGGCGGTCGATCAGCACGCTGTGCCCCAGCGCACCGACCAGGATGATCCGGTCGGGGAGGGCCGCCGGGTCGCTCAGGACCCGCGCATCGGTGCCGGTGACCCGGCCGATGTCGGCGGCAAGATCCGTGGCAGCGCGGCGGACACCCGGCAAGGCGGTGAGATCGACAACGACCGGAACGACACCGCCGCCCGGCAGCGTGATGTCGAACCCGGGCTTGCGCCGGTCGCCCCGTACCGCTGCGGCGAGCGGGGAGGCGATCAGGCCGCTGGTCAAACCGCCGCCAAGGACGCCGCGCCGGGTGAACATGGGGTACATCCTCGACTGGATCGCCGGGAACCGACGGCGATCAGGATAGCAGGGCGTCACGGGCGGGGCACCGAAGCGCCCCGCCCTTGCTGCTAGAAAGTCCCGCGCAGCCCGACGAGGAACTGACGGCCCGGCTTGTACTGCGTGAAGGTCGCGTTCTCGAACTGGAAGTAGGAGCGCAGCGTCGCATCGGTCAGGTTGGCGATGTTCACGGTCAGCTGTGGCGCGTGCTTGAGCTTGAAGATCTTGTCGAGATCGAACGCCGAGGAGAAGTCGTAGGTGGTATAGTCGGTCCCGAACAGCGCCGCCGACGGGATGCCGTTCTGCGCCGCGCCGCTGTTCTGCGAACCGCGCCGCGCGGTCGTCGCGATGCGGAGCATGATGCCGTTCTTCTCGTAATAACCGGTCACGTTATAGGTGAACGGCGCGACGCCGAACGCAATCGCCTCTTCCTTGCTCGTCTGGTCGATGACCGTCGCGTTCGCGCTGAACCCGAAGCCGCTGATGCCGATCCGCTTGGTCAGGAAGTCGAGCGGCTGGACCCACTGGAATTCGAGCCCGTTGATCGTCAGCTTGTCCGCCACGTTGATCTGCGAGGTGAGCTGCACCTGCGCCGCGGTCGGCCCGCCGCGCGAGTTGATCGCGATCTGCTGCGTCGGGTTCAGCGTGTCGTAGGTGATGCCATATTGCGTCAGCGCGGTGAACGGCACCGTCGTGATGTTGGTGGTGGTGAACCCAGAGATCGACTTGCGGAACGCGTTGAAGCTTAGCACGCCTTCCCGCCCGGTGTAATATTCGAAACCGAGATCGAGGTTGGTCGACAGATACGGCGCGAGCGCCGGGTTGCCGATCGTCGCCTGGTCCGCCGACGGGGCGCCGAAGCCGACACCCGGAAGCTGCGCGGCGGGATCCGGGCGAGTCATCGTGCGCGATCCGGCGATCCGCGCGACCGCATGCTCGCCAATGTCGTAGGCGAGCGTCGCCGCGGGCAGCCAGTTGGAATAATGGTTGCGGGTCTGGACGTTGTTGTTGACGATATTGGGGTAGCGGCTGCCGTCCGGCAGGCTCGCGCCGCCGGGGAGGGTGTTGCGCGGATCGGGCAGCGAGACGCGCCCGATGATCGTCTGGATCGTGTCGACATAGCGCACGCCCGCGTTGAAGCGCAGCGTGTTGCCGCCGAGTTCCTGCGCGCCGTTGACCGTCGCGAAGGCGGATTTGACCACCTCGCGGATGAACCCGCCGCTCGCGCCGGTGTTGGCACCACCCGTGTCGGGGGCGTTGTCATGGTAATATTGATAGTTGGAGGCCTTGGCGAAGGCGGGGAAATCGACCGTCACGAAGCCGGCCGGGCCGGGCCTGAGATAGGACGGCAGCGACGCATTCGGGACCAGCGAGCCGGCATAGGTGACCGGCCCGGTCATTCCTGCGGTCGAACCGGTGCCATAGCCCGGATAGGTCGGATAGCCCGCCGGCGCCGCACCGGGGCGATTGAGCCCCTCGCACGGCGGCTGGCCGTTGGGCGAGGCGACGAATACGCTGGGGTTGTTGCCGCACGTCGCATTCTGCCACGCCTGACTGTTGTCGAACCCCTGGATCCGGCGCGAAACGTCGTCGAACGCGCCACCGACCTTGAGGTTGAGCGCCGCCTTGCCCCACGTCAGGTCACCGCGGACGCCCTTGGTGATATAGCGACGCCGCTCGTCCTGGATGCTGACACGCGAGCCCGAGTACCAGCCGAAGTTCTTCGGGTCGTTGAGGTCGATGTTCGGCGTGATCGAGGGGATGCCGCCGGTGTTCGCGTAGGTGACCGTCGTGCCCACGCCGAGCGGGGTGACCGCGCCGACCGTCGGGCTCTCGCGATGGAAGGTCGAGCGCGAATAATTGCCCTGGACGTTGAGCTTGAGATTGTCCGAGACGTCCCATTCGCCGCCGGGGTTGACGTTGAACAGCTTGGTCGTCTCGATATACGGGCGGAATTCGTCGAAGAACTGTGCGTTGGCGAAGGTGCCGCCGGTGACGGTGCAGCCCGTGCTGCAGTCGCTCTTGTCGAACGTCAGGTTCTGCGGAATGATCGCGCCGTTGCGGACGATCCACGCCATGTCCTCGCGGATCAGGTTGTTGTGCTTGTAGCCGTACAGGCCATCCACGTAGAAGCGCAGCGTGTCGGCGGGACGCCATTCGACGCTGACGATCGCGTTGATCCGGTCGCGCGATCCGCGATTGTCCGAGGTGCGGCCAAGCCGGGGCAGCAGGCCGTTGTCGATCTGCTGGATCGTCGCGCCGGGGTTCTGCGCAAGCAGGAACGCCTGGTTGATCGCGGTGCCCGGGACCAGCCCGCCGCCCGCGCCGACGGGCACGACCGCCGGGATCGTCCAGTTGCCGCCGCCGGTGGTGTTGCACCCGGAGGTCGCACCGCATTGCGCCGCCGACAGCGCGGGGTTGGTATAGCCGATCGTCTCGAACCCGCGCGTGTCGGTGAACAGCCGCTGGCCCGAAACGCCCGCGAGGATGCCGATCGTGTCGGTATGCCAGCTCCCGATCAGCGAGCCGCGGACCCCGGTACGATCATCGGGGCTCTGTCGCGACCCCTGGATGTTATAGGCGAGGAAGTTGGTCGCGCGATCGAACGGGCGGGCCGAGCGCAGGTCGACGTTGCCCGCCGCACCGCCTTCGAGCAGGTCGGCGGTGTAGCTCTTGTTGACGGTCAGCTTGGTGAACAGGTCGGTCGGGAAGAAGCTGAGGTCGACCGAACGGTCGGTGCCCTGCGCATCGGTCGCGCCCGAGGAAGCGACCGCGATCGGCGCGCCGTTGAGCGTGACGTTGGTGAAGTTGGAGCCGAGGCCGCGGATCGCGACGTTGACGCCTTCGCCCGTAATGTCGCGCGTGATCGTGATGCCGGGGATGCGGTTGAACGATTCGGCGATGTTGGTGTCGGGGAACTTGCCGATATCCTCGGCGAAGATCGAATCGGTAAAGCCGGTCGACGCACGCTTGGCGTTGGTCGACTTGGCGAGGCTCGAGCGATAGCCGGTGACGACGATGTCCTCGGCGGGCGTGCCTTGCGAATCGACCTGCGGGGCGGGCTGTGCGGCGGGGCCATTGTCCTGGCCGTCGGGGGGAACCTGCTCGCTGGGCGGGGGAACGGCCTGCGCGGTCGCGGGAACGGCGTAGAGCGCGCTCAGCGTCGTCGCGCACAGCAGTGCGGTACGGAACAGACGGTTCTTGGGTGCGATCAGGTGCATATCAGCGTTTCCTCTCCGAGTGTCGCCGTCCATTTACTGGGACGTGCGGTTGTCTTGACGATGGGGTGGTAGGGTTACCGAACGTCGCGACAGGTTTGACCAACGGGTCTTTCGTCGTGCGCGCTGCGCGCATTGCAGGAACCCAGGAAAACGGCGACTTTTGCCCTCGATCCGGTCCTGTCCTGCGACATCAAGCCCCTCCGCCATCCCCTTTTATGGTGTTAGCGTTATCATGCGCAATGATTGGTAATATTGTCAATCGCAAATTGGAAAGGCCAATTTTGGCACGTCGGTGCCTTCGGTAGCGCGCGCATTCTTCTGGAAAAGCGGCCTGTCCGCCGGTGTCTCGTGGCGCTGCGGCGGTCGTTCGGCCAGGGCGTAGCCTATAGCGGTACGGAATGCGCGCGACCGGCCTTACCAGTCACGCTAGCGCGGTTGACCACTTGGGCAATGGCGTAGTGTGTTGGCGCGGGCGGAAGGGTGGAGCGGGTAACGGGAATCGAACCCGTGTATTCAGCTTGGAAGGCTGCTGTACTACCATTGTACTATACCCGCAGGGTATTGAACCCAGGCGCTTTTTGGTCGGTTTGCATGTGGCATTCCGACATTTGGAAAGTCGGAATTCCGACTTTCGAAATCTTCTAGCGCGGGCAGGCGGATAGCGTGAGGGCGATCGGGATGCAAGTCGGCGGTTATCCGTTCCCGTTTTTGCCGCCTGGGTCACGCATGCCGCGCTCTTCGCCTCGCATGGCGGGTGACGGGGTTCGATAAGAAAAGGACCCCGGTCGATCCGACCTCTGGGCGGGGATCGAAGATTGCGAGTCCGACTCTTCCCGCCCCGGGGCTGCAGTGGCCATAACCCCATTTGCGCCGAATGTAGAGAGGACGATGGCCGGGCGGACGCTCGCGTGGCGCGGTGCGGCCGAGCGCTTTATTGCGGCGAAGTTCTGGCGTGCGGCGCACCCCGGCGATCGCGGAGGACGGACGTGCGATCGCGGGCGGGCAGGACGGCTCCCCTGCGCCCGGGGCGGTGCGGATCGTAGCGAAAAGCGCCGAATCGCACAATCCGATGGCAGATCCCGCTCGGCGTCCCTGCGCCCGTCCCCAAACGGTCAGCCCAGCGCGTCCGCCGCCGCCCCGATCGCGGCATAGACCCGGTCGAGATCGTCCGCGGTGATCGAATAAGGCGGCATCACGTAGACGGTGTTGCCGAGCGGGCGCAGCAGCAGGTCCGCGTCGCGAAACCGCTTGAGCAGCATCGGGCCGAGGTTGGAGAGATACCCGCCGCCCGCGCGATCGACCAGTTCGACCGCAGTGATCGTCCCCAGCGCGCGCGCATTGCGGACGTTGCGATGGTCAGCGAGCGATGCCAGCCGCGCCGCCTGGCGTTCCGCGAGATCGGCCACGCGCGCGAGGACTGGCTCGTCGCGCCAGATGTCCAGATTGGCATTGGCGGCGGCGCAGGCGATCGGGTTGGCGGTGTAGCTCGACGAGTGGAAGAACATCTTCGACCGGTCGTCCGAAAAATGCGCGTCGTAGATGGCATCGGTCGCAAGCGTCACCGCGAGCGGGACCGCGCCGCCGGTCAGCCCCTTCGACAGGCACAGGATATCGGGGACCACGCCCGCCTGCTCGCACGCGAGCAGCGTGCCGGTACGCCCCCAGCCGGTCATCACTTCGTCCGCGATGAACAGCACGTCGTGCCGCGCACAGATCGCGCGCATCTCCGCGAGGACATGCGCCGGATAGAACAGCATCCCGCCCGCGCCGAGCACCAGCGGCTCGACGATGAACGCCGCAGGGCGCTCCCCGCACGCCGCCTCCAGTGCGTCGAGCGTCACCTGTTCGTGACCGGGCGTGGGGAAGGGGATCGTGCCGACGTCGAACAGCAACGCGCCATAGGCCTGGTTGAACACGCCGCGCGCGCCGACCGACATCGCGCCGATCGTGTCGCCGTGATAGCTGTGCTCGAGCACGAGGATGCGGTCGCGCGGTTCCCCGCGATTGGCCCAGAAGCCGAGCGCCATCTTCAAGGCGACCTCGACACTGGTCGACCCCGAATCGGAGAAGAACACGCGGGTCAGTGCGGGGGGCAGCAGCGCGATCAGCCCGCGCGCGAGCGCTTCGGCGGGTTCATGCGTCCAGCCCGCGAAGATGATCTGGTCGAGCGCCTGCGTCTGCGCGGCGATCGCCGCCATGATCCGCGGGTGGCAATGGCCGTGCGTCGTCACCCACCAAGACGAGATCGCATCGACGATCCGCCGCCCGTCAGCGGTATGGAGGATCGCGCCCGAGGCGTGGGTGACGAGCGGGATCGGTTCACCCAGCCCGTGCTGGGTGAAGGGGTGCCAGATCGGGGAGCCGGTCACTGGAACGCCGCCCTGTCGAACTGCGCCGCGAAGGCGTCGGCGAGCGTCGCCGCATCGAGCGTGTCGAGCCGGGGCAGGCGGCCCAGCCGCGTCACCCGCCCGATCCGCGCGATCGTCGCCTCGCTGTCGGGTTCCGCATCGCCGATGAAGGCGACCCCGTGGATCGCCACGCCGCGCGCGCGGAGCGCCTCGATCGACAAGAGGCTGTGGTTGATCGTCCCGAGCCCGGTCCGCGCCACCAGCACCACCGGCTTGCCCCAGCGCGCGAACAGGTCCGCAAACAGGATGTCGGGCGTGATCGGCACAAGCACGCCGCCCGCCCCCTCGACCACCAGCGGCCCCGCCACCTGCGGCAGCGCGAGCCGGGCGAGGTCGATCGTCACCCCGTCGATCGCGGCGGCGCGGTGCGGCGAGCAGGGGGTGGCGAGCCGGTACGCTTCGGGCAGGATGTGCGCGGCGGGCAATCCGGACAGGGTGGCGACGCTCTCGGCATCGCTGCGCGGGTCGAGCCCGGCCTGCACCGGCTTCCAATAGTGCGCCCGCAGCGCGCCCGCGAGCGCGGCGGCGAACACGGTCTTGCCGACGTCGGTATCGGTCCCGGTGACGATGAAGGTCCGGTCGGTCATGGCATAATCTCTCGAAGGGTTTCGGCGAGGCGGTCGATGGCGGCCTCGTCCACGTTGAGCGTCAGCGAGATCCGCAGCCGGGCGGTGCCCGCGGGAACGGTCGGCGGGCGGATCCCGCGCACGTCGAACCCCGCCGCCTGCACCGCCGCCGCGACGCGCATCGTCGCGGCATCGTCGCCGATCAGCAGCGGCAGGATCTGCGACCCGGTCGGGACGACCCCGCACGGTGCGAGCGCGGTTTCGGCATGCGCGACCAGCGCGGCCAGCCGTGTTCGCCGTTCGGGTTCGTCCGTCAGGATGCGCAGGCTTTCGCGCACCGCACTCGCCATCAGCGGCGAGGGCGCGGTCGAGAAGATGAAGCCGCGCGCGCGGTTGACGAGGAAGTCGCGCGCCACCGCCGGGCCGCACACCAGCGCGCCCTCGCAGCCGAGCGCCTTGCCGCAGGTGCGCAACGTAAGGACGTTGTCGCGCCCTTCCAGCGCCGCTGCCAGCCCGCGGCCGTCTGGGCCGAACACGCCGGTCGCATGCGCCTCGTCGACCAGCAGGATCGCATCGTGCCGGTCCGCCACCGCGATCAGCTCGGCGAGCGGCGCGCGGTCGCCGTCCATGCTGTAGAGGCTCTCGACCGCGATCCAGCCGCGCCCGGTCGCGCCGGTCGCGCGCCATTCGGACAGCGCGGTGTCGATCGCGTTCGGGTCGTTGTGCCCTGCCGCGCGCGTGGCGGCGCGGCCGAGCCGCATCCCTTCGTGCGCGCTCGCGTGGATCAGCGAATCGTGGACGATCAGATCGTCGCGCTGCGGCAGCGTCGCGAACAGCGCGGCATTGGCGGCAAAGCCGCTCGCGAAGAACAGGGCGGTCGCGCTGCCGAAGAACGCAGCCGCCTCGGCTTCGAGCGCTTCATGTTCGGGATCGTTACCGCGCAGCAGCCGCGACCCGCCCGCCCCGATCGCGACACCGCGCGCCAGCGCCGCCGCAACCGACTCGTGCAACCGCTCCGCCGAGGCGAGCCCGAGATAGTCGTTCGACGCGAAATCGGTCCCGATGCGGGGCTGCAGCCGCCGCAGGCGCGCCCGGTCGGCGAGCAGGCCGAGGTCACGGCGGTGGAACGCCCATGGGTCGGCATATCCGGCCGGATCGTCGTCATTCCAGTTCCGTATCGTCAAACGTTCAGGTTCCAGTCGGTTCGAAGGGGGCGCATCCGGGCGCGCTCTAGCCCGGCCTACGGGTATGTTCCACTGGACGTTGTCGCGCCGGAGGTAGATGGAACGCAGCAACACGCTACCGACCAAGGGAATATCGATGCAGTGGCGGACCTCATGCTGAAGCGGATCTTGTTCCTCATTGTGGGGATCCTCGCGATCGGCACGGTCGGGTTCGGCGTGTTCGCCTGGCGACCGTCGCTGGCCAAGGTGCCGCAACCGACCGCCGCCAGTTTTTCGCCGGCGCTGGTCCGAAAGGGCGAAGTGCTTGCCAGTGCTGGCTATTGTGCGAGTTGCCACACCGTGCGCGGGGGCCAGCCCTATGCCGGCGGCTATGCGATGGCGACGCAGTTCGGGACGATCTATTCGACCAACATCACGCCCGATCGCAAGACCGGGATCGGCGGATGGTCCGAAGCCGCGTTCGAGCGCGCGATGCGGCAAGGCGTCCGGCGCGACGGGGCGCATCTGTTTCCGGCCTTCCCCTACGATCATTTCAGCAAACTGACCGATTCGGACGTGTCCGCGCTCTATGCGTTCATGATGACGCGAGCGCCCGTCGTCGCGGACGAGCGGAATCCGACGATACCGTGGCCGCTCAACATCCGGGCGCTGCAGGCCGGGTGGAAGCTGCTGTTCTTCCGCCCCGGCCGGTTCGCGCCCGACGCCACCCAAAGCGTCAAGTGGAATCGCGGCGCGTATCTGGCCGAGGGCGTGAGCCATTGCGGTGCCTGCCACACGCCCCGCGGGTCGCTCGGCGCGGAGAAGCGCGACCAGGCCTATGCCGGCGCGGCGATCGACGGCTGGATCGCGCCGTCGCTCGGCAAGACCAACAGCGCGCCGGTGCCATGGTCGCACGACGAGCTGGTCGCCTATCTGTCGACCGGGGTGAGCCAGTATCATGGCACCGCGGCTGGGCCGATGGGCGCGGTGTCGCGCAGCCTGTCCAAGCTGCCGCCCGCCGACGTCGCGGCGATCGCGACCTATTTCGCGAGTCGCAACGGCTCGGCCGGACAGGAAGCCAAGGCCACCGCCGCGCTCCGCAAGGCGGCGGCCAGCGAGGGCATCGGGCTGGGGCTGCAATATGATCCCGCCGCGCGGCTGTACGCGGGGGCGTGCGCCTCGTGCCATTACAACGGCAAGGCGCTCAACCCGCTGCGCCCTGACCTCGCGCTCAACAGCGCGGTGAGCATGGACGATCCGACCAACCTGATCCAGGTGATCCTCCACGGCGTCAGCGCCGCGGACGGCGCGCCGGGGGTGGTGATGCCGGGGTTCAGCGGTTTCAGCGACGCCGACATCGCGCGGCTTGCCGCGTGGCTGCGCAAGACCCGTACCGACAAGCCGGCCTGGGCCGATCTCCAGAACAAGGTCGCCGCGATCCGCGAACCGGGCCGCGCGCAGGGGAAGGGCGAATGACTCAGTTCACCATCAATGGACGCGCCGTCACCACCACGGTCGACGACGATACCCCGCTGCTGTGGGTGATCCGCGATGACATCGGGCTGACCGGCACCAAGTTCGGCTGCGGGATCGGGATGTGCGGCGCGTGTACCGTCCATGTCGGCGGGCGCGCGACACGGTCGTGCATCACCCCGGTCGCCTCGATCGAGGGCGCGGACGTGACGACGATCGAGGGGCTCGACCCCGCGTCCAACCACCCACTCCAGCAGGCGTGGCGCGAGCTGCAGGTGCCGCAATGCGGCTACTGCCAGTCGGGCCAGATCATGCAGGCTGCCGCGATGCTCAAGGATTTCCCGGCGCCGAGCGACGCCGAGATCGACGCGGTGATGACGGGCAATCTGTGCCGCTGCATGACCTATGTCCGCATCCGCGCCGCGATAAAGCAGGCGGTCGGCCAGACCGCCGCCGTTCCCCCGGAGCCAAAGGCATGAGCCGCCTGCGCACCGCCGCCGACCAGGCGTTCAGCCGCCGTGGCTTCCTCGTCGCGAGTGCGGCCGGGGGCGTCGCCTTCGGCTTCTCGCGCGTGATCGCCGCGATCGATCCCGCCGTGCCGGGCAGCGTGCCTGCGGCGACGACCGGCCCGTCGTTCGATCCGACGCTGTGGTTCGGGATCGATTCGGCCGGGATCATCACGGTCAACATCATCCGCGCCGAGATGGGCCAGCACGTCGGGACCGCGCTCGCGCGGATCCTGGCGGACGAGCTCGAGGCGGATTGGGACAAGGTCCGCATCGTCCATGTCGATACCGATCCCAAATGGGGGCTGATGGTCACCGGCGGGAGCTGGTCGGTGTGGCAGACCTATCCGGTGTTCAGCCAGGCCGGCGCGGCGGGGCGGATCGCGCTGATCGAGGCGGGCGCCAAGCTGATGGGCGTCAGCGCCGCAAGTTGCACCGCACGCGCGGGTGCGGTCCATGCGGGCGGGCGCTCGATGCCCTATGGCGACATCGCAAAGAGCGGCGCGGTCGCGCGGCAGTTCACTGCCGATGAAATGAAGACGCTGCCGATCAAGCCGGTCAAGGACCGTCGCCTGATCGGCAAGCCGGTCCATGCGCTCGACATGGATGCCAAGATCAACGGCAGCGGCATCTACGGCATCGACGCCAAGGTGCCCGGCATGGTCTACGCCCGCCCCAAGATGCCGCCGACGCGCAATGGGTCGAAGGTCGTCTCGGTCGATGACAGCGCGGCGAAGGGCGTGAAGGGCTATCTGCGCTATCTCGTGCTCGACGATCCGTCGGATACCGTCCCCGGCTGGGTGATGGTGATCGCGTCGAATTACTATGCGGCGATCAAGGCGACCGACCTGCTCAAGGTGACGTGGACGCCCGGTGCCGGCGCGGACGTCAGCGAAAAGATGCTGCTCGATCACGGCGCGGCGCTGGTCGCCAAGGCGGACGGCGGGATCAAGCTCGACGTCGCGGATGACGATACGACCCCGTCGTTCGGCAACGCCGCGGGCAAGACGCTCGAACAGAGCTACACCACCGCGACCGTTCTGCACTTCCAGCTCGAGCCGCTCAACGCGCTCGCGTTCGAGAAGGACGGCGTGTTCGAGATCCACGCGGGCAACCAATGGCAGAGCCTGATCCTGCCGACGCTCGCCAAGGCGCTCGGCGTGCCCGAGACCAAGGTGGTGATGCGCAGCTATCTGCTCGGTGGCGGGTTCGGGCGGCGGTTGAACGGCGATTACACCGTGCCCGCGGCGCTCGCGGCCAAGGCGCTCAAGCGTCCGGTCAAGATGATCCTGACGCGCGAGGACGATGCACGGTTCGACTCGGTCCGCTCGCCGTCGGTCCAGCGGGTGCGGATGGCGTTCGGCGACGACGGGCAGATCCAGGCGATGGAGCATCACGCCTGCGCCGGCTGGCCGACCCAGGTGCTCGCCGGCCCCACGCTGCTGGCGAAGACCAAGAAGGGCGGCCAGTACGATCCGTTCGCGATTTCGGGCGCGGATCATTGGTATGACGTCGGGCATCAGACGGTGCGCGCGGTGGCGAACGATCTCGCGAACACCACCTTCCGGCCGGGCTGGCTGCGCTCGGTCGGGCCGGGCTGGACCAACTGGGCGCTCGAATCCTTCATGGATGAAGCGGCGCACCATACGAAGACCGATCCCGTCGCGTTCCGGTTGAAGCTGCTGACCGGCAAGGGCCGCAACGCGGGGTCCGCGCCCAATGCGGTCGGCGGCGCGCTGCGGCAGGCCGAGGTCGTGCGGCGCGCGGCGGCGAAGGCAGGCTGGGGCACGACGCTCCCCGCCGACACCGCGCTCGGCATCGCGACGAGCTTCGGGCAGGAGCGCGACATGCCGACCTGGTCGGCGTGCGTCGCGCAGGTCCATGTCGATCGCGCGACCGGCTTCGTGCGGGTGCAGAAACTGACGCTGGTGGTGGACGCCGGGACGATCGTCGACCCCGATGGCGCGCTGGCGCAGGTGCAGGGCGCGGCGCTGTGGGGGCTGAGCATGGCGCTGCACGAGGGCACCGGCTTCGAGGCGGGGCAGGTGAAGGACACCAACCTCAACACCTATCTTCCGCTGCGCATCGCCGACGTGCCCGAGATGGACATCAGCTTTGTCGAGAGCGCGGAAGTCCCGGTCGGTCTGGGCGAGCCGGCGACCACGGTGGTCGGGCCGGCGATCGGCAACGCGATCTTCGCGGCGGTCGGCGTGCGGCTGCGGCATATCCCGATCACGCCCGCGGCGGTGAAGGCGGGGTTGAAGGGGGCCTGATCGCTGCCGTCACCCCGGGCTTGGCCCGGGGTCCACCGTGGTCCGCGTCCGTAAAGCGTTGAGATAGCGGCACGGTGGACCCCGGCACAGGGCCGGGGTGACGGCTGTTGTGGGGTGCCGTGAATACGCCAGAACCGCGCGCAGCGGCGTTGGACGTATTCAACCCAATCCGTTCGTTTCGAGCGACGAACGGGTGGGAGCGAGGCCCGGCAACCGCAGCCCGAACCTATCCGCGTCCCGCCAGCCGCTCCGCCAGGAAATCGACGAACACGCGCACGCGGCGCGGGGTGTTTGCGCCGCCGACGAAGATCGCGTGAATGTCCTCGGTGTCGCCCGGGTTGAACGCGTCGAGCAGCGCGACCAGTCGTCCCGCCGCGACATCATCCGCCACGTGAAAGCTCCCGACCCGCGTGATCCCGACGCCCGCCTGCGCGAGCTGGACCAGCGTCTCGCCGTTGTTCGCCGCGATGTTCCCGCCGACGTCCAGCGCGAACGCGGCGCCCTCGCGCACGAATGGCCAGCCAGGGTCGACCCGGCGGAAATTGAAGTTCAGGCAATTATGGTCGTGCAGGTCCTCGGGCACCCGCGGCATCCCGGCGCGCGCGAGATAGGCGGGGGCGGCGACGATCGTCCGGCCGTTCGACCCGATCCGCCGCGCGGTCAGCGGGCTGTCGGCGAGCGGACCGAAGCGGATCGCGACGTCCGCCTGGCCGCCGAGCACGTCGGTCAGCTCGTCGCTGAGGCTGAGGTCGACCAGGATCTCGGGATAGCGCGCGACGAAATCCGCGAGCAATGGCACGATCGTGATCCGGCCATAAGCGAGCGACGCGCTCACCCGCAGCCGCCCGCGGGGGGCCGCCTGATAGGCGATCGCCGCTTCGGACTCGGTCAGGTCCGCGAGGATCCGCCGGGCCGCAAGCAGATAGGCCTCGCCCTCGGGCGTGACGGTCAGCGTCCGCGTCGTCCGCACCAGCAACCGCACGCCGAGCCTGCTTTCGATCCGCGAAATGATCCGGCTGAGCGCGGACGGGGTCAGCGTCAGCGCGCGCGCCCCCGCCGACAGGCTGCCCGCGCGGACCACCGCATCGAACGCCTCCATCTCGCCCGCGCGATCCACCCTGCGCGCCATCTGTGATTCTCCCGCAAAGCTGCTGGTCCGGCTCACCCTCTACCGCAGGACGCTGCGTTGCACCATTTGAGGCAAATCACAGACCGGAAGATACGTATGAAACTCAACCCCGCCATTCTGGCGCTGGCCGTCGGTGCGTTCGGCATCGGCGTCACCGAATTCGCGCCGATGGGGATGCTCCCCGTCATCGCGACCGACCTCGGCGTGTCGATCCCGACCGCAGGGTTGCTGATCAGCGCCTATGCGGTCGGCGTGCTGATCGGCGCGCCGCTGATGACGCTCACCACCGCGCGCGTTCCCCGGCGGACGTTGCTGATCGCGCTGATGGCGATCTTCACGGTCGGGAACCTGCTCGCGGCCTTGTCGGGCAGCTACACCACCTTGCTGATCGCGCGGGTCGTCACCTCGTTCAACCACGGTGCGTTCTTCGGCGTCGGGTCGGTCGTCGCGGCGCGGCTGGTGCCGGCGGACCGCCGCGCGGGCGCGGTTGCGACGATGTTCATGGGGCTGACGATCGCCAATGTCGGCGGCGTCCCGCTCGCGGCGTGGGCGGCGGAAGCGTTTGGCTGGCGGACGGTGTTCTGGGCGATCACCGGGCTCGGCGTGCTCGCGATGGCGGCGCTGCGCTTCGCCGTCCCGGTCATTCCGGCGGATGCCGACAGCGACATGCGCGCCGAACTGCGCGTGCTGGTGCGCGGGCCGGTGCTGGTCGCGCTGCTGCTGACGGTGATCGGGTCGAGCGCGATGTTCACGGTCTTCACTTATATCGTCCCGATCCTCCAGACGCAGGCGCACGCCTCGACCGGTTTCGTCACCGCGATGCTGGTGCTGTACGGGCTGGGGCTCACGGTCGGGAACTGGCTGGGGGGACGCTATGGCGATCGCTCGGTCGACGGGACGCTGATCGTCACGCTGGGTGGTCTGGTCGCGCTGCTCGTGGTGTTCGCGGGTGCGATGGCGTGGCCGGTGCCCGCGGCGGTGCTGATCTTCCTGTGGGGCGTCGCGAGCTTCGCGCTGGTCCCGCCGCTCCAGATGCGCGTTATGGCGGCGGCGGGGGATGCGCCCAACCTGGCGTCGGCGATGAACATCGGCGCGTTCAACCTCGGCAATGCGGTCGGCGCGGCGCTCGGCGGCGCGGTGATCGGGGCAGGGATGGGCTATCCCGCGGTTTCGATCGCGGGTGCGGTGATGGCGGGGAGCGGGCTTGCGCTGGTGCTTCTGCTGCGGCTGCAGGCGGGGCGTGCGCGGCTGGCGACGGCGGGCTGATCTTAGACCTTAGTCTCGTTCGATCGCGGGCGCGCCGGGTGTTTACCTCTTGGAAACGCCCGGCATGATGAGTGACATGCATGTCGCGCACCGCTCTTTTCCAGGCCTTTCGCCGCGCTTGCCTCCGTCGGATGGCGTGTCTGGCGCTGGCGCTCGCGACGGTCGCGACGCCCGCCTTCGCGTGCGACGTCACGACGCCGACCGCGGCATCGGTCGGCACCTTCTCCCCCTCCGCGATCAAGGCGAGCGCGCCGTACGTGAAGACGAGCGGCGGGTTTCGCTGCACGGGGTTTACCGCACTGACGGTCCTGTCGGGCAATTTCCTGAAGGCGACGATCCCGGCGGGGACCGTGCTCAACCTGACCTCGGTCTCCGCCCCCGCGAACACCGTCAGCTACCGCGTCTTCGCGGACGCCAATGCCACGGTCGAACTCAAGGCGGGGACTGCTGCCTTCTACATGAACGGCCCGGCGGTGAACCTGCTCAATCTGCTGGGGGACGGGACGATCGACGTGCCGGTCTATTTCAAGCTCGCAAGCGTCGGCTATGTCGCGCCGGGCACCTATACCGGCAGCTTTTCGGTCAAATGGGATTGGAATTTCTGCAACGGTCTCGCCTCCGCGCTCGGCGTCTGCCTCGGTGCCGTCGACAGCGGGAGCAAGACCGGGGTCATCACCGTCACGCTGGTGGTCGCGGCCAGACCCCCGACGATCACGATCGCGTTCGGACAAGTCACCTGGGACCCGGTCAGCGGCACCAGCAACCCGCGCGCGATTCCGGGGAGCAAGCGCCGGATCAACGTGTCGATCACCAACCCCGACATCGTCGCGACCGAACTCAACGCGCTTCAGGCGGTGTTGCCGACCCCCGGCGGCATGGCGATCGCGCTCGATGGCGACGGCAGCGGGAGCGGCACCGTGGTGCAGTCGAGCGAGGGAAGCCCGCCATCGGGCGTCACCTTCGGCTATGCCGGGCCATCGAGCACCACCGATCAGGTCGATTTCTCGTCCGACGGTGGCAATAGCTGGACGTACGTGCCGATTGCAGGGGCGGCGGCCTCACAAGCCGCGGTGACGACGGTCCGGTTTCGTCCGCAAGGCACGATGGCACCGGCGTCGTCCTATACGATTACGCTGCCGTACAGCCTCAAGTAGCGAAACCGGCCGACGTCACCCCGCTTTGTGCGTCCGCTTGCGGGTCGCGCCCGCGATCCGATCGAGCGCTTGCGCTTCGATCTTTTCCAGTTCGCCCAGCGTCTCGGCGATGGCGTCGCGTTGCGCGTCGAGGCGGTCGATCCGCTCGCGACAGCGTTCGGCGAGCGCGCGCATCTGTTCGACATGCTGCGGATCGGCATCGTAGAGGTCGAGGAATTCGGTGATGTCGGCAAGCGTGAAGCCAAGCCGCTTGCCCCGCAGGATCAACTGCATCCGGGCGATTTCGCGCTTGGTGTAGACGCGGATCGTGCCGACCCGGCTCGGGGTGATCAGTCCGCGATCCTCGTAGAAGCGCAGCGTCCGCGGCGTGATGGCCAGCATCCGCGCAACCGCGTTGATCCCCGCGAGCTCCTGCTGCCCGTCGTCCAATCCAGCTCCTCCGGTGACGCGTTATCATCGTTTCCGGGCCGGTCCGGTGGGGATCGCAGCCCGCTCTTGCGTCTTGAATCCCGTGTCGCGGATTTGCGGCGATAAGGGAAACGCCATTTGTCGCGGTGCCGGTATTGTCGCGGGCGAGCCCGGAAGCGTTGCAGAAAAGTCACGCAAACCCATGAAACCCGCAGGTTCTTCTTCCTTGCCGGCAAGAATCCTTGACCACGTCGCTCATCCTTATAGGCGAGATGCCGTATACGGCATCGGCCTCGCGCATAAGACGCGAGCCGATCGGTTCGGACGATCGCACGGAAGCGGCGTCCTCAAGGAAACGTCCGTGGCCAGTCCTGTTCCAGGGGCGGCCTGATGGAGAGGAAAGACGATGTCCCTGCTGATCCTCGGAGCGCTGCTCGCTGGAGCCCCGCTCGCCCCCGATACCGTCGTCGGTCGCTGGAGGACCGAAACCCACAATGCCATCGTCGAGATCGCGCGCTGCGGTCCGTCGATCTGCGGAAAGATCGTCACGTCCGACGCGCTCCGCGCCAATCCGGGCATGAAGGACGCGCGCAATTCGAACACCGCGCTGCGCAATCGCCCGATCGAAGGCATGCAGATGCTGAGCGGGTTCAAGCCCGAGGCGGACGGCGTGTGGAGCAACGGCCAGGTCTATAACGCCGATGACGGCAAGACCTACAGCGGCAAGATCACCCCGCTCGGCGCCAACCAGTTGAAGCTGCGCGGCTGCGTCTTCTTCCCCCTGTGCAAGACGCAGACCTGGACGCGAGTCCGCTAATCCCATTCCCCCCCCCTTTTAGACGTCAATTCAGGAATTTTTCATGGTCCATCGTTTCAAGGCCCCGTTGCTGGGCGCGACCGCGCTTGTCTGCTCGCTTGGCTCCGCCAGCGTCGCGCATGCCGATGCCTTCTATCTCGAGGCGCAGTCGGCGCGTGGCGCAGGGCGCGCCTTCTCGGGTGAAGCCGCCGACACCGGTCCGGCGTCGCTGTGGTGGAACCCCGCCGCGATCGCGGGCATCACCACCGCCGAGGCCGCAGTCAGCGCGACCGCGATCCTGCCCAAGGGCGAAGTGATCGACAATGGCACGCTGATCCGTCGTCCCGGCCAGGCGTTCGCGCCGGTGCGTGGCAACGCGGTTTCGCGCGACCCGATCAACAACGGCGTCCTGCCGAGCGGCGCGATCGCCTATCCGATCAACGACCGGATCGCGATCGGCGTCGCGGTCACGTCGCCGTTCAGCTTCACCACCGATTATGATTCGAACAGCTGGGCACGCTACAGCGCTGACAAGACGCGGTTGCGCACGATCGACATCCAGCCGTCGATCGGCGTGGTGCTGACCGACTGGCTGCGGGTCGGCGGCGCGCTCAACGTCGAATATACCAACGCCTTCCTCAGCAACCAGCTTCCCAACGTCCTCGCATCGCTGCCGGACGGCACCCAGGCGCTGAACGGCGATGGCTGGGACTTCGGCTGGACCGCGGGCGTCCAGCTTCATAACCGGATCGCGACGGTCGGCATCAGCTACAAGTCGAGCATCGAGCATACGCTGACCGGCGATCTCAACATCTACAATCTGGTCGGGCCGCTCGCCGCGTCGAACACGTCCCTGTCGGGTGTCCAGGCGAAGTTCCGCACCCCGGGGCAGGTGATCGTCGCGGGTCGGCTCAAGGCGACCAACGCGCTGACGCTCAATGCGCAGGTCGTCGCGTATAACTGGAGCAGGTTCGATGCGATCCGGCTCGGCGCGCCGCTCAACGTCGCGATCCCGGAAAATTACCGGGATAGCTGGAGCCTCGCGGGCGGCGTCGACTATGCGCTTACCCCCAAGGCGACCGTCCGCGCTGGCCTTCAGCGGACGATCACCCCAACGCAGGACGGCCTGCGCGACGCGCGCGTGCCCGACGCCAACCGCTGGACCTATGCCGCGGGTGGCAGCTACCAGCTGACCTCGCACATCGCGCTCGATGCGGCGGCGAGCTATGTCGACTTCAGCAACGAAACGATCGATCGCACCACCGCGGCCTTTGCCGGCACAGCCGCGCAGACGCCGATCGTCACCAACGGTCTGCTCCGCAATGCGCATGCGGTCGTGCTCTCGGTCGGCGGGCGCGTGACGTTCTGATAAAAACATACAGCGGGGGAAGCGATGCCTCTCCCGCTGAATCGCGCCATATCAAGCCTTTGCGAAGCTCCCCTCGGCTGCGACCGGGCAGGACGCGAACCGCGTGCATTCCGCGCCTCCGTCATTCTGGTGCGGCGCGCGGTTAAGCGATAGTACAGACGTCCGCCGTAACGGTCGCGCGGAGGAGAAGTGCGATGGCGAGCGATCTGCCCCCGACATCCGTGTCCGCCGACATGGACCGGATTTTCAAGCCGCTGAGCGACCGTGCGCCCGTGAACTCGGCGCAGCAGGATCGCTCGCGGCAGGATGCGCGGGCCCGTGGCAAGCGGGACTGGCGGTTCTTCACGATCGTCGCGCCCGCACTGGTGCTGGTCGCGGGCACCGCGCTCGCGGTCGGTTATGGCCAATTCGGCCAGTTGCCGAAGCCGTTGGAAGCGACTCGCCACGTTGCCCCGATCCCGCCGTCGCAGCGTGCCGCCCCAACGGCGACCGTTCCGACCCCTTCGGGCGAGCAGGCGGCGCACCAGACAGTCGCGACGGACGTTGAGGATCCTCTCCCGCCACCGCCGACGGATGGCACCCTTGCGCCGCCTGCCGAAGCGTCCACGGCTTCCAACCGGGCGCGGGTCGTCGATCGGCGCGCGGTACGGGGCGAGCAACCGGCCGGCACAGCGCCGCGCGCAACGCTCGCGAGAGCCGATTCGTCGCAGCGGCCCGTGCTCACGCGCGGCGAGAGTTCGGACGGTGGGGCGTCGTCGCAATGCCCCCCGGGAAGCCTCGAAGACCGCTGCATCTATCAGGACGTCCTCAACGCGGATGCCCGGCTGCGGCGCGCCTATCGCCGTGCGCGGCAGAGCGGTGTCCCCTATGGCCAGCTCGAATCGATCAACCGCCAGTGGATCCGCGCGCGCGAGGCTGCGCAGGATGATCCCGACGGGACGATCCAGCGGTATGACCGGCTGACGGGGATGCTCGACCGCGCCCGCCAGGACGGCGGCGAATGACCGAGGGTGCAGCGATCCCCGTGGTTCTGCGTTCGCCCGGCGAACGCGCCGAACGGGCGCGATCGACCGAGGGCAGGGTCGTCTACGCGATCGGCGATATTCATGGTCGCTACGATCTCGTGTCCGCGCTGCTGGAAGCGATCGTCGCGGACATGGCGACGATCGTCGACGGTCGCCCCCCCTTGCTGGTGTTCTGCGGCGATTATGTCGATCGCGGGCCGCAGTCCTCGCAAGTCCTGACCGCGCTTGTCTGGCTGTCGCGCCAGTCCACGCTCGAAATCGTCTTCCTGCGCGGAAATCATGAGGTGATGCTGCTCGATTTCCTGGACCATCCCGACCGGAATATCCCCTGGCTCCGACGCGACGGCGCGCAAACCCTGATGTCCTATGGCGTCGATGTGCCGGGGGACGACCTGGCGTCGCTCGAAACGGCCTGCCGGGCGCTGCGCGACCGGTTGCTGGACAAGATGCCCGCGTCGCATCTCGCATTCCTGCGGGGCTTGCCGATCCGGACGATGTGTGGCGATTACCTGTTCGTCCACGCGGGGCTCATGCCCCGCGTGTCCATCGCGCGGCAAAGCGAGGAGGATTGCCTGTGGATCGGGGAAGAGTTCCTGTCGGCGGATTACCGTTTCGACAAGATCGTCGTCCATGGACATAGCTGGAGCGCGGACGAACCCGAGATGACGGCGAACCGAATCGGGATCGATACGGGCGCCTATTCGACCGGTGTCCTCACCGCGGTTCGCCTCGAGGGGGACACGATCGTGTTCCTGCAGGCGCGGACGCGGTCGGCGGAAACATCATGCTAGGATTCTTCATTGTGCCGACTGGTTTGGGAACGCCCTAATGCTACGCCTTCGCATCTTCGCCTCGGTCGTGTCGATCCTGTCGCTCGCCACGATGCTGCTCGCGATCCTCGCCGCTGCGCCGATCGGCGTGGCGATCGCGCTGCTCGTCGCGGCGGCATGTCTGGCGATCGTCGCCCCGTTCGACGCGCGGGATTCGGCGCGGCGCTTGCGGGTCTTGGTGGCGGGCGTGGCGTATCTCGTCGCTGTCGCAGTCGCGTTGCTCTTCACGCGCGGCGGATCGACCGAACCCACCCTGTTGATCGCGCTGACCGTGCTTCTGCAACTTGGCGTGGGGATTGCCTGCTGGGCCTTCGCCACGCGCAAACGCCGCCGCATGCCGCAGTCACGGCGCTATTTCGACAATTGATCGAAGGGCGGGCCGGGGCCGCCGTTCCGGTGGCCCCGCTTGAATCATACGGTTTGCAGTCGCGCGCTACCGCAACTGGCTGTCCTTGCTGCCCCGGCGGTTGATCGCGGAGAAGGCAGGACTCTGGTCACGCTGGCTCTGGCAGGCGACGCATGTGCGGACGCCGGGCAGCGCGTCTCGGCGACGCTGGGGAATGGGTTCGCCGCATTCGTTGCATTCCGCTGCGCCGTCGCCCGTAGGCATGCGCGACCGGGCGAACAAGACCGCGTCGTTGATGGTGTCGTCGATCTGATCCTGAACCGCGCCCTCGGGCGCCCATCCGCTTGCCATAGTGTCACCCGATATCCATTGCTTGGGACCAATATGGGGTCGCGCGCGGCGCTGCCAAGGCGGCGGCGTCGCGGTGGAGGGCGGGTCGTCATGACGGGTGCGTTTTGCCGAAGGACCCGGTATGTTCCGTGGCATGGACTCCGTTGCCCCTTTGCCTGTCGCCGCCCGCACCACAGTCGATTTCGTCGTCATCGACGTCGAGACGGCGTGTTCGAGCGTCAGCAGCATTTGCCAGGTCGGGATCGTCGGCTTCAGGAACGGCGTCGAGGTATTCGACTATGAAACGCTGGTCGATCCGCTCGACCGGTTCTCGTCGTTCAACACGAGAATCCACGGCCTCACCTGCGACCATGTCTTCGGCGCGCCGACCTTCGCCGATGTCCACGCCGCGATCGACTCGCATCTGTCCGGACGGATCACGGTCGCGCACTCGTTCTTCGACAAGGGGGCGCTCGGCGCGGCGTGTCGGGTCCATGACCGGGCGGAGATCAGGACCACGTGGCTGGACAGCGTGCGCGTCGCGAAGCGGGCGTGGCCCGAACTGCCGAGCCACCGGCTCAACGTGTTGAGCAAGTTCCTGGGGGTGCGCCACAAGCACCACGATGCGCTGAGCGACGCGCGGGCGGCCGGCATGGTGATCGTCCGCGCGATCGATCACACCGGAATCGACCTCGCCGGCTGGCTGGCCCCGCCCCGGGGGCGCGGTGGCCCCGCGCCGAAGGCGGCGGCGGTGGGTCCGTTGAAGGGCGAACGGGTCGCGATCCTGGGGGCACCGCGCGACGGTGCGCTGGCGCGGCGCCTCGCTGCGGCGGGGGGCAGGGTCGTCGCGTCGGTCGGCCTGACCACGACGAAGCTCGTCATCAGCAACGATCAACCCTTCGGGCACTATGTGACCGCGCATGCCGATCACCGCCGCGCGGACGCGCTGCGGCGGGAGGGTCACCGGATCGAGATCGTATCCGAGGACGAGATCAGGGAGCGTCTCGCAGCGGTTGGCTGACGTGGCCCGTCGCACTCATTGCGGCATGCCGCTCATCCCGCTTGCGCGCCGCAGCGCTGCCGCGTCGAGCCGGTAGCCGTCGAGAAAGACCGTGTCGACATGGCGCAGGTTTCCCAGGTCCTGTGAGACATCGCCGTTGACCAGGATCACGTCTGCCGTCTTTCCCGCCGCGATCGAGCCGGTCCGGTCCGCCATGCCCGTCAGCTTCGCCGGAACGATCGTCGCGGTCTGCAGGGCCTCGGCGTTGCTGAGGCCGGACTGCTGGTACAGTTCGATCTCCCGCACGAGTTCGAGGCCATAGCCGTCGGTCCCCGCGACGATCGGCACGCCGGCGCGGTGCAGGCGACCGACCAGCCCCACCATCTTCGTGAAGCTCTTGCGGAAATCGTCCCGAGTCAGGTCGCCGAACAACGGATAGCCCGCGATTTTCCAGCCGCGTACCACCGATGGCGGCGAAACATCGGCGAAGGCTGCATATTCGGGGGACATCGCGGTGCCGTCCGACGTCATCAGTTGCTCCCAGACGGTCAGGGTCGGATCGATCACCGTGCCGCGCTTGCCGAGTTCGGCATAGAAGGCCGTCATCGCCGGGGAATCGAGGTCGACGTCCTTCCCGTATTTCGCCGGGCCTTCCAGCCTCGCGGCGGTGTTCACCTTGTCGACCACGTCCTGCGGCATCGCCTGCATCATGATGAAGTTGATGTGCGTGACCTCGTCATAGCCAGCGCGTACCGCATCGAGCGGGCGCATGCCCGCGGGCACGTGGCCGTGGACGTGCAGGCCGAGCTTGTGCGCCTCCGCCGCCGCCGGGGCGATCCACGCCGGATTCATCGACGTGTAGAATTTGACGCCCCAAAGCCCGGCCGCCTTGATCTTGTCGACGGCCGCGATCGCCTCGGCGGCGGACGTGACGGTCAGCGCGCCTTGCGCGGCGAGCGGGTCCTTGCGATCGATGATCACCGAGACCTTGCCGTCGGGCGCGAGCAGATCCCCCGCCGCGCGGCGCTTGTAGATGCTGAGCGTCTCGTCGATCATCGAGCCCGGGCTGCGATAGTTGGTCATCCCCGTCGCGACGTTCTGCAACAGGTTCCAGTCGTCGCCACCGACGTGGCGGTGCGCATCCCATAATCCCGGGAGGATCGTCTTGCCGCGTCCGTCGAGCACCGTCGCCCCGGCCGGTGCCGTGATCGTTCCGCCCGCCGCGACGGTCGCGATCTTGCCGTTGGCAATCAGGACCGCGCGATCGGGGAGATACTTTCCGGCGACGGAGTCGAACAGGAGGACATGGTCGACCAGCGTCGGCGTCGCATTGGCCGGGCGCAGGAAGCGATGCGCAACGTCGCGCACCATGTCGGCGGTGGCATCGTCCTGGATCTGCTTGAGCCGGGGGCCGGCCGCCTCATAGCCTTCGGGCAGCAGCGAGATGATGCCCGCATTGCCGAAGAAATGGTTGTCGGCATCGAGCCACATCGGAATCGGCGAAAAGCTGTAGCCCGTGATGAAGGCGAGCTTCACCGTCTTCGGTCCCTGCGGCCCCGTGATCTCCACCGGATTGCCGACGACGATCGAGGCGTGGCCGGTCGGCAGCAGATCGATCCCCGTGTCGCCCGCCGCGACGAGCGCCTCGATGTCGCTTTCCCCCGCCAGCCAGGGGCCGCCATAGGTGTTGTAGCGCTTGGCCGCGAACGGCGCGGCGCCGCCGTCCACTGCGGTCTTCCAGTGCGCGACGCCGCCCGAATCGACGCTGAAGCTTTCGGTCGCATCGCCCGAATCGGTGAAGCCGCGGATCTCGATCGCGGTTGGCCGCTTGTCGGGGCCGATCGTCATCAGCTCGTCGGTCTCGGTGACCCAGCCGCGCAGCGTCATCGACATGCGATAGGCGACGCGCGCGTCGGCGGTTCGCCACGACCAGATATCGCCATGTTTTCCCGCGACCGAACTGATCGTGTAGTGGCGCGCCCCGGCGGGCGGGGCCATGAGTTGCTCCTTGGTCGCGGGACCGGCGACGGCGGCCGAGGACACGGTGGCGAGCAAGACGGCGAGACCCAGTCGAAGCATGATGATTACCCCCCGGCGGTGTTTTCGGGAGACTGACAAGTCGCGGCCGCGGGAGCAAGAGCGGGTGTGTTCGCCGGAATCCCCCGATCTCGGCGGTTCGCGCCGCCTTGTTGTTCGGGCTGCGTGGTCGCGGCACGGACGCGATCGATGGCGCTGCGCTCTCGCTCTGCCGTGGCGTTGCAACAAAGCATTGACGCTAAAGGATACAACGGGAACGTAGGGCGCGATGACGGCTCCCTGGCACTTCTGGATCGATCGCGGCGGCACCTTCACCGACGTCGTGGCGCGTAAGCCCGACGGCCAGCTGGTATCGGCAAAATTATTGTCGGAGGATCCCGAACGCTATGCCGACGCCGCGGTCGAGGCGATCCGGCGGCTGACCGGGGGCGGGGACGTTCCGCTTGCGCTGCGAATCGGCACGACCGTCGCGACCAATGCGTTGCTCGAGGGGAAGGGCGAGCCGACCGTCCTGGCGATCACGCGCGGGTTCGGAGATGCGCTGGTGATCGGCCATCAGGAACGCGCCGACATCTTTGCGCGCGACCTCGCGCGGCCCGCGCCGCTGTTCGCCCGCGTCGTGGAGGTCGACGAGCGGGTGATGGCGGATGGCGGGGTGGACCGGCCGCTCGATCGGGAGGCGGCGCGCGTCGGCCTGCAGGCCGCGTACGATGCGGGGTTGCGCTCGGTCGCGATCGTCCTGATGCACGGCTATCGGTTCACGGCGCATGAGACGACGCTGGTCGAAGTCGCGCAAGACATCGGCTTTACCCAGATTTCGGCCAGCCATCGGGTAGCGCCCGTGATCAAGCTGATCGGGCGTGGCGATACAACGCTGGTCGATGCGTATCTGTCCCCGGTGCTCGACCGCTATGTCGCGGGGCTGAGCGCGGCGCTCGGCCAGGGTGCCTTGTTCATGCAATCCTCGGGCGGGCTGGTCGACGGCGCGCATTTTCGCGGCAAGGATGCGATCCTGTCGGGGCCGGCGGGGGGGATCGTCGGCATGGCCGCGACCGCGCGCGCGGCGGGGTTCGACCGGATCATCGGCTTCGACATGGGCGGGACATCGACCGACGTGTCGCATTACGCAGGCACCTACGAACGCGAGACCGAGACGCTGATCGCGGGCACGCGGATCCGCGCGCCGATGCTGCGGATCCATACCGTGGCGGCGGGGGGCGGGTCGATCTGCCGGTTCGACGGGCAGCGGCTGCTGGTCGGGCCGGAGAGCGCGGGCGCGGTGCCGGGGCCGGCGTGTTATCGGCGGGGTGGCCCGCTGACGGTGACCGATTGCAACGTCCTGCTCGGCAAGTTGCAACCCGACTTCTTCCCCGCATTATTCGGCGCGCAGGGCGATCAGCCGCTCGACCGCGCGGCGGTGACCGCGCGGTTCGCGGACCTGCCGCTCGATCCGCAGGCCGCGGCCGAGGGCTTCGTCGCGGTCGCGGTCGCCAATATGGCGAATGCGATCCGCACGATCTCGGTCGCACGCGGGCATGACGTGACGCGCTACACGCTCGCGTGTTTCGGTGGCGCAGGGGGGCAGCATGCGTGCCTGGTCGCCGATGCGCTCGGGATGGACCGCGTGATGATCCATCCGCTCGCGGGGGTTCTCTCGGCTTACGGCATGGGGCTGGCGGACCGTCGCGAGCTGCGCGAACGGACGCTGGGCGTGCCGATCGACGACCATGCCGCGATCGATGCCGCATTCGCAGTGCTGGCGGAGGAGGCGCACCGCGCGCTCGCGGATCAGGGCGTCGCCGCGGGGGACATTGCGGTGGAGCGCCGCGTCCACCTGCGGCGCGGGCAGACCGAGCATACGATCGAGCTCGATTTCACGGATACCGCGACGATGGTGGCGGACTTCGACACCGCCTATCGCGCGCAGTTCGGTTTCACGACAGCACAGGGCCTGGTCGTCGATCGCCTCGTCGCCGAGGCCGTTGCCAAGAGCCCGGCGGTCGAGACGACGCTGATCGACCTCCCGCGCGACGCCGCCGCGCCGATGGCGATCGTGCCGGTCTATATGGCAGGCACGCTCCAGCAGGTGCCGGTGCTGGCGCGCGCGGGTTTGCCTGCGGGCTACGCGTTCGAAGGGCCTGCGCTGATCATCGATCCGGTCTCGACCACGGTCGTCGAGCCGGGCTGGCGGGTCCGCGTCGACGCGATCGGCAACCTGATCCTCGACCGCGCGGCGGCGCGGCAAACGGTACGGATCGGGACCGAAAGCGATCCCGCACGGCTCGCGATCTTCGCGGGCCTGTTCATGAGCATCGCGGAGGAAATGGGCGCGGCGCTGCAGCGCTCCGCCGCCTCGGTCAACATTCGCGAGCGGCTCGACTTCTCCTGCGCGCTGTTCGACGCGCGCGGCAATCTCGTCGCCAACGCGCCGCATATCCCGGTGCATCTCGGCTCGATGGGCGAAAGCATCCGCACGATCATCGCCGCGCGCGGCGCGCATGCGGACGGGCGGGGGATCCGGCGCGGCGATGCCTATGCGCTCAACGCGCCGTATCGCGGGGGTACGCATCTTCCCGACATCACGGTGATCCTGCCGGTCTTTGCGGAAGGGAGCGACGCGCCCGACGGGTTCGTCGCCGCGCGCGGGCATCATGCCGATGTCGGCGGGATCACGCCGGGATCGATGCCGCCCGACAGCGTCTCGGTCGAGCAGGAAGGCGTTCTGCTCGACGACGTGCTGGTGGTGGACGAGGGGCACTTTCGCGAGGCCGAGTTGCGCACCCTCTTCGCCAGCGGGCGCTATCCGGCGCGCAACGTCGACCAGAATATCGCCGATCTCGCGGCGCAACTCGCGGCCTGCGCGCGTGGGGCTGCCGGTCTGGCGCGGATCGCGGGCGAATATGGGGCGGATGTCGTCAGCGCCTATATGGAGCATGTCCAGATCAATGCCGACGCCGCCGCGCGTCGCCTGATCGCCGGTCTGCAGGACGGCAGCTTCGCCTATGAGATGGACGATGGCGCGGTGGTCCGCGTCGCGATCCGGGTCGACCGTGCGGCGCAGACGATGACGGTCGATTTCGCGGGAACGAGCGCGCAGCGGCCGAACAACTTCAACGCGCCGGTGTCGATCGTCCGCGCGGCGGTGCTGTATGTGCTGCGCGTTCTGATGGACGAGAGCGTCCCGCTCAACGACGGCTGCCTGCGCGGCGTGACGATCCTGGTGCCCGAAGGCTCGATGCTCAACCCGCGGTTCCCCGCCGCGGTGGTGGCGGGGAATGTCGAGACGAGCCAGGTCGTCACCGATGCGCTGTTCGGCGCGCTCGGCGCGATGGCGGCGAGCCAGGGGACGATGAACAACTTCACCTTCGGCGACGAAACCTACCAATATTACGAGACGGTCGCGGGCGGTTCGGGCGCGGGTGCCGGCTATGACGGCACGCCAGTCATCCAGTCGCACATGACCAACAGTCGGCTGACCGACCCGGAGATCTTCGAGACGCGCTTTCCGGTCCTGCTCGAGAAGTTCTCGATCCGGGCAGGGTCGGGCGGGGCGGGCGCGCACCGCGGCGGGGATGGCGGAACACGCCGCATCCGGTTCCTCGCGGACATGACCGCCTGCATTCTCGCCAATCGCCGCCGCGTGCCGCCGTTCGGACTGGAAGGCGGAGCCGAGGGCGAAGTGGGGTCCGCCAGGGTCGAGCGTGCCAATGGTGCGATCGAGCCGCTCGGATCGACCGCCAAGGTCGCCATGCGCAATGGCGACGTGTTCGTCATCGAAACCCCCGGCGGGGGCGGATTCGGAGGCGGTTGAATGCTCGTGCTCGCGGGAATCGGGGTAATCGTCGCGGGCTTTCTGCTGCGCTTCAATCCGTTGCTGGTCGTCGCGGTCTCGGCGCTGGTGACGGGGCTGGCGGCGGGGCTCGATCCGCTCGCGATCCTCGCGGCGTTCGGCAAGGCGTTCAACGCCAATCGCTTCGTCAGCGCGGTCTACATCGTGCTGCCGGTGATCGGCCTGCTCGAACGGCACGGCTTGCAGGAGCGCGCGCGCGGGGCGATCGCCGCGCTTAAAGGCGCGACGGTCGGGCGGTTGTTGATCGGCTATCTGCTGTTCCGCCAACTGACCTCGGCGCTTGGCCTGATTTCGATCGCCGGACCCGCACAAAGCGTCCGCCCGCTGGTCGCGCCGATGGCGGAAGCGGCGGCTGAGCGGCAGGGGCTTGCGCCCGGGGGCGATGCGATCCCGGCGATGGCGGCGGCGACCGACAATATCGGGCTGTTCTTCGGCGAGGACATCTTCATCGCGATCGGGTCGATCCTGCTGATGAAGGGGATCCTCGAAGGCTATGGCATCGTCATCCAGCCGCTGCATCTGTCGCTCTGGGCGCTTCCGACTGCGGTCGCCGCGCTGATAATTCACGGTGCGCGGCTGCTGTGGCTCGATCGCCGTCTGGCGCGGCGCGGATGATCGGCACGAATTTCATTTATGGCCTGGCCGGACTGGTGTTCGCGGTGTTCGCCGTGCTGGCGGCGACCGACCGGGGAAACCGCAAGCGTTTCGGCAATGCCGGTTTCTACGGTTTGCTCGCGGTGAGTTTCCTGCTCGGCGACCGGATCGGCGATATCGGCAATGGCGTGCTGGTCCTCGGCCTCGTCGCGATTGCGGGGACGGGTGCAATGGGACGGGGCGCACGCGCCACCACCGGCCCGGTCGAACGCCAGGCGGAATCGGAAAGGCGTGGCAACCGGCTGTTCCTCCCCGCCCTCGTGATTCCGGCGACCGCGCTGCTGGGCACGCTTGTCTTCAAGGCAATGCCCGCGCTGGTCGATCCGAAACAGATCACGCTGGTTGCGCTTGCCTGCGGCGTGATCCTCGCGCTCGCGGCGGGCTATGCGTGGTTCCGCGCGCGGCCCGCGACGCCGTTCGTCGAAGGGCTGCGCCTGATGGACAGCGTCGGCTGGGCGGCCGTGCTGCCGCAGATGCTCGCGAGCCTTGGTGCGGTGTTCGCGCTCGCGGGGGTCGGGCAGGTGGTCGGCGGGCTGGCGGGGGCGGCGATTCCGGACGGCAGCCTGATCGGCGCGGTGCTGGTCTATGCGCTCGGGATGACTGCGTTCACGATGGTGATGGGGAATGCGTTTGCGGCGTTCCCGGTGATGTTCGCCGCGGTCGGGATGCCGCTGCTGATCGGGCGGTTCCACGGCGATCCCGCGGTGATCGCGGCGATCGGGATGCTCGCGGGCTTCTGCGGCACGCTGATGACGCCGATGGCGGCGAACTTCAATCTCGTGCCCGCCGCCTTGCTCGACCTGAAGGACAAGGGCGCGGTGATCCGCGCGCAGGTGCCGACCGCGCTGCCGCTGCTCGGCGTGAACATCGCTCTCTTGTATTGGCTGGGATTCCGATGACGATGCTCGATTCCGTGACCGCCGAGCGCTTCGCCACGCTCACGCTCGGGCATCTGACGCGCGAATGGCCGTACAAGCTCGACCAGATCCTGACCGGGCCGGGCGATCTTGCCGCCCCGGCGATGCTGCATCCGATCTTCCACGGCAGCTTCGACTGGCACAGTTGCGTTCACGGCTGGTGGCAGGTGATGCGGCTCGCGCGGCTGTTCCCCGATATGGCCGCCACCGCCACAGTAGAGGCGCTTGCCGACCGGATGCTGGTGCCGGATCGCGTGGCGGGGGAAGTCGCCTATCTCGACCGGCCGATGACGGGCGGGTTCGAGCGGCCGTACGGCTGGGGCTGGCTGCTCGCACTCCACGCCGAACTCGCGCTTCGTCCCGACCGTCCCTGGGCCACCGCGCTGGAACCGCTCGCGCGGGCGTTTGCGGCGCGGTTCAAGGCGTATCTCCCCAAGCTCACTTATGCCGTGCGCAGCGGCAAGCATGACAGCACCGCGTTCGCGCTGATCCACGCGCTGCGCTGGGCGCGGACGCACGACTGGGAACTCGCCAGCCTGATCGAGGCGCGGGCGCGATCCTGGTTCGGCGCCGACCGGGACGCGCGGCCGTGGGAGCCGAGCGGCGAGGACTTTTTGTCCGCCACGCTGTGCGAAGCTGTCCTGATGCACGACGTGCTCGGCCGCGACGCAGGGGCGTGGCTCGCAGCATTCCTGCCGGATCCGGCGGGGGCAGCGGTCGCCTGCCTGCGCGTCCCCGCGATCGTCACCGATCGCCGCGATGGTCGTCTGGCGCATATCGACGGACTCAATCTGGCGCGGGCGTGGTGCTGGTACAGCCTTGCCGACGCCTTGCCCGATCCCGCGGCAACCAAGGCCGTCGCGCGGGCGCATCTGGACGCTGCGCTCCCGCATCTCGCCGACGATTACATGGGCGAGCATTGGCTCGCGACCTTCGCCCTGCTCGCGCTGACGGCCTGACGGAATAACCGTCGCCTTGGTTTGCGCGGCGCGCCGAGGCCTGCCCCGCGCTAAATCCGCGCGTTCCCGCTTCGAAGACCAACCCCCGCTATAATAAGCATGAACCCCAGGCAGCATGCCCGGGGGACAACCTTGCGAGGCGGACATGATTGCGACGATCAAGGTCCCAAGTTCCGTGACGGTGCGATCTGCGGCGACCTTCGCCGGAAGTCTCCTGGAGGCTGCCCGCTCCAATCGCGATGTCGCGATCGACCCCGAAGCGCTGGTCGAATGCGATCTGAGCTTCGTCCAGCTCGTCCTCGCGCTCCGCACGCATCTGGCGGGAGCGGGGGGCACCCTCAGACTAACCCGCCCGGCGGGTCCGGCGCTGTGCGCCCTGCTCGATCGCGCGGGTTTCGGCGCCCCGACGCCCGCCGACGCTCAATTCTGGTTCCACGGAGAACGGCCCCAATGACCGCCTCGATCCTCACCGTCGACGATTCACCGAGCCTGCGGATGGCCATCAAGATCGCGCTGACGGGGGCGGGCTATGCCGTCACCGAGGCCGGGGACGGATGCGAGGGCCTGCAAAAGGCGAGCGCCGGAACGTTCGACATGATCATCACCGACCTCAACATGCCCAATATGGACGGGCTGACGATGATCCGCGAGCTGCGCAAATCGGCGGCGCATTGCGGCACGCCGATCATCTTCCTGACCACGGAATCCGATGACTCGGTGAAGCAGGCGGCAAAGGCGGCGGGCGCGACTGGCTGGCTGGTCAAGCCGTTCGTCCCCGAACAGCTCATCAAGGTCGCGCGCAAGGTGCTCGGGCGATGACCGGGCAGGACCCGATCGCGGCGTTCCGGGTCGAGGCGGGCGAACTGCTCGAACAGATCGAGCAGGGGCTGCTCGATCTCGGCCACCGGCTCGACGATCGCGATCTGGTCGACGAAGTTTTCCGCGGCCTCCATACGCTCAAGGGCTCGGGCGCGATGTTCGGGTTCGACGCGCTCGCCGGGTTCACGCATCATTGCGAGACCGCGTTCGACCGCGTCCGCAAGGGACTGGCGCCCGCGACGCACGCGCTGGTCGCGGCGATCCTGTCGGCGAAGGACCATATGCGCGCGCTGATCGACGGCGACGGTGCGGGGTTGGAGGCAACGAGCGCGGCGATCCTCGCGCGGCTGCAGGCCGCGATCGACGACGGCGCGGACGGTGCGATCGCCGTGCCGGCCCCCGTCGAAGCCGGATGGTCCCTGTCGTTCCGGCTTCCTGCGGATGCGATGGCGAACGGCACCAACCCGCTGATGCTGCTCGACGAACTGCGCGCGCTGGGCGACTGCCGCATCGTCGCGCGGACCGACGCGATTCCGCCGCTTGCCGATCTCATCCCGACCGAATGCCATATCGGATGGGACGTCGAACTGCGTGGCGACGTGTCGCGCGGCGATATCGACGACGTGTTCATCTTCGTGATGGACGACATGGCGCTGAAGATCGAACCGCTGGTGTCGGTCGCGGTCGCCGATGCCACGCCGCCCGCCGGACCTGTCACCAACGCCCCCGCGCCCCTGTCCGAACCCACGCCGGCTACGGTGGCGCGGGTCGCCGTCGCACCGGGCGAGAGCGTCCGCGTTCCCGCCGAACGGCTCGACGAGCTGATGGACCGGGTCGGGGAACTCGTCATCGTCCAGAGCCGCCTCTCGCAAGTCGCCAAGAGTGGCGGCAGCGCCGACGATCTGGTCCTGCGCTCGATTTCGGAAGAGATCGAGCGGCTGGCGAGTGAATTGCGCGAGACGATGATGGTGCTGCGGATGGTGCCGGTCGCCACGCTGTTCGGCCGCTTCCGTCGGCTCGTCCACGATCTCGCGCGCGAAACGGGCAAGACGATCGAGCTCGCGACCGAGGGCGAGGCAACCGAGATCGACAAGACCGTGATCGAGCGGCTTGCCGATCCGATGATCCATCTGATCCGCAATGCCTGCGACCACGGCCTGGAAACGCCCGCGCAGCGCATCGCCGCGGGCAAGCCCGCAACGGGGCAGGTCCGGCTTTCGGCCTATCAGGCCGGCGGCGAGGTCGTCATCACCATCCGTGACGACGGCCGCGGGATCGATTGCGACCGCGTTCGCGCCAAGGCCGAAACGCAGGGGCTGGTCCAGCCCGGCCAGACGATGACCGAGCAGGAGACGCTCCAGCTCATCTTCCATCCCGGCTTCTCCACCGCGGCGCAGATCACCAACCTGTCGGGACGCGGCGTCGGGATGGACGTCGTCAAGCGTACGATCGAGAGCCTGCGCGGCGGCATCGACGTGACCAGCGTGGTGGGGCAGGGGTCGACCGTGGTGCTGCGCATCCCGTTGACGCTCGCGATCATCGACGGGTTGCTGATCCGCGTCGGCACCGGCCGCTATGTGATCCCGCTCGCCGCGGTCGAGGAATGTATCGAGCTCAGCCTCGAGGAGGATCTGCGCTCGCGCAGCCGCAGCTTCGTGACGTTGCGCGACCGGCTGGTGCCGTTCCTGCGCCTGCGCGAGATGTTCGACACCGGCACGCGGCCCGATCCGCACCAGAAGATCGTGGTCATCGCCACCGGCACGGAGCGCGTCGGGCTGGTCGTCGACCAGATCATCGGCAGCCACCAGACCGTGATCAAGCCGATGTCGCAACTCCACCGCGACGTCACGACCTTCGCCGGCGCGACCATCCTCGGCGACGGCGGGGTCGCGCTGATCCTCGACGCCGGGCAGCTCGTCGCGCTCGGCCAGCAGCAGGAGGAGCGGCTTCGCGCCGCTGCATAAGCCATGGACGGAAACCAGACCCAGTGGGACGCCGACGGCACGCTCGAAGTGCTGACCTTCAACCTGCAGGAAGAGACGTTCGCGCTCGAGGCGATGCTCGTCCGCGAGATCCTCGACTTGCTGCCCGAGACGCGCGTTCCCGGTGCCGACCCGCTCGTCGGCAGCATCGTCAACTTCCGGGGGCGGATCATCCCGATTACCGACCTGCGGCTCGCGTTCGGCATGCCCGCGGCGGAGGCGACGGTGGATAGCCGGATCGTCGTGATCGAGATCGACGCAGGCAGCGGTTGCATCCAGCTCGGCATCCGCACCGACAAGGTCCACGAGGTCGCGACGCTGCGGCAGGACGCAAGCGAGCAGCCCCCGGTGGTCGGCATGCGCTGGCGCCGGGAATTCGTGCGGGATCTTGTGCGGACGCCCAGGGGCGTCATCGTCATCCCGCGGCTCTCCGCGATCTTCGCCGACATCCTCGGCACGGATGTCTCTGCATATTCCGCCGCTTAACTCATCTCCGATCGATCGCCGCCGTCCCTTCAAATTTTGCGATACGCACAAGGAAGCTTTGCAATGGCCCTCACTCTCTTCGATCGCGTATCCTCCAGCGTCGTCATGGCCGAACTCGCCCGGCTCGAGGGCGCGATGGCAAGCGGCAACATCGCCGAGCGCGCCGATCTGTCCATCGCGCAGGGGCAAACCCAGGGCGTGCTGAGCGCGGTCAACCAGTTGCTCGACAAGGCGTTCCATCCGGTCACCGCGCTGGCTGGAAACATCGGCGTCATGTGCGCGCAGCACGACCAGGGCGACATCGACGTCGTCCTGCCGGAAGGGCATTTCCAGGGCGAGCTCGCGATCATGGCGAAGCGCGTGAACGACCTCGTCGGCAGCCACATCGCGGTGAAGAAGCTGGCGATGGCGTGCATCAAGGAATTCGGCGAGGGCAATTTCGAGGCACCGCTCGCGCAGCTTCCCGGCAAGAAGGCGTTCATCAACGCCACGATCGAGACGCTCCGCGGCAATCTCCAGGGGCTGATCTTCGAGATGCAGCACATGTCGAGCGAGCATGACAAGGGCGACATCGACGTCTTCGTCCCCGTCGACAAGTTCCGCGGCGACTTCGCCGTCATGGCGCAGGGCGTGAACGCGATGGTCGCGAGCCACATCGCGGTGAAGAAGAAGGCGATGGCGTGCATCAAGGAATTCGGCGAGGGCAATTTCGCAGCCCCGCTCGAGCAATTTCCCGGCAAGAAGGCGTTCATCAACGACACGATCGAGACGCTGCGCCGCAACCTTCGCGAGATCACGGAGGAAATCCAGCGCCTGATCGTCGCCTCCACCGCAGGCCATCTCAGCGAGCGCGGTGACGACAAGCGCTTCGTGGGGGATTTCGCCGCGCTGATCGCCGGCATCAACGGGATGCTCGACGCGATCCTGCTGCCGATTGCCGAAGGCAATCGCGTGCTCGACCTGGTCAGCACGGGGGACCTGGTGGAACGCGTCGACATCGCATGCGACGGCGGCCACCGACGCATGAAGGACGCGATCAACCTGCTGGTCGACAATCTGCGGCTGAGCGCCAATCTCGCCGACAAGATCGCCAATGGCGACCTCACCGTCACGCATCAGCCGCTGTCCGAGAAGGACATGCTGGGCCAGGCGCTGGTGCGGATGATCGAGCGGCTGCGCGGGGTCGTCGGCAATGCCAACGCCGCGGCCGACAACGTCTCGGCGGGCAGCCAGGAACTGTCGGCGAGCTCGGAGCAGGTGTCGCAGGGCGCCACCGAACAGGCCGCGGCCGCCGAGGAAGCGTCCGCATCGATGGAAGAGATGGCCTCCAACATCAAGCAGAACGCCGACAACGCCGCGCAGACCGAGAAGATGGCGCGGCAGTCCGCCAAGGACGCCGAAGCCAGTGGCGTCGCGGTCGACAGGGCGGTCGACGCGATGCGCACGATCGCGGCGAAGATCGGGATCGTCCAGGAAATCGCGCGCCAGACCGATCTGCTCGCGCTCAACGCCGCGGTCGAGGCGGCGCGCGCCGGCGAACATGGCCGCGGCTTTGCGGTGGTCGCGTCGGAAGTGCGCAAGCTGGCGGAGCGCAGCCAGGCCGCCGCTGCCGAGATCAGTGAAGTCTCGTGCGACACGGTCAAGGCGGCGACCGAGGCGGGCGAGATGCTGACCCGACTGGTCCCCAACATCCGCCGCACCGCAGAGCTCGTCGCGGAAATCAGTTCGGCCTGCCGCGAACAGGATATCGGCGCATCGCAGATCAACGAGGCGATCCAGCAGCTCGATCAGGTCACCCAGCAGAATGCCGGCGCTTCCGAACAGATATCGGATACGTCGGAGCAGCTGGCGGAGCAGGCGGTCGAGCTCCAGGCGAGCATCGCCTTCTTCCGGGTGAGCGAAACGGTCGCGCAGCGCCCCGCCGCTGCCGCGCCCGCCGCAGCGGCGGCGCGGCGTGTCCCGGTGCGCAACGTCGCGGCGAAAAAGCCGACGCTGCGGCCCAAGGTCAATTCGATCGCGCATCAGAAGGCCCGTGTGAACGGCTTCGCGCTCGACCTCGCGATCGGCGGCCCGGACGAAGAGGACGCCGCATTCGACGCCCAGGCGGCATGACCGCCGCCCGCGAGATCCAGGCCGTCACCTTCGGGCTGGGGGCGGAAACCTTTGCGGTGCCGGTCACGCTGGTCCGCGAGATCCTCGACTATCGGACGCCGTTCCACATCCCCAATGGCCCGGACTATCTGCTCGGCCTCATCGACATGCGCGGCGAGGGCGTGACGACGATCGACTTCCGCCTGCGGCTCGGCCTGCCGCCGGCGGCGGCGACGCCGAATACGCGGATTCTGGTGGTCGACGTCCCTGTCGGCGATCGCGTGCTGGTGCTCGGCCTCGTCGTCGATCGCGTGATCGAGGTCAGCACCTTCGACGTCGACCGGATCGGCGCAGCGCCGGACATCGGCGTGCGCTGGCCGTCCGAGTATATCGCGGGCGTGATCAAGCGCGCGGACGGGTTCGTCGTGCTGGTCGATGTGACGCGGATTTTCTCGAACGCGGAGGTCGACCGCATCGCGCCGTCCGCGCTCGCCGCCTGATCGCGGGCGTTGGGGCGCACCGCCCCGCGCCAGCGCGCTTCGCCAGAATTTCACCGTCGGCAGTTCTGCCCCGATATCGGATCCCGCTCTTGGCCCTTTCCGCCCCGCTATCGTCCCCCGGCCCCGACCGGATGAGCCAACGCCATTTCGATCGGCTGGCGGCGTACATCTTCGACTATTCGGGCATCAAGATGCCGGCGGCCAAGCAGACGATGCTGGAGGGCAGGCTTCGCCGGCGGCAGCGGATGGTCGGCGCCGAGACGCTCGACGCCTATTGCGACTATGTCTTTGCCGGCGACAATCTGGCGGACGAGGGTCTGTACCTGATCAACTCGATCACGACGAACAAGACCGATTTCTTTCGCGAGCCGGTTCACTTCGACTATCTCCGCAGCGTGGTGCTGCCAGACTTCGTGGCGCGCAGCGTGGCGGCGATCCGCGTCTGGAGCGTCGCCTGTTCGACCGGGCCGGAGCCCTACACGCTGGCGATGGAGCTTGACGATTTCGCCGGCAGGCACGGCGGCCCGTCCTATGGCATCCTCGCGACCGATCTCGACACCGACGTGCTCGAGACGGCCCGCGCGGGGATCTACCCGTCGGAGCTGATGGAGCCCGTGCCGATGGCGATGCTGCACAAATATGTGCGGGCATCGCGCGACCCGGCGCGCAGCGATGTCCGGATCGTCCCGGGGCTGCGCAGCGCGATCGGCTTCGCGCGCCTCAACCTGATGGACGAGCGCTATCCGGTGGGCGCGCCGATGGACGTGATCTTCTGCCGCAATGTGCTGATCTATTTCGACAAGCCCACGCAGCGGCGGGTGGTGTCGCAACTCGCCGACCGGCTCGCACCGGGCGGCTATCTGTTTCTGGGCCATTCCGAATCGATTTCCGGGCTCGACTTGCCCCTGGTGCAGGTCGCCAACACCGTGTTCCAGCGAGACGACCGATGACGCCCAGGAAAAAGATCCGCGTCCTCATCGTCGATGATTCGGCGATCGTCCGCCAGACGATGACCGCGATCCTCGAAGAGGATCCCGACATCGAAGTCATGGCGACCGCGGCCGATCCGTTCACCGCGGCGCGCCGGATGGAAAAGGAAATTCCCGATGTCATCACGCTCGACGTCGAGATGCCGCGGATGGATGGCATCACCTTCCTGCGCAAGCTGATGGCGCAGCACCCGGTGCCGGTGGTGATGTGCTCGTCGCTGACCGAGGAAGGATCGGAGACGCTGCTCCAGGCGATGGAGGCGGGTGCGGTCGACGTGATCCTCAAGCCGCGCGTCGGCGTCGCCGATCACCTTACCGAGCATCATCTCCAGATTCGCGACGTCGTGAAGGCTGCGGCGCGCGCACGCGTCCGTGGCGGCGTGATGCGCGCGGCGCGGCCGCTCGTCCCCGAACAGAAGCTCACCGCCGACGCGGTGTTGCCGCCGCCTTCGGGCCGCCCGATGAGCCGGACGACCGAGATGGTGGTGTGCCTCGGCGCATCGACCGGCGGCACCGAGGCACTGCGCGCGGTGCTCGAGGTGCTGCCGGCGGATTCGCCCGGAATCGTGATCGTCCAGCACATGCCGGAGCATTTCACGCGCGCGTTCGCGGCGCGGCTGAACACGTTGTGCGAGGTCGACGTGAAGGAAGCGGTCGACGGCGACCCGGTGCTGCGCGGGCATGTCCTGATCGCGCCCGGCGGCCGCCACATGATGCTCGAGCGCCAGGGCGCGCGCTATTACGTGTCGGTGCGCGACGGGCCTTTGGTCTCGCGCCACCGGCCCTCGGTCGACGTGCTGTTCCGATCGGCCGCGCGGGCGGCGGGCTCGAACGCGGTCGGCGTTATCATGACCGGCATGGGGGACGACGGCGCGCGCGGCCTGCTCGAGATGAAGCAGGCCGGCGCGACCACCTTCGCGCAGGATGAGGCGAGTTCGATCGTGTTCGGCATGCCCAAGGAGGCGATCGCGCGCGGCGGCGCGGACCGCGTGGTTCCGCTCGGCGCAATCGCGCGCGAAATGCTCGCGGCAGCGGCGCGGTGAACAAAAGGGTGGGCACGGCATGATACACGCGACGATAGAATGCACCGGTGCGAGCCCGATCGGCGGGAAGCATGGCGACATGGCGCGCTGGGCGGAGGCACTCGCCACGGTCGCGCGCGACATCGATTCGCGTTTTGTCGAGGCGGGCGAGGCGCTGGCCGGAGCGTATGGCATCGTCGAGCGGATCGTCGCGTCGCTGGAAGCGGTCTCGCAAGCGCTCGAAGGCGAGGCCGTGACGCGGGCCGTGGCGGACATGCATGCCATAGCCGACCGCCTGACGCAGTTGCCGTCCACGCAGGTAACGCGTCAGGCGGCGCTGGTCACGATCGGGGGCTCGGGGACGGCGCTGCGCAATCCGCTCGCCCGGTTTGACCGGACGCTGCGATTTCTCAGGATTTGCGGACTGAACATCAAGGTTGCGGCGGCCGGTGCGGACGGTTTCGGCGGTTTTGCCGACATGATGATCGATCGGCTCGATGTCGCCGAAACGGAAATGCGCAGCTTCGCCATGCAGCTCGAAACCGTCACGCGCGGCGTCGCTGCCGCGCAGGCAGCCGAGCAGAGCCTTGCGCGCGAGAGCGCCCGGGTCATTCCGGAGGTTCCGCGCCGGCTGTCGCGCGACGCGCTTGCGCTACAGGAGGAGCAGGCCAGCGCGGGCATCCTCGCGAACCGGATCGTCGATGCGGCGCGGGAGGTCCGCGGCAAGATCGCAACCGCGATCGGTGCGTTGCAGATCGGCGATATCACACGGCAGCGGCTCGAGCATGTCGTCGCCGGGCTCGTCGCCCTGCAGGCGCTGGCGGCGCCCGCGCCCGACGAGACGGTGCAGGCCCATGTGCTGGCGTTGCTGGCGGCGCAGGCAACCGACACGACCGCGGATTTCGAACGCGAGGCCGCGCTTCTGACGCAGACGCTGCGAGACGTTGGGCCGCATGCGACCGCGCTGATCGCGCTGACCGGGGATCGCTCCCCTTCGGCGAGTGGTTCCACCCCGGGCGATGCGCCGCTGGAGCTGCTCGAGCAGAGCATCGACGAGGTTCGCGCACTGGCGGGCCGGTTGCAGGAAGCGGATGCGATCTCGGATCGGATCGGCAGTGCGACGCTGGTGACCGCGGAGGCGCTCGCGCAGCGGCTGCTGGTCATTCAGCGCGTCACCCTCGACGTCCAGCAAATGGCGTGGAACACCGATTTGCGCAGCCGCCCGATGGGGGATGCCGGCCGCGGGCTTGGAGCCGTGGCCCTGGAAATCCGCAACTTCTCGCTCGAGCTCGAGCGATTCTCGGCAGACATCGCCGCGATGTGCGGACAGATTACCGGCGCGGCGCAAGCGATGCACGCCGTCCAGACCGGAACGACGCGCGTGGACGTGAGCCACGCGCTCGACGTCTCGCTCCAGTGCGTGCGCGACGGCGGTCGCATCGTTCGCGAAGGGCTCTTCGGGCTCGAGGTGGAAGCGTCCGAGCTCAACGACTTCGTAGATCAGACGGCGCGGAACATCGCATGCGATACCGCTTTCGGCAGCGTGCTGGCATCGACGAGCGCGGCGCTTGCGGACGCCGGGTCGCCGATCGCGGCCCTCGACGAGGCACCTCCCGAGCTTTCGGTCGTGCTCGCGCAGATTGCCGCGACATACTCGATGGCGCGAGAGCGCGACGTCCATCAGCGCTTCGCGATGACCCCGGCCGAGGCCATGATGCCGCCTACGATCGGTCTCGCGGCAAGCGACGACGACGAGGACGATGACGGGCTGTTCTGATGTCCTTCGCCGGGTAAGGGCGTCGCCCGTCGGGGGATGCGACGCTGGCAGCTATCCCGTCGCGGTTCGCGCCGGATCCAGATGGCGCGGCGATGATCCGCCCCGCGCGAAGCTCCTTACGAACTTGCCAACGAAGGGGTATCCACTCATGATTCCTGACACCGACGTCGCGTTTGACAGGACGGTTTGCGGGAACCGATAGCCGTGCCGAAATGTACGGCCATAATGCCCAGGCGATCCTGCTCCGAGCTTCTTGAATGGACCGATTCGTATGGGCGTGACGTCATCCCGCGGGAATCCGCCCCAGCCGGAGCGGGGGCAGCCGTCCGTCGCCGCGACGCATCCGCTCCTCGACGTTCGCGCGCTGGGGAAATCGGTGCCTGGCCCACGCCGGCTGTTCCGCCATCTCGACCTCGCGGTTTCGGCGGGCGAACTCGTCGCGATCATCGGGGAGTCCGGCGTGGGCAAGTCCACGCTGCTCAACATCCTCGCCGGGCTCGATGACGCGGACGAGGGCAGCGTGACGATCGACGGAAAGGACCTCGGTACGCTCGACGAAACCGCGCGCACGCGGCTTCGCCGGGAGCGGATCGGCTTCGTGTTCCAGGCCTTCCATATCCTGCCCTATCTGACCCTGCGCCAGAACATCGCCTTGCCGCTGGCGCTCGTATCGCCCGATGCGGCGGCGGCGGACGTGCGAGCGGAGGCGATGCTCGACGCGGTCGGTCTCGCAGGACGGGGCGAAGGGTATGCGCGCGACCTGTCGGGCGGCGAACTGCAACGCGTCGCCATCGCGCGGGCGCTGGTCCACCGCCCGGCGCTGATCCTCGCGGACGAGCCGACCGGGAATCTCGACCCCGAGACGGCGGCGCGCGTGCTGGCGCTGTTCGCCGACGCGGTGCGCGGCAATGGCGCAGCCGGGGTCATGGTCACGCATTCCGAGGCAAGCGCCGCGATCGCCGATCGGGTGCTGACGCTCGGTGCCGAGGGTCTGGTCGACCGGCGTGGCTGAGACCGCCGGGCTCTTCTCGGGCAGGCGCGCGCTCGCCTGGTTGATCGGTGGGGAGTGGCGGTTCCATCCGGCGCGTTTCCTGACGACCGCGATCGCGATCGCGGTCGGCGTCGCGCTGGGGTTCGCCGTCCATCTCGTCAACGGCTCCGCGCTGGCGTCGTTCGACGGGGCAATGCGCGGCGTCAGCGGGGCGGCGGAGCTGTCGATCCGCGCGACCAGTCCGCTCGGCTTCGACGAGCGCGTGTATCCGCGGGTCGCGCTGGCGCAAGGGGTTGCCGATGCCAGCCCGGTCGTCAGTCTCGATGCGCGGATCGGTCGCGTCCGGCTGACCTTGCTGGGCGTGGACGTGATCCGCGCCGCGGGCGTGACGCCGTCCCTGATCGGCCTGCGGCCGGCTGGTCCCGACACGGGCAACGACACCGCGCTCGACGAATCCGCGCTCTTCCTCTCGCGACAGGCGCTGGCCCGGACCGGCGCGCGCGTCGGCGCGACGGTGCAGGTCGTCGCGAACGGCAGGACGGTGCCGCTGCGGATTGCGGGCACGCTACCAGCCACCGAGGATGCGGCGGTCGGCGTGATCGACATCGCGGGCGCGCAGTGGCGGTTCGGCAGGCTCGGGCGGATCGATCGGCTGGATCTCGCGCTGTCCGATCGTGCCGCGGCGGAGGCGGCGTTGCGCACGCTGCTGCCTGCGGATGCCGTGCTTTCCACCGCGGCGGCGCAGAACGCGCAGGGCGATGCGCTGTCGCGGGCGTATCGCGTAAACCTCGACATGCTCGCGCTCGTCGCGCTGCTGACCGGCGGGTTCCTCGTCTATTCGGCGCAGTCGCTGTCGGTGGTCCGCCGGCAACGCGCGTTCGCGCTGCTCCGCACGCTGGGGATGCCGCGCGGCGGCGTCATCGCGGCGGTGGTCGTCGAAGGTCTGGTGATCGGTCTCGTCGGGTCGGCCGTGGGTCTGCTGGCGGGTTATTGCTTGGCATGGGCGGCGCTGCACTGGTTCGGTGGCGATCTTGGTGCGGGGTATTTCGGCGGGAGCAGCGCGCGCGTCGTGTTCCAGCCATGGGCAGCCTCCGGCTTCTTTCTCCTCGGCCTGCTGGCGGCGCTCCTCGGAAGCGCTTTGCCCGCCCGCGTCGCCGCGCGCGCCGCCCCGGCGGCAGCGCTGAAGAACGCGGGCGACGTGATCGATCCACGGCGTCCGGTCGCGTGGTGGCCTGCCGCGGTCCTGCTGGCGGCGGGTGCTGGCGTATCGCTGTTGCCGGCGATCGCGGGGCTTCCGCTGTTCGGCTTCGTCGGCATGGCGCTGATGCTGACGGGCGGCGTGGCGGGCGTGCCGTGGTTTGCGCGGACATTGCTCACCCCCTTGGCGCGACGGGGCAGGGGCAGTGTGCCGCGCCTGCTCGCGGTGCGCCACCTGCACGGCGCGCCCGGGGAGGCGGCGACCGCATTGTGCGGGATCGTCGCCTCGACCGCGCTGATGATCGCCATGGCGACGATGGTGACGAGCTTCCGGGGAGCAGTCGACGACTGGCTCGGCGACGTCCTCGGGGCGGACCTGTACGCCCGAACCACGGGGGGCGCCGCGTTCGACCCCGCCACGCGGGCCCGCCTGTCGGCGACGCCCGGCATCGCGACGGTCGCGTTCAGCCGCCAGTTGCCGCTGACCATCGCCGCCGACCGTCCACCGGTCAGCCTGATCGCGCGGCCCGAACGCGGCGGTCGCGATCCGTTGCTGGTGCTGATCAAGCGTGCCGCATCCGTGCCCGCCGGTGTCTTGCCGGTCTGGGTGTCGGAACCCGCTGAGCGCCTGTACGGCTGGGAGCCGGGGGCGACGATCACCTTGCCGATCGCGGGTCGCACGCGCTTCTTCGTTGCCGGGGTCTGGCGCGATTACGGGCGGCAGGCGGGTGCCGTGCTGGTCGACGAAGCCGACTACCAGCGTCTGACCGGGGACGATCGTCGCGACGAGATTTCGGTGATCGCCAAACCGGGTCAGGACGTCGACCGGATCGCCGCAGGCCTGACCGCGCGGCTTCCCGTCGCGCTGCGCGACCAGGTCGAGATCACCCGGCCAGCGACGCTGCGCCGGTTTGCGCTCAAGCTGTTCGACCGCAGCTTTGCGGTGACCTATCTGCTGGAGGCGGTGGCGATCCTGGTCGGGCTCGCGGGGGTGGCGGCGACGATGTCCGCGCAGACGATTGCGCGCGAACGCGAGTTCGGGATGCTGCGCCACCTCGGCCTGACGCGCCGCCAGCTGACATCGATGCTGGCAACCGAGGGGGCGATCGTTGGTCTTACGGGCGCGCTAGCCGGGATCGGGCTAGGACTGGTGCTGGCGCAGGTGTTGATCCACGTCATCAATCCCCAGTCGTTCAACTGGACGATGACGACGCGCGTGCCGATCGGCACGCTGGTCAGCGTTGCGGCGGCACTGACCGGCGCGGCGGCGGCGACCGCTGTTCTGGCGGGGCGGCGCGCGACCGCCCGAAGTGCGATCCAGTCGGTTCGGGAGGATTGGTGATGCGGCGACCCACACTGTTGACCGGGTGGCTCGCCGCCATCGCCGTCGCCGCGCCGGCGGCCACGCCGTATCCGCAAGTCCGCCCCGGGATCGTCCTGCGCTTTCCCCTGGACCATGGCGCGCACCCGGCGTTCCGGACCGAATGGTGGTACGTCACCGGCTGGCTCAGGACCGACGATGGCAAGGATCTCGGGTTTCAGGTGACCTTCTTCCGGACTCGCCCGCCGGTGGCTGCGGGCAACCCGAGCCGGTTCGCGGCGAGCCAGGTGCTCTTCGCCCACGCCGCGCTATCCGATCCGGCGACCGGGCGGTTGTTGCACGGCGAGCGCGCCGCACGGCAGGGCTTTGGCCTTGCCTCGGCCCGGATGGGCGATGCGGACGTTGCCATTCGCGACTGGCGGCTCCGGCGCGTCGCGGACGGGCGCTGGCAGACCGCGGTGGTGGCCGAGGGGTTCAAGCTCGCGCTGACGTTCAGGCCCACGCAGTCGCCGCTGCCGCAGGGGCAGGGCGGGTACAGCCGCAAGGGTCCTCAGGCGGAGGAAGCGAGCTATTATTATTCGATTCCGCATCTGCAGGTCTCCGGGCGGGTCGATCGCGGCGGGCGGAGCGCGGTCGTCACGGGCGAAGCGTGGCTCGATCGCGAATGGTCGTCGAATTACCTGGCACCCGCCGCGCAGGGCTGGGACTGGACCGGGCTCAACTTCGATGACGGATCAGCGCTGATGGCGTTCAGGATCCGGCGCAAGGGCGGCGGCACGGTGTGGGCGGGGGGCGCGCTGCGTCGGCCCGACGGCAGGACGGTGGCGCTCGGGCGTTCGGACGTGGCCTTCCGACCAATCGCCGTGTGGCGGAGCCGCGCTACGGGTGCCGCATATCCCGTCTCGCAGGAGCTTAGTATTCGCGTGCACGGCAAGGTCACGACGCGCCGACTGACGCCGATGTTCGCGGCGCAGGAACTCGATGCGCGCCGGAGCGGGCTTCCCGTCTATTGGGAGGGCGCCGTGCGGACGCCTGGCGGCCGTGGCTATCTGGAACTGACCGGCTACGATCGTCCGCTCGCGATGTAGCCGCTGTGCGCGCGGCGGACGGTAATCGCGGTAGCGAAGCGCCATGCCTTTGGGTGGTTTTGTAACCCCGACCGACGTTCGAACGTGTCGCACGGTCCATTGCGACGTTGCCGCCGGCTGGCCCGAGCTGGCGGGAGTCGGGTCGGTTTGGGCTGATACGGAGCCCCGCCTTCGCGGGTCCTCGCGCCACAAAGACCGCAGAACCGGTGTCGATGGCCATCAGCGCGTCGCGGGAGCGCTTAAACGGGGGCTGCGTTGCTTCGGTTTCAGGGGATTGCCCGACATTCCTCAACAATTCGAGTGCTACACGGTCCCACCGCAGGTATGCAGGTCGCCATGGACTGGAATAGCCGCTGACATGCCACAACAGGTCGATTTCTTTCCCCCGCCGGATCGCCATTTGCGCCTCGTCGCCGAAAGTCCCATCCCCTCCGTCATCAGCGATCCACGGTTGCCGGACAATCCGATCGTCGCCTGTAACGCGGCATTCTGCGATCTGACCGGCTATCCGGTCGAGGATGTCGTCGGGCGCAACTGCCGCTTCCTGTCCGGTCCGGCGACCGAACCGTGGCTGACCGAGGAAATTCGTCGCGGCGTGCGCGAACATCGTCCGGTGCTCGTCGAGATCCTAAACTACAAGCGCAGCGGCGAGCCGTTTCGCAACGCCGTTCTTGTCGCGCCGATCTACGACGAAAAAGACGAATTATTGTACTTTCTGGGGTCGCAACTGGAGATCGATCCCGCGTCGGCGACGCCGACGAGCATGCGCCGCATTCGCGCGGCGGTGATGGTCAAGGCATTGTCGCCCCGGCAGGCCCAGGTACTCAAACTCGTCGCAAACGGCCGGCTCAACAAACAGATCGCGGCTGAGCTCGATATCGCCGAAAAGACCGTGAAGATGCACCGCGCCATCCTGATGAGCCGCCTGGACGTCCATACCACCGCTGATCTGATCCGGCTCGCCGTGGAGGCGGGCCTTTAAAGTCGTATGACTGGGATACGGCACAAATCCCGTATCGGTGGAACAGCTGGTTCCCTCTACCAGAGTGAGGTCGCCACAGCGGCGTTGCCGTACGCCTTCCAGCCATTCGGTGTGCGGTCAGGCTAACCCTCGCCCATCTGGTGCCGCTGTGACGACATATCAGGGAATAAGGTCGTTTCGTCACGGTCGGAGCGACATCCCGCAGTATCTGCCCGGTGCATTCGTGCCGCGGATCATGCGTCGGAGGCCTATATGGATATCGTCACGCCCTTCCAGTTTTCGCTCGTCTACAACGCGTTCTCCTTCACCTTTGCGGCGATGGCGGCGGCGACCGCGTTCCTGTGGCTCAGCCGCAGCCAGGTCGCGCCAGCCTATCGGACCGCGCTGACTATTTCCGGGCTCGTCACCGGTATTGCCGCCTATCATTACTTCCGGATCTTCGAGAGCTGGAACGCGGCTTATGTCTTCAAAAGCGGGGTCGTCTCCGCGACGGGTTTCGCGTTCAACGATGCGTACCGCTACGTCGACTGGTTGCTGACCGTGCCGTTGCTGCTGATCGAACTGGTGCTCGTGATGCGGCTGTCGCGCGAGGAAACATCGTCCAAGGCGATCCGCCTCGGGTCGGCTGCCGCCCTGATGATCATCCTCGGCTATCCCGGTGAAATCGCCAGTGACATTGCGACCCGCGCAATCTGGGGCACGCTGTCGTCGATCCCGTTCGTCTACATCGTGTGGGAATTGTTCAGCGGTCTCGGCGCTTCGATCAAGCAGCAGCCGGCCAGTGCGCAGAACCTGGTGCGCAAGGCGCGCCTGCTGACCTTCGCATCGTGGGGCTTCTATCCGATCGTCTACATGGCGCCATATGCCGGGCTGACGGGCGGCACCGCGACCACGACGATCCAGATCGGCTATACGATCGCGGACATCGTCGCGAAGGCCGGCCTCGGAATCCTGATCTTCCTGATCGCGGTCCGCAAGTCGGAGGCCGAAGCCGAAGGACACACGGCCCACGCGCACTGACATCGTGCAAACGCTCCCGTCCACCATGGATCGATCGAGTCGCCGTGCCCCCAAAGGGCGCGGCGATGTCGTCTTTCCGGCCTATTGGGTCGCGGCGAGCGCGCTGACACTGGCGACTCTCCTTCATGTGCCGCTGGGTGGGCCGGCGGCGGTGGCCGTGGCGGCGATCGTCTTCCTCGGCGGAGGGCTGCCGCACGGGGCCTATGACATCGCGCTGCTGCGCCGCGCGGGCGCGCTCGGCCCGTCCGGCGTCGGACTTGCGGTCGCCGGTTATGTCACGATCGCCGTGCTGATGGTGGTGCTGTGGATGACGCTGCCGTTGGTGGCGCTGGTCCTTTTCCTCGCGGTCGCCTCGGTGCATTTCGGCGAGGACTGGCAGATGCTTGAGGAGCCGTTGCTGCGGTTCGCGGCGGGGGCGGCGGTGATCGGGGCCGCGACGATCGGCCATCCCGCAGCGGTATCGGCGCTGTTCGTCACGATGAGCGATCCGCGCGCCATGGTGATCGCGCAGATCATCACCGCGGCTGCGCCCGTCGCCTTGTTGGTCACCGCGGTCGGAATCGCCACGGCATGGCGCGACGGCAGCAGGTCATGGGCAGCCGCAATGGCGGTGTGCTTCGGTCTGCTGGTCGTCCTGCCGCCGGTTGCCGGCTTCGCGCTGTTTTTCGTCTTCCTGCACTCGCCGCGGCATCTGGCGCAGACACGCGGCGTGTTGCGCGACATGACGATCGCGCGGTGGCTCGGGACCGGGGCTTCGCTGTCATGCCTCGCCATCCTCGGCTGGTTGGGCGTGCGCGCGGTAGCACCGTCTCGCTTCGACCCGACCGCCGTTGCGCAGGCGTTTCAGCTGTTGGCCTCGGTCGCGGTGCCGCATCTGGTGCTGTCCCGCTGGCTCGGGCGGCGCGTGACCGCCGCCGCATCGACTGATAACCTCCGCACGACCGCAAGACCCGTCGCACCGCCAGGGTGATGCGCCCGACCATCGGCGGCATCGCCCGCGCGGTGCGCCGACCTGGCCGCGGCTCGACCCGCGCACTGTTGGACGCGCATCCGTTTCGGCAAGCGACGCTTCTTTTGCGTTGAGTGGCGGGACGTGGTCGCTTCGCCTGTGAACCACCGGCGGCGTTTGATCAGGAAAGCGCTGCTTGGCGCCGTTCGATCCAGTCGAGAAACGTGTCGTGCCCGTGGAAATCGAGGCGAATTTCAGGATGCAGGCGCCGCACGATCGGCGTGGTCAGGAACCGATCGATGTCGCGCGACCAGATCGCCCACATCCGCGCCTTTACATAGCCTTGGGCGCGCAGCTCGTAGAGTTCGTGGATGAGGTGCATCACCCGCAACAGGCAGGGAAGAAGGCGCGACCGTTCTTCGTCCGACAGCTCCGCGGTCCAGATCGGCAGCAATTCGGCAAGCAGCATGTGCCGCACGGTTTGCAGGCGGTCGGAATAGGCGAGGAAGATCTGCGCATCGAGTTGGCGCGTATTGTTGCGCTGTGCCGCGTAGACGGCGATCACACAGGCCAACACGCCGCTGGTGCCCATGAACCGAAAGACGATTTCTACGATTGCGGCGGTGTGGGGGGGCAACTGGGCGGGCCTCTTCCCGTTAGGCGTGCGAGACGCCATAGCCGCCGCTGGTCCCGAAGGAACGTGACCGGGCGTTAGCGGGACGACCCGGCCAGCAAGGCGCGTGCTGCGCGCACGTCGGGATAGTGTTCGTCGCCTTCGATGATCGCGAGGGCGGGTATCAGGATGCGCGCAGCCTCGTCCGGCGTCGTCAGGCGGGCCAGCGATGTCGCTGCCCGCAGCGCCCAGAGACCCGCGCCTTGCGCCGTCGCGAGCGCAAGCGCCCGCTCGAACTGCGCTCGTGCGGCCACGGTATCGTCGGCGCTCAACCGGTTTTCGCCGTCCGCGCGCAGGATCTCCGCGGTTGCCCAGTGCGGGGCGCCGGCTTCGGCCCGTGCGGTCGCTTCCGCATCGCACAGCGCCGCGTAGCCGGTGATGAAGACATCCTTGTCATGCGGCAGGGGCGGGCGCAGCCGATCCAGCCCAGGCGGCTGTGGCGGCGTCCCCATGCGCAGGTCGGCGATCCCCGAAAACCAGGTGGCGAGTTCGGCCATGTAGGTGAAGCAATTGTCTTCCGCCGTGCAGCCAAGCAGTTCGGCATAGTGCCGAGCCAGTTCGTCGTCGCCCAGCCACAAAGCGACCGGACACGCCGCGCTACTCAACAGATAGCAGAACGAACTCGGATTGCGCAGCCGCCGTGCATCGATCACCGTTTCCATCAGCATGGCCCGGGCGCTCGCGAGCCGACCCTGCACCGCCAGCGTGACGCTGTGGTTGCCCCGCACGATCGTCGAATGATCATACCGAAGCACCGCGCCATAGGCTGTTCGGTCGCTGTTGCTGGCGATCAGGTCGGCGGCGATCGCGGCGGACTCTTCCAGCCTGCCCACGCGGAAGGTCATCAACGCGTTTACCCGGCGTACGAAATTCTGCAGGTCGCGATCGACGTCGATGCTTCCAGGCACCAGCATCTGCTGCGCCAGGGCTAGCGACCCGGGATGATCGCCCATGATCCCTCGTTGCCCGGAAAGCATCCACAGCGCCGTCGCCCTGGCCACCGGATCGTCGAGCTTCTTGGCGATGCGCAGCACCTGAGTCGCCGCGCGCACGAACCGTTCGCCGGGCCGGTCGATGTTGAACAACAGCACGCACAGGCCAATCTGCAGCCTGATCTCCTCGGCACCGCCCCGTTGGCCCAACGCGTCGAGCGTCGCGAACGCCTGTTCCAGCCAGCGATGATATTCGGCGAACTGCGACATGCCGAGCCACAGCGGTGCCGAGGCGAGGGTGAGGGAGATGCCCAATTTCTTGTCGCCGGCCTCGCCCAACGACCACACCAGCGCTGCGCGCACGTCGTCCATTGCGGTGCCGTATCGCTCCCACCAGATGGCGCGATCCATCTGCTGCCAATCGACCCGGGCGCGGTCCAGCAGCATCCCGACCCATTCGGCATGCCGACGCGCCGCGACATTCGCCTGACCGGAGCTCTCCAGCTTGCGGCGGGCATAGGCCTTGGTCGTCTCCAGCAGCCGATAGACGACGCCGTGGGGCGAAGGCTCGACGGCCAGCAACGATTTCGTCGCCAGTTGGAGAACGGACTGCGCGGTCCCCGCCTCCTCCGGCGCGCGGTTTGCGGCGACCTGCACGGCGGCGGCGAAATCGAACGTTGCGCGGAAGAGGCTGAGGCAGCTGAATGCCCGGCGTTCGTCGGGTGAGAGCAGTTCGAAGCTCCAGTCCAGCATCGCCTCGAGCGTTTCGTGGCGCGCGAGGGTGCGGCGGCCAAAGGTAAAGGGCGACAGGCGCCCGGCCAGTCCGCTGGACAGCCCCTCCAGCCCCACCATCGGTGTGGCCGCCGCCGCCAGTTCGAGCGCGAGCGGCAGTCCGTCGAGCGAGCGGCACACCGCCGCGACCTTCCGGGCATTCTCCTTGGCGAGGGCAAATCCGCCAGCCGCCGCCGCACGCTCGGCGAACAGCGCGACCGACGGGTTGGCCGTGATCGTCTCCACCGAATCCGCCACGCCGGGCACGGGCAGGGGGTGGAGATGCACCTGCACTTCCCCTGGCACCCGCAACGGTTCGCGGCTGGTCGCCAGTAGCCGCACGCGCGGGCAGGATTGCAGCAGCGCTTCTGCGGCTCTTGCCGCGGTGTCGATCAGATGCTCGCAATTGTCGATCAGCAGGACCAGTTCGGCAGTGCGCAGGCGTTCCACCAGCATCGACGGAATCGGATCCCGGCCCATCGGGCTTTGCAGCGCCGCGGCCGTGGCGGTGGCGACGTGCGCAAGGGACGTGCAGTTCGTCAGATCGACACAGCAAACGGTGGTACGGCCCCGAAGTTGCGCCAGCGCCGCCAGCGCGACGCTCGTCTTGCCGATGCCGCCCGAGCCGACGATCGTGACGAGCCGATGCCGCGTGACGCTTTCCACCACCTCCGTCACGAGGGCCTCGCGACCGATCAGGCGGTTGACCTGCAACGGAAGCGGGAGCGGGCGGATGTCCGCGACGACCGGCACGTTCGCCGCCTGCTCGTCTGCCGCCTCGATCGTCACGTCGGCGTTCAGTCGATAGCCGCGGCCCGGCACGTTAACGATCGCGACAGTGTCGTCCGTTCCTGCGCGCAGCGCGCGGCGGATGGCAGTGACGTGCACGCGGAGATTGTTGTCCTGAACGAAGATATTCGGCCAGACCCGATCGACGATGTCCTGCGTCGAGACGACCTCGCCGGTCCGTTCGGCGAGCAGCGCGAGGATCGCGAGCGCGCGCGACCCCAGGCCGACTCGGACGCCGCCATTCAGCAATTGCTCTCGTTCCGGTCGAAGTTCGAACGATCCGAACCGGATACGCCGGTCGCTCATGACCGTCCGCCGTGCAGCCGACCCACCTACGTCCCCCCGCAGACACGTTAGCGCTAACCGTATGCGCATATTAGCGGCGTTTGGCACCTGTTTAGTCGGGGGTTCGAGGTGGCTCCGCTATGCGGGTCAGGCAGGGACGGGGGACCGAGATTTGCTCGACGTCCGGTATCGTTCCGTTCCGGGAGATTGAAGATGCGCCTCGCAGGGATTGCCGTGCCGGTCGACTCCGGCACCGGGGAAACTATCCATCAGCCGACGCCGGAGGACGTGCGCGAGCAACTGGAACGTCTACGCATCCATGCGCTCGTTGGCTCGGAAAAGCTGTACGCCTTCCTGCATTTCGTCGTCGAGGAAGCGCTGGCCGGCCGCGCGGCGACGCTGAAGGAACTGGTGATCGGCGTCGAACTCTACGGCGGCGTCGTCGATTACGATCCGCGCATCGATTCCGCAGTGCGCGTGGAGGCGCGCCGATTGCGCCGCAAGCTTGCCGCGCATTATGCCGGGCCGGGTCGGGAAGACGCGGTGATCGTGTCGATTCCGACGGGAGGTTACGCGCCGCGCTTTCATTTGCGACAGGATGCGCCGCGCATCGCGGCAGGCCGGGAGCCGGGGCGGCCGATGCTGGCGGTGTTGCCGTTTACCGCGCTCTGCGTCCACGAGCGGGCCTTCGCGGCGGGGGTGACGGACGAGATCATCTACGCGGCGGAGCGGGACACGCACCTGCGTGTCGCGCCGCGCGCGATCATGTTCCAGTTTCGCGAGAGCCGTTATTCGCTCGACGAAGTCGCCGCGCATGCCGGGTCGGATCTGGTGCTGCATGGCACGATCCGGCGCGTGCAGGAGGTGCACCGCGCGTGCGTGGAGCTCTCCAGTCGCTGGGGGCAGATCCTGTGGTCGGATCGGATCGACATCGTCGGCGAGGGCGAACTCGACGTTCAGGAACGCATGGCCGGGGCGATCCTCGAACGACTACCGCGTGACGCGTTGCGCGAACCGGCCATCCCGAAAGTCGCCTGAGCCCCCAGCGTCGGCGGTCTGCGCGGGCGCGGGCGCGTTCCGCTCGGATCGGCCGCGCTAACAGCCACTCGCGTCCGGACCGCGGCGGAAAGAACTACCAGCGTGCAGCGCGGCGAAAGGCGCGGCGCACCGCGAAGGTTCGATACGTGAAGCGATCTCTCCCCACGACCGGCCGGCACGCACGCGTGACCCGCGCACCGGCGGTATTCCCAAGCGTGGCCGGAGACCCGGCTCCGAGGGCATCGTCATGAGCGAGGACTATGCCTTCAAACCTGAGGAGCGACCGCTGTTCGCCGGGTCCCCGTTCTCGCCCGCGCATCCGGTTGGCCGTCGCCTCGCCTATTTTGCCGTCGGCATGGTCCTCGCCGTGACCTCGACCTTCGGCAACGCCCTGACGACGGTCAATAGCGGGAGCGTGGCAGGCCCGCTCGGCCTTTACGCGGCCGAGGCGACCGCGCTGCCGGCGATCTATGTCGCGATCAATGCGTCGGCCAATTTGTCGCTCGTAAAGGCGCGCGCCCAATTCGGCATTCCCGAGGTGACCGGTTTTCTCCTCGGTCTCTATGCGCTCGCGGGGCTGATTCCGTTCGGCTTCGCCAGCGTCTGGGCGGCCGTGCTCGTCCGCGCGGCCAGCGGGTTGGCCGCCGCCGCGTTGATCACCCTCGGCATCTATTATCTGATGCAGGCGCTGCCGCCCAAGGCAAAGCCGCTCGGCGCGGTGATCGGCATGGGACTTTCCCAGCTTGGTACTCCGCTGGCGCGGCTCGTCCCCGTCGACGTGCTGGTGGACAACGGACTCTGGGGCCTGCACGCGCTCGAGGTCGCGCTGGCGCTGTTCGCGCTTGCGCTGATCCTCGCCCTGCCGCTGCCGCCCAGCGAGAAGAGCCGCGCGTTCGCACCGCGCGATTACGTCACAATCATTCTGGCGACCACGGGGCTGTTGCTGTTCTGTCAGGTCATCGGACAGGGCCGTACGCTCTGGTGGTCCGACACGCCCTGGCTCGGCGGTGCGCTGGCAACCGCCATCGCGCTGCTCGTGGCCGCCTTTCTGAATGAGACGGGCCGGCGCGATCCGCTGGTGCATTTCGAATGGATCGGCACCTGGGGCATCCTGCGCTTCGCCGCCGTGGCGCTGGTGATGCGCCTGGCGCTGGCCGAGCAAAGCTACGGCGCGGTCGGCCTCCTGACGCTCGGCGGACTCAACAACGACCAGCTCAGGACGCTGTTCGTCGTGGTCGTGATCGCGATGCTGCTCGGCATCGTCGTCGCCGCGCTGACGCTGTCCGAGCGCCGTCTTCCCTGGCAGGTTCTCGCGGCTGCGCTGATCATCGCCGCCGGCGCGTGGTGGGACAGCAACGCGACGACGCTGACCCGGCCTGCGCAATTGATCCTGAGTCAGGCGCTGATCGGCTTCGGCACCACGTTGTTCGTGGGGCCGGCGCTGCTTTACGGCTTTCTCCGCATGATCCAGCGGGGTGGCGACCATCTCGTCAGCTTTGTCGTCACCTTCAGCATCACGCAGAATGTCGGCGGGCTGATGGGATCTGCGCTGCTTGGCTCGCTGCAGACGGTCTGGGCCCGCAACGCCAGCAACGCGCTAGCCGCCGACATGCTGGCGAGCGACCCGCAGGTCGCTGCCCGGATCAGCGGCGGCGGCGCGGCGTTGGCTCCGGTGCTCGCGGACCCGGTTCAGCGCGCCGCGCAGGGCTCGGGCCTGCTTGCGCAGGCACTGGCGCGTGAAGCCGCGGTGATCGCCTTCAACGATACCTTCAGGTTCGTGGCCATGCTCGCGCTGACCACGGCCGCCTTCATCTTCGCGAACATCGTCGTCGCGCGCTACCGAGAGAAGAGCAATGACCGCAGCTAAAGCCGTTCCGCCGCCGGCGACCGAAGCGGGGCAGTGGCACCCCGCCCACAGGCGTCCGTTACGGATCGTCGCCACGGTTGCACTGTCGCTTGCCGGCGTGTTCCTCGTTCTCGCGGCCTGGGGTCTGCCGCCGGTTGCGGGTGGGTATCAACGGACCGACAACGCCTATGTGCGCGGCCGGGTTACGATCATCGCCCCGCAGGTGAGCGGCTATGTCCTGCAAGTGCCGGTTCACGATTATGACGTCGTACGGCAGGGCCAACTCCTGGTGCGGATCGATGACCGCGTCTACCGCACCCGCGTCGAGCAGGCCCGCACCAATCTCGCGGCGGCCGAAGCCGCGCTTGCCAATTCCGCCCAGGCCCGCGCTTCCCGGTCGGCGGGTCTCGAGGGCCAGGTCGCGGGCGTCGAAGGCGCATGGGCACAACTCGCCAGGGCGCGGGCTGACATGGCGCGCGCCAGGGATCTTGCGCAGGACGGCTCGATCTCGCTGCGGGAGCGCGACCAGACGCTGGCCGCGCTTGCCACGGCACAGGCGCAGCTGCGCCAGGCCGTGGCCGGAAGCGAGATCGGCCGCCAGGATATCCGAACCGTCGAGGTCGGCCGCGGCGCGCTCGAGGCGCAGGTCGCGGCGGCGCGTGCGCAACTGCATGCCGCCGAGATCGATCTCGAGCACACCGTGATCCGCGCGCCCGAGGGCGGCGTCCTCGGCGAGGTCGGCATCCGGGTGGGTGCCTATGTCACCAACGGATCGCAACTGCTCGCGATCGTGCCCCCCGATCGCTGGATCATCGCCAATTTCAAGGAAGCCCAGACGGGACGGATACGCCCGGGTCAGCCCGCCAGCCTGACCGTCGACGCCTTGAACGGCGCGCGGCTGACGGGGCGTGTCGAACGGGTGTCGCCCGCCGCCGGATCGGAGTTCGCGGTCCTCAAGCCGGACAATGCGACCGGCAATTTCGTGAAGATCCCGCAACGGATCGGCGTGCGGATCGCGGTCGATGCCGGCGCGGCGCAGGCCGAGACCCTGCGTCCGGGCATGTCGGTCGAGGTCGGGGTCGACAGGAGCGTGCGGCCATGAGGCCGCTTCTGGCAGCGGGCAGCCTTGCCTTCCTCCTGGCGGCCTGCGCCGGGCCCCGCCCGGCGGTGCCGCTAGCCGCCGGGATCGCCCCGCCGGCGCAGTGGCGCGACGGTCGACCCGGGTCGGACGTCGCCGTCGACACGCAATGGTGGCGGCGTTTTGGGGATGCCACGCTGACCGGCCTCGTCGAGGAAGCGCTTGCGCACAATGAGGATATCGAGATCGCCGCCGCACGCGTGGAGGAGGCGCGTGCGCAGTTTGCCGCGGCGCGCGGTGCCAGTCTGCCGCAGGTCCAGGGAGTCGGCACGGGCGGACGCACCCGAAGCGTCAACGCGTTCGGGATCGATGTCGAGCAATGGGCATCGCAGGGGGAAGTGCAGGCGTCGTTCGACATCGACCTGTTCGGTCGACTGCGCAACAGCGCCGCAGCCGCGAAGGCGCAGCTTCTCGCCAGCGAGGATAGCCGGGGAACCGTCCGGCTTGCCGTCTGCGCGGCCGTGGTCAGCGGTTATGTCCAGCTTGCGACGTTTGACGAACGCCGTGCGATCCTGCGCCGCACCCTCGATGCACGCGCGGAGACCCTGACCCTCATCCGGCGCCGCGCCGAAGCAGGGTATGGCTCGCAACTCGACCTGGCGCAGGCAGAAGCCGAATATGACGCGGCCGCCCAAGCCATTCCGACGGTCGATCTCGCGATCACCAAACTCGAAGATGGCCTTAGCATCCTGCTCGGTCGCACGCCCGGTCCCATCGCGCGGGGATCGGCGATCACCGCGCTGACAATCCCCGTGGTTCCGCCACGGCTGCCGGCGAGCGTGCTTCGGTATCGCCCCGATATTGCCTCGGCCGAGCAGCAGATCGTCGCGGCCGACCGCTCGCTGGACGTGGCACGGGCCGCCTTCATGCCCGACGTCAAGCTGTCGGTATCCGGTGGCCTCGTCGCGTCCTCACTGCTCCCGGGTGATCCACTTTCGGTCTTTTCGCTTGGCGGCAGCATCCTGGCGCCGATCTTCAATGGCGGGAGGAACCGCGCTCAGGCGGACGGTGCGGCCGCCCGCCGCGACCAGGCCGCCTTCGCGTATCGGAGGGCTGCCCTGACCGCGTTCCGGGAGGTCGAAGACGGCATGGCGTCGGTCGAACGGTCCGCCCAACAGGAGGAGCTGCTGGCGCACCAGCAGGCCGCGCTCCTCCGGCTCCAGCGGCTTGCGTCGCGCCGCTATCGCGAGGGGTATTCTCCCTATCTCGAACAGCTCGACGCAGAGCGCAGCCTGTTATCGTCGCAGTTGTCGCTGGTCCAATCACGCGGCGATCGTCTGCTCGCCTCGACCGCGCTTTTTCAGGCACTGGGCGGCGGTTGGCAGCCTTTGGAACAGCGGGAGAAATGAACCGTGGCCCGCATGATCCTGCTCGTCCTCTTTATCGCCCTCGTCTTTTTCGGTTCGATCGCTGTGAAACGGTACAGCGAGGGGGCGTCGCCGAACCCCAGGGGGGTGGATGGCGATCCATCGGCCATCGTTGCACTCGCGGACGGCTCCACGATGGCCGTTCCCCGAGGCACGGTCGGGCGCGCGCTGGTCGACTGGCTTGCCGGACGCCAGCCGGGGCAGAAGACCTTCGAACTCGGAGGACAGGAGTTTGTCGGGGGAACCGCCGAACTTACCCCCGAATCGCGCGGCCGCATCACCCGCCTCGTCGCGATGCTCCGGGCCAACCCCGACGTGAAAGTCGTCATCGTCGGCCATGCCGCGCCCTCGGGCAACGAAGCGGCCGATCGCGCGATGTCGCAGGCGCGGGCCGACGTTGTGCTCGAGCAGCTCCGCGATGGCCGCATTGCGTCGCACCGGCTCAGCACCGAGGCCCGCGCCGCGTCGGACCCGATCGTACCGAATGACAGTCCGGGCAATCGCCAACGCAACCAACGCGTCAGCCTCATCCTGAGCCGGGCGGAGTGACGCACCTAGCCGAACGAGGTCCGATTCGGACGGCGAGGGTTCGGCTTGGCGGCAACGCCGTTGGCGGGAGCGCGCGCGATGCTGGCGCATCCGGTCACGGCACCGTCTCGCCGCCACGCCATGCCGACGGCGGCAGGGACACTAACGGTCGCTCACCTCCGGATCGTGATCGAATGGTCTCTAGACACCCTGCGCGGCGCGCGGCGCGGCCGGGAGGGGCGATTCATGACCTGTACCGTCTCCACCCATACGGACCGAGCGCGCCCGTCTGTTCGGGCGTGGCTGCGGCAAGACCGGAAGGTGCCCCCGGCGCGACATCCCGCACTGGTCAGCGGATCCGGTGCCATACAAGGAGGAGGTTCGAATGGAGTTGAGCAGTAAAGTCGCGATCGTCACCGGAGCCGCCAGCGGTATCGGCAAGGAGATTGCGCGGCAGTACATCCTGCAGGGCGCAAACGTCGCCATCGCCGATCTAAACGTCGACGCGGCGCGCGCCACGGCCGACGAACTCGATGCCAGCGGCTCGTCGGCGATGGCGGTCGAGATGGACGTCACGAACGAGGCCGAGGTCGATGCCGGCGTGCGCGCGGTCTGCGATCGGTTCGGGGGTGTCGACATCCTCGTCTCCAACGCAGGCATCCAGATCGTCTCGCCCGTCGACCGGTTCGACTTCGCCGACTGGAAAAAGATGCTCGCGATCCACCTGGACGGCGCGTTCCTCACCACCCGCGCGTGTCTCCAGCGGATGTACGCCCAGCAACGCGGCGGTGCGATCATCTACATCGGCTCGGCGCACTCCAAGGAGGCGTCAAGGCTCAAGGCACCGTACGTGACGGCGAAACACGGGCTGATCGGTCTCGCGAAGGTCGTTGCGAAGGAAGGGGCCGACCATGGCGTCCGCGCCAACGTCATCTGCCCGGGTTTTGTCCGGACGCCGCTGGTGGAGAAGCAAATCCCGGAGCAGGCGAAGGCCCTTGGCATCACCGAAGACCAGGTCGTCAGGGACGTGATGCTCAAGGAAACGATCGACGGGCAGTTTACGACGCTCGACGACGTCGCACGATGCGCGACGTTTCTCGCGGCATTTCCGTCAAACGCACTGACCGGCCAGTCGCTCGTGGTGAGCCACGGCTGGGCGATGCAATGATTGAGGGGGCGATGAAATGGACGGAGCAGTGAATCCCGAAAACGTCGGGCGGGCCGGGCGGGTGCAGCAGACCGCGCCCTTCGATTGCATCGCGCTTGTGCTGCAGGGTGGCGGTGCCCTGGGCGCCTATCAGGCCGGTGTGTACGAAGCATTGGCGCAAGCGGCGCTTTACCCGAACTGGGTCGCGGGCATCTCGATCGGTGCCATCAACGCCGCGCTGATCGCCGGCAACGCGCCGGAGCAGCGCGTCGAGAAGTTGCGTGCGTTCTGGCAGACCGTGACGGCCGACCCATGGGCAGGCTGGTTCGCCACGCCGGCACCCGTCGGCGGAGACCTTCTGCGTCATTGGGCAAACCATTGGCATGCCGCCGCCGCGGTGATGACCGGCGCTGCCGGTTTTTTCGCGCCGCGGCAGGTTCCCGCCTATTTCGCGCCTGCCGGCAGCGCCGATGCGATTAGCTTCTACGATACGACGGCGCTCAAGACCACGCTCGAGCGGCTTGTCGACTTCGACCGGATCAATGCCGGCGACATGCGCTTTCAGCGTCGGCGCGGTGAACGTGGCGACGGCCAATCTGGTATGTTTCGACAATCGAACGCACGAGATCCGGCCCGAGCACGTCATTGCCAGCGGCGCGCTCCCGCCGGCCTTCGCGCCGGTCGAGATCGAAGGCGAGTATTACTGGGACGGCGGGGTGGTTTCGAACACGCCGCTCCAATGGGTCGTCGATAGCGCCGACCGTCAGGATACGCTCGCGTTCCAGGTCGATTTGTGGAGCGCGCGGGGCGCCATCCCCCGCACCATGCCGGAGGTGATGACGCGCCAGAAGGAAATCCAATATTCGAGCCGGACGCGGGCGCGATCCGATCAGTTCCGAAAGGAGCAAAAGCTGCGGAGCGCCCTGACCGACCTCATTTCGAAGCTGCCCGAACATTTACGCGACACGCCCGAATATGCGCTCCTGGCGCCGGAGTCCGATCGCAACGTCTACAACATCATCCAGCTCATCTATCAGTCGCGTCGCACGGAGGAGGGCTCGAAGGACTTCGAATTTTCGAAGCGCAGCATGGAAGATCATTGGGCCGCAGGATGGTCCGACACGATCCGGACGCTGCGGCATCCCGAAGTGCTCGAGCGACCAACCAGTGTCGACGGCATCTTCACGTTCGACATCGCCACCAACGGGAGGCTTTCATGAACAGGTCCGACGTCCGCAACCGCGCATTCGCGATGCCCCTCACGCAACCCGCGTACCCGCCAGGGCCGTACCGGTTCTACGATCGCGAGTTTCTCATCCTGACCTACCGCACCGATCCTGATAAACTGCGCGAGATCGTTCCAGAGCCGCTCGAAGTCGCGTCCGATCTGGTGAAATTCGAGTTCATCCGGATGCCCGACTCAACCGGCTTCGGCAACTATACCGAAGCGGGGCAAGTCATCCCCGTCCGCTTTCGGGGAGAAGCCGGGAACTACACGCTCAACATGTTCCTGAACGACCATCCGCCGATCGCGGGCGGGCGCGAGCTGTGGGGCTTTCCCAAGAAGCTTGCGGGCCCAAGCCTTCGAACCGAGACGGACATGCTCGTCGGTACGCTGGACTATGGGCCGGTTCGCGTCGCGACGGGGACCATGGGCTACAAGTACAAGGAGGGGGACGCGGACGCGACTGTACGCGCGCTTGCCGCGCCCAACTTCCTGCTCAAGATCATTCCGCACGTGGACGGCACCGCGCGCATCTGCGAGCTCGTCGAATATCATCTGGAGGACATTGCGCTGAAGGGGGTCTGGACCGGGCCTGGGGCCTTGTCGTTGGTTCCCCATGCGCTTGCCCCGGTGGCAGACCTGCCGATACGCGAGCTCGTCTCGACGACCCATTTCGTCGCTGACCTTACGCTCGGGCTCGGTAAGGTCGTCTACGACTATCTCGACGACGCCTAGGCGCCGCCGAGGCGGGGTCTTCTGCGATGCGCGACGGCCCGGTAGAACCGGTGATCCCGACATTCCCGTTCATGGGCGCTCGCTGAGATTCCCCCTTGGGCCGGAAGGGTGCCGACGCCGCATCGACGCTCACCCTTCGCGTTCGGGACCATGTCTTTTCTATCAGGCCATCAGGGGGCGACGTGTCGCAGCCCCCTGATGGCGTGATCTGGCCTCGCCGGCCCGCACGAATGCCTCTCGGGTCGGCGATCGCCGCTTGGGCGATACCGGCGTGCCGGGCGGTCATCGTCCAGCCCGCCGGGTCGCTGTTCGATGACGGTCTTGGCATCGCGCCCGGGCTCGCGCGGACGCCGGCGCGCTTGGGACGATGGGCGTACGCACCGGGAATGCGGGTGGACTGCCGGCTACGTGCGTGGTGCCGGACAGCCAAGTGCGGCCCCCCGCAGCGCCGGTTTCGGCGCTTGCGAAGGGGCCTGCGTTGAGGAGCTGCGGTGTCGGGGTGGCCGAAAGTGCAGGCTCCTAGCCCGCGGGGCCGTCCAGCTCCGGGGCGTGCCACGGATAGGGCGCGATCGCGCTGGGCGACTTGCCCCCAAGATCGGCTGCGAAGCTGTGGTTGACGTCGCGATGATGCGCTTCGTCGGCGCGAACCACCAGGATGACGTCGCGCAGTGTGGCATTGTCGGACAGGCCCCAATAACGGCGTGCGATCGCCGGGGCGGGGACGTTGGCGCTGCGCCCCGCATCGATTTCCGCAAGATAATGGGTGTAGCTGATCACCGCTTCTTCCTCGAAATAGCCGACCAGCCGATGCGCGGTTTTCGGGGAAAGCAGGTAGAGGGCGAAGAAGCCGAGATAGAAGAGCCACTGCACGACCAGCACGACGAGCCGCTCGAACAGCGTCGGCTTGCACACCTCCAGGAAGGTCATCAGGTGCATGCGCTCGTTCTCGGCCTCTTCCATAAGGATGCGGATCCAGCCACGATCGGGCTTCATCTGCCGCAGGCAGCGCAAATGGGTCAGCGTGGCGCCGACCATGCCCGGCACCGCCGCCACCGTTTCCAGCACGATGGCGCGATGGCCATAGCGTTTGGCAAAGAAGGTGTCGGCGATGAACCGCAGCAGCCGCGTGGCGGCCAGCGCGAAGCGATCGGAACCGCCATGGGGCGGGTGATGGATGGAAAGATCAATTTCGGGGGCATAGTTCATGATGTCACTCCTGATGGCGCGTAAAGTCGGGCGCGGCACGCGGCCCAGCGAGTGGCCGGAAACCGCCGCGATAGGATCAACCGGCTGGGCAAGAGCGGGATGGCGGGGCACGCGACGCGCCTGACGTCGCATGGGTGGCACCCGGCACCGTGAATCTCATCGCCGAACGCGGCGGCTGTACCTGCGGCGAACGGTCCGGCGGCGTGAGGACAGGTGATGCGCGGAAGTGGCTTACTGTGAGCCGCAGGGTCTGCCGAACGTGCGACAGGGCGGCGCTACGCGGCCCCGCGCCGGACCTTCGGTCAAAGCGGCGATGCCACCGGGTCGGCCAGGCTCTCGTCGCGCCGGCACATTGACCCGTCGCCCGTCTCTAGCCGCCGTTGCTTGGACGACGATCGACGAGCCCGTTGAGCGCCATCACCGTAAGGCCCCCCGCCAAGGTTGCGACGACCCGGTCCAGGAGCAGGCTTGGGGCGACCGACCTGCCGATATCGAGCACCAGCAGGATCAGTGGCGTGCTGACGGTGGCATAAAGCAGGTAACTCCGTGCGCGTGCCAATGGCACGACCGTCGCGAGCAGGCACGCGACGATGCCGCGGGCAATCGGCGCCGAGAAGCAGACCAGGATCGTTCCCGTCAGCAGAACGCCGCCCAGGGTGCCCGCCAACCGCTGCATGATTTTCACCGGAACATGTTCGATGCGACGCTGGGTCAGCAGCGCGACCGTGAGGAGGATCCAGTAGAAATGATGGGTCGGCCATAGATGGCGCAAAACGCTGGCGATGCCGAGACCGAGCGCAAGCCGAAGCGGGTATTGCCATCCCTCGAGCGTGTGCAGCGTGCGGCGAAAGGCGGCGCGACGCTGCGCATCGGTGGGCCCTCGCCGCGTCTCAGGCACAGGGCCTTCCTGACGCCTGCGGCCACCGGCGAGGATGCCGCGCAGGGCGATGTTCCACAACGCGCCCGATCCGAAGATCAGGGCTGCAGCGCCACGATGCGCTGCTGCACCGTCGAGAAAACCGACGCTCAGCACGAGATAGATGGTGAACCGAATGGCATCCCCTGCGACCGGCCGACTATAGCCTGACAGCAAGCCCGCCGCCGCGGCGAGTGCGATTACCGCGAGGTCGGACCAGGGCCACCCTGCGACTGCGGTCGCAGCCGCAACGGCTGTCAGCGCGGGCGCGAGGGTGTGGCTCAGGCCGGGGGGTGACGTGGTCGCGCTGCCGCGGACACCCGTCGGTGCTCCGGCAAGCAGGATGGCACCGAGGCCGATCGTGAAGCCTGCCTCCGCGTGTCCGAGCATCAGACCGACGGCAACGGGGGTGCCCATGCCGAGCGCCGCGATCGCGAGGCTGCGGACGCTCACGGGTTCCCCCCGATCAATCGCCACGACATCGCGCCAGAGTCGGGAGACGTGGAGCCATGTCACGATCTGTTTCCCGCTGCACCAGCCGTGCCGATGCGGGGGAAAGCGCCGACGGCGTTGTCCAGCAGGCGACCGTCCTTGCCGGCCACTCAGTCGATTCCCCGTGCGTCCTCGATCGATCGGGTTCCATCAGTCGCCGGGTCGATCAGGCGGCCGGGAACCAGCCAGTCGGGCGCCGTCCTGGCACGGTGCACTTCGGCGCCCGCTTGGTCGGTGAGCATGCAATATTCATCGAAGGCCTGATCGCGGGGGCGGCGGAAGCCGCGCCGGTTCCACCCTTGCTCTGCGGCCTTCAAGCCGGTGCACGGCAGGATGGCGATGGGTCTCGGAAGATCCGGCACGCACACGCTCCTTGTTGTCGACTAAATAATGATACGCTATGCGTACCATTATGTCGAGTGTGGACGATCGGGAGAGCGACGAGGCGCGGATCGTGCGGGCGGTGCTGCGTCTTGCGAGGAGCATGCGCGGATCTGCGCGGGCCGCCGAGCTGACGGGCGGCGCGCTTGCGCTGGTGGCGACGCTCTATCGCAAGGGACCGCTGAGTGCGGTGGCGCTCGCCCGAGCCGAGGGGCTGCAACCGCAATCGCTCAGTCGGCTTCTGGTGCGACTAGAGACCGGCGGGCTGATCGAGCGGGCGATCGATCCTGAAGACCGGAGACGCTACGTCATCACGCTGACCATCCGGGGACGCAACGCGCTGCGTTCGGCGATGACCCAGCGCGGCGAATGGCTCGGCACCATGATGGCCGAGCGGCTGAACGAGGCCGAGCGCGCAAGCCTGTGCGCCGCCGCCGAAGTCATGCTCAAGATTGTCGGCCCCTTGGAGGACGATCCTCCCGAAGACGGATGAACCGACGCCTCTCACCGGACGAGCCAAAGCTGATACGCGATTGCAGGCGCTACCCTTTGTTGGCGGAGCCCATTCCCCCACCTCCACGCCCAACACCATCGCGTCGGATCCGGCGGAGGTTCGACGCACGCGTGCCTTTCGCGACGGCGAGCCTGCCGGTGCGAAAGCAATCCCATCCGCGCTCAAGCCGGGGGGTGCCGAAGGCCAGGATCGTCAACGTTCGAAAGGACAGGTTCGCGGTTGATCGGCCGTTACCCAAGCGCGTCATCATCTTGGGAAAAAACGCGATACGCAAACCGAAGGAACGAAGGGTGTCGCCGCTTGACGCAGGGCGGCGATCGAGGACGGGGTGCTGAAAGAGGGAACTTTCGCCGCAACCAATGGGGGGCATGCTGAGGCTGTTGTCCGACACGCGGTAGCCGGTTCAAGCGGACCAGGTCACGCCCCGATATACCGCGGAGAGCCAATGCGATGATTGATGTTGGCTTTCCGGTCCTAGGCCGGAAGCTGGTGACCCCTACGAGAATCGAACTCGTGCTTACGCCGTGAGAGGGCGTCGTCCTAACCGCTAGACGAAGGGGCCGTTAGCGAAGCGGCGTCCTTACGCAGCCCGGGCCGCCGCGTCAACCCGTTGTGCCGTGCTGTCTGGTGGCCGGAACTCGAACCGTATTGCCACGTTTGTTTCGGTGTCGGACGAACTGTCGTCCGTTCCGGCGAGGGGCCGGGTTTTCAGAAGGGAAGTTTCATGCTCTGGACGATCGTAGTCATTCTGCTGGTGCTCTGGGCACTTGGTTTTGCTGTTCACATCGGCGGTGGTTTGATCCACCTCTTGCTCGTGATCGCCGCGATCGTCGTGGTTGTGCGCCTGCTGCAGGGCCGCTCGGCGGTATAGTTCGACGGGGGGCGGGGGGCGGCTCAGGCCGCCGCCCGCCGCCGTTCCGCCATCTCGACGTTCAGCATTTCCGCCAGCAGGAACGCAAGCTCCAGACTTTGACCGGCGTTGAGCCGCGGGTCGCAATGCGTGTGGTAGCGATCCGCCAGCGACTGTTCCGTCACGTCGACCGCACCGCCGGTGCACTCCGTGACGTTCTGCCCGGTCATCTCGGCGTGGATTCCGCCCGCGATCGACCCTTCGGCGCGATGCACCGCGAAGAACCCGCGTACTTCTGCCAGGATCCGATCGAACGGCCGGGTCTTGTACCCCGTCGCTGCCTTCACGGTATTGCCGTGCATCGGATCGCAGCTCCACACCACCGGATGCCCCTCGCGCAGCACCGCGCGCACCAGCTTGGGGAGGCCCGCCTCGATCTTGTCGTGGCCATAGCGGGTGATGAGCGTCATCCGCCCCGGGATCCGCGACGGGTTGAGCGTGTCGAGCAAGCGCAGCAGCGCGTCTGGCTCGAGGCTCGGGCCGCACTTCATCCCGATCGGATTGCCGATCCCGCGGAGATATTCGACATGCGCGCTACCCTCGAAGCGCGTGCGATCACCGATCCACAGGAAATGCGCGCTCGTGTCATACCAGTCGCCGGTCAGCGAATCCTGCCGGGTCAGGGCCTGTTCGTAGCGGAGCAGCAGCGCCTCATGGCTGGTGTAGAAGCTCGTCTGCGCGAGCTGCGGCACCGTCTCGGGGCTGATCCCGCACGCTTCCATGAAGTCGAGCGCCTCGCCGATCCGGTCGGCGACGTCGGCGAACTTCTTCGCCCACGGGCTGCGGCCCATATAATCGTGCGTCCAGCGATGGACCTGGTGCAGGTTCGCATAGCCGCCGCCTGCGAACGCGCGCAGCAGGTTGAGCGTCGCCGCCGACTGGCTGTACGCGCGAATCATCCGCTGCGGATCGTTCGCGCGGGCGTCCGGGGTGAAGGCGATGTCGTTGACGATGTCGCCGCGGTAGGCGGGCAGGGTGACGTCGCCGATCGTCTCGGTGTCGGCCGAACGCGGTTTGGCGAACTGCCCCGCCATGCGGCCGAGCTTTACCGTCGGCAGCTTCGACGCGAAGGTGAGCACGACCGCCATCTGCAGGATCACGCGGAACGTGTCGCGGATGTTGTTCGCGCTATGCTCGGCGAAGCTCTCGGCGCAATCGCCGCCCTGGAGGAGGAACGCCTTGCCCTCGGCGACGCGCGCGAGATCGGCGGTCAGGTTGCGCGCCTCGCCCGCGAAGACGAGCGGCGGGAACGTGCTGAGCTGCGCGGTCGCGGCGTCGAGCGCGGCGGGATCCTCATAGGTTGGCATTTGCCGCGCCTCGGCGCGGGTCCAGCTATCGGGGGCCCAGCTGCTCATGTCATTCTCCATGCGAATCTGTACATACCAGTCGGCGTGTGCCGCGATGGCGTTGGCGGCGATCTGGTTGACCACCGGGCCGCTGGCGCGCTTGCCATCCTCTTCCCAGCCCTGGACGGTCGACCCCGGCGCGCCATACCACGCCCCGAAGGCGGCGCGGGTGAGCCCGCGTTCTTCACGGAAGCGTTTGATCTTAAGGCCGGCCATCGTCGTCATGCGCAGTGCATTACCCAGGTTGGGTAAAAGGCGCAACTCCGATTTTCCCTTGCTGGGTAATTGGCGGACACTCCCCTTGTCCGGGACTGGTCGGGCGGTGTTTGTTATTGCTGGCGATCATTTGATACCATGTCATGTCTGAGCTTCATCGTCGGCACCGCAGGGCAGCGCGGACAAACAGCTACGGGAAACCGATATGACCGAAGAGATCGCAACGGGACTGCTCGAAGCCAGCATCGAACGGGTCTGGAACGAGCATGACGGTGAAAAGCGGATCGCTGCGATAGCGACGCTCTATCACCCCGAGGCGCGCATCTACGAACCCGAACGGTCGATCACGGGACATGCCGCCATTTCGGACACCGTCGCCGATGTCCTTGCAGACATGCCGCCGGGTTTCCGGTTCGAGGTCACCGGCCCTACGCTCGGCCATCACGGTGTTGCCGTGACCCGCTGGAAAGGCGGACCTCCGGGACAGGTCACCATGAGCGGCGCGGATACCGTGCGCATCCTTGACGGCAAGATTCACGAGCACTGGTTCTTCTTCGATCCGGCACCGACACGCTGAGCGTACGGGGCCGGACCTGGGACGACCGCGAGCGCCGAAAGGCGGGATATCGTCGTTTCGTCGATGAGGTGCCGTCCCTGCCATGAGGCGAGGTTTCGCATCGTTCTGATAGCCGGCATTTGGGTGCAGATGCGTCTTGCCTGTGTCGGGTCCGCCGGAACCGTACGACAGGGCACCGCCCGTACCGTTCTGACACACGCCGCCAGCCGCCGAATGTCGCTTCGTGGGAACCAGCGACGGCGTGCGTCGTTTCGATGCCCGACTGGTTAACATGCTCTTCAGGAAGCACAAAAAATGGTGCGTAAAACATTAGGCTCGGGTTCATTCCGGCGGACTTTCCAGGCTCCCAGACGCCTGAACGACGATCCGCGGGCGGGCCTTACCCCGATCGAACTCATGATGTTGGACAAGTCGCTCAAGGGCGCAAACTAAAGCGGGATCGCGGGAAGGCGGGGGCTGCGGCGACCGGCCATCGCGGTTTTTCGTCTTGCGGCGGAGGCGTCGCTAGGGCCGGGTAGCGCGCGGTCGTGCTGGATGGACGGATATCTTCGCCTGCCAGTCCCTTCTGGCCTATATCCGGGGCGGCGCCCTGTTCCCGCGCCTCAATAGCCCGCGTCGAGATCGACGACATTCTCCATCATCTCCCCCGCCTGGAATTTGGCGAGGTTGCGCAGGAACAGCTCGGCCGCGCGAACGAACATCTTGGTCTGGCTGCGTCCCGCGAGGTGCATCGAGTGGATCACGTTCGGGGTGGTCCACAACGGATGCTCCGGCGGGAGCGGTTCGGGGTCGACCGTATCGAGGAACGCGCCCGCGATCCTCTTGCCATCGAGCGCGGCAATCAAGGCATCCTGATCGACCATGTCGCCGCGCGCGATGTTGACGAGCCATGCGCTCGCCTTCATCGCCGCCAGTTCGGGAGCTCCGATCGCCGCCTTTGTGTCTCCGGTCGAAGGCGCGGCGAGGATCACCCAGTCATATTCAGCGAGTCGCGGTTTCCACGCATCCGGCGTCAGCGTTCCGTCGCGGCCCGAGCGCGTGACGCCGGTCACCGCAACCCCGAACGCGGCGAGCCGGTCGCCGATCAGCCGCCCGATCGCCCCATAGCCGACGACGAGCGCGCGGGTTTCGAACAGTTCCTGCCGTCCGGGGGCCGAATCGGGCCATTCGCGCCGGTCGGCGATCCGCACAACGTCGTCGTACCGCTTGGCGGCGACCAGCACGCCCATCACCGCATATTCGGCGACGGCGATCGCGTTGATCCCGGCGCCGTTGGTGACGATCGTCCCCGCGTCGCGCAGCGCCACGAGATCGAGCGATTCGATTCCGGCGATCGCGGTGAACAGCCAGCGCAACCGTTTCGCGGCGGCAACCGCTTCCTGAGTCAGCCCGTGCGGGTACAGATCGACCCAGCCGATGTCGGCGTCGACCATCGCCGCAGTCGCCTCCGCCCGTGTCGCGACCCAGCTGATGTCGAGTCCGGCGGGAAGCCGCGGTTCAAGTAACTGGCGGGCAAGCGCGGGCAGGACGACTTTCATCAACGACCTTTCGGAACGATCAAAACCAGGCGGTATGGCCCTCGACATATTTGCGCTCGAACGCCTCGTCGGGCGTGGCGAGATAGATGATGCATTCGATCAGCGCGATCACCGCGATGATCGCGGTCGGCACGCCGAACAGGATCGACCCGAATACCGCGACGCACAGCATGATGATCCCGGCCCTGACCTGCCCGAGATAGAATTTGTGGAGCCCGAGCGTGCCGAGGAAGAAGGCGAGCAGCGCGGCGACGAAGCGGTTCTTGTCGGCGGTCATCGCGCCGCCGCCCGTGACATAGATGCCGGTCGCGCGGCCATCCTGCGCCTCGAAATCGACGCGCTGGCCGCTCTGCGGGGGGCTGCGGTGGCGCCAGTCGGCGGGCGTGAAGGCGTAGCGGCGTCCGTCCTCGGCGCTGATCATGCCCTCGGCGCTATTGGTGTCGAACCCCAAGACCTTGCCCTGCATCGTCACGTCCCCCCGGTAGTGTCCGGGGGGCAGCTTAGCGCGAGCGGGGCCGAAGGGAAGGGGGTGTTCTCTCTTCGTTTCTGGTGGGGGAGGACAAGGAAGCAGGGGAGACACAACCGTTGCCAAAACGGACGTCAGCCGTGCGGAGGCGAGGCCTCGAAAAAAGGTCCGTCATCCTGAACTTGTTTCAGGATCCAGCCCTCCGCGATTCCAGACGATGCCTGTTGCGCGGTGGATGCTGAAACAAGTTCAGCATGACGGAAGCTTTTGAACGAGGAATGACGACCAAACGTCCGTTTGCAATTATGCAGAGATTTCGTTTTGCGGGAATGACGGAGGTTGGGGCGGCGGCTTGCTCACTACGGTGGCACGCTAGCGGAGACGACGCTCCCCAGCCGGCGCCCTAATAAGCTCCGAGTTTCCAGTCCCAGCCCAGCGCATCGCCGTCCATCACCTCGACCCCCGCCGCGGCGAGCGAATCGCGGATCGCGTCCGATGCAGCGAAATCCTTGTCGATCCGCGCCTGCTTGCGTTCCGCGATCCGCGTCTCGATCGTCGCCGCGTCGATCGTCGCATCCACCGGCCGCAACCGCATATCGCCCCGCGTCAGCGTCGCCAGTCGCAGCCCCAGCACCGCATCGAAATCCCCGATCGCGCCGATCCGCACCGTCGGAGACAGCTTCTTGTCCGCGATCAGCTCGTCGAGCACGGTCAGTGCGCGCGGCGTGTTGAGATCGTCCGCCACCGCTTCCTCGAGCCGCGCGAGATAGGGCTCGGCATCGCCCTTGAGCGTCCCGTCGTCGCGGGCGCGCAGGGCGTCGAGCGCGATCACCAGCCGCTTCAGCCGCGTGAAGGCGGCGGCGAGGTTCTCCCAGGTGAACTCGAGTTCGCTACGATAGTGCGCCTGCAGGCACATCAGCCGGTAGGCGAGCGGGTGGAAGCCCGCATCCACCAGCGTCTGCATTCGGAGGAACGCGCCGGTCGACTTGGACATCTTGCCGCCGCGGTCGACCAGGAAATTGTTGTGCATCCAGATCCGCGCGCCGGTATCCTCGCACGAACAGAACGCCTGGTTCTGCGCGATCTCGTTCGGATGGTGGATCTCGCGGTGGTCGATCCCGCCGGTGTGAATGTCGAACGGGTGTCCGAGATGCTGGAGGCTCATCACCGAGCATTCGAGGTGCCAGCCCGGCGCGCCCTTGCCCCACGGCGAATCCCATTCCATCTGGCGTTGCTCGCCCGGTGGCGAGCGCCGCCAGATCGCGAAATCGGCGGCGTTGCGCTTGCCCGATACCGGGTCGATCCGGCTTTCGCCCCGGCTCTCGTCCAGATCCGTTGTCGCTCGCGCGAGCGCCCCATAATGCGGCACCTTGCTGGTGTCGAAATAGAGGCCGCCTTCGATAAGATAGCAGTCCTTTTCGATCGTCTTGGCGAAGTCGATCATCTGCGGGATGTGATCGGTCGCGACGGTCCACTCGGCGGGCGGCTCGATGTTGAGCCGTGCCACGTCGTCCTTGAACGCCGCCGTATAATGCGCGGCGATCTCCCAGATCGACTTGGCCTGCGCGGCGGCGGCCTTTTCCATCTTGTCGTCGCCCGCATCCGCGTCGCTGGTCAGGTGGCCGACGTCGGTGATGTTGATGACGTGCTTGGTCGGCCAGCCCTTCCACCGAATCACCCGCCCCAGCGTGTCCGCGAACAGGAACGCGCGCATGTTGCCGATGTGCTGATAGTTATAGACGGTCGGGCCGCAGGTGTAGATTCGCACTACGCGCGGGTCGATCGGCACGAACGGCTCTGGCGTCCGCGTCAGGCTGTTATATAGCGTAAGGGGTGTTCCGGTCATGGTGTTCGCTTAGCGAGCGCAGGGCCGGCAAGTCACGTAAAAGCTGCGCCACGGGTTGAAACTTACAACCCAGCCGTGTAGGGCGCACGCCTTGCGACGCGGACCTGATGTCCGCGGCGGCGCTTTTCTATCGATTCGGAGCTGTTCGGGTTTATGCAAATCATCGTTCGCGACAACAATGTCGACCAGGCGCTGCGCGCGCTCAAGAAGAAGCTGCAGCGCGAAGGCGTGTATCGCGAAATGAAGTTGCGCCGTCATTACGAGAAGCCGAGCGAAAAGCGCGCGCGCGAGCGTGCTGCGGCCGTTCGTCGCGCCCGCAAGCTCGAGCGCAAGCGCATGGAGCGTGACGGCGCACGGTAAGACCCGTGTCCCGGGCGGGCCGCTTCTGGCCCGCCAGGCTCTACCTTCCCTGACCCGACCGCCCATCTGGGAGCGCCCATGTCGATCACCGCTGTTCCGCTGAAGCCCGTCAAGCGGCGTGTCTTGGTGTATCTGTGGGCCGGCATCGCGGTGGCCGCGGTCGGTGCCGCCGCGCTTGCGGTGCAGACCCCGGTCGATCCGGCGGCGACCTTCCTTGCGCACAACGCGCGCAACAAGGGCGTCAAGCAGACTCCGTCGGGCCTGCAATATCAGGTGCTCACGCCGGGCACCGGTGCCCCGCCGACCGACCAGGACGTCGCGCTCGTCAATTACGAGGGCAAGTTCGTCGACGGGACCGTGTTCGACAAGAGCCAGCGCCCGTTCCCGGTGCCGCTCGGCGAGCACGCCGTCGTTCCCGGGTTCGAGGAGGCGCTGTCTCTGATCCCCAAGGGCGGCAAATACCGCGTGTGGATCAAGCCGAGCCTCGCGTACGGCGACACCGCGCGTCCGGGGATGCCCGCGCATTCGACGCTGGTGTTCGACATCGAGATGCTCGATTTCCTTTCCAAGGCCGCGGTCCAGCAGCTTCAACAGCAGCAGCAGATGCAGCAGCAAATGATGCAGCAGGGCGGTGGTGCTCCGGGCGGCATGCCGCCGGGCGCGATGCCGGGTGCGCCTGCGGGTGTTCCGGGTGGGGCCCCGGGTGGGGCGATTCCTCAGGGTAACTGAGCGCTTCGGCACATTGCTGGTGATACCAGAACCCCGGCCTCGGTCGGGGTTTTTGGCGTTTGGACGGGCTTCCCAACGTCGTCCTTCCCGCGAAGGCGAGAGTTTTGCAAAACCGTCCGTCATCCTGAACGTGTTTCAGGATCCAGGTCTCCGCGCGTCCGGACTCTGCCCATTGCGCAGTCGATGCTGAAACAAGTTCAGCATGACGGCAGTTTTTGGGACGTGCGAATGACGGTTAGCATGGGAGCGGGCAACCCGACCCCGAAGCGTTAGCCGTCGTCGCCCATCCGCAACGCGGCGATGAACGCCTCCTGCGGGATGCTGACCGAGCCATACTCGCGCATCTTCGCTTTGCCCTTCTTCTGCTTTTCCAGAAGCTTCTTCTTGCGGGTCGCATCGCCGCCGTAGCACTTCGCGGTCACGTCCTTGCGCATCGCGCTGATCGTCTCGCGCGCGATGACCTTGCCGCCGATCGCGGCCTGGATCGGGATCTTGAACAGATGCCGCGGGATCAGGTCCTTCAACCGCTCGACCATCCCGCGTCCGCGCACCTCGGCGGTGCCGCGGTGGACGATCATGCTCAGCGCATCGACGGGCTCCTCGTTGACGAGGATCCCCATCTTCACGAGATCACCCTCGCGATAGCCGATCTGATGATAATCGAAGCTGGCATAGCCCTTCGACATCGACTTCAGCCGATCGTAGAAATCGAACACCACTTCGTTGAGCGGCAACTCATAGGTCGCCTGCGCGCGGCCGCCGACATAGGTCAGGTTCTTCTGGATGCCGCGGCGATCCTGGCACAGCTTGAGCACGCTGCCGAGATATTCGTCGGGCACGTAGATCGTCGCCTCGATCCACGGCTCGCTGATCGTCGCGATCTTGTTGGGCTCGGGCATGTCGGCGGGGTTGTGCAACTCGATTTGCGTCGTGCCCGCGGGATCGGGGTGCGTCAGCTCGATCTCGTACACCACCGACGGCGCAGTCGTGATCAGGTCGAGGTCGTATTCGCGCGTCAGGCGCTCCTGGATGATCTCCAGATGCAGCAGCCCCAGGAACCCGCAACGGAAGCCGAAGCCCAGCGCCGCCGACGTCTCCATCTCGAACGAGAAACTCGCATCGTTCAGCCGCAGCTTGGAGATCGACTCGCGCAGCTTCTCGAACTCGGCGGCGTCGACCGGGAACATCCCGCAGAACACCACCGGCTGGACTTCCTTGAAGCCCGGCAGCGCTTCCAGAGCGGGCCGCTTCGCATCGGTGATCGTGTCGCCGACGCGAGTCTGTGCGACCTCTTTGATCTGCGCGGTGATGAAGCCCATCTCGCCCGTGCCGAGTTCGGTCAACTGCTCGATCTTGGGGCGGAAACACCCGACCCGGTCGACCAGATGCATCGTGCCGGTCTGCATGAACTTGATCTGCTGGCCCTTCTTCAGGACGCCGTCGATCACGCGGACGAGGATGACGACGCCGAGATACGGATCGTACCAGCTGTCGACCAGCATCGCCTTGAGCGGTGCCTCGGGATCGCCCTTGGGCGGCGGGATCTTCGTGACGATCGCCTCGAGAATATCCTCGATGCCGATTCCCGCCTTCGCCGACGCGAGCACCGCGCCGGATGCGTCGATGCCGATCACGTCCTCGATTTCCTTGCGGACCTTTTCGGGTTCGGCGGCGGGCAGATCGATCTTGTTGATGACGGGCACGATCTCGTGGTCATGCTCGATCGACTGGTAGACGTTGGCCAAGGTCTGCGCCTCGACGCCCTGCGCCGCGTCGACCACGAGCAGCGCGCCCTCGCACGCGGCGAGGCTGCGGCTCACCTCATAGGCGAAGTCGACATGCCCCGGCGTGTCCATCAGGTTGAGGACGTAATCGAGACCGTCCTTGGCGTGATAGGCGAGGCGCACGGTCTGCGCCTTGATCGTGATCCCGCGCTCCTTCTCGATGTCCATGTTGTCGAGCACCTGCTCGGACATTTCGCGCGCGGTCAGCCCGCCGGTCTGCTGGATCAGGCGGTCGGCGAGCGTCGACTTGCCGTGGTCGATATGCGCGATGATCGAAAAGTTGCGGATGCGGTCGAGCGGGGTGGTCATGCTTCCGGCGATAGCATGCACGCGGGCCAACGCAACATAAGCGATAGGGGGAGAGCGATATGGCGGGGGCGATATGGCGCTGGCGGAACAAAAGGGGGCGGGCTAGGCTTGGGCAAGGATCGTCAGGAGAATTTGCATGAAGCTCGCCCGTCCGTATGCCGCTGCCGCCCTCGCGCTGGCGGCGACCGTCGCCTTCGCCATGCCCGCCAATGCCGCGCTCAAGGTCGGGGCGAAGGCACCAGACTTCACCACGCAGGGCGCGCTCGGCGGCAAGCCGTTCACCTTCTCGCTTGCCTCGGCGCTCAAGAAGGGGCCGGTCGTCGTCTACTTCTTCCCCGCCGCCTTCACCGCGGGCTGCACGATCGAGGCGCACAAGTTCGCCGAGGCCGCGGCCGACTTCAAGAAGGCGGGTGCGACGCTGGTCGGGCTGACCGCGGGCGGGATCGACAAGATCGATGCCTTCTCCAAGGAAGAATGCCGCAGCGCCTTCCCGGTCGCCGCCGCGACGCCGCCGATGATCAGCAACTACGACGTGTCCTACGCGGCGGGTTCGAAGATCACGAGCCGCACCTCCTACGTCATCGCGCCGGGCGGCGAGGTGATTTACGAGCTGACGCAGAACAATCCGGTCGGCCATGTCGAGGGGACGCTGCAGGCGGTGCGCGACTGGCGCGCGAAGCACAAGGGCTGAGGCGCGGCCCCTAAACGCTGGTGCTTCCCCGGCGAAGGCCGGGGCCCAGTAGTGAAGGTCGAGGTAAGGTAGCGCAGCGTCAATTTGCGAAACTCTCGCTACTGGGCCCCGGCCTTCGCCGGGGAAGGGTAAAAGAGAGGGAAGATATTCGGGGAACACGCCTCGAGCCGCTCGGGCGAAGCTATCGCTGCAATGGTCGGGGCGATAGGATTCGAACCTACGACCCCTGGACCCCGAGACCAGTGCGCTACCAGACTGCGCCACGCCCCGACACATTGCAGGGGCGAGCGGTTAGCCGGGCGGGGGGCTGCGATCAAGCGAAAACTTCGCTCAGCGCCGCGCCGCGAGCATTTCCGCGATCGTCGCGAACTTCTCGCGCGGTGCCCCGGCGCGTGCGCGGGTGATTTCGGCAGCCTCGATCTTCTGCCAGTCGCGGAAGGTGACGATCTCCACCCCGCGTTCGCCGAGCAACGTATCGAGCGCGGCGCGCCCGGGCTTGCCGCTGCCGCAGGAAACGTCCGCTGCGATCCGTTCGGCGATGGCGAAGCCGTCGGGGCGGTTGGTGCCGATCGTCCCCGTCGGTCCGCGCCGTGCCCAGCCGACCGCGTAGAGCCCCGGTGCGATCCGGCCATCGACATTGGCGAAGCGTCCGAGCGCGTCGTCGTACGGCACCCCCGCGATCGGCGGGGTGCGATAGCCGATGCAGCTGACGACCAGCGTGGCGGGGACGGCATATTCCTCGCCGGTGTCGACGACGCGCCCGGTTTCGTCGAGCCGCGTCCGCGCGACGATCACGCGCTCCGCGTGGGTGTCGCCCTCGATTTGCAGGGGGCGGGCGAAGAAATCGAACACGATCCGTACCGTCTTGTCATCCTGCGGCTGCGCGAAGCCGCGCAGATGCGCCACCGCCTTGCGCAGGCCCGGTTCGAGTGCGGCATCGGTCTCGACCGGGGGCAGGTCGGCCGGGTCGACGAGCGGGACCGCGCGGGTCAGGTGCGCGAGCTCGCCCAGTTCCTTCGGGGTCATCGCGATCTGGTGCGGCCCGCGGCGCGCGAGCAGCGTGACGGTGGCATGTTCCGCGCCCCGCAGCCGGTCGAGCGCATGGCCGACGATGTCCGACCCGCCGAACTCGGCCTCGGTCTTGGCGAGGATCCGCGCGACATCGAGCGCGACATTGCCCGCGCCGACCACCACCGCGTCGCGCCCGTGGACCGGCGGGTCGAGGTCCGCGAAATCGGGATGCCCGTTATACCAGCCGACGAACGCCGCCGAGCCGATCACGCCCGGCAGATCGTCCCCCGGCACGCCCAGTGGCTTGTCCGACGGTGCGCCGGTCGCGAGGACGACCGCGTCGTACAGTTCCTGCAGCTCGAGGATCGACACGTCGTCGCCGACCGAGACGTTGCCGACGAAGCGCACCGTCTCGCTCAGCGCGACCGCCTCGTAGCGCCGCGCGACGCCCTTGATCGATTGATGGTCCGGCGCGACGCCGGTGCGGATGAGGCCATAGGGAACGGGAAGCCGGTCGATGATATCGACCCGACATTCCGCGCCGAACGCCTTCTGGCACGCCTCCGCGGTATAATAGCCCGCCGGTCCCGAACCGATGATCGCGATGTGTCGCATGCCGTTCGTTCTCCCGTCCGGCAAGCGTAGCCGGATGCGAGGAGGGGGCCAAGCGGCGAAGCCGGGCGATCCGGTCCGACCCGAATGAATTCAATGTCATCTTGGCGTCGCGCTATCGCCATGCGAAAGAACCGATGCGATTGTGTCGGATTGTTAAAGGCCAGCTGCTAGGCCGCTGGATCATTACTGGGGATGTCTCGCCGATGAGTCGTGCGCCTATTTTTTATGATGCCTCGGGGCGCAGGCGTCGGCGGTTCGCGATGGCGGTGGCGGCGTTCGTGCTGCTCATGCTGCTGTCGATCGCGGCGCTCGGCGTATCGATCGGCGCGGTCCCCGCACCGCCGCTGCTCCCGGTCGAGGCGGAGCATGCCGCCTATACCAAGCTGCCCCCGCCGCACGACCCGCTGCTGCGGCGCGCCCGGCGGCAGATCGTCGATTATGCACGGCTGATGGGCGCGGCCCCGCCGCGCGGCGTCGGCGCGGCGGTCGACCAGCCGCTTGCGATCGCGTTCCACGTCCCGTGGGACGAATCGAGCGTCGCGTCGCTGCGGCGGCATATCAACGAACTCGACTGGCTGATCCCGGGCTGGGTATCGGTGACCGGCGCGAACCACCAGATCACCGTCTTCCGCGACACCGCGGGGCGCGAGATCCTCAACCGCTCGACGCATCGCCCGCTGCTGCTCCCGATGATCCAGAACGCCAAGAACGGCGACTGGGACGCGAGGGGAATGGAAGCGCTGTTGCGCGCGCCCGCGCAGCGCAAGGCGTTTCTAGACCGGCTCGAACCGTGGCTGGTGCAGAACCGAGCGGGCGGCGCGTTCTTCGATTTCGAGGAGCTGAGCCCCCGTGGCCAAGCCGATTTCCGCACCTTCCTGCGCGAAGCCAAGGCGCGTTTCACCAAACACAATTGGGTGATCGCGATCGCGGTGCCGATCGGCGCGGCGGAAGGCGAGGGCGGGTGGAACATCGCCGCCTACACCGCGATCGTCGATCGCGTCTTCCTGATGGCGTACGACGAGCACGAGACGGGCGGCGCTTCGGGGCCGATCGCATCGCAGGGCTGGTTCGAGCAATCGGTCGCGCGCGCGGTGAAGGGCGTGCCGCGCAACAAGATCGTCGTCGCGATCGGCAGCTATGGCTACGACTGGCACGACGGCGGCGGCGAACCGCTCTCGATCGACGAGGCGTGGCAGAACGCGCGCGAATCGAGCGCGATGCCGGTGTTCGACAAGGCGAGCGGCAACACCAGCTTTGCCTATATGGAGGGCAAGAGCCGCCACGTCGTCTGGCTGCTCGATGCGGCATCCGCGTATAACGAAATGCGGTTCCTCAACCGGGTCGGGCTCAACGGAGTCGCGGTCTGGCGGCTCGGCGCGGAGGACCCGAGCCTCTGGTCGATCTTCGGACGATCGCATCGCACCTTGCCCGCGCCGTCCGCCATCAACACGATTCCGGCGGGAACCGATGTCGACATCGAGGGCAGCGGCGAGATCCTCAAGATCGCGGGGGTCCCCGTGACCGGAAGCCGCCAGGCGATCGCCAATCCGCGCGGCGGGATCGGCGACGTCCATTTCGTCCAGCTCCCGTCGCCCTATATCGTTGCGCGGACCGGCTATCGCCCGGGTCTGATCGCGCTGACCTTCGACGACGGCCCCGACCCGACCTGGACGCCACGCGTGCTCGACATCCTGAAGGAGAAGCACGTCCCCGGCACCTTCTTCGTGATCGGCGAGAATGCGCTGACGCAGCGGCGCCTGCTCGAGCGGATGTTGCGCGAAGGGCATGAGATCGGCAGCCACACCTATACCCACCCCAACATGGCGGGCGCGTCGGCAACCGAGACGAGCTTCCAGCTCAACACCACGCAGCGGCTGTTCCAGGCGTTCACCGGCCATTCGCTACGGCTGTTCCGCGCGCCCTATTTCGGCGACGCAGAGCCGACCACCGCGGACGAAATCGACCCGGCGCTCCAGGCGCAGAACCGCGGCTATATCTCGGTCGGCCTCCACGTCGATCCGGGCGACTGGAAGCGCCCGGGAACGCAGGCGATCATCGACAATACGATCGACCAGGTGACCGACCCCGACGGGCGCTGCACGGGGAACGGCGAGCCGCAGTGCAGCCGCAACATCGTGCTGCTCCACGATGCCGGTGGCGACCGGTCGCAGACCGTCGCGGCCTTGCCGACGATCATCGACCAGCTCCGCGCCAAGGGGTATCGCTTCGTGCCGGTATCCGAGCTTGCCGGTATCCCCCGCAACGTCGCGATGCCGCCGATCACCGAAAGCGAGCAGGTCGCGGCGCAGTTCAACCTTGCGATCTTCAGCGTGCTCGGCGGGACCGTCGTCGCGCTTGGCTGGATCTTCTTCTTTGCGATCAGCATCGGGATCGCGCGTGCGGTGATCCTGTCCGCGCTTGCGCTGGTCCAGGCGCGGCGCGAGGGGCGGATGGTGTTCCCGCCGATCGATCCGCAGACCTTCGTCACCGTGATGATCCCCGCGTTCAACGAGGAACTGGTGATCGAACGCGCGGTGCACGGCGTGCTCGCCTCGACCGACGTGCGGATCGAGGTGATCGTGATCGACGATGGTTCGTCGGATGCGACCAGCGCAGTGGTGCAGGCGGCCTTCGCGGACGATCCGCGCGTGAAACTGCTGACGCTCGAAAACGGCGGCAAGGCGCGCGCGCTCAACCGCGCGCTGGATCTCGCGACGGGCGAGATCGTGATCGCACTCGATGCCGACACGCAGTTCGAACCGACGACGATCGCGCGGCTGGCGCGCTGGTTCGTCGACCCCACGCTCGGGGCGGTCGCGGGCAATGCCAAGGTCGGCAACCGCGTCAATCTGCTGACCCGGTTCCAGGCGGTCGAATATATTACCGCGCAGAACCTCGAACGCCGCGCGCTCGCGCGGCTCGATGCGATGACGGTGGTGCCGGGCGCGGTCGGCGCGTGGCGGCTGTCCGCGATCAAGCAGGTCGGTGGCTATCCCGACGATACGCTGGCGGAGGACCAGGACCTGACGATCGCGATCCAGCGCGCCGGGTGGAAGGTCACCTACGACCAATATGCGGTCGCCTGGACCGAATCCCCCGAGACGATCAAGGGCCTCGCCAAGCAGCGCTTCCGCTGGGCGTTCGGGACGCTGCAATGCCTGTGGAAGCACGGCGTCATCATGGGCACGGGCAAGCCGCGCGGGCTGGCGCGTGTGGGCTTGCCGCAGGCGATCCTGTTCCAGATCGTGTTCGCGGCGATCTCGCCGATCATCGACCTTGCGCTGATCGTCAGTTTCGTGACGACCTATCTCGCGGTGCTCGCGCATGGCTGGGCGCAGACGCAGCACGATGTCGAGAAGATGCTGATCTACTGGCTCGTCTTCACGCTGATCGACCTGCTCGCCGCGACGGTCGCTTTCGCGCTCGAGCGGCGCGAGGATTGGCGGTTGCTATGGCTGCTGGTGCCGCAGCGCTTCGGTTATCGCCAGATCATGTATTACGTGGTGTTGAAGGCGATCACGCAGGCGCTGCGCGGGCCGCGCGTCGGGTGGGGCAAGCTGGTGCGGACCGGGCGGGTGAGCGTCTGACGGCGTTCTCCTGACCTGCGCTCTAGGATCGTAAACGTGCGTGCCAGGGTCTGGTGGGGAGCGGTCGTTGCGGGGATCACGGTAAGAGAACGGAGTTTTCCTCAAACCGATCGTCATTCCCGCGGACGCGGGAATCCATTAGCACCATCCGGCCTGTACTGCGCCGTCAGCCAGTATGGACCCCCGCCTTCGCGGGGGTGACGGAAAGGGGGTGGCCGTGACCCCTCAAATGTCAGCCAACGGGGCATCGGGTTTAATGGCGAAAATTGGTGGAAAGCTGACAGTCAGCTTTTGGAATTCAGATGAGGGTAGGAGACACCGCGCAGACTGCTATCGAGCGCGACACAAAAGCGTAAAAGAAGCGGATGGCCCCCTCCAACGGTATATGTCCGCGATGACATGTCGGCCTGACCGCACCTTGTCATAAGGCATTACAGCTATCGTATGGCCCCTTTTTGGTCCGGAAAACACTGCTAGTATGACGACAGGGCCTATCTTGGTATCCGAAGAGGGGATGTGCGTCACTGGCACTCGCGCCCCGCCCTGTAACACCGAGTTAAAAAAGGGTGGATTGCTAAAACCTGCTTCTCCGCAAAGGCGAACATCATTTTTATATTGGCAGAAGACGTGTAAGCTCGTCACATTGTAACCAGGGGCGCGCCCCTGTAAAAAGTTTGTTATGACTACGAGTTCTTTAATTCCGTCTCCGTCGAGGTCGATATTTGACCAAACGATGCTGTTTGCGGCCTCTGTCAGGCTTTTCTCGCCTGCCGCAATGGTGACTTCATCATAGACTTGCGCTCTCCAAACCATTCCTTTCGGAGGTAGGCCCTGGTGCCAGCGGAAGCCCTTCCCCTGATAAATACTTATGCTGCCGTCCATGTCATGGACAAATTTTAATCCGGCTACCTGTCGTGTGACAGTCGGACAGGCAGATGGAACTGCAAATCCTGGCGTAGCGATCAGTGCGGCAGCGAGCATTACACAGCCGCAAATTATCTGAAGCATCCTGTACTCCAACAAGAGCAATTTAGATGCCTATGTCTGCTACAAGACATTTACGATCCGCTAACCTACGGCTGAAAATGGGCGGAAGCTGCCGCTCGCTGTTATCGGTTCACGACCTCAATCACCCGCGTCCTCGGTGCCCCGGTACGACGGCCTCGGCACCTTCGGACGGACCGTGGCACCGCCTGTTCCGCCGCCGGGCCCCGGCCGTCGCCGGGACGGCGTGCGGTGCGCGCTCAGCGGCCGATCAACAGGTCGAGCCGGTCCCCCGCCGCGATATCCCCGCGCGGAACACGCAGCAGCACGCCGTCCTGATCGCGCCCGACGATCTGCGCGTCGATCCGCGCGCCCCCGACGATCGACGCATCGCCGGTCGAGACGACTCGCCCCTGATCGAGCAGCACGACATGGTCCGCGACCGCGCGCACTTCGTCCGCGCTGTGCGTGACGTAAAGCATCGGCAACGCGAAATCCGCCTTGAGCCGCGCGATATAGGCGAGGATCTCGCCCTTGCGCCCGCCATCGAGCGCGGCGAGCGGTTCATCGAGCAGCAGCAGTTCCGGCTGGCTGAGGAGCGCGCGGCCCAGCGCCACGCGTTGCCGCTCGCCGCCCGAAAGATCCCGGACGCCACGCCGCAGCAGATGGGCGATGTCGAGCACCGCGACGACATGCTCGAACCCGATCCGGTGCGGCCCCGGCGCGCGTTTCAGCCCGTATCGCAGGTTCGCCTCGACCCGCAGGTGCGGGAACAGCCGCGCGTCCTGGAACACCCAGCCGATTCGCCGCGCGCGCGGCGGGACGTTGATCCCGGACGCACTGTCGAACAACACATTGTCGCCAAGCGCGATCCGGCCCGCCTCGATCGTGCCGCTCCCCGCGATCGCGGCGAGGGTGCTGCTCTTGCCTGCGCCCGATGGGCCGAACAGCGCGGTCACGCCGTCGCGCGGCCCCTCGAACGCGACGTCGAGCAGGAAGTCGCCGACACGGCGGCGGATCGCGATCGAGATCATTGCCCGCTCCGCCTGCGGCCATAGGCCAGCAGCGCCTCGGACAGCAGCAGCGCGACGATCGCGACGCCGAACGAAATCCCCGCCAGCCGCAGCGCGACCGCCTCGCCCCCCGGTTGCTGGAGCGCGGCGTAGATTGCCAGCGCGAGCGTCTGTGTTTCGCCGGGGATGTTGGCGGCAAAGGTGATGACCGCGCCGAATTCGCCCAGCGCGGCGGCAAAGCCGATCACCGCCGCCGCGATCAGCCCGGGGGCGGCGAGCGGCAGGGTGACCGACAGCGTCCGGTCCCAGAAACCTGCGCCCAGGCTGTCCGCCACCGCCTCGATCCGCGGGTCGACCGCTTCGATCGCCTGGCGGCACGCGCGCAGCATCAGCGGGAAGGCCATCACCCCCGCCGCCAGCGCCGCACCGTTTGCGGTGAAGATCAGCCGGATGCCGAACCGGGCGAGGAAAGCTCCGAACGGCCCGTCATTCCCGAACAGCAGGATCAGGACGAGGCCCACCACCACCGGCGGCAGGAACAGCGAGGAGTGGAGCACTGCATCGACCAGCGTCCGCCCGGGAAAGCGCGTGCGCGCCATCATCCACCCCGCCAGCAGCGCGAGCGGCAATGCGCCCAGCACCGCGCGCCCCGCGATCGACACGCTGAGCGCGAGGACATCCCATTCGGCGGCGGTCAGCACGCCTCAGCCGAACGTCCGGAAGCCATAGCGCCGGAAGGTCGCCTTCGCCGCCGGGCTTTGCAGATAGGCAGCGAACCCGCGCGCGGCGGGGTTGCCGCCGCGGACGAGCGCGGCCGGATAATCGATCGGCGGATGGCTCGTTTCGGGGAAGATCCCGACGATCCGCACGCCCTTCTCGGCCCAGGCGTCGGTTTCGTAGACGATCCCGAGCGGCGCCGCGTGCCGCGCGACATAGGACAAGGCGACCCGCACGTTATCAGCGCGCGCGAGGCGACCCTGTACGCTCGGCAATACGCCGAGCCGGGTCAGCGCGGTCTGCGCATAGATGCCGGCGGGGACATAGGCCGGATCGCCGACCGCCAGCCGCCCGGTCGCGCCGAGTGCCTGCGCAAGCGGGAAGCGCGGTGCGACCTTCAGCGATACACGCGCATCGGCGGGCGCGATCAGCGCGAGCCTGCCGCGCAACAAGGTGCGGCGGCTTCCGGCATCGATCCGCCCGGCCTTCTGCGCGTGGTCCATCCACGCGAGATCGGCGGAAACGAAGACATCCGCCTTCGCCCCCGATTCGATCTGGCGCGCTAGCAGGCTGCTGGAGGCGAAGGAGAAGCGCACCGGCACACCCGTCCGCTGCGTGTAAGTCCGGGCGACCGCCTGCATCGCATCGGTCAGCGAGGCCGCGGCGAAGACGGTGATGGGGGCAGGGGGCGCGGCGCGGGCGGTGGCCAGCGGCGCAGCCGCGAGGGCGGCGAACGAGATAAGCAGGGTACGACGATACATGTACGAGTCCGATCGGGAGCTATATCGGCGCACATATAGCGGATCGGTGGCGACGCCTAGGGCGGAGCCTGAGGGGAGGGATGTTTGCGCGCTCCGGCATCTCTACCGCCCCCGTCATGCCGGGCGTGCCCCGGCATAACGCGGAGGATATTGATCAGGCGTAGCGAACCGTCACCTTGCGGCGGCGCGCCATCGCGCCAATGCCTGCAAAGCCGAACAGCATCATGCCCCAGGTCGCAGGCTCGGGCACCGCACCGCTCAGTTGCTGTGCGACGAAGCCGGGCAGGTCGGCGTCGGTAAAGCCGAACACGTAGAACTGGTTCTGCCCCGCGGTCCCCGGCACGAAATCATTGTCGTTCGCGATGAACAGCGTGTGGAGCAGCGTGCCATTGTACGTCACGTCCTGCCCGAACGAGAGCCCCTCGATCTTGGCGGGGATCTGCGCAGGCGTCAGCCCCGCCGCGGTAAGCGCGGCGACCAGATCGAGGAACGGCGTCGCGGTCTTGGTCACGGTCGTCGCGCTGTTGGCGGCGGTGCCGGACAAGGCAGTGATATCGGCGGCGCCGTTGATGTCGATCCGGAACACCTGCTTGACCGCGGCCTTGCTGCCGTCCCCCAGGCCCTTGCCGTCGCGCTCGTCGACCAGGAACTCATGGTCGTTGATCGCGACGATGTCGCTGACGCCCGACCCGGTGGTGAGCTTGTAGCCATATTCATGCGTCGTGCCGCTGGCGACGTCGATCGTCACGATCCGCACGAACTTGACCGGATCCTGCTCGAGCGGGGCCTGCATGATGCCGACCAGCGTCTTGCCGTCGGGCGTGATCGCCAGGCCTTCCATGCCCTTGTTGGCGACGCGGCCGACCGCGTTGCCCGCGATCTCGGTGTCCCCATTGGGGGACAGGTTGGTCACCGCGAGATTGCCGGGCAGCGTGAAGGTCTTGATGAGGCTGCCGGTCGTGCGGTCGAACTGGCGGACGTACGGGCCATATTCGTCCGAGACGAAGACGCTCTTGCCGTCATTCGAGACGCGGACCGATTCGGGGTCGAACCGCGCGTTCGCCGGATTGGTCGAGCTGCCGACGGCGTAATTGTCCGAGCGGCCGGTGAAGTAATAGGTCCCGTCGGTGTTCTGCGCAGGGGCGCCCGAGCCGAGCGGGGTGCCGTCGATCTTGGTCCCGAGCCCGGCGCCGGTGCCGTAGTTCAACCCGGTCGGGCTCGACAGCAACGTCGTACCGGTCAGCGCGGCGGTGACGCCGAACGGCAGGCTGCTGCCCGAGCTGTTCGCGGTCAGCGACAGTGCAAGCGTCTGGAAGCGGCTGATGTAGGACGTCGTGTCGTCCACTGCCGAGTTGTACGGCGTGGCGTTGGGCCCCCGGTCGGGCGTCGCGATGAAGGTGTTGCCGCCGGCATAAGCGAGCCCCGAGCCGATCCCGCCGAGAATATTGCCCGGCAAGCCGTTCTCGAGTTTCCCGGTCAGGCCGGAAAGGTCGACGTTCGCGCCGGCGCTGCTGCCGCTGAGCGTGCCGGTGGCGAGATACATCGGTGCGGCGGTGGCGGGAACGGAAAGCAGCGCCGCCAGCGACATCGCGGCCGGGAAACGGATCATCATACACCTGTCCTACGCGTTCATGAATGGTGAACGCGGGATTAACCGTGTACGATTACAGCAATAAGTCGAAGACGAACGAAAACGGCCGGGCACGCATGGCCCGGCCGCGGGAGCGCTTACTTGCTGCGCTCGACCTGTTCGAATTCCAGTTCGACCGGGGTCGCGCGACCGAAGATCGAAACCGACACCTTGACGCGGCTGCGGTCGAAATCGAGTTCCTCGACGATGCCGTTGAAGCTCGCGAACGGGCCGTCGAGCACCTTGACCGAATCGCCGATCTCGAAGTCGACCTTGACCTTCTGCTTGGGCGCGGCCGCTGCGGCCTCGTCCTTGGTGTTCAGCATCCGCGCGGCTTCCGACTCCGGGATCGCCTGCGGCTTGCCGTTCGGCCCGAGGAAGCCGGTCACCTTCGGGGTGTTCTTCACGAGGTGATAGACGTCGTCGTTCATGTTCAGCTTGGCGAGGACATAGCCGGGCATGAACTTGCGCTCGACCGCGATCTTCTTGCCGCGGCGCGCCTCGGTCACGGTCTCGGTCGGAACCTCGATCTGCTCGACCAGCTGCTCGAGCCCCATGCGGGTCGCTTCCGCCATGATCGCGTCGCGGACCTTGCCCTCGAAACCCGAATAGGCGTGGATGATGTACCAACGTGCCATGTCGTCTGTCTGTCCGTTATTTCGCGAGGGTGAGCAGCAGGTGGACGATCGCCTCGAACGCGGTGTCGATGACGAAGAAGAAGACGCCGAGCAGCGTCGCCATGATGACGACCATCACGCCGGTCATGATCGTCTCGCGTCGGGTCGGCCAGACGACCTTCTTGGTCTCGGCCTGGACCTGTCGGATGAATTCGAGGGGAGTCGTCTTCGCCACTGTGCTGCACTCGTGTTTTTCGCCGAAGGATGGGACATGGGCCCGCTGTCCGGCCCTGTGAAGGGCCGATGACGGTCATTCCCAATTTCGGAATGATACGACCCTAATCCGCGCTAGCGTTTAAATCAAGCCGCGGGCGGAGCGGGAGCGAATCGGGATAGGTGGCAGGGGAGCACGGACTCGAACCGTGGGCCTTCGGTTTTGGAGACCGACGCTCTAACCAACTGAGCTACACCCCTATCGAGGGCCTCTCTATCGTGACCTTTTGCGGATCGCAAGCGGGTCGGCCGAGGAATCAGGCAGCGGCGCGCTCGCGGGCGGCGCGTTGCGCCACTGCGCGGGCTTCCTCGACCGGGAGCGGGCGACCGAAATAATAGCCCTGGACCTTGGTACAGCCGAGGTCCTGCACCATGCGATGCTCTTCCTCGGTCTCCACCCCCTCGGCGGTCGTCGCCATGCCGAGGCTCTGCGCGAGCGCGACGACCGCGCGGACGATCGCCAGCGCCTCGCGCACGCCCTTCGATGCGCCGGTCACGAAGCTGCGATCGATCTTGATCGTCGAGAAGCGCGTCCGGCTGAGATACCCGAGCGAGGAATAGCCCGTCCCGAAATCGTCGAGGCTCAGCCGTACGCCGAGGTCGAGGATCCGTTCGAGCACCTTCACCGCCGCGGTATCGTCGCGCATGAAGACACTCTCGGTGACTTCGAGCTCGAGCCGCCCGGCGGGGAGGCCCGAATTGCTCAGCGCCGAGGTGACGACCGCGACGAAGCCCGGGTTGTGCAACTGTTCGGGCGACACGTTGACCGCGACACGCGCCTGTCCGGGCCAGCGCGCCGCTTCCAGACAGGCGGTCCGCAGCACCCACTCGCCGATCGGCGCGATCAGCCGCGCATCTTCCGCCAGCGGGATGAACTTGGCGGGAGAGATGACGCCAAGTTCCGGATGCGTCCAGCGCACCAGCGCCTCGAAGCCGGTCAGTTGCTCGGTCCCGGCATCGACGACCGGCTGATAGCAGATGTGAAGTTCGTTTTGAGTCAGCGCGTTGCGTAGCGCCTGCTCGAGCACGCGGCGCTCCTCGGCGGCAATGTGAAGCTGCGGCTCGTAGCAATGATAGGTCCCGCCGCCTGCATCCTTCGAGCGGTACAGCGCCAGATCGGCCGAGCGGATCAGCATTTCTGCGGTCCGCCCGTCGCGCGGGCCGGTCGCCACGCCGACGCTCGCGCCGGTATAGAGCGTATGCTGGTCGAGCTCATAGGGGCGCGACAGCGCGTCGACGATCGTCTGCGCGAGCCGCTCGACGCGCGCGGTGTCGGTCGCGTCGCGGATCACGACGGCGAATTCGTCGCCGCCGAGTCGCCCGATCGTTTCATTCTCGGTCATCAGCACGGCGAGCCGTTCCGACACACGCCCGAGCAGACGGTCGCCGATCGGATGGCCGAGCGTGTCGTTGACCGCCTTGAAGCGGTCGAGGTCGATCATCATGAATGCGCAACGGCTGCCCCATTTCGCGGCATCCGCCATCGCGCGGGCGAGCGATTCGTTGATCAGCAGGCGGTTGGGCAGCCCGGTCAGCGTGTCGAACCGGGCCATGCGGTTGATCTTGTCAGCGGACGCGCGCTGTTCGGTCACGTCCGATCCCACCCCGCGGAACCCGATGAACGCGTCGCGCTCGTCGTAGCGCGGGTTGGCGGCGATCTCGAACCAGCGCTCGCTGTCGCCGACCGTGACGGGGAGCAACAGCCCGCGAAACGCCTCGCGGCCCTTCAGATTGTCCGCGAGTTCGCGCAGGCCGGGGGCGAAGTCGCCCACCTCCCACGCCGGTCCCGCGAGCACCTCGAGCAGCGACTTGCCGTTCACCGTCGTCGTATCGAGCCCGACCGACGCGGCAAAGCGCGGCGACGCGCGGACCACGCGACGCTGGGCATCGGTTTCCCACAGCCAGTCGGCGCTATGGTCCTCCGCCTCGCGCAGCAGAAGGCTGACGGTCTCGTCGCGCTCGCTCAACGCGATCTCCCCGGCGCGGACGACGACCAGCGCCTTGGCGCGGGTGAAGCAGCCGATCATCAGCAGCGCGGTGAACAACAACACCGCCGACGACAGCACGGGGCCGCCAACCCAGAACATCATCGTCGCGGCGGACACGCCAACGATGCCCAGGAAGCTGAGCGTCGCGAGCGGCAGCCCCGCCATCGCGACCGCCGATGCCGCCATCAATACCGACAGCACGACCCACAGGGCGAGTGCAGTCATCGAGTCGGCGCGAATCCCGCACGCCAGCGGCGGGATCGACCAGACCGTTCCAAGCGCCACGCCGTCGAGCAGCGTGTCGCGGACATCGCTCAGCGTGGCGGTGTAGGCGGCGCGGTGGCGCGATGCGAGGCGGCGGACCCCGACGGCCACGCACACCGCTGCGGCGAGCGCACCCCAGCTCCACAAGGCCCATATCGGTGCGCAGTGATGCAGGATCGTCGCCACCAGCGCTGCGCCGATCACGTTCGCCCCGACCAGGAACAGCGCAAGCTGGCTCCCGGCATGGAGTTGCGCCGCCCGGATCGGACCCCAATCGGTCGTGTCCGCCGGATCGTACAGGCCTAGCAACGCGCGCGCATCGATGCGGGGCGTGGCGAATTGCGAGGAGGGGCGCGTGTTCACATCCGGACCCATACGCCAGCCAAGGTTAGCGTATGGTTAGAGATATCCCCGGGCGCGTTAAATAATCCCGATTAACCACCGGTGTGCCGTATTACGCCGCCAGATCGTACGGCTTGATGTCCCCGCTGAGATACAGGTTGCGTGCCTTTGCACGACTCAGCTTGCCCGAGCTGGTCCGCGGCAGGGTGCGCGGCGGGATCAGTTCGATCACGCAGTTCATTCCCGTGACCGACCGCACGCGTTCGCGGATTTCCTCGCGTAGCCGGACGCGCTCGGCATCGTCCGAACTGCGGCACTGGACGAGGACCGCCGGGGTTTCCTCGCCGCCGGGGGTCGTGATCGCGAACGCGGCGATATCGCCCGCCTTGAACCCCGGGAGCTGCTCGACCGCCCATTCGATGTCCTGCGGCCAGTGGTTGCGGCCGTTGACGATGATCATGTCCTTGGCACGGCCGACGATGTAGACATAGCCGTCCGACAGATAGCCCATGTCGCCGGTGTCGAGCCAGCCATCGACGAGGCACGCATCGGTCGCGGCCTGGTCGCGGAAATAGCCGACCATCAGCGACGGGCCAGAGCACCACAATTTGCCGATCGCGCGTTCGGGGAGGGGGGTGCCGTCCTCTTCGCGGATCTCGACCTTCATGTCCTTGACCGGCTTGCCGCAGTTGACGATCGCGCGGTAGCGCTGCGGACGATCCTCGCCGGCGGCGACACCCGACAATTGGGTTTCCTCGACCAGCTCGACGCGGATCCCCTCGGCCGGCGGCATGATCGATACCGCGAGCGTCGCTTCCGCCAACCCGTAGCTCGGCAGGAAGGCGCTCGCCTTGAAGCCCGCGTCGGCGAAGACGTCGACGAAGCACTGCATCACGTCGGGGCGGATCATGTCCGCGCCATTCCCCGCCAGCCGCCAGCGCGACAGGTCGAACCGGTCGGACGCCTTGGTCTGGCTCGAGATGCGGCGCGCGCAGATGTCATAGCCGAAGGTGGGCGAATAGCTGATCGAATTGCCCGGATTGCGGCTGATCAGGTCGAGCCACGCGAGCGGACGACGCGCGAAATCCTCGGTCTTGAGGTAATCGGTCGAGACCTGGTTCGCGACCGGCGACAGGAAGCAGCCGACCAGCCCCATGTCGTGATACCACGGCAGCCACGAAATGCAGCGATCCTTGGCGACCAGTTGCATGCCGTAGGCGTGCGCGGTCAGGTTGTTGAGCAGCGCATGATGCGTGATCGCGACGCCGTGCGGGAAACGCGTCGAACCGCTCGAATATTGCAGATAGGCGATGTCGTCGCCCTTGGCCTGCGGCAAGGCCAGCGCAGGCGCGGGGCGCTGCATCAGCTCGGCCCAGTCGATTCCCTCGGTTCCGGCCGCGCGCGCGGCGTCCGCGCCCATCTGCGCCAGTTCGGGCGGATAGATCAGCATCACCGGTGCGCAGCTCGACAGCTGGACGCGCAATTGCTCGACATAGGAATCGCGCCCGCCGAACGAGGTCGGGAGCGGCAACGGCACCGGCCAGGCACCGGCATAGACCGTACCGAAGAACAGCGCGGCGAATTCCGCGCTCGTCTCGGCGACGATCGCGACGCGGTCCTGCGGTTTGATCCCGGCGGCGACGAGGCGGCGGCCCATCGCCTGCGCGTCGTCGCGCAGTTCGGCAAAACGATAGGCGCGCGTCAACGTGCCACGCGCGTCGTGGAAATTAAGACCGCGTTGACCTGTCGCAGCGTAATCAAGCGCAGCGCCAAGCGTTTCGAAATCGGCGAATCGCCGCGGGAGCGAATCTTCGGTGGGCGTGGCGACCGGCTTCGGCGTTTCGGCCTCAAGGTCTCGCGTGCCCGCAACTTCGACTGTCATCTGTATCTGTGCCCTCGATCGCAGCTTCATTCAGTGGCTGCGCTTATGGTCCCTTTCGGCAAGCACCCCTGCTTTTGCCAAGCGTTCAAAATCCGGTTCGACTGTGGCACAATGATGGCGTCATGTACCAGCGCCCCAGTCACAAACCGCAAACGCGGGATAAAAAGCCAATTCCTCCGCTGGATAGCGGGGGTCTGGAACGGCTCGCCTTACGCTATGTCGAACGGTTTTCAACAACGCGTGCGCGTCTGGTGACGTATTTGCAGCGCAAGATCCGCGAGCGCGGGTGGGACGGTCCCGAGCGGGACCCGGTCGAAATCGCCGAAAAGTTCGCGGAACTGGGCTATATCGACGACCGTGCCTTTGGCGAGGCACGCGCTGCCGCGATGGGGCGGCGCGGGCTCGGCGAGCGGCGCGTGACGGGCGCCTTGCGTGAAGCGGGACTGGACGAGGCCGACAGCGCGGCGATCGTGCCGGGGGTCGAGGATCGCGCGATCGAGACCGCGCTTGCCTTCGCGCGACGAAAACGGATCGGTCCCTTCGCCCTTGCACCGGTCGATCGCGCGCAACGCGAGAAACAGATTGCCGCAATGATCCGCGGCGGTCATGGCTTCGCCTTGTCGCGCAGGATCGCAAGCCTTCTTCCCGGGGAAAGTTTCGATAACCACGATTAGTCTGGCAATATTACGAGCGTTTGTAACTTTTGTAGTGGTTAAGACGAGAAAATGGGTCTTGGCACTACAGAGCTTTGGCGCATGCCTATTCCCATGCTATGGGCCTGAGCGGGGGACTTTCTAAGATGCGTATTGAACCGATTCCGGCGTTTGGGGAGCCGGAAGGTGAGGGTCGAATGAATGAGACAGAGGCCGTGGGGGAGGATTCCCGCCGCTATACAGGCGTACTCAAATGGTTCGACATGACTCGCGGCTTTGGCTTCCTTGTCGCCGATGAGGAAGGTGTTGGCGACATCTTGATTCACTTCTCGGTACTTCGTCCGCACGGTCGGCGAAGCTTGCCGGAAGGCGCACGTCTGGACTGTATCGCGTCTTTGCGCGAGCGTGGCTTGCAGGCGAGCGAGATCCTGTCGATCGATCTGACCAATGCGGTCGAACCACCGCCGAAACCGCGGGCCGAACTGCAACGGCCTGATCCAGCGGCGCTGATCGAAGGGGCAGGGCCGTTCGAACCGGTGACGGTAAAGTGGTTCAACCGGCTGAAGGGCTACGGATTTCTCGTGCGCGAGGACAATTCCGGCGATATCTTCGTCCATGTCGAGACGCTGCGTCGTGCCGGGCTCGACGAGGTCGAGCCGGGACAGTCGCTGTTCGCCCGCATGGTCGCCGGCGAGAAGGGGCCGCTTGCGGTGACGGTCGAACAGAAGATCTAAGGAACGCCCATGCGCCATCACCTTGCGAACGCCGTTTGTATCGCGCTGTTGACGGCGACGGCAGGTTGCGATCGCGGCGTCCAGGCGGACGCCGCGCAGACGCTTGCTGAGGGCATGGTCGCGGTCACGATCAAGAGCGCGACCGGGGCGCACCGCTTCCAGGTCGAAAGCACCAGAACCCAGGACGAGCAGCGCCGCGGACTGATGTTCCGCACCGACATCCCGCGCGATGGCGGCATGCTGTTCGCGCCCTATCCGCCGAGCGGGCCGCCGCAGCCGGCGAGTTTCTGGATGAAGGATACGCCGACGCCGCTCGACATCATCTTCATCCGCCCCGACCGCACGATCGCGCGGATCGCCGAGAACACCCCGCCGCAATCGGAGATTCCCGTCGCTTCGGGCGAGCCGGTCAGCGCCGTGCTAGAACTGCGCGGCGGGCGCTCGCTCGAACTCGGGATCAAGGAAGGCGATTCCGTCAGCTGGAGCGCTGCGCCCACGCGTTGATCGCGGTTGAAGGCAGCCCCGTGGCGCGCTAAGCGCTGTGGCATGGGCATCAATCTCAATCCGTTCACCTGGTGGACCGGCGCAAGCTGGGGAACCGCGTTCGGCCTGCGCGGCAAGGCCCGCGTCGGCGAGGACGCGCTCGGCAACGTCTATTACGAAGGCGGGCAGGATACCGCGGGCAATCCACGCCGCTGGGTCATCTATAACGGCGTCAACGATTCGAGCCGGATCGCGCCCGATTGGTTTAGTTGGCTGCACCATCAGGTCGCGGACGTGCCGGACCGCGCGCTGCCTGCCGCGCGCGCATGGCAATTGCCCGCCGAACCGAACCTGACCGGCACCGCGCTGGCCTATCGCCCGAGCGGCGCGATGGAAAAGGGCGGCGTGCGTGCGCAGGCCACCGGCGACTACGAAGCCTGGACGCCGGACGCGTGATTCTCCGCGCGCTGGGCGGGGCCGCGCTGGCCACGCTGCTGGCGACGACCGGGTGTGAGCGCAAGGCGGAAACGCCGGTCGCGACCCCGACCGAAACCGCCGAGACCGCGCTCGATGCGGATACCAGCGCGCAGAACATCGTCACGGTTGACGTGGCGGGCGGGGTCGACCCCAGTCTGGGCGCAACCCCGATGGCGGAACGCGTCGCCACGCTCGGCGTCCTCAACAAGCGCAACGGCGTTTCCCGCGACGTGATGATGCGCCCCGGCCAGACGCTGCGCGTCGGCGATGTCGTCCTTCACCTCAAGGCATGCGAACAGACCGCGCCGTGGGAGCAGGAGCAATATACCGGCGCCTTCGTCCAGGTCGATATCACCGGAGCGGACAAGCGCTGGCGGCGGGTCTTCTCGGGCTGGCTGTTCAAGGAGCGTCCGGGACTGAACGTCGTCCAGCACCCCGTCTACGATGTCTGGACCAAGAGTTGCGCGATGACCTTCCCCGAAGGCGGACCCGAGTCGACCTCCGCGGGAACGCCGTCCAACGCAAACGCGCCGCGGTCGAGCGCGAGGAAGTCCCCCGATTCGGAGGCAGGAGCCGAACCGGACGAGCCCGTCACCCCGGACAGCGCGCCCGACAATTCGACGAGGTAAGCCGCGCGCGGAATCTCGACCGCGCCCAGCGACGCAAGATGTTCGGTCATGAACTGGCAGTCGAGCAGCGTGAACCCACCGACCCGCAACCGCGCGACGAGCCACGCGATCGCCACCTTGGATGCGTCGCGGGCGCGGGTCACCATGCTCTCCCCGAAGAACGCGCGTCCAAGCGCGAGACCATAGAGCCCACCGACCAGCTCGGTCCCGTCCCACACCTCGATCGAATGCGCGAAACCGAGCCGGTGGAGCCGGTTGAACACCTCCTCGATCTGCGGATTGATCCAGGTGTCGGGGCGATTGGGGACCGCTTCCGCGCACAGTCGCATCATGTCGCCGAACCGCTCGTCCGCACTCACGCGGAAGCGGTCGCGCGAGATCGTCTTGCGGAGCGAGTGTGACAGGTGGAATCCCTCGAGCGGCAAGACCGCGCGCTCCTGCGGTTCGACCCAATAGACCTCGTCCGCATCGCGGCTGTCCGCCATCGGAAAGACCCCGACCGCATAAGCCCCGAGCACGAGGTGCGGGTCGAGCCGGTTCTGGGGTTCGTCGCTGGCCGGGCGTATGGTCAAGCGACGAGACGGCGCTCGATCGCCTGCCAGAGCTGCGCGAACGCCATTGCCCCGGCCGAGCGCGGCGCGAAGCTGCCGACCGCGGCGCGGCGGGTGGTGACCTGTTCGATCAGGCTCGCCATCGGGATCACCGGCCAGTCGGGGTGGCGCGCCACCGCGTCGGCGTGGAGCTTTCGGCGGCGATCGACCATCGAATGGACCGGCAGGATCTCGGCACGGTCGCCGAGATGCCGGACGACCTCCGCCAGCGCGCGTTCGGAGAGCGGGGAGGGGATGACGGGGACGACGATCAGGTCGGCGGCGCGCATCACCTGGTCGCTCGTCTCGGTCAGCCCGGGCGGGCAATCGAGCAGGATCCGGTCATAGTCCTTGCGCAGGCCGGTCAGCAGCTTCTGCAGCCGTTTCTTCTTGTCCATCTCATGGAACAACAGGTCGAGCCGCCGCAGCGACGCATCCGCTGCGATCAGGTCGAGCCGAAGCGTCGCGGTCTTCTCGATCAGTTTCTCGGGCTCGACGTCTTTTGCGAACACCGACTGCGCCTGATCGCGCAACCGCGTGCCGTCGGCGCGCTGGGTCAGCAGGAAGCTGCTTGCTGCCTGCGGGTCGAGATCCCAGAGCAGGGTCCGCCGCGACGATTGCACCGCGGCGGACCAGGCCAGATTGACGGCGAGCGTCGTTTTTCCGACGCCGCCCTTGAGACTGTAGATCGCGATCGTCGACACCGGCAAAGCCCTTCGCTCAGGAATGGCTATCGTGGCGGATGCCGCCTGCCGGTGCAACAATCGCGGTCGGTCAGCGGACTGCGATCAGATGTCGCAAAGCTGCTTGGGCTTGCCCGGCTGCGACAGGTTCACCGCCTTGACGGTGCCGGTCATCTCATAGCCATCGGCCTTGAGCGGGTCGCCCGCCTTCTCGGCGGTCAGCTTGACCGGGGTGCCGGTCTCGGTTGCCTTGACCAGCGCCTGCTTGTCGCCTTCGAAGAAAGTGACGTAGACGAGGCTGTTGTCCTTGCAGCGGAAGGTCACTTCCTTCTTGATCGCGGGCGGCAGCTCGACCGGGGCGCGGTTGGCGATTTCGGCGGCCATCGGGTCGGGCGTGACCGAGCTGACCTCGGTTGGCTTGTTGTTACAGGCCGACAGCGCAAGGAGCGCTACGGCAGCGGCGGGGAGGAGTCGGTTGAGCATCCGGTTTCTTCGCGCACGCGAAACGGAGCGTCAAGACCCCTGTGTTCCCGCCGCGCGCGCTTTCATGCACTGCAACAAATAGTTCATGGTAACGTAATCATTACTCATGGAATTCGTCGAGATCGGGAATTCGACCAAAGGCGATCTTTGTCCCGATCCGGTCGATCCTTCCGCCATTCTGCGGCCCGAGGCTGACCGCGTGGCGACCGAACTTTTCGTTGATCCGGTCCATCGCACGGCTCAGCGCAAGCGTCCGCGTTTCGCGCGCGAGCGGGTCGTCCGGGTCGAGCAGGCCGAACAGCGATTCCTGATCGGCCCCGACGGGTTCGATCTCGGCGAGCGTCACGCCGACCATCCGGACCTGGAAATCGCCGGGCCGGGCCTTGCCCGCCGCGCGCAGCTTGGGGAACAGCGTCTCGAGGGCGGCGAGCACGACGAAACTGTCCTGCGTCGCGGGCAGTTTGACCGAGCAACGCCAGGTCGACTTGTCATCCTCGAACCGCGCGTGAAGCACGAGCAGCCGCGCGCGATACGCCTTGCGCCGAAGCCGGCTGGTCGCCTTGAGCGCGAGCCGCCGCGCGGTCAGCCGCACCGGCACCGCGCTGCGCTTGCCGGGCGAGAGCACGTGGCTGTGCCCGATCGAGCGGCTTTGCGTCGCTTTCTCGGGCAGGTCGACGCCGTGGAGCAGATACCAGAGCCGGTCCCCGTTGGTGCCGCCCCACGCCGTCCCCGCATCGCGCGGGCGTCGTTCGCAATATTGTCGGATGTCGTTGATCCCGTCCTGCGCGAGCCGCCGCTCCATCTTCGCGCCGATCCCGCAGATGTCGCGCAACTGCAGGTCGTACAGCCGTTGCGGCAGCGTCTCGGCGTGGAGGATCACGAGTCCGTCGGGCTTCTGCAGATCGGACGCGAGCTTGGCGAGCAACCGGTTGGGCGCGATCCCGACCGAGCTCGTCAGACAGTCGCCTACGTTCTTGCGGATCCCCGCCTTGATCCGGTGCGCGAGCGCGGTCGCGGCCTCGACGCTGTTTTCATTGTCGAGCAGTCGGCATGCCACCTCGTCGATCGAGCAGACCTTGGTGACCGGGATGTGCCGCCAGATCTCGGCGACGATCGCTTCGTGGAACTCGAAATATTTGTCGTGCCGGGCGGGCGTGATGATCAGGTCGCGGCATAGGTTCTTCGCTTCCCACACCGGCGTGCCGGTCTTGATCCCGTAGCGCTTCGCCTCGATGCTCGCCGCGATCGCGACGGTGGTGTCGCTATGGATCGGCGCGACCAGCACGGGCTTGCCGCGCAGCGCCGGGTCGAGCTGCTGCTCCACGCTCGCGAAATAGCTGTTCAGATCGAGGAACAGCCAGCGCAGCGGGCGCGGCGGAAACGCCAGACCGGCGGCAAGGGACTCGGGGGCGGCGGGTGTCACGCCGGAACAATAGCAGAACATTGGCCGGGCGAACAGGATGCGCGACACGCGAAAGCGCGATCATGGCGCGGTGCGATCGCGGTTCTATCGCAGTGGGACCGGTCTGAGCAAAGCGAAGCGGATCGCGGCCAAAGCGAAGCTTCCTTGCGGGCGTCGACCGGGACGCATAGCTAGGCAGCCATGCATACGACCCCGAACACGCTCGCCCTGATCGGCAACACCCCGCTCGTCCTGCTGAAAGGCCCGAGCGAGGCTGCCGGTGCCGAAATCTACGGCAAGTGCGAATTTGCCAACCCCGGTGCCTCGGTAAAGGACCGTGCCGCACTCGGGATCGTCGAGGATGCGGAGGCGCGCGGGCTGATCCAGCCGGGCGGGACGTTCGTCGAGGGAACCGCGGGCAATACCGGGATCGGGCTCGCGCTGGTCGCCAACGCCAAGGGCTACAGGACGATCATCGTCATGCCCGAGACGCAGAGCCGCGAGAAGATGGATACGCTGCGCGCGCTGGGCGCCGAACTCGTCCTTGTCCCCGCCGCGCCCTATTCGAACCCCGGCCATTTCGTCCACACCTCGCGCCGGATCGCGGAGGAGACGCCGAATGCGGTGTGGGCCAACCAGTTCGACAATATCGCCAACCGCCGCGCGCACATCACCGGCACTGCCGAGGAGATCTGGGCGCAGATGGAGGGGCGGGTCGACGGCTTCACCTGTGCTGCGGGAACGGGCGGGACGATCGCAGGCGTGGGCCTCGGGCTCAAGGCGCATGACGAACGCGTGTGCATCGCGCTCAGCGATCCGCATGGCGCGGCGCTGTACGAATATTACGCGCATGGCGAATTGAAGTCGGAAGGCTCGTCGGTCGCCGAGGGGATCGGGCAGGGGCGGATCACCGCCAATCTCGAAGGCGCGCCGATCGACACGCAATTCCGCATCTCGGACGCCGAGGGGATGGAATGGGTGACCCGGCTGCTCGCGGAGGAGGGGCTTTGCCTTGGCCTGTCGTCGGGGATCAACGTCGCGGGGGCGGTGCGGCTCGCGAAGCACCTCGGGCCGGGGAGCCGGGTCGCGACCATCCTGTGCGATACCGGGTTCAGGTATCTGTCGACGCTGTATAATCGCGCGTGGCTCGAGGCCAAGGGGCTGGCCGTCCCGCCTTGGCTGGCGGTCGATTGAGGCGGGCATCGACAAGAACGTTTTAAGACGTTACATTTATGCCACAGCTTATGAAAATCATCGCACAAGACGCAGCGCAGACGACGCAGCGGTTCCGGGTCGGGATGATCGGACTCGCCGCCGTCCTGCTCCTCATCGGACTCGCCGCCGCCATTTTCTCGACGGCCAACCACGATCGCCAGGTCGTGGCGATCGGCAGTGCGCGGGCGGACGTGGTTGCCAACCTGTCGGGCGATGGCGATGCTTCGGCAGCCGCCGCCAACCGCGAACCGCTTGCCGAACTCGGGGTCGCCCCCAGCGCCGAAGCCGAGAATGCGACCGCGATCGACAACGCCATGATGCCGCAGGCTGCGCAGCAGCAGTGACGTCGCTCGCGATCGTGCTGGGAGCAGGATCGCTGGCGTCGCGAGCGCGCCATCACGGGGCGGGAATTTCGGGGCGGGAATTTCGGGGAAATGACGGGAAATGCCGAACGGCGTCTTCCTTTGGTAGGGGATTCGCCCCGTAATCGCACACATGCTTCGAACACACCGGGAACGGGCTGATTTTAGCCGCCTATTTTTGCGGCCAAACGCTCCGTATTAGACCTTAGTCCCGTCCATTCCCCGGGTTTCCCCTTGTATCCCCGGGCTTCCCCGTGATACCTCTGCATCGACAGGGGCAGACCGAACTCGCCTGCATTCGCGGCGCCGGGAAAGCAGAAATGCGTTTCCCGGAACGGGGGAGGCTTGCCCGTCTAATGCGGGGTAAGCGTGGACGAACGCGGGGATTATCAGGGTGACGGTCTCGGTCTTGTCGATGACAAGGGCCGGGTCGCGATTCCTGCTTCTCTCCGCGCAACGCTGGCGGCGAACGCGCCGCGTCCCGATGGCAAGGACGGCGGGACCGTCATCGTCGGGGTCCACCCCAAGCACAAATGCCTGCGCGCCTACGATCCCGCCTATGTCCGCATCCTGCGCGCACAGCTCGATGCGCGCGAGGCGGTGCACACCAGTGCGGACGGCGAGCCCAACTACAATTTCAAGCGCCGTGGCGCGAGCGGCGAGCCCGTGCCGTTCGACGGTTCGGGCCGCTTCATCATGCCCGGCTTTCCGCGGGATTATGCGGGGATCGGCGAGCATGCCTTCTTCTGGGGCACGCTCGACTGGATCGAGATCTGGGACCCCAAGACGCTGCTCGATGCCGAGGATGTCGACCCCGTGATGCAGGCCGCGTGCCGCTATCACTGCAAGACCAAGGGAGTCGCGCTGTGAGCGACGCCCCCGCCACGTCCCCGCACGTCCCCGTCCTGCTCGACGAAGTGATCGACGCGCTCGCCATTGCCCCCGGCGAGACGCATGTCGACGCGACCTTCGGTGCCGGCGGCTATACCCGTGCGATGCTCGCAAGCGGCGCACGCGTGTTTGCGTTCGACCGTGACCCCGATGCGATCGCCGCCGGGGCAGGGCTGGTCGACGAAGCCGGTGGCGCGTTGATGCTCGTGCCTGCGACCTTTTCCGCGCTGGAAGCCGAACTCGCTGCCCGCGATGCGGTGCCGGTGGAGGGCGTCACGCTCGATATCGGCGTATCGTCGATGCAGCTCGACCAGGCCGAGCGCGGGTTCAGCTTCCAGTCAGACGGCCCGCTCGACATGCGGATGAGCCAGCAAGGCGAGAGCGCCGCCGATTTCGTCAATACCGCCGACGAGGCCGCGATCGCCGACGTGCTCTATCAATATGGCGACGAGCCCCGCTCGCGCCGGCTCGCGCGCGCGATCGTCGCGGCGCGGCCGATCACGCGGACGGGCGAGCTGGCGCACGTCGTTCGCCGCGCGCTCGGCTACAAGGCGCACGACAAGAAGGACCCGGCAACCCGGACCTTCCAGGCGATCCGAATCCATATCAACCGTGAGCTCGGTGAACTCGCCGATGTTCTCGCCGCAGCGGAGCGTGTGCTCGCGCCCGGCGGGCGGCTTGCAGTGGTGACGTTCCACAGCCTCGAGGACCGGATGGTCAAGCGCTTCCTGCGCGAGCGCTCGGGCGGCTTGCCGTCGGGGTCGCGGCACTTGCCCGAGGTAGCGGCGAAGAACGCGCCGAGTTTCGAGCAGGTCGGGCGCGGTGTTCGCGCCAGCGAAGAAGAAATCGCGCGCAACCCGCGCGCACGATCAGCCACATTGCGGACGGCACGACGCACGAGTGCCACCGCCTGGACGGAAGGGGCGTTGTAATGCTTGGGCTGGCTTGGAAGAGTCTGGGATGGTTCCTGGCGAGCGTCGCGGTGGCGCTCGGCTTCCTGCTCGTGCCCTTGCAGGTTGCGGCCGAGCGCAAGAAGCTCGATCGCACCGTGGTCGAGATCGCGCGCGCCGAGCGTGATATTCGCGCGCTCGAAACCGAGTTCGACACCCGCGCGAGTCTCGCGCAGCTCGACAAGTGGAACGCCGAGAAGCTCGGGCTGGTCGCGCCGTCGGCGGGGCAGTTCGTTGCGGACGAAGCCGCGCTCGCGGCGCTCGAGCCGAGCGCGCCCAACGCGCCGCAGCTCGCGTCGTTCGTGCCGCTCGCGCCGTTGTCGGCGGAAGGCCAGGTCGCGCCGGTGGCGACCGCCGCCGCGTCCACCAAGGCTGCACCCGTCGCGGCGGCCCCCGTCGCCGTCGCCGTTGCGGCGGTCGCGACGACGGTAGTGCCGGTCGCCCGGCTCCAGACGGCTTCCGTTCCCGTGCGCGCACCCGTTTCCAAGGCAAAGCCGGTCGCGACCCCACGCCCCGCCGCGCCCATGACGCGTACGGCGATGGCCGCGGTCGCCCCGCCCAAGCCGCGCGCGGCGGTGGCGATGCTCGATCGCGCCTTGCTCGATGACAGCATGATCGGGGACCTCCGCAGCGGCGCCCGCGCCGAAAGCCGGTCGCGCCGGTGACCACCTTCGTCGCCCGGCCAGTCCCCGCGCGACGGGGTAACGAGCAGCGCCACGCGCTGGTCGCGGTCGCGCATGTGCGGCTGATGATGCTGATGCTGCTGATCATGGCGGGGTTCCTGCTGGTGATCGGCCGGATCGCGATCCTCGGGATCCTCGGCACGCCCGCCGGGGCGGCGAATCTCGCGGTCAACCCGCAGGTGCGCGGCGACATTCTCGACCGCAACGGCCAGCCGCTCGCCCGCACGATCGATGCCTGGACGATCGGCGTCCGCCCAGCCCAGTTGCTCGGTGACCGGCAGGGGCTGGCGGATTCGCTCGCGCGGATCATGCCGGGGCACGACTCGTCCTGGTATCTCCAGCGCCTGACGATGCGCGGCAAGTTCACCTATCTCGACAAGCATGCCTCGCCCGACCTGGTGAACCAGATCCACGCGCTTGGCGAACCCGGCATCGTGTTTGCGCGCGAGCCCGAGCGGCTGTACCCACAGTGGACGATGGCGGCGCATGTGCTCGGCTATATCGGGCCGACCGCAACCGACGCGCATATCGCGGGTCGCGCGGGGATCGAACGTGCGTTCGACGAACGCCTCAGCGACCCGCGCCGCCGTGGCGAACCGATTTCGCTGTCGATCGATGCGCGTGTCCAGGCCGCGATGGAGAGCGAACTCGGTCGCGCGATGACCAATTTCCGCGCGAAGGCCGCGACCGGCGTCGTGCTCGACGTCCATACCGGCGAGATCATTTCGATGGTGTCGCTCCCGGTCTACAACCCCAACAAGCTGACCGGCACGAGCAGCGACGCGTTGCGCAACAACGTCACGCAGTCGGTCTACGAACTGGGTTCGACGTTCAAGCCGATCGCGGTAGCCGCGGCGATCAACGACGGTGTCATCACCGACATGACTCGCCGGTTCGACGCGACCAAGCCGCTCAAGGTCGGCCGGTTCACGATCCATGACGATCGTGGCGATCCCAAGCGCTGGCTCAACATCCCCGAGACGCTGGTCTATTCGTCGAACGTCGCGACCGCGCAGATCGCGGACAAGATGGGCAAGGACCGGATGGCGGCGATGTTCACCGCGCTCGGCTTCGGCGAACGCCCCGCGACCGAATTGCGCGAGCGCGCCGGGCCGATCTGGCCGCGCTTCTGGGGCCGGACGACGGTGATGACGACGGCCTACGGCCACGGCATCGCGGTGACGCCGCTGCATCTGGCGAATGCCTACGCAACGCTCGTCAACGGCGGGATCTATCGCCCGACGACGCTGCTCAAGATCGCGCCGGGCGCCGCCCCCAAGGGCCGCCGCGTGCTGACCGAGGCGACCAGCGCGCGGATGCGACAGTTGCTGCGGCTGGTCGTGCTGCTCGGCACGGGCCGCAAGGGCGATGCGGTCGGCTACCGCGTCGGCGGCAAGACCGGGACCGGCGAGATCGCGGGCGCGGGCGGCTATTCGCGGAGCAAGAACGTCTCGACCTTCGCGGCGGCCTTCCCGATGGATGCGCCCCGCTATGTCGTCGTCGCGATGCTCGATTCGCCCAACGGGACGAAGGAAACCTACGGCCTGACCACCGCCGCGTGGAATGCCGCCCCCGTCGTTGGCCGCGTGATCTCGCGCACCGGCGCGCTGCTCGGCGTGACGCCCGATACATCGCGCGACATCGATGTATCCCAGCTTTTGCCTCTGGTATGGACCGGGGAGAAGAAACCGGTCCCGACCGCAGAATGAGAGAATTGCCGTGAAATTGGGTGCGCTGACCGGCGGGAACGAGAACGCCACGGTAAGCGGCTTCGCGATCGACCACCGCAAGGTCGCGCCGGGGACGGTGTTCGGTGCCTTCCAGGGCACCGCCGTCAATGGCGAGGACTATATCGCGGCGGCGGTGGCAGGCGGCGCGATCGCGATCGTCGCGCGGCCCGAGGCGCAGGTGACGGGCGCGGTGCATATCGCCGATGCCAACCCGCGGCGCGCCTTCGCCCGGCTTGCCGCGCGTTTCTTCGCGCCGTTCCCGGCGGTTGCGGTCGCGGTGACCGGGACCAACGGCAAGACCTCGACCGTCGAGATGGTCCGGCAATTGTGGCGTATGGCGGGGTTTCACGCTGCCTCGATCGGGACGCTCGGCGTGACGACGGGCGACGACCGCGTCTCGACCGGGCTGACCACGCCCGATGTCGTCACTTTCCTGTCCAATGTCGCTGGCCTGTCGCGCGAGGGCGTCAGCCATGTCGCGTTCGAGGCGTCGAGCCACGGCCTGTCGCAATATCGCACCGAGGGACTCGCGGTGCGCGCGGCGGCGTTCACCAATCTCAGCCGCGATCATCTCGATTACCACGGGACGATGGCGGCGTATCTCGAGGCGAAACTGCGGCTGTTCTCGGAGGTGCTGGCCGGGGACGGCACGGCGGTGCTGTGGGCGGACGATGCCGCCGCGGCACAGGTTGCGGATGCCGCCCGGGCGCGCGGAATCACCGTTGCGACGGTGGGGACGACCGGCGCGCGGCTCAAGCTGGTGAAGCGCGTGCCGAGTCTGCTCGGCCAGGCGCTGACGATCGAGACGGGCGACGAGACGCACACGATCAACCTGCCGTTGATCGGTGCGTATCAGGCGGCGAACGCGCTGACCGCAGCCGGGCTGGTGATCGCGACCGGCGGGGCCGTGGCGGCGACGCTGGCGAATCTGACGCGGCTGCAGCCGGTGCGCGGGCGGCTGGAACGCGCCGTGATCGCGGCGAGCGGCGCGCCGGTCTATGTCGATTATGCGCACACCCCCGACGCGCTCGAGGCGGCGATCGCGGCGCTCAAGCCGCATGCGGCGGGGCGGCTGATCGTCGTGATCGGTGCAGGCGGGGACCGCGACCAGGGCAAGCGCGCCGAAATGGGTCGGGTCGCGGCGGACCAGGCGGATCATGTGATCGTGACCGACGACAATCCGCGCAGCGAAGACGCGGCGCGCATTCGCGCGATGGTACTGGAAGGCGCATCAGGCGCGGTCGAGATCGGGTCGCGGCGGGAGGCGATTCGCGCGGCGATTGCCGGGGCGGGGCCGCAGGATATCGTGCTGATCGCGGGCAAGGGGCATGAGCAGGGACAGATCGTCGGCGATCTCGTCCTGCCGTTCGATGATGTGACCGTTGCGCGCGAAATGGTGCAGGAACTTTCCGCATGACCGCGCCGCTCTGGACCGCCGTCGATATCGCCGCTGCGACCGGTGGCACCGCGTCCGCCGATTTCGCCGCCAGCGGTGTTACCTTCGATTCGCGCGAGGTCGGGCCGGGCGACCTTTTCATCGCGCTGCACGGCGAATTCAGCGATGGCCACCGGTTCCTTGACGGGGCGTTCGCGCAGGGTGCGGCGGGCGCGATCGTCTCGCAAGCGACGCCGCATCCGGATGTGCTGGTCGCCGATACGACGCTAGCGCTCGACGCGCTGGCGCGCGCGGCGCGGGCGCGGACGTCTGCGAAGATCATCGGCGTGACCGGATCGGTCGGCAAGACCGGGACCAAGGAAGCGCTGTTCGAGGCGCTCGACCGTGGCGTCCCCGGCGGCGCGCATCGCTCGGTCAAAAGCTACAACAACCATACCGGCGTGCCGCTGAGCCTGTCGCGAATGCCTGCCGCGACGCGCTTCGGCGTGTTCGAGATGGGGATGAACCATGCGGGCGAACTCGCGCAGCTGACGCAACTCGTTCGCCCGCACGTCGCGATCGTCACGACCATCGCGCCCGCGCACACCGAATTCTTCGCGAGCGAGGAAGCGATCGCGGATGCCAAGGGCGAGATCTTTGCCGGGCTCGAACCCGGCGGCGTGGCGATCGTCCCCTTCGACAGCCCGCACCGCGACCGGCTGATCGCGGCCGCAACCCCGCATGCCGCGCGGATCGTGACGTTCGGGCTCGACAAGGCCGCCGACGTCCATCCGGTCGAGACGATGCGGACCGCGCGCGGGGCGACCTTCGTCACCGCGCGCGTTGGCTCGCGCGAACTCAGCTTCACGATGGCGCAGCCGGGGATGCACTGGGTGTCGAACGGGCTCGCAGTGCTCGCGGCGGTCGATGCGGTCGGGGGGGATTTGGCGGCCGCCGGGCTGGCGCTCGCCGAAATGGGCGGGCTTGCCGGACGCGGCGCGCGGTTCACGGTCGCGGCATCGGGCGGTTCCGCGCTGGTGATCGACGAAAGCTACAACGCCAACCCCGCCTCGATGCGCGCGACGCTGGCGGTGCTCGGCGCGGAGAAGGGCGTGCGGCGGATCGTCGTGCTCGGCGAAATGCGTGAGCTTGGCGACGACAGCGATTCCTATCATGCGGCGCTCGCCGCGCCGATCCTCGCGGCAGGGGTCGAAGCGGGTATTCTCGTCGGTGAACGCATCGCGCCGCTGGCGAACGCGCTTGAGGGGAAGGGCGATTTCGTCCATGTCGCGGACGCCGCCGCCGCGCGCGCCAGCCTTTCAACGATGCTGGCGGCGGGTGATGCGGTGCTCATCAAGGGATCGAACGGCGTGGGGTTGGCGGCAGTCGTCGCAGGCCTGCGGAGCGGGACACAGTAATGCTCTATTTCATCGCCGAATATCTGGGATTTCCGGGGGCGCTCAACCTCTTCCGCTACCTCTCGTTCCGCACCGGCGGGGCGGTGGCGACGTCGCTGTTCCTCGGCATGCTGATCGGCCCGCGCTTCATCGGCTGGCTGCGTGTGCGGCAGGGCAAGGGGCAGCCGATCCGACTCGATGGCCCGCAATCGCATCTGTCGAAGCGCGGCACGCCGACGATGGGCGGGCTGATGATCCTGACCAGCCTGGTGATTTCCAGCCTGTTGTGGATGGACCTGTCCAACCCGTTCGTGTGGGCGTGCACCTTCGTGACGCTCGGGTTCGGCGCGATCGGGTTCCTCGATGATTACGACAAGGTCCGCAAGGCGAGCACCGCGGGCGTCTCGAGCCGGCTGCGGCTGCTCGGCGAGTTCGCGATCGCACTGATCGCGAGCGCGATTATCGTTCACCAGAACGGGACGCATCTGTATCTGCCATTCTATACCGGGCCGGTGATTCAGCTCGGGTGGTTCTACATCGTGTTCGCGGCCTTCACGATCGTCGCGTTCGGCAATGCGGTGAACCTGACCGACGGGCTCGATGGCCTGGCGACGATGCCCGTGATCATCGCGAGCGTCGCCTTCATGCTGATCGTCTATCTGGCGGGCAACGCGAAGTTCGCGGCGTATCTGGGCATTCCGCACGTGCCGCATGCGGGCGATCTGGCGATCTTCTGTGGCGGGATCGTCGGGGCAGGGCTTGCCTTCCTGTGGTTCAATGCACCGCCCGCCGCAGTGTTCATGGGCGACACCGGGAGCCTTGCGCTCGGCGGTGCGCTCGGCGCGATCTCGGTCGTCGCGCATCACGAGATCGTGCTCGGCATCATCGGCGGGCTGTTCGTGATCGAGGCGATGAGCGTGATCATCCAGGTGTTTTTCTACAAGCGGACCGGCAAGCGCGTGTTCCGCATGGCGCCGATCCACCACCATTTCGAGCAGCTCGGGTGGAGCGAGCCGACCGTCGTGATCCGGTTCTGGATCATTGCGCTGGTGCTGGCGCTGGCGGGTCTTTCGACGTTGAAATTGCGGTGATCGTTTCGCCGACCTGGGCTGGGAAGCGCTTCGCTGTGCTGGGTCTTGCGCGGTCGGGCGTGGCGAGCGTGCGGGCGCTGGTTGCGGGCGGGGCTGAGGTTGTCGCGTGGGATTCCAGCGCCGCGAAACGCGACGCACTGCTTCCTGAAGCCCCTCCCCTTCAGGGGAGGGGTTGGGGTGGGGCTGTAACAAGCGCTGCTCTCGGTGAGACTTCCCCCACCCCCAACCCCTCCCCTGAAGGGGAGGGGCTTTTAGACTTCGCGGATCCGGAAGCGATCGATCTCGCAGGCTTCGACGGCCTTGTCGTTTCCCCCGGCGTGCCCCTCAACCGCCACCCGGTCGCCGCCCGCGCGCGCGCGGCAAACGTCCCCATCCTCGGCGACATCGAACTCTTCGCTCAGGCGCGCAGCGACCTGCCGCGCCACAAGGTCGTCGGCATCACCGGGACCAACGGCAAGTCGACCACCACCGCGCTGGTCCACCATATCCTGCAAACCGCAAAGATCCCCAGCCTGATGGGCGGCAACATCGGCCTGCCGATCCTCGAGCAGCAGCCGCTGCCCGAAGGCGGCGTCTATGTGCTCGAACTGTCGAGCTACCAGATCGACCTGACGCAGAGCCTCGACTGCGACGTGGCGGTGCTGCTCAATGTCACCCCCGATCATCTCGACCGCTACGACGGATTCGACGCTTACGCCGCGTCCAAGGCCCGCCTGTTCGAAATGCAGTCGCCCGGGCATGCCGCAATCATCGGGATCGGCGATACCCCCTCAGCGCTGATCGCGCGCAGCTTGTCCGCGCGCGGCGAGCAGCTCACCAAGATCGCGCCCGGCGTGTGCATGGACCAATCGCGGTGGCCGTCGCTGCAAGGCCCGCACAACGCCCAGAACGCACTCGCCGCGATCGCGGTGGCGCAGGCGCTCGGTGTCAGCGAAGCCGCGATCGACGAGGGTTTGCGCAGCTTTACCGGCCTGCCGCACCGGATGGAGCGCGTCCGCACCCACAACGGCGTCGCCTGGGTCAACGACAGCAAGGCGACGAACCCCGAATCCACCGCCCCCGCGCTTGCCGCATTCGACCGGATTCACTGGATCCTCGGCGGGGAAGCCAAGTCCGACGATCTCGACGCCTGCGCGCCCCAATTCGGGCATATCGCGAGCGCCTATACGATCGGCGCCGCCGGCCCGCGTTTCGCCGCGATACTCGCGGGGAAAGTGCCGGTCGAACAATGCGGTGACCTTGCCACCGCGGTTGCCGCCGCGGCGCGCTCGGCTGCGCCGGGCGATACGGTGCTGCTGTCGCCGGCGTGCGCGTCGTTCGATCAGTTCCGCGATTTCGAGGATCGTGGAAACCAGTTCCGCACTCTGGTCGAGGCGCTCGCGTGAACGACATGAGCAATAGCCCGCCGAAATTGTGGAAAAGCATGAAGGGTCGCGGCGGACGCGGCGACCGGTCGCCGCTCGGGACGTGGTTCTGGGATATCGACCGGATGCTGCTGCTGCTGACGCTGCTGCTGATCGCAGTCGGGCTGGTCGCGGTCGGCGCGGCGTCGCCCGCCGCAGCAACGCGCTATTCGGACGAAAAGCATCACGTCGCGCCGTTATTCTATCTGTGGTGGCAGCTGGCGTGGGTTGGCGTGTCGCTCCCGGTACTGCTGGTCGTCTCAATGCTGCCCGTGCCGGTCGCGCGCCGGATGGCGTTGATCGGGACGGTCGCGTGCCTCGTCCTGTTGATGTTGGTCCCCGTCTTCGGAGTCGAGAAGAACGGCGCGACGCGCTGGCTCAATCTCGGCGTCTCGCTGCTCCAGCCATCCGAATTCCTCAAACCGTTCTTCATCGTCACCGCGGCGTGGGTGCTGTCGATGCGCGCGCAGGATGCGGCGCTTCCGGTGGTGACGATCACCGCGGGGATGACCGCGCTCGTCGCCGTGCTGCTGATGCTTCAACCCGATTTCGGGCAGACGGTGGTGTTCTGTACGGTGTGGATGGCGCTGCTGCTGATCTCGGGGACGTCGCCCAAGATCATCGCGCTGTTCGTCGCCGCGGTCCCGGCCGGGCTGACCGCCGCTTATATGTTTTACGGGACTGCGCGTGCGCGGATCAACGCGTTCCTGTTCCCGGACCATGATGGCGTCGGCGCGGCCGACCATTACCAGACCAACGCCGCGCACGACACGATCACCGCGGGCGGCTGGCGCGGGACGGGGCCGGGGGGCGGATCGATGAAGTTCCGGCTGCCCGAGGGGCATACCGATTACATCTTTTCGGTCATCGGCGAAGAATTCGGGCTGATCGCGTGCGTCATCATCGCGCTGCTGTTCCTCGCGATCGTCGTGCGCGTGTTCGTCAAGCTGCTGGACGAGCAGGACGAATTCCGGCTGTTCGCAGCGGCCGGGCTGGCGACGCAGTTCGGCGTGCAGGCGCTAATTTCGATGGCGGTCAACACGGGGATCGCGCCCAGCAAGGGGATGACGCTGCCGTTCATTTCCTATGGTGGGTCATCGCTGGTCGCGCTGTCGATCGGAATGGGCTTGCTGCTGGCGTTCACCCGACGCAATCCGTTCGTCATGCGATCCAAATATATCGCGCGATGGAGCGGCGAATGAGTGTGGCGAAGCATTTCGTACTGGCCGCCGGGGGGACCGGCGGGCACATGGTCCCGGCGGCGGCGCTCGCCGCCGAGCTGATCCGGCGCGGGCATTATGTCGCGCTGGTCAGCGACGAACGTGGTGTGCGCTTCCCCGGGCTGTTCGAGGGGATCCAGACGCATATCCTGCCCGCGGGGCGACCCGGCGGCGGGCCGGTCGGCTATCTCAAGGCGGCATCGTCGATGATGAAGGGCCGCGCGATGGCGATCCAGCTCTACAAGAGCTTCCGTCCCGACGCGGTGATCGGCTTTGGCGGCTATCCGGCGCTCCCGGCGTTGCTGGGCGCGTTCAACCAGAAGATCCCGACCGCGGTGCACGAGCAGAATGCGGTGCTCGGGCGGGTCAACCGGCTGGTCGCGGGCAAGGTCGATGCGATCGCCACCTCTTATGCCGAAGTCGAGCGGCTGAGCCCGCGGTTGCGCGGCAAGACGCGGCTCGTCGGCAATCCGGTGCGCGACGCGGTGCTGGCGCTCCGCGCCAAGCCGTATCCGCTGCTCGAGGAGGATGGGATCTTCCGCGTGCTCGTCACCGGCGGGAGTCAGGGCGCGAGCGTCCTGAGTCAGGTCGTTCCCGACGGCCTGTCGCTGCTCCCGCTCGCGTTCCGGCGGCGGTTGCAGGTAACGCATCAGGCGCGGATCGAGGATATCGAGGCGTGCCGCGCGAAATATGCCGAGCTGTCGATCGCGGCGGATCTCGCGACCTATCTTCCCGATTTGCCTGAGCAGCTGGCATGGGCGCATGTCGTGATCGCGCGCGCCGGCGCGTCGACCTTGGCCGAACTGACCTGCGCCGGGCGTCCCGCGATCCTTGTGCCGCTGCCGTCGGCGACCGACGATCACCAGACCGTCAACGCCCGGGAAATGACGCAAGCGGGCGGCGCGCGGACGATCGACCAGCGCAGCTTCACGCCGGTGGAACTGGCCAAGCAAATGCAGAAACTCGGGCTCGACCCGGCGGCGTTGCAGAATGCGGCGGCCCGCGCGCGCGGGTGCGGACGGCCCGATGCCGCGCGCGACCTCGCCGACCTCGTCGAGAGCCTCGGCGACCGGCAAGGCGACATGCCGATCGGCGCGGCGCGCCCTAAACCCAGTCAGAAGGCAGCATTCGCATGAGGGGTGTCGCAACCGACATCGGCACGATCCATTTCGTCGGCATCGGCGGGATCGGGATGTCGGGCATTGCCGAGGTGATGAAGAACCTTGGCTATAGCGTTCAGGGGTCGGACGTGGCGGAAGGCTATGTCATCGAGGGCCTGCGCGCGAAGGGCATTCCGGTCCTGATCGGGCATCACGCCGACAATCTCGGCGACGCCGCGGTGATCGTCACCTCCACCGCGATCAAGCGCGGCAATCCCGAGGTCGAGGCTGCGCTCGAACGGCGTATTCCGGTGGTGCGCCGCGCGGAAATGCTCGCCGAGCTGATGCGGCTCAAATCGACCGTCGCGGTTGCGGGGACGCACGGCAAGACGACGACGACCAGCATGGTCGCCGCGCTGCTCGACGCGGGCGGGGTCGATCCGACGGTCATTAACGGCGGGATCATCAACAGTTACGGCTCGAACGCACGCCTCGGCGCAAGCGACTGGATGGTGGTCGAGGCGGACGAGAGCGACGGCAGCTTCCTGCGGCTCGACGGGACGATTGCGGTCGTCACCAACATCGATCCCGAGCATCTGGACCATTACGGCAGCTTCGAGAAGGCGAAGAATGCCTATGTCGAGTTCATCGAGAACGTGCCGTTCTACGGCGCGGCGTTGCTGTGCCTCGATCATCCCGAAGTCCAGAACATCATCCCGCGCGTCCGCGACCGGCGCGTCGTGACCTACGGCTTTGCCGCCCAAGCGGACGTGCGCGGGGTCAACGTCACGCCAGTTCCCGGCGGCAATCGCTTCGAGGTCATCATCCGCCACCGCGACGGCACGAGCCGCTCGATCGAGGGAATCGAACTGCCGATGCCCGGCCGCCACAACGTCCAGAACGCGCTCGCCGCGATCGGCGTCGCGCTCGAGCTCGGGATCGAGGACGCTACGATCCAGCAGGGGTTCGCGCAATTCGGCGGGGTGAAGCGACGCTTCACCAAGGTCGGCGAAGTCGCGGTGCCGGGCGGCGTGGTGACGGTGATCGACGATTATGGCCATCACCCGGTCGAGATCCGCGCTGTCCTCGCGGCAGCGCGCGAGGGCGTGCGCAACCGCGTGATCGCGGTGGTGCAGCCGCATCGCTATTCGCGATTGGGCGATCTGATGGAAGACTTCCAGGGCGCGTTCAACGATGCCGACATGGTGCTGGTGACCCCGGTCTATGCCGCTGGCGAACAGCCGGTCGAGGGCGTCGACTCGGACGCGCTGGTCGAGGGGATCAAGCGGCGCGGGCACCGTTCCGCCGCGACGGTCGCGGATGCGGCTACGCTCGCGACGACGCTCGCGGGCGTGGTGCAGGCGGGCGACATGGTCGTTTGCCTTGGCGCTGGCGATATCACGAAATGGGCGGCGGGGCTGGCGGGAGCCATCGAAGGAGCACGGACATGACCGACTGGTTCACGGCCTCGATCAAGCTGCAGCAACAGATGCTCGACGCGCAGAAAGCGTCGCTGTCTGCAGGCCAGCAGGCGCTTGGCGCGGGTGATGCGTTCGTCAAGATGCAGGAAGCGGGTCGCAAGGCGGCGGAGGCGAACATCGCGGCGATGAACGCCTGGGCGCGCATGTGGGGTCTCGGCTAAACATGGCCTCTGCGCCGACCTTTTCAGCGTCGCTGCCGGAAGTTGCCGGTCGCCTGACGCCGCGCGCGCCGCTTGCGCCGCTGGTCTGGTTCAAGACCGGCGGTGCGGCGGAGTGGCTGTTCGAGCCGCGCGACGCGGAGGATCTGGCGCGGTTTCTGGCGGCGCTCGATCCGTCCGTGCCGGTGATGCCGCTTGGATTGGGGTCGAACCTGATCGTGCGCGATGGGGGCGTGCCCGGCGTGGTCGTCCGGCTGGGGAAGCCGTTCGCCAAGGTTTCCGCGCGCGATGCGACGACGCTCGTGTGTGGCGGCGGGGCGAGCGGGATCCTCGTGTCATCCTCTGCGCGCGATGCCGGGATTGGCGGCGTGGAATTCCTGCGCTCGATCCCCGGCACGGTCGGCGGGTTCGTGCGGATGAACGGCGGCGCTTACGGACGCGAGACCAGGGACGTGCTGGTCGAATGCGAGATCGTGCTGCGGTCTGGCGAGCGGCGGGTGCTGTCGGTCGGAGAGCTTGGCTACAGCTATCGGCATTCGAATTTGCCCGACGGCTGCGTCGTCGTCAGCGCGACGTTCCGCGGGCATCCGGAGGAGCCCGCCGTGGTCCAGGCGGAGATGGACCGCATCGCCGCGGAGCGCGAAGCGTCGCAGCCGCTCCGCTCGCGGACGGGCGGGTCGACGTTCAAGAACCCCGAGGGTCATAAGGCGTGGGCGCTGATCGACGCCGCCGGGTGTCGCGGGCTGACGCGCGGCGATGCGCAGGTCAGCGAGAAGCATTGCAATTTCCTGCTCAACCTCGGGGCGGCGTCCAGCGCCGAGATCGAGGCGCTGGGGGAAGAGGTTCGGGATCGCGTGAAGGCACAATCAGGGGTTGAATTGACGTGGGAAATCCAGCGGGTCGGGGTGGTTGCGTGACGTTTGCTCCACCCTCCGTCATTCCCGCGAAGGCGGGAATCCATACTGGCGAAGGTCGGTATGGAGGTGCGGCCGCGGCGCTAATGGATCCCCGCTTTCGCGGGGATGACGGCGTGGGGGGTGACGGGTCGTGAGCGTGTTGCATGTCGCCGTCCTCATGGGCGGCCCGTCCGCCGAACGCGAAGTCTCGCTTAAGTCAGGGACCGGCGTGGCCGACGCGCTCGAATCGCTCGGGCACCGCGTCACGCGGATCGACCTTGGCAAGGACGTCGCGGCCCGTCTGGCCGAGGCGAACCCCGACGTCGTCTTCAACGCGCTCCACGGCACGCCGGGGGAGGATGGCACCGTCCAGGGCCTGCTCGACCTGATGGGCCTGACCTATACCCATAGCGGCCTCGCCACTTCGGTCATCGCGATCGACAAGCAGTTGACCAAGCTGCTGCTCGTCCCCGGCGGCATCCCGATGCCCGGCGGGCGGATCGTTAAGTCGGAATCGCTGTATGATGGCGACCCGCTGCCGCGACCCTATGTCCTAAAGCCGGTCAACGAAGGCTCGTCGGTCGGCGTCGCGATCGTCACCGACGAGGGCAATTACGGCAACCCGATCGCGCGCGGCGTGGCGGGGCCGTGGAACGAGTTCGAAGAATTGCTCGCCGAACCGTACATTCGTGGCCGCGAACTGACCACCGCGGTGCTCGGCGACAAGGCGCTCGGCGTCACCGAGCTCAAGCCCAAGAACGGCTGGTACGATTTCGACGCCAAATATACCGATGGGCTGACCGAACACGTCTTCCCCGCCGACATTCCCGACGAGATCGCGCAAGCGTGCAAGCGGATCGCGCTCGACGCGCACCGGTTGCTTGGCTGCAAGGGCACGTCGCGCTCGGATTTCCGCTGGGACGACCAGTTGGGCGTCGACGGGCTGTTCCTGCTCGAGGTCAATACCCAGCCGGGGATGACCGCGCTCAGCCTCGTCCCCGAGCAGGCCAAGCATTGCGGCATCGACTACCCGCAGCTCGTCCAGATCATCATCGATGAGGCGCTCAAGGACAAAGCGGCGAAGGCGGGTTCGCCATGAGCGGCACGATCAAGCGCGGCACCGTCCGCCGTCCGGTCCAGCCCAAGCGGAAGCAGGCGGCCAAGCCCTCGGTCATCGACCGCGCGATCACCGCGCTGCCGGTGAGCGAGGCGACGCTGCGCAAGGCCGCGACCTGGACGATCACCGGGGTCGTCGGCGCGGGGCTGATCGCGCTCGCGTCGTTCTTCGGGATTCCGGCGGCGATCGGGACGGCGATCGGCGAGGGGATCGGCGACGCCGGCTTCAAGGTTACCAATATCCAGATCACCGGGCTCAACCGGATGGATCACAACGTCATCTACAAGATCGCGGCGAACCAGCCGTCGATGGCGATGCCGCTCGTCAGCCTCGAGAAGATCCGCACCGATCTGGTCTCGCACAGCGGGTGGATCGAGGATGTCCACGTCTCCCGGCGGTTGCCCGATACGCTGCTCGTCAGCGTGATCGAACGCCAGCCGAGCGCGATCTGGCAGAACAAGGGGCAACTCGCGCTCATCGCGGCGAACGGGACGTGGCTCGAGCCGGTCGACCCCGAGGCGATGCCCGACCTGCCGATGGTGATCGGCCCGCACGCGAACGAACAGGAACCGGCGTATCGCACGCTGCTCGACGTCGCGCCCGCGCTGAAGGGGCAGGTCAAGGCGGCGACCTGGGTCGGCAACCGCCGCTGGACGCTGACGTTCGAAACCGGCGAAACGCTCGCGCTGCCCGAGGGGGATACCGAGGCGGCGAAGGCGCTGGTCAAGTTCGCGCAGCTCGACGGCGTGCGGCCTTTGCTCGGCAAGGGCTGGCTCGGGTTCGACATGCGCGACCCGACGCGGCTGGTCGCGCGCAAGCCGGGGATCACGACCAACAAGGCGATTACCGATCCGGGCCCCGCTCCGGGAGCCGTGCCAGCGGCGTCGCCGTCGGGGGCACCGTCTCCGACGCCGACCGCATCGCAGAGCGTGGCGCCGCGGCTGACGGCGGTAAAAAGAACGAGCACGGATTCACAGGCTTAAGCAATTGCGGTAAGCATAGGTGGGAACAGGGGTAAGGGCATGGCGAAAACCGCACCGGAAGGGTTGATCACCGCACTCGACATCGGGTCGTCGAAAGTGTCCGCGATGATCGCGCAGAAAGGCGATGGCGGCGAGCTGATCGTGCTCGGCACCGGCCAGCGCGAGAGCAAGGGCGTCAAGCGCGGCTATATCGCCGATGCCGCCGCGACCGAAGTGGCGGTGCGCGAGGCGGTCGAGCAGGCGGAGCGGATCGCCGGGCTCAACATCGAGAACGTCTGGGTCAGCTTCTCCGCAGGCGGGCTCGTCTCCGACGTCGCGTCGATCGAGTTCGAGCTGGGCGGCCACCGGGTCGAGCAGACCGATATCGATGCGCTCCTTCAGGCCGGGCGGGACTCGATCGATCCGGCGGGGCGGATGGTGCTCCATGCGCAGCCTGCGCTCTACACGCTCGACGGACTGACCGGGGTGAAGCGTCCGCTCGGGCTGCATGCTGACCGGCTCGGTGTCCACATCCACGTCGTCGCGGCGGACGGTTCGCCGGTGCGCAACCTCGGCCTGTGCGTCGCCAACGCGCATCTCGAAGTGAAATCGATCATCGCCTCGCCGGTCGCGACCGGCATGGCGTGCCTCAGCGACGAGGAGCGCGAGCTCGGCGTCGCATTGGTCGAACTGGGCGCGGGGATCACCAACGTCTCGTTGTTCGCGGGCGGGATGCTGGTCGGGCTGATGTCGATCCCGATCGGCGCGCAGGACATTACCGACGATATCGCCTCCGCCTTCGGAACGCGCCGCGCGCAGGCGGAGCGGATGAAGTGCGTCCACGGCTCGGCCAACGCATCCCCGCGCGACAATCACGAAATGATCGACGTCGCGCCGATCTCGGCCGAGGAAGATGCGAGCGACGGGACGCGGATCACCAAGGCGCAGTTGATCGCGGTGATCCGTCAGCGGCTCGATCATCTGATCGGCGAAGTGTCCAAGGCGCTCAAGGACCTCAAGTTCGAGGGCCCGGTCGGGCGGCAGGTCGTGCTGACCGGGGGTGGGGCCGAGCTCAAGGGTATCGCGGATTATGCGCAGGCGGCGCTCGGCCGTTCGGTGCGGATCGGTCGACCGCGCGGGTTGATGGGCTTGCCCGAAGCGCACGCGACGCCTGCCTTCACCACGCTAGCGGGGCTCGCCTTTTATGCCGCAGCCGATCCGATCGACCTGCGCGCGCTGTCGAGCAAGCAGCAGCTCGTCCACCGGCCTAAGGGATTTGCCGCATTCCGTCGCCTGATGGCGGCAGCCCGTGCAAATTATTAAACAATAACGTTACGAAACGGCGGTTCGCGCTGGAACGACCGGCGGCGATAGTGCAGAACCGCCCTTTACGAAATGAGTGCGTCGGGCCGTAGCTGCCCGTTGGAGACTGGGACATGAGCATCGAATTTCTGCCCCCCGAAGTCGACGAACTGACCCCGCGCATCGCGGTGATCGGCGTTGGCGGCGCGGGCGGCAACGCTATCGCCAACATGATGCGCGCAGATGTGCAGGGCGTTGAGTTCCTCGTCGCCAACACCGACTCGCAGGCGCTCAAGCAGTCGGCGGCTAGCCACAAGATCCAGCTCGGCGTGAAGATCACGCAGGGGCTCGGCGCGGGTTCGCGTCCCGAGATCGGGCGCGCGGCGGCCGAGGAGACGATCGAGCAGGTCACCAAGATGCTCGAAGGCTCGCACATGTGCTTCATCGCCGCGGGCATGGGCGGCGGCACCGGGACGGGTGCGGCACCGGTCATCGCCAAGGCGGCGCGCGACATGGGGATCCTGACGGTCGGCGTCGTGACCAAGCCGTTCGCGTTCGAAGGCACGCGTCGCGCCAAGAGCGCCGAAGCGGGCATCGAGGAACTGCAGAAGTATGTCGACACGCTGATCGTCATTCCGAACCAGAACCTGTTCCTGGTCGCGAATGCGAACACGACCTTCAAGGAAGCGTTCCAGATGGCGGACGAGGTCCTTCAGCAGGGCGTCCGCGGGATCACCGACCTGATGGTCATGCCCGGCCTCATCAACCTCGATTTCGCCGACGTCCGTTCGGTGATGCAGGAGATGGGCAAGGCGATGATGGGCACCGGCGAAGCCGATGGCGACAATCGCGCGATCGAGGCGGCGTCCAAGGCGATCGCCAACCCGCTGCTCGACGGCGTCAGCATGAAGGGCGCCAAGGGCGTCATCGTGTCGATCACCGGCGGCGACGACATGCGCCTGCTCGAGGTCGACGAGGCCGCGAACCACATTCGCGAGCTGGTCGACGACGATGCCAACATCATCTGGGGTTCGGCGTTCAACCCCGATCTCGAGGGCAAGATCCGCGTTTCGGTGGTCGCCACCGGTATAGAGGCTGAGGCGCGCCCGCCGGAGGCAGCAGCACCCGCATCGCGGGCGTTCAGCTTCTCGAGCAAGAAGGGCGACGAACCCGCCGCCACGCCGACGGCGGCGCCTGTGCCGACCCCGGCTCCGACGCCCGCCCCCGCACCGGTTGCCGCCCCCGCGCCGGCTGCTCCGGCCCCCGCGCCGGTTGCCGCTGCCGCACCGCCCGAGACCGACGAACTCGTGCTCGGCAGCGAAGCCGTGGTGCCACCCGCCAAGCGTGTCTATGGCGACGTCGACGTGCCCGCTCCGGCCAGCGACGATACCCCTGCCGAGGCACCGACGCGTCGGCGCTGGCTGTCGCCGGGTGCCGCGGTTTCGGAAGAAGCCGCCGCTCCCGCCGCAGCCGAGCCTGCAACCCCGGCGCCCGCGCCGCGCGTCAAGCTGGGCGGCACGCTATTCGAGCGTATGTCGAGCGTCTCGCGTGGTGCTGCGCGCGACGACGAGCCGTCGCCCGACAAGGATCCGCTGGATATCCCGCGTTTCCTGCATCGGCAGAACAACCAGTAACCCCACCCTTTCGACCGCGCGCCGGATGGCGCGCGGTCGATGGCCGCGGTGCGCCTCGCCGCCCGCCGCCGATCCGTTTCGCTTCGGCGCAAGCCGATGCCGCCTGTCATTGCCGGTTCAGTGGCGACGGGCTTTAGGGTAATTCATGCGCACCGTTCGTCTCGCCGCCTCGATCCTGGCCCTGACCGCGAGCGGGGCCGGCGCGGCGCAGACCCGGCCGGCCTATCCATCGCCGTATCCGCAGGCAGCGCCTTATCCGGCAACGTCCCCCTCTTCGGTCCAGCCGCAGGGCGATGCCGATGCCTTGGCGAGCGAGATCCGTCTGCTCGCGGCCGATCCCAACAACGTGCAGTCGCTGGTGCGCGCGGGTGAACTCGCGCTCAAACTCGATGATGCGACCGCCGCGGCAACCTTCTTTGCCCGGGCCGCGCGGGTCGATCCGCGCAACTGGCGGATCAAGGCGGGCGAGGGGAGCCTCCTGGTCACCGCCGAACGCCCCGGCGAGGCGCTGCGGCACTTTGCCGAGGCGGAGGCACTCGGCGGCGACGTGCGCAGCTTCGCCGCGGATCGCGCGCTCGCCTACGACCTGATCGGTGAGCAGGACCGGGCGCAGCGGGATTACCGACTTGCCCTGCGCGCGGCGGAGAATGACGAAACCAGGCGGCGCTATGCGCTGTCGCTGGGGATTTCGGGCAAGCGCGAGCTGGCGCTCAAGGAAATCGAGCCGCTGCTCCGCAAGAGCGATCGCGGTGCGTGGCGGTCACGTGCGTTCATTCTCGCGATGGGGGGGGATCGTCCGGGTGCCGAGCGGATCGCGACGACGATGATGCCGGCGGGGATGGCGCAGGGGCTCCAGCCGTTCTTCGACCTGCTTCCGACGCTGCGCCCGGCGGATCGCGCGTTCGCGGTGCATTTCGGTGAAGTGCGCGCGTCGCCGACCCGGCTTGCCGACGCGCGGATGGCCCCGCCGCTGCGCGCGCTCGGCCCCGATCCGACCGCTCCGGTCGAGGTCGCGGCGAAGGCAAGCCCGGTCGTCGCGACGGTCGCGGCAACGCCGACCCGCAAGGACCGCCGCTCGCGCAAGGAGCGCGAGCGCGACACGATCGTCGCGGCGACGACCCCGCCGGTCGTCCCGCTGCCCGCGCCCCCGGCCTATGTCGCGCCGTCCGCGTCGGTGGCGGCGACGACGCCGTATCGCGGGCAACCGTATCGTGGATCGCGTCCTGCGGTATCGAGCGGGACGCGGGCAGCGAACCTGGCGGCGGCCAATGCGTTGCGGTCACCCGCGGCGATCGCTGCGTTTGCGGAAAGCCCGCCGCTGGCGCGGGTATCCTCCGCACCGACCGTTCCATCGGCGACGTCGGTTGCGGCTGTACCGTCGTCCGTCGCGCTCGGATCGTCGACGCTGGTCGGTTCGGGGCGTACCATCACGTCTCAGGCGGCGACCCCCTATGTGCCTCCGGTCGCGACTCGCTATGTGCCCACTGCCTCGGTCGTTACGGCGGCCCGACCGCTGTCGCCGACTCAGCTTGCCAATGCCGCATCCGCGGCACCGTCGGCATCGACGCCAATCCCCGTCGCCGTTACGCCAGTCGTGCCATCCCCGATCACGCCGACCAGCGTTGCGGTCACGGCACCTGTCAGCCCGCTCGCGGTCGCGTCGCCCGCATCCCCAGGCTCGGCGAGTGATCCTGCGCTCGCGACGACTTCGCTCGCGACGAACACGAACACCGCTCCAAGCGTCCCGGTCGCCGCGCCGACCCCGATGCGTAGCGAGCAATCGATCCTCGCCTCGATCATCGCCGATATCAGCGTCCCCGGGTCCGAACTCGGCGTTGCGCCGGAACGGATGGCGGTGACGACGCCGCCCCCGATCCAGCGCGCGATCCCCAGCCGACCGCTGGCCGACGAGGCCGCGGGCGCGGTGCAACAACCGAACCTGCGGACCGCCCCGAGCCATCAGGGCGGAAAGCCCGCCACTCCATCCAGGACCATCGATCGCAAGATTTTGGCGGATGCAGTCACGCAGACCGACCCCGCCGAACCCAAGCGTGGCGACACACGCAAGACGCTCGCCGAGCGCAAGGCACTGGCGGCGAAGGCCGACCTCGACGAGAAGACCGACAAGGCGGACAAGCCCGGCAAGAGCGACAAGGCCAGCAAGAAAGCTGCCGATGCGAAAAAGCTGGCGGACGCCAAGAAGGCCGAGGAAAAGCGCAAGAACGACCCCAAGCTGCTCGAGCCGGAGCGCTATTGGGTTCAGCTTGCCAGTGGCGCGAACGCGGGCGACCTGCCCAAGCAATGGGCGAAGCTCAAGACCAAGAACGCCAAGGCTCTCGGTGCGCGCAGCGGCTATGTAACGCCGCAGCGGGCAACCAACCGCGTCCTGACCGGACCGTTCAAGACCGACAACGAGGCACAGGCGTTCGTCAACAGCCTTGCAAAGCAGGGCGTATCCGGGTTCGTCTTCACCAGCGAAGCGGGGCAGAAAGTTACGAAATTGCCTGCCAAATGAGAACCGTCGAGCGCTGGGCCAGTCGCCCGGAGCACAGCCGCGGTCGCCTTCACGAAGAACAAAGCGGGCCCGCCAGCACCTCGGTGCGAGGTCCTCGCGATGCTTTCCAACGCGACCGCGACCGGATCGTCCATTCGATCAGCTTCCGCCGCCTGCGCCACAAGACGCAGGTGTTCATGGCGCCCGACGGCGACCATTTCCGCGTCCGGCTGACGCACAGCCTGGAGGTCGCGCAGATCGCGCGGACGATCGCGCGCGCGCTCGGGCTCAACGAGGATCTGACCGAGGCGTTGGCGTTGGCGCACGACATCGGCCATCCGCCCTTCGGTCATGCCGGGGAGGACGCGCTCGGGCGCGCGCTCGCGGCGCAGGGCGGGTTCGACCATAATGGCAACACGCTGCGCGCGCTGATGCTGATCGACAGCCCGTATCCGCGCTGGAACGGGCTCAACCTGACGTGGGAGACGCTCGAGGGGCTCGCCAAGCACAATGGCCCGATCGCGCGGCCGGGGTGGGCGCTGGCGGAATGCGACGCGACGTTTCCGCTCGAACTGACGCGCTGGTCGAGTCTCGAGGCGCAGGTCGCGGCGATCGCGGACGACATTGCGTACGACAATCACGATATCGACGACGGCCTGCGCGCGGGGTTGCTGACGCTCGACCAGTTGCTCGCGGTGCCGGTGGTGGCGCGCGAATGGGATGGCGTACGCGCGCGTTTTCCCGATGTCGCACCGGAGCGGCTGGTCGGGGAATTGATCCGCACGCAGATCGGGACGATGGTCAACGACCTGATCGCGGAGACGCAGGCGCGGCTGGAAGGGATCGGCGACGTCGCAGACGTGCGTGCGGCGGGGCGGTGCCTCGTCGGCTTCTCGGACGCGATGCGCGACGATGAGCGGACGCTCAAGCGGTTCATGTACGCGAACCTGTATCACCACCCGCGGCAATTGGCGGCGGCGCAGGCGGCGGAGGGAATCGTGGCGGGACTGTTCGCGGCGTATCGCGCGGACCCGGCGTTGCTGCCGGGCGAGTGGGCGGAGCGGCTGCCGGCGGACGAACCGTGGCGCAGCCGGCATATCGCCGATTTCATCGCGGGGATGACTGACCGGTATGCGGTCTCGCGCTATCGCGAGGTGGTCGGGCCGATCGATCTGCCCGACGGGTTCTAGGACCAGATTGCAATGCCGGGCGCTTCCCCGGCGGAGGCCGGGGCCCAGTAGCGGAACGGCAGAAGCGACCGAATGCGCTTCGTTTTCTAAGCCATCGCGACTGGGCCCCGGCCTTCGCCGGGGAAGCGCTTTAGAACGCGACCGGCACCCGAGATCAGCGCGAGGCGATCGCGGCGTCGTCCATCCCGGCCGTCTTGGCAGGCACGAAGAACGAGACCGGCACGCCGCTCGACACGCCCGACACGCGCTTGCCGCGCACGACGAGGTGGAACGTCTCTCCCGAGGTCAGGTTGCGGCCGTCGATCGCGACATGATCGGTGCTGGCGACCTTGGTGTAGGTGAAGGTCTGGCCGTCGCGGGTGAAGGTGCGGGCTTCGCTGGCCGTATCGGCGAAAGCCGGGGCAGCGGACAGGAGGACAAATGCGGTAGCGGTTGCGATGGACTTGAGCATGATCGGTTCCTTTCGATGCGAAAGCCGGATCAGCATCCTCTCCTGGGTTAGCTTGCTGTTCACGATTTTATTGCGTTGCAGCATTTGTCCAAGCGCAAAGCGTGCCGGCGCGATTGCACAAAGCGAACGCTCCGCGTCGGAGCGGGCATAATCTTGCGACAATCCGCGCGCAGAACGCCTGCATCGACTCTCGTATCGGGACAGCGTTTGTGACCAAGGCAAGTATTGCGCTCAATCGGTTCGGTCTGGGCGCACGCGGCGATCAGCCGACCCCGGCAGACCCGCTCGGCTGGCTGACCCGGCAGCTTACCAGCTACGATCCCCACCCCGATCCCATCGCGGCGGCGCCGACCAGCGCGACGGTCGCTGCCGGGCTTGCCGATTATTACCGCCAGCAACGCGCGATGCGAGTGATGCAGGGCAATCGTCCGGCAATCCCCGCAAGGGGCGCGGCCGGCCCGATGCAGGCACCGGGTGCGCCCGGAATGGCGCCGCCCATGCCCGTGAAGGCAGGGCAGGACGACGCGATGAAGCAGGCGCGCCAGTTCGCGCAGCGCGCGGGGCGCGGCGATTATGCGGGGGCGGTCGGCGCGCGCGCGACCAATGCGCTCGTCACCGAGACGCCGTTCGTCGAGCGCCTGGTGTATTTCTGGGCGAACCATTTTGCGGTGTCGGCGGACAAGCTTGAGCTGATCGGGCTGTCGGGGACGCTCGAGACCGAGGCGATTCGGCCGCATGTGCTCGGCACGTTTCGCGACATGCTCGTCGCGGTCGAGCAGCATCCCGCGATGCTGCTGTATCTCGATCAGGCGGTGTCGGTCGGCCCCAATTCGCCGCGCGGTCTCCAGATCGCCGCGCGCGGCAATCGCAAGGTCGGGCTCAACGAGAATCTCGCGCGCGAAATCCTAGAGCTGCATACGCTGGGCGTGCGGACCGGCTATAGCCAGGCCGACGTCACCGAATTCGCGCGCGCGATGACCGGCTGGACCGTCGCCGGGATCGGGCGCGGACCGGGGGCCGCTGCCGCCGGGACGGATGGCTTGCCCGGCGACTTCGTCTTCGCCGCGCCGATCCACGAACCCGGCGACCGCACGATCATGGGCAAGCGCTATCCCGCAGGCGGGGTCGAGCAGGCGCGTGCGGTGTTGCAGGACGTGTCGATCGCGCCCGCGACCGCGACGCATGTGATGACCAAGCTGGCGCGGCATTTCGCAGGCGACACGCCGCCACCCGCGCTGGTCGCGCGGTTGCAGGCGGCGTTCCTGGAGTCGGGCGGGGATTTGCCGACGGTCTATCGCGCGTTGATTGCCTCCCCCGAAGCGTGGGTCGAGCGGCCGCTCAAGTTCAAGACGCCGTGGGAGTGGACGATTTCCGCGATGCGCGCGCTGAACGTCAAGACCGCGGACCCGCAGGCGATGGTCGGGCTGCTCAACCAGCTCGGGCAACCGACGTGGAAGCCGGGGCAGCCGATCGGCTATGACGACATCGCCGCGAGTTGGGCGGGGCCCGACGCCATGCTGCGGCGGGTCGAGGCGGCGGAACGGTTCGCGTCGCGCGCGGCGAATGTCGATGCGCGCGCGCTGGCGCCCAAGGTGCTGCCCGGTGCGGTTAGCCCCGCGACCCAGACCGCACTCGCCAATTGCGAGAGCCCGGCGCAGGCGCTCGCCTTGCTGCTCGTCACACCCGAATTCCTGCGGAGGTAATCGCCATGTACGATCGTCGTTCGTTTCTGGGTGCCGGTGTCGCCGGTGCCGTGTTCGCCGCGCTCAGCCCGCGCATGGCCTTCGCCAAGGCGGAGACCGACAAGCGGTTCGTGTTCATCATCCAGCGCGGCGCGGCGGATGGACTCGGGATCGTCGCACCCGTCGGCGACCCGGCCTTCGTGGGCGCACGTGGCGATCTGGCGACCGATTTCGCCAGCGCGCCGAAGTTGGATTCGATGTTCGCGCTGCATCCCGCGATGACGAGCGTGAAGGCGCTGTACGGCCAGAAACAGGCGCTGGTCGCGCATGCTGTCGCCTCGCCGTATCGCGACCGGTCGCATTTCGACGGGCAGAACGTGCTCGAGAGCGGTGGGACCGGGGCGTATCAGCTCAAGGACGGCTGGATGAACCGGCTGCTCGGCATCCTGCCGCCGACCCAGGCCAAGGCGATCGCGGTATCCGCTACCGTCCCGCTCGCGCTGCGCGGGGCGCACGACGTGTCCTCCTACGCGCCGTCGAGCCTGCCACAGGCGTCGGACGACCTGATGCAGCGCGTGTCGATGCTGTACGAGGGGGACAGCCAGCTTCATGCCTTGTGGAGCGAGGCGATGGGCACCCGCGCGTTGACGGGCGACCTGGCGGCGGGGGGCGGGGCGAATGCTGCCGCGACCGGCGCGCTCGCCGCACGGCTGATGGCGCCCGCGAACGGAGCGCGGATCGCGATGATCGAAACCGGTGGCTGGGACACGCACACCGGGCAGCGCGGGCGGTTGAGTGCGCAGTTAAAGGGGCTCGATGCGATGATCGGCGCGCTCCAGACCGGGCTCGGGCCGTTGTGGAGCGATACGCTGGTGCTGGTCGCGACCGAGTTCGGGCGGACCGTCGCGGTCAACGGGACGGGCGGGACCGATCACGGGACCGGAAGTTCCGCGATGCTGCTCGGCGGCGCGGTGCGCGGCGGGCGGGTGCTGGCGGACTGGCCGGGACTTGCGCCTGCTGCGCTGTTCGAGGGGCGCGACCTCAAGCCGACGCTGCAGCTCGATGCGTTCATCGGCGGCGCGGTCGCGGGGCATTTCGGGGTGGAACCGGCGAAGGCGATGGCGGCGCTGTTTCCGTCGTCCAGGGGGACGGCGGCGGTGGCAGGGTTGGTGTAGCGGTGGCGCGCTACGGCTCCGCAAGAGTGCCGTCATGCTGAACTTGTTTCAGCATCCACCTCTCCGCTCGGGCAGCTAGCCGTTGTAGCGCGGTGGACCCTGAAACGAGTTCAGGGTGACGGCGAGTGGTGGAACTGGCGCCTGTCCCCGGGAAAAGCGCCAGGGTAGCCTATTGCGTCACCACCGGCAGCAGCACCGCGCTCGCGCCGACGCTGCCGTGCTGGATCGTCACGGTCGCCTTCTTGTAATCGCCGGGCTTCGCCAGAAAGATGTTGGGGACGAAGGTCTGCGGGTTGCGGTCATAGACCGGGAACAGCGACGACTGCACCTGCACCATGATCTTGTGGCCCGGCAGGAATTCGTGGTTCACCGCGGGCAGGCGGAAGCGATATTCCTGCGTCTTGTTCGCCGGGATCGCGGTCGGCTTCGCGAAGCTGTCGCGGTAGCGGCCGCGGAAGATGTCGAGGCTGATCGCGAGCTGATAGCCGCCCATCTTGGGGTTGCTCGCGACCTCGTCGGGATAGACGTCGATCAGCTTGACCACGACGTCGCCGTCGGACCCGGTCGTCTTGGCGAAGATGTCCGCCCACGGCACGCCCGAGACCTTGACGGTCTTGGTGAGAACCGGGGTCGAATAGCTCATCACGTCGGTGCGGCCGTCGACCGAGCGCTGGTCGGACACGAGCCATTCGCCCCAGCGGCCATCCTCGAAATTGATTGGGCGCGGCAGGTACGGGACGGGGTTGGCGGGATCGGAGACATAGCTGTCCCCGCCGTTCGCCGCACGCTGGAAGCCGAGGCCCTTGTCGGCCTGGAGATACAGCGGCGTCAGCGCGGTGTCGCAGCCCTTGTCGCAGGACAGCGGCCATTTCGGGAAGGTGTCCCAATGGTTTGCGCCGGTGTTGTAGATCGCCGCGGCGGGCAGGGTGACCGCGGGGCCATCCTTCAGATACTGGTTGAAGAACGGCAGTACCATGTCCTCGCGATATTGCTGCGCGGTGTCGCCGTTCCACGTCAGCGGGCCGAGCGAGCGGCCTTCGCGGTTGACCTGGCTGTGCCGCCACGGGCCCATCACCAGATAGTTGTTCGACTGGTGGCCCGCCTTGACCAGCGCTTCATAGGCGTGGATCCCGCCCCACATGTCCTCGTGATCCCACAGGCCCTGCTCCCACAAGGTGGGCACGTTCGAAGGGCTGGCGGCGAGCAGCGTGTCAAGCGCTTGGCCCGACCAGAAGCCGTCATACGCCGGATGCTGGACCATGCGGTTCCAATAGGGGAGCTGGTCGTAGCCGGACCGCTTTGCCCAATCCCCCGCCGAAATGGTGCGGAAGTTGTCGTAATCGTCATAGCCGCCCGAAGGGGGTGCCGTGCCCGCGCCCTTGTAGCCCGTCTGCGACCCGAGCCAGCCGATGTTGGGCAAGCGGAACGCGCCATAATGGAACCAGTCGTCGCCCATCCAGCCGTCGACCATCGGGCTCTGCGGTGCCGCGACCTTGAGCGCGGGATGCGGGTGGAGCAGCGCCATCGCGACGGTAAAGCCTTCGTAGGACGAGCCGATCATCCCGACGCGGCCATTGGACTGCGGCAGGTTCGCCTTGTTCACCAGCCAGTCGATCGTGTCATAGGCGTCGGTCGTGTGATCGACCTTGGTCTGGTTGAGCGGGCCGATCACGGGGCGCGTGACAACATAATCGCCCTCCGAGCCGTATTTGCCGCGAATGTCCTGATAGACGCGGATGTAGCCGCCTCGCACGAACATCTCGTCGGCGAGCGGGAGCGTCGACAGTTCGCTCGAGGAGTCCGTCCGGTTGGCGCGGCCCTTGGCGTTGTACGGCGTGCGCGTCAGCACGATCGGCGCGTTGGTCAGGCCCTTGGCGTAGACGATCACGGTGTAGAGCTTGGTCCCGTCGCGCATCGGGATCATCGCTTCGCGCTTCACATAGTCGCGGCCGGTTTCGGGCGGGGTAAAGCTCTTGGGAATATCGCCACCGGCGGGCGCCGCCATCTTGTCCTGTGCTACCGCGGGGGTGATCGCGATCAGCGCCGCAGTGGCGGCGAGCAGGAGCGACTTGGAATGCATGGGCGACCTTTCGTCAGGATGTTGGCGCGATGGTAGGCAAGGTGTCGCAGCAGACGCAACCATTGATATGGCGCCGCTTGATCCTCCCCGTGACGGGGAGGAACGAAGGTGATTTGAAGCCGCCCTGCACATCCGCTAGGGGACGCGCTCGCAGACACCACCGGACGACCCCAATGACCCTCTACACCCGTTTCGCCGCGCACATCGATGCGGCGCTCGATGCTCTCGTCGCCGCGGGCGATCTGCCCGGCGACCTGTCGCGCGCGAACGTGACGGTGGAGCCGCCGCGCGACATCACGCATGGCGATCTGGCGACCAACGCCGCGATGGTGCTGGCCAAGCCCGCCAAGACCAACCCGCGCGCGCTGGCCGAGAAGATCGCCGCGCATCTCGAGGCGCTCGACGAGGTCTCGAGCGTGTCGGTCGCGGGCCCCGGCTTCATCAACATGACGCTGACCGACGACACGTGGCGGACCGAATTGTCCGCGATCCACGATGCAGGCGGCGACTATGGCCGCTCGACCCGCGGTGCGGGGACGACGGTCAACATCGAGTACGTCTCGGCCAACCCGACGGGGCCGATGCACATGGGGCATTGTCGCGGCGCGGTCGTCGGTGACGCGCTCGCTGCGCTGCTCGAGTTCGCCGGACACAAGGTTATCCGCGAATATTACGTCAACGACGCGGGCGGGCAGGTCGACGTGCTCGCGCGCTCGGTCCACCTGCGCTACCGCGAGGCGCTCGGCGAGACGGTCGAGATCCCCGAGGGCCTGTATCCGGGCGACTATCTCGTTCCGGTCGGGCAGATGCTCGCGACCGAATTCGGCGATGCTTATGTCGGCAAGCCCGAGGGCGACTGGCTCGTGCTGTTCCGCACCCGCGCGGTCGCGGCGATGCTCGTTCTGATCAAGGCGGATCTCGCGCAGCTCGGCATTCACCACGACCTGTTCTCGTCCGAAGCGGAATTGCAGGCGGCGGGCAAGCCCGAGGCGGCCGAGCACGACCTGCGCGCGCGGGGCCTCATCTATGACGGGATGCTCGAAGCGCCCAAGGGGCAGGAGCTCGAGGATTGGGAGCCGGTCATGCTGCCGCTGTTCCGCTCGACCCAGTTCGGCGACGATCAGGATCGCCCGATCAAGAAGTCGAACGGGCAGTGGACCTATTTCGGCGCGGATCTCGCTTATCATTACCAGAAGGCGCAGACCGCCGACGCGCTGATCGACATCTGGGGTGCCGACCATGCGGGGACGGTCAAGCGGATCGTCGCGGCGGTGCAGGCGCTGACCGGGGGCAAGACGCGGTTCGACGTCAAGCTCGTCCAGATGGTGCGGCTGATGCGCAACGGCGAGCCGATCAAGATGTCCAAGCGCGCGGGCAATTTCGTCACGCTTGCGGATGTCGTGAACGAGGTCGGCAAGGACGTCGTCCGCTTCACCATGCTGACCCGCAAGGCCGACGCGCAGATGGACTTCGACTTCGCCAAGGTGGTCGAGGCGTCGAAGGACAACCCCGTCTTCTACGTCAATTACGCCCACGCACGGATCGCGTCGCTGCATCGCCGCGCAACCGAGGCGGGGATCGCGTGCGATACGGTCGACCTGTCCCGGCTTGATACGGAGGACCTTGCGCTAGTGAAGCTTGCGGCACAGTTCCCGCGCATCGTCGACACGGCTGCCGCCGCGCGCGAGCCACATCGAATTGCGTTTTATCTCTATGACTTGGCTGCATCGCTCCATGCGCTATGGAATGTCGGTAATGATCGCCCGGACCGGCGTTTCCTGCTTGCGGACAATCCGGGCGTGACGTGCGCCCGGCTGTTCTTGGCGGAAGGGATCGGGCAGATTATCCGCAACGGGCTGAGCATCATGGGGGTGCAGGCGGTCCAGGAGATGAATTGATGGCGATTGGCGATCGGGACTTGCGCGACAGCGAACGGCTTCCCTGGCTCGAAACGGTCGAGGAGGAGAATGAGGGCGGTACGCCGGTCGTTCGCATCGTGCTGCTGATCGTGATCGTGTTGCTGGTCGTCGCGATCGCGATCCTCGGCTATCGCTATTGGGACACGCATCGCGGGATCAATGGCAACGGCGCGCTGATCGCAGCCCCGGCCGAGCCCTATAAGGTCCGCCCGACCGAGCCCGGCGGGATGATCGTCGAGGGCGAGGGCGATACCGCGATCGCGACCAGCAATGGCGCGGGGACCGGCAACGCCTCGATCGACATGGCCGCCGCCCCCGAAACCCCGATTGCGGGGAAGAAGGTGGCGCCGCCCAAGATCGATGCCGGGTCGAGCAAGGCGATTTCGGCGCTGCCGCAGGCGACGGGGGCTACTCGAACGTCCGGCGGGTCGGTCGTTCAGCTCGGATCGTTCGACAGCGAGGCCGAAGCCAATGCGGGATGGGCGACGGTCGTCAAGCGCAACGCCTTCGTCGCGCCGCTCGGCAAGTCGGTGCAGATGGCGCAGGTCGGTGGCCGCACCGTCTATCGGTTGCGCGTGAACGCCGGGAGCACCGCGCAGGCCACGAGCCTGTGCGCGAAGCTCGCAGCCGCGGGGCAGGCGTGCTTCGTTCCGCGGATCTGAACCCGTCGGGGTGACGCGGGGCGCGGGGGACGATAGGGAGCGGGGATGAAGCCCGTTATCTTCGGCCTATCCGGCCTCGCCCTTACCCCCGACGAACGCGCGTTTTTCGCCGAGGCGGACCCGGTCGGCTACATTCTGTTCAAGCGCAACATCGCCGACCGCGCGCAGCTCCGCGCCCTGACCGACAGTTTGCGCGACCTGTCCGGGCGAAGCGATATCCCCGTCCTGATCGACCAGGAGGGGGGGCGCGTCGCGCGCATGCGGGCGCCAGAATGGCCCGAATTTCCGGCAGGCCCGGTGTTCGACGCCTTGTACGATATCGCGCCGATTTCGGCGATCGAGGCGGCACAGGCGAATGCGCAGGCGATCGGGCTGATGCTGGCGGAGGTCGGCATCACGGTCGACTGCCTACCGCTGCTCGATGTCGCGCAACCCGATACGACCGAGGCAATCACCTCGCGCGCGCTCGGGTCCGAGCCGCTGCGCGTCGCGGCGATGGGGCGCGCGATCCTCGACGGGTTGCGCGCGGCGGGCGTGGTCGGCGTGGTCAAGCATATGCCGGGGCACGGGCGGGCACGGCTCGACACGCATTATCACCTGCCGACCGTCACCGCGTCGGACGCGGACCTCGAAGTCGATCTCCAGCCGTTCCGCCGTCTCAACGGCGCGCCGATGGGGATGACCTCGCATATCGTGTTCGAGGCGTGGGACCGGGACCGGCCCGCGACGCTGTCGCCGGTGATCATCGAGCAGGTCATCCGTCAACGGATCGGGTTCGACGGGCTGTTGATGACCGACGATATCGACATGAAGGCGCTGTCGGGCAGCGCCGGCGAAAAGGCCGCAGGGGCGATTGCGGCAGGGTGCGACGTCGTGCTCGATTGCTGGGCGCGGATGGACGAGATGGTCGATATCGCGGGACGGCTGGGCGAGATGGCGCCGGTGTCGCGCGACCGGCTCGACCGCGCGATGGCGACGATTGCGGGGGTGGTGCCCGAGGGGGACATGGCCGCGCTGATCGCCAAGCGGGATGCATTGCTGGCGCTGGTTTGAGGGGGCGCACTCACGCCGACCTCAACCGCCGTCATGCTGAACTCGTTTCAGCATCTACCGTGCAGCTGACACGGACCGGACTTGGTCCGCGGTGGACCCTGAAACGAGTTCAGGGTGACGCTGGGTAAAGGTTTTCCAAAGGCTCCGGCCTTCGCCGAGGCAACACGACAAGCCGCTCCCCCCCAGCGCGCATATTTGGTAGCGTGCCGTCAACACATGACCGACACGCCCGAAACCCTCACGCTCGACATCGAAGGCTGGGAAGGCCCGCTCGACCTGTTGCTGGCGCTTGCGCGGAACCAGAAGGTCGATCTCAAGCAGATTTCGATCCTTGCGCTGGTCGACCAGTATCTGCGGTTCATCGAGGAAGCCGATGCCGCGCTGGAGCTCGCGGCGGATTATCTCGTGATGGCGGCGTGGCTCGCCTATCTCAAATCGGCGTTGCTGCTGCCGCGCGACCCCGAGGTCGAACCGTCTCCCGAGGAACTCGCGCTGCGGTTGCAGCTCCGGCTCGAACGGCTGAGTGCAATGCGCGAGGCGGGTGCGCGCCTGGTCGCGCGCGACCGAATCGGCCGCGACGTGTTCTCGCGCGGTGCGCCCGAGGGCCTGCGCACGCAGCGCAAGGCCTTGTGGCAGGCGGAAATCTACGACCTGATCGCGGCTTATGGTGTCATTACCGCGCGGACCCGGCCTGTTATGCATATCGTCGCGCATCGCCCGGTCATGACGCTGGAGGCAGCGCTCGCACGCGTGTCGCGGCTGGTTGGCGCGCAGATCGACTGGAGCGTGATCGAGACTTTCCTGCCGCCGGATGCGAGCGGCCTGTTCCGCAAGTCCGCACTGGCGTCCTCCTTTCTCGCGGCGCTCGAACTCGCGAAGCAGGGGAAGGTCGAACTGCGGCAGCAATCGCCCTTCGCGCCACTCTATATCCGTGCGATCCAGGCGGGGGCGGCATGACACCGCCCGATGCAACCGTCCGTGCAGTCGAGGCGATCCTGTTCGCCGCGACCGAGCCGATGACTGCCGACGCGATCCGCACCCACCTCGGCGGCGTTGACGTGCGTCCGGCGCTGGCTGCCTTGCAAGCGGATTACACGGATCGCGGGATCGAACTCGTCCGGCGTGGCGACCGCTGGCATTTCCAGACCGCCGCCGACATGGCGCATCTGCTCCGCCGGACGCACGAGGAACCGCGCAAGCTCAGCCGCGCAGGGATCGAGACGCTTGCGATCATCGCCTATCACGAACCCGCGACGCGCGCGGAAATCGAGGCGATTCGCGGGGTGCAGATCTCCAAGGGGACGCTCGACGTGCTGATGGAAGCAGGCTGGATCCGCCCCGCCGGTCGGCGCGAAGTGCCGGGCCGGCCGTTGCTTTATGCAACCACCGCCGCGTTTCTCGCGCACTTCGGGCTGGCCAGCCGCCGCGACCTGCCGGGGATCGACGATCTCCGTGCGGCGGGGCTGCTCGACCCGGTCGATCTCGCGTTTGAAACTATGGAGGTGGCAAACGCGTATGATGAAGACTAGATAGAATGAATTCCTAGGAGATTGACCATGGGTGGTTTCAGCCTTGTGCACTGGCTCATTTTCGGCGTCATCGCCATCCTCGTGCTGGGCGGCGGTCGCTTCTCCAGCATGATGGGTGACGTCGCCAAGGGCATCAAGCAGTTCAAGAAGGGCATGGCCGAAGAAGACGAGCCCGGCCGCGAGCCGAGCCGGATCGAAGCCAAGGCGGCCGCGGACCCCGTGTTCGACCGCGACGGCAATCGCGTGCGCGACCGCGAAGCCTGATTTCGGACCGGTAGCCGCATGTTCGACGTCGCATCGTCCGAGGTGATCATATTGGGGGTCGTAGCGTTGCTCGTCATCCCGCCCAAGGACCTGCCCAAGGCGATGCGGAGCGCAGGCTATTGGATCGGCCGGGTGCGCGGGGTTGCGACGCAATTCCGATCCGGCTTTGATTCGATGCTGCGCGAGGCGGAGCTCCACGAGATGGAGAAGAAGTGGGCGGCCGAAAACGAGCGGATCATGCGCGAGCATCCGCCGACCCCCGTCCAGATGCTGCCCGCGGTCGATACGGTGTCGGCTGCACACCCCGACGACCAGGCCGCGCCCGAGACCGTCGCGCAACCGGCGATCACGCCGCCGCCCGCGGGGCACGATAGCGATGCTCATGCCGTCGGTCCGCAGGCACCGAATCCCGCCCCGGAGCCGACAAGCCCGCATACCGCCGTCGCGCCTGAGGAACGGCACCAGGCGGATCGGCCATGAACGCGCCGATCGACGATCTCGAAGCCAGCCGTGCCCCGTTGCTCGATCACCTGATCGAGTTACGACGTCGGCTGTTCTTCTGCCTCGCCACCGTGTTCGTCGCGATCCTGCTGACCTACACCTTTTCGCGAGATATTTTCACGTTGCTGGTCCAGCCGCTGCTCAAGGCCGGCCAGACCAAGATCGTGACGATCGGCGTGTTCGACGGCTTTTTCGTGCAGCTCAAGATCGCGTTGTTCTCGGCGCTGATGATCTCGTTTCCGGTCATCGCCAACCAATTGTGGCAGTTCGTCGCACCGGGCCTGTACCGGCAGGAGAAGCGGGCGCTGTTGCCGTTCCTGATCGCGACGCCGATCCTGTTCGCGATGGGCGCGTCCATGGCGTATTTCGTCGCAGTACCTGCGGCGTTGCACTTCCTGTTGAGCTTCCAGGGCAATCTGGGTGGTGTGCATCAGGAGGCGCTGACGTCGGTCGCGAGCTATCTCGATTTCATCATGCAGTTCCTGTTCGGGTTCGGCATCGCCTTCCTGATGCCGGTGCTGCTGATGATCGTCGAGCGCGCCGGCCTGGTGACGCGGAAGCAGCTCGTCGCCGGACGACGCTACGCGGTGGTCGGGTGCTTTGCCCTGGCGCTCGTGCTCGCGCCACCAGACGCTGGGTCGATGATCATGCTAGCGGTGCCGCTCGTGCTGCTGTACGAACTCGCGCTGATCGCAATCTGGTTCTCGGAGCGCGGCCGGAAGAAGGCGGCGGCGACGGAACTCGTCGAGAGCTGATCGCGCGGCGGCTGTATTTGAGCATCCAGCCATACCATCGCTCGACACGGATGGATGGGGCGCCGATCGGTTTGATCAACCCCTAAGACCGGGACATAAGAAAGGCCGCCCCCGCAACTGCGGGGGCGGCCTTCGCCGTTTCCGGTGGCAGCGCTTACTTGGCGCTGTCTGCCGTCTTGGCGACCGTGCTGCCGGCCGACTTTACGTCCTTGCCGACGCCTTCGACGGTGTTGCAGGCGCTGACCAGAACTGCGCTGGCGATGAGGGCGAGACTGAGAACCTTACGCATTGGAACCTCCTTTGATCACAAGCTCCCGACCCATGGCCGGATGCCTGGGAACGGAATGATCGGCATGGATGTTCGTTCCACCTCCCGAACAGAATCGGTGGAAGTTGCGATCAACGGTGTGAAGGGGGAATTGGGCCCGGACGCGCCACCGGGGGGGGGAAGGGGTAAGCGCGACCGGGCCCATGTTGCGGATAGCGAGAGCGGGGGGGGCATAAATTCGCTATCCGAAGATGAAAACGGCTTCCCGCCAATCTGGTTCCAGAGAAACGCAACGGCCCCGTATTTTTTTAGCGCTGGGGAAGAATCAGTCGCGACCGGTGATCGCCACCGAAATTTCATAGGCACCGACCAGCGGATCGTAATGCAGCTTGGACCGGAGCTGCCGTGAAAGCCCCTCGATCACGCGACCGTATCGTTCCGCAACCAGCGTCCGCATCCGGTCGTCATCGATCAGCGACGGCGAATTGATCCGCAGCAGCGCGCGTTGGTCGGACGGATCCGGCGAGACCGATATCCGAACCTGCGTCGTCGGATTGACGTTGATGGCGAGCTCGACGATCTCGGTGATCAGGAAGGCGATCGCGATCGCGATATCCTGATTGGCCAGGAATGGCGCGATTTCCAGGATCACGCTCAGCTGCGCCTCTTCCGGCGCGGTCGCGCGGATGTTTGCCGCGAGCTCCCCGATGACCGAGCGCAACTGCAGCCCACGATTCTCTTCGATCTCGGCGAAATGATTGCGATGCACCACTGCCAGCGCATCGACCCTGCGCTGGATCGAGGCGTAGGCATCCGCTGCCTCCCGGCTCCGCGCCGCGCGCGCGTGGAAGTTGATGAGGCTGGAGATGACCTGAAGGTTGTTCTTCACGCGGTGGTGCACTTCACGCGTCAACCGCGTCTGGCGCACGAGCCCCTCTGCAAGCCCCGCCTCATGCTCAGCGACGGTCCGGCTGATCGCGCGGAAGGTTTCGCCGAGTTCCCGGATTTCCTGCGCAGGCAATGCGTGCATCACGCCGGGATCGATCTCCTCGCCCGGAACGAACAACGCGACACGCGAGCGCAACTGGCGGAGCGATCGGATCAGGAGACGGTCGACCACGAACCAGCCGATCCCGGCAGCGGCTGCCCACATCACGATCGGCAGGATCAACGCGATCAGTACCGGCGACGTGATCGGCGCGGCCGGTGTGCGGGTGACCAGCGCAATGTCGTCGACCCCGATTGGCATCGAGAGCGAGGTGCGCCGCTCGAGCGGAGTCTGGCGGGGGAGCGATTGCAACGTCAGCGTCTTGCGGTCGAGGACCAGTTCGGCCTCATAGGCCTGCGCGTAAGCGCTGGGTGCGGCAACCGCGTTCAGAACGACTGCGGGGAAGTAGGCGGCAGCCCGGGTGCGGCCCGAACTGCTCGTCGTCGCGAGCGTCAGCCCGCGGCCTGGGTAGAGCCGTCCCGTCACCGGGCCGTCCATGCTGGGTGGCGCGGCGGGGGAAGACACTGGCAGAGGGGCTCCGCAGATGATCCGACCTTGCTGGTCCGTGATCGCGAAACGCGTCCCCGCGCTCAACTGTGGGGCGAAGACGCCCTGCGCGCGCGCGCAACTCGGCGCATCGCCGGAATCGAGTTCGAGCGCATTGAGCGACACACGTAGCGCGGTCATGTCGCCGATCAACTCGATCGCGAGCTTGCGGGCGCTTTCCGTCGTCGTGAGGCGCATCTGCGCGCGCGTGGCCTCGTCGGCAAGTTCGGCGGTACGAAGCGTCGCGAAAAAGGCAATGATCGCCAGCGGCAGCAACGCTGCGCTGAGAATGAGAAAGACCTTCGCGCCGGTCGGAACACGGTCGATCTTTCGGCCTGTCCGCGCGGGGGAGGGGTCGCCCGCGATGTCGGTCACCGCAGGCTCAGTCTAGCTTGCCGAGGAGATCGAGCATCTCGGACGGAATCGCCTCTTCGACCGTGCGTTGATACACGGTGCGCAGCGCGGCGCCCATGTCCCGGTCCTTGTTCTGAACCGAAGCAGCGGCACCGGGCCTTCCGGACTTTGGCGTAATCGCCATTTCCGGTTTTTTCGAAGAGTCGTCGCCCGAACGCAATGCCATCCCCCTGAGATCCGGCCTACCGGATAGAGTCAAAATGCTGCCGTAACAATCCGGCTTCGACGGTTGGGGCACAAAGAATGCACCGACCCCGATTGGGGGATGAAACCAAATAGCGCTTTGATTGTTCCGCGTTCGATGCGATTTTAAGTCTCGACTGTCTCGAGACCAGAAAACGCGTTGCATATGCCGGGGGGCGCTTCCACAAGACCACCCGACCGACCCATCATGGAGATCCCGACAGCCATGTCGCTTGGACAGCAACTCGCCCCCCATCTACCCTTCCTGCGTCGTTACGGCCGGGCGTTGACCGGCAGCCAGACGCATGGCGACCGCTATGTGCGTGCGACGCTGGAAGCAATCGTCGCGGCACCCGAGGAATTTCCGAAGGACGTCGATCCGCGGCTCGGCCTGTATCGCATGTTTCATGCGATCTGGACCTCGACCAACTACGACGAGACCCCCGAAAACATGAGCGCCGGCGACGGCGACGGGCAGGAGGCGATTGCGCGGGCCCGTCTCGCGCGGATGACGCCGCTGTCGCGGCAGGCGTTGTTGCTGACCGCGATGGAAGGCTTCACGCCAGAGGACGCGGCCTATCTCATTGAGGTGGAGCCCGAGGAAGTGGACTCATTGGTTGCAGAGGCGTTGACCGAAATCGAAAAGCAGACTCGTGCGCGCGTGCTCATCATCGAGGACGAGCCGATCATCGCAATGGACATCGAAACGATCGTGCGCGATCTCGGGCATGACGTCACGGGTGTCGCGGTGACGCGGGACGAGGCGGTTGCGCTGGCGATGGAAGATCGCCCGGGCCTGGTGCTCGCCGATATCCAGCTGGCAGACGACAGCTCGGGGATCGACGCGGTCAAGGACATCCTTGCCCAGTTCGAAGTCCCGGTGATCTTCATCACTGCCTTCCCGGAACGCCTTCTCACGGGCGAGCGTCCCGAGCCGACCTTCCTCATCACCAAGCCATTCCAGCGTTCGACCGTGAAGGCCGCCATCGCGCAGGCGTTGTTCTTCGACCAGACGACCGTTCCCGCGATCTGAGCCGCCAGGCTGCAATGGGTTCGCCGACCACGTCGGGAACCCATTGCAGGGTCCGTCGGTTGTGGGTTCCATACGATACGGAAACAGAACGAGATTGGGGGCTTTGGTGGCCGACAGGGAAAAGATCAGGGTTGATCGGGACGATGCGCGAGCCGGGGCGACGCCCCACGTCACGCGTTATGTCCTTGGTATCTCGCTCGTTCTCGTGATCGTGCTGTTCGCCATCATTTTGCTCGTTTTCAATCGCTAACGATCTGACGACAGGTTCATTCGCACGGCCCTTGATGGACTTTGCGTTGACTCATACCCATGTGTGGCGTGTGCCGCTGCGAGACAGGATTTCATGACCGACGCGATCGACCAGGACGAATCTCAGGACGACGTGCCCGTCGTCGAACACGTCGCGCTGTCCGACCCAGAATTCAAAAAGGAACTCGCGCAGGTCATCCCGCATCTGCGCGCCTTTGGTCGCTCGCTTTCGGGTAATCGCGATCTTGCGGATGATCTCGTCCAGGAGACGTTGATGAAGGCATGGGCCGCTCGCCAGCGGTTCCAGGCCGGCACGAACATGCGCGCGTGGACCTTCATCATTCTCCGCAACCTGTATCTTTCGCAGATGCGACGAGCGCGCTTTAAGGGCGAGTGGGATGACTTGGTCGCGGATCGGATTCTCGCGGCACCGGCGAGCCAGGACAAGCACGTCGAGCTCGGCGATATGCAGCGCGCGTTGTTGCATCTTCCGCAACCGCAGCGCGAGGCACTGATTCTGGTCGGTGCGGGTGGTTTTGCCTATGAGGAAGCCGCTGAGATCTGTGGTGTCGCGGTAGGAACGATCAAGAGTCGTGTGGCGCGCGGTCGTGTTGCGCTAGAGGCAGTGATGGGCGACAACTCGCTGCCATCGCGCAGGACTCATTCCAACGAGCCGGGCATGAGCGCGCTCGATACGATCATGGGAGAGGTCGACGACCTCAGTCGCGACCGTAGGTCCTGATCACCGGTTTTTCCGGAACCCCGGGAACCTGATCGAGCGCAAATAAAAGCCGCGCGATCTCCGTCGGATAATCGGGTTCGGGGAGATACGCCGTCTTCAGTGTCAAGCTCAGCGCGTCGGTCCGACGCGGCGCGCGAACGACGAGCTGGGCGGGTAACGGGGCGTCCGTATTCATGACAAAATGCATCGGCATATGGAGACAACGTTCGACTCGCCGGATTGTTGCCCGATTTAGGTTTTGATCGGCCGTATTAGCTGCGAGGCAAATTGGCGTATGGCATTCGAACAGGCGGTTATTTTAGCGGTCGATCGCGCACGCGCGAATGCGCCTTTCCTTGCGCATCTGCTGGAACGCGAACCCGGACTTGCTGCTGCCTTGGCGCAGGGACAGCTTCCGGCAATCCGCGATCTCACGACTGATCTCGAGCCGCTTCCGACGGCCCAACGGTTGCGCCTCATGCGTCGCCGGCTGGCACTGCGGATCGCGATCGGCGATCTGGCCGGGGCGGAAGATCTGACCACCGTCACGCGGGCGCTTTCGGATTTTGCCGACTTTGCGCTGCATACCGCGATCACCGCCGCCATTGCCGAGCGGACGCCGGATGCCCCCCCAGTCGGCTTCGCGGCGATCGCGCTGGGCAAACAGGGAAGTCACGAGCTCAATTATTCGTCGGACATCGATCCGATCCTGATCTTCGACCCGCACACCTTGCCGTGCCGCAAGGGCGAGGCACCCGAATCCGCTGCGGTACGGATCGCGCGGCGCGTCGTCGAACTGCTGCAGGCCCGCGACGGCGACGGGTATGTCCTCCGCGTCGATCTGCGGCTGCGTCCCTCTCCCGAAGTCACGCCGATCGCGCTGTCGGTCGATGCGGCGATTTCCTATTACGAATCGCTCGCGCTGCCGTGGGAGCGCGCAGCGTTCATCCGCGCCCGCGCGGCTGCGGGGGATCGTGCGCTGGGCGAGCGGTTCCTTGCCGCCGTGGCGCCGTTCGTATGGCGGCGCGCACTCGATTTCGGCGCAATCGGCGAAATCCGCGGCATTTCCCGCCGCATTCGCGACCATTACGCGCAGGGGCAGGTGTTCGGCCCGGGGTTCGATCTCAAGCGCGGCCGTGGCGGCATCCGCGAGGTCGAGTTCTTCGCGCAGATCCACCAGTTGATCCACGGCGGACGCGACCCGGCGCTCCGCGTGCCTGCAACCCGGGACGCGCTTGCAGCGCTCGCGGCGGCGGGGTGGGTCGATTCGGACGAAGCCGAGCGGTTGTCCGCTGCCTACACGCTGTTCCGCACGATCGAACACCGCGTGCAGATGATCGAGGATCGCCAGACGCATCAATTGCCGAGCGGCGCATTGCTTGATGGTGTTGCCCGGCTGCACGGCGTGGCCGACGGGGATGCCTTGCTTGCGTTGCTGGCTCCGCCGGTTGCGACGACCGCGCGGACCTATGACGGGCTTGATCCCGACTCGGGGGATACGCTGTCGTTCGACCGCGAGACGCTGGCGGAGCAACTCGGCGCGGCGGGGTTCGGCGACCCGACCGTCGCCGTTCAACGGATCGAACAATGGCGCGGCGGAAGTTATCCGGCGCTGCGCAGCCCCGCCGCGCGCGCGGCGCTGGAGGCGGTGCTGCCGCCGTTGATCGCGGCGCTGGGGACCGCGCCCGATCCGCTCGGTGCGATCGTACGGCTCGACCGGATGCTGGCGCGGCTGACCAGCGCGGTGAATTTCTTCCGATTGCTCGAGGCGCGGCCGGCGCTGGCACGGTTGCTTGCGCTGATCCTCAGCCACGCGGTGACGCTGGCGGAAGATCTCGCGGGGCGGCCCGAGCTGTTCGACGGGCTGATCGACGCCAGCGCGCTCGATCCGGTCGGCGATGTCCCTGCGCTGATGCGCGAGATGGCGGGTGGCGAGGATTACCAGGCGCAGCTCGATCACGTTCGCCGCGTGGTCGGCGAGAAGCGTTTTGCGCTGGGGACACAGATCGTCGCGGCGGTGGCGGATCCGCTCGACGTGTCGGCTGGCTATGCGCGGGTCGCCGAGGCGGCGATCGGCGTGCTGGCGGCGGCGACGATCGCCGAGTTCGCGGTCGCGCATGGTGTGGTCCCGGGGAGTGAGCTGGTGATCCTCGCGCTCGGGCGACTGGGCGGCGGCGCGTTGACGCATGCCTCGGACCTCGACCTCATCTATCTTTTCACGGGCGATTATCTGGCTGAATCCGACGGGCGCAAGCCGCTCGGCGCGGTGCTGTATTACAACCGGCTCGCGCAACGGGTGAGCGCGGCGCTGTCGGTGCCGACCGCGTCGGGGCCGCTGTACGAGATCGACACGCGGCTGCGCCCGTCGGGGACGCAGGGGCCGCTTACCGTCTCGGTCGAGGGGTTCGCCAGATATCAGCGCGAGCAGGCGTGGACGTGGGAACATATGGCGCTGACCCGCGCCCGCCCGGTGTTCGGTGCCCCCGCGGCGCGCGCGGCAGTCGACGCGATCATTCGGGGGGTGTTGCGAGGGGATCGCCCGGAGCGCGACGTGCCGGCGGACGCGCGCGCGATGCGGGGCGAGATGGCGCGCCACAAGCCGCCGCTCGGGCCGCTCGATGCCAAGCTGTTGCCGGGTGGTCTGGTCGACCTGGAATTTGCGGTCCACATCGTCCAGCTCGGGAGCGGCGTCGGGCTCGACCCCAGTCTCAACCGCGCGATCGATGCGTTGATCGCGGCGGACCTCGCGCCGGCGGGGATGGCGGCGGCGTATCGCCTCCTCGGGCGGTTGCTGGTCACGCTCCGGCTCGTCGCGCCGACCGCCGAGCCGCCCGGGCCGGCAACACAGGCGCTGATCGCGGGGGCGTTGCACATGGCGGATTGGGGGGAGGTGGTTGCATCGCTCGAAACCACGCGGCAGGACGTGGCGGATTGGTTGGCGCAGGCAGAGGGGCTGGCGCAGGCGAAAGGGGACGGGGCATGACGGCATTGGTGGAAGGCGCGAAAGTCCCGGAAATCGATCTGACCGGGCCGGACGGCGAACGGATCGATCTGCAACGCTATCTCGGCAAGCCGTTCGTGCTGTACTTTTACCCCAAGGACGACACCTCGGGGTGCACCCGCGAGGCGCAGGGGTTCAGTGCGGCCTATCCCGAATTCGAGCGGCTTGGCGTAGCGGTGCTTGGGGTATCGCGCGACACGCCCGAGAAACATCGCAAGTTCACCGCCAAATACGATCTTACCGTGCCGCTGGCGTCCGCCGACAGTGACGAAACCCTCGAAGCCGTGGGCGTGTGGATCGAGAAAAAGCTCTACGGAAAGGCCTATTTGGGGATCGACCGATCGACCTTCCTGTTCGATTCGGCAGGCGTGCTGGTAAGGGCGTGGCGCAAGGTCCGCGTGCCCGGCCATGTCGATCAGGTGCTCGAGGCCGCACGCGCGCTCTAGAGCCGATTCGCGTGGTTAACGCGCCCCTCGGCACCCAATTCAACGACTCGCCGTAGCGACGGTCCGGTTCGACGCGACCGGGGCGTACGTGACTTGCCGTATGACGAAAAGTTCCCTCAAAACAGCATCGGCCAGTCTCGGGGGCTGAGACTGGTCGAATACAAGCGCGCGTCGGGTTGTCCGGCAACCGCATATGGTCGTCGGGGTCCAATGAAAACGAACGTATTTTCGATTGCGTCTGCCGCGCGGTTTGCAACCCGCGTCGGGACCTATTTCAAGACCCGCGACTTCATCCTGCACGATGGCCGCAACCTCAAGCGGTTCCGGATCGGCGCAAAGGCGCAGGCGGTTGCCGCCTCTGTCGCCGGCGTCACGATGTGCTTCTCGGCGTATGGCGTCGCGCAGGCTGCCGTCGGCGCCGCGACGATGACCGGGATCGTCGCCACCCCGCAGTCCCCCGAAATCAAGGTCGCGCAGATGCGGCTCAGCGTCGCCCGGCTTCAACGCGATATCGCGACGATTCGTGCTGCCGCCGAAGCGCATGCGGTCCGCGTCGACCAGCGTCAGGCGCTTCTGGTCGCTGCGGTCGGCGGCAAGGCCGACGTCGCGCTGCTGTCGCAGCCGACCCCGATCGTCGACCCAAAGGCCGACGCGGTCGCTGCCGATGTCGTCGCGCCGCTCAAGAAGATCGAAGCGCAGCAGCTTGCCGCCGCGGGTGACGTGCGCCGCCTCGTCGACCGTCGCCTCGACCGTACCGTCGCGCATGTCCGCAGCCTCGGCCTTTCGCCCGAGCGTATCGTCAAGCGCCAGCGCGTCGCGATGGGCGGTCCGTTCGAAGCCGCGAGCAGCTCGGCGGCAGAAGCCGACCTGCGCGCCGACACGCAATTCCGGTCGTTGTTCATGACGTGGAAGAAGCTCGATACGCTCCAGCAGGGCGTGATCGCGATTCCCTCGGCGCAGCCGGTCGAGCATCTTGCCTACACCAGCAACTACGGGATCCGCTCCGACCCGTTCCGCGGGACCGCGGCGATGCATGCCGGGGTCGATATTCCCGGTCCGATGGGCACGCCCGTCTATGCCACCGCCGACGGCGTCGTCGATCGTGCCGAGCGCGCGGGCGGTTACGGCAATCTGGTCGAGCTCGATCATGGCAAGGGCATTCAGACGCGCTACGGGCATCTGTCGAAGATCCTCGTCGAGGCGGGCACCCACGTTCATCGTGGCCAGCTGATCGCCTTGCTCGGGTCGACCGGGCGTTCGACCGGGCCGCATCTCCATTATGAAGTCCGGATCGACGGCCATGCGGTGAACCCGGTGCCGTTCCTCCAGACTGCCGATTATCTCGTCGCCGCGCAGGACAAGTCGATTCATGCGATCCCGGTCTCGGTCGGTGGCCCGGCCGCAGCGGACGCGGCAGACTGAGCCGAGCCGCGGTTGCCGATGCGACCGTAAAGGCTTATCTTCTGCGAATGGCCACAGTACTCGCACCCGAAATCGCGCTGACTCCCTCGGCAGCCGCCCGCGTCGCCACGATCGCGGCGAAACAGGGCAAACCCGCCATCCTGCGGCTTGCGGTCGATGGGGGCGGGTGTTCGGGGTTCCAGTATCGGTTTGGCTTTGCCGATGCGATCGAGTCCGACGACACCGTCGCGGAACTGGACGGCGTCAAGCTGGTGGTCGATTCGGTCAGCCTCAATCTCGTCCGCGGCGCGGCGGTGGATTATGTCGAGGAACTCGGCGGCGCGGCTTTCCGCGTGACCAACCCCAATGCGGCTTCGGGTTGCGGTTGCGGTTCCAGCTTCTCGGTGTAACGTCCGCCCCGACCAACAGGGGCTGTGTGCGTGAAGATCGTCACTTACAACATCAATGGCATCAAGGCGCGGCTCCCGCGCTTGCTGGAATATCTCGCCGAGCAACAACCCGATGTGGTGTGCCTGCAGGAACTCAAGACCAGCGACGAGACCTTCCCAGAAGCGGATATCCGCGCGGCGGGCTATGGAGTCGTGTGGCATGGTCAGAAAAGCTGGAACGGTGTCGCGGTCCTCGCGCGCGATGCCGAGCCGGTCGAGCGCCAGCGTGGTCTCGACGGGGAACCCGAGGACGAGCACAGCCGCTATCTCGAGGTCGAGATCGGCGACCTGATCGTCGCATCGATCTATCTTCCCAACGGCAACCCGCGTCCCGGGCCCAAGTTCGACTACAAGTTGCGTTGGATCGACCGCCTCGCGGCGCGCGCGCGCACGCTGCTGTCGGAGGAGCGCGCGGTCGTGCTGGCGGGCGACTACAACGTCATCCTCAATGACGACGACACCTATTCGGTCCGTGCGATGCAGGAGGATGCACTGATGCAGCCCGAGAGCCGTGGCGGGCTTCGCGCGTTGATCGCACAAGGGTGGACCGACGCGCTGCGGACGCGGCACCCGGGGGGCGGGGTGTGGACCTTCTGGGACTATCAGGCGGGCGCGTGGCAGCGCGACGCCGGTTTCCGGATCGATCACCTCCTGCTGAGTCCGATCGCCGCTGACCGGCTGATCGATGCGGGCGTCGACAAGGCCTATCGCGCTCGCGAAAAGGCGAGCGACCATGCGCCGACGTGGGTGTCGCTCCGGTAGGCCGAGGCGGACGGCGGTGGCCCCCGGACGGTCGACGGTGGTGCGGCCCCCGTTACCTCACCCGATCCCAAGCGGTTTGTCCGTTGACGTGACCTGTTGCGACAGTTTTGAAGCGATACCGAGATACGGTAACAAGCGCCGACATTTGGGATAACACGCCAGGTGAATTTAGAGAATATGCAGCTAAGTATCTGAATCTACGTCCTCTGACTGTATGGCATGCATAATGCACTGCTACACATATCGTCGCTGCTCCCAGCGTCGAAATGCGGAGGAACCCATGTTTAAGCTCGCTTTCACGCTCGCCACTGTCGCCCTGGTCGGTGCATCCCCGGCGGTTGCCCGGGATCGCCTCAAGGCGCCGGCCCTGTCGACCGCCGTTGCGGCGTCCGGGGTCGATCTGGCGTCCGTATCCGATCGTCAGCGCTATTGCGTCATCGATACACCGACCGGCTCCCACATCCGCAACAAGGTCTGCAAGACCCGGCCCGAATGGCTCGACGAAGGCTTCGATCCGATCGCGAAGAAATGATCCGCCAAGGGCTTGCGGCGACCCGGCCGCAAGCCCGCTGCCGGGCGGCTAGAGCGTCTTTTCGTAGATCCAGTAGCGCTTGTTGACGTCGCATCCGATCGCGTCCGCGATCGAGCGCATTCCCTGATTGTCCTCGAGGATCCAGCCGATCTCGCCACGGGTCGCGCCATAATTGGCGACCGACGCGCGCTTGATGTATTCGATCATCATGAAGGCAAGCTGGCTTGCCATCCGCGACGATTGCAGTTCCTTGAGCACGCCCATCAGGGGCACCCGCATCGTCTTGACCTTGGGCTTGCGGAGCCACAGCAGCAGCTTGGCCCAGCCGAACGGGAGCAGGTTGCCCTTGAGCGGCGCGATCGCCTCGTTGAGGTCGGGTAGCGTGATCATGAATGCGACCGGACGCCCGTCGACTTCGGCGATGCGGATCAGGTCGTTGAACACGATCGGCTTGAGCTTGACCCCGACGTCCTTGATTTCGGGCGGGGTGAGCGGGACGAACCCCCAATTGTCCGACCACGCATCGTTGAGGATCGCGAGGATGATCGCGGCTTCCTCGTCGAACCTGGTCTTGTCCACCTCGCGGATGCGGATCCGCGGGTTCTTTTCGCCAGACGCGATGATCCGCTGGAGCAGGGGCGGGAAGGGCAAAGTGATGTCGAGCTCGTAGGTGAGCAACTCCTTGACGCGCTTGTACCCGGCATTCTCGATCCAGTCGCGATATTCGGGTTTGGCGTGGCCCATCATGATCGTCGGGGGATGGTCATAGCCGTCGACCAGCAATCCGGGTTCTTCCCACACCGACATGCTGATCGGCCCGAGCACGCGAGTCATCCCCTTGTGCCGGAGCCAGCCTTCGGCCGCCTCGATCAACGCGCGTGCGACGATCCCGTCTTCCGCATCGAGCAGTCCGAACTGGCCGCAGCCGGGGCCGAAGCCCTGCGCAGGACTCATCGTCAACGCGAGCGTGTCGATATGCGCGGAAATCCGCCCGACGACTTTTCCGTCGCGTTCGGCGAGGAACAGCTGCGCCTCCGCATGGCTGAACCAGCCATTCTTCGCGGGCGTGATCAACCCGAGCGCCTCGCCTTTCAGCGGTGGAATCCAGTTCGGATCATCCTTGTACAGGCGGAAGGGGAGGTCGACAAATCGCTTCCGGTCGGCCTTGGAGATGATCGGACGGATGACGAGCGCGCTGTTGGCCACTGGGAGATCACCTTATAGAATGAGGCAGCCCTCCCGTGCGCTGCCCGCCAAGTCAAGTCGTTGCGCATGCGATGCCAGGTTGCCCCCTGTTTTTGCCCAGTTCTAGCCACTATCTTGGGTCAATGCCTACGCCCATGACGACGTCGCTGACCTTTGACCGCCGCGCTGATGCGCGCCCGACTCCGCCCGTTCGCGTGCCTTTGTCCGCGATTACCGACGACAAGGCGATGCTGCGTGCGGTGGTCGAGCTGACGCGCGACCTCAATACGCCCAATCCCGTGATCTACTGGACCGATCTGCTGCTGTCGGCGACGACGGGGTATGCCGGACTTGCGGTTGCGATGACGGTCGGGTCGGTCGGCTGGGCGCTGGTCGCGGCGGTCGTCGCGATCCTCGGCCTCTATCGCGCGGGCATGTTCATTCACGAAGTGTCGCACATGAAGCACAGCGCGCTTCCGGGGTTCCGGACCGGGTTCAACCTCGTCGTTGGCATCCCATTGCTTGTGCCGTCCTTCATGTACGAAGGTGTCCATAACCTCCACCATGCCAAGACCCGCTACGGCACGTCGGAAGATCCGGAATATCTGCCGCTCGCGCACATGAAGCCGTGGACGCTGCCGCTGTTCCTCCTTTCCTCGATCCTCGCGCCGGTCGCGCTGCTGTTCCGCTATGCGGTGCTGACGCCGCTGTCGCTGGTGATCCCGGGCATGCATGCCACGCTGGTTGCGCGCTATTCGTCGCTGTCGATCAATCCGCAGTTCCGCCGCCGGATGCCCGATGGCGACGTGGCGGCGCAGTGGCGCTGGCTTGAAGGCGCCTGCAGCCTGTGGTCGATCACGCTGATCGCGCTCGTCGTCACGGGGGTGTTCCCGGTCCATATGTTCGCGATCGCGCTTGGGGTTGCCTCGGGGGTCTATGTGCTCAACCAGGTCCGCACGCTGGTCGCGCATCTGTGGGACAATGACGGCGAGACGATGAGCGTTACGGCGCAATATCTCGACACGGTCAACGTGCCGCCGCCCGCGCTGCTGCCGGTGCTGTGGGCACCGGTCGGCCTGCGCTATCATGCGCTGCATCACCTGCTGCCGAGCGTGCCATATCATGCGCTCAACGAGGCGCACCGCCGACTTGTGACGACGCTGACGCCGGATTCGCCGTATCACAAGTCGAACTATGCGGGGCTGCCGGGGCTGGTGGCGCGGCTGGTGCGTAGCACGATGGGGCGGCGGGTCTAACGCGAGTGTCCCGCTGGTCCCTCACCCCCTTTCGTTTCGAGCGTAGTCGAGAAACCCGGCACAGCGCAGGTTTCTCGACTACGCTCGAAACGAACGGAAGGGGGGAGGCCCGTTGAAACGGAAGCGCCAATACGGCGCTCCCTTGTTTTCTCAGGCCGCTGCCACTGTGGCGCGCGGTAGAACCGCGTCGGCATAGTCGCTCTCCGCCAGCGCGATCAGCGCGCGGTCGTCGTGCTTCCACGGGTGGAAGCCGGGCAGGAAGAACGCGCACCAGGCGCCCAGGATCTTGCGCGCCATCCCCGGGCGACCGAGCGCGTACCACAGGATGCCGCGATGCGCGCGCCAGCCGGTGATGTCGTCCTGCCGCAGCAACTCCAGCATGCCCTTGTAGCGCCCAGCGAAGAACTTCTGCGTCGTCGCGAGCATCACGATTGCCTTCACGATCCAGCGCCGCCGACGCGGCCAGTCGCGCGTCGCGTGGAGCCACGTGTCATAGGCGACGCCCTTGTGCTCGATCTCTTCAGCGGCATGCCAGCGCCACAGCGCGGCGGCCTGCGGGTCACCACCCGCGAGATGCCGCGGGTTGGCGATCAGTTCGTGCGCGAGCATCGCGGTGAAATGCTCCAGCGCCATCGTCGCGGCGAGCGCGCCGATCGGCGGCTTGCCCTTGGTGAGCGCAAGTGCCTGGTCGATATGCTGTTCGAGCAAGCGGGTGTCATAACCCTGGTCGGTGACATGGCGGTTGAACGCGACATGCTCGCGCGTGTGGATCACTTCCTGCTTGATGAACGCCTGGATCTCGCCGCGCAGCCGAGGCGGCGTGCCCTCGCGAAAATTGCGGACGCTATCGACGAAAAAGCCTTCGCCCTTGGGGAAGGTGACCGACAGCGCGTTGTAGAAGGCGGTCGCGAACGGATCGTCGTTGAGCCACCAGCGGCGCATCGTCGTTCCCCGGCCAAAGCGGAGGTCGCGTGGCGTGATCGTCAGGTCGGCGGGAGTGGTTGCTTTCGCCACGAAATCCTCCAAGTGTTGGTGGACTGCAGTGCTCCGTAGCGGCATGCACTGCTGACAGCTCTGTCAATAGGTCATACTTACATCCGTGTCAATAATCCGCAAACGTCTCAGCCCCGAAGAATCGCGGGATGCCGCAATTGAAGCCGCGCGGGCGCTGCTGATCGAACAGGGGCCGCAAGCGGTCACTCTCAAGGCGGTCGCGGCGCGGATCGGGCGGACGCACGCCAATCTGCTGCATCATTTCGGGTCGGCGGCGGACCTGCAACGCGCGCTGATCTCGCACCTTGCCGATACGATCACGGCTGAAATCGGCGCCGCCGCGAAGCGCGCGCGCGCGGGCGAGGCGGACCCGCGCGAGATCGTCGACCTGACGTTCGATGCGTTCGCCAACGGCGCGGGCGCGATGGCGTCATGGATGATTCTCTCGGGCAACCACGATGCGCTCGATCCGGTGCTGACCGCGATCCACCGGCTGGTCGACGAGCTGGCCGAGGGTGATGCATCGGGCAAGGCGATCTACGAAGAAACGCTGCAACTGGTGCTGATGGCGATGGGCGATGCACTGCTGGGCCGTGCGATGGCGAATGCGCTCGGGCTGCCGCCCGAAGCCGCGCGGACGATCGCGACTCGCGCGCTGATCGCATCGCGGACTGGCGAATCACCGGCTGATACGGCTAGTCTGGCTAAAATCGCATAATCCGCTAAGGAGCGGCCATGCATTTCCTTGACCAAGCAAAAATCTTCGTCCGATCGGGCGCGGGCGGCCCCGGGGCCGTCAGTTTCCGGCGTGAGAAGTTTATCGAATATGGCGGCCCCGACGGCGGCAACGGCGGCAAGGGTGGCGACATCATTTTCGAGGCGATTCCCGGCCTTAATACGCTGATCGATTTCCGCTACACCCAGCATTTCCGCGCGCCGCGCGGCGCCGGCGGATCGGGGTCGAATCGGACCGGCGGGGGCGGTGACGACCTCATCATCCGCGTGCCGATCGGGACGCAGGTGCTGTCCGAGGATCAGGAGGAAGTCCTCGCCGACTTCACCGTGCCGGGCGAGCGCGTCGTGTTCCTGCGCGGCGGCGATGGCGGGCGCGGCAATGCGACCTACAAGACCTCGACCAATCGCGCCCCGCGCCAGCATGGCACCGGCTGGCCGTCGCAGGAGATGTATGTCTGGCTGCGGTTGAAGCTGCTGGCGGACGCCGGGCTCGTCGGGCTGCCCAATGCGGGCAAATCCACCTTCATCAATGCGGTGACCAATGCGCAGGCGAAGGTCGGCGCCTATCCGTTCACGACCGTGCGCCCGCAATTGGGCGTGGTCAGCCGCTACAATCGCGAGTTCGTCGTCGCGGACATCCCCGGCCTGATCGAGGGGGCGGCGGAAGGTGCCGGGATCGGCGACCGGTTCCTCGGGCATATCGAGCGGTGCAAGGTGCTGCTGCATCTGGTCGATGCGACCGAGGATAACCCTGTGGATAACTACAGGATCGTCCGTGGAGAACTCGAGGCGTACGGCGCGGGGCTTGTGGATAAGCCGCAGGTGATCGGCCTCAACAAGGTCGATGCGCTCGACCCGGCGGACGTCAAGAAATTGATCACCAAGCTCAAGCGCGCAAGCAAGGCCGAGGTGCTCCCGCTGTCGGGCGCGAGCGGGGCCGGGATCGATGCGGTGCTCGACCGGCTGATCGAGGCGATCGGCCCGGCGGAGACGGTGGCGAAGCGCGATGACGGCAGCGACGAACCGGCGGAGTGGTCGCCGGTTTGAGGGGGCCAATCCGTCTGGTATAAGGGCGTATGGCAACGCATCTCGTTTACCCGCTGCTGACCGCCGAAGCGTTCCTCCAGATCGATTTCGGGAATCAGAAGGCCGAACTCGACAATGGCGTCATCCGGATGATGGCGGGCGGTACGGCGCGGCATGCGCGGGTGGCGGGAAACATTTTCCTTGCGCTCGCGCTGCGGCTTAGGGGTTCGGGACGCACGCCGTACAATTCGGATATGGCGGTTCGGACCCGGCCCGACTCGATCCGCTATCCCGATGTCTCGATCTTTTGCGGACATGGTGGCGAAAGCGACGATGACGCCATCGCCTTCGACGATCCCCGCGCGGTGTTCGAGGTGCTCTCCGATGGCACCGCGCGGACTGACTTGCGCGTAAAACTCGACGAGTATCGGACGTTGCGGAGCGTCGATACGATCGTGTTCGTCGATATCGCGAACGAGCGCGTGCGGATCGTGCAGCGCACCGGGCCAGGTGGCTGGGCGGACAATAGCTTTGAAGGTCCGACCGAGGTGGTCATCCCCACGCTCGGCATCACCATCCCGCACGACGAGATCTTCGCGCGCGACTGATCCCGGCCAAGGGCATTGGCGTGGCGTGCGGGCCGCGCTAACGCGAAGGAACGCATGCCCGTCTTTCCGCCTTCCTCTTGCCCGCGCCTGATCGTCAAGGTCGGCTCCGCGCTGCTCGTCGCGCCCGAGGGGACGGTGCGGCGCGCGTGGCTCGAGGGGCTGGTCGCCGATATCGCGGAGCGGGTGCGTGCCGGGCAACAGGTGGCGGTCGTCTCCTCCGGGGCGATCGCCTTGGGTGCGCGGCGTCTGGGCCTCGCCAAGGGCGGGCGCGCGAGCCTCGAGGATGCGCAGGCCGCTGCCGCGACCGGCCAGATCGCGCTAAGCCAGGTGTGGGCCGAAATGCTCGCCGCGCAGGGGCTGACCGCCGCGCAGATGCTGGTAACGCTCGCGGATCTCGAAGACCGTCGGCGCTATCTCAACGCCGCCGCGACGCTCGGGCGGTTGCTGTCGCTGGGCGTCGTCCCGATCATCAATGAGAATGACAGCGTCGCCACAGAGGAAATCCGGTTCGGCGACAATGACCGGCTCGCGGCGCGGGTCGCACAGGCGGCGGGGGCGCAGGGGGTCGTGCTGCTGAGCGACATCGACGGGCTGTACGACCGCAATCCGGCGATTCCCGGCGCGACGCATATCGCGCGGGTCGAGCGGATCGACGCAGGCGTCGAGGCGATGGCGGATCGCGGGTCGGCTTCCGGGATGGGCAGCGGTGGGATGGTCTCGAAGATCGCCGCCGCGCGAATCGCCAATGCCGCGGGAGCGACGCTCGCGATCGTCAGCGGCGGCATCGCGCGACCACTCTCCACCGCGGCGCGGCACACGCTGTTCCTGCCCGAAAAGAGCGCAACCGCGCGCAAGGCGTGGCTCGCAGGCGGGTTGACCGCCATGGGGGAGATTGCAATCGACGCAGGCGCGGTTGCGGCACTGTTGGGCGGCAAGAGCCTGCTCGCGGCAGGCGCGACGCGCGTCTCGGGCAGCTTTGCGCGGGGTGATCTGGTGACCGTGGTCGGGCCGGACGGGCGCACCCTTGCGCGGGGGTTGAGTGAGTATCCCGTTTCCGAAGCCACCGCGATTGCAGGCCTGCGCAGCGAGGCGCAGGCGCAGGTGCTCGGCTATGCGCCGCGCGCCGCTCTGATCCACCGCAATCATATGGCGCTGTTATGACTCAGAAGACACTCGCCATCACCGGCGGCACCGGTTTCGTCGGGGGGCGGGTGATCGAACTCGCGCTCGCCGCCGGGCACGGCGTGCGTGCGCTTACCCGCCGCCCGCAACCGCCGCGGGCCGGCGTGACGTGGATCGTAGGTGCGCTCGACACGCCGGATGCACTCGACACGCTGGTCGCGGGTGCGGACGCGGTGTTGCACGTCGCGGGCGCGGTCAATGCGCCGGACCGCGCAGGGTTCGTTGCGGGCAATGTCACCGGCACGCAGGCGATGGTCGGTGCGACGACGCGCGCGGGCGTTCGTCGGTTCGTCCATGTCTCGTCGCTTGCCGCACGGGAGCCGGGCGTCTCGACCTATGGCTGGTCGAAGCACGAGGCCGAACTCGTCGTCGCCGCGTCCGCGCTCGACTGGACGATGGTGCGCCCGCCCGCGATCTACGGCCCGGGCGACATGGAAATGCGCGACCTGTTCCGCATGGCCAAGACGGGGTTCGCGCTGGTGCCGCCCGGCGGACGGGTGTCGCTGATCGAGGTGGGCGATGTCGCTGCGCTGCTGCTGAAGCTGGCGGTGACCGATCCCGGCAAGCTGATCCTCGAGCCGGATGACGGGCGCGATGGCGGCTGGAGCCATGCCGAGATGTTGCGCGCGATGGGCGTCGCGGTGGGGGCGAAGCGCGTGTCGGTCTTCGCGCTCCCGCGAGCGGTGCTCGATCTGGTCGCGCGCGGCGACATGCTGGCGCGCGGCAGGAACGCCAAGCTGACCCGTGACCGCGTCGGCTATCTCTGCCATCCCGACTGGACCGCCGCGCCCGACAAGCGTCCGCCCGCCAGCCTGTGGACCCCGCAGGTGCCGACCCCGCAGGGCCTTGCCGACACCGCGGCATGGTATCGCGCGAACGGCTTGCTATAGGCTGTGCATAAAGCCGCCGCATTTACGCGGCACAGCGTACCCAGTTTCAAGGACCGAGCATGAGCGACCGCCAATCCATTTACGACACCGTCACCGCGCAGATCGAGCCATTCAACAAGAAGGGCGTGACGCTCAGCGACGCGACCACCTTCCAGGGCGATCTCGAATGGGACAGCCTGACCGTGATGGATTTCGTCGCCGCGATCGAAGACGAGTTCGACATCATCATCACGATGAACATGCAGGCCGAAATCGAAACCGTCGGCCAGCTGGTCGATGCCGTCGCCAAGCTCAAGGGCTAAACCTACGATGACCGAAGCCGCTGCCACCGCCCACGCCCTCGCCGAGCCCGAGACCGTCGCACCTGCCACCCCTGATCTGGGGCGCGACCTGATGAGCAAGTTCGACGGGCTGATCGCCGAACGCCAGGCGCTGATGGACACGGGCGTGCGCGATCCGTTCGCGATCGTGATGGACGAGGTCAAATCGCCGACCGAAGCGGTCATCAAGGGCCGCGACACGATCCTGCTTGGCACGTACAATTACATGGGGATGACGTTCGACCCCGACGTGCTCGCGGCGGGCAAGGAAGCGCTCGACAAGTTCGGCTCGGGCACCAACGGCAGCCGGATGCTCAACGGCACCTTCCACGACCATATGGAAGTCGAGCAGGCGCTGCGCGATTTCTACGACGTCAGCGGGGCGATCGTCTTTTCGACCGGGTACATGGCCAATCTGGGCATGATTTCGACGCTGGTCGGCAAGGGCGAGTACATCATCCTCGACGCAGACAGCCATGCGTCGATCTACGACGGTTGCAAGCAGGGCAATGCCGAGATCGTCCGCTTCCGTCACAATGACGTGACCGATCTCGACAAGCGGCTCGGTCGCCTGCCCAAGGAAGCGGGCAAGCTCGTCATCCTCGAGGGCGTCTATTCGATGCTGGGCGATATCGCGCCGCTCAAGGAAATGGTCGCGATCGCCAAGAAGCACGGCGCGATGGTGCTGTCGGACGAAGCGCACTCGATGGGCTTCTTCGGCCCCAACGGGCGCGGCGTGTACGAGGACCAGGGCTGCGCGGCGGACGTCGATTTCATCATCGGCACCTTCTCCAAGTCGGTCGGCACGGTCGGCGGGTTTTGCGTGTCGAATCACCCGAAGTTCGAGGCGATCCGCATGGCGTGCCGCCCGTACATCTTCACCGCATCGCTCCCGCCGTCGGTCGTCGCGACCGCCGCGAAGTCGATCCGCAAGCTGATGCATGCGCACGACAAGCGCCGCCAGCTCTGGGAGAATGCGCGCGCGCTGCATGGCGGGCTGAAGGCGATGGGGTTCCGACTCGGCACCGAGACGCCGCAGTCGGCGATCCTCGCGATCATCCTCGAAGACCAGACTCAGGCCGTCGCGATGTGGCAATTGCTGCTCGAGGGCGGACTGTACGTCAATATGGCGCGCCCGCCCGCGACTCCGGCGGGCACGTATCTGCTGCGCTGCTCGCTCTGCGCCGAGCATACGCCCGCGCAGATCGCCACCGTGCTCGAAATGTTCGAGGCGGCGGGCCGCGCGACCGGCGCGATCGCCTGACGTCGTTACGGATACGGCCGACCCTATCAACGGGTCGCGCCATCCGCTAAGCTGGAGGCATGACCGGGGAATTGGGCGAGACGGCGGGGGGCGCGGCGTCGGGCACGACGTGGCGTTCCTTTACGCTGGTGGCGATGGCCGTGCTCGGCGTGCTGGTGCTCGTCGCGCTCGGACTGACCTTGCAGGAGGTCAATCGCCAGCGCGACCGAGCGCTTGCGCTGCAGAAGCACAGTTACGAAGTGATGATCCTGACGGCCAACCTGTCCGGCACGATCGCGCGTGCCGAGGCCTCGCTTGGTCGGTACGTCATCAGCGTCGACGATCGACTCGGGCAGGCCTATTCCGCGGACTGGCTGCTTGCGTCGCAGCAGATCACGCGCCTCAAACGAATCACCCACGACAATCCCGAGCAACAGCGCGCGATCGCGGCCTTGCGCGAGGCATTCCGCGGCAGGACCGACGAACTCGGCGATGTCGCGCTGAGCACCTTTTACAAACGCAACAACCAGGCGCTTGCCTTATATTACAAGGCGGGCCGTGCCCCGTCGCGCGCGGCCATCGACGTGCTGCTCGACCGGATCGGGGTGCAGGAACGCCAGGTGCTCGACCAGCGCACCGGGGTGGCGCTGGCTTCGGTCGCGCGGTCGAGTGCGATCGCCAGCGCGCTCGGGGTGTTCGGCATCCTGATCCTGCTCGGGGCGGTGGGAATGGGCTGGCTGACCGTCACCGCGCTCGGGGAACGCGCGGCCGCGCGCGCCGAGGCGGAGACCGAACGCGATCGCTCGATCGAACTCGAAGCGGCGGTCGCGAAGGCATCCGCCGAATTGCTCGCGCAGGAGGCGAAGCTCCGGCAGGTCCAGAAGCTCGAGGCGGTCGGGCAGTTGACCGGAGGCATCGCCCACGATTTCAACAACATGCTCGCGGTGGTCATCGGAGGGCTCGAACTCGCGCGACGCCATGTCGGGGACGATCCGGTCGCAGCGCAGCGTCATATCGCCAACGCCGCCGAAGGCGCCGAGCGCGCGGCCGCGCTCACCCGGCGGTTGCTCGCCTTCTCGCGTGAGGAATCGCTGCGCTCCGAAACGCTCGATCCGGCGGGCCTGATCGGCGGCATGTCCGATCTGCTCGACCGGACGCTGGGGGATGGGATCACCGTCGACGTCGCACCGCCGTCGGAGCCCGGCTGGATGGTACGGTCGGATCGGATCCAGCTCGAGAATGCGTTGCTAAACCTCGCGGTCAACGCGCGCGACGCAATGGACGGCCGCGGGCGGTTGACGATCGGCGTCGCGCAGGTGTCCTTGTCGGAAGGCGCGGTCGGGACGTGTCGGGCGGGGGAGTATGTTGCGCTGACGGTGTCCGACACCGGCTGCGGAATGCCGCCCGAACTTTTGGAGCGCGTGTTCGAACCCTTCTTCACGACCAAGCCTTCGGGCAAGGGCACGGGGCTGGGTCTCAGCCAGGTCTTCGCGTTCGCGCGCCACGCGGAGGGGCAGGTTCAGCTCGAGTCGACCGTCGGGGTGGGGACGACGATAACCCTCTATCTCCCTCGCCACCGGGCGGAAACCGACTCTGCGTCGGTCAAGCCGACGCTCGCCACGGCGGCGGCGCAGCAGAGCGGGCTCGACATTTTCGTGGTGGAGGACGATCCCCGCGTCCTGAACGCGACGATGGGTGCGCTCGAGGAACTGGGGCATCGCGCGGTTGCCTGCGACGACCCGATCGTGGCGCCCGGGATGCTCGACCGGCTTGGCCATGTCGATCTGATCATTTCGGACGTGCTGATGCCGGGGCGTACCGGCCCGGAGCTGATCGACACCGTCACACCGCTGCGTCCCGACATGGCGGTGTTGTTCGTCACCGGTTACGCCGGGGAAGCAGGCGGCGAGGCGGAGTTTGGCGGGCGGCATGTCCTGCGCAAGCCCTTCACCCTTGCCGGGCTCGCACGCGCGATCGACGCAGCGGTGCAGGATCGCCCGCCGCACCCGGTCGACAGCATCGCCGCCGAGTAAATCCGTATTCGCGCCGATCGAACGGGCTGGCGCAAAGGATTGGGTAGCTCAGCCGCCAAGCCCGCGATATAGCCGGGGACACGCCCGCCATTCCCTCGGGCAAGAGGCGCTTTTCCTGCCATCATGAAGTCCATCGATCGCTACATGGCCCGGCTTATCGCGGTGCCGCTGTTCTCGACGCTCATCATCTCGGCGATGCTGCTTGTGCTCGACCGGATGCTGCGGCTGTTCGACTTCGTCGCAACCGAGGGCGGGCCCGTCAGCGTGGTGTGGCGAATGCTTGCCAACCTGCTGCCGGAGTACCTCGGCCTCGGGATACCGATCGGGCTGATGCTCGGTATCCTGCTTGCGTTCCGGAAGCTCGCGACCTCGTCCGAACTCGACGTGATGCGCGCGGTCGGGATGAGCTATCCGCGGTTGCTGCGCGTGCCGTACATGTACGCGATCGCGCTCGGCGCGATCAATCTCGCGATCGTCGGCTTCGTCCAGCCCGATGCGCGCTATGCCTATGAAAAGCTCCGCTACGAACTGCGCACCGGTGCGCTCGGCGCGTCGATCAAGGTCGGCGAGTTTACGCACTTCGGCAACGACATGACGCTGCGGATCGAACAGAGCCACGAATCGGGTCGACGGCTGTCGGGGATCTTCCTGCGGCGTGACGACAAGAAGGGCGGCTCGATCGCGATCACCGCCGCGAACGGCCAATTCTTCGCGACCGACAATCCCGACGAGATCATCTTCCGCCTCGACCAGGGCACCTTGGTCCGCACCGAGGCGAAGGTGCCGACGCCGCGCGTGCTGCGTTTCACCGTGTTCGACTTGCCGATCCCGCTGCCCAAGACCGAGAACTTCCGGGTGCGCGGCGCAGAGAATCTCGAGCGGACGCTCCCCGAGCTGGCGCGGATCGGCAGCGACCGGGGCGCGCCCCGCGAGCTGCGCGACACCAGCCGGGCCGCCTTCCACTTCCGCACTGCCGAGGTGCTGACGATCCTGTTGCTGCCGTTGCTCGCGATCTCGCTTGGCGTCCCGCCCAAGCGCTCGACCTCGGCGCTTGGCGTGTTCCTCTCGATCATCATGATCGTCGCCTATCACAAGGTGAACGAATACGCCCAAGCGGTTGGCGGACTGGGCAAGATCGATCCGCTGGTGGCGATCTGGGTGCCGTTCGCGGTGTTCGCGAGCCTGACGCTCTGGATGTTCTACACGATCGCGTTCGTGCCCGGCGGGCAACCGATCGGCGCGCTCGAACGCGTGTTCGCCAAGCTTGGCAAGGCGATCGTCAAGCTCCTTCCCGGCCGGCGCGAGAAAGCCGCATGACCCTCGACCTGTTCCCGTCGCGCACCGTCGCGCTCTATATGGGGCGGATGTTCCTGGTACGGACGTTCGCCGTGCTGGCGATGCTCGTGCTGATCCTGCAGGCGCTCGATCTGCTCAGCGAATCGGGGCACATCCTGGCGCATCCCGGCAATGGCGAGCCGCAGGTATGGCATTACCTCACGCTGCGAATCCCCGAAATCATCGCACAATTCCTGCCGTTCTCGGTGTTGCTCGGCACGATCATCACGCTGTCGACGCTCAACCAGAATAGCGAGATCATCGCGCTCAAGGCGTCGGGGCTGTCCGCGCACCAGGTACTCGCGCCGTTGCTGATCGCGAGCCTCGGCGTCGCGGTCATCTCCTTCACCTTCAATGACCGGGTCGTAAGCCGCGCGACGGCGACGCTCGATGCGTGGCAGAAGGTCGATTATGGCCCCATCCCGGTCGATCGCGGGGACCGCACCAACATCTGGGTTCGCGACGGCGACGACCTGATCCAGGTCGAGCGGGTGAGCGGAACCGGCGACCGGGCCAAGCTGACCGGGGTCACGTTGTTCGACCGGACCAACGGGTCGCTGGTCCAGATCATTACCGGCCAGACCGGCGTTCGCGACGGGGCGGGCTGGAGAATTTCGCCTGCAACACGGTTCGACGTGGCGCGTGGCAATCTCACCAAGCTCCCGAGCATCGTGATCGGGCAGGGCGTCCGGCCTGATCAGTTCACGCTGTCGACGATCGATGCGGGTGGTCTGTCGTTCGGCGCGCTGCGTTCGGCGATCGGCGATCTTGGCGCGGGCGGGCGTCCGACCAAGGCGCTGGAAGGCGCTATGTGGCACAAGCTGTCCGCGCCGCTGTCCTCCGTGCTGATGCCGCTGCTCGGCGCCGTGGCGGCGTTCGGGCTTGCGCGGTCGGGCAAGCTTTTTGTCCGTGCGGTGATCGGGATGATGCTCGGCTTCCTGTATTTCGTCGCAGATAATTTCGCGCTCGCGATGGGGAATATCGGCGCTTATCCGCCGATCCTCGCGGCATGGGCGCCGTTCCTGTTGTTCCTGATGATCGGCGAGGCCGTGCTGATCCGGACCGAGGAATAGGCGCAGACTTTGCGCCTTTGTATCGGGCGCGGTTGCTTATTAAAAACTGGCGTCACTCTGACCTTGTTTAAGAGGCCACCGCGAACTGATGGCTGTCCGTACCTGCTGCACGGTGGATGCTGAAACGAGTTCAACATGACGGCGGCGTGGGAAGGGGCGGGGCGTGTCTCCTTCCAGCGTCACCCTGAACATGTTTCAGGGTCCACCGCGGTACGAGGGCTGTCCGTGCCTCTTGCGCGGTGGATGCTGAGGCAAGGTCAGCATGACGCGGGGTGTGGGGATGCGAGCCTCACGCCGCCAGCGGCAAGGCCTGCGCCGGCGCGAGATCCAGACTGTAGCGCAGCCCCGCAACGTCCTTGCCGCGCGCCCGGCATGCCCGCGTTTCGGCCCCTGTCTCGAAAAATCCGAGCTTGCGCAGCACGCGGCCCGACGCCGGATTGTCCTCGAAATGCAGAGCGTGAAGGTGCCGCAGCCCCAGCGCGTGGCGTGCTGTGTCGAGCACCGCGCGCCCCGCCTCGGTGGCATAGCCCCGGCCCCACGCGTCCGGGGTCAGCCAATAGCCGAGCTCATACCCCGAGTCGTCGCGCGTCAGCCCGATTCCGCCGATGATCCGCGGACGTGTCTCCTCGCGTGCGAGGATCAGCAAACGCGGGCTGTGGTGGTCTGGGGGCAGGGTCAGGAACGCCGTTGCGTCGTCCACCGTATAGGGCCAGGGCGCGCGTGCGAGCATCGCGACAACCGGCTCATGCGCAATGGCGGCGGCAAGTGTAGGCGCATCTTCGGGCCAGCCCGGGCGCAGCGTCAATCTCGGAGTCCGAGCGAACATCACAAACTCTCCTCGTAGGCCGTCGTTCGCATGCCGGGATGACATGGACACGACAGTGGGGAGGGAGCCATGAAAAAAGGGAGCCGGGGCGGACCCGTCTCCCTTGTTTCGGTATCCTTGCGGATACGCGGGTCGCCCTGGTGGGCAACCCGTCCGGTTGCCCGTTATTCTGCGGCCAGTGCCAGGGTCTCGACCGAGCAGAATTTGCGGCCGAGCTTGCCCTGGTGGAAGGTCACGCGGCCTTCGACGAGCGCGAACAAGGTGTGGTCCTTGCCGATGCCGACGTTGGTGCCCGGGTAGAACTTCGTGCCGCGCTGACGGACGAGAATGTTGCCCGGAATGGCGATCTCGCCACCGAACTTCTTGACGCCAAGGCGACGGCCTGCCGAATCGCGACCGTTGCGCGAAGAGCCGCCTGCTTTCTTATGTGCCATCTCGAACTACTCCTTACGCCTGAGCGGCCGGGGCATCGGCCTTGGCCGGTGCTGCCTGCTTGTCATTGTTGCCAATCGCGGTGATGCGCAGGATCGTGTGACGCTGGCGATGACCGTTCTTGCGGCGATAGTTGTGGCGGCGACGCTTCTTGAAGACGATGACCTTGTCCGCCTTCGCCTGCGCGATGATTTCCGCCGAAACCGTCAGGCCCTCGACCGAATGCAGCTCCGAGCCTTCGCCCGCGAGCAGAATGTCGCCGAGCGTGATCGACGCGCCGGCTTCGCCGTCGAGCTTTTCAACGACGATCTTGTCTCCGGCGGCAACGCGATACTGCTTGCCGCCTGTGCGCACGATTGCGAACATGGCCCTTATCACCTTCAAAATACCTGTGCCCCACGACACGGCAAGCCGAGCGCGGGAAAGAAGCGCCAGCTATGCCAAGCGCGGCGCGCTGTCAACCGTAGAGCACTCCCGACACCCGTCAAAACGTTGCCGAAACGCAATAGCGGCCCGGCAATCTGCACCTTTCGAGGCATAACTACGGCAAATGGTGAACTTTTTGTTGCAATGCGAAAGAAGCTGTGGCGTCATCGGGTTGGAACAGATGTGGCAAGCACATACGGCGCAACAAAGTTGCGCTAGGTAGTGTTAAGCGACGCAGGGTTTCCAGGCGGCAGGTTGCGAGGCGCGGTGTAACGCGTCCGGTAAAGGTGTGCGCGTCAAGTGTTCGACAGGATTACTGAAATGCCGTGTCCCGCGGCAGGAGGAACTGCGTCTGCCAGTCATCTGTGCAGCGTGGCTTTAGTGAATGAAGACCTGACAGCTATCGAACCTTTGGGGGATTTGCCTTGCTCTACAGACATTCCATTTCGATGTTCGCGCTCTCCGCCGGTCTGGCGGCGTCGCCCGCGCTGGCCGTGACGGAGGCTCAGGCGAACGCCGCAGTCCCGGCGGCGGCAACGCTCGCGTCCACGCAGACCGAACCCGCCGAACAGGCCGCTTCCGGCGATGCGCCGCCGAACGACATCGTCGTCATCGGCACCAGGCGGACCGACCGTACGCTCACCAACTCGCCGTCGCCGGTCGATGTCATCAGCTCGGCCGAACTGACGTCGCAGCCGTCGGCGAACATGATCGATGCGCTCAAGAACATCGTGCCGTCCTTCTATGTCGGCCAGAATTCGATCTCCGACGCCTCGACCTTCGTCCGCTCGCCCTCGCTGCGGGGTCTGTCGGGCGATCAGGTGCTCGTGATGCTCAACGGCAAGCGGTACAACCGCTCGGCGTTGGTGCAGGTCTATGGCGGCAGCGATACCGGTCTCGGGCGCGGCGCGCAGGGGCCGGATATCTCCGCGATCCCGGCGCTCGCGATCGGCAGCCTGCAGGTCCTGCGCGAAGGCGCGACCGCGCAATATGGCTCGGACGCGATTGCCGGCGTGCTCAATTACGGGCTGCGTGAGGACCAGGGAATCGAACTCGTCGGCCGCACCGGCCAATATTATGCGGGGGATGGCGAAAGTTACCAGATTGCGGGCAACGTCGGGTTCAAGCGCGCCTTCGGCTTCATCAACGTGACCGGCGAATATACCGACGAAGGGCAGACGAGCCGCGGTGTGACCCGTCCCTCGGCCGCCAATTTCGCGAACAATTTTCCCGCGCTCGCCAATCAGTTGCCCAACTATCCGTTGCCCGTGCAGATCTGGGGCAACTCGCCCTCGCATGGCTACAAGGCGGTGGTGAACGCCGCGCTTAACGTCACCGACTCGAGCAAGATCTACTTCTTCGGCAATTATGCGCACAACGAGGGCAACCAGAGCTTCAACTACCGCGCACCCGTGTCCAGCACCGCGGTCGACTCGACCGGGGTGGTGCGCAATCAGGGGGCGAACGGCGCGTTCAACAACACCTTCTTCCTGACGGCATGCCCGACCGGCAATGCCACCTGCCCGGCGGGCGGGTTCGTCCGCGACGGCAACACCTTCCGCTTCGGCCAGCTGTATCCGGCGGGCTTCACCCCGCGCTTCGTCGGCAAGACCGAGGAGTTGTACGGCGTGCTTGGCTACAAGGGGACGGCGGGCAAGTTCAGCTACGACGTGTCGGGCACGCTTGCGCGCAACACGCTGTCGCTGTCGATGTATAATTCGGCGAACTTCTCCTACGGCCCGCAGACACAGACGAGCTTCGAGTTCGGCGATCTCATCCAGAGCGAGGTGAACCTCAACGCCGACTTCACCTATGCCGCCGACCTCGGCCTCGCGAGCCCGCTGACGATTTCGGCGGGTGGCGAATATCGCAAGGAAACCTACGAACAGACCGCGGGTGACCCGCAGTCCTATGGGGCAGGGCCCTACTCGGTCGCGCAACAGCTCTACACCCAGACCGCGCCGGGGGTGTACGCCTTCTCCGGCACGACCGCCGCGCAGGGCGTAGGCGCGAGCGGCTATGCCGGGACAAGCCCGGGCACGGCGGGCAAGTTCAGCCAGGAAAACTTCGGGGCCTATATCGGTCTCGAGACCGACATCACCGACGCGCTCACGGTCGGCGCGGCGGGGCGGTACGAGCATTACAACACGTTCGGCAACGCATGGGTCGGCAAGGTCAACGCGCTCTACAAGCTGGTGGAGGGCTTCTCGGTCCGCGGCAGCTTCGGCACGGGCTTCCATGCGCCGTCCCCGGGGCAGTCGAACGTCTCGATTGTCACGACCTCGTTCAACAATGGCGTCGCCTTCCAGAGCGGGACGTATCCGACCAACACCGCCGTCGCGCAATATTACGGCGCGTCGACGCTGAGCCCGGAAAAGTCGACCAATTACGGGCTGGGGTTCATCCTCGAGCCAATGCGCGCGATGACGATCACGGTCGATGGCTATCAAATCAACCTGCGCGACCGCATCGGCCTGACCTCGCCCTTCATCGTCACCGCGGCGGATCTGGCGGCGCAGCCCGCGCTGCTCCCGGTCGGGGTGGGCGGACAGGTGCAATATTTCACCAACGGCTTCCGCACGCGGACCCGCGGGGTCGACGTTGTCGCGACCTATCGTACCCGGGTGAGCGAGGCGCAGCTCAACTTCTCGCTGGCGTATAACTACAACAAGACTAAGGTGACCGGCTATGATGCACGCGTGGTCAGCGTCGCGCAGTTGATCGACGCCGAGAACCTCGCGCCGAAACATCGGGTGGTGTTCAACACCGGCCTAACGCTCGGCAACCTCGGCTTCACTGTGCGCGAGAACTATTACAGCTCCTGGACCAGCGCGCAGGATTACGGGCAAACCAACGGTGTCGCGAATCAGACCTTTGGCGACAAGTTCACCACCGATATCGAGCTGAACTACACCTTCGCCAAGCACTTCACGCTCGCGGTCGGCGCGCAGAACTTCCTCGACGAGAAGCCGGACCGATTGAACGCTACGTCGACGGTGCAATTGTATCCGCTGACCGGGGGAACGTCGGACGGGCAGGTCTATGCGCGCAACGGCGGGCCGTTCGGGTTCAACGGCGGGTTCTACTACACCCGGCTTCGCGTGAAATATTGAGGTCGAGTCCCCGGGGCGTCTCGGCGTCCCGGGGGCTTTGCTGTACGGCGGTGTCCGTCGGCGCAAGGGCGATAGTATGTTCACTTCCCCGGCGAAGGCCGGGGCCCAGTCGAAGTGGCCGAGGGAACGGCGCGCGGCGCTTATTTTCCACCGCTTCGCTCTTGGGCCCCGGCCTTCGCCGGGGAAGCGATGCAACGTAGAAAGCGAGCGCTAGTGCCGGTGCTCGCGCCGCAGCGGGTATTTCCCGTCCTCATAGTCCCCGAACAGCCCGGCAATCGCGGGATGGTCGACCGGTTCGTCGGTATCGTCGGGGATCAGGTTCTGCTGGCTGACATAAGCGACATAGGTCGACTCGGTGTTCTCGGCGAGCAGATGGTAGAACGGCTGGTCCTTGCGCGGGCGGATGTTCTCCGGGATCGCGTCATACCATTCGTCGCTGTTCGCGAAGATCGGATCGATATCGAACACCACGCCGCGAAAATCGAACATGCGATGCCGCACGACAGCGCCGATGGCGAATCGCGCATGGCTGATCGGGGGCAGGGCAATCGTGGTGTCGAACGGGGGAGACTGGATCGGGGTACGGTGCATGAGGACAATTTAGGCGCTCTCGGGCGGCACACAAGCGAATGGTTGGTGAGAAACCCGTGTCGAACCGCTTGCCTAGTGGGGATCACTGCGTTAGAGGCCCCCGCTCACCGACCGGTGCTGGACTTCATACCAGCATCACACGACCTCGCGGAGAGGTGGCAGAGTGGTCGAATGTACCGCACTCGAAATGCGGCGTGCCCTCGCGGGTACCGTGGGTTCGAATCCCACCCTCTCCGCCATTTCCTTTGATCCTCGATGAGGCTAAAGCCCGCCACATGGCATCCTACAAAGAACCTTCCTTCAAAGACCGGGCAGCCCTGTCCGCCGACGCCAAACAGCGCGCGCTGGAAAAGCTGAAGTCCAAGCCGCCGGTCGATCCCGCGGTCGTCGCCGCCCGTGCCGCCGCACGCGAGGCGAAGGAAGCTGCCGAAGCCAAGAAGCGCGAAGAGAAGAAGGCAGCGATCGAGGAAGCCCGGCTCGAGAAGATCGCCAAGGCCGAAGCCGCCGAACGCGCGATCGAAGAGGCCAAGCAGGCGGCGATCCAGGCCGAGATCGACAAGAAAGCGGCGCGCGACGCCCGCTACGCGGCGCGCAAGAGCCGCAAGTAAGGCGAGTTTGCTTCTTTCTGGCTTCCCCGGCGTAGGCCGGGGCCCAGTCGAAGTGGCCGAGGTAACCTGGCGCGGCGCGTACTTACTCCCGTCTCTCAACTGGGCCCCGGCCTTCGCCGGGGAAGTGTTAGTAAAGCGGCAGTCCCTTCTCCAGTTCCTCCAGCCATACCCGCGCCGTCCCGTCCGACGGTGCGCGCCAGTCGCCCCGCGGCGATAGTGCCCCCCCGCTGGAAACCTTCGGCCCGTTCGGCAGCGCAGACCGCTTGAACTGGCTGGTCGCGAAGAACCGCACCAGAAACTTCTCCAGCCATTCGCGAATCATCGGCAGGTCATACGCCACGCGACCAGCCGCCGGAAAATCGCGCGGCCAGCGCCCCGCGTCCGAATCGCGCCACGCCTGCAGCGCGAAGAAGGCGATCTTCGACGGCGCCATCCCGTGCCGCACCACATAATGCAGGAAGAAGTCGTTGAGCGCATACGGCCCGATTCGCGCCTCGGTGCTCTGGATCGCGCCATCCGCGCCCGCGGGCACCAGCTCGGGCGAAATCTCGGTCGCGAGGATCGATACGAGGATCGAATCGGTCTCGCCGTCATATTGGCTGGTCCGGATGCACCAGCGAATCAGGAACTGGATCAGCGTCTTGGGGACACCCGCGTTGACGCCGTAATGGCTCATCTGGTCGCCGACGCCATAGGTGCACCACCCCAGCGCCAGTTCCGACAGGTCCCCCGTGCCGACGACGATCCCGCCACGCTGGTTGGCAAGGCGGAACAGGTAATCGGTGCGCAGGCCCGCCTGAACGTTTTCGAACGTCACGTCATAGGCGGGTTCGCCGTCCGCGAACGGATGGCCCATGTCGGCGAGCATTTGCCGCGCAGCGGGTCGGATGTCGATTTCGGCACCGTCGATCCCCAGCGCGCACATCAGCGCCCAAGCGTTGCTCTTGGTGCCCTCGCTGGTCGCGAAGCCGGGCATTGTGAACCCGAGGATGTGGCTGCGTGGTCGCTCGAGGCGATCCATCACCTTCGCCGCGACGATCAGCGCATGCGTCGAATCGAGCCCGCCCGAGACGCCGATGACGAGCCGTTCGGACCGCGACGCGACGAACCGCTTGAGCAGCCCCTCGACCTGGATGTTGAACGCCTCGTAGCAATCCTCGTCGAGTCGTTCGGGGGTGTTGGGGACGAACGGGAAGCGGCGTATCTCGCGCAGCAGCCCGGCGTCGGCGAAATCGGGCTGGTGGTCGAAGCCGATCCGGCGGAAGCGCAGTTCGGGGTCGCCCGCCAGCCGCGCCGAATCGTTGAACGTGCCCACCCGCATCCGTTCCTGCGCGATTCGACCCGCATCGACATCCGCCAGCACCAGTTCGCGCGTCCGTCCGAAGCGGGTCGACTCGGCGAGCAGTTCGCCCATCTCATGGATCATCGCCTGGCCGTCCCAGGCGAGATCGGTCGTGCTCTCCCCCGGGCCCGAGGCAGCGAACACATAGCCGCAGATCGCGCGGGCGCTTTGCGACGCGCACAGCAACGCGCGCTCGCGGGCCTTGCCGACGACGATGTTCGACGCCGACAGATTGCAGCAGATGAGGGCGCCCGCGAGCGCGCCCATCGTGGAAGGGGGCGTAGGGGCCCAGTAGTCCTCGCAGATCTCCGCATGGAAGACGAACGGCGCGAGATCGTTCGCGGCGAAGATCAAATCGGTGCCGAACGGGACGGTCTGCCCGGCGAGCGTGATGTCGAGCCCGGTCAGCCCGGCACCGCTCGCGAACCACCGCTTCTCGTAATATTCGCGGTAATTGGGGAGGAAGATCTTGGGCACCACGCCGAGGATCCGCCCGCGCGCGATGACGACCGCGCAATTGTAGAGCCGCCCGTTGCGCGGCAGCGCCGCACCGACGACGAGCACCGGGCGCAGCGTCGCGCTCGCCGCCGCTACCTCGGCAAGCGCCGCCTCGGTCGCCTGCTGTTGCGCGGTCTGCAGGTGAAGGTCTTCGATCGCGTAGGAGGTGATGCTGAGTTCGGGAAAGACGAGCAGGTCGGCGTGCTGCGCGTCGCCCTGCCGCGCGAGCGCGATCGTCTCGGCGGCATTCGCCGCGGCATCACCGACGCTGGCGTGCGGGGTGCAGGCCCCGGCCCGGATCAGGCCATGCGTGTGGATCGAATGGAACGGATGCGCCTTCGTCTTCGCCATATCCGGCGCTTAGCGGGGTTTGTGGGCCGATGCCACCGGGACCGCGTTGCCCCTCCCGCCCGTGCAGTGGTAGAGCGCGCGCCAGGGAGATGTTTTGATGAAGATCAGCGCGCGCAACCAGATCTCGGGCACCGTCACTGCGGTCCATCCCGGTGCGGTCAACGGGTCGGTCCATGTCGATATCGGCAACGGCACGATCGTCACCTCCAACATCACCAACGAAGCGATCGCGGATCTCGAACTGGCGGTCGGCGACCGCGTGACGGTCATCGTCAAGGCGAGCGACGTCCTGATCGGGAAGTAATGCGCGTCGGCGCGCTCAAGATCAAAGCCCAGCTCTACTGCGGCGACGAGCTTGCCATGGGACCGGGCAAGGCCGACCTGCTGGAAGCGATCGCGCGCGCGGGATCGATCTCGGGCGCGGGCCGCGCGATGGGGATGAGCTACCGGCGCAGCTGGCTGCTGGTCGACAGCATGAACCGCTGCTGGACGGGCAAACTGGTCGAGACGGTCGCGGGCGGCGGGCAGGGGCGCGGTGCGTCGCTGACCGCGCTGGGGCGCGACGTGCTGGCGGCGTATCGTGCGCTGGAGGCCGGGCTGGCGGAGGCATCGCAGCAAGGGCTGGTGGCGGCGCTGGAGGCGGTGCTACGGGACCAACCGCTGCCGCCGGTGCGCGAGGACGGGTAGCAGCGTCTGGCGCGTTCGTTTCGGGCGTACTGGCCTCCTGTGTGTCGTCTATCCGGCGACGTTCTCAGGAAACCACCCGACGCGCCTCGCCGACCTGCCACGCCAGGAGTGCGGGCACCGCGATGATCACGTCACGTGCGCGCTTGAGCAGCGAGAGCGCGAGCGCATGCGCGGGGGGCAGGCCGAACAACGGGCCGATCAGCACATAGGCCGCTTCCTGCACGCCGACCGCACCGGGGATCGCGAAGGCGACGCTGCGCAGCGTGAAGATGAGCGCCTCGATCGTCAGCACCGCCCATAGCGGCATCGTCGACCCCATGAAGCGCAGCGCGATCCACGCGCCGGCGGCACTCGCCAGCCAGGCGGCGAGGTTGAACAGGAACGCCGCGATGACCCGGCGCGGGGCGCGGTAGATCGCGTCGAGTTCCACCCGCACCGCCGCCATCGCCGCGACCGATCCCGGCAGCATCCGCGCGCCGAGCGACCCCGCGAGCCGGAGCATCGGTTTCTGCGCGAACACGAACAGCAGCATCAGCGCAACCATCGCGCCAAGTCCGCCGAGCGCAAGCGGGACGATCCCCTGCTGCACCGGCGCGTCCGACAGCACCAGCAACAGCATGCCGACGCCGCACAGCGTAAAGATCAGCTGTGCCGCCATCTCGGTCGTCATGTCCGCGATCATCGATGCGTAGATCACGGGTTGCGGTACGCCGAACGCCGCCAGGGTTCGCGCGCCGACCACAAGCCCGCCCAGTTGCGAGAACGGCAGGATGTCGGTCGCCGCCTCGCGCGTGGTGCGCGCCCAGACGAACCAGCCGAGCCGTTCCGTAGCCTGTCCGGGAGCGACCGCGAGCCACGCCATGCCGAGCAGGGCAAGTACACCGACCGACCACAGCGTGAAGCTCGCCATCCCGATCCACCCGATCGACGCCATTGCGGCCAGGACCTGATGCAGCCCGACCGCGCCGACCGCTCCGAGCGCGACCGCCAGGCCGACGACCGTAGCGAGGAGGAGGCCAATCCGTGCCGAACGGTTCATGCGTGCTGGCACCGTCTCGAGCAGCCGCCTGCCTCGCGGAAGACGGACCGGACGGTGTCCGGCCGATGGGGGAACATTTGCAAATCCTGCATCATCGTCGCGTCTTTGGGGCTTTGAGGGAATCAATCAACCGTGGATCGGCAGGCAGCGATGGCGCGATGCAAGACCGGGTGTCATCAAGCAGCCGAATTGCGTCGGGCTGGCGCAAGAGCCACGAGCGTTCGCAGCGCCCAACAGCCTGACAGACCTGGATATCGTCGTTCGCCCGACGCCAGAACAGGCCGTGGTACCGAGGTTGAAGGCGTAACCCGCTGTCTGCTTTTGTACGGTCGTCCGGTGCGTGGAGCCGTAGTCGAAATCGTGAGTAGCAGTGGCAAAGGAGCAATCCAGCTTAGACGAAGCAACATATGTTATTGAAACCGGGAAGACCGGCCCAATGATCCTGTCAACATTATTTGCGATTCTGGCGCAAACTCTGGGGATCGTAAGAAGTTGTTACGACCTTGATTTGTCAGATTGGGTATTCTGCTGAAAACAAGACAAATTTGTAAATGGCATCAATCCTGCATCGATTGCTCCGAAGCTTACCTGTGCCCCGTTTTACAAAGTTTTGGAGATATAAAATGAAGGTTTTTGGGCTTTTGGTGGCGATTGCTGCAACAGCGCTGACTGCCGTGCCGGCAACTGCAGCAGTGACGATCAGCGGTGGTGTTGCGGTTGCGATCACCGGTGTTTCCAGCAGCACGACGTCGATCGACTTTGGCACCGTTTTCAGCAACACGATCTTTTCGGTCGTCGGTACCGCTAGCGGCGACCTTGCGGGCACGGAAGGTAGCTTCGTCAAGATCTCCGACCTGACGGCGACATCCGACGCGGCGTTCTCCTTCACGTCGTTGTTTGGCGACTTTTTGGGCAGCGTTTCAAAAGTCACTGTGACCGGCACCACGGATAACCGCACCGTCAGCGCTTACGTTCTCGGTCTCTTCACCCCGCTCGGCAGCCTTGGTGGCTACGAAGCAGGCGCAGCCTCGGCGACGTTCAGCTTTACCCAGACCGGGAGCGGTAAGCCGGTTTCGGGCAGCTTTACGTTTGCCAGCCCGCCTGCTCCCGTCACGTCGGTGCCGGAGATCGCAACGTGGAGCATGATGATCCTGGGCTTCGGCCTGATGGGCGCTTCTTTCCGCTACCGCCGTCGGAGCGCGAACGTAACGTTCGCCTAAGTCGCTTAATTTACGAGCGCAGGAAGCCGCCGACCGAAAGGTCGGCGGCTTTTCTGTTTGGGGCCAGAATGTCGCCGCGCGCCCAAGATCGCCGTCGCGCCGGACCCTTCCGCTGAACGAAATTATGCGGTTGCCGGCGTCTTCCGCATGAAGCGCAGCACCAGACGGATCATCCCCGGGACGAACTTCGGCCGGATCAACCTGGGGTCGTACACCGCCAGCCGCCGGTCGTTCTCCGCCAGGCAGATCGCCGCCAGCTCGGGAAACTCGATCTCGACGCCCAGCTCCTTCGAGCCGTTGAGCGTGAAATTGTTCTCCTGTGCCTTGGTGTTGTCCTGGCCCATGCCCTTGGCCATGTCGATCCGCTCCCAGATCAGGGCGATCCACACCGCCCAGACCTTCATTTCGAACCACGGGCGACGCCACAGCGGCATAGTGCGCCTGTGCCAGGCGACCCAGTTGACGAAGAACAGGATGTGGCGGCCTTCCTCGCGCATCACCGGTTCGAACGTGTTGATCAGTTCCGCGGGGAAGAAGCCGGTGTCGGCCGCGACCTTGAACAGCCCGAAGCCGAAGAAGCTGTCGATGCATTCCGAAAAGCCCGTCCGCATGAAGGCGAATTCGGGGTCGCGCGGCCGTTTGTATTCCTCCTCGGGCTGGAGGACGATGCCGTAGAAAGTCACCATGTCCGCGAGCACGATCTTGTGGCGGCTTTCCTCATACGCGTTCATGTCGATCGCGTCGCGCAGCAGCGGGTCGTGGATCTGTTCGCCATAGGTCTTGACGTTCATCCCCGCGCGGCCTTCGGTCGCCACGGCAATGTCCCAGATCGGCAGCGAGACGATCTTGTTGCGCGTCTCGGGTTCGAGCACCGGCCAGTCGATCAGGGCGGGGCGGTAGGGATCGTGCGTGTCGAGCATCGTGCGGCAGAACAGCGTCTTGTGTTCGGGACTGCCGAGCTTGATACGGACGCCCGGGCCGGGGCCTGCGGGGGCGATCGATTTGGGAATGAAGTTCATCGGGGCTCTCCCGGTTTACAAGTCGGCGAAACGCGCCAGTCTGATGTGGTTGTTGGTAACGATGCTGCGGGCGACGGGGTCCAGTAACGCCGCCAACTCTGCCTCATATTGATAGCTCGGCGCGGACAGTGGGTAGGGGCCGGTCGCCGGGTGAAGATACACTTCGCTGACGCCATCGGGAAGATGCCGCAGCACGCCGCGGAGCCGGTCGGTATGCATCGCGCCCGACCAGGCAAGGCCGAACGTATGGTCGGGCACCTTCATCCCGGCACCGCGCATCCGACGCTGGACGCTGCGGGCGAACGGCTTGGCGATGTGCAGCCCGGTCGCCGGCTCGAATTGCGCCAGTACCGCGCGCGGCTCGACCGGCGCGCGGACGGTCGTCATCCCGAAACGCTTGCCGACCTCCAGCAGCGTCGCGGCGATCACGGGGTGGAGGTGCATGTGCTTGTGCGAATTGACGTGATCGAGCGGCAGGCCGGTCGCCTCGAAAAACGCGAACTGCGCGAAGATCTCCGCTTCGAGCTGACGACGGACCGAGGCCTTGGCGACCAGTGCGAGCGCGACCGGCAACGATTCGATGCGGAACTGGCCGGCGTCGTCGACCAGATCGGGGATCGTCTCGGGTGGCAGGACCGGTGGCGTCTCCGCCAGCGCGATGTGCAGGCCAACGCCCAGCGTCGGGGTCCGCCGTGCGCGCATTACGGCGTCCTCTGCGGCGGCACCTGTGACCATCAGGCTGGTCACGGTCAGGATCCCCTCGCGGTGCCCCTGCTCGACCGCCGCGTTGACCTCGAGCGAGACGCCGAAATCGTCGGCAGTGATGATCGCGGTCTTCATTTCGGTGCAAATCCGTAAAACGCGGGGTCGGCAAGGACGCCCTGCGCGACCCGGCGTGGGTCGGGCGCGGCGACGCGGCGCAACAGCAGGACCATGGCGTCGAGGTCGCGCGCCTCGACCGCCCTGTTCCATTCCTCGAGCCGGCCCATCGCTTCCAGCCGCTCGTTGACCGTCATCCGCGCCAGCGTCGTCATTACCCCCGCCTTACACGCGCTGCTTTACACGGCCTCTTTGCGACGGCGCAGGAAGTCGAAGAACTCGACGCCTTCGCGCAGGCGGCGCTTCATCATGTTCCAGTCGGTCAGCATCTCGCGGACGATTTCCCAGATCTTCGACGGGCGGAAGTAGAAGCGCTTGTAGAACTCCTCGACTTTGTCGAAGATCACCGTCGAATGCAGATGCGGGTAGCTTAGCTGCGCGATCTGGTTGCCGCCGTCAGTCAGCAATTCGTGCGAATTGTCGAACCAGCCGTTCTCGGTCGCCTGCTTGTACAGGAACGTGCCCGGATACGGTGCCGCGAGCGACACCTGGATCGTGTGCGGATCGATCTCCTTGGCGTAGTTGATCGTCTCCTCGATCGTCTCGAGCGTCTCGCCCGGCAGGCCGAGGATGAAGGTGCCGTGGATCACGACGCCGAGCTCGTGGCAATCCTTGGTGAACTGCCGTGCGACGTCGGTGCGCAGACCCTTTTTGATGTTGTGCAGGATCTGCTGGTTGCCGCTCTCATAGCCGACGAGCAGCAGCCGCAGGCCATTGGCTTTCAGCACTTCGAGCGTCTTGCGGGGCACGTTGGCCTTGGCGTTGCAGCTCCACGACATCTTGAAGCCGGGCTTGCCGAAGCCAAGCTTGCCGAGCGCGATCGCGAGTTCCTCGACGCGCGCGTGGTTGTCGGTCAGCGTGTCGTCGTCGAAGAAGATCTCCTTGGTCTCGGGGATGTCGCGAATGATGTACTCGACTTCCTCGATCACCTTGGCGACCGAGCGGAAGCGGTAGGTGTGCCCGCCGATCGTCTGCGGCCAGAGGCAGAAGGTGCAACGACTCTTGCACCCGCGCCCGGTGTAGAAGCTGACATACGGATGGAGCAGGTAGCCGCCGAAATATTTGTCGATCTGCAAGTCGCGCTTGTAGACCGGCGAGACCATCGGCAGCGAGTCCATGTCCTCGATCATCGCGCGGTCGCGGTTGCGGATGAACGCGCCGTCCGAATCGCGCCAGGTGATGCCGTCGACTTCGCGCAGCGGCTTGCCCTGCGCGATCTCGAGGATCGTGAAGTCATATTCCTCGCGCGCGACGAAATCGACGTCGGGGGTGGCGGCAAGGCTCTTGTCGGGCTCGACCGCGACCTTCGCACCGACGAAGCCGATCAGGATTTGCGGGTTGCGTTGCTTGATCAGCGCGGCGGTGCGGATGTCCTGGTTGAACGACGGCGTCGAGGTGTGGAGGATCACGAGGTCGCGATCGTCGAATTCATGCTTGATGTCGTCCCACGACTGGTCGTGCGCCGGAGCGTCGATCAGCTTGGAACCCTCGACCATCGCCGCCGGCTGCGCGAGCCAGGTCGGATACCAGAAGGATTTGACCTCCCGCTTCATCTGGTAGCGCGCACCCGCGCCGCCGTCATAACCGTCAAAAGACGGCGCCTGGAGGAAAAGCGCCCGCATCATGCCCGTTGCTCCGCATTCTGAATCTTGTGCGCCGCAACAATGCGGCCTTCAGTCTTCATTGTAAGGGTCGCGCCGCGCCAATCAACCGATCGGACGAAGAAGCTCACGATATAGATGGCAAAACTCATGCCATCATGCGCCAGCGCCATCCACAACGGAGCGATGCGCCTCCCTACAGTCGCATCCACGTTCCGCACAACCACCAACCGTGCAACGACCGCAAGCGCGCACAGGATCAGCCCGACCGTCGGCCAGTACAGCGCCGAGAGGATCGCGACGGGCAGCGGCAGGCCGATGATGATCCCGACATAGGGCCAGAAGGCGACGTCGCGGACGGTCGCGCCCCAGCGCAATTCGTGCCGCCATAGCGCGGGCAGGCTCCGTTCGTCGAATGCATGGTCGACCAGCATCGGCGGCAGCGCGATCTCGAGGCCGAGCGCGCGGACCGCCTCGCCCATTGCATAATCGTCCGCAAGCTTGTCCGCGAAGCGTGCGAACCCGCCGATCCGGTGCAGCGTGTCGCGTGTCATCGCGATGGTCGAGCCCATGCACGGGGCCGCAAGCTTGTTCGCGACGCCGAAGACGAGGCCGAGCATGAACTGGTAGCTCACCCCTGCCGCACCGAAGCGCGACCAGAATCCGGTGTCGCCGCGCCCGGCATAGACGCAGGTGACGATCCCGGTTTTCGGCTGGTCGAGCGCGCGGAGGATCTGCGCGAGATAGTCGGGCGCAACCGCGATATCGCTGTCGCTCAGCACGACCACGTCGTGGCGGATCAGCGGTTCCATATTGATGAGGTTGGAGAGCTTGCCGCTGGCGCCATGGACCGTGCCGTCGATCACGAGGTCGATCTGGGCGTCGGGATAGTCGGCTCGCAGCGCTTCGACCACCGCGATCGCGGGATCGTCGCGGCGCTGGATGCCGCACAGCAGTTGGACGGGACCGGCGTGATCCAGCGCAAGGAAGCTCGCGAGGTTTTCGTAAAGCCGTGGTTCGGCGCCGTACAGCGGCTTCACCAGGGTGACCGCCGCGTGGCGGATCGGCGCCGGGGTCGCCGCCGCGAAATAGCGTCGGAAGACAAGCGCCGCCGCGGTCGAGTAGACGACGCCGCACGCCGCCACCACGATCGCCAGCCAGCCCAGCGCAGCCCCGATGAGGTGGAGAAAATGGATCACGATGCCACCCCCGTAGCGTTGCCCGAATGACGGGTATAGGCGCGCCTGCGTGAAAAAGCTGTCATGTCGGGGCCGATGCGGACTTTGTTGCTGTTCGGTTGCGCGAGAGTGTTTGCGCTTGCGGCGTGGCGTTCTACAGCGTCGCCGCATGGAGGCTGCGTGAGCGATCAACCTATTACGCTTGTGACCGGGGTATCCGGTTTCGTCGGTTCGGCGGTTGCGCGGCGGCTGGCGGCGGCGGGCGTGCGTGTGCGCGGGCTGGCGCGGGCGAGCAGCGCGCGGACCAACCTGACCGACTTCCCGGGCCAGATCGTCGAGGGCGACGCGCGCGACCCGCAAGCCATGCGCCGCGCGATGGCGGGGGTATCGCAGCTTTATCACGTCGCCGCCGACTATCGGATCTGGGCACCCGATACCGAGGAGATCGTCCGCAACAATCGGCTGAGCACACAGACGGTGATGGACGCCGCGCTCGACGCGGGGGTGGCACGGATCGTCTATACCAGCAGCGTGGCGACGTTGCGACCCGATCACGGCAAGCCATCCGACGAGAGCCGCCCCGCAACCCCGGAACAGGCGGTCGGCGCGTACAAGCGGAGCAAGGTCGTCGCCGAGCGGCTGGTCGAGACGATGGTGCGCGAGCGCGAGCTGCCCGCGGTGATCGTCAACCCCTCGACCCCGATCGGCCCGCGCGATGCGCGCCCCACGCCGACCGGGCGGATCATCGTCGAGGCGGCGTCAGGCCGGATGCCCGCGTTCGTCGAGAGCGGGCTCAATCTGGTGCATGTCGACGACGTCGCGGACGGGCATATCGCCGCGATGGCGCATGGCGTGATCGGGGAGCGCTACGTGCTGGGCGGGCAGGACGTGTCGCTGCGCGAGATGCTCGCGTGCGTCGCACAGATCGTCGGGCGCAAGCCGCCGACGGTGCAGATCCCCCGCGCGCCGCTGTTCCCGCTGGCCTGGGCAAACGAACAGCTTGCGCGGGTCACGGGGAACGAGCCGTTCCTGACGCTCGATGCACTGCGGATGGCAGCGCACGACATGTATTATTCGAGCGCGCGCGCCGAGGCGGAACTGGGGTATCGCGCGCGGCCTTACAGGCAAGCGCTCGAGGATGCGGTCGCGTGGTTCCGGCAGGCGGGGATGCTCGCGTGATCGTGCAGGATAAGCTCTCGCAGATCGGTGAGCGAGGGACTGTTCCTCTTGCTCCCCTCCCTGGAAGGGAGGGGCTGGGGGTGGGTTTGTTCGTGGCGACGGATGCGCTCTCTCCATACCGACCCACCACCGACCCCTCCCTTCCAGGGAGGGGAGGCGAAGGGCGAACCTGCTCGTTGCAGTCGGGGGGTGCCCGATGATCTTGTTCGGGATTGCGATGGCGTCGCTGGTGATCTGGCTGGTGCTGGTAGTCGCGCGCGACGGGTTCTGGCAGACCGCGGAGCGCGATACGATGGACCTTGCTCCCCTCCCTGGAAGGGAAGGGCCGGGGGTGGGTTGGTATGATGAGAGCGCCGCCGCCACTGGCCTACCCACGTCCGACCCCTCCCTTGCAGGGCCGGGAGAAGATGGGGTGTGGCCCTCCGTCGTCGCGATCGTCCCCGCGCGCGATGAGGCAGAGGTGATCGCCCGGTCGGTCGGCAGCCTTGCCGCGCAGGATTATCCCGGTGATTTCCGCATCATCCTGATCGACGATTCGAGCAGCGACGGCACCGCCGACATCGCGCGTGTCGCTGGCGGGGATCGGTTGCAGGTCGTGACGGGCGCGGCCTTGGCGAAGGGCTGGACCGGCAAATTGTGGGCCGTCTCGCAAGGCATCGCCGCCGCAGGCATCACGCCCGATTATCTCCTGCTGACCGACGCCGACATCGCGCATGCCCCCGATACGCTCCGCACGCTGGTCGCGCGGGCGGTGGAGGAGGATCGCGTGCTGGTTTCGCTGATGGCGCGGCTGCGCTGCGAGAGCCTCGCCGAACGCGCGTTGATCCCGGCGTTCGTGTGGTTCTTCCAGATGTTGTATCCGTTCGCGGCGGTGAACCGGCGCGGCAGCGGGCGGGGCGCGGCGGCGGGCGGGGTGATGCTGGTCGAGCGCAGCGCGTTGCAGGCGGCGGGCGGAGTCGCGGCGGTCCGCGCCGCGTTGATCGACGATTGCGCGTTCGGCGCGCTGATGAAGACGCAGGGGGCGATCTGGCTCGGGCTCACGGACCGAGCCGTCAGCATCCGGCGCTACGACACGTGGGACTCGGTCGCGGCGATGATCTCGCGCTCGGCCTACGCGCAGCTCAACTATTCGCCGATCCTGCTCGCGGGCACCACGCTCGGCCTCGCAATCACCTATCTCGCGCCCCCGTTGCTCGCGATCGTCGGGGAGGGGCCCGTACGGATGACCGCGCTGGCCGCCTGGGCGGTGATGGCGCTGGCATTTCAGCCCATGCTGCGCTTCTACCGGCGTTCGCCATTCTGGGGACCGGCCTTGCCGCTGATCGCGACCTTTTACGCCGGTTGTACGTTGCTGTCGGCATGGCAGCATGTCCGCGGGCGCGGGGGCATGTGGAAGGGCCGGGTCCAGGCCGCGCGCCACGAAGAAAGCTCGACGTCATGACCGCCACCGCACTCGCCTCGGGCAAGGGGCATAAGGACGAGAACTTCCCCGTCGCCTCGGTACTGCTCAAAAAGGCGCACCGCGCGCCCGTCATGGCGTTCTACCATTTCGCGCGCGCGGCGGACGATGTGGCGGACAATCCGGCGGCATCGGCGAACGAAAAGCTCGCGCTGCTCGGGCAGATGCGCGCGACGATCCTCGGGCACGGCGACGCCGAGGCGACCGCGCTGGCACTGCGCGAGACGATGACCGCGCACCATTTGTCGTCACAGCACGCGACCGACCTGCTCGTCGCCTTTGCACGCGATTGCACGGTCGACCATTATGACGACTGGCCGTCGCTGATGGAATATTGCCGCTATTCGGCGATGCCGGTCGGGCGCTACGTGCTCGACGTCCACGGCGAGGATCACGCGACCTGGGCAGCGTCGGATGCGCTGTGCGCGGCGCTGCAGGTGATCAATCACGTCCAGGATTGCGGCAAGGACTGGCGTGCGATTCAGCGCGTCTATCTCCCGCGCGACATCCTCGCGCAGCACGGCGCCCGCGTGGAGGACCTGGGCGGCACCGCGGCGACCCCGGCGCTCCGCGCGGTAATCGTCGACATGGCGACTCGCACCGACACGTTGCTCGCGCAGTCGGCGGGGTTCGCGCGGCAGATCCGGGACCGGCGGCTTGCGGCAGAGGTGGCGATCATCCACCGACTCGCGGTCAGCCTCAACGCACGGCTGAAACGCCGCGATCCCTTGTCGCAGCGCGTCCACCACCGTGCGCCTGAGGCCTTGGGGATCGCAGCGTTGGCGGCGGTGACGCAAATGGTTAAGGGTCGGGCATGAATCCAAAGGCCACCCCCGCGCAGCTTCAGGCGCAAGTTTCGGGCAGCTCCTTCTACGCCGGGATGCGCGTGCTCCCCAAGGCCGAGCGCGAGGCGATGTACGCGGTTTACGCCTTCTGCCGGCAGGTTGACGACATTGCCGACGACGAGGGCGGCAACCGCGAGGACCGCGCGGTCGCGCTCGATGCGTGGCGCGCCGACATCGAATCGCTCTATGCCGGTCGTGATCCCGGGCAGGCGGCGCTGCTGGCCGAGGCGGTCGAGCGTTTCGGCTTGCGCAAGGACGATTTCCTCGCGGTGATCGACGGGATGGCGATGGACGTCGAGCGCGACATCCGCTGGCCGGCGTTCGACACGCTCGATCTCTATTGCGACCGGGTCGCTTCCGCCGTCGGGCGGCTGTCGGTACGGATCTTCGGGATGGAGGAACGCCCCGGAATCGAGCTCGCCTATCATCTCGGGCGCGCGCTGCAATTCACCAATATCCTGCGCGATATCGACGAGGATGCGACGATCGGGCGAGTCTATCTCCCGCGCGAGCCGCTGGTCGCGGCAGGGGTGGCGCTCGACGAGCCGCTGGTCCTGGTCGCGGACCCGCGAATCGAGGGCGCGTGCCGGATGCTCGCGGCGAAGGCGCATGAGCATTTCGCTGCGGCGCAGGCGATCCTCGCGACACGACCACGCGGGCATTTGCTCGCACCCCGGCTGATGGCGGCGGTTTATGAGCCCCTGCTGCGGCGGATGGAGACGGCTGGCTGGGCCGCGCCGCGCACGCGGATTCGGGTCAACAAACCCGCCTTGCTGCTAACCGTCCTGCGGCTCAGCCTCTTCCGTTGAAGCGCGGGTCGGTTCCAAAACGCGTCCGGATCATCGGCGCGGGGATGGCGGGGCTTTCCGCTGCGGTCGAGCTTGCGCGCGAGGGCGTGCGCGCGACGCTAGTCGACGGCGCGGCGCAGGCGGGCGGGCGATGCCGCAGCTATCACGACCCACAGCTTGGCCGGACGATCGACAATGGCAACCACCTCGTCCTGTCGGGGAACACCGCGGTCCATCGCTATCTCGACACGATCGGCGCGAGCGACCGGCTGACCGGGCCGCGCCACGCCGACTTCGCCTTCGCCGATATCACGACGGGGTCGCGCTGGTCGGTACGGATCAACGACGGGCCGGTGCCGTGGTGGATCTGCCGCGACGGACGGCGCGTGCCGGGGACGACCGTGCGCGATTACCTGCGTCTCGCCGGGCTCGCCGGGGGGAAGCCCGGGCAGGTCGTCGCGGACCGGGTCGATCCCAGCGGGCCGGTGTGGGACAAGTTGATCGATCCCGTCCTGCTCGCGGCGCTCAACACCGCGTCCGCGACAGGATCGGCGGTGCTGACCTCGCGCGTGATTCGCGAGACGCTCGGTCGGGGCGGGCGCGCGATGCGGCCCGAGATCGCCGAACCGTCGCTGGCGGCGGCATTCGTCGATCCGGCGCTGGCGTGGCTGGCGGCGAAGGGCACCGACCTCTCCCTCGGGACGCGGCTGCGCGCACTCCGCTTCGAAGGCGACCGCGTCGTCGCGCTCGATTACGGGCGCGGCGCGGAAGCGATCGCGCCTGACGAGACGATCGTCCTCGCGGTCCCGCCGTGGGCCGCGGCGGACCTCGTGCCCGAGCTGACCGTGCCCAACGATTTCCGCGCGATCGTCAACGCGCATTTCGCGATCGCGCCGCCTGCTGGGGTGCAGACGATGGTCGGCATCCTTGGCGGGACCGCGGAGTGGATCTTCGCCTTCTCCGACCGCATCTCGATCACCGTCAGCGCGGCGGACCATCTCGTCGACCGCGACCGGACCGAACTCGCGCACGCCTTCTGGTCGGATATCCGCGCGGTGCATGGCGGCCCGGTGGAGCTGCCGACGTGGCAGATCGTCAAGGAAAAGCGCGCGACCTTCGCCGCGACTCCCGAGCAGGACGCGCGTCGCCCGGCGGCGAAGACCCGCTGGCGCAACCTGTTCCTTGCGGGGGACTGGACGCAGACCGGATTGCCCGCGACGATCGAGGGCGCGATTCGATCGGGCGAGACCGCTGCTCGCTTGGCGCGGACCGCAACGCTCGGCTAAGGCCACGATATGGGACTACAGACGCTGAACCTAGACCGGGACGATCTCGTCGCCGCTGCCGACGCGACCGCGTCGCGTGCCGCCGCCGCGCTGGCGGGGCGGCAGAAAGACGACGGCCATTGGGTGTTCGAACTTGAGGCGGACGCGACGATTCCGGCGGAATATGTGCTGCTGCGGCATTATCTCGGCGAACCGCGCGATGCCGAGATCGAGCGCAAGATCGGTGTGTACCTGCGCCGGATCCAGTCGGCGGCGCATCACGGCTGGGGGTTGTTCCACGGCGGCGCGTTCGACGTCAGCGCGAGCGTGAAGGCGTATTTCGCGCTCAAGATGATCGGCGACGACGTGGATGCGCCACACATGGCGCGCGCGCGGGCGGCGATCCACAAGGCGGGCGGTGCTGCCGCGGTCAACGTGTTCACGCGGATCCAGCTCGCGCTGTTCGGTTGCGCGCCGTGGCGTTCGGTGCCGACCTTACCGGTCGAGCTGATTTTGCTGCCGCGCTGGTTCCCGGTGCATCTCTCCAAGATGTCCTATTGGGCGCGCACCGTGATCGTGCCGTTGCTGGTGCTCGCGGCGAAGAAGCCGGTCGCGCGCAACGCTTCGGACGTGCGGGTCGACGAGCTGTACACCGCGAAACGCGCGAAGCTGACGAGCAAGGCGGCGGGGACCAAGGCGCACTGGACGACCTTCTTCAACGGGCTCGACGTCGTTCTCAAGGGTGTCGAGCCACTATGGCCCAAGGGCACGCGGCGGCGCGCGGTCGAGGCGTGCGTCACCTTCGTGACCGAGCGGCTGAACGGCGAGGACGGGCTGGGCGCGATTTACCCGGCGATGGCGAACAGCGTGATGATGTTCGATTGCCTGGGCTATCCCGAGGACCATCCCGCGCGGGCGGTGGCGCGGCGGTCGGTCGAGAAGCTGCTCGTGATCAAGGATGACGAGGCCTATTGCCAGCCGTGCGTCTCGCCCGTCTGGGATACCGCGCTCGCGGCGCATGCGATGCTCGAGGCAGGGGGCGAGGATGCCGAGGCGCGCGCGGCGGCGGGGTTGGCGTGGCTGAAGCCGTTGCAGGTGCTCGACGTCAAGGGCGACTGGGCGGACGAGAAGCCGGACGTCCGGCCGGGTGGCTGGGCATTCCAGTATAACAACGCGTATTATCCGGACCTTGATGACACCGCCGTGGTGGTGATGGCGATGGACCGGGCGGTTCCTTTTAGCCCCTCCCCCTCGGGGGAGGGGTTGGGGTGGGGCCGTGCAGCGCAACCGACGTCGGGGCAAGGTGAGACGTCCCCACCCCCAGCCCCTCCCCTGAAGGGGAGGGGAGAAGAGAGTGCAGTCCCTGCTCTAAAAGCGAGCGGCCCCTCGTACGACCACGCCATCGCCCGCGGCGTCGAATGGACCGTCGGCCTGCAGAGCAAGGACGGCGGCTGGGGCGCGTTCGATGCGGACAACAGCTATCACTACCTCAACAACATCCCCTTCGCCGATCACGGCGCGCTGCTCGACCCGCCGACCAGCGACGTCACCGCGCGCGTCGTGTCGATGCTCGCGCAACTCGGCGAACCGATCGACAGCGTGCGGATGCAGGCGGCGATGGGCTTCCTCGAGAAGGAACAAATGCCCGACGGCAGTTGGTTCGGCCGCTGGGGGGTGAATTACATATATGGCACCTGGTCGGTGCTGTGCGCGCTCAATGCTGCCGGGATCGATCCCAAGCATATGATGATGCGCAAGGCGGCGGACTGGCTGATCCATATCCAGAACCTCGACGGCGGCTGGGGCGAGGACTGCGACAGCTACGCGCTCGAATACAAGGGCTACACGCCAGCGCCGTCGACCGCGTCGCAGACCGGTTGGGCGCTGCTCGCGCTGATGGCGGCGGGGAAGGTCGATCACCCGGCGGTAGAGCGCGGTGTGCGGCACCTGATCGCGACGCAGGACGGCGAGGGGCTGTGGGGGCAGGAGATGTACACGGGCGGTGGTTTTCCGCGCGTGTTCTACCTGCGGTATCATGGCTATCCGGCGTATTTCCCGCTGTGGGCGGTGGCGCGATATCGAAATTTGAAACGCTCGAACAGCGCGCGCCCGGCGTTCGGGATGTGAGCGTGCTCGTCGCCTGCGGGCTGGTGCGCGAGGCTCAGATTATCAAACGCGTTGGGGTGATCCCGTGCGTTGGAGGAGGGCAAGCCGCGGGATTGGAGAACACGCTCGAGGATATAATCACTGCCTTCGCCAGTGAAGGCTATGCATTTAGCGCCTTGCTGTCGTGCGGAGTGGCGGGGGCGCTCGACCCGGCGTTGCGCGCGGGGGATGTGGTGGTGGGAGAACTCCACACCCAGCGCTTCCCCGGCGAAGGCCGGGGCCCAGTAGAGATGTCGAATGGTGCCGCGGACAGCGCGCGGTTACAGCCACCTTCGCTACTGGGCCCCGGCCTTCGCCGGGGAAGTAATCTTGTTGAATGGCTCGCCCGCGCCGTACCCGGCGCGCATCGCGGCACGATTGTCGGCGCAGACAGCATCATCGCTTCCGTCACCGAAAAGACCGCACTCTACGCGAGCACAGGCGCAATTGCGGTCGACATGGAATCGCACATCGCCGCGCGCGTCGCCGCCCGCCACCACCTGCCGTTCGCGATCGTCCGCACCATCTCCGACAGCGCAGACCACGCCCTCCCGCCCGCCGCACTTGTAGGAATGAAACCCGATGGCGGCGTCGCACTCGGCGCGATTCTCGCCTCGCTTGCGCGGAACCCCGCGCAGCTTCCCGGGCTGATCCGCACTGGCCGGGATGCCGGTGCGGCGTTCAGCGCATTAGGCCGCGCGCTGGGTGCGCTTGAAGCCCTCGGGATCGGCCGCCTTGATCTTCGCGAGCTCGCGCTCGACGTGTAGCGAGTGGACGTCGGTCGACTTGCGCGCGTGGCTCAGGTCGATGTCGGGCGCCATCGGCCCCTCGGTCTTCACGCCCTTGCGGCCGATATTGAACATCTTGAGTGGATGCCGGATCGAGTCGCTCGCAGCCGTACCCTCGAACCCGCAATGGACCATGCAGTTCGAGCACTTCTCATACTTGCCGACGCCATATTGATCCCAGTCGGTGCCCTCCATCAGCTCGGAGAACGTATCGACATAGCCTTCGCCGACGAGGTAGCACGGCTTCTGCCAGCCGAAGACGGTGCGCAGCGGCATCGACCAGGGCGTGCACTCATACGTCTGGTTGCCCGCGAGGAAATCGAGGAACAGCGGCGAGTTGGTGAAGGTCCACGCCTTGCCGCCATCGCCCTTGCGGAACACGTCGCGGAAGAAGTTCTTGGTCCGCTCGCGCGTCAGGAAATGCTCCTGGTCGGCGGCGCGCTCGTACGAATAGCCCGGCGAGATCGTGATCTCGACGCCGCGCTTCTCCATCTCGTCGAAGAAGCCCGCAAGCCGGGTCGAATCCGCGCCGTCGAACACGGTGCAATTGACCTGGACGCGGAAGCCCTTGGCCTTGGCCATCTCGATCGCCTCGATCGCGACCTCATAGGTCCCGGCCTGGTCGACCGCATGGTCGTGCATGCCCTTGTCGCCATCGAGATGGATCGACCAGGTGAAGTAGGGCGACGGCTTATAGTCGTCGATCTTCTTCTTCATCAGCAGTGCGTTGGTGCACAGGATGACGAACTTCTTCTTGGCGATATAGCCCTCGACGATCTTGGGCATGTCGCGGTGGAGCAAGGGCTCGCCCCCCGCGATCGAGACCGCGGGCGCGCCGCATTCGTCGATCGCGTCCATGCACTGGTCGAACGACAGGCGCTGGTTGAGAATCGCGTCGGGATAATCGATCTTGCCGCAACCCGGGCATGCGAGATTGCACCGCAGCAGCGGCTCGAGCATCAGGACGAGCGGATATTTGCCGCCCTTGATGTGGTTCTTGAGGGTATAGGCGCCGATGCGCGCCAGCGGGGCGATGGGGAGGCTCATATCGGCTCCTATGCGCTGATTACAGCAGCTTGGGTAGGGGTGACCACGTCGCGCAACTCGCGCGGCAGGCCGAACTGGATCGATTCGTCGACACCGTCGAGCTGGCTGACCTCGACCGGGCCGAGCTGGCGCAACGCGGCGATCACGCTGTCGACGAGCTCGTCGGGAGCGGATGCGCCAGCGGTTAGGCCGACGCGCTCGATCCCGTCGAACCACGCCGGGTCGATCGCGCTGCCGTCGGCGACGAGATAACTCGGCAGGCCTTCGTCCGCGCCAAGATCGCGCAGGCGGCTCGAGTTCGAACTGTTTTCCGACCCAACGACGAGGATCAGGTCGGCGACCTTGCACAGGTCGCGCACCGCGCTCTGGCGGTTCTGCGTCGCGTAGCAGATTTCCGATACGTCCGGGCCGATCAGGTCGGTGAAGCGGTTGCCCAGTGCGGCGATGACGCCACGCGTATCGTCGACGCTCAGCGTCGTCTGCGTGATATAGGCAAGCGGCGTATCGAGCGGCAGGTCGAGTGCCGCGACGTCCGCCTCGGTCGAGACGAGATGAACCTCGGCATCCACCTGGCCGCGCGTGCCGATGACTTCGGCATGGCCCTCATGGCCGATCATCACGATCGACCGCCCCGCCTTGGCGTAGCGGCGCCCCTGCAGGTGCACCTTGGTCACCAGCGGGCAGGTCGCGTCGAACACGGGGAGGTTGCGGCGCTTTGCCTCTTCCTCGACCGTCCGCGCGACGCCGTGTGCGCTGAAAACAGTCATCGCGCCCTCGGGCACTTCGTCCAGATCCTCGACGAACACCGCACCCTTGCCGCGCAGCGTATCGACGACGTGGCGGTTATGGACGATCTCGTGCCGGACATAGACCGGGGCACCGTAGCGATCGAGCGCGCGTTCGACGATCTCGATCGCGCGTACGACGCCAGCGCAGAACCCGCGCGGGTTGGCGAGAATCACTTGCAAGCAAAAACCTTTCCGTCCGCCTTCTCGGCGACAAACCCAGGAATGACGTCATAGGCCAACACGCCCGGTCTGTCGCGCACACCCCCAGATAGATATTCTAATCGCACTGCAACATATGGCAAAGCTGGAAATTCGTGAAGAATTTATCATGTTAGGCGGCGGCACGGGTATTTGGCGGTTATCGGCGAACGGTCCGTAACGTTCATCGGCGCTACAGCCGTTTGTGCTAGCGCCCTCGCGGTGTTACCGCCCGCGCACGGTTTCGCGGGGGTTTGGCACCATATCCCGCAAGGAGTTCTTGATGACTTTCTCCCTTCGTTTCGCGCTGCTCGGTGCCGCACTGTCGGTCGCCGGGCCTATCGCAGCACCCGCTGCGGCGCAGACCGCCGACCCGGCCCGCGCGCAGGTGCAGACGCTCGACGACGGGCTGATCGCGATCATGAAGGGCGGCAGCAGCCTCGGCGCGTCGGGCCGCGCGAGCAAGATCGGCCCGGTGGTCGACCAGACGTTCGACATCCCGTTGATCACGCGCCTGTCGGTCGGCCCCGACTGGGTCAAGGTTGCGCCGGCGGACCAGACCGCGCTGGTCGCGGCGATGCGGTGGATGACGGTGGGGCAATATGCGACCAATTTCAGCAGCTGGTCGGGCCACACGATCACGATCGACCCGCGGATCGAGACGCGCGGTGCGGACAAGCTCGTTCGCACCACACTGTCGGCACCCAAGGACGAGGCCGTCCCGATTGCCTACCGGCTGCGCCAGAGCGGCGGCAAGTGGCGCGTGATCGACGTCTATTATCGCAACGCGATCAGCCAGCTCGCGACCCGCCGCGCGGATTTCGCGAGCGTCTTCGCCAAGGGCGGCGCCAAAGCCCTGATCGCGCACCTCGACGTGCTGGCGACCAAGAGCGGCCGCTAACCATCGTGCGGATTCGGGGGGGAAGCAGCGTTCTGGCGCTTGCGATCGCACTGGTCGCCACACCGGTCGCGGCGGGTGGGATACCGTTTCAGGCGCCCGCCGTCGCGCCGGCGGGTGCGACGGCGCTCGCCCCCGCACCCGCCGGCGACACAGGGACTCCGCCGGCCGGGGCGTCGGAGCGCGCGCGGCATCACCGGACCAAGGGCGATCCGCTCGAAGGGTTCAATCGGGTGATGTTCTCGATCAACCAGGTGTTCGACCGAATCCTGTTCCGGCCAGTGGCGATGGCCTATAAGACGGTGGTGCCCAAGGTCGCACGCAAGGGCATCCGGCACTTTTTCTCGAACATCGGCGAGCCGCTGGTGTTCGCCAACGACGTGCTGCAGCTGAAACCCCGGCGTGCGGTGCAGACGCTCGGGCGGTTCGTCGTCAACACCACGGTCGGGGTCGGCGGGTTGCTCGATGTCGCCAAGACGCAGGACTTCCGCCTGCCGCACCGCGACAACAGCTTCGGCGATACGCTTGGCCATTATGGCATCGGCCCCGGGCCGTATGTTTTCCTGCCATTCTTCGGACCGACCGATTTCCGCGATCTCGGCGCGGGGATTGCCGAAAGCCAGACATTGCCCTTCACGATCGGAACGCCGTTCGATCGCGCGGAATATCGCGTTTCCGAAGCGGTGCTGACCGGGCTCGACCTGCGGGTCGAGGCGGACGGCGAACTGAAGGCGTTGCTGGCCGGGGCGGTCGATCCGTATGCGACGCTGCGCTCGTCGTATCTCCAGGACCGCGCGGGGCGGGTGGCCGCGACGCATGGGACCGCCGGGACCGGGGCAGGGGCGCTGGCCGATCCGCTGGCCGATCCGCTGGCCGACCCGCTTGCCGATCCCGCCAGTGGTGCGTCGTCGAGTGAGCCCGCAACCGGCGCGGCGACGACCGATCCCCTGGCGGACCCGCTCGCTGATCCCGCGACGGGCGCGGCGAACCCGGCGCCTTCGCCATCGCAGACCGCCGATCCGCTTGCCGATCCGTTGCAGGACCCAGCCGCAAGCGCCGCGCCAGCGACCCCGCCGCGCTAATCCCGCGCACCCGTCACCCCGAGGACGTCCGGGGGCGTGTGACTATGCGTCAACGCGGGAGCGCCAGCGGCGATCAGCATGACGGCCACGGCCTGCGCGAGACCTTTGCACACAGAGCTGCCGTCATGCTGAACGTGTTTCAGTATCCACCGTGCAGCAGGCCCAGTCCGGACTCGCGGAGGGCTGAATCTCGAAACACGTTCAGGATGACGGACGGCTTGAAAAAACGCTCGTGATGGCGGGGTGACGGGAGGGGCAGTCGCGCAACCTTCGCAGGCATGATCACCGCCGATGTCAGGCCCTCACGCCCTTTTGCGCGGCGGCCCCAGCAGTGCTGGCTCGAAGATCAGCGCGCACACCAGCGTCCACGCCAGCGAGATCATCAGGATCTTCCCCATGCTCGCGGTACCCGGATGGTGCGACAGCCACAGGCTTCCGAACGCGCTCCCGGTCGCGAGCGCGCTGAACAGGACCGCGCGCGCGAGGCTGGACTGCAACAGGTCGGTCGCGCCGCCGCGCCAGGCCATCACGAAATAGATGTGGAACGCGACGCCCACGCCGAACAGCAGCGGGAAGGCGATGATGTTGGCGAAGTTGATCGGCTGCCCGATCAGCACGCAGCTCCCCAGCGTCAGGAATCCCGACAGCACCACTGGCGCGAGCGTGAACGCGACCTCGCGCACGTCGCGCAACACCACGAACAACAGCACGCTGACCAGTGCAAGCGCGAGGATCCCCGCCTCGACGAACGCCCAGGCGACCGTCTTCGCGGCTTCCTGCGTCGCGACCGGCAGGCCGCTCGCGGTCGGCGCGACGGAGCGGACCGCGGCGGTGAAGCGGCGAAGCACCGCATTGTCGTTGCTGTCGCCCTTGGGGAAGACCTGCACCAGCGCGCGACCGTCCTTCGCAACCCAATTGCCCGCGATCTCGGGCGGCAGGGTCTCGCGTGTCACCGCCTCGGCCTGAAGCGCCGAGCGGATCTGGTCGAGCATCGTGCCGAGCGGCGGGACGAGCAACGTCGTCGCGGCGGTGCGGAGCTTGGGCGTGCCCGCCGCAAGCCGCTCGAACGCGGTTGCAAGTCGGTTCGCATCGGCGGCGGCGGTGCCCGCATGCGCGGCGGCGGCGGCGCGGAGGTCGCTCGCGGTCTTGCGCAAGGCGGCTGCGTTGTCGGCATCGCCCGGCGCGGCGGCGAGATCGAAGGGATTGATCGTCGCATCCAGCAACAAGGATGCATCCTGGATCAGCGCAAGCTTTGCGTCCTGCTCCTGCGGGACATAGCCGTCGACCGAGACCGCCTCGGCGACTTCGGGCAGCGCCGACAGCTTGGCCGCGAGGGCCTTGGCGGCCTGTGCGTTGGGGGCGAGCACGTTGATCGTGTTGGGGGTGCGGAGCGGATCGCGCATCAGGTCCACGAGCGCACGCATCGCCGGGCCGTCCCTGGCGCGCAAGTGGAGCGGGTTGAAGTCGAACTGGACGAACGGGAGCAGCGCGATGCTCCCCGCCATCGACAGCGCGAACGCCCACAGCACGGTCTTGCGATGCGTATGGAGCCAGCGGTCGAGCGGCGCGGCTTCGGCGAAGCCGACCTCGCGCCGGGGCGCACCAGGCTTGAGCAGCATCAGCAACGCCGGGAGCAGGGTGACGCTCGCCGCCAGCGCCACGAGCATCCCAAGCCCCGCGATGATCCCCAGTTCGGCGATCCCGACATAATCCGTCGGCAGGAAAGCGCCGAACCCGAGGAACACTGCGCCGGCGGCAAGCGCCAATGGAGCCCCCAGCGCACTGGCCGCGCGTTCGAGCGCCGGACCGGTGGTGGCACCCTCCAGCCGCTCGGCGTTGAAGCGTACCGCGATCTGGATGCCGAAATCGACACCGAGCCCGACGAACAGCGGAATGAACGCGACCGAGATCAGGTTGAGCGCGCCGACCGCGAGCAGCCCGAGCGCGGTCGTGACGACCAGCCCCGCGACGATCGTCAGCAGGATCGCCGCGACGATCTTGGCCGAGCGCACCGCGAACCAGAGCGTTACCAGCATCGCCAGCGCCATTACCGCACCGACCCAGCCGATATTCTCCTCGAGCGTCGCGAACTCCTCGTCCGCGAGCGGCACCTCGCCGGTCGTGCGGACGGTGACGCCATGCGCCGGATCGAGCCCGAGCTTTGCTGCCGCCGCGACGATCGCGCCGACCGCGTCCTCGCCGGGCTGGAGCGCGCCGTAATCGAGCCGCGGTTGTGCGAGGATTAGGCGGCGGCGCGGCGGCGCGGTCTGGCCGGTGCCCGCGAACAGGTCCTGCCACGAGAAATACGCCGGTTTCCCCGCCGCCGCGGCATTCAGCGCATCCGCCATCGTCCGCATCGGTCGCGCGATCCGCGACAGCGGAATGTCGCCGCGCTCGACCCCGGTCAACATCGTCGAGAACGCCCCCGCGACCCCGCGCAGCGACGGGTCGCTTGCAAGCGGGCCCAGCAGCGGCTGCGCGTCGATCAGTGCCTTGGTCGAGGCGCGGACTTCGGCGACCGAGCCGAACATCAGCCCCTCGCGGTCGAACCAGGGCCCGCCATCAGGACGCTGGATGCTGCGAAAATGCTTCGCGTCGGCGGCGAGCGCGGTGGTGAGCTTCGCCGTCGCGGCCTCGGACAGTTCGGGAGTCTTGCCGTCGACGACGACGAGCAGCACGTCCTTGAGCTGCGGAAACGCCTGCTCGACCGCTTTCTCCTGCTGCCGCCATCCGATCGTGGGGGAGATGAGCGCCGCGGTATCGGTGGTCATCGCGAAATGGCCTGCGGCATAGACCATCGCGCCAGCGACGAGCGCCAGACACAGGCCGAGAACCGCGAACGGCGCGCGCACGCCGAACGCGACGAGCCGTTGAAGCAGGCGTGCGATCATCGTTTAGGGCCGTGCCGTCGGGGCGTTGGGCCCCATGAAATAGCGCAGCTTCAGCCGGATCGTGCGGTCCTGCCCGTCATAGTCGAACACCGCCTCCTCCCATTTGGGCGGGGACATGCGGATCTTGGCATCGTTCGAGAAACCGACGCCTTCTTTGGGTATGCCGAACAGCGCGCGGTCGATCTTGCCGTTGCCGTTCTGGTCGTAATAGACCTGCACGGCATAGCGACCGGGCTTGAGGTTGCGCAGCGTGACGGTCGTCAGCCCAACGCGCGCCGGGCTGTCCGCCGAGACCGGGCAATCCTTGAGGAACTGCGCCTGCGTGCAGAGATCGACATGGACGCGCCCGGTTTGCGCGCGGACATTGTCGACCTGGACGTTGAGCGTGCCGGGCGACGGTGCCGCGCCGATCGTGAACGGCGCGAGCGGGAGGAAGGGCAGCGCGCGAAGCGGGGAGGGAAACCGAGTCATCGCGCGGCTCTAGCCGGGATTCCGCCCGAGATTAAGGCCGCATCCGTTAGCGCCTGTGGCGGGTCAGGCGAAGATGTCCGACAGTTGGTCGACCTGCGGGCCATCCTTCCAGTCGCGCAGCTCGACATAGAGCGACGTCTGGATCGCCGCGACGACCGCGGTGCTGACCGTCGTCGACAAGGCGGTCAGCACTGACGACAGCGTCCCGAACGCGGCGACACCGGCCCCCGCGACGGGGAGCCCCGTCACCGCGACGGTGACGATCCCGACCGCCGCGATCAGGACATAATAGAGGACGAGCATCACCAGCCCGATCCCGAACACGTTCCAACGCGCGCCGCGCGTCAGGAAGCGGCTGCGTCCGAACGCCTCGAAGATGCCGGTGCGCTCGATCACCAGAGCGGGGACCGCAACCGCCCAGGCGAGATACAGGAGAATTCCGGGGACGATGAAGAACGCGAAACCCAGCATCAGCCCAAGCCCGAGCAGGATCCCGAGCGCGAGCAGCGGGAGCGCGTAGCGCGCGCCGGTGGCGACGCAGGCGCCGAAGCTGACGGTGCGGTGGTCGCTATGCGCGATCGTCGCGCGGACGAGCCCGCCCTGCGCGAGCTGGGTCAGCACGAAGCTGGCAAGGTAGATCCCGCCCATCACCGAGGCGTTGGTGATGTAGTCGCGGGTCGGGCCACTGCCGGCCTGCGACAGGTTGAGCAGCGCAATCGGCAGCGCGCTGAACAGGAACGCGATCCCGAACATCGTCACGGCATGCGCACCGAGCGCGGCGAACGCGCGGTTGAAGACCCGGCCGATCGACATGCGGCGGTCGGACAAGGAAGCTGCGCTGGCCATGGAATACCCCCCGGTGTGACGGGACAGACCCTGACGCGGGATGCGGGACGGAGCAAACGGATTCGATGGTGGTGGCGGCGATCGCACCGAACGCAAATCCCATTTTGCCGTTTGCGCGCATCCCCGGTTGCTTTAGGCTCACCCCCGTAGCGCCAATTGCGGCCCAGGGGATGCCAAGTGAGCGGGGGAACAGCGCAAAACGCCGCCGCCGCCAGCGACCGGTTCGCCGCCGCGCATGCCGCGCTCAAGGCAGATCCGCAGGTGCAGTTCACGCTGTCGTTCGCGCCCGCACGGCCCAAGCCGCCCGCTTGGATCGAGCAGGTGCTGCACTGGCTCGCGAAGGTGCTCGAGCCCGTCGCGCGCCTGCTCGGCTGGATCACGCGCCAGATGCCGGCGGCACCCTATGCCCGGATCTTTCTGTGGACCTTGATCGCGGGCCTTGCCGTACTGTTGCTGTGGGTCGTCTATCAGCGGATCCGCCACGGCGAATGGCGCTGGCCGACCCGCAAGCGCGCACGTCAGGCTGCGGTGGTAGAGAACGATCCCGACTGGCAACCCGAATCCGCCCCGGCGCGCGCGTGGCTGCGTGAGGCGGATGCGCTTGCGGCGGAGGGGCGTTATGCCGAGGCGGTGCATCTGCTGCTGATCCGCTCGGTCGACGATATCGCGCGGCGACGCCCGCGTGTGGTGCGGCCGGCACTGACGGCGCGCGAGCTTGGCGCTGCCAACGCGGTGCCGCCCGCCGCACGCGGACTGTTCGCCGGGATCGCCGCGCTGGTCGAGCGCAGCCTTTTCGGCGGGCGCCCGGTCGATGCGGGCGAATGGGCCGCCGCGCGCACCGCTTATGCCGACTTCGCCCTGCCGGGGACGTGGCGCGAATGAGCGACGTGCCGGTTACCGACGGAGAGATGCGCGGCGCGTTCGACGTCCGCACCGTCGCGATCCTGATCGCGGTCGGGATCGTCGCGTTTCTGGGGATGGTGGTGCTTGGCGCTTACGCGCCCGAGTTGCGCTCCGGGCGCAACGGCGGCGCACATGCGCTGTCCACCGCCGCGACCGGGTTCAGCGGGATCGTGACGCTCGCGGGCGCGACCGGGCGCAACCCGCAGGTCGTCCGCAATCCGAACGCGCTGTCCACCGAGAACCTCGTCGTGCTGACCCCGGAGCGCGCCGCGACCGACATGACCAAGGTGCTCGCGCTGCGCCGGGTCAAGCCGACATTGGTAGTTCTGCCGAAGTGGAGCACCACTCCCGATCCGCGGCATTCCGGCTGGGTCAATTACGTCGCGTTGCTTCCGGTGCGCGAGCCAATGGGGGTGCTCGCCCCGCAATATCCGCTCAAGGTTACCCGGTATCGCAGCGGCGGCCGACCGCTCGTCGCCTTGCCGTGGATGCCGCCATCGCTACGCTTCGCTGCGCCTCGCCCGCTCTATACCCTTGCGGGACCGGGGGTGCGGCCGTTGCTCAGCGATGCGGCGGGGCATGTCGTGCTCGCCCAGATCGGGCAGGGGCCGCTCTATGTCCTCGCCGATCCCGACCTGCTCTCCAACATCGGGATGCGCGATGCCGCGCAGGCGCGCGCTGCGCTCGACCTGCTCGACTGGCTCAATTCGACCGGCGCGGACGGGATCGTGTTCGACGTGACGCTCAACGGGTTCGGGCGCTCGCCCAGTCCCTTGAAGCTCGCGTTCGACCCGCCGTTCCTCGCGATGACGCTGACGCTCGCGGCGGCGTTGCTGCTCGCAGGCATTCAGGCGACCGCCCGGTTCGGCCCGCCGCGGCGGCGCCCGCGCGCGATCGCGTTCGGCAAGACCGCGCTGATCGACAATGCCGCCGCGTTGGTGCGCAAGGCGGGGCGGCAGGGCGGTCTGGGCGAGCGCTATGTGCAGGTCGTGCGGGATCGCGCGGTCGGCGTGTTCGGCGTGCCCACGCGGCTGCGCGACGGTGCGCGCGACGGCTATCTCGACGGGCTGGCGGGGCGCGCGCGCTTCTCCACGCTTGCCGAAGATGCGCGCAGCGCCCGGCATCCGGGCGACATGCTCGCGGCGGCGCAGGCGCTGCATCACTGGTTATGGGAGAAGACACGGTGACGGTAGACGATGTGCGCGACCTCGCGCAGACGATCCGGCAGGAGATCGGCAAGGCCGTGGTCGGGCAGGAAGCGACCGTCGACATCTTGCTGGTCGCGCTGTTCTCGGGCGGGCATGTGCTGCTCGAAGGCCCGCCGGGGACCGCCAAGACGCTGCTCGCACGGACCTTCGCGCGCGTGGTCGGGCTCGATTTCGGACGGATCCAGTTCACCCCCGACCTGATGCCCGGCGACATCATCGGCGCGAACCTGTTCAACTTCCAGACGAGCAGCTTCACCCTGACGCGCGGGCCGATCTTCACCGATCTGCTGCTCGCGGACGAGATCAACCGCACCCCGCCCAAGACGCAGGCGGCGCTGCTCGAGGCGATGCAGGAGCGCACCGTGACGATCGACGGGGAGAGCCTGCCGCTCGGCGCACGGTTCATGGTGGTGGCGACGCAGAACCCGATCGAGCAACAGGGCGTCTATCCCTTGCCCGAGGCGCAGCTTGACCGGTTCCTGTTCAAACAGACGGTCGATTATCCGTCGGCGGCGGAGGAACGCCGGATCATCGCGGCGCACGGCGCGCACCAGCAGGCGATGGCGCCCGAGAAATGGGGCGTGGTCGCGCGCGCCGACGCGGGCGTGATCGAAGCGGGCGTCGCGACCGTTGCCGGCGTGCGGCTGGCGGATGAGGTGATCGACTATATCGCGGCGCTGATCCGGGGGACGCGCGGCGTCGCCGATCTCGAGAGCGGTGCTTCGCCGCGCGCGGGTGCGATGCTCGCGGGCGCGGCGCGGGCGCGGGCGGCGCTCGACGGGCGCGACTTCGTGATTCCCGACGACGTGAAGGCGCTCGCGCCCGCGTTGCTGCGGCATCGGCTGATCCTGTCGCCCGCCGCCGAGATCGACGGGCGGACGGTCGAGGATGTCGTGACCAACATCATCGAGACGATCGAAGCGCCGCGGTGAGGGGAGGCGGCCTGTCTCACGCGAGGCGTACATGATCTACCCGACTCGCCTGGCGGTGCTGGCGGCGGCGGCGGGGGCGCCGGTCGCGTTGCTGATCGGCGTGCTGATTCCCGGGCGCTGGTACGCCGGGCTGGCGTGGCCGCTGGCGGTGCTGCTGCTCACCGCAATCGACGCGGCGACGGGCGTGCGCCGGGCAAACGCAAAGATCGACGCCCGCAGCATCGTCGCGGTCGGCGAGACGATCGACGCGACCGTCACCGTCACGCTCGAAGGGCGCGACCCGCCGCGCAGCGCGGAGGTCGCGCTACTGGTCAACCCGCTGTTCGCGACCGACGACGATGCGCGCGCCCGCGTCGGCCTGCGCGACGGCAAGGGTGCGGTGTTGCTCGCGCTGACCGCGCTCCGACGCGGGGCCGGGCGGATCGAGCGGGTCTGGGTGCGCTGGCCGGGGCGGCTCGGGCTGGTGTGGCATCAACGCAGCATCGCCGCGGATACGCGTGTCTTGATCCTGCCCGATATCCGCTTGCTCAAGGACAAGGGTGCCGAGATCTTCCGCCGCCACGCGATGGAGGGGCTGCTCACGCAGGTCGATCGCGGCGACGGGACCGATTTCGATGCGCTCGTCGAATACCGCTCGGGGATGGACCGGCGCGCGATCGACTGGAAGCAATCGGCCCGCCACAGCAAGCTCCACGCCAAGGAATATCGCACCGAACGCAACAACCAGATCGTCTTCGCAATCGATTCGGGGCGGCAGATGTCCGAACCGGTCGCAGGCGTGCCGCGGATCGACCGCGCGGTCTCGGCGGCGCTGCTCACCGCCTGGATCGCGCTCAAGCTCGGGGATCGCGTTGCGCTGCATGCGTTCGATTCGCGTCCGCGGATCGCGAGCGGGCTGGTCTCGGGGATGCCCGCCTTCGCCAGCCTCCAGCGGCTTGCCGCCGACATCGACTATAGTGCCGAGGAAACGAACTATACCTTCGCACTGACCACGCTCGCGACGCGGTTGACGCGGCGGTCGATGATCGTGCTGTTCACTGAATTCACGGATCCGACCAGCGCCGATTTCCTCGTGCGCGCGGCGATGCGGGTCGTGAAGACGCATCTGCTGCTGGTCGTCGTGCTGCGCGATGCGGACGTCGAGGCGATCGCCGACCGCGCGCCCGCGACCGCGGACGACGTGACGCGCGCGGTGACGGCGGCTGCTTTGCTGCACGATCGGCGGATGGTGCTCGCGCGGCTCGAACATCTCGGGGTGCATGTGATCGAATCCGAACACGACCGGGTCGGCGAGCGGCTCGTCGCGGGCTACGTCGCGCTCAAACGGAGGAACCTGTTGTGACTGCGTCCGCCCCCGTTCTCGTCAACGCCAGCGGCTTCCGCGCCGCGCACGCCGCCGAATGGGAGCGGCTCGATGCGATCGTCCGGCGGATCGAGAAGCGCTCGATCGGCGCCGTGCCGCAAGAGGATCTGCTCGCGCTGCCGTTGCTGTACCGGACCGCGCTGTCGTCCCTGTCGGTCGCGCGCGAGACCTCGCTCGATCGCGCGCTGGTCGACTATCTCGAGCAGCTCTGCACCCGCGCGTATTTCCAGATCTATGGCGTACCCGGATCGGCTTTCGGCCAGCTCAAGCGGTTCTTTACCCACGGCTGGCCGGCGGCGGTGCAATCGCTCTGGCGCGAGACGCTCGTCTCGTTCCTGCTGACGGTGGCCGGGGCGGTCGTCGGCTATCTGCTCGTGCGCGGCGATGCTGCGTGGTTCTTTGCGATCGTCGGCGACGGGATGGCGGGCGGGCGCGATCCGTCGGCGTCGGTGGAGGCGCTGCGCAAGACGATCTATGCGACCGAGCATCAGGATATGCTCGCGACGTTCGCGGCGTTCCTGTTCACGCACAATGCGCAGATCGCGATCCTGTCGTTCGCGCTGGGCTTTGCCTTCGCGGTGCCGACTGCGCTGCTGATAACGTATAACGGCCTGATGCTGGGCGCGTTCCTGGCGGTGTTCGTGCCAAAGGGGCTGGGCGTCGGCTTCACCGGGTGGATCATGATCCACGGCACGACCGAGGTGTTCGCAATCATCCTGTCGGGCGCGGCGGGGTTCCGGATCGGCACCGCGATCGCTTTTCCCGGCCGGCGCACGCGCGGCGATGCGGCGGTCGACGCCGGGCGGACCGGCGCCGTCGCGATGGCGGGAACGGTCGTGATGCTGTCGATCGCGGGGTTGCTCGAAGGGATCGGGCGGCAGGTGTTGACCGACGACGTGACGCGCTATGCGATCGGCGGCGTCATGCTCGCCGGCTGGCTGCTGTATTTCTATCTGCCGAGGAGCGCCGATGCGACGGCCCCGGCCTGAACACGCGTCGCTGCGCCGCCGTTTCGTCACCCCGGAAGGGGTGGATTTGCGGCTTGAACTCGGCACCGCCGGCGTTCGCCTCTCGGCGTTCCTGATCGACGCGGTCGCGATCCTGGCGATCCTCGTCAGCGCGACGATCGTGCTGCTGGTGCTGTTCTTTTCCCTGCATGGCGGTGGGCTTGCGATCATCTGGCTGCTCGGCAGCTTCGTGCTCCGCAACGGGTGGTTCACACTGTTCGAGATGGGCGGGCGCGGCGCGACGCCGGGGAAGCGGATGATGGGGTTGCGCGTCGTCGCACGCGACGGCGCGCGGCTGACCGGGGGTGCGGTGATCGCGCGCAACGCGATGCGCGAGATCGAGCTGTTCCTGCCGCTGACGTTCCTGGCGCAGCAGACGATGACGGGGCAGGCGGACGCGTTCGTGACGCTGTTCTCGCTCGGTTGGAGCGGAGTTTTCTTGTTCTTCCCGCTGTTCAACCGCGATCGGCTGCGGGTCGGCGATCTGCTTGCCGGAACCTGGGTGGTGCGGACGGTGGCGGACCGGCTTGGCGCGGATCTGGTCGCAGCCGAGCGGCCGAAACATCGCGTGTTTCCCGAGGCAGCGCTCGCGCTATACGGCGAGTTCGAATTGCAGACGCTGGAGGACGTGCTCCGCGTCGGGAGCGATGCGGCGATCGCAACGGTGGCGGCGACGATCCGACGCAAGGCGGACCTGCCCGACGATGGCGACGACCGCGGTTTCCTGACCGATTATTATGCCGCTTTGTGCGTCCGGCTGGAGCGCGGGCTGCTGGTCGGCCGGCGGCGGGCGGACAAGTTCGCGGGGGCGAAAGCCTCGAGCTGAGTTCTACACTAGCCCTTCCCCGGCGAAGGCCGGGGCCCAGGTGCGGAACGACAAAAAGCGCGGAATCCGCTTCGTATCACGACCTTTCCTATTGGGCCCCGGCCTTCGCCGGGGAAGCAACTTAGTGGAATTGGACGGGCCGGAACACCGGCGCGACGGCGTCGCACCGGTGTCCATCAGGCGACAGGATCAGCGCTTCTTGGCGTTCTGCCCCGACACGTCCGAAACCGCGCCACCGGCGGACTTCAGGTCCTTGCCTGCGCCGTTGACGGTGTTGCACGCCGACAACGAAACCGCTGCGACCGCAGCGAGAACGAAAAGCGACTTGGTCTTCATGATCGGTTCCTTCCTGTAAGTCGGGGCGCTCAGCCCTTGCGGGTGCTCATGCCGGTGACCAGCGCACCGAGCACGAAGCCGGCGACCGCGGTGATACCGAGCGCGAGCAGCGGGCTGTGCTCGACGGTTGCGCGAGTCGCGTCGATCGCGTCGCCATAGGCGCCTTCAATCTGTCCGGCGACCTTGCGCGCGGCGCCCGATGCCTCGACCGAACGGTCGCCCGTCAGCCGGCCGAACCCCTCTTCGATTGCGCCTGCGGTGTTCTTGATCCCGCCCGTAACCTGATGCGTATCCATGATGCTCTCCTTGAAAGATGGGGACGATAGAAAGTTCGGGAGCGACGGCCGCTGCAGGGCTACGCTACACGCGACGACCGCCGCTCCCTGCGCGCCCGGGGGGCCAGGCGCGCATCCGTTCCGCGCGGATCAGGCGCGGCGGACCTCCAGACCACGGCGGCGCGTTGCGGCCGCCCCGGCAAACCCTGCGGCACCCGCGCCGAGCAGCAGCGCGATGACGGCGGTGAACGACGTCCCGGCGGCGGCGCTGGCGCCTGCGTCGGCGGCGGACTTGGCGGTCTCGACCGTGCTGTCCTTCGCGGCGACGAACTGCGCCTTGGCGCGCGTTACCTGCGCGGCGGCCTCGGCGCGGGGAATCTTGCGCTGCGCGGCGACGATGTCGACGACGCGGGCCTCGGCCTGGTTACCTTCGGCGCCACCACGGGCCATCGCGGGCAACTGCTTGGCGACTTCCTTCTGCGCTTCCTGCGGGGTCATCTGCGCAGGGTCGGTCGGTGCGGTGTCGAGATAGGCGGCTGCCTGGTCCTGCACGTCGATCCCGGCGGCCTTGGCAACCGTCGGCGCGGTCGCGCCGATGCTCGAGCCCGCTGCGGTGGCGACTCCGCCGATCGTGCGGAACGTGCCGCCGATGATCGACCCGACCGCCGAAGTCAGCAGGTACAGCGTGATGATCAGCGTGACGCCCCAGATGACGAGCCCGTGGACGAAACCGTCGAACCGCTCGGTCAGACCGGCGAGGCGCGATGCGGCATAGCTGCCGGCACCCAGGGCGACGATCGTGCTGACCACCCACCACAGTGCGGCGCCGATGCCGAAGCCGCTTGCGCTCGGGGTCGAGCCGTTCATCGGATCGACCAGGCTCATCCCGATACCTGTGCCGAGCAGCCCGAGGACGATCTGGACCGCGATCGCGATTGTCACGCCGGCGAAGACCGCCTGCCACGACATCCGCGACCGGTGGACGACCGCGCCGACGGCGCGTTCGTGGGGAAGGAGGGGGTCGCCAGTGTGCGCCGGCTCGCCGTAAACATGTGCCATAGAATTTTCCTTTGTGGGGTGACGTCGCCGCGCGGCGGAAGACGCCATGGTTCGCTGATTATTTTTTCGGGCGATGCTGCGTGCTGGCGGAGGCGCGCTCGCTTTGCGCCTTGCCTGCCGCCTTTTCCGCAGCGCCTTCGGCCTGCGTCGCGGCATCGCCGGTGATCTTGCCGATCGCTTCCTTGATCGAGCCGAGCGCCTGCTTGCCGGCGCCTTCGATGCGGTCGTCCATCGTGCTTTCCTTTCGCTTTTGTCGGCAGACCGAGCGGTCTTTTCGACGAACGATGGAAATAGTGCCGCAACGGGCGCGCCCTAGAGCGATCTGCACCAAATCGTTTAGTGCAGATTCATGGGATGTTAACCCTCAGCCCCGTCTTGACGACGGCAGCGGGAAGCCGCGCTCGCGCGCCCAGATGATCGCCGCGCCGCGCCGGTTGACGCCGAGCTTGCCGTAGATCCGCGCGACATTGTTGCGCACGGTGTTACGCGACACCCCCATCGCCGTCGCGATCGCCTGATCGTCGAGGCCCTCGCACATCAGGCTCAACGTCTCGCGTTCGCGTCCGGTCAGGGTCGCGACTTCGGTGACCCGGCTCGCGTTGCTGGGAGAGCGGAGATTGGCGAGCTTCTCGACGATCGTGCGGCTGAACCAGTTGGTGTCGCGCATCACCGTCTCGATCGCGCCGATCAGTTCGCGTTCGGACCGGCGGCGTTCGGCGATGTCCTGGATCACCCACAGCACGCAATTGCTGCCATGCATCGGGATGACGCCCGCGGAAATCAGCACGTCGATCCGCTCGCCATCCTTGCGGTGGAGGCAGGCATCACGCGCCTGGAACCCGCCGTCGTCCGCGAGCGCCTGTTCGAGCTCGGCGCGCACGGTCGCATTCTCCCACAGTTTGAGCGAACCGACGGTCTGGTGCTTGAACTCCTCGTCGGTGAAGCCGCTCAGGTCGAGCAGCGCGCCATTGCCCTCAAGGAATCGGTGCCCGTCGAGCGTCGCGACTGCGAGCCCGACCGGGGCGAGTGCGAACGTCCGACGAGCGCGCGCCTCGCTCTCGCGCAACTCGCCCTCGATCCGGCGGCGGGGTTCGAGGTCGGCGAAGGTGAACAGCATGCACGGCTGTTCGTTGAGGTCGATCGGTTGCCCGCCGACGATCACGAGCTTGCGTCCGCCATTCGGCAAATGCAGGTCCGCCTGCATCTGCGGGATCGTCCGCCCCTCACGCAGGCGCTGCTTGGCGAGGCCTGGATCGTCCACGTCGGCGAGCACGTCGAGGTCGTAGACGGTGTGGCCGAGTACGTCCTCGCGCTCGCGCCCGGTCATTTCGAGAAAGCCCTGATTGACCTTGACGAAGCGCTGGTCGGACAGGCGGCAGATCACCGCGGGGGCGGGGTTGGCCTTGAACGTCTGCTCGAAGCGTTCCTCCGCCTCGAACCGGAGCGACACGTCCTGGATGACGAGCACCAGCAGGTCGGGCTTGTCGTCGCTGTCGGTCAGCACGAGGCTGCGGATCTGGTGGATCCAGCGCGCATCGTCCTCGCCTTCGCGGACGACCTCGACGATGACTTCGCTGAACGCCTCGCCCGCGACCGCGCGATCAAGCGGATAATCGTGCGCGTCGAGCCAGTGGTTGTTGCGATACCGCAGCCGGAAGCGTTGACGATAGTCGTCGACCGTCTTGCCCAGATCGGGGATCCGCTCGACCCCGTGCATCCGCAGTCCCGCCTCGTTCGCCCACAGGATCTCCTGCTCGGGCGAGACGATGATGACGCCTTCGGTCAGGCCGGAGACAATTTGCTGGAGGCGCCGGAGATCGACGCCGGTATGGTGTAATGCGGGCATTGCCTGATGCTTCCGTCCGTTCGCAGGTCGCGGGATAACGCCGAATGTGGGGGATCGGGGGCAAGGCGGGCAATCGCTCTCTTTCGGGCGACGGTGCGCGCGATTGTACAACCCGCCCCGGCACGGCATGATTGCGGCAGAAACGCTGAGGGAATCTTCGATATGCACCGTCCGCTTGCCGCCATCGCCTGCCTCACCGCGCTCGTAACCACGGGGGCCGTCGCGCAGTCCGCCGCGCCGTCGAAGGACATTGCCGCCGCCGTTGCCGCACCGACGCGGACGCCGGCCAACCGCGCGCGCGACGCGTACCGCCATCCTGCGCAGACACTGGCCTTCTTTGGCGTAAAACCCGCGCAGACCGTCGTCGAGTTCCTGCCCTCGGGTGGCTGGTATGCCGAAATCCTCGCGCCATTGGTGTCGGGCCGCGGGCAGTATGTCGCGCTGGTCCCGACCGCGCAGGCCGAGCGCACGCGGAGTGCCTTTGCCGGGAAGACCGCGAGCTACGGCCCGACGACCGTCGCGACGATCGACTTCAAGACCGGCGCATCGTCGATGCCGGCCGCGCGTGCGGACGTCGTGCTGACCTTCCGCAACGTCCACAATCTGCTGATGCAGGACGACCCCGCGGTGGCTGGCCGCGTGTTCAAGGCCTTCTTCACCGCGCTCAAGCCGGGCGGCGTGCTGGGCGTGGTCGATCATCGCCTGCCCGAGGAGATGGAGACCGCGCGCGAGAAGACGAGCGGCTATATCAAGCGGTCGACGGTCGTGCGGCTGGCGGAACAGGCGGGTTTCAAGCTCGCGGGCGAATCGTTGGTCAACGCCAACCCCAAGGACGACCACGATCATCCGGAAGGCGTCTGGACGCTTCCGCCGACCTATCAGCTCAAGGACGTCGACCGCGCGAAATATGCCGCGATCGGCGAGAGCGATCGGTTCACGCTGAAGTTCGTCAAGCCGCGCTGAGTCGGCACCTTGAGGGTGTCGCGGTGCTCCGGTGGAGCGCCGCGACGCGTGGCGCTGTCCGACAGACATGCTATGGCCACCGAAATGGCGAACATCCGAAGCACGACCGGCACCGTTGAGGTCGACGGCACCCAATATGACTGGCAGCTCCAGCGCGAGCCGCACTGGTCGGATTCCGACGGCTGGAAGGGGATGACGGTTTCGCTGCTGGAGCAGGACACGAGGCGGGAGGCGTTGCTGGAATTTCCCGCCCCCAAACGCCTTTTGAAGGGCCTGCCGCACGGCCGGTTGCAGATCGACGATGCGACGGTCGTTCGCGGCGTTCGGGCGGCCTTGCAGGCGGGGTGGGAACCGATGTCGCGCGGCAAGCCAATGGTTTTCACCGTCGATTCCGAAGGCAATTGAGGCACGGCGCGAAGCGAATGCAGACGCAGGCCGACCTCGAGACGATTCTGCTGGGACCGGTCCTGGCCGAACGCACGTGCGGCGACTGCACCGTGTGTTGCACCGCGCTCGTGGTCGACACGCCCGAATTCGCCAAGCCCGCCGGGACACCATGCGTCCATCTGACGGACAAGGGGTGCGGCATCCATCCGGTCCGCCCGCCCATCTGCCGGACATGGTTCTGTGCGTGGCGCAGGGTCGCCGGCCTTACCGAGGAAACGCGGCCTGATCGGTCCGGCCTGCTGGTTTCGCTCAATTTCGTCCGCGAGCCGCAAAACTGCTTCGAAGGCGTCTCGATCAACATCCGCGTGCTCGCCGGCAGCGACGCGATCGCGACCGGTCTCGCCGGCAAAGTCCTGGACACGCTGTGCGATCAACTGGTCCCGGTCTGGTTCAGCGACGGGTCGAAGAAAATGCTGATGCATCCCGACAAGGACGTGGCGCACTTCGTTCTTACGGGAGACCCCGCACCGCCGAACCTCGCAGACGAAGTTGCCGCCTGGCGCGACCGCTATGGCGTCTTTGGCGGGAGCGACTGACCTAACGCAGCATTGGCGCGCCCGGAGGGAGTCGAACCCCCGACCGAGGAGGTAGAAGCTCCTTGCTCTATCCAACTGAGCTACGGGCGCGCACTGGTGATGCCTTTAGCGTGGATTGCGGTGGCGCGAAACGGTCTTCATAGCAGGTCACGTCAGGGGATGGGGACGGGGATCGATGGACACACCGAGGAGCATCACCGCGCGCGATCTCGGCGGGCGGGCCTTGCGCTATTATGATTTCGTGATGGTCGCCTTCGTGGTGATCCTGCTGCTGTCGAATGTGGTCGGCGCGGGGAAACGGTCGGTGATCGATGTACCGTGGATCGGGCCGTGGCCGTTTGGCGCGGGGATCCTGTTCTTCCCGGTCAGCTATGTGATCGGCGACGTATTGACCGAGGTCTATGGCTATGCGCGCGCCCGGCGCTGCGTGTGGGCGGGGTTTGCGGCGCTGATCTTCCTTGCGGTGATGGAACAAGTCGTCGTGGCACTGCCCCCCGCTGCCGGTTGGGGCGGCCAGCAGGCGTATGAATATGTCTTCGGCCGCTCGGTTCTGGTCGATCCCGCCGCAGCGACGGGATTGCGGATCATCGTCGCGTCGGTGGTCGCGTTCTGGGTCGGGGAGTTCGCTAACAGCTTCGTCCTCGCCAAGCTCAAGATCCTGACCGGAGGGCGGATGCTGTGGACCCGCACGATCGGCAGTACGATCGTCGCGCAGGGGTTCGACAGCCTGATCTTCTATCCACTCGCGTTCCTGGGCGCGCCGGACTGGCCGGTCAGTGCGATGCTGCTCGTGATGCTGAGCCAGTTCGTGCTCAAGGTGTCGTGGGAGGTGCTGCTGACGCCGGTCACCTATCTGGTCGTCGGGTTCCTCAAGCGCCGCGAGGGAATCGACGTGTATGATCGCGGGACGGACTTTTCGCCGTTCAAGGCAGGGGTGTAGGCTCCCGTCACGGCGTGGTGGGTGCGGCGCGCCGGACGGGGGCGCGCCGACACCCTAGCGTGCGCGGGAATTGAGGCTTAGGCTCGGGGCTGGAAGGAATCCCCGATGACAATGGCTTATGACAAGCAAAAGAGGCTTCATTTCGATCTCACCAACGTCGGGCTTCGCGCGCAGGCGACGGCGGTCGGGCTGGTGCAGCTCTGCCAGGAGCTGCGGCGCGCGAACGTGCTCGACGATCCCGCGATGGCGCGGATCAAGGATGCGATTGCCGACGAACTGTCCGTCACCGCACCCCGTTCGCTGTCGGCCAAGGGCTATCGCGGCGAGGTACGAGCGCGGCTCGACCGAATCTTCGAGGGCGAGCAGCAGGTCGGCCCGGCCGAAGCCTTGTCGTTCGGCGCGGAACCGGAGTGACGCCTCCGTTTCCCACGACGAAACCGGCCTAGACCCCGACCGTCTCGAGCAACCCTTCGAACAGCCGCCGGCCGTCGTCGCCGCCATGCGCGGCGGTGTCGATCCGGCGTTCGGGATGCGGCATCAGGCCGAGCACGTTGCCAGCCGCATTGAGCACGCCCGCGATGTTCCGCGCGGAGCCGTTGACCGACTCGCCATAGCGGAACGCGACGCGCCCTTCGCCCTCGAGGCGGTCGAGCGTCTCGGGATCGGCGGCGTAATTGCCGTCATGGTGCGCGACGGGAACGATGATCCGTTCGCCCGCGGCATAGCGGCTGGTGAACGCGCTCTGCGCATTGTCGACCGTCAGCGGAACTTCGCGGCAGACGAAATCGAGCCCTGCGTTGCGCATCAGCGCGCCTGGCAGCAGGCCTGCTTCGGTCAGCACCTGGAAGCCGTTGCAGATCCCGAGCACCGGAACGCCGCGGTCCGCCGCGTCCTTCACGGCTTGCAGGATCGGCGAGCGCGCGCCGATCGCGCCGGAGCGCAGATAGTCGCCATAAGAGAAGCCGCCCGGCAAGGCGACGAGATCGACCCCGTCGGGAAGGGCGGTGTCGCCGTGCCACACCATCGTCGGCGCGGTCCCGCTGACTTCGCGGAGCGCAACGGCGACGTCGCGGTCGCAGTTCGAGCCCGGAAAGACGATGACCGCGGTCTTCATGCGCGTTCCACCCGGAAATTCTCGATCACGGTGTTGGCGAGCAGCTTGCGGCACATGGCGTCGATCTGCGCGTCGTCGACGCTGTCCTCGACCTCGAGTTCGATCAGCTTGCCGGCGCGGACGTCGTTGACGCCTTCGAAGCCAAGGCCGCCGAGCGCCTTGTGAATCGCGCGACCCTGCGGATCGAGCACGCCGGGCTTCAGCGTGACGAAGATGCGGAGCTTCATAGATATGTCCTGCTGCGACGGTAGGGAATGCGGGTCGCTATGCTCGCGCGCGGCGCGGGTCGCAAGGGGGTGGATTCGCGGGGTCGCGGATCGCGAATCTTCTGAAGCACTTCGCCGGCGAAGGCCGGGGCCCAGGAGAGGGCGGGTCATGGCGGGCGATGTACCCGTTACCAAAACCTGTCCGCCTGGGCCCCGGCCTACGCCGGGGAAGCCGCTGAATAGGGCAAGCCGAGCGGCTTACTTCCCCTTGTTCAGCCGGTGCTGTTCCATGTCCAGAACCGCGCCATCGGCTTCCTCGGGCAACAGCCCGAGCCGACGGGCGACTTCCTGATAGGCCTCGACCTCGCCGCCGAGATCGCGACGGAAACGATCCTTGTCGAGCTTCTCGTTGGTGGTCATGTCCCACAAGCGGCAGCCGTCGGGGCTGATCTCGTCGGCGAGGATCACGCGGGGATAGTCATTGTCCCACACGCGCCCGAATTCGAGCTTGAAGTCGATCAGGCGGATCCCGATCCCGGCGAACAGCCCGCACAGGAAATCGTTCACGCGAATCGCCAGGTCGGCGATGTCGGCCATTTCTTCCTGCCCGGCCCAGCCGAACGCGGCGATATGCTCGTCGGTGATCATCGGATCGCCGAGCGCATCGTCCTTGTAGTAATATTCGATGATCGTGCGGGGCAGCTGCGTGCCCTCCTCGATCCCGAGGCGAGTCGAGATCGACCCGGCCGCGACGTTGCGCACGACGACTTCGATCGGGATGATCTCGACCTGGCGAATCAGCTGCTCGCGCATGTTGAGCCGGCGGATGAAGTGCGTCGGCACGCCGATCGCGCCGAGCAGCGTGAAGATGTGCTCGGAAATCCGGTTGTTGAGCACGCCCTTGCCGCTGATCGTCCCCTTTTTCTGGGCGTTGAAAGCGGTGGCGTCATCCTTGAAGTACTGGATCAGCGTACCCGGCTCAGGACCCTCGTACAGGATCTTGGCCTTGCCCTCGTAGATCTGGCGGCGGCGTGCCATGTTTGCGCTAACCCCTGGAAATGAGCGGCCCCGGCAACGCGGATCACGCGGGCCGGGGCGGGAAGATCACGCCTATACCGGATCGATGCCGGGGGTGCAATCAATCGCTTGGCGGTCAGGTGACCGCGTTGCGGTGCTGGAATGCGGGGTCGCGATGGGCATCCGTGGCGAGGATGTCGCCGAGGATCGCGCCCGCGCGGACAACGTCCTCGAACCCGAGATAGAGCGGGGTAAGGCCGAAGCGGAGGATGTCGGGATCGCGGAAGTCGCCGATGACGCCGCGCGCGATCAGCGCCTGGCAGAGCGCATAGGCCTCCGGATGGCGGAACGAGATATGGCTGCCGCGCCGGGCGGGGTCGGCGGGGCTGACGCACTCGAGACCAAGCGACACGCCGATCTCGGCCATCTCGTCGAACAACGCGGCGCTCTTGGTCGCGACCTGCTGCTGGTCGACGTCCTCCCAGATGTCGAGCCCGGCCTCGAGCGCGGCGAGACCCAGCATCGGGGGGGTGCCCGCGAGCCAGCGCGTCATTCCGGGCGCGGGGGCATAGGCGTCGGCGAACCCGAATGGTGCGGCATGGCCCATCCAGCCCGACAGTGGGCTGGCGAGTTGGTCCTGCAATCGCCGGGAGACGAAGAGGAAGGCCGGCGCACCCGGGCCGCCATTGAGGAATTTATAGCCGCATCCGATTGCGAGATCCGCCCCTGCAGCGTTCAGGTCGATCGGGATCGCGCCTACACTATGGCTGAGATCCCAAAGCATTAGCGCACCTGCTTGCCGCGCCTTCGCGGACCATGCTGACATATCGAAACACTCGGATGTCTTGTAATGTGTATGTGTCAGCATGACGACGGCGGTGGTTTCGTCGAGGGCGTCGGACAAGGCAGCGCGAGGAACGGCGTTGAGCCGTGCCCCCGGAACGCACCCTGCCGCCCCTTCGGCAATGTGCAGGTCGGTCGGGAAATTGCCGGTCTCGCTTAGGATCGTGGTCCTCGGTGCTGCGTGGCGGAGGGCGGCGACGAGCAGCTTGAACAGATTGACCGAGGTCGAATCCGCGACGATCACCTCGTCCTCGGCCGCGCCGATGAGTTTGGCGATCTTGCCACCGACCCGACGGGGCGCCTCGATCCAGCCTTCGTTCCAGCTGCGGATCAGCCGTTCTCCCCATTGCCGTTCCGCGATGTCTGCCAGCGCCGCCGGAGTCGAGCGCGGGAGCGGGCCGAGCGAATTGCCGTCGAGGTAGATCACTCCTTCGGGCAGGTGGAACGCATCGCGATAGCCGCGGAGCGGATCTGCCGCGTCACGCGCGCGGGCTTCGTTGGGGGTCATGCTGCGGCCTTTCCGTAACACGGGCAGAGGCCGGGGCCGGGCGGGTTTTGACGTGCTATCGAGGTCCGGAGGCGCCACATGGCGGTCCCGGGCTTCGGCGAGGTGACCGGATTGGTCACTTCTCCAACGCCAGGCGGATCAGGCGCTTCGCTTCCGCCCAGGCGGCGGTTTCCGGCGCGATCAGTTCGACATGGCCGGTGTGGTCGACGACATGCAACTCCGCCCGGTCGCCCTTGGCGCGGGCTGCAGCGACATATTGCGTCCCCATCCGGAGCGGGATGATCTTGTCGTCCCGGCCATTCACGAGATCTTGGGGGACCCCGTCGGGCAGCAGCCGCGGGACAGAGGTGTCGGCATAGACATCGCCCCGCACACCGGGCGCGCCGACGAGCTTCGCGACGACGTCGACGCCGCACCCATTGTCCGGACTGGCGGCGGTCGCCTCCAGGTCAGGCAGGCCGCCGAGACTGACAACCTGCGCGATCTTCAGCGGGTGTCGCTGATACAGTGCGCTGGTCTTCGCGATCCTGCCGCGCGCGGCGAGCCACAAAGCAAGGTGCCCGCCCGCCGAATGCCCCACCGCCACTACGCGGCGGGCATCGAGGTGGAATTTCCGGGCATTGGCGCGCAACGCGTCCGCCGCCGTGCCCGCATCGATGAAGGTTCCCGGATAGCCGCCGCCGGGCCGATCGACGCCGCGATAGTCGATGTTCCACACCGCGATCCCGTCGCGCCGCAGATCGTCCGCGATCCAGTTCATCAGACTGCGGTCCGCGATACTCGTCGTCCAGCAACCGCCGTGGACCATCAGCACCGTCGGGAAGGGGCCCTTGCCCGCTGGCACCCACACGTCGACCTTCTGGTACGGATCGCTGCCGTAATCGACCGTCGCGTTCGGTTGCGGCGCCGGCCGCTTGATCAGGTCGGGCCATGTGAGCAGCGGTTTAGGCGCCTCCTGCGCGGGGAGCGCGGTGGCGGTGAGCAGCGCGGCGGCGGCAAAAGCGAATCTGAGCATCATGCCATCGATACGACGGCATCAGGCACTTGTCGAAGCCCCAGCGTCGCGGTGGACGTAGGCCGTCCCGGCCTGCTAACCGGAACAGATGGCGACCGACATCATCGACCCCAATGATCCCTTCAACGCGATCGCCGACGCGCCGTTCGATAGCGCGCTGTCGGACCGCTATCTCGTCTATGCGCTGTCGACGATCACCGCGCGCTCCCTCCCCGATCTGCGCGACGGGATGAAGCCGGTGCACCGCCGCCTGCTGTGGGCGATGCGCGCGCTCAGGATGGACCCGAGCAGCGCGTTCAAGAAATCCGCCCGCGTCGTCGGTGAAGTCATCGGCAAATACCACCCGCACGGCGATCAGTCGGTCTATGACGCAATGGTCCGGCTCGCGCAGGATTTCTCGGTCCGCTATCCGCTGGTCGAGGGGCAGGGAAATTTCGGCAATATCGACGGCGATAACGCTGCCGCCTTCCGCTACACCGAAGCCCGGCTGACGCAGGTCGCGATCGACCTGATGGACGGGCTCGACGAAGACGCGGTCGCGTTCAAGCCCACGTATAATAACGAGGAACAGGAGCCCGAGCTGTTCCCCGGCGCGTTTCCCAATCTGCTCGCCAATGGCGCAGCGGGGATCGCGGTGGGCATGGCGACCAACATCCCGCCGCACAATGTCGCCGAACTGTATGACGCCGCGATCGCGCTGATCGACCGGTCGGGCGATCTCGCCGGGTTCAACATCCTCGATCACGTCCGCGGCCCTGACTTTCCGACCGGCGGGCTGGTGGTCGACTCACCCGCCGCGATCGCCGAAAGCTATGCGACCGGACGCGGGGGCTTCCGGGTCCGTGCGCGCTGGCAGGTCGAGGATCTCGGGCGCGGGACGTGGACCGCGATCGTCACCGAGATTCCTTACGGCGTGCAGAAGGGCAAGCTGATCGAGCAGCTCGCCGCGATCGTCAACGACAAGAAGCTGCCGATCATGGCGGACGTCCGCGACGAATCGGACGCGGTGATCCGCATCGTGATCGAGCCGCGCAGCCGCACGGTCGACCCGGTCGTGCTGATGGAGAGCCTGTTCAAACTGTCCGACCTCGAGAGCCGGTTCAGCCTCAACCTCAACGTGCTCGACGCGAGCCGGACGCCGCGCGTGATGAGCCTCGCGGAGGCGCTCAACGAGTGGGTCCAGCACCAGTTCATCGTGCTGCGGCGGCGCGCCGAGCATCGGCTGCGCAAGATCGCGGACCGGATCGAGCTGCTCGACGGCTATATCATCGCCTATCTCAACCTCGACCGCGTGATCGAGATCATCCGCACCGAGGACGAGCCCAAGCCGGTGATGATCGCCGAGTTCGACTTGAACGACCGCCAGGCCGAGGCGATCCTCAACATGCGGCTGCGATCGTTGCGTCGGCTCGAGGAAATGGAGTTGCGCAAAGAGCGTGACACGCTCGATCGCGAACGCGCCGGGCTCGAGGGGCTGCTCGGAAGCGAGGCGAAGCAGCGGACGCGGCTGAAGCGCGACTTCGGCAAGCTGCGCGACCGCTACGGCCCCGAGACGACGCTCGGGCGGCGGCGGACCACGATCGAGCAGGCGGCCCCGCTGCGCGACATTCCGCTCGACGCGATGATCGAGCGCGAGCCGATCACGGTGATCCTGTCGCAACGCGGCTGGATCCGCTCGATGAAGGGGCATGTCGATGCTGCCGGGGTCGCCGCGGTCAAGTTCAAGGACGGCGACGCACCGCTGTTCGATTTCCACGCGCAGACCACCGACAAGGTCGTGGTCGCGGCGGAGAACGGACGCTTTTTTACGCTCCCTGCGGACAAGCTGCCGGGCGGGCGCGGCTTTGGCGAGCCGCTCCGGCTGATGATCGACCTCGATGGCGATATCGGGATCGTCGGGGTGTTCCGCGCGAGCCTGTCCGATCGCTGGCTGGTGGCGGCGACCGACGGTCGCGGGTTCATCGTGCGCACCGCCGACATTCATGCCGAGACTCGCAAGGGCAAGACGGTCGTCACCCCGCGCCTCGGCGCGAAGCTTAAGATCGTTCGCCCCGTCGCGGTCGAGGACGATTATGTCGGCGCGATCGGCGACAATCGCCGGTTGTTGGTGTTCCCGATCGCCGAACTGCCGGAGCTTACCCGCGGGCAGGGGGTGCAGTTGATGCGCTTCCGCGACGGCGGTCTGTCGGATGCGATCACCTTCGTCTTCGCGAGCGGGCTGAGCTGGCAGATGGGCGGCGACAGCGGGCGGGTGCGGACCGAGACCGACCTCGGCCCGTGGCGCGCGGCGCGCGGGGCCGCCGGCCGGATGCCGCCGAACGGGTTCCCGCGGGACAACCGCTTCGGCTGATCCTGCCTCGGGTCCGCCCGGCTACGCCCGCCAAGCCTGTCCGGACGAGGCCTCGTCAGCCGGACGCGGTTGGCCAGCCAGCGAAGAAGGATTTGAGGCAGAGGCGCATGGCTGCATGCTCGCGCCGAACGCTCGGACACGGTGCGATCTGTCCAGCGGTGTCAGCCTGGCAAAGGGCTGAAATACGGGGGCGCAAGCTGCTTGTTAACTATTCGGCCCTAGCAATGGGCCAATGGCGCTCAGGACTCATCCTGTCTTGGTGGAAGATCCCGTGGTCGGTGCGCTGACCGCGTTGGACAATAACGCCCTGTCGGTGATGCTCGTTTCGCGGGCGATCGACCTGTTGCCGATCCCCGCTGTGCTCGTGGTGCTCGGTCCGGACGGGGTGCGGGTCGAGGCGTCCAATAGCGCGTTTGATCTGGCGGGACTCGGCCCCGCCGAACGCCGGCAATCGTTGATCGTGCAGATCGAACCGCAGATCTCCGCCTTCATTCGCGGCGAATCGCTGCGCGCCGAATTCCGGATCGACTTTGGCGACGTGGTCGATGGCCGCCATTACCAGGCGACGCTCGCGCGGCTGATCCGCAACCCCGAACAACGCTGCATTCTCGCGTTGGTCGACCAGACCGCCGAACTTCGGACCGAGCACAACCTCCGCCGCGAGATGCTGACCGACAGCCTTACCGGCCTGCCCAACCGCGCGGGGTTCAGCGACCGGTTGGAGACGCTGATCGAGAACCCGCTGACGCGTGATCGCTACGCGGTCCTCGTGATCGATCTCGATCGGTTCAGCCGGGTCAACGCCTGCCTCGGGTCGATGGCAGGGGACGAGCTGCTGATTACCGTCGCGCGTCGCCTCAAGGGCGCGCTTCGTGCGCAGGACGTGCTGGCGCGCACCGGGGGCGACGAATTCGCGATCCTGCTGACGCTGGAGGATGGCGCGATCGATGCGGAGCATGTTTCGAAACGCATCTTTGGCGCGCTCTCGACGCCGTTCCGCTTGTCCGACTTCGAGATTCGCGTCGCGTGTTCGATCGGCATCGCGTTCGGCGCGGCGGCGATCGACGACGCCGAGGAACTGATCCGCCACGCCCAGTTCGCGGTCAAACGGTCGAAGGTAACCGGCAAGTCGGAAGCCTATCAACCGCAGGCGTTCGACATCGCGCGTGAGCAATTCGGGATCGAGACCGCGCTTCGCCGCGCGATCGAGCGCGGACAGATGCGGCTGTGCTATCAGCCGATCGTCGATCTCGCGACCGGCAAGCTCGTCGCGTTCGAATCGCTCGCGCGCTGGCGCGACGAGGACGGGATCGAGTATTCGCCCAATGATTTCATCCCTGTCGCCGAGGAATCCGGGCTGATCGTCCCGCTCGGTCGCTGGGCGATCCAGGAAGCGGCGGCGACGCTCGCCGGGTGGGACGCGCGGCTTGGCGGGGATTGCGCGATCAAGCTCGCGGTCAACCTCTCGGCGATCCAGCTGCAGCGCGATTCGATCGCGGCGGTCGTGCAGGCCGCGCTCGACTGCAATGGCCTGAGCGGGCATCGGTTCACGCTCGAGCTTACCGAAAGCGCGCTGGTCAGCGATCCGGATCGGATCGCAGGAATCATGCAGGCGTTGAAGGCGCTCGGCACCACGATCGCGATGGACGATTTCGGCACGGGCTATTCGAACCTCGCCTATCTCCAGAAACTGCCGATCGACGTGCTCAAGATCGATCGCAGTTTCGTGACCGGCATGCTCGCCGACCGCGACAAGATCGCGATCGTCCGCGCGATCCTCAGCCTGGCGCAGGCGTTGGGGATGCAAACCACTGCCGAGGGAATCGAGACGATCGAGCTGTCGCAGACGCTCGCGGCGCTCGGCTGTACCTTCGGGCAGGGCTATTTCTACGCGCGTCCGCTCGAAGCGGATGCGGCCTATGCGATGCTGCTCGACTGCCGCCACTGATCGACCGCGGCGTCCGCGAGTTCGGCGGTACGGTTGGCATCGGGAAAGCCTTCTGCGATCCACGCCTCCTCGACCTGCCGCAGCATCCGCGCGACATCGGGCCCCTTACCGACGCCGCGCTGCACCAGCGCGCCACCGGTGAGCGGGAAGGCGGGGATTTCGAACGCCGCGATCTCTTGCGCGCCCGTTATCGCCTCATCGCCGTTTTTGGTCAGCAGCCAGCGGTCGAGCGCGCCATCGCGCCCAAGCCGATAGGCCAGCGCGGGCGGGGTGCCGCCCGGCGCGCCGAGTGCGGAAATGATCCGCTTGCGTTGTGCGTTCGACAGTTTGAGGCGGTTGGCGACCGCTTCGCCCAGCGCCGGGTCGCGCGGCAGTACCGCAGCCAGCCGGCGCAACGGATCCGCGAGGATCGCCGCCGCGGTTTCGTAGTCCGCCACGTCCGACAGACGGGCCACGCCAGCCGACGTGATTTCGGGCAAGACCGGCAACAGGATGCCGTGCGCGATCATCAGCTTGAGCGTGGCTACCGCACCGGGGGCGACGAGCAGCTTGAGCAGTTCCGCCGCGATCCGCTCGCGCGACAATGCCATCAGGTCGTTCGCGCGCGCCGTGCAGGCAGCCAAGCCAGCGGCATCGGGTACGTCGCCGAACCGCGCGTGAAAGCGAAAGAATCGCAGGATCCGCAAATGATCCTCGGCGATTCGCTGCAACGGATCGCCGATGAAACGGACGCGGCCCGCCGCGAGATCGTCGATCCCGCCGAAATAGTCGAAGATCTCGCCCGATACCGGGTCGGCATAGAGCGCGTTGATCGTGAAATCGCGCCGCGCCGCGTCCTCGCGCCAGTCGTCGGTGAAGGCGACGACGGCGTGGCGGCCATCGGTCGACAGGTCGCGCCGCAGCGTCGTCACCTCGACCGGACCATCGGCGAGGACGGCAGTGATCGTGCCGTGCGCGAGGCCGGTCGGCACCGCCTTGATCCGCGCGCGCTGGAGCAGCGAGAGCACGTCCTCGGGCGCGTGTCGGGTCGCAAGATCGATGTCGGAGACCGCGCCGCCCAGCAGCGTATCGCGCACCGCGCCGCCGACGACGCGGGTGTTGCCCGTTTCGACCCCCAGCACGCGGTACAGCGCGACCAGATCCTCCCGGTCGCGCCAGTCCGCCGCGGGGAGCGTCACGCGTTCCATCGCAACCGCCGCGACAGGTTGACGATCATCGCCGCGGTCGCGCCCCAGATGCGATGCTCGCCCCACAGGATCTCGTAATAATGGCGGTTGCGGCCCTGCCACTCGACGCTGGCTTCGATATGGTTGCCCGAATCGAGTAGGAAGCCGAGCGGTACCTCGAATACGATTGCGACTTCGGCCGCATTGGGGGTGAACACCAGATCGGGCGGGACCACGCCGATCACCGGCGTAACCTCGAACCCGGTCACGGTGCGATAGCGATCCGCCTCGCCGACGACATGGACGACGTCGCGGGGGAGCGCGATCTCCTCCTCGGCTTCTCGCAACGCGGCGGCGATGGCGTTGGCATCACCGGGGTCGATCCGGCCACCGGGAAAAGCGACCTGCCCGGCGTGCCGGGTCATCGTGTCGGTGCGGCGGGTGAGGATCACGCCGGGTTCGACGCGATCGGTGACAGGCACGAGCACCGCCGCCTGCGCGAGCGCCGAGGGGATCGGATCATGATCGACATGATCGCCGGTCAGCAGCACCGCATCGTCGGCGGGGCCAAGCGCGAGCGCATGGCGCAAACGTTCGACGAGCGTCATGCCGCGGGCTCGATCGGGAAGAAGCTGCCCGCGCTCCAAACGCCGGGGGGCGTTTCGCCACCCTCGATCGCGCGGTGCGCGAGCTCGTAATAGACCGAGCGCGCGACCACCGCGTCGAGTTCGCCCCGCACGCGCAGATAGGGCCGGGGCCCATCCTCGCGCGGTTCGAAGCGGAGCGGGTGTTCGGCATTGGCGGTCACGATGTCGCCGGTGTTGAGCCGGAACGCGAGCACCGCATCCTTGCCGACGCGTTCGACCTTCATCTCGACCGCGACGAAAGGGGCGTCCTCGACCTGGATGTCGAGCTTCTCGACCGGGGTGACGAGGACATAGCCGCCATCGGCTTCGCGCCGCAGGATCGTCGAGAACAGTCGCACCATCGCGGGGCGGCCGATCGGCGATCCCTGGTGGAACCACGTTCCGTCGCGCGCGATACGCATTTCGCTGTCGCCGCAATGCGTCGGGTTCCAGCGCTCGACTGGCGGAAGTTTGTGCTCCTCGGCGAGCCGCGCAATGTCGGCAAGCGAGAGGGACGCGAGGTCGGGGATCGGCTCCATGGGCATGTCGGAGGCGGTAGGACAGCGCACGGCATGCGTAAAGCGGTGCCGCGCCGAACCGGCGGTAATCAGGCCAGGGCGAGGATCCGCGGTGCAAGGATGCCCGCACCGGTCGGCACCGCCGTTCCAGACGCAAGCAGACGATGCCGCTCGACGGGGCCGGGGACTCGCCACAGGGCGGTACGACTTGCGTCGAAGCCGAAGAAGCGGCCGTAATATTCCGGGTCGCCGATCAGCGTCAGCGCGTCCGCGAGGCCATGCGTGGCCGCGGCCTCCAGCGCCCGCGCGGTCAATTGCCGCCCGATCCCGCCTTGCTGGCGCGATGGATCGACCGCGACCGGACCGATCTGGACCATGGGAACGTCCCGCCCATCGTCGCCTGCAAAGCGAATCGGCCAGCACTGGATCGTGCCGACCAGCGCCCCCGCATCGCGCGCGGCGAAGCCCAGTTCGGGAATCATCGCCATCCCCTCCCGGATTCGATAGGCGGTGCGCGCGTGACGGCCCGATCCGAACGCCACGTCGAGCAACTGCTCGACCCGGTCGGGGGCGATCTCGGCAATCGGCACGATATCCATCACGGGCCAAATCCTTGCCGCCGCACGTCCCGGATGGACCACAGGGGCCGCGCGCTTTAGCCTCCACCTCGCCGAACGCAAGAACGAAGGATCCCCCAGCGATGAAACTCTTCGATGCGGATTGGGCTCCAAGCCCTCGACGTGTTCGCATTTACCTGGCGGAAAAGGGGATTTCGGTCGAGCGCGAGACGATCGACTTGCGGCAGGACGAGCAGCTCGGCGCGGCGTATCTTGCGCTGAACCCGCGCGGGGTCGTGCCAGCGCTGCAGCTCGACGATGGCGAGATGCTGTGCGAATCGGCCGCGATCTGCCGTTACTTCGAGGCGCTGGGAGACCCGTCGCCGCTGTTCGGCGAGACCGCGCTGGACATCGCGCGGATCGAAAGCTGGGCAAGGCGGATCGAGAATGAGGGGTATGCCGCGGTCGTCTATGTGTTGCGCAACCAGCGCCCGGCGTTTCGCGATCGCGGCGTGGCGGGGAAGTGGCCCGCGATCCCGCAGATCCCCGAACTGGTGGAGCGGGGACAGATCCTGTGGGATATGTTCGTCGGCGTGCTCGACGCACATCTGGCGGGGCGGACCTGGATCGCGACCGATTCCTACAGTTTCGCGGATATTTCCGCGCTGGTTACGGTCGATTTCGCAAAGGCCGCAAAACTCGTCGTGCCCGACGGCGCAGCGGATCTCAAACGCTGGCACGCTGCTGCATCGGCGCGTTCGAGCGCGACCGCGTGACGGCTGTTCCCCCGCGGCACCGATCTGCTATGGCGCGCCCATACCTCCCCGCCCACGCCTCCCCCGATGCGTACCGAATGAAGGGTTCCCCTTGGACGACCGACTGACGCTGAACGTGCATGACCTCGAAGTGCAGGTGCTGACCGGCATTTACTCCGAGGAAACGCACCTCCCGCAACCGCTGCGCATCTCGCTGACGGTCGATCTGACAGTGCCCGATCGCTACGAACCCGATACACCGCTGAGCGCGTCCAAGAATTACCTCGACCTCAAGCATGCGGCGACCACCGCGCTGCCCGAGGGCGTGCATTTTACGCTGATCGAGGCGGTTGCCGATCATATCTGCGAAACGCTGTTCCTGCAGGACAAGCGCGTGACGAAGGTCGAGGTGACGATCGTCAAGCTCGCCATCGCCGAGGCGGGGGAATCGATCGGGATCACGCTCACGCGGCACCGGCGGTGATCGCTGCGGTCGCCGAGGCGCTGGGGGCTACGGCCACGTTGGTCGTGGCGGACGCTCAATCCACCCCCGCGACGGTGATCGACACGGTTCGCGCGGCGGGGGTGGGGGACGCGGTCGTGATACTGCTGCTCCCTGCAGTTTCGGTAATGGAACGCGCGATGCTGCTGGCGGCGCTCGGGCCGCTTGCGGGCGAACTGGCCCCGCGCCGGGTCTGCGCGATCGATGTCGTGGAGGGCGCTCCGACCGAACACGTCGTCACCGCGGCACGGTTTCTCGCCGGTGCGCGATCGACCACCGGACAAGTGTTACGGATCGACTAGCGCGCTCGTCAGCCTTTCGGACATTTGCTCCCCTGCCGACGGCCGGGGGCCAGCCGGTATGACCGGGGTGACGAGCCCAAGAGCGGCGCTCGCCAACATCATCCTACCGCACGGACCCTTCCTTCGGGCCGTCGACCGTCCGATCACAGGCGCCAAGCCCGTTCAGCACCGTCGCATAATCCTCCCGAACGATCGCATTGTCGGCTTCGCTGCCGTGCAAGGCGGTGTCGGGAAGCGTGGCCGGCAACGTGCAGGCGAGCCGATACCATAGCAACGTCTGCCGTGCCGGGGGGGGCGCCGCTTCGTCGACGACTTCGCTCAGCGCGACCGACCAGCGTGGCGGCTGGCCCGCCTTGCGGAGCACGTTGAGCGAGATCGGTCGGTTGTCGGCGGTGGTCAGGAAAATCTGCGTCTCGCCATCTCCGGGCAAGTCGCCCGCAGTGAAGAAGGCGTTGCCGATTCCGGTCACGGTCGGCGGCGTATCGGGCGCGAGCACTTCACGGACGATCCGCCGGGTCAATGCGTCGCTCGCCGGGGTCCAGTTGCGCTGCGCATCCGAACGGACCAGTTGGACCTGTCCCTGATTGTTCGCGACTCCACGCGCGAACAGCAAGACGCGCATCTTGCGATAGCGCGGCGGACGGCCGCGGGCGTCGAGTGGAACGTCGATCGTGTACCCGATTCTCGGCGGTACGGCACCGGTTCCGCGAATCAGGGCGGTCACATCGGCCTCGATATAGAGCCGCGTCGCATTTTGTGGGACGCTCGGTGCCTCGGCCGGTTTGAGCCGGACCTCGCTCCGAACAGTCGCATCGAGGATGACCGGGGACGCCAGGACAAGGTCGGCATAGTCCGAATAGGGTAACGCCGTTGCTTGTTGCGGAACCGCAGAATCCAGCGGTTTCAGAGGAGTTTGCTGCGCTGCAACAAGACTTGGAGACGCGGCCAGCAACAGCGTTGCCAGCAGCCGGTTTGGTGCCGTCATCATGCTTATGCGTTACCCGACCGTGTCAGTTTTAAACAGAAATAATTCTGCCACGCGGCGCTTGTACGTTTGTTGCGCCAGACAAAGCGTTTGCGTCGTGGTTTTTGGCGCGATAGAGGTTACGACCTGTCCAGGATACATTAACCCATGACAGGCCGGATAACGAGCGGACGTTACGGATCGGGCTTGGACCGTCGTGCCGGAATAGAGGAGTTTCGTTTCTGAATGGCTTACGCTGATCGCAATACAAGTGGCAGCCGCGCCGTGTCGATCGTGATCGTTTCGGTCATCGTCGCACTGTTCGCGTGGGGCTTCGTGAACGGGTTGACCTTCAAATATATCAAGAAGGTTACCGAGAAGCTAAACACGTTCGACGTCGTCGAGCCGCCACCGCCGCCGCCTGACAAGCCGCCGCCCCCGCCGCCCGAACAGCCGCAGCTGCAGACCCCGCCGGTCGTGTCGCCGCCGCCGATCGTGCGCGTGCAGGCACCGCCGCCGCCTGTCACCACAGTCATCACGCCGCCGCCGGCCGCACCGATCACGGTCCGGGCAGCAGCGCCAGCACCGGTGCCCGTTCCGGCGCCGCCCGCTGCTCCGACGGTCAGCAAGGCCGCCGGTCCAAAGGGTAACCCTGCCGACTGGATTACCAACGACGACTATCCGTCCGACGCGCTGAGCGCCGAGGCACAGGGTACGACGAAGATTCGTTGGGACATCAGCCCGGCAGGCCGCGTCGAGAATTGCACGATCGTCGCTTCGAGCGGCAATTCGTCGCTGGACCGCGCAGCCTGCAGCGCACTGACCCGGCGCGGGCGTTATACGCCTGCGCTCGATCAGAACGGTGCGCCGATGCGGACCAGTGGCCAGTCGCGCAACGTCGTGTGGCGCCTGCCCGAATAAGACCCATCCCAGGCGTGCGGCTCCCGGCGGGCCGCACGGCTTCATAATCGAGAAGGAAGTACCCCCAATGTCGACCACCATCCTCGCCGCCGGAGCATCGGCTGCTGACAACTTCGGCTTCATGAACGCGATGAAGCAGGGCGGCCCCGTCACGTGGACGACTGCCGCGATCCTGACGATCTTCCTGTTCTTCACGCTCTACATCCTGTTCACGAAGATTTTCGAGCAGCAGAAGATCATCAACCAGGGCCGTCGCGTCCGGGCGACCTTCTGGAACTCGAACTCGCTGCAGGAAGGCGCTGCCAAGCTCGAGAAGAACTCGGCCTACAAGCAGATCGTCGACGACGGCATTGCCGCACAGCAGCAGCACGGCCGCCTGACCGATCCGGTCGAGGCACATGACTGGCTGCATGGTTCGCTGACGCGCTCGGAAGCCGTCATCAACTCACAGCTCGGCGGCGGTCTCGCCTTCCTCGCGACGGTCGGCGCAACCGCACCGTTCGTTGGTCTGTTCGGTACGGTGCTTGGTATTTACCGCGCCCTCATCGGCATCGGCCAGGCTGGCCAGGCATCGATCGACAAGGTCGCAGGCCCGGTCGGTGAGTCGCTGATCATGACCGCCTTCGGTCTGGTCGTCGCGGTTCCGGCAGTGCTCGCGTTCAACTTCCTGCAGCGCCGCAACAAGGCGATCGCAGAGCATCTGAGCGCATTCTCGACCGACGTTCTCGGCTACCTTGCTTCGGAAGGCGCAGTTCGTCCGGCAGCATCGCGCGCAGCGACGAAGGCTCCCCCGGTTTCGGGTGCGAAGCCTGCTGCAACCGGCACGACGACCGCCGGCCAGGCTGGTGGCGTTCAGACGCGCGTCTAAGGACGACCCGGGGCCGTCCAGCCGGACGGCCCCGATTTTCTCGCTGCCCGGACGTACCGGGTGGCCTGACTGATACGGATAGGATGGCCTTTCATGGCGATTAGTACTGGTGGTGCAGAAGACGCCCCGATGTCCGACATCAACACGACGCCGCTCGTCGACGTTATGTTGGTGTTGCTGATCATCTTCCTCATCACGGTTCCGGCGATTGTGCAGAGCGTCAAGCTCAAGCTGCCCGACGTGCGGTACGACCCGACCGTGACCAAGCCCGAGAACGTCTCGCTCTCGATCACGAAGGATTCCAGCGGCGCATGCGCGGTGTATTGGGGTCTGACGCGTGTGACGCATGAAGAACTGCTGAAGCGGGCGACCGACAAGCTGAAGGAAATCGTCGATAAGGCAGGTGGCGCCGCCAACCTGACGACCGAGGATCTTCCCGAAGCGCATATCCGCGGCGACGTGGAAACGCCTTACAAGTGCATCGGTGGCGCGATCTACACGATGCAGTCGGCTGGCTTTGCCAAGGTCGGCTTCATCTCCGAGCCGCCCCCCACAGGCGGTCCGTCATCGTAAGCGTGCGCTAGCACCGAGGAGTAATAAGCATGGCAATCAGTGCAGGCGGCGCCGAAGGCGAGCCCATGATGGACATGAACACGACGCCGTTGATCGACGTCATGCTCGTGCTGCTCATCATGTTCATCATCACGATCCCGATCCAGACGCACGCGGTGAAGGTCGATCTGCCGATCAATGACCCGAACCAGGTGAAGCCGCAGATCGACCCGCAGAAGAACAAGATCGTCATCACGCCCGACGGCGTGGTTCTCTGGAACGGTGCCCCGACGGACGGTGCGACGCTGCAGCAGTATCTGACGCAGACGACGCAGCTCAACCCCGAGCCGGAACTGCACTTCCAGCCGGATCCGGCGGCACGGTACGAGAAGGTCGATCAGGTCCTTGCGATCATCAAGCGGTCGAACGTCTCGAAGCTCGGCTTCATCGGCAACGAACAGTATCGCGGCGAATTCTGATCTGTCTTCAGGGTTCGGTACGCAAATCGGGCGGTCCTTCGGGGCCGCCCTTTTTTTGTCTTGGGGCACCGGACGGTCGACAGAGGACCGCGCAATGCATTGCACCGGGCTGTCAGGGCCGGACACGACGACGATACTGCCAAACGGAAGCGGGCGGGCTCTTCACGATAGTGGGGGGTGGGCCTGCCGTATGAGGGCCAGGTCAGCGCAGCCTGACGCACAGCGGGCGCAAAGCGTAGGGTTCTCCGAGGATCGGCATTACCCCCCCGGGACGCATCGCTCGTGCAGGTACGTGCTCAGCAACACGATACAGGAATGTCCGCGACCGCCCCTTGCTACCTTGACCGGCGCGACGGAGTCCCCCTTGCAAGGGGAGCTTATGTTCTGGCCGCAAACCCGCGTTCCCGACCCGATGGTCGCAGCGAGAATACGGCTTACAGCCGTGGCAAAGTCACCCCGCGCTGGCCCATATATTTGCCCGCGCGATCGGCGTAGCTTGTCTCGCAAGGCTCGTTGCCCTCGAGAAACAGGAACTGACACGCGCCCTCATTGGCGTAGATCTTGGCCGGAAGCGGCGTCGTGTTGGAGAATTCCAGCGTGACATGCCCCTCCCAGCCGGGCTCGAGCGGCGTCACGTTCACGATGATCCCGCAGCGGGCATAGGTCGATTTGCCGAGGCAGATCACCAGCACGTCGCGCGGGACGCGGAAATATTCCACCGTCCGGGCCAGCGCGAAGCTGTTGGGCGGGATGATGCAGCAATCGGTCTTGCGATCGACGAAGCTGTTCGAAGCGAAGTCCTTCGGATCGACGATGACGCTGTCGATGTTGGTGAAGACCTTGAACTCGTCCGACACGCGCGCGTCATAGCCGTAAGACGACAGGCCATAGGAGATGCAGCCATCGCGCTTCTGGCCGTCGACGAAGGGCTCGATCATTCCGTGCGCGAGCGCCTGCTCGCGGATCCAGCGGTCGGACATGATCGACATGCGAAGGCTTCTCCTGTGTGACGGCGCGACGACCGCCCCGCCGTTTCGCCGGAAACAGCCGCAGGGGCAAGGGCGTGCTGTTGTGATCCCCCCGAGGGACCGATACCCTGGCATGCCAGTTCGGCGGGGACTTGCGATGAAACGTACGCAATGGGTGCATCTGGCTGCGGGCTTGGCGCTGGTTCTGGCGGGAACGGTCACCTTCGCTCCGGAGGTCCTGGCGTTTCCGCACCGGCAGCGGATCGGCGACACGATTCTGTATTCCGAGACGCCGCTGCCCGGCACGATGCCACAGCTTCTGGCGCGCGCCGACGGGCTGCTGCGGCGGAGTGCCATCTCGTCGCCGCACTATGGCCGGCGGATCTTCCTGACCGATGGGGGCTGGCGCTGGCACATCCTCGCGTTTCAGACACCGGGTGCGTTCGCCTTCACGCGTCCGATCAGCGAGGCGATCGTCGTCAACCGCAGCAATCCGGCGCGCGACCAGGTGTATACCGCCGCCGCAATCGGTGGAACGCGAACGCTTTCGGGCATCATTGCGCACGAACGCACGCACGGGTTGATTCGCGCGCGTTATGGGCTGTTCGCCGACGTGCGGTATCCGTCATGGCTGCGCGAAGGCTATTGCGACGTCGTGGCAGGGGACGGCAGCCTTACCGACGAGGCGGCAGCGGCGCTCGAAACGCGTCATGTGTCGCATCCCGCCCTGATCTATTATCATGGCCGAAAGCGGGTCGTTGAACGTCTGCGCGCCGACGGCGGCAACGTTGACGCGCTGTTCTCCCCGGCGAAGCGCTAACGGACCGGACCGAGCCCGAGATCCTTGGGACCGAAGGCGTGTGGGAGCAGCTCGGACAACCGGTAGCGTTCCACTGCGTCACCCTCGGCGGCCCCACACCATATGATCACGTCGTGACCGCCGATCTGCGCCGCTTCGTTGATGACCTGGCGGCACCGCCCGCACGGTCCTACCGGCGCGGTTCCGGTTGGTGCACCAGTCGTGTCCATCGCGCCGCCGATCACCCCGACCGCGACGACCCGCGCGAGGTTGCCCGCGCTGCTCACCATCGCGAGCGCGACGGTTTCGGCACAAAGCGACAAACCATAGCTCGCATTCTCGAAGTTGGCGGCGGTGACGATCGCGCCATCGTCGAGCAACACCGCCGCCCCGACGGCGAACCGCGAGTAGGGCGCATGTGCGTTGCGCGCAGCCACCCGCGCAGCTGCGATCAGGCTGAGTCCGATTGCCGACTCGGTCATTCCATTTCCCTTCATGGTCGCACCACATCCCAATGCACCGGTTTCTCCACCCCCTCGACATGCAAGGCGGCATTCGCCTGCCACATCCGCCACGGCCGTGCCGGATAGTCAGGCGTGAAATAGTCCTGCACTGCCCAGACCGAGCGCGGGATCGCCGCCGTCACGCCGTAAGCCGTATCGAACGGCCGTGTGACCTTGAGCAGCACGGGCTTGCCGGTGTGCGCCTCGACCATGTCGAGATAGCGCCGCAACCCCTCCAGCATGGCTCCGGTTTCGGGCCGAGCGGTGCAGTCGGGCGTGAAGGCGAGTTCGACGGCGGCGGGGAGTGCGTCGTCGGTCCGTGGCACGGTCGTGTTGAAATTGTTGGCCTGGTCCACCGCGCTCTTGCACAGCGAGTAGTGGTGGAGCGCGCCGCGCCGCATCCCGGTCTCGGCGATCTTCGCCCAATTCTCCTCGAAACGCGTATCGCGCCGGTCGGCGTCGACCGTCGCGCGCAGATAGACGAAGTCCGCGCCGCTGCGCTTGACGGCCCACCAGTCGACGGCCCCGTCGACGCCCGACATATCAACACCTTGGAAGGTGTACGGCGCGCCGGGTTTCCAGCTCATGGCGACCACCCATGCCACGATCGCCGCCAGCCCGAGCGCCGCGACGACACTTGCGAACAGAGCGACCAGTCTGCCCAAACGGCGAACGGTCAACGAATTTACCCCTGGATTATGCTTTGATGTGGAGGACGCATATCAGCGTGAAGAGGCGTCGGGCGGTGTCGAAATCGATTTCGATCTTGCCGGCCAGCCGCTCGCGCAGCAATTCTGCTGCCTCATTGTGGATGCCGCGGCGCGCCATGTCCACCGTTTCGATCTGCGCGGGCGTCGCATTGCGTATCGCCTGGTAGTAACTATCGCAAATTGCAAAGTAATCTTTGATCGGACGGCGGAAGCGCCCCATCCCCAGGACGTAGGTTTCCAGCAGCGTATCGTCATCGCGATGGATCGCGATCGCAAGTCTGCCTTCCTCCACCGCGAGCCCGATTCGATAGGGCCCGGCATAGCCATCGGGATAGGCGCGCTGCGGCGCGAAATGGTTGCCCTCGATCAGGTCGAAGATCGCGATCCGCCGTTCCTGCTCGATATCGGCGGAGCGCCACAGGATCGTGCGTTCGTCGAGCGTAACGGCAATGATGCGCGGATCGGCCATGCGCTAGCCGTAGAGGGGAAGGGCAGGGGGAATCAACGCATTCCAGCACCGGTGGCCGCACGACGGGCACGCCGATTAGCGTCTGCCGGACTTGTCCTCAGCTTCTCCACAGACTTATCCACAACCTGTCCCGGGCTTTCCCACAGCTTATCCACGGGACACCAACACCTCATCCACGGGTTATCCCCGCGTTATGCCGAAGTTGCCCCGGCCTTATCCACGCGGGCTACAGGTTTCTTCCGCGCTTATCCCCGGACTTATCCACAGGCGCGCCAAGCGGTCCGGCGCAACGGGCTTGAGCCGACGGGCCGACAGGTCCAAACCGCGCGCATGGCCACCGCATTTGCATCCCCACCCCCCGCTGTTCCCGAAGCCGTTTCCCTGCCGCAGAACGTCGAAGCCGAGGCAGCGATGCTCGGCGCAATGATGATTGACAATCGGCTTGCCGACGATCTCATCGACAAGCTCCAGCCCGAGCATTTCTTCGAGCCGCTCCACGGCCGCATTTTCAGCGCGATCCGATTGCTGCGCGGGAACGACATGCTCGCGTCCCCGGTGACTCTCCGCCCGATGTTCGAACAGGACGCGGGGATGAAGGAGCTTGGCGGCCCCGCCTATCTCGCGCAGTTGACCGGGAGCGGTGCGGGGCTGATCGGCGCGCGGCAATTCGCGCAGCAGATTTATGATCTGGCGATGCTGCGGACCCTGGTGACGGTCGGGCGCGGGCTGGTCGAGCGTGCCATGGACACGTCGGAGGAGGTCAATCCGCGCGCGCAGATCGAAGCGGCGGAAGAGGAGCTGTTCAAGGTTGCCGCCGACGGCGGTAGCGAAAGCGCGATCAAGTCGTTCGCGCAGGCGACGACGCTTGCGGTCAAGAATGCCGAGAAGGCGCTCAACAGCGGCGGCGGTCTTTCGGGCATCACCACCGGGCTCGACAGCGTCAACGCCAAGATCGGCGGCATGCATCACAGCGATCTCATGATCCTCGCCGGGCGTCCCGGCATGGGCAAGACCTCGCTTGCGACCAACATCGCGTTCAACGCGGCCGCGCGCTGGATGCGCGACATGCAGGACGGGATCAAGCCAAGCGAGTCGGTCGGCGCCAAGGTCGCGTTCTTTAGCCTGGAAATGTCCGCCGACCAGTTGGCGACCCGTATCCTATCCGAGCAGGCGCGGATCAGTTCGGAAGCGTTGCGCATGGGCAAGATCAGCCGCAACGAGTTCAACCAGCTCGCGGCCGCGGCGGCGGATCTGGAGAACCTGCCGCTGTTCATCGACGATACGGCCGGTTTGACGATCGCCGCGCTCCATACCCGGATGCGGCGGTTGCAGCGCCGGCACAATAACGAGATCGGGCTGGTGGTGGTCGATTACCTCCAGCTGCTGACCGGCTCGGGCAAGAGTTCCGAAGGCAACCGCGTGCAGGAGATTTCCGAAATCTCCCGCGGGTTGAAGACGCTCGCCAAGGACATGAACGTGCCTGTGATGGCGCTGTCCCAGCTCAGCCGCGCGGTCGAAAGCCGCGAGGACAAGCGACCGATGCTGTCGGATCTGCGCGAATCGGGATCGATCGAGCAGGATGCCGACATCGTGTTCTTCGTGTTCCGCGAGGATTATTACGTTGCTTCGCGCGAGCCCAAGCGTCCGGTCGAGGGGGACAACCCCAAGGTGTTCGAGGATCACGCGCAATGGGCGCTCGAGATGGAGCGCGTGTTCGGGCTCGCCGAGCTGATCGTCGCCAAGCAGCGTCACGGCGCGACCGGCAAGGTGATCCTGAAGTTCGAGCCGAGCGTGACTCGGTTCAGCGATTACGTCGGGTATTGAGGGGCGAACGGTCGCAGCGTTTCCCTAGCCCTTCCGCTTCCCCGGCGAAGGCCGGGGCCCAGTAGCGATGGTTGGTGTTGGTTAGTGCAGCGACTGCTTCGGCACGGCCACTCCTGGGCCCCGGCCTTCGCCGGGGAAGGGCTAATAGACGAAGCGGCAGACGTTCAGAAAACCGGTTCCTCGCCCGGCTTTTCGGGGACGTGGATCCCACACTCGACCTTGTCCCACCCGCGCCAGCGCCCCGCACGCGGGTCCTCGCCCGGCTGGACCTTCGATGTGCACGGCGCGCACCCGATCGACGGGTAACCCTGCGCCTCGAGCGGGTGGCGCGGGAGTTTGTGGTCGGCGAAATAGGCGTCGAGCCGAGTCTTGTCCCAGTCGGCGAGCGGGTTGATCTTCAACCGGCCCTCGTCTTCCTCGAACCGCGGCATCGTGATGCGGGTGCCCGCCTGGAACCCCTTGCGCCCCGAGATCCACGAATCGAACGGCGCGAGCGCACGGCGCAGCGGTTCGACCTTGCGCAGGTCGCAGCAGCCGTCCGGATCGTAGTTCCAGCGTAGGCCCGTCGCGTCCTTCGCTGCGAGCCGGTGCGGGTCGGGGCGGAATACGCGCAGGTCGGTGAAACCGAGCATCTCCGACAACTGGTCGCGATAGGCCAGCGTTTCTCCGAAGATCTTTTGCGTGTTGAGGAAGATGACCGGGATATCGCGATCGACCTGCGCGATCAGGTGGAGCAGCACCGCGCTCTCCGCCCCGAACGACGATACCGCGGCGACGCGGCCCTTCAACTCGCCGGTCAGCATCTCGCCGAGCAGGTCGCCCGTGCCGACGCCCGCGAAACGCGCCTCCAGTGCCGCCGCATCGGCGGGCGAGAAGGGGGCGACGTCGATCAGGTCTAGTTTGTGTGCGCTGCTAGCCATGCCGGAGCTTCCACACCGGGACCTGACCGTCGGCGGCTTTCTGGTAGACATGATCGTAGCGGGTCAGCGCCGCGTCGAGCGTTGCTGCATCGATCTCGGCCTCGGGCGCGAAGCTGTCGAAGCCGCAGCGCTTCATGAACAGCATCTGGTCAACCAGCACGTCGCCCTGCGCGCGCAGTTCGCCCGTGTAGCCCGCCTCGCGCAGGATGCGGGCAGCGGAATAGCCGCGGCCGTCGCGGAAGCTCGGGAAGCTGATCTCGACCAGCGCGATCCGGTCGAGATGCGGGAGCAGCGCGCGCGCATCTTCGCCCGCTTCGAGGCGGACCGCGGTGGCGTTGGTCTGGTCCTCGAGGAACGCGTCGAGCGTGACCGCTGGCTCGTCGGAGCCCATCGAGATGGCGGACTTATCCATAAAGCGCTTCCTTGAACGGATCCATGCCGAGCCGGCGGTAGGTATCTAGGAAGCGTTCGCCCGCTTCCCGCTTGTCGAGATAGACGTTGGTCACGGTCTCGACCGCGTCGACGATGCCGTCTTCGCTGAAGCCGGGGCCGGTGATCCGCGCGAGACTCGCGTCCTCCGCGCCCGAGCCGCCGAGGAGGAGCTGGTAGTTTTCGGTGCCCTTCTTGTCGACGCCGAGGATGCCGATGTGGCCCGCATGGTGGTGGCCGCAGGCGTTGATGCACCCGCTGATCTTGAGCTTCAGCTCGCCGAGGTCGCGCTGGCGTTCGGGGTCGGCGAAGCGGGTGGCGATCTTCTGCGCGACGGGAATCGAGCGGGCGTTGGCGAGGCTGCAGTAATCGAGGCCGGGGCAGGCGATGATGTCGCTGATCAGGTCGACGTTGGCAGGCGCGAGGCCTGCCGCATCGAGCGCGCTCCAAACATGGTGAAGGTCGCTTGCGGCGACGTGCGGCAGGACGATGTTCTGCGCATGGGTCACGCGCAACTCATTGAAACTGAACCGTTCTGCCAGATCTGCCATGACGTCGATCTGCTCGGCCGACGCATCGCCGGGGATGCCGCCGGTGGGCTTCAAGCTGATCGTCACGATCGCATAGCCGGGCTGCTTGTGCGCGACCGTATTCTGCGCGCGCCATGCGTCGAACGCGGGGTTGGGTGCGGTATCGGCCTGCGGACCGACCGCGACGAACGCGGGGGGCGCGAACATCTCGGTGATGCGGTCGAACTCGGCCTTGGGCGGATCGAGCCCGAGCGATTTTACGTGCGCAAATTCCTCCTCGACCTGGCGGCGATATTCGTCCGCGCCGAGTTCGTGGATCAGGATCTTGATCCGCGCCTTGTAGATATTGTCGCGGCGGCCGTAGCGATTGTAGACGCGAAGGCACGCCTCGACATAGCTCAGCAGGTCGTCGGCGGTGATGAAGTCCTTGATCTCGGGCGCGATCATCGGGGTGCGGCCCATGCCGCCACCGACGAAGATTCGCCCGCCGAGGACACCGTCCCGCTCCACCAGCTGGATGCCGATGTCGTGGAGCCGCATCGCCGCGCGGTCCTCGTTCGCCGCGATCACCGCGATTTTGAACTTGCGCGGCAGATAGCTGAACTCGGGGTGGAAGGTGCTCCACTGGCGGAGCAATTCGGCCCAGATGCGCGGATCCGCGACTTCGTCGGCCGCGGCACCGGCGAACTGGTCGGACGAAATGTTGCGGATGCAATTGCCGCTGGTCTGGATCGCATGCATCTCGACCGTCGCCAGCTCGGCGAGGATGTCGGGCGCCTCGGACAGCTTGATCCAGTTATACTGGATGTTCTGCCGCGTGGTGAAATGGCCGTAGCCGCGATCATATTTGCGCGCGATGTGCCCGAGCATCCGCATCTGGCGGCCGTCGAGCGTGCCATAGGGGATGGCGACGCGCAGCATATAGGCGTGCAGCTGGAGATACAGGCCGTTCATCAGCCGGAGCGGCTTGAACTGGTCCTCGGTGATCTGCCCCGCGAGGCGGCGCTTCACCTGGTCGCGAAATTCCTCGACGCGCGAGTCGACGATCGACTGGTCGTACTGGTCATATTTATACATGGGCAATTCCGGGCAGGATCGCAGAAGGGGTTTTCACGCAACGGCGCGAAGACGTGGGATCAAGGATCATATCACCCAACTCCCCGCATTCGGGTCGGCAGGCTTGAGCGTCAGGTCAGGGCGAACCGTCGGGCCGAGCGCGCGGACGCGGTCCTTGATGTGCGCGGGGCGGGGGCCTTCGGGCGTCACGGTCGCGTCGATCACATAGGGGCCGGTCACGCGCTGCGCGCCTTCCTGCGCGCGCGCGATGCTCTCACCCTGGTCGGTGACGTCGCCCGCATCCTCGATATGGCGCGACCAGCCGTTGCCGGTCCACCAGATCACATCGCCCGTCGGCAAATCGTTTCCGGTCAGCAATTTCACGCGACAGTCTCCGCCAATGTCCCGGCGATGCGCGCCCAGGACCCCAATTTGTCTTCCGCGTCGGACAGGTCGACGACCTCGCCGACGATGATGATCGCGGGCGACGCGACCTGCTCGCGCGCGACCATCGGACCGAGGTCGGCAAGCAGCGTCTTGATCGCGCGATGCCCGACAAGTGTTCCGCGCTCGAGCACCGCGACCGGCATTTCCGGGGCGACGCCATCACGCATCAGCTTGTCGGCAATGTCCGATGCGGTCGCGATCCCCATGTAGATCACCAAGGTCCGGCCCTTGCCCGCGAGCCCCGACCAGTCCTGGTCGGTCAGCCCCTTGCACTGGCCCGCGACGAAGCTGACCGCGCTCGAATAGTCCCGGTGGGTGAGGGGGAGCATCGCTTCCGCCGCGCAACCGAGCGCCGCCGATACGCCGGGGATGACCTCGACCGGCAGGCCCGCCGCACGCACTTCCTCGACCTCTTCGCCGCCGCGGCCGAAGATGAACGGATCGCCGCCCTTCAACCGCACGACGACGCTGCCGGTCTTCACATGCGCGATGATCAGCGCGTTGATCGCCTCCTGCGGCAACGTGTGGCGCGCGCGCTTCTTGGCGACCGAGATGCGCTGGGCATGGGCGGGGGCGAGATCGAGCACGCGCGGGTCGATCAGCCCGTCATGGACGACGACATCCGCCAGCTTGAGCGCCTCGACCGCGCGGACGGTGAGCAGGCCCGGGTCGCCCGGGCCCGCGCCGACAAGGATGACTCGCCCGCGGGCGGTGGGATCGAGGAGAGTTGCCATCGCTGTCAGATGGGCTGGACCAGCACGAACGGCAATTCAAGGATGCTTTGGGGCGAGGTAGGCAATCTTTTGTTGAGGTGGCGGGGGTAGGGGCGGCGGGGACGGGGGCTGGGGCAGGGGCTGGGGCTGGGACCGCTTTATGGAGACCGCCGCAAAACCGTCCGTCATCCTGAACTCGTTTCAGGATCCAGCCCTCCACGGGTCCCGACTATGCCTGTTGCGCGGTGGCGATCAATTCTTCGATCACGTTCTTGCCGAGGTCCTGCCTTCGCGTGACCGCCTCAAAACCGTCCGTCATCCTGAACTTGTTTCAGGATCCAGCCCTCAACAAGTCCCGGCGATTCCCGTTGCGCGGTGGATGCTGAAACACGTTCAGCATGACGGCAGCTCTTGGGGCGCGGGGTGGCGATCAAGTCTGCGGTCACGTTCTTGCCGAGCTCGCGCCTGCGCGAAACCGCCGCAAAACCGTCCGTCATCCTGAACTCGTTTCAGGATCCAGCGCTCAACAAGTCCCGGTGATTCCCGTTGCGCGGTGGATGCTGAAACACGTTCAGCATGACGGCAGCTCTTGGGGGCGGGGTGGCGATCAATTCTGCGATCACGTTCTTGCCGAGGTTGCGCCTGCGCGAGACCGCCGCAAAACCGTCCGTCATCCTGAACTCGTTTCAGGATCCAGCCCTCCACGAGTCCCGGCGATTCCCGTTGCGCAGTGGATGCTGAAACACGTTCAGCATGACGGCAGCTCTTGGGGGCGGGGTGGCGATCAATTCTGCGATCACGTTCTTGCCGAGGTTGCGCCTGCGCGAGACCGCCGCAAAACCGTCCGTCATCCTGAACTCGTTTCAGGATCCAGCCCTCCACGAGTCCCGGCGATTCCCGTTGCGCAGTGGATGCTGAAACACGTTCAGCATGACGGCAGCTCTTGGGGGCGGGGTGGCGATCAATTCTGCGATCACGTTCTTGCCGAGGTTCTGCCTTCGCGTGACCGCCTCAAAACCGTCCGTCATCCTGAACTCGTTTCAGGATCCAGCGCTCAACAAGTCCCGGCGATTCCCGTTGCGCGGTGGATGCTGAAACACGTTCAGCATGACGGCAGCTCTTTGGGGCGCGGGGTGGCGATCAAGTCTGCGGTCACGTTCTTGCCGAGGTTGCGCCTGCGCGAAACCGCCGCAAAACCGTCCGTCATCCTGAACTCGTTTCAGGATCCAGCCCTCCACGAGTCCGGACGATGCCCGTTGCACGGTGGATGCTGAAACAAGTTCAGCATGACGGCAGCTTCTGGGGCGCGGGGTGACGTGTCCGCAGAGGAACGCAACGTTTTATCAAAATCGCGCGTTACCAAAATGCTGGGGGTGGCCCGGGAAGACGGACGAACGGGCGCGCACTGCGCGTCTGCGCGGCGTGTTGCAGTCCTTCCACCGGCCGGGCGCGGTCCTCGTATGGAGTGCGCTTGCGTCCCTTCGATTTGCCAAGGATCCGACCCGATGATCAACAAGACACTGGTGCTGCTCGCCGGAGCGACGACTTTGCTCGCCGGCTGCGGGACCAAGACCGCGACCGACACCGCCGCGACGACGACCAGCGCGGCCCCGGCGGCGACGCGGGTGCGCGGCGTGGTTCAGTCGGTCGATACCAATGCCGTGACGATCCAGGGCTATGACGGCAAGACCACCACCGTTCCGATCGACGGCAAGACCGGTTTCGCCTGGGTCGTCGGCTCGAACCTCTCGACGCTCAAGACCGGCGACTTCATCGGCACCGCGACGTCCGGGCCGGACAGCGCGTTGCGGGCGGTCGAACTGGTGATCTTCCCCGAGGCGATGCGCGGATCGGGCGAGGGCCATTATGGCTGGGACGTTCCCGGCGTGGTCGCCGCGAGCGGGGGCAATGGTGGCGGCGGCGCGAGCGGGATGACCAACGGCACCGTTCAGCAGCAGAGCGGCCAGAATCAGAGCGGGATGACCAACGGTACAGTTCGGCAGCAAAGCCGCCAGAACGCGAGCGGCCAGAACGCGAGCGGAATGACCAACGGCACCGTCCAGGAACAGAGCGGGATGACCAACGGCACGGTCAGCTCCACCGCCGGCACCGCGGGCGAGACCAGCCTGACGATCGGCTACAAGGGCGGTACCGCTAAGGTGCTCGTCCCCGCCGGTACGCCGATCGTGCGGTTCGAACCGACCCAGCGGTCGATGCTGGCCAAGGGGCAGAAGGTCTTCATCGTTAAGACCGCCGATGCCCCGGGCGCCAAGTTCGTCGCGATGGGCAAGGATGGCCTGACCCCGCCGATGTAATGGCGCAGCGATCCTGTGCGACGATGGCGTCGCACAGGATCGCCCCGTGTTTTGCCGACGCTAGCCAATTCCCCTTGCGCCGGATCGCGCCTAAACGAAGCGCGTGACGATGACCCCAGCCCAGACCCGCCTGATCGACTCCGTCCGCGCCCTGTTGGGGCCGAAGGCGGTGACGACCGATCCCACCGACATTGCGCCGTGGCTCGAGGATTGGCGCAAGCGTTATCACGGCGCGAGCGCGGCGATCCTGTCGCCCGACAGCACCACAGGCGTCGCGACGATCGTGCGGCTCGCGGGCGAACAGGGCGTGCCGCTGGTGCCGCAGGGCGGGAATACCTCGATGGTCGGCGGCGCGACGCCCCCTGCGGACGGTTCGGCGCTGATCCTGTCGCTGCGGCGGATGAACCGGATGCGCCGGATCGACGCGGACGCGGGTCTTGCGGTCGCTGAGGCGGGGGTGATCCTCGCCGACCTGCACGATGCGGCGGAAGCGCAGGGGATGCGTTTCCCGCTGACGCTCGGCGCGCGCGGGAGCGCGACCGTCGGCGGGCTGGTCTCGACCAACGCGGGGGGCACGCAGGTGCTGCGGTTCGGGACGATGCGGTCGCTCGTCGCGGGTCTCGAGATCGTGCTGCCCGACGGGCAAATCCAGGACGGTCTGTCGGCGCTCAAGAAGGACAATCGCGGCTATGATTTGACGCAGTTGCTGGTCGGCGCGGAGGGGACGCTCGGCGTGGTGACCGCGGCGACACTGCGGCTCGTGCCGATCGCGGCGGATCGCGCGACCGGGTGGATCGCGGTCGACAGTCCACGGGCGGCGCTGGCGCTCCTGCGGTCGCTCGAGGCGCGCTCGGGCGACGCGATCGAAAGTTTCGAGCTGGTCCCGGGCGGGATCCTCGATCTGGTGCTCAAGCATATCCCGGGCACGCGCGCGCCGCTGGCGGGGCGGCATCCATGGCTGGTGCTGATCGATTACGCGACCGGGCCGGGGCAGGCCCCCGCGCGCGACCTGCTCGAGGCGGCGCTGGGAACGGCGCTGTCGGGTGGACTGGCACGCGACGCGGTGGTCGCGGCGAGCGAGGCGCAGGCGAGCGCCTTCTGGCGGCTGCGCGATTCGATTTCGGAGGCCGAGCGCGCCGAAGGCCCGACGATCGCGCACGACATTTCGGTCGCGGTCGAGGCGATGCCCGACTTCATGGTCGATGCCGCCGCGGCGGTGGAGGCGGCCTATCCCGGGGTCCATGCGACGGGCTTCGGGCATCTCGGCGACGGCAACGTCCATTTCCACGTCAACGCGCCCGCCGGACTGCAGCACGATCCAGCCGCCGCGGAACGCTGGCGCGCGGAGGTCGGCGCGCCCGCGAGCCGGATGGTCTATGATCTGGTCGTCGCAGCGGGCGGGTCGATTTCAGCCGAGCACGGCATCGGCCAGATGAAGCGCGACGAACTCGAGCGCTTGTCCTCGCCCGCACGGCTCGCGGCGCTCCGCGCGATCAAGGCGGGGCTCGATCCGCAGGGGCTGATGAATCCCGGCAAGCTCCTCGCTCTTGCGGAAAAGCCGCGCGCGCCATAGAGCCGGCGTCCGTAAGGCGTGGGGGACCTGCGCGCTACTTTCACCGATGGAGACGACCATGGCCAGCGCGCCGCAAGCCCTTCCCCTGTTCTACAATGCGCTCGAGCCGCTTTCGAGCGAGACGCATGCCAACTTCCGCTTTGCCGCGGGGGATTCGGCACCGTTCCTCGTCAACCAGCATGCCATTCCGGTGACCGTCGACGAATTCGTCGCGGCGCAGCCGTGGCTGCCGATCGTCTTCACCACGGGGGCGGATTCGATCCCGATCGCGCTGATGGGGCTCAACGAGGGCGTCAACGTATTCGTCGGCGACGACGGCAAGCTGATCGAGGACAAGGTCTACGTCCCCGCGTACATCCGCCGCTATCCGTTCATGCTCGCGCGGCTTCGCCCCGATGCGCAGGAGCTGTCGCTGTGCTTCGACCCGACCAGCGAGACGATCGGCGCGTTCGAGCAGGGCGAGCCGCTGTTCGCCGAGGGGAAGCCCACCGAACTCGTCCAGAACATCCTCGGCTTCAACGAGCAGTTCGAGCAGGCCGGCGCGCGCACCGCCAATTTCATGACCGAGCTGCGCGAGCTGGACCTGCTGATGGACGGCGAGTTCACGCTCAACATGGCGGGCAACGACCAGCCGTTCGTCTATCGCGGCTTCCAGATCGTCAACGAGGAAAAGCTCAACGACCTGCGCGGGGACCAGCTGCGCAAGATCCAGAAGTCGGGTCTCCTGCCGCTCGTCTACGCGCACCTGTTCTCGCTGACCACGCTGCCGCAGATCTTCGATCGCCAGGTCAAGCTGGGCAAGGTGCCCGCGCCGCAGCTGATCAACTGATCCGCGCTTTCCCCGGCCTGCCGCGCGGGCCGGGGACGGTCAAAAACCGCACAAATGGGCCGATGCGGCAGTAAATTAATCCCTTGAACCGCGAAAACCGCCTACCTATATCGCTGTTACGCGGTTTCGTGTTCCCCCCTTTCGCGGGGCCGCGCGACGCTCCTTCGGGAGTGTCTCCTCCCTGAACCTTGGCCACCGCGTGTTCTGCACGCGGTGGTTTTTTTTTGGTTATTCGGCAGCGATCGCGGTCTGGCCGCGCCAGCCGGTCGCTTCGCGGGCGAGCGTAGCGATGACGTCCCGAAGGATCGTGGCGATGCGGGCGAGTCCGTCCCCCGGTAGATCCCCGGCAGGATCGAGATACAGCCCCCGGTCGAATTCGAGCTGAATCGCGTGGACCGTGCCCCCGCGCGCATGCGTGTCGAGGATGTGCGCGCCCGCGTAAGGCGTGTTGCGCGCGACCGGGATGGCCGCGTCGCGGACAATCCGCTCGACCGCGTCGACGAAGCGCGAATCCGCACTCCGCCCGAGGCGGTCGCCGATCACGATCCGGGGGCCGCCCGGGCCGAGGCTCGGCATCGAATGGATATCGAGCAGGACCGCCACGCCGAACCGCCCGCGCGCCGCCTGGAGCGCCGCGGCGAGCGCGGCATGATAGGGGCGGTGATCGTCGACGATCCGCGCCTCGATCTCGCGCGCCGTGAAGCGCCGCCGCCACAGTTCGCCCGCGCCATTGACCCGCCTTGGCACCAGCCCGAGCCCGCCGCGCACCTTTGCCGAGGGCGCCGGCAGCGCGATCGCGCGCGCACCCTCGTCGATCGCGGGGTCGCGTTCCTGCTCGCTGCGGTTGAGGTCGATCCACGCGCGCGCCCGGCGCTGGACCAGCAGCGTCTCGTCCCCCCGTGCGGCGAAGGCGAGGGCGTCGACGTGGCGATCCTCCAGCACCGTCGCGGCGGCCAGCGGCACGCGCAGCGCCGCGAGCAGCGCCGGCGGATACTCGCGCCCGGCGTGCGGCACCGACAGGATCACCGGGCTGCGCGGGACGGCGTCGCCATAATGGTCGAACGGGGGCGGGGCGGGGCTCATCTCCGCCGATGGTAGCATGCATCCGACCCGTAGCGGCTGGAAAATCTTAAGGCCTTCGCGCATACAATACCGCAAATGCGGGTGGTTTTGCCCGCCAGGGCATTAATGGCATGATTCGGATCTTGTTAGCGGAAGACGATCGCGTGATGCGCGAGTATCTGACGCGCGCGCTGGAGCGCTCGGGCTATTCGGTTGCGGCGGTCGACCGCGGGACTGCGGCGATTCCGCTGCTCGAGGAGGAGCGTTTCGACTTGCTCCTCACCGATATCGTAATGCCCGAGATGGACGGGATCGAACTCGCGCAAAAGGCGAGCGAAATGGCACCCGACCTGCGCGTGATGTTCATCACCGGCTTTGCCGCGGTGACGCTCAAGGCGGGCAAGTCGATGCCGCAGGCGCGGGTCCTGTCCAAGCCGTTCCATCTGCGCGACCTCGTGCTCGAGGTGGACCGGATGTTCGAACTCGAGCGGGTCGGCGGAAATTTCTGAATTCGCGCAAGAGGTGCTTGCGCGGGGGAATAGCCTTCGCTAAAGGCCACCCCTCGCCCGGCACCGCCGCGGCGAAGTGGGCGTGTAGCTCAGTGGTAGAGCACTGTGTTGACATCGCAGGGGTCGCAAGTTCAATCCTTGCCACGCCCACCATTAAAGGCCCGTCAGCGCACCGCGTTGGCGGGCTTTTTTGCGTCTCCTGACGGTCGGGCCGGCTTCGGCGTTAGCCCGCGCGGTATCTTCCCCCTGTTCGTATATGAATTCCGGCTTTATGACTGCACAGGTAATCGATCGCCGTGTAGTCGCGTCCAAGCGTTGCCGAGCCCGAACATGGAGAGGATGACGCATGGCCCACCGATCGTGGTTGCTTCCGGTGCTCGTGGCACTGGCCCCCGGCGCGGCGTACGCGCAGACCACCATTCCGGGCGATCCCCATGCGGGCGATCCGGTCGGGATCGTCGAAAACCCGTGTCCACAGCATCCAGACCCGACCGATGGACCCGGCTGGGACGTCTGGAAATTGCACATGCTGACCCGCGATTTCGGACAACTCTGTCGCTATGCGGAGGCCAACCGCGTGCTCGCGGCGAGCGGGCAGACGGTGCGGGTCGTCTTCATGGGCGATTCGATCACCGACAACTGGATCCACGCCGATGCGAACCTGTTCAGCAACGGCGTGGTCGATCGCGGGATCAGCGGGCAGACCACGCCGCAAATGCTCGCGCGGTTCCGCGCCGATGTGATCGCGCTCAAGCCGCGCGCGGTGCATATCATGGCGGGCACCAACGACATCGCGGGCAACACGGGTGCGGCGACGATCGAGACGGTCAAGGGCAACATCGCGAGCATGGCGGAACTGGCGCGCGCGCACGGTATCCGTGTCGTCATCGCCTCGATCCCGCCCGCCGCCGCGTTTCCGTGGAGTCCGGGCAAGCGCCCTGTGCCGCAGATCGCCGCGATGAATGCGTGGCTGCGTGGCTATGCGAAGGCGAACGGCTTTGGTTATGTCGACTATTTCGCCGCGCTCGCGACCCCCGAGGGCGCGATGAAGCCGGGCCTCAGCAGCGACGGCGTCCATCCGACGCCACAGGGCTATGCGGTGATGCGGCCGCTCGCGCTTGCCGCGATCGCGCGGACGCTCGCAAAATGAGCCTGACCCGCCGCTCGGTCCTCGCCGGCATGGCCGCGCTGCCGATGGCGCGCGCGGCGCTCGCGCAAAGCCCGATGGGACTCGCGCGCGGTCCGGTCGAGCCGAACTGGCCGTCGCTCGTTTCCAACTACCGCTATCCCGACTGGTTTCGCGACGCCAAGCTCGGGCTATGGGCGCATTGGGGGCCGCAATCGGTGCCCGAGCAAGGCGATTGGTACGGTCGCTTCCTGTATATGCAGGGGCATCCGATGTACGAGCATCACCGCAAGACCTACGGTCACCCGACGGTTACGGGAATGAAGGACATCCAGAACCTGTGGACCGCGGACCGCTGGGATCCCGCGGCGCTGGTCGCGCGCTACAAGAAGGTCGGCGCGCGCTATTTCATGGCGCTCGCCAATCATCACGACAATCTCGATTGCTACGACAGCCGCTACCACGCGTGGAATTCGCTCCGCGTCGGCCCGAAGCGCGACGTGGTCGGCACGTGGGAAAAGGCGGCGCGCGCGGCGGGGCTGAAGTTCGGCGTGTCGAACCATTCGGCGCACAGCTGGCACTGGTACCAGACCGCCTACGGCTATGATCCGACCGGGCCGAAGCGCGGCGAGCGCTACGACGCGTTCCGGCTGCGCGAGGCCGACGGCAAGGGGCAGTGGTGGGACGGGCTCGATCCGCGCGAGCTTTACACCGGCGGCCACGCCGTCATGCCCGACGGGATCGACACGATCGCGGGCATGGAAGCGTGGCACGACACGCACGATGGCCAATGGATCGAGACCGGCCCGACCGACGATCCCGCCTATGTCACGCGCTGGCTGCTCCGCCAGACCGACCTCGTCGCCAAGTACAAGCCGGACCTCGTCTATTTCGACGATTACGGGCTGCCGTTCGGCTCGGTCGGGCTTGCCGCGGCGGCGGACTATTATAACCGCTCGATCCAATGGTCGGGCAAGATCGACGTCGCTTTGTTCGCCAAGCAGCTCAAGCCGCACGAGCGTTTCGGCGTCGTGCAGGATGTCGAGCGCGGCTTTACCGATCATATCTGGGACGAGCCGTGGCAGACCGACACGTGCCTCGGCGACTGGTTTTACAACGTCGCGCGGCTGAACGACAAAAGCTACAAGACCGCCGAGCAGGTCGTCCAGCGGCTCGCCGACGTCGTGTCGAAGAACGGCAACCTGCTGCTCTCGGTCCCGCAACCGGGGCACGGCGCGATCGACGGCGAGGAGGAACGAATCCTCGACCGGCTGGGCGAATGGACCGCGATCAACGACGAGGCGATCTTTGGCTCGCGACCGTGGCGGCGCTACGGGGAGGGGCCTACCCGATTGACCCCGGGGATGCAGAATGAAGCCGACGCGGGGACCTTCACGCCGCGCGACGTCCGCTTCACCACCAACAAGGGGGCGCTGTATGTCCTGTTCCTTGGCTGGCCGAGCGGAACCGCTTCGGTCGCATCGCTCGCGCGCGGGCGGCTTGCGGGCGTGATCGAGCGCGCGACCCTGCTCGGCGGCGGGCCGGTGCCGCATCGGCAGGACGCCACGGGCACGCATTTCGATTTGCCGCGCAAGCCCGACGGGGGGTTCGTGCCGGTGATCCGGCTCGACGGACGCGGGCTGGTATGACCGCAGCGCCGCCCTCCCGCACTGCGCGGATCGTACCGCGCGTGCTGATCGTCGCGTTGTTCTTCCTGTGGGGCGCGGCGAACAACCTCAACGATGTGCTGATCACGCATTTCAAAGGGCTGTTCAGCCTTGGCGATTTCGGCGCGGGGCTGGTGCAATCGGCCTTCTATCTCGGCTATTTCTGTCTTGCGATCCCCGCGGCGCTGTTCATGCGCGCGTATGGCTATCGCGCCGCGGTGCTGCTCGGGCTTGGCCTGTACGGCGTCGGCGCGCTGCTGTTCTGGCCGGCGGCGGGGGCGCTGAGCTATCCGGGGTTCCTTGCCGCCTTGTTCGTCATCGCCAGCGGACTCGCCTTTCTCGAAACCTCGGCCAATCCGTTGATCGCGCGCCTCGGCAGTTCCGAGACCGCGTCGCGCCGCCTCAACTTCGCGCAAGCGTTCAACCCGCTAGGGTCGATCGGCGGCGTGCTGATCGGCCGCGCGTTCATCTTGTCGGATTCGCCCGCCACGCTCGATCGCGCGACGCAGGCGGCGGCCGTGCAGATCCCGTATCTCGTGATCGGCCTCGGCGTATTGTTCTGGGCGTTGCTGATCTTCCTCGCGCCATTCCCGCCAGCCGTGACCGAGCCCGACCGTAACGGGGAAGATGGGACCGGGGGAGTCGGCGCAACGGGAGATTTCGCCGCCTTGTTGCGGATGCCGCGCTTCCTTGCCGGGGTTGTCACGCAATTCTTCTATGTCGGCGCGCAGGTCGGGGTGTGGAGCTTCATGATCCGCTACACTGAAGTCGCGCTTCCGGGGACGCGCGCGACCGAGGCGGCGGGGTATCTCACGCTGTCGCTGGTCGTGTTCATGGTCGGGCGGTTCGTCGGCGCGGGGCTGATGGGCCGGATCCGGCCGCTCCCGTTGCTCTCGGCCTTTGCGGCGGCGGCGTGCGCGTGCTGTCTGTTCGCCGCGACGATCGGTGGCATGGCGGGGGTGGTGGCGCTGGTCGCGAGCAGCTTCTTCATGTCGATCATGTACCCGACGATCTTCGCCGAAACGGTCGATGGCCTCGGCGCGCGGACCAAGGCGGGGTCGGCGTTGCTCGTTATGGCGATCATCGGCGGCGCGGTGTTCACCGCGGGGATGGGGCTGGTCTCCGACGCGACCGGGTCGATCCTGCGCGCGATGGTCGTGCCCGCGGCGTGTTTCCTCGTCGTGCTGCTGTTCGGCCTGTTCAGCGCGCGGAAGCCGGCATGATCGCGTTGCCAACGCTTGGCATGGGGTGCGCCGGGATCGGCAACCTGTATCGCGCGGTTGATGACCGCGTGGCGGACGAGACCGTCGCGGCGGCGCTGGCGGCGGGGATCGGCTATTTCGACGTGGCACCGCATTACGGCTTCGGGCTAGCGGAGACGCGGCTCGGCGAAGCACTCGCGACGCACGATCCGCACGGACGCGCGCTCGTCTCGACCAAGGTCGGCCGCCTGCTCGAACCGACCGCAGACGCCGCCGTCGAGCGGCACGGCTTCGTCGCCGCGCCCGCGCTGGAGCCGGTGTTCGATTATACGCACGACGGCGTGTTGCGCAGCGTCGAGGCCAGCCGCGCGCGGCTGCGGCGTGACCGGATCGACCTGGTGTTCGTGCACGATCTCGGCACGGTGACGCATGGGAGCGAAGCCGCACGGCACATGGCCGATTTCGTCGCAGGCGGCTATCCCGCGCTGTGGCGGTTGCGCGAGGCGGGCGAGATCGGCGGTATCGGGCTTGGCGTCAACGAAGTCGCGGTGTGCCACGACCTGCTCGACCGCGTCGCGCTCGACGTCATCCTGCTCGCCGGGCGGCATACCCTGCTCGAACAGGGCGCGGGGGGGCTGATCGACCGGTGCCGCGCGACGGGCACGCAACTCGTGATCGGGGGACCATATAACAGCGGCATCCTCGTCGAGGGCAGTCGCGCCGCCAGCCACTTCAACTACGCACCGCCGCCGCCCGCGATCGTCGCGCGGGTCGCGGAACTCGAGCGCATCTGCGCGACGTTCGCCGTGCCGCTGCCCGCCGCCGCGCTGCACTATCTGCTGCGCGACCCCTCGGTCGCCTGCGTGATCCCGGGCCTGGTCGGGGCGGCGCAGGTCGCGGACACGCTCCGCTACGCCGCGTGGCCGATCCCCGATGCGCTATGGGACGCATTGGGTGTGTCCGAGCCCGTCGCATGAGCGCGCTGCTACTGCATCCGAACGACACGATCCTCGTCGTCACCACTGCGCTGGCGGTCGGGGATACGGTCGCGATCGACGGTGCGCCCATCCGCATGGCGGTGCCGATCGAGGTCGGTCACAAGATCGCCCGACACGCGCTCGCCACCGGCGATACGGTGATCAAATACGGCGCCCCGATCGGCTCGATGACCGCGCCCGCGGTACGCGGCGATCACGTCCACCTGCACAATATGAAGAGCGACTATATCGCGATGCACCTGCGCGACACGCTCGAACGGAGCACATCATGATTTCAGCCTGGGGCCGTGCCGATGGCCGCAAGGGGATCCGCAACGTCATCGCGGTCGCCTATCTCGTCGAATGCGCGCACCATGTCGCGCGGCGCATCGTCGACAAGGTCGATGATCCCGACGTCCATCTGATCGGCTTTCCCGGCTGTTTTCCCAACAGCTATGCCGACACGGTGATGAAGGCGATCGCGACGCACCCCAATGTCGGCGCCCTGGTGATCGTGTCGCTCGGGTGCGAGAGCTTCAACCGCGAGGGGCTGGCCGCCGCCGTCGCGGCAAGCGGACGACCGGTCGAGACGCTGGTGATCCAGCAGACCGGCGGCACCGCGGCGACGATCGCGGCGGGGCTCGACGCGGTCGCGCGCGTCAAGGCGATCGCCGACGCGGGGCCACGCGTGCCGATGGCGGTCAGCGAGCTGATCGTCGGCACGATCTGCGGCGGGTCGGACGGGACCAGCGGGATCACCGCCAATCCCGCGGTCGGCGGCGTGTTCGACCGGCTCGTCGCCGAGGGCGCGACCTGCATCTTCGAGGAGACGGGCGAACTGGTCGGTTGCGAGAACATCATGGCCGACCGCGCGCTGACCCCCGAACTCGGCGCGGAACTGATCGCCAGCGTCCGCAAGGCCGAGCAGTATTATACCGTGCTCGGCTTCGGCAGCTTCGCGCCGGGCAATGCCGAGGGCGGGCTGACGACGCAGGAAGAGAAGTCGATGGGGGCCTATTCCAAGTCGGGCAGCTCGCTGATCTCGGGGATCGTCAAGCCGGGCGACGTGCCCCCTTCGCCCGGGCTGTACATGCTCGACGTCGTTCCGGACGGAGAGCCGCGCTTCGGCTTCCCCAACATCTCCGACAATGCCGAGATCGTCGAGCTGATCGCGTGCGGGGCGCATCTCACCTTGTTCACCACCGGGCGCGGGTCGGTCGTCGGTTCGGCGATCTCGCCCGTCCTCAAGATCTGCGCCAATCCCGAGACCGCGCGCAAGCTGGCGGGCGACATGGACGTCAACGCCGGGCGGATCCTCGACGGCGAGGCGACGCTCGCCGAGGTCAGCGACGAGATCTACGCGCGGATGGTCGCGGTCGCGCAGGGCGCGCGGAGCGTGTCGGAGGAACTCGGGCACCGCGAGTTCATCCTGACCTACAAGCAGTTCGAGCCCGTCGGCCCCGCCTGCCTCCCGCGCCGCGCCGCATAAAAAAACCCGCCCGGACGGCATCACCGAAGCGATGCCGTCCGAACGGGCAGGGGGGGAGGAACCTCTGGACCGCCCGTCGCCGGGCGGGAAACCTTAGAAAGTGATGCGCGCCACGCCGCTGATCTGGCGATCGCTCATGATCGAATCGCGCGGGCGCGTCAGGATGCCGTAATAGGTCGAGCGCACCGTGTTGGTGAGGTTGGTGCCGTTGACCGTCAGCGACAGGTGCGGCGTGACGTTCGCGGTGATCGACGCATCGAGCTGGCCCGACGCCTTCTGGAAGATCGGCAGGTTGCCGGTCCCGTTCGCCGAGGTCGTGACCAGGAACTTGTTGCGCCAGTTGTACGCCGCGCGCGCCGAGATGATCCCATGCTCGTAGATGCCGACCAGGTTGAAGTTGTACTTCGACAGGCCCTCGAGCGGCAATTGCGTCACCGGGCCCTGGCTTGCGGGGCTGGGCGCCTGCGAGTCGACATAGGTGGCGTTGGCCTGGACCCCCAGACCCTTGAGCGCGCCGGGGAGGAAGTCGAAGAACTGCTGATAGGCGACTTCGACGCCCTTCACCTTTGCCTTGGCGGCGTTGTTGTAGGTGGTCACGTCGTAGGTCGCCGTCACGTTGTCGGTGAAGGTGACGTTACGCTGGTTGATGACCGTCTGGATGTAGTTCGAGATGTCCTTGTAGAAGCCAGCAACGGTGAGCGAGCCGGTCCGCGAAAAATACCACTCGGCCGAAACGTCGAAATTGGTCGATTTCATCGGCTTGAGGAACGGGTTGCCGCTCGAGGTGGTGTGCTGCTGGTTGATCTGCGCGGTGCCCGGCTCGGTGATCGTCAGCGCCGGATTGACCTGATCGAAGCGCGGGCGCGAGATGTTCTTCGACGCGGCGAAGCGCAACTGGAGCTTTTCGGTCAGATGCGCGCGCAGGTTGAGGCTCGGCAGCACCGAGGTGTAGCTGTTCGTCTCGCCGATCGCGGTGAACGTCGGCGCTGCGGTCGACTGAGTGCCATCCGGCGCGGTGATCAGGTCGATCTGCTGGTAGAAGCCCGCCACCGCCGCCTGGGTGCGCACGACACGGACGCCGATGTTGCCGTCGATCGGCACCGGCAGGTTGCTCGCCTTGAAGAACGCGGCCGCATAACCGGCATAGCTCTTCTGCGACTGCGAGTTGGTGCCGCTCGGCGCGAACGGCGGCGTCGTCGTGACGCCGAGGGCGGCGCGCGTCGCGTCATAGTTCAGCACGGTCGGCAGCGAGAACGCCTGGATGTCGCCGAACAGGTTCGCCTGCCCGCGGTAGAAGTCGCTCAGGTCGACATAGGTCAGGTTGGTCGCCGGCCCGGTCAGGCCGATATAGCGATAGCCCGTGTCGTTCGTCGTGTTCTCACGATTGGCATAGCGCAACCCGACCTTGATCGAGTTGAGGATGCCCCCGTTGAAGCGATATTCGCCATCGAGGCGGCCGACCGTGTCGGTGCCCTTGGAATTGTTCAGATCGTCGAGGTAGAAGCCGTTGCTATAGGTGCCGGGGTTGGCGAGACCGGCAGCGGATGCGATCTGGAACGACGGGGTCGTGCCCGCGATGTTCTGCTGCAACGTCGTCGCGGTGCCGCTCAGCCCGACGATCGAGTTGAGATTGTTGGTCTTCGAGTCGACATATTGGAAATCGCCGGTGATCGTCAGATTGGCCGACGGCTTCCACTTGCCGTTAAGCGAGTAATCGCTCGTGACCGAATGGCGCGAGCCGATCGAGGTGTTGTCGCCGATCGGGACGTTGGTGAAGGTGCCGCTCTGGAAATCGCCGTTCGGGGCATAGGTGAAGGGTGCCCCCGCCAGCGGCGTGATCGCCGCGCCGCTGGTATAGGCGAAGTAGCTGTAGCCATAATCACGGATTTTATAATCGTTGTGAAAATACTCGCCGGTGAATTCGAGCGTGCTGCTCGGGCGCCATTGCAGCGACACGTCGACGCCGAGGCGGCGGCGGTCGCCGATGACCTCGCCGATGCCGGTGCCGTGCGGCAGCGTGGTCGTCTGGCCGGTGCGGCCAAGCAACGCCGCGGTCGCGGCGTCGCTCGGGCTGGTGAACGTGCCATCGGCCTTGCGGCTCTGGTCGAGCGTGTAGAACGGCTCGGTCGAGATCGTGTCCTGCCGGAAATTGGTCTTCTGGTATGACGCGCTGGCCAGGATGCCGATCTCGCCGATGCCGGTGTTCCAGCGATCGCTGATCAACAGCGATGCGGCGGGCTGGCTCTTGCCGATCAGGTCGTAATAGGTGTTGGCGACCGAGCCCGAGATCTTGAAACCGTCGAAATCGAACGGCTTGCGGGTTCGGAAATTAATCGTGCCGCTGAGCTGATCCTCGATCAGGTTGGACGACGGGTTCTTGTACACGTCGATCCCGGCGAGCAGCTCGGAGGGGACGTCCTCGAGGCTCAGCGCATTGCCCGACCCGCTCGCGGTGAAGATGTCACGCCCGTTGAGCTCGGTGCGAACCTGCGTCAGGCCGCGGATCGCGACCGCGCTGCCTTCGCCGAAGTTGCGCTGGATCTGGACGCCCGAGATGCGCTGCAGCGCTTCGGCGATGTTGCGGTCGGGCAGCTTGCCGATGTCCTCGGCGACGATCGAGTCGACGACCTGATCGGCGTTGCGCTTGATGTTCTGTGCGGAGCGCAGGCTCGCGCGCACGCCGGTGACGACGATGTCCTGACCGACGGCGGGGGCGGCGGGGGCCTCGACCGCGGGGGCGGCGGCGGGCGACTGGTCGCTCGCCGGAAGCGCGGGGCCGGTCGGCGCGGTGGTCTGGTCGGTGGACGGTGCCGTCGACGTCGCGGCGGTCTGCGCGACCGCGGGGGCGGTGGCGATCAGGAACGGCAGGATCGACGCGCTCAGCAGCAGCGCCTTGTTGGTTCCGGTACGGCGGACCTCAACGGCAGCAGACATTCAAATTCCTTCCACAGCATGAAAAATTCTCGCCAGCGCGAGAGTCCTAAATCTACCCGGGAAGGTTTCGGCGATCGCTCGTGCCGCGCCTCTCCCATTGAGCTGGCTTCGCGTCACCCACGGTGTCGAGCCAGTCTCCAGTGGCGGTCGGCTACGCGCGCCATGCCCACGGGTCAACTGATTTGTCGACCTATGCGCAAAGTGTTTATAGGTAAACGGTTGTGAGGGGTCGCACGTTTTTGTAATTCACGGGCAACCCGCCCCGCCGTACCCTATTCGTAGTGCCCAACGGTCACGCGCAGCAGCGTCGGTTGGTCGATGAAATTGAGTCCGTGATCGGTCTGGTCGCCGTTCCACAGGCGATCGACGACGAACGCCCCCTTGACGAGCCGTCCTTCCTCCACGCGCAGCACGAACGCGTTTTTCGGCGCGCCATTGCCTGGCGTGAACTCGATCCGGATGTGATCGCCCGCGACGAGATATTGGTCGGGGGCGACCTGCGCGACGACCGCGCCGCCGACGGGCTCGCTCGCCCAGGGCGGCGGTACGGACTGGATCCAGGTGTCGGTACGACGACCGAGCTGCCACTCGCCGTAGCTCGCGGTGATCGTCCAGTTGCCGAGCGTGGTCGACTGCGGCGCGCCATCGTCGCCCTTGGCGGTGCCCCAGGTCGGGTGTTCGAACGCGATCTTCGCCCAGTCGCGCTGCATGCCGGCGAACAGTTTATAGGGGACCGCGAAGGCATCGAGCGTGGCGTCGTCGAGCCGCTTCGCGCCGAGCGGATAATTGTAATAACCCGTCGCATCCATCCCGAACGGCGAGAAGCCGATCGCGCCGCGCCCGATCGCCGCCCAGAAGAAGCGCGCATATTCCGCGGCGTTGCCGATCTCGGGCACCGCGAGCGCATTGTCGGGGCGCTTGTAGCCGTCGAGAAACGCGAACACGTCGGCGCTCTTGCGGTCGTAAATGTCGGGTGCCTCGAAATCGAGCGCGGGCGCGGCGGCCTTCCAGATGTCGAGCACGTCCTGCTGCGGACCGCCGTTCGCGACGTCCTTCGGGTTCGGGACCTTGAAGGGGTCGGCAAGCGCGGCGTTGGCGTACATCGGCAGCGGCTTGATCGCCTTGCCCGCCACCGCGAGCGCGTTGCAATAGGCCGCGGTATACCAGCTGTTGAACGCGCGGTCGGCCTGCGCGCCATACGCCTGCGACCACGTCCCGCGCTTGCCGAGCGCGGCCGGGACCGGGCCGATGAAAAGCCTCTGCGCTTGGGGGCCGAAATCGCGCGGGTTGGCATAGCTCCCAGTTTCGTTCTCGACCTGTACCAGGATCGTGGTGTTCTGGCGGTCGTGGTCGCGCAGATAGGTGATGAAGCGAATGAAGGCGCGCTTGTCCGCCTCGAGCGTGGCGCGGGCATTCGGGCTGAACACGCCGTGGTCCTTGCCGTCGCGCGTCTTCATCCGCGGGAAACGGCGGTTGTCCTGCTTGACCCAGTCGGGCGCATAGCCGGGTCCGGTGTTCTTGTACGCGCCGAACCACAGCAGGACGAGCCGCTTGTCATGCGCGCGCGCCTGGTCGAGCAGCGTCTGCAGGAAGGTGAAGTCGAACGTCCCCTCGACCGGCTCGACCTGTTGCCAGGCGATCGGCACTTCGACGGTATTGGCGTGGATCCGGTCGAGCATCGGCCACACCGCGGGCAGGGCGGAAGCCGCGTTGCTCGAATTGTTGACCTGTGCGCCCAGCATCAGGAACGGCGCGCCGTCGACGATCAGCGCGTGATGGCCGCCCCGGGAGACGATGTGCGGCACTTCACCCGATGGCGCGACGGACTGCGCAAAGGCGGGCGCGGCGGTCGCCAGCGCGGCGAGAAACACGGGCAGTCTCTTCATGTCAGATCCTTTTGCGGGGAGGGGGCGTGCGCGATGCCAGCCACGCGATCGCGCCAAGGGTAACTTGATGCCGGTATCGTCGCAGCCGCGACCATCGGAGCGGTTGTCAACGCGATCGGTCGGCCGCAGGTCGTGTCCCGGCACCGAAATCGAATCGCATTGTCGCTTGCGCCAGTGAAACGATTGCTCATAGGTGAACGCAACTGGCCGGACGATGCACAAGCGTCAACCACCGGCATCGATGAAGAGGATCTGTGACATGGCAATGGTATCGGAGCGCAAACGCGCCCTTGCGAAGTGGACCGGCGCTGCGGTCATCGCCCTGATCCCGGCGCTGCTCCCGCTCGCCGCAGCACAGGCGGAACCGCTGGCCTCGCTTGACCGCAACGGCAGCCGCGTCTCGGTCGAGCCTTATGCGCCCAACATCGTCCGCGTCACGATCGCGCTCGACCGCGATCTCGCAGATGCCGCACCCGGGCCCGGTGCCAATGCCAAGTCCGACGCAACGGGCTGGAGCCACCGCGCGGATGCGTCGGGCGACGTGTTCGCCTCCTCGGCGCTGTCGCTCACCGTCGCCGCCCAGCCCTGGCCCAAGGCACCGTCGCAGATGGAGCGCTATTTCGCGCCGTCGCTGCCGCCCGTGTCGATCAGCGTGAAGGGTGCAGACGGCCATCTCATCACGCAGATGACCGGGTGGGAAATGGCACCGCACACCGTGGCGGGCGAGAAGACCTTCAAGGTCGGCGCGAGCTTCGCCGCCCCGCTCGACGAACATTATTACGGGCTCGGCCAGAACCAGGAAGGCCGGCTCGACCTGCGCGGGCGGACGATCGACTGCCGCCACAATTACGATGCGCCCGCCGGCGAGACGGTGTGCGTGCCGTTCATGGTCACCAACAAGGGCTATGGCATCGTCTGGGACAATCCCTCGACCGCGACGGTCTCGCCGGGGCTGCACAACAGTACGCACTGGCAATCCGAAGTCGGCGAGCGCGTGTCGTTCTTCGTCATCACCGGGGATACCACCGATGCGCTGTACGCGGGCTATGCCAGGCTGACCGGCAAGACGCCGCTCCCGCCCAAGGCGGCGTTCGGGCTGATCCAAAGCAAGGCGCGCTACGAGACACAGGCCGAACTGCTCGGCGTGGCGGAGGGCTATCGCAGCCGTGGCTATCCGCTCGACGTGATGGTGCTCGACTGGTTCTACTGGAGCCGGATGGGGCAGCTCGACATCGACCGCACCTATTTCCCCGATCCTGCGGGCATGAACGCCAAGCTCAAGGGGCTCGGCATGCACAGCATCATCAGCGTGTGGCCGCGCTTCGAGAAGGAATCGCGCTACTATAACACGCTCGCCGCCAAGGGCTGGCTGCTCCACGATGCCGACGGCACGGTCGTCGACGGGCTGCCGATCCGTGCGGACCGCGCGGGCGCGCTGCTCGACAGCACCAATCCCGATGCGCGGGGCTGGTTCTGGGACCGCATCCGCGACAACATCGCCTCGCAGGGGTTCGACTGGTTCTGGCTCGACGAAACCGAGCCCGACCTCGTCCCCGACGGCCATCAGTTCGCGATCGGCTCGGGCGACCGGTATCACAACCTCTTCCCGCTGGTGCACACCGCGAGCGTCGCGGAAGGGTCAGCGAAAGACCGGCCCGATTTCCGCAACCTGATCCTGTGCCGCGCGGCCTATCTGGGCACGCAGCGCAACGGCTGCCTGTTCTGGTCGTCCGACGTGCAGGCGACGTGGGAAGCGCTCAAGCGGCAGGTGCCGACCGGGCTCAACTTCACCGCGTCGGGCCTGGCGTATTGGAGCAGCGACACGGGCGGGTGGCAATATCCGAACGGCCCCAAGGCCGAGCATCCGGTGTTGCTCGACCCCGCGGGCGCGACCGCGATGGCGCCGAGTTATGCGGATTACCCAGAGCTGTTCGTGCGCTGGTTCCAGTACAATACCTTCACCCCGACGCTGCGCATCCACGGGCAGCGCCCGGCGACCGCGATCTGGGATTACGGCAAGGCGGCCGAACCCGTGCTCGCGCAATATCTCAAGCTGCGCTACACGCTGGTGCCGTATCTCTATGCGATGGGCCACCAGACCTATGAGACCGGCGCACCGTTCATGCGCGGGCTGTTCATGGATTTCCCGAACGACCCCAAGGTCACCGACATGGGCGACGAATATATGTTCGGCCCCGCCTTCCTCGTCGCCCCCGTGACAGAGCAGGGCGCGACCAGCCGATCGGTCTATCTGCCCGCCGGGGCCGACTGGTACGATTACTGGACCAACGAGCGGCATCCCGGCGGCCAGACGATCACCGCCGCCGCGCCGATCGACAAGATTCCGCTGTTCGTGCGCGCCGGGTCGATCGTGCCGATGGGGGCGCAGGTCCCGAGCACCGCGACGCGCCAGCCGCTCGAGAGCATCCGCGTCTATCCCGGTCGCTCGACCAGCTTTACGCTGTACGACGATGACGGCGTGAGCAACGCCTATCGCAAGGGCGGCAGCACCGCGACGTTGCGCTGGGACGAGACGAGCGGCAAGCTGACCGCCTCGGGCAAGTTGCCGAGCGGGCAGGACGTCCGGACGCTGGTCAAGGTGATCGGGCGCTAGCGCGCCGATCCCTTTTCCAATCTCGCGACCCATCCTATGGTCGAGGCGGCGCAACGACGTCGGATAGTTTGGCTGGATAGGGGGCAGGATGGACGCGTTCGAAGACGAGGACCGTCGCTACAAGGCCCCGGCGCTGGAGAAGGGGCTCGATATCCTCGAGCTGCTGGCCGATGCGACCGATCCTCTGCCGCTCGCGGCGATCGCGGATCAGCTCGATCGGTCGCGCGGCGAGCTGCACCGGATGGTGCAGGTGCTGCAGTTCCGCGGCTATATCGACCAGGATCCCGGCTCCGAGGGCTATCGGCTGACCGACCGGCTGTTCGCGCTGGGGATGCGGCAGCCGCGCACCCGCAACCTGATCGAGCTGGCGATTCCCGTCATGCGGCGTCTGGTGCAGGATTCGGGCGAATCCTGTCACCTCGCGTTCCACAGCCGCGGCGAAATGGTCGTGGTGGCGCGGGTCGAATCGGGGGAGCAGGTCGGCTTCTCGGTCCGGGTCGGCTATCGTCGGCCGATCACGAAGACCGCATCCGGCGCCGTCCTGTATGCCTTCCAGCCCGAGGAGGTGCGCCGCCGCTGGGAGGGCCTGTTCGCGCCGCCGCTCGACGCCGCGGCGCTCGATGCCTTTCGCACCTATGCCGATCTGGTCCGCACGCGCGAGGTCGAGCTGACGCAAAGCCCGCTGGTCGCGGGCGTCACCGACATTTCCGCGCCGATCATGCGCGGCGGGGCGGCCGCCGCTGCGCTGACCGTGCCGTATCTCGAACGGCGCGAGCCGGTGCACACTGCCGAGCAGGTCGGGGCGATGGTGCTCGCCGCGGCACGGCGGATCGCGGAGCAACTGGTACAGAGCGACGAACGCCTCTGAGGCCCGGTCGCGGGGGCAGCACAAGCGGTTTGCACAGGTCAAAGTTCGGTTGCACATATGACATCTGGTTCGTAAGGTTGCGGGAGTTTCCCCGGAGCTGCCGAACCTGTGAAAGCCATCGTGTGCCAAGCGCCACAGCACCTCGATCTCGTCGATCGGCCGCCGCCGACCGCGCGCGCGGGCGAAGTGCTGGTCCGGATCCGGCGCATCGGCCTGTGCGGCACCGATTATCATATCTACGCCGGACGCCATCCGTTCCTGTCTTATCCGCGCGTGATGGGGCACGAGCTTTCCGGTGAGGTCGAGCAGGTGCCCGAAGGCTCGGCGTTCACCCCGGGCCAGCGCGTCGCGATCAATCCGTATCTGTCGTGCGGGATCTGCATCGCGTGCCGCGGGGGTAAGCCGAACGCGTGCGTCACCATTTCCGTGCTCGGCGTCCATCAGGATGGCGGGATGTGCGAGCTGGTCGCGGTTCCCGAAAGTGCGGTGATCGACGTCGCGGGATTGTCGCTCGACCATGCGGCGATGATCGAGTTCCTCGCGATCGGCGCGCACGCGGTCGCGCGCGCGACGCTCGCGGTCGGGAGCCGCGTGCTGATCGTCGGTGCGGGGCCGATCGGCATCGCCACCGGGCTGTTCGCGCGCCTCGCGGGGGCGATGGTGACGCTGATCGACACGCGCGTCGCCCGGCTCGACCATGCGCGCGCGAAGCTCGGTTTCGAGGACGTTCTGCCGGTCGACGAGCAGGTCGGGGCGGCATTGGCGGCGCGAACCGATGGCGATATGTTCGACGCGGTGTTCGATGCGACCGGCGTGCTTGCGGCGATGACGCAAAGCCTCGCCTATGTCGCGCATGGCGGGTCGTTGGTGCTGGTGGGGGTGGCACCGGGCAACCTCGTCTTTTCCGATCCTGAATTCCACAAGCGCGAAACCTGCGTTCTGGCCAGTCGCAACGCATTGGCGAGCGACTTCGCGCACGTCATCGCGGCGATCGCGGCGGGGCATATTCCGATCGATGCGTTGCAGACCCACAGCTTCCCCGCCGAAGACATGCCCACGCGCCTGCCGCAACTGATGGCCGAGGCGGATCATGTCCTGAAGGCGATCGCATATTTTTAGCGGCGTGGCGCGACCGGTCCGATCCGGCGACGCGACGTCGGGGACGCGATCAGACGTCCGACGGCGCGCCCGGATAGCCGAGCGTATCGGAGATCGCCGCGGTCGTCGCGCGGAGCAACTCGCGCGCCGCCTCCAGCCCGACCTTCTGCGAGCCGTCGATGAGGTCGAGAAACGGAATCGTCAGCGCCGCGATCGCGCGTCCGTCGAAGCCGAAGATCGGAAAGCTGATGTCGGTCACGCCGTAGGTGACCGGGCTTTGCCGGCTGTCATGCCCCGCCGCGCGGATCGTTGCGAAGCGCTTCGCCAGATGCGCGCGGTCGATCGGGTCCGCGCGCTGCGCGACGACGGCATCGAGGATCTGTTCGCGCCGGCGAGGCGCGGCATAGGCAAGCAGGACCTGCCCCGAACAGCTGGTGACGATGTCGATCCGCGCCCCGACGCGCAGCGAGAAACCTCGGACGCCGGGTTGCTGTTCGCAAGCGATGACCAGCCCGTGATCCTCGCTCGCCACCACCAGATGGCACGATTGCCCGGCGGCGAGCGCGAGGCCCTGCATCTGCGGCAGCGCGGCCCGCACCAGGTTCTGCGCGGGCGTGGCGCGATAGGCGGTTTCGAGCAGCTTGTACGACACGGTGTAGCGATCGGTGTTCGCCGATTTGCGCAGATAGCCGAGCCGTTCCATCACGATCACGATGCGGAACAATTCGCCGACCGAGCGGCCGAGGCTGGCCGCCATTTCGCTGACGAGCGCGCCGTCCGGATAGTCGGCGAGCAGTTCGATGATCTCGAACGCCTTCTCGAGCGCTGGCGCGGCATATACGCCTTTCGGTCCGGTTCGCGTCACGTGGGTCCTCTCTGTATAGGCCCGGGCATACCGGCGGCATCTGCCGCAGGAAAGAGCCGGCGGTGGCAATTGGTGATCCCGGCGCGATCCGCCGGGGTTGCGCATGAAGAGGTGAGCCTATGACCCGGACGCGCCACGTCCTCCTCCTCGACCTGCAAGACGATCCCGCCGCGATTGCCGCGTACCGTCATTGGCATCGCCCGGGCGGCCCGCCCGCGGCGGTCTCGCGCGCGATCCGGGCAGAGGGGATCACCGCGCTGGAGATCTGGCACGTCGGCGACCGGCTGGTGATGCTGATGGAGACCACGCCCGAGTTCGACCCCGCCGCCAAGGCGGCGCGCGACGGCGCCGACCCGGACGTGCAGGCGTGGGAAACGCTGATGGACCGTTTCCAGCGGCCGCTTCCCTTTGCGCGCGACGGGCAGAAATGGGTCGAGGCAGAGCGGATCTACGCGCTGGCTGATCAACCGTCGTGCCCCTGATCGACGCGCATCAGCATTTCTGGTCGCTTGCCACGCCGGGACACATATGGCCGACCGCCGCGGAAGGCGCGATCCACTGCGATTTCGGTCCCGATGCGTTGCGGAACGCCAGCGCCGGGGTAGCGCTCGACGGGACGGTGCTCGTGCAATCGCAGCCGACCGACCGCGATACCGACTGGATGCTCACGCTGGCGGCGCGCACGCCGCTGGTGCGCGCGGTGGTCGGCTGGGTCGACCTGTTGCAGCCCGATGCGCCCGTGCGCATCGCTGCGCTCGCGCGGCACCCCAAGCTGCGCGGGCTGCGCCCGATGCTGCAGGCGATCCCCGATCCCGACTGGCTGTTGCAGGACGCGCTGACGCCCGCGCTCGAAGCAATGCAGGCGGAAGGTTTGCGCCTCGATGCGCTGGTCCAGCCGCGGCACCTTCCGATGCTCGCGCGGTTCGCCGCGCGCTGGCCCGACTTGCCGATCGTGATCGACCATGCCGCCAAGCCCGACGCCGCGCGGATGGCGCTCGACCCGTGGCGCGACGATATCGCGGCGCTCGGCGGGCTGGGCCTGTCGTGCAAGCTGTCGGGCCTGCGGACCGAGCAGGCGGCGGGCCAGCCAGCCGAAGCATTGATGCCCTATGTCGCGCATCTCGTCGAAACGTTCGGCGCGCGGCTGATGTGGGGGAGCGACTGGCCGGTCGTCCGCCTGTCGGGTGACGACTGGCGCCGCTGGCACGACGACGCACGCCACCTCGCCGCCCGCGCATGTGCCGATCTCGACCAGCTGTTCGGGGGTGCCGCAATCGCCTTCTACGGCCTGTAAGGCCGGCGCGCCCGCGCGCGCTACTGGACGACCTCGACGCCATAGGGCGCGAGCGGGAGTGTGCCTGAATACGCCTTGTTCGACAGCAATCCGCGCCTGGTGCCGCCGAACGAGACGCTGACCGGCGCCTGCGTCGTGTTGACGTACAGCGTCCGCCCCTCGACCACGCGCGCGACCACGCCGGCGGGCGTCTTCGGCCCGGGCTTGATGCCGAGCGACGGATAGAGCGACCGCACCAGCGGACCGAGCAGTTCGGACTGCGGCGCGGTCGCGACGTAGATCGCCTGGCCTTTGCCGTAATGGTTGATCGTGATCGCGGCGCTTTTTAGCGGCGTATCGGCGAAGGTCGCGAGCGGCGTCGCGGTGCTCGGTTCGAGGATCTCGTAATAGGGGTCGCTGCCGGTCAGCGTCGCGCCGTTGAAGGTCACCTTGAGCGGCTGCTCGGCGCGATAGAAGGCGTTGGTGCGCACGCCGAACACGTCGCCGAGCCGACCGGGCAGGGGCGTCTCGAACCATTTGCCCGTCTCGTCGACCTTGGCCGAATAGCCGGTCATGATGACGGTGCCGCCGTCCGCGACATATTTGCGGACTGCCGCCGCGGTCGGCGCGTCCATCACATAGGCGCTTGGCAGGATCGCGAGCTTGTATTTCGCGAGCGAGTCGTGGCCGAAGTCGATCACCGCGGTATCGATATTGTCCTCGAACATCGGGCGATAGGCTGCCTGTCCGAACTTGCTGTAATCGCCCTTGAAATATTCCTGCATCGTATTGGGGCCGGGGGGCGGGTTGGTCAGCCAGTAGCTCTGGTACGAGAAGTTCACCGCGACCTGCGGCGGATCGTAGCGCGGGAAGCCGAGCGTCTTGAGCGTCTTCATCTCCCGCGCGATCTGCGCGAATTCGTCGACCTTCCACGATGGCCGACCGTCATGGTCGACCAGCCCGAACAGCGCCTGTTCCTCGCCGCCGCTGTGCGAATTGAAAGTCCAGGCGAGGAAGCTCTGCGTGTAATAGAGCAGCCCGAAATAGGCCCACATGCGCGAGCGGCCGGGCGTGCCGTAATAGCCGCCGCCGCCGGCGGTGAATTCGTTGAACCACACCGGCGTGTCGTGTCCCGCCCGGTTCGACATCACGTCGAACGCCGCGCCGAGCGGGTCGCCCGGGTAAAACCCTTGGGCACCATAGGTCGAGATCTTGTCCCAGTTGCGAAGATAATCGAAGCCCTTCGACCCCGCGTTCGGCCAGAAATTGGACGCGACCGGCAGGTTGGGGGCGTATTGCTTGCGCACGGCCTCCAACTCCTGAAGCGCGCCGACCGTGTCGTCCGACCAGTAGCGGTGCAGGTCGAGATACCGCTCGTTCGGGCCCGGGCCGCGTTCATAGGGCAGGTCGACCTGATCCCAGGTGTTGATCCGGCGCGACCAGCGCTGCGTCGCCCACGCCGTGTTGAGCGCCTCGATCGTCCCGTAGCGGCGCTTGAGCCACGCAACGAAGCGAGTCCGATCGGCGGGCGAATAGGACATGTGCCCGTTGCCGATCTCATTGTCATAGCCGAGCGCGATCACCGCCGGATTGTGCGCGTACCGCTCCATCATCTTCTGCGCGAGGCGCGCGGCGAGGCGGCGATAGTCGGGGTCGCTGATATTGTCCCAATAGCGGCTCGCGGCGTTGATCCGCGCGCCATCCTGGTTGACGATGTCGACCCCGGGATATTTCTTGTGCAGCCAGATCGGCGCGGGCTGCCCCGGGATGTCGACGATCACGCGGATGCCCGCGGCGTGCATCTGCGCGATGACGTCGTCGAACCATTTGAAATCGAAGCGGCCTTCCTCGGGCTCGAACGAATCCCACGACAGGTCGCCCATCCGCACCATCGTCATGCCCGCTGCCTTCATGATCGCGATATCGGCGCGGATCTGCGCGGGGCTGCGGTCGATCGGCTGATAGCAGGTGCCGACGAACAGCTCGCCCTTGCCGGGCCAGCCGGGATGGCCGACTGCACCCTGTGCGCGCGCCTCGGGCGCGATCGCGGTCGGGGCGATGCCGCACGCCAGCGCGAGCGCGAGCGCAACGCCGGCGAGGCGGGTGGGACGACGATACATGGTAAGTCCTTTAAAACGCGGATCGGGGTGGCGCGGCGGGCGTCAGGCCTGATGGATGCGGAACACGCTGGCATGCCGCGTCGGCAGGCGCGCGGGGACGTCGATCGACAGCGCCGTGGCGGTCTGGCGGAACCGTACCGGTCCGGCACCGAGCAGGTCGACCCCGACCACGCGACCGCGCGCCTGCGGGGCGCCGCTACGCAAGGCGGCGATCTCGGTCACGCCGCGCGGCTCGCCGAGCGTGATTGCGTACAGCGTCTTGCCCTTGGTCGTGAAGCGGATGTCGCGCGGCGTGTAATCGGCCTTTTCCTTGAACATGCCCTCGACCGCCTCGGTCGGCCCCTCGCCATATTGCGTCCACGGGCGCGTGCCGTGGATCGCCTCGCCATTGACCGCCATCCAGGCGGCGAGGTCGGTCAGCAGGGTGTCGGATTCGGGCGGCAGCGAGCCGTCGCCGCGCAGCACGACGTTGAGCAGCATGTTGCCGTTCTTGCTGACGATGTCGGCAAGCATCGTCACGATCTGGTTCGACGTCTTGTACGTCTCGTTCGCGTTGTGGAACCAGTCGCCGTTCGACGTGTCGGTCTGCCAGGGGAGCGGGTTGATGCCCTTGAGCACGCCGCGCTCGACGTCCTGCACCATGCCTTCCTTGAAGAACTCGCCGGTGCCGGAATCCTTGCAATTGTAGACCGCCTCGAGCCGCCCACTACGCGCGATGCTGCTGTTGTACAGGTGCGCGACCAGGCTGCGACCGACTTCGCCGAACGGCAGCCCGCCGTCCGAGTAGAGCAGGTCGGGCTGATAGCCGTCGACCAGATCGCGGATTCGCTTCAGCCACAGCTGATGATAGGCCGGGTTGGTGGTGTACCAGCTCGCCTTGGTATCGATGAACGGCTCGGTCCGGTTGTCGTGATAGAGATCGGCATAGGCCGGATTGGCACCGTCATAGGGGATGCCGAGCTTCGGCCAGAACTGGTCGTAGCCGTGATTGGGATACCACCAGTTATGGCTCGCGCCGAGATGTTCGGAGACGCCGAAGCGCAGGCCGTGGCGTTTGGCCGCGGTCTTCCACGTGCCGACCACGTCGCGCTTCGGGCCCATTGCGACCGCGTTCCAGCGGTTGTGCTTCGAGTTCCACAGGTCGAAATTGTCGTGGTGGACGCCCATCGACACGAAGTATTTCGCGCCCGCCTTGGCATAGCGCGCCATCAGCACCTCGGGCTCCCAGCGCTCCGCCGTCCACAGCGGGATGATGTCCTTATAGCCCCGCTCCGACGGGTGGCCGTAGGTCTTGAGATGATGGTCGTAATGCGGGTGGCCGGGGACGTACATCCAGCGCGCGTACCAGTCGCCGCGCGCGGGCACGGCCTGCGGGCCCCAATGCGCCCAGATGCCGAACTTGGCGTCCTTGAACCATTCGGGCGGGGTGTAGGTGGACAGCGACTCCTGCGTCGAATCGAACCGACCGCGGGGGAGCGCGCCCGCCGCAATCGCGGGCGCGGCGCGGACCAGCGCCCCGACGCCGAGCGCGGCAAGCGGGCCGCTCAGGATCTCACGCTTGCTGAAGGTCGTCATCTTTCTCTCCCGCGGGCTGGTTTCACTGGTGCAATAGAATTCTCTTTCGTGCAAGTGACGCTCCTCAGGCAGCAGACTTTCGGGAGTGGATACGATGCGTTGGATCGCTTTGGGGTCGCGTGGCGCAATCGCCGCAGCGACGATGATCGCGTATCCCGTGGTCGCAGCGCCCGAGCGGGTGGTCATGGTCGATGTCGGGCAGGCGCAGCGACCGGTCGACCGCTTCTACGATCTGTCGGTCGGCTCCGACTATCCGGGCACGCTGATCCGCGCCGACAGCCAGGCGCAGCTCAAGACCGCGACCGACGAACTCGGCTTCCGCTATCTCCGCTTCCACGCGATCTTCCATGACGTGCTCAAGACCGTCCGCGTCGAGAACGGGCGCACCGTCTACGACTGGACCGGGATCGACCGACTGTATGACGCCATGCTGCGGCGGCACATCAAGCCGTTCGTCGAGCTCGGCTTCACCCCGCAGGCGCTTAAGACCTCGGACCTCTCGATCTTCTACTGGAAGGGCAACACCTCGCATCCACGGCTCGACGGCTGGGCGGCGCTGATCGATGCGTTCGCGCGCCATTTGCAGCAGCGCTATGGCGCGGCCGAGGTGCGGAGCTGGTATTTCGAGGTGTGGAACGAACCCAACCTCGACGGCTTCTGGGAAAAGGCGGACAAGCCGGCCTATTTCGAACTGTACGACGTGACCGCGCGCGCGCTGAAAACGGTCGATCCGGCGCTGCGCGTCGGCGGCCCGTCGACCGCCGGTGCGGCGTGGGTGCCGGAATTTCTCGATCATGTCGCCAAGAGCGGCGCGCCGGTCGATTTCGTCACCACGCACACCTACGGTGTCGAAGGCGGCTTCCTCGACGAGCAGGGCAAGAGCGACACCAAGCTGTCCCCCGCGCCCGATGCGATCATCGCCGACGCGCGCAAGGTGCGCGCCGAGATCGCGGCGTCGAAATTCCCCAGGCTGCCGCTCTATTTCACCGAATGGAGCACCAGCTACACGCCGCGCGACCCGGTGCACGACAGCTATGTCAGCGCGCCCTATATCCTCAGCAAGCTGAAGGCGGTGCAGGGCATCGTCCAGGGCATGAGCTACTGGACCTATAGCGACCTGTTCGAGGAGCCGGGCCCGCCGACCGCACCGTTTCAGGGCGGCTTCGGGCTGATGAACCCGCAGGGCATCCGCAAGCCTGCGTGGTTCGCGTACAAATATCTGAACGCGCTCCGCGGCAAGGCCGTGCCGACCGTCGACGCCAACAGCTGGGCGGCAACCGAGGGGCGGCGGACCAGCGTGGTCGTGTGGGACTGGCATCAGCCCGACCAGAAGGTCAGCAACCGCCCGTTCTACACCAAGCTGGTGCCGAGCACGCGACAGGCACCCGCCGCGGTGCGGTTCGCGGGCCTCGCGCCCGGTCGGTATCGGCTACGGACCTATCGCACCGGCTATCGCCACAACGACGCCTATTCGGCCGATATCGACATGGGGCTACCGAACGCCCTGACCGCCGCGCAAGTCGCACGGCTCCAGGCGCAGACGCAGGACAAGCCCGAGCAGGACCGGGTCGTGCGAATCGACGCCACCGGACGCTACGCCGCGACGGTGCCGCTCGACACCAACGACGTCGTGCTGATGACGCTCGATCCGGCCACCCGCGGGTGAGCCAGCCCATTCCGACTGCCTTTCAAGATACGTGGAGAACCCAGATGAGCAGCTTTCCCCTCGGGCGCACCGCGCGCAACCGTCGCGCCATGATGGCTTCCGCGCTTTCGGCGGGTTTCCTTCTGGCCGGCGCTTCGGCGGCATCTGCGCAGGCGTCGCACGAGGTCCCGCGGATCGAGACGCGCAACGGCCGGCATGCGCTGATCGTCGATGGCGCGCCCTTCTTCATGCTCGGCGCACAGGTCAACAATTCGAGCAACTATGCCGAGCCGCTGGCGACCGCATGGTCGGTGCTCGACCGGATCGGCGCCAACACGGTCGAGGTGCCGATCGCGTGGGAGCAGGTCGAACCCAAGGAGGGGACGTTCGATTTCAGCTTCCTGCAGACCCTGCTCGACCAGGCGCGCAGCCATGACAAGCGCGTCGTCCTGCTCTGGTTCGGCACGTGGAAGAACACGTCGTTTTCGTACACGCCCGACTGGGTCAAGCTCGACAACCGCCGCTTTCCCCGGATGAAAACGAAGGACGGCACGGATCACGGCGTGCTCAGCGCGCACGGCACGGCGACGCTCGCGGCGGACAAGCGCGCGTTCGTTCAAGTGATGACCTATCTGCGCGATCACGACCCGCAGAATACCGTCATCATGGTGCAGGTCGAGAATGAGACCGGCAGCTACAAGAACCCGCGCGATTTCTCGCCCACCGGCAATGCGCTGTTCGCCAAGCCGATCCCGCCCGCGCTGGCACAGCGCGTGCACAAGACCGGCACCTGGAGTGCGGCGTTCGGCGCGCAGGCCGATCGTGCCTTCAACACCTGGTACGTCGGCAGCTATGTCAACGCGATCGCGGCGGCGGGCAAGGCGGTCAAACCGTTGCCGATGTACGTCAACGCCTCGCTCTCGGGGCCGTCCAACGTGCCCGACCCCTATGGCGTGGCGAGCGGCGGCCCGCAGCAGGACGTGCTCGACATCTGGAAGGCGGCAGCCCCCGCGATCGATTTCCAGGCACCCGACATCTACGACAAGACCAGCGCCAATGTGATCAAGTATCTCGACCGATATGCCCGCCCAGACAATGCGCTGATGGTCCCCGAAATGGGCAATACCCGCGATTTCGCGCGCTTCTTCTGGCCGACGATCGGGCGCGGCGCGATCGGCTTCTCGCCGTTCGGCATGGATGATACCGGCTACGCCAATTACCCGCTCGGTGCGCTCGACCTGTCGCCCGCCACGCTGGGCGCGTTCGCGCTGCCCTATGCGGCGGTCGGTTCGATGATGCGCGACTGGGCGCGGATCGCGTTCGAAAAGCCGACGTGGGGCGCGGCCAAGCCCGACGACGGCGCGGTCCAGTCGACGCGCATGGGGGACTGGTCGATCACCGCCGCCTGGGGCGAGTGGCAGTTCGGGATGAAGGACTGGGCCTGGCTCAAGAGCGATCAGGCACCATGGGGCAAGGAGCCCGTCGGCGGGGTCGCGGTCGCGCAATTGTCGGCGAACGAATTCCTCGTGATGGGCGACCATGTCCGCGTCTCCTTTGCGGGGGCGCCCGGCACCGGATCGAACGGGGTCATGGTGCGGGTCGAGGAGGGGCGGTTCGACAAGGGGCGCTGGGTGATGCGCCGGGTGTGGAACGGCGACCAGACCGATTATGGCCTGAATTTCGTCGGCCGCCCGCAAGTCCTCAAGGTCACGATGGGGCGCTATCGCTGAGCATGGAGCCTGGCCTCGGGGCCAGGTTCGGTCGAGTTCCGCAGGGCGGCCGCACGCTGGCGTTGCGGGGCGGGGGACGAATGCCTAAGTCTCGAATCGGCTGTAGTTCTCCCGAGTAGGCGGTTTTGACTCATACGACTTCCCGTCCGGCGTCGGACACGAGCAGATTGACGGCGGACGCCGAACGCATCGCCGCCGAAGTGCTCGGCCAGGACGCCGGCACCGACCCGTTCGTTGCGGCAGTGCGCGCGACGCGGATGCCGATGATCATCACCAATCCGCGCCTGCCCGACAATCCGATCGTCTTTACCAACAACGCCTTCTGCCGGTTGACCGGCTATACTCGCGAAGAAATTCTCGGGCGGAATTGTCGGTTCCTGCAGGGGGCGGACACCGACCCGGCGACGGTCGCGCGGCTTCGCGCCGCGTGCGAGCGGGTCGAGCCGCTCGAGATCGACATCCTCAACTATCGCAAGAATGGCGACACGTTCTGGAACCGGCTGCTGATGGCGCCGGTCTATGACACCGAAGGGGTGCTCGCCTATTATTTCGCGAGCCAGGTCGATGTCACGATCGAGCGCGAGCGGCTCGATGGCCTCGAGGCGAGCAACGCCTCGCTGATGGCCGAGCTGACCGATCGGTTGCGGATGCAGGAGGAGCATGAGCGCGAGCTCGCCTTCACGCTCAAGGCGGCGCGGTTCGGGACGTGGAGTCTCGAGATCGCGACCAAGCGACTGACCGCGTCGGAAACCTGCAAGGAGATCTTCGGGCGTCCGGTCGACCAGCCGTTCAGCTATGAGGACCGACTCGCCGCGATCCACCCCGACGACCGCACGAAAAGCACCGCGGAAGTCCAGCGCTGCGTCGCGGAGGGGACCGATTACGAGGTGATCTATCGCATCCAGCGCCCGGACGGCGAATTGCGCTGGATCGGATCGCGCGGCCAGCCCTTCTACAACGCGGACGGGCAGGCGCTGCGGATCGCCGGCGTCTCGACCGATATCACCGAGCAGCGCCGGAGCGAGCTGATGCGGTCCGCGCTGGTCGAGCTTGGCGATGTGTTCCGCGATACCGAACAGCCCGACGACATCGCGTTCGAGGCGGCGCGGATCATCGGCCGCACGCTCGACGTCAGCCGGGTGGGGTTCGGCGAGGTGGACACGCAGGCCGAGACGATCAGCATCGCGCGGGACTGGAATGGGCCGGGGATCGCCACGATCGCGGGCGTGCTCCATTTCCGCGAACACGGGTCGTATATCGACGATCTCAAGCGCGGCGAGACCGCGGTCGTCGAGGATGCGCGGCTCGACCCGCGGACTGCCGATACCGCGGACGTGCTCGAGGCGATCAGCGCGCGCGCGTTCATCAACATGCCGCTGACCGAACACGGTGGGCTGGTCGCCTTGCTGTATCTCAACCATGCGACCCGGCGGCGCTGGCCTGCGGACGAGGTCGCGTTCGTCCGCGAAGTCGCCGAGCGGACCCGGATCGCGATGGTGCGGCGGCGCGCGGAGCAGGAGCTGGCGTTGCTCGCCGCCTCGCTCGAACAGCAGATCGTCGCGCGGACGAGCCAGTTGCAGACCGCGGAGGATGCGCTGCGCCAGTCGCAGAAGATGGAAGCGGTCGGTCAGCTCACCGGGGGCGTCGCGCATGATTTCAACAATCTGCTGACGGTCATCCGCTCGGCGACCGATCTGCTCAAGCGCCCCGATCTGAGTGCCGAACGGCGCGAGCGCTATATCGACGCGATTTCGGACACCGCCGATCGCGCGGCGAAGCTGACCGGCCAGTTGCTCGCCTTTGCGCGGCGTCAGGCGCTCAAGCCCGAGATCATCGATGTCGGGCAAAGCCTGCGAATCATCGCCGACATGCTGGGCACGCTGACCGGATCGCGGATCGTCATCGGGATCGACGTGCCCGAAAGCGCGTGCTTCACCAACGTCGACCCGAGCCAGCTCGACACTGCGCTCGTCAACATGGCGGTCAACGCGCGCGATGCGATGGGCGGGGCGGGGCGGATCGACATCGTCGTGCGCCCGGCGACCGCGATCCCTGCGGTGCGGGCGCACCCCCGGGTCGCCGGCCGCTATGTCGCGATCGCGATGACCGATACGGGCGCCGGGATCGAACCCGACCAGCTCGAGCGGATCTTCGAGCCGTTCTTCACCACCAAGGGGGTGGGCGAGGGGACCGGGCTCGGGCTGAGCCAGGTGTTCGGTTTCGCGAAACAGTCCGGCGGCGACATCACCGTCGAGAGCGCCGTCGGTCGGGGAACGACCTTCACGCTCTATCTTCCGGCGGTCGATCAGGGTGCGGTGGCGGGCGACGACGCGCCGACCGAGGAGCTCGAGGACGGCCACGGCACGTGTGTGCTGGTGGTCGAGGACAATAAGGAAGTGGGGACGTTCACCACCCAGTCGCTGGCGGAACTCGGCTATGTCACGGTCTGGGCGACCAACGCGCAGGAAGCGCTGGCCGAGCTGGAGGCCGACGCGGCGCGGTTCGGGATCGTCTTCTCGGACGTGGTGATGCCCGGCATGAACGGGATCGAACTGGGGGAGGCGATCCGCCACCGCTATCCCGGGCTGCCGGTCGTGCTGACGTCGGGGTATAGCAACGTGCTCGCGCAGAACGGCACGCATGGCTTCAAGCTGCTCCACAAGCCCTATTCGGTCGAGCAACTCTCGCGGGTGCTGCGCAAGGCGGTGGTGGCCTAAGCTGTAGTCCTCCGCCACGACCTTTTCTTCTGAATTCCTTTCCCGACCGGTCATTCCCAGTTGAGTCCAGGGGACCGGGAAGACGGCCGTACGCTGCTTTACCCTTCGATTAAAGGGAGCAGGACGAGTGCGTTCGCCGTCGATCTTGAGAATCGAGACGCTTTCGTTCGGCAGTGTGTTGGTGTTGCAAATCAGACACACTCCGGAAAGATTGATTTGGGCGGCTTTACAATAGTTCGATGAGTCTACAGTTTCCTTTTGTTGCGGCGGGACAGGGGGTCCAAGGTCGCGAACAAGTGTTGCGCCGGTCTGGTGCGCAATGGAGGGAAATCTTTACATGAAGTCTACGCATCAACGCGCCCTGGCGCGTCTTCGTTCTGCGTCCGCGCCACTTGCACTTCTGATCGCTGTCTCGTCGACCCCAGTATTCGCACAGACCGCGGAGACGCTGCCGGCGGATCCTGCCCCGACCGCGCCGATCCCGACTGATCCCGCCCCGACGGCTTCCGCCCCGACTGCTCCCGCCGAAGCGGACAAGGACATCGTCGTCACGGGAACCCTGTTCCGTGGCGCGACGACCGAATATTCCCCCGTCACCGTGCTGACCGCGGACACGCTCCAGAAAGCCGGCATCACCAATATTTCGGACGCGGTCCGCTCGATCTCGGCGGATGGTGCCGGGTCGATCGGCAACGGCTTCCAGGGCGGCTTCTCGGCGGGCGGCACTGCGGTGTCGCTGCGCGGCGCGGGCGTCTCGTCGACGGTCGTCGTGATCGACGGGCTGCGCTCGACCAATTTCCCGCTCAACGACGATGGCCATAACGCCTATGTCGACCTCAACAGCATCCCGATCAGCAGCATCGAGAGCATTCAGGTGCTCAAGGACGGCGCATCGTCGCTGTACGGAGCGGATGCGATCGGCGGTGTCGTCAACATCGTCACGCGCAAGCATATCCAGGGAATCGAAGGCGGTGTCGAAGGCGGCGCGACGCAGAAGGGCGACGGCGAAAAGTATCGCGCGCATCTGGTCGCGGGCTATGGCGATTACGCGGCGCAAGGGTTCAACCTCTATGCGACGGGCGAATATGAGCGCAACGGGCGGATCAGCAACAGCTCGCGCGGCTTCCCGTTCAACACGCTCGACCTGACCCCGATCGGCGGCAAGGACAACGACCGCGGCGACGATTCGCTGACCACCGCCTCGACCGACGCGATCGTCACTCGCGTGACGCAGACCAACCTCAACGATCCGCGCGCAGGTTCGGTCGCCAATGCGACGACTCCAGCGGTCTTCCAGACCCTCACGCCGCTGACCGACTGCGCACGCGGCACGTTCACGGTGAACAGCGCAACGCAGGTCGGCACCGCGTGCAAGCACAATACGTCGGACGAGTATCGCCAGGTCCTGCCGCTGCAGGAACGGTATGGCTTTACGGCGCGACTGAGCGTTCGCCTGAGCGATTCGATCGAGGGCTATGTCACGGGCAGCTACTCGCATGACCGCGTCGACATCATCTCGCCGCCGGTCGCCATTCGTCAGACCCAGCCGTTCGGTGCCTCGCCGACGCTGGCGACGAGCAACCCGGGCATCGTGCTGCCGGTCTATGTCTGCAGCGCCGGAATCAATTGCGCGGTTGCCGGCGACCGTCGCCTCAACCCGAACAACCCCTATGCAGCGGCTTACGCCAACGACCCGGCAAATGGCGCGGCGCGGATCTATTATCTGTTCGGCGATCTCCGCTCGGGCAGCTCGCGCGTCAACGAGGTGTTCCGCGGGACGGCGGGGCTCAAGGGCAGCTTCGGCGACAGCTGGGCGTGGAAGGTCGATGGCGTGTATGCGCGCGACAATCTGAACCTCACCGACTTCGGCTACACCAACAATGCCGCGCTGATCACCGCGATTAACACGGGCTCGTACAACTTCGTCAACCCGAGCCTGAATTCGAACGCGGTCCGCAACGCGATCGCCCCGGCGATCAACACCGCGTCCAATTCGTGGATCGCGACCGTCGATGCATCGCTCAGCCGCACGCTGTTCGCGCTGCCGGGTGGTGACGCGAAGGTCGCGGTCGGCGGGCAGTTCCGCCGGGAATCGCTGACCAACAACAGCCGCAACCCGAATCTCGACGTCAACGGGCTCAACACCTCGGCGGCGTTCGGGCAGCATTCGGTGACGGCTGGCTATTTCGAAGTCGACGCGCCGATCCTCGACCAGCTCGATGTCAACGTGTCGGGGCGGTACGATCACTATTCGGAGGGGTTCAACCACTTCTCGCCCAAGGTCGGGGTGAAGTTCACGCCAGTCCAGGGCTTTTCGCTGCGTGGTACCTATTCGCAGGGGTTCCGGGCACCGACGTTCGCCGAGAACAATGCGCGCAGCTCCTACGCGGGCTTCTCCAACTATACCCCGAACGCCGCGTTCATCGCGGCGCATGCGTCCAACCCGACCTATTCGACGCCCTACCAGCTCGGCAGCGGCGCAACGGGTAATCCGAACCTCAAGCCCGAGCGGTCGCGCAGCTTCACCGCCGGGGCGATCTTCCAGCCGAAGCGCTGGCTGACCTTCACCGCCGACTATTTCAACATCAAGAAGTCGGACCTGATCGTCAGCGGGCCACTCGGCGGGCAGGCGCGCACCAATTATTATTCGGTTGCCGGGCAGACCTTTGCCTCGGCGGCAGCAGCGCAGGCCGCGGGGTGTGCGGCACTGGCGGCAACGGGGCCGGGCTATTCGTGCAACGTCGTCGACGCGGCCGATCCGTCGAATCCCAACGCCCTGCCGCGTCTGCTGATCTACAACACGCCGTTCGTGAACGCGAACTACTCGATCATCTCGGGCATTGATCTCGCGGCGAACGTCTCGCTGCCGATCACGTCCGCGATCCGCTTCACCTCGCGTGTCGAAGTGACCGACACGTTCCAATATGACCTGCATCTCGCCAATGGCACGGTGCAGAAATATGCGGGCACGCTCGGGCCGCAGGAACTGTCGTCGGGCAACGGGACGCCGCGCCTGCGCGGCAACTGGCAGAACACGATCGCGCTCGACAAGGTCTCGCTGACCGCGACGGCCTATTACGTCAGCCGGATCAAGGAAGTCGCGGCGGACGAAGGCACGCTCGACACGTCCTGCGCGGCGGCGCTGTACAAGGCGGCGGATGGCTCGGACAAGTTCTGCTATGTCCACAGCTTCATCTACGTCGACCTGAACGCGACGGTGGCGGTGAACGACAAGTTCCAGGTTTTCCTGAACGTCGGCAACTTCCTCGACGCGCGCGCGCCGGTGGCACCGGCGGGCTACACCAGCTCGCCCAACTATCTGACCAGCTGGCACACGCCGGGCCTGATCGGGCGGAGCTTCCGCGCAGGGGCGAACTTCAAGTTCTGACCTGTCGCGTCACAACCTGAACGCATACCGAAAGGGGCGGCCGTTTCCGACGGCCGCCCTTTTTGCGTCGGGAGGGACGGCGGCACTGGCTGAACGCATCCGCCGATGGCGCGTTAGACCATGGACCACCCCAAGCGAGGAGACCTTCCATGACCGAGCAACCCAACAAGCCCGACGGTGCCATCGACGACAAGGGCGATGCGCGGAGCGTCGAGGACCGGCAGGCGGTCAAGAACCAGAGCGTCGTGACGCCCGACCAATATCCCGAGCCTGCCGCAGGGGACACGAAAAAGCCCGACGCTGGCGCGTAACGGAAAGTTTGACGGGATGATGCCGGCCGGCATCATCCCGTCCCGTTTTTGTCAAAGACATCGGGAGCCGCTCCCGTGGAGAGCAGCCGCCGGGATCAATCTGCCACGACCTCCTGCCGCTGTTCGCCGAGCTTCTCGACCCCAAGCGTCATCACGTCGCCGGGTTTCAGGTACACCGGTGGCTTCTGACCCATGCCGACGCCGGGCGGGGTGCCGGTGGAGATGATGTCGCCCGGGTAGAGCGTCATGAACTGGCTGAGGTAGCTCACGAGGAACGCGGGCTGATAGACCATCGTGGCGGTCGATCCGTCCTGATAGCGATGGCCGTTGACCTCGAGCCACAGCCGGAGTTGCGTTGGATTACCGACCTCGTCGGGGGTCACCAGCCACGGGCCGACCGGGCCGAACGTGTCGCAGCCCTTGCCCTTGTCCCAGGTTCCGTGGCGTTCGAGCTGATAGGCGCGTTCGGACACGTCGTTGATCACGCAATAGCCCGCGATATGCGCCGGCGCGTCGGCTTCGCTGACATATTTGGCGGCGGTGCCGATGACGATCCCAAGTTCGACCTCCCAGTCGGTCTTGACCGACCCGCGCGGGATCCGGACGGTGTCGTTCGGGCCGATGATCGCGCTGGTATGCTTGGCGAACAGGATCGGCTCGGGCGGGACGGTGGCGCCGGTCTCGGCGGCATGGTCCGAATAATTGAGGCCGATGCACAGGAACTTGCCGACCTGCCCGACGCAGGCCCCAAGGCGCGGCGTGCCCTCGACCGGGGGGAGCGCCTCGGGATCGAGCGCGGCCAGCTCGGCGAGAATCGCGGGCGCGAGCGTCGCGCCGACCACGTCGGGGATTTCGCCCGACAGGTCGCGCAGCGTGCCATTGGCGTCGAGCAGCCCGGGGCGTTCTTCGCCGGGGGCGCCGTAACGGACGAGTTTCATGGGGAGGCTCCTGTCAAAACGGGGACTTGGTGGTCGTCCTGGGTAGGGGGACGGCGCTTTCCCTAGGCGGGGAAGATGCCCTTGCTCGCGCCGAACGCCATGAACAGCGCGGGCCATTCGGCGGCGGGGCGTGTCTTGGGAAGCCGCACGCCAAAGCCATGCCCGCCCGCCTCGAACACATGGAGTTCGGCGGGCCGCGCCTGCGCCTTCAACGCCGAGAACATCGCGATGCTGTTGGCGACAGGGACCAGATCGTCGTCCGCTGCGTGCGCGAGGAAGATCAGCGGGGTGTCGGCGGTCACGCGCGTTTCGACCGAGGCGGCGTGGCGCAGCGCGGGTGCGGCGTCCGGGCCGAGCAGGGCATCGCGCGAGCCGCCGTGGGTGAAGGGGGCTTCCAGGCTGACCACCGGGTAGATCAGCCCGGCATAATCGGGCCGCGCCGATTGCGTGTCGGCGGAATCGACCGGGGCGTAGGTCGCCTCGGCATGACGCGTCGCGAGCGATCCCGCGAGATGTCCGCCCGCCGAGAAGCCGAGCACCGCGATCCGCGTGCGATCGATCCCGTAGCGCGCCGCGCCCGCGCGGATCAGCCGCATCGCCCGTTGCGCATCCTGCAACGGGACCAGCGCGCGCTGGTCCCATCCCTCGCCGGGAAGACGATATTGCAGGATGAACGCGGTCACGCCGCGCGCGTTGAGCCACGCCGCCTGTTCGAGCCCTTCATTGTCATACGACAGGAAGCCATAGCCGCCGCCGGGCATCAGCAGGACCGCCGCGCCGTTCGGCTTGGCGGCACGCTTTACGGTGAGGGTGGGGCGGGCAACCCCTCGTACCCAGCGGTCGGGATGCTGCGGGTCACGGCTGCGTTCCTCGATGCTCGGCTTGATCACGGTGTGGCGATCACCGGGGATTGCGCCGGGCCACAGCGGAACAACCTCGTCGGCCTTGCCGGACTGCGCCAGCGCGCGGGCGGGCGGGAGGAGCGACAGCGCCGCACCGCCGGCCAGCAGCATGCGTCGCGTAGGATCGGAAATCGGCATGTCAGGTCCTTCGCTACCAAACGGCCATCATGCCGATTTCGGGGCGGGTTTCAAAGAAAAGCCCACCGTCTCGGGGGAGACGGTGGGCTTTTGAGCAGACCGGCGCGACGATGGCGCCGGTCCGGCTACGATCAGGCCTTCTTGCGCGCGCGCTTGGGGGCGGCGGCTGCTGCGGTGTCCTCTTCCTCGTCCGGCGAATCCTCGCCAGCTTCGGTCAGCGCCTCGCCGAGCGCCTTCAGCTTTTCCTGCGAACCATCGGCCTTGTCGGCGATCTTGGTCGTCGCGGCACCGAGGCGGTGGAGCAGCGCGTGAACACGGTCCGCGTCGGGCTCGTCGCGCTCGAGCTGCTTGTGCAGCGCGGCGAGATCGCGGAGGATTCCCTTTGACCCGGAGACTTCGCTATCCGCCAGGGCGGTTTCCCAATCCTCGACCATATCCGCGCCCTTGGTGGGCTTGGTCGCATCCAGTCCGCGGTTGATCGCGTTCATCGTTCCGGCGAATTTAAGGGCCATGTTGCATCTCCGACGTACCGTTGTGGTGTCGATCGGTGAAACGCCGGGTTGCCGAAATAATGTCCGTTTGGGGCTGCGGCTATTGCACTGATACGGATCAACTCAACCGTCGCGTAACCCCACGCCGATGCTCGCGCGCGCCTGTTCGGCCTCGTTCGAGACGACCGGATAGGCGCAGTAATCTGCCGCGTAATAGGCGCTCGGGCGGTGGTTGCCCGACCAGCCGATCCCGCCGAACGGTGCGCCCGAGGAAGCCCCGTTGGTCGGCTTGTTCCAGTTGACGATCCCGGCGCGCGCGTTCGCCCAGAACTGGTCGTAGAGCTTGGGGTTCTGGCTGAGCAGCGACGCGGACAGGCCGTAGCGCGTGTTGTTCGCCTCGACGATCGCATCCTCGAAGCTCGCCTTGCGGATCACCTGGAGGATCGGGCCGAACAGTTCGATGTCGGGGCGGTCGTTGAGGTCGGTCGTGTCGATCAGCGCTGGGCGGAGGAACGGACGGTCGGGAACCGGGCGTTCGAGATGACGGATCGCGCGTCCGCCGCGCATCATCAGTTCGAGAAAGCTTTCGCTGAGCAGATCGGCGGCCTGGTTGTCGATCACCGGGCCCATGAACGGCGCGGGGGTGGCATGCGGTTCGTCGACGATGATCCGGCTGACAAGCTTGGTCACCTCGTCCATCAGCGGATCGTACAGTTTCTCGTCGACGATCAGCCGGCGCGCGGCGGTGCAGCGCTGCCCGGCGCTGGTAAAGGCGGACTGGACGATGATGACCGCCGCCGCGTGCAGATCGGGCGAGTCCCACACGATGATCGGGTTGTTGCCACCCATCTCGAGCGCGAGGATCTTCTCGGGCCGCGTCGCGAACTGGCGGTTGAGCGCGATCCCCGTCGGCGCGGAGCCGGTGAAGAGCAGCCCGTCGATCCCGTCATGCGCGGCGAGCGCCTTGCCCTCGGTCGCGCCGCCGACCAGCAGGCGGATGCACCCTTCGGGGACGCCGCCCGCGCGGAAGCAGTCGACGAGGAACGCGCCGGTCGCGGGGGTCTTTTCGGACGGCTTGAACACGACCGCATTGCCTGCGAGCAAAGCGGGGACGATGTGGCCGTTGGGCAGATGCGCGGGGAAATTATACGGCCCCAGCACCGCGAGCACGCCGTGCGGCTTGTGCCGCAGCGCCATCCGCCCGGTCATCTGCGTATCGAGCCGGCGCTGCGGGGTGCGATCGGCATAGGCCGTGACGGAGATGTCGACCTTGGCGATCACCGATTCGACCTCGGTGCGCGCTTCCCACAAAGGCTTGCCGGTCTCGCGCGCGATCAGGTCGGCAAAGGCGTCGGCGCGCGCGCGGACGACATTGGCGACGCGGCGCAGCGTCTCGATCCGGTTAGTTAGCGGTTGCGCCGCCCAGGCTGGCCAGCCCGCGCGCGCGGCGGCGACTTCGGCATCGGCATCGCCGACCGCACCCTCCCAGAGGAGGGCGCCGGTGGCGGGTTCGTAGGAAAGCAGGTTACTCGACATCGTGCGGTCTTGCCCCAGATTGGTGCGGGAATCCACTCACCGAACAGCGCTCAGTCCGCGAGCGCCGCGCCCATTTCCCGGATCGCGGCGATCTTGGCGTGGAACGGGTGCCAGTCGTCGCGCTCGTCGATCGCGGACCAGACCGTCTCGACCTCGTCGATCAGCATCGAACAGGGTTCGCCCGACCAATAGGGATGGTCGCGCGTCTTGCGCGGCGCGTAGCCGACGAGCGCGGCGCGGGCGTCGGCGAAGGCGTCGTCCTCGGGCAGGGTGCCGCCGAACGCATCGAAGTAGAAGCGGTCGATCCCGACCCCGCTTTTCACCAGCCCCTGTTCGATCGCCTGCACCAGCGCGCGATCGCGCACAGGCTCCTGCGGGACGACGCCGAGCCGCCACAGGATCGCGTCCGAGACTGCACGCTGGTAGCGCTCGGGGAAGGTCTCGAGGATGTCGATCAGCGGCTGCGCCTCGCTGATCGTGCGGAGCGCGACCGCAAGTTGCATCGCGTTCCAGTGGATCGCCTCGGGCTGGCGCCCGAACGCATAGAGACCGGCGTGATCGAAATAGGCGGCGGTGAAGGTGGGGTCCCACGTCGGCGCCCAGCGCCACGGGCCGTAGTCGAAGCTCTCGCCCGTCACGTTGATGTTATCGGTGTTGAGCACGCCGTGGACGAAGCCCGCCGCCATGTAGCTCGCCGCCAGCGTCGCGGTGCGGCCGACGACAAGATCGAGCAGCCGCGCGGGCGCATCGTCGCCGGGTTCCTCGTCGTAGAGCGTGCGCAGGACATAGCCGACGAGCTTGGTCATGTTCTCGGCCTCGCGATTGTAGGCGAGCCGCTGGAAGGTGCCGATGCGGATATGGCTGTGGCTCAGCCGGACCAGAACCGCCGCGCGGGTCGGCGAGGGTTCGTCGTTCCGCTCGAGTTGCTCGCCGGTCTCGACCAGCGAGAAACTGCGCGAGGTCTTGACGCCCAGCGCCTCGAGCATCTCGGTGGCGAGCACTTCGCGCATGCCGCCTTTCAGCGTCAGGCGTCCGTCGCCGAACCGGCTCCACGGCGTCGTTCCAGAACCCTTGGTGGCGAGGTCCATCACCCGATCGTCGCCGTCGCGGAGCTGCGCGAACAGGAAGCCGCGTCCGTCGCCGATTTCGGGATTATAGTTGCGGAACTGGTGCCCGTGGTAACGCAGCGCGAGGGGGTGCGGGAGGCTGCCGGGCAGCGGCACGAACCGCCCGAAATGCTCGATCCATTCGGCCCCGCCGAGCGTTTCCAGCCCGACTGCCGCGGCGGCGCGATCGTTGCGGAAGCGCAGGTGCGTTTCGGGGAAATGCGCCGCGGAGACAGCATCAGAGAAAGCGTCGCCGAGATCGAGGATCGCGGTTTCGGGGCGATAGGGTTGCGGGGTCGTGTCCATGCGTGGATATGGAGGGCGCCAACCGCAGGACGCAACCATGCCACCCTATGAAAACCGATATTGGTGGTCCAACGATGGATTGCGGCTGCATTATCGGGACTATCCAGGCCCGTCCGAGCGCCCCCCGATCCTGTGCCTGCCGGGCCTGACGCGCAATGCGCGCGATTACGATGATCTCGCGCGGCGGCTGTCGCCGGAATGGCGCGTGATCACGGTCGACCTGCGCGGCCGCGGCGACAGCGGTTACGCGAAGGACCCGATGACCTATGTCCCGCTCACGTATGTGCAGGACATCGAGGCGTTGCTCGGCGAGCTGGGCGTGTCGCGCTACATCGCGTTCGGGACGTCGCTCGGCGGGATCGTCGCGATGCTGCTCGCGGGGACGGCGCGCGAGACGCTGATGGGGGTGCTGCTCAACGACGTCGGCCCCGAGATCATGCCCGAGGGGCTTTCGCGGATCCGCAGTTATGTCGGCAAGTCGAACAGCTGGCCGACCTGGCTCCACGCCGCGCGCGCGGTGGCGGAGGCGAATGGCGACGTCTATCCGCATTTCCAGCTCGAGGACTGGCTGGCGATGGCGAAGCGGCTGTACCGGCTGACCAGCGCGGGGCGGATCGTGCTCGATTACGACATGAAGATCGCCGAGCCGTTCCGCGTGCCGGGGAACGAGGCGGGGCCTGACATGTGGCGCGCGCTCGACGGGTTGAAGACCGTGCCCGCGCTGGTCGTGCGCGGCGCGACGTCGGACGTGTTGGCGGCGAGCGTGGCCGAACGGATGGCGTCGGTGCTGGACGCGGGCGAACTCGTGACGGTTGCCGACACCGGCCACGCCCCGACGCTCGACGAACCGGAGGTGGCCGCCGCGATCGAGCGGCTGCTCGCGCGGATTCCGGCGGAACCGGCATCAGGCTGAGATCGATGCGGAAAGTCTGCCGCCGCGTGGAAGACATTGCGGTCGGGGTGCAGTACATCCTGTCGCAGCCGCGCCGAACGGTGATTTAGCAGCAGACCGTCACGCCGCGGAACCAGGAGTCCGAATGACCTTCCCCCATGATGCGCTGATCTTCACCCCCGCCGATGTCGACCTGAGCAAGTCCCCGCTCGCGGGGCAGATCGATGCCGAAACCTATGTCCTCGGGGCGTTCAACCCTGGGATGACGCGGTTGGCCAACGGCAATCTGCTGCTGATGGTGCGGATCGCCGAGGCGCTGCGGACGCCGATCAAGGACCAGCAGATCCACGCGATCCGCTGGCACGACGGCGGCTTCTGCCTCGACGCCTGGCCGATCGAGTTCGTCGACACCGCCGACCCGCGCAAGTTCATGATGCGCGGCGGCGGGTGGAAGGTGATGGCGCTCACCTCGCTGTCATGGCTGCTCCCGGTCGAGCTCAACGCCGACGGGACTGCGGTGGTGGCGGTGCATTACGACAAGGCGATCGCGCCGCGTGCGTCCTACCAATGCTACGGCGTCGAGGATGCGCGGATCAGCAAGGTCGGCGAGCGCTATTTGATGACGACCTGTTCGGTCAGCCCGGAGCGGCATTCGACTACGCTCTACAGCTCGGACAATGCGCTCGACTGGACGCTCGAGGGGATCGTGCTCGATCACCAGAACAAGGACATGCTGATCTTCGAAGGGCTGGTCGACGGCAAGTTCTGGGCACAGACGCGACCGCTCGGCGACCTGTATTTCGCCTACCCGCCGGGGAGCGAATGGCGGGCCGGGCCGTCGATCAATCTGTCGACCTCGCCCGATGCGCTGCACTGGAAACCGTTCGAGCGCCCCGGCATTCGCCCGCACGCCGCGACGATGGCGACCGCGCGGATGGGGGGCGGCACCCCGCCGATGCTGGTCGACGGGCCGGATGGCGGTGGCTGGCTGAGCCTGTGGCACGGGGTCGAGCCGATGGGGGTGGTCGGGATCTATCGCACCTATTGGTCGCTGCTCGACCGCAACGATCCGAGCCGCGTGCTGCGCACGAGCCATGATCCGCTGATCGAGGCGAATCCGGCGCTGACCGATCCGCTGCGCGAGTCGATGTACATCGACAATGTCGTGTTCACGACGGGGATCGCGGACGCAGGCGACCATTATGTGGTGGCAAGCGGCGAGGCGGATCTGGCGTGCCGGATCTCGCATGTGCCCAAGACGCTGTTCGACTGATCCTCGTCGTCAACGCGGCGGGGGCGAGACATTTGAAAATCCTCTCTTTAGCGTCACCCTGAACTCGTTTCAGGGTCCACCGCGGACCAAGTCCAGTCCGTGCCGGCTGCACGGTGGATGCTGAAACGAGTTCAGCATGACGACGCTTGAGGCAAGTGCGGGCGCGTATCACCGCAACCGAGCCTTCGCCGGGGTAACGGTGGCGTGGCGGCGTGAGGATGGGGCTGGTTTTGCGCGACGGAGTCGGTAAGCACTCCGGGAAATGCGCCCCGTCAACATCCTCCACCTGCATTCGACCTTCTCGCTCGGCGGGAAAGAGGCGCGCGCGGTCCGTCTGATGAACGCGTTCGGCGCGAACGCACGGCACACGATCGTGTCGAGCATGGACGGGCACTATGGCGCGCAGGCCGCGATCGCGCCCGGCATCGATTACGAGATTGCGCAGAACCCGCCGCCGCTGACCGGCGGGCCCTCGGTCCAGCGCTACGAGGCGATCGCCGCGTACATGCGCCGGTTCGATCTCGTGCTGACTTATAACTGGGGCGCGATCGATGGCGTGATGGCAAAGCGCGTTTCGTCCAAGGGAATGCCACCGGTCATCCATCACGAGGACGGTTTCAACGCCGACGAGGCGGACGGGTTGAAACCGCAGCGCAACCTGTATCGCCGCTTCGCGCTGACCAAGGCCGAGGCGCTGGTGGTGCCGTCCGAGACGCTCGAGCAGATCGCGCTCAAGACGTGGAAGCAGCCGCGCGACCGGGTCCACCGCATCGCCAACGGGATCGACACTGCGCTGTATGCGAGGAAGCCCGATCCCAAGGCGATCCCGGGGTTCAAGCGCAAGCCCGGCGAAGTCGTGATCGGCACGCTCGCGGGCCTGCGCGCGGTGAAGGACCTGCCGATGCTGGTCCGTGCGGTCGGCGGTCTGTCGGGCCGCGTCCGGCTCGTGATCGTCGGGGAGGGGCCGGAGAAGCAGGCGATCCTCGATACCGCCGAGCGGATGGGGATGGAGAGCCAGCTGGTGCTCCCCGGCTTCCTGCCCGAGCCGCATCGCTACATCGGGCTGTTCGACATCTTCGCGCTGTCGTCGAAGAGCGAGCAATTCCCGATCTCGGTGATCGAGGCGATGGCGGCGGCGCTGCCGATCGTCGCGACTCCGGTCGGCGATATCCTGAAAATGGTAACGATCGACAATCACAGCTTTATCGAACGCCGCGACCACGAAGTGGCTTTGCGCGATTCGCTGCAGACCCTATGTGAAGCAACGCCCGAGCAGCGTGGCTGGCTGGGGGAGAAGAACCGCGCGAAGGCCGTCGCCGACTATGACGAGGCAACCATGATCGCGCGCTACGCCGCGCTTTATTCCAGCGTGCTGGGGCAGCCAGACCGACTAGGATAATTCACGATTTGCCGCATGGGGCGTCCAACGCGTATATCGAACGTATGTTAATCCGGGAGCCGTTCACTTGTTCAAAGGTTTGAAGCCCATCGTTTATGGAGGCCGCGACGTCTGGCCGCTCGTCGAGGGCGGCAAGGGCGTCGCCGCGACCAATCATGCGAGCGCGGGTGCCTGGGCGGCGGCGGGCGGGATCGGGACCGTCTCGGCGGTCAACGCCGACAGCTACGACCCCGACGGCAAGATCATCCCGCAGCTGTACAAGGCGCTGACCCGGCGCGAGCGGCACGAGGAACTGATCGACTACGCCATCGAGGGCGCTGTCCAGCAGGTGCGCAAGGCGTTCGACATCGCTGGCGGCAAGGGTGCCATCAACATCAACGTCTTGTGGGAAATGGGCGGCGCGCAGCGGATCCTGCACGGCGTGCTCGAGCGGACCCGGGGGCTCGTCTCGGGCGTCACCTGCGGCGCGGGGATGCCGTACAAATTGAGCGAGATCGCCTCGTCCTATGAGGTCAGCTATCTCCCGATCGTGAGCTCGGGCCGCGCCTTCCGCGCGCTCTGGAAGCGCGCCTACTCCAAGGCTGCCGAATATCTGTCGGCGGTGGTGTATGAGGATCCGTGGCTCGCCGGCGGCCATAACGGCCTGTCGAACGCGGAAGACCCGTTGCAGCCGCAGGACCCTTACCCCCGCGTGAAAGCGCTGCGCGACACGATGCGCGAGGGCGGGATCTCGGATGATGTCCCGATCGTGATGGCGGGCGGCGTCTGGTATTTGCGCGACTGGTCCGACTGGATCGACAATCCCGAGCTCGGCACGATCGCCTTCCAGTTCGGCACGCGCCCGCTGCTGACGCAGGAAAGCCCGATCCCGGACGACTGGAAGGCGCGGCTGACCAACATCCAGGAAGGCGAGGTGCTGTTGCATCGCTTCTCGCCGACGGGGTTCTATTCGAGCGCGGTGCTCAACCCGTTCCTGCGGCACCTGCAGGCGCGCTCGGAACGGCAGATCGCCTTTTCGACGCAGAGCGCGGGCGATCACACGTTCCAGCTCGACGTCGGCGTCAAGGGCAAGAACTTCTGGGTCACGCGCAACGATCTGCTCCGCGCGCGCGAGTGGTTCGGCGCGGGTTTCACCGATGCGCTCAAGACGCCGGACAACACGCTCGTCTTCGTGACGCCCGAGGACAAGGGCGTAATCCGCAAGGATCAGGCGGATTGCATGGGCTGTCTCAGCCAGTGCGCCTTCTCGTCCTGGTCGGATACCGAGACCAACTCTACCGGGCGTCTGGCCGATCCGCGCAGCTTCTGCATCCAGAAGACGCTGCAGGACATCGCGCATGGCGGCGACGTCGAGCAGAATTTGATGTTCGCCGGGCACGGCGCGTATCAGTTCAAGCGCGATCCGTTCTATTCCAACGGCTTCGTGCCGACGGTCAAGCAGCTGGTCGATCGCATCCTGACCGGCGACTGATCGCACCCGGCAACACTTCGTCACAGCTTGATTGGCGAAATCTTCACCCCCTGCGGCTTAGGCGCAGGGGGTGAGCGTTCCCGTGTTCCTGACCGTCGATACCGAGCTGATGTGGCGGCATCATGCCGCGCGTCTGCCCGCCGAGGCGCTGTTCGCGCGATCGATCGAGCCGGCCGGGGTCGGCATCTCGTACAAGCTGGCAGTGTTGAAGCGCTTCGGGTTGAAGGCGTGCTTCTTCGTCGATCCGATGCCTGCGCTGGTGTTCGGCCTCGGGCATATCCGCCGGATCGTCGAGACGATCCTCGCGGCGGGGCAGGAGGTGCAGCTCCATCTCCACCCCAATTGGTCGGGCGCGGCGGCGGACGATGGCGGTGCGCGCTACAGTCGGTTCCAGATGGTCGAATATGCGCTGGCGGATCAATCCGACCTGATCGCGGGCGCGATCGATCTCCTGATGGCGGCGGGGGCACCGCGGCCGGTGGCATTTCGCGCCGGCTCCTATGCGGCGAACGACGATACGCTGCGCGCGCTGGTGCGGCACGGGATCGCCTATGACAGCAGCCACAATGGCAGCGAACATCCGTGGCCGAGCCAGATCGACCTGCCGATCCGCCAGATATCGCCGGTCGCGCGGCTCGGGCTGGTCGAGGTTCCGGTGACGCTGATCGAGGAGCGGCCCGGGCATCTGCGCAATTTCCAGATCTGCGCCCTGTCGCTCGGCGAGATGCGCGCCGCGCTCGACCATGCGCACGACCGCGACCATGCCGCGGTGACGATCGTGACGCACGGGTTCGAGCTTGCCAACCGATCGGGGATTGCGCCGAACGCGGTGCATGTCCGGCGGTTCGACGGTCTGTGCGCGGAGTTGGCCGAGCGGGCCGGTTCGATGCCGACACAGCATTTCGCGGACATGCCGGTGTTGCGCACGGGGCATTCGGACCTGCCGCTGTCGCCGGATCCGCTGCGCACGCGGTGGCGGCAGGCGGAGCAATTGTGGTCGAACCTGGTGGCGGAGCGCGTGGGGTGAGGCGCGCTTCCTAGCTATTTCCAGGCCTATCTCGCTTCCCCGGCGAAGGCCGGGGTCCAGTAGCGAGACCTGAGAATGCGACCGCTGCGCGAGGCTGGCATGACCTGCGTTACTGGACCCCGGCCTTCGCCGGGGAAGCGGCAGAGGGGTGGGCGCTGCACAACCTAAAGCGGCAAAGAGGTGCGGGGCGCGCAACGCATGGTCGCCCCGCCCATTCCCGCCCCAACGCAATCCCCCTCGTTCCCTAGAAGCGGACCACGCGCTACACCCCCGCGATGCACCTGCGCACCCAAGCCCTGATCCTCGGCGTCCGCCACCATGGCGAGCATGGCGCGATCGTCCGTGCGCTCACCCCGGATGACGGCCTGCAGGCGGGTTATGTCCGCGGCGGGCGGTCGAGCCGGATCCGGCCGATCCTGCAACCCGCCAATCGCGTCATGGGCGAATGGCGCGCGCGGACCGACGACCAGCTTGCCAGCCTGACGGTCGAACTCGTCACCAGCCGCGCGCCGCTTTACGCCGAGCCGCTCCCCGCGCTCGCGCTCGAATGGGTCACCGCGCTGACGGCGGCGGCATTGCCCGAGGCCTTGCCCTATCCGCGGATCTATCTCGCGCTCGACGCGGTGATCGAAACGATTGCGCTTGCGCCCGCTGCGCGCGGCTGGGCGCTGACGCTCGCGCGCTACGAACAGCTTCTGCTCGCCGAGCTCGGCTATGGCCTCGACGACGACGCGCTGCCACCCGCGCTGACCGATCCCGATGCCAACGAATGGCACGAAATCCTCGCCGCGGTGCGCATTCTGGGGGAAGCGCTGGGCGCGCAAATCCTGGTCGACCGGCGCGCCGTCGCGCTCGAGGCACGCGCCCGGCTGGTCGATCGGCTCAAAAGGGCGGTTGCGTGATGCGCCAAGGCTCGGCATGGCCGCGCCTTCGAAACACGGATCGGGACGGACCATGGCACTGATCGCAATCCTCGCCGGAGACGGCATCGGCCCAGAAGTCACGCACGAGGCGCGCCGCGTGCTCGAGGCGCTCGGGCTCGACCTCACGTTCGAGGACGGCCTGGTCGGCGGTGCCGCCTATCGCAAGACCAGCCATCCGCTCCCGCCCGAGACGCTCGACCTCGCGCATCGTGCCGACGCGATCCTGTTCGGGGCGGTCGGCGATCCCGACATGGATGGGCTGGAACGGTCGGTGCGGCCCGAGCAGGCGATCCTTGGCCTGCGCAAGGAACTCGGCCTGTTCGCCAACATCCGGCCTGCGACGATGCTGCCAGGGCTCGAGGATTCGTCCGCGCTGCGCCCCGAAATCGCCCGCGCGATCGACATGGTGATCGTCCGCGAGCTGACCGGCGACGTCTATTTCGGCGAAAAGAGCCGTGGCTTTACGCACACTGGCCTCCGCGAGGCGCATGACATGATGCGCTACGACGAGGTCGAGATCGCGCGGATTGTCCGCGTCGGGTTCGAGATGGCGGCGCGGCGCAGCCGGAAGCTGACGTCGGTCGACAAGGCGAACGTCCTCGAGACGTCGCAGCTCTGGCGCGAGATCGTCAACGAGATCGCGCGCGACTATGCCGAGGTCAAGCTGACACACATGTATGTCGACAATGCCGCGATGCAGCTGGTGCGCAACCCCGGCGCGTTCGACGTGATCGTGACGAGCAACCTGTTCGGCGACATCCTGTCCGATCAGGCGAGCATGTGCGTCGGGTCGATCGGCATGCTGCCCTCGGCGTCGCTTAATGACTGGCAGGGATCGTGCGGGCTGTACGAGCCGATCCACGGATCGGCGCCGGACATTGCGGGGCAGGGCAAGGCGAACCCGTGTGCGGCGATCCTGTCGGCGGCGCTGCTGTTGCGGCATTCGCTGTCGGATGACGCTTCGGCGGAGCGGATCGAGAATGCGGTGAAGGCTGCGATCGCTGGTGGTGCGCGGACGGTTGATCTGGGCGGTGCGTTGACGACCGCGCAGATGGGCGATGCGGTGCTCGCGGCGCTGACGTAGTTTACTCTCAAAGCCCCTCCCCTTCAGGGGAGGGGTTGGGGGTGGGG